>NZ_CP044483.1:0-3097067 GCF_010918895.1 Acinetobacter schindleri
ATGCTTTGGACAGACTGCTTAAATCGCTTGCGACAAGAGCTCTCTGGAAATGTCTTTACAATGTGGATACGCCCACTGGTTGCAGAGGAACTGGACGATACTCTTCGTCTTTATGCACCGAACCCTTACTGGACGCGCTACATTCAAGAACATCATCTGGAGCTGATCTCGATTCTGGCGGAACAGTTATCTGAAGGCCGTATCCGTAAAGTCGAAATTCTGGTGGATTCCCGTCCTGGTGCGATTTTATCTGCCAGTGAACAGCCAGCGACCACCACGGCTGCTTTAGAAACACAGCCAGTGAGTACGCCTGCGCCTCGCCCACGTAAAGAAAAAGAAGAATCGGTTAAAAATAGCCGCAAGCGTCAGCTGAATCCCTTATTCACTTTTTCTCTATTTGTGGAAGGCCGCTCGAATCAGATGGCCGCAGAAACCTGCCGTAAGGTTTTGACCCAGCTCGGTGCATCTCAACATAACCCGTTATTTTTGTATGGCCCGACCGGTCTGGGTAAAACCCACTTGATGCAGGCAGTAGGGAATGCATTATTGCAAGCCAAGCCGAATGCCCGCGTGATGTATATGACCGCAGAAAGCTTTGTGCAGGACTTTGTCAGCTCGCTGCAGCAGGGCAAGGTTGAAGAATTCAAGAAAAACTGTCGTTCTCTGGATTTATTACTGGTCGATGATATTCATTTATTGGCGGGTAAAGAGGCTAGTCTGGTTGAGTTTTTCTATACTTTTAACGCACTGTTGGATGAATCGAAACAGATCATCTTGACCTCGGATCGTTATCCGAAAGAATTGACGGAGCTGGATCCACGTCTGGTTTCACGTTTCTCATGGGGTTTGTCGGTAGGGGTTGAACCGCCCGATATTGAAACCCGTATTGAAATTTTACTTAAAAAAGCCGAAAGCAATGAAGTTGACCTGCCACGTAACTGCGCACTGTTTATTGCACAACAAGTGGTTGCCAATGTGCGTGAGCTTGAAGGTGCACTAAACAAAGTGGTGGCGATTTCCCGCTTTAAAGGCACACCGATTGATCTGGATGTGGTACGTGAATCCTTAAAAGATGTTTTGGCGATTCGCGCCCGCACCATCAGTACTGAAAATATTCAGCGTGTGGTCAGTGAATATTTCCGTATTCCACTGAAAGAACTGGTCGGTCCGAAACGTACCCGTATTTATGCACGTCCGCGTCAGCTTGCAATGGGTCTGGCACGTGAATTGACCGGAGACAGTTTCCCGGAAATTGGTATGGCATTTGGTGGTCGTGACCACAGTACCGTGATGCACGCCTGTGAAAAAGTATTGAGTCTGCGTGAGGAAGATCCGATCTTCAACGAGGACTATAAAAACCTGCAGCGCCTGCTGCAAAGCTAAGCCAAAACGCTCAAATTCTGCGCTTGCTATGCGGCTTTTTTTGCCGCATAGTACAGTGCTAAATAATTAACTTTTCCATATTAATCTTCAGTTTTCAGAGGAATGTACCGTGCGTTTAAAAATCGCGAAAGAGAGCTTACTGAATGTTCTATCACATGTCGTAGGAGCGGTTGAACGTCGCCATACCCTAAACATTCTGTCTAACCTGAAAATTCAAGTGACAGCTCAAGTATTAACGGTGACTGGTTCAGATCTTGAGGTAGAACTGGTAGCAAGTATGCCTCTGAATGAAGGTGCATGTTTGCAAGCCGGTGAAACCACGGTTCCTGCACGTAAGCTGATCGATATCTGTAAATCTTTGCCATCAGCTGCGTTGGTAGATCTGCAAATTACTGAAGATCAGCGCTGTATTTTAAAGTCTGGAAACAGCCGTTTTGTGCTCGGTACCTTGCCTGCTGAAGACTATCCATTGCTGTCGACTGAAAACAGTCAGGGCACACAGGTAACTGTGACCCAGCGTGAATTAAAACGCCTGTTTGAAAAAACTGCTTTTGCAATGGCGGTACAGGATGTCCGTTTCTACCTGACCGGTACATTACTGGAAATTGATGCTAACCAATTGCGCGCAGTGACTACGGATGGTCACCGTCTGGCGCTGTGTGAAACAGCTGCGCAATCGACTGCAGCTCAGCCAATCCAGGCGATTGTGCCACGTAAGGCAGTAGGTGAATTACAGCGTTTGCTTAGTGTTGAAGATGATCAGTTATCATTACTGATTGGTCGTGAATTGCTAAATGTAACTATCACTGTTGCAAACCGTGATAAGGAGCAGGGGGATACTACAGTACGTTTCACCACCAAATTGATTGATGGTAAATTCCCTGACTATCGCCGTGTGATTCCACGTGGTGGTGACAAGCACGTGATCATCGCACATGACGTATTCAAGCAATCTCTGCAACGTGTTGCGATTTTGAGTAATGAGAAACTTCGTGGTGTATTCCTGAACTTTAATGCGGATTCACTACAACTGCGTGCCAATAACCCGGAGCAGGATGAAGCGATTGAAGATCTGGCCATTCAGTATGCGGATGCACCCATGGAAATGTCTTTCAATGCGCAATATTTGCTAGAAGTCTTGGGTGTGCTGGATGGTGATGATGTCTCCATGAGCATGACCGAAGCAAACCAGTCGGTGTTGGTTCAGGATCCTGCACATACTGATCAAACTTATGTTGTCATGCCGATGCGCGTTTAAGCGGCAGCATCCAGGCACAAGCTAATCATGCATATTACGCGTTTGCATATAGAGCGTGTACGAAACTTAAAAACGGTTGCTCTCCAGGGATTGCAGCCGTTTAACGTTTTTTATGGCCAGAATGGTTCAGGCAAGACTTCTATTCTGGAAGCCATTCATCTGCTGGCCACAGGGCGTTCTTTTCGTACCCATATTCCTAAAAATTACATTCAGCACAGTGCTGCGGATGCGATCGTGTTTGCCCAGTCTGATACCGAAAAAGTTGGTATGCAGAAAATGGCCAGTGGTGAGCAGCTGATCAAGGTAAATGGTGATCTGGTGGCGACCCAGGGGCAGCTGGCCAAACTGCTACCTTTGCAGCTGATTGATCCACAAAGCACCGATATTATCGATCATGGTGCCAAGCCACGCCGACAGTTATTGGACTGGTTAATGTTCCACGTGGAACCAGAGTTCTACCATGCCTGGCAATATTATTCGCGTGCCTTGAAGCAGCGCAACAGCTTGCTAAAGTCTAGGCGCTACCTCAGTCTGTCAGAGCTGGAACCGTGGAACCAGATGCTCAGTCAATATGGTGAGATTCTGCATTCACAACGGGTCGGTATTGTCGAGCAATGGAAAGTTTTCTTTGAAGAAGACCTGAAACATTTGCTGCCAGATCTTACGATTAGCCTGGATTATAGTCCCGGTTTTCATACTGAAACTGGCCTGCTCAATGACCTCACCAATCATCATGAGCGGGACGTTGAAAGACGCTATACAGAATACGGCCCACATCGCGCAGATTTGCGTCTAAAGACCCCTCTGGGAGATGCAGATGTGATCCTGTCTCGTGGACAGAAAAAGCTGCTGCTGATGGCGTTAAAACTGTCTCAAATTGCAATGCTACATTCTTGTAATAAGGAAACTGTGGTATTATTAGATGATCTGACAGCAGAATTAGATTTAACCGCACAACAACGTTTAATTGAGCGATTGAGCCAACTTGGTAGTCAAGTTTTTATTACCACTTTAGACCACGAATCAGTACAAAAGCATTTACATGATTTGTCTATCTCATATCAGTTATTCAATGTTGAAAACGGTATCGTTCAGGTTGTTGCGCAATAGTATTTTAAAGTTTTACCCATCTTTGGATAGACCTATTTTTCACTAGGGAGAAACCATGAGTTCAGAAGATCAAGCTGCTTCTCAACCAGAACAAACCATTGAAAAGGCTTATGATTCCTCTAGCATCAAGGTATTACGTGGTTTAGACGCTGTGCGTAAGCGTCCGGGCATGTACATTGGTGATACAGACGACGGTACAGGCTTACACCACATGGTTTTCGAGGTGGTCGACAACTCGATTGACGAGGCGCTGGCAGGTCACTGTGATGAAATTTTAGTGACTATTCATGAAGATGAATCGGTGTCAGTATCAGATAACGGCCGTGGTATTCCAACTGATATTCACCCTGAAGAAGGTGTGTCTGCAGCAGAAGTAATTCTGACTATTCTGCATGCCGGCGGTAAGTTTGATGACAACAGCTATAAGGTCTCTGGTGGTCTGCACGGGGTAGGTGTTTCGGTTGTAAACGCCCTGTCAGAAAAACTGGAACTGACCATTCATCGTGCTGGTCATATTCACCAGCAGGAATACCGTCATGGCGATTCACAGTACCCGTTAAAAGTCATCGGTGATACAGACCGAACCGGTACCCGTGTACGTTTCTGGCCAAGTGCTGAAACCTTTAGTCAGACCATTTTCAATGTCGATATTCTGGCGCGCCGTTTACGTGAACTGTCGTTCCTGAATGCCGGTGTGCGTATCGTACTGCGTGATGAACGCATTAATGCTGAATATGTATTTGATTATGAAGGTGGTCTGTCCGAATTTGTGAAATATATCAATGAGGGCAAAACTCACCTGAATGATATCTTCCATTTTACTACGATGGCGGAGAACGGAATCGGGGTAGAAGTGGCATTGCAATGGAATGATTCTTATCAGGAAAATGTACGCTGCTTTACCAACAACATCCCGCAAAAGGATGGTGGTACGCATTTAGCCGGTTTCCGCGCTGCACTGACCCGTGGTTTAAATAATTACATGGATAGTGAAAATATTCTGAAAAAAGAAAAAGTTGCAGTATCTGGTGATGATGCACGTGAAGGTTTGACTGCGATTGTATCGGTGAAAGTACCTGATCCGAAATTCTCATCACAAACCAAAGAAAAACTGGTGTCGAGCGAAGTAAAAACTGCGGTCGAACAGGCCATGAATAAGTCATTCTCAGAGTATTTGTTAGAGAATCCGCAAGCAGCGAAATCAATCGCGGGTAAAATCATAGATGCCGCACGTGCCCGTGATGCAGCGCGTAAAGCACGTGAAATGACACGTCGTAAGAGTGCTTTAGACATTGCCGGTCTTCCAGGCAAACTGGCAGACTGTCAGGAAAAAGATCCAGCATTGTCTGAGCTGTACCTGGTCGAGGGTGACTCGGCGGGTGGTTCTGCGAAACAGGGTCGTAACCGTAAGATGCAGGCAATCTTGCCACTGAAAGGTAAAATCCTGAATGTAGAACGTGCGCGTTTCGACCGTATGATTTCATCGGCTGAAGTGGGAACGCTGATTACTGCACTGGGCTGTGGTATTGGCCGTGAAGAATACAACCCGGACAAGTTGCGTTATCACAAAATCATTATCATGACCGATGCTGACGTAGATGGTTCGCACATCCGTACCTTGCTGTTGACCTTCTTCTTCCGTCAAATGCCGGAACTGGTAGAACGTGGTCATATTTATATTGCACAGCCACCGCTATACAAGCTGAAAAAAGGCAAGCAGGAACAGTACATCAAGGATAATGATGCACTAGAAACTTACCTGATTTCGAATGCGATTGATGAACTTGAACTGCACATCAGTGCGGATGCACCTGCCATTCGTGGTGATGCACTGGCAAATGTGATTGCGGATTACCAGACCTCGCAAAAAAGCTTGAATCGTTTGACGTTACGTTATCCTGCAACGTTGCTGGATGGTCTGTTGGCGCTTGAAGCATTTAAACTGGATCAGGCAGCTGATCTGGATTATGTGGAAAACTGGGCAATGCAGTTGCGTCAACACATCGAAGACAAGCAACCAAGCCTGCGTCCTGAGCTGGGTATTGAAACCTTCGAGAAGGAAGATGCAGAAGGCAACAAGTCTGTGACTTATCTGCCACGTATCACGATTTATATCCATAACCTGCCACATGTTTATCTGCTTGATTCAGGTCTGTTGGGTTCAAGTGAATATGCACGTTTATTGAAGAACTCGAAGAGCTGGTTTACGTTACTTGAAGAGGGTGCTTACCTGCAAAAAGGTGAGCGCAAGATTCTGGTGAATAACTTCCATGAAGTATGGCAGCACATCCTGCAAGACTCACGTCGCGGCATGATGATCCAGCGTTATAAAGGTCTGGGTGAGATGAATGCGGATCAGCTGTGGGAAACCACCATGGATCCAGAAAACCGTAATATGCTACAGGTAACGGTACAGGATGCGATTGAAGCAGATCGTATGTTCTCTTGCTTGATGGGTGACGACGTAGAACCACGCCGTGCCTTCATTGAAGAGAATGCTCTGAACGCAGATATCGATGCATAACTGATACACAATACACTTAAAAAAGCACCTTTCGGGGTGCTTTTTTTGTGATCAATTTATGCTAATGTCATTTTAACTGGTTAGTATATTCAGCAGCTGATCAGTGATTCTGGCACCCTATCTGGTGATTTTTTTTATTCGCAGTATTTGTCTGATCTGGGCCAGCCTATAGCAATAAAGAGGTTTATCCATGGATAGCCAGCTTGAAGAAGTTCGTGAAATTTGGGCCAATGCATTCTATACCGGTCATTATGAGGTTCTGCGTCAGTATGAGCATGAAGACTTTAAGGTGGTGTTTGAGCAGAAAAACCGTGTAGAAACCAGTTATGTCCGTTATGACAGGATTGCGCATGCGGTCAAGAATGGGGTCTGGAAACCGCATAAGCCTGAAGTAGAATATGAAGATTACGAATATAATGCGGATCAGACGGAATGCTGTGTAGTGACTGGTTTAGCTAAAGATAAACATCGTATTCAGGAATTGTGGCGCTATGCAAATGAATGGAAAATCATTGAACTTCGATTTCTAAAATCCTAGATTTTTAACTGTTTAACAAAGTTATAAAAATAAAGTAATTAATAAATCAAAATATGTATGAATAGTACCGTTCCTAAATAAGCTCAAAGCTTGATCAATAGTGTGGATAACTTCAAAGTTATCCATATTTATTTATGTGAATAAGATAGTATTTATCCACAATAGATTCACTTTTAAATCAGCTCTTATTTTAAATTCAAATTTATTCTCTGGTGACTTGTGGGTATATATTTTTAAATTTAAAATAATGTTTTAAATTTAAATTAGCAGCTTATGCAGGATTTCTGCGTTTAAGCCAAAACTGTCCAAAATAGATTAGTTTGCCTGCTGTTTTTATAGAAAATTAAAATAAATATTATATAAAATAACCGCTTATGTGGTTAATGTAGTTTTATTTAATAGTTGGCGTGGAACATATTTTTACTTGGGAAATCTAGGTGTAGTTAAACTACATAATTATTTTAATAATCAAGTGAAATTTAATTTTATTTTTAAAATCATTGAATTAAATATAGTTATTATGGGTTTATTCTTTGGGGTGCTTTTCTAGATCAGCATTTGTATTCGGATTTGTCTGAGCTATTTTCTGCAAGTTAGAAAGAGGAGTAAAAATTAAATAACTTCCGTTAAACAGAGTTTTTGATGAAGAAACTTGAAAAATAGAAACAGGTGATTTGATCTATCTTGATTAAAGAATAAAAAGCGCCTGGAAGGCGCTTTTTATTCTTTTAGTACATTTACGGTGTCAGAATGACTTTACGACAGTCTTCTTCCTTCTTGTCAAAAATACGGTAACCTTCTGCAGCATCTTCCAGTTGCATGCGATGGGTAATAATCACATCTGGAGACAGATCTCCATTTTCAATATGTTCGAGCAACTGCGGCAAGTATTTATGCACATGGGTTTGTCCCATTTTAAAAGTCAAACCTTTATCAAAGGCATCACCAAACAGGAAGCCATGAATTGGACCGGCATAAACCCCCGGTACACTCACCACACCGCCGCGTCGGACTGCTGCAATACATTGTCTTAGTGCTGAACCACTCGAACCTTCTAATTTCAGGTTGGTCATTACGGTTTCCAGAACACTGCCTTTGGCTTCGAAACCAACGGCATCAATAACTGCATCAACACCACGATAACCTGCTGTATTTTGAATAATAAATTCAGCTGCATCGACTTCATCAAAGTTGACCGGAATGACCCCATAGGTTTGATGAGCAAATCGCAAGCGATAAGGGTGATGGTCTACCATGAAGATCTGTTCGGCACCGAGCATCCGTGCACAAGCTGCAGATAACAGACCGACTGGACCTGCGCCATAAATCGCCACTGTAGAACCACGGGTGACTTGAGCATTGGTTACTGCCTGCCAGGCTGTTGGCAGAATATCGGTCAGGAATAATACTTTTTCATCAGGCAAAGAGCCGGGAACCTTAAACGGTCCGACATTACCTTTGGGAATTCGCACATATTCAGCCTGACCACCCGGAACACCACCATACAGGTGGCTAAAGCCAAACAAGGCCGCTCCTGGTGGAATCTGTTTTTTATTCAGGATCGCACCACGACCCGTATTGGTATTTTCACAGGCAGCCATGAGTTCATGTTCACAGAAAAAACAGTGACCGCATGCAATGACAAAGGGAATGATCACCCGGTCACCTTTTTTGACTTCTGTCACTGCAGGGCCGACTTCTTCTACAACTCCCATAAATTCATGGCCGAAAATATCACCGTCTTCAGTGGCAGGGATTTTACCCCGGTATAGATGTAGATCTGAGCCACAGATGGCGGTGGCTGTCACCCTTAAAATAACGTCATCTGGTTCCTGAATCACTGGATCTGGAACAGATTCAACTCGTACATCCCGAGCACCATGATAGGTAAGAGCACGCATGCGGATTTCCTCTCTAGTTCAACATAAATAGTCTCAAATAAGGCTGCTGATTATTAAAAAGCCTTTTTATTAGAGCCTTATAACCTGACCTAGAGCTGTAAATTAATGTATGAAATAAGGAAGCCGAGTGTTTAAAAAATAAACTTATATAGTACTTGCGTAATTCACTACAAAATATGTCAAAAATCGAGTAAATGATTAACCAAGCTGAGAAGTGTAGGAAAATAGGTAAAAGAAAAGATTTACTAATAGCAGAGAAAATATAAATCCATAAAAAAGGATCAGTAACTGTAGTTACTGATCCTTGAAGCTTTAAATGAATATTAAAATTAACTTTCCTGGAAAGACTGTTCCAGTTCTTCTAATTCCATCATCAGTTCCAGCATCTGTTCTTCAGCAGTTTCCAGTTGTGCTTTCAGTTTAGTCTGCTCATTCATGAGCTTAAGCAATTCATCCTTACGCGCTGCATCATACAGACCAGTGTCTGCCAGCTTTTCTTCAATTGCAGCGAGTTTTGGCTGCAACTTTCCGATCTGGCTTTCACATTTTTCAATATTTTTGCGAATCGGCCGAGTCTGCTCACGTTGGCGAGCAGCCTCCTTGCGTTGGGCTTCTTTATCCATTTTACTTGGTACAGGTTTCGCTTCAGCTTGCTGTGTTTTCACCACTTCAGCAGTTTTAGGCGCATTTTTTAATAATTCTGCACGTGCCTGACGTAACCACTCGGCATAAGCGACCAGATCGCCATCAAATTCAGTACATTTGCCGTTATGAACTAACAGCAGCTCATCACAGACACTGGCAATCAGCTGACGTTCATGCGAAACCAGCACGACAGCACCCTCGAAATCTTGTAGTGCCATCGTTAAAGCATGACGCATATCCAGGTCCAGATGGTTGGTTGGTTCATCCAGAATCAGCACGTTTGGACGCTGCCATACAATTAATGCAAGTGCTAAACGGGCACGTTCACCACCCGAGAAACTTTCACTTGGTGTATCCATGCGTTCGCCGCTAAAGCCGAAGCTGCCGAGGAAAGAACGCAAGGTGGCCTCACTGATTTTAGGGTCAGCGATACGTGCCAGCTGCAACATCGGGCTGGCGCTACCATCCAGTGCATCCATCTGGTGCTGGGCAAAGTAGCCAATATTTAACAATTCCGAGTCTTTACGAAAACCTTTAATTAAAGCTAAATCACCGACGAGAGATTTAATCAGAGTCGATTTACCAGCACCATTCATCCCCAGCAGACCAATACGGCTATTTGGAGTAATTTGCAGGCTGACATTACGTACAATCAGCTTGTCGCCGTAACCGATATCGGCATTTTCCAATTGCAGTAATGGTGAACTCATTTTGGTGGGTTCACGGAAGCTGAAAGTAAACGGCGTATCTACATGCGCAACGGAGAGTTCCTGCATACGCTCCAGCTGCTTGATTCGGCTCTGGGCCTGTTTTGCCTTGGTGGCTTTGGCCTTAAAACGGTCAATAAATTTTTGCAGATGGACACGCACTTCAAGCTGCTTTTCATAGGCTTGTTGCTGCTGTGCCAGACGTTCGCTACGGGTACGCTCAAAAGTCGAGTAATTACCGGTATAAAGTGTCAGTTCCTGATTTTCGATATGTAAAATATGATCAGTAATGGCATCCAGGAAATCCCGGTCATGTGAAATCAGCACCAAGGTGCCTTCATAGGATTTGAGCCAGTCTTCTAGCCAAAGAATCGCATCTAAATCTAAATGGTTGGTCGGTTCATCCAGTAATAACAGATCAGAACGGCTCATCAAAGTACGCGCCAGATTCAGACGCATACGCCATCCCCCCGAAAAACTGGCAACATCCAGCTCGGATTGATAATCCATAAAGCCCAAACCTGCCATCAGCTGTGAAGCCTTAGAGGGTGCCACATAACCGGAAATTTCGTCAAAGCGGCCATAGAGGCGTGCCAGTTCAGCATCATCCAGCTGTTCAGGATGATTCAGCTTTTGTTGGATATCCCAGTATTCCTCATCGCCAGACAGGACAAAATCAATCGCCTTCATATTCAAGGCTTTGATTTCCTGGGCCATATGCGCCACAGTCCAGACTGCAGGACGGGTCAGGGAACCACTGTCAGATTCAATCCCACCCAAAAGTGCTGAAAATAGGGTCGACTTACCGGCTCCATTGACACCGGTCAGGCCAATTTTCCATCCA
This sequence comes from Acinetobacter schindleri, assembly GCF_010918895.1. Taxonomy (NCBI): domain Bacteria; kingdom Pseudomonadati; phylum Pseudomonadota; class Gammaproteobacteria; order Moraxellales; family Moraxellaceae; genus Acinetobacter; species Acinetobacter schindleri. The sequence goes on from NZ_CP044483.1 coordinate 10,911, forward strand.
GGATGCAATTGCATGGAGGCTTTCTGGAAAAGGATGCGTCCACCGCGGCGTATGGTTAACTGATCTAACTGAATCATGGAACTGTACTGACATTCGACAAGAAGAATGGCGCTATTCTAAAGGAAAGCCCATCAAAATAAAAAAATCTTGCTGGAGAATTCACAGGATCCTGCACTTCATCCATAACATAGATTCATATTTTTGAATCTATGTTTAAATAGAACAGGTGTTTTTAATGACAATACAAGATGATATTGAAATATAAATTTCAGTAAAAAATAACCAAGAATAAATAGAGTAGAGCAAAATGAAGAAAGGATCTTTGATTTTAACTGCCTTGACTGTACTTGCCTCAAATATGAGTTTTGCCAAGGTAGACATTTGCGTCTTTGATTTATTGGGCAAGTCTGGTGAATCTTACAAGTTACTAGAAGAATGGCAGTTAGTGAGCAAGCAATGGGGGACTGAAGTACAACTGCTTGCTTATCAGGATGAAGCAAAAGTCGATCAGGACTTTAAAGCAGGCAAATGTGATGGACTGTTTATGACCTCCATGCGTGCCCGGGCCTATAACAAATTTGCCGGTTCAATTGATGCTATTGGCGGTGTGCCTAGCAATGATATCGCCATGAAAGCCATTAGCTATGTACTGGATCAGCGTAATGCCAAACGTCTGGTGTCTACCATTGGCAAAGACAAGTTTGAAGTTGCCGGAATTGTGCAAATTGGTACGGCATATATTTTTGTACGGGATCGTGCCATAAACAAGATTGAACAGGTGAAAGATAAGAAATTTGCAGTTTTGCATTATGACTATGCACAAAAAGTCATGGTAAATAGGATTGAAGCTGTGCCAGTTATGTCGGAAATTTCTAATTTTATTCGCCGTTTTAATCAGGGCGAAGTCGATATTGTGGCTGCACCTGCTTATGCTTTTAAGCCGCTAGAACTGTCTAAGGGCTTGGGGAATAAAGGTGCAATGATCAAGTTTCCTGTAGTAAATGTGACGGCAGATTTAATTATTCGGCCAAATAAATTTCCGGACAAGTTTGCAACACAATCACGTGCCTGGTTCATTAAACAGTTACCAAAAACCATTGCTACTGTTAAGCGTATGGAAGCAGAAATTCCAGCTAAATATACGCTAAATTTAAGTCGTGAGGACTATACCAGTTACCAGAAAATTCTCCGAGATGGCCGGATTGATCTGACTAATCAGGGCATCTATGACCCAAATATGATGCGGGTATTGAAACGTGCGCGTTGTACGGTAGAACGTACCAATTTTGAATGCTCATTAGGCGGAGAATAGTGCTCTAATGTATTTGTTTGTAAATTGAATTAAAAAAATGTAAGTTTTTAGGATTTTAAATAAATCGCTAAAAAATTGATATCTATAGACTTCCTTATATCTAAAATGTGAATACGGGACACATTTTGATAATAGGGGACAAACTCCCTAAATATAATGGAGTAAATACTCTATTTTTTTTAAAGAAACTTGCTAATATTTGTCACAAGTATGGAAACTCCATCGAAGAACAAGATTTTGCAAGGATTATTAGAATGAAAAAAACACTTCTAGCATTGGCGACGTTTTCTGCCGTTAGTTTCGCAGGTACAGCGCAAGCGAAAAAAGTCGATATCTGTGTTTTCGACTTACTTGGCAAATCTGGTGAGTCTTTCCAGATGGCTCAGGAATGGGCACTGGCAGCGAAATCATGGGGGGCAGAAATTAATCTGATTGCCCGTCAGGATGAAGCAGTTGCAGATAATGACTTTAAAGCGGGTAAATGTGACGGCGTATTTATGACGGCGATGCGTGCACGTCAATACAATAAATTTGCTGGCTCTATTGATGCGCTAGGCGGCGTGCCAAGTAATGCAATTGCACAGCGTGCCATTACCTTTGCTTTGGATAAACGTAATGCTGCCAAGATGGTCAGTAATTTAGGCGGCAAAAAATATGAAATTGCCGGTATTGCACCACTGGGCTCGGCTTTTATCTTTGTGCGTGACAAAAACATCAACTCGATTGAAAAAGCCGCCGGTAAAAAGTTTGCTGTACTGGGCTATGACGATGCACAAAAAATCATGGTGCAGCGTGTAGGTGCCCAGGCAGTCGTGTCTGATGTATCCAACTTTGTGGCCAAGTTTAATAATGGTCAGGTAGATATGGTAGGTGCACCTGCTTATGCTTATAAGCCGCTAGAAATCTATAAAGGCTTGGGCAATAGTGGCGCGATGTTTAACTTCCCGGTGCTGCATGTCACTTCAGACTTTGTGATCCGTCCTGAAAGCTTCCCGGCAGGTTTTGGACAGAAATCACGTGATTGGTTTGTTAAGAACTTGCCAAAGAGCATGGCGATGATTAACCGTTTAGAAGCCGGTATTCCAGCCAAATATAAAATGAACCTGAGTGCAGAAGACAAGACGAAATATCAAAAAATGCTTCGTGACGGCCGTATGGATATGACCAAGCGGGGAATTTATGATGCTTCTATGATGAGTGTACTGAAACGTGCCCGCTGTTCTGTCGACAAGGCAAACTTCGAATGTTCACTGCCGGGTGAATAAACTGATTTTAAAAGGAAAAAAGCCTGGAAAATTCCAGGCTTTCTTTATGTTAAGGCAGGTAACTTTGCCATTGCCTGCGACTTGAAAATGATTAGAATGAATATCAGTCATGCTGTCATCTTTCTCATAAAAACAATGATATGCAGCAGTCTTGAGAAAACAAAAACAATTTTTTAAGGAATAAAATATGAAAACTTGGTTGAAGGCGTTCGCACTCGGTACAGGCATGGTCGCAGCGTCCGGTACAGTACAGGCGAAGCAAATCGTCTGTGTATTTGATCTGGTCGGTAAGAATGGCGATGTGTACGCTGTAATGAAAGATTATCAGCTGGCTGCAAAAAACTGGGGTGCAAATATCGAGCTGCGGGTAAATACCAATGAAGCTGTGGTTGCAGAAGACTTTAAAGCCGGGAAATGTGATGGTATTAGCGTCACAGGGATGCGCGGACGCCAGTTCAATAATTTTACCGGTTCACTGGATGCTATTGGTGCGATCCCAGATTTGAATCTGGCGGTTAAAGTAATGCAAGGATTGGCAAGCAAGACTTTTGCCAAACATATGCTACAAGGCAAATATGAAGTTGCCGGAGTCATTCCAGTGGGTGATGCTTTCTTGCTGGTCAATGACCGCAGTATTAATACCGTAGCTAAAGCGGCAGGTAAAAAAATTGCTGTACTGGATTATGACGAAGCGCAAAAAATCATGGTGCAACAGATAGGTGCACAGGCGGTCAGCGCTGATGTCACCAACTTTGGTGCCAAGTTTAACAATGGTCAGGTTGATATCATTGGCGCACCTGCTGCCGTATTCAAACCCTTAGAGCTGCATAAAGGTCTAGGTAGCAAAGGTGCGATTGTGAATTATCCGATTTTACAGGTGACAGGCAATATCATCATCCGCCCAGATAAATTCCCGGCAGGTTTTGGGCAAAAATCACGTGAATGGGTGAAAGGGGAATTGCCACGCGCTTTCGGAATTTTAGGTAAAATGAAAGCTGATATTCCCTCTAAATACTGGATGGATATTCCAGCAGCAGACAAACCTGGTTATCAGAAAATGATGCGTGAAGCGCGGATTGATCTGACGAAGCGCGGTATTTATGACAAACGTATGATGAAGCTGTTATGGCAGTTCCGCTGTAAGCAGGACCCGAAAAACTTTGAGTGTGCACTACAGGATGAAAATTATAAACAATCCTGATAAATTTACTCTGATTAAGCTTTAATTTACAAAGACTGACCATATATTGAGTATGCTATACTTGAAATATGGTCTTTTCTTTTTAAAGATGCCCGAACCGAACAGAGGAATCCATCATGAATGCTCAAGCACTTGTGCTGACTGACAATGCTGCCAATAAAGTACGCCAATTGCGTGACAGTGAAGGTAACCAAGATCTTATGCTACGTGTCTATGTGACTGGTGGCGGCTGTTCAGGTTTCTCTTATGGCTTCAACTTTGCTGAAAGCCAGAATGAAGATGATGCAGAATTTATTAACGGCGATGTGAAGATGCTGGTCGACTCACTCAGCTATCAGTACCTGGTAGGTTCAGTCGTTGACTATATTGAAGGGTTGGAAGGCTCTCGCTTTGTGGTACAAAACCCAAATGCTACGACTACATGTGGCTGTGGTTCATCTTTCTCGATCTAAACATGATTTGAGATTTAGACCATAGAAATCAAAAAGTCCTCATCATGAGGACTTTTTTATACGCTATTTTTATAGTTAAGCCTCAAGTTTCACCGCTTCAAGCAGGTCAAAGATCACTGTCGTCACATCCTGACTCAGCTCACGATTATTAAAAATCTCATAAGCTGTGATAGTAATGTCGGTATCACTTGGTAACAGTTTTTGTTCTTCTTCAATCAGGTCGTTGATCGGCAATAGAGTCTGTTTTACTTGCAAATGCAGAATGTCTTGATAGGCAATATTTTCATCCTCAAGTTCAATCAGCTGCTCATTGAAATAAGGGAGCAGAATCGCATGCAAATAAGGCTGAAGTTCTACAATATCAAAGATTTCGATATCACGAGTTTCATCAATTGTACTGATATGATCATTGGCTTCAATCAGGATATGGTAATAACTCATGCCGATCTCCACAGAGGGCTTTGGTGAATGATAGATGCTCACAATAACATGAAATCATCGACTATGGTCGTTCAAAAAGATAATAAAGACATAAAACTTATAAGGAATTAAATCGCTTAAGATTTGCGTGTATATAGCAAAGTCTTGTCTGCCGGGCGCAGTTCGAAATTTTCCAGCTTTTGTTCACTCAGTACCGGATACATCAATGCTTCAGGATCGCCATGATGCAATAAACCCAAGGCATGACCCAGTTCATGTGCCAGTGTTAGACGCAAGTCATCTTGCGCATCAAACTGATAGATATGGATTTCATCGCCTTTAAAAATCCCTTTATGGAACTGGCGTGGCGGAAAGCGCTGCTGTGCCTGATTAATATTGTTGTGGTGAGACTGAACACTGCTTTGATAGGCAGAAACTTGAGTATTAAAAGATAATTGTTGTTGTTGCAGATATTCCGCTTCACGCTGGAAACGTTCTGACCTGAATTGAAGCTCGTTAAATTCCTGTTGCAACTGCTGACGTTGATGAGCAGAAAGTCCCGGCTGATTGCGCCGTAGCATGAGTTGCTCGAACTGGAGTTGTAGCAGATTGCGCTGCTCTAACAGCTGACGCTGTTGCTGATCCAGATGATTTCGGGAAGCAGTCAGGTTTTCTGCCTGACGTTGATATTGGGCTTCATCGCGAAGTAATTTCTGTGTGGTTTTTTTCAGTGCATCATATTCCTGCTGGCGGTGATCATAAATGAGCTTGATGCTGAGCTGCGCATTTTCATCATAGACCATCAGGTCATCACGGCCAGTACCACGATGCCAGATCTCAACGGCTTCTTGTGCCAGTTGAATCACTTCTTCACGGGTCAGTCCAAAGCCCGGATCGACCTGGTCCACTTTAAAGCGTAAGCGCGTATCAAAAGGATGGGTGAGTCGGTCAGTCAGAGAGTTGAATTTTAGCTGCGGATGAGACTGGGTCTGTAGATGCAGAAAACCTGCAACTAGTAATACCACTACGACTAGACAGAGCAAAAGACGCATATTTTTTATTTAAATATTTATTTTTAAAAATATAGCTTAAATTTGGTATTTTTCCCATGCCTATTTACGTTACCCTTCAGCTTTTGGATAAAGCCCTAATTCGGCCAAGGCCTGCTGCAAAATTTTAAGGCGGATCGCCGGATCCATATTACTTTGCATCTGCATATTCAGTGAAAATGCCACGATTTCGTCCTGAGGTGTTTCAACCCAGCCGGTGAGCCAGCCGACTTGCGGCTCTACATCCATACCCCAACCGGATTTGGCATATAGGCGATAAGCTTGTCGTTCCTGTAACAGTAACATGGCTTTGACTTGTTGCTGGACTTGAGGATCAAAGGCAAGTTGCTCTTGAGCAAGCGCAGAGGCAAATTTGACTTCCTGTTTTGGAGTAACTTTCAAAGGTCCGACCAACCAGAAGTTGTCGATATGCTGACCAATCTGCTGATTACCAAATTGGATGCGTTGCACTTCCTGTTGCATTAATTCCAGACCAATGCGACGTGCCAGTTCCTGATAGACCGGTACAGCAGAAGCTTGCATGGCTTGGCCGAGAGTCATGTCTTTTTCCCAGGCTGCAAAACTGCGTTTCTTGCCATCCCATTTAAAAATTTCATTGGTTGTGGCTTTGCCATGTTGCAGGCCAATCAGGGCATTGAGCATTTTAAAAGTAGAGGCGGGAACATATTCGGTATCTACACGGCTTAAATCATTGCCATAGACCTGTATCTGTTGATCACGCTGAATCACTAAAACACCTGCGCTTTGCGCCTGATCAAATAATTGGGCAATGGCTTGGGTAGATTGAGTTGAAGTGCTTTGAGATGGGGAAGATGAAACGGGCAGGCTACACGCCGTCAGGCCCAAGCAACTGAGTAAAGGCAGTAAAATCAGAATTTTCATAAGTTCAGGATATTTTAATATTTGATTTAACTTAAACAGCTTTGCCTGAAAATACGATCCAATTTTGGTTATTTTCCATTTATTCCTTCAAGTTTAGGCATAAAAAAACCGCGCTTTCGCGCGGTTTTTTTTAAGCTTAAGCTGACAAATTATTTTTTATCATCTTTCACTTCAGTGAACTCAGCATCTACAACGCCGTCATCCGCTTTTTGTTGTTGACCTTCACCGCCCTGGAAAGCATTTGGATCAAAACCTTGCGCACCGCCTTGGCCTTGAGCTGCTTCATAAGCACGTTGAGTAATCGGCATGATGATATTTTGCAGCGCTTCAGTTTTCGCTTTGATCGCTTCTACATCATTTTCTTTAGTTGATGCTTCTAACTCAGACACTGCAGTTTCGATTGCAGTTTTTTCGTCAGCAGTCACTTGTTCACCAAGATCTTTCACTGCTTTTTGAGCAGAAGAAACCAAGGCATCCGCTTCGTTACGTGCTTTAGCCAGCTCTTCAAACTTACGGTCTTCTTCAGCATTCGCTTCAGCATCTTTGATCATTGCTTCGATTTCAGCATCAGACAAACCTGAGTTTGCTTTGATCTGGATAGATTGCTCTTTACCAGTGCTCTTGTCTTTTGCAGATACTTTCAAGATACCATCGGCGTTGATGTCGAACGATACTTCAATTTGTGGCACACCACGTGGAGCTGGTGGGATGTCACCTAACTGGAAATTACCCAACAATTTGTTTTGCTGCGCCATTTTACGTTCACCTTGGTAAACCGAAATGTCTACAGCAGGCTGGTTGTCCGCAGCAGTTGAGAACACTTGCGATTTTTTCGCAGGAATCGTGGTGTTTTTCTCGATGATTGGAGTCAACACACCACCCATGGTTTCAATACCAAGTGTTAAAGGCGTTACATCAAGCAGAAGTACGTCAGTTTTGTCACCAGACAATACTGCACCTTGAATCGCAGCACCCATTGCTACCGCTTCGTCAGGGTTCACGTCTTTACGTGGCTCACGACCGAAGAATTCTTGAACTTTCTGTTGAACCATTGGCATACGAGACTGACCACCCACCAGGATCACGTCAGAGATGTCAGAAGTCGAAAGACCAGCATCTTTAAGTGCAATACGGCAAGGCTCAATCGTACGCGCAACCAGGTCAGCAACCAAACCTTCAAGTTTTGCACGAGTAACGTTGATCACTAAGTGTTTAGGACCAGTCGCATCTGCAGTGATGTATGGAAGGTTGATTTCAGTTGCGTTAGAAGAAGAAAGCTCGATTTTTGCTTTTTCAGCAGCTTCTTTCAGACGTTGTAACGCAAGTGGATCGTTTTTCAGATTCACGTTTTGTTCTTTCTTGAACTCTTCAACCAGATAGTCGATCAACGCGTTATCGAAGTCTTCACCACCCAGGAAAGTATCACCGTTAGTCGACAATACTTCAATTTGCTGGTCGCCATCAAGGTCAGCAATTTCAATGATTGATACGTCGAAAGTACCACCACCCAAGTCGTATACAGCAACTTTACGGTCACCTTCTTTCTTGTCCATACCGAACGCAAGTGCAGCAGCGGTTGGTTCGTTGATGATACGTTTAACTTCCAAGCCTGCAATTCGGCCCGCGTCTTTGGTAGCTTGACGTTGTGCATCATTGAAGTAAGCAGGAACAGTAATCACCGCTTCAGTCACTGTTTCACCCAGATAGTCTTCTGCAGTTTTCTTCATTTTTTTCAGAACTTCTGCAGAGATCTGTTGTGGTGCAAGTTTCTTATCGTTTACTTCAACCCAAGCATCGCCATTGTCAGCTTTCAGGATTTTATAAGGCACCAGACCGATATCTTTTTGTACTGCCTGGTCTTCATAACGACGACCGATCAGACGTTTAATCGCGAATAATGTGTTTTTAGGGTTCGTTACCGCTTGGCGTTTAGCTGATTGACCAACCAGAATTTCACCATCTTTGTACGCAATAATAGATGGAGTTGTACGTGCGCCTTCAGCGTTTTCGATAACTTTAACTTTGTCGCCTTCAAGTACTGCAACACATGAGTTTGTAGTACCTAAGTCAATACCAATGATTTTAGCCATTTGGATGTTTCCTCTAAAATTTTTTTGTGATTTACACTTGTTATCCGATATGAGAGCCGTTCGATTTTTTTCAAGTAAATTTTTTGAAAAATTTCACAAACTCCCGAATTTATTTGGCTTAAGCGCCAACCATGACCATGGCAGGACGTAATAAACGGCCGTTCAGGGCATAGCCTTTTTGCAAGACTGTACCGATCTCATTGGCTTTGGTATCTGGTGCAATACCAACTGCCTGATGTAACTCGGCATTAAAACCATTCTCGGTATCAACTACGACCACACCAAATTTTTCTAATGTTGTCAGTAAACCTTTTAAGGTTAGTTCTACGCCTTCCCGTAACGGGCCTTGTTCTTCACCCGCAGCGAGAATTGCACGTTCCAGGTTATCTACAGTTTCTAACAGCTCTTTAGAGAACTTTTCCAAAACAGTATCTTTATGCTTTTCTGATTCGCGCTGAATGCGTTCTACACTTTTTTGTGCCTCATATACGGCATTTGCAGTACGTGCTTTTTCCAGTTTTAAATCGCCTTCAAGCTGTGCGATTTGTTCCTGTAAAGACTCAACGGTAACTTCAGCTTGTTCAGGTTCAGCTTGAGCTGTTTGTTGTTCCGTTTGCTCTTGCTCAAGTTCTTGAGCTTGATCGTTTTGCTCAGTCGCCATTGATTTACTCCGTTTAAATGGGTTCTTAAACATGTACAGTCCTTCGGTATCAGTGCTAACTGCGTGAATGCTGAACTGCCATGATTTGGGAAGTTCTTAATTACATAAAGAAGTCGGGGCTGGGCTTCAAAATTCAAGCGAAATGAGTGATTAATTTTAAGATTTATTGCAAAAGGCTGTGTTTCTGTTATTCCAAACTGGATTGAAATGAGAAAAAGCAGACAATTTCTCTGTTTTGAAGATAAAAACCTCAGAATTTTTAGTTAGTTTTGATCTTAGTAATTAGATGAGAGATGAATGTATAAGTACTTAAATTAGTTTTTAGAAAATAAATCATTCATTAAAAGAATGTTTTTAATCAGAAAAATTTTTAATCGTATTTTTAGATATAAATAATAATATTTATCTGTTTTAAAAGTTAAATCAAAAGCACCATCATAGCTTTATCAACAGTGACCTGGTTCAGAAGGAGAGAGCCGAACTAGGTTACTGTTCCTGATTCGTTTTACTCTTTTATAGCTGAATACCCCAAGACTCAGCTATTTTTTTGCCTGAATGTTTATATTGACTGTTTTTTAGACATAAAAGCGATTAATAACTAAGCAATAAAGTATTTCACAAAAAATGATCAACTTCGTATTATTCGTTTCAGATTCTATCGCTGTAGTTTCTTCTTATTTTGAAATGTGTTTTTCAAGCTTATCCTCTCTAGATAAGCTTTTTTTTTGCGTAAAATTTATTAATTTTCTTCTCACATTCTAGTGATCAGTTACTTATAGAAAAGCTGTAAGTTAAAGCCTACAAGGATTCAGGACAATATCTACTTTGTTAGATGCTCGAATCAGCCTAATATTGATTTATCGAGAACAGGAAGTTCTTAAAAATTTGCTGAGAAGCATATAAACGAGAGGATGTTCGTTTAAACACAACCCTATAAAACCCCTAAAGAAATACGCTTCAGGGGTTTTATTCTATAATAGCTATCTAACATCTATTTCTGTTCATAAAGACATTAAAAAAACCCGAGATCGGGCTTTTTTATAGATGAAACTTATCTGGATCAGTGGCCGTTTAAGTCGCTTTCAACTTTTTAGATTAATCTTACTATTCTAGCGACGTGATTCCTGCCAGCGTTTGACACGTTTATTTCGGTTGTGTTCAGCTTTACGTCGTTGCTGCTGTTCAGCTGCTCGGCGACGTGTATCTGTCTGCTGTACACGCTTTTTACGCTCTGCCTCGGCTCGGTTTCTAGCCGCTTGGCTGCTACTGATTTTTTTGCGTTGCTGTTCAATACGCTGGCGTTCCTGCTGACGTCTGTGATCCAACTCAATCTGTTTTCTACGTTGATCATTTAACTGGCGTCGCTGTTGCTCTAGTCGCTGACGTTCCAGTTCAGTTCGGCGACGTTCCTGCTGTAAACGTCGTTGCTGTTCATATTCCCAACGCTGCCGATCATAACGGTTGTCATAACGGTAATCGCGGTCATAGCGATAGTCATAAGCTCTATTATAACGTCCGTCATAATAGTCATCTTCAGGGAATGCGACACAACCTACAGCCAATAAGCTCGTCGCAATTGATACGAATATCAGTTTTCCAGCCATAGGTGAGCACTCCTTGTTAAGGTCAATCCTACAATTTGCGCCTAAACAGCAGCTTAAATTGTCAATGACAGGGGGATAAAATGAGATTAGCTTATTGATCTGCCTAAATTTGTATGTCGATGTGGGCACTTATATAAGAATATGGTCAAAATACACCCTGATCATGTAGAAAATATGAAGAATTAAGCGAATAAGGATGGGAAGCTATGGTGATATCGAGTCAGCAATTACAGGCTATGATGGATAAGGGGCAAGGGGTGGCAGCGCGTCTGCTGGACCGATTACCTAAAATTGCTCAGGAAAGAATAGTCAGAAGCCTGGATTATCCTTACCACTATCCTGAACTGGATCCCTTTGTAAAATGTCTGATGGCCGTGCAGTTAAAACAGGGCAAAACTGGAATAGTCAGAGAAGATATCGCGCAGTCACGTATTTTCTTTGAACAAAGCATGCGATTGCTAAAATCCAAACCGACTGCTATTCGCCAGGTTGAAGATATTCAGTTACCCTTGCACAGTGGCATCGTACAAGCACGTCACTATCACCCAGCTCCAGCTAAAAAGTTGCCTTTAATTATATTTTATCATGGAGGAGGCTTCCTGATTGGCAGTCTGGATACACATGATGAATATTGTCGTTTGTTGGCCCAACACGCGCATGCCCAAGTATTAAGTGTCGCTTATCCTTTGGCGCCAGAACATCATCCTTCACAAATTGTTCAAGTTTGCGAAGATGCATTGGCATGGGCGCATCAACACAGCCAGCAGCTCAGAATTCTAAAAAAACGCATTGCAGTCGCAGGAGACAGTGCGGGTGGCAATTTAGCAGCAGTTGTAGCTCAGCGCAGTGCAGACAAGGTTTATGTACCTCAGGCCCAGTTACTGCTTTATCCAGCCATGGACTTTAAAAGCCGTCATCCTTCCTATTTTGCTTATAAAGATGGTCTGGTACTCACTGATGGTGATATCGAACTGGTGACTTATCATTATGTGGAACGACATGAAATTGCATTGGATGATCCACTCATTTCACCGACCTATGGCAACCTGAAAAATTTACCACCGACTTATCTGATTACTGCTGGTCATGATGTGTTGCATGATGAAGGGGCTATTTATGCACATAAGTTGCGTCAGCATGGAGCGAAAGTGCATTATCATGATTATACCGATCAGACGCATGGTTTTATTAATTTGACCAGTATTTCAAGACGCGCCAAAAAGAATGTAATTGAAATGAGTAAACACTTCCGTAAGTTCTGGGATAAGCATAGTTAAAAATAGCTCTCTATCTATATAGAGTAATAAATCAAATCTCAATTAAGGTGTTTCACGTGAAACACCTGTTTTTACTTTTTATGTACCTTGGCTTCGGGAAAGATCAGATTGAATTTAGGTACATAAAAGCTTTGTATATATTTAGCGCGGGAAAAATCCGGGAAAATCGATTGAGTATTTTGCCACTCTACCTGAGCGAGTTTGGATAGATAGCCTCTGAATTGCGGGCTAAACTGATAATGTGACGATTTCCAAGTTTGTCGAATCTTTAACATGGATGTTGGAAGATGATAGCTATTTAAATAGAAGGAACGTGATGATTTAGATTTCTTCAGAAGAACAGTCATGTTTTGCCCTTGATGAGTGATTCGACAAATGACTTCCTGTCCTTGTTCCTGCCATTCAAATTCTGCGTATTCCTTCGGTATCCCCCATAAGTGCTGACCGTGAACAATAGATTCATGCGTAGAAACATAAATCTTTGGAATAGTAGACAGATGTCTTCGACTTATTAAAGGATGGTCCATAATCAGTAGCTCGTCATAAGGACCTACAGGAGAATGGTGATAACGTACCAGCATAACTTGTACAACACGGCCCAGCGGAGAAGGAGCAATTCCAAAATTCCGAGATTCACGGATAAAGTGAGGTGTAATCCAATAATTCAAAATAAAACCCTCTCCCTGTAAATGCCAGGGAGGAAACTGATGAATATTTTTCTCCTGCAAACGATGCACGTTCATTATTATTCTCTTGTAATTGGTCGGTTAGGGTAATGCATTAATGGGTATCAAAGATTAATATAGCTTGATTCTCAACCCTTACTTCTGAGTAGATGAGTTAAAAAATGTTAAAAAAACCATTATATGCAATAGCTTTAACAGCTTTAGCTTTACCAGCACTGGCGGCCAATTCCATAGTTGAAATGAAAACTTCTATGGGGAATATCGAAATTGAGCTTTATAATGATAAAGCACCGATCTCTGCCAAAAACTTTGAAGACTATATAAAAGACAACTTCTATAAAGGCACCATTTTTCACCGGGTGATTCCAGGTTTTATGGTACAGGGTGGCGGCTTTGATGCGAATATGGTGGAAAAGCCAAATAATAAGTCAACTATTAAGAATGAATCTTATAATGGTTTAAGCAATACACGTGGCACTTTAGCCATGGCCCGTATGAACCAGCCAGATTCAGCCCGTTCCCAGTTCTTTGTGAACCTGGTCGATAATAACTTTTTGAACCGTTCTCCTATGAATGCGGGTTATGCAGTATTTGGTAAAGTAACTAAAGGCATGGATGTGATTGATAAAATTGCTGGTGTTCCAACTGCCAACTATGGAATGCATCAAAATGTGCCGCTAAAACCAATTATTATTAATAGTGTGAGCATTAAAACAGCAAGCCCGCAAAAATAAGTAAAAAATGATGTAGAAATCTTTTACGGTTATTTTTATTTTATAATCATGTGGTTATGTGAATAATAGAATAAAAATGATCCATATTGGTGCATAAAAATAGTACACTCATGATTTGTGTCAGTGAAAAGCACTTGCACGTGTAGGAAATTGCCCTATAATGCACCCATACCGACGAGATACACGGTGATGAACGAAGCGAGACGCTGAGTTATCCGGTGTTTTGAGTCCAGCTTCTGGCACTGACGAGGTGTTAGAAAGATCATTAAGAGATTATGAAGAACAACTTGTGTGGATTTTTACTGGTTGATTGATCGAAATTATTTTCATTGATTGATGGTAGAAATTACTCGAAGTTTATTTGAGAAATTGATGTCAGAAAATTGATGAGCCAGATTTGGTGTTTTGAATAAAGCACTATTGATTTTAAACTGAAGAGTTTGATCATGGCTCAGATTGAACGCTGGCGGCAGGCTTAACACATGCAAGTCGAGCGGGGGAGGTTACTTCGGTAACTGACCTAGCGGCGGACGGGTGAGTAATGCTTAGGAATCTGCCTATTAGTGGGGGACAACGTTCCGAAAGGAACGCTAATACCGCATACGCCCTACGGGGGAAAGCAGGGGATCTTCGGACCTTGCGCTAATAGATGAGCCTAAGTCGGATTAGCTAGTTGGTGGGGTAAAGGCCTACCAAGGCGACGATCTGTAGCGGGTCTGAGAGGATGATCCGCCACACTGGGACTGAGACACGGCCCAGACTCCTACGGGAGGCAGCAGTGGGGAATATTGGACAATGGGCGGAAGCCTGATCCAGCCATGCCGCGTGTGTGAAGAAGGCCTTTTGGTTGTAAAGCACTTTAAGCGAGGAGGAGGCTCCTTTAGTTAATACCTAAAGTGAGTGGACGTTACTCGCAGAATAAGCACCGGCTAACTCTGTGCCAGCAGCCGCGGTAATACAGAGGGTGCGAGCGTTAATCGGATTTACTGGGCGTAAAGCGTGCGTAGGCGGCTTTTTAAGTCGGATGTGAAATCCCTGAGCTTAACTTAGGAATTGCATTCGATACTGGAAAGCTAGAGTATGGGAGAGGATGGTAGAATTCCAGGTGTAGCGGTGAAATGCGTAGAGATCTGGAGGAATACCGATGGCGAAGGCAGCCATCTGGCCTAATACTGACGCTGAGGTACGAAAGCATGGGGAGCAAACAGGATTAGATACCCTGGTAGTCCATGCCGTAAACGATGTCTACTAGCCGTTGGGGCCTTTGAGGCTTTAGTGGCGCAGCTAACGCGATAAGTAGACCGCCTGGGGAGTACGGTCGCAAGACTAAAACTCAAATGAATTGACGGGGGCCCGCACAAGCGGTGGAGCATGTGGTTTAATTCGATGCAACGCGAAGAACCTTACCTGGCCTTGACATACTAAGAACTTTCCAGAGATGGATTGGTGCCTTCGGGAACTTAGATACAGGTGCTGCATGGCTGTCGTCAGCTCGTGTCGTGAGATGTTGGGTTAAGTCCCGCAACGAGCGCAACCCTTTTCCTTATTTGCCAGCGGGTAATGCCGGGAACTTTAAGGATACTGCCAGTGACAAACTGGAGGAAGGCGGGGACGACGTCAAGTCATCATGGCCCTTACGGCCAGGGCTACACACGTGCTACAATGGTCGGTACAAAGGGTTGCTACCTCGCGAGAGGATGCTAATCTCAAAAAGCCGATCGTAGTCCGGATCGCAGTCTGCAACTCGACTGCGTGAAGTCGGAATCGCTAGTAATCGCGGATCAGAATGCCGCGGTGAATACGTTCCCGGGCCTTGTACACACCGCCCGTCACACCATGGGAGTTTGTTGCACCAGAAGTAGGTAGTCTAACCGCAAGGAGGACGCTTACCACGGTGTGGCCGATGACTGGGGTGAAGTCGTAACAAGGTAGCCGTAGGGGAACCTGCGGCTGGATCACCTCCTTAACGAAAGATTGACGATTGGTAAGAATCCACAACAAGTTGTTCTTCATGACGATGTATCTGAGGGTCTGTAGCTCAGTTGGTTAGAGCACACGCTTGATAAGCGTGGGGTCACAAGTTCAAGTCTTGTCAGACCCACCATCTGCAAACAGAAAATCAGAACATTGAATCCTATATGATAAGCTGGGGACTTAGCTTAGTTGGTAGAGCGCCTGCTTTGCACGCAGGAGGTCAGGAGTTCGACTCTCCTAGTCTCCACCACTCATTGCGATGCAATGAGTTAAACATTAAGCAAACGAACTGATAGCTTATAGAGCTTAGTGATTAAGTTGCGTATAATACGCGGCATTGTTATTAAGCTCTGTGATTTATCACAGTTGACTGTAATCCGACGAGGATACAGTGAATCATTAACAGAATATATTTGAGTTGAAATAATTTGTTCAAACTCGTTTTAAACAACCTAACAAGCAATTGTGAAAGTTGGATGAAATGAGTTCTAGCGATTAAACTGAATCAAGCGTTTTGGTATATGAATCTAATTGAAGCTGTACAGTGATTAAGTTCACGAAGCTCTAAACTGTAATGTTGATAGTACTACTTGTAGGTACTAGCGACTGTTTGGGGTTGTATAGTCAAGTAATTAAGTGCATGTGGTGGATGCCTTGGCAGTCAGAGGCGAAGAAAGACGTGATAGCCTGCGAAAAGCTCCGGGGAGGCGGCAAATATCCTGTGATCCGGAGATGTCTGAATGGGGAAACCCACCTGGTATAAGCCAGGTATCGTATGATGAATACATAGTCATACGAGGCGAACGGAGGGAAGTGAAACATCTCAGTACCTCTAGGAAAAGAAATCAATTGAGATTCCCTCAGTAGCGGCGAGCGAACGGGGAACAGCCCATTAAGTCATATCAGTTTTAGTGGAATGCTCTGGGAAGTGCAACCATAGTGGGTGATAGTCCTGTACACGAAAGGGCTGATATGATGATGTCGAGTAGGGCGAGGCACGTGAAACCTTGTCTGAATATGGGGGGACCATCCTCCAAGGCTAAATACTCCTGACTGACCGATAGTGAACCAGTACCGTGAGGGAAAGGCGAAAAGAACCCCTGTGAGGGGAGTGAAATAGATCCTGAAACCGCATGCATACAAGCAGTGGGAGCCAACTTGTTTGGTGACTGCGTACCTTTTGTATAATGGGTCAGCGACTTATATTCAGTAGCAAGGTTAACCGTATAGGGGAGCCGTAGGGAAACCGAGTCTTAATAGGGCGTTTAGTTGCTGGGTATAGACCCGAAACCGGGTGATCTATCCATGAGCAGGTTGAAGGTTAGGTAACACTGACTGGAGGACCGAACCCACTGTCGTTGAAAAGCCAGGGGATGACTTGTGGATAGGGGTGAAAGGCTAATCAAACTCGGTGATAGCTGGTTCTCCCCGAAAGCTATTTAGGTAGCGCCTCGGACGAATACCATTGGGGGTAGAGCACTGTTTCGGCTAGGGGGTCATCCCGACTTACCAAACCGATGCAAACTCCGAATACCAATGAGTACTATCCGGGAGACAGACTGCGGGTGCTAACGTCCGTAGTCAAGAGGAAAACAATCCAGACCGCCAGCTAAGGCCCCTAAATTATAGTTAAGTGGGAAACGATGTGGGAAGGCATAGACAGCTAGGAGGTTGGCTTAGAAGCAGCCACCCTTTAAAGAAAGCGTAATAGCTCACTAGTCGAGTCGGCCTGCGCGGAAGATGTAACGGGGCTAAAACTATATGCCGAAGCTGCGGATTTACACATTAGTGTAAGTGGTAGGGGAGCGTTCTGTAAGCCGATGAAGGTGGATTGAGAAGTCTGCTGGAGGTATCAGAAGTGCGAATGCTGACGTGAGTAACGACAAAGCGGGTGAAAAACCCGCTCGCTGAAAGACCAAGGGTTCCAGTCCAACGTTAATCGGGGCTGGGTGAGTCGACCCCTAAGGCGAGGCCGAGAGGCGTAGTCGATGGGAAATTGGTTAATATTCCAATACTTCTGTTTAATGCGATGAGAGGACGGAGAAGGTTAAGTCAGCCTGGCGTTGGTTGTCCAGGTGGAAGGTTGTAGGCATGTATCTTAGGCAAATCCGGGGTACTCTATGCTGAGAACTGATAGCAAGCTGTACTTGTACAGTGAAGTGGCTGATACCATACTTCCAGGAAAAGTCTCTAAGCTTCAGTTAAACAGGAATCGTACCCGAAACCGACACAGGTGGTCAGGTCGAGTAGACCAAAGCGCTTGAGAGAACTCTGCTGAAGGAACTAGGCAAAATGGTACCGTAACTTCGGGAGAAGGTACGCTGCCGGCGGTGATAGGACTTGCTCCTTGAGCTGTTGGCAGCCTCAGAAACCAGGCCCCTGCAACTGTTTATTAAAAACATAGCACTCTGCAAACACGAAAGTGGACGTATAGGGTGTGATGCCTGCCCGGTGCTGGAAGGTTAATTGATGTGGTTAGCGCAAGCGAAGCTATTGATCGAAGCCCCAGTAAACGGCGGCCGTAACTATAACGGTCCTAAGGTAGCGAAATTCCTTGTCGGGTAAGTTCCGACCTGCACGAATGGCATAATGATGGGGGCGCTGTCTCCAGCAGAGGCTCAGTGAAATCGAAATCGCCGTGAAGATGCGGTGTACCCGCGGCTAGACGGAAAGACCCCGTGAACCTTTACTGCAGCTTGACATTGAACTTTGATCTTACTTGTGTAGGATAGGTGGGAGGCTTTGAAGTCGCGACGCTAGTTGCGATGGAGCCGTCCTTGAAATACCACCCTGGTAATATTGAGGTTCTAACTCTGTCCCGTTATCCGGGACGAGGACCATGTCTGGTGGGTAGTTTGACTGGGGCGGTCTCCTCCTAAAGAGTAACGGAGGAGTACGAAGGTGCGCTCAGCGTGGTCGGAAATCACGCGTAGAGTATAAAGGCAAAAGCGCGCTTAACTGCGAGACCCACAAGTCGAGCAGGTACGAAAGTAGGTCTTAGTGATCCGGTGGTTCTGTATGGAAGGGCCATCGCTCAACGGATAAAAGGTACTCTGGGGATAACAGGCTGATACCGCCCAAGAGTTCATATCGACGGCGGTGTTTGGCACCTCGATGTCGGCTCATCTCATCCTGGGGCTGAAGCAGGTCCCAAGGGTATGGCTGTTCGCCATTTAAAGAGGTACGCGAGCTGGGTTTAGAACGTCGTGAGACAGTTCGGTCCCTATCTACCGTGGGCGCTGGAAATTTGAGAGGATCTGCTCCTAGTACGAGAGGACCAGAGTGGACGAACCTCTGGTGTACCGGTTGTGACGCCAGTCGCATCGCCGGGTAGCTATGTTCGGAAGGGATAACCGCTGAAAGCATCTAAGCGGGAAGCCTACCTCAAGATAAGATTTCCCTGTGACTTTATGTCACCTAAAGAGCCGTTGAAGACTACGACGTTGATAGGTTGGATGTGGAAGCATAGTGATATGTGAAGCTGACCAATACTAATTGCTCGTGAGGCTTGACTATACAACACCCAAACAGTTGTTGTATAACGCTCAATTGATTTCATATTGATCTAACGATCAAACGAAAACTTGATTCAGAATACGCTAGAACATATACTGCGACTCAAATATAAGCTGTTAATAACTCATTTGGCACGAAGTAAGGCATACACTGCAAAAGCAGTTAAATAAGACCCGAACAAGTCCATAAACAGTTGTGCTGGCGACCATAGCAAGAGTGAACCACCTGATCCCTTCCCGAACTCAGAAGTGAAACCTCTTAGCGCTGATGGTAGTGTGGGATTACCCATGTGAGAGTAAGTCATCGCCAGCTCATTATTCCAAAACACCCCCTGTCAAATGACAGGGGGTGTTTTTTTATGCCTGAGATTTAAGAAAGTCTCCAAATATTAAATTTTATCTAAACCCATAGCAGAAAATCTGCAGGGCAGGCGTATACTGGAACAGGTTTCTGGAGCTTATATGTCCACAAATTCATCTTCCAGCCATATTAAATATGGATTTTTTATAGCTATGTGGCGCAATACTATCCATTAACTGTTCGTTCAACCGGTATTGGTTGGGCTTCAGCGGTAGGGCGTAGTGGGGCAATTGTCGGTCCAATCCTGATCGGGATGCTGCTGGGTATGGAATTACCACATCAGTTGAACTTTATGGCTGTTGGCCTACCAGTGGTGATTGTAGCCATTGCCGTATCACTGATTGTGCGTAAAGACCGCGTTGTAAATGCAGATCCAGTGGCAGAGCCGAAGCTTAAAACTGTCAAGGCTTAATGACCCACTGGTTCTTATATTCATTTTTAATCTTTAAAAACGTTGAAACCCCTTCAAATAAGGGGTTTCAACCTTTAAATTCATAATTTTTACTAGAAATCAAAATATATTTCTTGCTTAGAAAAATTACTAAAAGACCCACTTAAAAATATATTTTAAATATATAAAACAAGCATTTAAATATTAATAATAACGTAAATAATCACATAAATGTATATCTCTAAAGCTTTAATTTACCTTAACTATGGTCTTATTGTAACGCGAAATCCGCTTCAGTATATTCCCTCGAACTGACTGTTTTGTCGTAATAGTCAGCAGGATTTATGGACAAGTACTCATGGGAGATGAGAACGATGACAACGGAAAAAATAGATGTTAATTCTGTAGTCGATAATGCGAAATTTACGCCTTTTCACTTCAATGTAGTTGCTTGGTGTTTACTCATTATCTTATTTGATGGCTACGATTTAGCAATTAATGGTGTGACGCTGCCACTCTTAATGCAAGATTGGGGCTTAAGCGCAGTACAGGCAGGTATGCTAGCCAGTACAGCACTTGCAGGCATGATGTTTGGTGCCATGATTTTTGGTTCGCTGGCAGACAAGATTGGCCGTAAAAAAGTGATCATGATCTGTATCGTGCTGTTTAGTGGTTTAACTTTCGCGGGCGGCTTTGCGTCTAACCCGACTGAATTTGGTATTTTACGTTTCCTTGCTGGTTTAGGCATTGGTGGTGTAATGCCAAACCTGGTAGCACTGACTTCTGAATATGCGCCACAAAAGATGCGTAGTACCTTAGTAACCACAATGTTCAGTGGCTATGCCGTAGGTGGTGTCATGGCTGCTTTACTTGGCTCATGGTTTACTCCAGATTTTGGTTGGCAGATCATGTTCTTTATCGCGGGAATTCCACTGTTCTTATTACCTGTGATCTGGAAGTTTTTACCTGAATCTATTTCATTTATGGTGAAACAAAATCGCCAAGCGGAAGCACGAGAGATTGTGCGTCGTATGGCACCAGATTTAAAAGTAACTGAAAATACAGTATTCACTTTACCCCAGGAAAATGTACCTGAAGCTGCGAACGTGGTTAGCCTGTTCCGCCGCGGTCGTGCAGTCAATACATTATTGTTCTGGGTAGCATTCTTCACTTGCTTGCTGACGATGTATGCACTTAGCAGCTGGTTGCCAAAACTAATGATGGCTGCGGGCTACTCAATGGATAACAGCCTGATGTTCATGATGGTCATGAATGTGGGTGCAGTAGTTGGTATCGTCGGCGGTGGTATTCTGGCTGACCGTTTCCACCTGAAACCAGTACTGATGTTCCTGGGTATTATGGGTGCGATTGTGATGAGCTCAATGGGCTTTGCGTCTAACCAGTTCTTACTTTATATCTTGGTGTTCCTGGCTGGTGCAGCATCAATCGGTTCACAAATGTTGCTATACAGTTATGTAGCGCAGTACTACCCACTGGCAGTACGTTCTACAGGTATTGGCTGGTCTTCTGCGATTGGTCGTATGGGTGCGATTGTAGGTCCAATCCTGATTGGTGGCTTACTGGGTATGAACCTGCCTGCACACTTCAACTTTATGGCAGTCGGTTTACCGGTTCTGATTACAGCAATTGCGGTTGCATTGATCATGCATGAAAATGAGGCTAACAAGATTGGTTCAGTCGAGCCAGCAGTGTCGAAAGCTTAAAAAATTGAGTTTTAAAATGAAGCCTCCGAAAGGAGGCTTTTTTATGTTATAAAAATCTAATTTTTAAAAATAAATTCTAAAAGATGAATGAAGAACAATTAATAGCTGAAGCAATTTTGCAACTTAAACAAGAATCAAATGTTATTAAAGATTATATTTTCCCTATAGCTATGGCACTTGTTTCTTCATTAATTGGTGCAATAGTAGGGTATAGGGTCTATTTAAGACAAGAAAAGCTAACTGCAGAAAGAAGAAAGCTAGATATACTTAATAAATGGATTTTGATCGCAGATGAAATACATTAGGGTGTGTTGACACTTTTAGCTTAAAAAAATAGCGAAGTAGTAAAATCAAATCGCCAAACCCAATTTTACTATTCGCTATGCCTCGTACCATGCTGACAGATCAACACTGGCAAAAGTTGAAAGTTATTCTGCGTAATTTATCCATTCACCACAACTCAAATTTACGCAATTTTATTGAAGCTATTCTCTATAGAATTAGAACAGGTTGTCCGTGGCGAGATATTCCTTCTTGTTTTGGTCATTCAAACTCTATTTTCAAACGTTTTAATCGTTGGTCAAGCAGCGGTAAGTTACTTAGATTATTCAAATTACTAGCCTCATGCCCCGATATGGAGTGGATTTTTATTGATGGCTCTCATGTACGTGCTCATCAACATTCTGCCGGCATAGCGAATCAATCTATTTCTAAAAGTGTAGGAGGAAACTCCTCAAAAATACATTTGATTGTTGATGCACATGGCAATCCTATTGATTTCATGATTAGCGATGGAACCACACATGATGTTAAAGTTGCACCTGATTTAATATCAACATTAGATTTAAAAGAGACAAAAGTGGTATGTGCAGATAAAGGCTATGATTCAGAACCACTGCGTGAACAGATCAGGAAAACAGGGACTAAAGCGAATATACCAAAGAAAACGAATAGCCAATCGAACAATGACCATATGGACTGGTATTTATATAAAATCAGGCATTTAGTTGAAAATATGTTTTGTAGATTAAAGCAATTTAGAGGAATAGCTACTCGATATGACAAGCTCAAAAGAAATTATCAAAGTTCTGTTGTCTTAGCCTGTATATTTTTATGGCTACCGTTATAGGGTTAATTATGAACAGTAAGTGTCAACAGACCCTAATCATTACTTGCTACCAAATATAATTATTACGGTAATTTAACTTCACATCCCTATCAGAGATTTCTTGCTGTTCCATCAATTATTGGTATGGGTCAAAATTATCAATTCGAATATTATGAATTAGTTTTTATTACAGACCAAAAAGAAACTAAATGGTTTAACGTAGCCTATCTAAGAACTCTCTTCGCTAATTACAATACTTTGCTTTCAATGTGGAATATTAGAAATGAAATTAACGATAAAGTTCGTATACAGTTCTTTAAAGCTAATAATTTAAATATAGCATATGCTGATTTAAGTGATGAAGAAATAGAGTCAAAAATTAATCAAAGTGATTTATCTTGTTTAATTGATCTAACAGAACGTAGTTTGCGGCTTACCGATGACTTAATTATTGAGTTTTATAAATTTTTAAACGAATTTCCTGCAGCTGTAAGTAAGAAAATAGATTTAAATTTATTGAAAAATTATGGGTTTATATTACATCTTGATTTGAAAACGAATAAAGCAATTCATCTCTTACTAGAGGAATGTCCTTTACCTGATTATAAAAAAATATCAAAAATTACAGGAAGGACTGAAGAAGAACTTATGGCAAGATATAGTCCATTATTTAAGTAAAAATAGTAATGGGTAAAGTATATGGAATTCAATTCGATCTCCCCAATCCCTGAAGATGATGATGAACTGCATCTTCCTGAACTGGTGTATTGGGCCTCAGTCGGTGACGTTGAACAGGTCGAGCAGGGCTTACAAGAAGGTCTAAACGTTAACTCAGCTGATGAAGAAGGCTATAGCGCATTACAGGCTGCTGCTGAAAATGATCATCTTGAAGTGGTGAAGTTACTGGTGAGTAAAGGCGCAGATGTCGATCATCGCAGTACCTATACTGCTTTAGAGCTGGCTGAAATGGCAGGCAATAAAGATGTCGTGGAATATTTAAAAAGCCTGAAAGGCAGTATTCCTAAATAAGAAAGAATAAAAAAGAAACCCCACAAGCTGGGGTTTCTTTTTGAGAACAGTTTAGGATTACGGAATAATATCCATGTCCGCTTCCAGTTCTTCCACAATTGCAGTATTAAAAGCCGGTAAATCATCCGGATTACGTGAAGTAATCAGTACCCAGCCATTGGTATTGCAACGGTGTACTTCTTCATCGACCCATTTTGCACCGGCATTCTCTAGATCCAGCTTGATACTCTTATAAGAAGTCAGGTTTTTATCTTTGACGCGACCCGCATCAATCAGTGCCCATGGACCATGACAGACTGCCGCAATCGGTTTCTGGTTATCAGCAAAGTACTGGATGATGCGTTGGGCATCTTCATTAATGCGTAATTTATCCGCATTCACTGTTCCACCAGGAATCACCAGCAGATCATAATCTTCTACACTGACTTCATGCATGGTTGTATCAGGTGTGTATTGTGCACTTGGCTTGCTGTCAGCTTCCATGGTGTGGACATCTTCATTTTTTTCTGCAGCATGAATCACCACAAAACCATGTGACTGCAAGAAATCCAGGGGCTGGACTAATTCATCGTGTTCAATGCCTTCGTTCGAGGTGATAATCAGAACTTTCTTGACCATGATTGTAAATCTCAATATCTGCAGGGGTCTTTAGCTTAGCAATAAGGCATTTTTAGAAATGTTGCTTTTTTAGCCGAGGACTGTAAGCGTTTATAGAAGAAAGACCTGAGAGAACAACAGAAAAAAACAATAGATGGAAAAAGCCCCGATATCCTATCGGGGCTTTTTCCGTATTTCGTGATTTAGGTATAACTCCTGTCGTACCTCACGTCCTGGTGCATCTGCTTATTTTTGTTTTTATGTTTCGGAGCATCCTGCTCTCTATGGGTTTAAGATACTGCAGCTTAATATAGCTTAAAAGACGCAGATAACAGCTTATGTTGTACGCCTGGGCTTACAAGATCTAAGTAGTATTCTGTAAGTCATTCTTTTCATTAAAAGTGCATGTCCAGACCGATATAAGGACCTTTAAATTCTAGTTGAAGATCTGGCACATTATTTTGCTCGGCATCAATTTTCATGATGCGATAACCCAGTTTGGCACCGAGGTCTACAGCCAGATTATCAATAAAGTCGTATTGAAGTTCAGCTTGTACATCGGTCTTTTTAGTGTCGCTGCCATGGCTGTAAACAGCTTCAGCTTTGGCGCTCATCCCGGTGAATGGCAGTTTGACACCTGCTGTTGCGTAGAGCAGAGGACTGTATTCGTCTAGATCGTACTGGGTTAGAGCACCGGCATTCAGGTTTTTCACCGTACCATCCAGATTGCTTAAGCCGATACCAACATCCGCATGCACAACTGTATCCAGCAATTCGTAATACAGAATATAGTCAATATTGTTCAGCTCGATATCTGAAGCATTAAGTACAGTGCTTTGCTCGCTGTTACTGTTGAGATTTACATATTTGATTTTCGCATTTGGCAACCACGGTACCGGATGTTCCAAAGCTACAGACAGCTGTGCCGTACCTTGACGGTCCAGATCATGTTTACTGGCATTGTCAGACTGGCTATATCCGTCAAAATTCCAGTAGCTGGCATCTGCTTTCAGACCAATGATATCGGCATGGCTGACGCTACTCAGTGCCAGTCCATATAATAAGGTATTGATGATTCTTGCATGCATAGGTTGAATTTCCTTGTGCTTGACTCAAATTGAGCAGTTTTATGACCTAAATCTATATTTTTAGTATTTCTGGCTAGCTGCATCATATAGGTAATTTTCAAAATGTATATGGCAGCAAGTAGGGAACCATCTAGCCAGATTAAGCTTAATTTTTCAGTTTTATTTTGCTAGATCTAGAATAATTGCAGAGCAGGCTTTTCAGCCATTTCAATCAAGGTCTACATTTTAAAAACGCATGTCACTGGATCTTGAGCATATAATCAAATATATCGAAATATTGCGTGAACCTGAAAGGACATAACATGACTAAACCCCGAGCAGTAATCGACTATCCGCTTTATGTTGCAGGTAAGCCAGTGGAAACCTCAGAGTGGCTGGAGGTTCAGGATAAATATACGCATAAGGTTTGCGCACGTGTGTCATTGGCAGATGCCAAAATTCTGGAAAAAGCCATTAAAGCAGCAGTCAAAGCCGAAGCGGAAATGGCGGCTCTGGAGCCTTATCAAAAACAGAAAATCCTGTTGCACTGTGTGAAGCGCTTTAATGAGATTCGCGGTCAGTTGACCGAGATTCTGATTGCTGAGGGGGGTAAGCCACGTAAAGCTGCAGCAGCTGAAGTGGAACGTCTGATCAATACTTTCCAGATTGCCGCCGATGCCGTGACTCAGGTTGATTCAGGCCGTATGATGCCATTGGCAGTTACAGCGGCTGCATCGGGCTATCAGGGTTTTGTGAAACAGGTTCCGATTGGCGCCGTCTCCCTGATCAGTCCTTTTAATTTTCCGCTGAATCTGACCGCTCACAAGATTGCGCCTGCAATTGCAGCGGGTTGTCCCTTTGTCTTAAAACCTGCCAGTCTGACACCGGTGTCAGCCTTAAAGATTGCTGAGATTCTGGCAGAGACTGATTTACCACCAAATGCGTTCTCGATACTGCCCTGTCCACGTGAACTGGCGGATGTACTGGTGACGGATGACCGTTTCAAAATGCTCAGCTTTACCGGTTCTGATGTGGTCGGTTGGGATATGAAAGCGCGGGCAGGGCGCAAGAAAGTCACGTTGGAACTGGGTGGTAATGCCGCGGTAATGATCGAGCCTGATACTGAAATCACGGATAGCTTTATTGATCGCCTGATCGGTGGTGCTTTTGGTCATGCCGGACAGGTCTGCATTAGCGTGCAGCGTATTTTGGTGCATCAAGATATCTACGCTGAGGTGAAGAAAAAACTGGTAACCAAACTGAAAAAGCTTAAACCAGCGGATCCAGATTTGGACACCACCCTGGTCGGCCCAATGATTAAGGAGGCTGAAGCCCAGCGTTTGAAAAAATGGCTGGATAAAGCCGTGAAGAAAGGCGCTAAAGTGCTCAGTGGCGGCAAGCTGGATGGCGTGATGTTTGAGCCAACCCTACTGGAAGATGTTGATCATGAACTAGAAGTGTATAAGGATGAAGTGTTTGGTCCGATGGCAATCTTGGAAAAATACAGCAATTTTGAGGCCGGGATTGAATGCATCAACAGCAGTCGTTTTGGTTTGCAGGCGGGTGTCTATACCCAGAACCTGAACAAGATGCTGTATGCCTGGAATCAGTTGCATGTCGGTGGCGTGATCATCAACGACATTCCATCCTTCCGTGTTGATAATATGCCGTATGGCGGTGTAAAGGATTCGGGATTAGGGCGTGAAGGCATCCAGTCTGCTATTCGTGACATGCAGGAAGAACGTATGCTGGTGATTAAAGCCTGAATAATGATTTAAATTTTAAGTGTTCAGATCATGCGCACATTTGCTCATGATCTGAGTTTTTAAAGTTCAGCTATTCAATAAGAAGAGAACAGGAATAATTTTTATCCACTGGAGCGTAAAATCTCGTGGTTCAGCACGAGGATATAAGCGACTGGAGTAAACCACATGAAAGACACGAAATGTCGTTTTAAATACTTGTACTATAGTCACTATTAAGAAAAATACTGTTAAAATAATTGGATGAAGACACTCAAATTACGCATAAAAGACAAACATTGCAAGGTGCTAAATCAGTTAGCATCCGAAGTAAATTTGGTTTGGAATTATGTCAATGATTTGTGTTTTAAACATCTTCAAAAAAAATAACAATTCTTTTCAGCATACGATATTGCAAAATACACGAAAGGCACATCGAAAGAATGCAACTTGCACAGTCAAACTATTCAGGCAGTGACAGAAGAATTGGTCACAAGACGCAAGCAGTTCAAAAAAGCAAAACTAAAATGGCGTGTCAGTAATAAAAAATCAGCTAGACGCTCACTGGGTTGGATACCGTTTAAAAAGGTTGCAATCAAATATGCTGATGGCTGTGTTCAATATGGTAAACACCAATTCAAGTTATGGGATAATTACGGTTTAAGTCAATACAGGGTTAAAACAGGCTCATTCGTTGAAGATAGCCGAGGCCGTTGGTATGTATGTCTTGTAGTTGACAATGCTAAAACAGAGAAAACCGCCGCTATAACCTCAATTGGCATAGATTTAGGTTTAAAAGATTTAGCCACTTGTTCAGATGGCGTAAAACTTAAAGCCCCTCAAATCTATCGGAAATATGAACAAAAACTTGGTATTGCTCAACGTGCAAAAAATAAAAAACGAGTGAAAGCAATTCACGCCAAGATTAAAAATGTAAGACAAAACATGCTGCATCAATTCAGCCATAAACTGGTAAAAGAACATGCAGCAATCTTCGTTGGCAATGTGAATGCCAAAGCATTAGCGCAAACTAAACTAGCCAAGTCTGTGTTAGATGCCAGTTGGACAACACTAAGAACCATGCTCAAGTATAAATGCGAGAACGCAGGGGTATGGTATGAAGAAGTCAATGAAGCCTATACCACCCAAACTTGTTCGTGCTGTGGCTCACGCTCCAGTAGTCCGAAAGGTAGAGCAGGTTTAGGAATAAGAGAGTGGCAGTGTGGTGAGTGTGGTAGCTCATGGGATCGGGATGTAAATTCCGCACTGAATATTCTTGCGCTCGGGCATGAGCGTCTAGCAGTAGGAATCCCCTTGCTTTAGCTGGGGGAGGATGTCAAAACTCATCAAGATATACTTAAAAAACAATATATTCCTAAAAGTTAATTCACTTATAACTTAATAAATCAAGCTAACCCTGGAGAAATATTGAACGGTTGAACAAGATATATTATAAAAAATTAATATTAGGAGCAGAATTTACACAAATCATACTTAAAACTCAGTATTGTTAAATCCATATACACGGACAGTGTGGGCAAGATGCTTTATCCAGGATTTGACATGCTAGACCGTTGGCTGATTTAGAAGCTGAAGCTCACAAAGCAATGCTCCAATTGAAGCACCCAGAATTATTTTTATTGGTACTTTTTTTGCTCGCGCGATAACCACAATAAGCAGCATCTAAAGAGACCTAAGGTTTAGGTGTTCTATGACAGATACTCGAGAGAATTGGTCGGCACGATCAGGATTTATTATTGCAGCGATTGGCTCTGCAGTAGGGTTAGGGAATATTTGGCGCTTTCCATACGTTGCCTATGAAAATGGCGGAGGCGCATTCCTGATTCCTTATCTGATTGCGATTTTCGCAGCAGGTTTGCCATTATTGTTTTTAGATTATGCAGTTGGACACAAGTTCCGCAAAGCACCACCGATGGCCTATAAAAAACTCATGAATGCAGAATCTCTGGGTTGGTGGCAGGTGATGGTGACCCTGATCATCGGGATTTATTATGTCAGCGTATTGTCCTGGGCTGGCAGTTATATGTTCTATTCCTTCGGACAACAGTGGGGAACCGATACTCAAGGCTTTTTCTTCAATACCTATCTGCAAAATGGTGAAGGCCTGACCTTCGGTTTTGTTCCGGTACTGTTTTTTGGTCTGGTAGTCGTTTGGGCAGCGGTGATGCTGATCCTTTATGGTGGAGTACGCCGTGGGGTGGAACTGGCGAATAAAATCTTTATGCCATTACTGGTGATTTTATTCACGATCCTGGTGATTCAGGCGGTACGTTTACCTGGTGCAGTCGATGGCTTAAATGCCTTCTTTACTCCAAACTGGGAAGCCATGACTAATTATAAAGTCTGGCTGGCAGCTTTTGGTCACATCTTCTTCTCACTTTCGGTGGGTTTCGGGATCATGTTGACTTATGCATCTTACTTGAAACGTAAAACCAACCTGACCGGTTCAGGTATCGTGGTGGCATTGGCGAACTCGTCTTTTGAAATTCTAGCGGGTATTGGTGTCTTTGCAGCACTTGGTTTCATGGCATTCAGCTCAGGTGCGAAAGTTGAAGATGTAGTATCTGGTGGTATCGGTCTGGCCTTTATTGCCTTCCCGAAAATCATTTCCAGTTTAGGTGCAGGTGGAGATCTGTTCGGCTTCCTATTCTTTGCGTCATTAACAGTGGCGGGTATTACCTCCATGGTCAGTATCCTGCAGGTGCCAATTGCGGCATTCCAGGACAAGCTGGGCTGGTCAAAGAACAAGTCCGTGACGATTATTGCCGGTGGTTCAGCAGTGGTATCGACTTTGATCTTCTCGACCCATAGTGCCATTACATTTGTCGACATTATTGACTACTTTGCCAATAACATCGGTATTGTCGGTGGTGGCCTGTTATCGATTATTTTATTGTCCTGGTTCCGCCGCCCAGTGATGAAACAGCTGGAAATGCATGTCAATGAATTTGCCAGTGTGAAACTTGGTGCCAGCTGGAAGTTCATGCTGACAGTGATCACGCCTTTGTCATTATTGCTGGCATTGGGTTTAACCCTGAAATCAATCATGGCTGAAGGCTATGGTGGTTATCCTGCAAGTACGTTATGGACGATTGGTGGGGGCACCCTTGCATTCTTTATTCTGGGCGCCATTCTGCTCAGTCTAGTTAAAGACCGTCATAGTTAGGAGAACCAATATGAATACATCTGCATTAATCATGATGATTTTCTCCATCGTTTTATTATGGGGGGGGCTAATATTCTCTGTGATTCATCTGGCAAAAAATCCGGAAGAACCAGAAGACTAACAATCTTCACATAAACTGATTGTTGCTGTAAATGAAAGTCATTATCATCTTTGTTGATAATGACTTTTTTTAATGGCTGACTTATGGGTATTGCTTCCGTTACTGATGCACAAGTCTATACAGCCTTTGCCGTAACTCTATTTGCCGGCTTGGCCACCGTGGTGGGTGGGGGACTGGTGTTATTTTTAAAAAAACCCAACCTGCGTGTCATGTCCTTCGGTCTGGCCTTTGCTGCTGGAGCGATGATTTATGTATCTCTTACTGAGATTCTGACCAAATCTATTGATTCTTTTAGCGTGGCGTATGGCGCGAAAATAGGGTATGCCTGGGGAACCTTGACTTTATTACTGGGTGCAGTCTTGGTGCTGTTACTGGATCATTTGGTCCCCAATCCGCATGAGACCCTAGAAAAAAATAATACCCAGGACCTAGGGCAGGAACAGTTACTACGTACCGGCTTGCTCACTTTATTTGCCATCACTGCACATAATTTGCCGGAAGGCATGGCGACCTTTTTTGCAACCCTGGAAAGCCCGATGCTGGGTGCGCCGTTGGCGGTAGCGATTGCGATTCACAATATCCCGGAAGGTGTAGCGATTGCTTTACCGGTATATATGGCGACACATCGGCAATCCTATGCATTGCTCGCCAGTTTGGTTTCTGGTCTGGCGGAACCTTTGGGAGCCGCATTGGGCTACTTCATTCTGGCACCGTATCTGAATACCACCATCTATGGCATCATTTTCGGTCTGATCGGTGGCGTGATGGTCTATCTGGCCCTGGATGAAATGTTGCCAACCGCCAAGCGTTATTCCAAAGGTCACGAAACGGTTTATGGCCTGATTAGTGGGATGGCGGCCCTTGCCAGCAGTCTGGTAATTTTCAAATTTCTCCAATAAATTTAGAATAAAAAAAGGCAGCCGAAGCTACCTTTTTCTTCAAACAACTATTTAAGTTGTTTTTTCGATTCGGCAATAGAAGAAACCATCGCCTTGACCCGCTTTCGGTAACAGCTGACGACCATGAATCTGCTCAATACCCCAATTCGCTTCGATCTTGATTTCTTTGGCATCCGCATGGGTAGTAAAGAACTCGACCATCTGCTGTTCATTTTCTGCTTTTAGAATCGAACAGGTGATATAAAGCAAAGTACCGCCAACTTTCAGCTGCTGCCACATATTTTCCAGAATCAGTTTTTGCAGTTCCACCGTCTGGGCAATATCAGTGGATTGACGCAGCAGGCGAATATCTGGATGACGACGCATCACACCAATCGCTGAGCAGGGTGCATCCAGTACGATACAGTCCGGCTGCTCAGCTGCCTGCCAGCTGATCGCATCAGCAGTAACGATTTCTACATGCTCACCTTCAAGTAGCAGACGTTCCAGGTTTTCCTGGACGCGCAATAGACGTTTGGCATCCTGATCCAGTGCAATCAGCTTTTTAGGACTGTATTTTTCTAGTATATGTGCAGTCTTGCCGCCCGGTGCTGCGCAGGCATCGACGACATATTTATTATTCAGGTTGGGCAGTAAAGTGGCACAGAGTTGGGCATGCTCATCCTGTACCGAGAAACCACCGACATCGAAGCCGGGCAGGTGCGGTATATGGACACTCTCATCCAGCACGATACCCACTTCAGAAATACTGCAGGCATGCGCAGTAATATCATGCTCTTCCAGAATTTCTAAGTACTCATCACGGCTTACCTGACGTTCATTGACGCGTAAGGTCAGTGGGGCCACCTGCTTCAGTTCAGTGCTAAGTTCCAGTAGCTGTTCAGGCCAGTCTTTCTTTAAGCGTTTATATAACCAGCTTGGCGAACCATGCGCCTGTTTTAATACTGCCTGGAATTCAGGTGTTTCACGTGAAACACGACGCAAGATGGCATTCACTACACCACTTAAAGCCTGATAACCGAGCTGTTTAACCGCCGTTACGGTCTCAGAAATTGCGGCATGCGGCGCAATCCGGGTTTCCAGTAGCTGGTACAGACCAACATAGAGACAGGTTTCGACCGTATTATTGTTAATCGGTTTCACCAGTAATGGTAGGGTCACGCTTTTCAGCGCATACCACTGACGCAGTGTCCCAAGAACCAGTTCATGGAATAGAGCACGGTCACGCTCTGCCACTTTGCCAAGATGTTGTGGCAAAACACTGGCAAGCGATTGCCCTTGCTGTACCGCGAGCAGGGTGCGAATCACCTGGGCACGTAAGTTCAGGTGCGATGTGCCAGCTTCGTAATGACTCATGCCAGTATTTGTCCTACATGTAATTTTTGGGTTTGATTAATTTGAACCGGATTCAGCGCTTTACCGCCCGGCCACTGCAGTGAGGTCAGGCAAATAGCTTTTTGATCACCACAAGCCACATGTACGCCATTTTTATCTAGCGCGAGGATAGTTCCAGGTGCCTTGCCTTCCGCATTTTCATGAGATAACAAAGAACCCCAAACGCGCAGGTTATTTGTTTCATCAATAGGCGTAAATGCCACAGGCCATGGATTAAATGCACGGATATTGCGGTCAATCGTGACCGCATCCTGAGTCCAATCAATTTTAGCTTCTGCCTTGGACAATTTATGTGCATAAACCGTAAGCGCTTCATCCTGCACTTCGCGGTGATCAAGATAGTGCTGTAGAGATTCTTCTGATTCCAGCACTTTGACTGTTGCTTCAGCACCTTGCTGAGCCAGCTTGTCATGCAAAGAAGCAGAGGTGTCTTGTGGCTCAATCGGGCAGATGGTTTTATACATCATGTCGCCAGTATCCAGACCAGCCGCCATTTTCATAATGGTCACACCAGTCTCGGCATCACCCGTAGCGATGGCACGCTGGATCGGTGCGGCACCACGCCATCGCGGCAGTAATGAACCGTGAATATTCAGACAGCCATATTTCGGTGTATCTAATACCACTTGCGGCAGGATCAGACCATAAGCTGCCACTACCATGACATCCGCATTTAAGGCTTTTAACTCAGCTTGAGCTGCCAGACCTTCATCTGTTGAAGATTTAAAGTGTAGCGGTTGATAGACCGGAATATTGTGTTCCAGTGCCAGCTGTTTAACCGCAGATGCAGTGAGTTTTTGGCCACGACCCGCTTTACGGTCCGGCTGGGTATACACCGCCACAATCTCATGGTCGGTTTTTAGCAGCGCAGCCAATGCAGTGGCTGCAAATTCTGGTGTGCCTGCAAAAATGATTTTCACGGATGAAATTCCAAATAAACTTAAAGGCATTATAAGGCATAAGGCAATTCGCAGCCTAATTCAGTAAAAGCTTAAAGCTCAGCACTGCCCATTACCGTGATAAATCACTCAAATTTCATATAAAAAAAACTCATGCAAATTGTAAAAAATATTCATGAAAGTTTTGTATTTAAACTGGAACGATAGCGGTATAGTAGTTTTTAATAAAAGATTTTAATCGTGTACGTACTGAAACTGCTCTGAGCATATCCCATCCTGTCACATCGATAAGCGCCTGATCCGCCGTGTAACTTGGTGTATGATATGTTCAATTTTCGACTGATTTCATGCTCTCGATCAGACAGATTTCGCCAGAGTGAATGAACTCATTCATCTCAAGCACAACCTTTGTTGGAATAACACAATGCCTGACTATCGTTCAAAAACATCGACACACGGAAGAAACATGGCGGGTGCGCGTGGCTTATGGCGCGCCACTGGTATGAAGGATGAAGACTTCGGCAAGCCAATTATTGCAGTGGTCAACTCATTTACCCAGTTCGTTCCGGGCCACGTACATCTTAAAGACCTCGGTCAATTGGTGGCGCGTCAGATTGAACAAGCAGGCGGCGTAGCAAAAGAATTTAATACCATTGCTGTGGATGATGGTATCGCGATGGGTCATGATGGCATGTTGTATTCACTGCCTTCACGTGACCTGATCGCGGACTCGGTTGAGTACATGGTGAATGCACACTGTGCTGACGCGATGGTCTGTATCTCGAACTGTGACAAAATCACACCGGGGATGCTGATGGCGGCAATGCGCCTGAACATTCCAGTCGTATTCGTGTCAGGCGGCCCAATGGAAGCCGGTAAAGTGAAAATCCGTGGTAATGAACACGCGATTGACCTTGTTGATGCCATGGTGGTTGCAGCAGATGATAGCTTCACTGATGAAGAAGTTGCAGCATATGAACGTTCTGCATGTCCAACTTGTGGTTCATGTTCTGGTATGTTCACAGCGAA
Organism: Acinetobacter schindleri; assembly: GCF_010918895.1. NCBI lineage: Bacteria > Pseudomonadati > Pseudomonadota > Gammaproteobacteria > Moraxellales > Moraxellaceae > Acinetobacter > Acinetobacter schindleri. The sequence continues at coordinate 45,603 of NZ_CP044483.1, forward strand.
CTCAATGAACTGCTTAACTGAAGCATTGGGTCTGTCTTTACCAGGTAATGGTTCAACACTTGCTACACATGCAAACCGTAAAAAGTTATTCGAAAAAGCAGGTCAACTCATCGTAGAGATCACCAAACGTCACTACGAGCAAAATGATTACAGCTTGCTGCCACGCAATATCGCAACCAAAGCATCGTATGAAAATGCTATGACTTTAGATATCGCGATGGGCGGTTCAACCAATACGGTACTTCACTTATTGGCAGCTGCTCATGAAGCTGGTGTTGATTTCACCATGAATGACATTGACCGTCTGTCTCGTAAAGTGCCAGTCCTGTGTAAAGTTGCACCTGCAAAGCAGGACGTACATATGGAAGATGTACACCGCGCTGGTGGCATCATGTCGATCTTGGGTGAACTGGATCGCGCAGGCTTGTTGGATACCTCTGTACCCACCGTCCATGAAGCAACTTTAAAAGATGCCTTGGATAAATGGGACATTATCCGTACTGAAGATGAAGAAGTGTATACCTTCTTTAAATCAGCACCGGGCGGTGTACCAACACAAACCGCATTCTCACAAGACCGCTACTACTCACGTTTAGATGGTGACCGTGAAAATGGTGTGATCCGCAATGCCGAACATGCCTTCTCTAAAGACGGCGGTCTGGCAGTACTTTATGGCAACATCGCACTAGATGGCTGTATTGTAAAAACGGCTGGTGTAGATGAGTCGATCTTGAAGTTCAACGGTACAGCACGTGTATTTGAAAGCCAGGATTCAGCAGTTGAAGCGATCTTGGGCGGTAAAATCACGGCCGGCGATGTGGTTGTAATTCGTTACGAAGGCCCACGTGGTGGCCCAGGTATGCAAGAAATGTTGTATCCAACCAGCTACCTGAAATCAAAAGGTTTAGGGAAAGACTGTGCACTTGTAACAGATGGTCGTTTCTCGGGTGGTTCATCAGGTCTTTCAATTGGTCACGTGTCACCAGAAGCTGCGGAAGGTGGTGCGATTGGTCTGGTTGAAGATGGCGACCGTATCGAAATCGATATTCCGAATCGTACGATTCACCTGGCTGTTGAGGACGCTGTAATGGCAGAACGTCGTGCAGCGCAAGAAGCCAAAGGTTGGAAGCCTGCGGAAGAGCGTCCACGCAAGATTTCTAAAGCCTTGAAAGCCTATGCAATGCACACCACGAGTGCTGCGAAAGGTGCAGTACGTGATATCTAAGCTGTAAATTTTTATAGCACAAAAAAGCACTCCAGATGGGGTGCTTTTTTTATTTCTTAGATATTTAAGGTTGGGTAAATCACGTGAACTTTCATAAAAGCAATCATGGCAGTACTTTAGATATTTAAAACCAATAAAGGCTTAATAAAAGTAGGTGTATAGTAAAAATACAGTATCAATGCAAAAGTGATTACACGCATGTCAATGAAATTTATTAGCCGCTTTGTCGTAATTTTAGTGCTCATTATGATTTTAGCCGCACTTAGTATTCAATTTTTCTTTGATCCACATTACACCGTCGTATTCTGGATTTTAGCTGTTCCTGTAATTTTGGGAGCTCCGATTCTTGGATCTGTGATCTTGGCATCCAATGAAGAACTTGATCTTCATCAGTTGAATTAAGCACATATATTAAAAATGCGCCAGGCAGTGATTTGAATGACTATGTGAATGAATCTATCTCAGTTCTCTAACATTTGAACCATCGTCCAAGAAAAAGACTCGGCTTTAAAAGTCCGAGTCGGGTCGTATGGCAACCCCCTGATATTGCACTGCAAATGCTAGTCTGATTGTTTGATAATTCTCTGCCTCAAATCACTTTTAGGGTTTTTAATAATTTTTGCATAGGCAGACTTTTACTTTTGATAGCGCAAAAGTAAAAAAATGCTTTTGTCGCGCTGACTCTATTTCCTGAACAAGTTTAAAGCATTGCTTTAAGATGAGTGCAAAGCAGCGATATTGATATCGCTCTTACTCATGCGTCTAGAGTACGAAAAAAACAGACTTAGGTGATACACAGAGTCTTACTTTTATGTCGACACGGCTTTCTATACAATCGGATAAAACCTAGACAGCTTTCAGGCTTCACAAGAATTACATCCAGGACAAAACAAGATGAGTAAAGACAATATCCGAGAACATTCCGCGCCCGTTTATGAAGGGATTGAAAATGCACCCGCCCGTTCCATGATGCGTGCCACGGGTTTTCAGGATGAAGACTTTACTCGTCCTTTTATTGGCATTGCTTCGACCTGGGCCAATGTCACGCCTTGCAATATGCATATTGATGGCTTGGCACGTACAGTCGAGCAGGGTGTGAGTGCTGCGGGAGGTAAGGGCATTATCTTCAATACCATTACCATTTCCGACGGGATTTCTAATGGTACCGAAGGTATGAAATATTCCTTGCTGTCCCGTGAAATCATTGCGGATTCGATTGAAGCAGTGGTCGGCTGTCAGGCCTATGATGGCGTAATTGCCATTGGTGGCTGTGATAAAAATATGCCGGGCTGCATCATGGGATTGGCACGTCTAAACCGTCCAGGTCTGTTTATTTATGGCGGTACCATCAAACCGGGCGAAGGTCATACCGACATGATTTCCGTATTTGAAGCAGTCGGACAGCATGCCAAAGGTGAAATCAATGCGATTCAGGTCAAGCATATTGAAGAAGTGGCTTTGCCGGGTCCGGGTTCTTGTGGCGGAATGTATACCGCGAATTCTATGGCTTCTGCGATTGAAGCACTCGGTATGAGCCTGCCGGGTTCTTCTGCACAGGAAGCTGTGTCTGAAGACAAGCAGATCGACTGTGCCCGTGCCGGTGAAGCCGTGATGAATCTGTTACGTTTGGATATTAAGCCACGTGACATCATGACCAAGGCGGCATTCGAAAATTCAATTAAAGTGCTGATTGCTTTGGGTGGTTCGACCAATGGTGTACTCCATCTGCTGGCTATGGCGCATACCGCAGGTGTAGATCTCAGTCTGGATGACTTTGTTCGGATTGGTAAAGACATTCCTGTAGTCGCTGATGTACGTCCATCGGGTAAATATCTGATGTCGGAGCTGATTGCTATAGGTGGAATCCAGCCACTGATGAAGCGCATGCTGGATGCCGGCATGCTGGATGGGTCCTGTTTAACGGTCACAGGTAAGACGCTGGCAGAAAACCTGGCCGATGTAAAAGATTATCCGGAAGGTCAGCAGATCATTTTATCTTTTGACAAGCCGGTGAAAAAAGATTCACATCTGATCATTATGAAAGGTAACCTGTCACCAAAAGGCGCCGTGGCGAAAATTACCGGTAAGGAAGGTCTTTACTTCAAAGGACCAGCACGGGTCTTTGAGGGTGAGCAGGGTGCCATGCGCGGGATTCTGGATGGTGAAGTTCAGCCGGGTGAAGTGGTGGTGATTCGCGGTGTTGGTCCTAAAGGTGGACCAGGCATGCCAGAAATGCTGAAACCGACCTCAGCGATTATCGGTAAAGGCTTAGGGGATTCCGTAGCACTGATTACCGATGGTCGATTCTCCGGTGGTAGTCATGGGTTTGTGATTGGTCATGTCACCCCTGAAGCCTATGAAGGTGGACCGATCGGTCTGGTACAAAATGGTGATGAGATTTCGATCAATGCCGAAACCCGTGAAATGACCTGGCATGTCTCGGATGAGGAAATCGCTGCACGTCAGGCCGCCTGGATTAAACCAAAACCGAATTACACGCATGGAGCATTAGCCAAGTTTGCCAAACTGACCTCTGGTGCAGAAACCGGGGCAGTGACTGACCTAAATCTCGAGATCTAAACGCTCTGTAAACATTGATCATTTTGTCTTGAATTGATATAAGTTTTTTCACATACAGCAGATCCAGGTGATCTGCTATTCTGGTGAAAAAGATAGTATCCTGTAGCAGTTAGACGCTGTCATCTGCTGCGTTGTTCTCTACTGAGGCTGATCTCATGTCCCTGTTACGCCGTTGGTTCGATCCAATCCGATCGAGTTGGTTTTATCAAAAGCCAACCCGCCAGGCGGTGCTATCTGCTGAAGATGGCTTAACGATTTATCTGCGTCTGGATGATGTGTATAGCTATCTGGCAGTGCAGCTGTTACCACAACTGGAAGAGATCCTGAGTCCGGAATTAAAACCGTTGAAGGTGGTAATTTCGAGTCAACGTGGTGAAATACCGAATCAGATGTCTTTTGAAGAATGGCAAAATTACTGTATTAATGATGCCAAAATCCTCTCCAGACAGCATCGTTTCAGCTTTCATGAAACACCAGAATTACCCACTGCAGAAGCCTTAAAACAGGCCGAAACCATTCTGCGCCGAACACCATTGCGTGGCCAGGATTTTCTTTATCTGCTGGAAGATATCTTTCATATGCTGTGGCAAAAGCAGTATGGCAAACTGCGTACCTTGCATACCATGGCCAGTCGCCATCATCAGCCACAGGATTTTTCTGAACGGGTCTTTGACACAACCCCGGTTTTGGCCAGCTATTTTGATTTCGGTGGCCGTCAGTATCATGCGGTAGATGATCTGCTGCGTTTAACCCGCCGTCTGAAACAGCAAAAATTACTGACGGGTAATCCAATCTTCCTGATCAATCATATTGAATGGCGTGAGCACCTGATCAGTGATGCTGAAGAACTGAATGAAATTCAGGGCTTAGATCCGGAACTGGATCTGTATATTGCCCTGGAAGATCCAATTTCCTGGCTGTTGCTGGCCTATATTAAGGAAGAACTGGCTGATTTTTATAATATCCATCTGAATGTCTATCCGCTGTCTTATCGTGGCCGTGATGGCTTTGACTGGGGACTGGCAACGCGCCTGTCAAAAAGGACTGAAGTCGAATTTACCCCATTTTGCCGACCGACGGTACAAAGCATTTTGCCGATGGCACAGCTGTATTACAGCTGCCCGGAAGAAGGGCGGGTGGATGCGATGTACCGGATTTTGCAGGCGGTTTGGACGCGTGGACGTGACTTGAGTTATACCTCACATTTCAATATCTTACAGCAGGAACTGGGAATTGGGCAGCTGACCGAAGAAGATATTCAGGCCAAGCTTAAAGACAATGATATGCTCTGTGAAATGAAGTCTCAGCCCAACTTGCCGGTGCTGGAACTTCGGATTGATAATCAAAGTTTTGTATTTAATAGTTTATATCGTGTCTGGATGATTGAAAGTATTTTCAGTAATGTGTTAGAAGAAAAGTATAAGAGTGATAATCAAACTGAAAGTGAACTGAATAAACATGAACAAAGTAAAAGCTGAATCATTACAACATGCACGTGAGCAGATTGACGCGATTGATACAGCTTTGGTTGAGCTGATTGCTGCGCGCCAGTTTTATGTAGACCAAACCACCCGTTTCAAAAAAACTGAAACTGACCTGCAATCTCCGGAACGGATGGAGCAAGTTGTCGAAAATGTCAAAGCCCAAGCTCAAAAACAGGGCATTGATCCAGTGTTTATCGAGCACCTGTATCGGGAAATGTTTCAGCATTTTATTCAGCGCGAACTGAAAGAATTTCGTCCTTAAGCGCCCTTTATTTAAAATCTGTGCTGGTCAATCTGATGCTTTCCAGCAAAGTACATCTTGAGCCTCAAGGTTTGCTTGAGGCTGTATCCTTAAAAACCTGATTTTTCTTTGGTAGTAATTTTTATAGCATGGTCCTAAATAAATTTGGGATCATCAGATGATTGCTTTCGTTATTGCCATTTTTACCTTGGCAGGTCTGATTAAAGGTACGATTGGTTTAGGTTTACCCGCGGTTTCTATGGGTTTACTGACTATTTTTATGAGTCCCTTTCAAGCGGCAACTTTACTGATCATTCCCTCCATGCTGACCAATTTCTGGCAACTCTTTGCTGAAGGTCATGTGTTACAGCTGATACGCCGTTTTTGGCTGCTGTTGCTAGGCATCATCGTCGGTTCAGTGTGGAGTGTTTTCCCGACCCTGGGACATTCTGAATTTCACAGCGAAGCTCTGTTGGGCGGGATGTTGGCTTTATACGGGCTGTATGGCTTATTTGCGAAAAAGATGCCGGATTTAAGCCGGCATGAGAGCTGGCTGTCTCCACTCATGGGTTATCTCGGTGGTGCTTTAACCGTTGCCACAGGGGTCGTGGTGATTCCGGTTGTCCCTTATCTACAGACTTTACATTTAAAACGTGATGATCTGGTACAGGCTTTAGGCTTAGCCTTTACCACCTCGACTTTGTGTCTGGCGATCTTCCTGCATCAAAATCCTGTGGAAGACATTCCGATCGATTATGTCATGTCGGTAATTGCTTTAGTTCCTGCGCTCATCGGCATGTGGTTGGGTAAGAAAATTCGCTATCGCATTCCTGAGCAGAAATTTCGTACTGTATTTTTTATCGGTCTGATTGCTTTGGGCAGTTATATGATACTGCACCAGTTCGGCTGGATTTAATCCAAGACTTTCTGAATCTCGGCAGAAAGTAAAAACTGGCTAAAATGTTGATAGGCAATACTTAGTTCATCAAAATTTTTCGCAGCTAACAGTAACTTGCGGTTAGCCCAATCTCCAGTCAACTGGATTTGCTTAAATGCATAGAGCTTGGCCAAACGTTGCGCAGCACGTTGCGGCATGATGGCAATGCCAACACCATTCGCAACCACCTGAGCAATGGCGGCAAAATTCGGTAAGCGTAAGCGGTATTGGATTTCGCAGTGGAGTAATCTGGCCTGGGTTTCAATGGACTGTTGTAAGGAGTGATATTGCATTAAACCCACAAAGGGATAATTCAGACAGTCCCCTAATTTCAATGCCTTGCCGGTACTTAGATCATGCTGTTCCGGACAGATTAGCACCAAAGGATCATCTGAAAATTCCAGGGTTTGCAACTGTGGAGCAGCAAAGAAGCTGGAAATTAAACCGAGTTTGGCAGTGCCATTGGTCAATGCTGCAATGATGTCATTGCTCTCTGCTTCTTTTAGATCAATCTGGATATTGGGGTTATTGACCAGATACTTGGGTAGCAACAGGGGAAGATATTCACTTTGTGCCGATGAGTTACACCACAAGCTAATATTAGAATGCTGTCCTTCACTAAAAACTGCCATAGCTCGTGACAGCTGTTGTCCCTGTTGCAGGATGGCTTGAGCATGTTCAGCGAAGACCTGTCCGGCAAAAGTGAGTTTTACTCCGCCAGAATGACGGATGAACAGGTTGACCTGATAGTGCTGTTCCAGTTTTTTAATCCTTTCACTGGCAGCTTGCAAGGAAATTGACGAGTATTCGGCACCCCTGGTCAGGCTGCCAGTTTCAACAATATTTAAAAACAGCTGTAAATCAAATAAATCCAGACGCATCTACAGGATGCTCATTGCAAAGAATCCACCTATCTTAAACAATTCTTCTGACATAAAAAAAGCAGCCTTAGCGGCTGCTATTAAATTAATTATTTGGAATCTATTTTTTATCGACCAGGCTGAAGAACCAGTTCAGGAATAAGGCTGCGAATGTTGCAGTACCAATTCCGCCCAAGTTGAAATCACCAAAGGTCAGGGCAAAGTCACCCGTACCTAAAATAATGGTCACAGCCGCAACCATCAGATTTTTGTTTTGTGAGAAGTCGACTTTATTTTCAATCCAGATTTTTGCACCGGCAATGGTGATCAAACCAAAGACTACAATCGAAGCACCAGTTAGAATCGCAGTTGGAATGGTATGAATAATTGCACCAAACTTCGGTGATAGGCCAAGGAAGACTGCAAACACACCGGCTACGGCAAAGATAATGGTGGAGTAGACACGGGTCACAGCCATAACACCGATGTTTTCACCATACGTGGTCATCCCCGGAGCACCAACACCACCTGCTAACGTAGTCGCAACACCATCCGCAACAAAGGCTTTACCGATATGCGGATCCAGGTTTTCTCCAGTCATTGCGCCCACTGCTTTAATATGCCCAAGGTTTTCAGCGACCAGAATCAAGGCAATCGGTGCAATAATCAGCATGGCATTCAATTCAAAAGTCGGCGCATGGAAGGTCGGTAAACCAAACCAGGCAGCTTGCTGAATTGGCAGGAAATTAATCGCAGTGCCATAACCCATGACATTGCTGAGCACGAAATAGATCAGATACGCTAACAATAGACCGACTAATAATAATAGACGTTGCAGTAAGCCACGAGTGAATACGGCAATTGAACCCATACACAATACTGTGACCAAAGACATCCACATATTAAAGGTATTGCCCATCACGCTTTTTACAGTCACAGGAGCCAGGTTCAAGCCAATGATCATGACCACCGCACCAGTGACGACTGGTGGCATCAGTTTCTCAATCCAGCGGGTCCCTGTCGCCATGACCAGAAAACCCATCAAGGCATAGAAGATACCACAGGCAATAATCCCGCCTGCTGCAACGCCAATATTCGGATTGAGGCCACCACCACCGGCATAACCGGTTGCCGCAATCACCACACCAATGAAGGCAAAGCTTGAACCTAAATAACTTGGAACTCGGCCACCTGTCATTATAAAGAACAGAATGGTACAGATCCCTGACATTAAGATTGCCAGGTTTGGATCAAAGCCCATTAAAAACGGTGCCAGTACAGTGGCACCAAACATTGCAAAAGCGTGTTGTACACCCAGAATTACAGTTTGTGCGGGTGGTAAATACTCTGCGGTACCTACTGGTCGTGCATCGATACTGCCCTCATAAGGGCGCCATTTGGGAAACCAACTGGACATAAAATGAGCACTCAAAAGATAAATTGAGCACATCATACTCTTGTTCTTTCGAAGATTTAATTACCAAAACAAAATTTTTGTTCAAATTAATTCTATGACTTTATTTGAGATTTTACCGTGTGGTAAAAGTAAAGTGGTTTAAAAATAAAGTGAAATCAGTAGATTAATTCATCAGCTACTTCTTGGGATGATCTATAAATAAATCTAATGTGATATATAAAAGAAAGCTTTTTTGGCTATTGACTGATCAATAAAAAAGCACATCATGGAGATGTGCTTCTTCATGATTAAAAATTACTTAGCCCGTATTACGTAAACCAGCGGCAATTCCGGCAATACTTACCATTAAGGCATGATCTACCGGGGTGTGTTCAGCATTTTGCTCTGCCAGATACAGACGACGGCGTTTCATCAGTTCGGCCTGTAACAAGTGCAGCGGTAGTAAATAGGGCTTACGCACACGCATTGATTGATCCAGCACATCGTTACTGGTCAGCAGTTTTGATTCACCTTTTAAAGTCAGTAGCGTTTGTACTGCATCTTTCAGACGTTGACGCAGTTCCTCACCCAATACTTTCAGGTCGGGATCATGAGTCAAGTGTGACTCATAATACAATGCCACATCACCATCTGCTTTGGACAGGACCATTTCCAGCATATCAATCAGGGTCTGGAAATATGGCCACTGCGCTAGCATTTCATCGAGTGTGGCACGTTGACCCTGATCCAGTACCTCATTTAATGCAGCACCCGTACCGAGCCAGGCAGGTAGCATCAAACGGATCTGGGTCCAGGCAAACACCCATGGAATTGCACGTAAAGATTCAATCCCGCCACTTACTTTACGTTTCGCTGGACGTGAACCTAAGGGCAGCATTTGCAGTTCCAGCTCAGGAGTAACGGTACGCAGGTATTTCACAAAGTGGGGATTTTCACGGACTGTCTGGCGATAGACCTGTACCGATAAATCGGTCATCTGATGCATCAGGTCACGCCATTCTGTTTTCGGCACAGGTGGCGGCAATAGCGTTGCTTCCAGTGTTGCCGCGGTATAGATCTCCAGGTTTTGTAGCGCGATGCCTTCCAGACCGAACTTGAAGCGGATCATCTCACCCTGTTCAGTGACACGAATCGCACCCGAGATCGAGCCGGGCGGTTGTGAGAACAGGGCCTGTTGCGTTGGAGCTCCCCCTCGGCTGATCGAACCACCACGGCCGTGGAACAGCGTCAGCTGGATACCATGCTGTTTGGCAACAGCCGTCAGTTCCTCTTGGGCACGGTATTGCGCCCAGTTGGCAGACATAAAACCGGCATCCTTGGCTGAATCTGAATAGCCAATCATGACTTCATGCTTGCCCTGAATATGCTGTTTATACCAGTGCATATTGAACAGGGTCGACATGGTACTGGCTGCGCCGTCGAGATCTTTCAAAGTTTCAAAGAGAGGCACTACACGTAAAGCCTGCTTGATACCTGCTTCTTTTTGCAGCAATAAAACCGCCAGTACATCACTTGGATATTCCGCCATCGAAATGATATAGGCACCGAGTGATTCACTTGGCTGTTCTGCCAGCGTACGCATGGTCGCGAAGACTTCCTGCACATCCGGATGCTCAATCAGGCTGCCTGCCGGTTCATTGAGGTATTTTGGTAATAACGGACGCTTGCTTTGCAGTTCCTGTAATAAGAAATTTTGACGTGCCTGTTCAGTCCAGGTTTCAAAATTACCTAAGCCAAGATACTCCGTAATCGCAGAGATCGCCTGACGGTGACGGCCAGATTCCTGACGGATATCCAGTTTCAGCAATTCAATACCGAAACTGTTCACACGGTAAATAAAGTCCAGCAGTTTGCCATTGGCAATTTCTGGCAGATTGCACGCTAGCAGCGAGCGATAGCACAGCAATAAAGGCTGTAATAACTCATCTTTGGTTTTAATTACCTGGCTGTCATCGGCATCATTGCCATGCAGTTTTTCTGCCAGCCAGTGACGTGTTGCTTTCAGGCGTTCACGGGTGTCACGGAGATATTCACGATAAGGTTCCGGATGTGAGCTGCCCAGCGCCTGTTGCAGTTCTTCACTGCATTGCTGGATCGACAGTTCCCAGCGCAGATCTTCAATATCACGTAAATACAGATCAGCAGCTTTCCAGCGTGACAGCCATAGTACTTCCTGAGTGATGTGATGGGTCACATTCGGATTACCGTCACGGTCACCCCCCATCCAGGAAGCAAAACGCACTGGCGCAACACTGAGCGGTAATGACTGACCGCACTGTTCCTGTACCATGCCATCCAGTTCTCGGATGAATTTTGGTACTGCATTCCATAAGGTCTGTTCAATGGTAGTAAAGCCCCATTTGGCTTCATCGACTGGTGTCGGACGATGCTGACGGATTTCATCAGTCTGCCAGGCAGACGTGATCAGCTGTTTCAGTTCGGCCAAAACAGCTTGGCGTTCACGCGGGGTGAGTTTCTGCTGGTCGCATTTGGACAGACAGTCATTGATACCATCATATTTTTGAATCAGGGTGCGGCGGCTGACTTCAGTCGGATGCGCAGTCAGTACCAGTTCAATTTTCAGTTCACAGATCTGCTGATATAGGCTTTCAGCGGAAATTTCTTGCTGTTTAAATTTTTCAAATAGGGGAACCAGGGGATTTGGCGATTCCGCAGTTTCATCAAATTCGCTTTGACGGCGACGACGGACCACGTGATATTGCTCGGCAATATTGGCAAAGTTCAGGAAGTGGGTAAAGGCACGGGTAAGCGGAAGGATTTCATCATCTTCCAGACTGAGAAATAGCTGTTCGAGTTGTTTTTCTGCTTCTAGCTGGCCGTCGCGAGCACCTTTGGAAAGCGCCCGAATCTGTTCCACCTGATTAAACAAATCCTGCCCCGCATGTAGCTTTAAGGTTTCGCCGAGCAGATTGCCCAGTAAACGTACGTCTTCGCGTAGTGGTGCATCAATTTGTTGAGCCATTTTTATATTCCCTCTGTTGCATTTCCTGACTATACCGCGCTTGGAAAGCATTCCAAGCCCGTTACAGACAAAAGTCGGACACGACCTGCCTATAAAATAGCAAGGTAAATGCCAATTTGTATGAATCTAATTACAAATTGGCAGTTTAGGCGGCATAGCGCAATAAGAAAATATGAATAGCGTCTTGAATAATTATTTGCTGTTGTTCTAAGGCAGGTACGGGAAACACACCCAGCAGAACTTTCTGATGTCGGTTACCAAACAGCAGCGAGAGTATCAGTTCAGTTTGACGCAATGGATCATCTTGCTGAATAAAATGATAGCTCTGGGCCAGATGAAAGAACTCTTGCCAGAGCTGGCTTAATCGCAGATGTGAGGCATTAAAAAATTGTTGGGTTAAAGGGCTTTGCTCGGAAGCCAGTTCCATCAGCAGTAAATCCAGTTTAATCGCTTCCGGCAGATTGACCATATTCATCGACAATATACAGGCCTCATGCAACGCATCACGAAAATTGCTCTCGGCATGCAGCAGTGTCGTTGGACTGACTGGAATCAGATGCTCACAGGTATCTTCAATCGCGCAGGTAAACAGTGTGGCTTTGTCCTGAAAATGGTTATATACCGTCAGCTTGGTCACGCCCGCAGCCTGCGCAATCTGGTTCATGCTGGAACCATGATAGCCATGCTGCAAAAACAGGTGTTTGGCCGCATCCAGAATCCGCCGGCGCTTTTCGAGATCTTTAGGACGTCCTACGGGAATTTGCACATTTTTTTCCAAAAAAATAAAAATGGTCATTGTTTTATGGGGGTAATTCTAATTAGTGTACCGCATGGTATATTAATTAAAAAATAACCAGTTCACTATAGCGCAGTCTATCGACCAGAAAAATCATTATTTGATAAGAGCAGACAACATGAGCACGATTCAGTACGTCCTGACCGGCATGATTATAGCTTGCAGTGTGACCTTAGGGGGATGCAGCAAAAACAATGCGGCAACAGAACAGGAAGTTCCCTTTGTCATGGTGACTCAGCCGAATACCTCCTATTTAGAACAGAAAAGCTATGCCGGGGATGTACAGGCACGTCAGCAAACGCCACTGGCGTTTCGGGTCGCTGGTCAGATCACCCAGCGTTATGTCGATGTCGGGGATCAGGTTCGGGTAGGGCAAGTACTGGCAAGCTTAGATGTCAAGGATGCGGAACTGCAGTTAAACGCAGCACGTGCCCAACTGGAAAGTGCCCAGTCTGCAGCCAAAATTGCGGAAGATGAACTGAACCGTTTTAAACAGTTACTACCGGCCAATGCGGTCAGCCGCTCGCAATATGATGCAGTCGAGAATCAATATAAGGCAGCTATATCGAATCTGAAGCAGGCCCAGTCCAATTATGATGTCAGCCGTAATCAGACGGGGTATAACCGCTTAATTGCCAATAAAAATGGCGTGATTACTGCACGTCATATTGAAGTCGGTCAGGTTGTGGCAGCAGGGCAGGCAGCCTTTGAAATTGCGCTCTCCGGAGATCGTGAAGTGGTGATTGGGGTACCAGAACAGGCGGTGAGCGAAATTAAAGTGGGTCAGCCCGCCTGGGTTACCCTCTGGTCGCAAAAAGATGAAAAATTCAGTGCTTATGTGCGTGAGATTTCTCCGGCTGCAGATCAGTCCCGGACTTTTACGGTTCGGGTAGCATTACGTGAAGGCCAGAAGTCAATTCAGCTCGGACAAAGTGCCCGTGTATTCTTTATCAAAACTCAGGACAATGCTCTGAGCGTACCCTTATCCAGTGTCTCTGCGACGGATGGTCAGGCCTATGTGATGGTCGTTAAGCCGGACTCTACCGTGCGTAAGATCCCGGTACAGATTGGTGCTTATGGCCGTGATTCTGTGCCTGTGCTGAGTGGCCTCAAAGCAGATGATTATGTAGTGATTGGAGGCATTCACCTGCTCCGGGATCAGCAAAAAATCCGTCCGATTGACCGTCAGAACCGTAGTGTAACTATACGGGCTGGAGGTTAAACATGAATTTTAACCTTTCCGAATGGGCCCTGAAAAATAAGGGTCTGGTGCTGTATTTCATGATTCTGATGGGTCTGGTGGGCATCATGTCCTATTCCAAACTGTCACAGAGTGAAGATCCGCCTTTTACCTTTAAGGTGATGGTGGTACAGACCTACTGGCCGGGGGCCAGTGCACAGGAAGTTTCCTTGCAGGTCACGGACCAGATTGAAAAGGAATTGATGACCACGGGACAATATGACCGCATCATGGCTTATTCCCGTCCAGGTGAATCGCTGGTGACCTTTGTGGCCAAGGATTCGCTACGGTCCAAAGAAGTTCCTGATGTCTGGTATAACGTTCGTAAGAAAATTAATGATATCCGGCATGAACTGCCACAAGGCGTGCAAGGTCCGTTCTTTAACGATGAATTCGGCGATACCTTCGGCAATATCTATGTGCTGAAAGGCAAAGATTTCGACTACGCGACACTAAAAGAATATGCCGACCGTCTGCAACTACAATTGCAGCGTGTTAAAGATGTTGCCAAAGTTGAGCTGATTGGCCTGCAAGATCAGAAAATCTGGATTGAGATTTCTAATACCAAAGCTGCACAGCTGGGTATTCCAGTCACTGCCATTCAGCAATCGCTACAACAGCAAAATGCCATGAGCAATGCCGGTTTCTTTGAAACCGACACAGACCGGATTCAGGTTCGGGTCAGCGGTGCATTGCAGACTGTAGAAGAGCTACAGCAGATGCCACTCTATGTGAATGGTAAAACCATCCAGCTCGGCGATGTCGCAGAGGTCTATCGCGGCTTTACCGATCCCGCCCAGCCACGCATGCGTTTTATGGGGGAAAACGGGATTGGTATTGCGGTATCGATGCGTAAGGGGGGAGACATCATTGCCTTGGGTAAACATCTGGAACAGGAATTTGCCCGTCTGCAGAAATCCCTGCCCCTAGGGATGGACCTGCAAAAAGTATCGGATCAGCCGGTGGCAGTAAAGCGCAGTATCAACGAGTTTATGAAGGTGCTGGCGGAAGCGGTAATTATCGTGCTTCTGGTCAGCTTCTTCTCCCTCGGCTTCCGCCCGGGACTGGTGGTGGCTTTTTCGATTCCTTTGGTACTGGCGATGACCTTTGCCGGGATGCAACTATTTGATGTCGGTCTACACAAGATTTCCCTGGGTGCACTGATTCTGGCACTTGGCCTGCTGGTTGATGATGCCATTATTGCCATTGAGATGATGGCGATCAAAATGGAACAGGGTTATAGCCGGCTGGAAGCTGCCGGGCATGCCTGGCGTACCACGGCATTTCCAATGTTGACCGGAACCCTGATTACGGCAGCTGGCTTCCTGCCAATTGCGACTGCTGCATCCAGTACCGGGGAATATACCCGTTCTATCTTTCAGGTGGTGACCCTTGCCTTGCTGGTGTCCTGGATCGCTGCAGTGCTGTTTGTCCCTTATCTGGGTGACAAACTCCTGCCGGATTTTAATAAAGATCTGATCCAGAAAGCCCCCTGGTATCAGCGTCTCTGGGCACGTCTGCGCAAGCAGCCTGAACCAGAGCCGATTGTGCATCATGCGGGGGAGCATCATGATCCTTATCAAACCCGGTTCTATCAGGGTTTTAGACGTTGGGTAAATACCTGTGTCACTTATCGCAAGACCGTGATTGCGTTGACTGTAGGAATTTTTGCCCTGTCGATCAGCATGTTTAAATTCGTACCGCAACAGTTCTTTCCACCCTCGAATCGGGCGGAGATCCTGGTTGATCTGAAACTGGAAGAGGGGGCTTCACTGAAAGCCACCGAAGCTGCCGTGAAAAAAGTTGAAGATTTCCTGTCTAAACAGGAGGGGATTGATAATTATGTGGTGTATGTTGGCACCGGCTCACCGCGTTTTTACTTACCACTTGATCAACAATTGCCTCAAACCAGCTTCGCCCAGTTTGTGGTATTGGCCTCTTCCCTGGAAGATCGTAATGAAATCCGTGAATCTTTAAGCAAGCAGATTCGTCTGCTGTTACCTGAAGTACGTACCCGTGTATCTTTGCTGGAAAATGGTCCACCCGTGGGTTATCCACTCCAGTTCCGGGTGTCGGGTGAAGACTTGGCACTGGTACGCAGCTGGGCACAAAAAGTCGCTGCCAAGGTAGCTGAAAACCAGAACACCACCAATGTGCATCTGGACTGGGGCGAGCCAAGTAAAGTGATCAAATTAGACATTGATCAGGACCGTGCCCGTCAGATGGGGGTGAGCAGTAGTGATCTGGCCAATTTCCTGAACAGCTCCATTGCAGGTGCGGGACTGGATCAGTTCCGGGAAAAACGTGAGCTGATTGAAATCCGTCTACGTGGTGAGCAGGCTGAACGGGTGGATGTGGCATCTTTAAGCAGTCTGGCGGTACCCACTGCACGTGGTAACTCTGTGTCCTTGGCGCAGATTGCCAATATTGAATACAGCTTTGAAGAAGGACTAATCTGGCATCGTAACCGTTTGCCGACGATTACCGTACGTGCGGATATCCGTAGCAATTTACAACCAGCCACCGTGGTCAATCAGCTTGCTCCTGTCTTGGAGAGCATTAAAGATCAATTACCAAGTGGCTACTTGATTGAGGTAGGTGGAACCGTAGAGGAATCAGCACGAGGTCAGACATCTGTGAATGCCGGTATGCCATTGTTCTTGGCAGTGGTTCTGACCCTGCTGATGATCCAGCTGAAGAGTATTTCACGGACCTTTATTGTGTTCCTGACCGCCCCACTGGGCATCATTGGCGTGGTACTCTTTCTGTTATTGTTCAATAAACCGTTTGGTTTCGTCGCCATGCTGGGTACGATTGCACTCTCAGGCATGATCATGCGTAATTCCCTGATTCTGATTGATCAGATTGAACAGGATATTCAGGCAGGGGAATCACAATGGGATGCTATCATCAATGCCACGGTACGCCGTTGCCGTCCAATTGTATTGACTGCCCTGGCTGCTGTACTGGCCATGATTCCGCTTTCACGTAGCATTTTCTTCGGTCCAATGGCAGTTGCCATTATGGGCGGACTGATTGTGGCGACACTGTTAACCCTGTTTTTCTTGCCAGCCTTGTATGCGCAATGGTTTAAGGTAAAGAAAACTTCGCAATCGGTCTAAAACTGTCTTAAAATCAGGTGCGAAATATTAAATTTTTTAATATAGTAGTGCCTGATAATTTTACAATTTTAAAAAATGCGAAGTTGCCGTTTTTCCCGTGTTGCAGAAACGGACAACGAGGTTGAAAGAGACATGAATCAAAAAAGTTTAACTCAAATGCGGCGCTCTGTAGCCATTGCATATGTGTTCATGTTTTTAGCCTCTTTTACCGTGATTTTTGGAATTTTTTCTTATTGGTTAGCACGCAAAGTCGCTCAGGTCGACTATGCAGAAGTCTGGCTACAGGCACAAGCGCTGTGGATCATGCGTAATGTGGTGATCTACACCATGCTGGCTGTTTTTGCAGCCCTCTGGTTTATTCCGCTCTTTTTCCATGCCTGGGACAGCATGTTATGGGTGAAAGCTTGCACGGTCGCTGGCGTCGTATTCAGCTTTATTGCGTTTATTTTCATGATTAATGCCTGGTTCAAGGGCGTGTCCAAATTCTATCAAAGCAAAGCTGTTTTCTAAGCTTTCGATTTTTTTTCATATTCCCCCTTGTAAAAACTGGTTTGACCCCCAATTTCAGACCACAGTTAAGTATTAAATAAAATTCCGTGAGGAGCATCGCCAGACATGGCTAAACGTGATTATTATGAGGTTTTGGGTGTTGCTAAAACCGCTAGTGATGATGAGATTAAAAAAGCCTACCGTAAGTTGGCGATGAAATATCATCCAGACCGCAACCCTGACAATCCAGAAGCTGAAGAAAAGTTCAAGGAAGCTTCAGAAGCTTATGAAGTACTGTCTGACAGCGAAAAGCGCAGCATGTACGACCGCATGGGCCATCAGGCCTTTGAAGGTGGTATGGGCGGCGGCGGTGGCTTCGGCGGTGGTTTTAGCGCAGAAGATATTTTCAGCCAGTTCGGTGACATCTTTGGTGGGGCATTTGGTGGTGGTCGTCAGCAACAACGTGCGCGCCGTGGTTCTGACTTACGTTATGTCATGGAACTGAGTCTGGAAGAAGCAGTCAAAGGCGTCAAGAAAACTATTACCTTCACTGCGCCTGCACCATGTGATGCCTGTGATGGTAAAGGTTCTAAAAATCCGAATGATGTGGAAACTTGTCCGACCTGTCATGGTGCGGGCCAGGTACGTATGCAGCAGGGCTTCTTCTCTGTACAGCAAACCTGTAGCACCTGTCGTGGTCAAGGCAAGATCATCAAGAATCCATGTAATAAATGTCATGGTTCGGGCGTATCTGATCGACAGCAAACCCTGGAAGTTACCATTCCCGCTGGTGTGGACAATGGCGACCGCGTACGTTTAACTGGTAAGGGTGAAGCGATCCGTGATGGTCAATCAGGCGATCTATACGTAGAAGTGGTAGTGCGTGAGCACGAGATCTTCCAGCGTGATGGTGCTGACCTGTATATGGATGTGCCTGTTTCAATTGCTGATGCTGCATTGGGTAAAGAGATTGAAATCCCAACCCTAGATGGCCGTGTCAGCCTGAAAATCCCGGAAGGTACGCAAACTGGTAAATTATTCCGTTTACGTGGTAAGGGTGTAAAACCTGTTCGTACCAGCATGACTGGTGACCTGTTATGCCGTATTGTGGTTGAAACACCGGTAAACCTGACTGCACGTCAGCGTGAATTGCTGAAAGAGCTGCAAGCATCAATGGATGGGGAAGGTAGCCAATCTTCACCGAAGAAAAAATCATTCTTTGATCGTCTGTTTGACTAATTGAATGAAAATAAAAAAGGACGCTCAGGCGTCCTTTTTTTAGATCTCAGCTTTACAGTTCACCGATTTTTAAAGAGAAAAAATCGGTATCTTCCTCAGGTTTGTGTATAAGTTTACTGCTCAGTAAAGCTCTTGTCATACTTTACATTCCTGTGATTTGAACTTACTCTGTTATTTCAACAAAGCTAACATAAATGATACTGATCTCATCTTTTGCAATTTGCTGAAGTAGCTAAACTGATTATAAGAATAAACAAGTTGATCACGCATATTTTTTTAAAATTTAAGGTAACCGAGATGATAAAAGTAAATATTGGTATTTCAGCCGAAGACAGAGCGGAAATTGTAGAAGGTCTATCCAGACTACTTGCCGATAGCTACACCTTATATTTAATGACCCATAACTTTCACTGGAATGTCACCGGTCCGCAATTTAATACTCTACATAACATGTTCATGCAGCAATATACCGAACAGTGGAATGCTTTAGACATTATTGCAGAACGGATCCGTTCTTTGGGCTTTCCTACACCAGGAACCTATCAGCAGTTTGCAAAGCTGACTTCTATTGAGGAAATTGAAGGTGTGCCTAAAGCGGAGGAAATGATTCGCTTACTGGTCAATGCCCATGAGACGGTTGCCCGTACCGCAAGAAGCATGTTTGACATTGTAGACAAGGCAAATGACCAGCCAACTGCAGATATCCTCACTCAACGACTGAATGTGCACGAGAAAACAGCCTGGATGTTAAGAAGCCTGTTAGAAGAGTAAATCTTTCAGATATACAAAGCTGAATTTTTATTTTCCTATTTTCAAGGTATTGCTCTCATACAACTGGCCCATGGTGATCCTATGGGCTTTTTGTATGTTTAATCCTGAGCTCGTATTGTATACAGGAAAAACAGCTTGCCCAATATTTTATAGAAAGCCGACTCTTTAGAATTTAATTAAACATTTCCTGCATATCAAAAACGCTCATGATCTTCTTTAATTCTTTTCATTGATTTTTATGCGATCAATCTTAGTGTTAGGAGCGAGTTTTGCTATAGTAAGAACAATTTCGAATCAATATCAGGACTATGTTATGTCAGCGATACCACGCATTGGAATTTTAGGGGCAGGTGGCCGTATGGGACGCATCCTTATTCAGGCAGTGAAAGAAGCCGGCTATCAATTGGGCGCAGCAGTTGAACGCCCAGAAAGTACTTTAATTGGTACAGATGCAGGTGAAATGGCAGGCATTGGTGCAGTTGGTGTAAAAGTCGTGGGTAGCCTTGAAGAAGTGGTGAAAGACTGTGATGTGGTCATTGACTTCACTGCACCTGCAGCCACTGTACATCACCTTAAAGTGTGCCGTGAAAATGGCGTGGCCATCGTGATTGGTACCACGGGTCTCAACGACGAACAAAAAGCTTACCTCGATGAGTCTGCAACTGAAACCCCTGTGGTTTATGCTGCCAACTATTCAGTGGGTGTAAACGTCTCAATTAAACTACTAGAGCTAGCATCTAAAGTGTTTGGTGATACCGTTGATATTGAAGTGATTGAAGCGCACCATCGTCATAAGGTGGATGCACCATCAGGTACAGCACTGATGTGGGGTGAAGCAATTGCAGGTGCACTCGGCCGTGATCTGAAAAAAGATGCAATCTATCACCGTGAAGGCCATACAGGTCCACGTGAGCGTCAAAGTATCGGCTTCCAAACGATTCGTGGTGGTGATATTGTGGGTGAACATACAGCGATGTTTATTGCCGATGGTGAACGCGTTGAAATTACCCATAAAGCCACTAACCGCATGAACTTCGCTTCAGGTGCAGTACGTGCCGCAGCTTGGGTAGTTGGTCGCGAAGCGCGCAAATATGACATGAAAGATGTACTTGGTTTTAACGATATTCAAGTTTAAATTTTCGTCAAAATCATTTATAAGTATAAGAATAACTAAAACTAAAATAAGACGAAAATGGAATGAAAAAAGTCATACTCATGATCTGTGCTGTGGTATTTGCTGCCGCAGCACAGCCTAAATCTGTACCAAATGCCAAACTCAGTATTAATAAAAATAATATCAAGGTCTGGACCTATCAAAACAAGAACAATCCGGTTTTTCTGTATAAAGCTGAAACGACCTATGATGTACCGATAGAACAGGCAGTGCACCTGATTATTGATGTCGATAATGCAGTAAAATGGGTGCCTTATATGGGCAATGTGAAGGTACTCTCCCGGGATGACAAAAAGGGCGATTTCACCTTGTATATGGTGCTGGATTTCCCATTTCCGCTGAAAGACCGGGACTTAGTGGTACAAGGGAAAATGATCCGTGAAGCCAATGGCCAGATCACGATTAAGAACAAAGCCATTCAAAAGGGCTATCCACTGAATCCGGATTATGTACGCTTGACCCATTATGAAGGTGACTGGACTTTTAACCGCTTAGGCGAGAAAAAGGTCAAAGTTTCTACCTATGGTTATGCCAATCCTGAAGGCTCTATCCCGCTGACCTTTGTAAACATGTTTGTACAGCAGCAGCCTTATCAGATGTTGCAAAAAATGAAGCTGGAACTGAATAAATCCTCGACAGTTCCGGTATTGCCCGAAGCATTGCGTTAGCTGGATGGCGAATCTTTAATTGGGTGGCGCACAAGATTAAAGCTCTTAACGGAGAGACCATCCGTCAATTGGCTTTACAGGGGATCGGCATTACCTGTCTATCAAGTTTTCTGGTTGAAGACGATTGTACAGCCAGGTGGTTTATAGGTTCTGTTTGAAGACCAGATTGAGCTGCATTATCAAAAAATTGTGCGATCTATTACCGGCAGGAACATTTGCCTAAACGCATACATCTGTTTATTGAATTTCTGTTCGAGAAACTGGCCAAATATTTATAAATATAGCTATAAAAAATCTACCCTATTCCTAGGAGAGGGTAGATTTATATTGAATCAGGAATAAAATTAAAAATCTGCTTTCAGTACAATCCGGTAGCGGGCCTTGCCAGAATGCAGGCGTTCAATCGCTGTATTGATATCTGACATTGGAAATAATTCAATTTGTGGCGCAATATTTTTACGCGCAGCAAATTTCAGTAACTGACGTAAAGCTGCTGGAGAACCTGTCGGTGAACCAGTCACGGATTTGGCACCGCCAATTAATGAGCCAGCCGAAATCTGCATCGGCTCTAAAGGTAAGCCCAGCATATGCACGGTACCATTCGGTGCCAGTGTCGCCAGATAAGCCTGCCAGTCCAACGTGACATTCACGGTACTGAGCAGTAAATCGAATTTACCACGCAGTTTTTTAATCGCTGCCGGATCACGGCTGTTCACCACATGATCCGCGCCCATGGCTTTGAGCTCATCGGTTTTATCCAGGTTGGAGGTAAAAGCAGTAATCTCGCAGCCCCAGGCTTTGAGCAATTTAATAGCGATATGCCCTAAACCACCAATGCCAATAACCCCGACATGATGAAGGGCCTGAATCTGATGTTTCAGAATCGGATCAAATACGGTAATACCACCACAGAGCAGAGGACCGGCACTGGTCGGATCCAGATCTTCCGGTAGAGGAATTGCCCATTGCCAGCCAGCACGGACTTTATCGGCGAAACCACCGGCATGACCCACAATCGTCGCCACCTGCCCCCCAGTACACATGACCTGTTGACCTGAAATACATGGGTCACAATGCTGACAACTTTCTGCTGTCCAGCCAATGCCGACACGCTGACCGACTTTTAAACCTTTGGCTTCCGACCCCAGTTGTGTGATTGTGCCAATAATTTCATGGCCGGCTACAACAGGATAGACTGAAGATCCCCAGTCATTATTGAGCACTGAAATATCGGAATGGCACAGACCACAATATTCAACTTTGACTTCGACCTGATGTGGCTGAAGTTCACCTGCATCAAATTGATAAGGCTCTAGTGCTGCACCTGCAGACATTGCGGCATAGGCTTGAATGGTATTATTAGACATGGGCTCAGCTCTTATTTGAATGAGAGGATCTTGTTTTTAAAGTGACAGTGATTTTCATGGTCATCGACCATGCCCACTGCCTGCATAAAGGCATAACAAATCGTTGGACCAACAAATCTGAAACCGGCTTTCTTCAAGGCTTTGGACATGTGCTGACTTTCAGCAGTCTGTGCCGGAGCCTGCCGATAATTTGCCACATCATTATTTAAACGTGGCTGCCGGGCAAAAGACCACAACCATTCCACCACATCATGATCTTGAGATTTCAGCTGTTGCCAGGCCCGGGCATTATCCCGAATGGCTGTCAGTTTACCGATATGCCGGATCAGACTAGCATCTTGCAGTTTTGCTGTGAGTTGCTCATCTGTAAAGGCAGCAATGGTTGCAATAGAATATTGAAAGAAATGTTCACGGTATGCTTCACGCTTTTGCAGGACCGTGATCCAGGCCAATCCTGCTTGCTGTCCTTCCAGACACAGCATTTCAAATAGACGCGGTTCATCCAGAACAACCTGACCCCATTCCTGGTCGTGATATTGAATATAAAGAGAATTATCGGAGCACCAGCCACAGCGTTGAATGGTCATGTGATGCTCCTTATTTTTAGAGTTTGAACGTGGTCCATTGATCTTGCTGGTTATCCCAGTAAGACAGCTCTGCCTGCTCCAGATCACTAAACGGGATCCAGGCATCTTTGCCGCTCTTATCGGCATAACCGGTACTGATCAGAAGTGCATCTTCGGTGATTTCCATAATCCAGCCCTGATAAGTCTGGTCATTGAGCACGATTTTTTGTTGATTGCCTGACTCAGCAAATTCTACCAGACGGTTGATCAACGCTTCTGACATGTACATTTCCTAAAATTAACGTAAATATGGATAGGGATTTACCGCACCACGGCCTTTACCCTGCAGATAAAGCCCATAATGCAGGTGAGGCGCAGTATGCCGTGCATTACCGCTATTGCCAACATAGCCAATCACCTGACCTTTTTTGACATAGTCCCCGACACTCAAGCCGCGCTTATGCCCGTCAAGATGCGCATAATAATGCCAGGTTCCACCCGGGCCGAGTATCCAGATCACTTTACCACCCAAATTGTTATTGCGTAAGTCCGCAATCAGGCCCTCCGTCGCACTCAGGACTCTGGTTCCACGTGGAGCCATAATATCAATACCTTCATGCAGGCGGCCACTGCTGCGGGAAGCGCCCCAGGTATCTTTGAGCTGGCGTGTCTTGATGTTATCTACCGGGATCGGCAGCCGGGAGGGCATTGTTGTATTCCTCAGTTGCTGCACCAGAATTGGGTTTAGTACTGCAGAACCCGACTGTTTTGGAGTAGAGCTACATGCTGCCAATAGCAGCATTAAAACAGAAATAATGGTAAAACGAATATTATGCTGCAAAGCGTCCTTCCTTGTTCGCCTGTATCAAATTCAAAATTATTAAGTTAAAAATCTCGTATTTCTAAATATGTCACAGTTGAGTTGCAGAGATCAATTTTTTCATTGCTGTGGGGATGCCGGCCTGAACTGCCGCGGTTGGCTCCAGCCAGATTCCGTTGAGTTCAATAGTTAAATGCTCTTGCAGATCAGCATCAATAGCAAATACCAGACCTTGCAGTTGCCAGGTAAAATGGGTAAAACTATGCGAAATTTCGACTTTTTGTATGAACTGTTTTAAGCCTAGACTCTGTTTTAACAGATCCAGTTCATGTACTTCTTCAATAATCGGCAAGCACCACAGACCACCCCAAAGTCCAGTATTGGGACGTTGCTGCCACAGCCATTGATCACCACATTGTAAGATCAGTACCTGGGCAGATTTCACCGGTACTGGTTTTTTAGCTTTCTTAAAAGGCAGCTCGTTTTCTAAGCCTTGCTGATGTGCCTGGCAATGCTGTTGCATCGGGCAATACAGACACAGCGGTTTCTTGGGCGTACAAACTGTGGCTCCCAGATCCATAATTGCCTGGGTATAGTCATGATTACGCTCGTGAGGACATAGCTCTTCAGCCAGTTGCCACATGGCACGTTCATGAATGGGCTTAGACAGATCATCTTCAATGGCAAAGAAACGCGATAAAACCCGTTTGACATTACCATCCATAATCACGCCGTATTTACGTAACCCTAAAGACATCAATGCACCGGCGGTCGAGCGACCAATACCTGGCAGGGCAATCCATTCTTCCAGGGTGTCAGGAAAATGACCTTGCTTAGCTACAATTCCAGCTGCTTTGTGCAGATTACGTGCCCGGGCATAATAGCCGAGTCCAGCCCAGTAGGGGGCAACCTCATCCCAGGTCGCGCTTCCCAAGTCCTGAACCGTAGGAAAGCGTGCAATAAAACGGTCAAAGTACTGTAATACCGTTTTGACCTGAGTCTGCTGCAGCATAATTTCAGAGACCCAGACTTTGTAAGGGTCATCTGCCACCTGCCACGGCAAGTCATGCCGGCCATGAACATCAAACCATTCTAAAAGCGCATCTGAAAATACAAACATGAATACTGGACAGGGCAGGGAAACAGAAAAGCATTATAGCGGATTCAGCTAAAGGAATCGGTGAAAAGTGTATCAAGGTAAATAGGCAGATCAGGCAATAAAAAAGTGAATGATCCGAAGTTCATTCACTCTGATAAAACTTGAGCTAAAAACTGAATTTAGTCTTCAATTCCCCAACGGGCATCCAGTTTCAGCACTTTGCCTTCATAACGTGGAATAAGGTGAATATGCAGGTGTTCAGACTTTGCCTTGAATACCTCACCATCATTAAAACCTACATGGAAGCCAGATGGCTGATAACGTAAATTCAGTTCATTACGTGCCTGTTCCAGCAAAGACATCAAGCTTTTACGTTCCTTATCGGTAATTTCAAAAAAGGAAGCCACATGACGCAGTGGCACGATCACACTATGCCCTTGGGACAATGAATTCGGTTCAGGCAACACCACACCAAAGTCATTTTTGGCAATGACATCATATTCGTCATAGTTGCAGTATAGACAGTTGTTCTCAGCCATTTCATTCTCCTTATTTCTTTTTGAATAATCATTTTTTGCACTAATCCGCTCCCCCTCAGAGTGGAATAGCACAAATATTCTTTACGCTAGGCGACGTGTCAGCAGGGCATACATTGCCTCAAGGCTCTGTTTTTCTGCTTCAGCATTGTAACCAAGGTCTACACCATTGGCTTTGGCCCGTTCATCGGCAAGAGGGTTGCTAAAGCCATGTTTGGCCTCTTTGAAAATGATCACGTCGTGTTTCACATTGGCGGTCTGCATTTCCTTACAGAAACTTTCAACATCATCTAGTGAAACCATGCTGTCCTGTTCACCGTGCAGGACGAGAATCTCAGCCTGAACCTGACCTTCTTGAGCAGGTGCTTTGGGTGACAGATTGGCATGGAAAGTTGCCACTGCCTGCAATGGAGCATTAGAACGCGCCAGATCGAGTGCGACTTTACCGCCATAACAGAAACCGATTGCTGCCAGTTTATTTGCATCAACTTCCTCTTGTGCAGCGAGAGTATTCAGGGCAGCCGTAGCACGGTTCACAATCGTATCGGGATCTTCAAAAGTCTGCATCATCCATTCATAGGCTTGATTCGATGCCGTGGTGACTTTTTTATCGCCATACATATCAATCGCCAGGGCAGCATAGCCGTGTTCAGCCAGCTCACGGGCACGCTGTTCAGTATAGTCATTACGCCCCCACCATTCAGGTGCCACAATCACGCCTGGAACAGGCGTATCAGATTCGGGCGCTGCAAAATAACCGATTAACTGGCTGCCATCCTGCGCCGTATATTGAATCTCACGTGTCTTTATTGCTGCCATGGAAGTTCCTCTATTGTTGTTCAGTATTTGGATGAAAGTATAAACATAGCAAAAGCCAAACAGATGTCACAGGATTACAGCAGATTAATTTGTTCTTGTTAGTCAAAAAAGGAGATATGCCCGGATATCTCCTTTTTGATTATTTCATGACTTCAATCAGTTCAATATCGAAGATTAAGGTGCTATTCGGTTCAATCACATCACCTGAACCAATTTGCCCATAAGCAAGTTCTGCGGGTATAAAGAAACGGTATTTGGCTCCAGGTTTCATCAGTTGCAGACCTTCGGTCCAGCCCATAATCACCTGACTAGTCTTGAATACGACCGGCTGATTACGTGCAATTGAACTGTCAAACACAGTACCATCAATCAAACGACCTTCATAATGTACTTTGACATTGCTGTTCGCATTTGGCGATTTTCCTTTGCCATCTTGCAGGATCTGGTATTGCAGTCCTGATTTAGTCGTTTTAATCTCTGGTTTTTTAGCATTTTCAGTCAGGAATTCACGGCCAATTTTGGCATTTTCTTCAGCTGTTTTCTTGAGCTCAATTAATTCGCGAGCATCCGCCTGACGCTTGTATTGCATCAGTACCTTTGCCATTTCTTCTTCAGTCAAGCTGGCTTTTTGTCCTGCCGCTGCGGCCTTCAACCCAGCACTAAATGCATCCAGATTGATGCCTTTCAATGAATCGGCATTATTGCGACCCATAAGATAGCCAAAGCTGTAACCCACCTGTTCTGCTTCTGTACTTTTGGTGGTGATATCCTTGGCATATAAGCTACCGGAACATAACAGCAGGGCAGCAAGACTAATTTGTATTTTCATTCTAGTTTCTCAAAAACAAGGGAGAGCATATTGCTCTCCCTAAACCGTATTATTTTACTTCGATGAGTTCAACATCAAAAATCAAGGTGCTGTTCGGCGGGATGGTACCTGGAACGCCTTGCTGACCATAACCGAGCTGAGATGGGATATATAAGGTGGCTTTGCCGCCTTCTTTCATCAGCTGTAGACCTTCAGTCCAGCCTGGAATAACCTGATTCAGTGGGAATTCGATCGGTTCACCACGTTCTACTGAACTGTCAAATACCGTACCGTCAACCAGCTTGCCAGTATAGTGAACTTTGACCATAGAATCTGCAGCAGGTGGTTTTCCTGTACCTTCTTTGGTTACCAGGTATTGCAGGCCTGAAGCGGTGGTTTTGACGCTAGGTTTTTTCCCATTTTCAGTCAGGAAAGAATCACTTGAAGCTTGGGCCTTTTTAGCATCATCAAGCTGCTTTTGCTGCATATCCTTCTGGAACTGCTCATAAGCTGCCTGTAGTTCTTCTTCATTATAGGCTGCTTCATTACGAGCATGACCATCACGAACACCGGTAATGAAGCTATTGATATCCAGCTCTGGTGGAGTTTGATGTGCGACTTCATAACCGAGAGCATAGCTGATCTTAGAAACTGCAGATGCATCTTTAGATGCCTTAGAAGTTTGATTTACCGGATGTTGAGTTGCATAGTAAACAGGAACGAGCGCAGCACCGCCTAGAAGAACAGCGACAGCAATCGGTAAGGCCTTACTCATGTATTATTCCAATATGATGTTATCGTTAATGTTCGTTCCATCTTAGCAGAAATTTTTAAGAAATCTTGAACCACCTGTGCAAATTTCAACGGGTTTTTGCTGTGCTTTGGTAGAGCCCAGAATTTGATAAAACTAACCATAAAAAAGCCGGCAATTGCCGGCTTTGAATATTAGTCCTGATCTTTTCTGGCTTTATAGTGGTAATTATAGTTATATCCGTAACCATAGCCATAACCACCGCTGCCACGTTGAACATCATTCAGAATCACGCCATTCACTTTGACTTTCGCCTGCTCAAAACGGTTGATGGTCAATTCAAGTTCTTTCATCTGAGTTTTGGCATGACGTACTACCAGCAGGTTCACACCAGCAGACTGTGCAATGATCACACCATCTGTAACTGCCAGGGCAGGTGGCGTATCAATCAGAATATGATCAAACTGGGCAGATAACTCGCTCAAAAGTGCCTGGAACTTTTGTGAACCTAACAACTCTGCAGGATTCGACGGGTTTTTACCCCGTGAAATAAAGTACAGGCCTTCATAGCTGTCTGCCTTGATGACCTGTTCCAAAGTATGGGTACCCAGCAGTAGCTCAGACAGTCCCGGGGCTGTATCCTGATTAAAGTATTTGTGTAAATAGCCGCGACGCATATCACCATCCATCACCAGGACTTTTTTACCGCCTTGCGCCAGAATGGCACCCAGATTTGCTGCAATAAAAGATTTACCTACTTCTGGGGCCGGGCCAGAGATGGCAATAATATTATTTTTCGCTTCAGTCAGCGAGAAATGAATAGTCGTCCGGATACTGCGGATGCTTTCCACCGCAATATCGTCACTATCTTTAACTGCAAGAATAGGAATCGATTTTTTCTTTTTCAGTAATTTTACACGGCTTTCTTGAACTGCTGAGCGCGGTACTGTGGCATACACAGGAATATCCAGTTCATTCTCAATCTGTGCTGCATCTTTAATACCACTGCGCATCATATTGCGTAACAGTGCGATTAAGGTGCCGAGGAAGCCACCGAGGAAAATTGACAGAATCAGAATCTGCAGTTTTTTTGGCGCAATGGGCTCAAGTGGTTCAACAGCGGTATCGACAATACGCACATTACCGATTTCACCCGCTTTGGCAATTCTTAACTGCTGATAAGAATTGAGCAGGGCCGTATACAGCTGCTGTTTGACTTCGACTTCGCGATACAGCTGTAAGTAACGACGTTGTAAATCTGGTAGCTGTTTTAAGGTTCCATTCAGCTCGGCAATTCTGCTATTGATTGCAGCCAGTTGGGCTTCCATCTGCTGCATGACCGGATGTTCGCTGGTGTACTTCGCTGAAGCCTCAGCAACCGACTGTTCCAGCTGGGCTTTTTGGGTTTCTAGCGCAATACTTTGAGTTAAATACAACTCGGATTCTTTGGTTACATCGACAGTATTGGACTGCTGACGGAACTGGTTAAATTCACGTTCTGCCACATCCAGCTGCTGACGCAGTTCAGGAAGCTGATCTTCTAAAAACTTGAGCGTTTGAGCTGTTTCGGCTGAACGACGTTCCACGTTCTGCTGACTGTATGCTTGCAGAATGGCATTCAGTACCTGGGTAATATGTGCTTTATCTTGGCCTTCATAATTTAAGCCCAGAATCCCGGTCATTTTACCTTTTTCTGCGACCGAGTAATTGGCCAGTAAACGATTTGCTGCAGCCGGTAGAGACTGTTTGCTGATGAGATAACGATCCTGGAACTGGTCCTGGCTAAAAATTGCTACTTTCCAGGTTCCCTCAGGGCGAGTCGCCTGATTATTGCGGTTTAACAGGCCAGAAAAAACCACTTGGCCTGTTCTTGGATCGGTCAGACTAAACTGTTGTTCTTTAAATTGTAGTTCTAAAGTCTTGTCATAATAGGCCTGTGGAATATCAAACTGACGGATATCAAATGCTTGATCACCATCTCTGAATAAAACCGATCGGGTTGAATATTCAGTCCGGTAATCATGCGGATTCAGCAGACGATCAAACAGGGAGTCTTCTGTTCCTGCAACTTGAATGTCTAGATTTAAGCGATCAATTACCTCACCCAAGACCAGACGTGATTTCAGAATTTCGATTTCCGCCTGTGCTGGCTGTTTTTGCTCGATCATATTCGACAGATCGCCAAGCAAAGCTGCAGACGTACCTTTACTTTCTTCGACCTGAACCAGTGCATCCACACGATAGGTATCTGGTGTAACGCGTAAATACAGTAAAGCCGCCACAATACTTAAAATGACGCAAAGGGCAATGAGTTTCCATTGAGCAATCAATGAGAAAAAGAGTTCTTTTAAGTCAATGGTATCTTCAGTGTTGGTGGTTTGGCTCATAGTTTATTGTCATTCAATTATTTAAAGATGGGATATCCAGTCATTTACACACTGTTGAATCTGCTCAAAGGTGTGATCAAAAAAGAGTTGATCCTGCTGGTAGGGGTCAGCAATATTTTTTGATTGCCAGTGCCCCAGGCGAAAAGTTTTTCCTTTGGCAAAAGGCCAGCGCTGCTCTAAATGCTGTTGCTGGTTTTTACTCATGACCAGCACCAGATCGGCCTGTTTAATCATGTCCCCGGTCAGTTTTTTGGCACGATGCGCCTGCATGTCCAGTCCGATACTTTGCATACAGCGTTGGGCCTTCTCATTTGCCGGATAGCCGATCATCGCTGCAATACCGGCCGAATGGATCTGCCGTTCAGGTAGAGCCTGCTTGAGTAAATATTCAGCCATAGGACTGCGGCAAATATTACCGACACAGACCACCAGAATATGTTTAAACTGCATTATTGTCCCAGTCGATCCAGATTATACAAGGCATTCGAGAATGGAATCACCTGATTCATCACACGTTGCCAGCGCGCCAGACCTGAGGCATCGACATAGACAATATCATTGCTGCGCATTTTGAACTGATTGGCCAGGCCAAAGTCAGCAATGCTGGTGAGGTCCATTTGATAAACTTCAGTGTGCACAGCATTTGGCTGACTGCGCACGATATAAATCTTGCTGCGGCTGGCAGAGAGTGGATTTAGGCCCAAACTTTCACCTAATACATCACTTAAACTCATCCCCTGATCGCGCAGTGGCAAGGACTGGTTTTTGCCCGACTCACCCATGACATAGATTTTTTGATTTTCGCGATTGTTCACATATAAAGTGTCATTGGGCTGGATCAATAAATTATGCAGAGAAAGTCCAGCTTTTTCTAATTCTACGGTATTTAGCTGGTATGTACGTCCCTGACGGACTAAAGTCACAGAAGTATTATCCCCCTGTTGTGCATTGACACCACCCGCCATACCCAAGGCGGTATATACACTGACAGGCTGATCACTTAAATAAAATTGTCCGCCTTTCATGACATTGCCCTGAACCGAATAGCGCTGGCCCTGATAGGACAGAACCCGGACAATGACATCCGGGGTTTTTAAATAGCGTGACAATTGGCTGCGTAATTCACGGTTGACCTGAGTCAGGGATTTACCTGCAGCCTTGTAACGGCCAATCATCGGAAACTGGATATAGCCCTGCGAGTCAATTTGATAACCGTTTGCCTGAGCAGACTGGTCACTGCTAATGCTACTGCTCGGTGGAGTAATTTCCGGGTAAGCCCATAAATAGATGGACAGGATATCACCTGGGCTCAGATTGTAGCTACGATGCGGGGTGCTAAACAAATGGGCATAATCTTGTTGAATGTTCTGTACAGCAGGCTGAACAGCCAGTATAGAGTCCTGGGTGAGTTTAATCACATTGACTGAAGTGCCAAGTTCGGTTTGATAAACACCTTCGGCTGGTAGGTCATAAGTTTGCAGACCAGAGGTAACTGCGCAACCGGTCAAACTCAGACCGCAAGTCAGTAAAAAAGCCAATTGAATTTGTCGCACATGAAATCCCGTTTTTAATATTTAATTCGATAAATTTGCGATATTCTACCTGAGAAGTCTGTACTTTCTATAACAAAATGTATCTGATTATAATTGAATAGTGAGTGAAAAGGAGACGGGCTTAGCTTAGCTTTATGACATTTTTAGGAAAAATATTTTGAAATAAAATGAGTAAAATATTTAACAGATATTGGCTTTTTGGTACTAAATCATAACCTAAATTTCATGTTTTTCTGCTAGTATTCCTGCCGAAAGATTTAAGCTTCTTAAGCACATTATACGAATAAGGCGTTGAAATGCTATCTATTACAGATTTAAAAATTGCAGTGATTGGTCTAGGTTATGTGGGCTTGCCACTTGCAGTTGAATTTGGGAAAAAAGTACCTGTCGTTGGTTTTGATATCTACCAAAAAAGAATTGATGAACTTAGAAATGGTCAAGACCATACCCTTGAAGTTTCCCCA
Source organism: Acinetobacter schindleri (assembly GCF_010918895.1). Taxonomy (NCBI): domain Bacteria; kingdom Pseudomonadati; phylum Pseudomonadota; class Gammaproteobacteria; order Moraxellales; family Moraxellaceae; genus Acinetobacter; species Acinetobacter schindleri. The sequence goes on from NZ_CP044483.1 coordinate 77,999, forward strand.
GAAGAACTCGAACAAGCAAATCAGCTCAGTTATTCAGCAAATTTAGAAGATTTAAAAAGCTGTAACTTTTTTATTGTGACTGTGCCTACCCCTATTGATGAATTTAAACAGCCAGATTTAACGCCGCTTGTTAAAGCTTCGACCAGCATTGGACAGGTACTGAAAAAAGGCGATGTGGTGGTGTATGAATCTACGGTATATCCGGGGGCAACTGAAGAGACCTGTATTCCGGTTCTGGAACAGGTATCAGGCCTGAAGTTCAATCAGGACTTTTTTGCCGGCTATAGTCCGGAGCGGATTAACCCGGGCGATAAACTGCACCGCGTAACCAATATTTTGAAAATTACTTCAGGTTCTACCCCTGAAGTCGCTGAATTTGTTGATCAGGTGTATAATTTGGTGATCGAGGCGGGTACCCATAAAGCGACTAGTATTAAAGTGGCTGAAGCAGCAAAAGTCATTGAAAATACTCAGCGTGATGTTAATATTGCCCTGATTAATGAACTGGCCGTGATCTTTAATAAAATGGGAATTGATACTGAAGCAGTATTGCAGGCTGCCGGTACCAAATGGAATTTTCTGCCATTCCGTCCAGGCTTGGTGGGGGGGCATTGTATTGGTGTTGATCCCTACTATTTAACCCATAAAGCACAGTCTATCGGTTATCACCCTGAAATTATTCTGGCAGGTCGTCGTTTAAATGACGGTATGGGGGCGTATGTAGTGACCCAGCTGGTCAAGGCCATGATCAAGAAAAAAATTCAGGTCGAAGGCGCTAAGGTTCTGGTTTTAGGCTTAAGTTTTAAAGAAAACTGCCCGGATATTCGGAATACTAAAATCATTGATATTGTCAATGAACTGACAGAATACAATATTGTTGCCGATGTGTATGACCCATGGGTGGATGCAAGCGAAGCTCAACATGAATACGGGATTAATCCGGTCAAAAACGTGGAACAAGGTCAGTATGACGCAGTAATTTTAGCCGTTGCACATGATCAGTTTAAAGCCATGGGTGCTGAAGCATTACGTGCCCTGGGCAAGCCAGCACATATTTTATATGACCTGAAATATGTACTGGATCAATCTGAATCTGACCTTCGTCTGTAATTATAGGGATCTTAAACATGAGCCAATATCAAACTGTATGCGAGCAATTACAACAAGCACCTAAAACCTGGTTAATTACCGGTGTGGCAGGCTTTATTGGCTCAAACCTACTGGAAACCTTATTAAAGCTGAACCAAAATGTAGTAGGGCTAGATAACTTTGCCACAGGTCATCAGTATAATCTGGATGAAGTACAAAATCTGGTCAAGCCTGAACAATGGGCAAACTTCAAGTTTTATGAAGGTGATATCCGTAATTTTGAAGATTGCCAGAAAGCATGTACAGGAGTGGACTATGTCTTGCATGAAGCAGCTTTAGGTTCTGTACCCCGTTCGATTGCTGACCCGATTACTACTAATGCAGCCAATATTACCGGCTTTTTAAATATGCTGACCGCTGCACGTGATGCGAAAGTGATAAGTTTTACTTATGCCGCCAGCAGTTCGACTTATGGTGACCATCCGGCACTGCCTAAAGTCGAAGAAAATATCGGCAAGCCACTTTCGCCTTATGCGGTCACCAAATATGTAAATGAGCTGTATGCCGAAGTCTTTGCCCGAACTTATGGCTTTAAAACCATTGGTTTGCGTTACTTTAATGTCTTCGGCAAGCGTCAGGACCCGAATGGAGCCTATGCTGCAGTCATTCCAAAATGGACAGCAGCCATGATTGCCGGTGATGATGTCTTTATTAATGGTGATGGTGAAACTAGTCGTGATTTCTGTTTTATTGAGAACACAGTGCAAGCTAATATTTTGGCAGCGACTACACAAAATGATGAAGCTAAAAATCAAGTTTATAATGTGGCAGTGGGAGATCGTACCACGCTAAATGATTTATTTAATGCCATTAAAGCAGCATTAAATGAAGCTGGTGTGACGTATACGAAAGAGCCTGTATATCGGGACTTCCGTGCAGGAGATGTTAGGCATTCACAAGCCAGTATAGAAAAAATTAAGAAATCACTTTTTTTTAGGCCAGTAAAGAAGATTTCTGAAGGAATTACTGAAGCGGTAGCCTGGTATAAAAGTTAATAAAATTGTATGTCAAATAAAAAAATATTTTTTAATACTATATTCTTATATTTTAGGACGGTACTATTATTACTAATTTCTTTATATACTACTAGAATTATTTATAATATTTTGGGGGTAAAAGATTTTGGTATATTTAGTTTAATAGCCGGTTTTATAATTTTATTTAGTTTTTTAAATTCTGCAATGAGAAGTGGAACTCAAAGATATCTAAACTATGCACTTTCTAATGATAAAAATTATAATGTTGGTGAGATTTTTAAAATTTCATTAAAAATACATGTAGTTATTTCATTATTTATATTTTTTATTTTAGAAACTGTAGGTTATTGGATTTTAAATAATAAATTAAATATTCCTTCAGATCGAATGCCTGTTGCGAATATTGTTTTTCAGAGCTCAATATTTATTTCTCTAATAAGCGTATGGGTTGTACCATATCAATCCTTAATATTGGCTAAAGAAGAAATGAAAGTTTATGCTTATATTGGAATATGTGAAGCCTTTTGAAATTAATTCTTGTTATTATTATTTCATATATTAATTTTTTGATAAACTTGCAACCTATAGTTTTATTTTAATAGTTAATTCGTTAATCATGTTTTTATTATATTACTGCTATGTAAAGAAAAATTATAAAACAGAGTTGCATTTCAAAACTAAAGAAAATAAAAAGTTAAGAAAGAAATGATTATATTTTCAGGTTGGAATATATTTGGTCAGCTTGCATCAGTTTTAAATACTCAAGGGTCTCTATTATATTTAATTATTTTTAGGAGTTTTTATTAATGCTTCAATAGCTATTTCTAGCCAAATTAATTTTATAATCTTTACATTTGTTTCTAATTTACATTCAGCTTTTAATCCTCAAATTGTAAAATCTTTTGCAGAAAATAATTTTAATAGGCACGTGGATTTGGTAATTAATGCTTCTAAATATTCAGTTTATTTAATAACATTAATATCAGTACCATTTTTATAACAACTGATTTTCTATTAAAAATATGGTTAGGTAACATCCTGCCTGAATATGTTTCCTTTTATGTAAGGTTGTTGTTATATGTGGAATTTTTAGTGCTGCTTCTGGTCCATTATGGATGTCTACTTATGCAGGGAATATAAAAAATATCAAATTATTATCTCTATAATACTACTCCTAAACCTGCCACTAGCTTATATACTTCTTATTAATAATCATTATTTAGAGTTGGTTTTTCTTCTACCATTTTATTAGTATTCTAGCTTTTAGTTATAGATTTTATTTTTTTATAATAGTATAATTTTGTATAGGAATATAAATTTAAATTTAATGAAATATTTTTCTGATATATTTTATTGTATTTTAATTTTATTAGGTGGGGCGCTTATTTATGAAAAATTAAAATAAATGATTCTTTTTGGTAAATGTTTTGTATATATTAGTCTTGGAAATTTTTCTATATTTTTCTTTTATTTTAGGCTTAATGAGATTGAAAAGAAGTTTATCTTAACTATTCTATTTGATAGAATGAAAAAATTACTATGAGGTGTTGTTATGTCTGAAAAGAAATTTGGTATTTTAGTTTATGAAGAGCTAAAAGGAAGATTTAATATTGGTGATTATATTCAAAGTTTAGCTGCTCAAAGTTTTTGAAAACTATATAGCTAAAATAAATAGAGAAAAATCTGCATATTATAATGGAGATGATATTCATTTAATTATGAATGGTTGGTTCACCCATACACAAACTAATGAGTGGATCCCTTCAGAAAAATAAAGCCACTGTTAATTTCATTTCATTTAAATCACTCTTCTGTACCATATATGCTAAGTAAAGAAGGAATTGAATTTTTAAAAACCAACCTATAGGGTGTCGAGATGAGTTTACTGTTAATGAGTTTAAAAAGAGATATAGATGCATATTTTAGTGGTTGTTTAACTCTTACTTTGGATAGATATAAGAAAAATAATATTAAAAGAGAAGGTATATATATTGTAGATCCTTTATATGATTATCCTCAAAAATGTATATTATGGAAAACTATAAAACTTTAATGAAATCTATAATTAATGGAAACGTTTTAAAACTAAAAAATTGAGAAGCATATGAAAAAATATTCTCTAAAGAGTTGCTTGAGCAAACTGAATATATAACACAAGTTTTACCAGGGATAAATATACATATGAAGAAAAATTTAAAATAGCAGATTCTTTGTTAGAAAAATATTCTACCGCTAAACTTGTAATCACTTCTAGAATTCATTGTGCTTTACCGTGTTTAGCCATGGGAACACCTGTTATTTATATTAATGGTTTTGATAACTTTTTGATACATGTAGATTTGAAGGTATTTTAGAACTATTTAATAGAGTTGATGTTAATAAAGAAACAGGTTCTTTTATAGCTAATTTTGAATATGAAGGTGAGAAAATAACATCTAATATTAGAATTCATAATAAGGATGATTATTTGATATTAGCTAATAAGATGAAGAAAATTTGTGAAGATTTTGTGAAATGAAGATAGCTTTCTTAATTCATAATCTTTCTAATTCAGGGGGGACACAACGTATGTTGTGTACACTCTGTAATTTATTGATAGATCAATTTTCTATTGTTATCTTAGTTAATGAAGGTGGTGAATCCTTTTATAACTTAGATCCTCGTATAAAGATTTTTGATTTATCAGAAATTAAAGGGGGTATTTTTTCTAAAAATATTAAAATATATAAAGTTTTTAAGGAAAGAGAAATAGATTTCTATATTAACTTGGATTCAAATTCTATCTTGTTTAATGGGTTTATTTTACCTCGAAAAACCAAATTAATTCTCTGGGAACATTTCTCTTTAGAAAATAATTTTAATAAGTTAATTTTTAAAGTATCAAGGTTTTATGCTGTATTAAAATGTTTTAAAATTATTGTCTTATCCCAGTCTGAACTATTCGCTTGGAAAAGATATAGTAAATTATGTGCAGATAAACTGTCTTTAATATACAATCCTTTGACAGTTAGCCCTCTACTCGTCCCCCCAAGTCTTTCGGAGAAAAAATTTCTTGCAATCGGAAATAATATAACAGTTAAAGGCTTTGATATTCTTTTAGACGCATGGGCACTACAGAAAAATAAAGAGTGGTCTTTACAAATTGTAGGTTTAAGTGAGAGTGATATAGATATACTTAATCAGATCATATTTGAAAAGAAGTTATCTAATATTCAGTTGTTTGGGCGAATAAGTAATATTGAGAAATTTTACCAGAATGCGACAGTATTTCTTTTACCCTCTAGAAAAGAAGCGACCCCACTGGTGCTGATAGAAAGTCAAGCCTATGGTCTTCCAGCTATTGTTTTTGATCATTTGCCTGGTGTTCTGGAACTGCTTAATGGGTCGGGAATTATCGTTGACTTTGATCAAAAAGAGAGAGGATTTGCAGCAGCTATGGAGAAGATTACAAATGATTTTGATTATTTAGAGTCACTTTCTAAAGCTGCTATAATCAACTCAAATCGATTTAATATTGAAAACTTTAAAAATGCATGGGTAAAAATCTTTAATGATTAGAGTATTACATATAGTCGGAAAAATGGATCGTGCTGGTGCAGAAACTATGCTTATGAATCTGTATCGAAATATTGATCGTACGCAAGTTCAATTTGACTTTATTACTTTCACTGCAGATCAAGGTGATTATGATGAGGAAATTTTAGCATTAGGTGGAAGAATTTTTCCAATTATTGCCAATAATTCTATCGAGCGTATGCTCAAGTTAAGAAGTTTTTTAAAGAAGCATTCTGAATACCGAATTGTGCATGCCCATAAATTACTTAATAATGCCTTTCATTTATTAGCAGCTAAGTATGCTGGTGTTCCTCATCGGATAGCCCACTCACATAATACTAGTAATGGAGAAATGGGAGTTATTAAAAAAGCCTATGAAAAATGGGCATTAAATATTATTAATAAAACAGCAACCTCTAAAATTGCATGTGGAGTGTTGGCTGCCAAATATCTTTTTGGATCGACAGCTGATGTAATGATCCTACCTAATTCTGTAAACTGTCAGCAGATGCTTGAAAAAGCCGAAAATAACAGAAATTTCATTAGTGAAAATTTTAATGATGAAAGTTTGAAAATTATACAAGTTGGACGTTTGAGTACCGTAAAAAATCATCAATTTACTTTGAAGATAGCTGAGGAATTAACCAAGCGTGGCGTTAAGTATACCTTATATATCATTGGCCAAGGCCCATTAGATTTAGAGATTAAAAAACAAATTCAAAAGAAATCACTTGCTAACAATATCAAAATGTTAGGTGTCCGTAGCGATATTACAGAATTAATGGCGAGTGCAGACTTTATGATTATGCCTTCATTACATGAGGGTTTTCCAGTAGTCCTTGTAGAAAGCCAAACAGTAGGATTACATGCTGTAGTTTCAGATAGGATTTCAATGGAAGTTGATTTAGGTTTGGGTTTGGTTAAATTTTTACCGATTAGTTCTGCGAAAGAATGGGTAGATTATCTTGAAAAGCCTAACCTTAAAAATATTTCTAATAGTGTTATTTACCATACAATGAAATCATCTGGTTTCGATGTGCTTGAAAATTCTGTTAATTTATCAAATTTATATAAGTCTTGTTATGAATAAGATTTTAAAATTATTGAAGATATAAGCATGCTACCGTATTTACTGATCTTGTTTTTTGTCATGTTTTGGATCTGGATAGAAAAAGAATCTCTCAATCGAAAAGCATTCTGGGTGCCTTTATTTATTTTGGTGCTATTTGCTAGTTTTCGTAATTACCGAGTTGGAACTGATACAGGAACATATGTAAGAAATTTCATTAATCAACTTGATTATAATTACTTCGATTTTCGTGATGATGTGGAACTTGGATATCAGTTAATAGAATACTCCTTGTTAAGAATTACACATAACTACTTTTGGCTTTTTTTTATTACATCTTTTGTAGTGGTATTTTGTTATTTATATGTTTTTAGAAAAAATAGTAAGGATTACGCTACTTCAGTATTTGTATTTATCACTTTAGGTACTTATACATTTTTCTTTAATGGTCTTCGTCAAGGTCTAGCGATGGCTATTTTTGCACTTGCTGTTCCATATTTAATAAAAAGAGATTTCTATAAGTATTTTTTAATATGTATTATTGCATCTTTTTTTCATACAACAGCTTTATTAATGATACCCTTTTATCTGTTGGTAAACTTAAATGTTAAGTTAGCGTATAAATTGGTGGCAACGTTTTTAGGCTCACTTATTCTTAGTAGATTTTTAATTACTTACATTGCGTCCACTAATGAGCGGTATGAAGGCTATGCTCAAACTTCAGAAAATTCAGGTGGGTTCCTAACATTGGCGTTTTACTTTTTTATCCTTATAATGATATATATAGGTTCATATATTTATAAAATTAAGGATAAAGATTTTCTTCAATTATTTTCTTTCTATGCTATTGGGATAGCTTTCATGATACCGATTGCTCTATTAGAATCTAATCCATCAGGTCCTCAAAGAATACTTCCTTATTTTACGTGGACACTTGCACTAATTTTACCATTTCTATATAAAAAAATTAATAATAATTATATTTATATTGCCTCTTTTGTTTTAGGTTTGATTTATTTTTATCTAACTACGTCCCGTTTTAGTAATTTAACACCTTATACTATTAATCCAATTTTTGAGATATTTTAATGTCTAAAGATATTTTTGTTACTATTGCTATCCCTTTCTATAATGCGGAAGAAACAATTTTAGATGCTGTTCGTTCTGTATTTGCTCAAACACATGAAAATTGGGAGCTTTTGTTAATTGATGATGGTTCTAACGATAAATCGTTGGAATTAGTTCAGGGAATTAAGGATCCTCGCGTCTCAATTTATTCTGACGGTAAAAACTTAAAACTAGCTGCAAGATTGAATCAAATTGTTGATCTAGCCAAATATGATTATATCGCACGTATGGATGCCGATGATCTTATGTCACCTGATCGTATCGAAAAGTTAATTAGTATACTTATAAATGAAAATTATGATTTAGTTTCTTGCGGAACATATTCTATCAAAATGAATAATTCTTACAATGGATATAGGGGGAATTATGAGGAAAAATATAGTTTTGAAGGTATTTTAAATAAATCACAAAAATTTCTTCATGCAGGGCTAATTGCTAGAAAAAGCTGGTATCAAAGAAATAGGTACAATGAACAGATACCTGTAGGACAGGATACACATCTTTGGTTAAGTGCATCAAAAGCTTTAGATTTTAATGCAAAATCTATTAGCGATCCCCTTTATATGTATAGAGAGGAAGGTAATGTAACTGTTAAAAAGCTAATGAAAGCATATGAAGTTGAAAGAGATTTCTATGCTCCCATGATTGATAATAAACTATTTAAATATAAATATATGACTAAATCATGGTTAAAAACTTTCATTGTAAAAACAATGTCTATCTTTGGAAGCTTGGATTATTTATTAAACCGCCGTAATAAAAGTAAAATTGATGAAAACTTAATAGAATACTTTAATATTTCTTTAAAGAAAATTAATTCAGTAAAAATCCCTGGTGTAGATAATGGATAAGAAAAAAATATTATTTGTTGCTTCAGTACCTGTCCATTTTCATGCATTTCATAGACCTTACATGAAATGGTTTTTTGATAATGGATATGAAGTACATGCTGCATGTAATGGATCTTTCGAAGATCCAAGTATTCATAAATTATGGCATGTAGACTTTGAGCGATCCCCATTCTCATTTCTACATCTTAAATCTTTTAATCAGCTCAAAAAAATTATTGACGAAAATAATTTCACTTTAATTACTTGCCATACTCCTATGGCAAGCGTCATAACTCGATTAGCCGGAACTCAAGCTCGAAAGAATGGAACAAAGATACTTTATACTGCGCATGGATTTCATTTTTTCAAAGGGTCGAGCATATGGTCATGGTTAACTTATTTTCCTGCCGAATTAATGCTAACTAAATTAACAGATGCTGTTATTTGTATTAATGAGGAAGATTATAAATTAATCTCTGAAAAAGGTTCTAATTTAGCATCTTATTATAAAATACCTGGTATAGGCGTTAGTTCTAAGCGATTTAAACCTATATCAAAAATTGAAAAAATTAGTTTAAGGAATTCATTGGGTTTTTCGGAAGATGATTTTATTATGATCTATGCTGCTGAATTTATTGATCGTAAAAATCATAAACTTATTATAGAAGCTCTTCATAAATTGAGTAATAAAATTGAAAATTTTAAAGTTTTATTTGCGGGTCGTGGTGTACTTTTAGAGCAGATAAAAGATTATACGTTGGAGAAAGGGGTTAATGATAAGGTTGTATTTTTAGGGTTTGTTACAGATATTGAAAAATATTATCAAATATCAGATATAGCTCTATCTGCTAGTAAACAAGAAGGCCTAGGGATTAATCTTGTTGAAGCAATGATGTGTGGATTACCTGTAGTAGCTACAATAGATCGAGGACACTGCACAGTTGTAGATCATATGGTCAATGGAATATTATATCCTCAGCAGAACTCTGATAAACTTAGTGGGGCTATAATGGAGGTATATTCTAATAAGAATTTTTATATCAGCCTCTCTAATGAAGCAATAAAAAAGGCTTCGTATTTCGATATCAAAAACTCTCTAGAGGAGATGTCAAAAATTTATAAAAATTATTTATAGTTTTCGTAAATGAAAAGGAGCTAATTTAATGTTAGTTACTACTATTTAATCCGGATAATTATATGCTAAAACGCCTCCTCGATATTATTATTGCTTCTATTGCCCTAATTTTACTGTCACCGTTGTATTTTTATGTGGCACATAAGGTGAGAAAAAATCTAGGTTCTCCTGTGTTGTTTCGTCAGATACGCCCAGGCTTACATGGCAAGCCCTTTGAAATGATCAAATTTCGCAGTATGAAAGATGCGGTAGATGCACAAGGCAATTTATTACCAGATAGTGAGCGTTTGACACCATTTGGTAAAATGTTGCGCTCTAGTAGTTTGGATGAAATGCCGGAGTTATGGAATGTGATTAAAGGTGATATGAGTATTGTCGGACCACGCCCATTACTCATGGAATATTTACCGCTATATAACCAAGAACAAGCCAAACGCCATTTAGTCCGCCCAGGTATGACAGGGCATGCACAGGTCAATGGACGTAATGCCATTAGTTGGGAAGAAAAATTTAAACTCGATACGTGGTATGTAGAAAATCAATCGGTTTGGTTAGATTTTAAAATTATGCTGAAAACGGTTAAAAAAGTGCTCGCCAAAGATGATATTAACGAAGCAGGCGAAGCGACTATGACTAAATTTACAGGTACACAGTCGGATCAACAGCATGACTGAACTGTATGCAGTCTATGGTGCCTCAGGCTGTGGACGTAGCTTGATGCCAGTGGCAAGAGCCCAATTAAAGCGTTTGGGAAATCCTGCTGAAATAGTATTTATAGATGATAGCTTAGTTGCAGAAACTATAATCAATTCGCATCGTGCCATGAATTATGCGGCATTTAAAGCACACCCTGCGACTCAAAAACAGGTGTTGATTGCCATTGCCAATAGTCAAATACGTGAAAAAATTTCAATACAGCTTGAACAAGATGCAATTGAGCTCTGGAGTGTTCAGGCAGATAATGTCGTACTGATGGATGAGGTTGAAATTGCCGCAGGTGCAGCACTCAGCCCTTTTGTGAGCATTACCTCAAATATAAAAATTGGTAAATGCTTTCATGCCAACTTATATAGCTATGTAGAACATGATTGTGTGATTGGTGACTTTGTGACTTTTGCCCCAGGTGTTCAGTGTAATGGCAATATTCATATTCATGACCATGCTTACATTGGTGCGGGTGCGATGATAAAACAAGGTACGCCAGACCAACCTTTAATTATTGGTCGGGGTGCGGTGGTTGGTATGGGCGCAGTCGTGACTAAAAGTGTACCTGCAGGTGTGACCGTTGTCGGTAACCCTGCGCGATTGTTGAAAAAGAACTAATTTTCAAGACGAATACGATTAATATTCTAGGATAAAGCATGCTAAATACTGCATTTGAACCATGGCCAAGCTTTACTCAACAAGAGGCAGATGCCGTATCTCAAGTTTTACTGTCCAATAAAGTCAACTACTGGACCGGACAAGAGTGCCGTGAGTTCGAAAAAGAATTTGCCCAGTTCGCAGAAACCCAATATGCAGTGGCTTTGGCCAATGGCACAGTGGCACTGGATGTCGCGCTTAAAGCATTAGGCATTGGTGCAGGCGATGACGTAATTGTGACTTCACGTACTTTTTTAGCTTCTGCCAGTTCCATTGTCACCGCTGGTGCCAATCCAGTCTTTGCCGATGTTGAACTGGATTCCCAAAATATTTCCCGTCGTACCATTGAAGCGGTGATCACACCCAATACCAAGGCCATCATCTGTGTGCATCTGGCAGGCTGGATGTGCGACATGGATCCGATCATGCAACTGGCTTCCGATAAAGGCCTGTATGTGATCGAAGACTGTGCACAGGCGCATGGCGCGAAATATAAAGGAAAATCTGCCGGTTCAATCGGCCATGTTGCGGCCTGGTCCTTCTGCCAAGACAAAATTATGACCACGGGCGGTGAAGGCGGAATGGTCACCACCAACGATGAAAATCTTTGGAAAAAAATGTGGTCATACAAAGACCATGGTAAAAACTTTGATAGCGTCTATAACAAACAACATCCACCGGGTTTCCGTTGGTTGCATGACTCTTTTGGTACCAATTGGCGCATGATGGAAATGCAAGCGGTGATTGGTCGGTTGCAACTGCAACAAATGCCAGAGTGGACAGCGAAGCGCAATACCAATATGGCACGTATTCAAGCGCTCTTTGAGAATAGTCCGTATTTTACTGTGGCTAAACCATCTGCCGATTATGTGCATGCTGCCTATAAATGTTATGTGCAGGTCAATATTGAGGCTTTGCCTGAAGGCTGGTCACGTGACCGGATCATGCAGGAAATCAGTGCACAGAATGTGCCTTGTTTCAGTGGTTCTTGTTCAGAAGTCTATTTGGAACATGCTTTTGATGATACGCCATGGCGTCCAGCACAGCGTTTGAAAAATGCGCAGCAATTGGGTGAAACCAGTCTGATGTTTTTGGTGCATCCTACTTTAAGTGATGAAAGTATGAACAAAACTGTGACGGCAATTCAGCAGGTCATTCGTAGAATAATTGCTTAAACTTTTACAAGATAAGTGCACTGTATTGGGTGCATTTCTCTTATACAATATCGCTCTAAGTTATCAATAAAATCGTGATTCATTAAAAATCTATTAAAATTGAGACAACGTACCCAGTGAAATCGATCATTACGCCCTTTGTAGAATCACCACGAGTCGCCAAACTCGCATTTTTGATTATTCTGGATTTTTGTACTTTTCCTGTCTTGATCTGGCTCTGTTATGCCATTCGTAGCTTTGATCTAGGTGCAGAGGTAGTACCAAATCTGCCGTTTGGTACGCTTTGGGTCAGTGGGATTGCAGTTGCATCGCTGCTTATCTGTGGGGTCTACCGCTTCATTGTCCGCACTTATAATGAAGTGTTTATGATCAAAATGGGACTGGCGACGGCGTTGACTGTCGCTGGTCTTTATGCACTGGCTTATTTTACTCCGGCATTTATTCCGACCTCTATTCCGCTGATGTTTGGCTTTATGATGTTTGCCTGGATCTGGTTTAGCCGGGGGATCATCCGTTTTATTATCCGTTCCTATTTACAGGCTGACGTACAGAAAAAACGCATTGCGATTTATGGGGCCGGGAATGCGGGTCAACAGGTTGCTGCTGCACTGTATCGCTCCAATGCACATTTACCGGTCATGTTTATTGATGACAAACGCTCGTTGACCGGACAGCAGCTGGGGCGACTCAAAGTTTATGATGCCCAGACTGCCCTAAAACTCATGCGCAAGCAAAAAATTGATGAAATTCTGATTGCTTTGCCCTCAGTGGGGCGAGTCCGTAAAAGTGAAATCATTAAATTTTTAGAGCCGGCACATCTTAAAATTACTGAAATTCCGGGACTGACTAAGCTGGTAGATGGTGAAATCCGGATTTCGGATATTCAGGAAGTCGATATTATTGACTTGCTGGGACGTGACCCGGTACCGCCGGTTCCAGCACTTCTGAGTAAAAATATTCAGGATAAAGTGGTCATGGTCACCGGTGCAGGGGGGTCGATTGGTTCAGAATTGTGTCGCCAGATCGTAAAAAACCAGCCGGCAAAAATCATCATTTTCGAGTTAACTGAATTCGCGCTGTATAGTATTGAAAAAGAATTAAGTTTAACTGCAACTTGTGAAATTATACCTATCCTGGGGTCGGTTCTAGATGAGAGTAAACTGGAACGTGTAATTGAACAGTATGGCGTGCAAACGGTTTATCATGCTGCGGCTTACAAGCATGTCCCACTGGTAGAATGTAATCCACTAGCGGGCCTGAAAAATAATGCGGTGGGAACGGCGTTTAGCGTGAATGCTGCGGTGAAAAAAGGTGTAGAAACCTTTGTGCTGATCTCAACCGATAAAGCGGTACGTCCGACCAATGTCATGGGTGCCAGTAAACGTATGGCAGAACTTTACTGTCAAGCGATGGCAGAGGCACAACAGCAGACCCAGATCAGTATCGTCCGTTTCGGCAATGTGCTCGGTTCTTCGGGTTCGGTGGTGCCGCTATTTAAACAGCAGATTCTCAAGGGTGGGCCGATTACCGTGACTCATCCGGATGTGACCCGCTACTTTATGACCATTCCGGAAGCCTCACAGCTGGTGATTCAGGCTGGTGCCTTAGGCTTGGGCGGCGATGTGTTCCTGCTGGATATGGGTGAGCCGGTGCGTATTCAGGATCTGGCCCGTCAAATGATTGCTTTAAGTGGACTGAAAGTCCGTGATGAGCAGTATCCGGAGGGGGATATTGCAATTCAATATGCTGGTTTGCGTCCAGGGGAAAAGCTGTATGAAGAACTGCTCATTGATCAGGAAAATACCGAAATTACGTCACATAGTCGTATCCTAAGATCATTTGAAAAACACGTTCCGTTACAGGAAATTACACAGGTGTTTGATAAAATCCAGGCACTTTCTGCCACGCAGACAGATATCGACTGGGCCTTATCACAGCTTGAATATTATGTTGATGGCTATCAACGTGGTAAAGAAATTAAAGTTAATTAAGTGAAGTTTATTTATGATTAAAAAAGCCATTTTGCCGGTCGCAGGTCTGGGTACACGTTTTCTTCCAGCCAGTAAATCTATTCCAAAGGAAATGGTAACTGTCGTTGACCGCCCCGCTATTGAATACGTGGTAAAAGAGGCAGTTGCTGCTGGAATTGAGCAGATTATTTTAGTGACACATTCATCAAAGGCTTCGATTGAAAACTATTTTGACCGCAGTTTTGAGCTGGAAACCACCTTGGAGCAAAAAAAGAAATTTGACCTGCTTAAGGAAATTACTGAAATCCTGCCGCCGCATGTCAGTGTGATCAGTGTACGTCAGCCGCAGCCTTTGGGCCTTGGTCATGCCGTGCTGTGTGCCAAAAGTGTGGTCGGTGATGATGATTTTGCTGTACTGCTCCCAGATGTTTTAGTTAAAGATTCAGACACAGAAAATGATTTAAGCCTGATGATTCAGCGTTTTAATGAATCAGAAGCTTCGCAGATTATGGTTGAAGCTGTACCAGATCATCTGGTGGATCAGTATGGCATTGTTGATGTCGCAGCGACACCAGAAGAAGGACAAAGCACCGTGATGCAAGGGATTGTAGAAAAGCCAGCGGTGGGAGCGGCGCCTTCAAATTTATCGGTAGTGGGTCGTTATATCCTGCCGGCAAAAATCATGCAGTTACTGGAACAGACGCCACGTGGTGCAGGCAATGAAATCCAGCTGACTGATGCAATTGCCATGCTCCAGCAGACCGACTCGGTAGAAGCTTACCGTATGAAAGGCCAGACCTTTGACTGTGGCAGCAAACTGGGTTATCTCAAAGCGGTATTGCACTATGGTGTGGATCATCCAAAACTGGGTGAATCTTTTAAAGCTTTAATTCAAGAACTGAAACTATAAAACAGACTTTAAGAATCAGAAGGAAGCTTATGAACATTGCAGTATTTGGTCAGACTCTGTATGCCGGTGTCATGGCAGCCTTACTGGCAGAATGTGGTCATCAGGTCTACTGGTGTGATTTGCTGAAAAAACCGTCTTCCGAACAGGTTTATGCACAGGATGAAGCCGTACAGCAATTACTGAACAAACAGCACGCCAAGGGCTTTTTACAATACTGCAAGTTTGAGGCCATTCCTTTAGATGTCGATGTTTATCTGTTCAGTCTCAGTCCGACTGAAGAAATTCAGGGTCTGGAAATCTTGCGTGAGCTTAAGCTGCGTCCAATTATTCATCCAAAACTGATGATTAACGCCTCTACCTTGGGCCTGCATGGCACTGAAAAATTCCAGCAGATTCTGTCGGAAGATCACTGGATCTATTTACCGGATGTGATTCAGGAAGGTAATGCCTTACGTAGTCTGACCGAAGCCAGCCAGCTTATTGTCGGCTATAGCAATGAAACCGCGAAAACGCTTTTGAAGGAACTGCTCAGGCCGTTATTCCCGCGTGAACAGCAATACCTGTTTATGCCGGTTCTGGATGCCGAATTTACCAAACTGAGTGTGTCCGGCATGCTGGCGACGCGGATCAGCTATATTAATGATCTGGCTCTGGTGGCTGAAAAACTTGGTATTGATATTGAGCATGTACGTCAGGGGCTGGCAGCAGATAGCCGGATTGGTTCGTCTTATCTGTATCCGGGGGCCGGGTTTGGTGGCGAAAACTTCTCGCATGATATTCAGATTCTGGCCAGTACTGTGTCAGGCACCGGCGCGAAAAGCCAGTTAATGGCTCAGGTCTGGGAAATTAATGAGCAGCAAAAAGAACTGCTATTTCGCAAGCTTTGGAATTATTACCATGGTGATCTGGCCGGGAAAACTGTAGCGATCTGGGGAGCATCCTTTAAGGAAAATACCTCGCGTATCCAGCAATCCCCGATTCATGCCATGTTGACTGCACTCTGGGCGCAAGGGGTGACCGTCAAGCTGCATGATCCGCAAGCCCTGGCGGAAATTGAAAAAGTCTACGGGCAACGCGATGATCTGGTGTATTGCACAGATCAGTACGAGGCCGTAAATGGAGCACATGCCCTATGCGTGCTCACAGCCTGGAAACAATACTGGAATCCCAATTACCGCAGCCTGTTGAATCATATGCAGCATCCACTGATTCTGGATGGACGTAATATCTATAATCCGGACTATATGAAAGCACAGGGCTTTGCCTATAAAGGAGTGGGACGTTAATGAGTACGATTCAGCAACCTTATCCCCTCGAACAGAAAGATACTGTTTTAAGCCGGTTAAATAATTTAAAACAGCAGTTTGAACACAAGCATCTGCAAGAGCTATTTCAGCAAGATCCTCAGCGTTTTCAGCATTTTTCGGTGAACTTGCAGCCAGTAACCTTTGATTTTAGCAAGCACCGCATTGATCAGGATGTGTTGCAGACACTGGTGCAACTGGCGCAGGCACAAGATCTGAAGCAGTGGATCAAACGCCTGTTTTCCCAAGAACAGGTGAACTATACCGAGCAGCGTGCTGCAATGCATTGGGCCTTACGTTTGCCAGAGCAGAATGAGCAGCATCCTGAATTGGCTGCTGAGGTGCATACCCAGCTGCAACGCATGTTTACTCTGGTGGAAAAAATCCATGCCGGACAGTATCGCGGTGCCACCGGTGAAGTGATTCAGGATGTGGTCAATATCGGGGTAGGTGGCTCAGATTTGGGACCGCTGATGGTCAGTCAAGCCCTGTCTGACTTTAAACAGCCCACTCAGCGCCCCCTAAATGTACATTTTGTGTCGACCATGGATGGCAGCCAGCTGTCTGATCTGCTGCATAAGCTGCGCCCTGAAACCACGCTGTTTATTATCTCCTCCAAATCTTTCGGTACCATTGACACCCTCTCCAATGCACAAACGGTACGTCTGTGGCTGGAAAAAGCCTTGGGCCAAGACCTGTGCACGATCCAGCATCATTTTATTGGCGTCTCGACCAAGCCGGAAAAAATGACTGCTTGGGGGATTGCACCAGAAAACCAGTTCCTGCTCTGGGACTGGGTCGGAGGCCGTTATTCGCTGTGGTCCTGTATTGGCTTACCTATTGCATTGACTATCGGAGTACAGGGGTTTCAGCACTTTTTAGCAGGTGCTTATGCGGTGGATGAGCATTTCCAGACTGCTCCATTTGAACAGAATATTCCAGTGCTGATGGGACTATTAGGTGTCTGGAATAACAACTTCCTGGATATCCAGACCCATGCCGTACTGCCATATGACGGTCGTTTGAAATATTTTGCCTCTTATTTGCAGCAGCTGGAAATGGAATCTAATGGTAAATCCATTCAGCGCAATAGTGAAAAAGTAGACTGGGATACCTGTCCGATTATCTGGGGAGAAGTCGGGCCGAATGCCCAGCATGCTTTCTATCAATTATTGCATCAGGGCACCCAGTCGGTCAGCAGTGATTTTATTGCACCGGTACAGCGTTATAATGCCAACCAGTTTACCTATGCCGATAATGCCGATGCGCTGATTGAGCAGCATCATTTGGCCCTGTCCAACTGTCTGGCGCAGTCACGGCTGCTGGCCTTTGGTAATCAGGCGCTGGATGCCAATGAACTGGCTGATCTACCGGCGTATAAGCAGTATGCAGGTAACCAGCCCAGCTCGACCATTTTAATGCAAGAGCTCAATCCTTATAGTCTGGGGATGCTGATCGCCATGTATGAACATAAGGTGTTTGTGCAGTCAGTGCTGTGGAATATCAATCCTTTTGACCAGTGGGGCGTCGAAAAAGGCAAGGAAATTGCCAATCAGCTCTTGCCGATTTTAAATGGTGAACAGACGGATGTGTCCGCACTGGATGCCTCGACACAAGGTTTAATTGCAATATTAATGGGGAAACAACGTGGCTAAAGTCTTGGTAACTGGTGGGGCCGGTTATATCGGTTCACATACCTGTCTGGAATTATTAAATGCCGGACATGAAGTCGTGGTATTAGATAATCTTTCTAATAGTTCTGAAGAATCTCTGAATCGTGTGCAGGCTTTAGCTTCAAAATCTTTGGACTTTATTCAGGGTGATATTCTAGATCAGGATATTCTGAATCGGATTTTTAGTACTTATCAAATTGATGCCGTGATCCATTTTGCCGGTTTAAAAGCGGTAGGGGAAAGCCAGCAAGTTCCACTAAAATACTTTGAAAATAATATTTCAGGTTCCATCAGCCTGGTACAGGCCATGCAGCGCGCTGGTGTATTCCGTCTGGTCTTCAGTTCCTCGGCTACAGTCTATGATGAAGCCAATATCTCGCCTTTAAATGAAGACATGCCAACCGGGATGCCGAGCAATAACTACGGTTATACCAAGCTGATTGTAGAGCAGCTATTACAAAAGCTATCGGTATCTGATGAACGCTGGTCGATTGCCTTGCTGCGTTATTTTAATCCGGTTGGTGCGCATAAAAGCGGACAAATAGGGGAAGACCCGCAAGGGATTCCAAATAACCTGATGCCGTATGTGACTCAGGTGGCGGTTGGTCGTCGTGAAAAATTATCAATCTTTGGGGATGATTACGATACGGTCGATGGGACTGGGGTACGGGATTATATCCATGTGGTGGATCTGGCCAATGCGCATTTATGTGCACTCAATAACCGTCTTGATGCACATGGCTGTCGTGCCTGGAACATCGGTACGGGACAGGGCTGTTCAGTTTTGCAAATCAAGAATACCTTTGAACAGGTCAATGCGGTGCAGATTCCATTTGAAATCGCGCCCCGTCGTGAAGGCGATGTGGCGACGTCTTTTGCCGACAATACCCGTGCAGTCCAGGAGCTGGGCTGGCAGCCACAATATGGTCTGGAAGATATGCTGGCAGATAGCTGGAACTGGCAGAAACAGAATCCACAAGGCTATCGCGATTAATTTTTTCAGATAAGTATTAAGCATAAAAAAAGAGCCATTTTGATCTGGCTCTTTTTTTTTCTGACTTCAGCTGCCTTGAATCAGCTGGGTCAGCTCATTCACATAGTCTTGCATTGGTCGTGGATTCTGGTCACGACGGCTTTCAATATTCAAACGCAATAATGGTTCGGTATTAGATGCGCGCACATTAAAACGCCAGCTACCAAAATTCAGGCTGACGCCATCAGTCTGATCAATTTCAGGTTTCTGATCGGCATAATGATCGAAAAGTTTTTGGATGGTTGCCTGGGTATCGGCCACTTTAAAATTAATTTCACCTGAACATGGGAACTTGGCAATCATTTCTTCCACGAGAGAAGATAAGGATTTTCCTGTTTCAGATAGTACAGCCATAGCCAGTAACCATGGAATCATGCCGCTATCACAGTAAGCAAAATCACGGAAATAGTGATGGGCACTCATTTCACCGCCATAAGCCGCATTATGTTCACGCATGACATCTTTAATGAAGGCATGACCAGATTTAGACTGAATGGCTTCACCTTTAAACTGCTCAACAATATCAAAAGTGTTCCAGACCAGACGCGGGTCATGCACAATTTTTTCACCCGCCTGTTTCAGCAGGAAAGCCTGTGCCAGCAGACCGACAATATAATAGCCCTCAATGAACTGGCCTTTTTCATCGAACAAGAAACAGCGGTCAAAGTCGCCATCCCAGGCAATCCCCATATCCGCACCATGCTGAATGACTGCCTCACGGGTGCTGTCACGGTTTTCAACCAGAATTGGATTCGGAATACCATTTGGGAAGTTACCATCCGCTTCATGGTGAATCTTAATGAACTCTACCGGAATCTGCAAAGCTTTAAATTTTTCTTCGATGGCATCAATCACATGTCCGGCAGCACCGTTTCCGGCATTGACCACCAGTTTCATCGGGCAAATTTTTGCAGGGTCAATATAGGTCATTAGATGATCGACAAATTCAGGCAGGATATTATATTTTTTGGTTGTGCCTTTTTCTGCAACCTCATTAAAAGTACCTGTTTCAGCCAGCGCTTGAATTTCTTTTAAACCTGTATCGGCACTGATCGGACGGGCATTTTCACGCACCAGTTTCATGCCGTTATAGTCCATTGGGTTATGACTGGCAGTGACTTCAATACCACCTTGCACATCTAAGTGGAAGGCACCAAAATAAACTTCTTCAGTCCCAGTCATACCTAAATCTAGAACATCCACGCCCGCATCATTTAAACCGCGGATAGTGGCCTGTTTTAAATCTTCACTGCTAAGGCGAACATCACAACCGACCACAACGGTTTTGGGCTGGTAAATTTGTCCATAGGCGCGACCAATTTTATAGGCAATCTCTTCATTGAGTTCGCTGCCCAATCTGCCGCGAATGTCATAGGCTTTAAAGCACGTCAGTCTTGTCATGTAAGTTCTCAAGATCCCTGAAAATAAGAAAATTTATAAGATACAATCATAGTATAAAGCCCAAAATATGTGATCTGACCACTTTTATTCATTAATTTTGACTCAGTATTTTTAGAATATTCTAGCCAGAAATTGTAAGATCTTATGATCAATACCTTTATTCGACAATAACTTTTGTAAAGAGTTATAACGAGTTATCGATAGATTTCCATTTTTCTAGAATCCTCTCTGCCCAGTCTGCATGATATGTGTTAGATACAGCCTGATCTTTTTTTGAAATATGATTAATCATTATATAAGAATGGACATCACAGACTTTGTTAATGAAATCTTTAGGCCAACTTAAGGACTGTGACAAAATTGCAATTTTGAAAGATTCTAAATTTTCGCTCAGGAAGATTTTGTTTGTCTTAACGTTGTATGGTAGTAGTAATGTGGAAATATTCTTTTTTCCATCAGAGGTATCAATTTCGCATAAATAAAAAAGCTCCTTATCATCATGGTCAAGTATGAGATTTACATAAAATCGGCGATTTTGACCATTGGTCAATTTATGTCCTCTGAATCGGCCATATTTTGTAAAAATCTTATTATGAATGCATTTAATTTTATATCCCTTTTTTTCTATTTCTTCCAACATTTTGCTAAGATATTGATAAGTAGAGTTTTTAGAATCAGCTTCTGATTCTATAGTAAATCCTGGGCGGGTTCCTTCATCTTCTCCTTCTCCACCAGCAAATGGTTGTTCTTCATGATGAACTTCCCCATTTGTCTTTCGTCTTACTATATTAATTTCTGAGCATGAAGTATTTAATGAGATTTTTAGGTCATCTATGGTATAAATTTTCCCCACAGTATTTCTTAATTGTGTAATTTGCTGATCAATATCAGCGCTAGCTTCATCATCAAGTTTAGATTTATCCTGACTTGCCTTTTTTTTAGGAGGCTGTTTTTTATCCAGTATCTCTTTAGCCTGCCTAAAACTTTTTTGGGATAAAAAATGAAATTGAACAGGTTTATGTATTCCAGTTTCTAAATTTCCGAATGAATTGATACGTTCGATCCGAAATAATTTTTCCTCTGTGTAACTACGACCCTCAACATCAAGCTGAATATTTTTTAGGATAGGGGCATCCATATCAAAACTATAACTTTTAAATTTATTTTGATTGTTTACAGTTTTTTCATAAATACTTAAAAAAGCCTTACTCAATTCAGGATGTAATAAGATCAACGCGAGTTTTTGTAGGAAAATAGGGTCCTTTAGATCTTTGGCTGTTATTTTTCTATTGGGTGCAATATAAATATGAAAGGCTTCAGCATCCTCGTGATCAATCAAGACATCAGTTGTATAGCGTTCAGAGAATAAAGCAGCACGTAATAGATAGGGATGAGAGAAAAAAAGATCACGTGCTAGTACAAGTTTAGGTAATTGAATGAACCAGTCATCATTAAACTGATTGCCATCACTGTATAGAAAACTAAAGCATGGGCGATTTCTATAAGTATGAAGAGCTTTCAGTGCCGGATTTTCAGTATTGGTATTATTCAATATTCCTAAATCAATTAGAGTAAGGGTTCGGTGATCTAAACTTACAGGGTCAACGCTGCTTAATGGCGTTGCATAGTGATATAAAAGAATACTTTCTATTGGTCTTTTTGAATGAAAAAAACGCTTTTCTTCTGGGTGGTACATTGCAGTTTTAATATCGAAACGGGTTTTCCCACGGTGGGTGATATCCGTTGCACCATAATAAATTGTTTTTTTAGGCAAGCAAAGAAAAGGAATGGTAGGCATTATTTACTCTCCATAATTTTATCAAAAAACCGACATGCTTCAGGTGTTAATCGTTGTGGACTGAGACCAGATTCTCTTAGGAAAATACTGGGAGAACTGAATTGCTGTCTCATTTTTTGCTGTATAAAAGTTTTTGTAAGCCTTCGTATTTGGTAACAACTGACTGATTCGGAATAACGATCTAAAAAGGCTTTGGTTAAGGGAAGAGTGTCCCAGTTTTTCTCAATAGTGCTCACATGTCCTAATTTTTTTATAAAAAACTTCTTCGTTTGTTGGGGCGAGTTTAGGTCTTCTGATAACTCATTACGTATTTCGATAAGTCGTTTAACAAATTGTCGATCTCGTTCTTCCCAATTCACTCGTGGTCTAGGGACAGAAGGAGAGGGCGTTAAAGCTGATTTGTTGATAAATAATAACCAATCTTTATAATTGCGATATAAGCGAGCATACAGAGAACTATTTTGTTTGCGAGCCTGTTTGACTGGCATTTCCAAGATCAATTTTGTCCATTGTTCTTGATCCTCAGATAAGGTTCGAGCTACTGTCTTATTCATGCATACTGATGGGATTTCTTTATCTACCTCAGTTGAAGCAAGGTCAATGTACTGTTTATATAATTCAATTGGATTTTGTTCTGGTACGAGAGCTTTCAATACAAGAAGATGCTCGAGATAAGAGAATGCTTTACGATGTTTTCTGAATATACTTTTTAGCCAGCAGTTTTCACTGATCAAATCTTCTAAATGATAATAAGCTAGAAAATTTTCACCCCAATAATCCAGTATCACCTGACGGATTTTTTTGTAGTTAATATTCTTGCGACTTAAGAGTAAATTTTTGTCTTTCAAGATGATAAAATAAGCATCCGATAAAATAGAAAAATCTTGGATAGGGCTGCAGGTTGCATGAGTGAGTAAGTCTTCGATTATTCCTGCAAGCTCGATATGATGAGGTAAGTCCTGAGAATTTAATATAAGCTGTGAAGAATCTTCAAGAGCATTTAAATGAGCATTATAAAATCTTCGGTCTAGCCCATTGCAAGGAACAGAGCTGACAAAAAGGGCAGATTCATGCTTTATACAATATTCATATCCTGTAATCTGCCAGCTACGTTTCCAATACACTTCACCATATTGTTCCATCTGTTCTTGCCAACAATGCGGACAGAACCGAAAAAAATTCACAGATTTGATTCGCGACGCATTTTTTCCCAACTTGGTATGTAATGATTGATACTGTTCACCCTGTAATACATGTACAGCATAACGCATCACTGTATCAGGTTGAAACGGTTGATAAATTGGCAATAAGGTGTGGTGGTTGATTAAATGGAGTGCATCATAGCAATCTGGTAGATAACTGGCCAATTTGTCTATGTAAGACGGTAAATCGTAAGTTGGCGTCAAATTTCTATTATTGAATAATTCTTCAGTAAGGTATTTGGGACTTAAAATTCCATTGTGAATAGCATAACGTGCAATCACACTGTAAATTAACTCATCTGGATATGGTATTGGAAAATTTGAAATCATAATACACTTACTCTCTATTTTTTGTTTAATGCAACACAGGAGAGGTGGGATCAAACAAATAGTGAGATGATTTTAATAGCTCATAAACATCTACTTCCTTTTCTTGTGCTTGACTGAAAAAATTCCGTAAGTCATTGGCTTCAGTGCTCTTCCATTCTTCTGCTTTCATGACTTTGCGTGATGTTCTTGGTTTTCTTACCGAAGTTGTGGTCTGAGGCTGGTCCAATTTATCTTTTGCTACAGAGCCGTCTAATACTTCCAGAATATGCTGGAGTAGTACCTGTAAGTTCTCGTTTGGATATTTTTTTAATGCAGAAGTGACATGCAGATCTATTGTAGCAGCGGGGTGACCTAAGGCCGTTAGCATACCTATAAGTGTGGAATAATGTGGTCCTAGATCTTTACGCTGTATTTCCGTTTTTAATGCAGCTTTTAAACGGTGTTGTTCAACATATTCCTCAATTTGAACTTGAGGGATAGTTAAGTCAGAATACCGTGCAATACGTGTGGGGTTGCCTGAGCGGAGTGCATCCAAAATATCGTGGACTGGCTGTAATTGTTCTTCGTAGACTTTTTTAAAAAGTTCAGATGTAATTTTTTCCAGACCAATGGTGATTGCATGAATCTGCACCAAGCAGAACAGTTTAACCACTAAATCTGGAATGCCCTGCGTATAATAATACCAAGTGTTTCTTAATTCATCGGTCAGTTCAGCTGGTTGTTGAACCCATTGATATTGCCACAGCTTGTTGGTGAAAGCATACCATTCAGAAATGATCATTTGATCAGGGGTGCTAGGATCGGGAGTGGGTGCTTCATTGCGCATAGGTTCCCAGATTAAAGAGCCTAATCCTGCACTGCGTCTAGCTGATCTTAAGTCTTCTTGCAGAATTTCATTGGCTTTGGGTGTCCCAATCATCACAATTGGAATGGATGCCACATTCACAAGGGTGACAAAGAAATTAAGAATGATTTCAGCCCCGCCAGATTTTTTTGTATTCAAATGCTGGATTTCATCAATGATTAAAAGTCCAATTGAATAATTATTTGCGATAATTTTCATCTGCTGCAGCATGGCATTCACATTTAAGCGACTTCTGGTGAAACGATGCTCGAAGTTTGTATCTCCTAATGCTAAATCTACTGCTCTAAAAAAGTTTGAGCATAAGTTTTTTAAAGAGCTGTCATGCGGACAATCAATTTTAAGGTAAACAATTTGTTTTAATCCCAGCTCTCTATGTTCAATCACTTGCGGGTAATAACGCAAAATTTTGTTCATTGTCGTTGTTTTACCGCTTCCCGAACATCCTATAATTGACATGCTAGTTGCAGTCGACTCTGGAGGTGCATAGCGGTAACAGCTTTCATTTGATGGTTCTAGTTGCTGAAAAGCAGCGTGTAAATGTCGATGTCTATCACCATTAGTGATGTTTCTACTCACATAACCTTGCCGAATCATAATAGAAATTTTTTGCTCAAGGGATAGATGTTTGGTCAGTGGTTGAAAAAAATCATGAGGCAATTGAGCGATTAAATGGATTCTTTCTTGTTGCGCAAAAAAGCGCTGTTCTGGAAGAAATCTCATTTTCCCCCGTAGATGTTTAATGACCGACTTCGTATCAAGGATAGGGGGTAATTGAGTAATAAGAGGATTATCCCCATAGATGTCTTCTATTGATGTATTAATCGCGACTTCATTATTATTCATTCTTCATCGTCCTCTTCGAATAATTGTCTCATTAAATCTGGTTGACTTGTTAAATCCAGATTGTTGCTTTGAGATGGGAAGGGGTGAGCATTAGCGATGTTGGGGTGGATAGTCCGGATAGGGTTAACTGACCTCTTCTGAAGGTGCTCTGCACGTTCTACTTGAATTGCTTCTTGTTTGTTTTGACGGATATCCCGAGTACGTTGTGCTTTAGAAAGTTGGTGAACTCCTGCTTGAGCCTGCCGACTCTGTGCTGCGTGAATGATTTTGTCAGTAAAATCCTGCAATTCACTGATGGCCACAGACTTTAGTTGTGAATGCTGTTTTTCAACAGTTTTGATCGCTTTTTGAATCTGTTCAGCTTCCCACCAGGTCAGATGCTGATATTGACGTGAGGCATCACTTAAATGGGCTTCCCAGTATTCCAATTTATTTTCATCAAAGAAAACATAAATAGTATTAACTGAGTATGGGTCAAAACCAATGCGCAACTTTTTCGGGCGGGATTTGGTCGTGTTACGAATAAACCAGCCTTGTTGATGCATTTCTAAACATTGATAGACTAATCCTTTAACTTTAAGTCCTTTATCACTTAATGAGGCATCGATCCTAGGTAGCAAGCCAACATATAGTGATTTGTTATCCACTTGTCTCAACATCCCAGTACGGTGCTGTAGGCCCCACTGCCAGAGCTTAAGAGGGATAGAAGGCAGGTTAGTCGGCATATCGGCACTACGATCATATTTTGTCAAAACGTCAAAATTATTGCGTAACAAGACGCAGCTTAATATGATTTTTCTGAACTCTTCCAAAGTAAGACAAGCTTCTAGCCGATAATCATGTCCACCTTTCTTTTTTTCCTTGAATCCAGAAACAACACCAATATTCTCGTAGGATTTAAAGCGTGACTGAATGATGCCAAAAGCCCTCTCCACAATACCTTTGGCATCGCTTCGATATGGTGGTGCATTTTCAATTCGAACAGAAAAGTTTTTTTCAAGAAGTTCAATTTGATATCCAATTAGTTCACCACGGTCTGCAAGTATGGCATCAGGTAAACCATAAATAGGCCAGTCTTCCGGTTGTATTTGTAAGCCGTAACTCTGACAGAATGTCACTTTATCTTGGATTGCGACACTGAGGCATTGTATAGCTGTGTTAAATGAACTATTTTCCATACCGACATAAAGCCCAGTAATCATCCGGCTGAATACATCGATAACAATATATACGGTAGGTCTGCCAATAATCTGTGATGGATCCCGTGATGATACAAGGTAGATGTCAGCGATTGTTGAATCTATCTCATAACGTGCACCAGGACCATTTGCTTGCTTGGTCGCTGTTGAAGTCAGAGGTTTGTGATCTTTCAGGGTTTTCTGATTACCCAGAATTTCTTTCGAGTTGTTCGTATTTCTATATCGCGTATTATAAAAATAATAGAATTGTGCATATGTTGGAATATCTGAGGCTTGTACTTGATGAAAGTGTTTGGAAAATAAATTTTTAAACCGAATATACGTTTCATTAATAGATTGTTTTTTAACAGGAACTAAATACTCTTCGATGGCTTTTTTAAAATATAATTCAACCTGTTCAGTAACATTTTTACCTTCATTTAGCTCATAAATTCGTGGTCTGCCGATCTTTTTATTTCCTATAGCTCTTTTTTGGCCTTTTCCACCTGAGTTTTCATAGTCCGGTACCAAAGCATTTATAGTTTGACCACGCTGCCAGTAGCGTCTCAATAGTCGTAGAATTTTATTAATTGATACCTCTTTTTCTAAATGTATCATTTTAATTTTTGCTGTTCTTATTTTTGCATTAGTAAGGATTTGTTCATCATCAATTAAGTCCTGAATAATTGAAAAGTTTTCATCTCTTTTTTTTAGTTGAATAGACTCTTCATTCAAGTTTAATCGTTTTAAGTATTCATAAGGATCTTGTGCGGGTATCAGGCTTTGATCATCTAAAAGAGTTTGAAGTTCCTTGGACAAAATAAGTTCAGGGAATGCATTTTTATTATCGATCGCAATCCATACCGTATATTGAGGTAGGAATTTGAGTATTCGGTATTGTGTTGAATTCAAGATGTAAACTGAATTAATTAGCTGCATGGACTGTATTCTCATTCTGGAGCAAATCACTTGCATGAATATCAGAGAGTTTAAGCTCCAAGTACAAAATTTCTAGATTAAATTGAAGTATTCGCAGTGCAAATAATTTTCTAAACAATGCGAGCGTCGCTCCGATACCCATTTTTTGAGTTTGGTCAGAATGCTTGCAAAATTGGATTAATGAGCTTTGAGGGTACTGGCTAATTTCTTCCATAAAATAAACTGCTTGATCAATCATGTGATTTGTTATTTCAAGGTCATTTTTTTCTACATATAGCCATTTAATGTTCTCTAGTACCGTAGCAGGAATGTCTTTTTCCGTAATCAGTTTGAACGGCGTATTGTGCTCTTCTTCCCAGTAACGACGTTTAATTTCTAATGACTCAATAACATGAGCTTTATTCAGATCCTTGCTGTAAAGAGTGTCAAGGGCTATAGAAAACTTACCAAAATCAACTAAAAAATCTGAAGATAGGGTAAAAGGCATATAGTCAACCGATACTTTTTTCATTCGGAAACGAGAACAGATGGAGTTAAGATCATAGATATCCAAAGGATAATGTTCGCGAATATCTGTAACGTTATGATTCCAATCAAGCAGTAAAAAGGTAGATAGCTCTAGATCAGAAAATAAGTGATGAAGACGTTTACTGACACGGCCTTGTACTCTGTGAGAGCGACCAATTGAACTGAAGTTTTGAACAGTTTTACAAGGTTTATAATCGCGTCCATGGCCCTGGCCATACCCTTCTTTTATTAGTTCTTCATAGTTTTTTATAATTTTTGCCATACAGAAGACCTGTGGATTTTGGTGGATAATTAATCATATCTGAAGGGGGTTAATTTTGTATTTGGCAAAAACATACAAACTTAAATATATTTATATACAAACAAAATTTTATAATTTTTATTTAATTATTTATTTAATTCATTAACTTAATAATTAATCTGGTATTTTAATACTCAATTGATGAGTTTAAAAAACGTTGATGATAGGCAAAAGTATTCAAATTACATCTTAGTAAACATCGTTGCATATTCTTATGTAAACCAACTGCATATTCAGACTCAAACCCGACTATTCATTCTGGTTCATAGTAAAATTCTTATTTTCTATTCCAAATATTTTAGAACAAAATATGTAAATTTGGATCTTAAAGTAATACCTTAATCTGCTATAATTTGTACATCATTATGATGTACAAATTGGTGGAAAATATGGCTAACTTAGCAACAGAACGAATCAATGTTCGTTCAACCGTAGATGCAAAGAATGTAATTGAGCAAGCTGCGAATTTATTGGGTCTTAGTGTGAGCTCCTTTATGATCCAATCCTCATTTGAACGAGCAAAAGAATTACTTAAATCTAATCACGAGTTAAAAGTAAATAATGCTGATCGTGATATGTTAATGAATTTGCTTGAAAATCCACGCCCTGCAAATGATGAGATGAAAAATTTAATGAGTTTATTGGATGAAAATTGAGGTTTTACAAGCCCATCATCAGAAAAAATCATTTAATTGTGGGCAAGATGATTTAAATAAGTTCATAAAACAATACGCATCCCAACATCAGAAATCAGGAACAAGTAAAACCTATGTTGCTATTGATGATGATGCACATGTGAGGGGGTTTTATTGTCTATCAAGTACCTCTATAGGATTTGATGGGGTTGATGCTGTTCTCACTAAACGATTACCTCGTTATCCCTTACCTTGTGTGGTTGTGGGGCGCTTTGCCGTTGATCAAGCAGCACAGGGGCAAGGAGTTGGAAAAGTACTTTTAGCACATGCTCTTAAACAAGTTTCAAAAGTTGCTCAAATTATTGGCGTAAATTTTGTTGTAATACATGCTAAGGATCAAAAAGCTATGGAGTTTTATCAGCGGTTTGGCTTTATCTCATTAACATCAAATCCATTAACATTAATATATCCAGTGAATGAAATACCTCATTTTAAATAAGGTGGGCTGCTAGGTGTCTAGTCCCGGCATTTGATGGATCGGATCAATCTTAAAAAGTTCAGGTTCATCTGTCCACTGTTTGCAGATGAATTCGTAGGGAGTCAAGCCCCTGAGTGTTTTGAGTCTGCGGCCGAAGTTGTATGCAGCAATAAAATCAGCAAGGTGAATACATAGCTGAGTGTGATCGTCGTAATGGAACCGTTTGACAGTAGCTTCTTTAATCGTTCGGTTCATCCGCTCGACCTGTCCATTGGTCCATGGATGCTTAACCTTGGTAAGACGATGTTCAATGCCACATTCAGTACAAACACGATCAAAGATGTGCTCAGAGGCGTAGCGATCACAGGTGCGGTTCGTGAACTGGATGCCGTTATCTGTTAGCACCGTATGGATTCTATAGGGCACAGCCTTAACCAGATTCCGCAGGAACTCCGCGGCTGCCATCTTACTGGCTTTAGTATGCAATTCAGTGAACGCGAACTTGGAAGTGCGATCAATGGCAACGAAGAGATAAAGCTTACCCTGTGCTGTTTGCATCTCAGCGATGTCGATATGAAAGTAACCAATGGGGTAGCTCTTGAAGCGCTTCCTGACAGGGCGATCACCTTGTACCTCAGGCAGTCGTGAAATACCATGCCGCTGCAAGCAGCGGTGTAACGACGAGCGTGTCAGATAAGGAATACTCGGCTGCAGTGCATAAAGGCAATCGTCTAGTGGCAATAAAGTGCGTTTTCGAAAAGCAACAATTGCCGCCTCATCTTCAGGCGATAACACGCTTGAGCGAGGATTCTTTGGCCCGGTTGTAAGATCATCTACTGAAGTACGTTTCTTCCATTTTGCGACGGTCTTTTGATTGATGCCGTAACGCTTGGCTAGCGTTCTTAAGCTCTCTTGACTATTTTGTATTGCTCGACGCACTGTGTGTGTCGTTGTGGCGCTGCTGTGTAGAACTTGTCCCATAGTGCTTCCTTCCATTTATCTGAGAATATTGCACCATTAAAATCTGGGACTAAACACCTAGTAACAGGAATAGCTAATAGACTTATTCAGAGTTTGCACATAGTTCCTTATCCCTTATTTTGCTTTATGACCAAATACTGCGTCTAATTATGGTAATTTAATTAAGTTTGTTTTATTTTTTATCATAAATTGTTGATATTTATTATTAATGGTTTTTAAATTTTAAAATTAAGTTTGTATTTAAATTTAGTATATTTAATTTTAGATGAAATTAAATTTGTATAAGATTCTCCCGCTTTAAAATGCGAATTCTTGCGCAGAAAGGCGAAGCATACTTTAAATAAAAATGAAATGTTTTCAAGGTGAGGTCAAAAAGGGATGCTTTTCGAATCTAGGGTGAGATTTTTATATATCTATATCGTTGAATATATTAGTAATAATTTTATATTTCTGGTGTGACTCTAATTTGAATTTAATTATATTAAAAACCCTGTAGACTTGGTGGAGAATCACTGGGTCTACAGGGTAGGGTTTTGTCTGTTCATTTCATTAATGTACAAACTAAAATAATTAAATCTAAACTTAATTATTTGATACAAACTTAATTATACAAACACAGCCAGTTTCCCAGCCTTGATTCAATTCTAATTATTCTACAGTGACCGATTTTGCCAGGTTACGCGGCTGATCGACATCCGTACCACGAAGTACAGCCACATGATAGGACAATAACTGCACCGGAATGCTATACACAATCGGGGCCAGTACTGCATTGACTGCAGGAATATGGACCACATGTTGACGGTCTTTGGCTTTAATACCACTGTTTTCATCAGCAAAGACGAACAGCTCACCACCACGTGCCTGCACTTCTTCCATATTGGACTTGAGTTTATCCAGCATGTCATCCTGTGGCGCCAGAATCACCACGGGCATGTCGTTGTCGACCAAGGCCAATGGACCATGCTTCAGTTCGCCTGCGGCATAACCTTCAGCATGAATATAGGAAATTTCCTTCAGCTTCAAGGCGCCTTCTAGCGCAATCGGGAAATGTGTACCGCGACCCAGGAACAGACAGTGCTGCTTTTCTACAAACAGTTCAGAAAGGCGTAAAATTTCATTGTCATGATGCAAGGTATCCAGAATTACCTTTGGCATATGCCATAAGTCGGTGCTAATGGCTGCGACCTGTTCTGCTGAAATTGTATTTTTGACTGTACCCAGTTTCAGTACCAACAGCATCAGTGCAGCTAGCTGTGTGGTAAAGGCTTTAGTCGATGCAACACCAATCTCAGGGCCTGCCAAAGTCAGCAGGTTGTGATTGGTTTCACGTACCATCGAGGAGGTTGCCACGTTACAGATCGTCATGGTGGTGATGTCTAGTCCTTTGGCAGCCGCACGTTTCTGTGTATCACGTAATGCAGCCAAGGTATCGGCAGTTTCACCAGATTGGGAAATACAAACATACAGCGTGTGATTTACAATCACTGGCATACGATAACGGAATTCGCTGGCAATCTCGATCTGGCAAGGCAGATCAATCAGCTGTTCAAACCAGTATTTGGCGATCATACCGGCATGATAACTGGTACCACAGGCAATAATCTGGATTTGCTGGATTTTTGAAAAGTCTTGTTCTGCACTGGCAAGAAAATCTTCACGTAGGTCATTGCCATTTAAAGCTTGGGAAATGGTCTGTTTGATCGCTTCCGGCTGCTCATAAATTTCCTTGAGCATATAGTGCTTGTATTCACCTTTAGAGGCATTGCTGACCGCAGCATCAAGTTCCTTGACCGGACGATCGACCAGTTGACCATCCACAAAGACTTCAATGGTGGTACGGGTCAAACGGGCAATATCACCTTCTTCAAGGTAGATAAAACGGTTGGTAATCGGTAGCAGAGCCAGCTGGTCAGAACTGATAAAGTTCTCGCCAATACCGACACCAATGACGAGTGGTGAACCTTCACGCACGGTAATCAGTTCATCTGGATGATCAGTATGTACGATACCCAGTGCATAAGCACCTTTCAGTTGCGGAACCACCTGACGTACAGCTTCTAACAGGCTTGGGGTAGATTTCAGCGCATCATTGATCAGATGGGCAACGACTTCAGTATCCGTCTGTGAGGTAAACACATAGCCCAAAGCTTCAAGATCATCTTTAAGTTCTTGATAGTTCTCAATAATACCATTATGAACCACTGCCACATTTTCAGAAATATGCGGATGGGCATTTTCTTCAGTCGGTTTACCATGGGTTGCCCAGCGTGTATGTGCAATACCGAGTGAACCACTAATCTGTGATTCATTCACCGCCTGTTCAAGGTTGGAAACTTTGCCGACACGGCGCTCACGCAGGACCTGATGATTGTTGATCAGGGCTAAACCTGCTGAATCATAGCCACGGTATTCCAGGCGTTTTAAGCCTTCAATCAAAATATTGGTAATGCTGCGTTCCGCAATGCCACCGACGATACCACACATATTTGTTCCCCTTATTTCTTGATTTTTTGCGGACGTGGATAGTTTTCTTTGGCAAATTGCTTAGAGCGCTCTACTGCCAAACTGTTGTCTTCCACATCACGGGTAATCGTCGAGCCTGCACCGACTGTGGCACCGTTACCAATTCTCACAGGTGCCACTAATGAACTGTTCGAGCCAATAAAGGCTTGATCACCAATAATTGTTTTAAATTTGTTGGCACCATCATAATTACAGGTAATGGTCCCTGCACCGATGTTTGAGCCTGCACCAACTTCAGCATCACCCAGGTAGGTAAAGTGGTTGGCTTTAGAGCCTAGACCAATCGTGGTATTTTTAACTTCAACAAAGTTACCAATGTGAACTTCATTGGCAAGTTTTGCCCCTGGACGTAAACGTGCAAATGGGCCAATTTGGGTGTCTTCGCCCACGATAGCACTGTCGAAAATACTATATGGCTGAACCTTGGTACCCGCTGCGATTTTAGTGTTTTTAATCACACAGCCTGCGCCAATTTCAACATTGTTACCTAACTCGCAATCACCTTCGATAATCACATTGATATCAATACGAACGTCAGTACCTACAGTTAAATTGCCACGCAAGTCAAAACGGCTCGGATCAATCAGATGTACGCCTTGCTGCATGAGCTGTTTGGCCTGAAATGCCTGGAACTGACGTTCTAAAGCAGCCAGCTGCACACGGTCATTTACCCCTTCAACTTCAAAAGCCATTTCTGGTTCTACCGATGCAACTTGCATACCATCTGCGAGGGCCATAGCCACAATATCGGTCAGGTAATATTCACCTTGCGCATTGTCATTGCTTAAACGTGGTAGCCATTGATGCAGTTTGGCATTGCTGACGGCATAAATACCGGTATTGATTTCCTTGATTTGACGTTGTTCGTCAGAGGCATCCTTGTGCTCAACAATGGCCTGAATCTGACCCTGTTCACGTACGATACGGCCATAACCGTTGGCATCTGGCAGGGTTAATGTCACCAGACCAATGCCGGTTTCTGCGGTGGCATCGAGTAATTTTTGCAAGGTCACAGGATTAATGCACGGCACATCACCAGAAAGAATCAGGGATACGCCGTCTTGAGGCAGGACAGGCAAGGTCATCTGTACCGCATGACCGGTACCCAGCTGTTCGGCCTGTTCTACCCATTTAATAGCGTGTTGTGCAAAAGCAGCCTGAACCCGGTCACCACCGTGACCATAAATCGTAATAATATTATCTGCGTTTAATTTTTTTGCTGTTTCAATGACATGACCCAGTAAAGGACGTCCTGCAAGGGGTTGTAATACTTTCGGTAAGCTGGAACGCATACGGGTTCCTTTACCTGCAGCAAGAATAATAACAGTCGTTGACATGTTCTAATCCTAAATATGGCTTATGCCACAGTGAAGTAAAAATAAAGCAAAATACAAAGGGCCGCCCACAGGCCAGCAATAATGTCATCCAGCATGATGCCGAAACCGCCGTCAATTTGACGGTCAATGACACGAATCGGCCAGGGCTTCCAGACATCGAATAAACGGAACAGAGCAAAACCGACCAATGCCCACATCCAGCTCATTTCATTCAGATAGAGCAAAGGCAAAAAGGTAATGGATTGACCTGCAAATTCATCCCAGACAATACGGCCATCATCATGTACACCCATGACTTTAGCCGTATGCCCGCAAATATAGATGCCAATGAGCGACATCAGAATGATGGCTAGTATGGTGCTCGATAGACCAATTGCAAGCCATAGCGGAATAAACAATAAGGCAAAAGCTGAACCAAACGTACCCGGCGCTTTCGGTAATAGGCCAGAACCAAAACCAACACCACAGAACACAATAAAACGGTCGGTCCATGACATGGCTTTAAAATTGATTGAAGGTTTATGCAAAATGTTGATACCCATTAAATTGAAGCAAATGATCTACGCCATCTTTTTCAAAAGTTAAGCCGCGCTGTTGCTGAATTGTGCCGATTATACTAATCGAATCATCAAGTTGTTTTTGCAATAATTTTTCATAATTTTGCGGGCTTATTGTAAAACATAATTCATAATCGTCGCCACCCGCCAATGCATACTGCCATTTTTGTTCATCATTTAAGGCGTGCAGGGCAGTACTTAGTGGTAAGTTTTCAAGTTGCAGCTTTGCGCCGACATCCGAGGCTTTTAAAATATGTCCCAAGTCTTGTGCCAAACCATCCGAGACGTCAATCATGCTATGCGCCAGACCTTTCAAGGCAGCCCCGAGTTGACAACGTGGTGTTGGATAATCCAGACGTTTTTGTAGATCATGACCTAAATGCTTTAAGCCAAATGCCGCATCGCCAACCGTACCTGAAACACAAATCAGATCACCGACTTGGGCACCTGAACGTGCTACAGCAAGGCCTGTATCGACCCAGCCCAGTGCTGTGACAGATAGAGTCAGATGTGGACTTTGCGTGGTATCACCACCAATTAAACGTACACCAAATTGATCGCAGCAGTCGTATAGCCCTTGGCTAAAGCCTTTGAGCCAAGCATGATCAATTTGGGGTAAGCTCAATGCCAATAAAATACTGTGTGGTGTGGCGCCCATGGCAGCAATATCAGATAAATTGACGGCAACAGATTTCCAACCAATGGCATGTGGGTTTGTATCTAAAGGAAAATGTCGACCCGCAACTAAGGTGTCGGCACAAATCACCAATTGCTGGTGAGGTGGGGGAGTGAGCAAGGCTGAGTCGTCACCGACCCCTAAATCGACAGAATCTTGATTCTTACGATTGAAATAGGTGTCGATAATCGAAAACTCAGCCATACAACAAATCTACTTAAAACTTAGTTTGCTTGTTGTTTTTCTGCTGCACGTAAAGTTGTCGCTAAACGATCTAATACACCATTGATGTATTTATGGCTGTCTGCACCGCCAAAATGTTTAGCTAACTCAATTGCTTCGTCTAAAACAACACGATATGGAATCTCAAGATGTTCTTTGAGCTCATACGCACCTAAACGAAGTGTTGCAAGTTCTACACCGTCAAGTGCAGAAAGTTCGCGATCCAGCACAGGGATAAGCAAAGCATCCAATGCTTCATGATTGGCAACCACTTGAGTCAACAATTCATGATAATAGCCAAGATCCACTTTGTGCATGGCATTGTCCACACGTGTACGTGCTTCAATCTCATGCACAGGGTTGTGGCTCATTTGCCATTCATAAATTCCTTGTACAGCAAAACGACGTGCTTTACGTTTTGCAGCATAAGTTGCTTGAAGTGTTTGCGACATAGCCTTAAATAGCCTTTAACAAGTTAACCATTTCAATCGCAGTCAAGGCAGCTTCACTACCTTTATTGCCTGCTTTTGTTCCAGAGCGTTCAATCGCTTGTTCAATACTATCCGTAGTGAGTACGCCATTAATGACAGGAAGACCAGCGTCCAGACCAACTACGCCTAAACCTTTGGCACATTCACCTGCCACGAAATCGAAGTGCGGTGTGCTACCACGAATCACAGCGCCCAAAGCAATGATGGCATCGAAATTACCAGTCGCTGCTAATTTTTTTGCAACGATTGGAAGTTCCCAAGCACCAGGTGCATGAACGACCGTGATATTATCCTCTGATACACCATGGCGTTTCAATGTATCAACGGCACCTTCTAACAGATGTTCAACAACAAAGCTATTAAAACGACCAACTAAAATCGCATAACGGTCTTCGTTCGCGAGATGTAACATACCTTCAATACGGCGAACAGCCATAATAACCTCGATTCTTATCTTAAGATGTGTGTTGTGCAGTGATGTATTCCACCACTTCTAAATTAAAACCTGACAATGCATTAAAGCGTAATGGTGAACTCAGCAGCTTCATTTTTTCTACGCCTAGATCACGCAAAATTTGTGCACCGACACCAATCGTTTGATACTGCTGCGACAGTGCAGCATTGGATTTCACATTTTTGGGTGCTTTTAAAGTATCAAGCGCAGGACCTAGATCTTGTAAATGACGTTGACCAATCCAGACCAGGACACCACGATCACTGCTTGCAATTTCTTTAAGTGCCTTGTCTAAATTCCAAGCCGGTTCGCCGTCCTGTTTATTCAGTTTTAATAGGTCCCGTGTCGGGTTAAAGCCGTGGACACGTACAGTCGTTACGCCTTCTTTCGGCTCGCCTTTGACTAGTGCCACATGAATATCCGGGTTACCTAATTCACGGTAACGATACAGATCAAAGGTACCGTATTCGGTATCAACTGTTTGCTGATCTAAACGTTCAACCGTCTGCTCATTGGTCATGCGATAATGAATCAAGTCAGCAATCGTACCAATTTTCAAGCCGTGTTTTTCAGCAAATACTTCTAAATCTGGGCGACGTGCCATGGTGCCATCTTCATTGATGATTTCACAAATCACCGATGCTGGCTCTAAACCTGCAAGGCGAGACAAATCACAACCTGCTTCGGTATGACCTGCACGGTGTAGAACACCACCTGGTTGTGCCATCAATGGGAAGATATGACCAGGCTGTACGATGTCCGTAGGTTTAGCATGAGCCGCCACAGCGGTTTGAATGGTATGCGCACGCTCTGCAGGTGAAATACCGGTAGAAATACCTTCAGCTGCTTCAATCGATAACGTGAAGTTGGTCCCATGTTGAGCGCCATTAGCATCCACCATCAATGGAAGATGCAACTGTTGGCAACGTTCTTTACTTAAAGTCAGACACACTAAACCACGAGCATGGGTGATCATAAAGTTGATGTCTTCAGGACGCACGTGCGTGGCAGCAATGACTAAATCGCCTTCATTTTCACGGTCTTCATCATCCATCAGGATGACCATTTTTCCTGCACGGATATCTGCTACAAGCTCTTCAACTGTATTGAGCGGCATCAACCTTCACCTTCTTTTTTGATCTTGTTCAGACCGAATCATGACATTATTGGTTGCATAGTCTAACGCTTTTTGAGCAATTTTGCCTATGCTTATTGGTTTCCCTAAACTGACCTTTGTTATACACAGTCTTTTTCAGCAAAGAAAGCCAACTTTATATGGAAGTTTTTAATTTTTGTATTTTTTTTATCCAATTGAAAATATTAAAAAAATCAATGCTTATCATAGAAGGATATATATACTTGTTTTGGATAGTTTTATGATTTTATTGGGATAGAGGGACGGTTATTTTTCTATTTGAGCTAAAATTACCAAGTCAATAAAAAGCGAACCGAAGTTCGCTTCTGCTTAGAGAGGAATTAGAAGAAACCTGCTGGTTTGGTCGAGTAGCTGACGAGCAAGTTTTTGGTTTGTTGATAATGATCGAGCATCATTTTGTGGTTCTCGCGTCCAATTCCTGATTTTTTATAACCACCAAATGCCGCATGGGCAGGGTAAATGTGATAACAGTTGGTCCAGACGCGACCTGCCTGAATCGCACGGCCGGCACGATAGGATGTATGGGCTGAACGCGACCAGACACCAGCCCCTAAGCCATAAATGGTGTCATTGGCAATTTTAATGGCATCATCAAAGTCCTTAAAAGTGGTCACGGCAAGTACAGGTCCAAAAATTTCTTCCTGGAAGGTTTTCATGTCATTGGTGCCTTTAAAAATGGTCGGTTCAATATAGAAGCCTTGACCTACTTCATGGCGTGCTTCACCACCTGTTAACACTTGTGCACCTTCTTCACGACCTGTGGCGATACAACCCAAAATCTTATCCTGCTGTTCTTGCGATGCCTGTGCGCCAATCATGGTGTCGGTATCCAGCGGATGACCGGTTTTAATGCGCTTGACACGCTCAACTGCACGTTCCAGGAATTTGTCGGCAATACTTTCCTGTACCAGTGCACGTGAAGGGCAGGTACAGATTTCTCCTTGGTTGAGGGCAAACATGGTAAAACCTTCCAGGGCTTTATCTAGGTATTCATCCTCTTGATCCATCACATCTGCAAAGAACAGGTTTGGTGATTTACCGCCCAGCTCCAAGGTCACAGGAATAATATTT
Organism: Acinetobacter schindleri; assembly: GCF_010918895.1. Taxonomy (NCBI): domain Bacteria; kingdom Pseudomonadati; phylum Pseudomonadota; class Gammaproteobacteria; order Moraxellales; family Moraxellaceae; genus Acinetobacter; species Acinetobacter schindleri. Next base: position 117,238 of record NZ_CP044483.1, read on the forward strand.
TCAGTGGCATATTGCATAATCAGCTGGCCGACTGCGGTTGAACCGGTAAAGGCAATTTTTGCAATACGAGGATTGGTCGCCAGTGGACGACCGACCTCAACGCCATAGCCATTCACAATATTCAGTACACCAGGTGGTAAAAGATCCTGAATCAGTTCAACCAGCACCAAAATACTGACAGGGGTTTGTTCTGCTGGTTTCAGCACAATACAGTTACCGGCAGCTAAAGCCGGAGCCAGTTTCCATGCGGCCATTAAGATAGGGAAATTCCACGGAATGATTTGACCGACAACACCGAGGGGTTCATGGAAATGATAGGCGATGGTGTCTTCGTCAATTTCTGAAATGCCGCCTTCTTGCGCACGAATACAACCAGCAAAATAACGGAAGTGGTCGATACATAATGGAATATCCGCATTCAGGGTTTCACGAATCGGTTTACCATTGTCCCAAGTCTCTGCCACCGCGAGCAATTCCAGGTTTTCCTCTAGACGATCGGCAATCTTGAGCAGGATATTTGAACGTGTGGTCGGAGATGAGCTATTCCACTGTGCTTTGGCAGCATGGGCGGCATCGAGTGCGAGTTCAATATCTTCAACACTGGAGCGTGGTGCTCTGGTAAAAACTTTACCATCGACTGGGGAAATATTATCAAAGTATTCACCTTTGACCGGCGGCACCCATTTACCGCCAATAAAGTTTTCGTATTGTGCTTTAAATTGAATTTTTGAACCGTCAGTATTTGGATCTGCATAGCGCATTTTCTTGTCCTTTCATTGGTTGTTATAGCTGTGAGAGAAATAAGGGTGAGAGACGAAGACTCATCCTGGAATGAATAGTTATAGCTAATATAAAGAGCAAATCTGACGCTATGTCGAGGGTTTACAAGCGTGCTACAAAAGGTAACAAAGCGGGGGTAAGAAAATTTCCTTATTTTTAATAAAAATCAAATTATTAGTTTGGATAGATTAAATTTTTAAGCTGTTAAAACATGATGTTTCGCACATATAAGCTTGCTAAAAAATAACAATTAATACCTGCTTGATGAAAAATCTTTGAGCAAATTTTGGGGAAGGTCATTTATCATTTTCCTTCCCGCTATCTTGCAAATAATGAGGGTTATGAACTGGTCAAAGTCCTTTGGTCTGTAACCATTCAAACAGCTGTTGATAGACCTGTTTCCGTACCGCTTTTTCTGACAGGACCAGGTCATGCAAGCCATTATGAATTTCGCATAAGGTGACATCGCCCGATATTTTGCTGGCATGCTGAATCATATCCTGCACTTCCAGGATCACATCGCTGCTTTGTGCATGACGATTAAATTTTCGTGGATAAGTCGTCTGATGCGAATGCATGATCAGAACAGGAATGCTTAACTGAATACCTTGATGCAATTCTTTTTGCGCCTCATGAATGGCATGTACAAAGCTCAAACGCACCATGGGGTAACGGACTTTTTTCCATTCCAGGTTAAAGTTCCATTCACCATGATGGCTGGCGTGCAAACTTGGGACATACCACTTATTAAGACGACTTGGGAATAGAAGGTTTGGAAAACGTTTGCCCATTGCTGCCATTCGAGGAATGGCAAATTTCTTTTCCAGACGGCTCATATTGAAGTCATAAAAGGGACTGTTTGCCCAGAGTGCTTTAATCAGGGGATGATCAGGATGATGTGCTGCATACAAGGTTGTGGTTAAGCCCCCCGTTGAATGTCCGCAAAGCAGCACGGTGTCATGACTTTCCTGACCGATAATATCCAGTGCCTGAGTAATTTCTGCATCATATTCTGACAGGCTATGAACGTTATAGTACTTCTGATGGGGCAAATAGGAGCGGCCATATTTACGTAGGTCCAGCGCATAAAAGTCAAAACCCTGCTCATTGAAACGCTCTGCCATTTCAGTCTGGAAAAAATAGTCGATAAAACCGTGGATATATAGCACCGCCTTTTTAGTCGGTTCAGCGGCTTTCTTGCGAACGAGGGTCGCCACTACCTGACCTTCATAATCATTCGGAAGATCTAAGGTGGCCTGTTCATAGCCAGCCCCTAAAATATCGGATTGATAATCTACCTCTATCTTTGTTGTCATTATTTTCTCTTAAATTTTTGTTCAGATTTTATATTTAGATATTTCTACACTAGCGTCAAATAAAAAAACAGTATTTTCTAATGAGGAGCTGATCACCTGAAATTAAAGATAAACAGCTCATCGGGATAGAATAAATAGGAGGCAAAGCTTCTCTGTACTGAAAAAGATATCTATAAGTTCCTTGTTTGTTATTTTGCTGGTAAATATAAGGCTAGAAAATACAGAAAAAGACTATGATCTAATCAATAGAATGCGCTTGTGCTCAGACCACATTGGAGTGTAGAAAGGCGCCATGTATGATACGCACCTTCCTAATACATGTAATTTTGTATAACGACGCTAAAATTATGGATGTAGATTTAGGAAAGTAATTTTTGTCTTTTGTATCAATAGATTAATTGAAGTAGGGGATTGTGGAAATACCCAGAGAAATAGATATTCAACCAGGCATCTAATTTCAACTTGGCTAAATAGCCTGAAAATAAAAAAAGCCCCAATCTTTCGATCAGGCCTTTTTAAATCTGGAGCGGGAAACGAGACTCGAACTCGCGACCCCAACCTTGGCAAGGTTGTGCTCTACCAACTGAGCTATTCCCGCAGGGTCGAATAATTTTTTACTATTAAAAAACTAAACAAAAAAGAATCTGGAGCGGGAAACGAGACTCGAACTCGCGACCCCAACCTTGGCAAGGTTGTGCTCTACCAACTGAGCTATTCCCGCATGCCGTGTATAATACAGCATGCAAAAACAGGGTCAATAACTTTATGAGAAATCTTGCACCGTTTGCATAAAATAAAATCAATTCAGCCAATTCAGCGCTATAAATCGACAAAATTTATGCAAAATTTTGTTAAAACAGAGTCTTGGCAACCTTTAACTCTCCTTGAGCACAGTAAAACTCATGACAGAACAGGGTATACTGAATAGAATTTGGATCATTTGTAGTTGCGGAGAAAGGCCATGAGTATTGAACAAGTCTTAAGAGAGCGTCTGGCTACCCTGTCTCCATCTCATCTTGAGGTGGTAAATGAGTCGTCTGGTCACGGTGGCTATTACCCGGGTAAGGAATCACACTTTAAAGCGGTGATTGTGAGTGAAGCTTTTGCAGGCCTGCGTCAGGTACAGCGTCATCAGAAAGTCTATGCCGCAGTAGGCGATTTACTGAGCCCGGAAAAAATCCATGCATTAGCAATCCATGCTTTTGTTCCAGAAGAGTGGAGCGGTCAGGATACGACCAGTCCTGAATGTGCACATGCCCCAAAAAACTAAGAGGAACATATGGAAACCCAATTATTAGTCAAAATTATCCATATGTCAGCGGCCAGTCTGGCAATTATCGCGATTCTGGCACGTGCATTTACCTTGTTTGTTGGTACACAGGGTAATTTACCTAATCCGGTCGCACGCAAGCTATTTGTTGCCTTGCAGCATCTGGCACTTGCCGTAATTGCTTTGACGGGTGTCATTTCGCTAGTTATAAAAAACTTTGAAGTACAACCCTGGTTCTATGCCAAGGTCATTTTATTTCTGGTACTGGTTTCATCTTTGATGAAAGCCTATAAAAAAGATGATTCTGTCTTACTGGTTCAACGTCGTGCTGGCCTGGTTATTGCAATTATTTCATTAGCTGCAATTATGGCACTGGTGATTATCAAGCCAACTTTTGGCTAGAAAATAACATCATTTTGTTTGGCTAAATTTTAAATAGATTGATAAAAATAATAGGGGGTTTTAATGCGTATACGTGTGGTGTTTAACCAAAAAGGTGGCGTGGGGAAGTCGAGTATTGCTGTAAATCTGGCAGCAATCAGTGCACATCAGGGGCATAAAACCCTGCTCATTGACCTCGATCCACAGGCCAATTCCAGCCAGTATCTGCTTGGTGATGATGCGACCTATTCGGGAGACAAGCCTGCATTAGAACCCAATATTGAAAACTATTTTGATGAAGTGCTGGGCACCCAGCAGAACAAGGGTCTGATTGGTAATGCCATCGGCTCAATTCTGAAAACCCGCACTAAAGGCCTGGAAAGCTATGTGCACCAGTCACCGTTTAAACATCTGGATGTGATTCCAGCCAGCCCAAGTCTCGGCACACTGGCACATGCACTGGAATCCAAACATAAGATCTATAAACTACGTGATGCCTTACAACAGTTAACGGGTCAGTATGAGCGGGTGTTTATTGATACGCCGCCGGCTTTTAATTTCTTTACCTTATCAGCTTTAATTGCGGCAGATCGGGTGCTGATTCCCTTTGACTGTGATGTATTTTCTAAACGTGCCCTGCATACCCTGATTGAAAATGTTATCGAAACCCAGGACGATCATAATGACCGTCTGGAAATTGAAGGGATCGTGGTCAATCAGTTTCAGGCTCAGGCCAAACTGCCACGTGAGGTGGTGCAACAGCTGAAAGATGAAGGCCTGCCGGTATTGGAAAATATGTTACCGCCATCGGTGATCATGAAAGAATCCCATCAGAAAAATCAACCCTTAATTCATCTGGCTACTGATCATAAATTGACTCAGGCCTACCAATCGTTGTTCAATGAGATTGAGCAAAAATAAGATTGATGATTCCAGCATGAAACTCATGAAATTCAGTCTTGGCATCGTGGGCCTAGCTTTGTTAAGTGCCTGTGCTACGACCGTCAAGCCGACCTATGTGTCGCCCACCCAATACCAGTCCTATGACTGCGGTCAGCTGCAAGGCGAATATAACCGTATCCAGCAGTATATCGACAATGGTGTACAAGCGCCGAAACGAACGGGTGTTGGCGTAGGCGTCGGTGTGGGTGGCGGCTGGGGTAGCCATAGTGGTTGGGGTATTGGGCCGAGTATTTCAGTGAATATGGGTCAGTCCTCTAATACCAAGAAGACCGAACTGGCACGTGTTTTAGGTGAGCAGGAAGCGATTGTTCAGGCAGCACGCTATAAGAGCTGCCCACTGATCATTCGTCAGACTGTACCAAAAACATAATGATGAAGATAGAAAATAAAAATGCTGACTGAGGTCGGCATTTTTTAGCATCGTCTTCCGGAAAGGGACATTATTTTGTATATAAAACCGGCTGAAATGACTGCTCGGAACAAATTTATGAGAATTTTCATCTTGTTATATATTGAGCGGATTCGTTAATGTTGCGCCATTCTTTGCGGTAAGTTTGCGTATGATCGAAAACTGGCTATTTATTCTGGCTATGATTACAGTATTGATGATTCCGGGCCCAGGCAATGCACTGGTTGCTAGTGCTGCACATCAACATGGTCAGGCCAGAACCAGTTTATATATACCTGCTATTCTGTTGGGTTACTTCTATGCCATTAATGTCTGGGCCTTGCTGATACATCTTGCTGTCCCGATCTGGCCGAATTTCCAGAGTATGCTGCATATACTGAGCACAATTATTGTAGGCTGGATGACCTTTCGGCTGTTTAAAGCCAAGCAGCTGGAGCAGCATAATCATAAGCACCCGATGATCCGGCCTTGGCAGATGTTTACTGCGACTTTAAAGAATCCTAAAGCGGCTTTGTTTGCTTCCGGTATTTTTCCCATGGCGACCTGGGAAAATCCAACTAATTTCGTACTGGTCTTCGCGATATTTAGTCTGGTGACATTACCGGTGTTTGTCTTCTGGATGGCATTCGGTCAGGCAATTCTGGCAGGGGAGTCGGAGAAAATAAAAACCGACCTCGTATATAAAGGGTCGGTCCTGTTTTTGCTGCTTTGCCTGATTCCGCTGATTATCAGTATATTTAACTGAGTTCAGCGATCAGGATTTAAGCCATTTTGTTCTTTTTCAGCTTCTGTTGAACAAAACCGAAGATGCCTGGCAATACACTAATAATAATGATGCCGAAGATCAGATAGGTAAAGTTATCTTTAACGATTGGCATATTTCCAAATAGATAACCCAAAATCACAAAAGAGCTGATCCACAAAAAACCACCAATCACATTATAGCTCAGGAAATATTTGTAATTCATGCTGCCAGCACCGGCCACAAAAGGAGCAAAGGTACGGGCGAAAGGCACGAAACGGGCAAAGATAATAGTCTTGCCACCATGTCTGGCAAAAAATTGCTGGGTTGCTAGTAGGTGTTTTTTATTGATAAAGCGCGATTCAACTTCAAACACACGCGGCCCAATGAACTTGCCAATATGATAGTTCAGCGTATCGCCCAGTACTGCTGCCACAAATAGGAGCGGAATCAGTACCCACGGATCCATGGCCCCAGTAGATGCTGCAAGTGCCCCCGCAGCAAACAGCAAGCTGTCACCCGGCAGGAAAGGCATGACTACCAGTCCCGTTTCTACAAAGATAATCAGGAAAAGAATGGCATAAATCCACACCCCATAATTGGTGATGAATTCAAGCAGATGGTCATCTACATGTAGGATAAAATCAAGCAGTTCCATGGCGCCAATACAAGCAAAAGTGTGCCCAAATCCTAACAGTGATTAGGCTTAAAGTCAGCATCAAAAGTGGTCTATTTCCAGTCTAATCATTCTAAAAATAAAACGATGAATCTTATTTTGGTTATTAATAATTAAAAATGAAACTTATAAGATGTGCCCATATTTTAGCAATCATCTTCGAGTTTTTATCATGTTGAATCCAAATCGTATTATCGCCAATCTTGTTGCTCATCCTGTACTTGAATCCGCAACATTCGTGTCTGCACGTGCCTTAATGGCTTATATTTTTATTGTGGCAGGTTGGGGCAAAATCGCTGGTTATGAAGCAACGGTTGGTTATATGCAAGCTATGGGTGTTCCTGCTGAATTATTACCTGTGACGATTTTGCTGGAGTTGGGTGGTGGTTTAGCGATTTTATTTGGCTTGCAGACCCGTGTAGTGGCAGCACTTTTGATTGGCTTTAGCTTAGTGACTGCATTTTTATTTCATGGTATGCCTGAGGATGCAGTGAACTTTATGAAAAACTTCGCGATGGCAGGCGGCTTATTGTTATTGGTATTACAGGGTGCAGGTCGCTTCAGTCTTGATCATCTGATTGAGCACCAATAGCAAAGCAACGATCCAATCGAGCGGTCTAAGACCGCTTTTTTTGTGGATACATAACATTAAACTAGCTTTACAGAATTAAGCTTCGTGCAGTGCATCCCCTCTGATTAGATAGAATCAGGAATTTAAACCTGTTGTTTAAGGAGTATATTGAATGCAAAAGCAAATTTTAGCTGTATTGATGACGGGATTCGTTGTTAGTGGCGGTGCATGGGCAAAGTCAGATCAGGCCCTCCTTGCTGAAGCTCAAAAAAATAAAGTCAGCATTGCTCAAGCACAAAAAATGCCGGATGAAACTGGTGTGACCTTAACAGGTAAAATTGTGCGTCAAGTTGCACCGCAGAGTGATGATTTTGAACTTCGAGACAGTAGTGGCACGATTATTATTGATGTTGATGATGACCTATGGAAACCGTTGAAGTTAAAAGCGGGCGATAACGTTCGTGTACTTGGCGAGGTAGACACTCATCGTCAGAAACCTACCGATATTGATGTGATTAGTATCGAAAAAGTGAAATAACCACATTTAAAGTTCTGCTTCAATCTCATTCAATCTGGAATCCAGGATTGAAGCAGATCTGACAAAAAATTCAGTCTGATCAAGATGCAGTGCTAAATATGTATATATTTCAAGCGCCTTGAAACAGTGTGCTTAATGCAGTGAAAAATGATAGAATACGGCGCTTATCTTTCGTTTGCCTTTCTATAGTTGTTTGTCATGACTACCAATACTCAAATCACTGAAGATCGTATCCTGATTTTGGATTTCGGTTCTCAATATAGCCAATTGATTGCACGTCGCGTACGTGAGTCCGGCGTATATTCTGAAATGTTTGCCTATGACATGTCTGAAGAAGACATTCGTGCATTTAATCCAAACGGTATCATCTTGTCAGGTGGTCCTGAGAGCGTTCACGAAGAAGGCAGCCCGCGTGCGCCAGAAGTTGTGTTCAACTTGGGCATTCCTGTATTGGGTATTTGCTATGGTTTGCAAACCATGTCTGCACAACTTGGCGGTAAGGTTGAGCCAGGCACAGTACATGAATTTGGCTATGCAGAAGTAGACATTCAAATCCGTGATGGTCTTATTGGCGATCTTGAAGATTCAGCAGACAAATTGAAAGTCTGGATGAGCCACGGTGACAAAGTAACTCAAATTCCAGAAGGCTTCCAGATTACTGCCAGCACACCAAGCTGTCCGGTCGCAATGGTGTCTGATGAAAAACGCCGTTTCTATGGTATTCAGTTCCACCCGGAAGTCACTCATACTGCCAAAGGTAAAGAGTTACTGTCTAACTTCGTTCACAATATCTGTGGTTGCCGTAGCCTGTGGAACTCTGAAAACATTATCGACCTTCGTGTTGAACAGCTTCGTGAACAGATTGGCGACCAAAAAGTACTGCTCGGTCTTTCAGGCGGTGTGGATTCATCAGTTGTTGCGGCGCTGTTACACCGTGCAATTGGCGACCAATTGACTTGCGTATTCGTGGACAATGGTTTACTTCGTCTGAATGAAGGCGACCAGGTTATGGACATGTTTGCGAAAAACATGGGTATCCGTGTCATTCGTGCTGATGCTGAAGAGCGTTTCTTGACTGCACTTGCGGGTGAAGTTGATCCAGAGAAAAAACGTAAAATCATCGGCCGTGAATTCATCGAAGTATTTGCTGAAGAAGCACGTAAGCTTGATGGTGTAAACTTCCTGGCTCAAGGTACGATTTATCCTGACGTGATCGAATCTGCTGCAAGCAAACAGGGTAAAGCACACGTGATTAAATCACACCACAACGTGGGTGGTTTACCAGAAGATTTAGCATTTGAACTGGTTGAACCAATTCGTGACCTGTTTAAAGATGAAGTACGTAAATTGGGTACCACTTTAGGTCTTCCATTTGAAATGCTTTATCGTCACCCATTCCCAGGTCCGGGTCTAGGTGTTCGTATTTTGGGTGAAGTGAAAAAAGAATATGCTGACATTCTCCGTTTGGCAGATGACATTTTCATGCAAGAACTTCGTGCTAGCGGTTGGTATGATAAAACTGCACAAGCATTTGCTGTATTCCAGCCAGTTAAATCGGTTGGTGTTGTAGGTGATGGTCGTCGTTATGCGTGGGTCATTGCACTTCGTGCAGTTGAAACTGTTGACTTCATGACAGCTCGTTTTGCTCACCTTCCATACGAGCTGGTAGATAAAATTTCAACTCGTATCATGAACGAAATTGCTGAAGTTTCTCGTGTGGTTTATGACGTATCGTCTAAACCACCTGCGACGATTGAATGGGAGTAATTTAGGGGTTTCAAGAAGCGAAGCTTCTTGCCTAAATTACGCCATGAGCAAGGTTAAAAGCACTGCTTTTAACTTTGCGCAAGATACGCGCGGCAGTATCTGAAAAATGATATATCCAATAAAAAAGGACGCCTAGGCGTCCTTTTTTGTGTTTATAATGAATAAAAATAAAACTTTATACAGAAAAATATGTCATTGCCTACTTATGATCAATTGATGCTTCCTTTAATGAAGTTATTGTTTGAGTTAAATGAGCCTATAAAAATTTCAGATGCGGCAAATATATTAGCTGAACGCTCAAAGCTCTCAAAAGACATACTCAATCAAACACTTCCAAGTGGAAAGAATATTTTTAAAGATAGAGTTTCTTGGGCAAAGACGTATTTGGTAAAGGCGGGTCTGATAAATCAGCCTAAAAGGGCATATTGTGAAATCAGTGAGTTAGGTAAAACTTTAAATCTTAATAATTTAGATGCAATAACCAATGAATTTTTGGCACAATTCGAAAGTTTTAAAGAATTTAAATTTGGTATAAAAGAGGATATTAATAGCCTAGAAAAAAGTACTAATCAAATTATTAAAATAGAAGAATTAGAAGGTAAGCAGACTCCTGAAGAAACTATTCAAAATACAACAGAATTATTGAAGTCAAATATTAAAGCAGAACTTTTACAACTTATTAAAGAGAAAACACCAAAGTTCTTTGAGCAGCTTGTAGTCGATCTTCTTGTGGCAATGGGTTATGGTGGATCACATCAGGACGCGGCTCAAGCAATTGGCAAAACGAATGATGGGGGAGTAGATGGTATTATTAGTGAAGATAGATTAGGTCTAGATAAAATCTATATTCAAGCCAAGCGTTGGGAAAATACAGTTGGTCGTCCTGAGATTCAACAATTCAAAGGTGCTTTGGCAGATCAAGTTGCCAAGAAAGGTGTATTTATTACCACTTCTGATTTCAGTAAAGAAGCTATTGAGTCCGCAAAGAAATCAGGCATTGTTTTGATTGATGGAGACAAGCTCACATCCTTAATGATTGAATTTGGTTTAGGCATACAGATCGAACAGAGCTTTCATATTTATAAAATCGATCAAGACCGTTTTGATGAAGATATCTTTTAACTAGGTTCCTACGATTTTAATTGCCCGATCCTTATTCCACGAGCCTTTTGACAGCAGTACCACATTAGGACTGGTTAAAGGGTCATAGTGCTCTACTCGATTCCGTCCGTTGGCCTTGGCCTGATACAGCGCAATATCCGCCTGTTTAATTACGGTATACAGGTCCGTTTCACAGGTTTCCAAGATCGCCGCACCCACTGAAATGGTGAATTTTAAGGATTGAACTTGATCAAGAAACACTTCGGTCTGTTCAATGCGCTGCCTTAAACAATCGGCAATTTTTAGAGCATCATCCAGATGCGTATCAGGAAGCAAGGCAATAAACTCTTCCCCGCCGTAGCGTGCCAGAATATCAGTATTTCGCATTTCACTTTGAGCTGTTTTCGCAATGATTTGCAGTACCCCGTCGCCAATATCATGACCATAGTTATCATTAATCTTTTTAAAATGATCGACGTCAAAGACGATTAATGAACTAGGACTCGGTGTTCCTTCTTCAAGCCTATGGGTTAGATGTTGCTGAGCCAAGTATTCAAAAAAGCGGCGATTATTTAATCCTGTTAGGGAATCGGTATGCGCCATATGCTCAAAAGCCTGACGGTTATATTCGTTCAAGGTATGTTGTAAAAATACAATCCGAGATTTAAGCGTTGAATTCCAGCTGATATAGATACTAAAACTTAGCACCGGCAAATAAATCAGAGAAAACAGAACCAGCTGTTGCAGATCACCTTTAACATTGAAATACACACCCATATAGATCATGAGGGTAATCAGGGCCGAGATGGTCAGGGAAGGTCTGAAACGGATATGTACACTTAAATTTGCCAGAACGATAAAGACCAGAGAGGAATATTGATAGATCAGATTATAAGGACTTTCTGACTGATTTAAATTAAAAAACCAGACCGCACTGGCACCAATAATCGAAGTGGGTAGCAATAGATCAAAGAGTGGTAAATTCCGGCTATGCTGGTACATCCAGACCGTGATCAGGGTCATGACTGAGGTAAAACCCAGTTTGGTTACAAGCAACAGGGTGTGGATGTCACGCAGTACATAAATATCCGCAAGGGTATAGGAAGCATAAGCAAACTGTGCAAACAGATTCACCTGAAGCAGATATCTCAGATGCAGCTTTTTCTGATGAGAATAATAGGCAGATTTTAATGGCTGAGGAATACACACCAGAGGATCTTTAAGCGCCTGCTGAATCAGAAGGCGTGACTCCTTATGATATTCCTGTGGCATTCAGCCTTCCCCATAAAAAATAAAATTTTTTATATATTAAGTTTTGTATAAATTTTATTCTATTCCTTAAAAATTTACTTTAAAAGTAGTCATCTAGAATAAATATTTTCGGTTACAAAAAAGGGAGAGTGAGTACAAAGCAAAAAATGAGATAGGCTGGATTTACTGTCTATGCGTTTAAATTACTTCTATGACTGTTCATAAGTTAATATATTTTTCAGTATAAAAATTCTGTAGATCAGATTGAAACGGTGAACTCATATCTGGACGATACACTTCAATCCGGTTACGTCCACTCTTCTTGGCGGCATAAAGCGCCACATCCGCTTTTTTAATCAGATCATCCAGATCCTGAGTATGGGACTCCAGCTCAGCAATACCAATCGAAACTGTAAATTTCAGTATCAACTCAGGCCGGGCATAGAGATACTGCTGCTGAATCGAATTACGAATGCGCTCGGCAATTACCAAAGCATCTTGCAACTGTGTATCGGACAGCAAAATAATAAACTCCTCACCACCAAAACGTGCCAGTACATCACTATGGCGCATTTCCTTACGCGCTGTATCTGCAATTAACTGTAGTACCCGATCCCCGACATCATGCCCATAATTATCATTGATTTGCTTGAAATGGTCCACATCAAACATTAGCAGACAGGTGCTTGAATATCTTGGCCAGTCATGAATACAGTTTTCTGCCAGATTAACAAAATGCCGACGGTTATAGAGCTGAGTCAGTTCATCAGTATGGGCGAGATTACGCACCATATGGTAGTTCCATTCATCTAACAAAGTACGGATAAATGCACGACGGGTATGCAGGATATTATTCCAGTTAAAATACAGGCTAAACAGCAACACTGGGCTGAACACGACCATAAAGATAAAAGCTTCCGATAACGTCATTAGCTGCGTCATTGCTATCAGGACCAGCAGGCTGATCAGGATTGAACAATATAGTGCAGCCCTAAATTGAACCTTGATGCAGAGATTGGCAATCAGAATAAAAATGGATGCAGCATACAAGTAATTTTCTACATGTAGGCTGGTAGAAGAGAGCAGGAGCAGGATCCATACTCCAGCACAAAGCGTAGTCCCTATCGGCAGGATCAGATCGAGCAAGCGAATGTTCTGGCTGTATTGAAATAACAGTTCACAGACGATCCAGAAAGCTAAGACCAAAATCACCCGAGTAAACCCAGAAGCCATCATCAGGTCGGGGATAATAAAGATATCGGCAAAGAAATATAGCAGGAACACCAACTGCGCCAGTAAGTGGATCTGACGCAGACTATGGTAGTTATGCCGGTACAGATAGTCGTAAAAATGAGGTAGAAATTGCACAGGAATACGGGCGTGCCGATCCACAAGTGCATCTTCTAGCACTTGACGGTTCTTCAGGTCATTCTCGGAAGGTTGCAGCTGTTCCGAAGAATGCCGATTAAAACTCTGCAAGGAAGCCTGCATATTTGCATGCATCCTGCCATCGGCAATCATCATTTTTCAATCCATTAAAGATTCGCACATATTATGAGCAAATTTTGGGGTCAGGAATCTATGGTCAAACGGATAGATTGCGACGCATGGAGAAGGAAAAAGTAACAAAACATTTTCTCTGTGACAGGAAAGAGCTAGAACTTAGGTGTTATTGAATTAATTATTTGATTTAATTTATAAAAAATTAAATATAAGCCTGTTTCACGTGAAACAATCCGGGATAATTGTTTGTTGCAGCATGTGTAAACCTCACCTTATTAAAATGAAAAATGCTAAAAAAGGTTTGGGTGATCTTTACCTAATCGCGACCTTGAATTTTAAGGATAGATTCAAGATTTGGAGTACCTATGAAAACAAGAAATCAGGTCAAGTACAGATCAGACCGTTGAAGTTAAAGATTGTTGCAAATATGACAAGCACAATCCTGAAAGCAGCACTCTTTTTACCGATCTGAATTGCTATGATCTTTTGATCCAGCCGAGTGAGCCAGAACATGTCGAATAATAATGATATCGAACTTTTCAATTCAGATGATTGCACGAAATACGTCAATCAGTTTATTGCAGAATTTCCATTACGCCGTGCTGAAATTGGTCAGGGAACAGTGATCAAGCGTGCGTTACCAAGCCGGCATAAACGGATGATCGGGGCATGGTGTTTTCTGGATCATGCCGGACCTGCTCATTTCCCGCAAGGGGATGGCCTAGATGTAGGACCACATCCACATATTGGTCTGCAGACTTTTACCTGGATGATTGAAGGCACCATGATGCATCGTGACAGTCTGGGCAGTGCGCAGTTGCTACGTCCGCGTCAGGTCAATCTGATGACGGCTGGTTATGGCATTTCCCATTCTGAAGTTGCACCTGAAACAGAAACTAAAATGCATGCCGCACAGCTCTGGATCGCTTTGCCAGATGATATGGTCAATATGGCACCCGCGTTTGATCATTATCCGGAATTGCCTGTGGTTGAGGATCAAGGCATTGAGTTCACGGTACTGGTCGGGGAATATCTTAAGGCTATATCACCAGTGAAGGTACATAGCGAACTGCTCGGGGTGGACCTGTATGCAGCAGACAGTACCCAAGCCGTATTACCGCTTCATCTAAAATTTGAATATGGTTTTCTGGCACTGGAAGGGACGGCCAGTATCAACGGACATGAACTGACTGAAGATAATATGGTGATTCTGGAACCGGGGCTGGAACAGGTACATGTCGAGATTCATGCCGGAAGCCGTGTACTGTTGCTGGGGGGCGAACCTTTTGAAAGCCCGATTTTACTGTGGTGGAACTTTGTTGGCCGCACGACTGAAGAATTGAAAATGGCACGTGAGCAATGGATTGCAGAACATGAGCGATTTGGCTCGATTCCTGCCTACGAGGGACCACGACTTGAAGCCCCTGCTTTCCCGGGCCATATGCGTCCTTCAAAATAAATGCATCACCATAAAATAAGGAAGAAGAAATGGCCATGCTTGCAAGTGCTCGTGTACATAGTCTGGAAACACCATGGCAGGGACAGATCAGTCATGGCAATCACCAATATCTGACGGATAAGCCGGAAGCTTTTGGTGGTCAGGATCGTGGTCCCGCACCTTATGATTTTCTGCTGGCAGGCTTGATTTCCTGCACCATGATTAGCTTGCGTATGTATGCCAGCCATAAAGATCTGGAGCTGGGGGAGTTTCAGGTTGAAGCCGATTTCTTTGCCAATCGGGAAGGGCAGGAATGGATTGAACGACGTTTAAGTTTTCAAAATCCGTTAGATGAAACATTGCGGCAAAAAATTCTGGAAATTTGTCAAAAAACACCAGTGACTAAAACTTTGCTACGGAGTCTGGAGATTTGAACTACCTTACTTTGATCTCGCCATATGTAAAGAAGACTGATTGAAATGTAATATAATTCGTAAAGCATTTCACCGGAACCAGACACTTTTTGTTATGCTGAAGCGGCAATAACACGACAATAACAAAAGAGTCTAACATGCGTATCCTACACCATCTTGAGCAGTCCCGATCGTTCCGTATTTTATGGGCATTGGAGGAATTGGGGCTAGATTATGAAATCAAGTTCCATAAACGGCTGCCTAACTTTTCTGCCCCTTCAGAGTTGAAGATGATCCATCCATTAGGGAAGGCACCGATCCTGATTGATGGTGATCAGGTGCTGGTAGAATCTGCGGTGATTTTACAATATTTGCAGGAAACTTATGATGTGGGTATGGAGTTTCAGCCGCTCAATTCTACTACCAAACAGCAGTACCGGTACTGGATGCATTATGCCGAAGGCTCACTGATGCCGTTACTGGTTATGCATCTGGTCATGAATTCCGTTGAGAAGCACACACCATTTTTGCTGCGTCCTATGGCGCGACAGATTACCAGTGGAATTAAAAGTAAATTTGTACAGCCGCGTCTTAAAGATCATACTCAATATCTGGAAGACTACCTGAGCGAGCATGAATATTTTGCCGGTCGATTTAGTTTTGCTGATATTCAGATGAGTTTCCCATTAGATGCCATTCAGACCCGTACGGGTAAACGTTATCCGGCGATTGAAGCCTATCTGGAACGCTTATCTCATCGTCCTGCCTATTTCCGGGCCATGTCCAAAGAAGAAGTATTGAGTTAACAAGCCATTAAAAATAAAGGTGCCAAAAGGCACCTTTTTATTGGGATAAAGTTTCAATCAGTCCGGGAAACTCAAGCGTTCTTTCGGGAAAATCACTTTAAAAGTAGAGCCCTGATTTTCGCGAGAATCAATTTTTAGCTGGGCCTGATGCTGCATCAGTACATGTTTTACAATCGCAAGTCCAAGACCTGTACCGCCGGTACGTCGGCTACGGTCAGAATCGACGCGATAGAACCGTTCAGTCAGACGCGGCACGTGTTTCGGGTCAATCCCGATCCCGGTATCTTCTACCACAAAGTAAGCCGATTCACCATCATCATGCCAGCCCATGGTGACCGTACCGCCTTTTGGCGTGTATTTAATCGCATTGGTGATCAGGTTGCTGAAAGCACTGGCAATTTCCATATCGGAACCAATCAGATCACAATGACTGTCAATATCCAGGTTCAGCGTATGACCATAGTCCACGTTATAGGCCTGAGCATCATCAAACAGCTGGTTCATCAGATTGGGCATGTCGATAATCTGGTTCTTGGCAATATTTTCGTCATTTTCCAGACGAGACAATAGTAACAAGTCATTGACCAAGGCATTCATACGCCGGGTCTGGGATTGCATCTGGTCAAAGGCACGTTTCCAGCGTGGACTGATATCTTCCTGATCTGTAAAGGTTTCGATATAACCACTGAGCACTGTTAAAGGTGTGCGTAATTCATGCGAGATGTTATCTACAAAGTCTTTGCGCATCTGTTCCAGATTATGCATCCGGGTCACATCATAAGCGACCAAGAGACGGCTTTCACCCCCAAAGCGGGTCATCTTGACCTGTACATAATGGTCTTCAAAGATCGACGATTGCATCTTGAGACCGTCAGGCGCATCATCAATATGATGATAATAATCAACGAAATTTGGCTGAGAGAGTAAACTCAGAATATTACGGCTTTTATCTTCAGCACTGATGCCGAGCAGACGTTCAGCTGCGGGATTCCACCATTCAATCTGCTGATTTTCATCGATCAGTACCACGGCTTCCTGTAGCGCGCCTAGAGAAGACTGGGCACGATCAATCAGCTCGACCATTTCCGCCTGTACAATGCGTTCCTGACGCTGGGCCTGATAGACATTAAAGAGCAGGGCACCCCAGATGCCATTGATCTTGGGTGGTACGTCATAAGGACGATTGGAAATCCAGTCATTGACCAGATACAGGGAACGGATTTGTGTGACAAAAAATGCTACAAAAGCCAGTACGATACAGACCCAGAAATACCCGATCCCGAAACCAATCAGGCTACCGATCAACAGGAAAAAGGCCAGAAGGCGTAAATCCTGCTTGGCAAAATCCCATAAGCTATTGGAGCTTGGCAATTTATGCCCACGGGCCATTTCAGGAACAGGGTAGGGTTTATACATAAAGCAGGATTTACCTAAGTCAAATTATCCGAGTGCAACATCAATACGGGTCGAAAAGCGATAGCCGGTTCCGCGTACAGTCTGTACAAAACGGTCAGCGCCATATGGCTCCAGCACTTTGCGCAGGCGTCGGATATGCACGTCAATGGTTCGGTCTTCAATATACACATTGCCACCCCAAACCTGATCCAGGAGCTGGGCACGGGTATAGGCACGTTCTGGATGGGTCATGAAGAAGGCCAGCAGGCGGTATTCAGTCGGCCCCATATCCAGAATAGTATCATTAAAGCTGACACGCTGGCTTGCAGGATCAAGTAACAGGCCATTGGCTTCAATACTTTTTTCACCATTCAGGCTATTGGTACGGCGCAGTACGGCTTTGATACGGGATACCAGTTCACGGGTAGAAAATGGCTTGGTCATGTAGTCATCTGCACCGGCATCCAGACCTTGAACCTTATGATCTTCTTCGCCTCGTGCAGTGAGCATAATGACTGGAATTTCTAACAGGGTTTCATCGCGTTTCAGGCGACGGCATAAGTCTACACCGCTCACTCCACCGGGCATCATCCAGTCCAGCAGGATCAAGGCTGGACGCTGATCCACAATCATTTGATGAGCCTGTTTGGCATCTTCTGCTTCTAAACAATTGAAGCCAGCCATATCCAGTGCCGTATGGATCATTTCCCGAATTGGAAGCTCATCATCGACGATTAAAATGTAGTCATCTTTCACAGCGCATTTCCTATAAGTCAACGGTGGACCGTTTTATATTTATGACGAGCCTATTACAAAGATTAATTATGACAGTATCATTGCAGAAAGGGATATTTGCCCTGCTTTCGCAAAGATTTGTGACAATTTAAGTTGCTTGATAAAGGAAAAATATCTGTAATAACAATTGATTGAAAAATAGAAAATAAATTAAGAAATAATTGCGCTAAACCTTATTTCTTATCTGAAAAAGATTCAAAAAGTGCCAAAAATACAATACTGCACGAGGACAGGACCTCCTCCATGGACTGTTTAAAACCGCTCATGACCCAACGAATGGCAATCTGGGTGACATAACCATTTAAGCCCGTGGATACCAGAGAAATTTCCTGTGCGGAACGGCTCAGGTTCGGCATCATCAGCATGACAAAGGCCTGAATCATGCGGTCAAAACGGCCCATGGTTTCATGAATGGTGGCTTGATTATGCAGTTCCTGTACCAGCATGGCATCGATATAAATAATCCGGGCCATACGTGGATTATCACGCAATGTAGTGAGCAGGGCAGTCAGACCAGCTTCGATCATCTTTTTAGGATCAGAGGAAGCCTGCATCATGGCTTGCATGACATTTTGCTGCAATTCATCAATCAGTTTTAGAAAAATAGTTTGGAACAGATGCTCACTTTTCTTAAACGATTCATAGAAATAGCGTTCGGTCAGCTTGGCTTCAGTACAGATATCTTTGACGGTTACAGAAAAAAAGCCATGCGTGCCATAAGCTTGAATACCCGCTTCAATCAGCTTTTCCCGGCGTGCCTGCTGGCGTTCAGCCATAGACAGTCCCTTAAACTGACGTTCCTTTGTCATCGTTTTTTGTTGTTTTTCCATAGGAATTGTCGAATTGGTCATAGAATGATTAAGCTCATAAGCACCGAAATTTTGAATATCTTACCAATAAATTGCATTTAGACCTATGTTCTTGATCACTAACCTAGATTGTCCTGAACAGATAAGTCATCATGATTGACAATGAGTATTGTCAAAACTATATTGAAGAGAATTGCTGCATGAAGCACGACAGAACAAGAAATGCTGTCTGGGCAGGCAGTTTCATCAATAAGGGAAACTTATGAAAAATTTTAATAATAAAGTTGCAGCGATTACCGGTGCAGGTTCGGGCATTGGTCAGCAGTTGGCTGTACTTTTGGCGAAACAGGGCTGTCATCTGGCATTAAGTGATGTGAATGAACAAGGTTTACTTAAAACACTTGAACTGATTAAAGACACTGGCGTGCGTGCCACCCTCGACAAGGTCAACGTTGCCGATTTGGAAGAAGTCCGTGCATGGGCGGAAAAAGTCGAGCAGGATCATGGCAGTATCAACATGATCTTCAATAATGCAGGGGTTGCTTTGGGATCAACAGTGGAAGGTGCATCCTATGACGAACTCGAGTGGATTGTCGGAATCAACTTCTGGGGCGTGGTGTACGGCACCAAAGAATTCTTGCCACGCATTAAAAAGACCGGCGATGGCCATGTGGTGAATATTTCGAGTTTATTCGGACTGACTGCGCAGCCAACCCAGTCTGCCTACAATGCCACCAAGTTTGCGGTGCGTGGTTTTACTGAGTCTTTACGTCAAGAACTGGATATTGAAAATTGTGGTGTAAGTGCGCTCTGCGTACATCCGGGGGGAATTCGTACCAATATTGCCAATGCGGCCAAAATGAATGACAGCCTTAGGGCTTTAGGGATGAGCCCTGAAAAGTCTGCGCGTAGCTTCAATAAATTATTGCGTTGTCCGCCTGAAGAAGCAGCGCGTCAGATTTTGGAGGCCGTTCAAAAAGACAAACGCCGTTTATTGATTGGTAATGATGCCAAAGCGATCGATTTAATCCAACGTATTTTACCAACGGGGTATCAGAAGGTCACAGCTTTTGCCACTAAGTTAGGTAAATCTAAGAAATCAGCTTAAATTATTAAAAGTTATGAAATTAAAGTCCGCTTTTGCGGACTTTTTATATTTAAATTTAAGAAATGAAAGACTAGCAATAATTTTTCTTTCTCTCCTCCACAGAAAATAAAATAGTAATTCAAACTAATCTTTTTTATAAAGGCTGATCTAAGAGGCTATAGCCGTATTGGGTTGAGTCACTAGATACTGATTTACTGGACGTTTCAGCCCCAGATTTTCACGCAGAGTATGGCCTTCATATTCAGTCCGGAACAGGCCGCGGCGTTGCAGCTCCGGTACAATGAAATTGACGAAGTCATCCAGGCCGGCAGGTGTTGTTGGTGGTAACACATTGAAGCCGTCTGCAGCTTCATTTTCGAACCATTCCTGTAACTGATTGACCACCTTTTCAAGCGTACCAATCAATGTCCAGTGACCACGGGCAGAAGCAATATATTCGTATAACTGACGAATACTAAAGTGATGCTTTGCTGCAATCTCAAACATCATTTGCTGACGGCTGGACTTGATCTCAATATCTTCTCTAGGGAAAGGTGCATCCAGATCATAGGGTGAAAGATCAATATCGCCGGCTAAACCTGAAAGTAAGCCCAGGCCGACATCCGGGTGGATCAGGCTATTGAGCAATGTATATTTTTCTTTGGCCTCCTGTTCGGTCTTGGCGACAAATACCGATACGCCTGGCATCACTTTTAAGTCATCCGCATGACGAGCATATTTGGCTAAGCGGCCTTTAACATCACGGTAGAAAGCCTGGGCGTCAGTTAAACTTTGTTGGGCTGTGAAAATCACTTCGGCATATTTCGCTGCCAGTTCACGCCCATCTTCAGACTGACCTGCCTGCACAATTACCGGATAGCCTTGTGGTGGACGAGAGACATTCAGTGCGCCTTGGACATTAAAATATTTTCCTTGATGAAGCGGTTCATGCTGTTTAGTGGCCTCAAAAAAAATGACCACTTTCTTTATCGTAGAGGAAGGCATCATCTTCCCAGGAATCCCAGAGTTTATGCACGACTTCAATAAATTCATCCGCACGTTCATAACGGACTTTGGCATCTGGACGTGTATTAAAACCAAAGTTACGCGCAGTTTCAGCAGAGATAGTCATCACAACATTCCACGCAGCACGACCCTTACTGATATGGTCTAAAGAGGCATATTTACGTGCTAATAGATAGGGTTCTTCATAGGTAGTTGATACAGTTGCAATAAAGCCAATATTTTTGGTGACTGCTGAAATAGCTGCAAATAAGGTCACGGGTTCAAACCCAACAACTTTGTCACTATAACCTACATTTTTATTATGTTTAGAAGCGCCATGACTCCAGTTAACAGCTAAACCATCGGCAAGAAAATAAGCATCAAACAGACCACGTTCAGCAGTCTTTGCTAGTTCAATTGCATAATCAAGGCTTAAATGATCTTGAGGCCGGGACGCTGGATGCCGCCAACCTGCTGCATGTTGCGATGTCGTTGGAATGAAGGCACCCAATTTAATTTGTCGTTGAGCCATGCTGAAATCCTGTTGTTATCCTGTATTTCACCAGGTTTATAACAAGGAATAATCGAGTTTAAAAATACGATAAAATTAAATCCTTATAATGAATATGGAATAAGTATAAGGACGAGATGTATTTACTTCAAAAATAGATAAGTTGTAAATTCATACATACTTAAGCTACTGTTAAATCAGCGCTTCAATGGTTTTCTTTTTCCAGACAAACTGGTAATACAAGCCTTGCATGATGCACAGGCAGACAAAAGCCAAGGCATAGCCATACCAGATGCCTTGCAGCCCCCACCAATGGCTGAATAGATAAGCTGCCGGAACTTCAATTGCGATGATGGCGATAATATTGATAATCATCGGTACGGTCACTGTACCGCTGGCTCGCATAATTGAAGCAAAAATCGCACTGGCACCAAAGAACAGAATTGACCAAAGCACAATAAATAGCAGCTGCTGACCCAACACCACCACTTGCGGATCGGTAATAAACAGAGCCATCAGATATTTCGAGAACAGATAGGCCAATACCACCAGACTACCTGTAAACAGGATATTCATACTCAGGGCGGTGCGCGTCACTTTATTGAGTAAGTCATTTTTACCAGCACCAATCGCTTGGGCACCAAAAACTGAAGCAGCAATCGCGATGGAAAGTGCTGGGAACTGGATATAATTCAGCACCTGATTTACTGCACCATAAGCTGCTGTAGCTTCCGCACCATAACGGTTGACCAGACCGACAATCACCAAACCTGCAGCTGACGTAGTAATCATCTGAACACCGGTAGGAATGCCCAAGCGCAGAATAATTTTGCTTAAGTTGGGATGATGACGGATATGCTTTAGTAAAGCCCAATCTAGCTTAAGTGGATGTTGTTTATAATTTAAATACAGGGCTAAAAATAACAGGACTGCTATATTACCAAGAATAGTTGCAATAGCAGGCGAGATAATTCCCATTTTCGGGAAACCGAAATAACCGGCAATCAGAACAGGTGTCACCACCAGACCAACTCCAATCGTCAGGGCAGAGGCAAATAAGGCCGTCGTGCTGTCACCCACACCACGCAGAATTGAAGTATAAATAATATAAATAAAAATCAGCGGGCTACCCGCAAGCATCCATTGCACATAAGGTAGAGACAGATGCATCACATCGGGATCGGTTCCAAGCAGTAGCAGAATCTTCTCTGCAAAAATCACCCCAAAAAATGCAATCAGGCTACCGCCAATTAGGGTCATAAAAAGGGTAGAACCAATAACACAGCGGACTTTTTCCAGATTTTTTGCTCCCCAGGCCTGTCCCACCAAAACGGTTGAACCTGCGGACAAGCCAATTACAAAAGCCATCAAGCAGAACAGGATTGGGAAAAAAACCGCAACTGCAGCAATGGCATGTACGCCCAGCATTTGCCCCACAAAAATCGTATTAATCGTGCCGGACAAACTTTGCAGGATATTGGTCACAACCAGCGGCAACAGGAAAATAAAAAATGTTTTCCATAGATTTTGCTGCTGAACCAATGCTTGCTGTGCCATAAAACATCCTGTTCTTGATTATTAGAAAGGGAGAAAAAAATAATTATCGGAAATTTGCAGAAAAATAGCCTTAGCTTTTAGGTAACTAAGGCTGAAGCTATGTAAGTCTTTAAATATTTAAATCAAACTTTGGAAAGAATTTCGCCCGCTTGCAGCAAGGTTTGTTCTTTTTTGGCAAAACAGAAACGCAGCAAACGTAAATCTTTTGGTGGCTGTTTATAAAATACTGATACCGGGATCGCCACGATCCCATGTTGATGGGCCAGATACTGACACATAGCAACATCCTCTAAATCTGGTCGAATTTCGCTGTAATCCAGATTCTGGAAGTAAGTCCCCTGTGAAGGTGTCCACTGAAAACGTGAATTCTGAATGGATGAATTAAACAAATCGCGTTTGGCCTGATAGAAGGCCGACAGCTGGGGAATATGCTCAGGATGCTGTTGTAAATATTCAGCTAATGCTACTTGTACTGGTGTTACACCACAAAAGCTGGCAAATTGGTATACCTGACGGAACAATTTCATTAAGGCCGGGGTAGCTACACAGAAGCCGGTTTTCCAGCCGGTGACATGGAAGGTCTTGCCAAAAGAGCCAATGACAAAACTGCGTTCACGCAATTCCGGGAAGGAAAGTGCTGAATAATGTTTTACATCATCAAAGACCAGATGTTCATAAACTTCATCAGAGAGCACCACAATATTGCGGTCACGGATCAGTTCAATCAGCTGTTGCCAATCCGCTTTAGACCAGACACTTCCAGTAGGATTATGCGGGGTATTTACAATAATCATGCGGGTGCGATCATTAATCGCATCCTTAACCTGGCTCCAGTCCACTGAAAAATCCGGATGCTGGAGTGCGATATGAATCGGTTTAGCCCCTAAAACCTGTACCGTCGGCGCATAACTGTCATAACTCGGGTCAAAAATAATGACTTCTTCATCTGCACGCACTACAGCCTGAATTGCGCAGAAGATTGCAATCGTTGCGCCAGGTGTAATGGTAATTTCCTGAGCTGGATCTAATGATAATTGATCACGCTGTAAATATAAATCAGCGACCAAAGCGCGTAATAAAGGTAAACCATCCCCAGGTGCATACTGGTTAAAACCGGACGTACTTGCCCGTCCTAAAGCTTCAATCAAATCGGGTGGTGCAGGGAAATCGGGAAAACCCTGTGAAAGATTCAGTGCCCCGAGTTGCTGAGCAAGGGCAGACATGGTACTGAAAATCGTCACGCCCAATTCAGGCAGTTTGGACTGGAGATCAAGCATGTCACAACGCTCTTTTGATTGATATAAGCATAAAGTGTAGCAGTAACGATTCTGCTCTGTGAGCACAAATAACAGAAATCATTAGTCATTTTGTCAATAAAACATTAAAAGATTAAAACCTCAATGAAAGAGCTGATGAGTAATAAATTAATGGTTAAATCATGTGAAATAAGAAGCATGATGGACGTATAGGGGGCAATTTTCATAAAATTAGCTGCATAATACTCCTTAAAAATAACTATAAGATGCTAAACAATATTCATACCATCCTTGAGACTCTTGGGCTTAATCTGCAAAAACGAGCCCTACATATCCAGTTTTCTAATCAGGTTTTAAATACACAGGTTTTTATTCAGCGCATTGAAGGTCATCATCAGATTAATGAGGGTTTACAGGCAGAACTGATCTGCCTTTCAACCAATGCAAATCTCGCTTTAAAACAATTTATTGGCTGTCAGGTTGCAGTTGATCAAGTGACTGACCGTGGAGAATTATTTCGAACGACAGGTTTGATTACAGCGGCAAGCCAGGGACAAAGCGACGGAGCTTTGACGCTGTATAAACTGACCCTACAGGATGCAACTTCCTTATGGCATAAACGCCGCAATAGCCGTGTGTTTATGAATAAAAGCGTTCGGGATATTAGTGAAATTTTATTTAAAGAATGGCAGTCTCGCAGCTCCTTATTTGCAGCACGATTGAGCCTGGATGTTTCTGCCTTGTCACGGGACTACGATGTTCGACCTTTTGTGATGCAGTCCAATGAAACGGATTATGAGTTTCTGACCCGCTTATGGCGTAGTGAAGGCATGAACTGGCTGATCGATGAAAAGGAAATCATGATCCCCGTTTCAGCTCAGACCATTCAGCCACAAATTCTACGTTTGATTGATGACCAGCCGCAT
The DNA here is from genome assembly GCF_010918895.1 of Acinetobacter schindleri. Classification (NCBI taxonomy): domain Bacteria; kingdom Pseudomonadati; phylum Pseudomonadota; class Gammaproteobacteria; order Moraxellales; family Moraxellaceae; genus Acinetobacter; species Acinetobacter schindleri. Next base: position 142,504 of record NZ_CP044483.1, read on the forward strand.
TTTCAGGCTTTAAAGCGCCGTAGTATCCGTTTTCATCGTAGCCATGCCACCGAACCTTTTGATACGATTACTGGTCTATTGGCAGAGCGTTCTTTAAATCCAACCCTAGTACAAACCCAGCGCTGGCAGGCGGATCAGCTGGCTCAGAGTGAAAGTCAGCTATTACTCAGTAGCCATCAGCATAGCGAAATACAGGATAATCAAAGCCTGAATCTTGAAGATGTCTGGACCATTAGCCCGGCCTGGATCAGCGACCTGAATGGAGAAGATCAAACGACTTCAGCCAGTTCTGCTCAACTGGATCAACTCAGCCAGCAGCTACACCAGTCCCATGCCTTGCAGTCCAAATATTTTAAGGCCAGTAGTAGTGTGCGTGATGCACAAGTTGGGTACTGGTTTGAATTACATGATCATCCCGAAATAGATCAACATCCAGACAATGAACGTGAATTTTTAATTTTGGGGAAATACTTCTATAACCAGAATAATTTACCCAAAGATATTTTGCTGCAGCTGAATCATTTAATACGGTCCAGCCGCTGGAAAGTATTAGATGATGAAAGACAGAGTAATGAATTGTATTTGGTGCGTCGTCATATTCCTGTCGTACCTGAATATCATCCATTACAGCATCGGCCAATGGCCTATCCACAGCGGGCGAAAGTAGTTGGACCTGAGGGTGAAACTATTTACGTGGATGAATGGGGGCGGGTCAAGGTTCGTTTCCTGTTTACCCGCAGTGATGACCATCAACATGATGGTGGCGCTGGTGCCAATGATAATGATAGCGACTCAGCTTGGGTAGATGTGTTGACACCGTGGGCAGGTGAAGGTTATGGCGCCCGATTCCATCCACGTATCGGGGAAATCGTCATCATTGATTTCTTTGAGGGAGATGTCGACCGGCCATTTATAGTGGGTCGTATTCATGAAGCTGAACGGCATCAGACGATGTTTGATGTCAAAGGCAAACTGCCATTAACCAAAAAACTAAGTGGTATCCGTTCTCAAGAGGTGGAGGGTGAAGGTTTTAACCAGCTTCGCTTCGATGATACAACTGGACAGATTAGTGCACAGCTGCAAAGTAGTCATGGGGCCAGTCAGCTAAATTTAGGAAATCTAAGTCATCCAAAAGAAGATGAGGCTAGCGACGGGCGTGGTGAGGGCTTTGAGTTAAGAACAGATCAATGGGGAGCACTTAGAGCGGGAGCTGGCTTGCTTCTCTCTACCTATAAACAAGAAAATGCCAATGCCAATCACTTAAATGCCAGTCCTGCGAAAAGCCAGCTTGAATCTAGTTTGAATCATAGTAAAGCCTTAAGTGAGATTGCCAAAAATCAGCAAACAGACCCCTTAGAAGGGTTAGATCATCTGAAAAAATTTCTGGATCAGATTGAACAGCAAGATCAAAGCAAGGCTGAAACCTTTAAACAGGCTTTAATGCTGCTGTGTGCACCGAATTCAATTGCACTCTCAACTAATGAAGATCTGTATCTTTCAGCTGATCAGCAGATTAACCACAGTGCTACGGATAATATTAATTTTTCCACACAGAAATCTTTGATTGCTCACTCTCAGGACAAGATCAGTTTATTTGCAGCCCAACAAGGATTAAAAGCCATTGCGGCAAAGGGGAAGGTCGAACTCCAGGCACAAGATGACGCAATAGAAACAATTGCTCGTCAAAAAATAAAAATTATTTCGACTGAAGAACGAATTGAAATTATAAGCCCTAAAGAAATTGTGCTTACTGCTGGTGGTTCTCAGTTAAAGATTAATGGACAAGGTGTATTTGGAGTAACAGGTGGGAAGTTTGAGTGTAAAGCGGGTCAGCATATATTTAAAGAAGGTCAAAATATTATTGAACAAAAAATAAGTCTACCAAAAATGGAAACTTTATTTAGTAATCGAATTAATTATCAATGGAATACTGCCTGTGAAGGAGAAAAAGAAATTTTCATTGTTGATAAGAAGGATGGAACATTAATTAAAAGCAAAAAATCCCTGCTAAATGAAGTAAATCAAATAAGTACTCTACGGTTCTATACCTCTCAAAAAACAGATTTTATAGCTTTTGGGTTTAATTCTTGTCAAACATATTTACGTCAAGAACTAAATAAAGAGGATATTGATGAGTTATTGGAGGACCTAGAAAACGAGGAAATTGAGGATGAGGTATACACTAAAGAGGATACTGAATAATGAGTCAGTTAGTCACTATTACATCCAAACTTTATGATGCATCAGGGAAGTATGTCATCAATTTAAAAGTAAAATCGCGTTATAAAGGTTCATCTAGAGAGAATATCAATAAGACAGATCAAGACGGTCTATTTATCTTTCAAGCTTCGCCGAATCGAACTGTAGAAATTCTAGCTCAACCGCCTAATACTAAAGATTATATTGTTGTTAAAACTATTAATTCTTCAATAGTTTCTTCTAGAAAAGACCCTGTAAAAGTACCTTTACCAAAAAGTATAGAAGAATATCAACAGAAAAAAGTTACCACTACTTCAAAAGGGATAGTGACAACTTTATTTAAAATTATAGATAGTAAAGAGAAAATCCTGATAAATTTCCCAGTAACCTCTCGTCCTAAAGGAAGTAAAAAGTTATTTGAACGTAATTCAAATGAACAGGGCATTGTAGAAGTCCTATCTTCACCTAATCGAGATATTGAAATTTTGGTTTTAACTTCGAATGATGAATTTACTTTAAAAAGTTCTGTTAACTCTGGGAATGGATCCCAAACACCAATAATAATTAAACTAGATGAACCTTATGAAAACTTCAAAAGTGTCTCAAGTTTCAAAATTGTAGACAGATTAGGAAATGACTATCGTATTGAAAATACGAAAATTGAAATATTTTATTTGGAAAATGGAATAAAGAAGGTTTTAAATACTTCTAGTGGAAAATTTTCACTTCAAAGTATGGTTGGAGAAAAAGTAAAGATTACAGTATTTAAGCCAGATGGAAAGCCTTTAGAAGCCAATAATTATTACTCTAAAAGAATGAAAGAAGATTCTAATAAATTGGAATTAGATGTGGATATAACTGAGGCAAGTACCAATCAGAAGGAACCTACGATTGAAAAGCAATTAGATATTAAAACATGTACTTGTGATCGAGATTTAACTTTAAATGAATTTTTAGAAATTTTAAAAGGAATGCGAAATTCGGAGAAAACATTAAAAGGTTCAACTGCTGTCTTAAATTTAAAGTGTTCGGTAATTGGTGATAAAAGCCATCAAGCTTTATTAAATGTGCTAAATAGAACTATGAATAAATATAATATTAATACATGTATTCGCAAGATTCATTTTTTAGCTCAAATATACTGGGAGTCTGATAGATTTAGGACTACTAGTGAATATGCAAGTGGAAAATATCTTGATCCAGGTAAACATGCTGATGCTGAAAAGAATGGAAATACTCAAGTTGGAGATGGACCTCGATATAAAGGTCGTGGATTTATGCAGTTAACATGGAGAAAAAATTATAAGAGGTATTATAGTTTTATAATTAAAAATATTTCTGATTATAAAGAGGTTTTCCCAGAAAATATAACTTTAAATGAATGTTTGGATCGAAGTAAAAAATACCATGAAATAGTTGCGTCCAATTTATTTTTAGCTATGGATAGTGCTGGATGGTATTGGAATAATGGTGTTATTTTACGTAGTGGCAAGGCGGCGGATATTAATTTACAGGCAGATAAAGATGATGTTAATAAAATTAGCTTATGGGTAAATGGTGGAGGAAATGGGAGGAAAGAAAGAATAGAATATTGGAAAGAATTAAAGAAGGTTCTTAAATATGATTCATGTCAAAATAAAAAATAAGCTAACATTAAGTTTTTTATATGGAACAATTTTTTTAACTTTATCATGCTCAATTTATGGTAAAAAACACTCTAATTGTATAAAATTAGAAAAAAATAATGTTTGTTTATCTGAGAGTGAAAATGAATATGGAGAGGTTTTATATTATTTAATATTGAATAATATAAAATATCCTGAGGTATCATATTACGAGAATGCTAAAATTATAAAATTAAGTAATACTAGTTTTGATGTTATTACTAGTTTTTCTGATAATGGAAGTACTGATATAAAAACAAACCTTTATTTGAAAGATAATAAAATTTTTATTAAGAGAATAAATACCTCAACAAGACTTAATATTTATCCTAAAGGAGCTGTTGAAAATTGCTATATTGAATTAAATAAAAGATTTTCAAATGATATAAGATACTATGTAGATAATTATATATTTAATCTAAATGAAATTGAAAAAAGAAAAATATGTAGAAAAATATATAATATAAATTAACCCGAATCCTGCTTAAGCCGATGACTTCATAATTTGAATTGTTGGCTTATTTTTATGGATCAGTTGATATGCACACAAGGACGCGTAAATCCCTCCTAGAAATCCATGAACACTACGTGCTTTGCTTGTCACTAAATTGTACTGACCTTTCAATAAACTGAATAAAGTCTCTATCTTATTGCGCTGTTTTAAGTGATATTTATCTGACTCAGAAAGTTGTATAGCCTGCATATTTTTTCGATGATAGGTAATTAAATCAATACCTTGCTATTTCAACCTACTCTTCAGTTCTTGACTAATATAGCCACGATCTCCATACAACTTTACTTCCATCTCTTTAACGAGTCTCTCAACCATTTTGATATCAGCCAAATGTCCATTGGATAAAGCAGAACAAGCAATTTCACCAAATTGATTCATCACAATATGTAATTTACAGCCATAAAACCAGCCCATTGAGCTTCTACCACGTGATGCAATTTGGACTAATGATTTATGGCGTTGAATACGTTGATTTTTACAAACTGGCAGAGTTGTTGAATCAATCCATAAATATTGTGTACCTTGGCCTTTCATTAGCGCCACATGTAAAGCGTGTAGAGCTAATTGATGTCTATTAATCAGATGAATCATCCGTTGGTAACAGGGTAAGCTTTTAAATAAATGATTTTTATCCTGTTTCAACCATGTGAAAAATGCTTTGAAATTAGTGAAATGAGAACATTTATACCAGATCGCGATAAAAGTGATTTCTGAGATACTCAAGTGAGCGGTTCGGACTCTGGAGAAACGACGACTTTGTTTAAGGAAATTCCAGTAGGTTGCTTCAAATTTAAGAAAGAAATCATCAATTACGCAAAATAATTCGGTACTATTAAACATCGGGACTAGAGTTTTAAGTTTTGTGTGGTAACTCAACTGATGGCTCTAGTCCTCTTATTTTTCAAGTCAATTTTTTATCCGCGATTCGGGTTAAATAATAAATATAGAAAATTTGTTATAGACGCTTCGAAACGTCATGGATTTACTCCACATAGTCTAGCAGCTTTAATTCATGCTGAAGCTGCAAAAAAAAGTAATGGAGAATGGGATTCCAAAAGTTTTAATACCACTACAAATGCCGCAGGATTAACACAATTTCTTAAAGGTACTTGGCTTGAACTTTGTAAAAACCAAGAATCTTTAATAGGGCAATATGCTTCAAAAAATAAATATCTTACTGAGGAGCAACTTTTAAATCTTAGATTCAACTCTGAGTTTTCGATTGATGCAGCAGCTGCTTATGCAATTATAAATTTTAAATGGTCAAAACTACCTTATCAAAAATTAACAGAGCCGAGCTCAATAGCTAAATTTGCTTATCTATTACATCATGAAGGAGCTGGAGGTGCGAGGTCATTCATAAACAATAGTTTTTCCCCAGAAAGAGCAAAAATGTTATTGCTTGCACAATTTGGAAATAAGGGTAAACAAAATGCTTTAGATTATTTGAAAAGATATAACAACGATGCAAAAGTTGCTTATGGAATATGGCTAAGAGCATACATCGATGCACATATTAATATTTATGATTATGTATTGGATAAATCTAAAACTTCTGGAATAAATTTATCTTTAGATGAAACAATTAAAATTTTATTGGGGCAAACTTCTTCACCAACACCAACACCAACACCAACACCAACACCAACACCAACACCAACACCAACACCAACACCAACACCAACACCAACACCAACACCAACACCAAGTACCGAAATACAAGAAAATAAAATTGTTGGAGGCAGCGGAATGTGGGTAGATCCTTTAGCAATAAACCAGTTAAGAGTTGCCGGTCTAGCTAATGTAAAAAGTGCTACTTTTGGGAAAGTTAGAAATGGAGGTACTAGAAACCATCAAGGTATAGATTTAGCTGCTGATTCCGGTACAAATATTTTTGCGGTATGTAGTGGGGTTATTGCTATTGCAACAGATAGTGGAAAGGCATATGGCAAAATTATAGTATTAGAAGTAAACATTGATGACTTGCCTGAAAAGCAAAAAACTTATGCATCAAAAAATATTACAAACAGCCAATCAATTTATTTTTTTTATGCACATCTATCTACCATATATGTTGAAAAAGGAGATGTTGTTGATGCTAAGACAATTTTAGGTAAAACAGGTTCTACTGGAAATGCGAGGGGAATGACTACTATATCGAAAGGGGGACATTTGCATTTCGAGGCAAGAAGTTCAGCATTGCTCGGTACAGGCTTGCAAGGAAGATTTGACCCTATTCCTTTTTTTATAACCAAATTGATTTAGGCACTTAAAATATGAAAATACTTAAATCTATAGTAATAATTAGCAGTAGCTTCTTTTCACTATTATGTCACGCAAAAAATATAGATTGGAATGATTACCAGCAAAGTGCTACCCAAATTAAAGAACCAGTTTTATTTCTGGATCAATTTGGTAGATTCTCTCAATTAAATAAAAATTTAAAATTAAGTTTAGTTGATTATGGGGATAAAAACAAAAAATATTCTGGTGGAGATTACATTCTTAAGAGTTATGGCGTCGAAGTTTTAAATAATCAAAAAACTTATATTTTATATCAAGGTACTGTGCCTTTAAAATCAACTGTAGATTTAAAAATACTTTATCAAGATAAAAAAATAGTTGCCTTTCGGATAAGGGAATTTAGTGAATTAGATTATGTGAAAAGACCTTATAAAAAATTTATATCTAACTTTTTTATATATAATAAGTTATCAAATTTAGTTATTGAAGCTCCAGTAGTAAATTCTTCATCTGCTAATTTAGAAAGTGATTACGGGAGTATATTGGCTGGTGATAATTTTTCTTATATTAAAGAAGAGAAAAAATATTTATATAATGCCAATATTAGGGAAAGTAACAGGAAAATTAATGACTATAAATTTATTTTAGATTCAGATTTAAAGTGCTTAACATTTACTCTAGGGTGTGAAAATATTAATTATAGAAATTTTCTTAAAAAATAATTTTTTAGATTGCTACATTATGGAGAATGTAGCAATCACCGACCTTATAAATTTTACCCTTCCAAAACCTCTTCCAGTAACTCCTCACTTGGTGCAAAGTAATACGCACCATCCATTGGAGTCACGAAGTGTAGCAAGCGGTCATGGATCCCATCGCCTGATGTACCAAACATGCGCACTAACATGGCATCAATGATTTTCAGGTCTTTGGTATAAGCAATGAAGAATAGACCTTGGTCACCACGACCATCTCCATAAGGCAGAGAGTGACGTAGAATTTCCATTTCCTCGCCTCCCTCATCTTCAACGACAGTACGAGCAACGTGTGCATTGGCAGGTTTTACATCATCATCGAGCTCAATTGATTCAAGCTTGGTACGACCCATTACTTGCTCTTGAGCATCAACTTTTAGCTTTTTCCATTTTTCTAGGTTATGCGCATAACGCTGTGCAAAAATAAATGAACCATCCTGGAAAATACCGGCATCTTCACCGACTAAAGCCACTTCAGCGCGATCATCCGGGAATTGCGGGTTTTCAGTACCATCGATGAAGCCGGTAATATCACGTCCATCAAAATAGCGGAAGCAGACACGTTCATCCAGCACTTCAACCTGATCGCGAATTCCTTCAAAGAAAGCCTGACTTAAAGCAAAGCAGATATCGGCACGTGCGCTAGCAATATGAATCAGTACATCCGCAGGAACAACAGGCATATCAAACGAACCTTGAATCGGCTCGAGTTGTTTAAAGCCTACAGGAGCTTGGTCATAAAGTTTTGCCCACAGTTCAGGACCAAAAGCCACGCCTGTTTTAATTTGCGCATTAGGATGTTGAGTAATCAGACGATCACGTGTCGTAAATAATTGTTCTAATTGCTCTTTAAAATCTTCAATGCTGAGATCTTTAAGACGTAAAACAATAAAGCGAGCATGATCTGAAGGTAATGGCAAAATTACAGATTGGGCTGTCATTCATGGCTCCTGTAATAAAAGTTCCTGTATTTAATCGAACTATTGTGCCTGAAGCCATACAGGGTGAATAGTATTCAGATTAAATTTTAGCAAGATTTTGATCTGAATATATTTGAAAAGTCATATAATACGCTTCAAATTTTCTATCGAGCAGATTCATGTCCTATCAAGTTTGGTTTGCCTACATGCTGGCCTGTTGGGTGATTAGCATTTCCCCAGGTGCGGGCGCCATTGCTTCGATGTCGAGTGGCCTGAATTACGGTTTTCGACATGGCTACTGGAATGCTTTAGGCTTGCAGCTGGCTTTACTGGTTCAAATCGCCATTGTCGCTGCCGGGGCAGGGGTACTGTTTGCGACATCACCTTGGGCATTCCTGCTGGTGAAATGGTTTGGCGTGGGCTACCTGCTTTATCTGGCATATTTACAGTGGACTGCGCCGATGCAGTCGATTGAGATTCAGCATGAGTTAACCCGTAAGTCAGCGGGGAAATTGGTGCTGCATGGTTTTCTTGTAAATATGAGTAATCCAAAGGCAATTGTGTTCCTGCTTGCGGTATTGCCACAGTTTCTGGATCTGTCCAAACCTCAGTGGATTCAGTACGTGATTATGGCAGCAACCATGGTCACCATTGATCTGATTGTAATGGCGGGTTATACCGGATTGGCAGCGAAAGTTTTAAGATTATTGACATCAGCAAAGCAACAAAAAATATTAAATCGCAGCTTTGCCGTGCTGTTTGCCTGCGCTGCAACCTTGCTCAGTTTGGTGCATCAGGCTTAAACATAAAGGTGCATTACACAAAAATAAAAACAATGTGATGTCGCTAGCTTTTGAATACAAAACATAAAAATAATAAAAGAGGTATTCCTATGTCTGGTCAATTCGACTGCGTGTCTATTATTAAAAAACCAACTATCCACGAGTATGGCTGCTGCATCAGTCATTGCATTCAGTTGCCGGATGGCACTCAAAAAACTTTAGGTGTGTTCCTGCCGACAGAACAGCCGATCGTGTTTGAAACTGCTGTAGCAGAACGTCTGGAAATTATTTCCGGTGAATGTCTGGTGCAGATCGGTGAGGATGCGCATTATCAGCGTTATGTACCAGGACAATCTTTCTATGTACCTAAACATAGTCGGTTTAAACTGTTATGCCGAGAAGTTGTGGATTATGTTTGCCACTTTGAATAGGGGAGTGAACTTACTCAGGTTGCACTTTTAACTGTTCCAAAAAATCTTGCTCGGTCATCACGATAATGCCGTGTTGTTGCAACAGGGCAGCAGTGACGCCTTGACCTTGAATTTTTGTCCCAGTAAATGATCCATCATAAATCAGGTCACTGCCACAAGATGGGCTATTGGCTTTGAGGATGGCATGTGTCACTTGAAATCTTCGGGCAAGATCTAAAGCAGCATAGGCACCTTGAATAAAAGTCTCTGAAATATCTGTACCATTTATATCGAGAACATGAGCGTGGCGCAGCAGTACATCGTGACCATTCCCAGATTGAATCTCGGCAGGTGGGCGGGGGATGGCTAAGCCGCCACTGACTTCAGGGCAGAGACTGACATATTGATCAGGTAGCAGATGTTGCAGCAGTTCCTTGAGCAGACAATCCCGTCCATCGTAACGGACTTTATGACCGAGCAAACAGGCACTAATCAAATAGCGTTTGCTCTGCATGACTTAACTCAGTTTCTTAAACTTCTGTATACAGAAGATCAGGGCAAACAGCACTGACATGGTCAGGACAATGGTTAGACCTGTCGAAGTGTTGAGGCCTGCACTTGACCAGAGACCAACCGTTACCCCAATCTGAGCAATCACGAAGGCCCAGATCACCATTTGTCTTGGTGAGTTCGCCAGCAAGCGAGCCGTCAGTGCCGGAATGACCAGCAGGGCTCCCATTAGAAGTGAACCTACTGCTCGAAGTGCCAATACGGTGAATAGGGCCAGTAGCAACATAAAGATCAGGCGTTGTAATTTGGCATTCACACCTTCGCTGATCGCCATATCAGGATCAATGGCAATTTGGATCTGTGCCTGCCAGCTTTTATAAATCACAGCCAGTGCAACAATAATCACCACAGCAAAAGTGGGTAAATCATTCCAGGAAATCGTCAGCAAATCACCGAACAGATAACTCAGCAGTTCCGGTCTTAAACTCGGTAAATGCTGAATGAACAATAAGCCTGAGCAGAGCAGGGTGGCTGAGCAGAGCGCAAGCAATGCATCGTTCGGTAAGCGAGGATCATACAGCACCCATAAAATAGCCACCAGTAACAGGGCAATAAAGGTTACACCGATCCACAGCGGTAGACTCATGGCACCAGCAATGGCAACACCCAGTAAAGTGCCATGTGCCATGGTATCGGCAAAGAAAGACATACGACGCCACAGCATCAGACAGCCCAGCGGCGCAGTCAGGAACACCAAGAGTGTTCCCATGATCCATGCAGGTAAAAGCAGTTGTAACCAGTCCATCATGGCTTAAGCTTCCGGCTCGGGGTGAATATGCGGTCGTGTATCGTGCTGACAGGGTGTTGCAGAGTCGCCATGGGCACAGTGATCATGATGATGCTGGTAGAACACCCGATTGGTGCCAAAGATCGCTTGATATTCTGGATGCTGCTGCACACTTTCCGGTAATCCGCTACAGCAAATATGTTTATTCAGACAAACCACACGATGCGTACCTTGCATCACCCATTGCAGGTCATGTGAGACCATTAAAATGGCACAGCCATATTTTTCTGGCAGGCTACGCACATATTCATACAGCTCGGCCTCGGATTGGATATCCAGACCTTGCATGGGTTCGTCTAGAACCAGGATATCCGGCTGGCGTAGTAAAGCGCGTGCTAATAATACACGTTGACGCTCACCGCCAGAAAGCTGTTGAACTTTGGAATTTTCCAGCTTGGCAATACCGGTATCACGGATGATTTCAGCTTTAATAGCTGAAGGACATTTCTCGAGTGCCAGCAGATCTTTTACCCGTAGCGGCAAGCTATGTGAAGGATTGAATTTTTGTGGCACATAAGAAAATTTCAGCTTGCGCGCCGTATTAATCTCACCGGATTGCGGTTTCACAATTCCGAGCATAACTTTAATTAAAGTCGACTTGCCGGCACCATTTGGACCAATCAGCGTGACAATTTCTTTCTCCTGCAAAGAGAAGTCAATGGCTTTTAAGATGTCCCGCTCATCGATATTGACCCAAATTTTAGAAAGTTGAATCAGCGGTACGGGAGTTAGGCTTTGTTGCGACACTGCTGACAGATTCCTGAAATCTCAATGATGCTGTGATGGGCACTAAAATCATCTGAGCTTGCCAATGCATCGAGCTGATCCAGTAATCCTTGTGCCGAAGCTTCTGTTACAGCTTTACATTCGGTACAAATCAGGAAAGCCGCTTGGTGGCCTTCACGTGGATGACAGCATGGAATATAGGCATTAATAGAAGTCAGACGGTGAATAAAGCCTTTTTCTAATAAAAAGTCGAGCGTGCGGTATACTGTGGGTGGTGCCGCAGGACGATCACTATTATTTTTAATCTTGGCCAGCAGGTCATAGGCGCCCATGGGACCTGAAGCATTTAAAATCAGTTCGAGGACTTCCTTACGCAAAGGCGTAAGTCGCGCACCAGTCGCTACACACAGGCTTTCCGCTTCAGCCAGGCGTTGTTCCACGTTCGGATGATCGTGTACGCCGTGCAATGCGTTGTGGTGTTCGTGCGAACAGGAACCCATAGTTCACCTCAAGTGCGAAACTGAAATTAAAAGAATTTTAAATCTTATCATGAAGCGTTGTCAGTTTCGATTGGGCATAGGTATTTTTGCAAATTTGTTATATTATAACACTTAGTGTTTTTACCGCGATTTTCTCCCATGTCCCGTTTCTTTGCGTTCTGTACCTTGGCTTTATTGAGTACCTTAAGTTGGTCACAAAGTCTGGTGGTATCTACGCATCCGATTTACCTGATTGCTAAAAAAATTACCCAAGGGGTAGAGCAGCCAACCTTATTATTGGCCAATCAGACTGGACATGACGTCAGCCTGACCCCGGCACACCGTAAAACCATTCAGGATGCGGGGCTGGTGATCTGGCTGGGACAGGCCCATGAAGCGCCTTTGGCAAAAGTACTCGAAGAAAGTAATAAAAGTATCGCAATTCTGGATTCCAGCATTATTAATCCTTTGCCAATGCGTAATCCGCGTGGTGAAGCATTAAAAAATACGGTTGATACACATGTCTGGCTGGACCCAAATAATGCAGTTCGCATCGGTTTCTTTATTGCTGCGCTGCGTTCACAGCAAATGCCACAGTACCGTGAAACTTACTGGAAAAATGCACGTGCTTTTGCACAAAATATGCTGACGACAGCACAACGTTATAGTTCAACTTCCAAGCCACGCCCCTATTGGTCATATCATGATGCCTATCAGTATCTGGAGCGTCCGCTAAACCTGAAGTTTATGGGTGCACTCACCGATGATCCGCATGTGTCACCAACGGTTGCACAGATCAAGTACCTGCAGGATACCCGCGCACAGACCAAAATGTGTCTACTGGCTGAGGGACATGCCAATGCCAATCAGTACAGAAAACTGAACCCGGTAGTTTTCCAGCATGTAGACGAAAGCATGAGTGGAGCAGGGGACTTTATCCAAGGCTGGCAACAATTAGCTGATCAAACGAACAAATGTGTGCTAAATTCTCGATAATGATTAAAAAATGATCGAGTTTTGCTTAGTTTACAAACGATTGAACCATCGAATTTTTCGAAGCTAAGCTCGGGAAAAGATTGCATGTTAAGGGGTGTAACTCTATAATGCCTGCGATTAAAAATAATCATCAGCTAAACTTGTCAAGCATGATTGCTGTGAGTGAATAAATAATGAGCCGAACTAGTCGCTTGATTGACCGACGATTAGCGAAAGCTTTAGTCATCTTGCAAGCAGTAATGATACCCGTTTCAGCGTTGTTAGGTTGGGTTCTGAAGGACACAACCGCAGCCTTGAGTGCAGCCTTGGGTGCATTCGTATGTTGGCTGGCGACCTGCTACTTTAGCTGGCAGTCGTTTCGTGCTGCGGGCGCGCGAGCTTCCAAACAAGTTCTATCGAACATGTATAGGGGCATGCTCGGTAAGTTTGCAATTGTGATTGTTGGATTCATTTTGATTTTAAGCAATGTCAAGCCGTTATCCCCGGTTGCATTGTTTTGTGGTTTTATACTCGTTCAAGCCATGTCGTGGGTCGCTCCGTTTTGGGTGTCACGTCTACAAAGACGAGTTTAAGCGCAGCAAAAATTGAAAAGTTTTTTCAGAAATAAGCGAGATATCAAGCAGCACGCGATATTCGTAAGTTTCATTAGTTTTTGACATTGACCAGGTGTGATTTATGGCTGCTGAAGAACATGCCCTTACTTCGACCGAGTACATCAAGCACCACTTGACCAACATGACCTATGGCAAAATGCCGGACGGTACATGGAAATTGGCCGAGAATGGTGCTGAAGCTCAACAGATGGGGTTCACTGCTATTCACTTGGATTCAATGGGTTGGTCAATCGGCCTTGGTATTCTTTTCTGTTTCATGTTCTGGATCGTAGCGAAAGCTGCAAACTCTGGTGTTCCTACCAAGTTCCAGTCTGCAATCGAAATGATTATCGAGTTTGTTGACTCAAGTGTACGCGATACTTTCCACGGAAAATCGCGTTTGATCGCTCCACTAGCGCTAACCATCTTCGTGTGGATTTTCCTCATGAACTTGATGGACTTGATCCCTGTTGACTGGATTCCTTATATCGCTCAACACGTGATTGGTAGCCTTCTTGGTATTGATCCGCACCACGTTTACTTCAAGATCGTTCCATCTACTGACCCTAACATTACCCTTGGTATGTCATTGTCTGTATTTGCGCTTATCTTGTTTTACAGTATTCGTGAGAAAGGCATTGGCGGTTTCGTTGGTGAGCTTGCACTTAACCCATTTAACCCAAGTAACCCAGTTGCAAAAGCGTTACTCATTCCAGTGAATTTGATTCTTGAATTGGTAACCTTCCTTGCACGTCCAGTTTCATTGGCTCTACGACTGTTCGGTAACATGTATGCGGGTGAGTTAATCTTCATTCTTATCGCGTTATTACCGTTCTGGATCCAGTGGGCGTTATCTGTGCCTTGGGCGATCTTCCACATTCTTGTTATTACGCTACAGGCATTCATTTTCATGATGCTGACTATCGTATACTTGAGCATGGCAAGCGAAAAGCATTAATGGTATTGCCTAACTGTCACGGGATGGTTGGGCACAATTTTTTAACTTAATTTGGTATAAAACCTAACCTCTGAGGAATTATCATGGAACTCACTTTAGGTCTAGTTGCAATTGCATCTGCTATCTTGATCGCTTTCGGTGCTTTAGGTACTGCGATTGGTTTTGGTCTTTTAGGCGGCCGTTTCCTTGAAGCTGTAGCTCGTCAACCAGAATTGGCTCCACAACTTCAAACTCGTATGTTCTTAATCGCGGGTCTTCTTGATGCTGTGCCTATGATCGGTGTTGGTATTGGCTTGTTCTTCATCTTCGCTAATCCATTTGTAGGTTAATCAGCTTAATTCCGAAATTCACTATTTGAGGAATTTGCAATGAATATCAACCTCACATTGTTTGGCCAAGCGATTGCATTTGCGATTTTCGTCGCATTCTGCATGAAGTTTGTATGGCCACCACTAATCAATGCGATTAGTGAACGTCAGCGTAAAATCGCTGATGGCTTAAATGCTGCTGAAAAAGCGAAGGCTGACCTTGCAGATGCGCAAGCACAAGTGAAAGCTGAACTGGACGCGGCAAAAGCACAAGCGGCTCAATTGATCGAACAAGCGAACCGTCGTGCAGCGCAATTGGTAGAAGAAGCTCGTACTCAAGCGTCAGCTGAAGGTGAGCGTATTCGTCAACAGGCTAAAGAAGCTGTTGATACTGAAATCAATTCTGCTCGCGAAGAATTACGTCAACAAGTGGCTGCTCTTGCAGTTGCTGGCGCTGAGAAAATTCTTAGCCAGCAAGTTGACGCAGAAGCTCACAATGCCATGCTGACTCAGCTGGCTGCTAAACTTTAAGAGAGGCGGATTATGGCTGAACTCTTGACGTTGGCACGCCCTTACGCTAAAGCAGCATTTGCTTACGCTTCTGAGCAAGGTACAGCTGACTCTTGGTCAACTGCACTTGAATTGCTCAGTGCTGCGGTGCAAGACGAAGCATTTTCAGCTTATCTAAATCGCCCTGAGTTGACACCTGCTGAGCAGGTGACACTTTTTGCTAAAGTTTTAGGCGAAGACCAAACGCCTGCAGTGTCAAACTTTTTGACAATGCTTGCTGAAAACGCACGTTTGGCTTTGCTTCCTGAAATTGCTGCAGAATATGAACAGCTCAAATCACAGAATAACAATACTGTGGATGTTGTGATTGAATCAGCATTCCCATTGACTTCTGTACAGGAACAACTCCTTACTCACGCATTAGAGAAAAAATTCGAAGCGGCGGTAAATGTTTCTGTAGATGTTAAACCAGAGCTTATTGCTGGTGTGGTTATTCGTGCAGGCGACCAAGTGATAGATGATTCTGCGCTTAATAAGCTTGAAAAAATGCGTACTCGTCTTCTTGCTTAAGAAATAAGAAGACTGAACTTTAAAAAGATTGAGGTATAGCGCAATGCAACAACTGAATCCATCCGAGATCAGTGCGCTCATTAAACAGCGTATCGGCGATCTGGACACCAGCGCGACCGCTAAAAACGAAGGTACCATTGTTATGGTATCCGACGGTATTGTGCGTATTCACGGCCTTGCTGATGCAATGTACGGTGAAATGATCGAATTCGACGGCGGCTTATACGGTATGGCACTGAACCTAGAACAGGATTCAGTGGGCGTCGTTGTTTTAGGTAACTACTTAAACCTTCAAGAAGGTCAAAAAGCGCGTTGCACAGGTCGTGTATTAGAAGTTCCGGTTGGTCCAGAACTTTTAGGCCGTGTAGTAGATGCTCTTGGTAACCCGATTGATGGTAAAGGCCCTATTGATGCAAAACTGACTGATGCTGTTGAGAAAGTAGCACCAGGCGTAATTTGGCGTCAATCAGTGGATCAACCTGTACAAACTGGTTATAAATCAGTAGATACAATGATCCCAGTAGGCCGTGGTCAGCGTGAGTTGATCATTGGTGACCGTCAGACTGGTAAAACAGCTATGGCGATCGATGCGATCATCGCTCAGAAAAACTCTGGCATTAAATGTGTATACGTAGCAATTGGTCAAAAACAATCGACTATCGCTAACGTTGTGCGCAAGCTGGAAGAAACTGGCGCTATGGCGTATACAACTGTTGTAGCAGCAGCGGCAGCGGATCCAGCAGCAATGCTGTTCTTGGCTCCATACTCTGGCTGTACAATGGGTGAATACTTCCGTGACCGCGGTGAAGACGCTCTGATCATCTATGATGACTTGTCTAAACAAGCTGTTGCTTACCGTCAAATTTCATTGCTTCTTCGTCGTCCACCAGGTCGTGAAGCTTATCCAGGTGACGTGTTCTATCTACATTCACGTCTACTTGAACGTGCTTCTCGTGTATCTGCTGACTACGTTGAGAAATTCACTAACGGTGAAGTTAAAGGCCAAACTGGTTCATTAACTGCATTACCGATTATTGAAACTCAAGCAGGTGACGTATCTGCATTCGTACCAACCAACGTAATTTCGATTACTGACGGTCAGATCTTCCTTGAAACATCATTGTTCAACGCGGGTATCCGTCCTGCTGTGAACGCGGGTATCTCTGTATCTCGTGTTGGTGGTTCTGCGCAGACTAAAGTCATCAAGAAATTGTCTGGTGGTATCCGTACTGCACTTGCACAGTACCGTGAATTGGCAGCGTTTGCTCAGTTCGCTTCTGACCTTGACGAAGCAACTCGTAAACAGCTTGAACACGGTCAACGCGTAACTGAGTTGATGAAGCAAAAACAATATGCTCCATACTCAATCGCTGACCAAGCTGTATCAGTTTATGCATCTAACGAAGGCTACATGGCTGACGTAGAAGTGAAGAAAATCGTAGACTTTGACGCTGCGTTAATTGCTTACTTCCGTTCAGAACACGCTGCGTTAATGCAAAAAATTGACGAGACTGGTGCTTGGGATAAAGATATCGAAGCTGAATTCAAAGCTGGTATTGAAAAATTCAAAGCGACTCAAACTTACTAATTTAGCAACTTGCTAGATTGGTGTTGGTTTGGTTCACGGAATCAACCTTCGAGGGCTCGTAAGGGCCTTCGAATACTAGGTTAAGCGTATGGCAAATTTAAAAGAAATTCGCGCCAAAGTAGCTAGTATCAAAAGCACGCAGAAAATTACTCGCGCGATGCAGATGGTAGCAGCTTCTAAGATGCGTCGTGCGCAAGAGCGCATGGCACAAGGCCGTCCGTATGCCGAAAATATGCACCGTGTAATTGCTCATTTGGTACAAGCGAATCCTGAATATAAACACCGTTATATGGTTGAACGTCCTGTTAAGCGCGTTGGCTATATCATTGTGTCTTCAGATCGTGGCCTTGCTGGTGGTTTGAACATTAACCTGTTCAAGAAAGTGGTAAAACACGTTCAACAGCAACAAGAGCAGTCAATTGAAGTTCAATTTGCTTTGATTGGTCAAAAAGCGGTTTCGTTTTTTAAAAACTACGGCGGTAAAGTGCTTGGTGCGACCACTCAAGTGGGCGACACTCCAAGTCTTGAACAGTTATCTGGTTCTGTACAGGTGATGTTAGACGCTTACGATAAAGGCGAGTTAGATCGTATTTATCTAGTATCTAACGGCTTTGTCAACGCCATGACTCAAAACCAAAAGATCGAACAGCTTGTTCCTTTAGCAGCTGCTGAAGAAGACAAGACGCTTAACCGTCAATACGGTTGGGACTACATCTACGAGCCTGAAGCTGAAGAGCTTTTAAATGGCTTGTTGGTTCGTTACATCGAGTCTGTGGTGTATCAAGGTGTGATCGAAAACATCGCGTGTGAGCAGTCTGCTCGTATGGTTGCAATGAAAGCTGCAACAGACAACGCTGGTGATTTGATCAAGAACCTGCAACTTATTTATAACAAGCTGCGTCAAGCCGCGATTACTCAGGAAATTTCTGAGATCGTTGGTGGTGCCGCTGCCGTTTAACATATATTAGTTTGAATTGAGGAGACAGCAATGAGTAGCGGTCGTATCATTCAGATCATCGGCGCGGTTATCGACGTCGAGTTTGAACGTAACAGCGTTCCTAAGATCTATGACGCTCTCCAAGTTGACGGTACTGAAACTACATTAGAAGTTCAGCAACAACTTGGTGATGGCGTAGTTCGTACTATTGCAATGGGTTCTACTGAAGGCCTTAAGCGTGGTTTGAACGTAACTAACACTAACGCGCCGATTTCTGTACCAGTAGGTACAGCGACTCTAGGTCGTATCATGGACGTTCTTGGTCGCCCAATCGACGAAGCTGGTCCAGTTGCAACTGAAGAGCGTTTACCAATTCACCGTCAAGCGCCTTCTTATGCAGAACAAGCGGCTTCTACTGACCTTCTAGAAACTGGTATTAAAGTCATTGACTTACTATGCCCGTTCGCGAAAGGTGGTAAAGTTGGTCTGTTCGGTGGTGCCGGTGTTGGTAAAACTGTAAACATGATGGAGTTGATCAACAACATCGCGAAAGCGCACTCAGGTTTATCTGTGTTCGCTGGTGTTGGTGAGCGTACTCGTGAAGGTAACGACTTCTATCACGAGATGAAAGACTCTAACGTTCTAGACAAAGTAGCAATGGTCTACGGTCAGATGAACGAGCCACCAGGTAACCGTCTACGTGTAGCGTTGACTGGTCTGACTATGGCTGAGTACTTCCGTGATCAAAAAGACGAAAACGGTAAAGGTCGTGACGTACTATTGTTCGTTGACAACATCTACCGTTATACACTAGCAGGTACTGAAGTATCAGCACTTCTAGGCCGTATGCCATCTGCAGTAGGTTACCAGCCTACACTTGCAGAAGAGATGGGTGTTCTTCAAGAACGTATTACATCTACTAAGTCTGGTTCTATTACGTCAATCCAAGCGGTATACGTACCTGCCGATGACTTAACGGATCCATCGCCTGCAACTACGTTCGCTCACTTGGACGCAACTGTTGTATTGAGCCGTGACATCGCTTCTCAAGGTATTTACCCTGCGATCGATCCACTTGACTCTACTTCACGTCAGTTAGATCCACTTGTAGTTGGCCAAGAACACTACGAAATCGCTCGTTCAGTTCAAAACGTTCTTCAACGTTATAAAGAATTGAAAGACATTATCGCAATTCTTGGTATGGACGAATTGTCAGAAGAAGACAAACTTATCGTGTATCGCGCACGTAAGATCCAACGTTTCTTCTCTCAACCGTTCCACGTAGCTGAAGTGTTTACTGGTGCTCCTGGTAAACTTGTACCGCTTAAAGAAACGATTCGTGGCTTTAAAGGTCTTCTAGCTGGTGAATACGATCACATTCCAGAACAAGCGTTCTATATGGTTGGTGGTATTGACGAAGTGATTGCTAAAGCTGAGAAACTTTAATTAGTTCCCTAATTTAGGAGATTCTCATGGCGACTATGCAATGTGACGTTGTAAGTGTTCAAGAGTCTTTGTACTCAGGCACTGTAACTATGCTAATTGCTAAAGGTGCTGGCGGCGAGTTAGGTATTATGCCTGGTCACGCTCCGCTGGTAACTTTGCTCCAACCTGGCGCGATCCGCGTTATTTTGGAAAACGGTACAGAAGAATTAATCTATGTATCTGGTGGTGTTCTAGAAGTTCAACCGCATGTTGTTACGGTTCTTGCTGATACAGCAGTCCGTGCAGAAAACTTGGATGAAGCGGCAATTATTGAGGCGCGTAAACACGCTGAACAATTGCTAGCAAATCAAAAGAGCGATTTGGACTCTGCTGCTGCTTTGGCTGCTCTTGCAGAAACTGCTGCTCAGCTGGAAACGATCCGCAAAATCAAAAACCGTGCAATGTAATTGCTGGTTTAAGATTGAAGAAACCACCCGAAAGGGTGGTTTTTTTATGCCCAATTTTCTTGAAAATTTGCACCTTCTGAATTTGGTTTAATTGTGGGTTTCTTAATATTTATAGTTAGTGGAATAGGGAAGTCATTGCCAATGATGACAGCTTCGCCAGGTTGGAGGCTTGGTAAAAAGTCAGATGCAGCTTTATCAATCTCACCGCATGCACGTTCTACAATTTCACGATCTCTATCGTTTGTAAGGCGATGAACGATGAGAGTGCCAAGCTGGCTTAGAACGCCTTCAGTAATATCTCTTGGCCTTTGTGTGGCAAGGCAGATATTTAATCCAAACTTACGTCCTTCTTTTGCAATGAGTTCAAAAGCATCTAGTTTAGCTAAGGTATCTTCATTACCAATTGATTTACCGATGAAGTTATGTGCTTCATCTAAGAAGACTACAATAGGTTTATTTGAAAAAGTACCTTTTCTAGATTCATTTAATAGTACTCTACCAATGCAATTAGCAATAATTTCACGAGCCTTATATTCGAATGGAATTCCACTAAGATCTATTCTTATTAATTTTTTACTAGTTTCAGTAGCAACTGCAAAACGGCTTAAGACAGTTGTTAAAGGGAGTTTTGTAGTTGAGGATGTAAATAATGTATTAAAAGGAGGCGAGTGAATAATACTAGTAATTCTACTTATTAAGGGTAAGCAGCTTGTATATGAAGCGCCATCTGAATTTCCCCAACGAGTAGGATCTTTGGGGCTAGTAAAAGAGGTGCTAAATTCAGGGAAGACACATTCATGTTCAATTTGAATATTAAGATTAAAAATATTAAAAGTAAGCTGGGGAGAATTTAGATCCAGAGAAGGATCATTTATAGCTGATAAAAAATCATGTTTATAAGAATTTATTTTAGGTACATATCCATTGGTAAATACATCAGGTTTTAAGTTTGCGATTTTTAAACTTCGGATAGCTTCTTTAAATTTTGGGCCTTGGACTTTGCCTGATGGCTCAAATAAAGCTAAAAAATCTGTTTCAATGAAGCATTCAGGTGGTAAGTAACATTCCTTGGAACCAGCTACTTCATACATTGGCTTGCCTAAATGAACATGAAAAATATCTTCGCTATTAAAGCCTCTATATTCACCAGTTGGATCTAATAAAATTATACGTGAATTGTGCTTTAAACATTCTTCTAAGATTCGAGCTGTAGTGAAGCTCTTTCCACCACCTGTTGATCCTAATATTCCAAGATGGCGGCCAAATAACTTCTCTGGTGTAACTGTGATTTTGCAGTCTCTATCAAGATCTATAGAACCAATTTCTAACTCAATTTTAGGAATCTTATTATTCATCCTACGAGGGATGTCTGCAATGAATTCGTGTGGTGCGGAATAAATTAAATCGTTAATACTTGGATAATAATCAATACCTGCTGTAACTCTTAGATTATCCATTTGGATTGATCCGAGTAATTGAATACGACCAACAATTTCTAGATTTGATAGCTCAAGATCATCTTTTTTAATTTCAACAATACGTCCAAGAATTAAATTAACTTGACTTTCAATAACTACAAATTCTCCAACTTCTCCTTTACCGTATCGTCTTCCCTCTAAGTATGTAGCTTGATGGTTTATATTTATAAATTCGAATTGAACAGAATTTGCTGAAATCGCATTAACTTTTCCAAATAGAAGTTCAGAACGCACAATTCCTAATTCTTCTAAATTACGCATTAAGTGTTCCTCCATGAATAACCTGGTAAAGGTTTTCCGCAGGACTCAAAGCTTTAAGATCTGGAATATTTATTGCAAAATTTTCGAAGTCAGCTTCAATAAATAAAATATCTAAGCCTTTATCAGCAAGTGCTTTAAATTTTTTCCAGTATGGTGAAAAATCATCTGGATTTTTAAACTTTCGTTCTACAGAGCGATCTACGATGATTAATTTTAGGTGTGGATTAGATTGTAATGCAGCATATATCGGTTCAGATAAGTGATCGTCATTAAAACCAAAACCTGTTGTTATTAAACAAGTGTTTGGTTCACGTATACCTTGAAGGAATTTAGCTATCAGCTCTAGGTGAGGTTGAATGTATGACTGTTGATATTTACCTTTTGCAGGAAAAATCATGCATACATTTTTAGCATCATTAGATTCTTTTTGCTCAATAACAAAACTACCATCAGTTTCCGTTCTTTTAAACCAATTAACAGAGCCGTGTAATTTATACATATGAAATACACCATCCAAATATTTTGGTGTGGTTGATGTATTAATAGAATCTCTTTTAATAATGTCATAATCAAAAAATTGAGGACTATAAATTCTAGGTGTAGAGAAAGTGAATCCATCAATTATTGTAATTCCAAGTTTTCCTGCAGCTTCTTCAAAGCAAGTATCATAATTTGTGGTAAAAAGTTTAATCCTATTATCTTTACTTTTTCGTCTAGCAAGTTTTTTTATAAACTCCATATGTGCGAATAAATCAGATAGAGGTTTATCAAATTTACATTTATCTAAGATAATTTCTTTTGATTTTATTAAGAAAGCTGCTAATTCAGGACATTCTTTAATCTGTTGATATGCTTCACAGTATGAGAGAAATTCTTCAATATTCTTCTTAGTAGGACTAGTAAGATCATACTCAATTTGCGCAATGATTTTGTCTGCGTCAGTCTTCCTAGATGGATCTTCAATACAAAATGTCCATAAGTCAGGCATACTTGGACCTTTTACCTTACCGAGTGAAGTTCCACTACCAGCTAGTACCATAATATTAGGCATTTGAAGTGCTGTTTTAAGTTTTATTTTAAGATCACTTAAGTCATTAGCTTGTTGATCAGCCTCATCGTCCTTGTGAGGGATAAATTTTTCATTAGGTGTACTTCTATAAAATTTGATACTCATTTATATATTCTTTTAAAATCATTGTTTTTATTATGGTTTTTTTCGTATTAAAAAAATAGTCATATTCTAGATTTAATTAAAAATTTTCTATTTCCTAGAATCTTTACCTTAAATATGTCATAAAAATTTTCATTCAAACTTGATAACTCTTAACTTTTAGAAGTTGCTCAAATTTCCTTTTGTACCACTCGATATAACTTTTACCCTTTCTCAGTAATGTTTTGAACCAATCTGTAAGCAGGCACACACCATAAAAAAATCAATGCTAAGTTAAGTGATTACCCCAGATCCAAGCTTGTTTGAATTGATTTAAAGAGGTCGAAAACAAGCAAAACTTATAATTTAAAGAAAAGGGAAAGTCATGGCATATCAATCTATTAACCCATTTACCAATCAAAAATTAAAAGACTATCCGCCACATACAGATGAGCATATACAAAATGCGCTGGATCAGGCAGAACAGATTCTCAAGTCAGACTGGCCACAACAGATTGATCAACGTATTGAAGTACTAAGGAATATCGCGCAAAAATTACGTGAACAAAAAACCGAACTGGCGAAGCTCATGACGCTGGATATGGGTAAGCTGATTAAACAGAGTGAAGGTGAAATCGAATCTTGCGCCAAAATTGCCGAATACTTTGCTGATCATGCCAAAGAGTTTCTAGCTCCAGTGTCTTATGAAACGGAACTGGGCGAAGCATGGGTAGAGCATCATCCTCTAGGTGTTGTGATGGCAGTTGAACCGTGGAATTTCCCGTTTTATCAGCTGATGCGGGTCTTTGCACCAAACTGTGCAATTGGCAATCCGGTCCTGGCCAAGCATGCTGGCATTGTGCCGCAATGTGCCGACGCTTTTGAAAAGCTGGTGCTGGAAGCAGGTGCACCAAGAGGTGTCTGGATTAACCTGTTTATCAGTTCTGTTCAGGTTCAAGATATTATTGCTGATCCGCGCGTACAGGGTGTGGCCTTGACAGGTTCAGAAGGTGCCGGAAGTGCTGTGGCCGAGCAGGCGGGTAAATACATTAAAAAATCTACCTTGGAACTCGGGGGGAATGATGTCTTTATTGTGCTGGATGATGCCGATCTGAAAAAAGCCATCAAAATTGGCTGTCAGGCCCGGGTGAATAACGCTGGACAGGTATGTACTGCAGCCAAGCGTTTTATTTTGCATGAGAAAATCGCTGATGAATTTAAAGCAGGTATGCTGAAAGCTTTTCAGGAACTGAAAATTGGTGACCCACTTGACCCTGAAACGACACTGGCGCCCTTATCATCGGCTGATGCGCTGGAAAAACTGACCAAGCAGGTTGATAAGGCCGTAGCGCATGGTGCCACTGTGCTGACAGGTGGTAAGCCCATCGAGCATGCAGGTAACTTTTATGAGCCAACCATTCTGGAAAATATCAGCCGTGATAATCCAGCCTGGTATGAAGAATTCTTTGGCCCGGTTGCCCAGATTTATGTCGCCAAGGATGAAGATGAAATGGTCTCGATTGCCAACGATTCGCACTATGGTTTGGGCGGTGTGATTCACTCTCAAGATATCGACCGTGCCAAAAAACTGGCTTCACGAGTTGAAACCGGCATGATCTGGATTAACTGGTTTAGCGATTCCACACCAGAGCTGCCCTTCGGCGGTATCAAAAATTCTGGTTATGGTCATGAATTATCGATCGACGGTTTCAGAGAATTTACCCAGAAACGTTTAGTCGTCGTCAAAAGTCCTAAAGAATAATGATTTTTCTGTCTTATTCTTTTAGTAAGGAAGTGGCTTTCTAGGCCACTGCTTCTATTAATCTATATTAAATAGTAATCAACCAGTCTGGCGACTGGTTGATGAGGGAACTTAGGTCATCTATAAAACTGAAATCAACTTTCCTGTTCTGCTGCCTGGGATTGTTTTTCAGGAATCATCATTGCGGCCAGCTTGATCATTTCAGACTGGATATTTCCCATCTGTTTTTCCAGCTTCTGGAAATCTACCTGACTGAAATCCATCTGGCCATTCAGGAAAGGAGATGCCAGTGCCTGCTGGTTGGCATTCATCAGGTTGCTACGTACCTGATCAACTTCCTGACTTTTCAAGTTTAAGCCACTTAAAGTCTGGTTAAAGCCTTTTAATTGCTGTTGCAATTGCATTGCGGCGCTCTGCAATTGAGAAGTATCTTTTTCACTGACTGCAGTTTCCAGTTCAGTCTGGGTTTGCTTCAGCTGAGTCACGTAATCACCAGCCTTTAACTGCAAATCGGCCACATCACGTACGATGTAGAACATATTGCCACTTTTAAGGTCTGCAGAAGACTGCCGTACTTCAGCATTTTCTGCTACTTCTGGCTGTTCTGCGACTACATTCTGTTGGTCCGGTTTCTCAGTATATGAGGCAGGGGCAGAGACCTGATCACAGCCCAGCAAACTCAATGCACCTGCAAAAAGGGCAAAAGGTAATACGCTATTTTGGAGAATTTGCTTAGATTTCATTGGGGTGCTCATCATTCACTGCTTACAGACTTTAATATAGGGATGAAATTTGTAGAAAATACGGAGAGTTGCAAATGAATAACAAAAAAGTCTCACTATAGATATTCAAGCATAAAAAAGAGCGCTGAAGCGCTCTTTTTTCACCGAGGAGGGCAGGGTTTAAGCTGCGATAATTTTAATTATCTTATCGTTAATCATGTTCATCAGAATATAGTCGCCATTTACTTTAATCCATTGCTGGTTTCTACCCGGTTTGCTGAGTCGTTTATATTTGCTGTGATCGACTTTATAGATTTTGCTTTGGTATTGGTTTGGGACTTTTTGACCTACTCGCCAATCACGTGATGGATCAACTTTTTTATAACCCTGTTTATGCTGTTGAGCTGGGTGTTTGTTTAGCTGATGGTGCTGAGGAGCATGATGCTGTTGTTGAGCATGCGACTTGCTATATTGATGGTGATCCTGAGGCGCAGCCATGGCCGGAATAGCAACCAGTGCAGTTGAGATCGATAAAACAATTGCTTTCACCAGCGTTTTCATACTTCACCTTTCATTATGGCGGTTTGTTTGTGTATGAGCTCATCATAGACTGGCAGAAGTGTTTGAAATTGAAGAAGGTGTAGTGTAAGTATTAAAATCTAGAAGGAAAATAGAAGAAGTAAATTGAATGATTTTATTAATATACATATCTTTTTTAATTAAAAAATATAAGCATCTCTAGCTGTGGGAGATGCTTATATTACTATTGCAAATTATTTAGCCAATTCGGCATTAATTGCATCAATGATACGTGGATCATCTGCGGTAATATCCGGTGCAAAGCGAGCCACTACTTCACCATTTTTATTGACCAGGAATTTTTCAAAATTCCATAGCACTTCAGGTGGCTGGTTTGGAGTCAGGCCGTAATCAACCAGATCTTTCCACCATGGGCCTTCACCGGTACGTTCAGGAATCGCTTGGGTTAAAGCAGCATATAAAGGATGTTTAGCTTCTCCAACGACCGGGATCTTGGCAAATAGCGGGAAATCGACCTGATAATTTACTGAACAGAATTCCTGGATTTCCTTCTCGCTGCCTGGCTCCTGTGCCAGGAAATCATTTGATGGGAAACCTAGAATCTCCAGGCCTTCGGCTTTTTTCTCGTTATACAGCTTTTGCAAGCCTTCATATTGTGGAGTCAGGCCGCATTTAGATGCCACATTGACGATGAGCAAAACTTTGCCCTGATACTGGTTGAGAGTGAATTCTGCACCCTGAATGCTTAATACTGGAATGTCGTAGACTGAAGTACTCATATGAAGTCCTGTTTTTGAGGTGTTTATCCTGTCGAATGTTGTAACGGGTATTCTGGCTGAGTACAAGTAAAAACATGTAGGGCAGTCGGGTAAATTTAAATCCATGCATTAATTTAATGTGAAAAATCAATTATGCTTGCCCTACACAATAACGGCGTTGAATTGAAAGCTGCTGGCTTGGACTTGCAGACAATGCTGAACCCTACACTTTATGGATGAGTATATGACACAGCAACACAAGGTAGTGTGGTGGGCATTTTTACTGCCATTGGCAGCAGTACTGATCTGGTCATTGAACATGACCGTGAATCGCTATGTAGCTGACTACATTTCACCAGTAAGTATCAGTTTTTATCGCTGGATTCTGGCTTTACTAATCCTGACGCCGTTTGTTTTACCGCAGGTGATGCGTTCCTGGTCCAGTATTCGGCCTTATCTGGGTAAACTGGCTCTGCTCAGTGCCTTGGGAATGGTGTTGTATCAAGGTCTGGCTTACACCTCGGCACATTATACTACTGCGACCAATATGGGCCTGATCAATGCCTTTATTCCGGTCTTTACCATTATTGTCGGCATTTTTGTCCTGCATGTTCGTCCTGCGGTGACTGCAGTAATTGGTAGTCTCTTGTCGATCTGTGGTCTGATGTATGTCATGGCACAGGGACAGTGGGGGAATTTGCTGAATTTTGGTGATACCTATATCGGTGATGTACTGATGCTGATCGCGGTATTTTTCTATGCCTGCTATGGAATTTTCCTGAAAAAATGGCAGATAAAGATTCCCTTAATCCAGAGTCTGTATATTCAGATCTGTTTTGGTGTTTTGCTGCACATCCCGATGATTCTGTGGACAGGTTTAGATGTCATCAATATCAATAATGCTGGGAGTATTATTTATGCCGGGATTTTTCCATCGATTGCTGCGCCATTTCTATGGATGATGGCGGTGCAGGTGCTTGGGCCAAATCGTAGCAGTATTTTTATGAACCTGATGCCTGTGTTTACTGCGCTGATCGCCTATGTTTGGCTAGGCGAGTCCTGGACGGTTTATCACACCATAGGTGGCCTGGTGATTCTGGTGGGTATTTTCCTCGCACAATACACACCCAAGCAGGGGGCATAAATAAGAGTTCTATTTTATAAAATGATATTTTGATTAAAAAGCAATCAAATGATTATATTCATTTAATTGAAATAAACGGTAAATCTATAAAAATTAAATGTAAAAATAAATGGTTGAAATTGAACTTCAGTTTAAAACTGGAGCAAAAATAGCGGGATATTTTGAATTTTGATCAAATATTCTAAAATAATAATATATAAAATATATTAATAATAACTTTTATTATATTTGTTGTTAGGCACACTTTCTCACATAATACGCCCATCGAGAGTGATGCTTCAGAAATTTTCCTGAATTATCAATTTTCCAGAGATTTTAAGACCCTCTGGATGTGTTCTGCACATCCTTTTTTATGCTCAGCCATCCCTATATGGCTGAGCTTTTTTTTACCTTAAAACTTTAGTCGGATTTGAAAAAGCCAAAAAATAAATCCGTGCTTAAGCGCGGATCACTTCACCTGTCACAGCATCAATAATTTTGCTGGGTTCCTGACTCAGTCCTAAATCGCCATTTAAGTAGTTCAGGCTCTCAGATTCTTTAAAGTATTGTTTTGCGTCCTGCAGTGAAAGTGCTGGATTTAGACCTGCCGGATTGGCACTGGTCGAAACGATATAGCCCCCAAAAGCCTGACATAAAGCCATGCATAAAGGGTGGGTAGTGACACGTACCGCAACTTTAGGATGATTACCTTTAATCCAGGCTGGAATATCTTCACTGGCAGGTAATAGCCAGGTGGTGGCACGTTCGGATACGCTGCGGTTGGTCCATGAAGCAACAATACGTTCGCGGATTTCTGGTGTCAGTGCTTCTAGTAAATGTTCTACTTGGGAAATATGTCCAGCAAGAAGAATCACGCCTTTTTCAATTGGACGCTGTTTCAGTTGCAGAATCTGGTGAAATGCCTGTTCGTTGTGAGGGTCACAGCCCAAACCCCAGACAGCCTCTGTAGGGTATGCCAAGACTTGTCCTTGTTTCAGGAATGTCGCTGCTTCGGCAACAGAGGTGGTGATCATGTATATACCTTTTAAAAACAACAAAGGGCTATTGTGAACCTTATTTGCCTGTACGACAACGTAGAAACATACCGGCTTGCTGTGTACTGAAACCGAGTAATTCCAGTTCCATCAACTGTGCTGTGATTGTGGAAACATCCTGGCTGAGTTGAATGCTGATCTGATCTAGGTCTTGTCCGATCCAGTCGAGCTGGTTGTAGAGCGGAATCAGGTGTGCTGGAATCTCGATCAATTCGGTTTCACTATTTTCTGCTTTATAAATTTGTTCAGCTGCCTGCCATTGGGTGGCTAATGCCAGATCTTCAACCACCTGGTGTGGATGATCAATCAAAATTGCACCTTCGCGGATGAGCTGGTGACAGCCTTTGTGATTTTCACTGTAGATATGTCCAGGAACCGCAAACACGGTTTTTCCTTGTTCGGCAGCCAGTTTGGCGGTGATGAGTGAGCCACTTTTCAGTGCAGCTTCAGCCACAATAACACCCAGACTCAGTCCACTGACAATACGGTTACGCCGTGGAAAATGATGTTGCAGAGGCGGAGTACCAGGTAAAAATTCTGTAATCACCGTGCCGCCTTGGGCAATGATCTGTTCTTTTAATGGCTGATTTGTTACCGGATAGGTTTGATCCAGACCCGTACCCATCACTGCAATAGTACGATGCTGCTGCAGCGCTGCCCGATGTGCCGCTTCATCAATGCCTTGCGCCAGTCCACTATTGATATAAAAACCTTGTTCACTTAAGTAATACGCAAAATCATAAGCCATCTGACGACCGTGATTGCTCGGTTTACGGCTGCCCACAATTGCCACCTGTGCCTGTAATAAACTGTCGGCCTTACCCTGACCAAATACAATCGGCGGTTTATCGATGTAGTGACCGAGCTGCTGCGGATAATCCACTTCATTATGTAATAAAATAAAGTCGCAAGTTTTCTGGATCTTTTCCAGACAAGACTGAAACTCGCGCTGGGAATCTTTGCAATTGAAATCCTGAAGCCGCTGGATATGATTTTTATGAACCCCTAATTTTAGCCAGGTCTCGACTTGATCCGGCTGAACAGCATCAGCAAGATTTTCATAATAATCAGATAAGCGATAGAAACTGGTGAGGGAATGCTGGACTACATACCATAAGCGAATGTTGTCCAGTTGAGTCGTAGATAACGAATTCAACATATTGAGACCTATCTTGCGTCTTCTTATTCTTATAATGAGTAATGAGGTTAAGATGATGCTGAATCACAGCATCATCTTAAAGTTCTTGTAAATTATTCGTCCAGCAGCGGTGGCTGAATGGTAGCGCCCACTTTGATTGGCAATTCACTGTCTAGAACATAGGCATAGCTGAACTGATCAAACGTTTTGAAGACCATGACATTACCAATACGTTCGCCCGGGAGCTGTACACGTTCTTTGGTTTTTGGATCAGTCACGACTTCACCTTGCTGATTCACACTAAACACATGACCAGACTGAACACCATGTGCTATGCCGCGGTCAATGGTGACAACACTATGACGTGCAGCTGTACCAATTGAACCCAATACACGAATGATCTGACCACCTGAAATGTTGTTTTCCGCATTTACTGGATAGAACAGGGTAGGCAGCATTGGATCATATTCTGGTAGTACCCGGTCACCACGACGGACTTCAGCATTATAGCTGTCGGTCAGTTCCAGTGTGGTGATATCACCTTCACCACGGACTGCAATACCAGAAGCGACCTGCTGTAGTTCTAGGGCAGCGGTGTATTTTTTACCATTGGCATCAGTCAGTATGTAAGGTTCAGCTTCGCGGTATACTGCATAGCGTTGACCCACTTCCAGGCCATTCCCACGTGCATAAACTTTCTGGCCTTTACCAGCCAGTACACGTTGATCAGCTGTACCCAGAATATATGGAGTGCCTTCAATAGAGTCTGCTGCCATAATTGTATAGCGCTCTAGCCATTGCTGGATATGGGCTAAAGGAATAACAGGAATGGTATTGTTGAGCGATTCAATACGTACCTGAGGCTGTAACTTATTCGTGCCAAGGTAGCGATTGATGATACCGGTACAGCCATCGCCTTCATCTTTACCAATGATTGGGCGGCCCTGGTAATCGCACATCAGCAGACGGTCACCTGGAAAAATCCAGTGTGGATTTTTCACATGCTTATTACCTGCCCAGATTTCTGGCCAGCGTACCGGATTTTTAAGAAAACGCTTGGAAATATCCCATAATGTGTCACCTTTTTTTACCACATAGACATTCGGTGCTGATGCTTTCAGGCTTGGTGGATTGACATTACGAGCTGGTGCTGCATGTATAGTTGAAATTGTCCCCATACCAACACCCACACAAACTGCAAGTGCGAGCATTTGATTTTTAATCCCCAAGGCACTAAAAGATGGCATGCCCTTCAAAACCTTTTTCATTATCATAATTCCTAAAATTATGTATGTAAGTTGCGTTATAATAACGATCTTACACACAATTTTTTAATGAAGCATTCCTTCATTTGGTTTTTTGATCAATGGCATAATTGAGGACGCAGTATGGCCTTATTACCTATTTTAAGTTTCCCGGATCCCCGTCTTCGTACCATTGCACAACCAGTCGAAGAGGTTACTGATGAAATTCGTCAGCTCGCTGCAGATATGTTTGAAACCATGTATGAAGCGCCCGGCATCGGTTTAGCCGCGACACAAGTCGATCGTCATATTCAGCTGATTGTGATGGACCTGTCTGAAGATAAAGATCAACCCATGGTGTTCATTAACCCCAAAATTACACCATTGACTGAAGAAACACAGCCATACGAAGAGGGCTGTCTATCAGTACCTCAAATATACGATAAAGTTGAGCGTCCGTCACGTGTAAAAATTCAAGCAATTAATCTTGAAGGTCAAGCATTTGAGGTTGAGGCAGATGGCCTATTGGCTGTGTGTATCCAGCATGAAATGGACCACTTAAATGGTAAACTTTTCGTGGATTATTTATCACCTTTGAAGCGCCAGCGTGCCCGTGAAAAAATTGAAAAGGCAGCACGTCAGCGTGATAAAGCCAAAGTTGCAGTGAAACGCTAAGTATTTTGTCGTATTGATGCATTGATTATTGCCCAGTTTTTACTGGGCTTTGCTATAATTAACGGTGACAAATTTTTATTTGCCCTTCTCCTATGGTGACACGTGGCGGGTTGCTACTTTCTCTGGCAGCCGTATTTTTACAGATCGCTGTATTCCTGCAGCCTTTGCTGCCGAAGCAATATCAGGTTGCTCCGGTCTGTGAAACCATTACGCGTGCACTTTTGTTGCCTTTATCACATGAGCATCACGCTGCTCATTCTCATCATGCTGACCACAGTATTCAGACTACGTCTGTAGAAGTTGCCCATGACCATCATGATGCCAATCATCAATGTCAGTACTGTACTGTCTACGGCAATCTGGTCCTGCCACCTGAACTGGATCTAAAAGAAGTACTGGATCGAATCCAGGTTCGACTGATTGCATTTAAACAAGCATTCAGTCATGTCTGGTTTGTTCTGCAACAACTTTTTCTGCTACCACAGGGCAGGGCACCACCACTTTTTGCATAAATCCACGTTGTTTTTGCCTGGGTCTTAATTGACTTAGGCCGTGTTCAATTTATGTATTCAGTGAGATAGAAATGGCTCAGCCTAAATTTTCTTTACAGCCTCTTGCGGCTGCGATTTGTGTTGCTTGTTATTCTTCAACGGTGCTGGCAAATGAAGCTATGCCAGTACAGACCATGGCTCCAATTGTGGTGACTTCTGCTACAGGCAATGATGCTAATGGTCTGATTGTACGTGCAGATCCTAAACAGCCGATTCAGCCTATTCCTGCCAGTGATGGTGCCGATTATCTGCAAAGTATTGTCGGTTTTAGTTCGGTCAATAGTGGGGCTGGAACCAATGGAGATGTCACTTTCCGCGGTATGTTCGGTTCGCGTATTAAAATCTTGACCGATGGCACAGAAAATCTAGGTGCCTGCCCAAGCCGGATGGATTCACCAACCTCTTATATTTCGCCAGAAAGCTATGACCGTATTTCGGTGATTAAAGGACCACAAACGGTCCAGTATGCCAATACCGGTTCAGCAGCTACCGTGATTTTTGAACGTAGCCCGGAACAGTTTGATGAAGATCATCTCTATCGCGGTCAGGCCAGTGTTTTGATGGGTTCCTTCGGGCGTCTCGATCATAATGTCGAAGTTGCAGCAGGTGATGAACAGAAATATATTCGCCTCAATACCAACCGCTCGGTAGCCAACAGCTATCAGGATGGTAATGGCAATACTGTGCCATCAGACTGGGAACGCTGGAATGCTGATCTGGCTTTAGGCTGGACACCTGATGAAAACACCTGGGTAGAACTGACCGGTGGTAAGGCTGATGGTGAAGCAGTGTATGCTGGCCGTATGATGGATGGTTCCAAGTTTGCCCGTGAAAGTTTAGGTTTGCGTGTTGAAAAGAGAGATGTCAGCGACGTGATTCAGAAAGTAGAAGGGCAGATCAACTATAACTATAACGACCATGTGATGGATAACTATAGTCTTCGTGATTTTAAACCTACCAGAATGATGCCAAATGAAGCAGCCACAAACGTTGCACGTAAAACTTTAAATGCGCGTGTCGCGATGACCAGTGAATGGGATAAGGTTAAACTGATCTCTGGTGTTGATACGCAAAACAATGAGCACTCGATTCGTAAGACAACAGATGGTGTTTCATATCAGAATCTACCTCGTATGACAGACATGGAATTTCAATCCATCGGCGCGTTTGGTGAACTGACTTATGATTTGGGCAACGACAATCAATTTGTCACAGGTCTGCGTTTAGATCAGGTGGATGTCGATGCAGTGCAAAGTAATCAGTCTCGTCAGCAACTTTTACCAAGTGGCTTCCTGCGTTTCGAAAATATTCATCCTGAACATGAAGATGGCAAAACCTATATTGGACTGGGTTATGTGGAGCGTATGCCAGACTACTGGGAGCTGTTTAGTCCTAAATCAGGCAATGGAAATACTAATACCTTTAAAAATATCAATACTGAAAAGACTTTACAGCTTGATGTGGGTTATCAGCACTCGCATGGTAAGTTCAACTCATGGGCATCAGCATACGCAGGTTTGATTAATGATTATGTGATAACGACATATAAGCCTACTGGCATGATGGGAATGCTGGAAGCTCATAGCCGAAATGTCGATGCCACCATCGCTGGTGCAGAAGCCGGAATTGGTTATCAATTGACTGATGCGATTCAGGCTGACGTGAGTGCTATGTATGCCTGGGGTGAAAACACGACCAATAATACGCCGTTGCCACAAATTGCACCTTTAGAAGCACGAGTTAACTTGCGCTATATTCAAGACAAATACAATTTTGGATTATTGTGGCGTGTAGTGGATGGTCAAAACCGTATCAGTAAGAATGAAGGTAATATTGTTGGATACGATCTACAGCCAAGTGCAGGCTTTAGCACATTATCGCTAAACGGGACCTATAATTTAGCAGAAGACATTGATTTGTCGGTAGGTATTGATAATGTGTTAGATAAAACCTATACCGAGCATTTGAATAAGATGGGAAATGCAGGTGTTGGTCTGGCGGCTAATGAACAATTCAATAATATGGGACGAAATTACTGGGCAAGAATCAGTATGAAGTTCTAATCTGATTAGATTCAGTACAAAAAGCAGGACGAAAGTTCTGCTTTTTGCTTTTTTAATTTAATAAAATTTATAAAAATCAATTATTTAATTATTATGACCATTTCCAAATAAAATAACGAATATTTTTATTAAAGTATTTTTTTTATATAAAACAGTTATTTATAATTTTTGTGGTTTATAAAATAGACACACGTTTCAAATGTTTTTAAAAAGGTGTTGCAAGCCCTCTGAAATGCTGTAGAATGCACATCCATCGGCGGTGATGAAGATTAAAACTTCTGATAAAACAGTAACTTAGTTAAGATTGGTTGAGTTGGGTTTTATTTAATAAGTTTAAAAATAATCTGATTTACTGGTTGACTTTCTAGAGATAGAGAGTAATATAGCCGACCTAGCTTGCTGCTGACGAAGTAGCAAGAAGATCATTAAGAGATTATGAAGAACAACTTGTGTGGATTTTTACTGGTTGATTGATCGAAATTATTTTCATTGATTGATGGTAGAAATTACTCGAAGTTTATTTGAGAAATATTTGTCAGAAAATTGATGAGCCAAGATTTGGTGTTTTGAATAAAGCACTATTGATTTTAAACTGAAGAGTTTGATCATGGCTCAGATTGAACGCTGGCGGCAGGCTTAACACATGCAAGTCGAGCGGGGAAGGTTGCTTCGGTAACTAACCTAGCGGCGGACGGGTGAGTAATGCTTAGGAATCTGCCTATTAGTGGGGGACAACATTCCGAAAGGAATGCTAATACCGCATACGCCCTACGGGGGAAAGCAGGGGATCTTCGGACCTTGCGCTAATAGATGAGCCTAAGTCGGATTAGCTAGTTGGTGGGGTAAAGGCCTACCAAGGCGACGATCTGTAGCGGGTCTGAGAGGATGATCCGCCACACTGGGACTGAGACACGGCCCAGACTCCTACGGGAGGCAGCAGTGGGGAATATTGGACAATGGGCGGAAGCCTGATCCAGCCATGCCGCGTGTGTGAAGAAGGCCTTTTGGTTGTAAAGCACTTTAAGCGAGGAGGAGGCTCCTTTAGTTAATACCTAAAGAGAGTGGACGTTACTCGCAGAATAAGCACCGGCTAACTCTGTGCCAGCAGCCGCGGTAATACAGAGGGTGCGAGCGTTAATCGGATTTACTGGGCGTAAAGCGTGCGTAGGCGGCTTTTTAAGTCGGATGTGAAATCCCTGAGCTTAACTTAGGAATTGCATTCGATACTGGAAAGCTAGAGTATGGGAGAGGATGGTAGAATTCCAGGTGTAGCGGTGAAATGCGTAGAGATCTGGAGGAATACCGATGGCGAAGGCAGCCATCTGGCCTAATACTGACGCTGAGGTACGAAAGCATGGGGAGCAAACAGGATTAGATACCCTGGTAGTCCATGCCGTAAACGATGTCTACTAGCCGTTGGGGCCTTTGAGGCTTTAGTGGCGCAGCTAACGCGATAAGTAGACCGCCTGGGGAGTACGGTCGCAAGACTAAAACTCAAATGAATTGACGGGGGCCCGCACAAGCGGTGGAGCATGTGGTTTAATTCGATGCAACGCGAAGAACCTTACCTGGCCTTGACATACTAAGAACTTTCCAGAGATGGATTGGTGCCTTCGGGAACTTAGATACAGGTGCTGCATGGCTGTCGTCAGCTCGTGTCGTGAGATGTTGGGTTAAGTCCCGCAACGAGCGCAACCCTTTTCCTTATTTGCCAGCGGGTAATGCCGGGAACTTTAAGGATACTGCCAGTGACAAACTGGAGGAAGGCGGGGACGACGTCAAGTCATCATGGCCCTTACGGCCAGGGCTACACACGTGCTACAATGGTCGGTACAAAGGGTTGCTACCTCGCGAGAGGATGCTAATCTCAAAAAGCCGATCGTAGTCCGGATCGCAGTCTGCAACTCGACTGCGTGAAGTCGGAATCGCTAGTAATCGCGGATCAGAATGCCGCGGTGAATACGTTCCCGGGCCTTGTACACACCGCCCGTCACACCATGGGAGTTTGTTGCACCAGAAGTAGGTAGTCTAACCGCAAGGAGGACGCTTACCACGGTGTGGCCGATGACTGGGGTGAAGTCGTAACAAGGTAGCCGTAGGGGAACCTGCGGCTGGATCACCTCCTTAACGAAAGATTGACGATTGGTAAGAATCCACAACAAGTTGTTCTTCATGACGATGTATCTGAGGGTCTGTAGCTCAGTTGGTTAGAGCACACGCTTGATAAGCGTGGGGTCACAAGTTCAAGTCTTGTCAGACCCACCACTAACGACAAGCAAGCAATTGCAGAGTGAAGTAATCAGAAACATTGACTTATTGATAAGCTGGGGACTTAGCTTAGTTGGTAGAGCGCCTGCTTTGCACGCAGGAGGTCAGGAGTTCGACTCTCCTAGTCTCCACCACTCATTGCGATGCAATGAGTTAAACATTAAGCAAACGAACTGATAGCTTATAGAGCTTAGTGATTAAGTTGCGTATAATGCGCGGCATTGTTATTAAGCTCTGTGATTTATCACAGTTGACTGTAGTCCGACGAGGATACAGTGAATCATTAACAGAATATATTTGAGTTGAAATAATTTGTTCAAACTCGTTTCAAGTAGGCAACTACAAGAAATGAGTTCTAGCGATTAAACTGAATCAAGCGTTTTGGTATATGAATCTAATTGAAGCTGTACGGTGCTTAAATGCACGAAACTCTAACTGTGAGAAAGGCTAGTTTACTAGTTGATCTTGTTGTTAATCTTACTTGTAAGGATTAACGACTGTTTGGGGTTGTATAGTCAAGTAATTAAGTGCATGTGGTGGATGCCTTGGCAGTCAGAGGCGAAGAAAGACGTGATAGCCTGCGAAAAGCTCCGGGGAGGCGGCAAATATCCTGTGATCCGGAGATGTCTGAATGGGGAAACCCACCTGGTATAAGCCAGGTATCGTATGATGAATACATAGTCATACGAGGCGAACGGAGGGAAGTGAAACATCTCAGTACCTCTAGGAAAAGAAATCAATTGAGATTCCCTCAGTAGCGGCGAGCGAACGGGGAACAGCCCATTAAGTCATATCAGTTTTAGTGGAATGCTCTGGGAAGTGCAACCATAGTGGGTGATAGTCCTGTACACGAAAGGGCTGATATGATGATGTCGAGTAGGGCGAGGCACGTGAAACCTTGTCTGAATATGGGGGGACCATCCTCCAAGGCTAAATACTCCTGACTGACCGATAGTGAACCAGTACCGTGAGGGAAAGGCGAAAAGAACCCCTGTGAGGGGAGTGAAATAGATCCTGAAACCGCATGCATACAAGCAGTGGGAGCCAACTTGTTTGGTGACTGCGTACCTTTTGTATAATGGGTCAGCGACTTATATTCAGTAGCAAGGTTAACCGTATAGGGGAGCCGTAGGGAAACCGAGTCTTAATAGGGCGTTTAGTTGCTGGGTATAGACCCGAAACCGGGTGATCTATCCATGAGCAGGTTGAAGGTTAGGTAACACTGACTGGAGGACCGAACCCACTGTCGTTGAAAAGCCAGGGGATGACTTGTGGATAGGGGTGAAAGGCTAATCAAACTCGGTGATAGCTGGTTCTCCCCGAAAGCTATTTAGGTAGCGCCTCGGACGAATACCATTGGGGGTAGAGCACTGTTTCGGCTAGGGGGTCATCCCGACTTACCAAACCGATGCAAACTCCGAATACCAATGAGTACTATCCGGGAGACAGACTGCGGGTGCTAACGTCCGTAGTCAAGAGGAAAACAATCCAGACCGCCAGCTAAGGCCCCTAAATTATAGTTAAGTGGGAAACGATGTGGGAAGGCATAGACAGCTAGGAGGTTGGCTTAGAAGCAGCCACCCTTTAAAGAAAGCGTAATAGCTCACTAGTCGAGTCGGCCTGCGCGGAAGATGTAACGGGGCTAAAACTATATGCCGAAGCTGCGGATTTACACATTAGTGTAAGTGGTAGGGGAGCGTTCTGTAAGCCGATGAAGGTGGATTGAGAAGTCTGCTGGAGGTATCAGAAGTGCGAATGCTGACGTGAGTAACGACAAAGCGGGTGAAAAACCCGCTCGCTGAAAGACCAAGGGTTCCAGTCCAACGTTAATCGGGGCTGGGTGAGTCGACCCCTAAGGCGAGGCCGAGAGGCGTAGTCGATGGGAAATTGGTTAATATTCCAATACTTCTGTTTAATGCGATGAGAGGACGGAGAAGGTTAAGTCAGCCTGGCGTTGGTTGTCCAGGTGGAAGGTTGTAGGCATGTATCTTAGGCAAATCCGGGGTACTCTATGCTGAGAACTGATAGCAAGCTGTACTTGTACAGTGAAGTGGCTGATACCATACTTCCAGGAAAAGTCTCTAAGCTTCAGTTAAACAGGAATCGTACCCGAAACCGACACAGGTGGTCAGGTCGAGTAGACCAAAGCGCTTGAGAGAACTCTGCTGAAGGAACTAGGCAAAATGGTACCGTAACTTCGGGAGAAGGTACGCTGCCGGCGGTGATAGGACTTGCTCCTTGAGCTGTTGGCAGCCTCAGAAACCAGGCCCCTGCAACTGTTTATTAAAAACATAGCACTCTGCAAACACGAAAGTGGACGTATAGGGTGTGATGCCTGCCCGGTGCTGGAAGGTTAATTGATGTGGTTAGCGCAAGCGAAGCTATTGATCGAAGCCCCAGTAAACGGCGGCCGTAACTATAACGGTCCTAAGGTAGCGAAATTCCTTGTCGGGTAAGTTCCGACCTGCACGAATGGCATAATGATGGGGGCGCTGTCTCCAGCAGAGGCTCAGTGAAATCGAAATCGCCGTGAAGATGCGGTGTACCCGCGGCTAGACGGAAAGACCCCGTGAACCTTTACTGCAGCTTGACATTGAACTTTGATCTTACTTGTGTAGGATAGGTGGGAGGCTTTGAAGTCGCGACGCTAGTTGCGATGGAGCCGTCCTTGAAATACCACCCTGGTAATATTGAGGTTCTAACTCTGTCCCGTTATCCGGGACGAGGACCATGTCTGGTGGGTAGTTTGACTGGGGCGGTCTCCTCCTAAAGAGTAACGGAGGAGTACGAAGGTGCGCTCAGCGTGGTCGGAAATCACGCGTAGAGTATAAAGGCAAAAGCGCGCTTAACTGCGAGACCCACAAGTCGAGCAGGTACGAAAGTAGGTCTTAGTGATCCGGTGGTTCTGTATGGAAGGGCCATCGCTCAACGGATAAAAGGTACTCTGGGGATAACAGGCTGATACCGCCCAAGAGTTCATATCGACGGCGGTGTTTGGCACCTCGATGTCGGCTCATCTCATCCTGGGGCTGAAGCAGGTCCCAAGGGTATGGCTGTTCGCCATTTAAAGAGGTACGCGAGCTGGGTTTAGAACGTCGTGAGACAGTTCGGTCCCTATCTACCGTGGGCGCTGGAAATTTGAGAGGATCTGCTCCTAGTACGAGAGGACCAGAGTGGACGAACCTCTGGTGTACCGGTTGTGACGCCAGTCGCATCGCCGGGTAGCTATGTTCGGAAGGGATAACCGCTGAAAGCATCTAAGCGGGAAGCCTACCTCAAGATAAGATTTCCCTGTGACTTTATGTCACCTAAAGAGCCGTTGAAGACTACGACGTTGATAGGTTGGATGTGGAAGCATAGCGATATGTGAAGCTGACCAATACTAATTGCTCGTGAGGCTTGACTATACAACACCCAAACAGTTGTTGTATAAAAGCTGAAATCGATTCAAAACCAAACAGTCAATAACGACTGATCTTGATTCAGAATACGCTAGAACATACAATTCGACTCAGATATTATCTGTTAAACTCATTTGACCAAGCAACGGCAAGCAAAGCAGCAATGCAAAGCGAATAAGACCAAACGCAAAGTCATACCAGTTGTGCTGGCGACCATAGCAAGAGTGAACCACCTGATCCCTTCCCGAACTCAGAAGTGAAACCTCTTAGCGCTGATGG
Organism: Acinetobacter schindleri; assembly: GCF_010918895.1. NCBI lineage: Bacteria > Pseudomonadati > Pseudomonadota > Gammaproteobacteria > Moraxellales > Moraxellaceae > Acinetobacter > Acinetobacter schindleri. The sequence goes on from NZ_CP044483.1 coordinate 183,374, forward strand.
TAGTGTGGGATTACCCATGTGAGAGTAAGTCATCGCCAGCTCATTATTCTAAACACCCCCGGTCTAAAGGCCGGGGGTGTTTTTTTATGTGGGAATTTAGTCGAAAGCTTATAAATATTATTTTTCACATAAAACCACAGCAGAAAATCCGCAGGGTAGGCGTATACTGGAACAGGTTTCTGGAGCGGATATGTCCTCAAATTTATCTTCAAGCCATATTGAATATGGGTCCTCTGCCTTTAAAGCGGTTTTGTTTTCCTTGTTTCTGGCTGGATTTGCAATTTTTTCTTCATTGTATTGTGTTCAGCCGATGATGCCGATTCTGGCAGACTATTTTCATATCTCTCCTACGCAAAGCAGTTTTCCACTTTCATTTTCTACCATTGCATTAGCTGTTGGTCTTATTTTTACTGGACTAATCTCGGACCGTTTTGGCCGCAAGCCGATTATGGTCTGGTCTTTATTTTCAGTTTCAGTATTGTTGTTACTGAGTGCTGTATTGCCAGTTTGGTCAGTATTTCTGGCTACCCGAATATTAATTGGTTTAACCGTGAGTGGCGTGGCCGCAGTGGCGATGACCTATATTGGGGAAGAGGTGGCCGCGAAAGATATCGGTTTGGCCATGGGACTCTATATTTCTGGAACTGCGATTGGTGGTATGAGTGGCCGTTTGATTGCTGGGGTATTGGTAGACTTTATTTCCTGGCAATCAGCGACTTTAATCATTGGACTAATTAACCTCTGTATTGCGACAATCTTCTATTTTTTGTTGCCTAAATCCAGGAATTTTCAAGCTTATCCTATTAAATTAAGCCGCTTCCTTACTGCATTTCAGCATAATCTGAGTGATCCCAAACTGCGAATCTTGTTCTTGCAAGGTTTCATCCTGATGGGCTGTTTTGTTTCAGTCTTTAATTATCTCAGCTATCGCCTGATTCAGTCACCTTTTAAGCTGTCGCATGTCTGGATTGGCGTGATTTCTATTACCTATCTGGCAGGAATTTATAGTTCGCCTCGTGCGGCGGCATGGAGCCAGAAATTTGGACGTTTCCAGGTATTGGTGGCCATGCTTGCCAGCATGCTGCTAGGATTAGTGTTGATGCTAGTCAACAGCTTGGTGCTTGTTTTTATTGGTCTGCTCATTTTTACCTTTGCATTTTTTGCTGCACATTCCACGGCCAGCAGTTGGGTATCTGTGCAATCTTTACAGTATCGTGCTGTAGGATCATCACTCTATTTATTCTGCTATTATCTTGGGTCCAGTGTGCTCGGTAGCTCGAGTGGTCTGGTCTGGGAAAAGGCAGGATGGTTCGGCCTCAGTTTGTTCATCGGCATTATTTTGGTAATCGGTTTATTGATAGCTCAACAGTTAAAACTTAAAATAAGCAAGCTAGAAATAAAATGAGTATATATTCCCGATTAAGGTCTTAAAGCCAGTATTGTATAAATTATAATCAAGCAACCTCAGCTGAATTCATGCTAAAATGCTCGGCTTTCATCTTTGATCTATTTTTTGATCTTCCATCTGCCAGCCGAGAATTGCTAGCCATGTCTACTGCTTATACCATGCAGACAGCGCCTACAGCGTTGTTTGATTACGACAAATATTGGGCGTCGTGTTTTGAACCTGCGCCATTTTTGCCGATGTCACGCGAGGAGATGGATCAACTCGGCTGGGACAGTTGTGACTTTATTTTAGTCTGTGGCGATGCCTATATTGATCATCCTTCATTCTGTTCAGGCATTATTGGCCGTACCCTAGAAGCGCAAGGCTTCCGTGTCGGGATTATTGCGCAGCCAGACTGGACCAATGTTGAAGCCTTCCGTGTATTGGGTAAACCAAACATTGCATGGGGTGTGACAGCAGGTAACATGGACTCGATGATCAACCGTTATACGGCAGATCGCAAGATTCGTTCAGATGATGCCTATTCACCAGACAATCAGCCAAACAAACGCCCAGACCGGGCGGCAACCGTGTATTGCCAGCGTGTGCGTGAAGCTTATCCAGATGTACCGGTGCTCTTAGGTGGTATCGAAGCATCACTACGACGTATTGCACACTATGATTACTGGTCAGATAAAGTCCGCCGTTCTGTATTGATGGACTCTAAAGCCGATCTTTTGATGTATGGTAATGGTGAGCGTTCAATTACTGAAATCATGCACCGTTTGGCGCGTGGTGAAAAAATCCAAGATATTACTGATGTTCGTGGTACAGCGTTTATTGTGAATAAACACAATCGCCCATCGAAAGCCAAATTTGTTGAAATCGCATCGAATGATGTCGATGCGATTGGCCGTGTCGATCCAATTATTAACCCTTATGTCATGACTGAAGATATTGAAGGTTGTGAGATTGAACAAGGGAAGGACTCGAGCCAGTACCAGGGTTTCCAAAAAGAACATGTAGCCAATCCAATTGTACGTGAAGGCGACAATTTGGACGAAAATACACAAATCGTGCAGTTACAATCGGCATCGAAAGCGATTAAACATAAATTACCGCCGCGTGAATTGGCTGTGATTCGTTTGCCTGCTTTTGAAGAAGTGGTGAATGATCCGGTGCTTTATGCACATGCTAACCGTATTTTGCATCTGGAAACCAATCCAGGTAATGCGCGTGCTATGGTTCAAAAGCATGGTGAACGTGACGTATGGTTAAATCCACCGCCAATTCCGTTGACTACGGAAGAGATGGACTACGTGTTTGACCTGCCTTATGCGCGTCTGCCACATCCATCATACGGTAATGCACGTTTCCCAGCGTTTGACATGATCAAATTCTCGGTAAACATCATGCGCGGCTGCTTTGGTGGTTGTACCTTCTGTTCAATCACAGAGCATGAAGGTCGTATTATTCAGAACCGTTCGGAAGAATCGATTCTGCGTGAAGTGGAAAAAATTCGTGATACCGCGCCAGGCTTTACTGGCATCATTTCGGATTTGGGTGGTCCAACAGCCAACATGTACCGTTTGGCTTGTAAAGATCCTGAGATCGAAAAGAACTGTCGTAAGCCATCGTGTGTCTTCCCGGGAGTATGTCAAAACTTACATACTGACCATGCGCCACTGACGCAGTTGTATCGTAAGGCACGTGCTCTACCGGGCATTAAAAAGATTCTGATCGGTTCAGGTCTGCGTTATGACCTTGCGGTCTTAAACCCAGAATATGTGAAAGAACTCGTGACGCATCACGTGGGTGGTTACCTCAAGATTGCGCCAGAACATACCGAAAAAGGTCCGCTCAATAAAATGATGAAGCCGGGCATTGGGACTTATGACCGCTTTAAGCAAATGTTTGATCGTTATAGTAAGGAAGCAGGCAAGGAACAGTACTTGATTCCTTACTTCATTGCGGCGCATCCGGGCACCACCGATTACGACATGATGAACCTTGCAATTTGGTTGAAGAAGAATGGTTTCCGTGCTGATCAGGTACAGACCTTCTATCCGTCACCAATGGCGACTGCAACCACCATGTACTACACCGGTAAAAACCCGCTGGCGAAAGTGGCGCGTTACACTGAAAATGTCGACATTGTGAAAGGTGAGAAGCGTCGTCGTCTGCATAAAGCTTTCTTGCGTTACCATGATCCAAACAACTGGCCTTTACTGCGTGATGCCTTGCGCGAAATGGGCCGTCAGGACCTGATTGGTAATTCGAAACAGCATCTGATTCCGACCTATCAGCCTGCAGGTGTGGATGGCCAGTATCAGTCAGCACGTAAGAAGAACTCGACTGTTGCAGGCGATTCACAGAAACGTACCGGTCAGGCAGGCAATCGTGGACAAGGTCAAAGCCAAGGACAGAACAATCGCCCGAAGAAAGGGCAGATCTTGACCCAGCACACAGGTCTGCCACCACGCGAAACCGGTGATGCGAAAAAGCCTTTTGGCGGTTCTAAAGCTAAAGGCAAAGCCAAACCAAAAAGTCGTGCCTAAATCACTTAAAAAAGACACTTCGGTGTCTTTTTTATTTTTCTCTGATTTTTTATTAAAAGAAGTCAGATCTCAATTAAACAATAATTAAATTAAGATATTTATTAGAAAAAACTGTTTAAAAATTACACTTTATCGGAATTGTAAGACAAAAAGAGGAAAATGCTCTTGCTTAAATTTGAGTGGCTGATTTAGAGTGAGAGTGAGTAAGGAACACATTACATTTCCAGTACACGGAATTTTTTAATCTCCCGAAATGTAATGCCCTTATATAAGTTTTGATACCGGATGTTGCAGTATCTAAGCAAATTGGTTGTACCGTGATTTTCGGATGAAAATCGATCTATACTGACAACAATAAAACAAAAACGATTATAAGAATGCAAAAAGGACTAACGCATGGCCACCTATATCATAATTGGCAGTTTTCTGCTCTTGTGCACCATCCTGATGGCATATAAGAGAGTACGGAACAGCGGCAAACAGCAAGATAGTGTGTTGAAGCAGCGCGCCATTTTTAACCTGAATCAACAGTTGACTTACACCCGTCTAAAGGAAATTCTGCCAGAGAACATTATTTTGGCCCATGTCTCCTATGATGCGCTGTTGACCACCAAATTTTTTCGTACCCGTAACAAATATCGCAATCTGGTCGCGGACTTTGTGGTTCTAGATCAGGATCATCTGGTCGTTGCCATCGTGGCCGTGGACGATCCGATGATTTTGAAACGCCCACAACAATCCCAGTATCAGGATGCCTTGCTGACTATGGCAGGCTATCGGGTAATCCGTTATGAAGATATTCCGGAATATCATCACCTGCGTCGTGACTTCCTGAATGAACAGGGTGAGGAGGACAGTCTAGTCAATCCGAATAACCTGACTACACTAAAGAAGTTTCCACTTTACTCCGCTCTGGAGCGGCCTAAAGTAAAGACAGTGAGTTAATACAGCTGGCACAAATAAAAAAAGCATGCAGATCGCATGCTTTTTTATTGGAAGATAAGTTCTATCGGCATTATTCCGGTTTTACTGCGACGACGGTCAGTTCGACCAATACCCGTGGATCATACAACTTGGCTTCTACACAGGTCCGCGGCAGGGCTTGAATATCAGCTACCCATGCATCCCACACTTCATTAAAAGCTGCATAGTCACGCTCAATATCTTTGAGATAAATGGTAACTGACATGATGTGGCTCTTATCTGTTCCCGCATCTGCGAGAAACTGATCAATAATGTCCAAAGTTTGCTGTGTCTGACCTTTAATATCCAGATCAAAATCACTGGCCAGTTGACCTGCCAGATGAACGAGATTGCCTGAAATCGCGATTTCAGAGAAGCGTTGAGACACATGCAAACGTTGAATAGTCATGAGTTTAATCCTGGGTTTTTGGCATCAGGGCAGCAACCAATGCAGTTAGTAGACAGCCCACAGCAAGATAGATGGCTACATAATGCCATGAACCATCCCCCCAAATCACTAAGGAAGCCGCAATCATTGGGGTAAAACCACCACCAATAATACTCGCCACCTGATAACCCACACCGGCGCCACTATAACGATACTCGGTACCAAACAGTGAGGTAAAGATGGGTTGATGCACACTCACTACCATGTCATGCGCGATATTGGCCAGTAGAATTGAGCCAACAATAATCATCCAGGTATTTTGAGCATCCAGCGCCATAAAGAACGGGAAAGCCGACAAGGCACCGATTAAACCGCCCCAAACACACATGGTTTTATGGTTAATTTTGTCTGAGATCCAGGCAAAGAACGGAATACTGACACAACTAATCGCACCGACCATCAGGGTGATATTCAGGAAGAATTGCTTGTCCATGCCCAGATTATTGGTGGAATAATTCAGTGCAAAATTGGTCACCAGATACATGGTGAGCAGCTCGGTCATACGCAGGGCAATAATGTACAGGAATGCTTTAGGATGCTTGCTGATCGCCTGAAAAATTGGCAGTTTGGTTGGATGTTGCTTGGCTTTAACCACTTTTTCGACAAATTCTTGTGACTCCTCCTGATCACGCCGAATCCACATGGCAATGCCGATCAGCACAATACTGGCAATAAATGGAATACGCCATGCCCAGTCCGAAAATGCCTCTTCCCCTAAAGTGGCAATGATTAATGACACTGCACCGGTCGCCAGCACCAGACCGACACCATAACCAACCTGAACACCACTACTATAAAAAGCCTTTTTGCCTTTTGGCGCATTTTCCACTGCCATCAGGGCAGCACCGCCCCATTCACCACCAACCGCAAAGCCTTGAATGGCACGTAAAGTCACCAATAATACCGGTGCCCACCAGCCAATGGCTTCGAAATTCGGCAACAGGCCAATCCCGACAGTAGAAATCCCCATGAGGATGACAGTGAGTACCAGCATTTTTTTACGGCCAAGTTTGTCACCGAAGTGACCAAACACCACACCACCAAGTGGACGAAACAGAAAGCCAACACCAAAGGTTGCCAAGGCGGCTAATGTGCCCATATTGTTGCCAATACTGGGAAAAAATTGATCTTTAAAAATCAGGGCTGCGACAATGCCGTAAAGAAGAAAATCGTACCAGTCGACAACAGCACCAATAAAACTGGAAAGCGCTGCTTTTCGCGCGCGTTGTTCTTGAAAAGAAATTGAATTTGCAGAAGACATGCAGGATAGGATTCCATGGGGACAACAGAGTTGCCCTGTAATATTCGGATTTGATCGTCACGCCAATCACAGGACAGCATGCTGAAAGTAAAGGTGATTTTCAGCATCTCAGCATATACATGGATAATGCATTGCGCGGATAGATTACTCTAAAAACACACAATGGTAAAAATAAACTTGTTGGCTTTTTAAACTAATGACTACTTCTTGCTCAGTTTACTTTAAAGCAGGGATAGTTGTGCTTCTTGCTGGCGAGGTGACAGCTGATACACCCCAACACCAATCAGGCGAAATTGCAGGGCTGGATCCAGATGCATATCCTGCAGCAAGAACTGTAACGCCTGATGTAGCTCTAGCGGATTTTTAAGCACGGAACGGAAGCTACGGCTATGTTGAATGATCTGGAAATTTTTTAGCCTGAGTTTCAAGGTAATGCCACGTGCAGTCAGCTGTTTCTTTTCCAGACTGTTCCAGACCTGCTGAATCAGTTGATCCCAGTAAGGGCTGCACTGGCTAAGTAGCAGGTCATCACCAAAGGTGGTTTCCTTGGAAATCTGCTGGCGTTCACGTTCAGTTTCGACCGGGCGTTCATCGATGCCTTGCGCATAGAGATACAGCCGCTTGCCGTATTTGCCAAAATGCTGAATCAGGACAGCTTCATCCATCTGTTGCAAATCACCCAGAGTTTCCAAATTGAGACTTTTCAATTTTTCCTGCGTAACCTTGCCGACCCCGGGAATTTTCTTAAGCGGTAAATCCTGAATAAAGGCCTGTACTTGTGAAGGCTTGATCACACAAATACCATTCGGTTTGTGCCAGTCTGAAGCAACTTTGGCCAGGAATTTATTTGGTGCAACACCTGCAGAAGCGGTAAGTCTAGTCAGCTGGAAAATGTCTTCACGGATACGCATCGCGACTTCTGTCGCACTGGGGATTTGCAGCAGATTATCAGTCACATCCAGATAGGCTTCATCCAGTGACAGCGGCTCAATGACAGGTGTATATTTTTGAAAAATCTGATGGATCTGTGAGGAAACCTCACGGTATTTCTGAAAATCAGGTTCAATCACAATCAGCTGTGGACAACGTTTGCGTGCCTGACTCATTGGCATGGCAGAATGCACACCAAATTCCCGAGCTGGATACGAGGCAGCCGCAACCACAGCCCGTGGATGATGCGACGCGATCACCACAGGCAAATGTTTTAGTTCCGGACGTTCACGCAGTTCTACCGAGGCGTAGAAGGCGTCCATATCGATATGGATAATTTTGCGCATATGCCATCTTAAAAGGCTTTAAGGCACTTGGGAAGATGCTGATTTCAAAAGATTATAGGGTTGACTATTACTCAGTAGCACAACCTGAATCTGTTGCGCTTCAGCCGCTTTGATCAGAATTCGCATACTCTCGGGAGCATTATCGGCAAAGCGTGGTAAAAATTGTAAGGGTTGATCTAGCGGCTGAAAGAAATCATCCCAGTGAATTGGAATGACAATCTTGGGTTTTACCGTTGCCAGCGTTTGTTGCAGATAAGATTTCTGATAATCGTCAGGCTGTCGCGATAGCTGGGCTATGCCTAAAAATAAAATATCGGCCTGAACATTCTTGAACTGTCCCGGAATAAACCCTGTGCTGGCTTTAACCAGAATTCGTTGTCTGTCATGTTCAATCAGATAGTCAAAACTGCCGCCTTCTTTAAATTCGGAAAACTTGGCAGGCAGTTTCAGTGGTGCTGTAATTTCTTCACCGAGATCATCATTTACGGGCGTTGGAGGCGTATGTGCGGAAGCAAGTGGAGTGACTTTAAACTGTCCAGATTGGAACGATTGCCCTGATACAGTACGCCGTAGCTGTGATGTTTTTACATCAGGAAAACTTCGTGCAATATTCAGGGTGCTATTCGATCCGATAATCTGGGCACGTGGTAGCAAGGCCGCAAGTGCAGGAATATCCAGGGCATGATCATAATGGCTATGGGTGACTAAAATCGCCCGTGTCCGGTTCAGCTGATGATCCTGAATAATCTTCTGAAGTAGCGAAGAATCGCTGGAGACTTCGGAACTGATGACCTGCCAAAGGCTGGGACGGCTAAAGAAACCATCAATCAGAATCTGATCCTGACCATCATCAAACAGCAGGGTAGAAACACCAAAGAAGCGGACATTTAAGCCTTCTGCTGATGTATTTGATTTGGCTTGCCACGCGTCAAATTCACTCAGTTGACCTGAAGGTTGTAGTAAATAAGTACCCATTCCCCCAAGGATGACAACAATTATTAGAATCGTAGCCAAAATCATTTTGCCTAGCTTCACAGCTATTGATCCTTTTATTTTTTATTACATTCCGATTGTAGAATTATTTTGTCAACTTTTGTTCAGGTGCATTCTCGATTCCATTTTCCTTCAGGAACTTTAACCAGTCCTTTTCTGAACCATAAAATACATTCAGGTCGACAGTGGTTGGAATCCCTTCAATCTGACCTTGGCTGGTATGCTGCCAGAAATGCCATTTTGGATTGTCTTTGAGTTCAGGCAAACCTTTGTATTCACGAATCCACAGCGGTACTTCAGCAAACTGTCCTGCCAGCACAATATTGTAAAAAGCCTTGGAAGTGTAGAACATCGGCTGCTTGCCATAGTGCTGCTTGAGCAGGTCGTGCATGACTTGAATTTCTTTAAGCAACTGTTCCTTGGAATAGGTATTGATACAGTTACTGTCATATTCAAGATCGATTACCGGAGGTAAGGCATCCGCTTTATTCGGTACGGTTTCGATAAAATTCTGCGCTTGAATCTTACCCTCCCGACAGAGGCGATAAAAATGATAGGCACCGACCAGCAAACCCTGTTCGCGGGCCTTAAACCAGTTTTCCTGAAATTTGCTGTCCTTAAAGTCACCGCCTTCGGTTGATTTTAAATAAACAAAGCGGTATTTATCTTTGGGAATCTGCTGCCAGTTAATCTCTTTTTGATGATGCGAAACATCAAAACCATGAATGTCATATTCGGAAGCGTTGGCAGGTAGCGGTTTCAGCAATAGCCACCAGATTGCACAGACCACAGCAAGCAGCAGAATGACACTCATGATTGCTGCCCAAAGAGGTGGATAATGCTTGGCTGGCTTTTTCATCACGTTCTTCAAAATTTGACTCTATCTAGCTTATACCGATTTGTCTTGTATCGGGATGATGATCATACTGGCGTATTCTTAGGAATATGCCAGAAAATATAGGCGGCAATAATATTCAAACAGCCCAGACAGATCAGGGCGAGATGGAATGCATTATCCAGCTGCTCAGCTCCAAAGTAGGCACTAAACATATTTACCAGCGTACCTGCCAGTGCAACCCCGATACTCATCGATAGCATCATGATCATGGACAGAAAACTGTTGCCACTGCTGGCATCCTGCTGACTTAAGTCTTTTAGGGTTAAAGTATTCATGGAAACAAACTGCAGTGAGTTCAGGATACCAAAAATAAAGAAATGAATCGCACGTAGCCAGATCGGTGTATCCGCCGTAGTCAGGGCAAAGCTGGCAATACATAGCCCCACCAGCAAAGTATTTACCAGTAACACCTGGCGATAGCCAAAGTGCTGAATGATCTTGCGAATAATGGGTTTGGAAGCCAACGAGCCTAATACGGTTGGAATCATCAGCAAGCCGGTAATAAAGGGTTCAAAACCAAAAGCGACCTGCAACATCAGCGGTAACAGGAAAGGAATTGAGTTACCGCCAAGACGGGCAAAGAAATTGCCCAGAATCCCAATAGAATAAATCCGGTTTTTAAACAGCTTACTGCGGAACAGGGCATTGCTATGGGTATGTGAATGATAGGCATAGATCAGCGAAAACAGGAACCCAGCTGCAACTAAGCTGAGACTCCACCACAATGGATATTGCGGATTGGCAAAGTTCTCAATGCCCAGACATAGCCCGACCATCGCCACCACCAGCATAACAAAACCGGCATAGTCAAACTTCGCCACATCCGGTTCAGTAACATTCGGCATGGCTTTGAAGGTAATCAGGGTGCCAAGCAGGCCAATCGGCAGGTTAATCAGGAATACCCATTGCCAGGACAGGTATTCTACCATCCAGCCACCTAGCGTCGGGCCAATCAGCGGACCAATCAGGCCGGCTAAGCTCATCAGGCTCATCGCAGCCAGAAACTGGGTGCGCGGAATGATCTTCAGCATTGCCAGACGGCCGACTGGTAACAGCAAAGCACCACCAATACCTTGCAAAACCCGATAGAGCAGGAGTTCATTCAGGCTGTTTGAGACAGCACAACCTATTGATGCAAGCGTAAAAATAATGATGGCGCTAAAATAGGTATTACGTACACCAAAACGATCTGCCAGCCAGCCACTTAAGGGAATACAGACTGCAACCGAAAGCACATAAGCCACCACCACACTATGCATCCGCAACGGATCTTCCTGCAGGCTAAGAGCAATCGCTGGCAGGGCAGTATTGATAATTGTGGTATCCAGACCTTGCATGAAAAAGCCGATCGATACCAATAAGACCAGCAGTCTAAATTCGGGTTGCAGTGCTTGATGGGTGGGCGTGGCATTCATGTGATATTTAGAAAGTCATATAATTTTGAATGTGAGCTCAGTTTAAATCAATTCACCCCATCCGTTGTACTAAATCAGTGTCTTATTCTGGTATTTATGACATGAAATAGAACTATGAAAACTGATTGATATCAGTTGGATAAATGGGATTTAGCAGAAATAGCAACTGCTTGCTGAAAGGTAATAAATGTCTTGAAACTGGCTAGTGTTACAAGAATATATGACGTTTCTGTCATGAAACTGCAATAAAAACGTCATAATCTTGGCCACATCTTACAGTAATGCTGATCTCCCTCAGCAGGTATGTTTTATGTCTATCGAAATCTTGATGGTTATCGGCTTCTGTCTAGCAGCCTACTCCATTGTCGGCAATGATGTGCCTCAGACATTGGGAACCTTTATCTCATCAAATTCACATCGACCTTGGTGGCTGCTGTGGATTTATATCAGCGTCATCCTTGTGGTGGTTCTGGTCTATGGCTGGTATGCATCAGGGGTAGGAGATGCCTCTTATGGCCGTCTCGAAACGATTCCATTCCCTGAGGGTGGGATTACTTGGCTGTATATTGTACCGCCAATTCTACTCTTGTTATTAACCAGATATGGTATTCCAGTCAGTACTACATTCTTGGTGCTCACCATTTTCTCTCCAGCGAGCTTAGGTTCGATGATGGTGAAATCGATGATGGGTTATGCTGTAGCCTTCATCTCAGCTTTGGTGATTTACCGTTTTGTTGCCAACAAAATGACGGTTTATTTTAACCAAACTAAAGACCAAGAGCATTCGACCAAATGGATGATCTTACAATGGTTATCAACCGGTTTCTTATGGAGCCAATGGTTGATCCAAGACTTAGCCAATATCTTTGTGTATGTGCCACGTCAGGTTCCATTTGAATTCCTGATGTTTGCGATTGCGGTATTCGTGGTCTTGCTGGGTGTGATTCTGTACCAACGTGGTGGTGCAATCCAGAAGATCGTCGATACCAAAACCGATGTAACTGATGTTCGTGCAGCAACCATTGTTGACTTTATCTATGCCATTATCTTGTTGATCTTCAAAGAGTGGAGCAACATTCCAATGAGTACCACATGGGTGTTCTTGGGTCTATTGGCCGGTCGTGAGTTTGCGATCTCGATGATTGTCAATGGTGTGAGCAAACACCGTACTTCACGGAACGTCAGCAAAGATGCAATGAAGTTAATGTTTGGTTTAGCAATGTCTGTGATTTTGGCGACAACACTACCTTGGTTCTATAACCTGGTGACTAACTTGGCTTCTTAAGAGTTAAAAAATAAAAAAGCGAGCTTCGGCTCGCTTTTTTATTCTTAGATCAGCATTTAAATTGCAAACTGTTTTGGACTATCCAGATTTTTCAGGGCATTAAAGATATGTGCAGAATGTTCGCAGACAATTAGTTTGGCACGATGCTGGGGTGGTAGGAAGCCTTCATTCACGGCATGATCCAGCTGGGCAATGAGTGGATCATAAAAGTTATTCACGTTGTATAGCATCATTGGTTTCTGGTGCTGGTTCAACTGTCCCCAAGTCGCAATTTCCAGAATTTCCTCAAAGGTACCTAGTCCACCTGGCAGAGCAACGAAGGCACAGGCACGTTCTGCCATTAACGCTTTGCGTTCATGCATGGACCGCACAATATGCAGTTCAGTCAGCTTGCTATGCGCGATTTCATAATCCAGCATAAACTCGGGAATCACACCTACAGCTTCACCGCCATGTTCAATCATGGCATCAGCGACCTGACCCATCAGGCCGATGCTGGCACCGCCGTAGACCAGACCAAAACCTTGCTGTGCCAGACTCTTTACAAGCTGAATAGCTTTTTCCTGATAAATAGGATTATTGCCAGCACGTGAACCACAATATAGGGCAACGAGCGGGCGGGTAGTACGGGGAGATTTGTTTTTATGTTCAGTCATTTTAATTACGCTAGTCATGTCTCTCTTTCACCTTATCATTTTTTAATTTTGTTACTACAACATATATTAAAAATATGACAATTCTATGCATCATTCTTGCAAATCTTGAAGTCAAGAGTCGGGAAGCTTAAACCAAAGCATGAAAACTGGTGAATTTCATTTTGAACTTGCTATACTGAAAATCTGTCTTACTACAATAGAAATCACATGGGTAGTCGAAGTTGGCGCTTTAACCAGATAAAACGTCACCATATCAAGTGTTTAAATAAAATTGGACATAGTTCCGCGCTACGCAGCAGCATTGCATGTCTTTCCACTGATCTACAGGAGAGAATGCAATGATTTTCGAATGGATGTCAGATCCTTCTGCCTGGATTGGTCTGCTGACTCTGATTGTGCTGGAAATTGTTCTGGGCATCGATAACCTGGTCTTTATTGCAATTCTTGCTGAAAAACTGCCGCCAGAACAACGTAATACCGCCCGAATTGTAGGTTTGACCCTGGCCTTGGTCATGCGTCTGATCCTGCTGGCTTCTATTGCCTGGGTGGTCACGCTGACTGAACCGTTCTTCTATATTTTTGATCATCCATTTTCCGGACGTGATCTGATTCTGCTGTTTGGTGGGGTATTCCTGTTATTTAAGGGCACCATGGAATTACATGAGCGCCTTGAAGCCAAGCCAGTGGTCAAAGAAGAAAATCCGGTGCATGCCGTGTTCTGGATGGTGATCGTTCAGATCGTGGTGCTGGATGCCGTGTTCTCACTCGACAGTGTGATTACTGCTGTGGGTATGGTCAAAGACCTGTCGGTAATGATGATTGCAGTGATTATCGCCGTTGGCATCATGCTATGGGCTTCCAAGGCCTTGATGGATTTTGTGAATCGTCATCCTACTGTGGTCATCCTTTGTCTCGGCTTCCTGATGATGATCGGTTTCTCGCTGGTGGTTGAAGGTTTCGGCTTCCATATTCCAAAAGGCTACCTGTACGCAGCGATTGGTTTTTCGGTCATTGTCGAATTTATTAACCAGACCATGAAACGCAATCAGGAAAAAATGGTGACAACTACAGATCTGCGTTATCGCACTGCTTCAGCTGTGATGCGTATGCTCGGTGGTAAACCTGCTCAGGATAATGCTGCTTCTGAGCCGGTAGATGTACTGGCAACGCGTGCCTTTGCTGACGAAGTGTTTAATGATGATGAAAATGGCGTTTATCACAGTGTGATGGTGCAGGGTGTACTCGGCCTGTCTGAACGTCCGGTGAAGTCGGTGATGACCCCGCGTCCTGAACTGGAATGGATTGATCTGGATGAAGATGAAGCTATCATTAAGGCTCAGCTGTTGCAGATGAGTCATTCACGTCTGATCGTGGCACATAGTGAGCTGGACAATATTGCTGGTGTAGTCCTGACGCATAAAGTTTTAAACGAATACATCGAAACGGGTGTACTTGATTTCGAAAAACATCTACGTGAACCGGTAATTGTGCATGAAAATGCTCAGGTACTGATGGTGATGGACCAGTTGCGTCAGGCGCCGCTACAAATGGCGATTGTCCTGAACGAGTATGGTTCGATCGAAGGGATTGCAACACCGATTGATGTGCTTGAAGCCATTGCCGGTGAATTCCCGGATGAAGATGAAATGGAAACTGCAGCTGAAAGTCTGCATGACGGTAGTCTGTTGCTGGAAGGTTCAACCGATATTCGTCATGTATCCTTGCTGATTGGCCGTGATCTGGTGGATGAATCAGAAGAATATTCGACGCTGTCGGGCTATATTTTATTCCACCTTGGCCGTCTGCCTGAAAATGGTGAGAAGTTCGAAGCCGATGGTCATATCTTTGAAGTCGTGACAATGGATGGTCATAAGATCGAAAAAGTCCATATTATTCCGCAAGAACAAAACAAGAATTGAGTTCTGCCTCAGGCATGCGCTGAATTTTGCTAAAATAGCCCGCATCGTCGGGCTATTTTTTTGGAATTCATTTTTGGAACTTATCCTCTCAGAAGCATGTCCATGTGGACTGGGCATTTATGAAAGCTGTTGTCAGCCACTGCATCAAGGCAAGCGAACTGCACAGACAGCCGAACAGTTGATGCGTTCACGTTATAGTGCCTTTGCCAAACAGGAAATTAACTATATCCAGCAGACGACCGCATTGGGACAGCAAAGGTTTTTAGATATGCCAGCTATTGCCGAGTGGAGCAGGGTGAATCAATGGCTGAAACTGGAAATCGTACAAGCCAATGAAAAACTGGATAAATGTCATGCACTGGTCGAGTTCAAGGCACATTTTCATGATGGCACACAGGCACAAATTCATCATGAAGCGTCCCATTTCGTCAAAGTAGAAGGCTGCTGGTATTTTCTCGATCCGACCACAGATCAACAATTTACAATGAAGCAAGCCTGCATTTGCGGTTCAGGGAAAAAATTTAAGCTATGTTGTGCGCAATTTTTGTAACTTTCACATAGATTTGCCTTAGAATAGCCGCCATCTCAAAGCCTCAGGTGGAAGCAGGGCGATGTTGTTGACCGTAATCTATATTATTGCCATTACCGCAGAAGCGATGACCGGTGCTTTATCCGCTGGACGGCGCAGCATGGACTGGTTTGGGGTCGTGATCATTGCCTGTGTTACGGCACTGGGAGGTGGCTCGGTTCGCGATGTGCTGCTTGGTCACTATCCATTGACCTGGGTCAAGCATCCTGAATATCTGGTGCTGACCTGCTGTGCGGCTTTTGTCACCATTCTGATCGCCAAATGGATGCGTCATTTACGTAACATCTTCCTGGTACTGGATGCTTTGGGGCTCATCGGTTTTACCATCATCGGTTGCCAGATCGCATTAGAAATGGGACATGGCTTTGTGGTCAGCGCCGTAGCTGGTGTCCTGACGGGTGTCTCCGGCGGTATTCTGCGTGACATTCTGTGTAATGATGTGCCGCTGGTGTTCCGTCGTGAACTGTATGCCAGTATTTCCTTCGTTGCGGTAATCTTCTACTGGCTGTGTAGCCACGCAGGTCTGTCGCTTGAGCTGACCATCATTTCTACCTTGATCTTCGGTTTTACCCTGCGCCTGATCGCCATTTACTTTGGCCTGGAAATGCCGAAATTTATCTATAAAGATGATGATGAACAATCCGCCTCATCTAAGGATGAATCATAAAACACGATTTTCAAATGAGCGAGGCAAAATAGCCTCGTTTCTGTATTCAATCGTAGTATAAAAATAGGATGAACACTTCTGCTTTTCGTGCAGTTTCTCCCGAATCACATATCAGAGATTTACTTATGGACCTAGTTTCCCGGATTCAGCGTTTACCTGTAGGCAGGTTTCACTATATGTTGCTGGTCGTGATTGGTTTAGGCTGGATGTTCGATGCCATGGACACCGGACTGATTTCCTTCATTCTGGCTAAAATGGCAGAAGACTGGCAGATGACCCCTGACCAGAAAAGCTGGGTAGTTTCAATCGGTTTTATCGGGATGGCAATTGGGGCAATCTGTTCTGGTGGTCTGGCAGACCGTTATGGCCGTAAAACCATATTCGCTTTAACGCTGGTGATCTATAGTCTGGCAACTGCGGCTTGTGCCTTTGCACCGAACCTGACCTGGTTACTGGTCTTCCGCTTTATTGTCGGCCTGGGGTTGGGTGGTCAGTTACCGGTTGCTGTAACGCTGGTCAGTGAATATATTCCGGCACAGGTACGTGGCCGTTTTATTGTTTTACTGGAAAGTTTCTGGGGATTGGGCTGGCTCTGTGCAGCCTTGATTTCTTATTTTGTGATTCCGAAATTTGACTGGCATACCGCCTTTTTAATCGGTGGTATTCCTGCACTGTATGCAATTGTGATCTGGAAATTCGTTCCGGAATCGATTCCCTTCCTGATCAACCGTGGCCGTATCGATGAAGCGCATGCCTTGGTGAAAAAGATTGAAGCCAAATGTGGGGTAGAGGTACTGGAAATCTTCCAGGTTCAACCTGTGGCCGAAAAACAGACGATTTCTTTTGCTCAGCTCTGGTCAGGCATATTTGCCCGCCGTACCTTAATGCTGTGGTTGATCTGGTTCGGCATCATCTTCTCTTACTATGGTATTTTCACCTGGTTGCCAAGTCTGTTAGTGAAGGAAGGCTATACCATTGTCCAGTCTTTTGAATATGTACTGATCATGATTCTGGCGCAGTTGCCAGGCTATCTGGTTGCAGCATGGCTGGTAGA
This sequence comes from Acinetobacter schindleri, assembly GCF_010918895.1. Classification (NCBI taxonomy): domain Bacteria; kingdom Pseudomonadati; phylum Pseudomonadota; class Gammaproteobacteria; order Moraxellales; family Moraxellaceae; genus Acinetobacter; species Acinetobacter schindleri. The sequence continues at coordinate 200,744 of NZ_CP044483.1, forward strand.
AAAACTTGGACGTAAGGCAACACTGGCCGGCTTTATTGGCATGTGTGCTGTATCTGCCTATTTCTTTGGTCAGTCCGGCAGTGTTACCGAAATCGTGATCTGGGGTTGTCTGATGTCCTTCTTTAACCTCGGTGCTTGGGGTGTGCTCTATACCTATACGCCAGAACAGTATCCCACCAATATCCGTGCTTTTGGTTCGGGCTGGGCAGGGGCAATCGGCCGGATTGGTGGTATTGTTGCGCCATTTGCAGTGACCCATCTGATGGTCATGCCGAGCGGCTTCAGCTATGTCTTTACCATGTTTACCGTGGTTCTGATTGCTGTAGCTGTGGTGATCTTGGTACTGGGTGAAGAAACCAAAGGTCGGACTTTAGAATCCTTGAGTCAATAAAGGTGGTGATTTTTTAGTTGCTTAGGGCGTTTAAAGTGGATATTTTTACGCCATAAGACACGATTTGTCGCACTGTGTACTGTACTGCCCTTGTGCAGTCAGGCAGTGCGACTTAGCATAAGAAACATTGATACAAAAACGAAATTTTTAGGATTATAGGTTGTTATGACAAGCCTTGCGCATCATGCGACAGAAAACCGTTCCGTAGCAGAATTTACTGAACAGGCCTACCTCAACTACGCCATGTACGTAATCATGGACCGTGCACTGCCACACATCAGTGACGGTCTGAAACCGGTACAGCGCCGTATTGTTTATGCCATGAGTGAGCTGGGGCTCAAGTGGACCAGCAAACCGAAGAAATCTGCACGTACTGTGGGTGATGTACTGGGTAAATACCATCCACATGGCGACTTAGCCTGCTATGAAGCGATGGTGCTGATGGCGCAGCCGTTCAGTTATCGCTACCCGTTTATTGAGGGGCAGGGCAACTGGGGGTCACCGGATGATCCAAAGTCTTTCGCGGCGATGCGATATACCGAAGCCAAACTGTCACAATATAGTGAGTTACTGCTTTCCGAGTTGGGTCAAGGCACCTGTGACTGGCAGAACAACTTCGACGGTTCGATGAAAGAACCGGTAAACCTGCCGGCACGCGTACCGAACATCTTGTTGAATGGTACCACGGGTATTGCTGTAGGTATGGCAACCGATATTCCACCACATAACCTGCGTGAAGTAGTCAAAGGTACAATTGCACTGATTCGCAATCCGAACCTGACCGATGTCAAAGTAGCTGAATATATTCCGGGACCGGACTTACCGACCAAAGCAGAAATTATTACTCCACCGGCTGAATTGTTGAAAATGCAAACGACCGGTCGTGGTAGTTACCGTATGCGTGCCGTATATACGGTTGAAAAAAACGAGATCGTGATTACTGAATTGCCCTATCAAGTGTCTGGTTCCAAAATCATTACCCAGATTGCAGACCAGATGCAGGCAAAAAAACTGCCTTTAGTGACGGATGTGCGTGATGAATCAGATCATGAAAATCCGACCCGTCTGGTCATTGTGTTGCGTTCAAATCGTATCGATGCTGAATCGGTAATGAGTCATTTGTTTGCAACCACCGATCTTGAATCCAGCTATCGCGTCAATATGAATATGATTGGTGCGGATGGTCGTCCGCAGGTGAAATCGATCCGTCGTATTTTGCTGGAATGGATTGAAATCCGTAAGACCACCGTGACCCGTCGTCTGCAATTCCATCTGAATAAAATCGAGAAACGCTTACATATTTTGGGTGGCTTGATCATTGCCTACCTGAATATTGATGAAGTGATTCAGATCATCCGTGAAGAAGATCAGCCTAAACTGGTGCTGATGCAACGATTCGGTATTGATGAAATTCAGGCAGAAGCCATTTTAGAACTCAAGTTGCGCCATTTGGCCAAGCTTGAAGAAATGGAAATGCGCCGTGAGCAGGAAGAGTTAGAAGCCAAGGCAGCTGAAATCCGTGAGCAACTGGCCAATCCAGAATCTTTAAAGAATTTGATCATCAATGAACTCAAAGATGATGCCAAGAAATTTGGCGATGATCGCCGTTCTCCAATCGTAGAGCGTGCCGAAGCTGCGGCAATTGATGAAACTGAAATGCTGCCTGCTGATCCGGTGACCGTGGTCTTATCTGAAGCTGGCTGGATCCGCTGTGCCAAAGGCCATGAAGTGGATGCCGAAAACCTGAACTTCCGTGCAGGGGATCAGTACTTGAGTCATGCCCAAGGCAAATCTAATCAGCGTGTTTATGTACTGGATGATACGGGGCGCAGTTATGCCTTGGCCATCAACAGTCTGCCGTCTGCGCGAGGATTAGGTGAACCACTGAGTTCAAAACTTTCTCCTGCAAGTGGCGTCGGCTTTAAACAGGTTCTGGTTGCCGAAGATGAGGCAGAAATCCTGGCAATCAGCAGCAAAGGTTATGGTTTCAAGACCCAAGCCAAGCAGCTGGATACCAATGCCAAGGCGGGCAAGGCATTCCTGACTGTGCCGGAAGGTGCGCAGGCAATGAATCTGCAGCCACTTGAAGACAAAACTCATCTGGCATTGCTCAGCTCTGCAGGTCGTCTATTAATTGTTGATTTGACTGAATTACCTGTGTTGAATAAAGGCAAAGGTAATAAATTGATACAACTTGAAGATAAAGATCAGATTTTGTCCATGACAGCCTTGAGTTTAGATGAAATAATTCAAGTGCTTGCAGGACAACAGCAAATAAAATTAAAAGGGGATGATCTGCAAAAGTACATCGGCAAACGCGGTTCGAAAGGACAGCTTTTACCACGCGGATATCAAAAAGCAAATAAACTGTGGATTCAAAGATAAGACTAGCATCCATCAATCGAAATACGTTATATATGAACAACGATTCGACAAGATGGATGCATTATTGCGCATAAACAAGTTAAAAAATTAGCGCAATATTGAAAAAAACAGTTGAGATTCTAAGGATTATGATTGGAGAGAATGGCATTATGGAAAAGATTTGGTTCGCTGAATACGAGAAAACAGGGATTCCACACACTGTAGAACTGCCACCAGAAAACACTTCATTAGTTGATATTTTTGAGCGTAATTTCCAGAAGTTTGGCTCACGTGATGCCTTTATCTTTATGGATAAAGTAATGACGTTTAATGAGCTGGAAGAAGCTAGTCGTAAATTTGCAACATATTTACAGAGCTTGGGGCTTGCAAAAGGTACACGCGTGGCAGTGATGATGCCAAACGTGTTGCAATATCCGGTCGTGGCATTGGGCGTATTCCGTGCTGGTCTGGTATTGGTCAATGTAAATCCACTTTATACTTCACGTGAACTTGAGCATCAGTTAAATGACTCTGGTACAGAAGTACTGGTTATCATTGAAAACTTTGCTTCCGTATACCAGGCAATTATTGGCAAAACACCAGTGAAGCACGTCGTTGTTGCTTCTGTAGGTGATATGCTGGGTGCGCTGAAAGGTACGCTAGTTAATTTTGTGCTACGTTCTGTACGTAAACAGATTCCAGCATGGGATATTCCAGGTCACATCAAGTTCAATGCTGCGCTGAACAAAGTCAGCCCAACGAACTATAAACGTCCTGAACTGACTTTAAGTGATACTGCTGTACTGCAATATACTGGTGGTACGACAGGTGTTTCTAAAGGTGCTGAACTGACACATCGCAACCTGGTTGCAAACATGCTGCAATGTGATGGTATTTTCCAGAGCAAATTCGGTGCACAAGACGGCCAGCCAGATGACCGTATTTTCTGTGCTCTACCGTTGTACCATATCTTTGCATTCATGGTGTGTGCACTGTACGGTATGTACAAAGGTCAAGCCAACGTTCTGATTCCAAATCCGCGTGATCTGCCTGCGGTAATTAAAGAATTACGTAAATACCAGCCAACGTTCTTCCCGGCAGTGAATACTTTATTCAATGCATTGATCAATAATGAAGACTTCAAACAGCTGGATCACAGTCGTCTGAAAATGGCGATGGGTGGTGGTATGGCGGTGCTGCCTTCTACTGCAGAAGCATGGAAGAAAGTTACAGGCACTAACATCATCGAAGGTTATGGCTTATCAGAAACTTCTCCGGTTGCAACTGCAAACCCGCCTGCATCTGAAGAATTTAGCGGCACCATTGGTATTCCATTGCCGTTGACTGAAGTTGCAATTTTAGATGACGATGGCAATGAAGTACCATTGGGCGAGCAGGGCGAGATTTCGATCCGTGGTCCTCAGGTGATGAAGGGTTACTGGAACCGTCAGGATGAAACTGACAAAGTCATGATTAATGGTTACTTCCGTACCGGTGATATCGGTGTGATGAACGATCGTGGTTATGTGAAGATTGTAGACCGTAAAAAAGACATGATTCTGGTATCTGGTTTCAATGTTTATCCTTCAGAGATTGAAGAAATCGTTGCGAAACATCCAAAAGTGCTGGAAGTGGCTGCCATTGGTGTACCAGATGAGAAATCAGGTGAAGTGCCTAAACTGTTCGTGGTGAAAAAAGATCCATCTTTAACAACTGAAGAAGTTCTGGCATTCGCAAAAGAAAATCTGACAGGTTACAAGCGTCCGCGTTATGTAGAATTCCTGGATGAATTGCCAAAATCTAACGTAGGTAAAATCCTGCGTAAAGATCTACGCAAAACAGCTTAAAAGCTGTGTAAAAAAAAGCGCCTTTGATAGGCGCTTTTTTTATGGAATCTTTTTAAAGCTGGGCAGATTTATTCTTTTCCATCCACCAGCGGTCGAAGTAGCGACGACCAACGCCTACAATCCCGACGAAGATAAACAGGCTAATGAAGTGACGGTTGAAGCCAGGGCGGTAGAACTCGCCATAGCTGAGCACATTATCAATCAGGCAATATACTAAAACAATCGTCAGCCAATGCCATAGGGTATAGCGCTTGATGCCCACTGCATAAAAGGCAATCCATAACATCACAAAGGTGAACAGAGCTGACCAGATATTCATATTGGCAGCGATGACACTGAGTAAAAATGCCACGATCGGCAATACAATTTTCAGGACGCGATCCACTTGCAGCTGATGTTGACGCTGGCGTTCCAGTACATCCAACATTTCTTTTTGATCGGGACTGACCATCGTGAATCCTTATGTGGTTGCTAAAACACCCTATTTAACAAAATTTATTCACGAAATGCCATGCTATGATACAGATAAAATTTTCATGAGAAAAATCAGATGCAGAGCATTAGTGGGATCATTTATCTCATTTTAGCGGCTTGTCTGCTACCTTATGTGTTTACCATGATTGCCAAAAAAGCTGGAGGCTTTAAGGCTAAAGATAACCAGAATCCGCGTGATTTTTTAGAACAGTCTACCGGTGTTGCAAAACGTGCTCATGCTGTTCAGCAGAACAGTTTTGAAAGCTTGCCGCTGTTTATTGCAGCTGTCCTGATGGCTGAATATCTGGTCATGCCGCAAAGTCTGATTATGACTTTTGGTATTGGTTATCTGATTTTCCGGGTGCTGTACGGTATTTGCTATCTGGCAAACTGGGCGACATTGCGTTCCATCATGTGGTTGCTTTCCATGTTATGTCCGATTGCGTTATTGCTACTGATCATCAAATTAATTTAGGTCAGTCCAGCCATCAATCGCCTGATTGATTGTTCGATATTTTTAAACCGAAAAAAATCTGCAAAAACCGTTATAATTGTCGCGGTTTTTAAAAGATTTAACTTGTTAAAGAGTGATGCTATGAGCTACAGCAATATCCCAGCGGGTAAAGATGCACCAAATGACATCTATGTAATTATTGAAATTCCTGCAAACGCAGCACCAATCAAATACGAAATCGACAAAGATTCTGATGCGCTATTTGTAGACCGTTTCATGGGTACAGCAATGTTCTACCCAGCGAACTATGGTTATGTTCCAAACACTTTATCTCTAGATGGTGACCCTTTAGACGTATTGGTTGTGACGCCACACCCAGTAGAGCCGGGTTCTGTTATTCGCTGCCGTCCTGTGGGCAAACTGAACATGGAAGATGACGGTGGTGTTGATGCGAAACTGGTTGCAGTTCCACATGACAAATTGACACCGATCTATAAACATGTTCAAGAATATACTGATCTTCCTCCATTATTGATCAGCCAGATCGAACACTTCTTCCAGCATTACAAAGACCTGGAACCAGGTAAATGGGTTAAGTTAAGTGGTTGGGAAGGTGCAGATGTTGCGAAACAAGAAGTACTAGACTCAATTGCTGCTTATGCAGAAGCAAACAAATAATTGCTTTGCTTTTCCATTTAAGTCTTTAAATTTTTAAAGCTTGAATAAAAAACCTGCACAATGTGCAGGTTTTTTATGGCTTGAAATTCGAGTGAATTAGAATAATTTCACAGGAATATCTAACCAGATACGCCATTCGTTAGTGTCACCGATGTAATTTGACTGGTAGTTGTCACTTGCACGGTAGTAAGAATGACGCAGGCGTAAGCTTGCATCTTTCGCAAAACCAGACTGAACAGTATATTTCACCTGATTAAAGAATTCACGTTCTTGTGCATCACGATCAGTCCCAACGTTAATATCCCAACCATACACATAGGCAGTTGTCCAGTTTAAACCTGGTAAACCGTGGTTTTTAAAGTTATAGCTGTACTGAAGCTGCACAGATTTTTCATCATTTCCGATAAAGTCCGAAAGGTATGAGTTTGGAAGATAGATTGACTGTGCGCCATCTGCATTTTCCCCATAGTCATAACCGGTATTACCTGTATTTTTTTGGTAAGCCAGCATTACGTTATGGACATCTTTATTATAGGTAGTAGAGACTGCCCAAATAGAGTTCTGGCGGTCAGAGAGATTATCTGTAGTTTCAGAATACGTATTACCTTCTCTATCCCATTCAGTATGATAGCCACTGAAATCATGAGTTAAGCTACTATCTTCTGATAAAGCATAGGTATAGTTTGCATTAACATAATGACGATCTAAACGATCTTTAACATCTACACCATAATAAGAAGCATTTAAGGCATCACTAAATTTATATTTTGCACCCCATACAACGGCACGATCTAAATTACGTCCATCAGTTTCGATCTGATCAGAATATTGGTTTTTAGTGAATTTACCAGCTGTTAATGACAGGTTGTCAATTTCATTGCTAGTAACTAATAGGCCTTCAAAGTATTCAGGAACTAAACGTGCTGTATTTGAAGCCAATACGGGAATGTCTAAGATTTGAGTACCGTATACAGCAGTTGTATTAGATATACGAGCCTTCACATAAGCACCACCACGCGCCCAGTGATCATAGGTATCGCCAGCACCTTTAACATATTCACCATTAGCATTGAAACCTCGTTCACGTGGAATCATGCCATTACCAGCATTTTTGTTTTCACCTAATTTAACAGAGGCATCCCCAATAATACCGGCACCAAAGCCGACTATACCTTGGGTAAAACCTGAGTCTAGTTTAAACATTGCTGTTTGCGCTGCTGAGCTTGTATCATCAACACCATTTTTTTTATCACGGTTTAAATAACCAGTACGGAATAGAACTGTGCCTTCAGCATCTTCTACAAAGCCTTTTGCTTCACTTTGTTCGCTTGCATAAGCTGTAGAGATCAGAGCAGCTTGTACCAATACTGCTAATGTAACTTTCTTTGCGTTTAACATGGGGAGAGAGCCTCATATATGTTTTTTTGTACTGCATCTGCCTAAAGCACACGCAGAAATTAACCAAATTGTATAATTAATCTGATAAAAAATATCGTTTTTATGACATTCTTTAAACTAAAGTTGAGTTTTTTTAACCTATTATTCACAATCACGCTATAGTTTTTAATATTATTTTTTCCCATAAGGTAAAATTAATATTGAAAACAATAAGATAAAAATAAAGTTTTTATAATGTAATATTTTTAATAATGAAGAGCATGTTTCAGAGCTCATATTGATTTTTTTAATTTGATGTTATGTAAGGTTAAAACTGATTAAAAGATTCTATAAGCTGTTTTGTCCACTTTAACAATGCTTTAAATTTTTTCTTTATACTGCAATTTACTATTTAGAATAGTTCACAGTCATCCATTTTCATTTTTAAACCTTTTGGTAAAACTTTATTATTCACGTTTTTCATATTCTTGCCCCCTTTATTTAAACGTGGTAAATGAGAACGTATATGTCTCAGCTGCCGAAACTCGGTTTGCTTGTGCTGCTTGTTAGCATGACTTCAGATACTTTTGCTGAAGATACCCAAAATCTATCTAGGGGTGAACTTAGCGCAGCTATTGGTGTCGTGAACAAATATATTTACCGTGGCGGTGAGGAAAATGATGATCCATCGGTACAGTTTGGACTGGAATATGCATATAACAGCGGGATATTTCTGGACTATTGGGGCTCAACTTTAAATTATGATTCTTCTGATGCAAACCAGGATCATGGTTTCGAGCATGACTTTTATATTGGTTATGGTCGAGCACTGAATGAAAACTGGAGCTACAAGTCCCAGATCGTATCTTATTACTATCAAAATGGTGGGACAGTTTATAGCGAAGATGGCTCAGATCAGCGTCGTACTACTGGCTTTGAGATACTGAATGATGTGTTTTATAAAGACCTGAGTTTAGGTTTAGGTGTCATGTTGACAGATGTTAACTAACTATGCAAATACAGAAGATGTTTATCTCAGTGCAGCTTATAGCTATCTATTACCGCAAAACTTTAACCTGAATACGTCAGTAGGTGCTTCCCTGTATAACGCTAGCGGTGATGATCAACTGATTCAGATCACAGAAAGCTTTAGTTTTAATGAAGCACGGATTGGACTAAGTAAAACAGTCGCAAAACGAATTGAATTAAGTCTGGACTATGTCTATGGCGGCAAAGGTTGTGATGACATAGATTTCGATAATCATATTGTCGTAGGTGCAAACTTTAATTTCTAGGTTTTGCTGAAACAGGGATTGCAAGGTGTGTCATATTGATTAAATATTATGCACCTTTTTTATGCATAAAAATTTATCTATATAAAATATAGCTTCAAAAAGTAGCAAGTTGTAAGCGAATATTTAGACATACAGTGGAATAGCGCAAGTACTTTATTTTTCAGTTTTTTCTTAATTTTATCGTTTAACCTAAAACAATTTAAATTTTAATTTTTAATATATATAAATAAAATCAAATATTTATATAAATAAAAAAACTTTTATAGCTAATTTGGATTTTCCTTTTTATGGATTGGCATAGCTATTGCAAAGCCTAAGTTGAGTTTAAAAACACAACTAAAAACGTCTGCGGACGGTTGGGGGAATCTAACAATGAAATTCACTTTAAAAGCTTTAGCAGTTGCAGCAGTAGCTTCAGCATCCAGTTTTACTTTTGCAGATGAGCCTACATCTCCGCACTCAGTATCTGGCAATATCGGTGTGTTATCGAGCTATAACTTGCGTGGTATTACAAATGCACCTGAAAATAAAGATGCCACAATTAATGGCGGTTTAGACTATAACCATGCTTCAGGTTTTTATGCTGGATGGTGGGGATCAACTTTAAGATATTCTGCAGGTACAGATCTTTTTGAAAATGCAGCAGGTGAATTAGTAGAAGTTGAAACAGGGGAAGTCACTAATGCTTTCGAAAATGATTTCTATGCAGGCTATAGCGGTTCAATCAATGATGACTGGGGTTATACAGCAGGTTTAACGTACTATTATTACTATGATATTGGTAATTCTGGATCAAACGGTTTTGAAACCATGTTGGGTTTGACCTATAAAGATTTAGGTATCACTGCGCAAACATTACTTGAAGATCTTGATTGGGGTAATGCAGGTGATACTTATCTAAAAGCATCTTATAGCTATGCTTTACCTAAAGATTTTAGTTTAGATACAGCACTTGGTTTATATCTATATGATAAGAATGGACCAATTGAAGCTGCTGATACATTTAGTTTCCGCCACTTTGATATCGGTTTGAGTAAAGCACTTGCTGATACTGGCGTGACTGCAAGCATGAACTATATTTTAGGTGGCTATGACCGTAATGATATAAAACAAAAAAATAAAGTTGTCCTAGGTCTAGGTTACAGCTTCTAATTATTTAATAGAAAAAAGGCGACAAATGTCGCCTTTTTTTATTTTTATTGTCCAATCGTTTAGCTTTGCTGACCTCGATAAGATAAAGCTTCCGATAAATGCTGAGGCTGAATTTCTGAATTCTCAGCTAAATCAGCTATGCTTCGTGCTACTCGTAATACCCGATGATAAGCACGGGCAGATAAATTTAACTTTTGTTGGGCAAGTTCAAACATTTTACTGGTCTGAGCATTTAGTGGCGCAAATTGCTCTAATTCTTTTGGGTTTAATGCCATATTCAGCTTGTTCTGTCTTTGTATTTGCAGTTCGTAGGCAGTTATCACACGCTCCCTAACGGTTGCAGAATCTTCTACCGGTTGTGTAGATTGTAATTCATGAGCTTGCAGAGGAGGCACATCGATATGCAGGTCAATCCGATCCAGTAATGGCCCAGAAATCCGGTTCTGATAACGCTTGATCATTTCTGGAGAACACTGGCAGCGAATATCCTGATTAAAGGCATAACCACAAGGGCAGGGATTCATCGCTGCAACCAGCTGAAAGTTGGCTGGGAAAGTAATTTGTCGAGAGGCACGCGAAATCACAATTTCCTTGGATTCCAAAGGTTGACGCAATACTTCAAGAACTTTCCTGTCAAATTCCGGCAGTTCGTCGAGAAATAACACACCTAGATGTGCCAGCGTAATTTCACCTGGTTTAGGATGCGATCCTCCACCGACCAGGGCAACTGCAGACGCGGTATGATGTGGCGCGCGGAAAGGACGCTGTCCAAAAGTATGACTATTATTGGCAATAGAATAAATACTGGCGACTTCAAGATTTTCTTCAGTATTGAGAGGCGGCAAGATACTGGCTAGCCGCGAAGCCAGTAAAGTTTTACCGGTTCCAGGAGGTCCTCTAAATAATAAAGAATGTCCACCTGCAGCAGCAATTTCCAAAGCCCGTCTTGGGCGCAGCTGGCCTTTGACATCGGCTAAATCAAAGCGAGAATCTGAGTGATTCACCTGTGGTCGGGCCTGCATCTGGACTAAAGGTGCGAGTCTATTTAAATGATCACAAACTTCTTTTAGATGAGCAGCGGCAAATACCCGAAAATCAGGTAACTGACAGGCTTCCTGAGCATTTTCTTTAGGTAGAATCAGTTCATGCTGCGATTGTTGACAGGCAATCGCAATACTAAGCGTACCAGTGATGGGGCGGAGTTGACCATCTAAAGCAAGTTCACCGATGAATTCCATTCCATCAGTACAGTTTTCAGGTAATTGCCCCGATGCCATCAGAATCCCTAAAGCAATTGGCAGATCTAAACGTGAACCGTCTTTGGGCAGGTCAGCAGGAGCCAGGTTAATAGTTAAGCGTTTGGTCGGGAACTGGTAGCCACTATTCAAAATAGCAGAACGAACCCGATCCTTACTTTCCCGAACCGCCGCTTCGGGCAGTCCAACAATAGTTAAGGAGGGCATGCCCTGACTGACATGAACTTCAACTTCTATTAAAGGTGCATGCAGTCCCAGCAATCCCCGGGTATGGATTTTAGCAAAAGACATTTATTGTTCCATTTTGGTGCGTTATTATTGTTCATTATTTGTCTTTTATGCACTTCACTGGTGCTTATTTTTTGTTCGATATCTTTTCTTCAAGTGATTCGACTTGTTTGAGCAACTCATTTAAACGCTGATTGGCCTGATTTAAGGCTGTACGCTGACGTTCAATTTCCTCTTTTGAAACCAGATCCATTTTACTTACTGCTTCGTTTAATAAAGCCCGAAGATTATGTTCCAGATCTTTTTTTGGTTCTTCGATTTGCTGCAAGATTGCTTGTAATAAAGTTTCAATCATTGTGTGGTCCATAGAGATGGAAATAAGCGCACAGTTTAACACCGCAAGAATCAAGACTATAGTATTTCAGACAAAATATGGGATTAATCGATAATTATTATCATAAAAGACCACATAAAAATGACTAAAATTTGAAGATTCAAAAGATTTATAAGTATAAAATAATGTTCAGGGAAACCGCATGTCGAGCTTTCTAATTTCCCCCGACCTTAGAAATCTTGGCATGAAATTTGAACATAAAACCTTACTGGTGAAATAAGCCGAAGGAAAACAAACATGAAGCTCGTAACTGCAATTGTAAAACCTTTCAAATTAGACGATGTGCGTGAAGCATTGTCTGAAATTGGCGTTCAAGGCATCACTGTGACTGAAGTCAAAGGCTTTGGTCGTCAAAAAGGCCATACTGAACTTTATCGTGGTGCTGAATACGTTGTTGATTTCTTACCAAAAGTCAAAATTGAAATCGCGATCAGCGACGAAATGGTTGACGCGGTAATCGAGTCAATTACGCGTGTAGCAAGCACAGGCAAAATTGGTGACGGAAAAATTTTCGTAACAAATCTGGAACAGGTCATCCGTATTCGTACAGGTGAAACAGGTGCAGACGCCGTTTAATTTGGCACAAAGTTTGCTGAGTAGCGAATAACTCACAAAAACTTGGTTGGGGGATACGAATGAAAAAAATACTACTCGCGTTGGGTCTGTCCAGCGCACTTTTGGGCGGTTCTGTTGCCTGGGCTGAAGAAGCCGCATCAGCAGCCGTTCCTACCGAGGAAGTTGCTTTAGTTGATGCAACTGCAACTCCAGATACTACAGAAGTTACTGCTGTGGAAGCAGTAGAAACAGCACCGGTTGAAGAAGCGGCAGCTGCAGAAGAAGAAGCCACACTCGATACAGGTGACTCTGCCTGGATTTTAATGTCAACAGCCCTAGTTTTACTCATGACCATTCCGGGTTTAGCCCTGTTCTATGGTGGTATGGTACGTAAGAAAAACGTACTGAGTACTATGGCACATAGTTTTGTAGCAGCCGCAGTAGTCAGTATTGTCTGGGTCGTGATTGGTTATACCCTGGCATTCGGTGAAGGTAATGCCTTTATCGGTAGTCTGGATAAATTCATGCTGTCCGGTATTACGACTGAAGCGCTGTCAGGCACCATTCCTGAAATCCTGTTTGTCATTTTCCAAATGACTTTTGCGATTATTACGGTTGCCATCATTAGCGGTTCTATTGCTGAACGTATGAAGTTTGGTGCTTTCATCGCATTCATCACACTTTGGGTGATTCTGGTTTATGCGCCAATTACTCACTGGGTATGGGGCGGCGGCTGGTTAGGCAGTGACGGTGCACTGGACTTCGCTGGTGGTACAGTCGTACACATTAACTCAGGTGTTGCAGGTCTGGTTGCGGCCTACATGCTGGGTTCGCGTATGGGGCTAGGACGCGAATCTATGGCACCACACAATCTGACGCTTACTGTAGTCGGTGCAAGCTTACTATGGGTGGGCTGGTTCGGTTTCAACGGTGGTTCAGCATTGGGTGCAAACGGTTCAGCAGGTTATGCACTCGTGGTTACACAAGTGGCAGCGGCAGCAGCAACGATCTCTTGGTTAATTACTGAAAAAATTGCACGTGGTAAAGCATCTGTATTAGGTGGTGCATCGGGTGCGGTTGCAGGTCTGGTGGTGATTACTCCAGCAGCTGGTTTTGTGACTGTAGGTGGTGCTTTAGCGATGGGTCTCATCGGTGGTGTAGTATGTTTCTGGGGTATTACTGCACTGAAACGTATGCTTAAGGCTGATGACTCTCTAGATGCTTTTGGTCTGCATGGTGTAGGTGGTATTGTCGGTGCGATTCTGACTGCATTCTTTGCCAGCGAATTTATCATGGGTGACGGTGCACCAACCAATGTAATGCATCAATTATGGGTACAAATTGAAGGAGTACTGGCAACAATCGCTTACTCTGCAATCTTGACCTTTATTATCCTGAAAGTGATCGATCTGATCATTGGTATCCGTGTTTCTTCTGATGATGAGCGCATGGGTCTGGATTTGAGCCAACACGGCGAACGTGTCGAATAATCTGCTAAAACAATAATCAATATATTGTGTGAAACAGCCCGTCAGGGCTGTTTTTTTTCTATATATTGCGTAAAACTCTACAAAGTTCAGAATTTTTGCTACACTCGGAAATCATCAGGATTTGTTCAATTAAACCGCTATGCATTGCCCATTTTGCAATACACCAGACAGTAAAGTGATCGATTCACGCCTGGCCGCTGAAGGTTGCCAGATTCGCCGCCGTCGTGAATGCGTCAGTTGTAATGAACGCTTTACCACCTTTGAAAGTTATGAAGTGGTGATGCCGCGTGTCATCAAATCTGATGGCAAGAATGAACCCTTTGATGAAGCCAAATTACGCCGTTCCCTGATGCATGCCTTGCAGAAACGTCCTGTGACGCAAGAACAGATTGAAACGGTGCTCAGTGATATCCAGTTGCAGATTCGCCGTCTGGGTGAGCGTGATGTGAAATCACGCACGATTGGTGAAATTGTCATGCAATCTCTATTTGCACTTGATCATGTCGCTTATGTCCGTTTTGCTTCGGTCTATCAGGATTTCCAGGATGTCGAAGCCTTTCGTCGTCAGATTGAACAGATGCAGCAACGCGGTGAGTTTCAAGAATAAGCATGACTGAACTCACTCAAGATCAAATCTGGATGCGTCGTGCCATTGAGCTGGCACGTCAGGGACAGTACTCTACTAAACCCAACCCGAATGTCGGCTGTGTCATTGTCAAAGATGGCATAGTCGTGGGTGAAGGTTTTCATCCCAAAGCGGGTCAGCCTCATGCGGAAGTCTTTGCCATGCGTCAGGCCGGAGAGCAGGCACGTGGCGCAACAGCATATGTGACTTTGGAACCTTGTGCCCATTATGGCCGTACACCACCATGTGCTAAAGGATTGGTTGAAGCAGGCGTAGCTAAAGTGATTGTGGCTTGTCCTGATCCGAATCCACTGGTCGCTGGCAAAGGTGTGCAAATCCTGAAAGATGCTGGTATCGACGTTGAAGTGGGCATCTGTGAAGATGAAGCATATCCACTCAATTATGGTTTTCTGAAAGCTATGGCGACTGGGATGCCTTATGTACGTGTGAAAATTGCATCGAGTTTAGATGGTCGTACAGCCATGGCTTCGGGTGAATCGAAATGGATTACCGGTATAGAGGCTCGACAAGATGTCCAGCACTGGCGTGCGATTTCTGGTGGGGTAATTACCGGGATTGAAACACTATTAGCCGATGATTGCCAGCTCAATGTCCGTAGCCTGAAAGGCGTTGATGACATCAGCAGGATTGTTCAGCCAAAACGGATTATTCTGGATCGCCAAGGTCGTTTGCCACTTACTGCCAAGATTTTGGAAAATCCAGAAACTATGATGGTAATGGGACCTTATCGTCAGGAACTGGCCGATCTCGGTGTGATCCAGCTTGAGATTCAGCCTTTAAAAGAATTATTACAGTACCTGGTTCAGCAGCATCAGATTTATGACGTGCTGGTTGAGGCAGGAGCGACTTTATCTACTGCATTTCTACAGGCACAACTGGTGGATGAACTCATCAGTTATGTTGCACCGACTCTACTGGGGCAAACTGCGCGTAGTATGTTTAATGCAGAATTCAGCCGAATGGCAGAACAACTTCGATACAAATTGCAGGACGTGACCCGTTTGGGTGATGACGTGCGCTTCAGGTTAATTCCTTCTCAAGAGACACTATGAATCCAGAGTCTACGGTTTACCACAAACGTCGCCATGCGGCACGTACCACAGATGAATATCTTTTCCATCAGCTGGTTCCTTATCTGGGGAACAAACGCCGTTTACTACACTTAATTCTGGAAGCACTTGAGAGCACGGGAACCCTAAAACGTGAAGATGGCCGTGCGCCGATTTTTGCCGATTTTTTTGCAGGTTCGGGAGTGGTTTCACGTCTGGCCCGTCAGAATGGCTATCGGGTGATTGCCAATGACTGGGAACCGTATAGTCATGCACTCAATCATGCAGTTTTAGCTTGTACCGAAGCACCTGCCTTTAGAGAGCTCGGTGGCTATCAGAAAGCGATTGATTATCTGAACCGTTTACCAGAAGTCAAAGGCTGGGTGACACATAATCTGTGTCCGCGCAATGATGAAATTTATGATCCGACCCGTGACCGTTTATTCTTCAAACGCCGTAATGGCATGCGTATTGATGCGATACGCCAGCAGATTGCCACCTGGCAAGCCCAAGGCGCAATTGATGATGTGGAAATGAGTGCTTTATTGGCACCACTTCTATATTCAGCCAGTTTTGTCAGCAATACTTCAGGCGTATTTAAGAGCTTCCATCATGGCTGGGGTGGTAAAACCCAGACCGCGTTGGAACGTATTGAATCGCTGCTTTGGTTAACGCCAAGCCGTTTCTGTGAGGATAACAAGCATAAAGGTCCTGCGGCTGAAATGTGGTGTGTCGATGCTCAGCATCTGGCGAATCAGATGAGTGGCTTTGAAGTGGATGTTGCTTATCTCGATCCACCATATAACCAGCATGCCTATAGCAGTAACTATCATGTGTTGAATGCTTTAACCCTCTGGGATCAGGTGGATCTGCCGACACCCGATACCAAAGGCTTTAAGAGCGGGATTGACCGTGCTTGGCGTAAAGAGCGCCCAAGTCAGTACAACTCGTCCAAGCATGCCAAGGAAGCCTATGAAACTTTGTTGGCAACCATCAACGCACGTTTTATTCTGACCAGTTATTCAACCGATGGTAATATCAGTGCGACAGATCTGTTACAAGCCAATCTGAAACGTGGCCGTGTGACCTTGCTAACTCAAGATGTGCCACGTTACCGTGTCAGCAAACAGCGCCAGTCCGAGCGTGCACGTGTACTGGAATTTATTGTGATTACCGACACGCATGCCAAGTCTGGGCCACCGATCCGTCAATTGTTAGGTCAGTTACACCATTATGCAGAACTGGGTGGTGTCGATACGACCAGTGTGAGCACGCAGCTAGCTCTCTGGTAAAAGCATAAAAAAGGAATAGAAAATGTTTACAGGTATTATTGAAAGCCTCGGTAAGGTCGAAAGCCTGCAAAATGTCGGCGGTGATGTACGCTTACGTATTCAGACTGATCTGGATATGACCGATGTCCATCTGGGCGATTCAATTGCCACCAATGGCATTTGCCTGACTGTAATTGACTGGGGTGACAACTGGTATGCTGCAGACGTGTCTCGAGAAAGTTTAAATCGAACCACACTCGGTAACTGGAAAGCAGGTCAACCTGTAAATGTTGAAAAAGCCATGCTGCCAACCACACGCTTTGGCGGGCATATTGTGTCTGGTCATGTCGACGCGGTGGGCGAAATCACGGTAGTGCATTCTGATGCCCGTTCCATCTATTTTGAAGTGACAGCACCTGCTGAAATTGCCAAGTATCTGGCAGAGAAAGGTTCAGTCACAGTAGATGGTATCAGCCTGACCATTAACCATCTGCGTGGCAATATCCTCAGTTTAAACCTGATTCCACATACCGCTGAACGAACCAATATTGGTACCTGGAAAGTCGGGACCAAAGTCAATCTGGAAGTCGATGTGCTGGCACGTTATATCGAGCGTTTGTTGCTGGGTGACAAGGCTGCTGAAACCACACCACAGTCAAAAATCAGTATGGATTTTTTAGCTGAACATGGCTTTTTAAAATAACTAAACTGCCTAAAGACTCAACGGTCTAATTGAAAAATTAGACTGTTTTTTTATTTTTCGGGATAATCCTGACTTCACTTTACGATTTTAACCCCAGCGGACAGGTCGAATGCTCGATTTCTTACTAAACCTGGAACAGTCTTTGCCGATATTGCTTGAGCAATATGGGGTGTGGATCTATGCCATTTTATTCCTGGTGATTTTTGCAGAAACGGGATCTGTATTTTGCTTTTTCCTGCCGGGAGATAGCCTGTTAATTGCAGTCGGTGCGCTCTGTTCTAGTAGCGATTTGATTACGCTACATTCTATGGGATTACTGCTATTTACTGCGGCAGTGCTGGGCTATACCGTCAATTATTACACTGGTAAAGTGTTAGGCTTAAAATATTTCAATCAACATTCGCGTTTCTTTAAACCCGAATATTTGACTAAGACCAATCATTATTTTATGAAGCATGGCGGCAAAACCATCTTGATTGCACGTTTCATTCCTTTTGTACGTTCGTTTGCTCCATTTGCTGCCGGTTCGGGTCATATGAGTTTTATGACTTTTACGCTTTACAATCTGGCTGGAGGCGTATTGTGGATTGTAAGCTTACTGGGCATAGGTTATATGGCAGGTAATGCCGCCTTTATGCTGGCAGATTTTTTCTAGATGTGAATAAATAGAAAAGCCCACCTTTGTGGGCTTTTCTAGGCTTATTTCTAAGTCAATTAACGCTTTTGCAGAATGTAATCAATTTCTTCACGGGCTGCAGTACGTAAGCGGTTACGCAGCTGTACCAAAGTTTCCTCGATCGCAGTTTCGGCTTCAAGTTCCAGACGTAATCGGGTACTTTCCAGTTCTGACAGAATCTCAGTATCATCAATTTTGATTTGGGCGGAATTTAAAATCCGATTTTGCTCAAAACGTGCCGTATAATTCAGGACTTCAGCATTCAGGCTGTCCCGTAATAATTCTAGGGTACGTGTCTGCTCTGCATATTTACGTTCTTCATCCAGCTTCATCTGCTCGATATACGCCTGCTCCTGAGCACGCTTATCAGCCAGCGCTTTTTCAAGGGCCTGCTGTTTACGAATCCGTGCTTCTTCAATCAGTTCCGCTTTACGTTGTGCATAAGCTTCCTCAATTTTACGCTCGGATTCTTTTTGCATTTGCTGGTCATGTGCCAGCCATTCCTGTAATGATGTCTCTGGCTGAAGTACGTCGCAGATACGCGCGAGGTCATTAATAAAGGTCTGACGCACAGCTTCAGGCACATTTAACCAGCGCTGTTTGAAATCTGGACCAACATTTAATGCCACGGGCATCTCCTTATGAGGTTTAAGTAAGGCTACAGTTTATAAGTTTTCGGCTCAATACCCAGTCGACGGTATTGCTTAAACTTTTCACGGCCGAGTTGCTTGGCCGTTTCGTTGTTTTCAATAATCTCAATAATGTGACTAAATTTAGCGTAAGGTTCAAGTGCTTCAGGAGTAAAATTAAAGATAATCCAGTCTTGTTGCTCAGGCAAGCTTGCAGAGATACAGACACTGGCCTGTGGCTGGTCAATACCATGCGGGATGAAAGCGGTAGGATCAAACGTCCACAGATGTTCATCCAGCTGTTGCTGCAAGTCAGCATCGCCACAGAGTAACCAGATCCGTTCCGGCTGACGCAGAATCTTGCGGCATAAACGGCAGGTACTTTCGACCTGCCGTTCAGGGCTTTTTTCAAATAAATAAAAGCTGACTTTAGCCATTCTTTTGAACACGGTTCGCCAGGAATTGCATTAATAATGGCACTGGACGACCTGTTGCACCTTTATTGGTGCCTGAATTCCAGGCTGTACCTGCGATATCTAGGTGTGCCCAGCGGTAGTCATGGGTGAAACGCTGCAGGAAGCAAGCTGCAGTCACAGAGCCGGCCTTAGGACCACCAATGTTGGCAATATCTGCAAATGGAGAATCCAGCTGTTCCTGATAATCATCCAATACTGGCATACGCCATACGCGGTCAAATGAAGTTTGACCAGCAGCTTCAAGTTCAGCGGCCAGTTCATCATCCGGCGTGAACATGCCAGTCAGGACTGAACCTAGTGCAACCACACAGGCCCCGGTCAAAGTTGCAATATCAATCACGAGAGTAGGGTTAAAGCGTTTTACGTAAGTTAAAGTATCGCAAAGTACCAGACGACCTTCTGCATCAGTATTCAGAATTTCAACCGTTTGACCGCTCATCGTGGTGACAATATCGCCTGGACGAGTTGCTTTGCCAGATGGCATGTTTTCAGCAGCGGCAATGGTACCCACAACATGAATATCTAAACCAGATTCGCATAATGCACGCATGGTACCCAGCACTGAAGCTGCCCCACACATGTCGTATTTCATTTCGTCCATGCCGGCACCTGGCTTCAGGGAAATACCGCCGGTATCGAAGGTAATCCCTTTACCGACTAAAACGACGGGTGCTTCACTACGTTCTGCATGATATTCGATGGTAATGATACGTCCTGGACGGTCTGAACCTTTGCTCACCGCCAGGAAAGAGTGCATTCCCAGATCAGCCATTTGCTGTTCATCCAGTACATTCACTTTAAGCAGTTTTGGATATTCAGCCGCTAAAGCCAGGGCCTGTTCCGCCAGGTATTCCGGGAAACAAATATTGCCTGGACGGTTACCCAAGTCACGTGCTAAGTTTTGGCCGGTTTGCACTGCCTGAAGCAATTGCAGCTGTTCTGCAGTTACTGGACTGTCAGTTGCAATCAGGTTGATTTGCTCAAGTACAAATTCATTTTTCTTGGATTTGAATTCATCAAAGGCATACGCAGCCTGGGTCAGCAATAGTGCAAAAACGTTATGAAATTGGGCTGGCAGGGCAGAAATGTCTACGCTGATCTGCTGGAATTTTTTCTGTGCTGCTTTTACGATGGTTTGCGCAACTTTCGTCAGTTTGCCCGGCTGTAGTTCAGCAGTCTTGCCCAAGCCAACCAGACAGGCGTTGGCACTCGCTGGAACATTACCAACTAATGCCAAGGTTTCATTTAAACCTGCTTTATATTGTGTCGCTGTGGTGATTTCTTCGAACTTGTTAATCTGATAACTGGCAGCTGACTGCTGAAGTTGCTCAGAATCCACAAGAATTAACAGATATTGGCTGGATGCATTCTCTTGGAATGACGTATTAATTGTCAGTTTCATATGCGTTTATTTAAGCCTTATAAAATTTGCAACCATTAAACCATTGAAACAATTTCCTGAACAGGGTTTCAATGTTCAACTCAAGTATCGGTTTTATATTTTTAAGCTTAACATTCGGGTAAACTATGACAAGTTTTTACCCTGTATTCTGGAAGATTTAATTTGATTATTCGGCGTTATCTGGTCAAGCAAGTTGTATCAACATCCTTGGTTGTGATTGCCTTATTGACCTTGATCATGATGGGTGGTCGACTGATCAAGTACTTCGGTGTGGCAGCACAAGGACGTCTGGATGCAGGCATTCTGTTCAGTATTATTGGTTATCGTTTGCCTGAATTCCTGACCCTGATTTTACCTTTAGGTTTCTTTATTGGTCTGATGCTGGTATTTGGCCGGCTCTATGTCGATCATGAAATGGCAGTCATGAATGGTAGCGGGGTCAGTCGCAATCAGCTGGCACGATTACTCATTCCGATGACTTTAGTATTTCTAGTCGTTCAGGCATTTTTAATGCTCTGGGCGGCACCGTGGGGTATTCGTCAGTTTGAAGCATTGACCAATGAGCAGGCAGTACGGACGGGTTTTGATCTGGTACGGCCGAAAGAATTTATTTCCTCTGGACCCTATACCATCTATGCAGGTGATCTGTCTGAAGACCGTAAAAACCTCAAAGATATCTTTTTCTATCAACGTGCAGAACGTGAAGGCAAACCAGATGTCATGATTCTGGCGCAAGAAGCGACCCGTGTAGAAGTGGCAGGGGACACCGCCAATGTGGTGGATCTGGTCAATGGTCGCCGTTATGAAATTTTTGCCGGCATGCCGAAATATACCCAAGCGGAATTCGAGACTTATCGTCTGCGTCTGGAAAATGATAAAGAAGCCAAGTTTGAAAGTGCTGAGGTTGAAGCGTTGCCGACTTCGAAACTCTGGGAAAACCGCGATGATCCTGTGGTCGCCAGTGAGCTCGGTTGGCGAGTATTTGTACCATTTGCGATTATTGCGGCGCTGATGCTGGCCAATGCCTTGTCTGAAGTGAGTCCACGTCAGGGGCGCTATCTTAAACTGTTTCCAGCACTCTTGATCTTTGCCAGCCTGATTGTGGCTTTAATGGCAGTAAAAACGCGCGTCAGTAAAGAGGAAATGGGGATCTGGGCTTATCCAATGGTCCTGATTTTCTATGGTATTGCTGCGGCTCTATTTGCACGTAAGCAAAAGCTGGCGCCGAAAATCAAGAAACAGATTCAACGAGCGAGGTTTTAATCATGCTGGCACGTCGTATCGTTGCAAAACATGTGACCGGAACCACTGCACTTGCTATGCTCGGTGCAACAGCCGTATTGGCCGGTCTACAGGTATTATTTACTTACTTGGGTGAACTGGGTTCATTAAAAGAAGGCTACGGTGCCTGGCAGGCATTAAAATATGTGCTATGGGGCGCGCCAAATTATCTGTATGAAATCCTACCAATCTCTGCACTGATTGGTGCTGTTCTCGGCTTAGGTACACTCGCTTCTAACAGTGAGTTGATTGTGATGCGTTCGGTTGGGGTCAGCCTGTGGCGGATTGTCGGCTGGGTAATTCGTTCGGCATTACTCCTGGTGATTTTATCTTTTGCTTTAAGTGAATGGGTAATTCCGTATACCAATGAGCAGGCCAAAGCGGTGAAGAGCTACAACAAGCCTGTAAAAATCGGTGAGGTTAAAGGCTACTGGACCCGTGAAGGTCAGCGTTTTATCTACATTGACTATGCTAATGCCAAAGGTGAGCTAAAAAATGTACAGATGCTGGACTTTGATGAAGATTATCGTCTGCGCGGTACGCTAAAAGCCGAGCAGGGTGACTTTATCAAGGATGGTGCGTGGACTCTGCAGAATACGCAGGAAATGAATATTCTGCAGAATGGTAATGCCACGCTGATAACACATTCCGAACAGCCGCTGGCCTTAGCGCTGCAACCGAAGTATGTGCATATGGTGACCATTGACCCGGAGGATCTATCGCCTAGTCAACTGGTCAGTTTCATGAGCTATATGCATGAGTATAGCCAGGTACCAAAGACCTATGAACTGGCTTTCTGGCAGAAAGTCGGCTCGCCATTTGCTCTGATTGCATTGGTGGTGATTGCCTGTTCCTTTATTTTTGGACCGCTACGTCAACAATCCATGGGCTTTCGCCTGGTGATTGCATTATTTGCAGGTTTAGGCTTCTTCTATCTGCAGGACTTCTTGGGTTATGCGAGTTTAGTCTATGCACCGTCACCAGCATGGTTTGTGTTTATTCCAATTATCATCATGTTTGCAATTGGTGGTTATCTACTGCATCGGGCACGCTAAGCCACAAGAAAATAGAAGAAATCAATCGCAGTGAGAGGCTTAAACCATGGTGTAGTCATGGCCTCTCACTGCAAAATTAGTTAAAATAGAACGATTAATTCGTAAACGAACAAGAGTATTCATTATGACGGATGCAACTGCTGGCAAAATCCCTCACGTATTGGTAATTATGGATGGTGTGGGTCATCGCGAAGCGGTCGAAGACAATGCGTTTTTAGCGGCTAAACGACCTCATTTAACTGCTATGCAGGAAAAGCATCCGCATGGTTTGATCTCTGGTTCTGGTGAAGATGTTGGTCTGCCTGATGGTCAGATGGGTAACTCTGAAGTCGGTCATATGAACCTGGGTGCTGGTCGTGTGTTATATCAGGACTTTACCCGTATTACCAAAGATATCCGTACCGGTGCGTTCTTTGAGCATGAAGTACTGATTGATGCGGTAGAAAAAGCCAAAGCATCAAATGGTGTCGTACATATTATGGGCCTGTTGTCTGAAGGTGGTGTGCACTCACATGAAGACCATATCGTCGCGATGGCAGAGCTGGCATTAAAATGTGGTGCCAAAGTCTATCTACATGCTTTCCTGGATGGCCGTGATACGCCGCCGAAAAGTGCACAACCATCATTAGAAAAATTAGATGCTGTTTTTGCTCAATATCCAGGTCAAGGCCGTATTGCCACCATGATTGGCCGTTACTTTGCCATGGACCGTGACAACCGTTGGGATCGCGTGGAACAGGCGTATCGTTTGCTGACTGAAGGTGAAGCATTTCGTACGGCAGCCACTGCAGTAGAAGGTCTTGAACAGGCGTATGCAGCAGATGAATCCGATGAATTCGTGAAAGCGACCCGTATCGGTGATATAGCTGCCATTCAGGATGGCGACAGCGTAGTCTTCATGAATTTCCGTGCGGATCGTGCGCGTGAATTAACCCGTGCTTTTGTTGAGAAAGATTTTACCGGTTTTGAGCGCAAAGTTGTGCCAAATCTGGCGAAATACGTGATGTTGACCCGTTATCAGGCAACGATCAATGCGCCTGTAGCATATATGCCAGAAGCGCTAGTGAACTCGATTGGCGAATATTTATCAAACCTGGGTAAAACCCAGTTACGTATCGCAGAAACTGAGAAATATGCACACGTGACTTTCTTCTTCAGCGGCGGCCGTGAAGATGAATATCCAGGTGAAAAACGTATCCTGATTCCATCTCCAAATGTAGCAACTTATGATCTCAAACCGGAAATGAGTGCATACGAAGTGACCGATGAACTGGTTACAGCGATCAACTCAGGTGAGTTTGACCTGTTGGTGGTGAACTATGCCAATGGCGATATGGTCGGTCATACCGGTGTATTTGATGCAGCAGTCAAAGCAGTGGAAGCAGTAGACACTTGCTTAGGTCGTGTTTATGAAGCCGTGATGGCGCAAAAAGGCCATATGATTATTACTGCAGACCATGGTAATGTTGAGCAGATGCAGGACTATCAAAGTGGTCAGGTGCATACCCAACATACGACTGAACTGGTTCCGTTTATTTATGTGGGTCCAACTTCGGCAACGATTGCAGAAGGCGGTGTACTGGCGGACGTGGCGCCAACATTGTTAAGTCTGATGCAACTTCCGGTGCCAGCAGAAATGCAGGGCCGTAACTTAATTGAGCTGAACGCTTCATAAAAAAATATCAATAGGATAAAGAATGGCAAAATCACAGCAGAAGTCAGTTGTAATCGCAAGCTTACTGATGTGTTTGAGCCATTCGGCATGGAGTGCTGGGTCTCAGGGTCCAGCACTCGATGATATGGTCATGGACCAGCAAACCTATAGCGAAATTCCGGTTTCTTCGATTCAGGAATTCGTGCAGATTTATGGCATTGTCAAAGATAATTATATTCAAGATAAAAATGACGATGCATTATTCCAACAGGCAATTCGTGGTCTGGTCGGTGGTTTAGACCGCTATTCCCGTTATCTTTCTCCAGAAGACTTCAAACAGCTCCGTCAATATACCGAAGGCGATCTAGCCAGTATCGATTTTGACCTGCAGTTTAATCCGCAATTGAAGCAGTGGATGGTACAGGGACTCAGTCCAGATGCCGACTCTGCCAAGCAGGGACTGCGTAATGGCGTGACAGTTTACAAGATTGATGATCAGATCTTAAATACGCTGAAGCGCGAGCAGGTTCGGGATTTGCTCAGTGGCGCGATAGGCTCTACTTTAAGCATTCAGCTTTCTGCGCAAAGTGCGCCGGTGACGCTGGTTCGTAATATTAAAGTAGATACCGAGATTAAATCGACCTTGTATAATAATCAGGTGCTGGTCTTGCAAGTCAAGGTCTTCCAGCAGGACACAGCCAACGAAATTAAACGAATTATTGACAGCTATTCTGGTCAACGTTTAAAAGCCGTGTTATTTGATCTACGTAATAATCCAGGTGGCCTGCTTTCGGCAGCGGTAGAGTCTGCGGATCTATTCCTGAATCAGGGCATTATTGTCTCAACCAAAAGCCGGGCAGAAGGGGATCAGCAGTTTCAGGCTTTACCAGGATTTGAATTTCAGAATCTGAAAATTGGAATCTTGATTAATAACCGTTCTGCCTCTGCAGCCGAAGTCTTTACCGCTGCCTTGAAAGAGCATAACCGTGCCTGGGTGGTCGGTGAAAAAAGCTATGGTAAAGGTGTGGTGCAGAAACTGTTTCCTCTTAGCAATGGGGCGGCGTTACAAATGACGGTATCGCAATATTTCAGCCCCAGTGGTCAGCGTATTGAGGGTCTTGGTGTGCAGCCTCACCTCAGTTATCCGCTTGGCGTTGAGATGAGCGAAGAAAGTTATCTGGATCACATCACTGAATTATTGCTTTTACAAAAATAATGAAGGGGGCATAGCCCCCTCATCAATCATTCTTCTTCATCGGTATCGAGCCCAAATTTCTTCAGACGATAACGCAGCGAGCGGAAAGACATGCCCAACTTTTTTGCGGCAAGCGTACGGTTCCAGTGAGTCAGATTCAATGCATTTAGCAAAATTTCTTTCTCGATTTTCTCCATATACAGTTCAAGACCTTCTTCAGGCAGTTTTTTCGGTACGATAAAAGTGTCAGTAGTGTTACTCGACTCGGATGCTATATTCGATGTGATTTCGGAAGTCACAAAACTCTGGCGTAAAGGTGCAGTTTGCAAATGCTGGATATCAATTGTGTCTTCATCGCTGAGGGTAATTGCTCGCTCGATGATATTACGCAATTCCCGGACATTTCCTGGATAGTATTGAGTCAGTAACTGCTCTTTGCTACGTTCAGTCAGGCGTTTCACAGGGATTTGCCATTCCTGACAGATCTTCTGAATAAAGTGTTCAGCCAGCAGCAGAATGTCATTACCACGCTCACGTAATGGTGGCAACACCAGATCCATCACATGAATGCGGAAGAATAAATCCTGACGGAATTTACCTTGCTGTACCTGTGCTTCCAGGTCCTGATGACTGGCGCTGATGACGCGAAAATCCACATCAATTTCGATATCTGAACCTAAAGGGCGAATCCGTTTTTCCTGTACTGCACGTAGCAGTTTGACCTGCATACTGAGTGGAAGCTCTGCAATTTCATCCAGAAATAAACTGCCGCCATGTGCAGACTGGATCAGGCCCTGTTTGTCCTGCATGGCGCCAGTAAAGCTACCTTTCTTGTGCCCGAACAGCTCACTTTCCATCAGTTCAGCTGGAATTGCGCCACAGTTAATGGCAATAAAGGGTCCTTCACTCCGGTTACTGAGGCGATGGACCAGATTTGCCACTACTTCCTTTCCAGTTCCAGATTCACCGGTGATAAATACAGGGGCTTGAGAGCGGGCAATTTTATGCAAGGTCGTACGTAATTGCTGAATCGGCTTGGACTGGCCAATCAGCATTTTATATTCTAGGGTATCTTGCTGATTGGATTGGTAATCTACTGGCTTATTTAGTGCTTTTTGCAGTAACTGTTCCAGATGTTTCTGATTAATCGGCTTACTGACAAAGTCAAAGGCACCTGCCTTGAGTGCAGCAATAGCAATATCCATATTGCCATAGGCAGTTAACACAGCAACCGGTAGGGAAGGATGATGCTCACTGATAAATTCCAGTAGCTGCAAGCCATTACCATCAGGTAGATTCAAGTCCGTAAGGCAGGCATCATACTGATGATCTGCCAGGCGTTTTTTAGCATCCTCCAGACGATGGGCGATATGCGTGCGAATTCCCATACGCATGAGCGACATCTGCATGAGCGTACAGAGATCTTCTTCATCATCGACCAATAGTACCAGTGGTTGTTGTTCCACACGTTTCCCCTTAAATTCAAAAATTAAACAGTGATGCGCTGGCAGCTAATCCGGAAGCAGGCACCCTGTTCTTGTTGTATATAATTCAGCTGGGCCTGATTGGCCTCACAGAAACTGTGGGATAAATATAGCCCTAGTCCTGTACCATTAATTGAAGTGCTGAAAAATGGTTTAAACAGCAGACTCTGATCGGCAGGCGCAACACCCTGACCAAAATCCCGTACATCAATCCAGACTTTATGTTCATAAGGATGAACTTTTAATTCTACGTAGCCTACGGCTGGATCGTTATGCCGCACGGCATTACGCAATAAATTGACCAATACTTGACGTAGCTGGGCTTCATCAAACTGGATATCCAGTCGCATATCAATATTCAGCTTAATCTGATCAGCAATATCAGCCAAATCCTCATGGATACATTGTGGAATAAATTCATTCAGCTGAATAGATACTGGATGAGTCTCTTTATTCTTCACCATATTCAGCGTGTCTTCAATAATCCGGTTGATTCGTGTTGCCTGTTTGCTGATCATGCCATGCAACACCTGCTGCTGGTCCTGTTCACAACCAGGTAACAGATCATTGGCTTGAACAATCGCTGCAAGCGGATTACGAATCTCATGGGCAATACTGGCAGAAAGTTGCCCGAGTGCCGCCAGTTTTAATTGCTGGACTTGTTGATTAAGTTTTCGCGCATCTTGCAGCACCAGCAACATTAAAGTTTGATGCGGTACAATCAGTTTTTGTACTTGAACATGAATATTGAAACGGCTTTGCTGGGATTCAAACTGAAAGCGTTCGCCATTTTCCAGATCTTCAAAGCGGATCAGCTCAAACAGATCTGGTTGTGACTGGTACAATGGAAACGTGTCATGTGCATACATTTGCTGGATGCCAAGCAAGTGGCAGGCAGCAGGATTACTCAGCACCACATGACAGTTTTCATCGAGGACCAGATAGCCAGTTTCAATCTGTTCCAGAATATAACGGTTAATATTTTGTAGACGATAAAGTTCCATGGACTGGGAAAAATTGACATTTTCCAAGATCTGGAAACGTCGGACTGCAATTTGCCCGATGCCATAGACCACAAAAAACATGAAAGCCAGTATGGCGCTATTGCCGATATTACCCAGAGAGGAAACGGTAAACAGGCTGGTGATGAAATGCTGGTAAATCACACTGATGACCGCAATCAAGGTAATCACCAGCGCTTTTTGTGCATTCAGTAAAATGGAAGCGGCAAAGATAGTAATCACGAATAGCATACTGAGCTGTAGATTGGTGCCATTCGTGGCCAAGGTCAGCAGGCTGAGTGCACAGACATCGACAATAAAAATACCGGTCAGCTGTTGCTGAACAAATTTCTTAAAATACTTCAGAACAAAAAGCTGGAACAAGGCGATAGCAATGAAGCTACTCAGTACATAATGATACAGCTTGGGATATTCTAAATCGCTGGTGTGCTCAGGATAAGTGAGCACGAAAATCAGCAGTAAACCAGTACTGATGATCAGGCGGTATGCCGCATACCAAGTGCCCAGCAGATATTGATTAAGCTCTGAATAAGAAGATCGCTGCGACATAGAACCTTTTTTGTTTTTTTAAGTTTTATTAAATAGAGGGCATAAAATATTAAGGTTTAATCAGACCATAGCGCATTGCTAGATGGGTCAGTTTCACATCGCTGTCGATATTAAGTTTTTCAAAAATACGGTAACGGTAGGTATTTACAGTCTTAACACTCACAAAAAGTTTATCCGCAATTTCCTGGGCACTAATGCAGTTGACAACCATCATAGCAACCTGCATTTCGCGTTCGGACAGGGAGTCAAATGGAGATTGCTGTGTGTCAGATAAATAAGAACTCGCTAATTGCTCGGCAATATCTGCACTAAAGTATTTGCCGCCCTGCATGACTTTATTAATAGCACGTACCATCTCGGTAACAGGTGCACCTTTGGTGATATAGCCTTTGGCACCTGCTTTGAGTAACAGCGATGGATAAGGTTCTTCAGCAAGGCCGCTGACAGCGACAACTTTAGTATCTGGGGCTGTCTGTAGCAGTCGACGCGTGGTTTCAACACCACCAATGCCCGGCATATTCACATCCAGGAGCACTACATTCGGATGATGCTGACGCACCAGAGTAATTGCTTCTTCACCAGATTCAGCTTGTCCAATGACCTGAACATCAGTGTGGTCTTCAAGCATTCTACAGATGCCAGTACGCACCAATTCATGGTCATCTACAACTAAAACTGTGATCACGTATACTCTCCCTTAGATGAAAAAAATCATTTTTTTTGTTACACAACGCAAAATAAGCTTGCAATGAAACTACAAAATTAGCAATCCTACAGACATGTCATATTGAACTGTATCACGCAGTGTAGAGATCAATAATTGTTCTGCATTGTGGTAAATGTAATGTAAGCCATATTAGAGGTAATACGCAAATCAATCTTACCTCGTAAGTTGGGTGAAGGAATAGTGAAGAAAACACATAAGTCTTTGATGCATGTACTGGGTCTGTCGCTGGCAGTCAGCATGAGTACGACGACGAGTTTTGCTGAAATTATCATGAATTCGTCAGCAGCGGCCCCTCAGTCTAGCCTGAGCTGGTCTTCTGAACAGGCCAACCAGTTCTTGAGTGATGGATCGGATGCCGATGATGAGCCTTCTCCGCTTGGCTCTACGACAGTCACCACGACCATCCGTAGTCAGAATGGTCAAGCAGTACAAGAACCTGCCAAAACTGTACAGATTCTGGATACCAAGACCTATGGCACGCAGCCATCTGTCAATGCGCGTTCAGCGCTGGTAATGGACGCGCAGACCGGTGAAGTGCTGTATAGCAAGAACAGTAATACAGCAGTGCCGATTGCATCGATTACCAAGCTGATGACAGCAGTGGTGATCTCTGATGCACGTTTAAACATGAATGAAAAAATCACACTACAACAGGGTGATTTTTCATGTTCAGGTTGTAAGAGTTCAAGCTCGACGTTACGTGTCGGAGACACGATGAATCGTGCTGAAGCTTTATTGTTTGCACTGATGAAATCTGAAAACCCGGCTGCAGCAGCGTTGGCACGTACCTATCCAGGTGGTCGTAGTGCTTTTATTTCTGCCATGAATAGTAAAGCCAAAGCATTGGGTATGAATTCAAGTAAATTTCTGGAATCTACCGGATTGCATCCGGGCAATAAGTCATCTGCAAGAGACTTGGGGATTCTGGTAAACACCGCTTCGCAATACGGCTTGATCCGACAGTTCTCAACCACAGCAAGTTATGACTTTAACTTGGGTTACCGTGTGTTGAAATCGAATAACACCAATGCGCTGGTACGTAATGGTGGCTGGAATATTAATATTTCTAAAACCGGTTTCATCAATGAAGCTGGACGTTGTGTAGTGATGCATACCACCTTAAATAACCGTCCAGTAGTCGTAGTGTTGCTTGGAGCAGATTCATCTGCTGCACGTACCAATGATGCAACACGTCTCATGACTTGGGTGTCTAGTTTGCCGAAACAGCGTGTTTAAGCTTTTATAAAATATTTAAGTCATAAAAAAGCCCTGCAGATGCAGGGCTTTTTGATTCTGTCTCTTACATATTAGACAGAATAGAATCGCGTACTTGATCCAATGTTGCATCGATCGATAGCATTACTGCATCAGAACATTGTTTGATTGCAGTATCGGGATCTTTCAGACCGTTACCTGTCACAGTACAAACAATTACTGAGCCTTCAGCAATCTTGCCAGCTTTAATGTCACGAATTGCACCGCCGATAGACGCTGCAGAAGCAGGTTCTACGAATACACCTTCGTACATGGAAAGTAGACGTTGTGCTTCAAGAATTTCAGCATCAGTCAGTTCGTCGAACCAACCTTGAGAATCACGAACAACCGCTTTGGCATGGTTCCAGCTTTGTGGATTACCAATACGGATTGCAGTTGCCACAGTTTCAGGGTTTTCTACTGGTGCACCACGTAGGAATGGTGCAGCACCAGCCGCCTGGTAACCGACCATTGTCGGAAGACCTTCAGGTTTAGGACCGGTGAAGGCATCTGTTGCAGGATCATAAACCACTTGCTCAAACTGATCAGCAGGTTGGTTGGCAACGGCTTCGGTATAACCCATCCAGTGTGCAGTGATGTTACCTGCGTTACCGACAGGTAGGCAGTGGTAGTCAGGCGCACGGCCCAGCTCATCTACGATTTCGTAAGCAATGGTTTTTTGACCTTGCAAACGGTATGGATTGATTGAGTTCACGATCGTCACCGGAGCTTTATCCGCAATTTCTTTCACCAGACGCATACCATCGTCAAAGTTACCGCGGATTTGCATAGTGATTGCGCCATACATCATCGCTTGTGCCATTTTACCCATGGCAATTTTGCCTTCAGGAATTAACACAAACGCTTTCATGCCTGCACGTGCAGCATAGGCAGCCGCAGCAGCAGAAGTGTTACCTGTAGAGGCACAGATAATGGCTTTTGAGCCTTCTTCAGCGGCTTTGGTCACCGCCATGGTCATACCACGGTCTTTAAATGAACCAGTCGGGTTTAAGCCCTCGTACTTCACATAAATTTCAACATTTTTGCCAATAATGCGCGGAATATTCGCAAGCTTAATCAGTGGTGTATTACCTTCGCCTAGAGAAACAGCAGGGGTAGTTGCAGACACTGGTAAACGGTCGCGATAGCGGTCAACTAAACCAGTATAACGATTGGCATTCGACATGATGATGTTCCAATTGTGTGTAGAGCTTGGTGAGGAGTGTAAACCCCTCAACCCGATTAATTATCAAGCGATTCTAAACGAATTCGCACAATTTCGCCATGAATGACAGGAAGAGCTTGAATTTGCTTTAACGCTTCATCCATTTTCGCTTCCTTGACTGGATCAGTCAGGATCACGATAGGAATAAGGTCTTTTAAGCGAGACTGCTGCATGATGGCATCAATACTAATACCGTTACGGCTCAGAATAGAGGTCACTTCTGCAAGAACGCCGGTTTGATCTTCAGCGTTAATACGGATGTAGTAGCCTGTGGTCATTTCTTCACGAGGAAGAATTGGCAAGTCGCTTAAGCTTTCAAAAGCCAGTTGTGGAATTGTTCCTGCGCCATCCTCAGTGTAAGAGATGTCACGCACGATATCCACCACGTCAGCGACTACAGCAGATGCTGTAGGACCAGCACCAGCGCCAGCACCATAGTACAGTGTAGGGCCAACGGCATTGGCTTGTACCAGGACTGCATTTTTCACGCCATTTACATTGGCGATCAGTTGCTCCTCAGGAATCAGGGTCGGGTGAACACGAAGTTCAATCCCTGTTTCTGTACGACGAGCAATACCGAGGTGTTTAATACGGAAACCTAAGTCTTCAGCATATTTTACATCTTGAGCCGTGATTTTGCTGATGCCTTCGGTGAAGACTTTATCAAATTGCAGCGGGATACCAAATGCAATCGATGCAAGTAAGGTTAGTTTATGTGCGGCATCAATACCTTCAACGTCAAAGGTTGGATCTGCTTCAGCATAACCCAGTTCTTGCGCTTCTTTCAGTACATCTTCAAAAGCACGGCCTTTGTCACGCATTTCAGTCAGGATGAAGTTACCTGTACCGTTAATGATGCCCGCCAGCCAATCAATTTTGTTGGCAGCCAAGCCTTCACGCATGACTTTAATAATCGGGATGCCACCTGCCACCGCTGCCTCGTAAGCAATTTGCACAGCGTTGTCATCAGCAAGTTTGAACAGTTCATTACCGTGTTCAGCGAGCAAAGCCTTGTTCGCAGTCACGACCTGTTTGCCATGCAGGATAGCTTCTTTAATGACTTCATAGGCAGGATGAATACCACCCATCACTTCAACCACAACATCAACATCTGGCTGACGTACGATCTCTAGCAGGTCAGCACTTTGCTTGATACTGTCATCGAGTTCCAGGTCAGGACGCGGACGACGGGTACCCACATAAGTAATTTGAATTTCACGACCGGTGCGACGTTTAATCTCAGCAGCATTTTGTTTTAATAGTTTAAGGGCACCACCACCCACAGTACCAAGACCGAGGATTGCCAGACGAACTGGTTTCACGTCACACTCCAAATATAAACAGTTTTTTACGAGAGCCTAGATCATAGCTAAAAAAACGCGCTGACTCTAGGGTGATCTCAGAATATCTTTATGTATAACATAAAGTAAAATAACTTATTAAAATGAGTTATTTAAGACGGTCCAAAAGTTCAGCGGTCGACATATAACCACCCAGGTAAACACCTTCTGAACTATAGACACCCGGGGTACCGTTCACACCGATATTCAGACCCATTTGATATTGATCTTTCACAGGATTTTGACAGGTTGCTGGTGTAATTGATCCACCGGCAATGGCGGTATCGAAGGCAGCACGACGGTCAGCACTACACCAGATTGCTTCCATGGCTGGCATATGCTGCTCACCACGTGGCCACGCGATATAACGTACCTCAATGCCTTTATTGTTCATTTCATCCATCTGTTCGTGGAATTTATGGCAGTATGGGCAGCTAACATCGGTAAAGACATAGATAACATGCTTGGCTTTGTTGCCTTTGGCAGGGTAAATCAACAGGTCTTCTGCTTTTAGTGCTGCAAAGATTTTCTTGTTTACATCGGATTGCAGGGTTTCGCTGACATTATGCAGCTGTTTGTCACCCAGACGGATCACATCACCTTGAATGATGTATTTACCATCACTAGTCGCATAGACAGACGACA
The DNA here is from genome assembly GCF_010918895.1 of Acinetobacter schindleri. Lineage (NCBI taxonomy): Bacteria > Pseudomonadati > Pseudomonadota > Gammaproteobacteria > Moraxellales > Moraxellaceae > Acinetobacter > Acinetobacter schindleri. The sequence continues at coordinate 234,982 of NZ_CP044483.1, forward strand.
TGCCTTCCAAGCTAACCCAGAACAGATTGGGTACTTCAGTGGTTTTAACGCCAGTGATTTTTGCCTTAATACCAGCCTTTTTGAAGTGACCTTCCAGGGTTGAGATCAGACGTTGCTGAGCATTACGTTCTGATACGGTAGATGCTTCACCCGTCGCTGGTGCACTTGCAGTTAAAGTATCTGACTTTTTATCGTTTTGATTAGAGTTGGAGCAAGCAGTAAGACTGAAACCTGCAGCAAGCATACATGCGATAAACAGACTGGAGCGGGCAAATGTCATGGATAACCCTTTTTGTTCTTAGATAAAAATAGATGCCTAGCATAACAAAAAAATAGTTTGCAGGTTGAACTTCTCTGTACACGTTGTCAGTTCAGGTTCAGGCCCGGGGATGATGTGATGCATGCAGCTGCTGCATACGCACTTGTGCCACGTGGGTATAAATTTGGGTGGTCGACAGGTCACTATGTCCCAACAGCATCTGCACGACACGTAGATCTGCACCATGATTCAATAAGTGGGTGGCAAAGGCATGACGCAAGGTATGGGGAGAAAGCTCTGCCTGAACACCGGCCTGTAGTGCGTAACGCTTGATCGCATACCAAAAATTCTGTCGGCTCATGATGCCACCATGCTGGGTCAGGAACAGATAGTCGGTTGCTGTCTTGTACAATTGCGGACGTGCTTCATTCAGATATTTCTCGATCCATTCGCAGGCGACCTGCCCCATGGGTACTAATCGTTCTTTGTTGCCTTTACCTACGATACGCAGATAGCCTTGTTTTAGGTTAATCAGTTCCAGTCGCAGGTTGAGTAATTCTGTCACACGTAATCCACAGGCATAGAGCACTTCCAGCATCGCCCGGTCACGTAAACCCAACGCAGTATTGATATCCGGTGCATTGATTAGTGCTTCAACATCGGCTTCAGAAAGATCTTTGGGCAGGGCACGTCCCAGTTTTGGTGTCTTGTGTGCAGCAACCGGATTGTCATTTCTCAGCTTTTGTTCACGCAAGAATTTATAAAATGAGCGCAGGGCGGACAAACAGCGTGCAATTGAACGTGGACTTTTTTGCTGTTTGGTCAGCTCAATCAATACATCCGAGACATCATCATGATCCCATTCTGGTAAGGCTTTAGTTAGGCAACTACTGCATTGAATTAAATCAGATAAATAGGCATTCCGCGTATGAGGACTTACGGTTTGTGCAATCAGATAGTCACGATAGCCATGCAGAAACTGGGCATTTTCCGGAATCTGGACAGGAGCGGGAATACGGGGTTTTTTATTCAACATAGGATGAAAGAATCTGATCTAAAAAAGCGATAATGAGTATTGATATTCTCCAATGTAGTTTAATTTTATTACAGTGTCGATGTGATATAAGCTAAATCGGTTTGTAATTAATCTTATTTGTTAATTATTCTCATTTGTTTGTATACTGTACAAAATAGTTTAGGAATTTTCGCGGTGCGTTTGTCGGATTTGAAAGTGAAGCAAACAGCTATCATTCGAAAGGTTAATCGAACTACTGATGGCGAGGGCGCTCAACACGATGTCGTGGCGAGTCGCCTGGAAACGTTGGGTTTTGTGCCTGGCACAGAAGTGCAGGTCATTACCAAAGGTATTTTTGGTGGGGATCCGATTTTAATTCAGGTCGGTTTTACCCGTTTTGCCCTGCGTAAGTCAGAGGCAGCCAAAATTGAAATTGAAGCTGGAGTGTCGGCATGAGTGATGCCTTACGTATTGCCCTTGTCGGTAACCCTAACTGTGGTAAAACCTCATTATTCAACCATTTAACAGGTACACGTCAAAAAGTTGGCAACTATGCCGGAGTGACAGTAGAACGTAAAGTCGGTCACTTTACTTTGCCATCGGGCAAGGCTGTGCGTGTACTGGATTTACCGGGCACTTACAGTCTGGATGCTACCAGTCCGGATGAAGCGATTACCCGTGATGTTGTACAGGGCAAAATTGCAGATGAAGAACAGCAGGATGCATTCCTGTGTGTGGTCGATGCCACCAATCTGAAACTGCATCTCGGTCTGGTTCTGGAAATGATCCAGCTCGGCCGTCCAGTGTTACTCGTTCTGAACATGATGGACGAAGCACGCCGTCGTGGGATGCAGATCAATACCCAGAAATTGTCCGAGCGTTTAGGTGTACCTGTCGTTGAAACGGTTGCAGTGCGCAGGTCAGGTGTTGAGAACCTGATGAATGCACTGGATCAGGGAAAATATGCTGTTCCAGAGACTGAAATGACCGGCTTAAGCGGTGACGGTCATCACAAAGTTGAAAGCATCCTGAAAGATGTGGTGAACTTTGTAGATCAGGAAGACAAGCGTACCGATTTTCTGGATAAAATTTTCCTGCATCCGGTACTCGGTCTGCTTAGCCTGGCGGTGATGATGTTTGTGATCTTCCAGGCGGTATTTGCCTGGGCGGCACCCTTCATGGATGGGATTGAAACCTTCTTCGGCTGGCTCGGTGAGGTAGTCGGAGATAACATTGCCCATCCTTTGCTGAATAGTCTGCTCGTAGATGGGATTATTGCCGGTGCCGGCGGCGTTGTGGTGTTCCTGCCACAGATTCTGATCCTGTTCTTCTTTATCTTGGTATTGGAAGAATCCGGTTATCTGCCACGTGCTGCATTCCTGCTAGATAAATTGATGTACAAAGCCGGTCTTTCTGGTCGTGCCTTCATTCCATTGTTGTCGAGCTTTGCCTGTGCAATTCCGGGCATCATGGCGTCACGTACCATTAGTGATCCACGTGACCGTTTGACCACAATTTTTGTAGCACCCTTGATGACCTGTTCAGCTCGTCTGCCGGTATATGCATTGCTGATTGCTGCATTCATTCCATCACAGTCGGTCTGGGGTATTTTTAACCTGCAAGGCCTGGTGCTGTTTGCTCTATATATGGCAGGCATTCTAAGTGCACTGATTGTTTCGTTTGTGTTGAAGTTTTTCAGCAAAGACAAATCAGAGCATATGCTGCTAATGGAACTACCAAGTTATCGTTTTCCAGATATCAAGAACGTCTGGATTGGTTTGCTGGATCGCGGCAAGATCTTCTTGAAGCGTGTTGGTGGCATCATCTTCGCATTGTCGATTCTGCTGTGGTTCCTGTGTACCTTCCCGCAACCGCCTGAAGGTGCCACGTTGCCAGATATTGATTATTCCTTTGCCGGGATGATTGGTCATTTTATCCAGCCGATCTTTGCACCGTTGGGCTTTAACTGGCAGATCTGTATTGCACTGATTCCGGCAATGGCAGCTCGCGAAGTGGTTGTGGCCGCACTGGGTACAGTTTATGCCTTGTCAGCAGTTGATGAAGATGCGATGTCTGAAGGGCTTGCAGCTTTGATTAGCGGTGGCGGTGACTTAGGCTGGACACTGGCAACCGGTTTATCGTTACTGGTCTGGTTTATCTATGCGCCGCACTGTTTGGCAACTTTGGCAACGGTAAAACGTGAAACAGGTTCATGGAAAACTGTGGGCTTTATGACAGTTTATCTGTTTGGTCTGGCATATATCATGTCATTCCTGACTTATCAGATTGCTTCACACTATTTCGGTTAATACTGACTGAAACAGCACAGTGAAGGGGAGATTGAGATGATTGAAATTCTGATTGTGACGGCACTGGTGCTTTGGAGTGCAGTGGTGGTATTTAAGAAGGTATTTCCGAATACTTCACGCTCGGTCTTCCTGAAGCTATCCAATGCTTGCGAAGCCCAAGGCTGGCATAAGCTGGCGAAATGGTTAAAACCTGCGATGGCGAGTGGCTGTGGAGGCAATTGTGCCTGTCCGGCATCCGAGCAGCCAGCAGAGAAAAAGCCTGCTCAGCAAGCAGTGAAGTGGAAATAGTTTTCCAGCAAACTTAAAAGTGAAAAAGCCATCATGTTTATGATGGCTTTTTTTATGCAATATACAAAAAAATCTGCAGAAAGATGAAACAGAAAAAGCATTCAAAACGGCAAAGTGCTAACATTTCAAAAGTTTCAAATTAGACCAGAACATGAGGCAAAAATGTTAATACAACGTGGTGGACTTAAGGTCGTTGCAGGACTTGGAATTTCAGGTGTTGCAGCAGTCAATTTCTTACATAACAAGGGCTATCGCGTTGCAGTAACAGACTCTAGAGCAAATCCACCGGGGCATGACCAGATTCCTGCCGAAGTACAAACCAGCTTTGGTAAATTTGACCAGGAATTATTACTCTCAGCAGAAGAAATCATCATCAGTCCGGGGCTTGATCCGAAACTTCCTGAAATTCAGGCAGCGATTGCCAAAGGTATTCCAGTGGTGAGTGAAATCCAGATTCTGCGCCGTTCTACCGATAAACCCATTGTTGCGATTACCGGTTCAAATGCCAAAAGTACCGTCACCACATTAATTGGTCTGATGGCCGCAGATGCGGGTAAAAAAGTGGCAGTGGGTGGCAACCTTGGCCGTCCTGCGCTGGATCTGACCAAAGATGATCCTGAACTCTATATTTTAGAGCTTTCAAGTTTTCAGCTGGAAACCACATCGAATCTGAAGGCTGAAGTGGCAGTGGTGCTGAATATGAGTGAAGACCATCTGGATCGTCATGGCGATATGATGGGCTACCACACAGCAAAACACCGTATTTTCCAAGGCGTCAAAAAAGTGGTGTATAACCGCGATGATTCACTGACTCGTCCACTGGTTCCGGATGCAACGCCAATGCAAAGCTTTGGTTTAAATGCACCTGATATAAACCAGTACGGCGTGTTACGTGACACGGATGGCACGATCTGGTTAGCGCGTGGACGCGAACGTTTATTGAAAAGTTCTGAGATGTATATTCAAGGCACGCACAATGTCGCGAATGCTTTGGCCTGTTTGGCTTTAGGTGAAGCAATGGGCTTGCCAATAGACAGCATGCTGGAAACACTCAAAACCTTTAAAGGTTTGGAACATCGCTGTGAGTTCGTTAAAGAAGTGCAGGGCGTGCGTTATTATAACGACTCTAAAGGTACCAATATCGGTGCGACTCTGGCCGCTTTAGACGGTCTAGGTGCGGCGATCGAAGCACAAGGTGGGAAAGTGGCAATCATTCTTGGTGGCGAGGGTAAAGGCCAGGACTTCACTGCTTTACGTAACTCATTGTCTAAATACGCGAAGGTAGCAGTGGTGATTGGTGTGGATCGTCCAATCATTGAAGCAGCAATTGAAGGAACCACGACACTTGTGCATGCGGAAAGCCTGCAGGAAGCAGTAGAAATCTGCCAGAGCAATACCCAGCCACATGATGTCGTGCTATTGTCTCCGGCATGTGCAAGTTTTGATATGTTCTCAGGCTATCCTGAGCGTGGCCGTCAGTTCGTTGCGTATGTCAACGCACTTAATTAAGAACAACAAGGATTCGTGATATGGCTGAGTTTGCTCAGACTGCGATCAATAAAATTACTCAAATCTACGAGCAGTGGCTACCCAAGTTACCCGCTGAAGTTAATCCACGTAATGTGCTGATTTTCTGTGTATTGGCTTTGCTATGTATTGGTTCGATTATGGTGGCATCCGCCTCGATGCCGTATGCAGAACGAATTAATGGCAATGCCTTTCACTATATTACCCGACATGCCATCTCGATCGGGGCTGGGGCAGCAGTCGCCTATGCTACTTATAAGATTCCTTTAAATCGCTGGTTTAACAGTACTTTCTTTTTATGGTTTGTGACCATTCTACTGCTATTGGCAGTATTGCTGGTCGGTACTGAAGTCAATGGTTCCAAGCGCTGGATTCGTCTTGCTGGCTTTACCTTACAGGCTTCCGAAGTAGCGAAGGTAATGATGGCAATCTTCACTGCAGACTACGTAGTGCGCCGTGCTGAAGAGGTACGCAACAAGATTTCCGGTTTGGGACGCTTAAGTATCATCATGGGGGCAACCATCCTGTTGGTCATGCTTGAGCCGGACTTGGGGGCAACCGTAGTCATCACGCTAACCATGCTTGGAGTGTTCTTCCTGGCGGGTGCGCCGTGGAACCAGTTTGGTCTGGCTTTCGGCGTCATTATTGGCGCGTTGATCGCTGCAATTGCTTTTGAGCCATATCGTCTGCAGCGTTTCCTGTCTTTCTCGAATCCTTGGGAAGATCCGCTGGGCACGGGTTATCAGCTATCTAATGCGCTCATGGCTTTTGGTCGTGGAGAATGGACGGGTGTCGGTCTGGGACACAGTATTCAGAAAATGTCTTACCTACCTGAAGCGCATACCGATTTTATGCTGGCAATTCTGGGTGAGGAATTCGGTTTTCTGGGCATTGCGATCGTTCTGATTCTGTCTTTCAGCATGATTGTCTGCTGTATTCGCATTGGTCATCGTGCCCTGAAAAACCATTACCTGCGTGCTGGTTATCTGGCATATGGCATTAGTATTATTTTCCTGTTACAGGTTTTGGTGAATGCAGGCATGAACATGGGCATGCTGCCAACCAAGGGTTTGACCCTGCCATTTATCAGTTATGGTGGTTCTTCGCTGATTATGTGTGCCATGATGATCAGCCTGATTCTCAAGATTGATGCCACGACTCGTGAAAGTAATCCAAGCCGTGAGGAATCAAGCTTCTAGATTAGACTGATGGTTCGAGTCAGGCTGGGCATGGTCGAGAACTGTGCTTGGCATGACCGTACCGCAGTGATTACAGCGCACAAAAGCATCCTTGGCTTTCGACAGGGGAATCAAGGGAATAAAGAATAAGGAAAAATAATTACGCTGCTGTCTCAGTTCGTAACCGGCTCGGGTTCGGCACACTGGACACAAGAACTGACTTTTCTCAATGACTTTGGTTTTCGGTCCAACACCAAAAATAAAAAACATAGACTGACTTCCACCTGAATTTTTCTTTAGCTTAAGCCAAAACAGCCCTTTATAAATAGTAGCCTTGTAGCTCAGTTGTGTGTGGAATCCGTTCGATATTCCATTGTGCCACCGCTTGTTTCAGCATTTTTTCCGGAGTATCCAGTTCAACTTCAGCTTGGTGTAAAGCCCGGATGGCCTTTTTCAATAACTCAGGTGCTTGAGTCAGATCGAGCGCCTGCGCCAGATTCTGTTTAGAGAGTTTCTGACCCTGATTATTCATTGCGAGTGGCAGGTGCATATACTGCAGACGAGGGTAGCCGAGCATTTGCCCTATATAAATCTGACGTTCGGTATTATCCAGCAGGTCCGCGCCACGTACCACATGAGTTATGCCTTGCAGGTAATCATCCACCACGACTGCCAGCTGATAGTTAATGATGCTATCACGGCGCTTCAGGACAAAATCTCCCAGATCATGCTTAAGATTAGAGCAATGATGACCTTGCAACGGATCATCAAAACAGATTTCGACATCTTCAACTTTTAAGCGAATGGCCTGATGTTCGAAAGCTAAGCCTAAATCACGGCAGGTATCCTGATAGATATGATTGGAACCGAGCATCTTGCGCGTACATTGACAGGCATAGACCAGACCCTGCTGACGTAGCTGTTCAATCACAGCATCATAAATGTCTAGGCGGTCTTTTTGAAAAATGATTTCGGCATCAGGATCGAAACCAAAGGCATCCATGGCACGAAGAATATGATCTTCACTGCCAGGATAAATGCGGGGAATGTCGGTATCTTCAATACGAACCAGCCATTGACCCTGATGGGCACGGGCATCGCAGTAGCTGGCGACTGCGGTAATGAGGGAACCAAAATGTAAAGGGCCGGTTGGCGATGGCGCGAACCGACCCACATAAGCCATCCTGTTGTCCCCCTCCTTTTTTAAAGGAGGGGTTAGGGGAGGATTATTGAATAACATGCTTAACCGTTATTTTGCTTCTCTTTGATTTCAGCAAGAGTCTTACAGTCAATACATAAAGTCGCAGTTGGACGAGCTTCTAAACGACGCAGACCGATTTCGATACCACAGGTTTCACAGAAACCGTAGTCATCATTTTTGATTGCTTCAATAGACTGTTCGATTTTGCGGATCAGTTTACGTTCACGATCACGGGTACGTAGTTCAATCGCAAATTCTTCTTCTTGTGTTGCACGGTCGTTTACATCTGGAAGTGCCGTATTTTCGTCTTGCATGGTATTCAGCGTACGGTCAACTTCAGTCATCAACTCAGATTTCCAGGCCAGCAGAATCTGGCGGAAATGTTCGAGCTGACCCTCAGACATGTATTCTTCATTTTTTTTCGGTTGATAAGGTTCGATACCAAATAAGCTAGCAGTAGAACCACCTTCAGTCGTTTTTGGCTTAGATTTGCGCACACGTTTTGTAGCTTTTTCATCTACCACATCAGTTTGTTCATCTAAGACTTGATTTTGGTTGTCATTCGCCATTTAGGGCATTCCTCATCATATGCATAGGTAACTACGCAAAAAATATGGTGATATGCAAATTTTTATCCACCCTGAAGAAAGATTATCCTCCTATGGGGGTCGTCATCATATAGACTTTTTATGCGTTTTGATAGTCTTTGATGGCGGGATTGTAGATATCACGTTTCCTTTAAGAGCAATAAAGTAAAGCAAAAAAAACAAATTGAAAAGTTAATAACCTGAAATTTCAGTATTAATTTTAGCTTGCTTTAAAACTACCCTTTGAATGTAAGTCTGGTACTCACCATTGTCTTTTAATTGTAATACGCGATAGCCGGGCTGTGCCTGGTCTAAGGCAAAATTTTCGCTCAAGGGTTTGAACTGTACACTGGTTGAAGGGGTAGACAGATAGCGTACGCCCTGCCATTCATTTTCAGAATCCTGATGCACATGTCCAAATAGCACCATTTTGACATTGGTATGTCGTGCAATCACATCTTTCAATGCTTCTGAATTTTTCAGCCGATGTTGGTCAATCCAGTGTGATTGCATCGCAAAAGGATGATGATGACAGGCCACGATCACATACTGCTTGCTATGCTCAAGCAATAACTGTTCCAGCTGATCCAGCTGTTTTTGTTCTACCCAGCCATCGACCCGACCTTTTACAGCACTGTTGAGCAGAATTAAAGTCCAGCAACCAAAGCTAATCGCATGCGCTTCATCGCTATTTTTATAAAAAGGGAAAATAGCGAGATAATCATCATGATTACCTGGAATCTGATAATGCGGCACATTCCACGCCCGCATAAATTGTAAGTAACGTTGATAGGTAGATTCTGCTGCAACCTGGGCCAGATCTCCGGTATGTACCACCGCATCAATATGCGGAAAACGCTGCTGAATGTCGTGTACGACCTCTAAAAAGCTCTGCTCCGGATTCATGCGGGCAAATTCAAGCTCAGGCTGGTCCATCAGATGCGTGTCTGAAATCTGGATGAGCGTCCAGACTTTTTCAGATGCAGGAGTAGAGGTCTGTGTCATCTGATCTACTCCTTTGGATAGGCTGTTGAGATATGTTGCTGTAACCACTGTAATGCCATAATGACGGGCGCATTTTTGAGGCGGTTATAACGGAATAATTCTGGAAGGTGGGCATAATCAAAAATATGCAGCTGGATATTTTCCCCTTCATCCGGCATGCCATGTACACCGCCATGTTCAGGCAGTTCCGCCTGAGCCACATAAAGGTGGAACAGTTCAGAGCAGGCACCCGCTGAAGGATAGAAACTATACAGATGTTGCAGCTCCTGGATTTCACAGCCAGATTCTTCCAGTGCTTCACGACGGATGCAATGCTCTGGAGATTCATCACCATCTAAAACCCCGGCGATAATTTCCAGCTGCCATGGGGAGTCGGTATCATCCAGTGCACCAATACGGAACTGCTCGATCAGGGCAAATTTTTGTTGTTGGTCATTATAAATCAGCACCCCAGCTGCAGGGCGCCGCGCAATCAGTTCACGCTGAATCGGAGGAATATATTCATTGCTCTCAAAAAGACGATGACTCAGCTGCACTTTTTCGACTTTCACGAATCCTTGATACAGATATTCGCGCTGTTGCAGGTCGACATCATTATAGTTATAGGACGCTTGCTGAATAATCTTCATAAATCAGAAAAGGATGAAAACATTTATTTCATCCTATCTGAGTTTTTAGCAAAAACAACTGATTTTCAGTGGGAATTAGACTTTATGATATAAATTTCGACCACTTTCAATGAAGCTGGTTTTCATGCTGTTAAGACCTGCTTCAACCTCTGGATCGAGCTCTGCTGCCTGCTGTGCATTTTTATGATTATTCGCATAATCCCGCACATTCTGGGTGATCTTCATCGAACAGAATTTTGGACCGCACATGGAACAGAAATGCGCTGACTTGTGTGCCTCTTTCGGCATGGTCTCATCATGCATGCTGCGCGCCGTATCCGGGTCCAGACTCAGGTTAAACTGATCTTCCCAACGGAACTCAAAACGGGCTTTGGACAGGGCATTGTCACGTGCCTGTGCACCCGGATGGCCTTTGGCCAGATCCGCTGCATGTGCGGCAATCTTGTAGGTGATGATACCGTCTTTGACATCCTTTTTGTTTGGCAGACCCAAATGTTCTTTTGGCGTCACATAACACAGCATCGCGGTGCCATACCAGCCGATCATCGCGGCACCAATGGCAGAAGTAATATGGTCGTATCCCGGAGCGATATCGGTGGTCAGTGGTCCCAATGTATAGAAAGGCGCTTCTTTGCAGACTTCCAGTTGCAGATCCATATTTTCCTTGATCATATGCATTGGCACATGGCCTGGACCTTCAATCATCACCTGTACATCATGCTCCCAGGCACGATGGGTCAGTTCACCTAAAGTACGTAACTCAGAGAATTGTGCTTCATCATTGGCATCCTGAATACAACCCGGACGCAGGCCATCTCCCAGACTGAACGAGACGTCATAGGCTTTCATGATTTCGCAGATCTCATCGAAATGGGTATACAGGAAGTTTTCCTGATGATGGGCCAGACACCATTGCGCCATGATTGAACCACCGCGTGATACAATCCCGGTCAGACGGTTCGCAGTCAGTGGGACATAACGTAATAACACGCCAGCATGTATGGTGAAGTAATCCACGCCCTGTTCGGCCTGCTCAATTAAGGTATCTTTAAAGATTTCCCAGGTCAGGTCTTCGGCTACACCATTCACTTTTTCCAGCGCTTGATAAATTGGCACAGTACCGATTGGCACAGGGGAGTTACGGATAATCCATTCGCGGGTTTCATGAATATTTTGACCTGTAGACAAATCCATAATCGTGTCAGCACCCCAGCGGGTTGCCCAGGTCATTTTTGAAACTTCTTCTTCAATGGATGAACCCAGTGCCGAGTTACCGATGTTGGCATTAATCTTGACCAGGAAATTACGCCCGATGATCATCGGTTCGCATTCAGGGTGGTTGATATTGGCTGGAATAATGGCACGACCCGCTGCCACTTCCTGACGTACGAATTCTGGCGTGATTTCGGTCAGGTTTTTCGCACCAAAGTTCTGTCCGGCATGCTGGCGCATGTCGACCCCTTCACGCTGGCGCAGGTTTTCACGAATGGCAATGTATTCCATTTCCGGTGTAATAATGCCTTGCTTGGCATAGTGCATCTGGCTGACATTGTGACCGCGTTTGGCACGACGGGGTTTTTGAATATGCGCAAAGCGGATATTGGCAGTACGGATATCGCGTAGGCGCTGGCGACCAAATTCGGAACTTAAGTCTTCTAGTACTTCGCTATCACCACGCTGTTCAATCCAGCTTTCGCGTACATGCGGCAGACCTTTGTTCAGGTCAATCGTGATTGCAGGATCGGTATAAGCACCAGACGTGTCATACACCATTAAAGGTAGATTTTTTTCACCGCCCAGGCCAGTCGGGGTATCTGTCAGTGAGATTTCACGCATTGGCACCTGAATATCAGGGCGTGAACCTTGAATATAGATTTTGCGGGAAGCTGGTAAAATACGGGTGAGATCTCGAGCTTCCTGCTCATGATGAGCATCGGTTGCGGGAGTGGAGAGATTCGTTAATTGGTTCATGGCAATGATCCTTAGAATGACATCAACGAATCAAGCACGACCAAAAACGCAGGCGGATCTATCTTATAGATAGAAAGAGGGCTTTAAGTTTTTAGAGGCTTGATTCCTACGCAGGTCTTAACCTGATCAGGTTCAACGGTACTCACCATCAAATTGCACTTTAAAAGGCTATTTTGGTGATCTCAGCGAGTGATTACTCGCGCTCCGTCAAGCTCAGGCGATCATATAATAGTTAGGGAATAAAAAGTAGACGTGATGCGCTACTTTCTAGCAGAAATATGCAGTAAAGATTTCAGGGAAAAAAGGCTGTTATAAACAGATGGCGTCCCTGAAACAGTCTTTTTTATAGTCTTGGGCTGGCATCTGAATTCCGGAATAATGGGCAATCTGTTCCCAGGCTGAACGGTTCTGATATTCGCTGTCAAGCACCTGTTTGCGCTGCTCTTCATTCATATCCAGAAACTCTACAAAGCGTTGTGCCTTGGAAGTGATACCGCCTTCATTTCCTTTAGACAGGCCGATAATGGTTTCCAGATGGCTGTGATCAACGGCATAACGATCCCGATAATCCTGGGAAATTGGCGCACTATTCATGCCATGAAACAGGAAGTAATTATATTGCTGTAGCAGATATTCGGCATCTTTCTGGTAAGGGCTTTGCGGAAAACGTTTGAGATAATCCTCCCAGTCCAGAATACGCGCAGCAATTTCAGCAGGTTCAATCATTAAGCGTTGTTGCGTGAATACCGGTTCAAGATTCTGCTGAGACAAGGTTTCAATAAAAGCACGTTCTGCTGCCGGGAGATAAGGTGCAAAGATACGAGCCAAATATTCAGGACTACGACGATAAGTCAGTTGCTGTTCTCCTTGCTCCACCACTTCGACATATGCTTGTCCCTTATGTTTAAGCAGGTACTGGTCACGGGCAGTCAGTTCAACAAAATGACTTTGCTGAATAGTCGGATGTTGAGCCATTTCCAGCGCATATTGTTCAAATGCACGTTGCTGGGCTGGTGTTCTTTCAACTTTCAGGAAACGGCTATACATGGCATTGGCATGACGCATCAGGTTTTTTTGCTGTTTATGCTCTAACAGTGGCAGACACACTTTAAGATTCTGATTGATCTGCTCAAGCGCAAAAGTCGTGCGCTGGTCATCAATTTCAGCCATCTGTTTTTCAATATTCTGGCACATCAGGCTAAAATCTTGAGTTGCAGTATTTTTCTTGACACTGGTTTCAGCAGGCTCAATTTCGACCTGCGGCTGTTTGGGCTGCTGACAGGCAAGCATCAGCAACAGCAACAGGGCAAGGCAGCTGGCAACTAAAATTGAGGAAAAACGTGTAGACACTATAACTCTATGCTCTGATACAAATAATGAATAACAGCGGGGAATGCGCCTATTGTATACATCTTGTGCCAACAGACTGTTTAGTATTGTGAAGCTGTTTGTTAAGCTGTTGTCATCGATTCAAAAATGTGAATCAATATAGGATAAATTCACTTATTTGAATTAAAAAATTAATAAAAATCATACGTAAGTTTAGGAATAGACAAGTAATATTTGTATCACTTTAAGATTCAAGCATTTGGCTATATTTTGTTATGTATGACGATGCAGCAGTTAGGGATTCACATTATAAATGAAGATAAAATTCATCCTTAGTGCCAGCCTATTGTGTTCAAGTTCTGCCGTATGGGCACTGGACTTGGTTGAGGCTTATGAGCGTGCCAAACAGAATGATCCAAACTGGCAGGCCAATGTGCTGCAATATGAAGCCGACCAGCTGAATCTTGGAATTGCCAGCGGTAATTTACTTCCAACTGTAAGCCTGTCGGGAAATGTGACCCGAAAAAACCAGTCGACTGATAATTCTGGAACACAAGGCTTGCCTGCGGAATTTGGGGAATTACAGGGTTCAAGTACAACCACCCGACAGATTGCTGTGACTGCGCGTCAACCTTTGTTTCGCTGGGATGCCTGGCAAGGCTACAAGCAGGTCAAAACCTCAGTAGAACTGAGTGAAGTCAATTTGCGTCTGCAGAAGCAGCAGCATATTTTGCAGGTAGCGGAAGCTTATTTTAATGTACTGCGTCAGCAATCCCTGACCAGTGCCTATTTACAGGAAGAGCAGGCGCTGGCTGAACAGTTGCGCATGATGAATGCCAAACTCAAAGAAGGTCTGGTTGCACGCAGTGATGTCAGCGAAGCCAATGCCCAATATCAGAGTGCCCAGGCTAACCGAATCGCCACACAAGTACAGTTGGTGTTGGCACAGGAGCAACTGGCGCAGTTAATTGGTCCTTATCAGGATAATCTGGCGGTCCTACGCAATGATTTCCAGTTCCAGAAACCATTACCAGCCAATATCCAGTCCTGGACCGAACTGGCACAAAGCCAGAACCTGGAAATTCTACAGGCTCGTCTGCAAAAGCGTTATTCCGAAGATGCCAAACGTGTTGAAGAAGCAGCACGTTATCCGCAAGTTGAAGCAGTGGCAACTTATGGTTATCTGAAACAGTCGCCAGAAACCGTTTTATCTTCGAATGGAGACTTTGATCAGGTCGGAGTAGAGGTCAACTGGAATCTGTTTAGCGGTGGCCGTACCAGTAAGAATATCCAAAAAGCAGGGGTGCTGGTGCAGCGTAGCGATGCCCAGCTGGATGCTGCGATGCGTAGAGCCAATACCGATGTGAAGCAGTCTTATCTACAGGTGGAAACAGATGAAGCCAAGCTGAATGCCCGCAAGGCGGCAATGGAATCAGCAGAAACTGTTTCCCAAGCATCCCGAGCACAATATCAGGAAGGGCTGAAAGCTATGGTGGATGTGCTGCTGGCACAGCGTAATGCTTTTTCTGCCAAAACTGATTATCTGAATGCTAAGTATGATTACCTAATTCATGTGCTGCAGTTGCAGGCCTCAGTAGGGCAGCTCAATGAACAGCAGCTAGCGGAAATGAATGCCTGGCTAGTAGAATATAACTAAAATCTAGCAAGCTCTTTTGAATAGATTGCCACCCTACTTTCATTATTGTAGTACTTTAGGACTGGGGGATTTCTCTCTAATACGGTTCGATGCAGCGTTAATTTTCCAGATAAATAAAGCTATAAAGAGAAGTCAATTTATAGTAAATTTTTATTATAAATTAATAAAAATGAAATCCTAATTATTTGTTTAAGATAGTGAATCATTTAAATGTTAATAATTTTTTAAGAATAAACTAATGTAAAAGTTACAAAAAATATATTTTTTAATAAAAAAATAATACAAAAAAGCGTACAATTGTGCGAAATGTGATCCAATCTCCCTTGAAAGTGTGAAGTAGTTCTTGAATTCACGCAGGCATATTTAATGCAACAGATATTTATATAAGAAAATATCCGCATTTCTTCTGATCACATAATTAATTCTATTTAGGATGGTTTAGGCATCCTATTAAGCAAATTCACGCATTGAAGAAAAAATCTATGATCATAGATGAAAATAAAAAAGCAGGGTCTGGGCTTTACTTTACTGTACAGCTTAAGTTCGTTGTAGCATTTATTGGTGCCTGCTTCTGGGCAGGATTTTCAATATGGATCGCTCAAGATTGGATAGATGATCTGAGTAACTACATTGGTCAATTTGCGGCTATTTTTTTCGTATATGGTATAGCTATTATTCCTGGTTTTATGAATTCATTTGCAGCTTTTAGTCTGCTGATGGATCGAAGACCGAAGCGAGAACCTTTACCCGTTTATCCTGGGATTACAATGCTGGTTGCTGCCTATAATGAAGCTGCCTCAATTAAAGATACACTGGTCAGTATTGCTCTGCAAAAATATCCAGGACCATTACAAGTAATTGTTATCAATGATGGCTCCCAAGATAATACAGCAGATATTGTTCGACAGGCTGAAGCCAAATATCCTTGGCTAGCCTTGCTGGATTTAAAGAAAAATGCAGGTAAAGCAAATGCATTAAATCAAGGTTTAAAAATTGCCGAACATGATCTTATCATTACTGTTGATGCTGACTCTTACTTACATAAAGTGGCATTAATTAATATTGTTGAGCGCTACAAGTTAGATCCCCCTAATACACGTGCTGTGGCCGGCAAGATTCTGGTGCGTAATTCTCGTGAGAATATGCTTACCAAGGTACAGGAATGGGATTATTTTCTGGGCATCGCTGCTACTAAACGTTTGCAATCTTTATATCAAGGAACTTTGGTTGCTCAAGGTGCTTTTTCTATTTATGACCGTGATGCATTAATTGAGGTGGGAGGATGGCCTGAATGTGTAGGTGAGGATATTGTGCTGACCTGGGCTTTATTGAAAGCAGGCTATCGTGTTGGGCATTGTGAGGACGCCTGTTTATTTACCAATGCACCCATGACTCTTAAAGTCTTTGTCAAACAACGTCAGCGTTGGGCACGTGGTATGATCGAAGCCTTTATCAAACATCCCGCTATTTTAATTAAACCAAGATTGTCTACATTTTTTATTCATTGGAATTTATTTTTTCCCTGGTTAGATATTGCTTTTACTTTTGGCTTTATCCCGGGGCTCATCTTGGCATGCTTTGGACACTATTGGATCGTTGGGATTATGACTCTTGCACTATTGCCACTGGCATTCCTACTTGGTCTACTTAATTACAAGATTGAGCGGAGCATGTTCAAAGATTTAGATCTCAAAGTAAGAAAAAATTTTGTTGGTTTCTTACTGTATGTGCTGACCTATAGTTTTCTGCTACAACCCGCCAGTATTTTAGGATATCTGGATGAAGTTTTCAGAACAAGAAAAACCTGGGGGACAAAATAAAATGAGAAGTTATAAAATCTGTCTGTATGGTGTTGCTTTAATCATTAGTATGACGAGTACCAGTAATTATGCAGATGTATTACAAGAAGATAAAATTGGAAAAGAGCATGCGGCTGGAACTGAATTCTTTTTCAGTGACGATAGCGAAGGTTTCCAGACTCGTAAATTATCAGCAGAATTTTTGCCTCAATATGAAGATGCTGATCATTATTTAGGGGTACGTGGCAGTGCTTATCAATATAGAGCTGATGACTGGAAACAAGATGGTCAGAAGATCTCATTTATTGGACGTGATATTGAATCTGCTACCGCTAATGGCTGGGTCTTAGAAGCGGGGCTATTCGAGCAAGGTGATCATACTTTATTAACTTTCGATGGTAGTTATCGTACGCTTCTTGCAGAAAAGACAGCTATTGAAGTTTTTGCTAACCGAGATTGGGTTGAAACCCAAGCTGCTTTAGAACATGGAACACATTTTACTTTTGTGGGTGCTGCACTGGATCAAGGTCTGGGAGATCATGTTACCGTAGTAGGAGTAGCGGGTTCACAGCTCTTTTCAGATGATAACCGCCGTGATCATGGACGAGTTAGGCTTATCTATCAGCCTTCACTTGACCTAGGCCTGACATTGCAAGCCCGATATCGCACTTATCGCAGTAGTGAGACGGATGTAGGGGGCGAGTACTTCAATCCGAAAGATTATCAAGAAAGCATGTTTGCTATTGGCTGGCGTAAACGTATTTCCGGATGGACCACCGGTATTACTGCCGGGCTAGGCCGTGAAAAAATTAATGATGATGCTAGTCAGAACACACGATTATTTGAATTGAACTTACAAAGTCCTGTACGTAGTGAGCAGTTTTTACGCCTGAATGCCGGATATAACCGCAGTGCTTCTTTCTATGGGCCAGATTATAACTATCGTTATGTTCGAGGTGAGTGGATTTTACGCTTTTAGGCAAAGTGAACTGGTTTGCTGAATAGCGGTCTATTAGGCCGCTTTTTCTTTAGATCTATGTTTGAGGGAATAGAACTTTTTCAGCTTTTTAACTATGTGTTTCCTCTTCTGAATCCTCCTCAAAGGTCTTGGCAATCTTTTCAATATTGAGGCTCTTTGCCATCGCGTCAAAGATTTGCTTATACACGCCGTCCTGATGATAAAGCTGATCATGCTCGCCATGTTCAGCAATCGCGCCTTCTTTCATCACGTAGGTATAATCCGCATCAATAATCTGTGACAGGCTATGCGAGATAATAATCACGGTACGACCTTGCTTGATCTGATCCAGACTCTGCTTGATCTGTTCAGCAGCAATGGCATCCAGGCTGGCAGTCGGTTCATCCAGAAAAATAATTGGCGGATTTTTCAGGAACATGCGTGCCAAGGCAATGCGCTGCTGCTGTCCACCAGAAAGCTGCAAGGCATCGGAATCATAACCATTGGGCAACTGTAAGATCTGTTCATGAATCGAAGCTTTCTGCGCAGCTTCAATGACATCTTGCATACTGGCACTGGTCTTGCCATAACGGATATTGTCAAAAATCGTGCCCTGGAAAATATGATTTTTCTGTAGAACCAAGCCAATATGATCACGTAAATATTGGGTGTCATAATCCTGAAGATCAATACCATCCAAGGTGATCTTGCCTTGCTGTGGTTCATAAAATTTATCCAGTAAACTAATCAAAGTGGATTTACCCGCACCCGATAAACCGACCAGTGCAGTGATCTTGTTAGGGCGGATTTCCATATTGATATCTTTCAGTGCATGGTGTCCATTCGGATAATAGAATTCGACATGGCTCAGCTGAAATTTGCCCTGAACAGGTGGTTTCTGCTGTCCACTGGATTCAATTTCATGATCTGCTTCCAGAATATTAAAGAAGCTCTCGGAATAGATCATGGCATCATTGACTTCATCATAAATCCGGTGCAACGAACGGATTGGCGCCGAGACATTATTAAACAACAACACGTGGTACATGATCATGCCAATACTCATCTGACCAGCAAGCACAAAATAAGCGGTCAGAATAATGATAAGGACGATGCCAATCTGCTCAATAAAGGTTTTCAGACCATCAAACAGAAAACTGGTTTGACGGGTTTTCATCTGATTATCGGTCAATTCACGCTGTAGGCCGAGCTGCTTTTCGGACTCAATCGACTCACGGTTAAAGGATTTAATTACGGTTATCGAGTTAATAATACTGAGAATGCCCTGACTCTTTTTCTCGCGACCATCTCTTAAACTACGGCGCCAGCCGCCCAGTTTTTGTGCCTGTTTGTAGGTCAGCCAGAAGTAAATTGGTACAATCGCCGTGGCTACCATCCCCACATAAATATTGGCATAGTACATCAGGCCTAAAGCTACAATCGCGCTGGTAAATAGCGGCAGAATATCAATGAAGAAGATCTGCACCAGACGCGTCAGTGAGCCAATGCCACGGTCAATACGGGTTTGCAATTTACCGGCCTGGTTATTGTCCTGATTAAAAAAAGCCAATCGATAGGTCAGAAACTTTTCAATAATGCCTTGTGCCAGATCCTGAGATACAAAAATTCGCAACTTTTCCCCATAGAATTTTTGTCCAAACTGCACAAAAGCATTAATCACTTCTTTCACCAGCAAGATCGCTGAAATGGTAATCAGGATATGCCAGCCCTCATTCAGTCCTTCACCTGCTTCAAGCAGCTTATTGATACTGTCGACTGCATATTGCAAAGTGATCGCGTTGACCTGAGCGGTAAATGAACCGATCAGGGTCAATATCAGGGTCGCAATCACCAGCAGCCGGTAAGGACGGACAAAGGGACGCAGCTTGTGAAAGAGTTGCCAAAGATCCATGCAGTATTATTTTTATTGTGAAAGTTAAAACAAGTTTATGCCCCTGAATGATCATTCACAAGAAGCTGATTTGTATTGATTTGTGCAATTTTAGTTGTGTGCAGAAAGCGAAAATGACAGGATAAAAGCTCTAAAGAGAATGAAACTGACATGACACTGGATTTGTTTTCACCCCAGCCTCAAAC
Source organism: Acinetobacter schindleri (assembly GCF_010918895.1). Classification (NCBI taxonomy): domain Bacteria; kingdom Pseudomonadati; phylum Pseudomonadota; class Gammaproteobacteria; order Moraxellales; family Moraxellaceae; genus Acinetobacter; species Acinetobacter schindleri. The sequence continues at coordinate 254,791 of NZ_CP044483.1, forward strand.
CAATCTTTTGCCCTGTGACGGGGTAGTAGAAGACCATGGTCTGATTTTGAATGGAGGGCAAAGTCAGAAATATCTCGACTATTTTTTGCAGCATCTGGCTTGGGAGCAGGATGAGGTTTTCCTTTTTGGCAAGCACCATGTCACTGCCCGTAAAATTGCCTGGTATGGTGATGCAAATTACCAATACCATTATTCGGGCAGCTTGAAGAAAGCCCATATCTGGCAGCCAGCACTATTGAGATTGAAACAGCATATTGAACAGCAGGTAGGTCATCCCTTTAATTCCTGTCTGGCCAACCTGTATGAACATGGTCAGCAAGGCATGGGCTGGCATAATGATAATGAAGCCAGCTTGATGTCAAAACGGCATGAAACTGTCATTGCTTCTTTAAGTTTTGGTACTACCCGCAAAATGCGTTTTAAACATAACTATACTGGGGATCTGGTAGAGTTGCTGCTTCAAAGTGGGCAGCTGATTGTGATGCGTGGGCAAACCCAGCAGTTCTGGAAACATCAAATTACCAAGACCACGAAAGTCATTACACCAAGGATCAATCTGACCTTTCGCTATTTTTATCCCGAAAATTAGAAATATATAAGGAGCAAGATTACATGCGTATTTATTTAAGATTTATTGTTTCACCTATCCATTTAAAAAAGCATCCATCTGGATGCTTTTTATTTTAAGGATTCACTCCGACCGGATGTCGATACCAGCTTTCAATAAATAGCGCTGCTGCAATACTGTCAGCCGCTAACTTTTTAGCTCGGCCTTGAGTCTGATAACTCTCTAATTCATCCCGCGCTTCACGTGTAGTGAGACGTTCATCGACCATCAAGGTTTCAATATTGGTTTGATGACGTAAACGGCGGGCAAATTTACGTGCACGCGCAGAAAGTTCAGATTCTGTATCATCCATATTCAGCGGTAGACCGACTAAAAATAAAGTCGGTTGATATTGCTTGACGATTTTCAGTAATGTATCCCAATTGGGAATTCCATCTTTCATGGGAAATAAAGCAAGAGGGTTGGCACTTTCAATCAGGGATTGTCCAACCGCCATGCCCATTTTTTGTGTACCAAAGTCAAACGCCATAATCATCTGTGGCGCGTTTACATCAGGCATGTCCAATCTCAGAAGACAACCAGTTTCGATCTACGCCCATCTTTTTATAGGCAGCATCCCAACGGTCGTCATAAGGTAAATTAAAAATTAAATCCATATCCGATTCACAGATCAGCCACTCACCTTTAGCAATTTCTTTTTCCAACTGGCCTTTACCCCAGCTGGCATAGCCAAGTGCAATCTGGTAACGTCCGACACCTTGGTTGTGGGCGATGGCATCTAGAATGTCCTTGGATGTGGTGATACAGACATTTTCGCCAACGGCAATTGAAGAATGCCAGGTAGGCTGACCAGTGTGCAACACAAAACCAGCTTCAGGTCGCAATGGGCCACCTTGCAACACTTCATGAGGATTGACATTATCTGCTTCGATTTCAAGATCATTCAATAATTCTTTGATCTGAATGCCTGCAGGTCGATTGATAATGATGCCTTGCGCTCCATCTTCGTCATGTCGTGCGAGATAAATGACCGTGTTGGCAAAAAAATCGTCACGCATTTCTGGTGGAGCAATCAGACAACGGTGTGTCAAATATTGTTTGTTCACCGAAAAGCTTCTCCTTAAAATCAATTTCTTGGCAAAGAAATCGTGTGATCTTCACCTTTAACTTACTAGAGCTTTGTTAATTCACCAACAGTTTTTTGTGAGCATTGTAATATTTTTAAACATGCTGAAACTTTAACTGACGTAATTGACGCGCGTGTTGCAGTGTTGTTTCATTAATTTCCACGCCGCCTGTCATTCGTGCAAGCTCTTGAATACGTTCATCTTCTTCTAGATCAAGAATTGTGCTGCTAGCCGGATCGGTTTGCTGCTTTTTCACCAGCAGATGTTGATCAGACTGTGCTGCAACCTGTGCCTGATGGGTGATACACAGAATTTGTACATGCTGCGCCAGATCGGCCAACAGACGTCCCACAATTTCCGCCGTACCCCCACTAATGCCAACATCAATCTCATCAAAGACCAGAACTTCAGCTTCAGTTTTTTCAGCATTCATCACTTGCATTACCAGTGCAATACGGGACAGTTCACCACCGGATGCCACACGTGCCAACGGCTGTGCCGGAATACCTTTATTGGCAGTAAATAACAGCTGAATAAAGCTCAAGCCTTCACTACTCGGTTCATCAAGTGGTTCAAATTTAAATTCAAAATAAGCTTCTGGCAGGGCAAGCTGTTTGACCTGTTCTGTCAGTTGTTTCGCCAATGGGCCAGCTGCTTCACGACGAATCTCATCCAGATGCTGTGCTTTGGCCAGAAACTCCTGATAAGACAATTCGACTTGTTCTGCCAATGTTTCTGGATCTTCGAGTTGATGCAATTGCGCTAGTTCAGCCTGCCAGGTTTCATACTCTTCCTTTAATAATTCGGGTTGGGTACGGTATTTACGTGCCAGACGGTGAAACACTTCAAGTTGTGAATTCAGCTCTTCCATACGTTCAGGATCAAAACTTTGACGATCCATAAAATGACGCAGGTTGGCTGTAGCATCTTCAATTTCACTCTGCGCATTGAGCAAAGAGGTGTAGATTTCAGAAAGCTGCTCACTGCGACCAGCATGGGACTCTACACGACGCAGGATAGAAGAAAGCTCCTGATTAATATTCTGTTCCGCTTCATCTAAGCCATTCAGACTATAGACACAGTCCTGCATGATCGCTTCATGATGAGAGAGACGATCAAATTCCTGTTCAATTTCCTGATAATCAATCTGTACTACATCTTCAAGTTCTTCGAGCTGCAGTTCCAGTGTTTCCATGCGCTGTTTGCGGGTGGCTTGAGCATCAAGCGCTGCCTGATGCTGGCGGATATTTTTATGCCAGGTACTGTATGCATCACGAACTGCCTGGGCGGGCTCATAAAAATTATAATAACGGTCTAACCAGTGTTTCGGGTAAGGTGGCTCCAATAGCTGTTGCTGGCTGTGCTGGCTATACAGTTGTACCAGCAAACGGCCAATTTCTTTCAGTTCAGACAGACTGCTAGGACGGCCATTAATCCACGCCTTGCTACGACCTGTAGCAAAAATCACCCGACGTAGATGGATTTCACCCGACTCATCATCCAGTTCATGTTCTTTTAGCCAAAGCGCTTCGGGACTATTATCCTGATAACTGAAGGTTGCTGTCACATCGGCTTTTTCTGAACCATAGCGCACATAGTTGGTGTCGGTGCGTTCACCCAGACAGGCCGAGAGGGCATCCAGCAACAAAGACTTACCAGCGCCGGTCTCGCCGGTGAGCACGTTAAAACCTTGATGAATATCAAGGGCCAGGTGGTCAGCTAAGGCAAAGTTGATCAGAGTTAAATGTGTCAGCATACACGCATCCAAGCTGCGAAAAGTTTGATTGAAATCAAGTAGGATCTGATATGCATCAGATCATGTATGTCATTATAAATCAGGATGAAACCCTTTGATTCTATCTTATATTATGGTCAATGATACAAGCAGATTTTGTAGTATTGTCAGTATGCACGACTAAAGCAGGTCAATCTTCCCACAAAATTGATTACTCCCTATAGTTCAGCGAATCCTACTAAATTTGATTTTGCATTGCAGAATTGTTCATCCTCCTTTAAATCACTTTATTTTATATATTTGCTTATTGAGTATATGTACAAAATATATACAGAAAATTTTAAGCTGAGCCAGGCAAACTTCGATTGATTAGTTAGGAGTGCGCATTTAAACTACAGCCATTCCAATATTATAAAACCCGTGCTCTGGAGATAAACGGATGTCAGCTCAGTTTGACCATGTTTCAGTACTTAAGAAATCAAATGTATATTTTGGCGGTCTGTGCATCAGCCATGTGGTTCAGTTTGAAGATGGTACGAAAAAAACCCTGGGAGTCATTCTACCGACTGAAACCCCACTTACATTTGAAACACATGTGCCTGAGCGTATGGAAATCATTTCCGGTGAGTGCCGTGTGCAGATTGCAGATAGCGAAGAAAGCGAACTGTTCCGTGCTGGCCAGTCTTTCTACGTGCCAGGCAATAGCCGTTTTAAAATCGAAACTGATGATGTATTAGATTACGTTTGTCATTTTGAAGGCTGATTTTATTATTTCATCTCCCTAACCGGACTGAAGCTGATCAGGAAATTTTCTGCCGAATCGGTTAAACTTAATTTATACAGAAATCCTGTGAAGCTGGCTTTGCAGGATTTTTCTTTTGCAGCATATTTCCCAAATTAATTTAGAGGTCGTTCATGGCTAAACCTGAGTATTTTTATGGCGTACATTCAGTTGAGTCATTACTGGAGCTTGAGCCTGAACGCGTCCTGACGCTGTTTACTCTGAAAGGTCGTGATGATCAACGCTTAAAGCGTGTATTAGAGCTTGCTGAGCCATTTGGGATTAGTGTGCAACAGGCTAGTCGCGACAAACTGGAAAAACTGGCAGGTTTGCCGTTCCATCAGGGGGTGGTAGCAGCAGTGCGTCCGCATCCAACTTTAAATGAAAAAGATTTAGAAGAGCTTTTAAAACAAGATTCGCAAGCACTTTTATTAGCGCTTGACCAAGTCACCGATCCGCATAATCTCGGTGCCTGTATCCGTACGGCAGCAGCCATGGGTGTTGTGGCTGTAATCGTGCCACGTGACCGTTCTGCAAGTTTGACACCGACAGCGCGTAAAGTCGCAGCCGGTGGTGCCGAGAAAGTTAAATTTATTCAGGTGACCAATCTGGCACGTACTTTGGGTCAGATCAAAGACGACTTTAATGTCCGCGTTGTGGGGACTATGCTGGATGAGAAAGCATTACCGATTCAGCAATTTGATTTTACTGGTACTGGTGTCTGTGTGGTAATGGGGGCGGAAGATACTGGTCTGCGTCCAATTACGCAAAGTCAATGTGATCAAACGGTCTATATTCCGATGGCGGGCAACTTGCAAAGTTTAAATGTCAGTGTGGCAACAGGTATGGCTTTATATGAAGCTTGCCGTCAGCGTAATGCTTAATCCCTGATGAGATTATCCACACGTGCACAAGGTTATTTTTTCCTCTTAACGACCATGTGTATCTGGGGCGGTTTTACTTTAACCGCTCGCCTGAATGCAATCTGGCAGATCAGTGCCTGGGATATTGTCGCACTACGCTTCTCTCTGGCTTTTCTGATTCTCATGCCGATTTTAATCTATCGTAAAGAGGCTTCTTTTTTACTGAAAAAAGAATCTTTTATCCTGGCTATGATCGGTGGAGTGGTGTATTGCCTGTTTGCTTATAGCGCATTCCATTACGCGCCGACTGCCCATGCCGCCATTTTCTTGAATGGCTGCATACCGTTGTGTACCGCAGTGATGGCTTATTTTCTGATGAATCAGGCTTTTGATAAACATACCTGGATCAGTCTGAGCATTATGATCGCGGTGCTGTGTCTGATGAGCGTACTGATGTATCAGGAAACAGGTGTGGCCTTTGGGGCAGGGGATGTCCTGTTTTTCATCAGTGCGATTTTATGGGGGATATTTACGGTCTTGTTACGTAAATATCAACTGTCTGCCTGGCAAGCCATGTGTGGCGTGGCAATTTGGTCGGCTGTGGTGTATGTGCCGATTTATTTACTGTTCTTACCTAAAAATTTAACTGTACCTGAGCCACAACATTTATTGTTTCAAACACTTTTCCACGGGGTGTTTGTAGTCATCATTGCAACCCTAACCTATGTGGAAGCGATTAAGCGGCTTGGCGCATTTAAAGCAGGCAGTATTACCAATCTGGCACCTTTTATTGCGGCTATTCTGGCAGTGCCCTTGTTGAATGAAACGCTGAGTCTGGCGATGGTCTGTGGTCTGATCGGGATGGCAATCGGTGCCTTGCAGCCATGGCGCTGGCTGCAACATCAGGATAGTTTGGCCATCAAACTTGAAGAACAAAAAAAGCAGTCTTGATGACTGCTTTTTTTTATTAATTCAGAGCTCTTTGTAAATATTGTTCATGGAGAGGCTGTAGATGCGCATATAAGTGCTCCAGATGGCCATCATTTAATACGATATCATCCGCCAGTTGCTGTTTTTGTTCACGAGGCATCTGAGCAGCAATAATACGGTGAATCTGTTCAATATTTTGACCATCACGCTGTGCAGCACGCTGGATCTGCAACTCAATCGAAGCATCAATCAATAAGGTATGGTCGGTAAGTTCATGCTGATTGGTTTCAAACAGCAGGGGAGACACCAGAATCACATAAGGACTTTGTGCATCCTGTAATTGCTGAATAATTGATTGGCGAATTGCGGGATGAGTAATGCTTTCTAAGATTCTACGGGCATCATTGGATTGGAAAATATGTTCGCGTAAAGCACGACGGTTTAAGGTTCCATCTTTCTGTAATACCCAGTCACCAAAAGCTTGCTGAATTTGTAGCAGTGCTGGCTGACCGACTTCGACAATCTCGCGTGCCACAACATCAGCATCCACGACCACAATACCATGTTGTTCAAACCATTGACTGGCAGCAGATTTGCCGCTGCCAATACCACCTGTCAGACCTAGTATAAATTTCAAATTATTGACCTAAATAGACTTTCATAATCTGCTCGCCCCACAGGAAAGCGATCCAGCCGGCAATGGCAATATAGGGACCAAAAGCAAAAGGCTGATTTTCCTTACGCACTTTTAGCAGGATAATGCCAATGATTGCACCGACGAGTGATGACAATAATACAACTAGTGGCAACATTAACGGTCCCATCCAGGCACCTAGTGCAGCCAGCAATTTAAAATCACCATAGCCCATGCCTTCTTTACCAGTTACTATTTTGAACAGGTAGTACACGACCCATAAACACAGAAAGCCAATGATATAACCCCAGATGGCTGAAGTTGGTGAGGTGTAAATTGCATAGCTATTCACCCCTAAGCCTAAAGCTGCAAGTGGAAGGGTATAGCGATCTGGAAGCAGCTGGGTATCAAAGTCAATAAAGGTTAGTGCAATGAGAATATAAGTCAGCACCAGACCGAACAACATTTGTACTGTAGGACCAAATACAGCCAAAACGGTCAATGCACAAACTGCTGTTAGAATTTCAATGAATGGATAACGGGCACTAATTGGATTTTGACAATTCGCACATTTGCCGCGAAGAGCCAGCCAGCTGATCACGGGGATATTTTGATACCAGCGAATTGGTGTATGACATTTTGGACAGGTCGACGCAGGTTTGCTTAATGTGAGCTTGCTTTCATCAATGATCGGTTGATCAGGGTGTAAAAACAGCTGGCAGTCGTTACGCCATTCCTGTTCCATCATTTTAGGGGTGCGGTAAATTACGACATTCAGGAAACTACCGATACAGAGACTAAAAAGCCCGACTGCAATATAGAGCGCAGTCGGGTTTTGAGTGAAATATAAAATAAGATCTTGCATTAAACCACTGAACCCATCTGGAAAATTGGCAGGTACATTGCAATAACAAGACCACCTACAAGCACACCAAGAACGGCCATAATCAATGGCTCCATCATGGAGGTCAAACCATCAACGGCATTGTCGACTTCATTTTCATAATGGGTCGCAACTTTATCCAGCATGGCATCTAGTGCACCAGATTCTTCACCAATCGAGACCATTTGCACGGCCATAGAAGGAAACTTATTGGTAACACGCATGGCGAATTGCAGTTGTTGGCCAGTAGCAACATCCTCACGAATTTTCATTACCGCATCTTCATAAACTACATTATTTGTAGCGCCTGCAGTTGATTCCAGTGCATCAATTAATGGAACACCAGCAGCAAAAGTCGTTGCCAGAGTACGACTATAACGAGCAATAATCGCTTTATAAACCAGATCACCGAAGATAGGTGCTTTTAGTGCAGCCTTATCCAAGAAATCACGGAATTTTTTACTGCGTTTTTTTGCTTCCAGGAAAGCAGTAATGACTACACCAATCCCAATGATCAGCAGGAACCAGTATTTCTGCATCCATTCAGACATATTGACTACCATTTTTGTAAATGCTGGCAAGTCTGCACCAAATGACGAGAAGAGATCCTGGAAAACTGGAACGACTTTAACCATCAAAATAATCGTAACAATAATTGCAACAACAACCACTGTTGCTGGGTATTTCATGGCTTTTTTAATTTTCTGCTTTAACAGTTCACTTTTTTCTTTATAAATCGCAACACGATCCAGCATGGTCTCTAAAGCACCGGATTGTTCACCGGATTCAACCAGCGAACAGAATAGCTTATCAAAGTATTGAGGATACTTGCGCAGTGCACCTGCAAAGGTATTTCCGCCTTCAACCTCACCTTTAATCCCGAGTACAACCACGCGCATTGAAGGATTTTCAAGGCCTTCCGCCACAATTTCAAAGCCTTGTACGAGTGGTACACCGGCTTTCATCATGGTAGCAAGCTGACGGGTAAAAATGGTGATATCCAGTGTGGTCACTTTTTTCTTCATCAGGCCTTCAAGAATATTCTTCTTTTTTTCTCGAATACTCTTGATACTGATACCCTGCTTACGCAACGTGACCTTGGCCAAGGCGAGGTTACGTGCAGGTATTTCCCCTTTAATCTTTATACCTTTACGGTCTACCCCTTCATAGGTGAAGGTCGGCATCATTTGACCTTTTTTCACTGAAGCCATGAGTTTATCCTTATTTTATAGCAGCACCTGATCATTCGCTGGTAACACGATTGACTTCCTGAAGAGAAGTCACCCCCTGCATTACCTTTAATAACCCTGATCGGCGTAAATTGTTAAAACCTGCGCGTGCGGAAGCTTCGGCAATCTCAATTGCATTGCCATCTTCCATAATAATACGTGAAATCTCTGGTGTCACTTTCATGACTTCATAAATACCGACTCGACCTTTATATCCTTCACGACATTCATTACATCCGACAGGTTCAAAAATATTAAATTCCGGATTCTGTAAATCATTATCGCTAAAGCCCATTTCAAGCAGGCTCTGACGTGGAATATCTGCCGGTTTTTTGCAATGTGGACAAAGGCGACGCGCCAAACGCTGAGCAATCACCAAATTCACCGAGGTGGCAATGTTAAATGATGGCACGCCCATATTACGTAAACGGGTCAAGGTTTCTGGTGCACTGTTGGTATGTAGTGTTGACATCACCATATGACCTGTTTGTGCTGCCTTGATTGCAATCTCTGCAGTTTCCAGGTCACGGATCTCACCGACCATGACAATATCAGGATCCTGGCGCAGGAATGATTTCAATGCAGCAGAGAAGGTTAGGCCGACTTTATTATTGACGTTAACCTGGTTGATCCCTTGCAGGTTAATTTCGACTGGATCTTCAGCAGTTGAAATATTCGTGTCTTCACGATTTAGGATATTTAAACCGGTATAGAGAGATACAGTTTTACCAGAGCCTGTCGGACCGGTGATCAAGAGCATACCTTGAGGCTTATCTAGTGCCTCCATAAATAAGGCTTTTTGATCAGGCTCATACCCCAAAGCATCAATTCCCAGCATGGCACTCGATGGATCCAGAATACGCAGTACCAGTTTTTCCCCAAACAGGGTTGGGAGTGAGTTGACACGGAAATCGATAGCCTTATTTTTAGAGAGTTTTAACTTGATCCGGCCATCTTGAGGCACACGCTTCTCGGAAATATCCATTTGTGACATAACTTTAAGACGTGAAGCCAGACGTGTTGCAAGCTGTAAAGGTGGCGTGGCGATTTGACGCAAGACCCCGTCGACACGGTAACGCACACGGTACATTTTTTCATAAGGTTCAAAGTGTAAATCAGATGCACCCATACGGATTGCATCAATCAGTAACTTATTAATATATTTAACAATTGGTGCTTCATCACCTTTATTGTCATTCTCATCATCTTTATTCGGGTCAGAGCTATCGATATCAACATCTAGATCAAAATCATCATCAAAGTCAAAGGTGCTTTCTTCAGTAAAATTCTGCTCGATCAGTTTTTCGAGTTTATTATGTTCAACAATGATGGTTTCAATGTTGAGTTTGGTCGCAAAACGAACGGCATCAATTGCCTCTATATTGGTCGGGTTACTGGTCGCGATAAACAGAATATTGCTATTTTTAAAGATCGGCAGTACGCGGTGTTTGGTAATAATCTTTTCATCAAAATCTTCGCGTACGATCAGGGCAGGATCATAAGCACTGATGTCAAATAGCGGTTCACCGAATTCAAGAGAAATCGTTTCTGCGATTTTGGTTGGCGAGAGGCGGTGATGTTCAATCAGATAGGGAACAATATCAATTTTATCTTTTTTGGCACTGCTCAAAGCACCCTGCATATCTTCTGCAGATATAACCCCTTCATCGACAAGTCGACGAATAAACCCCGTAAATCTTGGAGATCCCTGAATTGCTGTCATGCTCTAATATGCCCGTGAATCAAAATTGTTTTAATTGCTTTATCAAAATTATACGTTGCTTGCGTAAAATTACCATAGCGTAAAATGCTGCCTTCTTCGCATTAATATTCAAAATACTGAATGAATCCTAAGAAGTGATCCCCATAATCTTAAGTGATAACAAAAAATGAGCAGTTTGAACAGACCTGGCACTGAAAATGCCGCAAGAAAACTCTTCTTCAAATTTTCTAATTCCGTGTAGAATGTGCCCAATTAAAGATAGGTATTCAGAATAGGTTGTTTATGTCGTTGTCGACGATTACCCCATGGGTAGTGGGTAACTGGAAAATGAACCCGCTGCAGACAGATGCGCAGACATTGCTTCGTGGGGTGAAAGATTTACTTGAATCTACACCGATTTCAGCAGAAAAGTGTCATTTAGGCGTAGCACCTGTAGCAATTGCACTGACTCAGGTTCAGGCTGAATTGGATTCTGCCGTTCGTCCGGTTTATACCGTTGCTCAGGATGTATCTCGTATTGCAGGCATGGGCGCCTATACGGGTGAAGTGAGTGCAGAATTGCTGGCAGACAGGGGTATTGGTTATGTTCTGGTAGGACATTCTGAACGTCGTGAAATCTTTAGTGAGTCACGAGAGATTCTCAATACCAAAATCAAAAATGCTTTAAATGCAGGTTTGACTGTGATTTATTGTGTAGGTGAAAGTCTGGAACAGCGTGAAGCCGGTCAGGCGGAAGCTGTGGTATTGCAGCAAATCTGTGATATCGCGGCTGTAGTTGAAGCAGAGCAATGGAAAAATATTGTAATTGCCTATGAACCGATCTGGGCGATTGGTACTGGTAAAACTGCTTCTCCGGAAGATGCACAAGCGATGCATGCTCAGATCCGTCAAGGTCTAAAACAGATTACTGGTTATGGTGAAACCACTGCAATTCTGTATGGTGGTAGTGTTAAACCTGAAAATGCAGTAGAGTTGGCAGCCTGTCCTGATATCAATGGGGCACTGGTGGGTGGTGCATCACTTAATGCCGAGTCATTTCATAAAATTGCCCAGGCATTTGCAAATACACAATAATTAGGAGTTCAGCATGCAAACTTTTGTGCTGGTAGTACATATTATCTTAGCGATTTTGATGATTGTCTTGATTTTAGTTCAGCATGGTAAAGGTGCAGATGCTGGTGCATCTTTCGGTGGTGGCGGTGCTGCGACTGTTTTTGGTGCTTCAGGTTCAGGTAATTTCCTGACCCGTTTGACTGCAGTATTTACGGCATTGTTCTTTATTACCAGCTTGACTTTAGCGGTATTTGCTAAAAAGCAGACCACAGATGCTTATACTCTGAATAGCGTTCCAACGACTCAGACTGCACCTGCTCAATCGACTGAAACTTCACCAACTGCACCAAAAACTGGTGAATAATTTCGCCAAAGGCTTTCTTTTTGTGCATGATGCGAATAGAATGCCTGCAGCTGCGGTGGTGGTGGAATTGGTAGACACGCTACCTTGAGGTGGTAGTGCTTTCGGGCGTGGGGGTTCAAGTCCCCCCTTCCGCACCAACTTATAATCCAGAACATAAGTTGGTGTATGCAGCTAAAAAAAACTTCTGTTGTTGCGGGATGGAGCAGTCTGGTAGCTCGTCGGGCTCATAACCCGAAGGTCGTTGGTTCAAATCCAGCTCCCGCTACCAATCAATCCTTTTATAAAGACGCAAACTTTAAAGAGGCAACTTGAAACCAGTTTTAAGTTGAGAAGAGTTATTTGCATGTTGTTGCGGGATGGAGCAGTCTGGTAGCTCGTCGGGCTCATAACCCGAAGGTCGTTGGTTCAAATCCAGCTCCCGCTACCAATCCTTTAAAGATGCAAACTTTAAAGGCAGTTCTATGAACTGAAAAGTTTTTTGTATGCTGATGCGGGATGGAGCAGTCTGGTAGCTCGTCGGGCTCATAACCCGAAGGTCGTTGGTTCAAATCCAGCTCCCGCTACCACTTTTTGGAAAGTGTGATTTCGTTATTTTAATCAGTTGCAAGCTCGTCGGGCTCAACTCTTTATAAAATCTCGAAGATCGTTGGATTAAAGTCCAGTGAGCGCTACCAATTTTTCAGCGACAAAAGACCAACATATCGATAGAGATAGTTTTGATTGAAAACTTATCGTCTTTTGTATATAATTTTTGCACGTTGATGCGGGATGGAGCAGTCTGGTAGCTCGTCGGGCTCATAACCCGAAGGTCGTTGGTTCAAATCCAGCTCCCGCTACCAAGTTTCTTAAAAGAGGCTCACAACTATGGTGGGCCTTTTTGCACAGTGGGATTTGAAAAAATCCGAAATTGTGCATTAATTGGGGCGATTTACGCCCTTTTTTATTGGCTATCGTGTAGTGTCGACAAAATTTGGTCATATCTCCATGTTTCACTACTACTATAGTTTGTATTGGTTTGTAGTGGTCAAATAGATCATAAAATCGCACCAGATGACGAGAGTAAATGAAGCTATCAAATAAAACTCAAGCACTTCAGGACTTGATTGCACCTGCAGTTGAAGCCTGTAATGTAGATCTTTGGGGAATCGAATTTGTTCCTCAGGGTAAACGTTCTCTATTACGTATTTATATCGACAAGCCAGTCGATCCAACTGCTGAACCGGTCATCAATGAAGACGGTGAAGTGGAGCAGGGCCGCGGAATTGGTGTGCAGGACTGCGTACGCGTTACCCAACAGGTGGGCGCGATGCTAGACGTACATGATCCGATTTCAGGTGAATATGCACTTGAAGTGTCGTCTCCAGGCTGGGACCGTCCATTCTTCCAGCTTCAGCAAATGGCAGATTATATCGGTCAGACCGTTGCCTTACGTCTGATCAGTGCGGTGGACAACCGTCGTAAATTCCAGGCAAAACTGGTTGCAGTCGACCTTGAAAATGAAATGATTCAGGTAGAAGTAGAAAAGCAGCAGGTTCTGGACATCGACAGTCACAATATCGATAAAGCAAATTTGGTCTATCAAGATTAACTAAATCAATAAGAATCTGAACGAATAGGTGACATATGGCACGTGAAATTCTTACCGTCGTTGAAACGGTTAGTAACGAAAAAGGTGTACCTCGTGAAGCAATTTTTGAAGCACTAGAACAAGCTTTAGTTGCAGCGACCAAGAAAAAGTTCTACGAAGGAACCAACTCGGAAGAAGCACGTTTACGTGTAGAAATCGATCGTAAGACTGGTGACTACCGTACTTTCCGTCAGTGGGAAGTGGTTGCAGACGAAGATCATGAAATGCCAGCTTGTCAGGATGCCATCTCTGATGTTGATCCGGCAAAATGGTCAATCGGTGACATTCGTGAGCTGGAAGTTGAGTCAATCGATTTCGGTCGTATTGCTGCACAGATTGCTAAACAGGTGATTGTACAAAAGATTCGTGAAGCAGAACGTGCACTGGTTGCTGATGCTTATGAATCTAAAGTCGGTGAGCTGATCTACGGTGAAGTGAAAAAACAAACCAAAGACGGTTTCATTATTGACTTAGGGGACAATGCTGAAGCATATCTTGCACGTGAAGAAATGATTCCGAAGGAAATCCTTCGCCCGAAACAACGCGTAAATGCGATTCTTTTCAATGTCAACCGTGAAGGTCGTGGTGCTCAGCTACAGCTTTCTCGTGCTAAACCTGAAATGCTGATCGCATTGATGAAAAAAGAGATTCCAGAAATCTCGGAAGAAATCATTGAAATCAAGGCAGCCGCACGCCAGCCAGGTGTACGTGCCAAAATTGCAGTGAAAACAAATGACCACCGTATTGATCCGGTTGGTGCTTGTATTGGTATGCGTGGTACACGTATCCAGGCAGTACAACAGGAACTCAATGGTGAGCGTATTGATGTCGTAGTATGGTCAGATGATCCTGCTCAGTACATCGCAAGCGCACTTGAACCAGCAGATGTATCCAGTATTGTTATCGATGAAGATGCACGTACTGCAGACATCATTTTCGCAACGAGTGATCAGTTGGCTCGTGCGATTGGTTCACAGGGTCAGAACGTTCGTCTGGCATCAGAACTGACTGGCTACAAGCTGGATATGATGCTGGAAGAAGAATACTACGCACGTCAACAAAGCGAAGCGCAAAAATACCTGGACATGTTTGTAACACGTCTGGATATTGCTGAAGATTTGGCTATGGCGTTGGTAGAAATGGGCTTCACCTCGCTTGAAGAAATTGCATACGTACCTGCAGAAACGTTTGATGAAATCGAACTGGATGCGGAACTGGTTGAACTACTGCAAAGCCGTGCAAAAGAAGTTGCACTTGCTGATGCATTACAACAGCAAGAAAACGTACAAGCGCCAAGTGAAGAACTTGTTGCAATGGATGGCATGACAGCAGAGATCGCGCAAGCTCTAGCAGCTCGTGGTGTGGTAACAGTGGATGACCTTGCAGATCAGGCAACTGACGATATCGCAGATATTGAAGGTTTAGGCGCTGAAAAAGCGGGTCAGCTCATTATGAAAGCGCGCGAATCATGGTTTAACTAGGAGGTAGTATATGACGGACAAGTCGATTAAAGAGTTAGCCCTCAAATTGGGTCGCCCAGTTGAGAAGCTCCTGGAACAGGTTCGTGAGGCAGGTTTACCACAGAGCAAATCTGACGAAATTATTACCGCCGAACAACAAGATCACCTGATGAGCCATGTGAAAAAATCACAAGGTTCGGATGGTCATGCAGGACAAATCACGTTGAAACGTAAAACGACCAGTACGGCTAAAGTAGCCAGTACTTCGGGTAAGGCAAAAACCATTAATGTAGAAGTTCGCAAGAAACATACATTTACTAAGCCTGATCCAGAACAAATCAAGGCAGAAGCACTGGCAAAAGCGCAATCTGAACAGCAAGCAAAAGCTGAAGCTGAGCAAAAACCAGCAGCGCCGAAGCCAGCTGATGCACCAAAATCAGGTGCAAACAATGCCAGCAAAGCATTAGAAGCCATGCGTGCTGCTGCAAAGCAAACCAGCGACAAGCAAGAAGTTTCTAAAGCGGCTGTAGTTGTAAAACGCAAATCTACAAACAAACCAATTGTGAAGCAGGTTGTTAAACCGACTGAAACTGCTGAACAGAAAAAAGCACGTGAAGCGCAAGCAGCACAACTCAAAGCTGTTGAAGAAGCTGCACGTCGTAAGGCTGCTGAAGAAGCGCAACAACGTACGCTTGAACAAATGCGTCAAATGGCGTCTAAGTACACAGCGGAAGATACCACAGCAACGATTCGTGTTGTTGATGATTCTCCTCTTGCTGCTGGTCTGGTTGGTCAAGCATACGAAGACTCTTTCGCAAAAGAAGACCGTGAAATTAAACGTGGTACGAACACGAATAATACTCGCTCATCTAAGAAAGGCGGTCGTCGTGGTGAAGAGCAATCTTTCCGTGATAACTCACATAAACGTGGTCTGAAAACAAGTCAATCGAACAAACATGGCTTCGAAAAACCTGTTAAGAAACAAGTTTATGACGTTGAAATCGGTGAAACGATTGTCGTTGCTGACCTGGCTGCGAAAATGGCAGTTAAAGTTCGTGAAGTCATCAAATCACTGATGAAAATGGGTGAACTGGTTACTCAGAACCAGGCGATTGACCAGGAAGTTGCTGCGCTGATCGTTGAAGAAATGGGCCATCATCCGGTACTGGTTTCTGAAACTGCAGCAGAAGATACACTGATGGAGCAAGCTGAAGAGGCGCGTGGTGTGCAATCTACACGTGCACCTGTTGTTACCATCATGGGTCACGTTGACCATGGTAAAACATCGCTGCTTGACCGTATTCGTCGTGCCAAAGTGGCTGCGGGTGAAGCGGGTGGTATTACACAGCATATCGGTGCCTACCACGTAACAACTGATAAAGGCATCATCACTTTCTTGGATACTCCGGGACACGCAGCATTTACAGCAATGCGTTCACGTGGTGCGAAAGCGACTGATATTGTAGTGTTAGTTGTGGCGGCAGATGATGGTGTAATGCCACAAACTGCTGAAGCAATTGACCATGCGCGTGCTGCGGGTACGCCAATCATCGTTGCGATCAACAAAATGGATAAAGAATCTGCTGATCCAGATCGCGTGTTGAATGAATTGACGACCAAAGAAATCGTGCCTGAACAGTGGGGCGGTGATGTTCCTGTGGCCATGGTTTCTGCGCACACGGGTGCCGGTATCGACGAGCTTCTTGATCTGATTTTAATTCAGGCTGAACTTCTAGAGCTTAAAGCTTCTGAAGAAGGTGCTGCACAAGGTGTAGTTATTGAAGCACGTGTTGATAACTCTCGTGGTGCAGTAACGTCAATCCTTGTACAAAACGGTACCTTGAAAGTAGGTGATCTTGTTCTTGCAGGTTCATCATACGGCCGCGTTCGTGCCATGACAGATGAAAACGGTAAACGTATTCAATCTGCAGGTCCTTCGATTCCAGTGGAAATCTTGGGTCTTCCAGAAGCGCCAATGGCAGGTGACGAAGTTCTTGTTGTGAATGACGAGAAAAAAGCACGTGAAGTTGCTGATGCGCGTATGGATCGTGAACGTCAAAAACGTCTTGAGCGTCAATCTGCAATGCGTCTTGAGAATATCATGGCGTCAATGGGCAAGAAAGATGTGCCGATTGTGAATGTGGTTCTGAAAACTGATGTACGTGGTACATTGGAAGCATTACACGTTGCGCTTGCTGACCTGGCAACTGACGAAGTTAAAGTACGTATTATTGGTTCAGGTGTCGGTGCAATCACCGAGTCTGACGTAACACTTGCTGAATCTTCTGAAGCTGTACTTTTAGGCTTTAACGTCCGTGCCGACAACACTGCCCGTCAAAAAGCAGATGCTGACAGTATCGATATCCGTTACTACTCAGTAATCTACCAGTTGATCGACGATGTGAAAGCAGCCATGAGTGGTAAGCTTGCACCTGAACACCGTGAAACAATTCTTGGTGTTGCGCAAGTACGTGAAGTATTCCACTCTAGTAAATTTGGTGCAGCTGCGGGCTGTATGGTACTTGAGGGTACTTTACACCGTAATAAACCGATTCGCGTATTACGTGATGACGTGGTTGTGTTCCAGGGTGAACTTGAATCTCTACGTCGCTATAAAGAAGTGGTTGAAGAAGTTCGTGCCGGTATGGAATGTGGTCTTGCAGTGAAAGGCTATAAAGACATCAAACCTCTCGACAAGATCGAAGTATATGATGTTCAACTGATTAAACGGAGTCTTTAATGGCGGGTAGTCAGCGTCTTAAGCGTATGGCTGATACAGTTCAGAGAGAACTCTCTGAACTGATTCGTCAGGAGCTTAAAGATCCACGTCTGGGTGGTCTGGTGACCATCTCGGCGGTGAAAGTCAGCCCTGATTTAGGCTATGCTGAAGTTTATGTGACTGTAATGGGGCGTGAACTGGGTGATGAGCAAAGTGAAGCGGCAAATAAAGAAACGCTGGATGTGTTAAACAAAGCGTCCGGTTTCTTGCGCCACGAACTAAGCCGTCGGATCAAGACACGTATTACGCCACGTCTGCGTTTCCATTACGATAAAACCAATGCATATGGTAACTATATGTTTGGTCTGATTGCTGAAGCTGTGAAGGATTTACCTCCAGCTGAAGACAAGAAAGATGAAGAATAAGCACTGATCAAGTGCAATAAAAAAGCCACCTTCGGGTGGCTTTTTTATTGGGCAGAGGAATAAAGAAAAAGGAGTTTCGCTTATTTATACCCTCTTTTTATTTTTTTTCAGAAGGAAAATAGAGGGAAATGAAAGCGCTTACTATTTTAAATCCTCATCGCAGTTTTTCTTTTCAAAAAAAGCACGACGACGGGTTTTCTGCCAGGGTAGGGGACGTTCCAGTGCTTCCGGTACTTCACCACTCATTGAGCGCAAACGTAAGTGCAGTGCTGCCTGAGCCATCAGATTGGCCGAAACTGGTGCTGTAATAAAGGCAAACAGGGTAATCAGCACTTCAGCAAAACCAAAACGACCAAAGCTTGCAGAATAGATCATCGCAGCGATCAGAAAGCTACCGAGGCCCAGAGTGCTGGACTTGGTCGGTGCATGCAGGCGCATAAACAGGTCGGGTAATCGAACCATACCAATCCCGCCGACCAGCATAAAGAATGAACCGATCAGCAGGAAAATCGAGATCAGAATTTCTAGGTATAATTGCATCTGAGAACTCCTAATCGATCACATGGCCAGTGGTAAAGTAACGTGCCAGCGCAGCCGTAGAGACGAAACCTAACATTGCCACGAGTAAAGCACCTTCAAACATAAAGGTACTGGCCCAGTAAATACCGAGGATGACGACCAGACAGGTAGCATTCAGGAACAGGGTATCCAGAGCCAATAGTCGGTCCACAATAGAGGGTCCTATGACCAGACGTGCCAGACACAGGAACATGGAAATGGTCACAGCACCCAGACAAATCAGTAAGGCATAAGGCAAAATCGTCATGCATTTTCTCCAGTCTGAGCGCTAAAAATCTCAATCAGTGGACGTTCATAGCGCTGTTTGATAACTTCAATCTCAGCAGCTTCATCGTCGGTACTTAAGGCATGCACCAGAATGTCGCCACGATCCTGATCAATTCCCGCAGATACCGTACCTGGCGTTGTGGTAATGATCATTGCCAGTAAGGCATTTACTTCTTCATGTTCAGTATCCAAAGGAACACGGAACCATTTGGGATGCAAATTCTTGGTTGGCCCTAAGACCAGAATAGCGACTTTAATATTGGCAACAATAACGTCCCAGATCACCACAAAGAACAGACGAATGGCGGGTAGCCAGTGAATATTCGGTGTGTAGTCAATAAACCGGAATACCATTCGTGGGATTAGTACTGCAAGGACTAATGCGGTGACGAGTGTACCGGCATCTAGACTATGATTGAGTAAAGACCAGCTTACTCCGACAATGACGGAAACCAGTGGATGAGGGAACCAGCGGCGTAAGAACGATGCTTTCATTATGGTCCCTCCTGCGGTTTAAGCTGGTTATCGCTTGGCGCATTTTTCTGTTCAATATACTGTTCATTAATCTGACGCTGTTTGAATTCAGAAATATTTTCACCTTCTAAAGTTGCCGGTGAAATTACATATGGAATCAGATGTGCATTTGGATCTGGATTTTCCCCACCATATTTGGTTTCAGGCAAATATTCCGGATCAAATGGCTGCACGCTAATGACCTTGCCTTCAGCATCACGTTTTAATAATGCCGCTTCATAGACTGGATTATCTTTAATTTGTACAGCAGTGCGATACACATAATTATAGACAGGTGAAGCAAATACCACATAGGCTGTCAGTCCGGCGAGCAACAGGTAAATCACCTTATCATTACGCAAAGGTGCCCGGCTTGGCAGGGTTTCGTACTGGGTAAAGGCTTCAGAATGGACATTATCATCCGGTTTGCTGGTGCGCCAGAACAGGATAAAACCAACCCGGGTAAAGGCGAGAATACTCAGCAAGCTAACCAGTAGCACCGTAATAATGATAATCATCTGATAAGGCGAGCCTGTCGTAGCCTGCAAGATGAAGACCTTACCGAAGAAACCACTAAATGGTGGCAGACCGGCCATCATCAAGGCAATGATAAAGTAGACTATCGATACCAGGGTATTCTGTTTCATCTGTGGTGCGATTTTAAAATGATCTTTAAACTCACCACGCTGAGAGGTGATCCAGCCGCTAAGCATATAGAAAGCGGCAGCAATCACGGTACTGTGCACCATATAGTACAAACCGCCTGCCCAAGCTGCTGAATTATTCAAGGCAATCGCAATCAGAATAGTACCCACTGAAGACAGCAGCATAAAACCAATAAAGCGGCGCAAACGATCTGTGCCAATAGCTGCCACAGCACCATATAAGGAGGTGATCAGACCGATGACCATCAGACAGTTCATCAGAATCTGATGGCTGTATTCATCATCAAAGACCGTACCATTGACCCGCAGGATGGCATAAATACCCACCTTGGTCATGATGGTAAACAGGGCTGCTACCGGTGTGGTTGCCACAGCATAAGTTTTCGGAAGCCAGAAGCCGACAGGCAGCATGGCAGCCTTGATCCCAAACACCACAAATAACAGCAGCGCACCAGCAACTGCAATTTTATGCTGATCATTTTCCAGCGTTGGCATCAGTCGGGCAACGTCGGCCATATTCAGGCTGCCAACACTGCCGTAGATCATGCCTAAGCCAATCAGAAACAGGGCAGAAGCTAGCAGGTTAATTGTGACATAGTGAATACCCAGCTGGAAACGAGCCTTGCCTTGACCATGCAGAAGCAGGACATAAGATGCCATCAACAGGATTTCAAAGAATACAAACAGGTTGAACAAGTCACCTGTGAGGAAAGCTCCACTGAGTCCCATCAGCAGGAAATGCATCATGGCATGGAAATAACGCCCGCGCATGTCCCAGTCACGACTGGCATACCAGATAATCGGCACAGCCAGTGCATAGGTCAGTACCAGCATCAAGGCAGACAGCTGATCCAGAACCAGTACAATTCCGAATGGAGCAGACCATTCACTTAGGGTATAAACACTGATTTGTCCCTGACTGGTGCTTATCAAGTAACTGATTGAAACCACCAGGCCCAGCAGCGTCGAGACATGGCTGATGCCACGACGCCAAGGTTGACGCCAGTCTGTCGCCAGTGAACCTGCACCAGGATTACCTAATAACAGCAGAATGAATGCAGTGAATGCTGGCAGGAGAATACTGAAAATAGGTGTATGTTGGACCCAGAAATTATAAAGATCAGTCATTAAGGCTCATCCTCACGTGGGTCATGGTTTGATATTTCTTCTTTGGAATCAACGTGGTCTGTCCCTGATTCATAACGGCTGCGAAGTGCCAGCTGAACAATGAATGCCGTGGTGGCAAATCCGATTACAATAGCAGTCAGTACCAATGCCTGTGGCAGTGGATCCGTAGTTTTGGTGGTTTCTGTAAGGACCGCAGGTGCATTGAGCTGAATACGTCCCATGGCAAACAGAAACAGGTTGACGGCATAGCCGATCATTGCCAGACCCAATACTACAGGGAAGGTACGGGCACGCAGGATCAGGTAGATCCCGGTTGCTGTCAGGAGTCCAATTGCAGAGACCAATAAAAATTCTAGACTGATCATTGCATTATCCTCTTGGTACCGGGCCAGTCATAGACGAGTGACGTGAATCCCCAAGCACAGAAATCATTAACATGGTCGCACCGACCACGGTGACATAAACCCCGACGTCGAACAGCGCTGCAGAAGCCAGATGCATATCGCCCAGTATTGGGGGATGGACATAAATATGTGCACTGGTCAGGAATGGACGTGACCAGAACCAGGCAGCAACACCAGTTAGGCCAGCAAACATCAAACCGCTACCAATCCAGATTTCATAGAGACGACCAGATTTAGCACCCAGCATTTTTTCTGCATGATCCTGACCGATGGCAATGTACTGAATAATCAACGCTAAAGAAGTCACCAGGCCTGCGATAAAACCACCGCCAGGCTGATTATGGCCGCGCATGAAAATATACAGGCTCACCACCAGCGCAACTGGCAAAATCCAGGAAGCAGTAATTCGCAGCATCAGCGGGGAGGGATTAAAACGATAAGTCAAACCTTGAGTCATGGTAGTACCATGGGCACGCATACCATCCATCAGGCTCAATACGCCAATCGCCGCAATACCGAGTACAGTGATTTCACCAAAGGTATCGAAACCACGGAAATCCACCAGAATCACGTTCACCACATTGGTCCCGCCGCCGAGCGGTATTGACTGCTGGGCAAAGAACCAGGAAATTGAATTATGATCTCGGGTCATGACGAGCCAGGCTACCCAGGCAATACTCAGACCACCCGTAATTGCAATAATGGCATCGCGCCAGCGTCGGGTCGGGCTGGATTCATAAGGGGTAAGCTGTGGTAATAGAGACAGGCTCATCAGCAGCAATACTGTGGTAACTACATCAACGGTAATCTGGGTCAGGGCCAAATCTGGTGCCGAGAAACCGATAAAGATCATGGTCACGACCAGACCTACTGCACCGCTGATCAGTACGGCTTTAATCCGCTCGTGATGGAACCACAGCATCATCCAGCAGGCTGAGAATAATAGCAGCCATAAGATAATCGCTAAAGCCGGTGCATGAGTCAGTTCACGTGCGCCAGTACCAATCTGATGGGTCAGCAAAGGTACAGCAACCAGACCGATGGTAAAGATCACAATCCACAGCAGATAGCTTTGCAGTTTGCCATTTTCAGTGGCACGGCGGAAACGACGTGAATTTAGCAATAATGATTTTAAGAACAGATCAAATAAAATCCGGCCCTGAAATTTGCCCAAGCTTGGATCAAGATCAATTTCACGAATCAAGCCACCTTTGGCCAGCGAGAAATAGAACAAGATTCCGCCAATCAGGGCGATTACGCTCATTAAAAGTGGTGCGTTAAAACCATGCCAGATGGCAAGGTGGGTGCCTTCAAATGCCAGGTTTTGTGTGGCAGCCCGGGTAGTGCTATTAACAATTTTCTCAACCAGTAAGGCAGGCAAAATACCGACCAGAATACATAAGGTTGCCAGTAAAGTTGCTGGCGCACGCATGCCAAATGGGGGTTCATGCGCATTTTTATTCGGTACATGGCGTCCAATTGGACCATCGAAGAATACGCCGTGAACCAGACGAATCGAATAGGCTACCGCGAAAATACTGGCTAAAGTCGCGACAATGGCAGAGCCAATCATCACTGGACCACTTAGGTTGGCCAGCAGTTCAGTAAAGAACATTTCCTTGGACAGGAAACCATTCGTTAATGGGACACCTGCCATTGAGGCAGCAGTGATCATGGTAAGTGTTGCAGTAAAAGGCAGTAATTGCCATAAGCCGGACAACTTGCGTAAGTCGCGTGTACCCGATTCATGGTCAATAATGCCGGCAATCATAAACAGTGCAGCTTTAAAGGTTGCATGGTTAATGATATGGAAAATTGCAGCAGCCACCGCGAGTGGTGAACCAATCCCCAGCAGACACATGATCAGGCCAAGATGACTGATGGTTGAATAGGCCAGCAAGCCTTTCAGGTCTTCCTTAAAGATGGCAAAAAAGGCTGCGATGCACAGGGTAAATAGACCGATAAACGTAACAATATTATGGAAAAGTGCCGCACCAGCAAAAATTGGCAACAAGCGTGCGACCAGAAATAAGCCCGCTTTTACCATCGTGGCAGAATGCAGATAAGCAGATACCGGTGTCGGTGCTGCCATGGCATTTGGCAGCCAGAAATGGAAAGGAAACTGCGCACTTTTGGTAAAGGCACCCAGCAAAATCAGCAGCAGGGTAGGTACAAACAGGCTATGCGATTGGATCAGCTCGGTCATCCCAAGGATCTGATCAATCTGATAAGTTCCTGTAATCTCGCCCAGTAAAACGAAACCACCCAGCATTGCCAGACCACCCATGCCGGTAATGGTTAACGCCATGCGTGAGCCACGTTGGGCCACTTCATAATTGCTCCAGTAACCAACCAGCAAGAACGAGGAGATACTGGTCAGTTCCCAGAAAATTAATAAAATAATCAGGTTATTCGACAAGGAAATGCCGAGCATCGCTGCCATGAACAGCATCAGCAGGATATAAAGTTTGCTGAGCGAGTTCTTCGGACTTAAATAATAGTAGGCATAAATAAAAATCAGGGTGCCGATGCCACTGATCAGCAGAGCAAATAACAGCCCCAGAGAATCCAGGCGGAAACTGAAATCAATACCAAGTTGAGGCAGCCATGACCAGCTTTCGCTAATGACTGCGCCATCTAGCACCGCAGGCGCCTGGCTAAGTAATAATGCAAAACTGCTGAGGCTGACACCAATGGCCCCTAAGGCCGTTACCCCGCGCGAAAATCTTTTCAGCCACGAGACAAGGGTTGTGCCTAATACTAACGGTAACAATATAATAATCGGCAGCACACTCGTATCCATTGTCGTGAGTTAGGTCGTCATGAACCTAGGGTGAATCTTTATCTTTCAAGGATTACAGGAATGCAAGGAGCAGCCCAAATTTCTCAATCTTGAAAGCCAAATCGTATTCAAAGAATAAAAACAGTTGTATTGCGCAACTTATAAACGATAGCAAATTCCGATTTTACAATGAAAAATGCAAGTAATTCCGATCATATTACAGGATAACAACAACATCAATCTTTTTGTGTACGACTTAACAATTATACGATGACCCCATGAAAACATGGGGTGCATGCTTGAGCACATCGACCAGATTGAACTGAAAATAAAGATCAAACTTGAAGATTCTATTGAAAAAAATGGACAGCCTTGAAGGTCTGCTTCGATAAGGAGCTATTCAGAAAAATTAAATCAGGTTAATTCAAGAGCCAGCTTATTCGCTTAAAACGGAATTTGGGGAATTTTCCGGTCATTCTGATTCAGTAAACGTAGCAACTCCTGTTGCTGCTCTTCATTCAATGTTTGCTGAATCAGTTGCAAGATTGAAAGTGGCGTTACTTGTTCAAGCTCGGGCTCGAGCAGCACGATTTCCTCAGTATTCAGGGTTTCTTGACCTAGGCCTAAATTCGCATAGAGTTGATCAAATTGCGCTGGGATTGTATCAACTTGAACTGGATAGAGTTGTTTATCTTCAAGACACAAACATTGAAAATCTGCTGCCTGTTCCAGTAACTCAGGACGGTTACCAGTCACAATGATTTGCAGTTCAGGAAAGGCTTGATGTAGACGAGACAGAATGACTGCTGCCATTTCTTGATCCAGCTGATGATCAATCGCATCAATCAGTAGAATGCCACTGCCTTCCTTGCACGGAAACAGGCTTTTCGGATTGAGCAGACACAGGCGACGCACAATATCTCCAACTAAGGCAATCCAGTTGCGGATGCTATTCGGTAATTGCTGTAAAGTCTGGGTTTGTCCTTGGTAGCTCACCATCAGCTGCATTTTAGGTTGGTACTGCAAATAGAGATTGCTGACTTCAGGCAGAACGATCGACAAAGCTTCACGCAGGCTATTTAAACTCGGAGTATTCACCTGGATCTGGGCATGTTCAATATGTTTGACCAGTTCATCCATATTGTGTTTTTTATCCTGCTGCGAAGCGCGGCTCAGGATCTGCTCTAGAATCTGCGCACTTTGCGCATTTTCAATGTCGCTGATTTCCCGGAACCATTCAAAAAAACGGGTAAAAGTCGTGAAGGGAATAGCTGCAATTTCATAGGCATACACCGTCTGTAAAATCGCCGGATTGTTTTTACTGAGTAGATTGATTTCATTTACAAAACGCTCAGCCGGATAATAGGCAATCAGCGGTAAGCCCAGCATTGGATCTTTGGCGAGGGCTTTCTGATACAACGTGACCATCGCTTCGAGTTGCGATGTATCTACCTTACTCAGTCCCACACCCTGACTATTTAAAGTTTTATAAAGCTGCCAGCTGCACTGCTGGGTAGCAGATTGCTGTTGATCGCTACTTTCTGCAAAAGAGCCAATTTCTTCAGGAAAACGGACCTGAATATTGATCTTGGATTGCAGACGATATTGCATGATGTCCTGATCCAGCATCACCATACCGGCAGTACGCAGGTCACGATAGCGCGCAGCGAACCAGGTCAGTGCCTGATAGGCGCTACGCAGCAGCGCCGTTTTACCCGAACCCTGATCACCGAGAATTAAGGTAACAGGCAATTTATGATATTTAAATTCAAGCTGGATATCAGAAAAATGCAGGGTATGTTTGAGTTGTATGGATTCGACTTGCATAGACCACCTGTATCGTGATGCCTACATCCATGCCGTACTAGCCTGCTGCCTGCCGTAATGATAGAGGCATTTTAATTTTTAGCTGCTGAATCAGGTCATAAATGTGGTGAATATTTAAGCTTACTTTAGCACGTGTACAGGCCACGTAAAGCAGTCTTAACTCTTCATCACTAATCTTGTGATCTTTTTCATTTAATTTAAACTGGTAGTCATCTTCAATATGGACCCGGTCCCATTCCAGTCCTTTGGCTTTGTGGGCGGTGGAGATGATGTAGTCGGCCTGTCCGATTGGTGTGATCTTGGCCAGCGCAGTTTTCAGCGGATCGGTACCATGCTCATCGACCAGTTTCACCAAAGGTTTAATGTCACTGCCTTCATTGGTCTCGCAATATTCATGCACATCATGCCAGGAGTTAAACCAGGCCAGTTCAGGCACATCCACTACGCGTTTTCCCTGTTTCAGCATGGCAGCCGCTTCGACAAAACGGTTCAGCTTGACATGGTCGGCCTGCAGACTGACCTTTTCACCACGCACAAGTCCAGCAAGTAGCAGTTCCATGGCTCGGGCATTAGTACGGCATAAAATCGCATCACGCATTTTGGTATGTGGTTTATTCACTACTTTAGAGTTCAAATGCGGATTACCGAGTAAGGGCACGGTTTCATTCAAGGCTCCCAAAATTGCATTGGCATTCAGGGCAATTTCAGGACCAAAACGGAATGAGGTAGTTAGGCGGGATTCTGGTAATGGCAGTTGCTGCATGGCATTGACTGCACCACGCCAGGCATAAATCTGCTGATGCGCATCCCCGACATAGATCACCTGGGTGCTGCGCTGTTTTAGCAAAATACCTAACATCAGGGGGTCAGCATCCTGAGCTTCATCAAACAGTACATAATCCGCTGGAATATTCGGTTCTGACAATGCCCAGAGTTTCAGATAAATATCATGTCCGATTCCGGCCTGATGATTCGGATCAATCGATTCCAGCCAGCGACGCTCAACCGCAGGATAGAGTTTCTTTTGCAGGGCTTCGACATCGTCCGGATGTAACCAGCTTGGTGCCTGAATATGCCGTGGAGCAGGGTATTGCGAACTGGTTGAACAGAAATAACCGACCGCATTCGCGACCAGACTGGCCAGACGCGAAGGCATCATGACATATTTTTCATAACGGCCACCCATCATGCGGCGCAGGGTCATCGGCTCAAGGCGATATTCCTTGGCAATGAAGCTTGGACTGAGACGGGGCAGGCGCAGTTTATCCGTGACTCCACGTGGAACACTGCGATAGGCCAGTGAGTGGAAAGTCCGGCAGTCCACACCACGATGGAACTTATTTTGTGCTTCCGCAGCAATGGATTTGTTAAATGCCAGATACATGCCACGCCGCTGCGGCATGGCATCGCTGATCATTTGTAAAGTTGTGGTTTTACCTGTGCCGGCATAGGCAATCACTTTAAAAGATTTGCCCAGACGTGCGTTATCAATGGCAGTGGCCTGCTCATAGGTTGCGGTCGGTTTAATTGGCTCAGACACAGTTAAATTGAAAACTTAGTGTGAACGGTTGGCTTTTTCAACCAGACCGGATAAGCCCTGACGACGTGCCAGTTCATTTAAAACCAGTTGTGGATCAAGGTCGAAATAGCCCAGCATCACGATAGTATGGAACCACAGATCTGCCACCTCATAGATCAGGTCATTTTTATTGTCTTCGGTTGCTTCAGCTTTAAAGTCTTTGGCAGCAATCACAGTTTCAAAGCTTTCTTCACCGACTTTTTCCAGAATTTTGTTTAAGCCTTTGTGATAGAGCTTGGCAACATAAGATGAATCGGGATCAGCCTGCTTACGTTCAGCCATCATCTGACCCAGATAAGACAAGACCTCAACCTGTTCTGATTGGGCATTAGATGCATTCATCGCCATGGTATGCGGGTTTGCAGATTTTTCACCATAGATCGCTGCAGGATCTTTAATTTGTACATCGACAATTTCCCAGCCATTCGGCGTCAGTTTGCGATAGAAACAAGATTCACGACCAGTATGACAGGCAATCCCACCATGCTGTTCGATTTGCAGCACAATCACGTCAGCATCACAGTCCAGACGGATTTCATGCACCGTCTGAAAATGACCTGATTCTTCACCCTTATGCCATAACTTATTGCGGGAACGAGAGAAATACACGGCCTGATTCTTTTCTGCAGTCAGCGCCAGTGCTTCACGATTCATCCACGCCACCATCAATACACGACCGGTTTGATGATGCTGGGCAATGGCAGGTACAAGTCCTTGTTCGTTAAATTTTACTTCATCGAGCCATTGCAGGTTATTCATAAGGGTGTCCATCTGTTGAATCAATATCTAAATGTTTAATACATGCGGATCAAATATCCGTCCGATAGTGTACGTGATCTGAGATCATTTGCGGCAAAAATCTGCATCTGAAATGACAGGATCTGTCGTGATAATTCAGGGTATCTTGATTGATGACCGATCAAAATAACAAAGCCGCCAGCAGGCGGCTTGGTTCAAATTGCATTTTCGCCTGGACTTACCAGTGCTCACCCGGGAAGATACGTGCATATGCTTTCTGCACCCAGTTCAGCTTCTGTGGCTGACCTACAGAGGCAGATGAACTTGGGAACAGGTTGTAGCCGATTGACATCAGTTTATTGTTAATGTCTGGTGCAATTGCATAAGTAATTGAAGCTAGACGGCCCAAACCGGTAGCAACTTTTTTCGGTCGTTTCACAATTGCATGTGCAATCAGATCAGATGCTTCTTCAGGAGAAAGCGTCGGAACATATTTATAGATCTTAGTTGGTGCAATCATTGGCGTACGTACCAATGGCATATAGATAGAAGTAATTGCGATCTTATGTGAATTGACTTCTGCAGACAGACAGCGACTAAATGCATCCAAGGCTGCTTTCGATGCCACATAAGCAGAGAAGCGGGTCGCATTTGCCAATACCCCAATCGAACTGATGTTGATGATGTGACCCTGACGACGAATCATCATATGTGGCAGGATGTTCATCACCAGACGCACAGCACCGAAATAGTTTAGCTGCATGGTACGTTCAAAATCGTGGAAGCGGTCTACAGATTCATGTACCGCACGACGGATCGAGCGACCGGCATTGTTAATCAGAATATCAATGTGATCAACAGAAGCCAGAATCTGTTTGGATACTTCATCAATGGCGTCCAGATTATTCAGGTCACACGGAAAAACTGTTGCCATGCCGCCTTTTGCTTCAATTTCTTCTTTTACCTGGTCCAGAGTCTCTTTGGTACGTGCTACTAGCAGGACATGTGCACCTGCATCTGCCAGACGGTGTGCTGCTGTCAGGCCAATGCCGCTGGATGCACCCGTAATGAGGATGGTTTTGCCTTGAACTCGTTTCAGTAGATGTTTCTGTAGTCTGGATTTCACGTTTGTTATTCCTGAAATATGCTGTAGGTTTACGTTTTTTCTTATTTGGTTTGTACGTAGGTATGCACGAAAGTTCGTACACAATGAAGTCTGTATATGATAACGAATTATACAGGAAAATCCAGAGATTAAGTTGTTGAAAATAAGAGAAATTTTAGAGTAATTGCTCTATTTTTAAACTACGTTTCAATTAATTTTTATTGTGATCTAACCATAAGATAAAGCTCATGAAAAGTAAAGCCAGATAAAAAAACTCCATCAGAAATGATGGAGTTTTTTGCTTTAAAAGAGGGCTTAAACGGCTGCGAGTGACTGTTCCAGATCAGCAATCAGGTCATCAATGTGTTCAATCCCGATAGAAAGACGAACCATATCTTCACTCACGCCAGCCGATTTAAGTTCTTCTTGATTAAGCTGGCGATGAGTCGTAGTGGCCGGATGGCAGGCCAGACTCTTGGCATCTCCAATATTGACCAGACGGGTGAACAGCTGCAGAGCATCAATAAAACGCGCACCGCCTTCACGACCGCCTTCTACCCCAAAGGTTAAGATTGCAGACGGTTTCCCTTTCACATATTTCTGTGCCAAAGCATGTTGAGGATGATCTTTCAGGCCAGCGTAATTGACCCATTTTACTTTCGGATGCTGCTGCAAATATTCCGCAACTTTAAGTGCATTTTTAGTATGACGTTCCATACGTAGACTTAAAGTTTCCAGGCCTTGCAAAATTAAAAATACATTTTGCGGGCTGATCGCAGCACCAGTATTACGTAATGGCACGACACGGGCACGGGCAATATAGGCTGCTTCACCCAAAGCTTCAACGTAGTTTACGCCATGATAGCTTGGGTCAGGTGTATTCAGGGCAGGGAAGCGTGCTGCATGTTTACCCCATGGAAACTTGCCGCTATCGACAATAATGCCGCCAATTGAATTACCATGCCCGCCAATATATTTGGTCAGCGAGTGCACCACGATATCTGCACCGAAATCAAAAGACTTCTGCAAGACAGGAGTTGCTACAGTGTTGTCGACAATCACGGGTACGCCGTATTCATGCGCAATCTTTGAAATCGCTTCCAAGTCGATAATGTTGCCGAGTGGGTTACCAATTGATTCCACAAAAACCAGTTTGGTTTTGTCGTCAATCAGACCACGCAGTGCTTCCGGGTTTTGATAGTCAAAGAAGCGGACTTCAATGCCTTGCTTTGGCAGGGTGTGTGCAAACAGGTTATAGGTGCCACCATATAAAGTAGATACTGAAGCAATATTATCCCCAGCTTCAGCAATGGTCTGAATCGCATAGGTAATCGCAGCCATACCGGATGCCAATGCCAGTGCGCCAATACCACCTTCTAGCGCAGCAATACGCTGTTCCAGTACCGCTGTGGTCGGATTCATGATACGGGTATAAATATTGCCTTGAACTTTCAGGTCAAACAGGTCTGCGCCATGCTGGGTATTGTCAAAGGCATAAGAGGTAGTCTGGTAAATTGGCACCGCAACAGCTTTGGTGGTTGGTTCCGGGCTATAACCTGCGTGAATTGCTAAAGTTTCTGCTTTATAAGTCATGATCGTTAGTCTTCTTTGTGTTTTGCTTTAATAAAGTTGCTCAAATATTAGCACTTGAAATATGAAGAAAAGTGCATATTTATTCAGATGAATATCTTAATTAACGATATAACATCAACAAAATAATGCAAGTTCAGGTACTAAAAATTCTGTTTGAAAAATAAACAGGATTAAACTTGTAACAAGGCATTAACTTCACCGGAATGGCTTATGTTTTGTAGACATTCTGCGTATAATAGCCGATTATTTTTTCGCTCATGATTGAGCAGGGGAAATTCATTTTTTCCCCATCTGGTTTTTCAATTGAGGAGTCCTACGTGGCCCAATATATTTATACGATGAACCGAGTATCCAAGATGGTTCCGCCGAAGCGCGAAATCCTCAAAGATATCTCCTTATCATTTTTCCCAGGCGCAAAAATTGGTGTGCTTGGTCTGAACGGTGCGGGTAAATCTACTTTGCTTCGTATTATGGCGGGCGTAGATAAAGATTTCTCTGGTGAAGCTCGTGCGCAACCGGGTATCAAAATCGGTTATCTGGAGCAAGAACCACCTTTGGATGAAACCAAAGACGTTCGTGGTAATGTTGAAGATGGCGTACGTGAAGCACTTGATGCTTTGGCACGTTTGGATGAAGTTTTCGCTGAATATGCAGCAGAAGATGCAGATTTCGATGCACTTGCAAAAGAGCAAGAAAAGCTAGAAGCGATTATTCAGACTTGGGATGCGCATAACCTGAATAACCAGCTTGAACAGGCTGCAGCTGCATTAAATTTGCCAGCTTGGGATGCTGATGTAACTAAATTGTCTGGTGGTGAGCGCCGTCGTGTTGCACTTTGCCGTCTGCTTCTGTCTAAACCAGACATGTTACTTCTAGACGAACCGACGAACCATTTGGATGCATCATCTGTATCCTGGTTAGAGCGTTTCTTGAAAGACTTCCCAGGTACCATCGTTGCGATTACGCATGACCGTTACTTCCTGGATAACGTAGCAGAGTGGATTCTTGAACTTGACCGTGGCATGGGCATTCCATACCAAGGCAACTACTCTTCTTGGTTAGAGCAGAAAAATGCCCGTTTAGAGCAGGAACAGAAGCAAGAAGAATCTTTTGCTAAAGCGCTTAAGAAAGAACTTGAATGGGTTCGTTCTAATGCAAAAGGTCAGCAAAAGAAAAACAAAGCACGTATGGAACGCTTTGAAGAGCTTAACTCGCGCGAATTCCAGCAACGTAATGAAACATCTGAAATTTACATTCCACCTGGTCCACGTCTAGGTAACAAGGTTGTAGAAGTTGAAGGTATCAGCAAATCGTTTGGTGATCGTACGCTCTATAAAGATTTATCGTTTGTTGTACCGCCTGCTGCGATTGTGGGTATCGTCGGTGAAAACGGTGCGGGTAAAACCACACTCTTCCGTATGATGACAGGCGAATTACAACCTGATACGGGTACAGTAACTTTAGGTGATTCAGTTAAAGTTGCTTATGTAGGTCAGATTCGTGACACCTTAGATAACAACAAAACTGTTTGGGAAGAAGTTTCTGGCGGTTTAGATATCTTACGTATTGGTGAATACGAAATCGCGTCTCGCGCGTATATCGGTCGCTTTAACTTTAAAGGCCAAGATCAGCAAAAACGTGTCGGTCAGTTGTCCGGTGGTGAGCGTAACCGTTTACAGCTTGCAAAAATCCTGCAAATGGGCGCTAACGTAATCTTACTCGATGAACCGTCAAACGACTTGGACATCGAAACTTTACGTGCACTGGAAGACGCGATTCTTGTCTTCCCGGGTACAGTGATGGTGATCTCGCATGACCGTTGGTTCCTTGACCGTATTGCAACGCACATCTTGTCATTCGAAGGTGAAACACCTGAATTCTTCACCGGTAACTATGCAGAATTCGAAGAATACCGTCGTAAACGCGATGGTGATGACCTTGTTGCGAAACGTCAGAAATACCGCAAAATTGGTGCTTAACTAAAGCGCAAAAAACCAGCCCTAGGGCTGGTTTTTTATCCTATATTCTTAAGTTCTTCAGCTTTCTATTTCTGATAAAAGTTGTGCAGCCTTACTATGATTTTGCTGTTTGGCTTTATCTAACCATAATCTGGCCTGTTCATCATTTTGATCTAAACCTAGTTTCCCATGCAAATAATACACGCCAAGTCGATATTGTGCTTCCATATGTCCTCTTAACCCTGCACTCAGGTAGTTCCAGACAGCATTGCGTTGATAGATGTGTTTTGGGGGTAGGCGTTGGCTAATCTCTGGTACAGCCTGAAGTTGTTGCAGGGTCATACAAAGTGACTCATATTGCAAAGCCTGTAAATAATAAGTATCTGCTTCACTCGGCTGCTCCTCAATGAATAGAATAGGCGGATCATTACAAGAAAATAGAAAATTTATAATTTTTTTAAGCATTTTTATTATTCCTTTATGCTGCATCCCTGCAATAAATTGGAATCCTTTTTTATAAGAATAAATTACACCAATTTGTCTGATGATGTTTTTAAATTTTTAGATAATCCGATAAAACTAATCTAATGAAAGGCATAAAAAAGACTGCCGAAGCAGCCTTAAAGACGAGAGAGAAAAATCAGATTTCCCATTCATGATTACATTCACGGCATTTCCATTTTTTCTGGCTTTGCATGAATGCCTGCATAGAGATTTTAAAGTCAGGCAAGTCTTTATAGAACATAAAGCCTGCAATCAGACAGATCACGAATACAATCACTGTCGCAGTCTGTAGGGTAGTGCCTGCGCCGTCACCAAAAATCCACATACCAATACTGATGATCACCAGCAGAAGTAAGACAAATAGGGCAGGTACAAGAAGTACCAAGCTTTTTGGCACGACTGGACGTGCTGCTGGCTGACCTGGTTGTGCAAGCGGCATAATTTTAGGACTTTGACATTTCGGACAACGGTATTGCATTGCAACTCCAGAATTTTTCAATTTTGTCTATTTTAATCTTAATCATACAGAAAGCCAAAAGTGGCTCAAAGTTATCATAATAAATTTCAGACAATAAAAAACCCAAGTCGCAATGCTTGGGTTTTTTTATTAAGATCACCCTAATATATTATAGTGATCTTGAATATGGCGTCCCTACGGGGATTCGAACCCCGGTTACCGCCGTGAAAGGGCGATGTCCTAGGCCTCTAGACGATAGGGACAAATGAGGCAAATACACAAGTAAAGCAAGACTTTTGGTGGAGTCAAGGAGGATCGAACTCCTGACCTCTACAATGCCATTGTAGCGCTCTACCAACTGAGCTATGACCCCAGTCTGTGTGAGCGCTATATTATGGATATAACGTTCACACGTCAACTAAAAATTTAATTAAGCTTCATCAACTGCATCATTTTTCGGCAATTTTAAGCTTTCATTAAGTTTTTCCCAGACTTTCAGCTCTTTTTTGCTTGGACCACCGACAATTTCCAGGGCATGACGCAGACGGGCAAAGGTCAGGTCCGGTCCAATCGTCACCATGGTTTGCATCACTGGCGTAGATGCAGTTGAACCGGCAATGGCAATAAAGAAAGCTGGCATAAAATCACGTAGCTTGATGCCCATCTGGTTGGCAAGATCCATCAGAGTTTGGCTGACCGTATCATTATTCCAGGTAAACAGGCTTTCCAGACGCCAAATTGCAAACTGCAAACTTTGACGTACCTGTTCTTCAGTCAGTTTTTTGCTTTCAAACTGTTCTTTGCTCAGGGTCGGGAAGTGGTTGAAATAATGTGCCGACCAGTTTACCGCTTCAGACAGCAGGTTGATACGTGGTTGAATCGCAGCAGCGATTTCTTCCAGCTTCGCACGGTCTGCTTTCCAGGCCAGTAAAGTATCCAGCAGTTCGGCAGGAGAAAGTGCCTTAATCCACTGACCATTCAGCCAATTTAATTTTTCAACATCAAAGATCGGGCCGCCAAGAGAAACACGATTAATGTCAAAGTGTTCAATCATCTCAGCCAGCGTAAATTTTTCACGCTCATCTGGCATTGACCAGCCCATACGACCCAAGTAATTCAACAGGGCTTCTGGCAATACACCGATGTCTTTATAGTAGTTAATAGACGTCGGGTTTTTACGTTTAGACAGTTTTGATTTGTCCGGGTTACGCAGTAGTGGCATGTGGCACAGCACTGGCATATCCCAACCAAAGTATTTGTATAGCAATTGGTGTTTCGGTGCAGAAGGAATCCATTCTTCACCGCGAATCACATGGGTGATTTGCATCAGATGATCATCGACCACGTTTGCCAAATGATAAGTTGGCAGACCGTCTGTTTTTAACAGAATTTGCATGTCGACTTGCGCCCATGGAATTTCTACTTCACCACGCAACATATCATTGAAGGTACATACACCTTCAGTTGGCACTTTCATACGAATCACATGCGGTTCGCCAGCTGCCAGACGACGTGCGACTTCTTCTTTAGAGAGTTTCAAACCACGGCCATCGTAACGTGGTGATTCACCACGTGCCTGCTGTTCAGCACGCATTTCATCTAACTCTTGCGCAGTCGCAAAACAGTAGAAGGCATGACCTTTATCTACCAGCTCTTCAGCATATTTTTTATAGATGCTCATACGTTCTGACTGACGGTATGGCGCATGTGGACCACCAATATCCGGACCTTCAGACCAGTTCAGGCCTAACCAGCGCAAAGAATCCAGAATCATTTTCTCTGACTCAGGGGTAGAGCGCAGCTGATCAGTATCTTCAATACGAAGAATAAATTCACCGCCGTGCTGCTTGGCAAAGCACAGGTTAAACAAGGCAATATAGGCAGTTCCTACATGAGGAAAGCCTGTAGGAGAAGGGGCAATACGAGTACGAACAGTCATAGTCGGATGGAATCTAAATATAAATTTCTGGCTATTATAACGAAAAAGCCACATCACTTAATGCTTAATTCAACATTGAATGATATGGCTTTAGATCAGAAGCAGTTTTAAATGTTGCGAGCTGTCAGCTGATAATCAGGAATTGCTGCTAAAGAAGAAATTTTGCAGAAAGCGGGTAAAACTCTGGTTTTGATCGGCAAAAAAGTTTTGTGATGGACGTACTTTAATTGCAGTCAAAACTTTCAGGTTTTCTTCAGGATGCAGAGATTTTTCAGTTTTTTGCTGCTGAATTGCCTTTACAATAGGAGATGACTTAGTCACTGTTACTGCTGGTTTAGAGGCAGCAGCTGTTAGTGCAGCCGGATTATTAACTAGCTCAGGGTGCGCAACAACAGCGTTGCTGAATTGTGCGGTAAATAAAATGGATAGGCTCAGGATGCCGGTCTTGAACGTTGCAAATTTCATGTCCAAACTCCCTCTCTTGTTGTGGTGCTGGATTTATAGTCTTAGGTTTTTTGTTGTGTTGAATACAATTCAATCACATTTAACCTCTAAAAAGTAGAACCAAGTCACAAAATTTACAAAAAAAATAAATATGACAATGGAAAATTGAGAAAAATCAGAGATCACCTCATAACGGCGCTATTTTTAGCACAGGACTATGAAGAGACTATGAAGATTATATCCTAAAGTAATCAATTGATAGGCGATAAGTATAAAAAATGCAGAGAATTGTCATTTATAAGATATCTGAAAATAAGAAAAAATTTAAAATTATTATTATAAGCATATGATTGTTAAATATATTTCAAATTTATATAGTGTTTTTTAGATAAACAAAAGAGCTATTGTAATGAAAAAAATAATTGTATCTGCATTTTTCGCAGTGCTTTCGGGGACAAGTACACAGCTGGCAATAGCCAAAGATTTCCTGAATGTTTCCTACGATCCAACCCGTGAGTTCTATCAGGAATATAATGAAGAATTCGGCAAATTCTGGAAACAAAAAACCGGACAAACGGTTAACTTTAAGCAGTCACATGGGGGTTCAGGTAAACAGGCCCGTTCCGTAGTGGATGGTTTACAGGCAGATGTCGTAACATTGGCACTGGCCAATGACATTGAAGAAATCGTCACTGCTGGTCTGATTAATAAAGGCTGGCAAAAAGAGTTTCCGAATAACTCAGCACCTTATACTTCGACTATTGTCTTCTTGGTGCGTAAGGGTAACCCAAAACAGATTAGAGACTGGAATGACCTAACCAAGCCAGGGGTCGAAATTATTACTCCAAATCCGAAAACCGGTGGCGCACCACGCTGGATTTATCTGTCTGCCTGGGGCTATGCGCTGAAACAGCCGGGTGGTAATGATATCCAGGCCAAAGAACTGGTGAAAAAATTATATGGCAATGTCAAAGTGCTGGATTCAGGTGCGCGTGGATCTTTAACCACTTTTGCTGAGCGTGGCATCGGTGACGTGTTGTTGTCTTGGGAAAATGAAGCCTTGCTGGCGACTCAAGGTTTAGGTAAAGACAAATACGAAATTGTTTATCCGTCTATCTCGATCTTGGCTGAACCATCGGTGGCAATTGTCGACAAAAGTGTCGCGAAAAATGGTAATGCGAATCTGGCTAAAGGTTATTTGAACTACTTGTATTCACCGAAGGGACAGGAACTGGCAGCGAAATATTATTTCCGTCCGCGTGACCAAAAAGCGGCTGCAAAGTATGCAAA
This sequence comes from Acinetobacter schindleri, assembly GCF_010918895.1. Classification (NCBI taxonomy): domain Bacteria; kingdom Pseudomonadati; phylum Pseudomonadota; class Gammaproteobacteria; order Moraxellales; family Moraxellaceae; genus Acinetobacter; species Acinetobacter schindleri. Next base: position 292,684 of record NZ_CP044483.1, read on the forward strand.
ACAATTTCCAAAAATTCAAACCTTTACAATTGATAAAGTGTTTGGTGGTTGGACCAAGGCACAGAGAACTCATTTCGTAAATGGTGCAATCTACGACCAGATTTCTGCTGAAAACCGCTAATTTGCCATGGTTTTCTAAATACTTGACAAGACGGTGAAACGGATAAATTGCTTATCCGTTTTTTTCATATCTAAAGAATAAAATGCTATAAAACCTGCATAGCTCTATATTATTAAAATTTTTATTATATAAAACATGATATTAAAACAAAAAATAACTGAATATTACCCTGTATACACTTTGTTTGCTGAATTGCGAAAAATAACTTTATTTCATATAGTTATATGAATACAAGATAATCCTCCCTTGCTCTCATGAAAACTCAGTTAAAATCAATATTTAGCGCTGCCTTATTGGCAACAGGTTTGACATTTACCGCAACTGCCACGCAAGCAGCTGACCGTGATTTTTTAAATGTTTCCTATGATGCAACCCGCGAGTTCTATGACGAATTCAATAAATCTTTTGGTGCTTACTGGAAAAGCCGTACTGGTATTAATGTGAACTTTAAACAGTCGCATGGTGGTTCTGGTAAACAGGCACGTTCGGTTGTTGACGGTCTGAAAGGCGATGTTGTGACGCTGGCTTTAGCCAATGACATTGAAGAAATCGTAAAATCGGGCCAGATCAAAGCGGGTTGGCAAAAAGAATTCCCATATAACTCTGCACCGTATACCTCGACTATTGTATTTATGGTGCGTAAGGGTAACCCTAAAGGAATTAAAGACTGGAAAGATCTGACTAAACCAGGCGTGGAAATTATTACACCAAACCCGAAAACTGGTGGTCTGCCACGTTGGGTGTATTTGTCAGCTTGGGGTTATGCAGAAAAACAACCAGGTGGCAGCAAGGCAAAAGCTCAAGAGTTTGTGGGCAAGCTTTATAAAAACGTAAAAGTCATGGACTCAGCTGCACGTGCATCGATGACCACCTTTGCAGAGCGTAATATTGGTGATGTATTGCTAACCTGGGAAAATGAAGCTTTAGTGACGCAAAAAACACTGGGTAAAGACAAGTTCGACATTATTTACCCATCTCTGACGATTCTGACTGAACCTTCTGTAGCAATTGTGGATCGTACTGTCGAGAAAAATGGCAATAAATGGTTGGCAACAGGCTATATCAATTATTTATATTCTCCACTCGGTCAGGAAATGGCAGCGAAACATTATTACCGTCCACGTAATCAGGAAGTTCTAGCGAAATACTCGAAGCAGTTCCCGAAAATTAAAACTTTTACCATTGATGAAGTATTCGGTGGCTGGGCCAATGCACAGAAAACTCATTTCGTGAATGGGGCGCTATTTGATCAGATTTATAACTCAAAACGTTAATCTCTTGATTCAAGGTTTAATTTTATAAATAAAGAAGCTTCCTCCAAGGAAGCTTTTTTATCGTTTGAGCAAAAATAAAAACGGTTTTCTCTATGGAAAATAATATTTATCTACAAAAAGTCGTTTGGAGCTTTAGCTAAACAGAGTGATAATGTGCAGTTAAATTTTCCGCCCTATTGATTGAGTTTTTATGTCCCATATTTCTGTATTGCTTCACGAAACCGTTGATGCCCTAGTGGCTGATCGAAATACGGGAATTTATGTGGATGGAACTTTCGGCCGTGGTGGCCATACGCGTCTTTTATTATCTAAATTAGATGAAAATGCCCGTGTTTATGCCTTTGATAAAGACCCCCAGGCACTTGAAACAGCTGCGATCCTGGAACAGGAAGATCCCCGGTTTAAAATTATTCATGCCAGCTTTGCTGACCTTAAAGAAGCACTTGCTGAGCATGGTATAGAAAGCGTGGATGGCGTGATGGCGGATTTAGGCGTGTCATCTCCACAGCTGGATCAGGCTGAACGTGGCTTTAGCTTTATGAAAGATGGTCCGCTGGATATGCGCATGGACAATTCACAAGGCCCGACCGCAGCTGAGTGGCTGGTGAATATTGAAGAAGAAGCTTTGGCCAATATCATTTTCCAGTATGGCGAAGAGCGATATAGCCGCCGGATTGCCAAAGCGATCAAGGCTGCCGGATATATTGATACGACAGCCAAGCTGGCAGAAATTGTCAAAGTGGCACACCCGAAATGGGAAAAAAATAAACATGCGGCAACTCGAACTTTCCAGGCGATTCGTATTGCTATTAATAAAGAATTAGAAGATATTGAAGTTTTCCTGCCACAAGCCGTTGAAGTACTTAAACCTCATGGTCGTTTGGCGGTTATTAGCTTCCATTCATTGGAAGACCGTTTAATTAAACAATTTATTCAAAAAGAATCTACCTTAGAGGAAGACTCGGGCTGGGGGATGCCGCAACAACGCAAGGATACACGTCGACTGAAAAAAGTATCCCGTATCAAGGCAAGTGATGAGGAAGTGAAAGCCAATCCTCGTTCACGTAGTGCATGGCTCCGAGTTGCAGAACGTTTAGCTTAATAGGCAAATAATGAAAACTGAAGTGGTCGAAAGGAAGTTGAATCAGTCAGGGATGAAGAAAGCCATTACTTACGGCATTCTGTTGATGATGGTTTTCATCAGTGCTGTATTTGTGGTATTTCAAGTCTTTGAATATCGTCAGGATTATCGAAAACTGAGTAGCTATCTGCGTGAGCGTGATGATCTCAATGCAGAGTGGGGACGTTTGCTGATTGAGCAGCAGACCTTTGGTGCAACCGCCCAGATTGGAACACGTGCCGTGACCCAGCTCAGAATGTATTCTCCTCCTGTTTCACAGACCGTGGTGATTTCATTGCCACAAACTTCAGATGTAAAAAAATAAGGCTAGCGCTCAGACATGGTAGACAAGAAAACCAAGCAAGTGGCACGTAAAAAACAGTCCGTGACGACAAAAAATGCTTTAAGCGTTGATATTAGCCGTTTTTATATTATGTGGGCCGTGGTACTGCTGTGCTTTCTGGCTTTGATCGGGCGCGCTTTCTATGTACAGGTGATTAATAAAGAATTCCTGCAGAATAAGGCCAATGCCAAGATTTTAAGAACCGACAAAATTAAAGCCATGCGTGGTGTGATTTATGACCGTAATGGCGTACCACTGGCGATCAGTACTCCAATTATGCGGGTGGTGATTGATCCACGTGATTATTTTGATAATAAAAAACTCTATGATGAAACGATTCAGGCTTTGGAAAAGGATCCGAATAATCGCAAGCTGAAACGTCAGTTACCGGATAAAAACCTGAACCTGGATGAACTGGCTGATGCGGTGGGTATGGATCGTGCCGACCTGCGCAAGAAGATGGAAGCGCGTCCGCGTTCCCGTTATCTGATTCTGAAAAAAGAAGTTCCGCCTCAACAGGCTGAGCTGATTATGAAGCGTAATTTCCAGGGTGTATACACCGAGAAAAACTATAAGCGTTACTATCCGCAGCCACAACCGAACTCACAGATTATTGGCTTGACCAATAGTGAGAGCGTGGGGATTGAAGGCCTGGAAATGCAGCTGAATACCCGTCTGTCAGGTGTAGACGGCGAGCAGCAGATAGTACGTGATAAGAAGGGAAACCGCGTTAAAGACCCTGAAATTATTAAAGAAGTTGAAGCAGGAGAAAACATCACGCTTAGCATCGATTCACGATTGCAGTACATTATGTATCGTGAACTGACTGCAGCAGGTGTTGCAAATAATGCCCGTTCTGCAACCGCAATCGCGGTGGATGTGAAGACTGGTGAAATTCTGGCGATGACTTCATGGCCAGCTTATAACCCGAATGATAAAAACGGATTATTGAACAAAGATGCGATGCGTAACCGCGGTGCGGTCGACTCTTTCGAGCCAGGTTCAACCATGAAGCCGCTGACTGTAGCGATGGCGCTGGAAAGTGGTAAATATACAGCTAATTCAGTGGTGAATACGACCCCAGGGAGTATGCGGGTCGGGAATCACACAATCCGGGATACCCACAATTATGGGCAATTAACCTTGGGTGGTATTATCCAGAAATCCTCTAACGTTGGTGTCGCCAAACTGGCGCTATCACTGCCTTATGAAACCTTGCCGACTTTCTATAAACGCCTTGGTTTTGGTCAGCGTTCTGCCGTGAAATTCCCGGGTGAAAGTGCCGGTCTGATTCTGCCACCTAGTAAATGGAACGTATCTGAAGTGGCGACTATGTCTTATGGTTATGGTCTGAATGCGACGGTGCTACAACTGGCTGATGCCTATGCCATGCTGGCTAACAAGGGTGTAAAAGTCCCGCTAAGCCTGTACAAGTTAGAAGAACAGCCGAAAGGCGAGCAGATGATTGATCCGAAAATTGCAGACCAAGTTCTGCTGATGATGGAAACTGCAACCTTGCCAGGGGGTACCGCTACTCGTGCGACAGTGCCAGGTTATCGGGTTGCAGGTAAAACAGGGACTGCGCATAAATTGCGTGCTGACCGTAAAGGTTATTCGACCAATGAATACCGTGCTTTATTTGCCGGCGTGGCACCAGTCAGTGACCCACGGATCGCTATGGTGGTGGTGGTAGAAAATCCGCAAGGCACCTACTATGGTGGTACGGTATCTGCGCCGGTCTTTGCGCGTGTAATGCAAGAGTCTTTACGCTTGCTGAATGTCCCATTGGACAAACCTTTAGAATCTCCCCAAGTCCAGTAAACAGGTGATCAATGTCGATAACATTTCAAGATCTCTACGCCGTTCAAAATAGTGCTGAATGGATGCGACAATCCTTTCAGGGCTTTGAGCTGGACAGCCGAAAAGTAAAATTAGGGCAAATTTTTATTGCCCTGACCAGTCTGTCTCAACCTGAGAAAACTGTGGAATATGCGAGAAAAGCGCTATCTCTAGGAGCACTGGCAGTCATTTCTGAACAGGATCTCGGAATCTCTCCTGCATTAGTCGTGACAAATGTACGGCATCTAATGGGGGAGTGGCAGAAACGCTATCTGCAAGCGACCCAGCCAGTACAGGCTGCACGTATTCTGGCCGTGACTGGAACCAATGGAAAAACCACCATTTCACGTCTCGTGGCTGAACTCCTGATGCTGCAAGGCAAACCTTGTGCGGTGATGGGCACCACGGGCAATGGAATTTTGCCAAATCTGGAAGCCTCTTCGCATACCACACTGGATGCGCTGCAATTGCAAAATGCCCTACATGGTTATGCGCAAGCGGGCGCAGAATTTGCTTCGATTGAAGCCAGTTCGCATGGTCTTGAACAAGGCCGCTTAAATGGCTGTGATATTGAAATTGCAGCTTATAGCAACCTGAGCCGTGACCATCTGGATTATCACGGTACGCTGGAAGCTTATGCTGAGGCCAAGTCACGTTTATTCAAATTTGAATCTCTGAAAGTTGCGATCATTAATCTGGATGACGCACATGCTCAGGTGATGATTGAGGCGGCTCAGGCCAATCCAGCGCAGCCGAAAATTTTGACTTATTCATTGTCGCAAGCTGCTGACTATCAGGTACAAGATATTCAATACCGGATTTCTGGTGCAGAATTTAAACTGATCACTGCGCAGGGTACATTCACCGTACAAAGTCCACTCTTGGGTCATTTCAATATTGAAAACTTGGTGGCGAGTCTGGTTGTTGCAGAACAGGCTGGTTTTGATTTAGCAAATTTGATTGAGACTGTGCCTAATCTAAAAGGTGCACCGGGTCGTATGCAGGTACTGCGTGATGGTGAGCGCTTGTTTGTAGTGGATTATGCCCATACGCCAGATGCTTTGACACAGGTATTGGTGACTTTAAAACGCCATGTCAATAACAAGCTCTGGGCGGTATTTGGCTGTGGTGGTGACCGTGATCGTGGTAAACGTCCATTGATGACACAAGCGGCTCTCAATGGTTCGGATATTGCGATTTTAACCTCTGACAATCCGCGTACTGAAGATCCAGAGCAGATTTTTGCGGATATGAAGCAAGGTATAGATTTCGTTGGTAAAACTTATCAGGAAATTCATGACCGCCGTGAAGCGATCAAGTTTGTAGTGAAACATGCGCAAGCGGGTGATATTGTAGTCATTGCAGGCAAAGGGCATGAAAATTATCAGGAAATCGATGGTGTTCGCCATTGGTTTGATGATGTTGTCGAAGTACAGGCGGCCATTGATGCGCAGCACTGTAACTCTGATTCAGCATATCCAGCGCAGTAATAGGACGAATTTATGCATACTTCAACTACCAGTACTGTGCCTTTGGTACCTTGGACTGCAGCACAATTACAACAGGCGACTCAGGGTTACTGGCTGAATGACAAGCAGCCTGGAGGCGAAATTAAACGTATCCTGATGGATTCTCGTGATGCTGAAGCTGGTGATGCTTTTCTGGCTTTGAAAGGTGAACGCTTTGATGCACACGATTTCGTAGCGCAAGTTGCGGCAAACGGTTGCCAGATTGCCATTGTCGATCATCCGGTTGATGCTGAAATTTGCCAATTGGTTGTGAACGATACCCGTCAGGCGCTGGGTCGTCTAGGGGCTTTCCGCCGTCAGCAAAATCCACAACTCAAAGTCATTGCCCTGACTGGCAGTAGCGGTAAAACCACCACCAAGGAAATGCTGGGCAGTATCTTGTCTCGCCTGGCACCGACTTTGGTGACGCGCGGTAACCTGAATAATGATCTCGGTGTGCCTGTGATGTTGCTTGAGCTGCGCCCAGAGCATCAATATGCAGTGATGGAACTGGGGGCCAGCCATCAGGGTGAAATTGACTATACTGCTGGTCTGGTACAGCCGCACGTGGCCGGTATTATTAACATCGGGACTGCACATCTGGGCGAATTTGGCGGCCGTGATGGGATTTGCCGTGCCAAGTCAGAAATTTATTCGCATATTTCTGAAACCTCTATTATTCCTGCAGCGGATGATTATGCCGAGCAGATCCGAGCTGCTGTGAAAACCGAAAAGACCTTAAGTTTTGGTCAGGGTGGAGAGGTCTACGCAACTGAAGTGGAATTACATCCGCAGTCTGCAAGCTTTATCTTGAATACACCTCAAGGTAATAAAACAGTAAACCTGCCATTTGCTGGTGAGCATAATGTGCAGAATGCAACTGCTGCTGCGGCCTTATCTTTAGCCCTTGGTATCAGCCTGGATGATATTGTGGCTGGCCTGGAAGAGGCAGTAGGTGCCAAAGGTCGTCTGAACTTCATCAAGCACAAAGAATTTTTGTTTATTGATGATACCTACAATGCCAACCCAAACTCGATGCGTGCTGCCGCTGACGTTTTAGCACAGCAGGAAGGTATCCGTGTCATGGTAATGGGTGATATTGGCGAACTAGGTGCGTCAGCTGCGATTGAGCATTATAAGCTGGGTCGCGATCTGGTTTCGGTAAAAGGCCTGAACTTTGTGGTGGCAGTCGGTGAATTTGCACCTGCCGCACAAGAAGGTGCGCGTAGTACACAATATGGTAAGAAAATGCAAGCTTTCCTGAATCAGGAGCAGGCATTACCGTTTTTAATTCGTTTGATTGAAACACATCAACCTCAGCCGATGTCATTCCTGTTTAAAGGGTCGCGTTTTACCCATATGGAAACATTGATGGCTGCATTGATGGAGAAACTCTAAATGCTGTTATGGCTATTTGAACAACTGGCGGGCTATGACAGCACGTTTCAGGTGGTTCGTTATTTAACATTACGTGCTTTGCTCAGTGTCTTGACGGCATTGACCATTGGTTTGGTGCTGGGCCCTGTGATGATTCGCAAATTACAGGCACTGAAATATGGTCAGGCAGTCAGCTCATTTGCACCTGAAAACCATGCCAAAAAAATGGGTACACCGACTATGGGTGGTGTCCTGATTCTGCTATCAATTGGTATTTCGACCTTACTCTGGGCAGATTTGTCGAACCCATACGTGTGGATTGTACTTGCAGTGATGGTGATTTTTGGTGCCGTTGGTTGGGCAGATGACTGGATCAAGATCCGTTATAAGGATAATGCCGGTTTGCCTGCACGCAAGAAGTTTTTCTGGACCTCTGTAGGTTCAATTGGTGCCGGTATTGCGCTTTATGTGATTGCACAGCAACAACCGAATCCGATCGTGACAGCCAACATGCTGGATGTGCTGATTCCATTCTTTAAGGATCACACGATTCCACTCTCAATTATTCCACTCGGTATTGGTTTTATTATCTTTACTTATTTCGTGATTAATGGCGCATCGAATGCCGTTAACCTGACGGACGGTCTGGATGGTCTGGCGATTATGCCGATCGTACTGGTGGCTGCTGGTCTAGGTGTTTTTGCTTATCTTGCCGGTGATGTACGTTTTGCGAACTACCTGCATATTCCATATGTAAAATATTCATCTGAGCTGGTGGTGATCTGTGCCGCGATGATTGGTGCCGGCTTAGCCTTCCTTTGGTTCAACGCTCATCCTGCCCAAGTGTTTATGGGGGATGTAGGAGCTTTATCATTAGGTGCGATGTTGGGTACGATTGCTGTCATGGTTCGTCAGGAAATCGTGTTCGCGATCATGGCGGGTGTGTTCCTGGTAGAAGCGATTTCGGTCTTCCTGCAAATCGGCTCATTACGGATGCGTAATAAACGTGTATTCCTGATGGCGCCATTGCATCATCATTATGAAAAGAAAGGCTGGCGTGAAACCCAGGTGGTGATCCGTTTCTGGATTATTACGATTATGCTGGTAGTTTTGGGTCTAATGACCTTAAAATTACGCTAAGAAATGCATTTGAAAAAGTCGGCGCATGCCGGCTTTTTTGTTTTGGAGAAATTATCAAATGAACCTACTCATGTGTCCGGTGTGTCGTGAGCAGTTACGTCTAAATGAACGGACTTGGCGCTGTGACAATCAGCATAGCTATGATGTAGCAAAGCAAGGCTATGTGAATCTACATGTGGTTCAGCATAAACATAGTAAAAATCCCGGTGATACGCCTGAATCAATACAAGCGCGTCGTGCATTTTTAAGTGCAGGTCACTATGCTCCTTTGCAACAAGCAGTGGTACAAAAGATTCGTGAACTGCGTATTGAAAATCTGCTGGATATTGGCTGTGGGGAAGGGTATTACACTGATGCCATGCAACAGGAAGTACTACAGTGTGTAGGCGTGGATATTGCCAAAAATGCGATTCAGGTAGCAGCGAAGCTGAATAAAGAGATTACTTGGGTAGTAGGTACAGGCGCAACTTTGCCTGTATTAGATGAATCAATAGATCTATGTACCAGCCTGTTTAGCCCGATTCCGAAACAGGAAATTCTGCGTGTACTCAAGCCGAAATCTTATTTAATGGTTGTGACTCCTGCACCACAGCATTTGTATGCCATGCGAGAAGCACTATTTGAAGAAGTGAAACCACACGAGCCACAAAAGTTTGTCGAGCAGTTGCAAGATGCATTTGATTTAGTGAGTGAACAGATTGTTGAAGCGCCTATGAATTTGCCACAAGCAGACTTAAAAAACCTGATTGCTATGACTCCGTACGCTTATAAGGCTAAGCCGGAACGCCGTCTGGCCCTTGAACAGCAGGAGCAATTTGAATTGATGGCACAATACCAGATTTATCTTTTTCAAAAGAAATAATACTGATTATTATCTAAACAATATAAAGCCCTCAATTGAGGGCTTTATATTTGACTGCTTAATCGGGAAAGTTACTGAACCTGTTCAATCAGACTATCAAGAGAATCAGCTTTCTTTGGCTGCAATGGTTGTTCCTGCGTTGCTGGTGTTTCACCAGGTACAGTCAATTCTTCCCCCGGTAGATCTTCAAAATCATTTTGCTCACGTCTAGGTATAACGACTGGAGCTGGACGATACAGTGGAGTGGCCATTGGTGGAGAAGAGTGGTCTTCCTGTACTTCTTCTAAATCCTGATTGATGACTTTAGTACGATTAACTGGGGCTTTGGCTTTACGATCCAGACGCACCCAGGATTCTGGTGTACCTTTTAGCGCATTGGCCATAAAGTCGGTCCAGATTGGCAGGGCAGCTACACCGCCATACTCACGACGACCTAAAGTTGTTGGCTGGTCAAAGCCAACCCAGGTTACTGTTACCAGCTTGCCATTAAAGCCGGCAAACCAGGCATCCTTGGCATCGTTAGTCGTACCTGTCTTACCCCCCAGGTCACTACGCCCAATGCGTAAAGCTGCACGGCCAGTACCGTGCTGGATTACATCACGTAAAATATTAGCCATTTCGTAAGCAGAGCTGGATTTAAGAATACGCTGTGCCTGACGGTAATTGCTATGTTCAGCCGAAACTTTCGGTGCTACTGCTTTTGTTTCCAGTGAGCGGTTATTCATTTCGATCACTTCATCATCTGGCGTCACCACGTCAGCAGATGCAATCGTTTGTTCTTCCTGATTAATACAGGAAATGCAGGCATATTCAGGTTTTGCTTCAAAAATCGTCTTGCCATAAGCATCTTCAATACGGCTGATGAAATGCGGCTGAATTCGATAACCACCATTTGCGAAGGTGGCATAACCGGTTGCCATCTGAATAGGTAGTACTTGCGGCGTACCAAGGGCAATGGTGTAGTTGCGTGGAATCTGTTTATCTTCCAGACCAAAATCCATAAACAATTGACGGGTGCGCTCAATTCCCACCGTTTGTAGCAGGCGCACAGAAACAGTATTACGTGAAAGGTATAAGGCACGACGTAAAGGAATCATGCCCAGATAACGACCATCTGAGTTTCTAGGAGTCCATTTACCAATCGTAATCGGCGCATCATTCACCAGGGTATGCGGACTCATGCCGCGTTCCAATGCCAGTGCATAAACAAAAGGCTTGATGGTCGAACCCGGCTGACGCCAGCCTTGAATAGCACGGTTAAAAGTCGATTGATAAAAATTATAGCCACCCACCACTGCTTCAATGGCACCATTATTTGGATTGATGGCAATCAGCTGGCCTTGGACTTTAGGAATCTGTACCAGTGCCCAGGAAGTTTTTTGTGCATTAGGACGTAAACGGACAATATCTTTCAGTTTAACAATATCCGCCGCACGCTTGGGTGCAGCGCCAACACTATTGGCGTTTCGGTAACGGCGCGCCCATGACATTCCTGACCAGGGAACGGTGACGGTTGTTCCATCCAGCATTAAGGCTTCAAAACTATTTGGGTTGATTTTAGTGACTTGAGCAGGGTAGGTATTGGCAAAAGGCTGGAAATTTTTTAAGGGTTGATCATTTGCTTCAGCACCGCGCCAGCCATGACGCCGGTCATAGGCTTCAAGGCCTTCTTGTACCGATTGCTCAGCATACGCCTGACGTTGACTATTAATCGTGGTATAGACTTTATAGCCAGAATCAATAGCCTGTGCACCAAAATTCTGGATCAGTTCAGAACGAACCATCTCTCCAACATAGGGAAACTTATTGCGAGTGCTACGATCCGGCATATCCAGATTGATCGGTTCCGCAATCGCTTGCTGATACTGTGTCTGATTCAGATAACCAAGCTGCAGCATACGTCCCAGAATCCAGTTGCGACGTTCAAGAGCACGTTTGGGATTGGCGACCGGATTGTACTTGGAAGGGGCTTTCGGCAAACCGGCAATCATCGCCATCTGGGCAAGAGAAAGTTCTTCCAGGCTTTTGTTGTAATAGATTTTAGCTGCTGCTGCGATGCCATAAGCATTTTTACCCAAGAAAATTTTATTGACATAGAGGGTTAAAATTTCTTCTTTAGTCAGGTTTTGCTCAATTTTACGTGCCAGGAAAATTTCAGTCAGTTTGCGCTTCAGTGTTCGTTCTGGACTGAGATAATAGTTTTTTGCCACCTGCATAGTGATGGTCGAACCACCGGTCTGTACATCGGAACCAGTGACGCTTTCACTTAATGCCCGGCCCAAGCCTTTAAAACTGATGCCACTATGTTCGAAAAAGCTGGAATCTTCTGCAGCGAGGAAGGCATGAATAAATTCTGGTGGAATCTGATCATATTCCACAGGCACAGAAAGTTTGCCGCCATATTCTGCAATCAATTCTTGATCGGAACTAAATACTTGTAAAGGCTTAAGTAAAGGTGCCTTTTTAAGGATAGACATTTCAGGCAAAGATGGGGCAATATAAAGGTACATGCCATAAAAGCCCATCGGAATTGAGATCATAATTATGATAATGATCAAAAAAAATGGATGAACAAGGCCTGAACTGGATAGCTTTTTCATAACAAGTAAGTTTTAATAAGAGCTAATGGCAAACTAAGTGAGCGGTCAGTATATCCTTTAGATATACATAATGTTAGATGACTTATTGTATCTAGATAAAATTATTAGACCGATTATACCTAGTAGGCTACTTTATTTTTGGGGATAAAAAAATAATAGGAATGATATTGTGCGCAGGTTATATCGTAAGCCAAACAAGGGGTTAATAGGCGTCGACATCAGCTCGACTTCTGTTAAAGTTTTGGAACTCTCTATGAAAAGCGGACGGTACTGGGTAGAAAGCTATGCTTTAGTCCCATTACCAGAAGGTAGTGTTGTTGAAAAAAACATCTTAAATCCAGAAGCCGTCGGTGATGCTTTGGCTCGTGCTATTAACTTGGCCAATACCCAATCTAACCAGGCTGCATTTGCGATTCCTACGTCTATGGCGATCACCAAAACGATCGAAATGGATGCAGATATGACAAGTGATGAACGGGAAGTTCAAATTCGTGAAGATGCCGAACAATACATTCCATTCCCGCTCGATGAAGCCAGCATTGACTTTGAAGTCTTGCCTGATCGATTGTCTAATCCAAATCGTGTCAACGTTCTGTTGGTCGCAACCCGTATTGAAAATGTCGAAGCCCGTTCTGAAGTACTGCAAATTGCGGGGATCACACCCAAGATTGCAGATGTAGAAAGCTTTGCATTGGAAAATGCTTTCAGGGTGTTTGCTGATACTTTACCAATGGGCGTAAATACTGTCGGTATTCTGGATATTGGTCATAGCATGACAACTCTATCAGTTATGCGGAACAACAAGATTATTTATACCCGTGAGCAGGTGTTTGGGGGAAAACAGCTGACTCAGGAAATCCAGAATCGTTATGGTCTGTCTTTTGAAGAAGCGGGACGTGCCAAGAAAACACGTGCATTGCCAGATGACTATGATATTGAAGTCTTGGAACCATTCTTAGATGCTGTGGTACAACAGGCGGCTCGTTCATTGCAGTTTTTCTTTTCATCTTCTCAGTTTAATGAAATTGACCATATCCTGTTGGCAGGGGGGAATGCCAATATTCCGGGTCTGGCAAAATTATTACAGCAAAAGCTTGGTTACCGTGTCACGATCGCGAATCCATTTTTACAAATGGGCTTTTCTCCTCAAATTGATATTAAAAAAATTGAAAATGACGCGTCCTCACTCATGGTTGCATGTGGTTTGGCATTGAGGAGTTTTGATTAATGGCAAAAATTAACTTACTTCCTTGGCGTGATGAGCTCAGGATAAAAAGAAATAACGAATTTGTCGCATATTGCGTCGGGGCCTTGTTGCTAGGGGTAACAGCAGCTGGAGGAAGCTGGTTCTACTATGATCAAAAATTACAGGATCAAGAACAAGCCAACCAACTCATCATCAGTACCAATCAGAATCTGGATGTACAGCTAAAATCTCTGGAAGGTTTACAGGAACAGCGTAATGCGATTGTGGAACGCATGAAACTGATTCAAGGTTTACAAACCCAGCGTCCAATTGCCGTACATCTTATTGACGAGATTGTACGTGTGACACCAAGTGATATGTATATCACCAGATTTGTTCGTAGTGGTGATAAGTTCACTATTGAAGGGAAAGCAGCAAGTCCAAATACGGTTGCAGAATTATTGCGTAATCTCGAAGCTTCTACCTGGTACCGTAATGCTTTCATGAATGCATTCCTGGTGGCGGAAGAGAACAAGGACAAGGCGCCAAGCTCTATTATTCCACGTGTTGAAGAATCTTATGGCACATTTACAGTGACAGTGGATCTAGACCAGATTGCTCAACCGGTGCTTTCAGAACAACAGCCGCAAGCGGCTGCAGCAATAGGAGGGGCGACATCATGAGCGAACAATTTGATGAATTAGGTCAGGAAGCTGTTGTTGTACCAAAAAATAAAATGACGGTAGAAAAGTTTTTTCAGCAATTTAATACCCTCGATCCAAATAACTATGGTAGCTGGCCACTGGCTGTAAAGATTACCTGCTGGGTATTTATTGTTTTTCTGGTTTTGATGCTGGCTTATTTCGGTCTGATTCGAGGCAAGATTGAATCAATTACTCAGGCCAATGCGCAAGAACAGAATCTGTTAAATGAATTCCGTGAGAAAGATTCCAAACTGCGTAATTTGCAACAATACCAACAGCAACTTCAGGATATGGAAGCAAGCTTTAACCAACAGCTTGAACAGTTACCAAAGGAAACTGAAATCCCAGGTCTGGTTGAAGATATTAACTTGAGTGGTGTCAATGCCGGGCTGAAGTTTAAGAATATCCGTCTTGAACCTGAAGTAAAACAAGAGTTCTTTATTGAACAGCCAATTTCTATTGAAGCAACGGGTGATTATCATGCCTTTGGTTCATTTGTCAGCGGGATTGCAGGATTGTCTCGTATCGTGACGCTACACGACTTTACGATTACAGGCACTGAAAATAAAGAGAAGAAAACAGATATCCCGGTTGTAGATTATACCTTGAAGGCAAAAACCTATCGTTATGTCGGTAGTGCCAACTCAGCATCGGCAGATACAACAGCTGCAAATAGTCAGGGGGCACAGTAATGAAGATGATCAAGATTGCTTCAGCACTTACTGCCGGATTGATCCTGGCAGGTTGTGAATCACGTATTGATGTGGTCAATCAGGAAATGGCCAATATCCGCAATCAACCGGCATTGCCCATTGAGCCAGCACCCGATTTTGCTCCGGTTGAAACTTTTAGTTATGCAGCACATCAGCTAAAAAGTCCTTTCTTGCCAAGTTCATTGGCAGCAGAACTGAAAATTATGGCAGGGAAACGGGTTTATCCAAACCTATCACGTCAATTGCAACCCTTAGAAAGTTATCCGCTTGAAACTTTGACCATGAAAGGAAGTCTCAAAAATCAGGCTGGACAGATTATGGCTTTAATTAATACGCCAGATGGGGAAATTGAACGTGTACAGCGCGGTAGTTATATGGGACTTAATCATGGTCGGGTGATCCATATCACACCGACACAAATTGATCTGATCGAGATTATTCCAGATGGACGCGATGGCTATGTGGAACGCCCTCGCAGTATGGTCCTGATTGGGCCTGCGCCATAAGTTAAAGGGAATAACAATGAATAAAAGTTTTAAAGAATTTATTTTTGGGGATGCTAATACAATGAATCATGTGTTTCGTCAGTTTTCAATGGGGGCAGTTGCCATTGCTGTTATGCAGGCGGCAAGTGCACAGGTTTCGATGACCAATGTGGTGCCAATGCAAATTCCAGGACAAGGTACTGAAATTCGTGTGATGTTTAATGGCTTGCCACCTCAACCACAAGCTTATCAATTAGAATCACCATCACGTCTGATTCTGGATTTTGATAAAGCACAGCAGAATTTAAAGCAAAGCAGTATTGCTGTTGCAACGAAAGAAGCAAGTTCTGTAGATGTGACTTCAGATGCCCAGCGTGCACGTTTAACTGTGAATCTGGCTGATGCGGGTGCATTTACCACGCGTGTTGAAGGCAATACCTTTATTCTAAAAATCAATTCAACCAATCCAGTTATCCCTGTACAGCCAGTCGTACAACAAAATACTCAAGGCATTACCAATATTGGGTTCCAGCGCGGGGCGAAAGGTGAAGGTCAGGTCGTGATCGATCTGGCGAGTGGTAATACACCGGTTGATGTACAACAGCAAGGCACTAAAGTTATTGTACGGGCATTAGGCTCCAAGATCCCGGCACATTTAACCCGTCGTCTGAATGTGAATGATTTTGCTACACCTGTTTCGACAGTAGATGCAGTCAACCAGAATGGCTCTGGAGTGATTACCATTCAAACTTCAGACAGCTATGAATACATGGCTTATCAAACCGATAATAAACTGACAATTAGTTTAAAACGCCCAGAAGAGAAAAATCCATTACGTCCAAAAGCTGTTCAACATTATACCGGTAAGAAAATTTCTTTAGATTTTCAGGATATTGAAGTACGCCGAGTATTACAGCTGCTAGCAGATTTTACTGACATTAATATGGTTGCAGCAGACAGCGTACAAGGCAATATTACTTTACGTCTTAAGGAAGTGCCTTGGGATCAGGCTTTAGATATTGTTTTAAAGACTAAGAACTTGGACAAACGTCGTAATGGTAATGTGATCTGGATCGCGCCTGTATCTGAGCTCATTAAAGCTGAAGAAGAAGAAGCCAAAGCACTTGCACAAAGTGTAAAGCTTGCTCCTATTCAGACAGAGTATATGCAACTCAGTTATGCCAAAGCAGCGGATATTGAAAAGCTCATCACGCAAAATAAAGGAGCCTCAAGTACCGGTTCTAATTCAGGTAGTACAAGTGGAGATGATAAGGAAAGTCTACTGAGTTCTCGTGGCTCAATTTCAATTGATACTCGTACAAATACATTAATTATTAATGACACACAGCCCTTCATTGATAAAATCCGTAATATGGTCGATCTGCTTGATGTACAGGTAAAGCAGGTGATGGTTGAAGCACGTATTGTAACGGCAGAGACAAATTTTTCCCGTGATTTGGGCATACGTTGGGGATTGCAGCGTAATAATCCTAGTTTAAGCGCTGGTCCTAATGGTTCTAATGTCTGGGGTGGCGATTATTCTCCAAAATTAGATTTAAGTGTAGATTTAGGTACACCTACCGCCGGAACCTTTAGCTTTGGAATATTAAAGATTTCCGATTATATGCTTGATCTACAATTAACTGCATTACAGTCCGATGGAATGGGGGAGGTACTCTCGGCTCCTAAAATTCTTACTGGTGATAAGCAAAAAGCTTATATCTTAAGAGGTACAGAGATTCCTTATCAATCATATAGTGCGGAAGGTGGTACAACAACTTCATTTAAAGAGGCAAACCTTAAGTTAGAAGTAACGCCGAGTATTACTCCTGATGGAAAAGTACAGATGGAACTTACAATTGAAAAAGATTCAATTGGAGAGCTTACCTCTGACGGTCCAGCAATTAATACGAATGAACTGCAAACTAACGTGCTAGTAAATGATGGAGAGACTGTTGTATTGGGAGGTATTTTTGATGATTTTAAATCAAATCAATACCAAAAAGTGCCTTTTCTTGGAGATCTGCCTGTTATTGGGAATTTATTCAAGAATAACAGTAAAGTTTCGGAACAAGCCGAGCTCCTGATTTTTGTTACACCTCGAATTGTTAATGACAGTGTTTCAAGAAATCATTAATATATTTTGAAATTAACAAAATGAATAGGTGACTCCTTGCCAAGCAAAGAGTTTGAATCCCTGCCAAATATCTATTTGGTAGGGCCGATGGGGGCGGGAAAGACAACAGTAGGACGGCATTTAGCAGAATTGTTAGGACGAGAATTTCTGGATAGTGATCATGAAATTGAGCGTAAAACAGGTGCAACGATTCCCTGGATCTTTGAAAAAGAGGGTGAGCAGGGCTTTCGCAGTCGTGAGACGGTTGTCATTGATGAGTTAACTTCACGACCACAGTTGGTTTTGGCCACAGGTGGTGGTGCGGTGACTCAGGCGCCTAACCGCGAATATCTGAAACAGCGAGGCATCGTTGTTTATCTCTATACTCCTGTGGAAATCCAGCTCCAGCGAACCTATCGCGACAAAAACCGTCCCTTATTACAAGTTGAAAATCCGGAACAGAAACTTAAAGATCTGCTGGCAATTCGGGATCCGCTGTATCGGGAAGTCGCACACCATATTATTGAGACCAATCAGGGTGCTGCACGTGATCTGGCACAGCGTATTCTGCATCTCATCCTTCCGAAAAAATAAGTTCAGTAGAAAAGTGGTTACCCCATCATGCAAACCTTACATGTCGAACTCGGTGAACGTCGTTATCCAATTTTTATTGGTAGCGATTTAAATCCTCAGCAGCTGTTAGAACCTTATATTCATGGTAAACAGGTGATGATTGTCAGTAATGATACGGTGGCACCACTATATCTGGAACATTATAAGACAGCCTTGGAAAACCTGGGTAAAACGGTAGCGAACTGTATTTTGCCTGATGGCGAGAAATTTAAGGATATTCAACATTTAAACCTGATTTTTGATGCATTGCTTGAAGCGGGTTTTAACCGGGATTGTACGGTATTGGCGTTGGGTGGTGGCGTGATTGGTGATATGGCTGGTTTTGCTTCAGCCTGTTTCCAGCGTGGTGTGTACTTTATTCAAGTTCCAACAACTTTGCTTTCGCAGGTGGATTCCAGTGTTGGTGGTAAAACCGGGATCAACCATCCACTCGGTAAAAACATGATTGGTGCTTTCCAGCAGCCACAAGTCGTGCTGGCGGATATGTCCCAGTTATCAACCTTGCCAGATCGTGAATTATCAGCAGGTCTTGCTGAAGTCATTAAATATGCATTACTCGGTGATAAGGACTTCCTGGTTTGGCTGGAAGCCAATATGGAAGGTCTGATTGCTCGTGATGAGCAGTTGCTCGCTGAAGCTGTTTATCGTTCCTGTGCGCATAAAGCCCGTATCGTGGCGAACGATGAAAAAGAGCAAGGTGAGCGTGCTTTACTCAATCTCGGTCATACTTTTGGCCATGCCATCGAGTCTTATCTGGGCTATGGTGAATGGCTGCATGGTGAGGCGGTGGCAACCGGTATGGTCATGGCCGCTGATTTATCACAGCGTATGGGCTGGATTTCCGAAGCCGAGGTAGAGCGTACAAAAAAAATCATTTCTCGTGCCAAACTTCCGATTGTTTGTCCTAAAATTCCTCTGGATGATTTCCTGGGATATATGGCACATGACAAAAAAGTCTTAAATGGACAGTTACGTCTGGTATTGCTGGAACAATTAGGACAAGCGATTATCACCCGAGACTTTGATGTAGAATTAATGAAGCAGGCCATTCTGGCCAATCAAGCATAGGTAATTTTAGAAAATGACAGCACTCCATACGCCATGGCAAAAGATTCAGCATTATTTTTGGCTGGTGACTGCGGTAGGCTGTCTTTTTGTTGCGCTCATTTTTTGGGCAATTACAGATAAGGATCAGGTCACTCCTGTAGAGAAAAAGCCTGAAACAGAGGTCGAACTACTGATTCAACCAGAAAAAGTCGCTTCAATGACCCATCTTGGTGCATTAAATGAGGAAGTTCATCCGCTGGATATGACTACACGCACCATTGTAAATGCAAACCATGAAGCCGAGTTTCGTGGTACCAAATATGTTACTCAATTTAAAAATCAGTATGCGATTGAACTGTTTCGGGTCTCTGATGAAATAATTATTAAAAACTTCTTAAGAAAACAGATAGATCGTAATAAATTCATATATTTACGACTGTCAGACGAAAATATGCCTGAGCAATATGTTTTACTCTATGGTTCTTATAAATCAGCAAATCAAGCGAAGCAGGCACTGGATCATTTGAATATGGATTTGCCAAAATCAGTTAAACCAGCTGTGCAGCAAATTCAAGATTATCAACCTTATGTAAATAACTTAGGTTCTGATGAGCTGACGTCTAACCAGAAACTCTATCAAGTGCGATTAAAAAATGTGCCTCTACCAAAAGTAGAGGAAACAGTAGTTCCTAAACCGCAGAGCCAGCCGTCATCAAATACGCCAAGTACCACCAGTACAACCATTGTTCGTCGTGATCCATCGGGGAATATAGTAGATGTGCAGAAGTCTGAAAGCACTGTACTGTCAACGCCACGTGCTCAACCTAATGGTCAACAACGTGCTGAAGAACAAGAGATAAGTGATCCTTTTAACTAATACAAATTTGGGTGCGAGCTAAAATAGCGCACCCTGTATGAAAAAATGCTATAAATGTGCGCTTTTGGTGCAAAAAATACACAATAAAAATCATCACTCTGTATCTAATATTTGCTAAATCTTTGTCATTGGTATTGTTTCTGTCTTAGTGCATCAAGTTGGCATGTTCTTTGCTTTATTGGTGCATGAATTGAATTAATCTCCCTGTTTTGGCGCGAAAATGATTCGATGATTATGCGTAAGTGTCATATTTAGTCGTTATTTTTATGTGATTTCTGAGTCTTTTAAACTTTATTTTTCATGCGTATTAATCTGAAAAGGTTTATCTTCAAGGTGTGAAGAAAAGTTTTACTCTGCTAATAGAAATTTCCTCGAAAGTAAATTGGACGCCATCGCAAAGACGGATTTAGATTGTTTAACAGCCCGCCAGGGCTTTGTGATAAGAAGGGTACGCTATGCACATGCCATCGCCTAATAATGTAGCTCCCGCTCAAGGTTTATACCAACCGGATGAGTTTAAAGATAACTGTGGTTTCGGTTTGATCGCCCATATGCAGGGTGATGCAAGCCATGATCTCGTCAAGACCGCAATTCATAGTTTAAGTTGTATGACCCACCGTGGTGGTATTGCCGCAGATGGTAAGACTGGTGATGGTTGTGGTTTGCTTTTGGCAATGCCAAAGGAATTCTTTCGTGAAGAAGCAAAGCGTTTAAGTGATATTACCTTAAGCGAAATTTTTGCTGTAGGTACGATCTTCCTGAACTTGGATCCTGCACTGGCAGCACACGCAAAACAAGTATTAACCAAAGAAATTGAAGAAGAAGGTTGCCGCGTTATCGCATGGCGTGTGGTACCCACCAACAATGGCGCGTTAGGTGAGATTGCGATGCAGTCTTTGCCTGCTTTTGAACAGGTCATTGTTAACTGCCCAATCGGTGTCACTGAGGTTGAATTTAACCGTAAGTTATTCCTGGCGCGTCGTCGTGCCGAGCAGAAACTGACAAATGATCCATACTTCTATGTGACTACCTTATGCTCAACTGTGATCAGCTACAAAGGTCTGATGATGCCAGCAGCAATTGCTGATTTCTATACTGACCTGGCTGATGAGCGTCTGGCGTCACATATTGTAGTGTTCCACCAACGTTTCTCGACCAATACCTTGCCGCGCTGGCCGTTGGCACAACCGTTCCGTTACCTGGCGCACAATGGTGAAATCAATACCATTACTGCAAACCGTAACTGGGCGCTGGCGCGTACACCTAAATTCGAAAATCCATTACTGCCAGGCTTGACTGAACTGAACCCAATTGTTAACCGTACTGGTTCGGATTCTTCTAGTCTGGATAATATGCTGGAAATCCTCGTAGGTGGTGGTATGGACCTGTTCCGTGCACTCCGTATGCTGGTTCCACCCGCTTGGCAGAATGTTGAAACACTTGATGCTGACTTACGTGCCTTCTATGAGTTTAACTCTAAGCATATGGAAGCATGGGATGGTCCTGCAGGACTTGTAATACAGGATGGTCGTCATGCGATCTGTATGCTGGACCGTAATGGTTTGCGTCCTGCGCGTTGGGTCGTGACTAAAAATGGTTATATCACCCTGGCGTCTGAAATCGGTGTCTGGGGTTATGAGCCTGAAGATGTAGTATCTAAAGGTCGTGTAGGTCCAGGCCAGATTCTGGTTGTGGATACCTTGACTGGTAAAGTATTAGATACTCAGGATGTCAATAACCACTTGAAACGTATGCGTCCATACCGTGAATGGCTGCGTGAAAATTCAGTACGTCTACAGGGTAGCCCTGAGCTGGAAGAATACCTGTGCGATCAAGGCTTAAAAGGCGATAGCTTAAAAGCAGCACAAAAAATGTTCATGGTGACTTTTGAAGAACGTGACCAGTTATTACGTCCAATCGCAGAAAGCGGTCAGGAAGCTGTAGGTTCAATGGGTGACGATACGCCAATGGCCGTGTTATCACGTCAGGTACGTCACGTTTCCGATTACTTCCGTCAGCAGTTTGCGCAGGTCACTAACCCGCCAATCGATCCACTACGTGAATCGATTGTGATGTCACTGGAAACCTGCTTCGGTCGTGAACAGAATGTATTTGAACAGAGCCCAGAACATGCAGACCGTTTGATCGTATCCAGCCCGGTGCTGACGAATTCAAAAATGCATCAGATCCGTACCATTGGCCGTAAAGGTTACGAAATCGCGGATATCGACCTGAACTATCCAGAAGCGGAAGGTCTTGAAGCGGCGATTGCACGTATCTGTGAAGAATCTGCCCAAGCGATTCGTGATGGTAAGACTTTACTGGTTCTTTCAGACAAGAAAATCCGTGAAGGTTTCTTGCCAGCGAATGCTGTGATGGTCACTGGTGCAGTACACCATTATCTGATCAATACAGGTCTGCGTACCGATGCGAATCTGATTATCGAAACTGGTTTTGCTCGTGATCCACATCAGTTTGCTGTACTTCTAGGCTTTGGTGCGACAGCGATCTATCCATACCTGGCGTATGACGTGATCAATGATCTGGTTGCGAAAGGTGAATTGCTGGGTGATCCGGTATACGCGCAAAACAACTTCCGTAAGGGTATTGAAAAAGGCTTACTAAAAGTCCTGTCCAAGATGGGTATTTCAACCGTTGCTTCTTACCGTGGCGGTCAGCTGTTTGAAGCAGTGGGCTTATCCAATGAAGTCGTGAACACATGTTTCGTTGGTGTACCAAGCCGTATTCAGGGTGCAACATTTGTTGATCTTGAAAATGACCAGAAACAATTGGCTGATATCGCGTGGAAAAACCGTAAACCAATTGATCAAGGTGGCTTGCTGAAATTTGTATTCGGTAAGGAATACCATGCATTTAACCCGGACGTAATTAATTCACTGCATAAAGCAGTACGTTCTGGTAATTATGCTGATTTTAAAGAATATGCAGAACTTGTGAATAACCGTCCGATCGCAACGATCCGTGACCTATTTAAACTGAAAACAGACAATTCGATTGCACTGGATCAAGTGGAATCGGTAGAAGAGATCCTGCCTCGCTTTGACTCTGCGGGTATGTCTTTAGGTGCATTGTCGCCTGAAGCACACGAAGCGATTGCGATTGCCATGAACACGATTGGTGGTCGTTCAAACTCAGGTGAGGGCGGTGAAGATCCAGCGCGTTACGGCACCATCCGTAACTCGAAAATCAAACAAATTGCATCGGGCCGTTTTGGTGTGACTCCTGCTTACTTAACGTCAGCAGAAGTCCTGCAAATTAAAGTCGCGCAAGGTGCAAAACCAGGTGAAGGTGGCCAGTTGCCGGGCGGTAAAGTAAACGGTCTCATTGCTCGTTTGCGTTACTCTGTACCAGGTGTAACCCTCATTTCGCCACCACCGCATCATGACATCTATTCAATTGAAGATTTATCACAGTTGATCTTTGATTTAAAACAAGTTAACCCACAGGCGATGGTGTCAGTTAAGCTTGTTTCTGAACCAGGTGTCGGTACGATTGCGGCAGGTGTAGCGAAAGCCTATGCTGACTTCATTACCATTTCTGGTTATGACGGCGGTACAGCGGCTTCTCCACTTTCCTCTATTCATCATGCAGGTTCGCCTTGGGAACTTGGTCTAAGTGAAGCGCATCAAGCCCTTCGTGTAAATGACCTGCGTGGCAAAGTCCGCGTACAAACTGATGGCGGTTTAAAAACTGGTCTGGACGTTGTGAAAGCAGCAATTCTAGGTGCAGAAAGCTTCGGCTTTGGTTCAACACCAATGATCGCATTGGGCTGTAAATACCTGCGTATCTGTCACTTGAATAACTGTGCAACCGGTGTAGCAACCCAGCAGGATCACTTGCGTCAAGAACACTACATCGGCGAACCACAAATGCTGATCAACTTCTTCACCTTTATTGCTGAAGAAACCCGTGAATGGTTAGCAGCACTCGGTGTATCTAGTCTGAAAGACCTGATTGGCCGTACCGATCTGCTAGAAGTCTTGCCAGGTGAAACTGACAAGCATGCACATCTAGATCTGAGCAAACTGCTGGAGTCACATCCTGCAGCTGAAGGTAAAGCACAGTACTGTGAAGTTCAGGGCAATGCGCCGTTTGATAAAGGTATTTTGGCTGAGAAAATGGTAGAAGAAATTCTGCCAGCGATTGAAGCGGGTACTGGTGGCGAATATCACTACAGCATTGGTAACTGTGACCGTTCGATTGGTGCACGTCTGTCTGGTGAGATTGCAAAACGTTATGGCAACCTCAGCATGGAAGCTCATCCGGTTAAAGTAAACTTGCTGGGTACAGCAGGTCAGTCACTGGGTGTATGGAATGCCGGTGGTCTGCACATCAGCCTTGAAGGTGACGCCAATGACTATGTCGGTAAAGGCATGGCAGGCGGTCGTATCTCGATCTTCCCACCGAAAGGTTCACCATTCCAGACACAAAATACCGCAATTATTGGTAATACCTGTCTGTATGGGGCGACTGGCGGTAAACTGTTTGCTGCAGGTACTGCGGGTGAGCGTTTTGCGGTACGTAACTCTGGCGCCTTCGCCGTGATTGAAGGTGCGGGCGACCACTGCTGTGAATATATGACTGGTGGTATTGTGACTGTGCTTGGTAAAGTAGGCCACAACTTCGGTGCAGGTATGACCGGTGGGTTTGCCTATGTACTTGATCTGGATAATGACTTCGTTGACCATTACAACCATGAACTGATTGAGCTGAATCGTATTTCTACGGAAGCGATGGAAGAGCACAAAGAGTTCCTGGGTCGTATCCTGGATGAACATATTAAAGAAACAGGTAGTGCTTGGGCGTACAAGATCCGCCACGAGTTTGACTTCTATAGCCGTAAGTTCTGGTTGGTAAAACCAAAAGCTGCCAACTTGCAAACGCTGTTGAAAACAACTCAAGCTGATCCACAATAATTCCACTACTGCAGAAATAAAGGCAGATGCAAGGTAACTGTGAATCCCTTGCATCTACCCACGGAGAGAGACATGGCAGAACGCCTAAGTAATGACTTTCAATTCCTGGATGTAGCACGCCAAGATCCAGAGAAAAAAGAGATTGACGTCCGCAAAGCAGAATTTGTGGAAATTTATAAACCTTTCACAACTGAAGTGGCTGCAAATCAGTCACATCGTTGTCTAGGTTGCGGTAATCCGTATTGTGAATGGAAATGTCCGGTTCATAATTATATTCCAAACTGGTTGAAGTTGCTGGCAGAGGGCCGTATTTTCCAGGCAGCAGAACTGTGCCATCAAACCAATACACTGCCTGAAGTCTGTGGTCGTGTTTGTCCACAAGATCGTCTATGTGAAGGTGCTTGTACCCTGAATGATGGTTTCGGTGCAGTCACCATTGGTAATGCAGAAAAATATATCAATGACACCGCCTTTGCATTGGGCTGGCGTCCAGATATGTCCAATGTAAAATGGACTAATAAAAAAGTTGCCATCATTGGTGCAGGTCCTGCCGGACTTGGTTGTGCGGATATTTTAGTTCGTGCCGGCGTAAAGCCAGTCGTGTTTGACAAACGTCCAGAAATTGGTGGTTTGCTCACTTTTGGTATTCCAGAATTCAAGATGGAAAAAGATGTGATGAAACGCCGCCGTGAAATTTTCACGGGCATGGGCATTGAATTCCGTTTAAATACTGAAATTGGTACAGATATCACCATCGATCAATTGCTTGCAGAATACGACGCTGTGTTTATGGGGATGGGAACATATACCTACATGAAAGGCGGTTTTGCTGGTGAAGATTTGGATGGCGTTTATGATGCACTCGATTTCCTTATTGCCAATGTCAATCGTTGCCAGGGCTGGGAAAAAGATCCATCGGAATACATCAGCGTTGAAGGCAAGAAAGTCATCGTTTTAGGTGGTGGTGATACGGCGATGGACTGTAACCGTACCTCCATCCGTCAAGGTGCTGAGTCTGTTATCTGTGCCTACCGTCGTGATGAAGAAAATATGCCGGGTTCACGTCGTGAAGTAAAAAATGCACGTGAAGAAGGGGTGGAATTCCAGTTTAACCGTCAGCCAATCGAAATTGTCGGTGAAAATGGCAAAGTCACTGGCGTGAAATTTGTCACTACCCAACTCAGTGAGCCAGATAGCCGTGGTCGCCGTAGTCCGGAACCAATTCCAGGTTCAGAAGAAATTTTGCCTGCGGATACTGTATTACTTGCCTTTGGTTTCCGTACCAGCCCAGCGGACTGGTTTGCAGATGTCGAGATTAATCTGGATGGTTCTGGTCGTGTCGTTGCCGCTGAGCAGCAGCAATATAAATTCCAGACTTCAAATCCGAAAATTTTTGCCGGTGGTGATATGGTGCGTGGTTCTGACCTAGTAGTCACTGCGATCTGGGAAGGTCGTCAGGCTGCAGAAGGTATCCTGGATTACCTCGATATCTAACAGTTAAAAATTCACTGTAATCATTTAAGGAACCCGCTACGGCGGGTTTTTTAATCTTTAATTATTTCCAAACTTAAAATAGGAAGCATTAAAAAGATTATAAAAAGTAACAAAACTTTAGAAAATACTGTTTAAAATCAAATTAATTATATAAATATCAATAAAGAATTGAGGACGAGACATCATGCGTGTATTCAAACAATCTCTCATAGCTGTGATGCTGGCCAGTACCTTAACCCTGAGTGGCTGTGGCTATAACACTTTACAGGTCAAAGATGAGGCTGTGACTGCAGCCTGGTCTGAAGTACAGAACCAGTATCAGCGTCGTGCCGATCTTGTGCCAAATCTGGTGAATGTCGTAAAAGGTTATGCCGCGCATGAAGAGCAGGTGCTTACAGAAGTCACTCAGGCACGAGCCAATGTAGCAGGCCTCAAAGTCGATCAGGAAGTACTGGAAAATCCTGAACTATTCCAGCGTTATCAGGAAGCACAGTCACAAATGACCAGTGCTTTGTCACGTTTATTGGCGGTCACTGAAAATTATCCAGACCTGAAAGCTAATCAGCAGTTCCGTGATTTGCAAGTACAGCTAGAAGGTACAGAAAACCGGATTGCCGTAGCGCGTAACCGTTATATTACGACAGTACAGGACTTCAACTCTTATGCGCGTCAGTTTCCACAAGTCATGACCGCCAAAGTGATTGGCATGGACACCAAACCGAACTTTAGCGCCGAGCAAAGTGCACAGAAAGCTCCAACGGTTTCCTTTGAATAACTAAGATCTGTAAATAAGTGAGGAATCAGATGTCTGAGATGCTGCTGAAATACTGTGCTGGTTTAATTCTTATGTTGGGCATGGGAATGACAACACTTGTTTCAGCAGAAACGGCGACGGCTACAGATACTGAAGAAGTCATCGTAGCTCGTGAAATCTTACAGCCTAAAACGAATCAAAATACTCCGGATCAAAATACAGAAACTGCAGCATCACAGCCACAAATTGCCAATGATATGGCAGAAGGGCAGCTTCAGCGCGACTTGCCAAGTCTGAACGAACCGGTCATTGATCAGGCAAATTTACTCAGTCCTACTGAAAAACAGCAGCTGAGCCAGCGTATCCTGAAACTTTATAATGAAGGTAAAGGTCAGATTGGTGTGGTGATTGTACCGACTACCGGACAGGAAGATATTTTTGATTATTCCATGCGGGTCGCTGAGGCCTGGCAGCTTGGTTCGGCTAAACGGGATAATGGTTTATTGATGACCATTGCCATCAATGATCGCCGTATTCAGATTCTGACTGGCTATGGTCTGGAAGGTGTACTGCCGGACATCGTGGCAGGACGGATTATTAACGATAAAATCACGCCATATTTTAAACAAGGCCAATATGCTCAGGGGATTGATTCAGGACTGGAGGAAATTGAACGGATTTTAAATCTTGATCCTGAAATTGCCGCCCAAGCCGCGGATGAGCTAAAAGAGCGACACGAACAGGCTTATAAAGCCCAGCAAGCTTCTCAAGCAACTTTTGGTGCCGTGATTTTTATTATCATCGCTGGTGTGGTTGCTTCGATGATTTTCGGTAAAAAGCTCAGTGCTGCAACTGCTGCAGTTGCAGGCACAGCTGCTGGCTTAGTCAATGGCATGGGCTTAATTGCCAGTTTAATGATTGGGATTGGCGTATTTTTTGTATTAATCACTTCACTGGCGCAACTACTTTTGTATGCCTTTGCTTCTGGTGCTGGTCGTGGCGGTGGAGGAAGAGGTGGATTTGGTGGCGGCGGCTTCGGTGGAGGCGGTGGCGGCTTTGGTGGGGGAGGAGCATCAGGCTCATGGTAACAACGACAGATACAACAGAGATTGTCACACAGCCGAAGCTGGAAGAGTATGCACGGCCGAGTTTTAAACGCTGGCTCAAGCATTTCTTTTATATGCCGGCAACCAAGCGTTTTTTCTCCAAGCAGGATCAACATGCGATTGCACTAGCTGTTGAAGAAGCAGAGCATGGGCATGTGGGGGAGATTCAGGTCGTGATAGAAGGCTGTCTGCCTTCACGATCTGCCTATTACCAAGATACCTTATGTCGTGCCCGACAGCTATTTGCTGAACTTGGAGTTTGGGATACTGAATATAATAGTGGTGTGCTGCTATATTTAAACCTGTGTGAACATAAGGTTGAGATTGTGATTGATCGGGGAATTAAGAATGCAACGACCCAACAAGTCTGGGATGAAATCTGTCAAAGCATCATTCGAAATCTGGCTCAGCAACAGTATAAGGAAGGTATAATTGAGGGTGTGAAGCAGGTTGGACAGGTCTTAGATCAGTACTATGATCGTAAAATAGATGATTTAAACAATGAATTAGGGAATAAACCGATTATTCTGGGGTGATTTTAGTCAACTAACTGACATTTTTTGTCAGTTAGTTACACAAAAGAAAACAAAAAAATTACAAAAATAAAAATATTTTTTTAAAGTGCTGTTTTTTATCTCAATTTTATTATAATAAAACTTGGCACACTTAGTGCTAAATATAAAATTAAGCTAAATGAGCTTTTTCTTTAGGCTTATAAATAAACAAAAAACATTTGTGGAGAATGTTATGAACACTATGCAAAAGGGTTTTACTCTTATTGAATTAATGATTGTTGTAGCAATTATCGGTATTCTTGCTGCTGTAGCGATTCCTGCTTATCAAGATTACACTGTACGTGCTAAAGTAACAGAAGGACTATCTTTGGCGTCATCTGCAAAGACTGCTGTTTCTGAAAATGCTGCAAATGCAACTGCTTTTGGTAGTGGTTGGACAGCGCCATCAGCAACACCAAACGTAAGTAGTGTAAATATTAACTCAACTAACGGTCGTATTACGATTACATATACTACAGCTGTTGCTCCAGCTAATGCTAATACATTAGTATTAAGTCCTTTGAATGGAGATCGTGCAACTGGTACTGCTCTAGTAAAAGGTGTTCCACCTGCAGCTGGTTCAATTACATGGGTATGTCGTTCTGCAGGTGCAACAACAGCTGTTGCTAATGCAGGAGCTGGTACGCTTGAATCTAAATATGCTCCAGCAGAATGCCGTAACTAATATCTTAGACATTGAAAAAGCCAGTTATATAACTGGCTTTTTTTTTGAAAGGCAAAAGTAAATGATTTTAGAATTTTTTAAAAAATATTTGTTTATATTTTTATTTGGAATGGCTTATTTATATGGGGTAATTAGCCCACAGCATTATTCTCCAAGTTCTCATGATTTTTATATAAATACCATATGTTTTATTATTGTTTTAATAGGGTTGTTTTTCTTTTTTTTTAATAAAGAAATTAAAATAAATTATTCAAACTTAATTTGGGTGTTGATATTTTTTATTATATTGTTGCAACCTTTATTTAACAATATTATATATGTTGATGCTCTTATTTTCCCTTTGTCGGTGGTATTTGTTTGTTTTCTTATTTCGATTTTGGGTGATTATGTTAAAGAAAATTATAATATAAAATATATTTTATTAATTTTAAGTGGTTTTTTTGTGGTTGGTGCTTTTCTATTGTTTATAACACAATTAGCACATGTATTTAAATTAAATGAAATTGTAGATTTTTTTGGGCTGCCTTTACAATATCAAAGATTTTCTGGAAATTTATATCAATCAAATCAAACTGCTTTTGTATTTGTATTGGGCATATTATCAGTTATTTTTTTAGCGAGCCAAATAAAAAAATATAAATATTTAACGATTTTATATATATTTTCTCTTGGTATAGGGGTTGCCTTAACCTCTAGTAGAGTTGGCGTACTTATGCTGATTTTACTTGTTTTGATGTATAACATTTATTTAAACAATAAGAATCACCACTTTTTAAAATTTAACTATACATTTAGTGCATTTACAGGACTTTTTTCAGGGATTATTCTCTACAACTTTATTGCTTCAAATGACCAAATTATACAACGAACTTTAAAAGCAGTTGATGACCCTCGCATTTCGTTATTTAAACAATCTTTTTATATTATAAAAGATAATCCTTTCTTTGGTGTAGGTTGGAAGAATTTTTCAAGTACAAATTTAGAGTATTATCATTACTTAGATTGGATCAGTATTACAGATCACTCACATAATTTATTTACACAATTATTAGCAGAATTTGGTTTTTTATTTGGTGGAATGATTATTGGTTACTTTTTTTGGATATTCTTGAGGGGTATTTTTTTAAATAAATTTGACTCAATAAAATTTTATATACTAATGGTTTTATTGGTATTTTTATTTTATTCAATGTTTGAATTTCCATTGTGGTATTTTAGATATATATTTATTTTTTCTCTTTTCTTGTCATTTTTTAGTTTAGATGGGAAAAATATTTGCATTATTAAGAAGCCAATATTGATTTCAGTAACATGTTTTTGTTTATCTATTGTTTCAGTGTTCTATTTGGTTGAATATAGAAAGATCGCAACAACAAATGCTATTTTGAATGATATAAACATTGCACAAAAGGATAAATTTATAAAAGTCGCTAATATGAGCAATGTCATTGGATTTAGTAGCTTTAAAGATCAGTTACTTTTTAGTTTGGTTACACCTGATGGATTTATGCTTGAAGAAGCAATTTCTTTAGGTGATAGAGTTACTAAATATACACCTACGAGAGAATTTTTGGTTAAGCAAGGAACGTTATTGGCTTTGAATGGAGATACTACAAAAGCAATCAGTTATTTTAATCTAGCATGCAAGTATGATTGGAATGCAAAATGTTCATTAATTCGAAATGATATTTTACAACTCTATAAGGCTTATCCATCTTCTTTTGAGGATATTGTAAAAAGGGTTAATTGATTTTTTAAATATGACAATCAAAAGCAGATTCCCCATCTATCTGCTTTTTGATTATCATATGCCCAACCTCCATCGCACATTTTTCACATGAAATCCACGCTTGCCCTCATTGCAGCAATTCTGATCTCCCTCGCATGGCTTATGCCCATCCACTACCGCCCATGGATAACCTATACCGGTGAGCTCTATGCCTTCTTCGCTTTATTCGCGCTTGCTACACTCTATCTAAAAGAAAAACTCAAAATTCCAGCTCTCAGTCTGCCATTGTTGCTACTCGCCTGTGTACCACTGATACATTTTCTGACAGGACAGGTATTTTTCTTTAGCACCGCCATGATGGGCTTTATTTTTGTTTTTAGCTTTTGGCTGGCAAGTGTACTTGGCTATAACTTTTCTACAGGAAACTATAACCGGGAAGAAACTTTCGCTAATCTGAGCTATGTGTTTTTGGCTTCAGGGACGATTACTGGTTTAATTGCGCTGTGTCAGTGGTCTAATCTGGATTCAATATTGCCAGGCATGGTCAATATTAGTGGCAACCAGCGACCTTATGCCAACTTTGCCCAACCCAATAATATGGCAACTTTTTTAGTCATGGCTTTGATGAGCTGTTTGTACCTTTATGAAAAGAAAAAAATCCAGACCAAATGGCTATTTGCTTGTGCTGCTGTGATTGTTATGGGAGTGGCGTTAAGCCAGTCCCGTACTGCTTGGGTGGCTGCGATTGCGATCATGTTGTATCTAGGTTTCTATCAATATAAAGGCATTATCCGCCTGAAGTGGTATAACAGTATTCTGTGGTTTATCTTCTTTATTTCTTGTATTGTCGCTTTTCCATTACTCAGTCAGCTGGCTACACAGATCATGGATGCCCAAGTGGTGCAAAGCCGTGATGTAGTTTCGCGTGCTACAGGTGATATGTCACGACTTGCCATCTGGCAGCAAATGCTGGCCGCGATTCAAGCTCAGCCATGGTTTGGTTATGGCTGGTATCAAACCAGTGTTGCTTTTGTCTCGATAACTGATACGGTTCAAGGTCCGGTCTGGATTCGTAGCGCACATAATTTTATTATCGATTTCCTGATCTGGAACGGGATGGTGATTGGTATACCTTTCCTAGCTTATTTCGGCTACTTGGGCTATCAAATGCAGCGATGGGTAAAGACGCCGGAGTCAGTCATTGGCATATTAATGATCGGTGCTTTTGTCACTCATGCCATGTTTGAGTTTCCACAGCACTATGCCTATTTCCTGTTACCAGTTGGTTTTATTATGGGGACAGTACTGGCGCAGCGAGCTGATGTAGCTAAACAGCTTGTTATACCATCGTGGCTGATAAAAGCAATCTTTGCGGTGGGTGTTATTTTAATTGCAGTCATTTACCGGGATTATGATACCGCTGTACCAAAACTCGGTCAGAGCATTCGCTATGAACAGCAGCCGGAAAAAATTACCAATGAAAAGCCGATCTTCTTGCTGACAGAATTTAATCATCGTATTGCCTGGATTCGTGTAAATCCTTATACCAAGATGAGTCAGGATGAAATTCATGAATATGAAAAATTGGTGGTGAGTTATCCAACCAAATACAACTTGTTAAAATATATTCGTTTACTGGCTTACAATGGTTATATCAAAGAGGCACATCACCAGCTCTGGCGTTTGAATACCATTCAAAAAACTGAACTGAACTATAATGAAGTCATTAAAGATATGCCGAAATAATTTGAATCTAATAAAAAAGCCATCATCATGATGGCTTTTTTATGTCTTTTGAAATCAAAGCTGGCTTTGAATATAGTTTTCAATACTTACACTTTGAATCAGATCAAGCTGAGTCGTTGTCCAATCTAAATATTCTTCTTCTTTTTCCATGATTTCTTGAACCAGATCACGAGTCACATAATCCATTTGAGTTTCAGCTAAAGCCACGGCTTGCTGGATGGTTTCAATATTCTCTTTGACTTTGCGTACGTCACATTGCAACACTTCTTGAGTGTGCTGACCAATATATAGTTTGCCTAAATGTTGCAGGTTTGGCAGACCTTCTAAAAATAAAATGCGTTCAATAATTTTATCGGCATGTTTCATCTGCACGATCGATTCTTTGTATTCGGCAGAACCGAGCTTCTCAATACCCCAGTCATTAAACATGCGTGAGTGCAGAAAATACTGGTTAATTGCAGTCAGGTGGTGATACAACACCTGGTTCAGCTGATTAATTACATCACGATTGCCTTTCATTGTATCACTCCGTATAGCTTGATGACCCATTTGTATTTATGGGTTTTTATATCAGATTATCTTAAATCATATGACTCGGCAATGGCGAGTAATTTATTGAACTGCAAATGAAAATCGCAATCAAATAGTATCAAATGAAATCTAAAACAATAAAAACCCGCCAGAGTCGAGGGCGGGGAGGAGTAATGATCGGAGATCATTGTTTTTATCATTATATTTATAGGGGTATTCAATATGCTATTTAGGCTGCAACTGCCAGACGCGCCGCAATCTGGGAAACTTCATCACTGATGATCATACGAGCTTCAGGTGCACAGCGGCCGCAACACGTGCCCAGGTCAAGCATTTCGCGTACTTCACGATAGCTTTCCGCCCCATTGGCAACAGCTTCTTTAATGTCTTGATCAGTAATGCCACGGCATAGACAAACATACATGTCAGATAACCACAGTGATTAAATAAGATAAGTGATATTATTGATAATTATTATCGTTTGTCAATAAAAATCATTTGAAAATGCGTTCAAAATAATTGGGGATTTAGATAAAAAAATACCACCTGAGCGGAAATCCGAGTGCTGCTCGGATTTCCGCGTAGGAGCGATTTATAATTTAGAATTAAATATTGCAGATTGGGGATTTAGGGATTTTTATAACTTATTGATTAATAATCACTACACCATCCATTTCAACCAGTGCATCCTTAGGTAGGCTTGCTACACCC
Organism: Acinetobacter schindleri; assembly: GCF_010918895.1. Taxonomy (NCBI): domain Bacteria; kingdom Pseudomonadati; phylum Pseudomonadota; class Gammaproteobacteria; order Moraxellales; family Moraxellaceae; genus Acinetobacter; species Acinetobacter schindleri. The sequence goes on from NZ_CP044483.1 coordinate 326,876, forward strand.
AAAGCTGCACGTGCAGGATAAGGCTGGGCAAAGTATTCACCCATAATCTGGTTAACCAGCTGGAAGTGAGAAAGGTCAGTCAGGTAAATGTTGAGCTTGGCAATATCTGCCAGAGAGCCGCCAGCTGCTTCGCAAACTGCTTTCAAGTTGTCAAATACACGACGAATCTGAGTCTCAATGCCTTCAACCAGTTCCATGCTGTATGGATCTAGACCAATTTGACCTGAAAGATACAAGGTATTGCCAACAAGAATCGCTTGCGAATAAGTACCGATCGCAGCAGGGGCATTTTCAGTATGGATCACTTGGCGGGACATCAATTTCTCCTTTTATCATCAACATACATCATATTAGATCATTGCCATGGGCAAAAGCATTATCGTTTTAAATGATCAACTTGCTTTGGAGGTTTCGGCAATATTGATCGGTTGGGGTAAACGGATAATACGCGGGAAACCATAATGCATGCGCAAGTCACGAATCAGCTGGGCAATCTGCTTACGGTTATGTACGACTACGTTGACATAAGTCTTACCTTCATAACTACGTACCGACTCTACCCCAGACTTGGCTTTGCGGCATTCATAGATCAGTTCGGAAATCTGTTCATCATCCATGGACAGGTCAATACAGAGATAAGCGGTAAAGCTGATATCTTCAATGTCCTCAGAGGTCCACTGCAGTGGCATCATATTTTCTGGATGCAGATTTTGTTCATGTAGCAAGTTATGGCAGCGTGCACGATGAACGATCAGGCCACGGCGGGTCAGATGACCTTGAATCGGATCACCCAGTACCGGATTACAGCAGTGCGCATATTTGACATCTACACCTTCTGTACCCTGAATTAAACGAGTCGAGTTGGAGCCAGTTTCTGCATCCTGAGCAAAAAGGTGATTGGCGACCAATTGAGGTAATAAATCACCCACAGCAATCTGTTCATACAGACGTTCCTGAGTCGGAATATGACGCCATTGCAGAATATTGGCCCAGTCCGCGTCAGTTAAATCCTGAATAGAACGATTAAATAATTTTAAAGCACGATTTAAAGCCTGTTCACCGACCATACGCTGCTCGTCAATATCCTGATCACGCAGGATGTTTTGAATCGCACGACGGGCTTTTTGAGTATTAATAAAGCTGAGCCAGTCTGGATTTGGTGAAGCTAACACATCAGTGATCACTTCAATGACTTGACCACTACTTAAAGGTGTAGAAAGCGGCTTGGTATCGCCATTAATTTTGGCGCCAACCGCATGGTTACCCAGGAATAGACTGGCAGAATAGGCGAAATCCACGACGGTCGCGCCTTGTGGTAATTCATGTAGCTGACCGTGAGGAGTATAAACCCAGATTTTTTCCTGATGCAGATAATCCAGTAATTCATTAAAAGTGGTCTTGGCACAATCACCATCCACCAGAACATTCAGATTCTGCATAGAAGCCTGAATCGCAGAACGGCAGGCTTGTGGTGCATTTTCACCCAGTACTACACCAAAACGTGCTGCCTTACGCATCAGTTCGGTTTGAATGGTCAGGGAAAGTGTTGTCTTTTCCCCTTTGATACGCATACTCAGCGACTGGTTGCCACCCGGCAACGGGCGACGAATATGATCGGCAAAACTTAATACCTGGAAGCTCTCTTCCAAGAGTTCTGCAAAGCGGTCACAGTCAGCAATGCTTTGTAAAATGATTTCAAAGGCATGACTATGGGTCAATTCCTGCAGGTTAATATCATTCTTAACGAAGTGGCGTAGCAACTCGATATTATTATTTTTCTTCTTGATTCGGCCCTGGATATTATACTGATTGAGTAATTCATTCAGTTTTCTTTCCCAGATCGCCTGATATTCACAGCGTTTGGATTTGGTTTGCTGTAGGACAGTCTGGACATTATTGTACATGTCCAGATCCAGGTTCTGGTAGCAGAGATGTTCCAGATTATCGGCCATCTCATTCATACCAACCAGCCGGGCCATCGGTACGAAAATTTCAAAAGTCTCTTTGGCAATACGTGCACGTTTATCTGGACGTAAGGCATCTAAGGTAGTCATGTTGTGATAACGGTCTGCCAGTTTCACAATAATGACACGTGGGTCCTGTAGGGTAGCCTGAAGAATTTTCCGGAAAGAAGCGGCTTTATTATATTCCTTATCACTGGATTGGCTTAGTTTGGTGACGCCGTCCACCAGTTCAGCTACCGTCTTGCCGAACTTTTCAGCAATATCGTCCTTATTGAAATCCGTATCTTCAATCACATCATGGAGTAAGGCTGCCATGAGGGTTTCGGCATCTAAACGCATATGCGCCAGGATGCTGCTCACAGCGATCGGATGCAGGATATAGGGTTCGCCACTTTTACGGGTAATGCCATCATGGGCAATATCCGCATAATCACAGGCGGCAAGCACACGCTCGACTTCACTGGCACTCAAATAAGCGTCGATGATGATATTAAGCTGTTGCTTGGCTTGACTGACCTGTGGGCCTGGCATAAAACACCTTTAAAACTGAATTCTTTACTAAAAATGCGCGAATACTTTAATGAAAAGCAAATCGCAAAGTTTGTCAATTTATTCCGTTTCTATTCACGGAAAAACTGCATAAACTTGGTAACTCGACCTTATGTTATAACCGTTCTAGACAGAATATAAAAGTCACAAAACAAAAAAAGCCTAGTTGAAAACTAGGCTTTTTATAGGAAGGGTTTCTTATTGGAAAGAAAAACCGTCCAGATTCAGGTTATTTGCTGAAAGTGCAAGGTCTAGACTAGAAGTCTGGTAGTCCTGGTCACGTTGTTTCAGGATGTCTTTAGATACATGACCTACTGCAATTTCACGTAGAGCAACAACGGTTGGCTTGTCATTGTCCCATTCTACAGTTGGTTCAATGCCTTGACGTGCCAATTGACGCGCGCGTTTGCTTGCCACTAGTACAAGCTCAAAGCGGTTGTCTACATGGTCTAAACAATCTTCAACGGTTACGCGTGCCATAAGAATTCTCGTTTGAATAATATTTTAACAGACTGCGAAGTATAAAAGGCTTTGCCTGTAGACTCAAGTTTTAATCACTCTTCGCTTGGCGTAATTAAAGCCTGAATCAGTTTTTCATGACGATTAGCTTGTTGATGAAGTACCAGTCGGTTGGCAATAATCACGGCTTCCAGATCATGCAGCGCTTTATTGAAGTCATCATTGATAATGACATAATCAAAGTTCACATATTGCTGCATATCTTCTACCGCACAGCCCAAACGATGTTCAATCACGTCAACAGAATCTGTACCACGGTTAGATAAACGTTGACGCAAGTCAAACTGGCTCGGCGGTAAAATGAAAATTTGTTTGGATTCAGGAAATAAGTGACGGACCTGCTGTGCACCCTGCCAGTCAATCTCGAGCAGGACATCATGACCTTTGGCCAGTTGTTCTTTTACAGTCGCTTGCGCAGTACCATAATAGTTACCAAAGACTTCAGCATATTCAATAAAGCCACCTTCATTGACCAGATTGAGAAAATCTTCTTTGGTAGAGAAGTGGTAATGCACACCATCGAGTTCGCCAGGTCGTTGACCGCGTGTCGTATGAGAAACAGAAACATGAAGATTGTTGACACGTTCAAGTAATGCTTTAACGAGGGATGTTTTGCCTGTTCCAGACGCAGCAGAAACGACAAACAAGAGACCCGACATGATATTTTTCCTGATATGATAAAATATCTTCTCTATTTTAGAGTAGAGCGACTTTAAACTAAATAGTTGTACGTCGATTGTTTTACATTTATTTCAATTGTTGCAGCATAAATTGAGTGAGTATTGAGGATTCTATGGAAATTGTTTTAGCCAACCCGCGTGGTTTCTGTGCCGGTGTGGATCGTGCCATTGCGATCGTGAATCGTGCCTTAGAATGTTTCAATCCACCGATCTATGTGCGTCATGAAGTCGTGCATAACAAATTTGTGGTCGATGACTTACGCCAGCGCGGTGCAATTTTTGTTGATGAACTGGATGAAGTTCCTGATGATAATATTGTGATTTTTAGTGCACATGGCGTTTCTAAAGCAGTCCAGCAAGAGGCTGAACGCCGTGGTCTGAAAGTTTTTGATGCCACTTGTCCCTTGGTAACCAAGGTGCATATTGAAGTGACCAAATATGCTCGTGAAGGGGTTGAAGCGATCTTGATTGGCCATGAAGGACATCCGGAAGTTGAAGGCACTATGGGGCAATATGACAAAAAAAATGGTGGTGAGATTTATCTGGTTGAAGATGAAGAAGATGTCGCTGCTTTAACGGTACGCAATCCTGAAAAAATCGCTTTTGTCACGCAAACCACTTTATCAATTGACGATACGGCGAAAGTGATTGATGCTCTTCGCCAGAAATTTCCTCTGATTCAAGGCCCACGTAAAGACGATATTTGCTATGCCACGCAAAACCGTCAGGATGCAGTGCGCGACTTGGCTGAACGTTGTGATGTGGTTCTAGTAGTAGGTTCTCCAAACTCTTCAAATTCAAACCGTTTACGTGAACTGGCGGAACGTATGGGGAAGGCGGCCTATCTGGTCGATAATGCCGATGAGCTAAAGCAGGAATGGTTTGCAGGTAAATCTCAAATTGGTGTAACTGCTGGAGCTTCAGCACCAGAAATTCTAATTAAGCAGGTCATTCAACGTTTGCAAGATTGGGGCGCAGATGTGCCTCAAGAACTAAATGGTCGTGAAGAAAATATCACTTTTAGTTTGCCTAAAGAGTTACGTATTCCAGTCACTCAAGCTTAAGATGTGACGCACTTATCACCTGATTTATAATTTTTTTAAAACAGATAACTGCTTTTTGCGGTTATCTGTTTTTTTATGCCATTTATCTCTAATTGTGTGGGTTTTGTAAAATTTATAGATATTATTTTTACTGAGGTAAAGTATTGTTGCCTTGGGGATGATATGCAAAAAAATAAAGGTCTTACATTAATTGAGCTGATGGTGACAATTGCTGTGTTGGCGATTATTGCGATGATAGCAGTTCCTTCTTTTACCGATATGTTAAATAAAAGAAAATTAGAAGGTGAGCTTAAGGATTTAGTACAAACACTAAGTTTGGCTAGAAGCCAGGCCACGTTGCTGAGAACGAATACTACAGTTGGATTAAACTCTTCTTTGCCAAGTACACCTACCAATTTTTTTTGGGCTCCCAAAACAAGTGACATTGTTATTTTAAATATACCTAATGGACATAATAGTCCACCAGACATTGTTTTTAATACGCAGGGAATGTTTATTCCGCGTAGCTTTACCAAGATGAAAAAAGTTACTAATACTGATGGTGATGAGGTATGGGTAGCTGATCAAATACGTATTGAGAGCGGTGAGATGATTAATCAATTGGAGCATTATCCTAGGACAATTATCCTGTGTTCTAAAAAAACTAGAATTTCAAAAACAATAACTTACTCAGTAATTGGTGCTCTTGAATCTGTAACCGAAGGGACATGTACATGAGTAAATCATTTCAGCGTGGTGTAGGGTTAATGGAAGTTTTAGTTGCACTTCTGCTTTTGGCTATTGGTGTATTAGGTTATGTTGCGTTGCAGGTGCGTGCTGTTGAAGCAAGTACTGAGGCAACACAGCGTTCTCAGGCATTATTTGTTTTAAGAGGATTAGCTGAGAGCATAAGGGCAAATAATGCAGGTCGTTTGAGCTATCAAGCATTGGTTAATGCACCTCAAACCTCTAATAGTGCAAGAGCTTGTATTAATACTGATTCTCTATGTACTGCGAATACACTTGCTCAAGCTGACGTTGCTCAAGCTCAAGCGAATGCAAATAATTTTGGTATGCAATTACGTATGCAGGTATGCCCAGGTGTGAATAATATGGCTGGTGAGGATCGTCGTATGTGCTTATATGCAGCATGGGGAGCAACTGATATATCTGGAAATACGAATGCTTGCATGACAGCAGCTGGTGTATATGTTGTTGGATCTAGTTGTCTGATGATGGAGCTATATTAATGAGAAAGGTCACTCCATTTAAACAGCAGGGTTTTACGCTATTAGAGCTTATGGTTGCTTTGGCATTGGGTTTAATAGTATCTGCTGCAGCTATCCAATTGGTATTAGGTAGCTTTATAACAACTAAACTACAAGATGCAAATTCACAAATTCAGGATGGTGGTTTATTCGGACTAAACTATATAGTTAAAGATATTCAGCTACTTAATTATGGCAATGGGAATAAATATGAGATTACAAAAAGTACTGACAATGGTGGCTTGGTATTAGATAACGCAAATATCGTAGCTACTACAGTAAATGGTATATCGATTGCTAATTTAATCAGTCAAACAAATGGCCCATCGAATATGACTGGTATTGCGAGTGACCAATTGACCATACAATTCATTGCTCCAACTCAGATGTCAAACTGTGAGGGGGTTAATGTGAGAGCTGGAGATTTGATTGTTCAGCGTTATTTTTTAAGAAATGATACAACACATTTATCTTTGGTGTGTGATGCAAATACACCGACCCCAATTAAAGTGACTGAAACAATAACAAATGCTGATGGCACTGAAACAAGTGCTGAGGTTAATAATCCACCACAAAATAGACCAACTAACTTGAATGGGCTTGGATCTGATGCGCAAGTAATTATTCCGAGAGTAGATCAATTTAAGATTCTTATTGGTGGGATGAATAGTGCTGGCCAGCTTGCTTATTATGATATTAATACTTTTAAATCCAAGGTTGGTTTAAGAGTGGTTGCTTTGAAACTAAGTGTTTTGGTGCGAGCAGAGTCTGTTGTTTCAAGTCAAAATATTGATCAAACCAAGGCATTTAATCTGTTTGGTATCGAGAATTTGACAGGTTTATCAGGGACTTTGGCTAACCAAACTGTTGCTAATCGAATTCCTAGGCAGGTGTATATTGCCACTATAGCGATTCGAAATGGATTGGGGAAAAGTGATGACTAAAAAAGAAATTAAATTTTTCCCTCATAATGAGAAAGGCTCAACATTATTGGTCGTACTATTCCTGTTGCTTATTATTATGGTTGTAGGGACATATGCTATTAAAACAGGTATGTATTCTTTAAGAATATCAACTAATGCACAAATTAACGAATTACTTACTCAATCGGCGGATACTCCTCTTAATAAATATTTGAATACATCAGATTTGAATTCGTTAATGAGTTATTCGACTGCTATTGGTGCGGCTATTGATGAAAAACAACCTAATAGAGAATTTATATTTTGTTATAAGCCCACGGTCAATCGTATTTTTGGATCAATTTTAGATACTTCTGTGATTACAGCGAAGGATGATTCAAAAGGTGCAAAACTAGTAGATAGCGGTACAAATGGTTTTTGTAATATAGCTCAGGATTTTGGTAGCGCAAGACAAGCCGTTGTCACACAAGTGGCTATAACAATTCCGCGTGAAAAAGATGATACGAAAGAGGCTGGATCGCACTTGGTAAGAGGTACTAATTTAAGTTCTGGTTCTGGGTTACCTAAAAACCTAATTTCAAAACAATCTGTTCGTGTAACTACTACGGCATTTTTACCAGCCTATGCAAGTATCTCTAGCGCTGATTTGCAGACTAATTGTTTGTCTAGTGCTAATGCCTTTATTTCAGATAATTTAAGTGCTTCTATGAGTAATAAAACTACATTAAAAGATTGTTTAATGAGCTTTAACGTTCCTGTTGTAAGTCAAGTGCAAGAATTTACTCTAGCTTCATCCTTAGAACAAACAGCAGCACCATAAGTTGAGGATATGATTATGCAACTCAAAAAAATTCAAATGTCAGTATTGAGTGCTTCATTGACAGCACTTATGTGTAGTGGTGTTGTTCAGGCAAGTGACTTACAGATCTATGCTATGCCGACGGCGGGTCAGAAAACACTTGTCATGATGGTTGATGTATCTGGAAGTATGGCATATAAAATGACAGATAATACAAATCCGGGACGGGGAGAAAAAAGCCGATTAGATGAATTAAAAGCAGGCTTACTTGAAGTTGTGAATAGTACTGATTCTAAACTAGAAAATATTGTTATTGGTTTAGGTAAATATCCAGGGAATGGTTATGCACAAAATCCAGAAGGCTCAACTCCAGCGAGAATGAGAGGCAAAATTTTGGTTGAGGCAAAAGCATTAGGTCCTTCGACTAAAACAAATGGCGTATTTGATTCTCAACAACGACGTGACCTGCTGGCGGCAATTAATGATTTAACCGCTATAGGTGGAACACCTACAGCTCACGGTCTAACGGAAGCAGCATCCTATCTGATGGGAACACGAACAGATAATTATGCTTTAGAAAGAGATGTGTTGGTATACGACCAACTATACCAAACCGTAGTAACGCAGACGCAGAAAGAAGAATGTTATGATTGGCGTACTAATAAATGCGATGATAGTCGGAATGATGTTCGAGAATTTGGATCGCCATCTAATGGAACTGTAACAACGAAAAAATGTGGAAATCTTGAAACTACTTGGATTACTGCAAATGGTCGAAATTATTATAAGTGTGCATCAGGTTGGAGTAATACTTCCGAAACATTTTCTAAGAATCAATACACTGAAGACTTCACTGCATGGTCTACACCTGGGAATTGGTCTAGTAGCAACAATACGAATGGTAGAAGAGAAAGAACTAAAACAAGAACGTTAACGACTTATTACTATGTTAATGGTCGAGATATAGTCGTTAAAGATACTTATAATACAAGTGACTATGCTGGTATAGCAGATTCTACAGGAACAATGATAACAGATGGTATTACGCATTATAAATCACCATTACCTGCAGTAGCGAAACGAGTAAGCTGTGATGGACAAGGGGTTTATATCTTATCTGATGGTAAACCTAATGCATCTTCAGAGTCAGCTGCAGAAACTCAAATGAAAAATGCCTTAGCAAATCCTTTAGGACAGCGTAGCGCGCCAACATTTACATGTGCAAGTGGTACTTTTACAAATGCTTTAAGTGGAGGCGATAGTACAGGGGCATGGCAATGTATGGGAGAATTTGCTAAGCAGCTTTTTAAAGGTATCAATCCTGCAGGTGTTCGTATACAAACGGCATTTGTTGGCTATAGTTCTGCATTTAGTACAGTTGGTGCTACAGGTGATGTGACAAATGCATGTAAATTAGGTTCTAGAAAATCAGGGGATACATGCTCGTACTATCAAAGTAATAAAATCACTCCAAATTTTACGGGTACTAAGCCTTATAAAATCAACCATAAAGAAGAGCTAACCGGGACGACTATTACTACAGAAGCGGGTTATGGTAATGGTGGATTTTACACGGCTAACTCTGCAGATGATGTAACTACGAGTGTTTTAAACTTTATCGATAATTTAGGCACAGATCCTTTAGCTCCGATCCCTACTGGAGCTCTTTCCGTTCCAGTTGATGCATTAAATCCTAATGGTCTACAAAATGTAGGTTATTTACGAATGTTAGAGCCAAATCCAGCTCAGCCAAGTTTGTTGGTTTGGACTGGTAATTTAAAAAAATACAGCATGAAAGATGGTGTATTAGTTGATGGTTCGACTAGTGTCTTTGATGTGACTGGTAATTTTATAGCGAATACTAAAAACTTATGGGGTGCTAGAACCAATTATGATGGTGGTAAGATTAACGTAGGCGGCACATATGAAATGTTACCTATGCCAACTAGCACAAATACTGGGAAGCTCAGAAATTTATTTACAGATGCCGCTAGCTCGACAGCGACTACAATTACGCGATTAAATACCTATAAATTAACAGGTGAATATGATTCACCAAAATTACTTTTAAAAATACCAAATATTTCCTCTGGTACACCGATTTCTAAAAATGCAGTTTTAGACACATTTAGATCTCAATCTGTTCTAAGTAGTTTCCCATTAGCTGTGCGATTAAAGCTTCTAAACTATTTAGGTTTCAATGTGGACCCTACATTAACTGATTTCCCCGCAAATAATGATGTGGAATATTCAGGTTCACCTTTTATTTCTATGGGAGGAATTATACATTCATTTCCAACACAAATGACTTATTCTGGTGTTTTGGCTGACTCAGGCAATTTACTTGCTGAAGATGTTCTACTTGAGGACGGTCAATATGTTAGAGCGCGCCAACAATCTGTCTTATATGGATCAATGGAAGGTGGTTTACACATAGTTGATTCACGAACAGGTGAAGAGCAAATGGTTTTTGTACCAACTGAAATTTTGAATGATTCAAGAGCTACAAATGGCTTAGTTCCAAAAGGTTCAGGTACACCAGCACCTGCTCATGGGGTAGATGGTCAATGGGTTGTAGATGCTACCTATCGAAATTCAGGTCAATACCCTGATGCACAAGTTGTAGCAACCCAAATGAATGTTTATGGTGGTCTCCGTATGGGGGGTAATAGTTACTATGCTTTAGATGTCTTAAAACCAACTGAACCTAAGCTAAAGTTTAGGATTGGACCTGATAACACAAAATTTGCACGTATGGGACAATCATGGTCAAAACCAGTACTTATTAATGTCCGTATTAATGGAGTACCTAAACGCGCTATGGTTGTCGGTGGTGGTTACGATGCATGTTATGAAGAGCCTAGATTTACTCTATCATCATCAAATACTCAAAGTGACAATGCTTCATGCACAGTAAAAACTAGAGCTAAAGGTAATGCTGTGTATGTGGTTGATGCTGATACAGGTGAGCGACTATTTTGGGCTAGTAATAGTGATTCCGATGCTAATAATGCAAATCTAAAGCATAGTGTTGTATCACGAATCAGTGTATTAGATCGAGATGGTGATGGATATGAGGATCATCTGTATTTTGGTGATTTAGGTGGACAAATTTTCCGCATTGATTTAGATAATTATCATGATAAAACTCCAAACAAAAACTTTGGTGTGCGTACTGTAAGACTAGCTAATTTGGCAACGGATGCTACAGGTGGAGCAATTACTAATGGTGATAATCCTCGTTTTTACGAACCTGTGACTCTAACCATTCATGATGAAAAAGATACTACAGGTAGTAAAACGTTTATATTAGTTGGAGCAGCCTCTGGAGATCGTAGTACACCTTTAGATGTTGCGCCAACTACTGGGCGAGATGGTTTGTCGCCAAATAGTGCTTTAACGGGTCGACCAACAAACAAAGTGTATGGTGTTTTTGATTTAGATTTTATTAAAAAGGATTTGATTACAAATACAAATCTAACAGGAGACTATACATCTACAACGACACTAACAGCAGTACCACTTGCAAATAGGTTAATTTCAAGAGATTTAACACTAAATAATTTGTTAAGTAATCCTCAAGTCGCACTTACTGGAAACCAAACTGCTTATAGTCAATACTTTAATAGTACCTCTCCCAAATATGGTTGGTATCGTTCGCTGTCTTGGAGTTGGGATGTTAATCCTCAGACAGGAAGCGAGCTTGCAAATGGTACATTTAGACAGCCAGGTGGTTTAAAAGCTTTTGAAGAGTTATTCGCAATTGCTAATAACTTATTTATTCCAGTTTATGATCCAGAGGGGACGGGTATTACCCCACAAGACCCTTGTTTACCTCGCGTCATTGGTGAAACAGATAGACAGCAATATTGTTTACCTTTTGGTGTCTGTGTTGAATCTTCAGGGGTAATAAATAGTGTGAGAGAGAAGAAAACAGGTTTCCGTGTTGAGAAACAAGGAGATGTTTGGAAAAACTCTAATGTAATTGGTAAAGGTATACAGGGTATTGCCTTGGCTAATAATAGTGGAGCGCCAGGAGGGGTAAATACTTGTGGTAACTTTACTTTATCAGGGAATACATCGGGTATTGGTAATTGGAAGTGTACACGAGCACTAAACCCAACACGTTGGTTTGAGAAAAGATAAAGGCTAACTATATGTTAAATAAAAAACTTGGCTTTACTTTAATCGAATTGATGATTGTCGTTATGATGGTAGCAATTATTGCTGCCATCGCTTTGCCTTCTTATCAAAATCAGGTTCGCAAAGCCGCCGAATCTCATGTTACTCAAGAAATATTGAAAATATCAGAATTACTGGAAAAGCATAAAGCTAAAAACTTTACTTACCGCTGCTTTGATTTGGCAGCTTATTATGGTGGTACAGCAAATAGATCAACTCTTACTTTACCAATAGGAGCTACAGGTAATGCTGTTCGTTATACAATTACTCTTGGACAGTCTGATAATACAAATACACCTTTGGTAACGGCAGCATGTAGTAATCCTCAGACTCAGGCCCTAGGAAGTGTGAATACGTGGAGTATCATTGTTACAAAGAATACTAATAACACTTTGGTAGGTGCCAAAAGTTATAACTATCTGATAAATAGCAGAGGATTGCGTTGTAAAAATAAGGCTAGCAATCTTACGACAACTGCTTGTGGTGAGGGAGCGGAGACATGGTAAGTCAAAAAGCATTTACACTGATTGAACTGATGATAGTCGTTGCAATTATTGGCATATTGGCTGCAATAGCATATCCATCATATCAAGAGTATGTCCGTAAGACAAAAAGAGCAGAAGTTAAAGCTGAGATGCTAGATATTGCTCGAAAATTAGCCAATTATAAAGCCACAAATTATAGATATAATAATGCAAATATCGCAAATTTAGGTATTCCAGCTACATTTCCACTATCACAACCTAACTATGATCTCACGATTACACCAACTAATAATGGACTGCTTACTGCGGATAGTTGGTTGCTAGTTGCCAGTCCAAGAGTCAATACTACTCAAGATGGTAGCGGGGTAATATGTCTAGATCATCTAGGAAGAAAGTTTTGGTCCAAAACAACAACAACTACAGCAGCTTGCCAAGCTGCTTTGTCTGCCACTTCGAGTTGGGAAGAGTAGGTCAGTAATAACCAAATTCAAAATTGTGGATAACCAACTTTTGATCTTTCATTCAGGGCAAACTTCGCGTAAAATATTGCCCTCTATGAAAGGGGTTTGAAGTGTTCCGGTGGTCGGTGCATGAATAATCCGTAAAAACTATAAGGTTCTATCATGGTTGTTATTCGTCTTGCACGCGGTGGTGCTAAAAAACGTCCGTTCTATCAAATCATTGTGACTGATAGCCGTAATGCACGTGACGGTCGTTTCATCGAACGTATCGGTTTCTTCAACCCTACAGCTCAAGGTAAAGCAGAAAAACTTCGTTTAGATGCTGACCGTTTTGCTCACTGGGTTTCTCAAGGTGCTCAACCTTCTGATCGTGTTGCTTCTCTAGCTGCTCAAGCTAAGAAAGCTGCAGTTGCTGCATAATTTTATATAAATTAGGTAGCTTGCCCATGACACCAACACAGAATGTTCCCGAAGATCGTATTCAGATTGGACAGTTACGTTCAGCATATGGATTAAATGGGTGGCTCTGGGTCTATTCCAATACAGAACCTATGAGCAATATATTTGACTATCTTCCTTGGTACATTGAAACCAAAGCAGGGTGGCAAATTGTCGATGTAAAACGTTGGAAACCACATGGCAAAGGCCTGGTTGTTTCGCTAAAAGGTGTGAGTGATCGCACTGCAGCAGACGGTCTGGTTGGTGCTAATGTCTGGATCTCTAAATCGCAACTGCCTCAACCAGGTGTGGACGAGTATTACTGGTCTGATTTGAAAGGTCTAACTGTGTTAGGTCTGGATGAAGAAGAACAGGAAGTCAATCTCGGTCAAATCCATGAAATGTTTGAAACAGGTGCCAATGACGTGATGGTAGTTCGCGCTACTGCTGACAGTGTCGATGGCGAAGAGCGAATGATTCCATGGCATAAAGATGTGGTACAGCGAGTTGATCTCGAAGCTGGTCGTATCTACGTGAATTGGGGCGTAGATTATTAATCCTTAAAGGGTTAACGCAGCAGGAAAATGAGGAGTCTGCGGTGTTCTTTGCAGTCATTACGCTTTTTCCTGAAATGTTTGAAGCGATTACACGTTTCGGTATTAGCGGGCGCGCAGCACAACGTGATTTGATGCAAATTCATTGTATCAATCCACGCGAATTTGCTGAAGGGAATTACAAACGGGTGGATGAACGTCCATTTGGTGGTGGTCCCGGTATGGTGATGATGGCTGAGCCATTAGCGAAAGCAATTCATTGTGCCAAAGAGCTTGCAAGGCAAGCGGGTGCAGTTCATGTTCCTGTGGTATATATGTCACCACAAGGGAAAACCTTAAATGAACCTGCGGTACAGGATTTCGTTAAATATGACGGACTGATCGTATTGTGCGGACGTTATGAAGGTGTCGATGAGCGTTTGATCCAAAAATATGTTGATCAGGAATGGTCGATTGGGGATTACGTTTTATCGGGCGGTGAACTCCCTGCGATGGTTTTATTGGACAGTATTATCCGGAGACTTCCGGGTGCGATGTCGGATGAACAATCCCATGTGCAAGACTCATTTGTGGATGGTCTTTTAGATTGCCCACAATATACCAAGCCAGACCATTTTGAGGGTATGGATGTGCCAGACATTTTAAAATCGGGACATCATGCCAATATTGAAAAATGGCGTTTTTTGCAGCGTTATCAGCGTACGCTTGAACGTCGACCTGAATTGGTCGAACAAGTCGAACTGACAAAGCAACAAAAAAAATGGCTAAAAGATTTGCAAGGAAATAGATCTTAATTTATTCTCCGAGCGCAAAAGGCAAGAAGCTTCGCTTTTTTGCCTCACTTAAATAGACTCTTTATGCATTGAAGCGGTCAAGCATAAAGGGAAAGTCAATCGGGTCTATGCGCTTTAGCCTCTAGCCCCAGTGGATATCAGACCTCTTCTGACCCACAATATTGGAGATACCCCATGAGCGGTAAGCATCCTTTAGTTCAAGCTGTTGAAAATGCTCAGCTTAAACAAGACATCCCAGCTTTTGCACCAGGTGACACAGTAGTTGTCCAAGTAAAAGTAAAAGAAGGCGACCGTGAACGTCTACAGGCGTTTGAAGGCGTTGTAATCGCTAAGAAAAACCGTGGTCTGAACTCTGCGTTCACAGTACGTAAAATTTCTAGCGGTGTTGGCGTTGAGCGTGTATTCCAAACTCACTCTCCAATCGTTGCTAAGATTGAAGTGAAACGTCGTGGTGATGTTCGTCGTGCTAAACTTTACTACTTACGTGAACTTTCTGGTAAAGCTGCACGTATTCGTGAAAAGTTGCCAGCTCGTAAACAAGGTTAATTTTAGCCTTGCTTCCAAGCAAAAAAATGCGCCTTTCGGCGCATTTTTTATGTCTGAATTTTAGGTTTATAAACCTTGCAGTTTTAAACGATTGGCATGTTGGCGGTAGACATTGACAGGATCCGGCGCAAAAGTCCCTTTGATGCCAAACATCAGGTTAATTTCATCTAAATGATTCCATGGATAATCATCACGGATAGTTTTACCAAATTTTGCCCTACACACCGATACGATGCCATCATTGGCACCTTCTTTATAGGCAGATAATCTATTTAAGACTTTCATGGCCACATCACTGATATCTAGAGCATTGGTTGCAGGCTGATTACCGGTGCTTGAATACAGCGCTATCCCTTGATCTTGATATTTTCCTTCACCACATTTCTTTAAGAATAGTCCCGTATTAAAAAGTTAGTTAAATTCGACTGTTCCTTCAATAGAGGTATTATGACCAGCTGCCAATGCATTTTGTGGGAACGCTTTCCCATCTAGCCCTTGTGCCCACATTAGTTTTCCGAAGGTATTAATCAGTACATTCAGTAGTTCAGCAGTGCCTGGGCTATTTGCTAGTTTCATAACATCAAATGCGACAATTGTGCCTTGGTTGGCATCGCCTACCGTTAGTACAGATGCAATTCGCTTAGGCATCACACCCGCAGCATAACGTACCGCATGTGCACCATGGCTATGCCCAATTAAATTGATAAATTGAGTTTTTTCGCATGTGTAGTGGCTAGGACTTCCTGAAGTTGAGCCACACATTGCTCGCTACCTAACTCGCTTGAGTTAAATGGGGGACATGCGTGTTGCAAAAGCGGTGGAACCATTTCGTGCTAAATCAGGCAGGATTTGATACCAATAATCCATTGCTAAATTTTCTGTTGCTAAGCGATTAAAGCCGAGGAGTGCATGTGCAAACACAATCGGATATTGGGTTTTTGCATAGCTTGATATGATAAATTTTGTTCCTGCTTGTTGGAGATGAGAGATATTGGCTTGAACATTCAAGGTTGATGTCATGGCTAATAGCATCAATGCAATATTAAGTTTCATAAAGTTCCATTTTAAGAAGATATGAAAAAGCCCTACTCATGTTGACTAGGGCTGATCATACAAATTGCTTTATAAGCCTTGTAGTTTTAACCGGTTGGCATGTTGACGGTAAACATCCACCGGATCTGGAGCAAACAGGTTTTTCAAGCCAAGCACCATATTCACTTCATCCAGATGGTTCCAGTTGTAATTATCACGAATGGTTTTACCGAACTTGGCGCTACAGCGTGATACCAGCCCATCATTTTCTTTACCGCCATCAATGAGCAGGGCAGTGACTTTAAGTGCTGAATCAGGATCAAGCAAGTTCGTGACTTGGCCAACACCTGTGAAGGAATAGTTGTAAATGCCTTTCTGTTGATAGGCACCTTCACCGCAAGCTGTAGTTGGCATACCAATTGGATATTTCTGATTAAATTTCGCAGATCCTGCCAAGGTTAGACTGCTACCACCTGCCAGAGAGTCATGTGGGAAACTGTTTGGATCCAGACCTTGTGCCCAAGTAATGGCTTTAGATACCAGATTGATACCTCCCACTAAAGGACCTTGTACAGGTGTTCCTTCTGCTTGCAGGATCAGGTCTGCAACAGGGGAACCTTTATGTGGTGCGCCGACTGAAGTCAGAGAAGCAACCAGAGCTGGTGCTACACCTGCGACATAGCGAATGGTTGGACCGCCGTGAGAATGACCAATCAAGTTGACTTTTTCTGCACCGGTAATCGCCAGAATTTCTTCAACTTGATGTTGAAGTTGTTCACCGCGGATTTCGGAGGAATTGAATGGTGAAACACGGGTTGCCCAGACATTGGCGCCGTTACGCGCCAGATCTGGCAGAATCTGGTACCAGTAATCTAAGCCAAACTGATCGGTACCAATCCGAATAAAGCCCGCCATACCATGTGCAAAAACAATTGGATATTTGGTTTTCGCATAGCTGGAACTGGCTTTTGCAGTGACCTGGCTGGCTTGGGTGGATGCCTGAGTACTGAGACATGTACCCACCAGCAGTAGACCAGTGATTAACACTCCACATTTCATCATATTTTCCTCACTTTGTTGTTTTAACCGGATGATCCTCATCCCGTTGTGCAAAGTTCCCTTATCGCAGGAACTCAGTTTTCTATGCTGTTACGGTTATAAAGGTACTACTTGATTAAAAAATAAGGGTCAGCCAATCGGGAAACCCACAGCAAAAACTTAAGTGATCTATTATTTTTCCATTACAGCTTTTAGATCACGGATAAACCAAATAAAAAAAGAATCAGAAAAAAAGCCTATATTTCACTGGAAATATAGGCACTCGCGTTATAAGCCCTGTAATTTGAGTCGGTTGGCGTGCTGGCGATAGAGCGCAACCGGATCTGGTGCAAACATTCCTTTCAGACCAAACATCATATTGGCCAGATCAGTATGGTTAAGTTTGTACTGGTCATGGATGACTTTACCCATGAATGCGCTACAACGTGACACCATGCCATCATTGTCTTTATTGCCATACGATAAAGGGCCTAACTGCATCAGGATCGTATCAATATCCAGAGCATTGGTGGCTTGGGCTACGCCTGTCCAGGAATAGTAATGAATGCCTTTACTGTCTTTCTGTTTTAAATTTTTATTACAGTTTTCGGTGGAAGCCAATACACCATCTTTCACCATTTGCTGTGCCACGGTGGCATTAAAGGTATTAGATCCGGTCTGGGTCAGAGATTTCATGGAGGCATCAAAATCAATTTCCAGTTCCGGCTTCAACTGACCGAGTGCAATCAAAGGTCCAACAATATAATCACCTAGAATATTGAAGGCAGTACGGCTCAGGCTATTGTTCTGGATATCATCTGCGACTTTGGAACCGTGGTAGGTGCCTGCCACGCCGGTAATCGAAGCGATATACTGCGGTTGGGTCGCTGCAACATAGAGTACCGTCGGCCCACCATGGGAATGACCAATCAAGTTCAGTTTTTTCTTGCCGGTAATGGCCAGAACATCTTCAACCTGATGAATCAGTTGTTCACCGCGATGCATCGTGGTATTTGCCGGAGACAATTGTGCAGCAAATACGTTCGAGCCATTACGAGCCATATCAGGCAGAATCTGATACCAGTAATCCAGTCCGATGCTATCGGTACCAATGCGTGACCAGCCTAGCCATCCATGTACCATCAAGATCGGATATTTGGTTTTGGCATAATCGGACTTGGTCTTTTCGATAACTTGTGTGGCACTTGCCGCTGCCTGGGTTTGTGCAGCAAAGCTTAAGCCCAAAGCCGCTGCTAAAGTCACAGTCAGTAACTGTGCTGTCTTGTTGAAAGTACGCATAACCGTCCCTTTTTAATTTTATCATTATTCAAGCAATCATTGCTTTTCTAGAGTGATGTAGCCCACACCATCAGACGTTTTAAAATAAAATACAGTCTTAGCCTTGAGTGACTGAGCCATTTTTCTTTGAAAGTAGCGGTATTTTTTCATTTTAGCTGTCTGAAACCATGTCATTTGGGGACATGTTTGACGGAAGGAAGTTTAATTTTAAGTGTATTTTTTATATACACATGTATTTAAATAAAAAGTCTTTGAAATATTTATAATTTGCTTAAGTAAATTTATGTAAAAGAAAATATTTTGAAACAATCATAGAAGTAGCTCCTTGAAGGTCAAGTACAAAATTGTCCAAATGGCATTGATAAAAAAGCCATCAACAGGTGATGGCTTTCAGGCTTAATCTGCGAAGGGTAGCTTACCTCCCTGATCATGTACCTGTTCAAAAGTTTCTACACGTAGACGTTCTTCCGGTTTTTTGAAATGCTGCGCACGTAGCTCTTGAACTGCTTTTTGCTTGGCACTGTCATTCAGGCCGCTTTGCATGATGCTATCACGCTCATTTAAATAGCTGGTCACACTGGACTTCCAGCTCGTGCGTTTACTATCCAGATTTTCCAGACGTTGTGTGGCTTCAGGGCCCACCAGGTTTAAACGCATCTGGCGGATTTCTGCAGACGAGCCACCACGCGCTTTAATATCTGCGGTCAGTTTGCGTAGATCTTCCAGCTTATTGAGCTGCTCCAGATTTTCCTGCCAATCTTCTGGAAGCTGCTGAAATAGTTCTTTCAGTTTCTGTGCTTTTTCAGCTTCACTTAAGTTCTTATCTGCCAGAACTGCCATACGGTCCAGTGTATATTCATGATAAGTATCTTCAGTGCCAAACAGCCCTTCAATTTCATAATTAGAGAAAAATCGTTTACGCAGATTCTGGGTGCTGGTATAGATACTGCGGTAATAGGCAGGATCTTCCTGATTCAGACCGGCAGGTGGGGTTATTTCACCAAGACTTTGACGATACTGCATATAACGATCCCACAGATCCAGAATCTGGGACAGGGCAGGCTCTTTGTGGTTTTGAGAAATATAGGTCTTAAAGTCCTGCTGAATCTGTTCAATGGTTTTTTCACCGTACTGGGTAATGAAATATTCAAAACAGTTGCGGGTCTGTTCATTCACGATCAGGCGATTACTGCTATCCAGCTGCATCTGACAGTTGATTTCGGTATCCTGCTGGCTGGCGCTGGCAAAAAAAGTATTGTTCTGGACACTGACATTCAGGGCGTTTGCTTCCCTATCTAGTATGGCTGGCTGAGCGCTACCTGGTTCATTCGAAGTCTGCTTTTCATCCTGAGGGGAAAGCCACAGTAACAGCGTGACCAGACACAGGATCACTAAAGCAACAATGATCCATATTTTATATTTCTGCATGTCCTATGCACCTTTATTTTGTTTTTCTTCAATTATTATCAAGAAATGAATCGGCTCAATATGCCATAAATACAGATTGAATAGCATAGAAAAGTTGTAAAACATTGACCAGGGTTTTACCATTGCGCCAACTTAAAAATTGTCTGATTTTTTGCCATGAAATCTTCATCTCCTAAAATTCAGCGTCGTCATATCAGCGGTGTGTTCCTGTTAAATAAGCCTCTAGGCATCAGCTCAAATGCTGCACTGCAAAAAGTACGCTGGCTATATCGTGCGCAAAAAGCCGGACACACAGGTGCGCTGGATCCACTGGCATCTGGTTTACTGCCAGTCTGTCTGGGAGAGGCGACCAAGTTTTCGCATTATCTGCTGGATTCAACCAAGCGTTATCAAACGACTATTTTTCTAGGTCATAGCACGACTACCGGTGATGTCGAAGGGGAAATCCTGCTTGAACAAGATGTTCCTGAACTGAATGAACAGCTAATCAAGGATACGATTGCCCAATTTGTTGGTGAAATCCAGCAAGTACCACCGATGTATTCAGCACTGAAAAAAGAAGGTCGTCCACTGTATGAGCTGGCGCGTAAAGGTATTGAAATTGAGCGTGAAGCGCGTCCAATTACCATTTATGCCATCGAACTTTTATCTTTTACTGAAAATAGCATCACGCTGGACGTGACCTGTTCTAAAGGCACATATATCCGTGTACTGGGTGAAGATATTGCCAAGGCATTGGGTACTTATGGTCATCTGACTTATTTGCATCGTACGCAAACGGGTCATTTTGACATCATTCCAAGTTATACCATTGAATATCTGGAAAGCCTGAGCGAAGAAGAGCGTGAAGCTTTATTGCTACCGGCTTATGCGCCCGTGCAGCATTTTCCGCAGGTTCAAGCCCCAGAAGGCCGTGCTGAATATTTTAGCCGTGGTATGGAAAGTAATATTGACCATCCGGTAGAGCCACAAGTGCTGGTATTTGACGGTGAGAAATGTCTAGGTCTGGCAGAAATTACTGATCGTAAGCGTCTGGTGCCGAAGCGTGTGTTAAATCTCTAGTAAATATTAAGAGAAAGTTGATATGGACATCGAGATCATCATCAGCCTGATTAGCTTTGCCTTTATGGCAGGGGCAATTGATGCCGCCGTCGGTGGTGGTGGTCTGATCCAGATTCCAGCGATTATGAGCAGCCTACCGTATCTGCAGCCAGCGACCGTGTTCGGCACCAATAAGCTGGCTTCCATTTTCGGCACCGCCTCCGCGGCACTTTCCTATTTGCGACAGGTAAAATTGCCGTGGGCTTTGCTCGGCGTAGTTGCCTTGTGTAGCTATATCAGTTCTTTTGCTGGCGCGGCCAGTGTCACGCTAATTCCGGTCGACATTCTCAAGCCTTTTGTGCTGGTCATGCTGATCGTGATCGCGGTCTATACTTTCATGAAAAAACAGTTCGGCCGGGTACATGTCGAGCAAAAATTGACACGGAAAATGCTGATGTTCGCTGCCATTGGTAGCTTGATGATCGGGTTTTATGACGGAATTTTTGGTCCGGGCACGGGCAGTTTCTTTATCTTTTTCTTTATCCGTTATCTGAGCGTGGATTTTTTACATGCGTCAGCACTTTCGAAAATTGCCAATTTCACTACGAATCTGGCTGCACTGAGTTTTTTTATTCCAACAGGTCATGTGCTGTTTATGGTCGGTGCTATGATGGCGGTGGCGAATATTGCAGGCTCGATTGTTGGGGTGAAACTGGCCTTTAAATATGGCAGCGGTTTTATCCGGATTCTGTTTCTCATACTGGTCAGTTTGCTGATCTGCCGGATGGCTTATCAGATGTTTTTGATTTAAAAATAGATGTAAACCATTCTCGATATTAAAGTTTTTTATACAATTTCTACTTATAAAACCTCCTGAATCCATGCCATTTCCTCTTTATGATGCAAAAAGGCATGACAAAAACAGGAGAAAAATTACATGACCACCATTTTTGAAGCACTCAGGGAAAGTCATGAAATTCAGCGTGATCTCGCTGAAAAATTATTACAAACTTCCGGGGATACGGCAGAACGCCGTGAGTTGTTCAAGCAGCTTAAAAACGAACTCTTTGCCCATGAAACCGCAGAAGACCGCTATTTCTATATTCCATTGATGATGACTGATTCGGGATTGAATATTACCCGTCATGCCTTGGCAGAACATCATGAAATGGATGAGATGATTGAAGAGCTGACTGCAACCGAATTTAGTAATCCGGGCTGGATTGCGATTGCCAAAAGACTTTCAGAAAAGGTTCATCATCACTTAAAAGAAGAAGAACATGGCTTCTTTCAGCAGGCAGGTAAAATTCTTGGAGAAGAGCAAAAGACCACTTTAGCTGTACAGTACAAGAATGAATACCAGCGTTATAAAGACATGAAAAAAGACATGCTGGTACAAAGTTAAGTTTTAAATTCAAAACTTAGAATATAAAAAAGATGGCTGAACAGCCATCTTTTTTTATTTATTTTCTAATTGGAATTCGATTTCAAAATTAGTATTGTCCCAATGAATTAACTTACCAATCCAATTGGTCTTCGCATTAAATCTTTTTGGATACTGGCTAGCATCATGCCCACTTAATATGTATTTAAAATCAGAAAAATTATTAAGCATTACAATAATGGGGCGAATAGGTAATTTAGAGGAATATGCTAAATCTAAATTTACTTTAAATTCATTACGTCCATGTCCAGACCATCGATCTATACGATCTTTATAAATCTGTTTTCTTTCGATGGGATGTTTTGTTAGTAGGGGTGCATGGCCCCATAAGCTTACTATAAGTTCATTTTTCGAGTTTATAGCAGATACAGACCAGTTAGAATTCTTAAGTTCTGCATCAAATTTTTTAAATTCAGCGACAATTCCCATAATATTATCCTTTTATATTTCTAACTGAGTTTTTCTTTTCTAGCCTGACGTGCAGCACGCAATGTGACCCCGACAGAAGCCAGCATAATACAGGCCAAAGCAATCCATTGTAATACGCCGATACGTTCACCAAGCAGGATAAAACCGGTTAAGGCTGCCAGCGCAGGAGAAAGGCTGGACAGTGTGCCATAGCTCATCTTGTTCAGCTGTTTAAGTGCTTTCAGATCCAGCGCATAGGGAATCGCTGTTGCCAGAATTGCAATAGTAATGGCTTTGCCCCACTGCTGGGTATCGAGAATTGCTGCCGCATTGTGATATAGTCCGAATGGAAGTAAACATAGCGCAGAAATACTGATGGCAATGGTCAGGGCATGCATACCCATATTCTGCTGTACCACACGCTGACCAAAGAAAATATAGAAGGCCCAGCATAGACCAGCACCTAATGCACAGGCAGCACCCAGCAGGTCAAACTGATGATTGGCAGCTTGTCCCCATGGCACCATCAATGCGATTCCTAAAATGGCCAGAATTACCCAGATATAATCACTGCGATTTTTAATCGATAACAGTGCCAGCCCTAGCGGTCCTACAAATTCCAGGCCGACTGCAATCCCTTGAGGCAGTCTGCCCAGTGACATATAAAACAGGATATTCATCAGGCCAAGTGCTGCACTGTAGCAGAGTAAATCTTTCCATTTGAGATAGGGGAGTCGCGAGATAATTTTCCAGGAACGGAACATCACACAGACAATAATGGCGGCAAAACATAGACGCAAAATGGTTACTGTCAGCGGGTCCAGTACAGTAAATAATTGCTTCGCGAAGGATGCACTGATCTGGTATGAAGTCATGGATAAAACCATGTACAACACAGCAAGGAGTTGGGCGTTTGGCATGGGAGTTTGATATGCCAGGCAGGCACAGAATTCAGGTCAGGGAGAAAGGCAGATTATAGCAAACTGGTTAATTTTTGATGAGTAGGCGGAAAGAATATTTTGTGAACAGTTGCCTTAAATTTAAAGCAAATGAATTTAAATTTTTAAGCTCCATAAATGACCAGAAAATTTTAAATTCAAAGTGTAAAAATCACTGCGCAAAACTTTGAATTTAAAAATTCCTACAGTAGAAAATGATCAATGATTTAAATATTTTTATTTTTGCGCTTTTGCATGGTCACTGTACAGCCAATTGAAGCGCTAATGATTGTGCCTAATGCCAGCCATTGGGTCCATAATAAAGTTTCACCCAAAAAGATAAAACCGGAAAATGCTGCAATTGCAGGTTCCAGACTCATCAAGGTTCCAAAACTCAAAGCGGTTAAATTTCTAAGTGCAATCATTTCCAGGGTAAAGGGCAATGCACTGGCCAATATTGCCAGAGCTAAAAAGTACATCAGGCTGATTGGTTCAAAAGTATGAGCTGGCATTCCTGCAAAGAGTGCAATTGGCATCAGTACCAGCATACCGACAAACATGCCTAAGCACACGGTATGGTTGCCGGAAACCCCGGAAGGCTTTTGTCCCGCGACGATATACAGTGCCCAGCAGGCACCTGCACTCAAGGCAAATAGAATACCAATCGGATCAAGCGGCTGTGCGGCCTGATCAAAGGGAAACAGCAGCACCAGTCCCAGAATTGCCAGTCCGACCCAGATAAAATCAAACTTTTGCCGAGCATGAAATAGCGCCACACTGAGTGGTCCAATAAATTCAAAAGAAACCGCAATACCAAGTGGCAGGCGATCAATCGCCAGATAGAACAGCATATTCATGCCAGCCAGAGCTAAGCCATAACTGATAATCGCTGACCATTTCACCTGACGGAAATTGATTTGCCAGATCTTAAAAATCAACGCCAACACGGCTACACCTAAAAGCAGGCGCATTACGGAAACCGTCAGAATCGGGAACTGGCCAAACAGATATTTGGCAAAAGAACCACTGCTTTGCATACTGATCATGGCGATCAGTAGAATTAACGGCGCTTGCACCATCGGTGCAATTTTAAAATCTGGCATGACTAAATTTGGCTTCGAAGTAATCGAATACTGTGCACAGGAGCGGACTGTACTCAGGGAAAATAAATCCCTAAAAAATAAAAAAACCGCAGACCGAAGCCTGCGGTTTTTTCAGTAGTTGAATTAGAACAATACGCGTACGCGGATCGTGCCTTCAACTTCGTGTAGCGTATCAAGTGCTTCTTTAGATGCAGTCGCATCTACATCCATCACGAGGTAACCTACATCA
This sequence comes from Acinetobacter schindleri, assembly GCF_010918895.1. Classification (NCBI taxonomy): domain Bacteria; kingdom Pseudomonadati; phylum Pseudomonadota; class Gammaproteobacteria; order Moraxellales; family Moraxellaceae; genus Acinetobacter; species Acinetobacter schindleri. The sequence goes on from NZ_CP044483.1 coordinate 352,041, forward strand.
CCTTTGGTCATTAAAGACTGACCAGAGATGTTGATGCCGTGTTCAGCAAACAGATTGTTAATCTTAGACAGAACACCCGGGATGTTTTTGTGGATGTGAAGCAGACGGTGTTTGCCTTCAGTCAATGGAAGCGCAATTTCTGGGAAGTTCACCGCAGAAAGTGTCATACCTTTGTCAGAATAAGCCACGAATTTTTCAGCAACTTCCAGACCAATATTCGCCTGAGCTTCCATAGTAGAACCGCCCACGTGTGGAGTCAGAATCACGTTTGGAATGTTACGCAGTGGAGAAACGAATTCTTCACCGTTCGCTTTCGGCTCTTTCGGGAATACGTCAACCGCGGCACCTGCAAGGTGACCTGATTTCAGTGCATCCGCCAGGTCTTCGATCACAACACAGGTACCACGTGCCGCGTTAATGAAGATAGAACCTTCTTTCATTTGCGCGAACTGGTCTTTGGTCATGAAATTACGTGTAGACGGAACATCTGGCACGTGTAGAGATACCACGTCAGCATTTGCCAAAAGTTCACCTAATGAACCGACCTGACGTGCATTACCTAAAGGTAATTTAGTCACTGTATCGAAGTAGATGACTTTCATACCCATGCTTTCAGCAAGCACAGAAAGTTGTGAGCCGATTGAACCGTAACCTACGATACCTAAAGTCTTACCACGCGTTTCGAATGAACCTACAGCAGATTTGTTCCAGCCGCCTGCATGTGTATCTGTTGATTTTTCAGGTACACGGCGAAGAAGAAGAATTGCTTCAGCAAGTACAAGTTCAGCAACCGAACGAGTATTTGAATATGGTGCGTTGAATACCGGAATACCACGACGCATTGCTGCATCCAGATTTACCTGGTTGGTACCGATACAGAAACATCCTACCGCGATCAGTTTGTTCGCAGCTTCAAACACTTCTTCAGTGAGCTGAGTACGGGAACGGATACCAATAAAGTGCGCATCTTTGATCGCTTCTTTCAGTGCTTCACCCTCAAGCGCTGTTTTGCGATAGTCGATGTTGGTATATCCAGCTGCATTCAATGTGTCGATTGCGTTCTGGTGAACGCCTTCTAGCAATAGAAAACGGATTTTATCTTTAGGTAGAGATAGATGTTGGCTCATTACGGCTCCGCTACAAAGGCCAAATTTAGTCGCGGTATAATAGCATAGGAAAGTACCTGATTTACATTTCCTTCGTGACGTGAATATCAGGTATTTTTGCAAGTGATATTGGTGAAAATGATGATTCTGGTTGAATTAAACTATCATTTTCAAAGGTATATTAGCTAAATTGTCATTTTTTCAGGGAATCGGTTAAAAATAGCTTATAATATTGCGCCATGCTTTTAAAGCAGCCCGTTTTGATGCTTTAATGGTCATGTATCGTCTGAATTTCATACAGGCCTTGATGCCTGAAAAATATGCAAATGAACAGACGACCTCTCTCTTGTTTACTTCATGCTAGGTCTGCAAACGATGAATGCTCCAGTCGCTTTAACCCCTGAGTTATTGACCCAATTGACTGCAATTGTGGGTGAAAACCGTATTAAAATCGATACGGACAGCCTCCAGAATTGGGGTCGCGATCATACTAAGCACTTTGATCCAAACCCGTCAGTCATCGTTTTCCCATCAACCACTGAGCAGGTTCAAGACATCGTAAAATTGGCGAACCAATTTAATGTTGCAGTGACACCGTCAGGTGGTCGTACTGGTCTTTCTGCAGGTGCAGTGGCTGCCAATGGCGAGATCGTAGTCAGCATGGACAAGATGAACCAGATTCTGGAATTCTTCCCGGCAGACCGTATGGTACGCGTGCAGGCAGGTGTCGTGACTGAACAGTTGCAAAACTATGCGGAAGAACAGGGGATGTACTACCCGGTAGATTTTGCGTCTGCGGGTTCATCGCAAATTGGCGGTAACATCGGGACCAATGCTGGCGGTATTAAAGTAATTAAATACGGCATGACCCGTAACTGGGTACTTGGTCTGACTGTCGTGACAGGTAAAGGGGATATCCTGCGCTTGAACAAAGGCATGATCAAGAACGCGACCGGTTATGCGCTACAACACTTATTCATCGGTGGTGAGGGTACGCTGGGTCTGGTGACAGAAGCGGAAATTAAATTAGAACGTCAACCACAAGATTTACAAGTGATGGTACTGGGTGTACCTGACTTTGATGCGATCATGCCGTTATTGCATGCCTTCCAGGCGAAAATTGACCTGACTGCATTTGAGTTCTTTGGTGAACTGGCAATGCAAAAAGTTTTGGCCAATGGTCATGTACAGCGCCCCTTTGAAACCGAATGTCCATTCTACGTATTGCTTGAGTTTGAAGCGCCATTTGAGCCGATTATGGACAAGGCGATGGAAATCTTCGAACACTGTATGGAGCAGGGTTGGGTACTGGATGGTGTAATGAGCCAGAGCCTGGATCAGGTAGAAAGTTTATGGCGTTTACGTGAAGACATCTCTGAGTCAATCGCACCGTTTATTCCATACAAAAATGACATTTCAGTTCTGATCACTCACGTCCCAGCATTTATTAAAGAAATTGATACGATTGTTTCTGAGAACTATCCTGACTTTGAGATCTGCTGGTTCGGTCATATCGGTGACGGTAACTTACACCTAAACATCTTAAAACCTGCTGATTTGTCTAAAGATGAATTCTTTGCCAAATGTCAGGTCGTAAACAAGTACGTATTTGATACCGTGAAAAAATATGACGGTTCAATTTCTGCGGAACATGGTGTAGGTATGACCAAAAAGCCATATCTTGAATATTCACGTTCAGCTGAAGAAATCGAATATATGAAAGCCCTGAAAAAGGTGTTCGATCCGAAAGGCATCATGAACCCGGGTAAATTATTCGATCTTTAATCTGGTCAAATTTACAAAAGCGCATCGAAAGGTGCGCTTTTTTTATTGTTGTGTAATCGCATTTACATTGTCTCAATAGTCGGCAAAAAGAAAGCCCGGCATCATAGTTTTTGATAATAAAGACAACAATGGAAACAAGACCATGCTACGAATAATTTTATTGGCAACTTTGACTTTGGGTGTGGCTGTAACAGGTGGTTGTGCAACGACGCAGGATACAATTTTTAAATTACAGTCACCAGATACCCCACTAGAGCAGGTTTTAAAATTGCGCCCTGAACTGCGTGAGAACATTGCAACAGTGGAACTACGTCAATTCTTTAATAATGTAGAGTCACCTACTGCAGGTCAGGTGAAAGTGACAGAAACCGGACTGAAAGATGATTCGGTAAAAGCCATTCAAACCATTTATCACTTTAAACTGGATGGTCGTCAGTGGGAGCTGGTCAATACCCAGAAAGCTTATCAATGCTTGCGGGGAAATGATAAGAAAAAATTCCAGCAAGAGCCGTGTCCATAATATTGTTTGCTCTTTAAACAGGTTTTAGTTAAAAGCGTATTTTAAGGATGCGCTTTTTTCTTTTTTTAAAGAATGGCTTAATTTATTTTAAATTTATAAATACGCAAATTATAGAAGTTATTAAATAGTTATATTTAGATAGACTTAACCCAAAAAGCTTTAAACAATAAACTCTGCTACACTTCGCTCAATTTTTTAAATTCAGCTCTTTTAAAAATTCTAAAAAGAGTAAATGAGCCTTAACTCCTCCATGCAAAATATTCAAACGACAAAACTCACCCGTGCCACCATTATGTTCCCGTTGGCGCTGGTACTGTTTGAGTTCTCCGTCTATATCGGCAATGACCTGGTACAACCCGCCATGCTCGCCATTACCAAAGAATTTGGTGTGAGCAGTACCTGGGCGCCGTCGTCCATGTCTTTTTATTTATTGGGTGGGGCATTTATTGCGGCTGTGCTTGGACCCTTATCTGATCGACTCGGTCGTAAAACTGTATTACTCGGTGGTGTCGCTTTCTTTGTTATAACTTGTCTGGCAATTCTGTTTGCTCCAAATATTGAAAGCTTTATTGCACTGCGCTTTTTACAAGGCTTCGGCCTGTCTGTGATCGGTGCAGTAGGTTATGCCGCAATTCAGGAAACCTTTGAAGAACGTGATGCCATTAAAGTCATGGCACTCATGGCAAATGTGTCTTTGCTCGCACCATTGTTGGGGCCTGTGCTCGGTGCCTTTATGATTGAGCATGTATCCTGGCATTGGGGCTTTATCGGCATAGCCTTCTTGGCTTTTTTGAGCTGGTTTGGTCTTAAAGCGAAAATGCCTGACCCTCAAATCAGTCGGGTTAAACAGCCGCTGAGTTATATCTGGGATGACTTCAAAGAAGTACTAAAGAATAAGCGCTTTGTAACACTAACCATGTCATTGCCTACCATCTGCATGCCGTTAATGCTGTGGATTGCACTGTCTCCAGTCATGCTGGTGGAACATTTGGGTCTAACCAGTATGCAGTACGGTTTGGCCCAGATTCCAGTCTTGGGCGGCCTGATTGCAGGTAATCTGGTCCTGCTGAAAATCATCGACAAAATGCCATTAGGTCACACCGTCATGCGTGCCGTCCCGCTGATGTTTATTGGAACATTGGTCATCGTCATGGGGCTGTTTATTCCAGACTATTTTGTACACTGCCTGATTCTTGGCATGACTCTAATCAGTTTCGGCGAAGGCTTGAGTTTTTCGGTTATTTACCGTTTTGCTTTGATGTCTTCTGAAGTGTCTAAGGGCACCGTAGCGGCTGCATTATCTGTACTGATGATGCTGAGCTTCTTCGCTGTGATTGAGCTGGTACGGGTGATTTATGAAGCTTATGCTATTTGGGGTTATAGTATTTCTTGTACTGTGCTGATTGCACTGTGGTTTGGCATTCCAAGAGCATGTTTAAGGACACTGATAGCAGAAAGAAAGGAAAGAGGGGAGTTTTAAGCCCCTCCTTTTTAAATTTTCATATAAATGAAAGTATTTACTTTATATCCCTTTGATAAAATGTATTGAATGTTCTCTCTCCCTCTGCGAGAGAGTTAGAGAGAGGGTAATATTAATAAAATAACCTCACCCTTGCGCTGCAGTGCTGCTCATCTCCTAAAAGGAGTGGGAATGTCCATTACCATTTGATAATGATTGCAATCCCCAAATTAAGCTTCAGCCGGCTGCTCCAGCTTTTTCAATTTCATATCAAAGATAAATGGCCCAAATGGCAGAATTGAAGCGATCAGGCCCATAATAAACATACTGAGTGCCCATTTCTGTTTTTCACATACCGTAAATAGTACTACCAGAAAAAGAATAAATAACACGCCATGCCCCATGCCGATATATTTCACCAAAACAGGATTGTCCATCATGTACTTCACTGGCATGGCAATAAATAACAACAGCAGGAAAGAAATACCTTCAATCAGGCCAACAAGGCGTAGGGTTTTGATGTTCATAAGCAAGTCAGAATATTTGGAAACTCTACGAGTGTAGCCGATATAAGTAGCAGAATAAATAGGCTTTATAATTATAAGTAATTGTATTTAAAATAAATAATTCAGAGTTGTGTAGTTGGTTTTAGCTGTGTTTTTATATTGGTAAAATAATCTGTATGATTTATAAGACATAAAAAAGCACCTCCGGGAAGGTGCTTTGCTGTAGTCAACGAATTAGATCACGCCACAGGCAATACGGTCACCGCCACCGCCAAGTGGTTTAGGTGAATCAGAGTAGTTATCACCACCGGCATGAACCATGATGGCACGGCCTTGAACATCAGCCAGCTTTAAGCGTGGTGCAACCACAGTCACTTTCGCAGTACCATCAGCAGCTACTTTCAGCGCTGGCAAGTCACCGAGGTGACCACTCATTGGCGTACCGTGATTCGGTGCCTGATTGGTATTCAGGTGACCGCCCGCAGCAATTGCAGCGCCGACTTTACCGTCTTTTTCAGCAGGGGCACATGAACCATTTTCATGGATATGGAAACCACGTTCACCCGCAGGTAAGTTGCTTAAATTAGTACGAATCACCAGACCCGCCGGACTATCAGCCAGGTAAACCATACCAATCGATTGACCCACACCTTGTGGAGATACAGCATTTACCGTAACCGCTTTCATATTGTCGATACTTGGTTGAGTCGAAGAGGTTGCACAACCAGTGAACAGGGCCGCACTGATGATACCCAGTGCAGATAACTTGAACATTGATGACTTAAACAATGCAGACATGATATGGCATCCCATACTTATTTTGATTTTGTGTCCTCATTGAAACAGAGAATTTATGACAATTCTATATGGATTAAGCACTTAAATGTTTTAGCTTTGTAATGCGATATAAGCGCTGCCAACACCACTTAAAGTGACGATGTTGGTGGATCTTTCTTTTCTTCTTCCAGATCATAGGCCAGCGTGGCTTTCGGCATCATCAGCGGTTCATTCTGGCCATTTTCATGCAGCCATTCACGCCAGATCGCCAGTAATACAGCTAGAATCACTGGACCGATAAATACCCCAATCAGACCGAAGCTGGCAATACCACCAAGTACACCAAACATGATCAGCAGGAATGGAATCTGGGTTGCGCCGGAAATGACCAATGGACGAATCACGTTATCGGCCGTGCTGACGATACAGACGCCCCATGCCATCACGCCAATCGCTTCGATGGTTTGACCTTGTGAAAATAGCCAGAGGGATACTGCACCATACGCCATAGGTGGGCCAAACGGAATCAGGGCAAAAATAAAAGTAATAATGGTCAGAACCATCGGGTTTGGCACACCTGCGACGAAGTAACTCACACCCGCAAGGAGGGCCTGTGCAATTGCAGTCAGTCCGACACCATAGACCACGGCACGCGTGGTATCAGAAATGGTATCCAGATAATGATGCACACGTGGGCCAATCACTTTTTCTAAGGCTTTGCTGACCTGTTTCAGAATGATTTCGCCATCACGGTAGAAAAAGAACAAAGACAGCATCGCAAAACCTAACTTAATCAGGTTTTTGCTGATTTCATTAAATACCACTTTACCGTAGTTCAGGTGCCCCTGAATCCAGATGGAAATATTCTGAACAATGCTGTTCGGGTCGTTATTGATATCACGTAAGGTACGGGAAATTTCCTTACCTACGAGGGGCAGATTACGAATAAAGTCTGGAACATTGAGATGACCAGAAAAGACCTGTTTCTGTAATTCGTAATACAGGCTACGACCTTCATGTTGCAGCAGGAAGATGGCAAATGTCAGTGGAATACCGACCACCAGCGTCACCATAATCATCATGATAATCGCACTCAGGTTCGGTCTTGAACCGACAGAGCGTTTGATAGATTGATACAGAGGCCAAGTCATATAGGCAATAATGGTTGCCCAAACTACAGGTACAATAAAGTATTTGAGTACATTAAAACTCAAATAAAGTAGGATAAAAAATAATCCAAACAATAAAACTTTTTGTAATGTAGGCGCGTATTGTTGCACTGAATTCAATGACTCATTCCTTAGGTCTGTCAGGCATATTAACTGAAAAAAAGCCGGGCGCAAATGTACACTGACAAAGTTATACGGATTCTTTTATCAAAAAAAAGATATCGTACGCTGCGAGTTTAGAACCATTGGGCTGGATCATCGATAATGGCATTTAATACAGGTTGCCATTGTGCCTGCATTTCCCGGTACATTTTTTGTGATTTATCGAAAATCGACAGACCTTCCATTGCCAGACGTCCATACGGTGCACGTTCAGAAATCCATGCCACTGGCTGCTGTTCAATCCGGTCAAAGAACTGCTGAATTTCCTGATTCGATGCTGCATTCGGCCTGTTACGATTTGCCAGAAGCAGGATCTGCACTTTACCTTTACGAATCCGCTTGATCTCCTGAAGATGTTTCAGAAAACGGCGGGTCGAATCGATATCAAAAAATGAAGGCTGTAAAGGAATGATAATGGCATGTGCTTCACTGACCAGTTGCTCGGCATGATCGCCATTCAGGGCGCCGGGTGCATCAATGATCAGGTATTCGATTTTCTTGGGTGTATCGCCAATAGATTTAGGACTACGCCAGTCCAGACTCTGAATCGGTGCAGCATTTTCAGGACGATGTTTTAGCCATTGCAGTGCAGACTTCTGGTTATCGGCATCAGCAAGCGCAACCTTGTAACCTTTTTGGGCCAGTGCTGATGCTAGGCTGATGGCAGTCATTGTCTTGCCACAACCACCTTTCTGATTTGCAACTAAAATTGTTTTCATGAGTCGGGGTGATTTATTTATGTACATTGCTAGCATATCATTCTTTTCTGATCGGCAGATGGCGGAAAACCTCGACTTCAGTCGAATCTACCCATAACTTCAGTGAAAATTAAGGAAGATTGAATGTCCATATGGATGGCAATGTTAATAGGAGCATGTATCGGGATTGTGCTGACCACACTCATTCTGGGGCAAAGCCGTAATGGCCGCATCAAGGCAGAATATGAACAGTACATTGCCGAGCTGGAACTGGAACATCAGCAGGCTCTGACCGCCGCCCAGAAGCGTAGCGTAAATACCAGCCGTGCTGTACTCAAGGGGAAAATGGCCGAACAGTTGGCACCGATTATGCCTGAATTTCAATATTTACCCAGTGATGCAAAGTTCCTGGGTGATCCCGTAGATTATGTGGTTTTCGATGGTTATACCGACTTCCGTGATGGTGATGGTCTGGCTGAAGATATTGAAGTGGTGCTGATCGATATCAAGAGTGGTGGCGCACGGCTGAGCAAAGGGCAACAGGCAATTGCCCGGGCAATTCAGGAAGGACGGGTACGCTTTGAAACCATCCGTATCGATTTTGAAGAATTCGAGGATTAGGAAAAGATCATATGGATAAATTACTGATTACCGCAGCACTATTCGCATTTGGGATCTGGGTCTGGTCAGAGTATTTTCGCGCCATCCCTCATCTGGAAGAAAGCGGCGTCCTTAAGAATTTTAAGGTAGAAGCGGTGCAGCCTGTTTCAGCAACGTATACAGTGCTGGATAAATCGTTCATCAAACCAAACCGTCGGGTTTTGCATCAGGCCAGTCCCTTTGTGGGCAGTTTTAATGATCTGGCCTATGTCAGCAATATTGATGTCTTGCTGACGACTCAGCCTTTGCCCACTATGCAGGCCAGACTGCAGCTCGATCAGCCGAAACGCTGCTTCCAGATTGAAGGTGCGATCAATACAGCGCAGCAGGAAGCAATTAAAACCCATGTACAGCATTTTAGCCTGATTGCCACCAATGAAAATATTGCCAATCAGATTCGCCATCTGAAATCAGGACAGCAGATTCATCTTCAGGGTGACATTGTCACTGTACAGTCGGGTACTACAGGTCAGGCTTTTCAGGCAGGAATCGGGTCGAAACATCGCGCCCAATGTCAGTTGCTTAAAGTGCATGCTATTCAGGTAAATTGATTTTATTTAATGCATCAAACAGGCTTACGTGCCCGGGCCAGCAACATACGCTGTCCAATACTTGGAATACCAGCGGCATCGATATATTTTACTTCATCTAGTTCAAAACCAGCTTCAAGTAAAGCAGTTTCAATATCCCGATCAAGATGGCAGCCATCCGCGACTTTCTTCTGAATCGGAGTCAATAAATACTGTAAACGCTGCACGTTCAGATTCTGCCGATTCAGTACATGTTCTACTACATGCAAAGTTCCACCTGGCATCAGTACCCGGTAAATCTCCTTCAGGCTTTGATGCAGATCAGGAATACTGCAGAGAGTCCAGGTTGAAACTACATTTTCCAGCTGATCACGATCAAAAGGTAATGCTTCAGCACTGGCAAGAATGTGCTCAACCACAAAAGGCGCTGCCTGAATCCGTTCTTGGCCTAATTTAAAAATTTCGGTACTTGGCTCTAAGGCATAGACAGTATCTACGCCTTGATAGAAGGGCAGATTCAGCCCGGTACCGAAACCGATTTCCAGAACTTCACCAGAAACCCCAAGTAGCAGTTCACGGCGCAGATTCATAAGTGATGGGGTTTGCATGACCTGATTTAGTAGGTGCGGGAAAATGTGTTTTTGATAAAGTTTATACAGCATGATTTTAGGTTCAATTTATTGCTGGATTGCGCTTAGCTTAACCGAAAATTCCTTGGTAAATATAATTTTTAGTACGACTCATTCATAGCACATTGTTACCAATTTCAACTATTTCCTTCATAAGTTCGCGCTAAGATATTTGGTAAACAGATGAACTGAGATGGTTGGGATAAAAGCAAGATGAGGTTGAAAAGCATGAAGCATATTGCCCTGTGTCTGGGTCTGATGTTACCGGTGCTGTCACAAGCATCCGTAGAACATAATATTGCCAAAGGCTTGCCGCCCGTGGCAAAAGGCCAGTCAATTTCGGTATTGCAGCCGTTTAAAGGTGATTTCCGGATCTTGGGTTCAAAAATTTATAATAATGATCCGCAGGCCAAGTTTTCTCCAATTGATTATGCAGTAAGTTGGGGACTATTTGCTGAACCAGAAATTGCCCGGCATATCACGGTAAACCAGTATGACCGCTATCTGAACTGGAAAATGGATCGTATTCCAGTGCCTAAAGCACAGGCCATGCAGATGGTATCCAATATGCATATCATTCCTGCCAATCCGCAGATTGCCAAAGCCATTAAACAGGTCAAACGTGGTGATCTGGTCCGCTTGAAAGGCGAGCTGGTTGAAGTGCGAGATAAAGATCTGGTGTGGACCTCATCATTGACTCCAACTGATACAGGTGATGGCGCGTGTGAAGTGTTTCGTGTCAATTCAATTCAGTGGATTGAAAAGGTACAACGTAGCTAGTGATAAAAGTTCATTCATGGCAATTTATAGAAAAAGAAAACCGCTCAAAGGAGCGGTTTTTTTATAGCTTGATTGAGCATTTATTTAGCAGCTAGCGCTTCGCCTTCAAACTGAATACCATCCCAGCCATTGAGCATGAACTGACGGATATTCTGGTGGTCGGTCGCTTCAGGCGTTGCCAGTACTGCGGCATAGTGTTCAGCAAACAGACTTAAGGTTTGCGCCTGATCCAGACCATTCAATTTAGCAAAAGAGAATACTTTTGCACTACCCTGGTTTTCAGTAGCTGCATTGGCTTGTTGCCCATTTTTAAAAGCTGTTGGTGTGTGCTGATAGCGTGCATCAATGAATGCAATTACATCAGCAAATTTTGCTTCGCCAGCTGCCAATTGAGCCAGTAATTCCTGAGCCATGGAGTTTTCCTTTAGAACTTAAATAAATATGAATGGCGTCGAATATACCAATTTTTTGGCAAAGATCCATGTTCATTGTGCAATTTTAGGTGCATGATGTTATTCATTATTCTCGCCCAGTATAAGGGTTGATAACGTATTCAGGATTGAAGGATAACGGAGAGGACATGAACTGGCTTTTGGTGGCAATGGGCGGCGCAATCGGGGCGACACTGCGTTATGCAACAGGTATGCTGATTTTCAAGCCGCAAATATTATTTCCTTGGCCGACCTGGTGGATCAATATTATCGGTTGTTTGTGTGCGGGGATCTTCTTTGCATTTAGCCAAAAATACAGCTTTCTACAGAATGAAGCACGGCTGCTATTCATGGTAGGGGTCTTAGGCGGTTTTACTACTTTTTCCAGTTTTGGTCTGGAAACTTTTCAGCTACTTAAACAGGGGGCGCTAACAATTGCTGTCAGTTATGTCGTATCCAGTGTGATTGTCGGTGTACTGCTACTGGGAATTGGTTTCTATCTGACTCAGCTGGCTTTAGCGCAGGCATAAAAAAGTCAGGAAACTAGGGAGATTTCCTGACAATAGAGGATTTAGAAATGAGACATTAAGATTTAGCTGCGTTTAAAGCGTGCAAAACGTTTATTGAAGCTTGCTACGCGGCCTTCATTACTGGTTTGACGCTGTTCACCGGTATAGAAGGGATGAGACGCACTTGAAATATCGAGAGTGACATAAGGGTAAGTTTTGCCTTCGTATTCACGGGTCTGGCTGGAATTCATGGTGCTGCCAATAACGAAATAAACATCGGCATTGGTGTCATGAAATAGTACTTCACGATACTCTGGATGGATATCTGGACGCATATTTTTACCTTGCTTGAACAACAATGACTAGATTTAATGTTATGTTATAATATAACAATATTATTTTCAATATAAGCCCGGTAACGATGTGTATCCTGGTGTAACTCTTGTTAAAGCTTAGGCACGTTTCGGCACCAGCTCCTCAAATACATCACTGAGATCATCTTTAACTTTTAAATGAATCAGGTTCCAATATTGTCCTGAAATGGTCCGGTTTACCATCAAAGTATCAGGAGAAGGTTTAAAAACGTCCCAATATTTTAAGGATGGCTTGATCAGCTCTACACCGTCATGGTGCGCCGAGTTTTCCTCAAAATCATAATAGCCATTTAGTGGGCGTAACAGTACTTCCAGCCACTGTTCATACAGTTCCTGAGGGAATTTTCCAAGCTCTGTAAGTGACTTAAGCGAGTCTAGCTGTTGCTCGATCATCGGAATATTCTGTTCCCGAGCTGCATGTACTAACTCTCTAAAATGACCAATCACTTCAGTAGATAAAGTTTTTACACCACCGAAATCGTAAATAATCACTGTGCCATCTTCACGGAAGGCGAAGTTACCCGGATGCGGGTCACAGTGGAAACGACGCAGATAGAAAATTTCCTGGCCAATGGCACGGAACAGGCGACGACCCAGATCATTACGGATTTCTACCGGCCAAGTACTGGCAGTTTCAATACTTTCACCATGTTCCAGACTTAAAGTCAGAATATGCCGTGACGAATAATCCGGATAGACTTGTGGAATCACAATTTTGCTATCCAGTGTTTCGTGGAAAGCACGAGCAACCTCTAAATTTTGTGCTTCGATTTCATAGTTTAGCTCATCGTCCAGACTGTGCTGAATTTCCTTAAACAGCTGATCTTGCAGTTTACGGTCAATTTTCAATACACCCATCAGACGTAACGCCAGACGGACCTGTTTTAGGTCGCTTTCACAAGCTTCTTCCACACCCGGATATTGCACTTTCACCACGACTTGCTGACCATTCGGCAAGGTGGCTTTATGCACCTGACCAATCGAGGCAGCCGCAAAAGGTTTAGGTTCAAAATCCTGGAAGATCTGCTCCAGCGGTTTGCCAAGCTCTTTTTCAACCTGTGCTTTAATCACATTAAACGGCATGGCTGGCGCCTGACGTTGCAGCTTGGAAATGGCACGTGCGACTTCAGGCGGAAAAATATCTTTATATTGAGAAGCGATCTGACCGACTTTCATCACTGCGCCTTTCATTTCTCCAAGGGTATCGGCAATCTGTACACCAATATCCTGAAAAAGTTTGCTGCGCGCTGCATTTTTCTGCTCTTCGTCGGCAGTTAAATTTTTAATAGAATTTGATAATGTTTTGCTGGCGATACTTGCTGTCATACCGGCAAGTTTCATAAAGCGACGACCGGGTGTGCTAGCCGTTTTTGCCATGCGGAATTCCTCAAAATCATCTTTTTAATGCTGTCTTTGATCATAGGCGACAAAGGCGTAAATGCCTATAACTAATTGTAGAGGTTGTGTTGCCAGCCCAATCTCATACTTCACAATTTCTTCAATAGTCTTCCAAAAACTATGCCAATACCACTTTGATTCATTACTTAGAGTGATTGGATTCACCATTAATTGTGAGTTTTTATGCATTGATGAGATTAGAATAGTCAGCATGATTTAAGCTAAGATTATTCCATGAAAGTTTATCGTTATTTTACCGGCAAGGATGATGTGCATTTTTGTGCCCGTGTCACCAAGGCATTAAATGAAGGCTATGAGCTGTATGGTTCACCAACCATGACTTTTAATGGGACAGAAGTGATTGTGGGGCAGGTTGTCATTAAAGAAGTAGCAGATGAATCTGAGATTCCCCAAGGTTTAAAAGCAGCTTTAGAAACAAACTAGAGTTTTGAATGATCATGCCCTCAGTGTTTCATTCGCATTTTTATCTTATTGTGTAGGTGGTTTTTACTTTCGCAGCGGCAAAAGTAATAAAACCCCTTTATTAATCTGATGCTCTATCCTGAGCACGCTTTAAGCACTGCTTTAAAGCATGGCACAAGACCACTGATCAACGGCGACATCCATGTCGCTTGCGAGCTAATTGAATATAGGATTGAGAATTCATCCTTTTTAATTCTTTTTAAGCCTGCTGAATTAAACGTTTATTGTTGCCATAAAGGCGCATCAGCAGTAGTACACAGGCCACACTCAGACCGACAATCAGCCCTACCCAGACACCTGCCGCACTCATATCCGTAAATCTGGACAGATAGACACCGACCGGGAAGGCAATCACCCAATAAGCAATCATGGTGATCCACATCGGGCCTTTGGTATCTTGCATACCACGTAAGCAACCTGCCGCACTGATCTGCCAGGCATCCATCAGCTGATAGGCAATAGCAAATAGCACCAGATACACTGCGATCTGGGAGACCTGCATTTCTGAGGTATACAGCGCCACAATCTCATGCTTAAAGAACCACAGCAGCAGCATGGTCAATACGGCGAGTATAGTAGCAGTGGCTAAACCCAGCCATTGCACCTGACGCATCGCGACCCAGTTTTTCTCGCCATAATAGGTTCCAACACGGATCGTCAAAGCAATTGCTAAAGACATCGGAATCATAAATAGCTGCGATGTAATGGAGATCGCAATTTGATGTGCTGCGACAATAGTTTCACCCAGCGGACTCAGGACAATCGCTGCCGTACTGAAAATGCTCACTTCAAAGAAAATTGCCAGACCAATCGGTAAGCCTAGCTTGAGAATACGTTTGAGCCAGTAAGTATTAATTTTTTCCCAGTGAGTAAAGGGTTGGGTTGCCTGATAGGACTTATTTTTTAAAATATAAATCGCGAGCGTAATCAGCATCAGCCATTGCAGAATCGCTGTAGCAAAACCACAACCAGCGCTGCCCAATGCAGGAATTGGACCGAAACCATACATGAAAATAAAGTTGAGTGGTATTAATGCCAGCAGGGCCAATAGACTGATTACAGTGACTGGGCGTGGATAACCGATTGCCTCGGAATAGCCACGCAGTGCTGCATACATAGTCACGGCTGGCATACCAAAACCAATGGCATGCAGGAACAGGCCAGCCTTAGGCTGCAAGCTTTCCGGCACACCCAGCAAAGGTAGGGTTAGAGGTAAAATCTGCAAAACTAGCCCTGCGATTACTCCGAGTACTAAAGCCACCCAAAGGGATTGACGGGCAATCGTTGAAATTTTCTCGGGAGTGCGAGCACCGTAAGCTTCAGCCACTAAAGGAGTAGTAGCAATCATGATGCCACTAAATAATAACATCACCGGAATCCATAACCCGACCCCGACTGCAATGGCTGCCAGATCAGTTGCAGACAGATGCCCTGCCATAATAGTATCAATCAGACCAAGACCAGCTTGGGAAAACTGGGTGATCAAAATGGGCAACATTAAGGTGAACAGTCGTTTTAATTCAAAGCTTAGGGTTGTGGCTGACGAAACATTCGACACAAAAAATACTCATCTTTCATCATGTGCTTAGATATAAGGTTTAGCGTTGTAAAGTGAGAAGCACACCAATAAAAATCACCACGCCACCCAGAAGACGTTGCCAGTTGAGTTGTATTTTTTCACTGTCGAACCAGCCAAAATGATCAATGATCATGGAAGAGACCAGCTGTCCAAAAATCACCAAAGCAGACAAAGTCAGTAGCCCAAGCTTAGGTGCACTATAGATGCTCATGCTAATCGCATAGACACCGATGACACCGCCCAGCCATAAATACCAGGGCAATTGCGTAAATGTACTGAGGCTCGGTTTATCCACCTGTTGAAAAAATACCAACACAGCAAGCAATATTGTACCAATCAGAAAGGAGAAAAGGGCAGCTTGTAAGGGAGAATATAAATATTCCCGTAGCTGGGTATTGATACCGGTCTGAAAACTTAAAGCAATACCAATTGCCATTGCCAAAGGGATAAACAGCAGGATCTCGGAAGATATTTTCATTCTCAGGGTCTTGTTTTTGTTGAGTTAAAATGAGTCTACTGTAAAGCGGGTGAGAATTCATAAGCAGGGTACTTTTGTCATGCTAAAATACAACAAAATTCATCTGATGTTCTGAGCACTGTCCTTGACTGATTTAAATCCTGCCGCTATTCCCTTGTCCCTGTATATTCATATGCCATGGTGTGTGCGTAAATGTCCATATTGTGATTTTAATTCGCATGCGGTACCAGATGGCAAGCTGTCTCTGGATCTTGAGCAGGAATATTTGCATGCCTTGGTTGAGGACTTTAAGACCCAGCTTGACTTTGCACACGGACGTCAGATTCATAGTGTATTTATTGGTGGGGGTACACCATCTCTCATTTCTGCTCAAGGTTATCAGTGGTTATTTAGTCAATTAAAAGCACTACTTCCTTTTGAAGAACGCTGTGAAATCACCTTGGAAGCCAATCCAGGCACAGTAGAGCATGATCCATTTGCGGGTTACCTGGCAGCGGGTATTAACCGTCTTTCGATCGGTGTACAAAGCTTTAATACTGAGCATTTGAAAAAGCTGGGGCGTATTCATAGTAATGAAGATGCGATCTCGGCAATTGCGCATGCGAAAGAGACAGGTTTTGAGCGCATTAATGTTGATCTGATGCATGGATTACCAGAACAGACTTTAGAACAGGCTTTAAATGACTTGAAATTAGCTGTGGAAAATGGAGCGACTCATATTTCCTGGTATCAGCTCACTATTGAACCCAATACGGTGTTTTTCCGTACGCAGCCCATTTTACCTATGGATGAGGTCTTGGAAGATATTCAGGAACAGGGTGAGGCTTATTTAAAAGCTCAGGGCTTTATCAATTATGAAGTCTCGGCTTGGCGTAAAGAGTTACCGTCAGCACATAACCTGAATTACTGGCAGTTTGGTGATTATTTATCAATTGGGGCAGGGGCACATGGGAAAGTCACCCAAGCTGATGGGGTCTATCGTTTCCAGAAAACCCGTTTGCCGAAAGATTATTTAGCGAAGGTGCCAGCAGAACATTTGCAGTTTAAACGGATTGAAGCTGAAGATATGCCGTTTGAATTTATGATGAATGCCTTGCGTTTAAATAATGGTGTAACAGCAAAGTTGTATACAGAGCGTACTGGCCTTAGTCTGGATGGTCTGAATGCATTATTAACTTCACTGCGTCAACGTAAACTCATGGTTGAGGATCCAGAACGTCTGGCTTGTACCGAGCAGGGGCATGTATTTTTAAACTCAGTACTGGAAGAGTTTTTATAAGCCGGTGGATTTCTATTCAATAAAGTTTAATTCCATCTGCCTCTATTAATTTCTCAATAATTTTGTGATTATTCAAATATTAAGTCATTTGAATAACATAACAATATTGTGAGGGGCGGGTGAGTTCTTTATTAGATTTCTACAAAGTAGAATTAGACGATGCACGTTTTTTTATTTTTGATAGTAAAAGTGATCATCTGGTTTATGGTGACTTGGATTTTGAGGAATATCATTGGGACAAAGCAAAATTTAATAAAGTTCGTCCAGGTGATTTCTTTCTCTACCGTCGACCACAAAAAGCTTCAGAAATAAAAAACCAATTCTATATTTACGGTGCTGGCCGCATTGGTCAGATGATTGAAGTTCCGAATGCATCTAGGCCCGATAAAGTTCGTCAAAAGCCAGTCTATGCCACTATTGAACAAGGCATTGCCTTTGAAAATCCTATCCTGCAATCCGATTTGGAAAATTTTCAGTGGAGCTTTAAGACCCGTGGCCCAACTTGGGAATATTGTTTCCAGCAATATGGTATGAATGAAATCCATGCTGATGATTTTTGGCGATTGCTGAATATTGGGGTGCAAGGTAATACTTATGAATTCAATGCATCCCAAACTCGTGTAGAGCAAGAAGTTGCTGATTATTTTGTTGAAGATAAGCGTGCCCATGTCAAGATCCGAGGCGTTGAACAAAGAGAATTTGCTTTAAAAGTAAAGCTCAATTATCAATATCAATGTGCAATTTCAGGGATCAAAACCAAAGATTTTCTAGTAGCTTCACATATCATTCCTTGGTCAGAAAATTATGCGCAACGAACTAACCCACGGAATGGAATTTGTCTATCTTCTCTGTTAGATAAAGCTTTTGATACTGGTTTTATGACTATTGATGAAAAGTTTAAAGTTTGTATCGCGAATAAAGCACTACACGACCAGTCTTTATATATTTATTTAAAACAGTATGAGGGGCAGAGATTACAGGTGCCAAAGAGCTATCAGCCCGATCAAAACTTTTTAGCTTGGCATCGGCAGCATGTATTTTTAGATAATCAAAGTACCGATATCAGCTTTAAGTAAGAGTAAGCAATAGATTAACCTTTGATATCATTTTGATTTTTTGAAAAATAAAAAAGCCCGATGGATTACCTAGGCTTTTTCTTCTATTTCGACTATGCATTCAAGTCATTCGTATTAACGAAGCTTAGGCGATATTTTGTAATATGAGCTGTTGCGATGATTATGACTTAGTGTAATTTTTTACATGACTGTAATCAGATGGAGAAATTGGACAGAGCATTTTGAATAAAAATATAAGGTTTATAAAAAATATAACTTTAATGGGCTGATCTAAAATAAATATTTATTTATGGCACAAAAAAAGCACTCTAATGAGTGCTCTTTTTCATCTTAGCAACGATTAGATTGCAGTGATGTTAGTCGCTGTAGGGCCTTTTTGACCTTGAGCAACGCTGAAAGAAACCTTTTGGCCTTCAGCTAAAGTTTTGAAACCTGAACCTTGGATTTCGCTGAAGTGAGCGAAAACGTCTGGACCGTTGTCTTGTTGAATGAAGCCAAAACCTTTAGTTTCGTTGAACCACTTTACTGTACCAGTAACTGTATTAGACATAATATAACCTATTGAGTTTTATTGATTTATAGTCAATCTATGGGATGACTAAGATGTAACTTGGAAAAATAGACTGGATGGAGCTTTTGATCTATAAAAACGGAGGTTTATGACTAAAACTGCGATACTTAAAGAAGACTAACCAAAACAAGAATTTTTCTAGTTGCAACCATCATACCCTGAATTCAGAGATATTCAAGCTGTATATCACTATTATTTTTTATGCAGTTGATATCACTTAAAATAAAATTGTAGAAAAATTATACAGAATTAAAAAATCAAGGACTTAATATGCTTTAACAAAAAGAGCGCCGTGGCGCTCTTTTTGTTATTTGACTTTCAAAGTCAGTGAAAACTTAGTAATCGAAACTGAAGTGCTCAGATGCCAGTGAAGTCATCGTTTTAGATGGGTTGACCATGGCTTCAGCATGACCTTGAGTACGCGGCAACATGCGCTCAAAGTAGAAATCAGCTGTCTTGATTTTTGCCTTATAGAACTCAGGAACTTCAGTACCGTTGCCCTCAGCCAGTTTTGCGGAAGCTACCGCAGCCTGTTGTGCCCAGAAGTATGCCATCATCACATAGCCTGAGAACATCAGGAAATCTACAGATGCAGAAGAAACGATATCACGGTCCTTACGTGCAGCCAGCATGATACGAACCGTTAATGCATTCCATTGTGCGCAAAGTTTGGTTAAGTCCCAAGCAAAACGACGCATGTATTTGTTACGTGCATGTTGACCACAGAATTTCAGGATTTCTGCCGTGTAATCACGAATCACTTTACCTTTAGAAGTTAACAGTACTTTACGGCCAATCAGATCTAGTGCCTGTACACCTGTTGTACCTTCATAAAGAGTAGAGATACGCGAGTCACGTACGATTTGTTCCATGCCCCATTCTTTGATATAGCCATGACCACCAAAGACTTGCATACCGTGATTGGCTGCTTCATAGCCCAGTTCAGTCAGGAAACCCTTCAGAATAGGGGTATAGAAACCTAAGTGATCATCATGCGCCTCGAAAGCTGCTGTATCGCCACGAACCAGAGCATCATTCATTTTGTCTGCAATTTGTGCTGCATGATAAATCATTGCACGACCGCCTTCAGCAATTGCTTTTTGCGTCAATAGCATACGGCGAACATCAGCATGGTGAATGATGGCATCAGCTACTTTTTCTGGTTCTTTCTTGCCAGAAAGGGCACGCATCGACATACGTTCTTTGGCATAAGGCAGGGCTCCTTGGAAAGACAGCTCTGCATGACAGATACCCTGAATTGCAGTACCGATACGTGCCGTATTCATAAAGGTAAACATTGCATGCAGACCTTTATTCTTTTCACCAATCAGGTAACCAACCGCATTGTCAAAGTTCAGTACAGCTGTTGCAGATGCACGGATTCCCATTTTGTGTTCAATCGAACCACAAGTGACCGGATTGCGTTCACCAATGCCGCCATCAGCTGCCGGAATGAATTTCGGTACGATGAACAGGGAAATACCTTTAGTGCCTGCAGGTGCATCTGGCAGGCGTGCAAGTACGATATGAATGATATTTTCAGTCAGATCGTGTTCACCCGCCGAGATGAAGATCTTGGTACCTGAAATGGCATACGTGCCATCTGCATTTGGCTCAGCTTTGGTTTTTACTTGACCCAAGTCGGTACCACATTGCGGCTCAGTCAAACACATGGTGCCAGACCATGTGCCTGCTACCAGGTGAGGCAGGTAAAGATTTTTTTGTTCATCTGAACCAAATTGAATGATGGTATTAATACAGCCGATACTTAAACCTGGATACATTTGGAATGACCAGTTTGCAGTGCCCATCATTTCAGACTTAACCAGATTCAAAGATTGTGGAAGGTTTTGACCGCCAAATTCTTCAGGATAAGAAAGACCTTGCCAGCCGCCTTGTACGAACTGTTCGTATGCTTCCTTGAAGCCTTTAGGCGTAGTGACTTCATCATTTTCAAAATGACAGCCTTCCAGATCACCACTTTGATTCAATGGAGACAGTACATTTTCACAGAAATCTGCTGCACCTTCCAGAATCATGTCCACGGTATCAGCATCGGCATATTCACCATTTGATAGTGTCTGGTAATGTGCAGGGTAATCAAGCACTTCATTCATAAGGAAGCGAATGTCACGTAAGGGGGCTTTATATGCTGGCATGCGTTTTAATCCTGATTAATAGTTTTGGATTATCTGTATCGATTCTTTGATTATTCACATTGCGGCTAAAAATACATTGATAAGGCAAGCAAATAAAAATGTCAGAAAGGCGAATCGAGGAGATAGGAAAATTAGGGTGATTCAGGTTAAAGATATGGGCTAATAATAAATAGCTGAAAAATAAAAAAGACTTATATGAAACGACTTTAATAGATAATTATTCTGTTTGTCTAGGTGGTTTTTTGGGTGAATTGTACACAAGTGTTATTGTTTGAAAATAAACAGAAGTGCTGTCATTAAATCCACTTATTGCTCTGTAGATTTCCTTCTGTCGGAAAATCAAAAGAGCCTCCATAGAGACTCTTGAATCATATTAAAAGCTTAAACGGGCTTAAAGGAAATCTTTGAGCTGTGGCTTGACCCCATTCCAGATCGAGAAAGATTCAATCGCTTGACCAACCAGCATGCCAAAACCTTCAGCGCTAGGAACACCACGCGCACGGGCTTGATCTAAGAAAGTAGATGGTTTGCCATACGCCATTTCATAAGCGTGTTTAAACTGCAGTGCTTCCGGCAGGATTAAGGCATCACCACTCAAGCTGGCAGAAGTTGCATTGATAATGATATCGAAATCACCCGCCAGATCAGTTAAAGCAATCGCTTGCAGTTCAGCTTGTGGTACTGCATCTTTTAAATCCGCAATCAGCTGTTCGGCACGGGTGAGGGTACGATTAGCAATAACAATTTTCTTCACACCTGCCTGTACCAGTGGATAGATCACCCCACGAGTCGCACCACCAGCGCCAATAATCAGAATATCGGTATTTTCTAAGTTCCAGTCTAAAGCACGAATAGCTTCAACCAGACCTTGACCATCGGTATTATCACCATGCAGGACGCCATTTTCCATCCATAGTGTATTTACTGCACCGGCAATACGAGCGCGTTCAGTCAGCACTTGACACTGAGCATAAGCTTGTTCTTTAAACGGGACCGTGACATTCATACCGATACCGCCTTGGGCAAAGAAGTCCTGAATATTGGCTTCAAAGCCATCCAGCGGAGCCAGACGTTTACTATAGGTGAGATCAATACCGGTTTTAGCGGCAAATGCATGATGCAATTCTGGAGAACGTGATTGTTCAATCGGGTTGCCAACAACAGCAAATTGTTTGCTCATTTCACAGTGTCCATGTGCTAAAATGCTCAACAATATACGTGAAAACAGGTAGGGACTAAAGTATTGAAAGGTCTAATTCTAGGGGCTTATTTTAGGAGTTACAGGTTTTAATAATGCGTTCAGTCAGAAGCAGGGCACCACTTAAGATAATACCGATAATCATAATAATGCTGACACTGATTGCCAGACTGTCCAAGATAAGATCCTTTGTTAAGAATGTTGTAGTAATTGCGCTGACTGTAACGGCCAGAAATACCCAAATCATCAGCACATGACTTTTGAAATGTCGTAGCTGCATATATTTTTACCCAATATTTTTTAAGATTTTACTATACAGCAGAGCTTGTGACGAAGTGAGGACATTTCTGCTTATTTATATAAAGAAAAGTTTCTAAATGTTTATAGGAAAATTTTTCGTTCAAATTAATAGTCTTGAAGAATCACTTTTGTAAATTTAGGAACGAATTAATTGCATGGAGTTTTCAGGAGAAAAAAATTAGAGGTATTGTAAGCAAAAAATAATTGGAACAGTTTTATAAAAAATGCCCTCAAACTGAGAGCATTTTGGTTAAGCGTACACCTACTTCTTTAACTCTTTCAGCCAATCTCGTGGCTTTAAATAATAATCGGTGAGTTGTTTCTCTGGTGAACCTTCGGCCCATTCCGGACGATAAGACCAGCCAGTGAGTGGTGGCAGACTCACTAGAATGGATTCGATCCGACCACCGGTCTGTAAGCCAAACAAAGTACCACGGTCATAAACCAGATTATATTCAACATAACGACCACGACGATACAGTTGAAACCCACGCTGTGCTTCGCTATAAGGTTTGTCCTGATTGCGCTGGAAAATCGGAATAATGGCATCTAAGTAACCATTGCCCACCGCCTGCATATATTTAAAACAGGTTTCAAAATCCCATTGGTTCAGGTCATCAAAGAACAGGCCACCGACACCGCGCTGTTCATCACGGTGCTTTAAGTAGAAATAATCATCACACCATTTTTTATGCTGTGCATAAACTTCTTCGCCAAATGGCGCACACAGGTCATGCGCCGTCTGATGCCATGAAAGAACATCTTCATCATTCGGATAGAACGGCGTCAGATCGAAACCACCGCCAAACCACCAGATCGGATCTTGGCCTTCTTTTTCAGCAACAAATAGGCGCACATTGGCATGTGAGGTCGGCACATTTGGATTTTTGGGATGGATCACCAGTGAGACACCCATCGCTTGTGCCTTAGCCCCGGCAATTTGTGGATGACGTTCAGTGGCTGAAGCCGGTAGTTTAGAAATATTGATGTGCGAGAACATCACCCCACCTTTTTCAATCACTGTCCCATTTTGCAGCACACGTGAACGGCCACCACCACCTTCAGGTCGCTCCCAGTCATCAATAATAAATTCAGCTGAGCCACCACCAGCACGTTCTTGTTGTTCGAGAGCCGCACAGATGCGCGCCTGTAAGTCGAGGAGGAATTCGCGTACGCGTTGAATATCCGCAGAAGTTGGATGCTGCATCAAAGCCCTCATGGGGAGAAAGAAAGACTTTTTACATCAAAGCATAAAATGGTATAAAAATTAAGATGTATTTGCCGATACTAATGATCTAAAAAGACTTTGTGTTCACAGTAAATTAAAGCAGGGTAGCGTATTAAATCCGACCGAGATGCTAGGTTGAATTCTTTTTTCGAGCCCCACACAATAGCTTTAGATGGCCCATGCTTGGGTGAATTTTCGATGGTCATAGGTGGATATTATGTCGGTTCAGGCTACTTCCCTCATTCAAAAATACAATGTCCCAGGTCCACGCTATACCAGTTATCCAACTGTACCGTATTGGGAAGAACAGTACTTTTCTCTGGAACAGTGGAAACAGACTTTAAAGCGCTCTTTTACCGAATCGAATCAGAAAGAAGGCATTAGTCTATATATCCATCTTCCCTTTTGTGAAAGCTTGTGCACTTTCTGCGGATGCCATAAACGTGTTACCAAACGGCATGAAGTCGAGCAACCCTATATTCAGGCGGTGCTGAAGGAATGGGATCTGTACTGCGAATTATTGGAAGAAAAGCCAATGATCAAGGAAATCCATTTGGGTGGTGGTACACCGACTTTTTTCTCGATTGAGCACTTAACTCAACTGATTAAAGGTATCTTGGCTAAGGCTGAAATAGCGTCTGAGCATGAATTCAGCTTTGAAGGCCATCCAAACAATACCACGCGTGAGCATCTGCAAGGCTTATATGACATGGGCTTTCGCCGGGTCAGCTATGGCGTGCAGGACTATAATGAAACTGTGCAGAAAGCCATTCACCGCATTCAGCCTTATGAAAATGTCAAACAGGTCACCGAATGGGCGCGTGAAATAGGTTACACCTCGATTTCGCATGATCTGGTCTTTGGCTTACCATTTCAGAGCCTAGATGATGTACTCAATACTATTGGTCAAACCAATACCTTAATGCCGGACCGTTTAGCCTTATATAGCTATGCCCATGTGCCATGGATCAAGGGCAATGGCCAGCGCGGTTTTAAAGATGCCGATGTGCCTAAAGATGAAATCAAGCGTCAGTGCTATGAAGAAGGCAAGAAGAAACTGTTGGCACATGGCTACCATGAAATTGGCATGGATCATTTTGCGCTAGAAAGTGACAGCATGTATCAGGCTTTTAAGGAAGGGTCTTTGCACCGTAACTTTATGGGGTATACCGCATCTAAAACCCAAGTCATGATCGGGCTAGGGATTTCATCAATCAGTGATAGCTGGTACAGCTTTGCCCAGAATGTAAAAACTATTGAAGAATATTATGAATGTCTGGAACAGAATGAGATTCCAGTCGTTAAAGGGCATGTATTAAGTCGGGAAGATTTAATCATCCGTAAGCATATACTGAATCTGATGTGCAGCTTCACCACTTCCTGGGCAGATGATCACATGCAATTTGCTGAAATTGACGCAGTACTAGAACAGCTCAAAGAAATGTCACAGGATCAGTTGATTAAAATTGTAGACTCATCAGTCACAATTTTGGAGAAAGGGAAACCTTTTGTACGTAATATCTGTATGGCTTTTGACCTGAGATTAAAACGTAAAATGCCGGAGAACCGGATTTTTTCGATGACGATTTAGAAATCCCTTCAATCCTCCCTTTCTTACACTTCAACTTAAAGCAGTGCTTAAGTCTTGCTTAGGGAGGCTTTTCCCCCCCCATTAAGAAAGGGGAGGAACTCCCTCCTTTAGCAAAGGAGGGTTGGGGTGGATTTGTATGAAAGCTAAAAATCATCCTTCCGATACAGATGCGCCATACGTTCATGCTTGGTCTTAAGATACTGTTCATTAAATGGATTTAGACCAACCGTCAGCGGTACACGATCCACCACATTAATACCCAAATCTTTAAGTGCATTGATTTTTGTAGGGTTGTTGGTAATCAAACGTACTGCTTTTACCCCTAAATGATCCAGCATGATGCTACACATATCGTATTGGCGTGCATCGGCTGGCAGGTTCAGCATCAGGTTGGCATCTACGGTGTCATGACCTTGATCCTGCAGGGCATAGGCACGGATTTTATTGGTCAAACCAATCCCGCGGCCTTCCTGACGCAAATACAGAATCACACCACGACCGACTTCATTAATCAGCTTTTGTGTCGCCTGAAGTTGCGGTCCACAATCACATTTCAGTGAGGCAAAAGCATCACCCGTCAAACACTCAGAATGTACACGTACCAGCACGGGTTCATCACTCGATTCTTCCAGTCCTTTAGATAACGCGACATGTTCTTCGCCAGTCTTAGGGTCTTGAAAAACAGTAATTTTAAATTCACCATGAGCGGTAGGTAATCTTGATGTTGCGACAAACTCGATAGGCACAGCTGAACCCGTTAAATCCTGAAATTGCTCAAAGTATAGCGTAATGATTGGACATTAGTAGGGTTGCATAGATGAATTTCTGGAGAACATTTTCTTTTTTGTATAAAGCGAACGATAATAGTTGATAAACAGTAAGATTATTCAGGATAATCGTATTCTGCAAATTTTGCCCTGATCAAGATCATTGTTTAATATTGCGCCGTTAACAGCTTTAGTCAATTGAAGCTGCTACAATTCGACTATATGATCGGGACTCCCCATAGACAGACCTAGCTTAGGATTTGCCAGGCTTTTGAAGGCTTTGCCATTTATGCTGTATACAGAAATACCAACTCAACGCCCTGTAACACCGTTGCTTGATGCGATCGATCATCCAAAGCAATTGCGTTCACTTGAGCAAAATCAGCTTGAGCAGGTGGCCGATGAGTTACGTCAGTACATTTTGTATGCTGCAGGACAAAGTGGTGGGCATTTTGGTGCCAATCTGGGAGTGATTGAGCTGACTGTGGCTTTGCACTACTGCTTCAATACCCCAGACGACCGCCTGATCTGGGATGTAGGTCATCAGGCATATCCGCATAAAGCCTTAACTGGTCGCCGTGAGCAATTAACCACGATTCGTGCTAAAGATGGCTTGGCCGCATTCCCGGCGCGTGATGAATCTGAATTTGATACTTTCGGGGTAGGGCATTCTTCTACTGCGATTTCAGCAGGCTTGGGCATGGCCTTGGCGCGTCGCTATCAAAAGAATCCATGTGAAGTGGTGTCCATTATTGGTGATGGTGCAATGACGGCAGGTATGGCCTTTGAAGCCATGAATGACGCCGTCGCGCACAATGCAGATCTGATGGTGGTGCTGAATGATAATGACATGTCGATTTCCTGCAGCACTGGTGGTTTTGCCAAGCATCTCGCTGCACTGTGGGAACGTGGTGAGTCGGTGAATATTACTGAAGAGGGTGAAGCCTTCGTTCAGCCGCATCCAGAATGGGTGTATAACTCACGTCTGCATTGTGCCGCGACTGATGCTGCCGATAACCTGTTTAAGGCGATTGGTTTTGATTATTTTGGTCCTTATGATGGTCATGATCTGAGTCAATTGGTGCATGTGTTTAATGCACTGAAAAAGCGTAAAGGTCCACGTCTGATTCATGTCTATACCAAAAAAGGCAAAGGCTTTGCTCCAGCAGAAGCAGAACAAATTAAATATCATGCGATTAGTCGTTTAAATGCAGGATCTACTGTAAATCCAGCACCAAAATATTCTGATGTCTTTGGTCAGTGGTTGTGTGATGAAGCGGCGAAAGATGACCGTTTGCTGGCCATTACTCCAGCCATGTGTGAAGGCTCAGGCATGGTGGAATTTGCTAAGCAATATCCTGAACGTTTCTTTGATGTCGCGATTGCAGAACAGCATGCGGTAACGCTAGCAGCAGGTATGGCTTGCGAAGGTTTGAAGCCGGTTGTAGCGATCTATTCAACGTTTTTACAACGTGGTTATGACCAGTTAGTACATGATGTGGCGCTACAAAATCTGGATGTGACGTTTGCTATCGATCGTGCTGGTCTGGTTGGTGAAGATGGTCCGACCCATGCCGGAGCATATGACTATGCTTATATGCGTACTATTCCAAACCTGGTGATCATGGCGCCAAAAGACGAAAATGAATGTCGCCAGATGCTACACACTGCCTATCTCTATAAAGGTCCGGCAGCAGTACGTTATCCGCGTGGGAGTGGTCTGGGTGTCGAGATTCAGCAGGATATGATTGAATTACCAATGGGTCAGGCTGAAATCGTAGCGAGCTTTAATAGTCAGCATGATGACTATATCTCTGTACTGGCATTTGGTAGTCGAGTGCAGGCCGCTATCGATGCAGCCCAAGCCTTTGCTGCAAAACATGATGTGGCAGTACGTGTGGTGAATATGCGTTTCATTAAACCACTGGATACCCAAATGCTGGATGATATTGCGCCAAGTACCACTCTGTTCGTGACAGTCGAAGAACATGCAGTGATGGCAGGTGCGGGCAGTGCAGTCAATGAATATCTGGCTAAAGCGCAGATCGTAAAACCAATTTTAAATCTTGGTCTTGCTGATACCTTTATGGCGCAAGCGACCCATGCACAGATGCTGCAACAGGCAGGACTTGATGCTCAAGGCATTGAAAAGTCAATGAATCAGGCCTGGTCTTCACTTACCCAGCCAGTCTGAAACAACGTCTTCAAAATTTTAGACACATTTTTTCCCAAAAAGCCCTTATATTTGCTAAAATGTAGGGGCTTTTATGCATTATTCTTTATCAATATCTTCAAATTTGTAGTGGGTGTTCAATGGAACCTATGGTGGTGATGGCTGCGCGTGCGGCTCAATTAGTTGGTCAAGAGCTTTTAAAAGCGCATCAAAATCGTCATAAACTCGATCTACAAGTCGAAGAGAAAGGCATTGATGGTCCTGTAACGCGTGTTGACCGTTACTTGGAGCAACTGACTATCGATACGCTGCGTAAAAGTTATAAAAACCACAGCTTCCTTGGTGAAGAGTTTGGCCTGCAAGAAGGTAAAGGTCACGACGCTGAATGGTGTTGGGTGATTGATCCTCTTGACGGTACACTGAACTTCATCAACGGTTTCCCGCATTTCTGTATCTCTATTGCTGTTCAGCACAAAGGCGTAACCCAACACGGTGTTATTTATGACCCTGTGAAAGACGAGCTATTCTCTGCAAGTCGTGGTCGTGGCGCGATGCTGAACCAGCGTCGTATCCGTGTAAATGTGAAAGACAACTTGCAGAATTCTTTCCTGGCAGTCGGTCATGCTTACCGTGCTCAACGTGGCGGTGAAGTGGTGTCTTATGCGAAAAACCATTTCGAATCACTATTAAACGTCACTGAAGCAGGTGCTCAATACCGCCGTGCAGGTTCTGCTGCGCTGGATCTGGCTTATGTTGCGGCAGGTCGTTTAGATGGTTACTTTGAACTTGGTTTGAAACCTTGGGATATCGCTGCTGGTGAACTGATTGTGAAAGAAGCGGGCGGTACAGTGGTTGATGCACGTGGTGGCAGCGAATCTATGGAAAAAGGTCAGGTCATTGCCTGCTCTATGAAAATGCTGAAACCTTTAATGCAGGCAGTTGTTCCTGCATGGGGCGAGGCAGCTAAATAATCGGGTTTAGACATTTTGGTTTAAAACATATAAGAGGCATCCTAAGGGATGCCTTTTTCATGACTGGATAATATTTTTATTGCTAAATATGGTTAAAATATCAACTAATTTTAGATTAATACAAAATAACAATAAAACTTAATGACATTATTTTAAATCCTGCTATAATCCGCGCACGCACTTAATTTCTGTTCGTTACCTGAACATTTCTCTTCTTATCATTGTGTATGCGCGTGCGGTCCAAAGAGAGGACGATATCTCGCGCCCCAATCGCTAAAGCGATTCCTTCAGGTTATGCCGTAATCATGCGTGCGTTATATCACATCGTCGTTACTCGGATCGCCGCTGAATGATCTCTTATTTTCAGCGTATATTGCTGTACCGCTTTTTGTCGATGTTCATTTGACTTTATTTTTAATGGAGCACCCAATTTCCGGGTGAAAGACTCTATGAGCAAAACTTTTGCTGATTTTCCTCTACACGAAACCTTACAACAAGCTTTACAAGCACTAGGCTTTACTGCACCTACACCTGTACAGGAACAATCTATTCCTGCGGCGCTTGAAGGTAAAGACCTTCTAGTGTCAAGCCAGACTGGTTCTGGTAAAACTGCAGCCTTCCTTCTCCCTACATTGAATGGCCTTGCAACTGAAGATACTTTCGTTCCGTTCAAAGAACGTATGAAAGCGGTAACTCAACCAAATATCCTGGTAATTTCACCAACACGTGAACTTGCACAACAGGTTTGTCAGGATGCGATTGCATTTGTACGTCACATGAAAGGTGTTCGTATTGCTGCAATCATGGGTGGTATGCCATTTGGTAAACAAATCCAACAATTAAAAGGTGCACAAGTTGTAGTTGCGACACCAGGTCGTTTACTTGATCTTGTTAACCGTCGCCAGATTAAACTGGACAAAGTTGATGCGTTAATCGTCGACGAAGCTGACCGTATGTTAGACCTCGGTTTCTCTGAAGACCTAGAGGCAATCGGTGACTTGGCTGCGAACCGTAAACAGACTTTGATGTTCTCTGCTACATTTGCACCGCGTATCATCACGCTTGCTGAACGCATGATGAATGAGCCAGAGCGTATTGCGATCGAAACTGGTCACTCTACGAATACTGACATCACTCAGACTTTGCACTGGACTGATGGCTTTGAGCACAAGAAAAAATTATTAACTCACTGGTTAAACGAAGAAGACGTTGATCAGGCAGTTGTATTCGCTTCTACGCAAGAAGATACCGATATGCTGGCTGAAGAACTTGCTGAAGCAGGTCTATCAGTAGTAGCACTTCATGGTGCAATGCCACAGACAGTTCGTAACCGTCGTCTACGCAGCATCCGTGAAGGTCGTGCAAAAATCTTGGTTGCAACTGATGTTGCAGCACGTGGTCTAGACGTACCAACAATCTCTCACGTCATCAACTTCGGTCTTCCAATGAAGAACGAGGACTATGTACACCGTATTGGTCGTACAGGTCGTGCGGGCCGTACTGGTAAAGCGATTACTTTAGCGACTTACCGTGAACGCGGTAAAATCCGTGCGCTTGAAGACTACTTGGATGCTCGTTTAGAAGTATCTGAAATCGAAGGTCTTGAGCCATCTCCACCTCCTGCACGCGGTAGCCGTGATGGCGCTGGCCGTGGTCGTGGTCGTGATGGCGGTCGTGGCGGCCGTGGTGGCTTCGGCGGTGGTCGTCGTTTCGAAGGTGAAGGTAACTTCAAACGTCGTGATGGTGGTGATGACCGTCCACGTCGTAGCTTTGATGACAAACCTCGTGGCGAACGTCCTGCGTTCGGTGGCGAAGATCGCCCACGTCGTGACTTCAACAGTGATCGTCCACGTCGTGAAGGCGGTTTTGGTGATCGTCCTAAACGTGACTTCGGTGATCGTCCAGCTCCACGTCGTGAAGGTGGTTTCGGTGACCGTCCAAAACGTGATTTTGGCGACCGTCCTCGTTTCGAAGGTTCTGATGACAACCGTGGCAACCGCGTAGATTACAAACCACGTCGTGAAGGCTCTTTCGGTGACCGTCCTAAACGTGATTTCGGTGATCGTCCGGCACCACGTCGCGAAGGTGGTTTTGGTGATCGTCCTAAACGTGATTTCGGTGATCGTCCGGCGCCACGTCGTGAAGGTGGCTTCGGTGACCGTCCAGCACGTTCATTTGGTGATGACCGTCCTAAACGTGATTTCGGTGGTGATCGTCCACGCCGTAACTTCGATGACAAACCACGTGGTGAGCGTTCGTTCGGTGAAGACCGTCCACGTCGCAAATTCAATGACTAATTGAATCTAGCCAGAAAAAACCAGCGATAACGCTGGTTTTTTTATGGATGCATTTTTTTAAAGTTTTAGGTAAAGTGTGTGCCATTCCTGAATTTGAATCGGTTATGATAACTAATCCTCAAAAATCACACTTGGCTCGTTATATCCATGAGGTTGTTATGCCTTATATTGCGCTGATCCTGATCTTATGTAACATCATTCTCTTTCTCTATAATTTTTATAATTGAATGATTATTGAACATATAAGCAGACGATAAAATTATAAAAATAGATCATGCTTTCTCATTTTTTTCATTCAGATATTGCCTTTTTGCCATTGTAACATTCCGATCAAAAGGTAACATTTAGAGAGTTAATCCTTTATAGTACGCATGCTGAAAAAATGCAGGAAAACGCTTAGCTATGAAAAATCAAACAGCGTTTGAGACTCAATCACTCATAGAAGTGAAAGGTTTGAGCTTCAAGCGAGGCGAACGTGTGATTTATGAGAATGTCAGCCTGAACATTCGACGTGGTCAGATCACTGCCATTATGGGACCTTCTGGTACCGGTAAAACTACATTATTACGTCTTATTGGCGGACAGCTAACGCCAGATCAGGGACAGGTGTTGCTGGATGGCAAGGATATCGCACGCATGTCACGTAGTGAGCTGTTTGCTGCACGTGCACGTATGGGTATGTTATTCCAGAGCGGTGCATTGTTTACGGATATGAGTGTCTATGAAAATGTCGCTTTCCCGATTCGTGCACATACCAAATTGCCTGAGCACTTGATCGCAGAAATCGTGGCGCTCAAGCTGGAATCTGTCGGTCTGCGCGGTGCAGAGCAGATGATGCCCTCTGAATTATCTGGTGGTATGAACCGTCGTGTGGCTCTAGCACGTGCGATTGCACTTGACCCAGAGCTGATCATGTATGACGAACCATTCGCCGGGCAAGACCCGATTGTGATGGGCGTATTAACACGTCTGATTCGTTCCCTGCGTGAAGCATTAGACCTGACTACAATTATCGTTTCGCATGATGTAGCAGAAACTCTATCCATTGCGGACTACATTTACGTAGTGGCAGAAGGAAAGATCCAGGGCGAAGGCACACCTGAAGAATTAAAAGCACATCCTTCTGCATTTGTTCAGCAGTTCCTGACGGGTTCCGTTGAGGGGCCTGTGGATTATCAGTTTAGTCATGCGGCTTATTTAAGTGATGAGGTGCGTTCATGAATGCAATTGCCTTATTGGGTAGACGTGTCATAGAACGTGTGCGCGGGATTGGGGTTGCGACCCTGATGCTGTTACAAATTCTGATTTCGATGCCAACCTGGCTGGGGTTTAAGCTATTTGTCTACCAGATGTACCGTGTTGGGGTGCTCTCTTTACTGATCATCGTAGTTTCGGGTCTGTTTATTGGTGCTGTTCTCGGTTTGCAGATGTATACCATTCTGGCTACCTTCGGCAGTGAAGCCATGTTAGGTACCGCAGTAGCTCTAACCTTATTACGCGAACTGGCACCGGTTGTGGCAGCGCTCTTGTTTGCTGGTCGTGCCGGTTCCGCATTGACAGCTGAAATCGGTCTGATGAAAGCCACTGAACAGTTATCCAGCATGGAGATGATTGGGGTTGATCCGCTGAAAAGGGTCATTTCACCACGTCTTTGGGCAGGGATTTTCAGTCTGCCAATGCTGTCCGTAATTTTTGCTGCCGTGGGGATTATGGGCGGTAAAATGGTCGGTGTAGATTTCCTTGGCGCAGATGAAGGCGCGTACTGGAGCGGTATGGAAAGTACCGTGCAGTTCTACAAGGATATCTTTAACGGTACCATCATTAAAAGTTTTGTATTTGCATTGATTTGTACATGGATTGCGGTCTATCAGGGTTATGCCTGTGAACCGACATCTGAAGGGATTGCAACGTCCACAACACGTACTGTGGTGTATTCATCGTTGTGTGTTTTAGGTTTTGATTTCGTGTTGACTGCGGTCATGTTCGGAGGTGTTTAATGAAATCACGTACCAGTGAACTGGCCGTTGGTGTTTTTGTCATTCTGTTTGGAATTGCAATTTTCTTCCTGGCAATGCGTGTCAGTGGTTTGGTCGGAACCAATATTGCCGACAGCTATAAAATGACAGCAACTTTTGAAAATGTAAATGGCATTAAGCCGCGTGCCAAAGTGGCTTTAAGCGGTGTGAAAGTCGGTCAGGTCGATACGATTACACTTGATCCAGTCACCCGATTAGCCACTGTACATATGACGCTAGATGGTTCATTGACATCATTTAATGCTGAACAGTTAAAGAAAGTACAGCAAGAAGCCCTAGATGAGTTACGTTACAGCACTGACTATGAAGCTGCGGCACCTGCGCAACAAAAAGCAATGGAAAAGCAACTCTTAGACAACATGACATCCATTACCAATATTGATGAAGATGCTTACATTATGGTAGCAACCAATGGTTTGCTGGGTGAAAAGTATTTGAAAATTATTCCAGGCGGCGGTCTGAATTATTTGAAACGTGGTGATCAGATTGCCAATACCCAGGGCACAATGGAAATTGAAGATTTAATTACCAAATTCGTGACAGGTGGAGCAGGCAGTAAGTCATCAGAAACTCAGGAGGCATCTGCTGATGCAGTAACTTCTGAAGCTACAGATGCAGAACCTGCATTTGTTGAATAATGATTGAGGAAATTTGAGTGAATATTTTAGTAAAGCAAACCCTTGCAGCAAGCATTCTATCTATCATGGCGATCGGAAGTGTTTTCGCTGCACCGGCTGAAGCACCACCTGCATTTATCAAGAAAGTTGCAGATAACCTGGTGGCTCGTCTCAAAGCAGACCATAGCAAGTTGCAGAGCAATCCGGCACTGGTGAAAACTATTATTCGTCAGAATCTTGATCCATATATCGATTCACAAGCATTTACCCGCATTGTGATGGGAACGTATGCAACTAATCAGTATAGTTCTGCTGCACAGCGTGCTCAGTTTGAACGTAACTTCCGTGAAACGTTGACTGAAAATTATGGTTCAGCATTTGCCAAATATACCAACCAGTCTTATAGCATGCGTCCGTACAAAGACACGGGTAGCAAAAATCCAGTTGTGACCATTGATTTCCATAATAATGGCGAGAAAATTCCGGTTTCTTTCCAGTTGGCCGATAAAGGTTCACAATGGAAAATCCGTAATATCAACGTGTCTGGTATCGATCTAGGTTTACAGTTCCGTAACCAGTTTGCAGCGACTGTAAAACGTAATGGCGGTAACTTGGATAAAGCAATTGCAAACTTCAAGCCAGATGCAGAAGCAGCGGTTGAAAAGAAAAAATAAGATAGGTGAGCTGTGATCAAATTCAGTAATCAGGAACTGCATGTTATAGGCAAAATCGACTATAACAATGCGCAGCAATACTATGAACAGGGGCTGCGTGAAATTCAGTCACAGACAGTTTTTCCTATTGTGGTAAATCTGGCTGAGCTTGAAAGTGGCAGTACTTTGGCTTTGGCGATATTGGTCAGATGGTTACGTCAGACGCCACAAGCCAAAGGATTGCAGTTTAAAGCTGTTCCTGCAAAAGTGATGAAGATCATACAGTCCTGTCACCTGGAGAATGATTTACAGATCATTCAGTAAAAAGAAAAAGCACCGAAAGGTGCTTTTTTATTGTGATTAAATTTTAAGAAATAATGAAAATCAAATAGATCTAAGTATAGATTGCAAGTCCTCTCTCCCTGAGGGAGAGTTAAAGAGAGGGTGAAAATCCTCACCTAACTCCTCCTTTGGAAAAGGAGGGGGAATTTTCTTCACTTTTTTAGAGAGAAGTTGACGAGGGATTAAATAGATATAAATTAAATATAGAGATTTCTTGCGCTTTGCTTTGAAGCAGCGCCTCAAAGCTCGCTCAAATCCATTTCTTCCATCTAAAGTAAATCAATGGTCCAATGAAGAATGCGACCAGAATCAGCCCGACAATAATAAAGCTGGTGGTGCCATGTGCAAAAGGCAGAACTTCTGTGTTCATCCCATAAATACTCGCAATCAGCATCGGTGGCGCAAGCATACTTGGCAAGATCGAGAATCGACGGATCGTGTCATTCTGTTCGGTATTAATGAATCCGGAAGTGGTATCAAGCAGGAATCGCACCTTTTGGAATAAGAAAGCATCATGCTCAACCAGAGAACGTACATCTTCACTGAGCTCTCGAATGTCCGCATCATAGATATGACTACCGAGCGCCCGTGGACGGGACAGGAAGGTCAGTACCCGGCGTAAATCGATCAGACAGAGCTGGGCTTTTCCAAGCATATCCTCGAGCTGTGCCAGACGGGTAATCATGTCATCCAGATCCAGAATCTGTTCACGATGGCGATTATTCAGAACTTCGGTTGAGTATTTTTCCAGATCCTTGTGCACATCTTCCAGAATATCCGCCAGCTCATCCAGCTTGGCTTCAAGCAGGCCAAGTAGAATCCAGGTCGGATCCTTATAATCAATCTCATAATCATTGCGGCGCGCACGAGCACGAAAAGCACGGAACGCGACTAGTTTTTCTCCACGCAAGGTAAACAGCCGATCTTTATGCAGAATGAAGGCGACGGTTTGCACCGTGGCTAAAATGCTGGATTGATCTTCAGTATCTTCTTCAACCTGATAGTTTTTATTTTTCGTTAAAAAATAAGTGCTAATATGCAAAATACCGTCATCATCGCGGTAGAATCGGGCACTGGATGAAATGTCTTCTAATGATTTGAGGGTAGGAAGATTTTGCTCATAAGCGTCCATGATCCATTGCTGCTCTTCCTGTGAAGGAGCAATCAGATCGACCCAAACCAAATCTTGATGTAAATCAAAGTCGCCATTAATAGTGGCATCTTCTAGGCTACCGCGCTCTGTGGCATAAAAGGCTTCAAGCATGCTGTCTTTTCTCCCTTGCGCAGTATGTAAATTGGAATGGGTGTATTTTAGACAAGGAATTGAATAAAAACACTGATTGAACAGTTATTTTTTCAAAAAAAGCTTCGATCAGGGATTCCTTGCGATACAGCTAGAACTAAATGGTGAAAAATGATGAATTCTATCGCAATTTTTTGTGGTTCCGCACTGGGGATCGCACCTGTTTATACCGAGATTGCTGAAAAAGTCGGCCAGACGCTGGCAGCTAGACAGCAAACACTGGTCTATGGTGGTGGCCGTTCAGGCTTGATGGGAATTGTTGCGGACAGTACTCTGGCTGCGGGCGGCCAAGTGATTGGGGTGATTCCAAAGCAGCTGGTAGACCGTGAATTGGCCCATCCAGGTCTGACTGAACTGCATATTGTTGAAAATATGCACGAGCGCAAAACCAAAATGTCAGAACTGGCAGATGGTTTTATTGCGATACCGGGTGGTGTAGGAACACTGGAAGAAATCTTTGAGCAATGGACCTGGGCACAGCTCGGTATTCATGAAAAGCCATGTGCATTTTTAAATGCAGAAAACTTCTATACCGGTTTGATTCATTTTATTCAGCACACGACTGAACAGGGTTTTACCAAGGCACGTTTTACCGAGAAACTCATTGTCAGTGAAGAAATTGAAACAATTCTGGATGCTTTTGAGAATTATCAACCACCGCAAGCGAAATGGGGGATGGTTGATCAGCAAGATCTCGTGAAATAAGCCCATTGATCATTTTTAAATTTGAGTTGTTATGAAAGTTATTACTGTTGCCGCCGGCATTGTACTGAATGAAGCACAGCAATTATTGGTTGTGCGTAAGAAAGGCACCAGCTGCTTTATGCAGGTGGGTGGCAAGCTGGAACCGAATGAAGCACCTGAAGTGACGATTGTTCGTGAAATTCAGGAAGAAATCTGCTGTCAGGCTGAAGTGCAGCAATTTGTTGGTCGTTTTGAAACGAAGACCGCGAATGAACCCGACCACCAACTGGTCAGTTATGTATATCTGGTCAAACTGGATCAAATGCCCAAAATTGAGGCGGAGATTGCCGAGATGAAATGGATTGATCTCAATGAACAAGACTTAGCGCTGGCCCCGTTAACCACAGAAATTGTAATTCCATGGGTGAAGTCAAATCTTTTAGCCCAAGCTTAATTTAAAGCTTTGCACCTGCGACACAGGCTGTATAAATTTGCTGGCAGCCAAGTTCTTCGAGCTTCTGATTAAGTGCAC
Source organism: Acinetobacter schindleri (assembly GCF_010918895.1). Classification (NCBI taxonomy): domain Bacteria; kingdom Pseudomonadati; phylum Pseudomonadota; class Gammaproteobacteria; order Moraxellales; family Moraxellaceae; genus Acinetobacter; species Acinetobacter schindleri. Next base: position 389,851 of record NZ_CP044483.1, read on the forward strand.
GAATTGAACTACCAGTTGTTACCACATCATCAATAACCAGCACCTTACGATAACGCAATTTTGATGATGTACTGATCTGAAATTGTGCTTCAATACCTTCAATCCGTTCCAGGCGGCTTAAGCCTTTTTGTGAATGCTGTTTGAGCCGGCTCACCGGTTGCCAAACTGGAACTTGAAGATGCTTTGCGACCTGTTTAGCCAGCAGTAAGGACTGGTTATAGCCGCGCTGTACCAATTTGTCTGTTGAGATTGGCATCGGGACGACTGCGCTGACTTTGGGAAGTTTTAAACTGATAAGCGCGCCTGCTAACAAGTTTTCCAGATAAAGCTTCTGCTCATATTTGAACAACTGAATCAGACGATCCATCGGATAGTCATAATGGCAGGCAATCTGTACCTGCATTTCCTGGCGCTGGATGGTCTGATGTGCCCAGGGTAGCTGGTTCCAGCAATCCTGGCATACTGAATGAATTGTTTGATAATCGTTGTGACAAAGCTGGCAGGGTTGTAACTTGCCCAGCCAATGCTTGCCTTGCTGAATCAGTTTAGACATAGGCATAACGTGGTGCCTCAGGTAACCAGCGTTTTAATAACGCATCGGCCTGTTTCGGATAATCCTTTAACATCTGCTGCGCCACATAATGTGCCTGATTAAGCAGGTGGTCATCCCGTTCCAGCTTGGCTACCCGGAAACCCATATCTCCGGTTTGTTTGGTGCCAAGCAGTTCACCTGGACCACGCAGTTCCAGATCCTTTTCTGCGATAATAAAGCCGTCATTGGTTTCCCGCATGATACGCAAACGTTCCTGACCATTCTGAGAAAGAGGATGCTTATACAGGAGTACACAGAAACTGGCTTTGGCACCCCGACCAACACGGCCACGCAGCTGATGCAGTTGTGAGAGGCCGAGACGCTCAGCATTCTCAATCACCATCAGAGAAGCATTCGGTACATCGACACCCACCTCAATCACGGTCGTGGCAATCAATAGCTGCAATTCATTATTTTTAAATTGTTGCATCACCGCCTGCTTTTCATCAGGCTTCATCTTGCCATGGACCAGACCGATATTGATTTCCGGGAAGCGTTCCTTAATTTCGGCAAAAGTGGCTTCGGCTGCTTGGGCATCTAAAGTTTCCGACTGTTCGACCAGAGTACAGACCCAATACGCTTGCTTACCTTCAGCACAGTTGGTGGCAATACGTTGGAGTACCTCTTCACGGCGGTCCAGTGGGATAGTTACGGTCTGAATCGGAGTACGACCTGGTGGCAGTTCATCAATAACTGAAGTGTCCAGATCGCCATACGCAGACATGGCCAGGGTACGTGGAATTGGTGTCGCCGTCATGACCAGTTGATGTGGGGACATACCATCCAGCCCTTTATTGCGTAGAGCTAGACGCTGATCCACACCAAAGCGATGCTGTTCATCAATAATTACCAGCCCCAATTTGGCAAACTCGACATTTTCCTGAAACAAGGCATGGGTGCCGACCACCAGATTGGCACTACCATCTCTAATGCTTTGTTCTGCCGCAGTACGGGATTTACCTTTTTGCTTGCCAGATAGCCAGGAAACAGTCAGTCCCAGTGGCTCAAACCATTTTTTAAAATTTAAATAATGCTGTTCTGCTAGAATTTCGGTTGGTGCCATCAGGGCCACTTGCCAGCCTTCTTCCAGAGCATGACAGGCCGCCACACCAGCAACCAGTGTTTTACCTGCACCGACATCGCCCTGTACCAGACGCAACATCGGTTTGTTGCCTTTCATGTCATGGGCAACTTCTCTTGAAACACGTTTTTGCGCCCCCGTCATGTCAAAAGGTAGACCCGCGAGCAACTGTTTGGCATAACGCTTACTTGGTGAAAATGCAGGCGCTTCAATCTGCTGGATAAAAGCACGGCGGGTCAGTAAACTGATCTGATGCGCGACCAATTCTTCAAAGATCAAACGCTGCTGTGCCGGATGAGAACCCTGTGCCAGCTGCAACATATTGGCATCGACTGGAGGATGATGAATATATTCCAGTGCCTGCTTCAGGTCATAGCCATTGCTGAATTGAGCTGGTAACAATTCCGGCAGATCATCACTGTGTAGGGCGAGCGCCTGCTTGATATATTCACGTAATTTGGGTTGGGTCAGGCCTTCAGTTGCCGGATAGATCGCGGTAAGTTGTATCTGTGGAAGGGGGGTATGTTCAGTAATGACCTGTAATTCGGGGTGATACATTTCCAGGCCACGGGCCCCAACACGCACTTCGCCAAAGACTCTTAATCTTGCACCAACTTTGCAACGGTCAGTAATACCTTTATAGATATGATAGAAACGTAGGGTCACCTTGCCGCAATCATCATCCAGCAGTACGGCCATGGACTTGCGTTTACCCGGTGGAAAATCCACGCCTTTGACAATACCTTCCAGCAAATAGCTACGTCCCACAGTCAATTGATTCATGGGAATGATCGTGCTACGGTCTTCGTAGTCACGTGGCAGATGAAAGAGCAAATCATCAGTTGTGAACAGATTTAATTTTTCAAGTAATGTGGCGGCGGCATTGCCGACACCTTGTAACTGATGGACTGCAGCCATGTCCCCTCAACCAGGTTTTGTGATTCGGTGCTGAATGCATATTTTATTTATCGGTTATGGTAAAACATCCGCACGCATAGCTAAACAATTATTTGAGCAAGGTCATCAAATTAGCACAATCAGTCGCAGTGCGAAAACAGATTCCTGTGCCACTCATCATGTTCAGGATGTGCATCAGCTCGATTTAAGCAGCCTTGCACCGATTGACTGGGTCTACGTCTTGCTCAGTCCTGACCAGAGTACGCTCGAAGCTTATCAGCAGACTTATCTGGACTCAGTCGGTCCAATTGTTAGGGCGCTAAAATCCCATCCGATACAACGTCTGGTTGTTGTATCTTCCACCCGGGTCTATGGTGAGAATGCCGGAGAGCAGGTGGGTGATGACAGTGCAATTTATCCGAATGATCCGCAAGGCAAAGTCCTGCATCAAATGGAGCAGACTTATTTAGCTGCTTATCCAGACCAATGTACGATCATCCGCCCAAGTGGGATTTATGGAACTTCAGTTGCACGCTTGGAAAAAATGGCACGATCTATGACCAGTTATCCAAATCTGCACTGGTCGAATCGGATTCATATTGAAGACTTGTCACGTTTTATGGCTGAGATGATTCACGTGGAACATCTTGAATCTTCATATATTTTGACCAATAACCAGCCACAACTGTTGCATGAAGTTCTGCAATGGTTTCAGCAGCAGATGAGATTGCCTTTATTAAAGGTAGAAAGTGAGCAGGTGACGGGTAAAAAGCTCTATGCCACCCGTATGCAAAAAATGGGATATGAGTTAAAGCATCCGGACTGTTATGAGGATTATTTAGAATTGATGAAGTTAGCCACTCATCTTGAATAAAGTTGAGTTCCCTCTCCTTTTAGGAGAGGGTTAGGGAGAGGTAAGTTTTTAAACATTTTCTCTCATCCCTCTCGCGAGCAGTGCTTCTCATCCCAGAGGGAGAAGGAGCTTAAATAATCTTACTTTTTCTTCCGTTTCGCACGCTTCTTGGCTTGTTCAGCTGCCAAGGCATCCAAAGCTTCTTTCAATTCTTCATCCGTAAAGGCTGTAAGATTATGAAGCATTTGCAGCTTTACTTCATCCAGTACCAGATCAGCATACTGAGCGATATTTTTGAAGCTTTCATCAAAGACAATCGCATTGTCTTCATTAGTACTGATATAACCTTTTTGAGTTAGCGTTTTGATAAAGCTTTGGAACAGTGCCTTATCAAAGAATTCTGGTGAATTGAATTCATACAGTACAGACAGACGCTGACCTACCAGATGGCTTAATTCTTCAACCTGACGGGTGGAGATATTGCCTGAACCACGTTGGGTAATCAGTGCCAGCGTCATGTAATAGCGCTCGATACTTTGCATGACAGGTGCAGCCAAAACTTCTAGCTGATGATGCGCTTCGCTGTTTGGTGTAGGTGCCACCAAATTTTCACCATCCTGTGCAATTAGATTCGCTGCAATCAAGGCATCAATATAAGTGTTTACTGGTGCTTTGATTTCATCTTCATGCCATTTCAGGAACAGTTCAGCTTTCAGGAATGGGTATAAGGTACTGCTGATATTCACCAGATCATCACGGCGAATAATGCCATTATGATTTACCAGGGCGGCTACCAGTGACGGTAATACAAAGGCATGCACAATATTGTTGCGGAAATAGGTCAGTAAAATCGCCTGATTATCTTCGATGGCGATAATATTGCCCAGCACATGATTGACGCGTTTGATCAGTTTCAATTTCATTGCATAGGCAATGATTTCTTTCCCTGACAACGGCGTCACTTGCATACGTTCATCATATGGCAAAGACGTCAGCAGATTACGATAAGTATCTAACTGTTTGATACAAATCGCCTCATCCAGCGTGTGTTTTGGTGTCGCTAATAAAATGAGTGACAACAGGGATACCGGGTTAATGACGGCTGCACGGTTAATATTTTCCAGAATCGCCTGTGCAGAACTATTTACTGCTTCAGATACTGCTGGCGGGATCGGATCATCATTCTTTTCAATCTTGATCTCATCCGCACCATGCTGTTTCAGCATGTCATCCAGAAAGACGGGTTCACCAAAATTCAGATGTACCTTACCGAAAATACGTTCAATTTTGCGCAAGGTTTTTAGAATGCCAAAAATAGATTCTGCTTCTTTTTCCTTACCGTTCATTTCACCTACATAAGTTGCACCTTCCATCAGACGTTCATAGCCGATATAGGTGGGTACAAATACGATAGGCTTCGCTTTGCCACGCAAATGACCATGCACGGTCATTGCCAGCATGCCGGTTTTCGGTGGTAACAGACGACCGGTACGTGAACGGCCACCTTCAATAAAGTATTCCAGTGGAGTATTACGTGACAGAACGCTATATAGATATTCTTTGAAAACTGTCGTATAGAGTGCATTACCGCGGAAAGTACGGCGGATAAAGAAGGCACCACCGCCACGCAAGATCTGGCCAACAAATGGCATGTTCAGGTTATCACCCGCTGCGATGTACGGCACCATCAAACCACGACGATAAATCACATAAGATAATAACAGGTAGTCGATATGACTACGGTGACATGGTGCATAGACAATTTCATAGTCTTTCGCCAGTTCACGTACCGTACTGAAGTTATGTACATCAATGCCGTCATAGAGCTGAGTCCAGAGACGGGTCAGGGCCTTATCGGCAAAACGTACGGTTGAGTTGGAGTAATCTGATACGATTTCATTTAAATAACCAATGGCACGGCGTTCAGCTTCATCCACACTGATCTTGCTGCGGATACTTTCATTACGGATAGCCGCCTGCACATCTGGAGATTTGATCAGACCCTGCATCACATTACGGCGATCTGAAAGGTCAGGTCCCAGCACTACTTCTCGTTGGGCATCCAGATAGTCATTCAAGGTGCTGACAATATAAGTTGCTGGAGACAGGTTCGGATGTGTCACTTTGGCATGATCAATCAGTGCACGCAGAGACTGTGCTTCATGGAACTCCAGATAAGACTGACGACCATGCAGACCAATATTCACCAGCTGTTTCATCTTGCTTGGTGTTGACCAGGTATCGGTAAATAACAATTTGAACCAGGAATCTTCTTTCTCTGGCTCACGACCCCATAGCACGGTCACCGGAATCAGTTCCACATCCAGTTCTGGATTCTGTTCCAGTACTTCAATCAAACGCAGCAGACGTGGTGGAAAAGCATGTGGCGGCGAGCTCAGCAGATTGCTTTCATCATGATATTGCAGGAACAATACCGAAGCTTTTTCCCGGCGCGTACCTAAATCCATTGGATCAAGTGCAGCAGGCAATTTGAGACGACGGGTTTCACCATCTACCACCAGCGCATTACTGCGAGAATGGTTTTGCAGAACATAACAGACAATTTTTTTCTGATCTTGCTGGTCAGCCGCTGGAGCAGGGACTTCCGTTGGTACTTCCCCAAGTACATGCGGGGTAACCACAAGTTCAAGCATCTTACTTGAAAGCTTGCGATACATTTGACCAAAGCCACTCTTGGACATACCTACTCCTAATTTTACTGACCAGAACCACAGGATTTCTGAGGGGGATCTATTTTGATAGATTGTATTTGAAAACAATATGTCATTTTCTAACAAATTCTACAAAAGTTCTTTGATTTTAACGTGAAAAAACGTTTTTTTTAGCGAAACGTCCATTAAGGGAATGACAGGTCAGTCAGTCAATCTCTAGGGATTTACTCAGAATTTATGGCAGAATATTACCAGAAATGAAGCACATTGTTATTTTTCCAATTTTGGATATCCCGAACATCGTATAGGTTGCCTATGAATGTCTTAACACAAGAACTGGTTGAATTGCTTAGCCTGGAAAAGCTGGAAGAGAATATTTTCCGTGGAATTAGCCGTAACCTGGTAGGCAAGCGCGTATTCGGTGGGCAGGTATTAGGACAGGCTTTGCGTGCTGCATCGTATACGACAGATCGTCCAGCACATTCATTGCATGCCTATTTCCTGTTTGGAGGAGATGTCAATGCACCGATTATCTATGAAGTAGATCGTATTCGTGATGGCAAGAGTTTTGCCAGTCGTCAGGTGCGTGCGATTCAGCATGGCCGTACTATCTTTATGTGTATGGTGTCTTTTGCCGAACCAGAAGAAGGCTTGAACTATCAGATTTCTGAACCAGAATATCCCTCAGTTGACAGCCTGAAAAATGAGGCAGAACTGAAGCATCAGATTGTTGAATTTGTACCGGAAAATGTCCGTGCTTCATTTATGCGTGATCGCCATGTAGAAATTCGTCCTGTGATGCCGGTGAATCCATTCCAGCCGCAACCGGAAGCGCCAAATTATGCGCACTATATCCGTACCCATGGCCAAGTCGCTCCGGAAGTTGATGAGGTTTCGCTGCATCAGGCAATTGCGGCCTTCTACTCAGACTTTACCTTGATGACGACAGCATTGCGTCCACATGGTCTGAGCTATATTTCACCAAACCTGCAATGTGCCAGCATCGACCATGCCATGTATTTCCATAAGCCATTCCGGGCCGATGAATGGATGCTTTATGACATGGATGCGACAGTGAGTGCCAGCTCACGTGGCCTGAACTTCGGTCGTATGTGGCAGAATGGGGAACTGGTCTGTAGTACTACCCAAGAAGGACTGATCCGTCTGCGGGAAATTGAAACCCAGTAAGATTCAAAATAAAAAAGCCGGATTAGAGTTCCGGCTTTTTTATGGGTATGATTTGAAGTTAGTGGCAATGTGGCACATCATTGCTTGAATGCTTATGGCAGCCTTGCTGTTCTTTACCGCCCGAAGAATGTGCAAAAACCTGCCCGATGCTGCAAATGAGTGCAACAGCAATGATCATTTTTTTCATGAACGTATATTTCCTTTGTATAAAACCAGCTTATTGCACTGATTAAGCACATCGCGTGCCAAAATTCGGTACATCACCATATGGATTAAATGAATAATAAAAGATATTTTGCTGTAAAGCGTTTATAAAATTTTACTCGATTATCCGAAACTTGCATGGCATAGTGCCGGATAAGTTCGATATTAAAATGTCCATGAAGATGAGCTTAAATACGCAGATTCTAGTTGCCGCAGTATTGGGTGTCCTGTTTGGTTTTTTATTAAATCTTTTCCCGCAAACCACGTTTGAAGAGCTCAGCCTGTATAGTCTGGGTATCATGAGCAGCATCTTTATTGGTTTGCTAAAAATGTTGCTGGTTCCACTGATCTTTAGCTCGATTGTGGTTGGAGTATCGAATCTGCAAGCTGGTGGTCAGCTGAGCCGAACCTGGAAAATTACCTTGGCATGCTGTGTCACCACGACCACCCTGGCTTTAATCTTGGGATTGGCTTGTGCCCATCTGTTTGATGTAGGCAAGGGTGTCGATGTAGTAATGTTCCAGGATGCCATGGCTCAGCATAAAACTCCGGATACCTTAACGCCGTCTTCATTCTTTACCAACTTTATTCAGAATACCCTGATCAATCCGTTTAAGGCCTTTGCCGATGGTAATGTGCTGGCAGTGGTGGTCTTTGCACTCTTTATCGGTGTGGCACTGGTGGCAGGGGGAGACAAGTTCCGGACGGTACGTAAGCTCAGTATGCAGTTCTTTGACATCATGATGCTGATGATTGGCTGGGTCATGAAACTGGCGCCATTCGGGATTTTTGCGCTACTGGCCAAGCTGATTGCCACTGAGGATATTTCGGTGCTGAGCCGTCTGGCAGAGTTTGCTGCTGTAGTAACGGGCACCACCATTTTCCACGGTCTGGTAGTTCTACCATTATTGTTGTGGATCTTCGGGAAAATGAACCCGATTACCTTTTTCAAAGGCACTCGCGCAGCCTTGATTACCGCTTTTGCAACCAGTTCCAGTTCTGCAACCATGCCATTATCCATGAAATGTGCCCAGGAAAATCTGGGAGTACGTCCACATACGGCAGGCTTTGTCATTCCGCTTGGGACTCAGCTAAACATGGATGGTACGGCACTGTATGAAGCCGCAGCAGCTTTGTTTATTGCCAACCTCATGGGACTTGATCTGACGTTGGGGCAGCAATTGGTCGTGTGTGCCACAGCAATGATTGCATCTTTAGGCGCACCGGGTATTCCAAGTGCCGGAATGGTGACTATGATCATGGTACTGCAATCAGTGGGTCTACCTGCAGAAGCCATTGCGATCCTGTTGCCGATTGACCGACTGCTCGATACGGTCAGGACTGTGGTGAATGTGCAGGGTGATATGATGATCAGTGTCGTGGTTGACCGACATACCCGTGAACCGCAGCTGGATCAGTCCATCTCTAGTTGAGGATTGAAAACCACCTCCCACAGATGTCCATCTAGATCCTGAAAATAGCCTGCATAGCCGCCATAAAATGTGGTCTGTGCAGCTTTCACAATCTTGGCTCCAGCTTTTTCAGCCTGAGTCATGACCTGATCGACATCTAATGGGCTATACACATTGTGTCCCAAGGTCATTTGCGTGGGACACATCAGGCTCGGTTCGAGTCCGGTATCATGCTGGATGCTGCTTTGCGGCCATAAAGCCAGTTTTAATCCAGCCTGTAGTTCAATAAATGCGACTGCGCCATATTCAAATTCTTTGCCAACAATGCCTTTGCTGGGAAAGCCCAGCCCATCACAATAAAAGCGTAGTGCAGCCTTCAGGTCGCGAACACCGAGTGTAATCACTGAAATCCGTGCTTGCATGAGCTCATCCTTATGGTCATGTCTATAGCTTTATCTTAGGTCAAATAAAAAGCAGGGAAATGATCCCTGCTGTTAGAAATTGTAATAAGAGGAGAGCTTAGGCGACTTTTAAACCTGCCCGTTTGGCCGCAGGGGAGTGCTCAAGATAATACAGGGCATCATGGGTACTGCCTTCATGCACCGGATCATACCATGGCATCAGATAGCCGAGTTGCTGAGAAACCAGCCATAGGGGATTCGGTAACAAACGATTATCCTGCTGTGAAATACGGAACCATTCTTTCCAGATCCAAGGTTTATACACCGCTGGTTTCAGCTGCTTAAAACGAGGGTCTTGTGCCAACAAGCGTGCTGCACCGTCGACCCACAGACCAATTACTCCAATAATCACCACTACACTTAAATAGTAGCGGGCAATATATCTGCCACCAAGATGACGATATAAGTCAAATGCCACACTGCGATGCTCAATTTCTTCTGCGCCATGCCATTTCACCAGATCTAGCATATTTGCATCAGCACCGAGCCGTTCCCACTCGGTGTTATAGAGCGCATATTTTCCAAGGACACAGGTCATATGCTCTACAGTTGCGACGACACCAAGCCGGAACAGATCCCATTGATGTTCTGCGATTTTAGGAATTTTCAGACCAAGCGGCTGATCGGCCAGCAATTGATTGAACAGGAAATCCATAATGTCCAGATTACGCTGGATATCAATCTGGCGTTCAGATAGATACTCTTTATTGGCCGAATTATGTGCCTGAGCATGCATGGCTTCCTGACGGATAAAAGCCTGTACATCATGCTTTAATTTTTCGTCGGTGATCTGAGCGAGAACCTTGTTATACAGGCGACAGAACCAGAATTCACCGGCCGGCAGAATATTATTAATTTCATTCACAAAGTAACTGGCAAAAGGCTGATTTGGAATCCAGTCAATCGGGGTAGCCTGCCATTCAAACTTAACTTTGCGCGGTTGGATAAAATAGGAAATTGAAGAGCCAATTTTTGTTGTTTTAAATCGTGAGAGTAAAGACATGGGGCGGATCCATCACTGCTTGATCAATACAGTATGAAAAAAATGTCCCGAATCGCTGCAGGCAATACGGGACATTATTTTGTCACTTGGATCACATCGGACTTATTTTGGCTGTTCCTGTTCGACAATCTTTGTTTGATCAGCTTCAACCGGCTCATCCAGATTATTTAATTCACTTGCAGTGATTTCATGATCTGGGTCTGAGTCAGTTTCATCTTCTAGCTCAACAGATTCAATCGGTTCATCAGCTTCGTTTAAGTCATGGATTGACGCTTCTGGAATACTATCCAGGTCAAATTCCGTTGGTTGATCCAGAGTAAAGTTCAGACGACCGGCCATCACACTTGCCAGTTCTTCCAGACCTTCTTTATTTAAAGAGGAGAATAATTGAATCGAGAAGTTCAGCTTCATTTTATTTAATGTTGCTTTGACTTCCTGCAGGGCTTTGGACGCAGGACCACGATTCAGTTTGTCTGATTTGGTCAGCAAAACATGTACGAACAGGTGACGTGAATAGGCCCATTCCAGCATCATTACATCGAAATGTTGTAGTGGATGACGGATATCCATCAACAGCACCAGACCTTGCAAGCTCTTACGGTGAATCAGGTAATTTTCTAGTTCTTTCTGCCAGACCAGTTTCATTTTTTCAGGTACAGCTGCATAACCATAACCGGGTAAGTCAACCAGACGCTGGTCTGGATTGCCGAGGCTGAAGAAGTTAATCATCTGGGTACGGCCCGGTCTTTTCGAAGCACGTGCCAATTGTTTCTGATTGGTCAGCGCATTGATGGCACTGGATTTACCTGCATTGGAGCGACCGGCGAATGCCACTTCATAACCTGTATCTTCAACACACAGGTTAAGTTTGGGTGCACTCATTAAAAATTCAGCTTTGCGCAGCCAATTGAGCGAGCGCACAGAGTATTCAGTAATCGCAGGATCGACTTTTTTGGTATAGCTAATCTTTTGCTTTGGGGCAGCAGCTGCCTTACTGTTTTTCGATTTTCCTCTGCTGTGGTGCATGGCTCAACTTCAAACTTAAATTTACAAGCAGCTATTATAAAGGAAGTCGCTTGGGCAAGCGAACTTTCAATGCAAGACTTGGTAAGCAGAAAGTGAAAACTAAAGATTGATCAGGCTGATTGGTGACTGGATGCTGTAATGACCTTGCAGTGGTGTTACCACTTCACTGAGCGTATATTGATCCAGGCTGGCATAAAACTGCTCTACGGCATCATCTAAAATGCCTTTTAAACCACAATTTTTACGCAGCACACAGGGTGGGGTATTGCATTCTACCACTTGGCTATCCTGTTGCAGGATACGCACGATTTGACCCAATGGTATTTTTAAGGTGAGCGGATTCATGCGAATGCCGCCGCCTCGCCCACGAGTAGTGATGAGCCAGTCCTGCTTTGCCATAAAATGTACGATTTTCATGGCATGGTTCTCTGACACCTGCAGCTCATTCGCGAGTTCCGCAATGGTATACGGCATTTCTTTCGGCTGAGCGATGTACATGAGAATCCGTAAGGCGTAATCGGTAAATTTATTTAACTGCATTATAAATCTAGAGTTTTTATACAAAGCAGGGCTAGTCTAACACAGCCAGACTAGCCCTTGCTTGATTTCAGTTTAAGCTGACTGCTTAGTGGCGAACGCCACCAGTACCAAAGGCTTCACTGTGAATATTCTCAGCAGGAATGCCTCGTGCAACCAGCGCTTTGTGTTGTTCTGCCATAAATGGCATTGGGCCACATAGATAGTAATCAGCATTTTCTGGTAATAAAGCACGATCAACTGTACTTAGATCCAGACGGCCTGCTACATCATAGTCTTCACCCAGTTTGTCACCTTGGTGCGGGAATTCGTAAGCAGTCAGCGTGCTTAAACGTGGATATTTGGCTTTCAAATCATGAATGTGCTGTTTCATGGCATGCACCTGTTTGCTACGGCAGGCATGAATGAAAGTCACAGGCTGTGGCATATCCAGAGTTACCAACTGATTTAGCATGGCTACCATTGGAGTCAGACCTACACCCCCACTGATGAATACATTACGTTTGTTTGGATCAATCAGGTAGAAATTGCCTGTTGGTGCAGACACTTCAATTTCTGAGCCTTCTGCCAAGCTATGTAAAGTATTAGATACCCAGCCTGGAACCAAATCACCTTTTTGATCTTCACGCTTTACTGAAATACGCAGGTATTCATCTTGAGGACAAGTTGAAAGCGTATATTGACGTGGTTGTCTCAAATTCAGTTCAGGCACAAACACACGTACAGAAATATACTGACCTGCTTCATACTTCGGTAATGGTCCGCCGTCGACTGGTGCCAGGTAGAACGAAGTGATCTCTTCACTTTCTACTACTTTCTTGGCAATCTTGAAATTGCGCCAGCCTAACCAGCTACCTTTAGTCTGTTCATGTTGATCATAAATCGCTTTTTCAGTCGCAATGAACAGGTCTGCTAATTGTCCATATGCAGTAGCCCACGCATCAATCAGTGGATCATCCATAGAAATATTGAGTACTTCACTGATTGAATGCAGCAGGTTTTCCCCAACAATGCCGTAATCAGGTGCTTTAATATTTAAGCTGACATGTTTATGCGCAATGAGTTCAACCACAGGTAATAACACAGAAGGATCTTCGATATTTTCAGCATATGCTAAAACTGCACCTGCCAAGGCTTGCGCCTGAGCACCGCTACGCTGGTGACCCATGTTGAAGGTTTCTTTTAGATCAGGGTTATTGTTTAACATGCGGTTGTAAAAATAACCGGTTAAAGCAACCCCATTTTCACGAAGCACAGGTACTGTAGCTTTTACTAGGTCAATTTGCTGTGGAGTCATAGCGGATCTCTCATGGCTGTTATTTATAAGATGTATTTAAAATACATCTTTAAAGATATATTCACAATACATCTTTAAGTAAAAACCATGAAAAAATTATGGGATATTAAAATATCCCATAAAAATAAAGAAAATAATCGGAGAAAGAAGGGTTATCTCTTACCAAATAATGACCCTAATAAACCACGGACAATTTTCTGGCCGGTAGTGCTACCCAAAGTGCGTGCGGCACTTTTAGCAAAGGTGCCAACAATGTCTTGGGTGAACTTTTCACGCTGTTTCGCTGCACGTTCAGCTTCTTTCTGCTGTTCGCGTGCAAGACGTTCCTGTTCGCGGGCTTGCTGCTTAGCTAATGTTTCCTGCTCTTTTGCGACTTGTTTGGCATACGCTTCTTGTTCTTTGGCTTGCTGTTTGGCAAGTTCCGCAGCCTGAAGCTGTTGCTGGCGTTCAGTGACTTTGTTTTGCAGCATTTCATGCGCACTGTCACGATCAACTTGCTGTTCATAAATCCCAGCCACAATGCTTTGTTGCATTAAAGTTTTGCGTTCTTCAGGAGAAATGGGGGTAAAAGAGGAGTGTGGCGGCATCACCCAGCCGCGTTCTACAATTTGCGGTATGCCTTTTTCATCCAGGCAGCTAATAAGTGCTTCACCGACGGCAAGCTCAGTAATGGCATCCTGAACTTTAAATTCTGGATTAGCTCGGAAAGTATCCGCTGCCGTTTTTACCGCTTTTTGGTCTTTAGGGGTAAAAGCACGTAAAGCATGTTGCACACGGTTGCCGAGTTGGCCTAAAACGCTTTCGGGTAAATCAAGTGGATTCTGAGTGACAAAGTAAATCCCCACACCTTTAGAACGAATCAAACGCACCACCTGTTCGATCTTTTCTTGCAGGGCAGGGCTAGCATTATCAAACAGCAAATGGGCTTCATCAAAGAAGAACACCAGTTTAGGTTTATCCAGGTCGCCGACTTCCGGTAACTGTTCAAACAGCTCTGAAAGCATCCATAGCAAGAAAGTGGCATACAGCTTAGGTGTGTTTATCAGCTTGTCAGCAGCAAGCAAGTTGATATTGCCATGACCTTGACTGTCGGTTTGTAAAAAATCCATCAGATCCAGCGCTGGTTCACCAAAGAATTGCTCACCACCTTGATCAGCCAAGGCAAGCAGATTGCGTTGAATCGCACCCAGACTGGCAGGAGACAGATTGCCATAGTCGGCCTTAAATTCGGCAGCATGCTCAGTAACATAACTGATCATGGCCTTTAAATCTTTAAAGTCGATCAGTAATAGGCCTTGATCATCAGCAATACGGAAAATGACTGAGAGCACACCTTCCTGAGTGTCGTTTAGATTCAAAATACGGGCAAGAAGGAGGGGGCCAATCTCGGAAATGGTAGTGCGAATCGGATGGCCTTGCTCGCCAAATAAATCCCAGAACACCACAGGCGACGCTGAAAAAGGGATGGACTCGATATTCAGGCTTTTAATGCGTTCATCAAATTTGGGATTACTTTCCCCGGCTTTCGCCAAGCTGGAAACATCGCCCTTGGCATCGGCCAAGAATACAGGTACACCAATTCGGGAAAAACTTTCTACCAGTACCTTTAATGTCACGGTCTTGCCAGTACCGGTTGCACCGGCAATCAGACCATGGCGGTTGGCAAGCTGAGAATGCAGCACGATATCCTGTGTAGTATCGGCGGTTTTTTTAGCGATTACGATTGGTGTACCCATATAATTTCCTATTTGTTATTTATTCATTTTTAACTTTTTTCATGTTTTGTAGTGCGTGTTGAATGTCTTCAATCAGATCTTCCGGATGTTCTAATCCAATACAGAAGCGCACCAGGAAGCCTTCTTTCAAATGTGAATGTTCAAGCACACGCATATCTTTTAAGTTATATAGCATGACCAAGCTAACAGGACCACCCCAGCTAAAACCAAGCTTAAATAGTTTTAAGTTGTCACAAAAATTGCGGATATCTTGCAGTTCATATTTACTGTCAAAAATTACACTGACCAGGCCGGCACTATGACCTTCCTTGCAAATTTCTTTCCAATATTGATGACCTGCGCTATGCGGATCGGCTGGATGCAGTACCTGCACAAACTCCGCTTGCTGTTTTAACCAGGTGAGAATGTTGAGTGCACTACTGGATTGATGTGCATAACGCAGCTGCATGGAAGCAAGACTACGTTGCACCTGAGCAACGTCATCACCTGAGACAGCAATGCCTTGAATGGCATGTGCGCGGAACAATTGGTGATGCAGTTCTTTATCACGCGTGACCACTGAACCCATCAGAATGTCACCACCACCGCTTGGATATTTGGTCAGCGCATGTACGGATAAATCTACACTTAGGTGTTCATCACCAAAATCAAAGGCATTAAAGGCCAGACCCGCGCCCCAGGTATTGTCCAGTGCAGTCAGAATATTGTGTGCTTGAGCTTTCTTCACGAGGCCATTTAAATCCGGAAATTCCAGTGTGACTGAGCCAGCTGCTTCCAGCCAGATCAGTTTGGCTTTATCTGAAGGATTAAAGCTTTCCAGGCATAATGGATTATAAACTTGTACCTGAATGCCATAACGTGTTTCCAGGTTGCGTAGATGCTCCATGTTTGGGCCATAAATATTGTCCGGTACCCAAACTTCCTCTCCCTGACTTAAAAAGCAGGAATTCACGAGATTAATCGCAGATAAACCGCTAGGTGCAAGCAAATGGTAGAGCCCACCTTCGAGCTGGGCAATGTTATCGCCTAAGGTAAATGTGGTTGGGGTACCATGCGTGCCATAGCTATAATCATAATCATCGGTCCAATGGCGATTAAACAGGGCATCGGTATTGTTAAAAATAATGGTTGATGCACGATAGAGGGGAGGTTGAACCGTCGAAATGTACTGGGGGGCCTTTCGTGGTGCATGAATCAGGGCGGTTTGAGGATTTTTTTTCATGCTGCAGCTCATATCTGGAGTCAAAAACAGCTTTAGCTTAAGAGAATCTTTGCTTTAGCGCTACTTGCGTTATCAATTGTTTAAAAACCTCACATAAAATAAAAAGTTGGCTTCATTTTTGCAAAACCTAGCCTATATAGATACAAGAACAGGTTCGAGCGCATGAAGTCGCATTTACGAGTACATTATTTTCAGCATATTGCTGGTGAAGGTTACGGTAGTTGTCATGAATTTTTAAAGCAGCATCAGGCGCAAATTACAGCGACTGAATTCTTTGCTTTACCTGTGGATCGTCCTTTGGAAATAGAAGCGCTACCTGCAGTAGAAGAAGTAGATTTGCTCATTATTATGGGCGGGACCATGAGTGTAAATGATGAAGCAAATTTCCCCTGGTTGAAAATAGAAAAACGCTGGTTACGTCGTTACTTGTCTCAGGGGAAGCCAGCGATTGGTTTGTGTCTAGGTGGACAGCTGATTGCCAATGCCTTGGGGGCAGCAGTTAGTTATAACCCGGAACAGGAACTGGGGTGGATGTCTGTCAGTAAAGTGGCTAATGTGCCAGCAGACTGTTTTAGTTTGCCTGAGAAATTCCGGATCATGCAGTGGCATAGCGAGACCTTTGAAATTCCCAAAGGGGCAGTACATCTGGCAGAAAATGAAGCCTGTCGCAACCAGATGTATCAATTAGGCAAAAATGTTCTCGGTTTCCAGTTCCATCCAGAAATAACCCCGGAAACCTTGGCCCTGTTTTTAGAAGATGAAGATGAGTTGCTAAAATTTTCAGGAAAATATGTGCAGCCTGTGCATGAGCTCAGAAAAAGCCCAAAATCTAATTTTATTGAAGGAAATCAAATACTAAATCGCGCAATCGAATATGTGGTAGAGAAATCAGCTTGACGGGTGAAAAACAAACTCTTGATTTAGCAACCAAATTGATTTGCAGACGAAAACTATAAAAGGCATTTGCTTATGCATTAAACAATGGCTATAATAAGCCACCCTTCGATAGGAAGGATGTTAACTGCGAAGAAAGTAGTTAACTATCGTTACAGTCGTGGCATCGATCATGACCTTAGTGATAATTCACTGCTCTTGACACTTACCTCAAAAATTAGTGGGGTGAGATGCGTCAAGAGTGATTCTTTATATATTTGGCTTGGAGTTTACTGGTATGTCTAACCAGAGAATTCGTATCCGTCTTAAGTCTTTTGATCACCGTCTAATTGATCAATCAGCTCAAGAAATCGTAGAAACAGCAAAACGTACTGGCGCACAAGTTTGTGGTCCAATTCCAATGCCTACACGCATTGAACGTTTTAACGTTTTAACATCACCACACGTAAACAAAGACGCGCGTGACCAGTACGAAATCCGTACTTACAAGCGTTTGATCGACATCGTTCAACCTACAGACAAAACTGTAGATGCATTGATGAAGTTAGATCTTGCAGCTGGTGTTGATGTTCAGATCGCATTGGGTTAAGGCTTTCGGGTTAATTAACGCTCTAAGTTAATTAGGCCGCTTTTTTAGAGGTTTATGCACATGGCTATTGGTTTAGTCGGTCGCAAGTGCGGTATGACACGTATCTTTACAGATGCTGGTGTTTCTGTGCCTGTTACAGTGATTGAGGTTGATCCTAACCGCATCACTCAAATCAAAACGCTTGAAACTGATGGTTATCAAGCGATTCAAATCACTACTGGTGAACGTCGCGAATCTCGCGTAACTAACGCTCAGAAAGGTCACTTCGCTAAAGCGGGTGTTGCTGCTGGTCGTCTGGTTCAAGAATTCCGCGTTTCAGAAGCTGAGCTTGAAGGTCGTGAAGTTGGTGGTACGCTTACTGTTGAGTTGTTCCAAGTAGGTCAAATCGTTGACGTAACTGGTACTTCTAAAGGTAAAGGTTTCCAAGGTGGTGTTAAGCGTTGGAACTTCCGTACTCAAGATGCTACTCACGGTAACTCTGTTTCTCACCGTGTTCTAGGTTCTACAGGTCAAAACCAGACTCCTGGTCGCGTGTTCAAAGGCAAAAAAATGGCTGGCCATTTAGGTGCTGAACGCGTAACTACACAGGGTCTTGAAATCGTTGCTATCGACACTGAACGTTCAGTTCTAGTAGTTAAAGGCGCGGTTCCTGGTGCTACTGGTGGCGACGTAACTGTTCGTCCTACGATCAAGGCCTGAGGGGAAATAACGTGAATTTAAATACTGTTTCCGGCTCTGCTGTTGAATTATCAGAAGTTGCGTTCGGTCGTGAATTTAATGAAGCTCTTGTACACCAAGTTGTTACAGCTTACCTAGCTGGTGGTCGTCAAGGTTCTAAAGCTCAAAAATCACGCGCAGACGTTTCTGGCGGTGGTAAAAAACCATTCCGTCAAAAAGGTACTGGCCGCGCTCGTGCTGGTTCTATTCGTAGCCCAATCTGGGTTGGCGGCGGTAAAACTTTTGCTGCTCGTCCACAAGACTGGTCTCAAAAAGTAAACCGTAAAATGTACCGCGGTGCTATGCAATGCATCCTGGCTGAACTTGTTCGTCAAGATCGCTTAGTTTTAGTTGAAGAGTTTGCTGTTGCAGCTCCAAAAACTAAAGAATTGCTTGCAAAACTTAACGACTTAAATGCGACTCGTGCATTGATCGTTACTGATGCTGTTGATGAGAACTTGTATCTAGCTGCTCGTAACCTTCCACACGTAGATGTGGTTGATGCGACTGCAATCGATCCTGTTAGCTTGATCGCGTTCGATAAAGTTGTTATGTCTGTAGCTGCTGCTAAGAAAATTGAGGTAGAACTCGGATGAACAACGAACGTTTATATCAAGTCCTGCAAGGACCTGTTTTCTCAGAAAAAGCACAAGTTTTAGGTGAAACTGCTGGTGTTCAAGTTTTTAAAGTTGCTACTGATGCAACTAAACTTGAAATCAAAAAAGCAGTTGAGCAATTGTTTGGTGTTCAAGTTGTTAAAGTTAACACTACGATCACTAAAGGTAAAACTAAACGCTTTGGTAAAACTATCGGACGTCGTTCTGATGTTAAAAAAGCATACGTCACCCTGAAAGCTGGCCAAGATGTAGAAATGGCTGACTTGGGCGATGCCGCTGAAAGCGCAGCGGAATAAGGACGAAAACTATGCCTATTCAAAAATGTAAGCCAACGTCTCCAGGACGTCGCTTTGTAGAGAAAGTCGTTCACGACCATCTTCACAAAGGTGCTCCTTATGCTCCACTAGTTGAAGCTAAAAAACGTACTGGCGGCCGTAATAACAACGGTCACATTACGACTCGTCACGTTGGTGGCGGTCACAAGCAACACTACCGTATCGTAGACTTCAAACGTAACAAAGACGGCATCCCAGCTGTAGTTGAGCGTATCGAATACGATCCAAACCGTTCTGCGCACATTGCGTTGTTGAAGTATGCTGACGGTGAACGTCGCTACATCATCGCGCCTAAAGGTTTACGCGCTGGTGATTCAGTACAATCTGGTAACGATGCTCCAATTCGTCCAGGTAACTGCTTACCACTTCGTAACATGCCTATCGGTTCTACTCTTCACAACATCGAGCTTAAAATCGGTAAAGGCGCACAGTTAGTACGTTCTGCTGGTACATCTGCTCAATTGTTGGGTCGTGACGGTTCATACGCTATCATCCGTCTTCGTTCAGGTGAGATGCGTAAAGTACACGTTGAATGTCGCGCTGTGTTAGGTGAAGTATCTAACTCAGAAAGCAACCTTCGTTCATTGGGTAAAGCTGGTGCAGCGCGCTGGCGTGGCGTTCGTCCTACCGTTCGTGGTATGGCGATGAACCCAGTAGATCACCCGCACGGTGGTGGTGAAGGTCGTAGCAAAGGTATTCAACCTGTAAGCCCATGGGGTCAAAAAGCTAAAGGGTACAAGACACGTACCAATAAGCGTACGACTAAGATGATTATTCGCGACCGTCGCGTTAAGTAACAAGTAAAGGAATCTGACAATGCCTCGTTCTCTGAAAAAAGGCCCATTCGTCGATGCGCACTTGTTCGCTAAGGTTGAAGCGGCTATCGCGGCTAATAACCGTAAGCCGATCAAAACTTGGTCGCGTCGTTCGATGATCCTCCCGGATTTTGTTGGTTTAACAATTTCTGTACACAATGGCCGTAACCATGTTCCAGTGATCATCTCTGAACATATGGTTGGACACAAGCTTGGTGAATTTGCACCGACTCGTACCTACCGTGGTCACGGTGTTGACAAGAAATCTAAACGTTAATAGGTGCTATGATGGAAGTAACTGCTAAATTACGCGGTGCCGCTATCTCGGCACAAAAAGCTCGTTTGGTTGCAGATCTTATCCGCGGCAAATCTGTTGCGCACGCACTTAACATTTTGAACTTCAGCAACAAAAAAGCTGCAGTCCTAGTTAAGAAAGCGTTAGAGTCTGCAATTGCAAACGCTGAACACAATAACAGTTTAGATGTAGACGACCTTAAAGTTTCTACGATCTACGTTGATGAAGGCATGAGCCTGAAACGTATTATGCCACGTGCTAAAGGCCGTGCAGATCGTATTACTAAGCGTACTTGTCACATTACCGTTAAGGTAGGGGTTTGATATGGGTCAGAAGGTTCATCCAATCGGTATCCGCCTAGGTGTTGTGAAACGTCATAACGCTAACTGGTATGCGAGTCCGAAACAATACGCTGAATACTTGCTTAAAGATTTGCAAGTTCGTGAGTTTTTAACTAAAAAACTTAAGAATGCAATGATCAGCAATATTCTTATCGAACGTCCTACAGGCGCTGCTAAAGTAACTATTAGCACTGCGCGCCCTGGTATCGTTATCGGTAAAAAAGGCGAAGACATTGAGAAATTACAACGCGAATTAACATCTATCATGGGTGTTCCTGCGCAAGTAAGCATCAACGAAATCGATCGTCCAGACTTAGACGCACGTCTTGTTGCTGAAGCTATCGCTTCTCAATTAGAAAAACGTGTAATGTTCCGTCGTGCTATGAAGCGTGCGGTTCAAAACACAATGCGTGCTGGCGCTAAAGGTATCAAAGTTGAAGTTTCAGGCCGTTTAGGTGGTGCTGAGATCGCTCGTACTGAGTGGTATCGTGAAGGTCGTGTACCTCTACATACACTTCGTGCAGACATCGACTATGCTACTATGCGTGCTGAAACTACTTACGGTACGATTGGTGTTAAAGTTTGGATCTTCCGTGGTGAGATCTTGGGCGGCATGAAACAAGTCATGAACCCGGCTCCAGCTGAAGAACGTCCAGCTAAACGCGGTCGCGGTCGTGGTGAAGGTCAAGAGCGTCGTGGTCGTCGCAATGATCGTTCTGCTGAAAAAGGAGAATAATCCATGTTGCAACCTAAACGTATGAAATTCCGTAAGGTGCAAAAAGGCCGTAACACTGGTCTTGCACACCGCGGTAGTTCAGTATCTTTCGGTACAATCGCTCTTAAATCAATTGAACGTGGTCAAATGACTGCGCGTCAAATTGAAGCAGCGCGTCGTACTATCAGCCGTCGTATTAAACGTGGTGGTAAGATCTTTATCCGTGTCTTCCCAGACAAACCTATTACTTCTAAACCTCTTGAAGTTCGTATGGGTAAAGGTAAAGGTTCTGTGGAATACTGGGTTTGCCAAATCAAACCAGGTAAAGTCTTGTACGAAATTGATGGTGTTAACGAAGAATTAGCTCGCGAAGCATTTACGCTTGCAGCTGCTAAGCTTCCGTTTAAAACCACTATCGTGACTCGGACGGTAATGTAATGAAAACTAAAGATCTACGTGAAAAGTCGGTAGAAGAGTTGACAGCTTTGCTTGATGAGCAACAGCTTAACCAATTCCGTCTTCGTATGGCGAAAGCAACTGGTCAACTGGGTAAATCGCACGAAGTGCAATTAACTCGCAAGACTATTGCTCGTATCAAGACCCTCCTTACCGAAAAACAGGGGAACGGACAATGAGTGAACAAACAGTCCGCACGTTAACAGGCAAAGTAGTAAGCGACAAAATGGACAAGTCTATTGTTGTGCTTATCGAACGTCGTGTTCAACACCCGTTGTATGGCAAATCAATCCGCCGTTCAACAAAATTACATGCTCATGATGAAAACAACACAGCTAAAACTGGTGATGTTGTAACAATCAAAGAAAGCCGCCCAATTTCTAAAACTAAGTCTTGGACTCTAGTTGAAGTTATTGAAGCAGCTGCTGAGTAATTAACGTTCTTGTTGCATCATCGGTCAAATTCGAGTACTCTTTGAGCCTTTCGAATTTGCGACCGGTGATGCTCGGTTTTGGAGTAGGGCAATGATTCAGACCGAAACTATGCTCGACGTAGCAGACAACAGTGGTGCTCGCCGCGTACAATGTATTAAAGTACTTGGTGGTTCACATCGTCGTTATGCTTCTGTTGGCGACATTATTAAAGTTACTGTAAAAGAAGCAATTCCACGCGCACGTGTTAAAAAAGGTGACGTGATGAATGCAGTTGTGGTTCGTACTAAATTCGGCATCCGTCGTCCAGATGGTTCAGTGATTCGTTTCGACGATAACGCTGCTGTTATTTTGAACAACAACAAAGCGCCGATTGCAACTCGTATTTTCGGACCAGTGACTCGTGAACTTCGTACTGAACAGTTCATGAAAATTATTTCATTGGCTCCTGAAGTTCTATAAGAGGCAATCATGGCTAAGATTAAAAAAGGCGATCAAGTAATTGTGATCGCAGGTAAAGAAAAAGGCAAACAGGGTACTGTTCTGTCTGTTTCAAATGACCAAGTGAAGGTAGAAGGTCTTAACCTAGTTAAGAAACATCAGAAGCCTAACCGAGCTACTGGCGCTGAAGGCGGCATCGTAACTCAAGAAGCTTCTCTTCACATCTCAAACGTGGCACTTTTTAATGCTACAACCCAAAAGGCTGACCGTGTTGGTTACCAAGTGATTGATGGCGTGAAAACTCGCGTATTCAAATCAAATGGTGAATCAGTGGCGGTAGCGAAGTAATAGGTTGAAAAAGGCAATGGCCAGACTTAAAGCACGTTACAACGACGAACTTAAAGCTCAATTACAAGAACAATTGGGTGTTAAGAATGTGATGGAGATCCCTCGCATCACTAAAATCACTATCAACATGGGTGTTGGCGCAGCTGCTGCTGACAAGAAACTCCTTGATGGTGCTCTTTCTGATATGCAAGCTATCGCTGGTCAAAAACCAGTACTTACGTTAGCTCGTAAATCTATCGCTGGTTTCAAAATCCGTGATGGTTGGCCGATTGGTTGTAAAGTTACTTTACGCGGCGAACGCATGTACGAATTCTTAGACCGTTTGATCTCTATTGCGATTCCTCGTATCCGTGACTTCCGTGGTTTCTCAGCGAAATCATTTGATGGTCGTGGTAACTACTCAATGGGTCTTAAAGAACAGATCATGTTCCCTGAGATCGATTTTGACAAGATTGACCGTATTCGTGGTATGGACATTACCATCACTACGACTGCTCGCACCGATGACGAAGGCCGTGCGCTTATGCGTGCATTCGGCTTCCCGTTCAAATAAGAGGTCGAAATGGCTAAGAAAGGTATGATTAATCGCGAATTGAAACGCGAAGCTACTGTTGCTAAATACGCTGCAAAACGTGCTGAATTAAAAGCTGTTATTGCTAACGTAAATGCGTCAGACGAAGAACGTTTCGAAGCGATGATGAAATTACAAGCATTACCACGTAATGCATCTCCAGTACGTCTACGTAACCGTTGTGGTTTAACTGGTCGTCCTCATGGTTACTTCCGTAAGTTCGGTTTAAGCCGTAACATGGTACGCGAAAAAGTAATGCAAGGTGATGTACCTGGCGTTGTTAAGGCAAGCTGGTAAGGAGCACTATAAATGAGTATGCAAGATACCGTTGCCGACATGCTAACACGTGTTCGTAACGCACAAATGGCGAAGAAACAAACTGTTTCTATGCCTAATTCTAAGTTGAAGGTTGCTATTGCAAACGTTCTTCAACAAGAAGGTTACATCTCTAACGTAGAAGTTGCTGATGTTGAAGGCAAAGCAACTTTAACAATTACGTTAAAATATTTTGAAGGCAAACCAGTTATCGAAACTGTGAAACGCGTAAGCCGTCCAGGTCTACGTCAGTATCGCGGTAAAGATGCACTTCCAAGCGTTAAGCAAGGTTTAGGTATTGCAATTGTTTCTACAAGCAAAGGCATCATGACTGATCGCGCTGCACGTGCTGCAGGCATTGGTGGTGAAGTTATTGCTTTTGTTTCTTAATAGGTGATTCCTCATGTCTCGTGTGGCTAAAGCCCCAGTAACTGTACCTAACGGTGTAGCAGTTACTCAGAACGGCCGGCAGGTCGAAGTGAAAGGCACTAAAGGTACATTGTCTTTCAACCTGCATGCGCTGGTCGAGCTAAAACAGGAAGACGGTACTCTAGTTATTGCTCCTAAAGCTGAATCTAAAGACGCTTGGATGCAGGCTGGTACTGCTCGCGCTGTGCTTAACAACCTTGTTAAAGGTGTTAGCGAAGGTTTCGAACGTAAGTTACAACTTATCGGTGTTGGTTATAAAGCTGCGGTTAAAGGTAACATTGTTAACCTTAACCTTGGTTTCTCTCACCCGATTGACTACAACCTTCCTGAAGGTGTAACTGCAGAAACTCCTACAGCGACTGAAATTATCCTAAAATCTGCTGATAAAGCAAAATTAGGTCAAGTTGCTGCGGAAATCCGTGGTTACCGTCCACCAGAGCCGTATAAAGGTAAAGGTGTTCGTTATTCTGACGAAGTTGTACTTCGTAAAGAAGCTAAGAAGAAATAAGGCGCGAGGTTCTTATGAACGAAAAGAAACAATCCCGTTTGCGTCGTGCGAAAAGCACACGCTTGCACATCCGTGCATTGGGTGCGACTCGTTTGTGTGTAAACCGCACTCCGCGTCACATCTATGCTCAAGTTATCTCAGCAGATGGTGGCAAAGTATTAGCGCAAGCTTCTACGCTAGACGCTACTCTACGTGCTGGTACAACTGGTAATGTTGAAGCAGCTCAAAAAGTAGGTGCTTTAATCGCAGAACGCGCTAAGGCAGCTGGTGTAACTAAAGTTGCATTTGACCGTTCTGGTTTCAAATATCATGGTCGTATCAAAGCCTTGGCTGATGCTGCTCGTGAAAACGGCTTGGAGTTCTAATCATGGCTAAAGTTGAACAAAACGAAGGTCTTGTTGAAAAGCTGGTTGCCGTTGATCGTGTAGCCAAAGTTGTTAAGGGTGGTCGTATCTTCTCTTTCACAGCATTGACTGTGGTAGGTGATGGTAATGGTCGCGTAGGTTTTGGTCGTGGTAAAGCACGTGAAGTTCCAGCTGCTATTTCTAAAGCACTTGAAGCTGCTCGTCGCAACATGATCACTGTAGATCTTGCTGGTACGACTTTACAACACCCTGTGAATGCTCGTCACGGTGCAAGCCGTGTTTACATGCAGCCTGCTTCTGAAGGTACTGGCGTAATCGCTGGTGGCGCTATGCGTGCCGTTCTTGAAGCTGCTGGTGTACACAACGTACTTGCTAAATGTTACGGTTCTACTAACGCTGCTAACGTAGTTAACGCGACTTTTAAAGGTCTGCGTGATATGACTTCTCCTGAGAAAGTTGCTGCGAAACGTGGTCTTTCAGTAGAACAAATTCAAGGGTAATAATCATGAAAACGATTAAAGTTACCCAGACTAAATCTGCATCGCATCGCTTGAAAAATCACAAGCTGAGCCTTAAAGGTTTAGGTCTGCGTCGTATTGGTCATACTGTTGAAGTGTTAGACACTCCATCTAACCGTGGTATGATCAACCAAGTCTACTATATGGTTAGTGTAGAGGAATAAGCCATGACTCTGCGTTTAAATACTATTGCACCTGCAGAAGGTGCTAAGCGTGACAACCTACGTTTAGGCCGTGGTATCGGTTCTGGCGTTGGTAAGACCGGTGGCCGTGGTGTCAAAGGTCAAAACTCACGTAAGAGCGGTGGTACTCGTCCAGGTTTCGAAGGCGGTCAAACAGCACTTTATCGTCGTTTGCCTAAATTCGGTTTCACTAGCCAACAGGCTTTGAAAACTGCTGAAGTACGTTTATCTGAGCTTGCTAAAGTTGAAGGTGACATCGTGTCTCTAGAAACTTTAAAAGCTGCGAACGTTGTACGTAAAGACATGACTCGTGCACGTATCGTACTTTCTGGTGAAATTACTCGCGCATTCACTGTACAAGGTGTTGTGTTGACTAAAGGCGCTAAAGCTGCTGTTGAAGCTGCTGGCGGTAAAGTCGAGGAGTAATCTCCAGTGTCTATGTCTCCTAGTTCTTCAGGTCATGTCAACATGATGAAAGGCCAACCATTTCATGTGAAATACCGTGAAATTATTCGTCGAATGATGTTTCTCATTGGTGCGTTGTTGGTGTTTCGACTGGGAGCACATATTCCAGTACCGGGCATTAACAATGCTGCGCTGGAGAATTTGTTTAATGCAAACCAAGGTACGATCCTTGGTTTGTTTAACATGTTCTCTGGTGGTGCATTGGAGCGAATGTCTATTCTTGCTCTTGGGATTATGCCATACATCTCTGCATCGATTATCGTGCAGCTGATGTCAACAGTCGTTCCTTCGCTGGAAGCTTTAAAGAAAGAAGGCGAGCAAGGCAAACGTAAAATAAATCAATACACACGACAGGGCACACTGTTCCTTGCATTTGTGCAAGCGGTCGGTATGTGCGCGGGCTTGATCAGCCAGGGAATTACCCTGACCTCTGGTCTGGCTTTTTATGTTCCTGCGGTAACCTCATTGGTTGCGGGGACCATGTTCCTGATGTGGTTGGGTGAACAGATTACCGAGCGTGGGGTGGGGAATGGTATTTCTATGATCATCTTCGCAGGTATTGTTGCAGGTCTGCCAACTTTGGTTATGCAGTCCCTGACTTCTGTCGATAATGGTCAGTCTAGTCTTATTGGTCTGGCGATATTTGCATTGTTATCCATCGCCGTGCTTGCAGCAATTGTGTTTATCGAGAAGGCGCAACGTCGTATTCCGGTCAACTATGCTCAGAAGCAGCAGGGTCGTCGCGTATTTACTGCACAGCAGACACATTTACCATTAAAAATTAATATGGCCGGTGTGATTCCTGCAATTTTTGCAAGTTCATTGCTTTTGTTCCCAGCGAGCTTAGGTCAGTGGGTTGGCAGTGCAGATCCTGATGCAGGAATTATCAAGCGTAGTCTGCAAGATTTGGCATTGGTGTTGTCGCCTGGTCAGCCGTTGTATTTGGTGCTCTTTGGTGCGTTAATTATCTTTTTCTGTTACTTCTATACTGCGCTAGTATTTAGCCCGAAAGAAGTGTCAGAAAACTTGAAACGCAGCGGAGCTTACGTGCCTGGTATTCGTCCAGGTGAGCAAACTGCTCGTTACTTAGATCATATTCTCAATCGTTTGACCTTCATTGGCGCGATTTACATCACTGTCATCTGTTTAATGCCGATGATCTTGCAGAGCTCGTTTGGTATTCCATTCAGCTTGGGCGGAACATCGTTGCTAATCGTGGTAGTGGTGGTGATGGACTTTATGGCTCAGCTACAAGCACATCTCACTTCGCACCAGTATGACAATCAAACATTAATGAGAAAAACGACTGCTCATCCTAAGGGATAGTGCACTTAGAGGTTTCATCATGAAAGTACAAGCTTCTGTAAAGAAAATTTGTGGTAGCTGTAAAGTTATCCGTCGTAATGGGGTTATCCGCGTAATTTGTAGCGCAGAACCTCGTCATAAGCAGCGTCAAGGTTAATCTGATCAAGACCTGTTGATTTCAGTAGGCGAATTAGGTTATTATCCGCCCCTCAAGATTTTTGTGGGGCGGTTGATTATCTCTACTGCCTTTTTGGAGAAAATTGAATGGCTCGTATTGCCGGTGTAAACATTCCGGATAACAAGCATGCTGTTATCTCTCTAACGTATATCTTTGGTATTGGTCGCCATACTTCAAAAGCTATCTTAGCTGCTGCAGGTATTGCTCCAACGACTAAGATCCGTGAATTAGATGACGCTCAGCTTGATGCGATTCGTGCAGAAGTTGCCAAGGTTCCGACCGAAGGTGACTTACGTCGCGAAATTTCCATGAACATCAAACGTTTAATGGATTTAGGCTGCTACCGCGGTCTTCGTCATCGTCGCAGCTTGCCTGTCCGCGGTCAACGCACCAAAACTAACGCACGTACCCGTAAAGGTCCGCGCAAACCAATTAAGAAATAAGATTTCTGGAAGCTAAAAGATGGCTAAAGATACTCGCACACGCAAGAAGGTCACTCGTACCGTCTCTGAAGGTGTTGCACACATTCACGCTTCTTTTAATAACACCATTGTGACTATTACCGATCGTCAAGGTAATGCACTGGCTTGGGCCACTTCAGGTGGACAAGGCTTCCGTGGATCACGTAAATCAACTCCGTTCGCTGCTCAGGTAGCTGCTGAAGTTGCTGGTAAAGCAGCTTTGGATTACGGTTTGAAAAACTTGGACGTCCTTGTTAAAGGCCCTGGTCCAGGTCGTGAATCTGCGGTTCGTGCTTTAGGTGCAGTGGGTTATAAAATTAATAGCATTACCGATGTGACTCCAATTCCTCACAACGGTTGCCGTCCACCTAAAAAACGTCGCGTGTAAGGAGAAACATTCATGGCTCGTTATATTGGTCCAAAATGCAAACTCTCTCGCCGCGAAGGGACAGACCTGCAATTAAAATCTGGCGTTAAACCATTTGACGTTAAGACTAAAAAACATGCTAAAGCGCCTGGCCAACACGGTGGTGCGCGTGGCAGCAAACAATCTGAGTACTCACTACAATTACGTGAAAAACAAAAAGTACGTCGTATGTACGGTGTTTTAGAGCGTCAATTTAGTAACTACTATAAAGAAGCAGCTCGTGTTAAAGGCGCAACTGGCGAGAACTTGTTAAAGTTACTTGAAAGCCGTCTTGATAACGTTGTTTATCGCATGGGTTTTGGTTCTACACGTGCTGAAGCTCGTCAGTTAGTATCTCACCGTTCAATCACTTTAAATGGCCGTCGCGTTAACATCGCGTCTATCCAAGTTAAAGCTGGTGACGTGATTGCAGTTCACGAAGGCGCTAAACAACAATTACGTATCAAAAACGCAATTGAATTAGCTGCTCAACGTGGCATTCCTTCTTGGATGGAAGTAGATCATTCTAAACTAGAAGGTACGTTCAAAGCTGCACCGGATCGTTCTGATTTACCTGCTGAAATCAACGAAAGCTTGATTGTAGAATTGTATTCTAAATAATCCTTGAGGTAGCAATATGACGCGTACTGCAAATGAGTTTCTAACTCCGCAAGCGATCAAGGTCGAAGCGGCAAGCGGGACCTCGGCAAAAGTTATTCTAGAACCCTTAGAGCGTGGCTTTGGTCATACTCTGGGCAATGCTTTACGTCGCATCCTTCTGTCTTCTTTGCCTGGCGCTGCTGTGGTTGAAGTTGAGATTGAAGGTGTTGAGCACGAGTACAGTACTTTGGAAGGCTTGCAGCAGGACATCGTCGAGCTCTTGCTGAACCTAAAAGGATTGTCTATTAAGCTGTTCGATCAAAATGAAGCTTATTTAACATTAGAGAAACAAGGTCCAGGCGATGTAACTGCGGCTGACCTTCGTTTACCTCATAATGTTGAAGTGGTTAACCCTGAACACTTGATCGGCACATTAAGTGCTTCAGGCAATCTTAAGATGCGCCTGAAAGTGGCTCAAGGCCGTGGCTACGAGACTTCTGACTCACGTTTCCCAGAAGGCGAGACTCGCCCAGTGGGTCGTTTACAGTTAGATGCCTCTTACAGCCCGATCAAACGTGTGTCTTACACAGTTGAAAATGCTCGTGTAGAACAACGTACTGACCTTGATAAACTGATCATTGATCTTGAAACCAACGGTACAGTTGATCCTGAAGAAGCAATCCGCAAAGCGGCAACAATCTTGCAACAACAAATTGCAATCTTTGTTGACCTTCAGAAAGATCAAGCTCCTGTTGCTCAAGAACCTCGTGAAGAAGTTGATCCGATTTTGCTTCGTCCAGTAGATGATCTAGAGCTAACTGTTCGTTCTGCTAACTGTTTGAAAGCAGAAAACATTTACTACATTGGTGATCTTGTACAGCGTACTGAGGTTGAGTTACTTAAAACTCCTAACCTGGGTAAAAAATCGCTTACTGAGATCAAAGATGTTCTGGCTTCTAAAGGCTTACAACTCGGCATGCGTTTAGAGAACTGGCCACCAGCTAGTCTCCGTATGGACGATCGTTTCGCCTATCGTAGCCGTTAATTAAGTAGGACTATCACCATGCGTCATCGTAATAGTGGTGTGAAATTAGGCCGTACAAGCAGTCATCGTAAAGCGATGTTCCAAAACATGGCTAACTCTTTGTTCGAGCACGAGTTGATCAAAACAACTGTGCCTAAAGCAAAAGAATTACGCCGTGTTGCTGAGCCTTTAATCACTTTAGCTAAAGTCGATACAGTAGCAAACCGTCGTTTGGCGTTTGCTCGTACTCGTTCAGCTGCAACTGTTGGTAAATTATTTACCGTTCTTGGCCCTCGTTACAAAGAGCGTAACGGCGGTTATCTACGTGTTCTTAAAGCGGGCTTCCGTGCAGGTGATGCTGCACCGATGGCTTACGTTGAGCTAGTAGATCGCGAAGTTAACTAATTTCGTGAAGAGCAGCAAACGTTGTTCGGAAAGGTCGGTTGAATAAACCGGCCTTTTTTAATACCTAAAATTTATCTTTTTATAAATTGATGATCGGTTTAGCTATAAAATTGTCCCCAAAAGATAAAAAAAATAGGGCAAACATACAAACTTGACATGGAGTATTGTCAGTTTTGTGCTTTAATAAAATAAATGACAAACTTGGGTGAAAAGAAGAATATGGAAAAACAGGTTGATATCTTAATTGTGGGTGCCGGCATCTCGGGAATTGGTTTAGCAGCACATCTCTCTAAAAATTGTCCGAAGCGTTCTTTTGAAATTATTGAACGTCGGGAAAGTGTAGGTGGTACTTGGGATTTATTTAAATATCCGGGCATCCGTTCAGATTCTGATATGTCGACTTTTGGCTTTAATTTTAAACCTTGGAAAAAAGCCAGTGTGTTGGCTGACGGTGCATCAATTAAAAACTATCTGTCTGAAGTAGTAGAAGAATTCAAACTTGAATCCAGAATTCACTATCAGCACCGTGTTTTAAATGCCGATTATGATACGCATACGCATAAATGGTCAGTGAAAATAGAAAATGCTCAAGGTAAGACTGAAACCTGGGTAGCGAATTTTGTTTTGGGTTGTACTGGTTATTATAATTATGACCAAGGTTTTCAACCAGAATTTCCAAATCAGGATGCATTTAAAGGAACTTTTATTCATCCGCAACATTGGCCTGAGAACTTCGATTATAGCTGTAAAAAAGTGGTAATTATTGGTAGTGGTGCAACTGCTATTACGTTAGTTCCAGCGATGGTCAAAGGTGGAGCAGGCCATGTGACTATGTTGCAGCGTTCACCGACCTATATTGCTTCGGTACCCTCCATTGATATGGTCTATGACAAGATGCGTAAGTATCTGTCTGAAGATATGGCTTATAAGCTTACCCGTGCACGAAACATTGGTATGCAGCGCGGGATTTATGCCCTGGCGCAGAAACAGCCGAAATTGCTTAAAAAGCTGCTTTTAAATGCGGTGAAGTTCCAGCTTAAGGGTAAGGTGGATATGAAACATTTTACCCCGGACTATGAGCCTTGGGATCAGCGTCTGTGCGTGGTACCGGATGGAGATTTATTCAAAATTTTACGTGAAGGTCGTGCATCGGTAGAGACTGACCATATCGAGAAATTTACGGAAACCGGTATTCAGCTTAAATCCGGTAAACATCTTGACGCCGATATTATCGTATCAGCAACAGGATTAAATATTCAGATTTTGGGCGGGATGCAGGCTTCCATCGATGGCAAGCCCATCGATACCTCTAAACATATGTTGTATCGCGGCGTGATGGTGAGTGATATTCCGAATATGGCGCTGATTATTGGCTATATCAATGCATCTTGGACACTGAAAGTAGACATTGCAGCCGAATATATCTGCCGTCTGCTGAACTATATGGACATGAACGGTTTTGATGAGGTATTACCAGAAGGTAATGCTACAGAGTTACTCGACGATACGGTGATGGGCAGCCTGACCTCAGGTTATATTGCCCGTGCCGCAAACGTCATGCCAAAACAAGGTAAGCATGGCCCTTGGCGTGTCAGCAATAATTATTTAGCTGACCGTAAAGATCTTAAAACTGCAACTTTCGAGGATGATATTCTTCAGTTTAAATCTAAAGTTGAACAGGGAAAAGTTAACGGCAAAAAAGTTAAACCACGTCTGGTATCTTAATATCTGAACCTATAGAAAAGGAGCATTAAATGCTCCTTTTTTTATCTGTTTATATATCTGAATTAAATTGCTCGTGAGATCAATTCTTTCATAATTTCATTGGTTCCAGCATATATACGGTTCGCACGATGATCGATGTAGGCGCGAGCAATTGGATATTCCAGCATATAGCCATATCCACCATGTAGTTGCAGACATTCATCGACTACCTTACTGAACATTTCTGAAATTTTGTATTTTGCGGCAGCAGCTGCATCTACGCCTAGCTGTTGCTGTAATTGTTGTTGCATACAGCAATCCAGATAGGCTCGACAGATTTCGATTTCAGTACGTAGTTCAGCCAACTTAAAACGAGTGTTCTGAAATGCTGAGATAGGTTTGCCAAAAGCCTGACGTTCCTTGGTGTATTTCACCGTATGCGCGAAAGCAGCTTCAGCGCCTGCCTGACAGATCATTGCCACAATCAGGCGTTCCCAAGCCAGTTCTTTCATCAGCATCATAAAACCCATACCGGGCATACCCAATAAATTTTCTTTAGGAACACGCACGTTATCAAAGAATAGTTCACAGGTATCCTGGCCTTTCATGCCGATTTTATTCAGCGGTTTGCCTTTACTAAAACCAGCACGGTCAGCTTCCACCATGATCAATGACAGATTTGCTGAGCCTTTATCACTATCGCCTGTTTTACACACTACAATTGCCATATCGCAAAGATAACCGTTGGTGATAAATATTTTCGAGCCATTAATCACATACTCATCACTCTCCAACACGGCACTGGTGCGTACAGCCTGAAGGTCTGAACCTGTGCCGGGTTCAGTCATCGCAATCGCAGTAATCACTTCGCCACTGGCCATTTTTGCTAGCCATTGCTGTTTCTGTGCTTCATTGCCGAAATTCAGAATATAATTCGCCACGATATCGGAATGCAGGGAAAAACCGGTTGCTGAATCACCGGCATAAGCTTGTTCTTCAATCAGAATCATACTGTAAAGCCGATCCACACCTGAACCACCATATTGTTCTGGTAAAGTCGGGCAAAGTAGCCCTAGGCTTCCTGCCTTATTCCACAGCTCGCGATCTACGTGTTGTTGCTGTTCGAAGCGTTCGGTATGCGGAATGACTTCCTTTTCATAGAATTTGCGCACCGTCTCGCGGAAAGCATCATGCTCAGCATTAAACAAAGTACGCGGTAAAAGATGCGGCAGTGGTCGAATCGCAGCAGATTGCATGATCAGGATTCCTTGTTCTGGTTATTGTTCTCATGAACATAAGGGCAGGGTCTATCTGGGGACAATGTGCGAAATGTACAAAATACAGATAATGCTGATGCTTTCCGCCAATTCCCTCGAAAATTACTTGGCGCTTAGGTAAACTACTCATGTTTTTAACACGTTGGGGAAATATGATGACTGAAGACATCAGCCTGGAAGAGCGTAAAGTGATTTACCGCGCACGTCGTGGTCTTAAAGAGTTGGATGTGTATTTTGATCCCTATGTCAAAAACTGCTATTTGACAGCAGACTCATTTGAAAAAGAAATGTTTGCTGAACTCGTAGCGCAAGAAGACCCGGACCTGCTGGACTGGTTTATGGAAGTATCCGAACCGCCACGTCCTGAATTACGTGAGTTTATTAACAAGCTTAAACACTACGTTCATGGATAATCGTTGTTATCAGCTGAAACGCAGCCTGCTTGCACTTGCGTTTCAGTTTTTCATTTTTATTGTGTTGATGTTTGTGATGTACCAGTTACTGCCCTTATGGCTATGGGGAATCTGTCTGGTTGCAGGACTGATCATCTATCATCTGTTTTATCGCAAGCGTCCGCAGATCGCCCAGTTTGAATATCTGGATGGTCGGGAATGGACCATTAACCATCATGATCAGCGCATACAGCGTGCCCAGATCAGTCATGTGATTGATCACCAAGCTTATCTGGTGGTGTATTTTCAGCATGCCAAAGTACCGCCATTGCTGATCTGGTGTGACCAGTTACCAACACAACAATGGAAGTCATTGAAAGTCCTTACGAAAATGATCTGATTGCCAGACAATCGGTATTTTCATCAAAATTAAAATTATATATTTTTCAAATTCTTATCTTTATATACTGATCCTTTGTCAGACAATTCACATAATTCTTCGGAAAATATTTGAATTGTCTGACAATTTTCTTAATTGCTTTTATTTTAAACAGGTACATTTGAATCACCGAAGTCAACAGAGGAGATTAATATGGAATTTCCAACGTGGATATTTCCAGTAATCGCGGTAATTCTGGCACTGGTCATTGGACGACTCGGCACTATAGTTAGGGAACAAATTTCAACTCAATCACATTAACAAGCTAAAACGATAAGTTAAAGCTTTCCCAGTTAATAAGTAGCATGTGCTGAACCGTCGCAATGCTACTTTTTTTTGCCCAAAATTCAGTATTTCTTTCGATCAAGTCAATTGCAGAACCGGTAATCAATGGCAAAGTGACTCATCTAATTTAGAGTAAATACTCTTTAATTCATATAGTTCATCTGCTATGTTTAGCAGCATGGACATAATCACAATTATAGAGGACAGGAAAATGTCAAAAGTCCAACAAATATGCCAGGGTATGGCGGCCATAGTAATAACAACAACGGCTTTAACAGGTTGCTCACAGGTGATTAAAACGGGTGCCAATGTGGCGCTGAGTTTCACTGAAAAACATATAGTGCCACCAATTCTGGCGATGGATGATGCAGAAATGGTGTGTAATTCAGGCAATGCCTTAACACCAGCGATCATGTCAACCAAGGAGATGGGGGCGGATCCAACCCGGGTTGCCGTACTGATGTACTCTGCAGCCGGTATTTGTGCGGAGCAGAAAGCACTAGATGCCGAACTACGCTATATGCGTGCATCTAAAGCCAATCAGGTTACTGAGGCGCAGGATGCTCGCGTAGAGCAGAAACGTTGGGCGGCATTGGCTGCACAGCGTCAATATACCGGTTATCAGATGTTCCAGAAGCGTTACGAGAAAAAATATAATGTCGCGCTGGGTGAGAGTTGCCCAACCTTGAAGGGTGATACAGAACAGACTGTCTATCTGCTGGGCATGCTCAGTGGCCTACAAGCCATGACCAATGATATTAACTCGGGTGGAGCGGTGCAGGTACCGAAGGACATCGCTGCTGTGGTAGAACGCGGGATGACCTGTCTGAACAATGAAAAATTCTGGGGCGCACCAAATGCTACACGTGCTGTGATCTGGACCTTGTTGCCAGGCGCAGGTGATGGCAAGCCGGATCCATATCAGACCTTGAAACAGTCGACCCAGATTGGTGAACAGAAAGGTGTGCGTTTATCACATGCACTTTATGCCGTAGCTGCTCAGGCATCAGGTGATGATGCCAAGTTGCGTGATGCGCTGAAAACTTTTGCACAGGCACGTTCTGATGAAAAACCGGTGAATCCACAATTCAAGTTGATCGACAGTATGGCTTCGATTATGGTGGGTGGCATTGCAGACCGTTACTGGACCGAGCATACCGGCGTTCGTACTGGAGACGATGGCATGCAACGTTTCTGGGATGAAGCGGATACAGCATCTGACCTTGATGAGCTGTTTAATGCGGATTCCTGATCCAGTCGGGTCCGTACGTTAAGGCGAACCTAAATTGACATACGCTAAGGGACTAAGCGATGCAGATGCATGATCACTATCTTCGTAACAAGATTGTCTTTCTGGCAGTCTTTGTTGCTTTCTGCGCATGGCTGCAGATTTTTAAAGATAGTTTTATCTTTTGGCAAGCTAGCCTGATAAGTGAGCCCTGGCGGCTGTGGACGGCACATTGGGTGCACGTTGGCTGGACACACTATTTCCTGAATATGCTGGCCTTTATCTGCTTGCCCTTTATCTTTCCACGTGTTTCGGTGTGGAACTTCGTCAGTATTCTACTGGTCTTGCCTCCGCTGATCAGTCTTAGCTTTTATTATTTCCTGCCAGATATTGAGGCTTATGCTGGACTGTCGGGTGTCTTGCATGGTGCGTATGCCGCCGTGGCCTGTGTGCATCTGTTGTATAAGAAAGAACGCAGTTTTGCGGCCTTGGTATTGTTTCTGATTTTTGCCAAGCTGGTCTGGGAAAATACCATCGGCAGTGAGGGCACGGCCCAATTGATTGGTAGTCCGGTACTGGTTGAAGCGCATTTGCTGGGTGTGATCTGGGGGATTGTAGTAGCTAATCTATATATCATTGGTAATTACTGGCTGGATCAATGATGCAGTTGGCATAAATAACAAAAAAGAAAATGCAAATTGTCATTTTCATTTTGCACAGTCTGGTGCAGAGTCAGAAGCATAATAATCAGATTGGTCTGTAAATCGGACTTACAAGACAAAGGGAAAGAGAAGCCAGGTATGGTGGACATTCCCAGAGAATAACAATAGGAATACACATGCAAAATGATGCTGAAAACAGATCGGGACTAGGTCTGTTGCGTTATATCTGGACAGAATGGATCTCGACATTCGTCGTACTGGTTTTGCTGTTGCTGACTCTTGTCATTGGTACTGGTGAAATGATCCATGGGCAATTGCTGCGTATGGGCGAACGGCTTTATGGCGACCCAGCTACGGGGATGCAGTATTCATTCCTACGTGCTGAACCAACCCGACCGCAATGTGAACGGAACATCGATGTCGATAGCCGTGTCCAACAGCAGATGAAAGCTGATGCTGCCGATGAATATGCCGATTTTTTTGGCGTGCGTTCCGAGGCGGATGTACGTGCAGCAGTCATGCAGGCGCAACAGGTTTGTGAAGAGTCTCATGCTTTCTATACCCAGGCCATAAATCATATCAATGCTCATCCGAGTATTCGTGCTTACCGTAGCTTTGAAACCAGTTTCTTTGGTCTGTTCAAGTTTGGTGTGGAAAACCGTGCGTTGCTGCTGGTGATTATGGTGGTATTTGCTGCTATCAGTGCGACCCTAAAAACTCATCATATTGGCCTGCGTAGCCCAGCCACCAAAATTGATTTCCGGGTCTATACACTGGCTATGCTCGTCGCGAATGCTTTCCTGGCATTCTCCTCCTATAGCCAGTATCAGTCAGTACTGAACTCTGGCGTGGCCATGGGAGAGATGAAATATATCTACTGGCTGTGGATGATTCTGTTTAGCACCTTAACCCTGATCAGCTTGTTCCAGGTGATTAAGCTGCCGAAGCCTACCCGTGAAGGCGGCAGTTTTGGTCTGGCTTTCCTGAGCGTACCGCTGTATGCCTATATGGCCATCAGTACCGGGATTAACTTTACCTTCTTCATGGATTATCCAATGGGGCAAGGGATTTATCTAGGTCAGCTGGTCGAGTTCTCTAGCATCTTCCTGAACTTGGCACTGTTTATCTGGGCCGGTATGTTGCTGAAACAGACCCGTGTCGTGGACATGTTCCTGAATATTCTGCGTCCATGGAATCTGGCACCGGAAACCCTGACTTGGTTAATCCTGTTGGCAGCTGCATTGCCAACCGCTTATACCGGCGCATCAGGGATCTTCGTGATTGCTGCTGGTGCGATTATCTATAAGGAAGTCTGGAATGCCGGCGGTCGCCGTCAGTTTGCCTTGGCAGCTACTGCCATGTCGGGTTCTCTGGGTGTCGTATTACGTCCATGTCTATTGATTGTGGTTGTAGCCTCATTAAATAAAGAAGTAACAACAGACTTGCTGTATCACTACGGTGTGTATGTATTCTTACTAAGTTCGACCCTGTTCCTGGTAATTTCACTGTTTTTTGCTGAAAGCAAGTTTCGTATTGCCCCAGCAGGCGTAGCAGCACCACAATCAGGTCGTGCCTTCCTGGCTGTGATTCCATACATCGTGATCTTTGTACTGATCTGGATGTTCTACAAATATGCATTGTCGACCAATCTGAACGAGTTCACTGCACCAGTGATGATGCCAGTCATTTTGTTAATGATTGTACTGTATGACAAACTGCGCCATCACCCTGCACCAATACCACCAGTAGGACATTGGGATGAAAGTCTTAATATGAATCTGAATGGGATTGGTGGTACAGCGGCACAGCCTGAATCGTCACCTGGTTCATCCTTACGTCAGTTCGGTTTCTGGAAATCCATGCATATCTCCAGCAGTGAAACAGTAGGGCATATCGGTGCACTGGTCATTTTGATGGCTTTGTCTGTCAGCGTTGGCGGTTTGCTGGAACGTCTGGAAATCATGGAAGCTTTCCCGACAGATATAAACAGCACGATTCTGGTCATTACTATGATTGTTGGTTTGATGATCTTTGTGGGCATGATCATGGATCCGTTCGGCGCCGTGATTCTGATTTCCGCAACGGTAGCACCCGTAGCGTACCAATATGGTATTCATCCGGTACATTTCTGGATGATCACCCTGATTGGCTTTGAACTAGGGTATGTGACGCCACCAGTAGCACTGAATCATCTGCTGGCCCGGCAGTCGATTGGCGATGCTGAAGTGGCAGAAGCAGATGCAGAGGTACGACATTTGTCCTTCTATTACCGCTATGAGCGTTGGATTCTACCAGTAATTGTATTACTGCCAGCAATGCTGATCATTGCCTATGTACCCTACCTGTTCAAGCTGTTCGGCTGGTATCACTAACACCGGATATTAAAAAAGCACCTACGGGTGCTTTTTTATTGCTGCCTTTAAGAGGACGGATGATTTCGTTTAAAGTGGTTTTGTAATAGGGGGCTACACAGTAAAATGGCTGAGAAAATCAGAGCCAGTCCAAGCAGGCTCATAAGATCGGGGATTTCTTTCCAGAAGATATAGCCCCAAATTCCGGCAAAGATGATCGCCACATAGTTGACAGGTCCGATCTGTCCGGCAGGTGCCAGCTTGTAGGCATTGGACATCAGGATCTGGCTAATATTAGCCAAAACGCCTGCTGCAATCAGATAAGCCAGTTCAGTCAGATGATAAGGGCGCCAGTGCCAGAACATCGGAATCACTGAAACCAGTGTGCCAATAAAGCAAAAATAGAACACGATTCGTTCTGGTGGTTCAGTATCTGTCAGCGCACGTACAGTGACAAAAGCCATAGCTGCTAAAAAACTGGCACTGAGTCCAATCACTGACATGAGATTAAACAGCCCCGAATCTGGCTTTGTTACACACAAGACACCAATAAATCCGATAGCAGCGGCAAGCAGCATCGCTTTGGTGATCTTTTCTTTTAAAAATAGCCAGGCAATAAAAGGAATGAAAATTGGAGAGGAATAGGTAAACACCATGGCATTAGACAGCTTGAGATGGGCAATGGCATAGAAGAAACCATACATTGCCATTAAACCCACCACAGAACGCCAGACATGCATCCATAACTTTTCAGTTTTAAAGAAACCAACACCTTTACTGAGCAGCAAAGGTAGGAATAACAACATACCTACCGCATTACGGAAAAATACGACAGTTGCGTTATCAACCGTATGTGAAGCATAACGAATACACACCCCCATCATAGAGAACAGCAAAGCCGAGCAGGTAAGCAAAAGGATGGCTTTAATCAGATCAGAAGGGGCTGCGCTGGGCATAAGAAAGCATCGCTAGAAGATTGTGGAATATTCTAGCGAACTATTTGATCAAAAATTATGAATTTTCTGCAAGTTGGGCTTCCAGCAGCTTGATCTGTTCTTCCTTCAGCCTGATCAGTTCATCGGCATCCTTATGCTGAGCATCTAGCATGGCTTTTTGCTCATCTAGCTGTGACTGGATATCTTCCAGACGGGAGATTTCCTCTTTGGCCAGTGCAGGGTTTTCAGGTACTGGAGCTTTAATGAGATCGTCCTGTACCAATCGATTGGCAAGATTTGCTTCTGTTTCAATTGGAGCTACTTGAGCTGTTGCCTCAGTCTTAATAGGCTCTTGAGCAGGAGTAACTGTTACAGTTTCCTGTTCAGGTATTTCCTGAGATGAAGATGCACTGAACCACTGATAAGCAAATACCAGAATCACGACAGTAACGAAAGCCCCAATAATCCCCACTAAAAGTTTAGAACTATGCCTTTGCTCTACACTCATATGTTCAACCTTATTTATTTTTCTATACTTAACGCGGTTTAAACTGAATCACACCCACTTCATCAGGTACAGCAGGAACTTCAGGTTGCTCAACGTGGGTTGGACGGTTTTCCTCATAGCCACATTCAATACACTCAATCCATTCATTCTCGCCGGAGGTCAGCATGACAATCCGATCCATCGCCTGACATTTTGGACATTTAGCACCTGCAATGAAACGACGTTTGATGGTCATCATACTCACCTGTTGATTAATTTAAACAGCTAGTTTAAGCATTTTTTACCGTATTCGTCCAACCTTGATGACGGAGTAGGGCATCCATTTTCGGCTCACGACCCCGGAAGTTTACAAAAGCATCCAGTGCAGTATCTTTGCCGCCGACTGCCAGGATGTTCTTGCGGAAAGCATGACCCGTATCAGTATTGAAAATACCTTCTGTTTCAAAACGGTCAAAGGCATCACTGGCCAGTACTTCCGCCCATTTATAAGAATAATATCCAGCAGCATAGCCACCTGCAAAGATATGGCTAAAGCTATGCTGGAAACGGTTATACGGTGTCGTTGGCAACACGGCATATTTGTCTCGGATCTCATTCAAGGTCGCCTGAACCTGTTCAGCATTCAAAGCTGGATTGGCACGATGAATGGACAGATCGAACAGGGCAAACTCGAATTGACGTAAGGTTTGCATGCCTGACTGGAAGAAACGGGCATCTAGCAGGGCTTTCAGCAAATCTGCTGGTAGGACTTCCTTGGTCTCTATATGCTCGCTGAGCAGATTTAGACTGTCCTGATCCCAGGCCCAGAATTCCATGAACTGACTTGGTAACTCAACTGCATCCCAAGCCACACCATGTGTACCAGCAACAGAGATATTGTCTACTTCAGTCAGCATATGATGCAGACCATGACCAAATTCATGGAACAGGGTAATCACTTCATCATGGCTTAGCAGGGCAGGTTTGTCGCCGACCGGTGGGGTAAAGTTGCCGACCATATAACAGATGGGCTTTTGTACGCCGTCATGGGTACGCATGCGAGAGCGGAAACCACTCATCCATGCACCACCACGTTTACCTTGACGGGCATACAGGTCAAAGTAGAAACCACCGATGACTTCACCCTGATCTTCCAGTTCAAAATAATGTGCATCCGGATGCCAAAGTGGAGCCTCACGTTCGATGACCTGAATGCCATACAGACGGTTCACAATGCTGAATAGACCTTGAATTACTTTTGGGGTCGGAAAATAAGGTTTCAGTGCTTCCTGTGACAGGTTGAACTGCTGCATTTTCAGCTTTTCAGAATAATAACTGCTGTCCCAAGGTTGCAGCTCGGTAATACCATCTTCTGCTGCAATTGCTTTCAGCTCGGCAATCTCTTTTTCAGCAGGCGCACGCGCATGTTCAGCCAGATCACGTAAAAACTCATCTACGGCGTCAACACTTGGTGCCATTTTGCTGGCCAGTGAATATTCAGCATAGTTGTTAAAGCCGAGGAGTACAGCCATTTCCTGACGCAGACTCAGGATTTCTTCCATCACAGCTGTATTGTCAAATTCAGACTTGTCGGACTGATCTGATGCACGTGTGGTATAGGCCTTATAGATTTCCTCACGCAGACTGCGGTTTTCTGAATGGGTCATAATGGCTAAATAGGATGGGAAATCTAGAGTGGCTACGGGCTGATCCAATTCATGCTGTTTGCCATACTGTTTGAGCAGTTCAATATTACTTGCCGATAAGCCTGCCAGTTCATCCTCATTTAATGGTCTGAAGTAGGCTTGAGTCGCATCCAATACATGATTGGAAAAATCTGAAGATAGCTGAGATAAACGTGCGGAAATTTCTGCATAACGTTTTTTCGCTTCACCTTCTAACGCCACGCCCGAAAGTTTGAAGTCGCGCAGTGCCAGTTTAATGGCACTTTGCTGTGCTGCAGGCAGGTCAGTAAATACCGGTGCATCATGCACATGCTGATAAGTTTGATACAGTGCCGTATGTTGGCCGAGTTGGGTATAGTATTCACTTAAGCCCGGTAATAAGGCTTGATAAACTTCACGCGTTTCCGCATTGTTTTTCACGGCATTGAGATGCGAGAGAATGCCCCAAGCCTCACTCATATTATTTTCAAGTGTGTCGACATGTTCCAAAATGGCAAGCTGTTCCTGAGCTGAATCCGGTATTTCGTTAAGTTCATTCAGGAATTTTTGACCTTCAGCAATACAGCTTTCAATCTTTTGTTTCAGTTCTGCTAGTGTAAGCTGATCAAATTGTGGAACAGGCAAAGTTGCCTTTTCTAAAGTCATGTCGGTCTGCCGATTTATTTCCTATGTTAAATCTAGATGTAGGGGTTTTAAGCTAGGAAATCAAGATATCTATAGTTTTTTCTCAATCTTTTGATTTAAGGTTATTAATGATTTATTGATATTTTTCAATTGTTCTAATAAGCCTCCATTGGAAGAGGGAAGCGACTCTAGTTCATTTATATCAATTGTAGAGATATTAATGATTTTGGTTTTCCAAAGATTTAAAGGATGTTTATAAGAATATGTCACCGTGAAAGTGATGGGAGTATTATTTAATGATTCCTTGAGGCCTCCATATTGTCGCCAATCGTATATGTAGCTTTGTTTAGGTGGAAATACTTTGATTCCACTTTTAAAAATACCAGTATTAAAATACTGTTTATCAGAATTTAACTTTTCAATTCCGAATGCTGCACGAGGGACAGGCTGATTGCTAAAGATTTTTACATTGTGAGCGATGGATTTGCCGATATTTTTAACATGAAGTTGAATTACAGATTCTTTTCCATAATGAGGCGTAGCAAAAATAAGAATTTGTGGTTGCTGATCTGACTTAAATACTGCATAGGTTACGAGTAAAGCTAGTAATGAAATAACTAATGTTATGATATTTAGTACATCCATTTTTCTAATTTTCCTTATAGTTATTATATTGATTATAAATAAAAAAAAGAGCGCCGTAGCGCTCTTTTTAACTGTGAAAATTATTCACCCTTTGGCTTTGCATTGGATTTTTTCTTTTTCACTTTGGCTTTTTTCTTTACTTTACCTTTATCCTTTGTTTCAGGCTTTCCTGCAGATTTTTTAGCAGGCTTTTTGCTGTAGGAACTGGGTTTTCCTTTGTCTTTTTTGCGTCGTATGGGTTGTTCTCCATCTGCATTATCTTTGGCTTTGGACTCGCGTTCATGTTTGCCAAAGACTTGTTCAGTAGCTTCCGGACGGACTAAAGGCTTTTTCTCTGCGACACGTGGTGCACGGGCGCGGATTTGACGGCCAGCATGGGTTAACTGTTGTACCAGTTCAAAGTCAATCTTACGTTCTTCCAGATTCACCCCGGCAACCTTGATCTTGACTTCATCCCCCAGACCGAAGATTTGCCCACGGTTC
This sequence comes from Acinetobacter schindleri, assembly GCF_010918895.1. Taxonomy (NCBI): domain Bacteria; kingdom Pseudomonadati; phylum Pseudomonadota; class Gammaproteobacteria; order Moraxellales; family Moraxellaceae; genus Acinetobacter; species Acinetobacter schindleri. The sequence goes on from NZ_CP044483.1 coordinate 433,955, forward strand.
TGACCGACCAGGCTTTGGCTGCTTTGATCAAAGATAAAGAAATCATCGCCGAGCTGGCTGACATGTACCATGCCATCTACATAAAGATCTTTCAGGGTGACAAACAGACCAAATTCCGCAGTCGCACTGATAATGCCAACAAATTCTTCACCCAGATGCTGCTGCATGTAGTGACATTTCAACCAGGTCGTTACAGAACGTGAAGCCTCATCAGCACGACGCTCAGTTGAAGAGAAATGCTCACCGGCATCATCCAGCGATGCACCCGAAATCGGATATGGTTTTTGTGCCAATTGCGCTTTAATCGCCCGATGTAACAACAGGTCAGGGTAGCGGCGGATCGGCGAAGTGAAATGCGTATAGGCATCATATGCCAGACCGAAGTGACCATCATTCTTCGCGCCGTAGTATGCCTGCATCATTGAGCGTAACAGGACTGCATGAATACTTGGGGCATCAATACGGTCTTTGGTCGCTTCAATCACTTCCTGATAATCTTTCTGGGTGGGCTGTTCCGGGAATTTCAGACCGAGTAGCTTGACGAAGTCACGCACTTTCTGAATACGGGAAAATTCTGGTGGCTGATGCACACGGTACAGCATTGGAATTTCATTTTTCAGCGCATATTCTGCCGCCGCCACGTTGGCGAGCAACATGCACTCTTCAATCAGCTTATGCGCATCATTACGGGTGCGTGGCAGAATTTCTTGAATACCACCCAGCTCATCGAAAGTCATATAGGTTTCGACAGTTTCGAATTCCATCGCATGACGATCTGCACGCAATTCTTTCAGCACCTGATACAGCTGGAACAGTGTATTCAGTGATTTGCGTACATCACGATCTTCAGTAATCGCGTTACTGTCACCATCAAAATATTGCGCAACCTGGTTATAGGTCAGACGCGCTTTGGAATGCATCACAGAAGGATAGAACTCAAAACTGGTCACACGGCCTGCACGTGACAGTTTTAAATCACAGACCATACAGAGACGGTCAACATGCGGGTTTAAGGAACATAAGCCATTGGAGAGTGCTTCAGGCAGCATCGGCAAGACATAATGCGGGAAGTAAACCGATGTACCACGTTCCTGAGCTTCGTCATCCAGTGGCTTGCCAACACGGACATAATGGCTCACATCTGCAATTGCCACGACAACACGATAACCACCGCCAGGACGTTTCTCTGCATACACCGCATCATCGAAGTCGCGGGCATCTTCACCATCAATGGTGACTAAGGCCAGGTCACGCAGGTCGATACGACCTTCTCGATCCTTAGCATTTGGTTCTTTAAAACTTTCTGCTTCTTTGATGACTTCATCAGGGAATTCGTAAGGCAGGCCATATTCCAGAATGGTTTGTGGAATGATGATTTCCGTATCTGCTTTATCTGCCATTGACTGGATAATATGCGCAGTCGCAAATTCTTCTTTGGTTGGGTAAGTATCAATCGCAACACGAATCGAATCACCAACTTTAACCTGAGCATGTTCAATCAGTTCTTTTTCTAGGGTGATCGGCTGATGCGCATTCGGGCTGGCAGGTTGTACGAAATATTCACCTTCATGCTGGCAGACTTTACCAATAACCTGTTTGACACGATGTTGTACTACTTCAGTAATAAAACCCCAGGCCTTACCTTTGCGGTCGACTGAAGTTTGGCGGACTTTAACGCGATCACCATTAAAGACCTGACGCAATTCACGCTCGGGCAGTAACAAATCATCCTGACCGGAAATATTGGCTGTACCCATGCCTTTAGAATTAATATACACCGTGGCTTCATATTCCGGTTGTTCAGTAGCAATCTGGAATTTATAACCATCTTTCATTAACTGGCCATCACGCACCATGGCAATCAGGCGGTGACTCAGGGCATCAATACTTTTTTGATCTGCAATTTCAAAATGTTCCACCAGGTCGGCATGCGACTGGGCATTATTCTTTTCTATGGTTTCTAAAATCAGCGTGCGACTTGGGATAGGGTTGTCATAACGTTCAGCTTCAGCTTTTGCTTCAGGATCGACCCAATTTTTCATCATGTCTTTAAATTTTCCTAGGAGATGCGATTAGCATAAGACATGTGCGCTCAGACTGCACGTAAATGATTGCAATAATCTGTTTAAGTTTCCGTTTTTCGGCGGATTTTCGACTATTGGATAGAAAGCGGAGCTTTTTCGCGCAATAAGTGTAGAAAAACAGATGAATTGTTTAAAAAGTATTTAATTGAGCAAAAAACTGCACTTTTTTTTAAAGCTTTGCTTGCAGTGCTATGCCGAAATTTGTATTATGGCGGCACGTTACGGTGAGATGGGTGAGTGGCTGAAACCACGTCCCTGCTAAGGACGCATACGGGTAACTGTATCGAGGGTTCGAATCCCTCTCTCACCGCCACGCTTACTTATGTCGCGCGCTCATAGCTCAGCTGGATAGAGCACTTGGCTACGAACTAAGGGGTCGGGAGTTCGAATCTCTCTGAGCGCACCAAGTAAGTTAAGCAGAAAAACGTATTGCCAACCTAGGCACACAAGTTACGCGCTCATAGCTCAGCTGGATAGAGCACTTGGCTACGAACTAAGGGGTCGGGAGTTCGAATCTCTCTGAGCGCACCAACTTGAACAATCAACCGCACATGTTGCGGTTTTTTTGTGCCTGAAATTTTCTGGAATTAGGCTCAAATGCCAGTGCTTAATTTTCGCTATGCCGCTATGAATCTGATAGCTAAACTAGCTTAAGGTCGAAAGCTGATACGCTATTAATTGCTTTTAGATATAAATCTGCAGGAAAATTCACCGATAAAACCTGAATTTAACCATATCGTTTATTTACTGTACGTTCGGTTGGGTTTTTATTAAAAAAGACTTAACAAGTTTAGAAAAACATATATAATGCACCCCATCAAGACGTCGCGCTCATAGCTCAGCTGGATAGAGCACTTGGCTACGAACTAAGGGGTCGGGAGTTCGAATCTCTCTGAGCGCACCAATCTTGATAAGAATTCTCAAAAAAACCGCATATTGATGCGGTTTTTTTACGTCTGTAGTTTTTGATTTATAGATATAAAAAAACAATAACTGCTTTTAAATTTACTTCAGCTTTTGCTGTACTTTAAGTGCATAGACCGTATTTGCTCCAACAGCTGGCAGAATATCGTGATAAGGCATACTGCGCATCGCACGTAATAAAAATGGGGCTTGATCATGAATCTTCATGCTGCTGGTCATTTGAAATAAAGTGCCATGAGCTTGTGGTAGCAGTTTCATTCCTGCCTTTACAAATTTTAAATCTCCGCCAATCGCATCAAACTGGCTTTGTAAAGGCGAGGGCTGTTGATAACGAAGCTTGAAATTGAATGGAATCTGGATCACTCCCAACCCAACCGATACCTTATAGTTAGCATCCATCTGCTGACGATTCACTGGATTGAGTTCCACTTTACGAATCTGTCGTGGGAATAATTGCTGACTGGCATCAGCTGCAAGCCAAGGCTGCAGTTTCTGAACCGGTTGTGGATAATAATGAAAACTGCTACTAAAACGCATGTTTTCTGAGGTTTGACTATATTTGAGCTGACGTGCAGGCAGAATAAAGCTGACAGGCTGGGCAGACTGCTGACTCAGTTGAGTGATCTTCTGAATTTGCCCGCCATTAAAATGTACTTGCGGGATCTGGCTTGCAGATAATGGAATGCTCGACTGGGATTTAAAACGTTGCTGTAAAGCTTCAAGCAGGAAAGCATTGGTACCAGCAGGAATACCCAGTTCAGCTTCAGGTAAGGCATTTAAAATTTTGCTAAACAGAAAGCCTTTCGGCTGATTTAAGTCGCCCCATTGCGTCACGGTGACCAAGGTTTTATTTGCTCCAAGTGCAAACCATTCCAGCCGTCCAGCACCATAAGGAATCGGGGCATCCACAATCAAAGTCTCAATACTGTTTTCTGACACCTGATGCTGCATCACCACATTTTCCTTGAAATTCAGTACTGGAATGGGCGTAGGAATATGTACCTGATAACGCACCTGCTGGATATGTCCGCGGGATTCCACAATCTGAGCGGACTTGAGCGCTGGAAACAGGCCGGCATAGCCCTGATAATTTAAAAGATGTTTTTTAACCTGAACCTCAGGAATCGGTAATACCACCGCACTGCTATAAAATTGCACACTTTGAGCAGCTGCCTGCTTAAAGGTTGGAAGCTGTAAGGATTGTCGAGGATGTGCATAGATGAATAGTCGGTCACCGGTCAAATCCGCTAGCTGCTGTGGACTACCGGAAAAGACATCGATACTGCTCGGAAGTGCCGGCGTCCAGGGAATAATTTTCGCCCAGCTGAAAGGAATATAAGTCGTGCAGAGGCAAAGAAGCAGACATGATTTTAGTGATTTCATACAACGTCCTGTTGTGCATTTTATTATTCTGATAGTTGTGGATTAAAAACGATTTTTATAATGAGCGGAAGCAAAGATATGTAATTCATTTCCGAATACATTTTGCTAATGGGGATAGCAGTGAATTTGATATAGTATGAGCCAAGGATTTTTATATTTTGATGTGATGCTATGACTGAGTCAGCACCGACTTTATCGACCCGCTATTTTCTGACTTTAGAAGAATCTCAGGATGGATTTGCTTTGGCTACTTTTGGCAAAAAGCAGATCAGCCGATTTCTGACTCCTTTGGTAAGTGTCGGGATCATCATCTGGGGCTTTTCTATGGGCTTTGATGGGGTAGGGCGTTATTACGTGGCACTGGGTGCATTCTTCCTGCTTTTACAGGGCATCATGCGTTACTGGTTCCTGCCGATGATGTTCAAACGCCAGTTTGTAAAATACCAGTTCGGCAAGAGCGAGCAAGGTATTGACCTGTATCAGGACCATGCCGAAATCTTCCATAATGGCCGCAACAAGATCGTGCATTACAGTGAAGTGCAAAACTTTGCCAAAGGCAAGCTGACCTATATGCTGGAACTTAAAAATCGTACCGTGGTGATCGTACCTAAACGCGCCTTTGCCGATGCCACCGAACAAAGCATTTTCGAACGTACTTTCAAGAAATAATTTCAACATTTAAAAGGGAAAATAGTCAATCATGAGTACACGTCCATCCAAGATCGTTTGTGTCGGCCGCAGTTATGCAGATCATGCCAAAGAGCTGGGTAATGCCATTCCGGACCGACCGGTCCTGTTTATCAAGCCACCAAGTGCATTAGGCGATCTGGATGCAGGAATTGAATGGAATCGTGATCTGGGCAGCTGTCATTATGAATGTGAGCTGAGCCTGCGTATTGACCGTACCCTGAAAAATGAAACTGATCCTGCAAAAGCTTTAGAAGCAGTGGGTGCTGTGACTTTGGGTCTGGATCTGACTTTACGTGATTTGCAGGATGGCCTTAAGAAAAAAGGCCAGCCATGGGAACGTGCCAAGGCTTATGATGGCGCTTGCCTGCTCTCTGACTGGGTGTCAGTTGAAGACGTAGTAAATGACTGGAAAGATGTACACTATACGCTGCACGTAAATGATGAACTGCGTCAAAAAGGCGATACTGCTTTACTGATCTTTGATGTGGGAACATTGCTGGCAGATATCAGTCAGGTATTTACCTTAGAAGAAGGGGACGTGGTAATGACTGGTACGCCGGCGGGTGTAGCAGCATTGCAATCCGGTGAACAGTTGAAAATGACCTTAAAGGGTAAAAACCAGGAATATATCTGGACCACCTTTGTGAAATAAGCTGAATCTTATGTGGAAATAAGGGAGTCGAAAGGCTCCTTTATTTTTATTTAAAATTTTTAACTGGCTTGATGAATCTTCCTGAATTGATCGGGTGTATAGCCCATCCAGCGCTTAAACATCTGAATAAAGGCTGAGGCATTGGCATAGCCCAGATCAAAGGCAATATTTTCTACAGTTTTTTGCTGTTTCAGCATCGACATGGCTTTGATGACTTTCAGACGCTGCCGCCATTCATTGAGTGACATTCTCAGCTCCTTCTGGCAGTAGCGCGCCAAGGTGCGTTCAGTCAAGTTATGCATAGCTGCCAAATGCTGCAAGGTACTGTTATTCTCTGGATTTTGATGTAGGTAATCCAGAATTTTCCTGAGTTGAGGATGTTCAGTATGCGGCAAATAACTGCCAATCATCTGTGCCTGTTTAAGTTGATCAAGCAGCACGTGTAATAAACGTTGATGCTCTTCTGACCTTACATTAGTCGGATGTAATTTTAAATGCTGCAAGAGTGAAGTGACCAGAGGACTGGTTAATAAGATTCCCGGCTGATTTGGTAAACCTGTACATAAACTTTCATGAATATAAAAAGTTCCATGTGAAACATCGGTACGATTTAAACCACTATGTTGTAAGTTAGGTGGTAGCCATACACCGTAAGGCGGAGGGGTAATATAATCAATATGCCCAATTTTCACTTCCATGATGCCATTAAAAGCATAGATAAACTCTCCCCAAGCATGATCATGCAATGGATAGACTGACAGAGCCGGGTCTTCACGAAAATTAATCCACAGAGCTGCGTCAATATCATCATTGGTTCTAAGTTGCTTGATATCTTGAGCGACTGTTTTATTGCTTCTCACGGTGAATTGCCTGAATAATGCGATTATTTGTCTGTTTTAAAGTATATCTTTTATTTCTGACAGATTTATAGTGTACATCTTTGATAGTGTGCGTAGAGTTGAAATTGTGGAGCAGCGTAAAGCGCTTGATGCGCAAGCCTCGTTAATTATGTTTGTCCTGTGTCTGTTATGGGGACTACAGCAGGTAATGCTTAAGCTGGCAGCACCAGATATTTCAGCCTTGATGCAGATTGCATTACGTTCAGCCTTATCTGCATTAATGGTTTATCCTTTGATTCAAGCAGGTGTAAGGCGCCAGCTATGGAGCTGTAGCTATCTTCCGGCAGGTTTGCTGGTCGGGGTATTGTTCGCTTTAGAGTTTTACCTGGTCGCTGAAGCACTGCGTTATACCTCTGCTTCACATACCATCGTATTACTATATACCGCACCAATTTTTGTGGCATTGGGATTGCACTGGAAACTTCCTTCAGAACATTTATCTCCATTACAGTGGGGTGGAATTCTCGTTGCGTTTAGCGGGATCGTGGTGAGTTTCTTATTTCGTAGCCACACTGGTCAGGCTATGCAAGCCAGTATGCTTTGGGGAGATTTGTTGGCTTTAATGGCTGGTATATTTTGGGCTGCTACCACTGTGAGTGTTCGATTAACACGATTAGCTGAAGCTCCAGCAACACAAACTTTGTTCTATCAGCTCTTGATGGGCGGCATGCTGCTGTTACCACTTGCTTGGATGACAGGACAAGCAACGGTGAACTGGACAACCTTATCTATTTCTAGTCTGATTTTCCATACAGTGGTCATTTCTTTTGCCAGTTATCTGATCTGGTTCTGGATGCTGAAAAAATATTTGGCTTCACGTCTGGGTGTATTTTCTTTTCTAACGCCGGTGTTTGGTATGATTTTTGGAATTCTGTTATTGGATGAAGAAGTTGAGATGAACTTTATTATTGGCACGATCATGGTCATGCTGGGTGTTGTGTTAGTAAGTTTGCAGGGATGGCTAAAGCCGAAAAATATAAAAGTAGCTCCTTAAAATATTGGTTATCAATAGTGTTTAAAAAAGCGTGAATAACGCAGTGAAAATTTTTACTGAAAAACTTACTTATATAATTCCCAAAAAAAAATCCTCTCATAAGAGAGGATTTTTATTAAAGTGTTTAAGGCTTGGGTGGAGTTTGAGCTTCATTCTGCATTTCCTTTTGCTTAAACAGCTCTGAAAGGGGAATACCCAGATTTTCCGCTAAATAATGATCTGCTTCTCGTAATTTGGGTTGTAGTCGCTGCATCCAGAGGTCATTGATCTGAAGATTTTCAATTTGATGTGTGTGTGGCAGGGCATAAGGAAGTTTGAGGTAAAAATCCCAGAAATTGACCTGATCCAGATCACGTACCAAGACATATTCATTATCTTCAGTACGTTTAATCAGATTCTGTTTTTCAAACATGCTGATATAGCTTGGCAGGCGGCCAATTTCATCTCGTCCTAAAACTTCGAGTGCCTGTGCTTCACTAATACTTTCTCCAGTTTTCTGCTTGCGGTAAAACAGCTCAAGTAAATCCAGTAACATTAGAATTGGATGGATTTTACAATCCTGACCTGATTCAAATGCCGTGATTGCATAACTGATTTCAACCCCGAGCAGGACAATATTCCAGGACAGATAAATCCAGAGCAGGAAAATAGGCACCGCTGCAAAAGCACCATAGACAATTTCATAACTGGTGAAATTGGACATGACAAAGCCAAACAGGTTCTTTAAGAGTTCAAAGACCACTGCACTAAATAAACCGCCCACGAATGCAGATTTGATCGGTACACTGCGGTTAGGAATGGTCCAGTTCAGGATAAAGAAGCCGATAATCGTCAAAGAAAATGAAATGAGCCACAGTATAAAAGCACCATTCAATTCGTAGCCGGCAAAGTTATTGCTCAGTACATTCATGGACGCTACAGTTGAAGAAATCACGAAAGCGCTACCAAGTAAAATTGGACCCAAAGAAATAATGGTCCAATAGCGCATAAAGCCGATAATCCCGCCACGTGTTTCCGTGACACGCCAGATCCGGTTAAATACTGTTTCAATACTGGTCAGCATCATCACGGTGGTAATAAACAGGAACAGGATCCCGATGATGGTCAGATTGCTGGATTTGTCAGTAAAAGCACTCAGGGCTTTATCAAAGGCAATGGTGGTCTTAGGCAGGAAATTGGTATAGATCATTTCCTGAAGTTGCTGACGTGCAGGTTCTAATGCCTTAATTGAAGAGATGATCACCAGAAAAACCGTCAGCATTGGTACTACAGCAAACAAAGTAGTATAGGTTAATGAGCCTGCCTGTTCACGGCAACGATCCGCCTCAAAGCGCCTAAGTACAAATAAAATAAATTGAAACCAGTGTTTTTCATAAAAAGGTAGTTTCTTTAAGTATTCAACGATCATGCGCTTGTTGTCTCAATTTCTTATACATCATGAATTTTCTGGTTCAGCTTACCCAAAAAAACAGAAAAATACCGTATAGTTTTCTTTTTTTAGTATCGAACATTCATCATATGCAACCTTATGTCCTTGTTTTATATTACAGCAAATATGGTTCAGTCAAAGAGATGGCACATCTGATTGCCAATGGGGTTGAATCCGCAGGTATGGCAGTGAAGGTCAGAACAGTGCCGAATCTTTCCACTGTGGTAAAAGAAGCAGAGGCGAGTATTCCAGCGGAAGGGGATATCTATTGTACGCTAGATGAATTGGCGAACTGTTCTGCTTTGGCAGTGGGTTCGCCAACACGTTTTGGCAATATGGCTGCTGAAATGAAATATTTCTGGGATCAAACCACCAGTCTTTGGCTGAATGGAGCTTTGCATGCTAAGCCAGCATGCGTGTTCACAGCCTCTGGTGCAATGCATGGTGGCCAGGAAAGTACATTGCTGAGTATGCTTCCGCCGTTGTTCCACCACGGTATGATGATCATGGGACTAAGTAATGCTGTTCCAGCATTATCAAATACTAAAACGGGTGGTACACCCTACGGCGCCAGCCACGTTAGTGGTGCACGCCATGATCAGGCACTAAGCCAGGATGAAAAGGTACTATGTGAAGCACAGGGTAAGCGCTTGGCAGAAATAGCTTTAAAGTTAAATCAGATTTAATAATTCTCAATCAGGACAATAAGTTTCAGGCTTTATTGTCCTGATTACTCGATTCCTCAGAATCTTCTTTATTCACTTCCAGTGCCTGAGCAGTTGTTGCCTGAATATTAAAGCGGTATTTGCACTTCAGGCAACGATAATCCAGAAACAGGTTGCGATCCACGGTTACACCAGCTTTTTTACCCAAGAAGTTACCGACCACACCACCAGTAATCCCAACACTAATTGCGCCAACGAAAGTCCCGACTGTTCCGCCGACAATTACACCAAGTGGGCCTGCCACAGTCCCGATCGCAGCACCAATCGACGCACCTGAAGCTGCGCCACCTACAGTTCCCGCCGTTGCACCTGCAGAGGTCATGAGTAGACCGCCAATTTTTTTCAGATTTTGCTCATGATCACGTTGTTCAATATCTGTTGAGCCACATTTAGGACATTGCATAAGGTATTCCATCAATGATTGTTATGGGCTGATGTTCAGCCTATTTATGATTTGTCATTTTGCCTAATCAGGTGGATATATGACAGCTCTACAGTATGTCTGTCTTATATTTTGATGTCAGGGACATTTCCTGCCAATCTGATTGTAGAGGAGACTTTGATAAGGCTTTGTATTTGTGCTGTAAATTATTTTATATCGAAATCCATCTTGGAAATTCTTTCAATTTTTAGCTGTCTGATAATCTAAAGATACTAAAAATAATATCTTCAAAGTATCTTTTCTATTCCTTATAAAAAATAATTTACTTGTCATCTTTTTACACTAAATAACATGATCATCATAAATTGAAATTAAGGGCTGTTTAGTAGAGGTATTGAGTATCTATATTGAGTATTTTGTTTTGAGAGTTTTTAAGGAACAAAAAAATGTATTTAGATAATAGTTTTCATATAATCGGTTAATTATATTTCTTAATAAAGTGATTTATTAAGGATGATTAAAATATAAACTTTTATAAAATGAAAAATTATTAATAAATGATCGTGAAAATCATCATAAATATTTCCTTGATTAAAGTATTTTTTATAATTTTATAAATACTTCTAAAATATTATTTAAACTAATTTTTAAAAATAAATTTATGGTTTGAAAATATTTATAAAATATTTTTTATAAATAAAAGGATTGATCAAAATAATTAATATTAAATGAAAACAATAGCTTGAATTTAATTAAAAATCAAAAAGTATGTGAATAATAATTAAACGTAATTTTTAAATTTTTATATGATCTAATTTTTGTCAGATAAATTAAATCTTAATTAAGCAGAAAACGAATAAACATACTAAATCAGAGGATACTAAGGGTATGAAAATATTGGTCATCAATGCGGGTTTATTGTGTTTGTTTTTTTTGAGCAACGCTTATGCTACATCAGATGAGTGGACTCAGCGCTGGAAAGCATCACCTGCACGTTCTAATGAGCATCTGGCACAGGCAAATCTGATTGAACTCAGAGAGTCTGATTATTATGAAAGTTTTGGAAAAGCAAGAACTACCGTATATAACACCTCTTCAAATTCTATCGGCACTGTGAATACTCCAACCAATAATATTACGGTGGAGGGCTCAGATAATGGTGTAAATATTTCCAGTGAATTATTCAATGAAGCTCCAGTGAGTTCTAATTCCAATCGGAATTCACCACGCTGCCCAAATGTGAGTAACCAGCCGGGAGAAACACTATGCTGAATTTCCCGTATGGAAGGTCTTTATCTTCCGCCGGTATCATTTTGATTTTTACTCAATCCTTGACAGGATGTACCGGCCTGGCATCTTCAAATTCAAAGCCGGTAGAACTGGTACAAGGTCCGCCAATTACTGATATTTTTACTCCATTTGATATGGCCTTATCTTGCTTAAAGGGGCAATTACGCAATGACATCAGCTTTTCTGTAGGTGCAATTTTAGACCAGACAGGTAAAGACGTCGTAACCAATGGTGGTAGTGGAAAAATGGTGACCCAAGGCGCGGGAGATATGGTGCAATCCGCCTTATTTCAGTCTGGGGTCAGTGTAATGAACCGGCGTGATCCTCGTATTATTGAAAGTGAGGCCAAGTGGGGGATTCGTGATCCAAGACAAATCCAGGCCTCTGATTATTATGTGACGGGCAGTATTAATAGCCTGGATTTTATTCCAGGTGGCGGGTTGGACATGCAGATTGCGGGGGTTGGACCGAATTACAGTCAAACCCGAATTATGGTGGGTTTGGATCTATCCCTGACTGATACACGCAGCAGTAAAGTTGTCGCGAATGTCTCATTACAGAAACAGATTGCTGCACAGGATTATGGTATCAGCGCTGGAAGATTTACCGGCCGTACCTTATTAAATATTCAGATCGGAAAAGGTGAGCGTGAAGCGACGAATTTTGCTTTACGTCAGATGTTGAATCTGGCCACTTTTGAATTACTGAGCCAGGTCGTTCCACCACCAGTATTCGAGAAGTGTCGTGCAGAAATTCCACCAGAATTTGGACGTTTAAACTTAACCCGAAGTTCGGTGGCTTTGCATAAGTATAAGAAAAATCAGCAACAAAATAATCTAGATTCAAGTACCCCGGTTCAGGAATTAACCTCGGACGATATTCAGCAATCTCAAGAGAAAAACAAATCTACCAATACACCGAGTAAAGATACCAAAGAACCAAAAAACAAAGAATCCGAGGTAATCCAAAATCCTGATCCAGAACCTGAAATAAGTAAACAGGATCTCATTAAATATATCAGTAAAAAACACTCTCCAGACTCTTCAGACAAAATGCTAGAGGAAAAAGAGAAGCAGGAAAAAAACAGCAAAGAAAAAGACGAGGAGAAAACATCCATGCTGTGGGATGCCAATCCTGAAGTTGTTGAAAACTATTGGTCAAGCACATTGCGTGATTAATAGTTTCACAAGTGGGCTCGCTCCCATTAGTAAAAGAAGTACTTAGCGAGGAGTGCTTCAAAACTAGAAAAGGAAAAACAAAGATGAAAAACACGATCAAAACAATCGCTTTATCCGTCACCTTCCTGTCTGGTGCAGGTATGGCATATGCTCAAGACACAAATGTAGAGGTAGATACCGGTTTACAGGCATCTCTGGATGCAATTTCCCAGCAGGTCGAAAATGGATCTGCCCTGAATCTGGCTGTCAATAGTGCTGATATCAATGCAAGTGTTAATACAGAGGCTTATGCCAATTTAGGAACAGATCTCGGAACAGATACTCAAGATGTCGTTAATTCAGTTGAAAATACAATTGAAACTACAGCAATGGGTGCAGCTAATACAGGTAGTATTGAAATCGCGCAAGGTAGCTTGAGTACAGTGACTTCAAATACACTTAATGAAACCCTAGATTGGGCATATACTGATGTAACTAGTGAAATCAATAACGAAACAATTGGAGAAGATATTTCGGAGAGTACAACGAGTGCGGATATTTCAGATACATTGAGCACAACGCTGGATAGGACTTTTGATGAGGAAGTTAATAAAACTTTAAGCAATTATAGTGTAGCGAATATTGCTTATAATGCTGGAGCAGTTGATGCCTCTGTAAGTGCGATTGCAGAAGGTGTAGATAATAGTGTGGCCAACACTATTACTACTACTGCAATTGGTGCAGTAAATACTGGGAGTATTACTGTCACAGTAGGAGAATAATATAACTTGCTTGATTTTCTTACAGGTCTAACTATTGGCAGATAGTTAGGCCTCTTATTTTATATAAAAATTTTTTAAAAAATTGTCTACTTGTCGGAAAGTAAAGCAATTTATATTAATGATTATTTTTTAATTGAAATTTTTTAGGAAAAAACGAAGCAATAGAAGAATATGGTTGTCTTAAAAATATTTCAATTCAAGAAAAACGGATATAAAAAAAGAGCACCTCAGTACTCTTTTTCAATTTAAGTCAAGAAATTTTATTCTTGAACAAATTCAACCGTACCATTTGCTAATGATTTCACACGCGCTAATGATTCTACGCGATAACCTTTTTCAAGCAGAATGTCACGGCCCGGCTGGAATGATTTTTCAATCACGATACCAATACCCACGACAGATGCTTCTGCTTGGTGAATCAGGTCTGCCAAGCCAAGAGCCGCTTGACCATTTGCAAGAAAGTCATCAATCACCAGTACTTTATCAGCAGCGTTGATGTGCTTTTTAGAAATTGCAATAGTACTTTCAGTTTGCTTGGTGAAAGAAAATACCTTAGAGCGATACAGATCATCTTTCAGAGTTAATGATTGATATTTGCGTGCAAAGATCACTGGAACACCCAGCTCAAGGCCAGCCATTACAGCAGGTGCGATCCCTGATGCTTCAATAGTGATGATTTTAGTGATACCAGCATCTTTAAATAGACGCGCAAATTCCTGACCAATTTGCTGCATCATAACAGGATCGATTTGATGATTTAAGAAAGAATCAACTTTCAAAACTTCTTCAGATAGAACGATACCTTCAGCTAAGATTTTCTGTTCTAGTGCGTGCACGGGAGAATCCTCAAGACCAGATGCTTTTTCAAGCAAAAGCGTATTTTAAAAAGCACCCGGAAAAAATCAAGCGAAAATCGTTAAAAATGCTTAGTTCGTTGGACCTTTATAGCCAGTGAGTAACAAACCATAGGAAGTTTTCTTATCGACATGCGCTACCTTGACTGGTAAATAATCAAGTTTTGGGGCTAACCAGAAGATGGTTTCGCGTCCTGGCTTGTCATGTTTCATTACGACTTTCATGGTGCTAAAGGTGCCGTAATTGGTTTTGATATTTTCTGTACCTTGTTTAACAAATTTACGTGCTTCCAGTTCTTTAGCATCTGCAATGTAATAATTGCTTTTTAAACCAGAAGCTTTTAGGTCTTCACGGATCTGTAACTCGGCATTTAATTCATCCAGGGCACCATCTCTCCAAGCAAATGAACGTGCCTTGTCATCTTTTTTAGTATGAATAGTTTTAGAAGACGGATTGAACTTGATACTCATGGTATTGTTATTAACCAATACCTTACTGCTACGGCTAAAATTGCTAGAATTAATCTTGCCATTATTAAAAGTAAAATGACTGGTTTCTGTCGCAGAAGCAATCGCGGCAGCCTTGGCTGCAAATACATAAGTCCAGTTATTGCCTGACTTAGTTAAGGTTCGTGTTGCCGATCCCATGTTCTTGCCATTATAGCTAAACTGATAAGTCGCCTGGAATGGGCTCATGGCAAACGCTTGACTGGACATGCCTGTGAATACCAGTGCTGTGGTCAGTCCTGCAGTCATACCAATAGTTTTAATTAAGTGTTGTGCCATAAGTGAATTTTCCTGTATGAAAGGGCAGTCAGTCACTTCTGCCAAGCTTTTATTATCAGACTAAAATGTGGAGGGAGAATGAACTGATAAAATTTGCAGAAGTGTATCATTCATGTCATTTTTTTCATTGTTGTTTCACAACTTAAACACTTTACGAATCTTGTTTCTGCTTGATGGGTGTAACCTGATTTTCACTGAATTCATCTGCATCATCCCAGCTTTCTTCTTTTTCTTGAGACAGCTTTCTGAACAAGGCTGCTAAATTTACATTCCCAATAACGACCAGTTCAGCCTCACGTAATACAGCATGATTGACATGTACTTTAGACAAAGTATCAATCACTGATCGGCTTTTACCGAGCCAGCGGTTAAGATCTAAATGTAGTAGGTCATCAACAACTTTAATTACACCCAGCTTTTCCAGAATCATACCGAGAGGATCTTTATTCAGGATACGCTGATAGAAAAATAGGGCACAACGTACGCCAATTTTATAGAACACATTTGGGTATTTAGCATCAATTACTTGGGTATCGCTAATCTGTTCAAAAACAATCAGCTGGCGGTCTTTATTCAGTTCCATTTGTACCAGTTTCAGGTCAACAGACAGAGTAATGACCATGCCATTGTAATCAAGTGTTGCATATAAGCGTAACCAGTCATCATGCAGATCCGCATGCAGATCTTTTAAGGCTTTGACGTTATCAGTCACAAAACGCTGAAAAGTTGCATTCAAAAATACCTGAGAGAGGGGAAACTCGCGTTCATCTTCAATAAACCCTTCCGCCTTCTGATACACCTGGCGAATGCGTCTGGAAATATTGGAAATGATGGTTTGCATATGGAAGCATCCTGGCAACTATATTTTTGATAGCATGTATCTTGTCGAAAAGTATAAAAAATACAAGAGCGTGTGCTTGCAGTTTAGCAAAATAAATTGCACCATTTTTAGTGTTTTGTTTATACAACGTAGAAGATTTGATATAGCTCTCACTATCTACTCAAAGTGAAAGATATATCAATATTTGTATATTGAAAAATTTTCTTTGCAAGATATTAAGGATAAAGGCTCCTGGCTGAGCCTGAAAATGTGACTAGAATGACCCTGATGCCCTTGGTTAAATCATGGTGGAAAGATCCAATTTTTAGCAGTGCTGTAGGGATTGCTGCATTGTTACATATCATGATTTTAATGCTGCAGTTTGGAATGCCATCGGAACAGGATACTTCGACCAAGGAAATTGCAGTCAGCCTGCGAATCAGTAATGACAAAATCGAGCATGCTGATTTTCTTGCCCAAACAGATCAGCAAGGTTCCGGTCAGTTCCGTGAAGTGCATCGTATGTCCAGTGATGCTCCATTGCCGATGCCGGATCAGGCAGCTGGAAAAGAAGCAATGCTTCAAAACAGCCAAGATATGCTGCAACAAAAACAGGAGTTGAGCTTTGAAGAAAAAGTTCTGATGACAACCCTAAGCTGGCAGAAACAGGCAGAAGAAAATCATCGCAAGAAACGTCAGGAAGAACTCAACAGCCAGCTTCAAGCCAAAGCTGCTATGGTCGCGAGTCTGGAAGCTCAATATACGCAGCGCCAGAAAAACTTTAGCCGTCAGCAGAAAATTAAAACTGTTGACGGTATCCAAGCCAAGCAGGATGTATCTGCAGCTTATCTGGAAAAATTCCGTCAAAAAGTCGAATTTTATGGGAATCGTTTTTATCCTGAATCTGCCCGTATACAGCGCTTGGCGGGTGACGTCCGCTTAATGGTGATTCTGAATCAAAATGGGGGTATTCGAGCGATTCGATTGTTGGAATCTTCTGGTCATACTGTATTGGATGAAGCTGCTCGAACCTCATTACGTAAGGCTGCGCCGTTTGGTGCTTTCGATGCCAAAATGAAAGATATTTCAGAATTACGAATTATCCGAACCTGGCGTTTTGATCCGGCAGAAGCCGAGTTTGAAGTGCGTTAATCTGGCGCTGTTTCATAATGGCGTAATACCTTACAGACATCCACGCTGAAATAGCGATACCAGTTATCTTTACCGAATTGTTGCGCGGCCTGGTGTTCAGCGTCCTGATGCCAGGCATGAATATCCTGCAGGCTGCTCCAGTAGGAAAGTGCAATCTCAGTGATTCCTTCAGTTAAACTTTCAAAATGCTGACAGTGAAACTGGGTCAAGGCCTTTTCCCGCATCTGTTGGGCAGTGGCAAAGTAATCTGTGTCTAACTGCTTAATTTTAGCTTTAAAAATAACGACATATTGCATAGTAACTTCTAATTTTAACTAATTTCTGAAATTATTCTTCCACACGATGATAATAACCGTGTTCTCCGGAACTGTTCCAAATCACATTTAAAAATTTGCCTTCAATTTTTAGATGCTTTGGAAAAATCCTCAGATGCTTTTTATATTTACGCTCAGGTTTTAAACCGATGCAGTTGCCATTTTTCCACCATCTACCTTCAGCATATTGATCTAGGGCTCCATAAGTCAGATACCATTTAAATTTACCTTCAGGCAATAACAGCATTTCAGAGCCTGTTTCCATGACGCCATTTAAATAATAATGACCTGTCCAGACTTCATCTGCTTTTTGAAATTGGGTTTCTTTACATAGCGTCTTTGAACTTGCATAAGAAGATAGAAGGGAAGTACCCATGAGTAGCAATACGAGAAGAATCTTTTTCATTTTTATCCTGAACTTTAGCTAATCATCTTTATTGTTATGAGGTGTATTTTATCAGCTTTGGTTGAATTAAATAGCATTGATTTGATTGCTATTTACAGGCATAAAAAAGCGAGCCGAAGCTCACTTTTTATAGTCGGAAAATTTTAGTCTCTTTCCAGATATGGATTTGCAAAACCGAATTTTGCCAGAATCTCGATCTCAATGCCTTCCATCTCTTCTGCATCTTCATCTGAAGTCTCATGATCATAGCCCATCAGGTGCAAGGTGCCATGAACCAGCATATGGGTAAAGTGAGTCAAAGGTGCTTTGCCTTGTTCAACGGCTTCACGCAATACCACTGGGATACAGATGACCAAGTCTCCAATCGGAAAAGCATCCAAAACTTCTGCCATTTCATCCGGAAGATCACTTGGAAAAGACAACACATTGGTGGGTTTGTCCTTTCCGCGATATTCCAGATTCAGTTTGTGGCTTTCATCATTGTCGACACAGGCAATACCAATTTCACAATCACTTTGCGTACCGATATGACGTAAAGCAGTTTCTACAACTTTCTTGATATAGGCACGCTTAATCACGAGTTCAGGTGCCTGAAAATCCTGTTGTAGACTAAGACTAAGTTTCAAAACAAATCCTTAAAAGTAAATATTAATGCTGAGCGTCAGCTGCCGCATCATTTTCAGCGACCAAGGCTTCCTGACGTGCTTTGCGTTCGGCACGTGCTTCGGCAGTTAAACGTTGTTGTTCACTATCCCAGCCCTCATAGGCTTCAACGATTTTCTGAACCAGCTGATGACGTACCACATCACGGGAATGGAAGCGGGTGATATGAATCTCTTTCACATTTTCCAATACACGAAGTGAATGGGCCAAACCAGATTGCTGACCACGTGGCAAGTCGACCTGGGTCACGTCACCGGTAATCACTGCACGAGAGCCAAAGCCCAGGCGGGTCAAAAACATTTTCATCTGTTCAGGTGTCGTGTTCTGTGCTTCGTCCAGAATCACAAAGGAGTGATTCAAGGTACGACCACGCATATAAGCCAGTGGTGCCACTTCAATGATCTGACGTTCAATCAATTTAGCTACTTTTTCAAAACCTAGCATTTCATACAGAGCATCGTAAAGCGGACGTAAGTATGGATCGATTTTTTGTGACAGATCACCCGGCAGGAAGCCAAGTTTTTCACCGGCTTCTACTGCAGGACGTACCAGGAGGATACGCTGAATCTCATTACGTTCCAGCATGTCCACTGCAGCTGCTACCGCCAGATAGGTTTTACCTGTACCAGCAGGACCAATACCGAAAGAAATGTCACTTTGCAGAATGCGCTGCACATAACGTTTCTGGTTGGCACCGCGTGGATTGATACGACCTTTGCGAGTCTGCAACCAGACATTGTCCAGACCAGTATGTTCCTGATCATGCAGGTCGTCCTGCAATTCACGGTCGGTTTGGCTGCCTTGGATCATCAGGTGCAGGGTATCTGCACTGATCTGACCGCTCTGTTCAGATTCTTCATGAAGTCGCTGTAGGAGCAACTCCGCTCTCTCAACGGCATCGATCTCACCATCAATAAAAAAGCTGTCGCCTCGATGGGAAACTTTGACGTCTAAACGTTGTTCAATTTGCTTCAAATGACCGTTATAAGCACCGAGCATGCTCTGTAAACGGTCCATTGAAATTCCAGGAAAAGCTACTGTACGTCGAATCGCTGCTGTCAAAGAGAGTTCCTTATAGAGATAGGTTCTTATATCCCTACATTACGCCACGTCAGGCTCAAGATTCAATAGCTCACCGTAAACTAAATTGAGTGTTTTTATTTCAGTGATTTCAATCTCGGCAAAACGTCCAACCCATGCAGGATCACCGATAAATGTCACATAACGTGTGTTATCTGCGGTGCCTACCAGGACATTTGGATCCTTGTCAGAAACTTTTTCAATGAGAACACGTTGAATGGTACCAAGCATCGCATCCGTTTTCTCAATGCTGGATTGCTTGATCCATTTTTGAACTTTTGCCAGACGTTCTTTTTTCACCTGTTCAGGTGTAGTGTCTTCAAGTTCCGCAGCAGGCGTACCCGGACGTTTTGAATACACAAAGCTGTACGAATGATCAAAGTCCATATCTTTAATAAACTGATATGTTTCTTCGAAGTTTTCATCGGTTTCACCCGGGAAACCAATAATGAAATCTGAAGATAGGTGCATATCCGGACGGACTTTACGGAGTTTGGCAATCTTCTCGATGTAGACATCAATCGTATGGTTACGCTTCATCGCCTGAAGGACGTCATTGGAACCACTTTGTACTGGTAAATGCAGATGTGACACCATTTGTGGCAGGTCACGATAGCATTGAATCAGGTCATCATTAAATTCGAGCGGATGCGACGTGGTATAACGTAAGCGGCCAATGCCTGGAATTTCTGCAACTAAACGTAACAGATCGGCAAAAGTACAGATCTTGCCATCAAAGGTTTCACCACGGTAGCCATTTACGTTCTGACCCAGCAATGAAATCTCACGCACGCCTTTTTCTGCCAGACCTGCAATTTCTGCCAGGACATCATCCAGCGGACGTGATACTTCTTCACCGCGGGTATATGGCACTACACAGAAAGAACAGTATTTTGAACAGCCTTCCATAATTGATACAAAGGCTTTATAACCTTCAACACGTGGTTCAGGCAGAAAGTCGAATTTCTCAATATCCGGGAAGGAAATATCGACCAGTTTAATTTTGTCTTTTTTGGGCTTTTCCACTTGCTCAAAGTGCTGATCCAGCATTTGCGGCAAACGGTGCAGGGTTTGTGGACCAAAAATCATGTCGACATAATTGGCACGTTTCTGGATGTTGTCACCTTCTTGTGAAGCAACACAGCCACCCACACCAATAATCAGGTCCGGATTTTTTTCTTTTAGCTTGCGCCAGCGACCTAATTCAGAGAATACTTTTTCTTGTGCTTTTTCACGAATTGAGCAAGTATTCATCAGGAGAATATCTGCTTCTTTAGGGTCAGTGGTTAGCACGTAGCCATGTGAGTCGCCCAAAAGATCGGCCATACGATGACTGTCATACTCATTCATCTGACACCCTTGCGTTTCAATGTACAGTTTCTTGACTGCAGCATCGTGGGCTGGGGTGTGCGCTGGCTGGGTAACAGTGTTTTCTGAGGCAGCTGGGGCACTCTTCGGAATGAAGGTTTGAACCGTCATGAAGGCTCCTAGGGATAATACGTTTAAATTGTGAACGGACGACCTTGTTAATTTGCGAATCAGGTCAATTAGACTTCAATTCACAGAATGAATTTTTTGGAAGTCGCATATTTTAGCAGGAAAGTCGCTTAAACTTATAGCCTTTATTGGTGCCCTGAAAATATTGATTTATGGACAGAAAATGTTTGAAAATTAATATTGCTGAATCATAAGGTTACATAAGAGAACAGTAGAGTCGGTCTAGAATTTATAAACTAGCACCGATGTTGAACAAAATTGTCTGGCACGAACTACATGATAGAAGTTAAGTTAATGTTGAAACAGATTATAAGTACACATAAATATTCAAGATTATTCACTGTAGGGATGGCCTGTCTGAGTTCAATGGGCGTTCAAGCTGCCGAAGAACAATTTAATGACGCACTCACTGCGGCAAATGCTGGAAATATTGAATTATTACAACAGTATCGTGCAGCCATGCAAAATGATGCCTTGGGTTACTACCCGGAATACTGGATTCTGAATCAAAATCTTGGCATGCAGCCGGCCAGTCAGATTATTAATTTTGCCCAGCGTTATCCGCAATCTGCCATGGCAGAAAAGCTGGCAGCAGACTATGTTGAAGAAAAAGTAAAGCAGGCCGATTTTTCAGCAGCACAGCCAGTCTTGCAATATGTGACCAATCCAGATCAGGCAGAAAGCTGCGCGATTGCTCAGGTACGTGCCAAAAGTGGTGATCCTCTGGTCTATGCCGAGTATAAAGATGTCTGGCTGACCACAAATGCTCAGCCGGAATCCTGTACCGGTCTAGGTCGAATGATGCTGTCCAGTCCCTTATTAACCACTGAAGACCGCCAGCAACGACTCTGGACACAATTGCGTGCCGGTCAGTCTGGACAGGCGATTGCGACCGCTCAAAGTATCGGCCTCAACCTTTCTTTGGCGCAGCTTAATAGCATTCAGGCCAATCCGACAGCCTATTTATGGACGGCACCCAAAGCGACCGCTGCTGATCATGCTTATCTGGTGTATGCCATGGGGCGACTGGCGGATAGTGATCTGAATACAGCATTTTCGAGTGTACGACGTACTGCTGAAGGCACCCCTGAACAGATCCAAAAAGCTTTGTACCGTGTAGTCGGCTATATCGGTGGCACCACGGTGATGAAAAACAACTTTAATCGTGAAGTTCTGAATTATCTGGATCTGAGTTATGGCCTGCCATTTAGTCCGGAAGAAGCAGAAATTTATGCACGTCAGGCGATTCGCTTCAGTGCTTGGGAAAGTCTGATTCGAGCGATTGATGCGATGAGTGTGACCCAGAAACAGGAAGATCGCTGGCAATACTGGCTGGCTCGCGCAAGTGAACAGCGCTCAGACCGAGCATCAAAAAAAGCAGCTGAAGACATTTATCGCAAACTAGCCACTGGTGATGATTATCATAACCTGCTGGCACGTGACCGCTTAGGACAGTTAACCTTAGGTACACCGAAATCCGCACAGCCTTCTGCTCAGGCCATGCAACGCCTGAATCAGGATATTCATTTCCGTCGTGCTTTTGCCTTGCGTAATATCAATGCTTCAGCGGCGTATGTAAACCGTGAATGGAACTGGGCCGTGCGTCAGGCTTACTTGAAACATGATGATGATCTACTGCTTGCCGCAGCGAAACGTGCGCATGATATGGGCTGGCATGACCGTGCTATTTATGCTGCAGATCGTACAGTGAATAAGCACAACTATGATTACCGTTTCCCAATGCCCTATCGAAATTATGTGGTCAGCCATAGCCAGAATGCCAGTGTTGATCCGGCATGGGCTTATGGTTTGATGCGTCAGGAAAGCCGATTTAATACTGTGGCGCGTTCACATGTCGGGGCAGGTGGCTTGATGCAGATCATGCCAGATACGGCCAAGCTGGTCGCGCGTCAGATGGGCGAAACCTATAATCCGGCAGCATTAAGCGACATGAATACCAATGTTCGTTATGGCACCTTCTATTTGTCTACGATTCAACGTCAGCTCAGCAACAGTCCTGTTTTAGCAACGGCAGGCTATAATGCCGGACCGAATCGTGCACGCCGTTGGCAGCCAGACGTCCAGAATCTAGCAGCAGATCAGTACACGGAAACCATTCCTTTATTAGAAACACGGGATTATGTGAAACATGTCATGACCAATGCGACACATTATGGCATCCTGTTGGGCCAGGGAGCACAATCAATCGGGAAACGTATGCAGGCAATTCCGCTACGTAGTACACAATAAAAATTAATGATTTAGGGATAGTGAATTATTCATGAAGTTAATGAATAGTCGTCGAGTATCAGTATGGCTTTCCGCTTGTATAGTCGCAGGAGGGAGTTTTCCTGCGCTTGCGGCACCGACGGGCTATATCATGGATGTGCAGATGGTTCCCGCACTTTGCAGTTTGTATCCTGAATTGGCCAAAAAGCGAAAATGTCTGGAAGGTTATTCCTTGAATATCTCCGGCTTATTTCCTGAAACCAGTCAACAGGATTGCAGCACGCAGACTTCATCCGCACTTCCACCTTTACAAGCCAAGGTGGTTGCTCGTGTCATGCCGGACGAGGCTTCACGGGCACGCTTATGGCAGAGTATTGGGGGCTGTATTCCCATGAGTGCCAGCCAGTATTTTCGGACCATTATTAATTATGCGGATCGCCTGAAAGTACCACAGGAACTGACAGACCAAGAAAACATGGTTATGTCGATTAATACACTGCGTACAAAATTCCTTAAGATTAATCCGCAATTGCCCGCCAGCGGCATCCGGTTTAACTGCCAGACCAACCGTAGTGTCAGCCTGCTGACCGCGGTTAAGGTGTGCTATCGCAGCAATGGCCAATATAAGCAATGTCCGAGTAGTGTAGTAAATACCTGCCCTCAGAACATTACAATTAAAGGTACATACTGAGCTTTTCAGCCAAATTAATTTATATTTCCTATCAGACTTTTGTTGGAATTCATTCGCTTTTACATGCATCTCCGAAAGGATTGGAGTACAATCTTTGCCGTTTATGATTATTAAGATTAGATAGAACAGCTATTTAATCCGCATTGACTATCCTCTCAATTGGAGATAATTACATGAAGCAACCTGTTCGCGTTGCCGTTACTGGCGCTGCTGGTCAAATTGGTTACAGCCTATTATTCCGTATCGCTAGCGGTGAAATGTTGGGTAAAGACCAACCAGTTATTCTTCAATTATTAGAAATTCCTGTTGAGAAAGCTCAACAAGCGCTTAAAGGCGTGATGATGGAACTTGACGACTGTGCTTTCCCATTATTGGCAGGCATGATCGGTACTGATGATCCTAAAGTTGCATTCAAAGATGCTGACTATGCATTGTTAGTAGGTTCTCGTCCACGTGGTCCTGGTATGGAACGTGCTGACCTTCTTAAAGTAAACGGCGAAATCTTTATCGGTCAAGGTCAAGCACTGAACGAAGTTGCTAGCCGTGACGTTAAAGTGCTTGTTGTGGGTAACCCTGCGAATACAAATGCTTACATCGCAATGAAATCTGCGCCAGATCTTCCAGCGAAAAACTTCACAGCAATGTTACGTCTTGACCACAACCGTGCGTTGACTCAACTTGCGCAAAAAGCAGGTGTTGCAGTTTCTGACATCGAAAACATGACTGTTTGGGGTAACCACTCTCCAACGATGTATGCTGACTACCGTTTTGCAAACGTAAACGGCGAAAGCTTGAAAGACAAAATCAACGATGCTGCATGGAACAAAGACGTATTCCTTCCAACAGTTGGTAAACGTGGTGCTGCGATCATTGAAGCACGTGGTCTGTCTTCTGCTGCTTCTGCTGCAAACGCTGCAATCGATCATATGCGCGATTGGGCTCTTGGCACTAACGGCAAATGGGTAACGATGGGTATTCCTTCTGACGGTTCTTATGGTATCCCTGAAGGCGTAATGTTCGGTTTCCCTGTAACGACTGAAAACGGTGAATACAAAATCGTTCAAGGTCTTGAAATCGACGAATTCAGCCGTGAACGTATCAATGTTACATTGAACGAACTTGAAGAAGAGCGCGCAGCAGTGGCTGACATGCTTAACTAATTTAGTCTTTTAAGATTAAATAAAAAAAGCACTCCAAATGGAGTGCTTTTTTTATTTCAGAATATCCTAAGAACAAAAAATAACATCCTGTCAAAGAGCGACAACTGAACTTTCTATATAAGTCGTTTAATTTGTAAGCAGAATCATCAATAAAAGAGGAGGTACTGAGATGTTAGAGCAGCGACCTACCATGGAAGTTTTTTTTGAGCAGCTCGGCTTGGATTCAAGCCCCGAAGCAATCGATGAATTTATCAGAACCCATCAGATCGGGATGGATGTGCCATTACATAAAGCACCTTTTTGGACCAAGAACCAACATGACTTTCTAATTGGGCATTGGAAGCAAGATGATGATTGGGCCATTTTTGTCGATGTACTGAATGAACAATTGCATATAGAAGCAGAGGGTTCAGGTACATGTGATCTGCCGACCTCCTCACATCCCTGAAAGTTAAAAAAACTAGCAGCAAATTATTTTTTATTTCTATTACGGAGCAATCAAATGGTATTGGAACAGCAACCTACTTTAGAATTATTATTTGAACAACTTGGCCTTCCAGCAGATGAAAGGTCGATTGATGAATTTACCCGTACCCATCAGCTTCCATCTGAAGTTATTCTGCCAGATGCAGAATTTTGGAGTGAAGGGCAGAGTGCATTTCTTCGTGAACATTGGCATCAAGATGACGAATGGATTGTAATTATTGATAAGCTCAATCAATTGCTGCATGTAGAGAGTGATAAGCAAAGCGCTTAATCCACTTTTATACAAAAAGATACAAACAAACCTAGTCGCAGGACTAGGTTTTTTTTGTCTTATCTTATAAGTTGGTTCTATAAAGAATTACAAATTAACTGATATAAGGAGGGCGAGATGCTCGGAACAATGCAACCATCCTTACCCCTATTATTTTCGCAACTCGGTTTGCCGAATAGTCCTGCTGCCATTGAGCTATATGTACGTACTCATCAGTTACCTAAGGAAATCTCATTGCATGATGCGCATTTCTGGAATAAAGCACAGCGTTCATTGTTAATTAGTCATTTGGTACAAGATGATGACTGGGCAATTTGGGTGGATGAACTGAATCAACAGTTACACTTAGATGCCGATCGCCGTCGACTGGCTTGAGAAGATAAAACTAGCAATAAAAAATGCCTCATTCCTGAGGCATTTTTTATGAGAATAATTTCGCAGTTTTAATGCATCCGGCTGTGTAGAATTTGAATAAACCAGTCCTGTTGACGGTATTCTGCAAATGCTGGATGTTGATCTACCAGTTCCAGATCAAAATTGTTCAATTTACTGTATTTATTTAACCAGTGACGGGTCATAGCCGGTTCTTTTTTGCTTGCTGAGGCATATGCTAGGAAGAAATAGATATCCGCATGCTCATAACGGGTCATCGGTTTTAAAATCTGCTGGGTAATCAGTGCATAGCGATTTTCTTTTGTGAGTTCAAAATAGATCATGTAGGCTTTAGCCAAATGCAATGACAGATTGATATACAGATCGAGTGGCATTTCTTCAAACTCGATTCGGCCTTGTTCCAGCAGAACAATCGCTTCTTGCAGGAAATGCACCTGTTCCTGACGTAACTGACTGATCGCTACCAGTTGCAGGCGAAGGTCAGCCCGTTCAAGCGCCAGCTCAGGGGTATTGCCATTTAAAAATAGCTGATCTGTTTCACCAATGCGTGCAATGATCTCTTTGGTGGTTGGTCGCATGAACGCAGTCCTCGTGTCTTAATGATTGCTATATGAGGATGATTGTCTGCTTTTAAAGGCTAAATTAAAGAGGTATCTGAGCGTAACCACGCGGTAAGGGATAAACGTTGATGTTTGGCTACTAATACTTCGTGCAATAAATCACTTTGGAAGAATGCTAAACGGTTGGGCTTAGGTGAAATCGTATGCCACTGTCCATTTTTATCTTGTAAATGTAGTTCACCCCCCCAGTCATCTTGCCATTCTTCATGCAGATAATATACCGAGGAAATCATGCGGCCATTCTTACCTTGCGGGTTGTCGCGGTGAAGAGCATAGAATTCACCTGCGTTATAGCAGGCAAAATGTGCTTCGACATCTTTAATACCCAAATAAAATGCGCGGTTTAAAACTTGAGAAAATTGTTGCAGGGTTTCGGTATGTTGGTGAGAGATTTGAAATTCAGGTTGTAACCAAAGAATATGATCACTGCGGATGTTGCTCACTACGCCATTTTGAATCGCGGCATCACGAAATTCGTTTAAGTGACTTAGGCATTCTTGACTGACCGCATGTTGATATTCAATTGAATAAGCACCGTCAATAACACTAAAGCCATGTTGATCTAAATCATCTAAGATTTGATCAACATTCCAATCCCCTGGGATGACAACTGCTTCCATTTTTCAATTCTCGAGCGTGTGGTAAAAAGGTTTGCTATTTTAGAGCAATAATCGTTTCTGAACGAATCAGTTTTTCATGTTAAAATAGCTATTGATCTTAGGAATAATTGAAACATGAATTATCGTCACCACTTCCATGCAGGCAACTTTGCCGATGTCATGAAGCACGTGTTATTGCTTCAGATTTTGTCTCGCCTTAATAATAAAGACAAGCCATATCGTTATATTGATACGCATGGCGGCGCAGGTAAATATGACTTGTCGACTTCAGAAGCGCAGAAGTCTGGTGAGTTCTTAAACGGTATTCATCGCCTGATTAAACTGGATGATTCAATTAAGCGCAATGCCCCTGAAGGCATACAGCAATATTTAAAAATTGTTGAAAAAATGCGTGAAAATTTTGGTAAAGGCGCGTATCCGGGTTCCCCGTGGTTTGCCCTTGAAGGCATGCGTGAAATCGATAAAGCCACCATTTTTGAAATGCAGCGTGATGTCTTCCAGCAGCTTGATCAGAATATTTTTGACAAGCGTGCTGGTCTGCATGAACGTGATGCTTATGAAGGTTTGCTCGCAGTCATTCCACCGAAAGAAAAACGCGGTCTGGTAATGATCGACCCACCGTATGAGCTGGAACGTAAAGATTTCCCTCAGTTAGTCGAGTTGATTGCAGCAGCTTATAAAAAATGGCCGACAGGCGTATTTGCTATTTGGTATCCAATTAAAGACCGTGCCATGATTGAGCGTTTCGAGAAAAAAATGTTCAAGACTGGTATTCGCCGTCAGCTGATCTGTGAAATATGTGTATGGCCAGACGACACTCCTGTTGGTTTAAATGGTTGTGGCCTGTTGGTGATTAACCCGCCTTGGAAATTCTCTGAAGATGCTGATGAAGCACTTCAATGGTTATTCCCGCATTTACGTATGCAGGAAACTGGTGGTCACGCCGCAGTTCGCTGGTTAGTAGGCGAATAATTTTTTAAAGATCAGGTCATAGCTAGGATCGACAAGAATGACAAATATAAGCAAACCGGAACGTGACTCTTCCACCGAAGCGCCTTTTGATGGCATCACCTTTGAGGTGGAAGAAGAAGAGCATACTCAGGAAGGGCAAAAAATTAAGCGTCGAGGCATCTATCTATGGCCGAACCTGATTACAACCGCAGCGTTGTTAGCAGGTTTTTACTCGATTATTGCCAGTATGAATGGCAATTTTCAGCAAGCCATTTATGCGATCTTTATTGCAGCATTACTCGATGGCTTGGATGGACGTGTTGCACGTGCCATTGGTGCGCAAAGTCCGTTCGGTGAACAGTTTGATTCGCTATCGGATATGCTGGCCTTTGGTGTGGCACCGGCTATCTTGATGTACAGCTGGGGCTTAAGTGAGTTGGGCCGGATCGGTCTGGCGGCATGTTTTGTTTATACCGCTTGTGCGGCTTTCCGTCTGGCACGTTTCAATGTGCAGATCGGTGTGGTTGATAAGCGCTACTTTATTGGTGTCGCGAGCCCACTTGCTGCCGTAATGATTATTTCGCTGGTCTGGGTTGGTTTAGATTTCCCGGAAATTTTCGATATTAAAGATTCAGTGGTTCAGATCATCAATGCCGTTGCGATTGTGATTACAGGTTTGCTGATGATCTCTAATATCAAATACTATTCTTTTAAAACGGTAGAGCGTAAGCGGGTTCCATTTTTTGTCTTGCCAATTGCCGTATTTATCTTTGCAGCGATGACTTATAACATTCCGGTCGGGATTCTGGTTATCTCTGTAATTTATGCTTTGTCTGGTTTTGTTACGACTTTTATGGCGAAACGACAAGTGAGCTAGTATGCAGGAGAGTCTGATATGGCGTTTCTTCAGGATTTATTGGATCGTTCGAAACAGCTGAATCAGACTCCTGCTGCCCAGGCCGATCTGGCCTGTCATGGTCCAAATAAAAAATATAAATATATTCACCATCGTTTTGTTATTCCTAATCTGCCTGCGCCACTGCATTATTTCAATTTTTTTAGCATGATCGGTCAGCCAAATGTGCCGATGCTATGTAATCCCGATGCCATTCATACGGATGCCTTGGATACAGCAACGGTAATCTGTAGTACCAGTCCGCACATGGTTGGTCAGTTGAATCATTATTCCATCCAAAATGAGTGTCGTTTTGAAAGCTGTAACTTTAATTTTCATACACGTGAGCAATTGAGCAGTATATTTCCGGAATTTCATTTCACCCGCCAGGATGACGAGCTCAGTGTTGATTTGAAAATTAGAGCTATCGAGTTGATTACCCACTTTACCCAGCTTCGATTTTCTCTGGCAGATTATTGGTCGATTCCATGCTGGTGTGAAGGTGTCATTCAATATAAAGATCAACAATACCAAATCGAAAGTCTGGGCAGCTTTGAATATGCTCGTAGTTTCAAGTTTCCCTATTTGCCATTTGCTTTCTTGACTTATCAGATGATTAACCTGAGTCAAAACCGGCAGATTATCCTGGTTCAGGTACGAGATAGCTTTAACAAGATTATTCAGTCACGCATTTACTATAAAGATCTGGAAAGCCAGCAGACCCAAATGCTGGATGAAAAGGTAATTTTTAAAGTGCATCGGGTCTATCCAAGTGTGACCACACCAAATGGCCAGAAAATGTATTTACCACGTGAATTCGAATGGCACTGTGAAAGTAAAGATAGAATTCAGATTTCAATTCAAGGACAAAGTCGAGGTGATTTTAAATTTGGTCTTGGGGCAGGCTATGTGGGTAGTTTTAGCTATCAGGTAAAGATTAATGATCAGGAAGAAAATGGGGAAGGAGGTTATATTGAATACATCGATTGCCGAGCTTTACGCTTCCAGGAACTCAGCAAAGAAGAAAAAATATTAAGTAACGTGCCCGATTCTGTACCATTTTTAGTCAAAAGATAGAGAAAAAGCTGATTTCTGTAGAATAAATAAACAGACGGTGATTTTTGTTGAAAAAGGGGGTTGCACGTGGAGTGAAATACTGTAGAATGCACATCCATCGGCGGTGATGAAGATTAAAACTTCTGATAAAACAGTGACTTAGCATAGAGTGGTTGAGTTGGGTTTTAGAAAGAAAGTTTAAAAATTGTTTTCATTACTAGTTGACTTTCTGAAAAGAAAGCGTAATATAGCCGACCTAGCTTGATGCTGACGAAGTATTAAGAAGATCATTAAGAGATTATGAAGAACAACTTGTGTGGATTTTTACTGGTTGATTGATCGAAATTATTTTCATTGATTGAATGGTAGAAATTACTCGAAGTTTATTTGAGCAAATTTTTTGTCAGTAATTGATGAGCCAAGATTGGCACCCTATAGGTGCTATTGATTTTAAACTGAAGAGTTTGATCATGGCTCAGATTGAACGCTGGCGGCAGGCTTAACACATGCAAGTCGAGCGGGGAGATGTAGCTTGCTACATATCCTAGCGGCGGACGGGTGAGTAATGCTTAGGAATCTGCCTATTAGTGGGGGACAACGTTCCGAAAGGAACGCTAATACCGCATACGTCCTACGGGGGAAAGCAGGGGATCTTCGGACCTTGCGCTAATAGATGAGCCTAAGTCGGATTAGCTAGTTGGTGGGGTAAAGGCCTACCAAGGCGACGATCTGTAGCGGGTCTGAGAGGATGATCCGCCACACTGGGACTGAGACACGGCCCAGACTCCTACGGGAGGCAGCAGTGGGGAATATTGGACAATGGGCGGAAGCCTGATCCAGCCATGCCGCGTGTGTGAAGAAGGCCTTTTGGTTGTAAAGCACTTTAAGCGAGGAGGAGGAACTCTAGACTAATACTCTAGATGTTTGGACGTTACTCGCAGAATAAGCACCGGCTAACTCTGTGCCAGCAGCCGCGGTAATACAGAGGGTGCGAGCGTTAATCGGATTTACTGGGCGTAAAGCGTGCGTAGGCGGCTTTTTAAGTCGGATGTGAAATCCCTGAGCTTAACTTAGGAATTGCATTCGATACTGGAAAGCTAGAGTATGGGAGAGGATGGTAGAATTCCAGGTGTAGCGGTGAAATGCGTAGAGATCTGGAGGAATACCGATGGCGAAGGCAGCCATCTGGCCTAATACTGACGCTGAGGTACGAAAGCATGGGGAGCAAACAGGATTAGATACCCTGGTAGTCCATGCCGTAAACGATGTCTACTAGCCGTTGGGGCCTTTGAGGCTTTAGTGGCGCAGCTAACGCGATAAGTAGACCGCCTGGGGAGTACGGTCGCAAGACTAAAACTCAAATGAATTGACGGGGGCCCGCACAAGCGGTGGAGCATGTGGTTTAATTCGATGCAACGCGAAGAACCTTACCTGGCCTTGACATACTAAGAACTTTCCAGAGATGGATTGGTGCCTTCGGGAACTTAGATACAGGTGCTGCATGGCTGTCGTCAGCTCGTGTCGTGAGATGTTGGGTTAAGTCCCGCAACGAGCGCAACCCTTTTCCTTATTTGCCAGCGGGTAATGCCGGGAACTTTAAGGATACTGCCAGTGACAAACTGGAGGAAGGCGGGGACGACGTCAAGTCATCATGGCCCTTACGGCCAGGGCTACACACGTGCTACAATGGTCGGTACAAAGGGTTGCTACCTCGCGAGAGGATGCTAATCTCAAAAAGCCGATCGTAGTCCGGATCGCAGTCTGCAACTCGACTGCGTGAAGTCGGAATCGCTAGTAATCGCGGATCAGAATGCCGCGGTGAATACGTTCCCGGGCCTTGTACACACCGCCCGTCACACCATGGGAGTTTGTTGCACCAGAAGTAGGTAGTCTAACCGCAAGGAGGACGCTTACCACGGTGTGGCCGATGACTGGGGTGAAGTCGTAACAAGGTAGCCGTAGGGGAACCTGCGGCTGGATCACCTCCTTAACGAAAGATTGACGATTGGTAAGAATCCACAACAAGTTGTTCTTCATGACGATGTATCTGAGGGTCTGTAGCTCAGTTGGTTAGAGCACACGCTTGATAAGCGTGGGGTCACAAGTTCAAGTCTTGTCAGACCCACCACTACTGACGAAGCAAGCAATTGCAGAGTAAAACAGAAGATCAGAACATTGACTTATTGATAAGCTGGGGACTTAGCTTAGTTGGTAGAGCGCCTGCTTTGCACGCAGGAGGTCAGGAGTTCGACTCTCCTAGTCTCCACCAAATTTCAAGACAAGAAAAGCATGCTTTTCCTTGAAATTTAAGCAAGAAGCTACGCTTCGCGCAGTTGAAAGACTACGTAGTAAGCAAACGAACTGATAGCTTATAGAGCTTAGTGATTAAGTTGCGTATAATGCGCGGCATTGTTATTAAGCTCTGTGATTTATCGCAGTTGACTGTAGTCCGACGAGGATACAGTGAATCATTAACAGAATATATTTGAGTTGAAATAATTTGTTCAAACTCGTTTTAAACAACCTAACAAGCAATTGTGAAAGTTGGATGAAATGAGTTCTAGCGATTAAACTGAATCAAGCGTTTTGGTATATGAATCTAATTGAAGCTGTACGGTGCTTAAGTGCACGAAACTCTAACTGTGAGAAAGGCTAGTTTACTAGTTGATCTTGTTGTTAATCTTACTTGTAAGGATTAACGACTGTTTGGGGTTGTATAGTCAAGTAATTAAGTGCATGTGGTGGATGCCTTGGCAGTCAGAGGCGAAGAAAGACGTGATAGCCTGCGAAAAGCTCCGGGGAGGCGGCAAATATCCTGTGATCCGGAGATGTCTGAATGGGGAAACCCACCTGGTATAAGCCAGGTATCGTATGATGAATACATAGTCATACGAGGCGAACGGAGGGAAGTGAAACATCTCAGTACCTCTAGGAAAAGAAATCAATTGAGATTCCCTCAGTAGCGGCGAGCGAACGGGGAACAGCCCATTAAGTCATATCAGTTTTAGTGGAATGCTCTGGGAAGTGCAACCATAGTGGGTGATAGTCCTGTACACGAAAGGGCTGATATGATGATGTCGAGTAGGGCGAGGCACGTGAAACCTTGTCTGAATATGGGGGGACCATCCTCCAAGGCTAAATACTCCTGACTGACCGATAGTGAACCAGTACCGTGAGGGAAAGGCGAAAAGAACCCCTGTGAGGGGAGTGAAATAGATCCTGAAACCGCATGCATACAAGCAGTGGGAGCCAACTTGTTTGGTGACTGCGTACCTTTTGTATAATGGGTCAGCGACTTATATTCAGTAGCAAGGTTAACCGTATAGGGGAGCCGTAGGGAAACCGAGTCTTAATAGGGCGTTTAGTTGCTGGGTATAGACCCGAAACCGGGTGATCTATCCATGAGCAGGTTGAAGGTTAGGTAACACTGACTGGAGGACCGAACCCACTGTCGTTGAAAAGCCAGGGGATGACTTGTGGATAGGGGTGAAAGGCTAATCAAACTCGGTGATAGCTGGTTCTCCCCGAAAGCTATTTAGGTAGCGCCTCGGACGAATACCATTGGGGGTAGAGCACTGTTTCGGCTAGGGGGTCATCCCGACTTACCAAACCGATGCAAACTCCGAATACCAATGAGTACTATCCGGGAGACAGACTGCGGGTGCTAACGTCCGTAGTCAAGAGGAAAACAATCCAGACCGCCAGCTAAGGCCCCTAAATTATAGTTAAGTGGGAAACGATGTGGGAAGGCATAGACAGCTAGGAGGTTGGCTTAGAAGCAGCCACCCTTTAAAGAAAGCGTAATAGCTCACTAGTCGAGTCGGCCTGCGCGGAAGATGTAACGGGGCTAAAACTATATGCCGAAGCTGCGGATTTACACATTAGTGTAAGTGGTAGGGGAGCGTTCTGTAAGCCGATGAAGGTGGATTGAGAAGTCTGCTGGAGGTATCAGAAGTGCGAATGCTGACGTGAGTAACGACAAAGCGGGTGAAAAACCCGCTCGCTGAAAGACCAAGGGTTCCAGTCCAACGTTAATCGGGGCTGGGTGAGTCGACCCCTAAGGCGAGGCCGAGAGGCGTAGTCGATGGGAAATTGGTTAATATTCCAATACTTCTGTTTAATGCGATGAGAGGACGGAGAAGGTTAAGTCAGCCTGGCGTTGGTTGTCCAGGTGGAAGGTTGTAGGCATGTATCTTAGGCAAATCCGGGGTACTCTATGCTGAGAACTGATAGCAAGCTGTACTTGTACAGTGAAGTGGCTGATACCATACTTCCAGGAAAAGTCTCTAAGCTTCAGTTAAACAGGAATCGTACCCGAAACCGACACAGGTGGTCAGGTCGAGTAGACCAAAGCGCTTGAGAGAACTCTGCTGAAGGAACTAGGCAAAATGGTACCGTAACTTCGGGAGAAGGTACGCTGCCGGCGGTGATAGGACTTGCTCCTTGAGCTGTTGGCAGCCTCAGAAACCAGGCCCCTGCAACTGTTTATTAAAAACATAGCACTCTGCAAACACGAAAGTGGACGTATAGGGTGTGATGCCTGCCCGGTGCTGGAAGGTTAATTGATGTGGTTAGCGCAAGCGAAGCTATTGATCGAAGCCCCAGTAAACGGCGGCCGTAACTATAACGGTCCTAAGGTAGCGAAATTCCTTGTCGGGTAAGTTCCGACCTGCACGAATGGCATAATGATGGGGGCGCTGTCTCCAGCAGAGGCTCAGTGAAATCGAAATCGCCGTGAAGATGCGGTGTACCCGCGGCTAGACGGAAAGACCCCGTGAACCTTTACTGCAGCTTGACATTGAACTTTGATCTTACTTGTGTAGGATAGGTGGGAGGCTTTGAAGTCGCGACGCTAGTTGCGATGGAGCCGTCCTTGAAATACCACCCTGGTAATATTGAGGTTCTAACTCTGTCCCGTTATCCGGGACGAGGACCATGTCTGGTGGGTAGTTTGACTGGGGCGGTCTCCTCCTAAAGAGTAACGGAGGAGTACGAAGGTGCGCTCAGCGTGGTCGGAAATCACGCGTAGAGTATAAAGGCAAAAGCGCGCTTAACTGCGAGACCCACAAGTCGAGCAGGTACGAAAGTAGGTCTTAGTGATCCGGTGGTTCTGTATGGAAGGGCCATCGCTCAACGGATAAAAGGTACTCTGGGGATAACAGGCTGATACCGCCCAAGAGTTCATATCGACGGCGGTGTTTGGCACCTCGATGTCGGCTCATCTCATCCTGGGGCTGAAGCAGGTCCCAAGGGTATGGCTGTTCGCCATTTAAAGAGGTACGCGAGCTGGGTTTAGAACGTCGTGAGACAGTTCGGTCCCTATCTACCGTGGGCGCTGGAAATTTGAGAGGATCTGCTCCTAGTACGAGAGGACCAGAGTGGACGAACCTCTGGTGTACCGGTTGTGACGCCAGTCGCATCGCCGGGTAGCTATGTTCGGAAGGGATAACCGCTGAAAGCATCTAAGCGGGAAGCCTACCTCAAGATAAGATTTCCCTGTGACTTTATGTCACCTAAAGAGCCGTTGAAGACTACGACGTTGATAGGTTGGATGTGGAAGCATAGTGATATGTGAAGCTGACCAATACTAATTGCTCGTGAGGCTTGACTATACAACACCCAAACAGTTGTTGTATCAAGCATCAATTGATTCGATATTAAGCAAAGTAACTTGATTTAGTTAACGCTTAAGAACAAAATATACAACTCAAGTATCCCTGTTAATGAATTCTATTTGGTAGAAAGCTCAGGCATCTAAATAAGACCTAAGTGAGTATCCATAAACAGTTGTGCTGGCGACCATAGCAAGAGTGAACCACCTGATCCCTTCCCGAACTCAGAAGTGAAACCTCTTAGCGCTGATGGTAGTGTGGGGTTACCCATGTGAGAGTAAGTCATCGCCAGCTCATTATTCTAAACACCCCCTTCAATAGAAGGGGGTGTTTTTTTATGCGTGGGAAAAATAGGTGGGTTTAAAGTATTTGATAGGCTTGGTTTAGTTTCAGCTATCGTATATAAATTATTAAAACTTAAAAAATTATAAAAAGGGATAAGTGTGTTTGATGTATTTGCACAACTTTGTGGTGGAATAGGTTTAATCCTGCTCGGCATGACCTTGATGACCGACGGCCTGAAGGATATTGCAGGTGAATCTCTGAGACAATGGTTAGGTAGATTTACGGGTTCTCCTTTAAAAGCGATGAGCTCAGGTATTATCTTTACCTTGATTGTGCAGTCTTCAACAGCGACAACACTTGCTACTATTGGTTTTGTAAGTGCAGGAATACTAACTTTTGCTCAATCTGTTGGCGTGATTATCGGTGCAAATATTGGTACCACTAGTACTGGCTGGATGGTAGCACTGCTTGGTGTCAAATTCTCGATTGGAAAATTCGCTTTACCCTTAATTGCAGCGGGTGCATTACTCAAGATCTTAGCTCAGGGTCGGCTGGCTTTGACTGGGCTTGTAATTGCGGGATTTGGTCTGATTTTCTTTGGAATTGAGTTATTGCAGATGGCAATGTCTAGCCTGGCAAATCGTATAGATCTTTCTATATTTAGCACCCAAAACTTTTTCTCAAAATTATTATTAGTCTTGATTGGCTTGGTGATGACGGTAATTTTACAATCATCTAGTGCCGCAATTACGACGACAATTACTGCATTGGCAAGCCAGATTATTCAGCTAGAACAGGCACTTTTGCTGGTTATTGGTCAAAATATTGGTACTGTAGCTACGGCAGTCTTGGCGGCAATTGGGGCGAATAGCAATGCACAAAGAACGGCTGCAGTACATGTGATTTTTAATCTGAGCAGTGCAACTTTTGCCTTCCTGGTATTAATTCCACTTTTTCTCTGGTTATCCCACCAAGGTCACTTGCTGGCTTCTTGGGATTCTGTAGTAATTGTTGCAGCTTTTCATACGGTATTTAGTTTATGTGGGGCTGTATTATTAATGCCTTTCATCGAACAGTTTAAGCATTTTTTGACTTGGCTCATTCCTACTGATGAGGACAGTTTAATTCAGTCTCTGGATGAGTCGAGTCTTTCAGTACCCGCAGTCGCAGTTGCGAATGCTGAACATGTCATTGATCAGACGATATGGCAACAATATGGTTGGTTTATTGCAGCATTTAAAGATGGGCAGATGGTTGCAGCCAATCAACTTAAACAACAAGATCAACTTATTGTGAAGCTCAAACAATATTTAGCTCAAATTACCGTGTCTGAAAATACCGAAGAGCAAGCACATTTATTGGCCTTACTCAGGAAAGTGGTCTATCTCAATGTATTCCGTAGTGATCTTGAACAATTATCCTATAGTTTGGATATACGGACTCAGCCTGCTTTATATCAAGTTTTATTGGATTTTGTTGAAATTTTTGATAATTATTGGAAGGAAACTGCAGATTTAAAGGATTATGATAAAATTTGCATGTTACAAAATGAACTGATTCTGCTGGAACAATGGGCGAAACAACATCATGCTGAACTTCGTGAAAAAATTAATCAGTATGCTTCTAGCAATCAATTGAGTGCTGCCAGAACCTTGGAATTACTCGCAGCACATCGCTGGCTGGATCGGTTTATTTCCCATAGCCAGCGCTTTGTAAATGTATTAAGTGAAAATGAACTCAATACTGATCAGCTAACTGACGACGTGCATGCTTGAGTGCAGTACGTAAGCCCTCTTCTAGAGTCGGATGATAGAATGGTTTTTCTAGGATCTGATCAATTGTCACTCCTTCACCAATTAACCAGACAAGAAGATGACCTAGATGTTCTGCCTGTGCACAAAATAGTTCTGCACCCAAAAGTTTACGCGTAGACCTGTCTACATATATTTCAGCACCACCCATATTGGTAGCTTCCACCCGCGCTCGGCCCTGTCTTTCATAAGAAATAAAACCTATAACGAAATCAGTTTTTGCTTTTTTTAATTGCTGATAATTTTTTCCAATAATAGCCATTTCAGGCTGACTGAACACAATTGCCAAAGGGGTTAGTTTTGGAATTGCTTGTATATCTGGATAATTTAGGCAATTTTTAACGATTTTTTTACCTGCATATGCAGCTTCATGCTGAATTGGAGCATCAGGAGCTGCATCACCAATAATAAAAATTGGATAGTTAGCTAATTGTTTTGTAGAAAGATCAATTGGAAGAGTTTTGATGTCTGTATATGAAGGATCGATTTTTTCCAGTTCGAGTTGATCAAGGTTGCTGCTTCTTCCGGTTGCCGCTAATACGTAATCAACTTCTAAGATTTCTGCTTGGTCATTTTGCTTAAATTTTATCTGGATTTGATCACCTTGTCGGATCATCTCATCAGGAACAGTTTTAAATTTAATCTCAAGTTCTGAGCTGAGTTGCTGTTGAGCAAGTTCCTGAAGCACAGGACTTGTGAGAGAGCCGACTTTTTGACTACGGGCAAATATAGTGGTCTTGACTCCTAAGCGTTGCATGGCTTGAGCAAGCTCAATGGCAATTACTCCGCTACCAATCACTGCCAGTGACTCAGGTAGGGTAGGAAGCTCAAACACTTCATTAGAGCTAAGCAGTCGCTCACCAAGTACTTCTTTTTGTTTTGTATCGATATTTGGTCGTGAGCCTACAGCTAAAATAAAACTTTTAGCTTGATAATATTGTCCATCTACTTCTACCGTTTGGGCATCTACAAATTTGGCATGACCTGAAATTTTATGTTTTGGATTCCATTGATTGACTTCTTTAAGGGTGGCTTGAGTAAAGAAATCACGTAATTCACGAACACGTGACATGACATTGTTCGGAGTAACTTCACTATCAATATTTAAAGCTAAATCATGTGCATGTTGAATCAGGTGCATACGATTGGCTGAAGCAATTAAAACTTTACTTGGCATACATCCGACGCGTGCACAGGTCGTATCCCAAGGGCCAGCATTAATGATCAGAATATTATACGTATGTTTGATTGCTTCTTTATAGGCAGTGATGCCTGCTGTGCCTGAACCGATGATGATGAGGTCGTACATATTAAAATTATTCGCCTAAGTTTTTATTCCAATATACAAAAATTATCTCCTTTATAGCGGGGTATTATCAAATTTTTACAGGATGATGCGATGAAATTTATCCTTATTTGAAAAGCAAAATGGCGCAAAGAGCGCCATTTATATTTTA
The DNA here is from genome assembly GCF_010918895.1 of Acinetobacter schindleri. Classification (NCBI taxonomy): domain Bacteria; kingdom Pseudomonadati; phylum Pseudomonadota; class Gammaproteobacteria; order Moraxellales; family Moraxellaceae; genus Acinetobacter; species Acinetobacter schindleri. Next base: position 473,455 of record NZ_CP044483.1, read on the forward strand.
TTGGGAAATTATAGTGCTGTTCCCACACTTACACCCACCGTCGGTTTCACATTCATCGAACTACAACCAACAAAACTTAAACTTAAGCAAATGATCAGTAAAACTTTATTCATGAATTAATCCTTGGTCCTTCGCCTTGTAATACAAGGCAGCAGAGCGTGTACCACTACGGCAAACCATTAAAATGGGTTTAGGTAAGTCATTATAGTATTTGGAAAACTCTTCAATGTTCTGTTGTGTAATTTTTCCGCTAATCACTGGCTGATAAATTACACTGGCATGATGGCGCTCTGCGATAGTGCGAAGCTGAATAACCGATACTTCATTGCCTGTTTCCTGATCTGGACGATTGACAATGACAGACTTAAAACCCTGTTTCATTAATTCTTGAAACTTAATGCTATTCATTTGTCCAGCTACACTTACTGTAGGAGTTAATGGCCGGCTTAATTCTGCAGAAAAACTGAGTGTAGCAAAGCTTAGACCGAGTCCAAGCATTGCACATTTCCAGAAGCAGGGATTAGTCATCCAATAAATCCATTTGTTTTGCGATCTGGTACAGGTTATTAGAACGGTTACCAGTACGGCAGAACATCAATAACGGTTTTGGTAGTTCGTTATAGTGATTGGCAAAAGTACGGACATCGAGTTCAGTGATCTGACCTGCAACTACAGGTTGATGCACATAATCCAGACCTGCTGCACGAGCAGCTTCTTCAATTTGTGCACTGGTTGGCTGATCCGAACCACCTTCCATATCTGGGCGGTTATTGATAATGGATTTAAAGCCTTTCTCAACTACCTGTTCGATATGTTCTGGACCAATTTGACCTGCAAAACCTACATTTTCACTCATGATGTCACTCCATCATTTCATTTATAAAGATATGCTTTATGATAGCATTAAGCTCAAAAATGAGCAGGAAGATCTGAAATTTTTATAAACGAATACAACCATAAAATAACGCAACGGAGCGCGTATGCATGTATATACAGTTGAACCACTGTATGTCAAAAGCGGTCAAGATGTCATTGCTGCCGATTTTTATCGCCCCAAGAATATACAAAAACCAGCAGTCATTTTAATGGCACATGGTTTGGCTGCCTTACGTCATTTTGAACTGGTCAAATATGCCCAACGTTTTGCAGCAGCGGGTTATGCCGTCATTTTGTTTGATTATCGCTACTGGGGTGGAAGTACCGGACGACCACGAGAACTGGTTTCAATTAAAGCCCAGCTTGAAGACTGGCGAACTATGATTGCTCACGTTAAAGCACGTAAATCCGTGGATGCTAAACGTATTGTGCTCTGGGGAACGAGTTTGAGTGGCGGATATGTACTAACACTTGCCGCAGAATCCAAAGATGTACAGGCCATTATGGTCCAAGTCCCCTTTGTGGATGGTGCTGAAAGTGCCAAATTGTATCCTTTACAGCAGCTGCCTAAAGCGCTGAAAATTTCCAGTCAAGATTATATGGGCTCTAAAGTCGGGATGACGCCACGAACTTTACCCGTCGTGGCCCAGAATGAACTCTGTTTCTTGCCAACACCCGATAGCTACGAAGGTTATCTGTCAATTGTTCATCCAGACCATTACTGGAGCGGGGAAATACCAGCCCGGGTATTCTTTAAATTGATCCGCTATCGACCGATTCAGGACGTCCGCAAAATTACAGTACCGGTTCTGTTTATCGCTGCGCAACAGGATAGCCTGATTCCGATTGAGTCTAGCCGTGAAACGGTAACCAATATTGCACCATTTGCCCAATATCATGAGTGGAATATGCGACATTTCGATATATATCATGGTGAATGGTTTGAAAAAGCAATTTCGACCCAATTAGAATTCTTACATCAATATATTGGAGTTCGTTAGATGATCATTGTATGTCCGTCATGTCAGGCCAAAAACCGTGTGCCTGAAGATAAACTCACCGCGAGTCCTGCATGTGGCCAGTGTCATCAGGGCCTGATTCCACTTGCGCCGATTGAACTGAATGAACAGAATTTTAGCCAGTTCGTGACTGGTAGTGATTTACCGATTCTGATCGATCTCTGGGCGGACTGGTGTGGTCCGTGCAAAATGATGGCTCCGCATTTTGCAACGGTAGCGCAGCAGTATCCAAATGTGGTATTTGCCAAAATTGATACGGAAGCGAACCCAAGACTCAGTGCTGCATTTAATGTTCGTAGTATTCCGACACTAGTTTTGATGAATAAAACTGATGAAATTGCTAGAATAAGTGGCGCACTCAGAGCACCACAGCTACAACAGTGGTTGGATCAGCATTTGAATGCCAAATCTTAATACCCAGGCCTGGAGTTAACGTGTCAGATTCTCATGTACAACCAGAGGGAATTCTTTCCCTACAGACGATTGCAATGCCAGCAGATACCAACTGGAGCGGTGACGTATTCGGTGGATGGATTGTTTCACAAATGGACTTGGCCGGTGCAATTCACGCAGAACGTTTTTCTAAGGGACGTTGTGCGACAATTTCAATTAATCAGATGACTTTTCTGGTGCCGGTAAAAGTCGGTGATGTGATCAGCTGTTATACCAAGATTCTGAAGGTGGGGAATACCTCGATTCAAATGCAAATTGAGGTATGGGACAGTCACGATGATTCCCGTCCACCTGTACGTGTTACTGAAGGGGTATTTACCTTTGTTGCCGTGGATGTCAAAGGCAATAAGCGCCTGATTCCGGATGAAGCAAAACAAAAGTTCATTGATGCTCAACAAGCGAATTGATGAATGCAAAAACCAGACGATATGTCTGGTTTTTTATTTTTGAAAAATTAAATCATAAAATCTTGATTTTAAAACTTGTCCTGATTTTAAAGCTAAAGATCAAATCCTATTAAGCTCAGAAGGGTATGGTAGTCATCATCTCTATAAATAATAAGAATGCTTTAACTCGATCCCAATTTAATTAGTACAGATTATTAAAATATTAAGAAGCAACTCTATTTTTAAGTTGCGATTTAGCGATCCAGGCCCAGAGCATTTCACACTGAATCGGTGCTTCGCCGGATTCATCTGTTATGACGACCTGCACCAATGTTTCGCCTTTATCTGTACTTTGCATCAATTGCTGCTGTTCATTAGTCAGAGTGGCTATAGCACGCATTGCCCCCTGGGTAGGGCGTTTATAATCAATTTTGATACTTTTGATGAGGACGACTGCAGAATCAGGCACGTTCATTGCGGTGACAAATCCCGTGGCTGTTTCTGCAAGCAGTGCCATGGCACAGGCATGAACCTGACCAATATGGTTCTGCATAGCCTTATGATTGGCCATGCTGACCATGACCTGATCATGACTCACCTGTTCATAGCGAATTCGGGCAGAACCGACCATCGGCACCACACGTCCAAAGGTTTTACTCAGCAGTGCAGTACGAATGCCTTGTGGAAGTCGTGAACTTGCTTTTACCAGTTTGGAGAGTCGATTGCTTTTGGCCATGGTTCTATTATCCGAAAATAGACTGTCTTAGTCTTTAAAGTTGTTGAACTGTAAAGGCACACCAAATTGCTGTTCTTTGAGGAATGCCATAATTTGTTGCAAAGTATCGCGTTTTTTATCGGTCACACGAATCTTGTCGCCTTGGATAGAAGACTGCGCTTTAATGCCACTTTCTTTAATGGCTTTATTAATTTTTTTTGCGGTATCTGAGTCAAGACCGTCTTTCAGCTTGATCACCTGGATATAGTTTTTACCTGAAGGTGCACCTTTTTGCGGATCAAGCGCCTGAATATCTACTTTACGTTTAAAGAAATGATTTTCTAACATACTATAAACTTGTTCACACTGGAAATCACTTTCAGTCTTGATTTTGATTTCTTTATTTTTTTCGTTCAACTCGATTGAAACGTCCTGACCACGGAAGTCAAAACGGGTCGCAATTTCTTTTTGCGTGTTTTGAACTGCATGGTTTACTTCAAAAATTTCTAATTCAGAAACAATATCGAAAGAAGGCATAGTTTAGACCTTTACAAATGGAAAGAATATCTGAGATGCTAGGGATGTTTTCTTCATTTGCCAAGTGTTGTTTACATCAAAGGAGTGCGCAATGATCCGTAAACAAGAAATTACAACATTTGAGTTCCCAGAAGGTGCCGTAATCTGGGATGTACGTGATTCTAATGCTTTTGCTGAAGCACATATTAAGGGCGCGGTAAACCAGCCCATTAACGATCTTTCAGCAGATAGCCTTACTCAAGTGTCCACGGATCAGCCGATTTATATCCTGTGTGGTGGAGGCAGTAAAGCCCCTCGTGCTGCTGAAAAATTAGAGGGTTTCGACAGCTCTCGTGAATATGTCATCCTGATGGGGGGTACACGTGCTGCCCGTGATGCAGGCTTGCCGCTGGAACAGGGTGCCTGATTAAGCTTTAAAAAAGAAAAAAGCGCCGTCAGGCGCTTTTTTCTTGGCTATATTTTTTCAAAATGTTCCCCTTTGAAAAAGGTGAACCATAGATGGCGCAAGAGGAGGATTAAATTCTTTCTATAAATCCCTTCCTTGCGGAACAGTGTTCCTCACCCTTTAATAAAGGGAAGGGCTTTAATACTAAGGTTTAAAATAAGGCTTCTTGGTTTTGATTTTCTTTTCAAAGCGTTTGACATCCAGTTTCTTCACTAGATTTGTGGATGCAGGACAAGCTTCTCCTAGAATCTGTGCAGCCAAAATTTCACTACACAATGGAGCAAATAGAAAGCCTTTGGAACCTAAGCCAGCCAGACTATAGATTTCCTGATCTGATTTGAGTTTTCCAAGCAAGGGGAAATAATCTTTGCTCTGGGCACGAACCGAAGCACGACCTTGCCATTCACTGACATCAGCCAAACTCTGTGCATACTCTGGAAATACTGAATGGATCAGTTCAAGGTTATGGATATGGTCTTCTTCCAGTACCTCTGTATCATCACGATTCAGGCAGAATGAAGCACCGAGCAGCAAATGCTGTTCATCAAACTGGATGCAGTAACCGCCGTAGCTATAGGCAATATTCGGATTGAGTGGTTGATCGCTATTTTTGAGCCAACTGACCTGTCCACGAATGGGTTTAAGTTCAGGGTGCTCTTCAAGCAGCTGTGGCGTATTTAATGCGGTACAGACGATGACATGATCAAACTGACCGAGTGAGCTATCACCATCAAATAATTCTGGACATGAGTGTTGTTCAATTCGGCTAATTTGGGCCTGGATATAGCGAATATTGCTATGTTGTAGGATTTCATCACGCAACTGATGAGGCGATACAGCTCCTGCCTGTAACAACGCCAATGCTGGATATTTCGCTGTTAAAGACTGCTGATTTTGATCTGGAACTTGTAGAATACCATCAGGATACTCATCAGCCAGAGCCAACAGGTTTTCTGGATTTTTCAATACCAGCTGCTGAACCTGAATCGGGCGGAAGGCTTTGAATTGTGCATAATGATTTAGGGCGTGTTGCCAAGCCTGCGTCATTAAATGTTCAGCGCTTTGTGCAATCGGTGACAGTTTCGGATTGAGTAGCGCTAATGGATTACCAGAACCACCGGAAAGTGGTGCTGTTTGATCGAATAGGCTGACTTGATGACCACGTAGAGCAAAAGCCCAGGCTATACTTAAACCGGCAATACCAGCACCAATCACGGCAATCTGGCGTGCCTGACATTTCAACTCTTTATTGAGCGAAGTTTTTTTTTGAGTATGATGTTCAGGAATTGCTGTTACTGGCTGTGCAAATTCAGGCGGATTCCAGATGGCTTTCAGCATTTCACGTTTATGACCAAAGCCACGTGGACGTGAAATCGAAATACCATGATTTCTAAGACCGCGTTTCAGTATACCCGCGACACTAAAAGAGGCAAAGGTGGTGCCATAATCCGAGAGTCGAACAATATTGTTCAGGACATTCTCTTCCCACATATCCGGATTGCAGGAAGGCGCAAAACCATCAAGGAACCAGGCATTTACTGACACAGTTTTTTCAATGACTGGAAAGACATCTTGTGCATCACCTAGCCATAAATCCAGAGAAAAACGTTCTTCAGGAAAACTGAGGCGATGACAGCCAGCAATTGGGAGTGGATATTGGGAAATCAGCTGATCTGCAAGGGGTTTTAGTTCCGGCCAGGCATTTAAAGCACGAATCAGATCATCTTTTGATAGAGGAAATTTTTCTACTGAAATGGCATGCAGATGGCTCCGGTTATCTGGACGAACCTGTTGCCACAGTTGCCATAAGGCCAGAATATTGAGTCCTGTACCAAAGCCCGTTTCCCCTACACAAAAATATTCAAAAGGTTTGAGATCCGCGAGCCGGGTACCGAGATCATTACCGTTTAAAAACACATGGCGTGTTTCAAGCAGACCATTGTCCTTGGAAAAATAAACATCACCGAACTGTTTGGAAACTGGCACGTCAATGCCATCTACCAGCTGCCAATCGAGATCGGCAGTTTGAATTGCATGAGACAAAACGGATACAACCTTCAATACGTCAGGAGAGGGAATAGCTTACCACTGACGACGGCGTTTGGTATAAACATAACTCGCGATCAGGAAGCCAAGTAGTACGCCTACAGCCAATGTCGCAGCACCGTAGAGAAACATTTGTGCACTACGTTCACTTTGTAGCACCTGCACCTGAACGCCGAGATTATCGTTTTTCAGCTGCAGTTCCTGATTCTGGGTCAATGCTTCAAGATTGGCTTTTTCCAGTTGTTGCAGACGTGTCGCCTGATTTTTGACCAAAGCCTTCACTTTGGCATCTTGCTGAGCTTTATTCTGTGCAATATCTTCTGCAGTCAGTGGCTTGGCAGCAGGATTTTGAACAAGAGGATTATTCGAAGCAGCCACTGGCATGATGCCAGGTTTATTGGCAGGCAGTGTTTGCGGTGGCGTATTGGCTACCGCGGGTTGCACAGTTGCTGGTGTATTTTGCGCTGGGGCAGCAGATTCTGCTGCCGATGTTGCTTCAACTGCCCAAGCAGTTGTACAGGCAAAAGATAAACCGATTAAACTGGCAATTACAGCGTGCATGAACCTTATCCTTGTGGGAATGCTTTATTGAATGGTTTAACGTCAATATGCGCATAGACGCCTTCTTTTAAGAATGGCTCTTCCTGTAACCATTCATCTAATGCTTCACGGCTGTCAAAGTCCACAATGATGGTGCTGCCATAAAAACCCGCTTGAGGATTATCTGGTTCTTTTGGCATCGCGCCGGCAACGATTAAACGACCTTCATCATTTAATTTTTGCAGACGTGCAAGATGTTGAGGACGAATCGCAAGGCGTTTTTCGACAGTACCTTCCTGATCGGTACAGCTGACAACAAATAATGGCATGGTAGTTCTCGATGACTTAGTCTAACTTTTATTCAGCAGTTTTAAAGTATTTGCGCAATACAATGAACTGAATAATGATAAAGGAAAACATTACGATCATGTCACCAAATGCGGTAAATTCTCCCCAATATTTTCCATCCATAAAGATATAGGCAAAGAAGCAATGCAAGAAAGACATCACCGCAAACATTGCTGCCCAAGCATAGTTGAGCTTAAACCAGCCTTTTTCAGTTAAATTAAAAACAGGTCCAAACAGACGCTGGATCAATGGTTTTTTATCTTTACTGAACCATGGTGAAAGCAGGAATACGCCAGCAAAGACCAGATTCAGCAAGACAGCTTTTAAGCGGATATAGAAATCATCACTGAGTATTAAGGTGATTCCACCAAAGATCACCGTCATGAACAATACGATCCATTGCTGTTTGTCCAGACGGAATTTCTGTGAAACAAATAACGCGCCATAGACCACTAACATGGAAATGATCAGACCTGTGGTTGCCACAAGAATATTGTTATTGTCGACACCGCCTGCGGAGCCAATCAGCTGGAGTAATGGATGGTTGGTGTCTTTAGGATCTACTGTCTTATATAAATAAAAGAAAATAATGAGTGGCACAAAGTCTAAAAGTGCTTTCATGTTAGAGTATCTAAATCTGATCAAATAAATGTCATAGTATAGAGATGCACGGCGTAGATTTACATACACACAGCAATATTTCTGATGGAACCTTAAGTCCACAGCAGCTGGTTGAGGCCGCGGCAGCGAGCTTTATCCATACGCTGGCCTTGACTGATCATGACACCATGGACGGTTTAGAGCTGGCGCGTGAAGCCGCGAAAGATCACGAAATTAAGATCATTTCTGGGGTAGAAATCTCCAGTCAATGGTCACGTCCGGCCACCAAGAAGAATTATGGCGTGCATATTGTGGCGTTAGATGTTCAAAATCCTGAGCCATTGCAACAGGCTTTAGAACAGCAAAAACGGATTCGTGCTGAACGCTCAAAAAAGATTTGTGATCTACTGATACCATTGCTTGGACAAGATATTTATCCAGATGTAGTAGCTAAGGTCGATAATATTCCAGACCGTGTCACGCGAACCCATATTGCCAAAACACTGGTTGAAAAGGGGATTGTCACCCGTCCACAACAGGCTTTTGATAAATATATCAAGGAAGGCAAGAAAGCTTATGTGAAGTTTGATGGACTGGGACTGGAAGAAACTATTCAGGTGATTCATGCCAGTGGTGGTTTTGCAGTGCTAGCGCACCCCACCCGTTATGATCTGTCTGCAACCAACATCCGTTACCTGATAGAAATTTTTGCCAGGTTCGGTGGGGACGCCGTTGAGCTGCCACCAGCAGTTGACCCGGCTTCTACCCGGCAGATGGTAGATCGGATGATTGCTGAACATGGGCTAAAAGTATCTGTAGGCAGTGATTATCATGGTGACAATATGCCCTGGATTAAGCTCGGCCATATTCCAACAGTTAAAGACGAGCAAGTGGGCATCTGGGAAAGTTTTCGGTAATAGGCGTCAGGCTTCAATAAATGGAGACTGCTTTTGCTGCTGGATTTTTATGCCTAGAAGGCAGGCTAGAGCCAAGCTTAGTAATGCCAGTTGCCAAGTTGCTGTAGTCGCTGCCAACAGTAACAATGCTGCAATAAGCGTATAGTTCAGTAAATTGCGATAAAGAAAAGGATGGTTTCGGGAAATTACCGCCTGCTGGATGTCTGGATGATGTTTGAATTCTCGATAGCGTAGAAAATCGATCAAATTCGCGAGCGCCAGTTCCAGCTTGTCAAAATGTACTGCCTTGCAGGACACCCGATAGTACTTACCATAATTGGTACTCAGCTTAAGCGTATAAGTTGGAGAGTCATCTTCACGACTCGCCTGAATATGTACAATTCTCGGTAAGTCCAGCATGAGTCGACTGGGAATATGGTCGAAGTAAATCCGTCCGCGGAGCGGTGTCGCGATATAGTACTGCAAATGCTGAAAATTCTGATCTCCATCATGTGCATACAGTTGAACAATCCAGCGTGTACGCCTCAGGTAATAGACCAGAACCTGCTGGCCGATGAGCGCATTACTTGGTTGAACATGAATATCCAGATACGATTCTGTGTTAAACAGCTGATTCAGATCGACATTAAACCATTGTGGGCTTCATGATCATTGATCTTTAATAGGAGTTGCTGCTGTTTGCGTAGCCGGGTCGTGTGAATCTGACGTTGGCCCATAATTGTAGCATCTGAGCTGCGTAAGGCTCTTTCACGGATATCCTGAGCCAGTTTCGAATCAATCAGGTGTTGCTGAATCAGAAAAGGAAATTTGAAATATTGTTTCCGGTCATAGCTTAGACCGAACACCAGTATGAAACTGATGAGAAGCAGTAAAATCCAGTATTGTTCTAATCCAGTGAATAAAATATTTTGCCAGGCCAGTACACAGCCAAATGCAAACACGACCCCACTACAAAGCAGTAAAGCTGCTAAAGTTGTACCCAGACGCGTCACCGGTTGCGGTGTATAACGATGAATCCGTTGCTTGATATTCATGAGATCTTATTTTTATTGTTTTCATTATTTTAATTTTGAATTGAATATATGAGCTGCGTTTAGCTGTAATCGTATTTCTTATAATAGATTATGATCTTGGGCCTGAATAGGTGGTGGGGTTGGTTTGCCTAAAGTACCCAATAGTTCAATTTCAATGGTACGTACCATTGAATCAAGGGGTAAGTCATTGCTTTGCGTACCAAAAGGTTCTTCAATTTCTGAACTGAGCGCATCCAGTCCCAAGAAAGTATAAGCCAAAATTCCGACCAGCAGCGGTGTCACCATTCCAAGGGTTGAACCCAGACTAAATGGCAGCATAAAGCAGAAAAAATATACGGTACGATTCAGCAAGACTGAATAGGCGAAAGGTAGTGGGGTGGTGGCAATCCGATCACAACCTGTCTGTACAATACTCAACTCAGCTACATGCTGGTTCATCTGCGCATAAATGATATCCGAAATTTCGCCTTCTTTCAGGGCTTGCATAAATTCCCATTGAATCAGACTGAGGGTGTACTGTGGGGCATTGGCCTGTTGATAGAGCTGTTGCAGGGCTTGAGGACTCATGCCACTGGTCTGTACCAGTTCGGTTGGATTGGCAGTCTGATGCCGCAAACGATCGCGCAGTACATTGGCAAAGACAATTACATGCTGGATGACCCGCTCACGGCGTGCCTGCGTCAACATACGGCAGTCTCGGTCAAAATGACGTGCATTGGCAATCAGGATCCCCCAGAGCTTACGCGCTTCCCACCAGCGCTCATAGGCGGCAGAGTTCTTGAAACCAAGGAAAATCGACAGTACTACTCCGATCAGGGTAAAACCGACCAAGGGTAATTCCGGTAAATGTAAATAATTGGTATAGGATAGCCCGCCAATAATGGCAGAAATGAGCATGACCACGCCTAGAGGCGGCAGTACCTTAGGTAAAATCGTTCCCCGCCATGAAAATAATACTTTAAAGATACTAGGTTGGTCACGTACGATCATTTATTGGAATCATCACAATTTTTTTCATGATCTTGTTGAGTTGTGCCTGCTTTGTCAAGTGCTATCGTTCAGGGCTTTACCGTATTGATGAGTTGCTGTTCTGCAAAGGAAAAACTGCCTTCCCGGGCAATGATACAGTGATCAATCAGGCAGATTTCGACCAGGTGACAGGCCTTTGCAATCTGCTGGGTGAGTTCAAGATCTGCTGCGGAAGGTCGAGGCTGACCGAGTGGATGATTATGGGCAATCACAATCGATGTTGCCTGTTGCTGAATGGCATGGCGTAGTAACTGATTAATCGAAATCTCACATGAATTAAGCGAGCCATAAAACATTTTCTTAAAGCTGATCTTTCTTAACCCGGCATCCAGACAGAGTACAGCAAAGACTTCCTGAGTTTCTCCCAGCAGTTCAAAGCGCAGATAGTCCATAATTTTGCGGGAATGATTCAGTTCCCATGCATCTTGGCGAAGGTGCTCGGCAATATAGCGCCGTCCCAGTTCCTTAACAGCCATCAGCTGGGTGAATTTACTGACACCCATCCCGTGAAACTGGCTGATCTCTTGCAGTGGGGCATCCAAAAGAGTACTTAAATGACCAAAATGCTGAATCAGAAGTCGAGCCAGTTCCACTGCGGAATGCCGCTGGGAACCTGAGCGCAGGAAAATTGCCAGCAATTCGGCATCAGAGAGGCTTTGTGGGCCTGACTGTAACAGGCGTTCGCGTGGACGTTCCTGTTCAGGCCAGTGTTTAATCGAAAATTGCATATTTATTAGACTTATTTATTATTAATTATTGTTTTTCACACAAGAAGGTCTCTTGGGCATGATCTTATTTAATGCTATTGTGAGCGCCACTGCAACAGAAAGGTAGCCTGTTTGTGAGCTTCGACGTAAGTGTAATTCCTCATAAAAATATTATTTTAGCTGTGACAGGCGGTATTGCTGCCTATAAAAGTGCAATTCTGGTCCGTCGTCTGAAAGATGCCGGTTTTAATGTTCGTGTGGTCATGACTCAAGGCGCACAGGCCTTTATCACGCCGCTGACGTTCCAGGCACTGTCGGGTAATCCTGTCCATACTGAATTACTGGATCCAGAAGCTGAAGCAGGCATGGGGCATATTGAACTGGCACGCTGGGCGGACCTGTTACTGGTCGCCCCAGCAAGCTGCGATACTTTGGCCAAATTCGCTGCCGGTCTGGCCGATGATTTGCTCAGTACACTTTATCTGGCGACCAACGCACCGGTTTGGGTAGCACCAGCGATGAATCAGCAGATGTGGGCAGCCAAGCCGACGCAACGTAACTTGGCCACTTTGATTGAAGATGGCGTGCATGTGATTATGCCGGATGCAGGTTCACAGGCCTGTGGCGATGTAGGTTTAGGCCGTATGCCGGAACCGGAAGATCTGGCACGTCAGGTAACCGAGTATTTCCATAAGGCGCAACGAGCGATTGCAGAAAAATTTGGTCAGCTTGCAGGTAAGCGCGTCACGATTACCGCAGGTCCAACGCGTGAAGCGATTGACCCGGTTCGTTATATTTCCAATCACAGTACCGGGAAAATGGGTTTTGCCTTGGCTGCAGCCTGTTATGCCGCTGGTGCAGATGTAACTTTGATTGCAGGACCAGTGACGCTGGATACACCAAATGGCGTTAAACGTAAAAATGTCAGCTCAGCCGTGAAAATGCTGGATGAAAGTCTGCATATGCTAGAACAGGGCTGTGACATTTTTATTGCGACCGCTGCGGTTGCGGATTACCGCGTAGCGCAAGTGGCAGAGCATAAGATTAAAAAAGCCGGTGATGAGCTGAATGTCGCACTGATCAAAAATCCGGATATCGTTGCAACCATTGCCCAACAGGAAAAACGTCCATTTATGGTTGGCTTTGCCGCAGAAACACGAAATATTGAAGAATATGCAGCTGGCAAACTGGTCGCTAAAAAACTGGATATGATTGCCTGCAATGACGTTTCCCGTGCAGATATTGGCTTTGCCTCAGATGAAAATGCCATGACGGTATTCTTTGCAGAGTCCTATCATATGGAAAAACGTGATCTGGAAAAGGCTTCTAAACAGGAAATTGCCCAGCAACTGGTTGAAGCCATTCATGATGCTCTACATCATGATCCTTCTAAGGATGATGATTTCTAAGTTATTTTATAAAAAAGCCCTGCATAGTCAGGGCTTTTTTATTTCTGCAGAATTGACTGAATGTTCAAAAGAAAACCAAGTATTTTGACCTTGAAAGACACTTTTGGCTATTTCGTGCCCAGTTTGAAAAAGATAAAATCACCTTATAAGAATCAGAATTTTTTTATTTTCCAGCCTCACTAATTTGAGCACTGGGGGTGGTATGAAAAGAATAAGTCTATTGTTTCTGACCTTGCTATTGTTTTCCTGCAGTTACTTTGTCTCTATTGATGAACTGTCGCGCAATATTCAGTCTCAGATGCAACGTGAATTTAATTCCAGTCTGGATTATCGCCATTACCGGTTAAAAGTCATGGATGTAAAAATCATGGAACGTTCTGGTGATCATTTTCAGGCCATTTCCCAGATACAGTATCAGGGCCAATCTTTTCCAGTTAAGGTCTCTATCCAGAAGGTGGAGCAGGGTTATAGCTGGCAGCTGGAAGATGATGCTTTTGCCTTTATTGATGAAGTTGAAATTCAGCGTTATGAACAGCAGTTACAGCAGGAACTGGCTATGATTTCTGCAGAATTCGAACAAGATGAAGGCTTTGGGAACGAGAAGGTCAATGAGATCACTGAGGCTGCAACGCGGGAATCCAGGACAACATCACAGCGGGTTGAAGAACCCATTCCTGTGGGAAATATTACCGCTTATACCCAATAAATTCTCTAGTCAAAAAACCTTAATTTAAAAAGCACCGGGGAAACGGTGCTTTTTAAATTAAAGATTCTGGGTTTGCTGTTCGAGCAGGTAGTCTTCAGTGCGTTTGATCGCCTCCTGAATATTGAACAAGGCATTTTCTACATCTTTTAAGGTTTTGGCATTACCACCGCTTAATGCCTGACGCCATTTACGCGCACCTGGCAAGTTCTGGAACAAGCCCAGAATATGACGGCTAATAATCGAAAGTGGTGCACCTTCTGCCATACGCTGGGCAATATAAGGCATCATTTGTTGCATGATCTCAAAACGATCAGGAGCTTCAAGATTCCAAAGTTGGCCTAACTCGGCCAGTAAATACGGATTGTGATAGGCTTCGCGACCAATCATCACGCCATCCACATGTTTTAAGTGTTCAACCGTTTCCGCATAGGTTTTGATCCCGCCATTGATTTCAATCAGCAGCTCAGGACGTTCCTGTTTTAAACGGTAAACATCTTCATAACGTAATGGGGGAACTTCACGATTTTCCTTCGGAGATAGGCCTTGTAACAGGGCAATTCGGGCATGCACGATAAAATTATTACAACCCGTCTTCGCTACGGTATCGACAAAATGCAGCATCTCTTCATAAGACTGCATATCATCAATCCCGATACGATGTTTCACCGTCACCGGAATATCCACGGCATTGCGCATCTCACCAATACATTCTGCGACTAGATCAGGCTCCGCCATCAGGCAGGCTCCAATTTTATTGTTTTGTACCCGGTCACTTGGGCAGCCGACATTCAGGTTGACTTCATTATACCCCCAATCCTGTGCCATTTTACTACAGGTGGCCAAGTCTTTGGGATTAGAGCCACCAAGCTGTAACACAACTGGCTGTTCTTGCTGATTAAAGTCCAGATGACGTTTGGCATCACCATGAATGATGGCACCTGTCGTTACCATTTCGGTATAGAGAATAATATTGGGATTAAACAGACGTGCAAAGAAACGATAATCTTTGGTGGTCCAGTCCATCATAGGTGCAACGGATATACGTGGAACCCTTGATATATCTACGTTTTGTTTTAAATCAGTCATTTAAGCACCTGTGAATGGTTGAATCATTTACAATTTTATCTAATCATTTCTAATCTTTTTGCTACGCTTGCAACTATAATTGCTCACATTTTCCGGTCACTTAAAAATAGTTGCAAAAATGGGCTATATCTCAGAGTTAAAATCAAAAACTAAAGGAACCCGATATAAAGCGGTCATTAACATTCGCAGAAAAAGTGACGGTATAGAATACTTTGATACAGAAACTTTTGGATCGAAATCTTTAGCGAAAGCATGGCTAAGAAGAGAAGAGGAGAGATTAGAAAAGAATCCTCACTTGTTGTCAACCAGCAAGGGTTCCATGGCCTCTGCAGCCATGCCATTAGCATATGCAATTACCAGGTATAAATCCGAAATTTCAGATTATGGCCGTACTAAAGCATTTACTCTTGAGATGCTGAAAAAGTTCGATATTTCTAAAAAGTCCTTAGCGGATCTGAAGCGAACTGACTATGCAAATCATGCTTTACGTCGCAGAGATGGTTATACGAATGAAAGTTATAAATTAGATCCGGTAGAACCCAGTACGATCTTATTTGAATTTCAGTGCATCAAATCTGTCCTGGATCATGCCGAACTGCTTTGGGGTGTGGAAGTTGATTTCAATGAATATGAAAAGGCCATTAAAGGTTTAAGAAAATCCCGTGTCATTTCTGAATCTGAAGAACGGGACCGCTTGCCAACATCTAAAGAACTGCAAGATCTGACCACATTTGGCTATATCGACTTTCATCTGCGTAATCATTCCAGTGTGCCAATTCATCTGATCATGTGGCTTGATATTTATACAGGTAGACGTTTGGGGGAGTTATCACGTTTAAAAATTGAGAATTTTGATCGTGATCACAAAAAATGGTATCTGGAGGCAGTGAAGCATCCGACCAAAAAGAACAATGATAAATGGTTTGTGGTGTCAGACCAGGCATTAGAAATTATTGACCTGCTGCTGCAGCCAGAGATCCGTAATCGTATGCTTAAACGTGGTGGTGATGACTCAGTACTGATTCCATGTCATGAAAATAATATTGCAAAGCAGTGGCAGAAAATTAAGAAACAGGCGGGTATTGATGACCTACGTTTTCATGACCTACGCCATGAGGCTGCTACACGTCTGGCAGAGCAGGGGCTGACTATTCCTCAGATTCAGCAATATACGCTACATGATGACTGGAACAGCCTCAAACGATATGTGAACCTGAACATTATTCGAAAGAATCTTTTGAATTATAAGGATGCAATTCTGAAAATTGATATCTTAAAGATTAATTAAAGATGAAAGTGAAATATAAAATTTATTATTTCATTTGATTTTATAATTGTTGTTCTGATAATAATGTTTGTATTATTTCGTTAGTTTTTGAATGGGGTTTTATTTTACAGTGAAGATTATTAATTTTGATTTAAACGCTTTGCATGTTGTACGAAAATATTGGATTGATAGCGCAAATACGTTAAGTGGTTTGTCGGATGACTCAATGGAATTGACAGAGCAACTATTTGATTTTGTTGAGCAAGGTCAATTATTTGGTCAGTATTCAGATCGGGAAAATCTTAATACTTTTGTCGGTGTAGATATTGATGAAGATGGTTCTGTAGATGCTTTAGTAGAGGTTATTTATTCTCGTCGAGCCCGAGTAAAGACTATCAAGATCATGGATATTTACTATAGCCCCACTATTGAAGCTAAAGACGATAAAGAATATGATAAGGCTTGCGTGGATGTGCTGAAGTTTATTGTAGATGAATTTCTTACAGCTACATCGGATTCAGTTGGTGGTTCCACTAAGATCTATGCACGTACAGATGTTTCACTAGACTTTCTTAATCAGCTTCATGAGGCTATCCAGCATACGCAGGAAAAGCTTGAAGATGTGGGTCTAGAGGTAAAGCTAGAAGGTAAGCGTTGGCTTGCTCTACGTTTTAAATAATTTCAGCGTTTAAGGTGTGCAATATGACTATTATTAATTTAAATAAAACTGAATATAAAAATAATCAAAGGGAAATCTCACGTTTGCTTGGTGAATGTATCACTACAGCAGCTAACCAAATGGGCTCTATGCGTGGAGTTTTAACTGGTGATAAGCGTGAGTTAGTCGCAACCAAAGATCAAGTAAAAGCAGCTTAACCATTAGTTTCTTTTATAAAAAAAGCCTCTATTTAGAGGCTTTTTTTATTTGGTGAGGTTCTTCTTTGATCTTCATCTTCTCATCCAGTAATTGAGCTAGCATTATTGCACCAGCACGACATCGGGTTGCAAGTTTGGCCACATTTGGATCATCGTAGGTGGCTATATTGTTTCTGAACTTTGGTAGTGGTAATTCAAGACCACGTTTAGAAAATTCATTATTGATATGAGCCACAATTTTGCTTTCCAGCTGGCGTTTAAAATTGGGGTCTTGGAGCATTTCAACGTGAGTCATTGGTTGGCTCCTGTTAATTTTTCAATTACTTCAGCTAATGCGTTTGCATCAATAATAGGGAAGTCACCAACAGCATCCGAAGCGGCGAAAGAATTTACTGCCACCCATGATTGCAATTCATCGCCAACACTTGTTGCTTCCGGCACCGCTTGAGCTTTGGCTTGCCATGCCAACCAACAATGTATTGTGCTCGTAACTACGTAATTCCCATCCTTCTTCTCTATGTGATATCCATTATTTTCAGCCCACTTTTCAAAAGCTTCTCTTTCTTTCTGAAGGTCCATCACACCACCATCGCCTTTTCTTTAAGTTTATTGAAAGTCGTTGTATCCAGTTCTTTTTGAGCGACCTTGAAAAAACGTAAAGCCAGGTCTTGCGTAGCTTGGTTATTTTTCTTCATGATCTTGGCATCCTGATCTAGCAATGTGATGGTCTGGTTCACCCGAGTCAGCATTGCATTTACTTCACTCAGATGCACATTAAACAAAGCGATGCTATTGCCATTGGTACATTTTTCTTTTGATTCGATCAGGCTGGCACGTTTTGCTTTGAGCTGATCCTTCAGATCTACCAGTTCATCACGGTTGAATTCTTGGCTAAGTTGTAAAGGACTAAGGGTTAAAAGAGTTTCTTGTGCATGTTCAAGCTTCATATGTAGCTTCCTTATGTTGTAAAAGTTGAAATTCCAAATCTGCTACTTTTTGAGCCATTTCATTAAAACGTTGACCTTGGTCAATCAGTATTTGCATCTGATTGGTTTGAGTTTTTTTGAGTTGAATAAATTGCTTAGCCTGGTGGATCGCATCATCCAAAGCATTGTGGGGAACACCTGCGAATGGGATTTCAAACTTTGGTGCTGATTTCAGCAAAGTTCTAAAGCAAAATTCTTTATAGTGCTTCCAGGGCCGTTCCATGCCGAAATGATCTAATGCATTATTAATCCAGCGGATATCGGCTAATGCACCTTTGCTCCAGATTTCTGAACAGCCATGATTCTTATAGAAAGCCACTAATTTCTGTAAAACGATATCGACTCGTTCTTTACCGGAAAATGCCATATTTCTGGCAATTGGATCTTGTTGATCCCACCAGTCCAAGGTTGACTGGCTTACCGTAAATCCAAATTCCTTCGAGCTTTCAATATCAATGTCAGCTTGGAAGTATTCATAAATTCCATTTTCATCGAAAACTACAGCCCCGATACTAAGTAGAACAGGACGTTCACCAATATCTAAAGTTTCACAGTCAACCATTAATTTTCTGGTCATACAGCCTCCTGCTTTAAAAGCTCTTTTTGTTTTTCACGGGACTCTAAAATGCATTTACTGCAGCGATGATTAGAACCTTCCATTCTGATCGCGAATATGTGTTCGCCATGCACAGGGCATAAGCCAATAAATGTTTTTTTACCTTCCTGCCATGCTTGTTTACGTGTTTGACGGTTATAAAGCAGGCGTTCATCTTCATTTTTAATATCTTCAATTCGTTCACGTAAAACAGTTTTGGCTTTACGTGGCTTGGATCCAAGCTTTTTACCTTTGCTGTCAAAAGATTCCTGAACTGAAGCAGTCATCTGCTCACTAAAAGTGGACTGATAAGGCGTGATCTTGTTTTCTTCACAGTGTTTGAGGTACCCAGACTGTCCAGGCGGAATCTGCTCAGGCTGTACCATTTTTTGCTTTCTCAGAAACCAGCGCACCTGGATATCAAGTCTTCTGGCTTCTTCTTTTTTTCTGAATACTTTATGGTCCAGGTTAGTGCGCATACTGACCTCCATTCATTGCTTTATGATCGTGTTGAGCCAGTGCAGTTTGCTGGTCAATGTACACAGCAAGATCGGCTAAATTGACCATCCATGCAGCTTTAGAACCTTCACCCATACGTAAAACAGGAAAAGGGAGTTCTTGAATGACAGCTTTACGTTTGGCAATAACCAGACTCATTTGAGGAAAGAAGTCTTTTACTACTGTCTCAAGTGCAACAGTAGGTGACATATAGCGAAGTACCAGCAACGTATAGGTCGGTAGAACAGCAGGTGTATTTTTCATTTCATCACCTTCAATTCGTTTTTGACACGTTCAGCAGTCACGCGATCCACAGTGATCGGTACCGCGTGATGGTCACGCATATGGAAAGAAATGATGTGAGTACCTGATTTATTGCGGAAGACCACATTGTTCAGGTTGCTTAAATTGATCAGGTGCACTTCATGATGAAGATCGGTAATTTCTAGCATTCGTGATCCTCCAGTTTTTTGAAGAGCTCATCCGATTGCGTTTTAAGCTCTTTCTGGAATTTGTAAGCTTTAAAGAAAACAACAGCTACAGTTACAGCGCCAATAATCAAAGGCAGTGCAACACCTAACAAAGCGAAAAAATGTCCTGGGGTGAACTCGTTCATGGGATCTCCCGGATAGATTGCATTGCAGCTTCAAAATGTGAATCCACTGACTTGATGTATGCTTCTTCTGGCGCTACACCCAATTCAAATTCACGGGCTTCAATTTGGATTAAGCAGTTACGACAATGTTCATCGGTGAAGTCTGAACATTTGTCCTGGCATGGATGATTTGTCATGCAGACTCCTCGATAAGTTGATTGCGGTAGATACGACGTACCTTTTTTTCTAAAGTCTGCTTTTCTGCCTGGTTAAGTTCATCGGCTTCGAAAGCAGCTTGGATAAATGAAAGCGCTTGGTTTTGTGCATTTACCAATGTACTTGCAGCAGTAGCAGCTTTAAGCTGCTCAATAGCTGCATTGATTTGATTTAAGCTGTTTTCGCGGCACATAACTTTCTCCAGATACGGACATGGATCGGCTGCTTTGCAGGTTGAGCGAAGTCTTCGGCTTGAAGGCGGTTGATGACAATTTTGTCTAAAGTTGATTTATTCATGCTTAAAATCACCTGATAGGTTATTTGATAGGTGAATTATTAATTTTTAAAATCAACTTTGTCAAGACCTATTGGTTGATTAAATTTAATTTAAGGTGATTTTATTAAGTAAATTAAATGTACAAAAGAATAGTTTTTGATATAAATGACGCGAGGGTAAATTTTTGGACATAAAAAAAGGTGGCATGTGCCACCTTTTAAAATTAAAGAGATTACTTAATTTGGCTCGGGGATATAAACATTTTCACTGGTGAAATGCGTGCAATGTGTTCTTTAAGAATGCGGTCATTAGATCCATCGACTGAATCAATGCTGATTAAGATATCTTCTTCACGTAAGAACTCACCAGCATAGATCGAATCATCTTTGCAAAATACTAAGACTTCTTCTCCCGGAACAGGTGTTCCTGAAAACTCACAAACAACCGCATAACCATTTCGATACGGCTTTGAAAACCCCGTGCCGCGTATTAAATACGCAATTGGATTATGAATACCCGCTGGAATATTAACGTCCTTTACTACTTCTATATTATCTATTACTGCCAACTCTTCACCTTTGGACATTTTTAAAATGTTTTTAAGTGGGACTATTCTAAGCACAGAGCTTTCATCAAATCTAGGGTGATTAGTTGATTTGTTTTTATTTTTTTCATCTACCGCGACAACGCTTGTCGTTTGCTGCGATCCGACAATATTTTTAATCGTAGGTATATCTTGTGGGTGATCAAGCCATCCCAGAGGAAGGTTATGTGCACTGGTAATTTTTTCAGCAAATTTGTCACCAATATTCTTTTTGCTGTTTTTACCCAAATACTGATTTAAGTGATTGTATTCAACACCTAATTTCTCACAGAAAGCTCTGCGGCTTTCGTAGAACTCAAGCATTTTGAGTAAATTGTCCTTGCGGGTTTCGTAAACTGTCATATGCATTCTGAATACCTATACACCAAATAATGAGGCTGGTGTTCCTCCGTCTATTACAGGGCTCATCAAGCTCCTGAAGACTTTTACTTATTGCTATGCGGTGATTATCAGGCATAATCACATGAAAAAAAATCACTCTTCATTCAATCAAATCACCTTTTAGGTGTTGACTTTAAATAATTAAAAATTTAATAATGCAAATAAATAAATAACCTTTTGGGTGATTTAACATCATGAAAGTTGATTTCAATTTTAATGAATATGTACTGCAAATGTCTGATGAACGTCTGGCTGAGTTTGCAAGCAAATCTGGTACGACTCCTAACTACATCAAAAGGCATTTGATTTACAAGAAAAAGATTCCCCGACCAGAAATGATTGATGCTTTGGTTATTGCTTCTAATGGTGATTTTTCTAAGCACGCTTTTATCTCTTGGTTATATGACTTAGGCACAGCGTAGGTGATTTTTAAATGAATGAATATGATTATTTAACGGGGTTAAAATCATGATTAATAAGAATAATAAAGTTTTATCGCTTTCAATGGCGCTACGTGCAGCGGTTTATAGTGACGGTGATCAGTCGTTGATTTCACAGATTGCTGAGAAGAATTGCTGGAATTTAACGACCTTCAGAAATTCTCTGTGTCCGACAACGACGACTCATAAAGCGAACATCCATCACCTGGAAGCTGTACTGGCTGAAACTCAAGACCGTGGGATTATGGACAGCATCTGTGCCATTCATGGCAATGCCGGATGGTTTGAACTTCCAGAGGTGAATAAGAATCTGGATCAGGCAAGTTATATCAATAAATTGGGTGAATTGGCTCAGGAGCAAGGGCAGTTGGCCCATTCTATTGCTACTGCAGTTTCGGACGGTTTGATCACTCTGGATGAAAAAACTGAAATCCAGAAGGAAGTTTTAGATCTGGTACGTGTAGCAACAACGATTTTGGCCATGGTGAAAAATCAATATCAAGTTGATCAGGGGGCGAAATGACTAAACCTACCTTTCAAATTGGGGATGTTAAGGCAAGAGCATCGGGAATGTGGGCCGATACTATTTTTCCTAGATTTAATATTGACGTTCGTTTCAAGAAAAAAACGCCATGTCCAGCATGCGGTGGCAGCGATCGCTTCCGTTATGACGACAAAAATGGCAATGGGGATTATATCTGTCAGCAATGCGGAGCTGGTGACGGCATCAGTCTGATCCAGAAAGTCACTGGCTTATCTTTTCCAGAAGCATTGTCAGAGGTTGCAGCTATTGTCGGCCTTGATGCTACTTCTACCATCACGGATGAAGACCGGGCGCGCTGGCGTAAAGAAAGGGAATTACGTGAGAAAGAGCAGCTGGAACGTGAGCGCAAAATGCAAGAGCAGATTGCCCGTAAAGCGGAAGGAATGTGGCGTGGTGCTTATCTGGGTGACTTCAGCTTGTATTTAAAAGAAAAGCAGGTTCATAAAGACCCAAATATCAAGATTACTCATGACGGGAACCTGTTAATTCCAGCCTATGATGAAAATGGAAAAATGTGGAATGTTCAGACCATTACTCCAGATGGCCAAAAGTACTTCATTACAGATGAAGGTGGTCGGACGGGTGGCTGTTTCTTCATGATCGGTGAGGTCCAGCCAGATCTGTACGATACACATTTCATTTGCATCGCTGAGGGTTATGCCACAGGCATGTCCATTCATATGGCAACAGGCTATCCAGTTGCCTTGGCATTTGTGGCCAATAACCTGCCAAAAGTCGGTGCAGCACTCAAAAATAAATATCCGAATGCCACCTTTGTATATTGTGCTGATGATGACTCAGCCAAGCAAAGTACAGGTCAAACGTATGCCCAAAGGGCAGTTGATATTACTGGGGGCATCATTGTATTGCCCGATTTTAAGCAAATGCAGGAGTCTATGGCATGAATTCTAAGGTCTATACAGACTTCAACGATTTGCATGTTGTTTGTGGATTGGAAGAGGTTAGCAGACAGATCCATTCTGCTATTTCTTCTTTGCAGTTTTCCCCCGAACCCCCAATAAATGAAGCCCACAATTTTCAGGGGCAAACATTGGTTGAAAATGAAAGTAATGCTGTTTTTGACGGGGGTGGGGGGAATATTTCGTTAGAAAATGATGCTCCTGCTGAACCTAAGCAAAAACCTGATATTAATGAAGTGCTGCTTCAGGGATATTTGAACCGCTATTTTCTGGTAGAGGGAAAGACTGAGATCTGGGACAACGAACAGCATACTGTCATGAAAAAGACTGCTTTTATTGCTCTGATCAGCCAGAAATATTTCAAATTATGGTCGGCTAAACGCCAGGTGATTTCACAGGATGTATTTCGTAATCACATGGATGAAGCAAATGCTGCAACGATTCAAGAACTTTTAGATAACTTTGTCATTTTGGCAGGTACACAAGAATCTTGGAATATTAATCGTCGTGAACGCTGGCTTAATAAGGCGATTAAAGAGGCTTATCCAAATATTTATGATTTGTGGTTCAAGTCTCCAGCGCGGAAACAGATCTATCATCGTAACCTGATTTTTGATCCGACCTGCTCGCATGATTTAGACGAAAATTATATCAATATGTTTAATGGCCTGCCGTTGGATGTATTGCGTAATGCTGCAGGTGAACAATTACCTATTCAGGAAGCGGCAAAAATGTGCCCTGGCATTATTCAGCTGATTCATCATCTATGCAGTCAGGAAAAAGAAGCTGTAATGTTTTTACTTAGATGGCTTGCTTATCCATTGCAAAACATGGGTGGGAAAATGGCTACTTGTGTCCTGATGCATGGTGATACTCAAGGTGCTGGTAAATCTTTGCTATTCGGAAAAATATTCAAAAAGATCTATGGTGATTACCATACAACTGTTGGTCAGCAGCAGCTGGACTCCAACTATAACGAATGGATTGAAAATAAACTTTTTGGAGTATTTGAAGAAATTGTTGATAACAAGAAAAAGCATAACGTGATGGGAATGATCAAACACTTGATCACTGGGGAGTCACTATACGTCAGTAAAAAGTTCGTCAGTGGTTGGGAAATGGACAACCATTTAAACACGGTGTTTTTATCAAATAATACTCAGCCTTTGCCAATCGAAGAAAAAGACCGTCGTTTCCTTGTGCTCAACCCAACGAAACCATTGGAGGGGAAATTGTATGAAGCAGTTATGCAGGAAATAAACTCTGAAGGTATTCGAGCATTTTTTACGGTTCTCATGGGTATGGATCTTAGTGACTTCAATGGGCATACCAAGCCACCAATGACTATGGCCAAAAAAGCATTGATCGATTATTCAAGACCTGGCTTTGATACGTTTTATACGGACTGGAAAAATGGGGAAACGAAGTATCCGTTTGTTTCATGTAAGTCTGAACAGTTGTACCAGGCATTCATCCAGTGGACGAAAAAGACAGGTGAACATCCAATCAGTATGAAACGGTTTATAGGTGAAGGCCGGAAACATGGCTTCATACCGAGTGAAAAAGCTAAGCATTGGAAGGGCTTAAAGAAGAGTGGCCAGAATAAAATCATCATAATTGGAGTAAAGCCAGATGGGGAAAAAGAACAGAATTGGCTGGGGTTGCAAGTTGAAGAATTTCAAGATAGTCTCGATGGTACTCCAGAGGTTTTGGGCTATGGCAACAACTAAAATAAGCATGCCATGTGAACCATGTGAACCGTTACGTGAACCATTTAAGCACAATGGTTCACACGCCAAACCATTGAAATTAATAGAAAATAATGTCCTTGTGAATGATGTGAACCATTTGCATGCGCGCGCGCGTGTAGAAGAAATTTTATTTTCTGTTCTCTCAGCACTTAAAACCCATAAAAAACTAATTTCTCTCACACGAGAAAAATCACAAAAATCATTCACATCATTCACATTTTTTGAAAATGCTCATAAAGCATTAATTTTAAATATGAATTCTTGTGAACCATTTTTCAAAAACCATTCACAGCTTGTTCACATCATTCACATTTTTTAAAAGGGACAACAAAATGGAAAAATATTTGCGTTTATTAAATCCGAAAACAACAAATTTTGATTCTATCGGTGGGGGAAATCATGGTGCTTTAACTCGTGAAGACGTGCTTATAGCAATCAGTTATGCACGTTTAACTGTGGCACAAGATACTTTGCTTAAATGTTTTATGGGACACTTTAAAGCGCATGAGATTGAAAAGGTTGCGATCACGCTATGTTCTGCATATGTGAACGATATAAAACAAGATCATTTGGTATCTTTCAAGGTGGCAATGATTGAGTTATTTGCTTGTCCAGCTAACTATAAGCCGAGTCAACGTAATCGTGCTGTCCTTGCTGGTGTTTCAGATACAACCGTGCATCGTCGTCTTGGTAAAGTAATTGATACAGTTAAGGAGCAAATTGAAGATGATTTAGCTCATGCATTAGAAAAAATCACTAAACAATTAAAAAATCACCTTAAAGTTGATTTAATGTATTGACAGGTGAAGCAGTTTTAATCTACATTTCTCCACAATGAGTAATTGTATTCAGCGCTGTAAGTTCTTAAGAGTCTCTCCCCAGAGACTCTTTTTTTATGGCTGTATGTTGGGCGCTGGGCTTGGCATACAGTCTTTTTTTTGAGTGTAAGCAATGGCATACGGATCGATAGAAGTTCAGATCTCAGTGAAGTTGAGCAAGCGTCGAAAGCTGTTGCTGATTGCTCTGGCTGCAGCAGACAAAATTATTCAACTCAAAACTACAGATAAATTACGCAATTTAATTATTAATCGTTCAATCAAACTTGTTCCGGTGAAACATGAAGAAGGTACCCCAGAAGGCGAAAAGACCTTGCCTTAGTCAGTCTTGTAAGGATTACGCAACTAACCAAGGTTATTGCGATAAACATCAGGATAAGATCAGAAAGAAAGATCGTGAACGGGGCACAGCGCATCAGCGTGGCTATGATGCTCGCTGGAGCAAGGAACGTGATGAATTCTTAAGACAGCATCCATTATGTGTTGAGTGTCGAAAGAAAGATTATATTAATCCTGCCACAGTGGTTGACCATATCATTCCACACAAAGGCGACCAGACATTGTTCTGGGATAAAACAAATTGGCAGCCGTTATGTGAAACTCACCATAACATCAAGACTGCTACCGAGGATCGGGGCGGTTGGTCTCCAGTGACAAAGCAAGTCAAGGCCAATCGGGAAAGCAAAAATGAATTCCAAATTAATGATCAACTTGTTGTTGCTACTGAGTACGCTCAAGAATGTTTGCTCTGTGATGACAAGACTGTGTTCACTGTGATTGAAGTCCATGACAAAACAGTGTTTGTCCAGGATGAAGATGGCAACGGTGGCCGGCTACATCATTCACACTTCAAACGGGCTAGCTGATGAGCAGAAAAGAATTTGAAGAAACCATTAAGCTATCTCCAAAGTACTGGCGTTTGGTTTTCTGCTATGGAGCCGAACTATTCATTTTCGATACTGATTTAAATGAATATAGAAACTTAGCAATCCAGATTGCATATGAAGTCTGGTGTAAGCAAAATACAAGCAATCAAAAGATATAACGGTCTAAGATTAGCGTCTTGACTGTATGTTGGCAGCTGGGAAGACAGCACGTTCAAGTGTAAACAACTAGAACATTCTCCATGATGACAAACCCATTTCGTTGGCTTCAGCGGAATGGGTTTTGTTTTTCTAACAGATTCAAAGGGGGATATGGGGTCAAAAGTCCAAACCGACCTCTCATAAAAGACCGCCCCCCCGTCAAATTTTTACGTGGTCAAAAGTCCAGAGGGGGGTATACCTCCGAATATTTATACAGATTGAAATTTTGGAGGCTCCTATGTCTAGAACTGGCCGTCCTCCTAAACCATTGCAAGAAAAGATTTTATCCGGTGCCCGAATTCGGAATGACCGTGATGAAGATGCACAAGTAGCAAATGCTGCAGTGGCTCTAGGAATGCCGCCTTGCCCGGCATGGTTAAACAAAAAGGCAAGAAAGCATTGGGATACATTAGGGCCGGCACTGGTCCAAGCTGGCTTGCTGTCAGTGGTGGATGGTGATGTGTTTGGATTGCACTGTGACAACATGGCTGCTTATGCCGAAGCAATGGAACGGCTGCAGGAAGTCGAAAAATGGGTGGCTAAAACGCCAAACGGTTTCGAAGTCCAGGCAGCATGGCTGCAGATCCGTAACAAACTGCAGGAACAAATTATCAAAACAGCGCGTGAGTTTGGACTTACGCCAGCTGCTCGTTCAACTGTGAAAGCAAATAAACAGCAGCAATTAGATTTATTAGGTGCTGGTACCGCTACTGGTGACAGCAACGATCCATATGATGGCTTTACTGCCCGTCAAAGTTGTTGAGTAAGTTTTCATGCGGGATTATTTCAAGATTTCGCTCCAGTACTGTCTTGATGTCCGATCTGGAGCAAGAACGGCAGGGCAGTTAGAAAAACTTGCTGTAAAAAGATTTTTAAGTGATTTAAGCCGTTCAAATTTTGATGTTGAATCAGTCGATGAAGAAACCCAGGCTTTACTTCAAAAGCTGAAGTTTAAGCCAAAGCCAGACATTGATTTCGACTATGAATTAGACCTGGAAAGAGCGCATCATGCACTCTTTTTTGTGGAAACCTGTCCACACGTTAAAGGGAAACTCGCAAAGCTTAGACCAGATGGCACACGCCAGTCTTTGATTCTGGAACCTTGGCAGGTCTTTGCCACACTGAATATTTTCGGTTGGGTAGACCATGAAGGAAAAAGGCGGTTTTTGTATGTTTATATTGAGGTCGCAAAGAAAAACGGAAAATCAACCTGGCTTGCAGCCATTGCCTTGTATTTGGCTTTTATTGATGGCGAGATGGGAGCTGAGGTTTACACTGCAGCAACTTCGGCTGAACAGGCAAAAATTGTATTTAACGATGCAAGTAAAATGGCCGAGTACTCGCCAAAAATGCGTGAGCGCTTCGGCATTGAATACTCGAAATATTCAGTGTTCCAGACCCATACAAACAGCGTTATTAAGGCGCTATCACAGGATCGGGGCGGCACAAAAGACGGTCTGAATGTTCATGCTGCCATCATTGATGAACTGCATGCCCATAAAACCGCTGACATGTACGACATTGTGGCCAATGGTATTGCAGCTCGTGAAGAGCCCCTGATTCTGGCCATTACCACTGCTGGAGACGATACAACTTCCAAGTGTTACCAGGAACGTCAGGTGGTGGTCGATATTCTCAAGGGCAAAGCAGTCCATGAGCAGTACTTCGGTATGGTTTTCTGTCTGGATCGTGGTGATGACTGGCTAGATCCAAAGGTCTGGCCAAAGGCAAACCCGAACTATGGGGTCTCAGTGACTGAAAAATACCTGCATTCGGTATTTGAAAAAGTCAAAGTAAGTCCGAAACAGGAAAGTATTACCCGCCAAAAACACTTGAATGAGTGGGTCGGTGCTGTCGATGGCTGGATTGCTCCAACGATTTGGGAGAAAGCGGAAAGTGAAATCAGTGAAGAAAGCTTTACTGGTCAAACTTGTTTCGGTGGTTATGACCTCGCAAGCCGTCTGGATTTAGCAGATTGGTGCCGATTAAGGCCAAGACTGGAAAATGGCAAGGTTCACTGGCATGCATACTGTAGTCACTACATTAATGAGCATGTGGTCGAGACCAAAGAAGCCATTAATGGTGAAAAACGTCCAGATGAATATCCTGTCTGGCGTGACCAAGGGCATTTGATTGTCACGGAAGGTAAATCCACTGATTTCAACCGAATTCAGCAGGATATCGAAAAATTCCACATGGACAATCCATTTTATGAACTTGGGCACGATCCATACCATGCAGCACAGCTGACATCGAATTTGATGGACCAGGATATCAACGTTATTGAAGTGCCACAGCGGGTTGAGTTTCTAGATCCTGCCATGAAATGGATCGAAGTCTTACTTACGGAAGGCCGGCTGCATCACAATGGCGATCCGGTGCTCAAGTGGTGCATGTGCAATGTGGTGGTGAAACCTGATGCCAAGGAAAATATTTTCCCGCGTAAGAGTGCGCCAGCCAAAAAGATTGATGCCGCAGTAGGTTTAATTATTGCTGCATCACGGGCCATGCACTATGACAACGAATCCGTTTTTGATTTGGTACCAGGTGAAGAAGATGGAAACATTGATGACTGGTTGAATGACTTGATTAAGGTAGCTAAGCGATGAGTAAAAAACGCGATAAACCAAAAATTCGTGATAAAACCAATCGCGATAAGCTGAAGGCCCGGGGCACTGGACCGATGCAAGACAAAACGGGGACGGTCATTTGGGATCGTCCCCGTTCTAGTTTTAAAACAGCGAAGCCTGTGACATTCGACAGTGCGATGACGCTCAGTGCTGTGTTTGCCTGCGTAAAAATCTTGACTGAGTCTGTGGCCACTTTGCCATTGCAGATGTACAAGTTGAATGATGATGGTACTCGTACTCAAGTCAAAGATCATGATGTGATCCGGCTGTTATATAACAAGCCGAATCGTTACCAGACGCGAGTCGAATTTTTTGAACAGTTAATGCTGAACCTGGTGGCAGGCAATGCCTATGTCAAAAAGGATTTTTCAGGAAAGAAACTGGTCAGTTTACAGGTGATCAACTCGGGATCTGTGGACCCTAGTATTCAGGAAAATGGCACGCCACTGTACAAGTGCAAGATTGGCAATAAAACAGTCGAATATACCGATAAAGAAATCTGGCATATCAAATTATTTGGTACTGGTTTTGTGGGAATGTCGCCTATTGCTTATGGTGCTCAATCTATTGGTGTTGGTCTTGCTGGTGTCGATAAAACATCTCGTTTAATGTCCAACGGTGCCAAGCCAACAGGGGCCCTAAAGACTGATAAATATCTGAAAAAAGAGCAGCGTGATGCATTACGCGGTGAACTGGATATTTTAATCAATGGCGATGATGGGGATTTGGCAGTACTAGAAGGCAATATGCAATTCGAGCAAATTAGCTTAACACCTGAAGACCTTGAGTTGATTGAAATTCGAAGATTATCAGTCGAAGAATCTTGTCGCTATTTTGGTGTCAATCCAATTCTAATTTTCAGTACAGATTCCAGTACGACTTGGGGCAGTGGTATCGAACAATTGGTCGATGGCTTCCATAAATTTGGATTACGTCCTTATTTAGAGCGTATTGAAGAAAGTGCGCGGATTCATCTATTGCAACGGCATGAATGGGATGAATTTGAGTTCGAATTTAAGACCAAGGACTTATTGAGAGCTTCTTACCTTGAACGAATCAAGTCGAATAAAGATCGAATTTTGAGTTCTCAGGCGACACCTAACCAGATCCGTGTTGAAGAAGGGGATGCACCATTGCCTTATGGGGATGAATTACTGGTGCCAGTCAATATGACAACTGCCGAACGTATGAAAAAAGGCAATTATGGAGCGAAAGCTGATGAAACAAAACCTGCTAGTGCGTAATAAGGCACTGCCAAATTTGCCGAAAGTTCAATGTCGGCGCATGCCAATTACTGTGGATAACTGTCGATTTATCAACAAAGATGAAAAGACAGGTGTAGTAAAGATCAGTGGTTACGCTGTTAAATGGGATTCAGTCAATTATTACGGTGAAAAATTCATTCGTGGTGCCTTTGCTGAAGTTTGTGCAGCATTTGCAGCTGGTACGAAGAAAGTTCACTGCTATTACAACCATGGCTGGCGACTGTATTACGTCGATTCCCGAATGGGCATGCGTGTCGGTAAAATTACGGTCTTAAAAGAAGATGATGAAGGTCTATATCTTGAGATCGAACTGACACCAGGACTGGCAATTGCGCAAGATGTCGCAGCAATGGTCATGCATGGCACGATAGATGGTTTTTCGATTGCATTTTATCCACCAACGTCAATGGATATGGAAGATAAAGGCACTTACATCGAAATTAAGCGTGCTGATATTTATGAAATCAGTATCGTGGATGAGCCAGCCGACAGTGCAGCACGAATTATCAGTGAAGAGGCAATCGAAGCAATACAATCGGCAGATGATGCTGAAGAATTGCTGCGATCCGTTGGTCTTGTTGGTGATTATGCCAAAAAGCTGATGGCACGTATTTCTGGTATTCAGCAGCCTGAAGAAACTCCACCAAAATCTGATCCAGTTAAAGATCCTTTCGAGTTTCTTGACAACGTATAAAGCAATTTTTTTAAACATGACCCGCTCTAAATAGGCGGGTTTTTCATTTTCTATGCATGGAAAAAAATTATGAAAGCACTTTCACCAACAGCAATTGCATTAGCTATGACAGCTGCACAAACTCAACCGGCTCAACCTTTATCAAATCTGCAAACTCGTGATACGTCACAGCTTGATCAGCTGGCCATTCAATTACGTAACCGAGTTGGGCAATTCGATGAATTACTTGAGCGTTATAAATCTAAACTAGAAGCACTTGATGGTTTGCCAGATGACCTAAAAACTGATTTGGAAGCTCGTGCCAAGAAAGTTGCTGAGCTTGCTGGAGAAATTGAAGAAATTCAGCAGCAACTGGTCGATGGTGTTCATGAACGTAGCAAATCTGAACAAGATACCATTGCAGCAGCTCTGATCCGCAATAAGGATGCTGTTGAATTTGCTAAAACAATGGCGACTCGTTCTGGTAAGAAAAAAGAATCAGTGGTCTTTGAAGGGATCAATGCACGTAACGTCATCACTTTGGCAGGCTTAGGTACCAATGGATCGTTGGCAAAAAATGATGTATCTCGTACATCATTCCAGGCACCTTTATCAGTGATTGATTTAATCAACTGGGGTTCAGCTGATGGTGATGTGGCTGTATTCCTGCGTGAATCTGCTTTCGAAATCATGGCAGATATTGCTCCTGAAAATACAGACAAAGCAGAATCTGATCTTGAATTCGGTCCAGTTCAGTTGAACATCGGCACGATTGCACACTGGATTCGTGCATCTAAGCAAGTTCTTGCAGATATGACCTGGCTTGCAAACTACATCGAAACTCGTATGACATACGGTGTGCGTTTGAAGCTTGAATACTTTGTTGTCAATGGTCATACACCAACATCGCAGAATCCAAAATGCTTCAGCGGTCTTCTTGAAGAAGACAACTATGTTGAAATCGTAGCAGATGACAATGCAACAGCGATTGATGTGTTGAACCAGGCGAAATACAAAGCAGCTGATTCTTACCTATTGCCAGACAGCATTATTTTAAACCCGGAAGATTGGGGCAAAATTGAGCGTATCAAAGGTGAAGATGGCCATTATGTATTTGGCGCGCCAGGTGCAGCAGTTCAGCCAGTACTTTGGGGTGTACCAGTCGTTTTCGCAGCTTCAATGCCTAAAGGCAAATATTGGGTAGGTAACTTGGCGATTGGTTTTGATGGTTTAATCCGTGAAGATGTTGCTGTGACTGTATCAACAGAAGACGGCAACAACGTAACCAAAAACTTAGTGACAATTTTGGCAGAAATGCGTGCTTCTGGCGCAGTTGTATTGCCTGATGCATGTGTCGCTGGTGATTTGCCTGAAATCCCTGCAGTAACGCCTCCAGTTGGTGAAGGCTAATTTCTGAAATAAAAAGCCCCTATTTATTATATTTAGGGGCTTTTTTTACCTCTTTTCCAGTTTCAAAAAGGCTATTTTTATGAGTGATTACATTGACCCAGCCATTGTGAAAAAGCAGTTACGTGTCCTGCATGACCGTGATGATGACTACATTCAATTACTCACAAAAGCAGCTTTAAAACATATTCAAAACTTCCTGGATCGACCACTTGAAGAAGTACTGGACGCTGGGAAATTGCATGAAGATCTGACCATTGCAGCCTTGTTGATCATTACAGATATGTATGAGAACCGGGCAGCTCAAACTGAGGTCAATCTATACGTCAATAATGCAGTTGAGTCATACATGCTGCCGTATCGAAAAATGGGAGTGTGACATGCCTAGAACTTATGTACAGAACTTCTATGCCAATACTGCTGAAGAGCTTACTAATGACATTAATGCTCATGCGCGGTTGATGACTGCAGAGATCCAAAGCTTACAAGTTTTTAAAAGCCCAAAAAATGAATGGTTTGAAGCCATCGTGGTTTTTGAAAATCCCATAGTGGTTTCCATGTTAGAACCGGACATTATTGATGGACCGGGTATTACATGCAGTCAAACCGGATAGGAGACTGATATGCGTACAGGACAGCTTCATCATTTCATCACTGTTCAGCGTGAAACCTCTGTCCGTGCAACGGATGGATCAGGAGACCGGATCAAAAGCTGGCAGAAAGAATTCGATGTTTGGGGTGATATTGATGCACTCAGTGGACGCGATTACATTGCAGCAAAAGCACAGCAGAACATGATTAGTCATCGAATCAGTATTCGTTACTCAGATATTCCGCCTGGCTTCGAATGGCCAGGTTGCCGGATTGAATCTGAAGGCGTGATTTACAAAATCAATGCTGCCTTGCCTGACAATAAAAATGGCAAACATTGGATCACATTGATGTGTGAATCAGGGAGCGCGGTATGGGTATAAAAGGATTAGATGAAGCCATTGAAAATATGGCCAAGCTGCGTCGCGGTACCCAGAACAAGATTGTGGGGAAAGCCCTGCGTAAAGGTATGGTACCAGTGCGGGATGAAGCGAAAAAAAACGCCAAGCAGATCGATGATCCTGAAACCCGTGAAAAAATCTGGCGAAATATTCGGATTCAAAAGAAAAAGAAATTGCCCAAAGGTGAAATTGGCTATGGGGTCGGGGTGGCTGGTGGCGGTAAATCAGGTGGTAAAGGACCGGGTTTCGATACCTTTTACTGGTGGTTTGTCGAATTAGGCACATCCAAAGTGGCTGCTGATCCGTTCATGCGTCGGGCATTTGAAGCAAAAAAAGCAGAAGCAGAACAAATTGCAGCAGAAGAAATTAAGCAAGGGATTTATCAGGAGTTGAGCAGATGATTATTTTGCCACTTGAAGAGCTTTGCCAAAAAGATCCCTTACTGGTTCAGTTATTGTCAGATCGGGACGGGCTCAAGCTATTCGAGTTTGATCCGGATGTTAATGTCAAAACACCTTATGCCACCTGGCAGATTATTCATGCAGCAGGTGACGAAAACCTTTCTGGTGTATCAGAAATGGATGAAGTCCTCCTGCAAATCGATATTTACGGAAAGAATAAGGCTGAAAATCGCCAGATTGCAAAACTGATCCGTAAAGCAATTGAAGAAGATTGCCAGGTTGAAGGCTTCAGCGGAAATATACGTGAACCAGACAGTGATCTGTTCCGTATCAGTCTGGATACCAGATGGTTTGAAGAATCTTAAAAAATCATACGTGACCGCCCGTTTGGCGGTTTTTCTTTTTTTGGAGTAAAAAATATGGCTCGTCGTACACAAGGCAGCGCGATGTGGATGGTGGTTCCTACGACCTCTGATCCTGAAAAATTTGAACTGATTAAAATCGGGGCACCAAAAGATCATAAGCCAGGTACCGATACCAAGGAAAAACTGGAAATTACGGATCTTGAAGAAGAGTACTCTAAAAAGTACTTGGATGGTGGCGGTCTTTCCGATACCGGTACTGCAACTTTCTCAATTCTTGCAGATCCGAAAAATCCTGCACATCAGCGTTTATTCAGCATGGTGGCATCTGGTGAAAGTGCAACATTTATCCAGGGCTGGCCAGGGGAAAAACGTGGTTCGGTTGCTCACATTGTGCCAGAAGTGGCTGAAAATGGTGAAATCACTTTAAGCAACCAGCGTACCTGGACCAAATACAAGGCTTATGTAGACAGCTTCCCGCTGGATATTGATGCCAATACAGTAGTGCAGACTACGGTTACCCTGCAGCGTCAAAGTGCACCGGAATGGATCTGGGAAACAGCTGCACCACAGCCACCAGTCGTTGTACCTTAATTAAATTCAGCTTAAAGACCCTGCTTTCGAGCGGGGTTTTTATTTCGTTCTCAAAAAATAAAGCGGGTAAATCATGAAGAAATTAAATCCACTTGAGCTGAAAAAACACGTTGATGAAACCAACTCCCAGCGAGCAATTTTAAAAGACATCGTTTTTGTGGAAAATGGTGTTGAAGTCATCGGCCAGATTTACGTTAAAAAGGTCAGCTATAAAGACCTGCGTGAAATTGAAAAGTCTTTTAACTGGCTACCGGATGAAGAAGATCCAGGACTGCTGACCCTGCAGGATATTGATGAACTGCGTCTGCGTTCTGCTCAGATCCTGGCCACAGTCTGTATTGATGAAAAAGGCACGCCATTCTTTAAGGACATTGATGAAGTCCTGCACTCTTATATGAATATGTGTAAGGCGATGTGGTCAGTATCCAATGAAGTCAACTTATTTGTGGGAAAGTTAGCGACGAAGAATTCGACGAAAACGAAATCTTCGCGGAACTCGCGATCCAAGGCATCTGCGGAAACAGCATTGAATCCATCCGAAACAACATCAGTCAATGGGAATACGCCTACTGGCGAGAATACCGGAGACGACGCGGAAGCCTGAATTTAGGCTTGCGCTTTGAAGAAGTCCTGGCACAGCTGAAGATGATGTTTGCACAGTCTAAAGGTGCTGAGCATCCAGACATTTACGATTATTTGCCGCATTTTGATAAACCTGAACTTTCTGCCCGTGAAGCTTATGAGCAGTTCTGGAAGGAATAATCACATATTAATTTGATTTCCTTTCTTGCATCTGCGTATATTCTAGACATTCATGGGGGAAAATTATGAAAAAACTGGTTTTGATAATGGCATGTCTGGTGAGTATGCCTACATGGTCAGCATCAACAGATAAAGATGCTGATCAAAACTGTCGTAAATATCTAGAGATGGCCGAAGTGATCATGTATGGTAGGAATAATGGAATTCCCTTGTCTAAAGCTCTGGAATTTAATGACCAAGTGAATAAAAAATATAAAGATAAGAACATGGAATTTATCATGCGTAGCATGATTGTGGATGCTTATAAGCAACCAACTTATTATAGTGAAAAGATGAAAACTGATCAGCTGAATGAGTTTGCGACCAAATATTATTTAGGTTGTATAGAAATTTTAAAGTGAAATTATTTTACAAAAGCCACCCAAACGGGTGGTTTTTTTATGCCTGGAGTTTTTGTGTATGTCTAAATCAATCGGTGTTTTAACACTGGATCTGGTGGCACGTACTGTTGAATTTGACCGTAACTTGCAACGTTCTCAGCAGCAAACCAGAACTTCAGGTAATGCTATGGCTGCTGATCTGCAACGGGTAGAAATCCAGGCTAAAAGTACAGGTGAGTCAGTTAAAACATTAGGTAATACAGTCAAGACAGCTGTTGCAGCTTTCGTGACAGGTAGCTTAATCCAGCAGGCCGATGGTTATACCCAGATGGCAGCGCGTGTGCGAAATGCGACATCTAGTCTGTCTGAATATCAGGTGGTACAGGAACATCTGTACCAGACTGCACAGGGCACATTCCGAAATCTGGCTGAAGCCCAGGAAGTCTTTCTTGCCAGCTTTGATGGATTGAAAGAAGCGGGTTATAACACTCAGCAAGTTCTGGCCATTACCGATTCATTAAGCTATTCCTATGTACATAATGCAGCATCAGCTGAAAAAGCGGCATCGGCAACGGCTGCTTATGGCACGGTGATTGATAAAAACCGTGTTGAGGCTGATGCCTGGTATTCATTGATTGCAGCTGCTCCAAACCTGCTGAATGATATTGCATCAGCTACTGGAAAAAGTACTAAAGAGATTCGCCAATTAGGTGCTGAAGGTAAACTGGCAGCCAATGACTTGCATGCAGGGTTATTGAAATCCCGTGATGCCAATCAGGCTCTTGCAGATAGCATGGAAAACAGCTTGCAAGATGGTGTCACAAAAGCAACAAATGCAATTCAGCGCTTTACTGGTGAGCTGAATATGCAGTATGGCGTAACCGCCAAGGCTGCAGATGCATTTGGATATATGGCAGACAATATTGAACTTGTTGCCGGTACCGGTGCAGTATTTGCGGTGGGTGCATTAACCACGGCTATTGCCAATAAAACAGTCGCGTTAAAAGCTGAAATTACAGCAGGAATTGCAGCACGTCAGGCAGCAGTAGCACAAGCTGAGGCACAAATGCAGGCACTAGCTGCTGAGTCTTTGCGCATGCGCCAGCAGGCTGCATTGGCAGCGACTGAAGTTAATTTGGCTCGTGCAGAATACAATGCAGCTATGACAGCAAATGCCCGGGCGGTTGCAGTTCAACGTCTGACTTCTGCAGAAATTGCCCTGAATATTGCGACCAAAGCCAGTACTCAGGCTACAGCAGCATATACGGGTGCTCAGACTGCAGCAGCAGCTGCAACCACTGGTTTGGCACGGGCTAAAGCCATGGCATTAGGGATTCTGGGTGGTCCTGTAGGGTTAGGGGTGACAGTTGCTACTGTAGCAGCAAGTTATCTGTTGCTCAGTAATAATGCCAAAGAAAATACCCAATCTTTGCGGGATAACAATGTATCTGTAGATGATGCTATTGCCAAATATCGTGAACTGAATGCAACCAAGCAAGCTGGCCAGATGGTTGAAGAGCGTAACAAGCTCCAGGAACTTGAAAAACAATACAAGCAGACTGAAACAGCGTTGTCGATGTATGCCACTGGAATGGATCGAGCCAATGATTTTGTCAGCCAGTCGCAGCTTGAACTGGAAAAACTGTTTAAGGAATACAAAAAAACAGGAGATCTGGACCAGTTCACAAAGAGCGTTCAATCCTCTGGCAAAATCACGCAAGTGGCCAAAGATGAAGTTGCACGTTTGGCAACACGGGTCAATGATGCAGGTAGTGCTGCCAAAACCCAGAAACAGTTTATCGAGCAGCTTGGTACTGGCGTGAAAAAGGTGGGTGATCAGGCAAAACAGTCAGCTGCAGAATTAAGTGGCATGACAGCTGAGCTTGAAAAACTGCTCAAACAGGGCAAGTCAGATACCTTCAAGAATAATTATCTGGCACAGATGATCGATAAATATAACTTCGATCCGAAGTATGCAGAATTGCTTTATGAAGCACGTAAAGCCAGTGGCCTAAAGGATAATCAGGCATTGCCGGCAAGTGTATATAAAGAACTTAATGAACGGTATCAGTCTGAAAAGCGTTTAAATGACATCCTAGATGAACGAGCTAAAAAGCTGAAACAGGAGGCAAACCAACTCACGGTTAATGCCAAGGTTCGAGCTAATGCAGAGAAATATAACTTTGCATCACTTGAAAGCCAAAATGGTTTACCTGCTGGCTTGTTAGCTGCAGTACAAATGCAAGAAAGTGGAGGTGATACTTATCGAAAAGGTAAGCTTCTTACTTCTCCTGCAGGTGCCAAAGGTTCTTTCCAGTTCATGGATGCAACAGCGAAACGTTTTAATGTCAATGTTGCAGATATGGCTTCAAGTGCTCAGGGTGCAGCAAAGTATCTCGGTGTGTTAATGAAACGCTATGATGGCAATATTGAAAAAGCCATCATGGCCTATAACGCTGGTGAGGGTAATGTTGATTCAGGCAAGGCTTATGGCTTCAAGGAAACAAAAGGGTATTTAAATAATATCCTGGGCTATATGGCGGGTGAGTCTGGTTTTTCAGTTAATGACATCAAGAAATCAGCCAATGACTTTCTGAAAATTCAGGAAGAACAGGCTGAGATGCGTAAGCAGCTGGAACTTGATGTTGCTAATGAAGTTACCCGTATCCGTTCAGATCTGAAGGATAAGGTCAGCGAAATTGAGAAAGCAGGTTTTGCGCCTGAACGGCAAAAAGAGCTGATCAATGAATATACCTTGCGGGCTGAGAACGAGATAGCAGTCACTGAGCAGGCACTCAAAACCAAGCTGGATGACTTCGGCAGTTATTTACTTACTGAAGAAGCTCTGATCAAGCAAAGTTATGCCCGTCGCCAGTTTGAGGTACAGCATGATTTAAGTTTGACCAAGGCACAGCGGGACCAGGCATCAGAAGCCTTGCGTAAGCAGATGGTTTATGAGCTTGAGCAGAACCGTATTGCTGAAGAAAAAGACCTGCTGCAAATCAAGAAAAAGTGGATAACCTCTGCTGAATATGCTTCTCAGTATTATCAACTGGTGCGTGATGAGATCCAGTCCACTGCAAGCTATACACCAAATCAGAAAGCCATGCTGTTACAGCAGGCACAATTTGAATATGGTGAAGAGCGTAATACTGTTGCGGAAAATTATCGTCGAGTCACGAATGGCGGTATTGATACTTCCCTTGAAGACCGCTTTAAAGATGAACAGGATGCGATTCTTGAAGCCTATGAATGGGAGCTAATTACTCATGAAGAGTTTAGATCCCAAATGATTGCTGCTGAAGAGCGTTATTATAACGCCAAAGCACAATTAGGCCTTGAATCCATGGCTGGCATGATGGGTGGCTGGGCGGATGTCTTTAAAAATGTCTTGGGCGAATCATCTGGTTTTTATCATGCAGCTTTTGCTTTAGAGAAAAGTTTTGCAGTAGCCAAAGCAACGCTGAACGCGCCTTTGGTCTATACCCAGACGTATGCAGCTTTAGTGGGTATTCCATTGATTGGTCCATACATTGCAAAACCTGCAGCAATTGCTGCAGCAGGTTTGCAAATTGCCCAGGCAGCAACAGCTGGTAGTGTGGCATTTGCAACGGGTGGTCTGGTTCGTGGCCCTGGTACCGGTACCAGTGATTCAATTCCTGCCCGTTTGTCAGACTATGAGTATGTAGTGAAAGCAGCCTCAGTTCAGAAAATTGGTGCATCCAATCTGGATTACATCAACCGGACTGGACAGCTACCGCCACAAAGTAATGCTCTGGTACCCAATGTTGGTAGCGGATTGCAGTCAGTTCAACCTGCAGCAGCTGCACCACAAATCATTGATAACCAAGTGTCGGTGATTATGGTCAAAGATATGGATGAGGCTAAGAACTACAAGTCATCAAAGGAATTTGAAAAAGCGGTTCTTTACCACATGAAACGAAATCGTAATGCTCTTGCATAAGCTCACTTCGGTGGGCTTTTCTTTTATCTCATGAGGACAAAATGAAAGTACAAACCAAATATGGTGATGCAGTTGTATTGGCACAATGTCCTTTGCTCACGTCCACAGAAAAACTGGAATGGCTGACTGAAGTGCATGAAAGCTTTAGTGGTGATGAAATCCGTCATCCTTTACGTGATGCTCCGCGTCAGGTACTGAAATTTGAATACGCTGCATGCAAAAAGGCATTGGGCGATATGTTTCATATGATTTGGGCACATATGAGTGATCTTTGGGCTATTCCCTTGAAGCAGATCTCATTGCCGGTACCGGATACAGATGGAGATTTCATAGTATTTGATACAGCAAATGTGGCCACTCATTTATTTGTAGGCGGGTATGCACTGATCGAAACTGCAACTGAACAGCATGTTGTAGAGATCACGGATATCGGGCGTTATGTGATTATTCAGGAAGAGATCCGGGACCCGGATACAGATGAAATTATCCAGGAACTGGAAACTGAATATCAGGACGGCTTTCGGATTTCCAAAAGTATTGATGTGATCAATGCCAAGATTTCACCTTTGCGTATATGCGTAATGACGGATGATGTTGATTTATCAGTACGCAGCAAAATGGTCGGTTATGGCATCGAATTTCATGTCCTGACTGAAGATGCTCCAAGTTATACAGCAGAAGTTCCAGCACAGTACCAGGGCTTTGATTTCTACACCATGCCATTGTTGCTTGATAGTACCTCCTTAGGCATGCGGCTGCATAAACACCAGAATCGTGTCGATGGAGATGTTGGGGGGTTCAAAACGTACAGTCACTGGCAAAAACCGCGGTATGAAAAAAAGCTGAATAGCCTGATTTTTTCAAAACAACATTACCTGGATTACTACAAATTTTTGTACAGGCGTTCAGGCCGGTACTGTGAGTTCTGGCAGCCGCTGTATGAGAAACATCTGAATATTTTGAATACCGGATTTGTTGGCACAGTTTTAAATATTGGCACCAAATTCATTGTGGAAGCTGACCGTAAACATATTGCAGTCAGAAAGATGGATGGAACCTGGTCTGCTCATGAAATCACCCAGAAATCAGAACAATATTTCACTGTATCACCACCAATCAATGCACAGCGTAGCCAGATCAAATCAATCTGCTATCTGGGCCTGTACCGTTTTGATTCAGATCATATTGAGTTCGAATTTTTAGGAAAAGGTCGTGCACGGACCACTGTGCAAATTGTGGAGATTGGCAATTAATGGCACGTTCAGAACTTTATCAATTTAAGCACGGGGAAAAGCAGTGGTTTTTTACCAGTGCACGCAAGGCGATTACCCATAACAACATCACCTATTACCCAGTGAAAGGCTTGAGTCGGGGAGATATTTTAGATGCAGATATTGATAAGTGTGAAGTCGATCTGACTTTTCCGCATCCCTATCCGTTATTTAATGATTCTGATGATAATTTTGCGCAGGTCTTTCTCAACAAGATTTACTTAGAATCGGTGTATTTTACCCTGATTGAACTGGATGCTGGTGAATCACTGGTGCTGTTTAAAGGCCGGGTGACGCAGCCAAAATTCGATGACCGTGATAATACGATGACGCTTGTCTGTTCGACTGCAGAAAGCTTTATGCGTCGCAAGATTTTGACCCGTAAATACCAACGTACTTGCCCGAATACAATTTACGACAAGTACTGCGGCCTTGATTTTGATGAATGGTCATTTGATGTGACGGTGACCTCAGTCAATGGTCTTGATGTAGCGTTTACTGTCAATCCAACTCAAGTCAAAGATGATGAAGGTAATCCGGTATTTGAGCAGGTTCCAGTGCTTGATGAGTTTGGCAACCCTGTTCTTGATGAAGATGAGAATCCAATCTTTGAAGATGGTGAACCGGTGATGGAAATCAAATCCTATCCGTCTGGTTGGCTGAATCGCGGTGTGCTGAAAAAGGATGGTGTGTTCACCTTCATCACTGGCAATGGTGCAAATGGCAGCATTCGCCTGTATCGCCAGCATATCGGCCTAAAAGTGGGTGATGTAGTGCGAGTGGCACCAGGCTGTGATCAGTCCATAAAAATGTGTCATGAAAAATTCAATAACCATAAGCGTTTCGGTGGCCATCCAAATATGCCGACCGAAAACCCACTCGAAACTCAGTTAATTAAGTAGGATAAAAATGAATATTGATATTTTATTGGCTGGTTTTGATGTTGATCAAATTCAACGCCTGGTTTCTTTGGCACCTTTGGTGTGGCTTGCTATTGGGGTTGCAGCGCTATCCGCTGCTGTCGGTGTTTATACATTCTTGCAAATGCGCAAGATGCAGAAGAAAAACCGACCAAAGCCAAATCAGCTGGATGGCACAATTGCAGACGAAGGCACTTCTTTTTGCGACATTGCTGGTAGTCCGCATGTGCATGCAAATATCACTGACATTTGGGACAAATCCACCAAGGCAATTAAAAAGAAGGGTGGGAAGTGAAAATCTATATGTCTGATATTAGAAAAGCAAAAATGTGCTCGGCAGGTGCCCGGGCATTTTTTTTGCGTCAAGGCTGGGACTGGCAGGATTTTCTTAAAAACGGGATTGAGCTGTCAGTTGTCGAGAGTTCAAAAGATGCAATGGCTTTGCAGGTAGTGGAGTTAGTGAGAAATGGGCGGAAGTAGTTCACAAGTTGTTGGCTATCGCTACTATGCGAAGTTTGCAGCATTTATCGGGAATCGTATTGAAAAGTTTATCGGGATTAATTTTGATAACCGTGGCTGGATTGTAAAAGATCAAGACGATAACAGTAGCTCATTAATAATTGACAAGCCTTCTTTATATGGAGAAAACGAAGGTGGTGTTGCAGGAATTGTAGATATTCATCCAGGACTGCCAGATGCAGAGCCAAATGCAGAGTATCAGAAATACTTTCCCTTGGTTTCTGGCTACCCCTATCAATCATACTTAGTCTTTCGTGGCCTTGGTGGAGTGAAGACAGACGGTGGATTAATTGGTGGTGTAATTGGATCACTGCAAGCACATCGCCACAATTCCTTCTACCTCGGTAACTCCGGCTACATGAAAGAGATGCTGCTATGGGTGAAGCGGATTCATGTGAAAAATAATGGGGATGTGCAGTGGTATGACATAAAAGCTGAGGTTCCCGAAGGTGGCGGGATTGAATCATCGCCAACAAATCCAAATGCCGAACCCCAAGAGATACCTGAGGGTCTAATAATCTCAAGATCTATCAAAGTGAATGGAAGTGTTGTAGTAAGTGGAGACGGCCAAGCCATACTTTCTAGTGATAAAAAGACAGTGAGCTTCCCCGGGATAGGGTGGAGCACAAGTAGTGTTGAAGATGAAGAAATAGCCACTTTGGAGTCAAGTGCAATACTAGGCTTAAGCCGATGGGTTGGCGAGATAAAGATAAGAACTCAAAACATGGCCAGTGTGTCAATCACAGGTGGAACATTTTCCCACGTTGATCCATATGACGGTTGGTTGGTTTATACCATTGATTTCATCGGATCTTCATTTAGTGTGCGTATGAGTAGTAAGCGCGTTGTAAATACTGA
The DNA here is from genome assembly GCF_010918895.1 of Acinetobacter schindleri. Classification (NCBI taxonomy): domain Bacteria; kingdom Pseudomonadati; phylum Pseudomonadota; class Gammaproteobacteria; order Moraxellales; family Moraxellaceae; genus Acinetobacter; species Acinetobacter schindleri. Next base: position 517,177 of record NZ_CP044483.1, read on the forward strand.
TTATGCGGTATTAAAGAGATATCTTGTTCCAGTTCCAACGCCCGATTCCGGGGAAATGAATCCAATTCATAAAATCCGAGAAATACTTACCGATGATACTGCAATGGGGAAGCCTGAAACCGACATCAATAATGCAAATTTCATGCAAGCTGCAAATAGAATCTGGAAGGAAGGATTGGGGATTTCATGGGCGATTGATGAGAAGTCATGTATTGAGGCGATTGAGGAACTCTGTTATCACATTGAAGCTGGTGTTCGTGTTAATCGCCAAACCGGTCTTTATGAGATGGTTTTGTTCCGTGACGACTGGTTTTTTGAAGATGAAATTCACGATATTGCAGAAAACAAGATCAAAGATTTATCTCTTGAAGTCATGAATAGTGATGACATTGTGAATCAGCTCAATGTCACATATTACGACAGAGCGCGCATCAAGAACTCTACTTTTTCTGTTTATGAGAACGGCTCGATTTTAACAATGGGTCATGCAAATGCTGAGTCTGTTGAATTTCCGTATTTCATGAATATGCGCAATGCTGAAATTGTGGCGAACTGGAAGCTAAAGCAGTTTTCCACCCCCGCATGGTCCGGTAGTTTTGCGACTGGCTGGAAAGAGGCTAGAAAGTGGAACCGCTACGACTTAATTCGTTTGCCGTGGTCGAGCAAATGGAATGGAACTATTTTAGTTCGAATCATGAAGATTAACTTAGGCAACAGCACTGACAACACTGTAACTATTGATTTTGAAGAAGTAATTCCCTATTCAGGCGAAATGGACACCAGTATTGTAGTTGACACTCCTGTTGATGTTGGGCCACGACCACCACAACCAAACATCAGTGCAGTATTTGAAGCGCCATATTATTTAACTGTACTCCGTGCTGGCCAAACAAATACGGATTTAGAGCTATCCAATAATCCGGACATTGGCTATGTCACAGCAATTGCGGCTAAACCACAAAGCAATTCACTTAATGCGCTTCTTTATACGGATGGTGGTGCTGGTGAATTTGAGCAAGTTTCCCGGCTCGATTACTGCGATATTTTACAGCTTGATCAGCCGATTACTGAAACTACCTCATCGTTTGTGGTCACTGGCTCATTAACCCAAACAACAAACTCAAACAATTTGATTTTATTGAATGATGAATTAATGGGGTTTGTGGGTTTTGATGATGAAACAAAGGTTTTAAGTGTGAATCGCGGTGTGTTGGATACTGTGCCTAAAAAGCATAATAGCGGATCTTTATTTGTATTTGACTTGCCTGATGTTGCTTTTGATTCTACTCAATACGCACAAAGCGAAATTGTTGAAGCGCAGGTTTTAACAACAACGCCGAGTGGGATTCAAGAGCTTTCAACAGGAGTAGCGGTTGAAATTCAATCTCGTGCTATTCGACCTTATCCGCCAGCCAATGTGAAAATCAACAACACATTTATGCCGCTCTATATCGATGGTGGTTTACAACTTACGTGGTCTGATCGAAATCGATTGCAGCAGACTGGTGGTGAAATTATTGGTTATTTTGAGGGATCTGTTGGACTTGAACTCGGCACTCAGACATTGCTCACGGTGACTGAGTATGGTGCAGATGATTTAGAGTTATCAACACAAAATGCAAATGTCACTGCCGTGAATAATTTTATATTAACTGAAGCGGGGATGAGTCCAGGTGTGAAAAAAATCAGGATTTTATTGAAAACTGTGCGCGATGATTATGAGTGTTTAAGCCCATTCGATCATACTATTTTTATCTCAAACCTTGCGGCTCCAAGCGATGTTACTTTTGAGGTGCTTGAATTATGAGTGTAAAAATCAAAACCTCGTGGTCTGATAATAATGTGATTATCGAGGGTGTGCGGATATATAAAAGCCTTGCGCCATTTGATGTTTATTCAAGGCCTGAGCCTCTTGTAGAAATACTTGATGGCTCTTTAGTCTATGAAGATTTTGACGTTGAATACGGTCAAACGTATTTTTACATGCTGTCCTGCTTTTTGGGGGAGCAGGAGGTTTTTACTGAATGCTTTGAGGTTCTTGCTGCTGTCGAAACGTTTGCTGTTTTAGATTTTATTAGTTCAGCAACAACACCGGTTCGACTTTATAGCTCCTCATCGCCTGCGCCACTGCAAATCCCTGCGCATAATGCAGGCGATATTATCATTGTCTTGAAGAATGGAACCGATAACGAGTTGAGTAGTTACGGCTTCACCCAAGCCCATCTAGGGGCTTTAACTCACGAGATTAAACCATGGTTCAAGATCGCCAAGACATCGCAAGGAGCGACAAGCATACCAATTACAGCGTCGTTTTCACCCAAGGCTTGCGTGATATTAAGACCTAGCAAACCTGTCAATGAGGTTAATTTTGATTTAGGTAGTGCGCCAATTAGCGTAAGAGGGTATGGTGATTCTAATACACAAATTCAATTCACAACGCCTTTAGTTGATGTAATGCAGGTAGATGGATTCTTTGTGCAGGTGGTATCGACAGTAGGTTTTGCTACATATGGCAGTGCTCAACTTGTTACAGCAACCCCGTCTAGTCTTTTGTTATTTTCACCTAAAAAGCCGACAGTTTATATGTATAGCTATCCCGGCGATAATACTGTTGATGGGTATTACTGGAGTGGTTTTGGTGGAAAAACAAGCGCTGAAACACAAGCGCTGGGTGGCTATGCAGCTTCAATTAACAAGATACCCAATAGTAATAATACTTTTAATTTTTTAAATCTTCAAATTACAGCTAAGTAGCACCTCCGGGTGCTTTTTTATTACCAAAATTTAGGGGGGATCATGCAGGAGCATGAAAAAACATTTTGGATGCTTGTCGTGATCGGGGCTGTCATTGGCCTGTCCAAACTTCTGGTATCTGAGGAAAGGCTAACTGTTCGACTTGTTTTAGGTCGGACTATTTTAGGATCGGCTTCATCCGTTTTGGCAGGTGGGGTCTTATTACAAATTCCGGATATTCATCCACTGGCTTTGATCGCAATTGCATCAGCTCTGGGAATTCTTGGAAGTACATTTATTGAAAACTGGCTTAAGAATAAGGCTGCGAATTGGAGTGTCAAATGAAATTAATTGAACAAAGTGCCTGGAAGTATCTTTCTGTAAAGCTCCCAATTTTGGGAGCTTTTTTATTACTTGTCATTATTCCGGCATTGCAATGGGCGATGGACTTTAAAGTAATCCCTGTTGAGTACCATGCCTACGTGACAGGTGGTGTTATGGTCTTTTTATCATGGCTTGGTAAAAAGTGGTATCAGCCAAGTTTGCATCAGCCTTTGGGGTTTGCCACCATTACGGCAGGCCATAGTAATTCTGATCCAGGTGCAGTAAATGGTAAGATCAAAGAAGCTGACCTAGTGACTAACTTCCGTAATGCCGTTTCTTTTTATTTGCGTGAAGCTGGTGTCCAAGTCAAAAACGATGGTACCGGATCACAGAATGATCCGCTTTCATCGGCCATCAAGTTGATCAAAGGATCTAGTGTTGCGGTTGAATTCCATATGAATGCTGCGACTTCGAGACAAGCGAATGGAGTAGAGACAATTGCCTTGCCAAAAGATAAGAAATTAGCACAGGATCTATCTGCAGCTGTGGCTTCAGCACTGGGTAGCCGCTTACGTGGTAACAATGGCTGGATTGATCAAAGCCAATCGGCCCGTGGAAGTCTGGGCTATATCAATGCCGGTGGTCTGATTGTAGAACTTGGTTTCATCTCAAATGAAGATGAGCTTGCTGCATATCAGGCACGTTATTGGATCGCAGCAAAAGCTGTGGCCAAAGTTCTGATTGAATATGAAAAGGGGCATAAATAATGGCAGCTTTGACAATTGCGAGTGCTGTTTCTGAATTTGTTGAAGCAGCTAAGGTTGGCCGTGAAATCTATGAAGCGGCTGCAAATGCGATGGATGCAGCAGAAAAAGAACGTGATTCTGGAGCGGATAAAAAAATTTGGGTTCTGGCTTTCTTGAAATCATTTATCACGGATCTTGGCCAGAACTGGGAGCGTTGGGCAAAGGTAATTATTACTTTTATTGACTTCGCCAAATCTGTATTTAACAGCAAGCGTTATTAACAGGTGGTCCACTTATTTTCATGCCCTTAGTCTTCGGACTGAGGGCTATTTTTTTGTTTGTGTGCAACCATTTTGCAACTATGGTTTTTATAATAATTATAAGTAATTGAATTTATATTAATAAAAATATGATTATTGCCAGTCCATCATCGGCGCAACACTGATTCGTGGTTGAAGTTGTTGTTCAATGGTTTTGAGATCAGTCATTCAAAATCACGCCTTAAGTTAGAAATGGAAGAGACAGCACGCCGTTGGGTCTTTGGGCGCTCACCGGCAGTGATACGACCAGTAAAAGAGGGCGCAATATTAGCATAAAAATAATCAGGCTTCATGGCTGAGTACTAGCACTGCAAGAAAGCCTTCTAGGAAATTAAAAAGTATTGAATTCATTCAAATAGATGCAGAGGTCAAGGAATAGTTTACTAAACAGTAAAAGAGTTTAAGATAAAGAAAACAGGATAAAAAAGGAGAAAAATAATGATGTTACTAGAAGAGATTTACAAAACAACAAAAGCTCAGCATTCAGAATATTTCAATCTGCGTATTCAACGCAGTCTAAGCTGGTTAAGAAAAGCGGTAGAGTTACAGGCCGATTATGATTTTCAGTTTCTGAGCCTGTGGATTGGTCTGAATGCTCTTTATGTACAGGAAAATGAAGATAGTCTTGATCAGCAGGCCTTATCACAATTTCTCCATCTCATCCTTAGCAAGGATCAGGAGAAAAGAATTTTTCAAATTTTATTGGGTCGTTATGAGGTTACGCTGCATGCACTACTGGATAATCAATATCTCACTCAGCACTTTTGGGATTATCAACACAATAAGATTAGCCAAAGTGATTGTCGTGAAATGCTGAAGCAACAGAAAATAGAGATTCAAAAAGCAGTAGAACAGCAAGACATAATGAAGCTTTTGCTAGAAGTTTTTAAATGTTTCACTACTTTAAGGCAACAAATTCTGCAGGGTGGAGTGAGTTATGCTAGTGCTGTATGCCGCAAGCAGATGCAGGAAAGTTGTAGTCTATTTTCAGCCTTGCTGAACACCTTTATCTATATATTGCTGGAACATGCAGCAGTGATGGATTCCGGCAAAGCCTACTATCCAGTGGTGCAAGTAAATTAGATGATCATTAGTTGGTTTTTATACGCGCATGATAAAACTGATCAATCAGGGCAAAGACGGTGGCAGCTAGTGCAAATATGAGTCCAGTTAGGCAGCTCATGCTCCAGCCACCATGATGCCACGCGTATACTCCCGCTGCAGAGCCACAGGCACCTCCAATAAAATACAGGGTCATATAAATAGAGTTAATCCGGGATTTGGCATCCGGACGCAGGCGGAAAATTACATTCTGGTTACAGCTATGGGTAATCGCCAGTCCCAGGTTAATTAGCGCATAACCTGCGATATAGCTAATCAAGGATGTGCCACCAAAATAGAGAAACAGCCAGCTGCCTGCCAGAATTGAACAGCCAATCCAGCTCAGCAGTTTGATATAACCTCGGTCTGCCCATCTCCCAATCACTTGAGTTGATAATGCGCCAAAAACTCCTACTAAAGTGACTAATCCCACCATAACATCTGCCAGATGAAAGGGAGACTGTGTTAATAGCAGGGCAATGGTAGAGAACAGAATACTCATCGCAGCAAAGGCAAAAGCACCGGTAAGAGAACGAAATACCAGTCGTGGTTCTTGGGCCAACAGACTGCCCATAGAGTGGAAAATTCTGGCATAGCTGATTCTGAATTTTGGCAGCGTCGGTAGCTGCCCACGTAAATAGATTCCCAGGCACAGCATCGAGACTGAACTCAATGCATAGATGACTTTCCAGTGAAACAAGTCAGAGAGTAATCCGGCAATACTGGTCGACAGCAAAATCCCGACCAGTAAACCACTCATCAGAAAGCCAATCACTTCACCAGTTTTTTCCGGTTTGACCGTCATGGCCGCTAAAGGAATCAGCACCTGTGCCGCCACAGAAAATAAACCGGCGATAACCGTCCCTAACCAGAGCATAGGCAAATTGATTGCTGTGGCACAGATCATCAGTCCCAGCGCAGCCCCCCACATCAGGGCAGGAATCAGCTTGGTCTTATTCAGCATGTCACCCAATGGCACGATGAACAGCAGGCCCAGTGCATAAGACACCTGAGCAAAGGTCACGGTCAGGGCGACTTGCGATTCAGGTACCTGATAATGTTGCTGAATTGATGAAATCAGAGGCTGACAGTAATAATTCGCCCCAGCACATAGACCACATGCAATTGCCATCAGCCAGAGCAAAGGCTTATTTTGACTGATATCCAGTGCAGGATTCATGACAGCTACCTTATAAGAAGCGGAAAACTATTTTTGATAATGGCATCAAAAAGATGCAAAGATTGCAGGCACTATAGGTCAAAATAGCACATGATAAAAGTAGAAAAATACAACAGAAATTGAAGACAGATCTGGTTATTACCATCTCTGAATATCTTCAAAACCATAACTGATGCGTATTTAATCTTTTTTTTCTTACAAAGTATCTTAAGTTGTCGAAACGGCACTGAAGAAAAACATTGCAATTGAGTCCGAGATAAAACTGTATTTTATTGCACAAATATAGTGCAAATTTGACAATTTATGATGCTGAGCCAGTTTAAGGTATTAATATAATAAATGACTCAAAAATTATTTTTTAACGATTAATAGCGTAGTTTTAGACTTGAGTAGAATAAGTCAAAAGAGCCAATTAAATGAAACATTAAACTCAACTGATTTAAAAATTTTATGATTAAAAAAGGAAAAAGTTATAGGAAAACATGGTTTTCAGTAGTTCCAAATGAATCATTATAATTCAGTTAAATTTGTCAAAGAAGTCAAGGAATCAAAAAGTGCCCAATAAAAGTGCCTAAATTAGGGCATTCTGGCATGGCGGAAAAGGGAAGGATTACAGCAAAAAAAATGGAATGACTGTCAGAATGATCAATGTAACAAAGTGCAACAAAACTTAAGCTAAGAAAAAATGAACAAAAAAGGAAATATCCTTCAAGAGAATGAATATCGTTTATAAATTCAGCAGATCAAAAAAGCAGGGCCTAACTTATAAATGATATATGACAACATCATTTTTATGAATCATCAGTTCAAAATATGGCTATTTATTAAATAAATATTGGGTAGTATTTTGGAATAGTTTGATTAGAATCCAAAAATTCAACAAAAACACATCCTGAGGGGAAACATCGTTTTTGCGATGTTTACTTAAGAAAAAATTAGCTTGAGGGACGCTCATGCAAATCGGAATTCCAGCCGAAACTGTCGTCGGTGAACATCGTGTCGCTGCGACACCTGAGACAGTAAAGAAATTGATCAGCGCTGGTCATAGCGTGATTATCGAACGTGGTGCAGGGGTAAAAGCTGCCTATATCGATAGCGCTTATGAACAGGTTGGTGCAAAAATTACGGATGATGCCTATACCGGTAGCCAGATGATTTTGAAAGTTCGTGCACCGAAGGGTGAAGAAATTCAAAGATTACCTGCGAATGCTACGGTTGTGGCGATGTTTGACCCATACCGCAATACCGAGCTTGACCATTTCGCGGCACAGAATGTGTCTGCATTTGCATTGGAACTTTTGCCACGTACTTTATCCCGTGCGCAAAACATGGATGTCCTGTCTTCTCAGGCGAACCTGTCGGGTTATAAAGCAGTACTTCTTGCTGCAGCAGAATACCAGCGCATGTTCCCGATGCTGATGACGGCAGCAGGAACGGTTAAACCGGCTCGTGTCGTGATCATGGGGGTAGGGGTTGCAGGTCTGCAAGCGATTGCAACTGCAAAACGTCTCGGTGCTGTTGTAGAAGCAACCGACTTGCGTCCTACAGCTAAAGACCAGGTTGAATCTTTGGGCGGTAAGTGGTTAGACGTACCAATGTCTGAAGAAGAACAGCAAAAAGCAGCTGATGCGGCTAAAAATGGTTACGGCTGGATGCCTGGTGAACAGTACATCAAGGATCAGGCGATCATCGTTGATAAAGCAGTTTCCAATGCGGATATTGTGATCACGACTGCATTATTGCCAGGTCGTGATGCACCGCGCTTAATCCGTGCCGAGACCGTTGCCAAAATGAAACCAGGTTCAGTCATTTTAGATATGGCGGTTGAAACTGGCGGTAATGTAGAAGGCTCTCAATGCGGTGAAACGGTGGTAACTGAAAATGGCGTGAAGATTCTGGGTATTCCAAATATTCCTTCGACCTTGTCGACTGAAGCATCTGCACTATATGCACGTAACGTTTTGAACTTCGTTGAAACTTTATTTGATAGCGAAAAGAATTTTGCCATCAATCCAGAAGAAGAAATTCAGAAAGCCCTACTCGTCACTCACGGCGGCCAAGTGCTGTTAAAGCGTGGTTAAGGAGAGTACTCATGGTTGAAACTATTACGATTTTTGTCCTTGCCATCTTTGTAGGCTACTACGTGGTATGGGGCGTGACTCCAGCTTTGCATACGCCGTTGATGGCGGTAACCAATGCACTTTCTTCAATCATTATCGTGGGTGCGATGATTCAGACTGTTGGTTTACCAATGGTCGGTGTTGAAGGCAGCGTAGACTTCCAGACCATTAACGTGGTGAGCGTACTGGGCGCGATTGCAGTATTCCTGGCGAGCATTAACATTTTCGGTGGCTTTGCCGTGACTGCACGTATGCTGGAAATGTTCAAACCAAAACAAAAGAAAAAAGAGGGCTAATTGATGGAATTCATTCGTGAATATGCAAATTGGTTCTATTTGATTGGTGCCATTCTCTTTATCTTGACATTACGTGGTTTATCCGGGCCTAAAACAGCAATTGCAGGTAACCGCTACGGTATGCTTGCCATGGCGATTGCAGTGCTAACAACTTTCTTTGTTGCAGAAAATCCGGTGATCTGGATGATTCTTGGCGCAATGGTGCTTGGTGCAATCGTAGGTATTGCCCGTGCGAAAACTGTACCTATGACTCAAATGCCTGAAACTGTGGCTTTGATGCACTCTTTAGTCGGTTTGTCCGCAGTTCTGATTGCTATTGCTGCGATTATCCATAACAACAAGTTAATCGAATTGGGTCCAGACCTTTTAGCTGCAAATAGGGTAACTTTCCATGAAATGAGCAAAGTGCATTTGTTCGAACTCTTCGTGGGTTGTTTCGTCGGTGCGATTACTTTTACTGCCTCTGTATTTGCTTACGGTAAACTGGCTGCGAAGAAATGGGCAAAAACCATTTCAGGTGCTTGGGTAAAACCAGTTCAGGCATTGATCTTTATCGCAATGCTGGCAGCAGGGATTCACTTCTTCCTGACTGGTAACATGACATCCTTCTGGGCAATGACCGGTCTTGCACTGGTATTCGGTTGGGTATGGATTGCACCAGTCGGTGGCGGTGATATGCCAGTTGTGGTATCGCTTCTGAACTCCTTCTCTGGTTGGGCAGCTGCAGGTATTGGTTTTACCTTAGAAAATAACATGCTGATCGTTGCTGGTTCGCTGGTGGGTTCTTCAGGTGCAATTCTGTCTTACATTATGTGTAAAGCGATGAACCGTTCGATCATCAACGTTCTGTTCGGTGGTGCGATGGGCGGAACCGCAACTGCGACAGCGGGTGCAGGCGAGCAGGTACAACGTAATCATCGCTCAGGTTCTGCAGATGATGCCGGCTTCCTGATGTCGAATGCAGATAGTGTAGTCATTGTACCTGGTTATGGTATGGCGCAAGGTCGTGCACAGAATGCGGTGAAAGAGTTGGCGAACCTGTTAAAAGAGCAGGGTGTGACTGTACGTTTCGCGATTCACCCGGTTGCAGGTCGTATGCCTGGGCATATGAACGTATTGCTGGCTGAAGCTGACGTGCCATATGAAGACATTCTGGAAATGGACGAGATCAACTCTGATTTCCCGGCAACAGATGTAGTGCTGGTAATCGGTGCGAATGACGTGGTTAACCCGGCGGCCAAAGATGATCCAAGCTCACCAATTTACGGTATGCCAATTCTGGAAGCGCACAAGGCACGTACGATTCTGGTGATCAAGCGTTCTATGGCAACAGGGTATGCTGGTTTGGACAATGACCTGTTCTATAACGATAAGACCATGATGATCTTTGGTGATGCTAAGAAAGTTGTGGAAGATATGACCAAAGCCATTAATGGTACGGGTCACTAATTCCTAAAATCTTCTTCCAGATCTTCTTTTGTAAAAGGAAGGTCGAGATGAATTAAAAGATTTAGAAAAAACCACCTTCGGGTGGTTTTTTGTTTTTGTTCTTATTTTTTATGCACCACAATTGAATGATATTTGATCGCAGATAAATATTTATCTTGTGAATTAAGAGTTATTTATTTGTGAAAATTTGATGGATTCATCATTAAATTACTTCTTCAAAGAATTTAAAAATTCATAGATTGTATGGCATTGTTCTTGCTATTCCCTCATTAAGAGCTAGGGGGATTACATGACAAAAATAAAATATTTAGGGTTTTTACTGGGGCTACTGAGTTTGCCTATCTATGCAGCTGAACCAGCAGAAATGGTAAAAAATATCCAGGAAATCCGGATATCGCTGGACAGTGTCTGGGTGGTGATGGGCGGTATTCTGGTGTTCTTCATGCAGGCGGGTTTTGCACTGATTGAGAGCGGCTCAGTCAGAAGTAAAAATAGCGTGAATGTTTTAATGAAAAATTATATGGATGCCTGTCTTGGAGGGCTGGTTTTCTGGCTGCTAGGTTTTGGGCTTATGTTCGGGATTAATCATACCGGGTGGTTTGGTAGCTCACATTTTGCACCGGATAATTTAGATAGCTGGAGCTGGAATTTACTCTTCTTCCAAATGATGTTTGCCGCAACAGCAACCACCATTGCCAGTGGTGCCATGGCAGAGCGTATTCATTTTGTCGCCTATGTGGTGAGTGCCGCTTTTGTGAGTGGCTTAATTTATCCAGTTTTTGGCAGTTGGGCATGGGGGAGTTTATTTGAGGGTGAAGGCTGGCTCAAAGCCATGGGCTTTATTGATTTTGCTGGTTCAACTGTAGTGCATTCGATTGGTGGCTGGGTTGCTTTGGCGGGCATTATTGTATTGGGTCCACGTATAGGACGTTTTGGCCGCAATGGCCAAGTGCACTATTTACCCGGCCATAATCTGCCTTTAATTGCCTTAGGTGGTTTTATTTTGTGGTTAGCCTGGTTTGGCTTCAATGCCGCTTCCACAGTTAATGCGGATGTCAGCATTGGGCGGATTGCTTTAAATACCCATCTCGCAGCGTGTGCGGCGGCAGTGGCCTATATGCTGTTTGCCCTAGTACGACGTAAAGCCATTTTAATAAGGACTACGATTAATGCTTCCTTAGGCGGGCTAGTGGGGATTACAGCGGGTTGCGCCACAATGAGTCCTATGTTTGCTGTTATAACCGGACTGGTAGCAGGGTTGCTGGTTAGTGTATTGCCAGCATTACTCGAAAAAATGCGTATTGATGATGTGGTGGATGCTGTCACTGTACATGGCTTTTGTGGTGCATGGGGGACGCTAGCTGCCGGTATCTTTTATGAAAATAAAATGTTTGATAGCAGCATTATTGCTGTTCAGGCACTAGGCGTTGGTGCCGGATTTGCCTGGGGTTTCGGGGTGGCATTTATTGTATTTAAAGTGCTGCATATTATTTTAGGTGGTCTACGTGTGAGTGCACAGCACGAGCAGCGTGGTCTGGACTATACCGAGCATGCTGAACTGTCTTATCCAGAATTCCAGCGAGATGTAACTTTCGATACGGATCACATCACCAAACGACATTAATAGACAGGAGGGTATAATATGAATGCAGAAGTGCTCAATCTAGAACAGCGCCGCCAGGCTATTCAGCGTGGGCTACAGCATTATTTTCAAGGATCCCACCTGGAACAGATCGTAGGATATTGGGAACAGGAATATAGCGGGCAGCCTGCTTTTGTACTGAATCGCTTTCTGAGCGAGATTTGTACTACAGAGGAGCTTAAGCAGAATCGGAAAGATATGCTTAAACAGGTACTGCATGAACTGACCATTCTGGAAAAAAGTGAATGGATCGAGTCTGAAGATACAGAGGCAGTATCTCTGAATCAGAAGGCACAGTACCAGGCTTATATTGAGTTTGGAGAATCAGTTCTTGATCAGGTCAAGCTAGAAGATCAGAAAGACTTTTATAGGGAGCTGGTACAGCAACTGGTAAAAGACCGGATTTTGTTCCAGGAAACTAGTCAGAAATTGCAGAAAAGTGCGGATTTGCTGAGCTATGTATCTTCAAAACTTTATGCACAAGCCATTACCAGTCTATATCAGGTATTCTGTGACTTCTATGGCCCCCAACGTAGTGATCAGGTCTATGCTCAGGCCAAGAATTTGATGAAACAAAAATATCCAGAAGCTAATTTACAGCAACTCCTTTGAATCTTTTCGGTTAAAGTTTATTTTGAGCGAATAAAAAAAAGCGGCCTCCATGGGCCGCTTTTTTTTAAGAATCTGTTTTATGCCACTGAATCTGCAGGAGCATTGCTCCACAGGCTTTCTAGGTCATAGAATTTACGCGCTGTAGGAAGCATGCAGTGAACCACTACATATCCGAGGTCTAGGAGAATCCATTCAGCATCACGTTCGCCTTCGATGCCAAGTGGACGGAAGCCAGCTTTACGTGCTTCTTCAGCAACATTGTTGGCAAGAGATTTGATGTGACGGGTAGAGGTACCGCTGGCAATGACCATGGCATCAGCAACATTGCTCATACCGCTGACATCAAGCACAACAACTTCTTTGGCCTTTACATCTTCAAGTGCAGCATGCACAACTTTCAAGCAGTCTTGTACAGTCTGTAAGTGTGAATTCATAGTAAGATCGTGAGAATTAGAAGCGCTGGGCGATGGTTCTAAATTCATGGGGGATATAATTTCCTAACAATTATGCATGATCTAATATAGCGGTTTTGCCCCGAAATTTCAAATCAGCACATTGTTCGGTTTGTAATCAATCTGCAAAATATCGGGTCTTCCAGCCAAAAGACGCTGCTGAATGCTTCAGCGGGCGATATTCTGCTGCCACATAGCCTTGATATTGGCTATTCTCTAACCATTGAAAAATCTCGACATAATTGACAATAGCTGTACCCGGTTCATGTCGCCCTGGACAGTCTGCAAATTGAATGTGTCCAATTGTGTCAATGTTCTCTTTTAAAGCTTCAAATACATCTTCACCCATCATCGCCATATGGTAACAGTCATATTGCATCTTTAAGGCTGGATGTTGGACTGCTTCGAGCATTTCCTGTGCTTGAGCTACATTTTGCACCAGGAAGCGTGGCATGTCGGTCCCATTGATCATCTCAAAAACTGGCTGAATACCATGATCTGCCAACATCGAACAGGCCATTTTCAGATTATCTGCCAATGTATTCAGGCAAGGTAACAGGTCACTATCCAGCGGCTGTTTACCTGCCAGAATATTGACGCTCGGTACTTTCAGCGCAGTTGCATATGCAATCGCTTGTTGCATCGCTTGATGAAATTCAATTTCCTTGCCGGGTATGCCAGCCAGCCCATGACCGCCTTGCATCAAGTCACCTGCCGGGACATTGATCAGGCATAAACTCAGCTGATGCGCTGTCAACTGTGCCTGAATCTGCTCGATAGTCAGTTCATAGGGAAACTGGATTTCTACATGGTCAAAACCATGCTCACGGGCAAGGGCAAAACGCTGCAGCAGGGGGACTTCCGTAAAAATCATGGAAAGGTTGACTGCGAATTTTAACATTTGAAGCTCCTTGCACTAAATATGGAAATAATCGTGAAAATGAAGTTATTGAACGTGCTGAATGACAGTGGCCAGATCTGTTTCACTATAGCCATTCTCTTGATGAGCCTTGAGCTGAGATAAAGCTTGAGAAGCAACCGGAATATTCAGCGCATGTGCTGCTGCAAGCTGTACTGCATTATTGAGGTCTTTGGACAAAGTCTGAACTTTCCATTGCACCGGTTCAAAGGTCTGGGTGGCCATACGCGGTGCCAGAATCTGAAACGGTTTTGAATCCGCGAAACCACCTGCCAGTGCTGGGGCAAGCAGGGTGGTATCTACTCCAGCACGTCCAGCCAGCGCCACAGCTTCGGCAATCAGCGTACTATTTGCCGCGACAATTAACTGGTTACAGATTTTCGTCGCTTGTCCTGTACCTGAGTCACCCATGCGAGTCACGCGTTGCGAGAGGACTTGGTAAATTGCAGCTAAAGAAGAAATAGTCTGTTCATCACCGCCGGCAAAGACAACAAGACTGCCTTGTTCAGCACCGGCAGTACCGCCAGAAACTGGGGAATCAATCCAGATCACCTGTTGGGCCTGCGCACGTTGTGCCAGTTCCAACGTCTGCTGCACAGATAAACTGGAGAAATCCACAATCACCTGTTGTGCAACCAAATAAGGCTCAATCTGTTCATACACTGCTTTAACGGCTAAATCGTCCGCCAGACAGATGAGAACTACCGGATAATTTGCAATCTGATCAAGCTGCAATGACTGTGCACCTTGAGCAATCAATGCATCACAAGCAGAAGCAGTACGGTTCCAGACAGCAACTTCAAAGCCTGCCTGAATCAGCCGGCTGGCCATACGGCTACCCATCAGGCCCATACCAAGAAATCCGATTTTAGTGGTTTGATCAAACTGCATGATGCTATCCGATATCTACTGAGATAATGATCTTATGAATACTGGCGAGGCTGGAACTGGACTTCTGGATTTTTGTCTTTTTTGCGTGCCAACTGGCTGTTTTTGCCGAGGAGTAATTTTAACTGCCAGATTTTTTCCATACGTAAGGATTTATTTGGTTGATGTTCCATGGCATCCAGCACATATTTAGACGCCATTAAAGCATCTGGAGAACGCTGCAACATTTCTTCAGCCAAGGCTTGTGCTTTTGCTAGAGGTTGCTCATCTGCATGAGTAATCAGGCCGATCTGCTTAGCATAGTTACCGTCAAAAATACGCGCGGTCAGTGTCAGTTCTTTGGCTAGATCCAGACTGATTAAGCCTTTTAACGAGCGGCTCAGCCCCATATCCGGTACTAAGCCCCAACGGCTTTCCATAATTGACATTTGAGTCTGTGGATGAGCAATCCGAATATCTGCTGCCAGTGCCAGCTGCATGCCTGCACCAAAACAATAGCCTTCCAAAGCTGCAATCACGGGAACCGGTAATTCTTGCCAGATCAAAAATGCTTTCTGAAATAGGCTTTGACCCGGACGCAGCAGTTCCCAGGCTGCATAGGCACGATTTTTGGGGTTATTTAAATCAGCGAGATCAATCCCGGCACTAAAGACCTGTGCTTCACCTGTCAGGATGACACAGCGGATACTTTTATCCTTTTTGATCGTGTTGGCGGTTGCAACAAGTTCACGCAATAGCGCAAAACTCATGGCATTACGTTTGTCCGGACGGTTTAAACTCACCGTGGCAATTCCATTATTTTTTTCTAAACGAACCAGTGACATGGCTAAGCCCTTCATTTTTATTGCCCTGAGCATAGCATGTGCGTTAGATCACGTGCATGACACTTAAGTCACGCTTTGTGATTGTCCTTAACTTGCGCATTAGATCATATGCTTATTTAGCACCTGTTGTGCAGCCTGTTCCACCTGGTCAATGCCTGCTTTAAGCTCATCGAGGCGTTTCATCACCTCCTGAACAAAGGCTTCATCAGCTTTGCGGCGTTCTTTACGTAGGGTAGAAACAAACTGTTCAAAACTGCCTGTCAGCTGTTGCAGATTCGGCGTACCAACATAACGGGTCGCGCCGTAGAGCCGGTGCAGTACATGTTCCAGTTGTGGAAAATCTTCCAGTTCAATCAGCTGTTCTATTTCACTGAGTTCAGTTTCAAAACTGTCGACCAGCATTCTCAACAGATCTACGGCCAGATCTTCTTTATTGGCAGCCAGTTGCAGACTTTGCTGCCAGTCCAGAATATTGCTATCCAGAGCATCAATGACATTCGCACGTTCTAGCATGGGTGCCTTGCGGAAATTTTCCGTGGTCCATTGAGTCAGAATCTGGATGATCTGTTCAATCTGAATGGGCTTGGTGACATAGTCATCCATGCCACCCTGTAGTAATTTCTGCTTTTCATCAGACAGGGCATGTGCAGTCAGGGCAATAATCGGCAAACGTCGATGGTTTTCAAAGGTGGATTCCAGCGAGCGGATGGCACGGGTCGTATCCATGCCGGACATTACCGGCATCTGAATATCCATAAATACCAGATCAAATGCACTTAAACCTTCTTCATGACGTTTCTGGATAATATCAATCGCTTCCTGACCGCTGGTGGCCTTGGTTGTGGTGACATTCAGTTCACCCAATAGTGCTTCAAGGACGATCAGGTTGGGTAAATGGTCATCGACCGCCAATATATGCAGCCCTTGACCATTGAAGTCTTCATGAGCTTCTTGGTCGAATACAGGCTGGTTATTCAGAAGTTGAATCAGTGCACTACGGCTAAGTGGCTGGTAGAGCGCACGGGCACGGTATTCATTCAGCATATTTGGATCAAGCTGCATCTGATAGCCATAGACTGCCAGATTGCCATGGTAACGCGCACGAATTTCCTGTAGCAGGGCCTGACTGTCACCGCTATGATCAACGATTAGCCAGGTATTTTCAGTCGTAGTTTTTAGATGATTCAGACGGCTAAACAGATCCAGAATCGAAGCACACTCGGTATGCTTCACGTTATAGTTTTCCAGATAATGACGCAGTACATTCGCTGTCGCTGGATGTGCCAGATAAGAGACCACAGTCAGATTGCTAAAGTCTGGGTGTTCGATCACATCATCTTCATCGACCAGGAACTGGGCGGTAAACCAGAAGGTTGACCCTTTCTCGGTTGGGGCGCGTTCCTGGTTGTCTTCAAAGCCGATCTGACCATGCATCAGACTGACTAGCTGTTTGGAAATCGCCAGACCTAATCCAGTGCCACCAAACTGACGTGTAACTGAGGTATCGCCTTGTGAGAAGGATTCAAACAGCTTCTTGCGGTCAGTGCCGCTGAGGCCGATACCACTATCCTGTACGCTAAAATGCAGCAGGCATTGCCCGATATCATCGTGTTCCATTCGTACCCGCACAATGATTTCACCATCCGGTGTAAACTTGATCGCATTGGAAATCAGATTAGTCAAAATCTGCTTAAAGCGCAGTGCATCACCGTTGACGCATTTTGGTACATTATCGGCATAGTAGAAGGCCATATCGATATGCTTCTGCGCTGCCAGTGGTGAGAGCATGTCCATTACATCAAAAATCGCTTCTTCCAGATCAAACAGCGCCGTTTCAAGTTCTAGTTTACCGGCATCAATCTTGGAAAAATCTAGCACGTCATTGATCAGGGCCAGCAGATGCGCCGATGATTTGCGGATGGTTTGTAAATACAGACTCTGCTCATTACTTAAATTACCCTGACGCAGCAGCAAATGAATAAAGCCATCAATACTGTTCAGTGGGGTGCGTAATTCATGTGAAATATTGGCTAAAAATACTGACTTGGCCTGATTGGCAGAAATCGCCTGGTCACGGGCCTGACGGTAGGTGATGTTCTGCACTTCAAGAGTGTCGAGGGTGCGGCGCAAGTCATCTTCGGTCTGTTCAGTATGTTCGCGCAATTCCAGAAAACTGAAATGCAGCCGTTTTACCACATTGGCAATATCGCGCTGTAACAGGCGCAGTTCACCGGTACTGTTGATGACCATATGCTGATCCAAAGTATCTGCATTCAGGCGTTGTAATTGCATGCGGATTTCATACATCGGTGCAATCCAGCGGCGCGAGTAGAAATTCAGACACAATAAAAGTAGCAACAAGGTCAACAGGCCGGTAGCAATCAATACGATCATCACGCGGTAGCGGGCAATTTCGAGGGGCTGATTGTCCAGCTCAATCGCAAGCCAGCCCGGATTGCCCGTATTGTCATTAATGCGAACCGCAAAAATGTGATTATTCTGATTGACAATCGGGCCAACAAAACTAGCTTCCTGCTTGAACTTTGGCCAAGGTGCCTGATCCTGAAAACCAATACCGAGGCGGTTTTTGCCTTGAGGATCCAGAATTGCAGCACGAATCAGATGCTTTTCATTGAGCATGTTTTGCATAGCATTGCGTGCCTGTTCATACTGCCAGGGGGAGTAATTGACAATATCCAGCGCAGATTCAGAAGTGGTCTGAAAACGGGTCAGAATGGCAATCGCCATCTGTTTTTGCTGGGCACGGGCTGCATTGGAGGTTTCTGTCAAAACCAGTGCTGCACCCACACAAGCCAAAATTGTAATTGGCACAAAGATCAGGGCAATCAACTGGCCATAGGCATGATTTAAGTGTAGGCGTTTAAACAGCTTTTTATTGATATTTGACATGATTCAAGCAGTGTTTTCCTTATGCTCCGCATATTAGCACGCTTTAAATCTTCAGTTAAAATTTCATCAAGGTTTTTCGCAATACCAAATCAAACAGACTTTTTAAGAATAAATCTGGATATGAAAAAAATTCAAATAGATAACGTATAAAATGCTAAGAAATGAAAGCCTTTAAATCTGAAATGACCTGAGAAATATTGAAATAACAGCGATCAATTTGCAAATAGGCTACTGACAGAAATAATGTTTTTTAATTTTTAGACCATGCTGCACGAGTTTTGATCGGTTTTCTGAAAAAGACTGGCTAAATGGGTGCAGGGAAATGCAAATTTTCATACAATAGCCGCACCTCGACATAGGTGCAAATAATGAGTAATACAACCCCTGATTTTCAAGCAGACGAATTTTTATTGGACTACTACGTAGGCAAAACGCCACTGGTACGTCTACAGCGTCTGGCAAATCACACTCAAGCGACAGTGTTAGCAAAGCTCGAAGGCAATAATCCTGCAGGTTCGGTGAAAGATCGTCCGGCCTATAACATGATCATGCAGGCGGAAAAGCGTGGTCAGATCAAGCCAGGTGACACCCTGATTGAGGCGACGAGTGGAAATACAGGGATTGCATTAGCGATGGTTGCGGCAATGCGCGGCTACAAAATGAAGCTGATCATGCCGAATAACATGAGCCAGGAACGTAAGGATGCCATGCGTGCTTACGGGGCCGAACTGATTGAAGTGACCAAAGAGCAAGGCATGGAAGGTGCACGTGATCTGGCACTGCAAATGCAAAACGAAGGCAAAGGCCTAGTCCTAAACCAGTTTGGTAATCCGGACAATGTTGAAGCGCATTATCTGACCACTGGTCCGGAAATCTGGCAGCAAACGAGTGGCAAGATCACTCACTTTGTCAGCTCGATGGGTACGACCGGTACTATTATGGGTGTATCTAAATACCTGAAAGAGATGAATCCGGATATTCAGATTGTTGGTTTACAACCTTCTGACGGTTCAAGTATTGCGGGGATCCGCCGCTGGCCAGAAGAGTATCTGCCAACCATTTTCGACCGTAGCCGTGTGGATCGTATTATCGATATTCCACAAATTGAAGCTGAAAAAACCATGCGCAAGCTGGCACAAAAAGAAGGGATCAGTGCTGGAACTTCTTCCGGAGGTGCAGTCTGGGCATCGATCAAGCTGGCAGAAGAAAATCCAGGTGCCGTAATCGTGTGCATTATTTGTGACCGTGGTGACCGTTATCTGTCTACAGGTTTATTCTCTGTACAAGATCCTGAATAATTCCTGAGTAATCAATTTATGCGCTTGCCTGTTTTAACGTTTGATATTGAAACCCAGACCGATCTTAAATCAGGCGCACATCTGTTTGGCCTGGACCTGCCCGAACAAAGCCTGGATCAGGCCCTGACCAAACTGCGTCGTCAGGAATCCGGTTCTGACTTTCAGCGTCTGCCGTTACATGAAATTGTCTGTATCTCCGGACTGTGGATTGATGAGCAGGGCATGAAACTGTTTTCCTTTAGTCGGGAACAGAATTCAGAAGCTGAAATTTTACGAAAATTTTTATCGATTTTTGATAAGCGTCATCCAACCCTAGTGAGTTGGAATGGTTCACAATTTGATCTGCCCGTGATTCTTTACCGGGCCATGTACCATGGCTTGTCTGCGCCAAGTCTGTTTGATCAGGGCGAAATTGATACGCAAAAGCGCTATAATAACTATCAGAACCGCTACCATCAGCGTCATGTCGATTTGATGGATGTGATGGCCATGTTTCATGCCCGTCATTTCCAGAAACTGGATGACGTTGCGCACTTGCTCGGTTATCCAGGCAAGCGTGGCGACGGTGGCTATTATGTGCCTGAATATGTGCGCAATCAGGAATGGGACAAGCTCACCAGCTATTGTGAAGGGGATGTTCTGAATACCTGGCTGGTCTATATTCGCTGGCTGTTGTTAAAAGGACAGCTATTATTGCCTGATTATCAACATCTGGTACAAAGCACGATCCAGTATTTGCAAATGCAACCGCAGCATGCGGACTTTTTATCGGTCTGGCGTGAAACGTCACGACGGACTGAATTTACTCAATTTGATTTTCCCATCTCCACACATTAGGTTTTCATGAAACATCGAGCTCAACCACGGCCCAAGCAGCAACCCGAATACATCTTCCAGGTTGAGTCACTATCGCACGAGGGGCGTGGCATTGCTCACTATGGTTCACATCCAGACCATCCAGCGGACAAGCACGGTAAAAAAGTTTTTATTCGTTATGCACTGCCGGGTGAAACAGTCCGTGCCCGAATCACCCGTGAAGTGAAAAAGCTGGAAGAAGCTGACTCGCTTGAATTGTTGAGTGAAGCATCAGAAATTCGCATACAGCCCCCTTGTCCACATTTTGGGAGTTGTGGTGGCTGCAATATGCAGCATATCGCTCCGGATGCACAGATTGAGCTCAAACAGAGTGTGTTGAAATCACATCTGCAACATTTTGCTGGAATTCAGCCAGATGAATGGCTGGCGCCATTGCGTTCACAGCGTGAAGATTACCGTCGTAAAGCCCGTATTGGTGTGCGTTATTTACCTGGTAAAGACAAGCTGGTGGTGGGATTCCGTGAAAGCCAAAGTAACAAGCTGACTTCGATTGATCGCTGCATGATTCTGGATCGGGAGTTTGGCTCGGTTACACGTCTTAAACAATTGCTCCAAAGTCTAAATGGTAAGGCTGACGTTGGTCATATAGAATTGGCCATGGGTGATCAGGAAATCGCATTAGTAGTTCGTGAAACTGCACAATTACCTGAACAGGATGTCAACCAATTACGCGAATTTGCGTTACAGAAGGGGTGGCAGCTTTATATTCAGCCAGCAGGTCAAAACCAACTGACGCGTATTGATCAACCGCAATTGCCTGCGCGGCTGCATTACCGTCTGGATGACTTTGATGTTGATTTTGGCTTTGATCCGCTAGATTTTACCCAGGTCAATTCCACAGTAAACCCGCAGATGATACGTCTGGCATGTGATTTGCTACAACTACAACCAGGAGAGCGTGTTCTGGATCTGTTTTGCGGATTAGGAAACTTTTCCTTGCCATTGGCGCGCTGCGTTGGTGCGAGTGGAAGCGTCGTAGGGGTTGAGGGTAGTGAAGAAATGGTGCAACGTGGTGCGGAAAATGCCAAAATAAATGGTATTGCACAACTTTCATTCCATTCGCAGGATTTAACCCAGGATTTTTCGCATCATTCTTGGGCAAATCAGGGTTTTGATGCATTACTAATTGATCCGCCTCGTTCCGGCGCGGAAGAAGTCATGCAATATATTCCTAAGTTTGGTGCAAAAAGAATCGTTTATGTATCATGTAACCCGGCAACTCTAGCCAGAGATGCCGGATTGCTGGTACAACAGGGGTATCGTCTGAGCAGGGCAGGTGTGATGGATATGTTCACACATACGGGCCATGTTGAGTCGATTGCCTTGTTCGAAAAAGAAAATTAAATAAACGATTAAAGAGATGATGTATATAAAAGTAGGAGAATGGTATGGTCACAGTACGTGAACAGCTGCCTGGGCGACTGAATGAGTTGTCACAGGAGGCGACTGTAGAACATGCCGATCAAGCCCTGCAGGATATGACCGAATGGTTAGATCGTGTACGCGGCATATTAGATGGGGCCCCATTAAAACAGCTCGAAGAAGTCGCCCATCTCACTTTAGAAAATGAGTTAGAAACCACGGTTCAGCATCGCTCCAATACTTTCTATACCGGTATTGAGATGGCGGATATCCTTGCCCATTTGCATGTCGATGAAGACACTTTGTCTGCAGCCATGCTGTATCGTTCGGTACGTGAAGGTGTCACACCGCTTGCAGACGTACTGGAGAAATTCGGTGAGAGTGTACATGGCCTGGTGAAAGGCACCCTGTCGATGGGTAAGCTGTCCGAGCTGATTGAAAATAACAAACGTCTGGAAGACCATTTCAATAATAACCAGCGCGAGCATTTGACTGGCATTTATAAAATGCTGATCTCAGTCACCGAAGATGTCCGTGTAGTACTGATCAAGTTGGCCGAGCGTACCTATGCATTGCGTGAACTGGCGAAATCACCTCGAGATCGTCAGGAACGTGTTGCACGCGAAATTCTGACCATTTACTCGCCACTGGCCCATCGTCTTGGTATTGCCCAGTTGAAATGGGAGCTGGAAGATCTGGCCTTCCGTTATCTGGCGCCAGAACGTTATAAAGAAATTGCTTCTTTACTAAATGAAAAGCGCTTGGAGCGTGAACATTATATTCAGTTTGTAATCGACAAGTTGCGTGGTGAACTGGCTGAGCATGGCATTGAGGCCGAAATTACCGGTCGGGTCAAACACATTTATTCGATTTATCGAAAAATGAAGAGTAAGGATCTGAGCTTCGATCAGCTCTATGATATCCGTGCTGTACGTGTCTTGGTAAATTCAGTACCTGAGTGTTATCACACTTTAGGTATCGTACATCAGATCTGGCGTCATATTCCGCACCAGTTTGACGACTATATTACCAATCCGAAAGCCAATGGTTATCGCTCACTGCATACTGCCGTGATTGCAGAAAACAAATCGCTTGAAGTGCAGATTCGTACCTATCACATGCACGAAGAGGCAGAGTTAGGAGTATGTTCACACTTTAACTATAAGGAAGGAGCAAAAACCACAGACCATTCCTTTAACCATCGCCTGCATTCCTTACGTGCTGTATTGGAGCATTACCAGGAACGTAATGATGCCAGTGCACATAAAGATTCTGAGGCAGAAGTTGAGAATTTTGAACAGATTCAAGACTTTGAAGGCTTTGAAAAAATTTATGTGTTTAGCCGCGATGGAGATATTAAAGAATTGCCGCGTGGCTCAACAGTCTTGGATTTTGCCTATCATGTCCATACCGAAGTGGGTAACAAGTGCTATGCCGCACGAGTGAACCAGCGCTACGTGCCGCTGACCTATACTCTGAAAACCGGGGAACAGGTCGAGATTCTGACCAAAAAAGACCGTGAGCCAAACCGTGACTGGCTGGTGAACTCGCTCGGTTATATCAAGACTGCACGTGCACGTGACAAGTTACGTCACTGGTTCCGTCAGCAGGATCGTAGCAAGAATCTGGAAGTTGGCCGTGAAATTCTGAATAAAGAACTTTCACGTCTGGCAATTCACCCGAAATCGATCGACTTGGGCGACTATTGCAATCACTTTAATGTGAAGAGTGGCGAAGACATTCTGATTGGTATCGTAAATGGCGATATCAGCCTGCATGCGCTGATCAATCAGGTGAATCGCCATATGCACCTGGATCAGGATGAACCTGAACTGGTACTGAAGCCGGCGCTGAATCCACGTGCCAGTCATACTTTGTCTGCTCATGGTATTCTGATTGATGGCTTAGACAATGTTGAACTGCATGTGGCGCAATGCTGTCAGCCTGTACATGGCGAGTCGATTGGGGGCTATATCACGCTTAATCGTGGGGTAAGCATCCATAAGGTGGCTTGTCCGGATTATGTGCGTATGATTTCGCAGGAACCAGAACGTGCGGTAGAAGCTGATTGGGAAATGCAGCCAACCCGTGGTCAGAGTGTCCAGATCGTAGTGGAAGCTTATGACCGCCGCGGCCTGCTCAAAGATCTGACGCAAGTGATCTTCTCTGATCAGATCAATATCCGTCAGGTAAATACCATTTCAGAAGCTGATGGTATTGCCAATATGAAGCTATTGATTGAAGTCAAAGGTCTGGCCCAGCTGTCCAAACTGCTGGCTCGATTAGAACAGCAGCCAGGGATTATCAGTGCCCGTCGTTTGGTACAAGGTAATTGAATCTACTGATTAATTTGTCTAGAAAAGCCTGCCATTTATTGGTGGGCTTTTTTATTGTAAGGTGCTCAGTAGCACTTAATAAAAATGAAGTCACCCAATTGCGATGAGTACGACAGAACTATTTGAACGTAGACGGGAAAATCTGAGCAGGATCATTGATCAATGGATTGCCAGTCAGCGCTTTAAAACAGGCAAAGAGATCTGTGAATATTATGGCCTGTCTGCGACTTATGTCGCTCAGTTACTGAATAGCAAGCGCCAGATTGGAGAAAAGGTAGCTCGGGAACTGGAACAGCAACTCGGCTTGAAATCCATGAGTCTGGATCAGCAAGAGCTTCAGATAGAACAAATAAAAAATACTCTGGTTCCTCATTTATATAGCATGCAGGCGGTGGAGCAGGAACTGTTTTGCTTAAAGCCTCTGAATGCTGTTCATTATGAAATAGAGCCTACTATTCAGTTGCAGGCGAATCACTATGCGATACAGATTAATGGTGAAGCCTATGCACCTACACTAAAATCGGGTTGGTGGTTGCTATGTGACCGTCAGCAGTCAGCTCAAACAGCTGATTGGCTTTGCATACAGTTCATCAATAAATTCTGTTTAATTTTAGAATTACAGCGAGAAACTGAGCAGGAGTTACAATGTCAAAGTCTGGATGGCAAACGTCAGGTTTGTTTTCAGAAACAGGATGTTCATCAAGCTGATGTAGTAATCGCCATTCTGCATCCAGAACAGATTCAACGGCGATAAAAAAGCCCATCTGTAGATGGGCTTTTCATATTTTAAAAGAAGGCTGAAATTATGGAATTTCGTTTTCTTCCTCAAACTCAGGTTTCACTTGCACAATGAAATCCTGACGGTTCAGGCCACGCCATAAAGCAAAGGCTGTACCGATATAGATCGATGAATAGGTACCTACAAAAACACCAACAAACATTGCGATCGAGAACCATTTCAAACCATCACCACCCATGATCATCATGGCTACGACTACCAGCAATAACGTCATAGAGGTATGAATGGTACGGCGTAAAGTTTCAGTCAAGGCAATATTGATGATTTCCAATGGTTCAGCACCACGGATTTTACGGAAGTTTTCACGAATACGGTCAGAGACCACGATGTTATCGTTGAGTGAGAAGCCGATAATCGCCAACAACGCTGCCAGTACGGTCAGGTCGAATGGCCATTGCATCATGGCAAAGATACCCAGTGTCACCACGATATCGTGGAACAAGGACAGTACTGCACCAATCGCCAGCTTGAATTCAAAGCGGATGGTGACATAAACCAGCATCAGCAGCAGGGCAAGGGCAACCGCACCTGCAGAACGCACGTACAGCTCATTACCGACCTGACCACCAACCACATCAACTTTTGGTACTTCAGCTGCATTACCTGGCAGCTGAACTGCTGTGGTAATGGCTTTGGTCAAGTCTTCTGCTTCAACATCTTCCTGAACAGGCATACGCACCATCAGGTCACGATCTGACCCTAAGGTTTGTACCACAGCATCATTAAAACCAGCTTGACTCAATGCCTGAGTAACTGATTCTGGCTGAACCGGATTGGTATAGTTCAGCTCTGCTGCCACACCACCAGTAAAGTCCAGACCCAAGTTCAAGCCTTTAGTGGCAATAAAGAAGATGCTGGCAACCGTTAATAAAATTGAAAACAATGCCGCAGGCAAAGCAATTTTCATAAACGGGATAACACGTTCGTGATCCGGGCGGCCGTATTGTTTTGAATTAGGTTGAGTATTCTCAGTCATCAGTGATCTCCTTAAATGCTCAACTTTTTCAAGTTACGTTTTTTGCCATAGATGATCTGTACAATCGCACGGGTTACAGTAATTGCTGTAAACATCGAGCAGACAATACCAATCATCAGAGTTACGGCAAAGCCTTTGATCGGGCCGGTACCAATCGCGAACAGAATGAATGCCACCAGGAAGGTAGTTAAGTTCGAGTCGAAAATGGTGTTATAGGCCCGGTCATAACCGGCCACAATCGCCTGTTTCGGCGAGGCCCCCCACTTCATTTCTTCCCGTATCCGCTCGCAGATCAGGACGTTGGCATCGACCGCCATACCAATGGTAATCACGATACCTGCAATACCTGGCAAGGTGAGGGATGCACCAATCCATGACATGACTGTCAGGATCATCGCCAGGTTAAATACCAGCGCAAAGTTGGCAATCACACCAAACAGACGGAAGAACACGACCATCCAGATCGCCACCAGGAGGAAGCCGATTTGGGTAGACAATACACCTTTATCGATGTTTTCCTGCCCCAGACTTGGCCCAATCACACGTTCTTCAACAAAGTACATTGGCGCAGCCAGTGCACCGGCACGTAACATCAAGGCAAGTTCAGATGCTTCCTGTGGAGAATCCAGACCGGTAATACGGAACTGAGAGCCCAATACCGCCTGAATGGTTGCCGCGTTAATTACCACAGATTCGGTATATGGCGTACGAACTTCAGTTTGCTGACCTGTTGCAGGATCTTCAACATAGCTGATCTTCTGCTTGTTCTCGATGAACAGTACAGCCATACGTTTGCCAACGGCATTACGTGTGGCATCCGACATGAGCTTACCGCCCGCAGCATCGAGGGTAATGTTTACCTCAGCACCACCAGTATCCTGGCTAAAGCCACTTGAGGCATTTTGAACACGCTCACCCGTCAGAATACGGGTACGGTTCAGCAATAACTGACGACCGCTGTCCAGAGATTCATAAGCAAATGCTTCAGTACCAGGGGGCAAGGTACCTGTTGCCTGACCCGTATATGGATCGATATATTGATCGTTCAGATCTGAGACCAGACGGAACTCGAGGTTTGCAGTACGGCCAAGGACACGTTTTGCCTCAGCAGTATCCTGAACACCAGGAAGTTCAACCACAATACGGTTGCTGCCCTGAGTTTGTACCAGTGCTTCAGCCACACCTAGCTCGTTAATACGGTTACGCAGCGTGGTTAAGTTCTGGTTGACTGCATAGCTTTCAATTTCCTGCTTACGCACATCGGTATAGTTCAGGCGCAGGGTAGATCCGGTAGCCGTCGCTACAGCCTGCTGGGTGAACTCATTGTCATTACGGCGCAAAAAGTCCATTACCGCAGAACGATCATCATTATTGGCAAACTGCATGGTAATGGTGTTGTTGCTGAGGGTCAGGCTGTTGAATTTCAGATTGTTATCACGTAATTGACGACGCAGGTCAGTTGCCGATGTTTCCATACGCTGCGCAATCGCCTTGTCCATATCCACTTCTAGCAGGAAGTGAACACCACCACGCAAATCCAGACCTAGCTTCATTGGCTTGGCGCCAATTTTTTGCAGCCATTCTGGTGTTGTTGGTGCAAGGTTCAATGCTACAACATAATCATCGCCCAGGCCACGACGCAGTGCTTCCTTGGCTTTGAGCTGTGCTTCGCTAGAATCAACGCGGAGTAAGGCCGCATTGTTGCTGAAGCTGTTGTCATGAGTTGCAATATTTTCAGTTTTTAATAATTGCTCTGCTCTTTGTACGATGCCCGCATCGATCTGAGTGCCGGCTTTGGCACCCGAAATCTGTACGGCAGGTTCATCTGGATACAAACTAGGCAGGGCATATAATGTACTGATCGCCAGGACAACCAGGATCAGTACATATTTCCATGCTGGGTAACGCATTTGTTTTCTTCTTAAAATTAAAAAGTCGTGCAGGGAGCACGACTTCTTTTGATTAAATGTTATTCAAAGTGCCTTCAGGAAGTACTGAGACCACGCTCGCACGCTGAACTTTTACTTCTACGCCACGGTTGAGTTCAACCACAGCAAAGTCACCTTCAATTTTTGTGATTCTGCCCATTAAGCCGCCTGCAAATACCACTTCGCTGCCAACCCCCAGACTTTCAATCAGTGCACGATGCTCTTTGGCACGTTTAGATTGAGGACGCCAGATCAGAAAATAGAAGATTGCTACGAATACCGCAATCATCAAAAGGTTCGCCATCAGACTTGGTTGTTGTGCAGCTTCACCTGCAGCGTGAGCAGTCGAAATAAATAAGCTCATTTACATTTTCCTAAACTAAAAATGGTTAATTAACTGAATGATAATAAATTGACTTGTTCTGCAATTTACCTTGTCTTTTTCTTTAGCGCAAATACTGAAAGATTAATCTTCAGGACAAGGCGGCACTTGCATGCCACGGCGGGCATAAAAGTCCTCAACAAATTGCTCAAATGTGCCTTGATCCAGTGCTTCGCGCATCGCTTCAGTCAGACGCAGGTAATAGCGCAAGTTATGAATCGTACCCAGCATAGAACCTAGCATTTCACCGCATTTTTCAAGGTGAAACAGGTAGGCACGGCTAAAGTTTTGGCAAGTGTAGCAATCGCAGGCTGGATCTAGCGGACTTTGGTCATGACGGTATTTCGCGTTACGGATACGTACTAAACCGCCGGTCACAAAATAATGACCGTTACGTGCATTTCGGGTTGGCATTACGCAGTCGAACATATCGACACCACGGCGTACTGCTTCCACGATGTCTTCCGGTTTGCCGACACCCATCAGGTAACGTGGTTTATCTTCCGGCATTTTCTCTGGAAGATAATCCAGCACCTTGATCATTTCTTCTTTCGGTTCACCAACAGACAGACCACCAATGGCATAACCATCAAAGCCGATTTCAAGCAGGCCTTTTAAGGATTCATCACGCAAATCTTCGTACATACCGCCTTGAATAATCCCGAACAGGGCATTGCGGTTTTTCAGTACGTCGTGATGTTGAGTCTTACAGCGTTTTGCCCAACGTAAAGACAGTTGTAGCGATTTCTGTGCTTCTTCATGCGTTGCCGGATAAGGCGTACATTCGTCAAAAATCATCACGATGTCAGAGTTCAAGGTGTGCTGAATGTCCATCGAGATTTCAGGAGACAGGAATACTTTAGAACCATCAATCGGCGAGCGGAAGGTCACGCCTTCTTCCTTGATTTTACGCATCGCACCGAGGCTAAACACCTGGAAGCCACCAGAATCGGTCAGGATCGGGTTGTTCCATTTCATGAACTGATGCAGACCACCATGCTCACGGATGACATCCAGACCTGGACGCAGGTACAGATGGAAGGTATTGCCCAGAATTACCTGAGACTTAATTTCTTTAATGTCACGAGGCAACATGCCTTTTACCGTGCCATAAGTCCCCACCGGCATGAACATTGGGGTTTCAACCACGCCATGCTCAAGCGTTAAACGGCCACGACGGGCACGGCCCGACTGCGCTAATTTTTCAAACTTCATAGGAGTTCCAAATCAAGGCGAAAAAACAGTTCGCTGATTGTTAATGCTAAAACCGGCTATTTTCCTTGATTCTGACCGTAAACACCAGCGCTCCATCCAGTCTGGGCTGTTTTATTTATGTTGCCTGTATGAATAAAAAATGAAGAATAAGCTTGCGATCTAACGTTCAAACTGGCGGATGCGCTCCTGAATTTCCGCTTGTGTCATGGCACAACTGCCATCAATTTCAGTTGCCATCGCTGCGATATACTGGATCAGTTTCTGGATATAAAGATTAGCATCGATAAAATGCGGTTCCAGCGTCAGTAAATAGGCCTGATGGGCTACATGTAAATAATCATAAGCTTCTAACTTGACCAGCTGCGCCAGATCAATCAGCAGATCTTTATCGTTCTGGTTTAGCTTAAATGACTTTGACACAGCAGGTTGATTTGCAGACTGTTTGCTGAACAGAAACTGTTGTCTTAATGAACTTTCCTGATTTAGAGAAATAGCCGATTGGAATTCTATTTGTGGCTGTGTTGGCATATGGATAAAAAACACAATCCGGTTTAAGTCCAGACCATAATCCTGTTCCAGAGCATCACGTGCCTGTTGAAAGAGCTTTAGCAGCACATCCAGTGTATTGGCCTGATCGGTCTTGCTATGTTCCAGCAAAGGATTGCCAAAACTATGCTGGTTCTTGAAATAGCTGTCCAGCAGTGCACGAAACTGCGTCATACCATTATTAGAACTGTGGATGGTACGGCAACGCCATTTCGCTGCATTCCAGCGTTCAGTTTCAGAAAGATACTGTGCACGATCTTCCTGATCATTAAAAATACTGCGTTCGGTTGAAATGGCGAGATAATCCACTCGCAGAAACTCGTCAAAGACCAGGCTACAGGCATATATTCCGTCGTCACTATAATGATCATAGAGTTGATAAAACTCCTAGATCAGGACTTCCTTTAAGGTATCGAGATGATCCAGCATAGTTTTAATTCTTTATTTTTATTTTGAAGCAAAGTGCCTTAGCTGGAATCTCCTGATTCATCGCTAAGGCAGTTGGATATTTCTTATCATCGCATAAATATACGTCAGGGTTTAAAAATTCGGACGATAGTCAAAACTTTGGGTCACGGCCTGATCGCGGAAGGGACGCACAGCTTTCTTTTGTAGCAGCATGTTATTGACTATATTATGCGGGAAAACCTGAATCTGGTTATTGAACAGTTCAACATTACGATTATAGATACTGATTGCGGCACCGACATTTTCATTCTGTTCTTCAATTTCATTCATCATTTTCAGATAAATTTCATTGGCTTTCAATTCAGGATAGTTTTCGATCACCACATTCAGATTATGCATCAGCTCCCGGTTCAGGCTTTCAATGCGCTGTAACTGCCCAATATCGGCATCTTTAATATTCAGGTTCATGATGTTCTGACGCAGTTCAGTCACTTTCTCCAGCGTGCCTTTTTCGAAACTGGAATACTGCTCGACCAAAGGTTGCAGGCCATCCAGAATTTTCAGTTTCTGCCGTTCATAGCTGGCAACATCAGACCATGCACGAATTGTGGCATTATGATAACGTACGATACTGTTGCGGATCATGATGATGGCAACAATCACCAGAATCGGGATAATGACAAAAACAACAAATCCCATAAAAGCAGTCCCCAGAGAAAATAATTATTTTAAAAACTGAATCAGGTCAGTTTGCAGCTTTTCCAGTTCTACTAATTTAAACGTTCTCAGATGTCCACGCAATGCAGAAATATCTTGGATATTTTGCTTGCGTTCAGGCGCATTAAAAATGTCATGTGGCCCTAAATAGCACAGCACACGTTGTTGGCGATGAAAAATAAGATCGCCTTCACGGTACTGGAAAAATTGACTTAATCGGAGCACAAAACCCGGGCTAAGCTGTTTTGCCATTTGCATGGGATCTGTGCCATAAAATTTTAAACGCTGATTGGTGCGTATATCACTGCTATGCCAAGGATGGCGATAAGGTGAGGGGAATGGACGTCTTGATGTGCTAATGGCAAGCCCTTGCACAGAGACATCAAAGACAAATGCACCCCACAAATTTTTATGTTGTTCAATGAGTTTGACGGTATTGCCATTTTTGTCGATGGTTTTAATTTCATCTACATAGTGGTATTCAAACAACAAGACTTGGTGTTCTTGTTCATTTTCATCTAACCATGTGGTGCTGGCATAACGTGAGATGTCATTGCGTAATGAGCCACGTTCAAATACAGGAAAAAGACGTTTTAAATTGCCAATAAATTGCCGAGGATTAAGTGGCATTGAAATATGCTGTGGCTGTTGTTGAAAGTGGAGATGATATTTATGTGTCAGCACACGTTCTTCTAAATATTCAATCACATCATTGATGGAGTGCTCTTGCTCATAAATCAGATAGGCCCAAAACAACATGCCAAAACCCAAGGCAAAATTGCATTGCAGCCAGAAATTGTGCGGTGCAATGATAAGGCTGAATACTTGCATCAAACCAAAGAGTGCCAGGAACCACGGCAGGGTGTTTTCAAATTTTAGAGAAATTGAACCTTGCCATGGATGCAAGCCATTAAGAATGTCCTGATGGCTTTTGGCATCACTCGATAAGTGCCACAGCCGATCGATATTTTTAAACACCACTTCATTTTTCTTACGACGAATATGAATGGAGCGTTGCACTGCATCGATCGGCATAGGCGGGTCCTGTAATTATTTGGCCTGATCAATCAGCATGGCATCACCATAGCTGAAGAAGCGGTATTTGCTTTCTACGGCATGCTTATAGGCATTTAGAATATTGTCACGATTTGACAACGCTGATACCAGCATTAGCAGGGTAGATTCAGGCAAATGGAAGTTGGTAATCAGACGATCTACCACTTTAAACTCATAACCCGGATAAATGAAGATTTGGGTGTCACCAGTCCAGCCTTTCAGCTCACCACCATTGGCCTGTGCCGCACTTTCAGTCGCGCGAGTCGCTGTTGTACCGACAGCAATGACTTTATTGCCACGTTCTTTGGTGGCTTTAATCAGCGCCATAGATGCATCAGACACTTGGCACCATTCGCTGTGCATGATGTGATTTTCAATATCGCTGGTGCGCACGGGTAAAAATGTACCTGCGCCAACATGCAAGGTTACGAAAGTTTTTTGAATGCCTTTTTCTTCCAGTTTTTTCAATAAATCTTCGTCAAAGTGCAAGGAGGCGGTCGGGGCGGCAACGCTGGCAATTTTAGTCGGGTCGTTAAAGACCGTCTGATAGCGTAAAGTATCAATCTCTTCCGCTTCACGGTTGAAATAAGGTGGAATAGGCAGGGCGCCGTATTGATCCAGGACATCTAAAATCGGCTGGGAGAATTCCACAACAAACAGATTCTCATGACGGCCTTGAACAGTCACTTTAACGGCATCTGGGCCAATAAACAGTTCAGCACCGGCTTTCGGTGTATTGCTGGCTTTAATGTGACAGTGCGCGATGAACTGATCCATCATGCGTTCAACCAGAACTTCAACTGCACCACCTGACGCACGTTTACCTTTCAGGCGGGCTTTCATCACCTTGGTATCGTTCAGAATCAGCAAATCACCTTCATTCAATAAATCCAGAATGTCGGTAAATTGGTGGTCATGATATTGACCTTCAGCATCGAGGTGTAAAAGGCGAGAAGCACTACGTTGTTCAAGCGGATAGCGAGCAATCAGCTCATCTGGGAGATCAAAGCTAAAATCAGAAAGTTGCATGACAAGTTACGGTAATAAAAACTGGGCTTAGTATAAACTTTTTTCCTTTTTAGGGAGGAAATTGCAGCTTTATAGATCAAAAAAATGAGTTTTGTTTTAAAATTAAACAAATGCGGAGAATCTGCGTTGACATCTGATCGAAACCGGGTAATATACCTTTCATCCACTCCCGAGGTGGTGAAATTGGTAGACGCGGTGGACTCAAAATCCACTGTCAGCGATGACGTGTCGGTTCGAGTCCGACCCTCGGGACCAAAATTCTAAAGAGCCCTAAGCATATTCAGTCTTGGGGTTTTTTATTGCCTGATATTTAATTTAACTATTTTAATTCCTTTAATTTCAGTAACTAAAGTGTTAAATGAATTCTTTGCTATAAAAAAATCCCTCTAAATTTAGAGGGATTTTTTTATTTCAAAAGCTTTAGGGTGCAGGATTTGGTGGAACCAGTTTATCCAAATCTTTATCGGACATCTGGTCGAGTTCAGCAATATCGGTTTTGATTTTCCATTGAGATTCATCATCCACCGGATTCGGCAGGCGTGCTTCTAACCAGTCACATACCACATCCGGCGGGAAATCTGTATGATTGCATTGAATCACCCAGCACAGGAAATCCTTCGCTTCACCATTCATATACGGAGGAGGGGATACCGGTAAAAACTGCGTTGGCAGGCGTTCATTCTTAGAAATATAATTCAGAACATGACCGAGTTCCTGTACAGTTTGCCAAGCCAGCGGATGGTCTACATCAATACGGAACTTGAACCACCATGCCTGCTTGCCATCAGATCCATAGCTATCAATCAGGTTTTTCTGAACACTTGGGACTTTACAGAAATATTCATATAAACGATCAAAACTTAAATCGGACACGATGTTGGACTCAAAATTCGGAAAATCAAAGTTTAGCACAAAGCATGCACGCAGCACCTGAGCCGCAGCACAAATGTCTTTTCACTATCGGCTGTAAAACCTTGTGGTATAACTGCATAAATTCATATTTTCTCCGTAAATTCTGTATAAAATATAGGCAAACCTATCAAAGGAAGTTCCTATGAAAATCATCTTGTCCGGCGCCTGTCTAGCTGCACTATTATTTGGAGCTTCTGTCCCAGCTGTAGCAGGAAATAACTGGGTCGGCTATACCAGCAAAGAGACTTATAAACGCCCGCAGCACCCACGCCCACCACAGCAGCATTATCCGCAGCGTCCGCGACCGCCTGCCCATCATTATCCGAATCAGTGGGGCCACCCATCGATTAAAAACGGGGTGAGTATTCGTTATCAGGCACCGACCACTATTTATCAAAACTCGACCAGCTATAGCTGGGTAAATGGTGATCCGAATGTGGCACATATTGAAAGCTCACGTTATGTATTGATCAATGACTGGCGCCGTTTGGGTCTACCTGATCCGCCTACTGGAATGCACTGGATTTATGAAAATGGACGTTATGTCTTGGTGAATAATCGTTAAACCGTCCTAAATGAATGAAGAAATACTTCAGTTATGCCTAAATAACTCAAAAAAACCAAAACAGCTCCCTCACCGGTAAGGAGATGATTAGGGTGAAATGATTTGAAATAATTGTTTCTCAAATTCTAAATGAGATTGACACATATAAATTAAGTCCCTCTCTTTAACTCTCTCCCAAAGGGAGAGAGTACTCTTCAATATGGTTATGAAGAAAACATTTTATGCCAACTCATCATCTTCAGGGCGAGGGGTCTTGCCTTGAGGAACTGGTTTTTCAGTATGTTTGTCTCGGATAATTGATGGATAGTTCCAGGATGCATAACGCACAATTAAAATGGCGAAAGCCAAAATGAGGATAGAACCCGTAATAATCACTTGATCCATACTGGCTTTATGCGTGTGTTGAATATCAGAAATCAAGAGACGTGTCAGCGCAGTAATCGCAATATAAATCAGGAATCGAACTGGCATATGATTGGTTTTAAAATAAATACCCACCATCGCGCCTAATTCAAGATAGATAAATAACAGCAGAATATCATCAATACTGGCAAATTTTTTGACTGTCAAAATGTCGATGACGGTATGACCGGCAGACCAGATCACCATACAGCCAATAATGAACAGGGCGAGATAATGAAAACTTTCTACGGCAAGATTACCGCCGCGGTCGAGGAGGGCTTCTATTTTCTTGGCTTTGGAATTAGGTTTCATCACTATGTCCTCCTGATTAAAAATAAATAATTTATAAATCTCAGGAAATTTTCTGCAAATTTCATGCAAAGAAAATGAAAATATGGAAAATAAAAATGTAAAAAGATGAAAAAGTGTACTTTTTTCATACCAAATTGCTATATTGTAGAAGTTGTACATCGAATAATGAGGGAGAAAAAAGATGTTAGAAAAAATCCAAAATAAGATCAGTCAATTAGAAACAGGCAAAAAATTAATTCTGGGTACAGGGATTAAAAGTGATGACATGCAGAAAGTATTAGAGTTATGTGAATCTTTGCAGTCTGAAGGGGAAATCCGAATTGTGAACAAGCATCTGAATCCTAAGGTGGCCAATCAGCCAGATACGATTCTGATCGAAAAAGTTTAAAAGAATAATAAAAAAACGCCTGCAATTGCAGGCGTTTTTTTATGACTTAAATCTTAAGACTTAACTATCTTAAGACTGAGTTGTGAAGTACTCTTCAGAGAACTGTGTTAATGCTTCTGAACCTGCTTTGACTTTAGTAATACGCAGTGCCAGTTCAGGCAGAATGCGTTGTACGAAATAACGAGCAAGACCCAGTTTGTTCTGATAGAACTCACCTTGTTTATCTTTCGCAGCATGGGCAATGCGCGCGAACATATAAGAGAAGCTCAACAGGCCTACTGCATGCAGGTAATCTACTGCTGCACCATTCGCATATTCTGGATTTTCTTTCGCAGCTTCAATAATATGCTGGGTTACTGCTTCAACTTCTGCAGCCGCATCAAGGGTCGCATCTTTAATGAAGTTCAGGTCAGCATCCAGTGCATTGGTAAAATCACGGATTTCCTGAATGTATTCAGCAATAAATTCACCGTTACATTTAATGGTCTTACGGCCAATCAAGTCTTGTGATTGAACACCATTAGTCCCTTCGTAAATCTGTGAAATACGTAAATCACGGATACACTGTTCCATACCCCATTCACGAATATAACCATGACCACCGAAGACCATTTGTGCATCAAGTGTTGCATTGAAGGCTGTATCAGTCAGATACGCTTTCGCGATCGGTGTTAACAGTGCAACACGATCATTGGCTTTCTTGATTGCTTCTGCATCAGTCGAGAACTTGGTGATGTCAAGCTGTTGACCAACGTACACAGCGAATGCACGAGAGGCTTCATTGTTTGCACGTACATTTAAAAGCATACGACGGACATCGCCATGTACTAAAATGCTGTCAGCTGGTTTGTTTGGAGACTGAACGCCAGAAGCACTACGGCCTTGCAGACGATCTGTCGCATATTGCGCCGCATTTTGGTAAGCGAATTCAGAAGCGCCTAAGCCCTGGATCCCCATAGACAGACGTTCGTAGTTCATCATCACGAACATGGCTGCCAGGCCTTCGTTTTCTTTACCTACCAGGTAACCTTTGGCACCGTCGAAGTTCATGACACAAGTGGCAGATGCTTTGATCCCCATTTTGTGTTCAATCGAACCTGGACCTACCGGGTTACGTTCGCCCATCGAACCATCTTCATTCACCAGGAATTTAGGCACGATGAACAGGGAAATACCGCGAGAGCCCGCAGGCGCATCTGGCGTTTTTGCCAATACCAGGTGAATAATGTTCTCAGCCAGGTCGTGGTCACCACCAGTAATGAAGATTTTGGTACCGGTAATGCTGTAAGTACCATCCTCATTGCGTTCAGCTTTGGTTTTGATGATACCCAGGTCAGTACCCGCATGTGGTTCGGTTAGACACATGGTGCCTGACCATTCGCCAGAATAGATTTTTGGCAGGTAAGTTTCTTTTTGCGCTTGAGAACCATAGCTGTTCAATGCCATACCCGCACCGACAGACAGCAATGGATACAGCATGAAAGACGGGTTAGTAGCGAAAAGCATTTCATCTGACAGAACGGTCAGCATTTTTGGCATTTCCTGACCGCCCCATTCAGCATCAGCACCAAGGCCAATCCAGCCGCCTTCAGCATATTGTTTGAATGCTTCTTTAAAGCCTGCAGGTGTGGTCACAGCGCCATTTTCATATTTCGCGCCTTCTTCATCACCGGTACGGTTCAATGGAAGGGTGACGTTCTGCGCAAATTTAGCCATTTCTTCAAGAATTGCTTCTGCTGTTGCAGCGTCTAAATGAGCTAAATTTTCATTGGCTTGCCAGAATTGTTCGGCATTGAATACATCGTTCAGGATGAATTTCATATCGGCAAGTGGCGCGTTATAAATTGGCATAGTGGGTCACCTGTTTCTTGTTTGAATCGATTGATTTTGAGTCAGTCTAATGCATTAAAAATCTTATTGTTAGACGACTAAAGGTTAATTCTGTAACGCTTTATAAAGAAAAAGGACGCTTTAAAAGTAACCGTCCTTTTCCTTGTTTCTGCATTTAAAATTGCATCAGCTTAGAATGCGAAATGTTCCGCATCCAGGCTCATTAACGGCTCTACACCAGTCGCAATCAGGTCAACGTGTGAACGAACACGTGGCAGGATTTTCTTGAAGTAGAAACGTGCAGTCGTCAGCTTCGCGTTGTAGAAGTCTACGTCTGTAGTACCTGCAGCCAATTGCTCTTGAGCAACCAGTGCCATACGTGCCCATAGGTAAGCAAGCGTTACATAACCAGAGAAGTACAGGTAGTCTACTGCAGCAGCACCCACTTCTTCAGGGTTTTGCATTGCACGCATACCGATCTGCATGGTCAGGTCGCCCCATTCCTTGTTCAGTGCAGCCAATGGTTCAACGAACTCTTTCAGACCAGCGTTGTCTTTGTTCGCTTCAGCAAACTTGTGGATGATCTTGGTGAAGTCTTTCAACATTGCACCTTGAGTACCCAAAACTTTACGGCCTAACAGGTCAAGCGCCTGGATTTCAGTCGTACCTTCGTACAGGCAGGCAATACGTGTATCACGTACGATTTGCTCCATGCCGTGCTCAGAGATAAAGCCGTGACCACCAAATACCTGTACGCCATGTTTAGCAGCTTCTGAACCAGTTTCAGTCAGGAATGCTTTCGCAATTGGCGTCAATAGAGACAGGATGTTGTCAGCAAATTTGCGGTCTGCTTCTTCTACACCATGTTCAACCACGTCTGCATATTGCGCTAACAGGTAAACCAGTGCACGACCACCTTCAGCAAATGCTTTTTGAGTTAACAGCATATTACGTACTGCCGGGTGAACGATAATCGGGTCTGCTTCTTTTTCAGGTGCTTTAGGACCAGTTAAAGAACGCATTGCCAAACGGTCTTTGGCATAAGCTAACGCGCCTTGGAAAGAAGACTCAGATGCAGACAAACCTTGTACAGCAGTACCGATACGTGCAGTGTTCATGAAAGTGAACATGCAGTTCAGACCACGGTTTTCAGGTCCAATCAGGAAGCCTTTTGCGTTATCAAAGTTGATGACACATGTTGCATTACCATGGATCCCCATTTTGTGTTCGATCGAACCACAACGTACGCCATTACGCTCACCGATAGAACCGTCAGCATTCAGGTTGAACTTCGGTACGATGAACAGTGAAATACCTTTAGTACCTTTAGGTGCACCCGGTAGACGAGCCAGTACGATATGGATGATGTTTTCAGCCATGTCATGTTCACCAGCAGAGATAAAGATCTTCTCGCCAGAGATTGCATAGCTGCCGTCCGCTTGTGGCTCAGCTTTAGTACGGATAATACCCAGGTCAGAACCTGCATGAGATTCTGTCAGACACATCGTACCTGTCCAGACACCTGATACCAGGTTAGGCAGGTAAGCATCTTTTTGTTCTTGAGAACCATGGTGTTCTAAAGTACGTACCGCACCATGAGACAGGCCAGGGTACATGCCCCATGCCCAGTTCGCAGTACCGACCATTTCAGAAATAGTAATACCTAAAGAGTTCGGTAAGCCTTGGCCGCCATATTGCTCTTCCGCAGAAAGAGAAGGGAAGCCAAGTTCGATGTATTTTTGATACGCTTCTTTAAAACCTGTTGGAGTCGTTACAACACCGTCGTTCCAGGTACAGCCTTCGCGGTCACCCACCTGGTTTAAAGGAGATAATTCATTTTCACAGAAATCAGCAGCAGCTTCCAGGTACTGGTCCACGAGCTCACGGCTTACGTTGTCTTGGAATGCAGGCAGGCTGGCATAATGTTGTTCAACATTTAAAAGCTCATGCAAAACAAATTGCATATCACGTAAGGGCGCTTTGTATTGTGGCATATCGGTTTCCTCAATACTGGTTTATACCAGCGTTATAATCCTGAATTAAATTGAAACGTGCCTTCATTGACACGTATTGACATGGTCTAATCGTGCAACATCTTCCTTGTTGGCACAAGCATTTCAAGGCTATTTCTTGGTGACTGTAAAGTCAAAGATAATTACCCTTGAAATCTTAAGTATATTGAGTGTAAACGTTTTTATAAAAAAATATCTGACACGAATGGTCAAAAACCTGCACACTTAGATAGACTTAGTTCTAACAATCAACACGCATAAAAAAAGACACCCGGAAGTGCCTTTTTTAATAATAAATTTGAAACGTTCAGTTAAGAAGCCTTAACGGCTGGTGCTTTAACTGAAGCATTTGGCTGGAAACGGACGTGACACTGACCATTAATGGTTTTTTCACCTATTTTGAGCTGTACAGCTGCGCCATCTTTTTTACCCTGACAGGCCTGAACAACAGCTTTTTGCTGTGCCTGACGTTCAGCCAGACGCTGGTCAAACTGTTTTACCATTTCCGCACGTTGCGCATCAGTCAATGCTTCACCACGGTTTAATGCTCCGCGAAAGTCACCACGCATTGGGCGATGTTCACCTTTCATACCACGGAACTCGCCACGCGCAGCTTTTATATCTTTACGGTCTGCTTTGAAAAAGATCTGACAAGTACCGTCTACAGTTTTATCATTGGCCTTCACCTGAATTGCACTGCCAATAGCTTTGTTATCACAGGCCTGTTGCATTTGCTTATGCAGCTGCGCACGTTGTGCACGCATTTGCTTGAACTGTTCACGCTGTTCTGGAGTCAGGTGACGACCTTTATGATCTTGATGATGTTTCATCATTTGCGGATGATCTTCACTTGGTGCATGCTTGGTCGATTGACACGCGGTCAATGCCCCCATTGATAATATACTTGCACCCAGAACGATGATTTTTGTCATTGCTTTCATTGTATTTGTCTCCAAGCTACGAGCCTGATCTATATGTTGCAAAGAATAAACAATAAAGATGAAGAAACAATGAAGAGTTTTTTCAGCTTGTGTTCGCTACAATAATGAATCTAGAGGAAAAACTGAGACTCTGCTTTTGAATATTCGCCGCATTCCGATTGCACTCCGGCTGTTTTTAACAGTGCTGTTTACCACCTTGGTGATTACCACGGTGAGTCTCGGTGTGCTTCATCTCAACATGCAGCGTAATTTCACTCGCTATGTCGCTGATGTAGAAATGCAGAAACTGGATCATGTCATTGAAAACCTGGCCGAAGTCTATGGCGTTTATAATGACTGGGGCAATGCAATTCAGGCTCAGATTCTACAGATCGAAGGTGAGGCAGCGCCGGATGATTATGACCGTCTGTCACGCTGGTGGTTACGTCGTCAGTATGACATTGCCTTACAGCAACGTTATTTTCAGGACCACACCTTAGCCAATGTAGCACCAAGCCTGATGGGCACAGATGCTGAACAGCGTACTGTAAATGAGGAAGAACTACGTGTATTGGCAGCAAATTTACCTTCGCAGTTTCAGCCTTTTGAAGGTTTAAAGTTCCCGCTGAGTTCTAATCAGAACCTGTTTAGAACCGATCGTAAAAATGGCTCGCAGTTAACAACACAGCCGCAAGCGGGTAAAAAACAGTTTATCCAGATGCCTGACCGTTTGGGTCTGAGCTCACGTTTATCTCTTTATGACGCCAAACGCCGTTTTGTCGTAGGTGAACCTTCGGATGAGCAGATTTCTTATCGCCCGATTATGGTAGACGATAAAATTGTCGGTTACTTGGGGCTAAAACCGGTACTGGATCAGGAAGATGCATTAAGTATCAATTTCTTTAGTAATCAGAAACGTTACCTGTTCCTGGTATATGGCCTCAGTATCCTGACCAGTCTGATCGCTGCACTCCTGTTAGCGACTTATTTCAAAAAGCCGATTCAACGCTTGTTGCAAGGTACACGTGAGTTAACCAAAGGTAATTATCAGCATCAGGTTAAAGTCAACCGCAATGATGAGCTAGGTGATTTATCCAATGAGTTAAATCAATT
Source organism: Acinetobacter schindleri (assembly GCF_010918895.1). Taxonomy (NCBI): domain Bacteria; kingdom Pseudomonadati; phylum Pseudomonadota; class Gammaproteobacteria; order Moraxellales; family Moraxellaceae; genus Acinetobacter; species Acinetobacter schindleri. The sequence goes on from NZ_CP044483.1 coordinate 559,075, forward strand.
AGCTGTCATTCTCAATCAACATGAGACTTCACGTCGCCAATGGGTAGCAGATACCTCGCATGAGCTGAAAACACCACTAGCCGTGTTGCAGGCACAGATTGAAGCGATGCAGGATGGAATCCGTAAGCCAACTCCAGAACATTTTGCTTCGATGCTGGCACAGGTGACCAGTCTGAAAAAACTGACTCTAGATTTGGCAGCCTTGGCACAGGCTGATGCCCAGCAATTACAGATGTACGTCAGTACGATTAATCCATGGGATGTGGTACAGCAGGAATTAATGAACTTCCATCCAAAGTTTGAACAGGCGCAATTAACTGTGACTGCGGAAGGTGAAGGCGCAGACGTAGAGCTAGATCTGGACCGCTTTAAACAGATCGTGGCCAATTTGCTGAGCAACAGTATTCGCTATACTGAAGCGGGTGGACAGGTACATATTCATACTGAACAGAATGACAAAGAATGGACCTTATATGTCGATGACAGTCCGTTTGGTCTGACCGATGAACAGCTGGCCCGAATAGGTGAACGTTTCTATCGTGTAGATGACTCGCGTACCCGTGCCACTGGTGGTACCGGACTGGGTTTGGCATTATCGTGTAAAATTACGCAAGCATTAGGTGGAAGTTTAAGCTTCGATCATTCGCCACTTGGTGGATTACGTTGCAAACTGACTTTTCCTAAACAAATAAAATCATAAGGAAGTTTATTCATGAAACACATTATGCTGGTTGAAGACGAAGTCGAACTTGCACAATTGGTGCGAGACTATCTAGAAGCTGCTGGTTTTGAAGTCAGCATGTTTCATGATGGACAGGAAGCTTATAACAGTTTCACTCAACGTAAGCCGAGCCTGATGATTTTGGACCTGATGGTGCCACGTATGGACGGCCTGACCATCTGCCGTAAGGTGCGTGAGCAGTCCGATCTACCGATTATCATGGTGACGGCACGTACTGAAGAAATTGACCGTGTACTCGGCCTGAATATGGGTGCAGATGACTATATCTGTAAACCATTTAGTCCGAAGGAACTGGTCGCGCGCGTGCAGGCAGTTCTACGCCGTTTGGATCGTAAAGCTGAACCGGAAAGCAATGATTTGTTCCGTATGGATAAATCGCAACAGCGCATCTGGTATCAACAAAAAGCGCTGAACCTGACCCCAACAGAATTCCGTTTATTAGAACTGTTTTTGGAACATGTGGGTCAGGTGTATTCACGTGCGCAGTTGCTGGATCATATTAACCCGGACAGCTTCGATGTGGCAGACCGTGTGATTGATAGTCATATCAAGAACCTGCGCCGCAAGATTTCCGAGGCTGCTGAAACGGGTAACCGTCATGAGTGGATTCAGGCAGTTTATGGTGTAGGTTACCGTTTTGAATATCCTGAGGACTAACTCTGGTTCAAGGAAATCACGAAAGCGAATAGATTTTCTCTATTCGCTTTTTTATTCACTAAAGAATACTGTGGTACGTTTTACTATAAAAATAGCGCGATAAAAGCAACTTAAATGGATATCTGAATTGGTGAGGAATAGGAGATCGATACTCGAGCACGTAAAAATTTGATGAAAGAAACCTTCTTAAATAAAAAATAAAAGTTTAAGAACTAATCACTTAAATTTATGAGTTAGCTGATTGGCACTAGACTCGGTACAATCCTATTTTTTTATTCATTATGAGAATATGTTTTGGAGAGTGAAACACCGCAGCTTCAACGCCGTTTGAAGAATCGTCATATCCAGCTGATTGCCATGGGCGGTGCGATTGGTACCGGTCTATTTCTAGGTTCAGCTCATATTATTCAGTCTGCTGGTCCATCCATTATTTTGGGTTATCTGATGGGCGGTTTGATTGCTTTCCTGATTATGCGCCAACTCGGTGAAATGATTGTACATGAACCTGTAACCGGTTCATTTAGCTATTTCGCCTTTAAACATTGGGGGAAGTTTCCAGGATTTTTAACAGGCTGGAATTACTGGATTCTGTATATTCTGGTAGCGATGACTGAGCTGACTGCGGTTGGTAAATATATCAATTACTGGTGGCCAGAAATTCCTGCATGGGTTTCGGTTTTATTTTTCTTTATTCTGGTCACTGGCATGAATTTGACCAATGTAAAGATTTATGGCGAATCTGAATTCTGGTTATCAATGATAAAAGTCCTTGCGATTGTCGCGATGATTTTATTTGGGATTTATTTACTAGTCACTGCTGATGTTGATTCTACTGCTTCAATAACGAACTTATGGGCACATGGTGGTTTCTTCCCGAATGGCTTTGAAGGACTGTTTTATATGCTGGCCTTTATGATGTTTGCATTTGGCGGGATTGAGCTGATCAGTATGGCTGCTGCGGAAACTGAAAATCCGGATCAGAATATTCCAAAAGCTGTAAATCAAACTGTAATTCGTGTATTTCTATTTTATATCTGTTCACTTGCAATTCTATTATCACTTGTGCCGTGGAATCAGCTGAACTTAGGTGATTTAGAGCATAGTCCATTCGTGATGATTTTTAATCTGATGGGTATTGATTGGGCCGCCCACTTATTAAATTTTATTATTTTGACAGCCTCGCTGTCGGTGTGTAATAGCGGGATGTATGCCAATAGCAGAATGCTATTAGGCCTGGCAGAGCAGGGTAATGCTCCAAAAGCCTTTAAGAAGGTGAATGCACGAGGAATTCCAGTACTAGCGGTGCTATTCTCAGCATTACTGATTTTTGGCTGTGTTTTATTAAACTATTTTGTACCTGAAAAAGCCCTAAGCTATCTGATTTATATTGTGGTGGCAGCAGCGGTACTGAACTGGATCATGATCACACTGATTCATCTTAAATTTAAGCAAGCCATTCGTCTCCAAACTGTACAAACTAAATTCCCTGCATTGTTTTCACCCCTGAGTAACTATCTGGTTTTAGCCTTTATGCTGACAGTGCTCTATATCATGTGGGATCAAGGTTTCATGTTGTCAGTACTGATGTTGCCAGTGTGGATTGTAATATTATTTATTCTTTTCAAAATATTACAGGCCAAGAAAACTTAAATTTTTTATTCTTTTAAAAATGGGTTCATTAGAGCCCATTTTTATGTGCCTTTTTTCATGCTTTAGTAGAAAATAATAATGTGATTTATATTTGCTTGAATAATTGAAGTTGGAATAAATTGATTTATCCATATTCTATTTAAAACAAGGTGATATAATTCTTATTAAGGGTAAATCTGGTAACTAATTATAAATATTCTTATGAAAAAAATAAGTATTAAAAGATAATTTAATTGAGGGGTTGATTGAATTAATAAAATAGAATTTTATATTAATAAATACTTTTTGAATAATTGGGTTTGAAATAATTTATATTTTTATTTTCTATGGATTTGTTATATATTTTTTAGGCTTCTTAATAATAAAAATAAATACCTATTAAAAGGCGAATTATAAGAATTAATTTATTATTTTAATAAGGATTTTACTCATGAAACTCAATATTATAGCAACAATGCTGCTTGCCTCTACGGGAATGATAATGACTGGCTGTGGTTCAGATTCAGGCAGTTCTGGTAACTCTACACCACCATCTCAAACGACCCCGGAAGAAACCGTCACGCCAGCAAATGGAGTAGAAAGATTAATCATTACTGATGCAAGTCATCTGGCGCTTGCAGATGCTGACATTCGAATTTTATCAGCTGCACAATGGAGTAATAACGTCACCAGTATTTCTGATAATAATACGGTTGATCACAGTCTCTTTGTCCAGTATGACCGTCTTCCGGTGATTAGTGATTTCTCCTCGGCACGAGAATATACAACAGACCATTTGGGTGTTTCTGGTTCAGTTCATTTAGCACCAGGTATTTACTATATTTTGGTCAGAAAGCATTCTGAAACTGCAATCGTGCCATTCATTATTCACCCGACAAATACCAATAAGGAATTGTCGATCAACGTGCCTTTAACTTGTAATAATGCTGAATGTGGAACGATTCATCCGGTAAATGAAGCAATTATTGGGACACTATCAGGGCAAGTTCTGGTGCAAGGTCAGCCTTTGGCAAATGCACAGGTTTCATTATCAGGTGGTGCGGCTACCAATGGCGCATTCGTTACAGCATTAACTGATACGAAAGGATATTTCAGTCTAGCTTTTAATGTATCTGATGAGCTTGGCGATACCTTAAAAAATGCAACGCTTATGATCAGCGCACCCGGGTATATAAGTTTAACAAAGCAGGTTGCAGTGACGTCCTCTATTTCAGGGGGTAGTCAATTTACCTTGATACAAAATACTGAAGCTACGACCAGTATTTGGCAGGAAACTTTTGAAGAAGACTCTGCTACCCGAGATGAATGGGAAAATGCCTCTACAGTTGAAGAAACAAAATGGTCTTTACTGCAAAAAAATCACAAGATTATCAATAAAGATGTGAATCGTTTAGTGACCTTGGCACCAGATGATAGCAGTAATGGCAAACTGCCAGATCCTGCTCAAGGCAATTATGCATATTGGTATGGCAATGGTGTTGCAGGTAGTTTCTTAAATAAAGAAGCCAGTCTTTTAACCGAGGAAGGGCAGCCAGTAGAAACAAGACTGAATGGTGGAACGTCAGCACAGGCGTATTATGGAACACTGACTTCACCAGTAATTGACCTGAGCACTACACAAAAACCAATCAGCTTAAGTTTTAAAACCTGGTGGGAAATTGAATCAGTAAATCCAAGTAGCAGAGGGTATGATGCCATGGATGTGGAAGTTTCAGTGAATGGAGGGGAATTTAAAAAACTGGCGCGATTAAATCCGCTGTCTGATCCGCAAACAGATTATAACCGCTGGTCAATTCCATTCTCAAACTTTGGCTTTAACCTTGCACCTCAATTTGCCCAGCAAGAAGCTATTTCTTTAGATGAATATGCGGGGCAATCCAATGTTAAAATCCGGTTTAAATTCGATACTGTCGATCAGTACTATAATGCATATCGTGGCTGGATTATTGATGACATTGTGATTCAAAACCAGCCTGGTACTTTCCCGCTTTATAGCAACAATGAGGAAGTAGATGACGAGGTTTCGATGTTTGTCGCAAAAGCAGCGAAAGCTTTAATGCAATTGGCATCGAGTTCCCGATGGATAGAAAATCCGCCAGAGCGTACTCAATAAAATAGCATGTAAATAAATCATATAAAAAGCGAGCAGACTAATCTGCTCGCTTTAAACTTATAAGAAATTCAAAATGTTTTTCTTTTTAGAAAAATATAAACCTTTCATCTATATCTTTCCGGTTGCTCCCAAATAATTTACCTGGAAGTGAAGCGACCTCGGTCATCGCGTGGCGGGGTATTTCTTCCGCCTCGACCTCCCGAACGACCGCGATCGTCATCATCATCACGGCTGCGACTGCGTCCACGACCACCTGAGCGACCACGATCGTCATCATCGTCGTCATCACGGCTACGGCCACGGCCTCGACCGCTGGAACGACCACGATCGTCATCATCATCGTCGTCATCACGGCTGCGACCACGACCTCGACTGCTGGAACGACCGCGATCATCATCATCGTCATCACGGCTGCGACCACGTCCACGATTACTTGAACGGCCACGATTATCATCATCGTCGTCATCACGGCTGCGTCCACGACCTCGACTGCTGGAACGACCGCGATCGTCATCATCATCGTCATCACGGCTGCGACCACGACCTCGACCACCGGAACGACCGCGATCATCATCGTCGTCATCACGGCTACGGCCACGTCCACGAACATTTGAGCGGCCACGATCGTCATCATCATCGTCATCACGGGCGCGACTGCGTCCACGACCACTTGAACGGCCGCGATCGTCATCATCGTCGTCATCACGGTTACGACCACGGCCTCGACCATTTGAGCGGCCACGATCGTCATCATCATCGTCGTCATCACGGCTGCGTCCACGACCTCGACTGCTGGAACGACCGCGATCGTCATCATCATCGTCATCATGGTTACGACCACGGCCTCGACCATTTGAGCGGCCACGATCGTCATCATCATCATCATCATCATCACGGCTACGGCCACGTCCACGACCACTTGAGCGACCGCGATCGTCATCATCATCGTCATCACGGTTACGACTACGGCCTCGACCATTTGAGTGGCCACGATCGTCATCATCATCGTCGTCATCACGGCTGCGGCCACGACCTCGACCGCTGGAACGACCGCGATCGTCATCTTCGTCGTCATCACGGCTGCGACCTCGACCGCTGGAACGATCGCGATCGTCATCTTCGTCGTCATAGCTGCTGCGGCGTCCTGAATGACTACGGCTACCAGCTTCACGGGCTTCTTCTGAGGTAAATTCATGTGCATTACCGCTTCGATGAGCCGCACGTCCTGCTTCTCTGGCTTCTTCAGAGCTAAATTCGTGAGCATTTCCACTGGCATGGGCAGCTCGACCGCCTTGACTTGCTATTTCTCGTTGTCTTTCGGAGTCCATACTTGCAAATCCGCGATTTGAAGTATCGTTATCATTATCTTGAGTTGCCATGTTTTCCTTCCTTTAAATTATTTTTTTCAGCAAAGGTTAATTTGCCTGTACTAAGGTAGGAGCTAAAAGTTAAATACAGAAGGGATATTATGTGACTGAATTTAAAAATAGTAATACCAGTTTTTATTTTTATTATTAGAAAATGAAGAGTTAGTTGTTAATCTGTATTTTTTAATTACAGAGAACGACAATTCAATCTCATTATTTTACGCATAAAAAATATAGAGAGAAGAAAAATAGGAGTTGTGTATATATTCTGAGATGTCTAACTATATATTTAAATTTACTAGGTTAAGTCTGTTAATTATTTTATTAAAATAATAAGCTCAGTTATAAATTTAAATAATTAATAAAATAGAAATAATAATATAAGAGATAATAAATAATTTTTTAGAAGGTGGATAATTTGATCTGCTTCAATAGTTCAATATCTTTCTGTTTCACTCGAGATAAATTGAAAGCCATCTGTTGATAAGAGTTTTTTATCAACTCTTTGATTGGAGATGCATCGAGATTTGGCTCTTCCAATCCTATAATTTAATGTTTTTTATTCATATGCCAACTGATGCGGATATAAGGGTAAATATCTCGTAGTATTTTTCTATATTCAATTTTCAGCTTAACTGTATACATCACTGCTCTCACTGAACGATTGGGTACAACTGACCTCATGGAGAGAGTGTGATTTTCAGATGCTATTGGGTGCAAGGTCATAAGCTTTGAATAATTTAAAGAAAAGTTGTGGATAATTTAAATATTATCCACAGCTTAGTGGAAAGTTGTGAATAAATTAAGATGAACAACTCACCATGACTTCTGGGACATCACTTGGTAAAGGGCCTAAATCTTCAGGCTGTTCGAGTTCTGATTGCTTGGTAAATGGCTGGCCAAGTAACTTGAACAGGCGATCTACTTCTGAGAAGTCATCTGCTTCAGCAAGCTCGATGGCTTTCTGGGCCATATGATTACGCAAAATATAATGTGGATTGGCTTTAGTCATTTGCGTATCCAGCTCAGTGGTATCTTGAAACTCGCGAATAGTTTCATACTGGCTCAAGAAACTTTCAAAAGCACGACGGTCTAAACAATCATCCTTAATGACGTCATACTCTTTATTCTGCAAACGGATAAAGTTTTGCGTGTAGTCCAATTGCTCAGATTGCAAGATACGCAGGAATGCCATGGCACAATCAAAACTGTCTTTGTGAAAACCTGGCAAGCCCATTTTTTGATTTAGACCGAGTTTATAGTGCTCCAGAAAAGTCGGCTCGTAATGCTCTAAACAAGCGGCTAAATCCTGCTTCCATTGTTCCCTGTCATAGTCAGTAGGGCAGAGTGGTACAAGATTATTCAGCCATTGCCATAGATTCCAGTGAGCAATACTTGGTTGCTGTTGATAGGTATAACGCCCTTGATAATCCGAGTGGTTATTGATCCAGTTCGGGCGGAAACGCTCCATAAATCCATAAGGACCAAAGTCCAGTGTAGAACCGGTGATATTCAGGTTGTCGGTATTCATGACGCCATGAGCAAAGCCGACCAGTTGCCACTTCGCAATCATCACAGCCGTACGTTGAATGACTTTTGTAGCACACGCCAGAATCGGCTGCTCTGCTTCAAGACATTCTGGATAATGCCACTCAATACATTTCTGGGCAAATTCACTCAAAAGATCAGGTTGATACTGATTAATCCATTCAAAATGACCAAAACGAATATGACACTCGGAAGTCCGTAGCATCATCGCGCCAGGTTCAAGTTTTTCACGCTGAATCCCTTGAGCAGAGGAGGTAAAACCAACAGCATTACTGGAAGCAATGCCTAAACAGTTTAGGGCATGGCCTGCAAGATATTCACGAATAACTGAACGTAATACAGCACGACCATCGCCCATGCGGGAATATGGTGTAGATCCAGCACCTTTTAAATGTAGATCAATAGTCTGATTATTTTTATCTAGAATTTGCGCAATCAATAGACCGCGTCCATCACCGAGCTGTCCCGCCCATTGGCCGAACTGATGCCCGGCATATACCATTGCGAGGGGTTCAAATTCAGCAAAAGTTTTCTGACCACTACAAATTTCTATCCATTCAGCTTTGTCCTGTTCCGACCACTGCAGCCGATCAGCCAAAGCCTCATTGAAATGACCTGCTTTAGGTCCTTTTAATGGAACCGGTTGTTGATGATGATAGAGGCGGGAAGAGAGCGTGTTATAACGGGCATTAAAGTGCATAGCAATCAGATTTAACGTATGTTTAGTTCACTATAACAAAGAATGATAACGAAAACTGTTGATCATTTTTGACCAGCTATAAATAAAAAATGCCCCGAATTCGGAGCATTTGTACAGTATCTAAATTATTCAGATACTGGCGTTTTTTTCAGGTTACGAACCAGTAAATTCAGAGTTTCACGGTGATGAGACAGGCGTTGCTCCACCAGCTGGAATTCCATCTTCAACTTGTCATCCATCTGATGGATTCTTTCAGCAACTGCTGCCTTTTTCACTTGAATTTCTTTTTCTTTTAGCTTAGCCCAGTCATTCAGGGTTTGTGTGAAAGCATCATATTCAAGAGCAATCTTGCTTTTGACATTGGCAATGTCTTCATTAACATCATGACCATACACGGCAAGATCTTGCTCGGCATATTTAAACTTCATTGCCAGCTCAGCTTTCTTGATGTTAAAGCTTGGAATACGGCGTAGGTTTTTTGCCAGACCCAGTTTAGAGCAGGTCCAGATCAACCATTTTGTTGGATCATACTGCCACCATTTCACCCCATTACGGTAATCGTACTGGAAAATGTGATGGTAATTATGATAACCCTCACCCCAGGTGGCAATTGCTAACCAGAAGTTATCACGTGCTGTATTTTCATCGGTATATGGACGTGAACCCCACATGTGACACAATGAGTTAATGAAGAAAGTCACGTGATGGCTCAGAATCAGACGAAGTAGACCACCGAGTAACAATACACCCCAGACATCGCCTACTGCCCAGCCAATAGGAAGCAGAATCGCAGCATGCACAGCAATCACCAGCGGTACATAGTACTTATGCTGGAACATCACGACTTTGTCATTCTGCAGGTCAGGTGCATTTTTGTAGTTCGGTTCTGCTGCTGGATAATCACGAAGCATCCAGCCTAGGTGCGCATACCAGAAACCATTGTTGATCGAGTATGGATCTTTTTCGACATCATCGACATGGCGGTGATGGGTACGGTGACCTGAGCCCCAGTACAAAATACTGTTTTGTACAGCAAATGTACCCATAATCATCAGAATGATTTTTAGTGGTAAAGTCGCTTCATAAGCACGATGTGCCCAAAGACGATGGTAACCCGCTGTAATACCAAGGCTACTAACGCCAAGTAAAACAAACATACTGATCCAGGCAGCAAGACTGAAATCATGGTGATACGCATACAACGGGATCGCAATGACAGCTACGATTGGTAATGCAACCAAAGCAAATACAGCGACCCAGTTAATTGGGGCTTGAGGTAGGGGAGCATTCATCTCCAACAGCACTCCTGGAACCTAGGAAGAAGATGTTTCTGAACCTAGGAAGGTATATCTAAAAGGCCAAATCCTCTAAGCTTTATAGGGGATTGAACTTATGCATATTAACATGGGCAATAGGGTGGCACTAGCTTTATTGCACAGGTGTATTGTACTTATGAGTAACAGAATAATTAAAACGAAATGTGACATTTTTAAGCTGTGATAAGGTGCAGTTTTTAACCATCAAAATTAAGAATTTGACCTGTTACGAAGCAGAAAATTTCTATTTAGTTCATGCGTGTATCAGTATTAGTCATATAAACATAAGGTCGCAATAAATCGTTCTAAAAATGTATCATCAGTCATGACCATCAGGTCCGTACTTTCATGGAAGCTCTCCATAATGAGTACACTGTTAATAAGATTAGATACAGATGTATAGCAATATGTTTACTCAGCTTTTCACTATCTGACAATTAAAAGAAAACCTCTTAAATCTAAGAGGTGGAGAAAACAAAAAATTTATTATCTTTAGAGTTGTTGCAGCATAAGTTTAGGATAATCAGTGATTAAACCTTGTACACCTAAATCACGTAATTCTTTGGCACGCTCAATATCGTTGACTGTCCATACACTGATATTCAGTTGGGCAGTTTGAGTTGCCTTAATCATTTCTTTGTTGGCCAATTCATTCATCCAGCCAATCTGACAACAACCCAGTTCAAGTGCCTGATCAATGGCTTTATGTTTTACATCAGTTTCAATCAATAAACCACGCTTAAACTGTGATTTTTGTTGTTGCAGTGCAGCATGAATTTTGGCATCAAAACTGGTGATAATAGCTGAATGTTCAAAGCCCTGGAGTTGTTGCTGTAATTCCAGGATGATTTGTTCCGCGGCAGCTTCGGAAGCCACTTCTTTGATTTCGACTTCGATATGATCAAAGTTCTGAATGACATTTAAAGTCTGATTTAAAAGAGGAGTTGGTTCAACCTGATTCCATTCAGACCATTGTACGGCATGATTATATGGAGACAGTTCTTCACGGTTGCATTCATAGAGATGCTTTTGCTGGCCTGTGGTACGTACAAAATCATCATCATGCATAATAATCAAGACATTGTCTTTAAGTTGACGTACGTCAAACTCAACCGCGCGAATCCCGATTTCCTGAATATATTGAAATCCACCGAGGGTGTTTTCTGGTGCTTCCCCACGCGCACCACGATGGCCGATTATACGCATGTTGCGATAACCTGAAAAAATAAAGATAAATACATGATGTCGAATAATTATGACGGAACAATGACGATATTCTGCGCCATTGGAACTTTATTGCAAAGATCGTCGACGCAGATTTTTCTGTGGAGTTTAATAAGTTTTAGCGGTTTTATTGATCAATAGTTTCATTGATATTTTTCTGCCATAGTACTTCAGAACCACCTTCAGCACGTTGTAAGGTACGTGAAGCTACAAATAACCAGTCTGATAGGCGGTTAAGTAGTTGAAGTGAGGTTGCCTGAATATTCTGGTCACGACTATGTACAGACATGACACTGCGCTCAGCTCGACGGCAAACAGCGCGTGCCTGATGGGCATAGCTACAAGACAATGAACCTGCTGGCAAAATAAAGTCTTTCAGCATTGGTAAGGCTTCATTCATGCGGTCAATATCATTTTCTAAAAAATCAATAGATACCGGTTGAACCAAGTTAAAACCGGGAATACAGACCTCACCACCCAAATCAAACAACCAGTGCTGGATCAGGCTAAGTGATTTGTCCCAAGTCGCTTTATCTTCAATTGGACTTATGCTGATCTGGGAGCGTAATACACCAATGGTTGCGTTGAGTTCATCAACATCACCCAAAGCGGTGATACGTAAATCATCCTTGGCAACGCGTGAACCATCACCGAGACCTGTAGTTCCTGAATCGCCGGTACGGGTATAGATTTTACTTAAACGGTGGCCCATGTAATTTCCTTAAAATTTTGATATCTCAATTTAAAAAGGATAATGCCACAGGCATGACATTATCCTCAAAAGTATTTGTTCAAGCTGGATGAAATTAGTATTTGAAAGTTACACCGGCAGAGGCAAGGCGGCCGCCGTTAATGTAGTAACTGCCGCTACCATAAGCTGTACGATATTTGCTATCACCCACATTTTGAATATTAGCAAATAACTTCACAGCTTCATTAACGTTGTAATAACCATGCATATCAATATTGAAATGACCTGGAATACGGACATTATCGTATGCGCTATTATCAGAAGATGAGTTAGCAGTCAGGGTAGTAGAAAAACCAAAAGTTGGTTCCTGCCAACCAGTCGTAAATGCTGCTTTTTGACGAGGGCGACGGCTCAAATCTTCATTTGTGGAATCATCTTGGGCCCGTACATAATTGTATGTTGCATTCGCATAAAGATGTTCGCCAGCCCATTTCAGGTAAACTTCAGTACCCTCAAATGTCGCCTTGTCCAAGTTTTTAAATTTATAACCCGTTGCACCAGTCGCATCAATTAAATGATCTACTTGATTTCGATATAGGGAAATACCACTACTAAACCCATAAGTAAGTTTTTGATCTAAACCGATTTCATAAGAAATACTTTCTTCCGGTTTTAAATCCGGATTGCCAGATGAACTATATAGCTCATTCAATGTGGGTGAACGGAAAGCTGTACCGATATTTGTATAAATACTAGTTAGTGGCAGAATCTGATAGCGAACAGCAGCCTGTCCTATTGTATGAGTACCATATTGTTCATGATCTTCAATACGAAGGCCAACCTGTGTGTTTAAGCCAGAATGATTGTATTGGTGTTGAATGTAATAACCTTGAGAATCTACGTCGGTATCATATTTTTTGCCATATGATAAAACGTCACCTTTAATATTCTGGAAAGTGGAACCAAGTAAAATATTTTGGTGAGGGGTGATTTGCCATTTACCGTATAGTTCAGCTTCCTGAGTTTTACTTAATACATAATCAAGTTCGCCAAGGTAATTAGGATCATTTTGATACAGATCATCTTTGAACTGAGATAATCGTGCATTTAGTTCAATAGAAGGCTGGACTTGAATATGACCTTTCAGGTTAATAATTTCATTTTTGAAATCCTGATCGGTCAAAGCACCAAAATTATCATATTGGCTGTTGCCTTCATTTTGGCTGTAGTCTAAAGACAGACCGTAAGCATCTTTATCTACACCAATTTTGGCACTATAGCCTTTTTGTTCGAAAGCAGCTTTAGGGTTATTTTTAATTTCTTTAACTGCTGTTCCATCTGTTTCTAAGCGTTGACCACGGATTTGGGCATAAAGTCCGTCTTCGGCCAGATCAGCGCCTACCAATGATTTATAAGTTTTATTTTCGCCGATTTCTCCAGTAACAAATGCACTTGTTTTTTCAGGCGTTTTCGAAATGAGTTGTATCACACCACCAATAGCATCTGTTCCATAAAGTACAGATGCTGGGCCTTTGAGAATTTCAATTTGCTTGATATCGGTCGTATCAAGGAAAGGAATACTTGCAGCACCTGTAGTTGCGGTATTTAAGCGGACACCATCCCGTAGAACTAGCGTTTGAGTCGAGTTTGTACCCCGAAGAAAAATTGAGGATTGCTGTCCCAAGTCACCTAATTGGACAATATTTGCTGAAGCTTCTGATTTTAAAAGCTCAGGAAATGAGGCTATAGGAGATTGCTCAAGGACTTGTGGCTCAATAATCGAAATTCGCGCTGGCACATTTTCAATTTTTTCCTCAGAACGTGTAGCCGTAACGACAATCGTATCTAAAGCCACTTTCGCTACTCTTTGCTCTGCAGCATAAACAGAAGATGCGAAACCCAACGCAAGTGCGATCGAACCCGCTAAAGCAGCAGGCTGAAATTGAATAGTCATGATATGTGCTCCATACATTCACTCCCCGTGAATGATTGAGTTAAAGAACACAACAAGCAGGTATCCGGACTTAAATGTGCAGGGCCGTTGCCATGCTGCCAATCCACCTTCCCACATCTCTATATCATTATATGCAGTGGTGTAAACCTGAGGTTTAAACTGATTGACGTTTCATTTTTTACCGTTGCGGGGGCAGTGCTGGATTTACACCAGCTTCCCTAAAGCAGAAAGCTTTGACTTGTTGCAAGTTGAGCGCAGTATAAGTCGAGCATGTCATTTAAACAATCTGAATAAATAAATATCAGATCGAACTTTACGCAAGCTATAAAAATTGCTTTACAATGATTTGCTCAATTTTATAGATCGGCTATGACATTGAGGAAATTTTCGAGCCAAATCAATATGCGAACCCGTGCCAAAATTTGTGGAATTACCCGAGTTGAAGATGTACATGCTGTAGTCAATGCAGGCTGTGATGCGATTGGATTTGTATTTTATCCGCCGAGTCCGCGTAGTGTGACTTTAGCGCAGGCTGAAATACTGATTCAGACAGTTCCTGCCTATGTACAGGCAGTGGGATTATTCGTAAATAGCAGTGCCGATGAAATTCAGACTATTTTAAAAACTGTGCCGCTGGATATCCTGCAATTTCATGGTGATGAAACACCAGAGCAGTGTCAGTCGATTGCCAGACAGGTTGGACGCCGTTGGTACAAAGCCATTCAGGTCAAATGCGGTCTGGATGTAGTAGCTGAAATTCAAAAATATCAGGATGCAGGCGCAAGTGCAGTATTGTTAGACGCATGGCATCCAGATTTAAAAGGTGGAACTGGGCATAGTTTTGACTGGACCACTTTCCCTAAACTCAATATTCCTTTGATCTTGGCAGGGGGATTAAATCCTGACAATATCGAACAGGCAATTCTCACCACACATGCGTATGCGGTGGATGTGAGCGGCGGTGTCGAGTCCGCAAAAGGTATTAAAGACCAACAACTCATCGAACGCTTTATGCAAGGAGTCCTACGTGGATCAGCAAAATAATGTGATTGACTATACCCAATTCCCTGATGCAAAAGGGCATTTCGGTATTCATGGCGGGCGTTTTGTGTCAGAAACTCTTATGGCAGCTCTGGAAGACCTGGAGAAGCTGTATTTCCGTATGAAAAATGACGAACAGTTTTTGGCAGAATTCGACCGTGACCTCGCTTACTACGTAGGTCGTCCAAGTCCGCTTTATCATGCTGAACGATGGTCGAAAGAGTTGGGTGGTGCGCAAATTTACTTGAAACGTGAAGACTTGAACCATACAGGTTCGCATAAAGTAAATAACACGATTGGTCAGGCGCTGCTGGCAAAACTGTCTGGTAAAAAACGTATTATTGCGGAAACTGGTGCAGGTCAGCATGGCGTTGCAACAGCAACCATCGCAGCACGTTTGGGTCTTGAATGTGTTGTATATATGGGCGCAGATGATGTAAAACGTCAGGCCATGAACGTGTATCGTATGCGTTTGTTGGGTGCAAAAGTTGTTGCAGTAGAAAGTGGCTCTAAAACTTTGAAAGATGCCATGAACGAAGCAATGCGCGATTGGGTGACAAATGTTGATACTACATATTATGCAATCGGGACGGTAGCAGGCCCACACCCGTATCCGCAACTGGTTCGTGATTTCCAATCGATTATTGGTCGTGAAGCACGCCGTCAGATTCTGGAACAGGCGGGTCGTCTTCCGGATGCTCTGGTTGCTTGTGTCGGTGGCGGTTCAAATGCGATGGGTTTGTTCTATCCATTCCTGAATGATCAAGATGTGAAAATGTATGGCGTTGAAGCAGCAGGTCATGGTATCGAAAGTGGTAAGCATTCTGCACCATTGAATGCTGGTCATGTCGGTGTGCTACACGGTAACCGTACTTATCTGATGTCTGACGAACAAGGTCAGATTATCGAAACGCATTCGATTTCTGCGGGTCTGGATTATCCGGGTGTTGGACCGGAACACAGCTTCCTGAAAGATATGGATCGCGTGAAATACGTACCGATCAATGATGAAGAAGCATTACAAGGTTTCCGTGATCTTACCAAGATCGAAGGTATTATTCCTGCGCTAGAAAGCTCACATGCGATGGCATACGTAACCAAACTTGCTCCAACGATGTCTAAAGACCAGATCATCATTGCCACTGTTTCAGGTCGTGGTGATAAAGACTTGATGACCGTTGCAGGTATTGATGGCGTGGAAATGGTTGAGATGTAAATAATCTCCCTAACCCTCTTTACGAAAGAGGGAATAACCCTCCTTTGAAAAAGGAGGGTTGGGAGGATTTAAAAATCGTATTCAAGCAATTGAGTGCGATTTTTTTATGCAATAAAAATCCTCCTTCTTTGTAAAAGGAGAGGGAGGCAAGGATTGAGAGTTACCGCCTTCTTTTTAATGCTTACGTATGAGCAGATCGGTTAGACAATATAGATGTTGCCGTAAGGCTGAGGTATAGGGATATACTTGCAGTCATTACAAAATAGTTTTGTTTCTTTTGCCAAAACAAAAGTAAGGATTTACTAAAGAATCAATATGCAGACTTATAATGAAAATGGGTGTGTGAGAAACATGCTTCAAAAACTTTTCTTCAGGTAGATATTATTCTGGAAAAGCCCAAAGTAACCAAAGGCTTTTTAATCAGAAGACATTACATCCTGATAATGCTGCTCAATGACCCACATCCATGTCGCAAAAAATGTCTCCTATACAGATAACTAAAATTTTGGATCCTCATAAAAAGAATGAGATTCAAATGAAATCAAATCCTTGCTAATAATTTGGCGATAAACGGTAGAAAAATTTCCTTATCAAGACTAAGGAATTAGCATAATATTGAACACGGCTGTATAAACTCTCCGACTTAGATGGAATGCCTTATATGGATTTAATTCAGGCAAATGGACAACCCCGTTACGGACGTTTCAAAGAAATTCCCAAAAGTATCGATTACAATGCTTACCAGTACAAAACTCCTTATGGCCAGATTGTTGCCGGCTGGCGTAAGCATCTTAAATACAAAAAATTCAAATTCTGTAGCATTCAGCATGAACACTACAGTATTGGCGTAGCGATCGCTGATATTGCCTGGGCAGGGCATGGTTTCTTCTATATCTATGATCATCAGACCAATGAAGTGCGGGAATGGAATGCGATCAATTTTCTGTCACGTCACACTGTTTTAGATGAACAGCCACTGTTTAATCATAGTTATTTTCATAAATCTCCATACCAGATTGAAATCCAGCATGCCAATGGTGTGCGTTATATCACTGTGACCAAATATGGAGATATAAAGCTGAGTGCCCGGATTTTCTGTGCCGGAACAGATCCACTCAGTATGTGTAGTCCAACAGGTATTAATGGCTGGACTTATACCCAGAAATTAACGACTTTAGGCTGTGAAGGATATTTCGTTAACAAACAAGGGCAGACCATCCAGTTTAATGAACGTACCTTTGCTTCACTGGATGATACCTGTGGTTTTCTGCGTCCCGAAACAGCATGGTTCTGGTTATCTTGTAATTTTTGGGATACCAAGCAGAACCGGATTGGAATTAATCTTGCATCAGGCGTGAATGAAAGCTTTGGCAATGAAAACTGTCTATGGGTCAACGGCAAGATTTATGCCTTGACCGACGTGCTGTTTCAGCAGGAATCAGAAAATCAGTGGAGTATACACTCACTGGATGAGAAGCTGAATTTGCGTGTGACGACGGGCTGGCGCCGTTATGAAAATTTGAATCTGCGTCTGGTCGGTAGCCAGTTTAGCCAATGGCAGGCACGAGTATCCGGGACCATTCAGCAGGATGATCAGGAATATGTATTGTTAGATGAATATGCTTTGCTTGAACAGCATTATGCCAAATGGTAATCATCAGCAAGAAAAAAGCCTTTAGTTAAAGGCTTTTTTCTTTTATTACTTTTATTTTTTAGTCTTTAGCTGCTCGCCAGAATGCTTCACCCGCCTGAATTGGATCATCGGTTTCACTCAGTGTTTTTACCCAGACGTCATATTGAGCAATCACAGGATGCTGGCTAGGATGGAAATCCTTTTTAAACCAATCACCATACTGTTTGCCCATACGGGTCAGCTTGCCTTTTTTACCAAAGAACCATGGCAAGCCGCGAATATTCATCTGCAGACGTTGGCGTGGCGTAAATCCGTCATGCTTTAACATCACATTGGCCCGATAAATGGTAAAACCGATCATCAATACACTGGTCCATGCTAAGGTGAACTTTCTTAGGTTTTCTGGTACCTCACCCACTTGTTTCATTACATCAAACGCAACATCACGGTGTTCCATTTCCTCGATTGCATGCCAGGCAAATAGAGCTCGCACATAAGGATGCGCTGCTTTCAAGGTGTCTTTATAAGCATAGAAGGTTTCTGCCATCAGCGCAGTCATATGCTCAGCCGCAGCGGTCATGGCAATGTTGTATTGAGGTGAGCGTTTTTCCAGTTCGAATTTAAAAATTCTGTTTAAACGCTGAATGAATTGATCTACCGGCATACCTTGCTGTTTCATGATCTGGTTCATCTTTTCATGCGCAATACCGTGTTGTGCTTCCTGACGGATAAAGTCTGCTACACGTTTTTGTAGGTCAGGATCGGCAATTTTATCGCGAAATAGGCGTACGCTTTGAATGAAGTAGCGTTCACCATCCGGGAAAGTCAGACTCAAGGCGTCAAACATACGGGTCAGGAAAGGATCACCGCCAAACCAGAAGCGAGGAATTTCATCAAGTTTAAAGTCAAGATTGGTGCGAACCACCGGCTGTACAGTTGTTTTTAATGGTGCATTCATCTTTTGTCATTTTTGTTGATGTCGATGCTGACAGTATGTCGACCATTACACAAATTGTTTTGACAGTTATTGCCAATTTTTATACATTTTACGCCAAATGAAAATAAAACTTGTCAAATTGCTGCACTCATCGAGAATTACACATGCAGGACATAAGAATATCAAATGGTTATATTCAGCTGTGGGCTACGCATCTGCGCAGCCTGAATATAGAACCTCTGCAGGCTGATTTTCTTGAAGATCTAAATACTCCACTGCGCCATTTAATTGACCAGCCTTTTGATACTGAAGTTCCTCTTGAGTTATTAAACACAATTATTGGAAGAACCCAAACGCATCTGCATTGTCCGCAATTAATTTTTGAAATTGTCCAGTCTATTCGTCCGGAGCATTTTGGGGTATTGGGTTATATGGCCTCGAAAAGTAGCAGCATTTCCGAGATGATCGGTTATATCATGCGTTTTCAACGGCTAGTAGTGGATGGTAGTGAGTTTGTCCCTCTGCAGATAAAACAGCATGAACAAAGTATTGAACTGTACTGGGATTTTCTGCATGAGAAATATCAGTTGCTGAATGAATTAACGATTGCAGCGATGGTGCAACTGGGTCGTTATATTTTACAGGATCATCCGCTGGTACTACGTTGTGTTCGGTTAGCTCATGCACCGTTGATGGCGCAACGGCATTATCAGAAATTCTTTGGCGTGGACGTGCGTTTTTCTCAGGCCTATTATGGTTTTGAACTGGACTTAAAAGATTTAAAAATCAAGTCGGAACAGGCTGATCCGATGCTGTTACAGCTGCTCGTCCGCCAGGCTGAAGAAGCCATTGCTACCAGGTCTTCAAATGAATCAATATTACAGCAGGCACGAAAAATTATTGCTGATCAGCTACGTACTGAATATCAAGCAATTAAAATTGAACAACTGGCCCAGCAGTTATGGATGTCATCACGGAGTTTGCAGCGTTATTTAAGCGAGCAGGGCAGTTCCTTTAAAAAGTTGCTGGAACAGGAGCGAATGAAACGCTGTGAGACGTTATTACAGCAGGGGCTTAGCCTGACTGAAATTGCTCAGCAGTTGGATTATTCTGATCAATCTGCATTGGCGCGTGCCTATAAAGCTGCAACTGGGCAAACACTTTTACAGGCACGAAAAATTTTCAAAACAAAGGAGGAAAAATAGAAATAAAAAAGCGACCCATAAGGATCGCTGATTTTTACTTTTACTGCTTAAGCATTTGCTTTGAGTCGGGGAAACCTAAACGCAATTGCCAGTACTGCAAAGATCGCCAGAATCCAGCAATAATAAACGCCACCAATCAATTCTACCGGAGACAGCTTGGCAATCGAACAGGCCAGCAATAGCTGTGCGCCGTAAGGAATTAGGCCTTGAACTACACAAGAGAAAATATCCATCAAGGCAGCAGACCGTTTTGGATCAACGCCATATTCTTTTGCCACTTCACGTGCCATATCACCAGACAAGATGATCGCCACGGTATTATTGGCCACAAACAGGTTTGAGAAAATTACCAGAAAACTGATACCAATTTCACCGGCACGTTGACGGCCAACTTTAAATAAACGCGTTAGCGCATAGATCCGTTCGATCAGCCAGCGTAAACCGCCTTCACGTTGCATGATGGCGGACAAACCACCGAGAAACATCGACAGCAAAGCGACTTCGAACATCCCGACAAAACCATCATAGATTGAATTATTCAGTTTAAGTAGGTCAAACTCTGATGTCGCGAACAGACCAAATAAGCCCGATAGCAATACGCCAATTGCCAAGACCGCAAGTACATGCAGACGACTAAAGGCCAAGACAAAAACCGCAATATAAGGCAGGACTAATAGCCAGTTAAAGTCCTTATATTCCACGCCGCTTGTTGTGCTGGTGTGAAAGAAATAAATCGCAATAGTGACAATTGATGCCGGTACCGCAATCCAGACATTGACCCGGAACTTGTCCCGTAACTGGACTTTCTGGCTGCTAGTCGCTGCAATCGTAGTATCCGAGATCATCGACAGGTTATCACCAAACATCGCACCACCGACAACAGCACCAATGGCATGAATCACGGTAATATCTGTGGCTTGAGTAAAGCCAAAGGCAATCGGTGCACAGGCAGCAATCGTTCCCATTGAGGTACCCATTGCAGTTGCAATGAATGCCGAAATAATAAATAGCATCGGCAAGACAAATTCTGGTGGAATCACCGATAGACCCATTTGCACGGTGGCATCGACACTGCCAATGGCACTGCTGACACTGGCAAATGCCCCCGCCAGCATAAACACCATGAACATCAGAATCAGGTTAGGATGGCTGGCACCCTTAAGAAATTCTTCAATGCCCTGGTTGAGTTTGCCGCGATACACTAATGCAGCCAAGATAATCGCAGGCAGGGCAGCAACAGGCGCTTTCACCTGATAGAACGCGAACTCGGTTCCAATCATGGTGTGATAAATCCCGCTGCCTAAAAAGATTGTTAAAAATACAATAAGCGGCAACAGTGCAATGGCCCGTGCCTGCACTGTAGCTTCTGAATCAGTCTGCATAGGAGATAGAAAAGTAAAAAAGTGCACGTAGTATAAAGCAGGTTTTGCAATTTCAGAAAACTTTAAATATATGCGCTAACACCTGTGTTTTTATTCAATTTTTAGTGATAAAAATAAGTTTATCTAAACATTCAATATTTTACAGAATAGCGAAATTAGTCATCTTTGATCATTGAGAAAAAAATCAAAATATTCGTAAATACTGTCTTTCGGGTTGTTCTGAAATCTTCGCGCAGGAAATGAAATACAATACCGCTTCGCTGTGTACTGTTCAATGAACAAAAAATAGCGTTACAATGCGGTGTCTTGTATTTCTACAATAGTCAACGCTTCAAGTTTGAAAACACGTTAAGGAACGCACAACCCTATGTCACGTTTAGCCACACGATTTGGACAACTTAAATCTCAACAGCGTAAAGCTTTAGTTTCTTATGTTATGGCTGGTGACCCGCATCCTGAGGTGACTGTACCTCTGCTCCATCAAATGGTAGATGCCGGTGTCGATGTGATTGAACTGGGTCTTCCATTTTCAGATCCGATGGCTGATGGTCCCGTGATTGCACTTGCTGCTGAACGCGCACTTGCAGGCGGAACCAATACCCTGAATGCTCTGGAAATGGTGAAAGAGTTTCGTCAGAAAGATAACGAAACTCCAGTGGTTCTGATGGGTTATTTAAACCCTGTTGAAGTGATTGGCTATGAAAAGTTCGTGGCTTATGCTCATGAATGTGGAGTCGATGGTGTACTTTTAGTGGATTTGCCACCTGAAGAAGCAGATGATTTGAAAATCGTATTGCAAAAATACGAGATGGATCAAATCTTCCTGCTGGCGCCAACTTCAACCGATGCCCGTATTCAGCACGTGGTAAAACAGGCCAGCGGCTTTATTTACTATGTGTCACTAAAAGGGGTGACCGGTGCAGCAACTTTAGATGTATCTGAAGCTGCCGCTCGCATTCAGAAAATTAAGACCGAGACAGATGTTCCTGTTGGCGTTGGTTTTGGTATCAGTGATGCTGCATCTGCGAAAGCGATGGGTGTTGCTGCCGATGCAGTGATTGTAGGAAGTGCGTTCGTGAAGCAGTTTGCAACGCTCGCGCCAGAACAAGCCGTTGTCGAAACGGTGAATAAAGTCAAGGAGCTTCGAGCAGCGCTCGATGAGTTAGTATGAGTCAACCAGTCAAATCAGGCAAAATTCTGAGCCCATCGACCCCATGGACGGAACGTACAGTTCCAGGTATTGATGTTCCTGATGAGCAAACCGCGCTTAAGGCGACGTTTACTGAGCCAACGATTGAGTGTCCAGAATGTCATGCTTTGGTGACACGTACCGCGATGTCATTTAATGCCTATGTTTGTCCACAATGTGATGAACATCTGAGAATGAAGGCACGTGACCGTCTGAACTGGTTCTTTGACCAGGTACAGACAGAAATGGGTCAGGAATTTAAGGCAAAAGATCCATTAAAATTTGTCGACAGCAAAGCCTATCCAGACCGCATGTCGGAAGCGCAGAAAAAAACTGGCGAAACTGAAGCCTTAGTTGTGATGCAAGGTCAGCTGAAAGGCGTAGCAATGATTGCAACTGCTTTTGAATTTGATTTCATGGGCGGTTCAATGGGTACTGTAGTGGGTGACCGTTTTGTGCAAGCTGCTGAACGTGCGATTGAACTGCAACAGCCATTGATCTGTTTTGCCGCTTCAGGTGGAGCACGTATGCAGGAAGGCATGTTGTCTTTGATGCAGATGGCTCGTACATCAGCGGCGATCCAGCGTCTGAAGGAAGCAGGTCTGCCATATGTAGTCGTGCTTACCCATCCGGTTTATGGTGGTGTAACTGCATCTCTAGCTATGTTAGGTGATGTGCATATTGCTGAACCGAAAGCAATGATCGGTTTTGCGGGTAAACGTGTCATCGAACAAACAGTACGTGAAAAGCTGGAAGAACCTTTCCAACGTGCAGAATATTTGCTTGATCATGGTGTGATCGACCAAATTGTTCACCGTCATGCATTACGTGATACAGTCTATCGTATTGTCACGAAATTGATGAATTTGCCTTGAACACAGCAGCACCTTTAGCAACAGATTCTTTAGATACATGGCTCGATTATTGGAGCCATGTTCACGTTACGGGTATTGATTTAGGTCTGGAGCGGGTCCTTCCAGTCGCTGAAAAGCTGGGCGTTACACAGCCTGAAGCCAAAGTGCTGACCGTTGCTGGAACCAATGGCAAAGGTTCGACCACGACCACCTTGGCCGCCATTCTAAATGCACAAGGTTTGAGGGTGGGTCTGTATCAATCCCCGCATGTGTATCGCTTTAATGAGCGCGTCAAACTACGCGGTATTGAAGTTGAAGATCAGTTGTTGATAGATGCTTTTGTTGAAGTTGATCAGGCTCGCCGCGAATGTGGTTTGAGCCTGTCTTTCTTTGAAGCAACCACACTGGCGGCCTTTGTTATTTTTAAAAATGAAGCGTGTGATGTATGGGTGCTGGAAGTAGGGTTGGGTGGTCGTCTGGACGTGGTCAATGTCGTCAATCCAGACGTTGCAGTGATTACCAATATTGGTCTGGATCATACCGACTGGCTCGGTGATACCATTGAAAAAATTGCCTTTGAAAAAGCCGGCATTATCCGCCCAAATATTCCGGTGGTTTTTGGCGGACAGCAGGACATTCCTCAAGCGATTTTAGATAAGGCTGCCGAATGTACAGCGCTGTTATATGTCATCAATCGTGATTATTTTTACGAAGCCTTTGAAGATGGTGAATCCTGGGGTTTTGCATCTTCCGGGACAACATTGAAACTTCCGACAGGTTCATTGGCATTGGATAATATCTCGACAGCTGTTGCAGCAATTCTGGTGAGTGGTCTGGAAGTCAGTCAGGAAGCCATTGCACAAGGAATTCAGACGGCAAAATTGCCAGGTCGTTTTGAGATTCGTGAAATTGCAAATAAAACTGTGATATTTGATGCCGGGCATAATCCGCATGGAGTCGAATTCCTGTTAAAACAGTTAAGTCACTATTTAAATCATCATTCACAGATTTCGGAAGTGGTCTGTGTTTTTTCGATGTTAGGTGATAAAGATATAAATTCTGTAGTCGGGTTATTGAAAGACAGTATCCGATTATGGAAAATTGCACCGTTAAATGTTCCACGTGCAGCAGAGCTGTCGGTATTGACTGATGCTTTAGCTGGGCAAGCGGTGGAAACCTATAACAATGTTAAATTAGCTTTTCAATCAGCGCTGGATGAAACGAATAATAATCAGCTGATCTTGGTGTGTGGTTCATTTCATACGTTAGAAGCGGTATGGGAGTATTTGGAAGAATGTCAATGAATAACAAACAACGCTGGATGGGAGGCGTTGTTTTATTAGGTGGTGGTGTTTTATTGGCAGCATTACTCCTGAAAGGCAAAGCAGAAATTGATCATCATAGTGTGAATGTGCCGGAACAGCCGGCTCAGGTGGAAAGTCGGGATGTAGGTGGTCCGAGTTCATTGACGGTAGATGTGGAAACTGAAAAACGTCTTCTGGAGCAGCAGCGCCGTGACCGTGAAAAGGCCGTGGCTGAGCAGGAAGCACGTGCAGCAGAATTCCTGGCGATGCAACAGCAGGCTGAAGCGGATGCAGCACGTAAGGCGGCTGAAGAATATGCTGCCCTAAATGCACACCGTATGGGCCAGCAAAGCTCAGACAATATTCCGCCAGAACTGGTAGAAGATGAACAGGCCAAACAGAAACGTTTAGCCGAAGACAAAGCGGCCGCGCAAAAAAAGCTTGAGCAGCAGAATTTAACCCAGCAGCAAGATTCTTCTGATGCTGTGAAGAAAGAAGCTGAACGTAAAGCTGCAGAGGAAAAGCGCAAGGCAGAGGAGCGTAAAGCGGCTGAGAAGAAAGAAGCTGAGCGCAAGGCTGCTGAAGAAAAACGTAAGGCGGAAGAAAAGCGTAAAGCCGAACAGCAGAAAGCAGAAGAACAGCGTAAAGCGGCTGAGAAGAAAGAGGCTGAACAAAAAGCTGCCGAAGAGAAACGTAAGGCTGAGGAAAAACGTAAAGCTGAAGAAGCCAAGAAAAAGGCCGAAGCTGAAAAAGCACGTAAGTTGCTGGAAGGCGAAGATGACAAGCAGTGGATGGTTCAGGTGGCACTGGCTGCCAATGAAGCCAATGCTGATGCGATTGCAGCAAAACTGCGTGCCAAAGGCTATAAGGTGACCAAGAGCCCAACTTCAAAAGGAATACGGATTATGGTGGGTCCATCGAAAGACCGTGAAGCAGCTGATGCGATCCGTAAGAAAATCGCCTCTGATGCCAGTCTGAACATGAAATCAGCCTGGGTTAACGATTGGGTACCTTTAGATAAACGTTAATTTAAGTCTGCTTTAAACAGATGGATCCTTGAGTTGCTCTCGGATCCATTTTACATTTTCAGGAGTAAATAATTTTTCAATATTGCGCCAGATACTATGAAAACCATAACCGCCATGTTTCATTTCTTTTACCGCATTATCAATACTCCAGTTCTGAAAAATAATCCGGTACATGGCTACACTGGCACCGGTACGATCAGAACCGTGATAGCAGTGTAATAATACCTTTTCATTATTTTGCCGTGTCTGCTGAATCAGCTGCATCACCTTGAGTAAATCTTCACTTTGCATAGCCCAGGTATGAATGGGTATATGTCTCAGCTTTAGATTTTCATTGTCGAGTATTTCCGAATCTTTATCACGTGAACGCAGGTTAATGACCACATCAATGTCATACTGTTTCAACAAAGGCTTCAGTTCATGGCTGGGCTGTTCACTGCGATAGAGTTCATTACTAATCTGATAGAAATTATATTGTTGATGAATTTCCTGTCCCCAATGCGCAGGACGCTGATATTCTGGCAAGGCAGGTGTAGTCATACAGCCAGCTAAGGCAAAGATAGAAACAATAACAAACGAATAATAATTTTTCATGGTGCTCTGAATTGTAGTTTTAATCACTATTTTAAACAGAATAAAACTTTTCACAAAGAAAAAGCCTGTCTGAAGACAGGCTTAATAGGAAGCTTGATAACCCGGCTCGTCAATGGGTTTTAATCAAAACATGGAAATGAATATTTATGATTTTGACTATCTTCACTTCCATGGTGGAGAGTTGATTACAGCTTAATTTTAGTTTAATGAGCAACTCGGCTTTAGTTTACCGCTTGAAGCATGGCTTCTCGTCTTCTTGCGGAATATATTCCTCAGGACGGAGCAGTACTTTCTTTTAATACTACGCGCTTCGCTTGTCTTGAAAAAAACTAAAGCAGTGCTTTAGTCTTAACTCGAAGCATAGCTTCTCGTCTTCTTGCGGAATATTCCTCAGGGCAAGGCAGTGCCTTGCTGATTCTCACTCAGGCTGGGGCGTTAAACGCAGGTAAGGAGTTACTGCCTTATAACCTTTAGGGAAGCGCTGTTTGATTTCTTCCTCGTCTTTCAGTGACGGAACAATCACTACATCATCGCCCTGTTGCCAGTTTGCAGGTGTTGCCACTTTATGGTTATCAGTCAACTGAAGTGAATCTACCACACGTAGAATTTCGTGGAAGTTACGACCAGTCGATGCGGGGTAAGTGATGATCAGACGCACTTTCTTGTTCGGATCAATGATCACCAGAGAACGTACGGTCAGTGTTTCACTGGCATTCGGATGAATGAAATCATATAGGGTAGACACCTTACGGTCCTGATCTGCAATGATCGGAAAATTCACGCTGGTATTTTGAGTTTCATTAATGTCTTTGATCCAGCCATGATGTGAATCCACATCATCTACGGATAAGGCGATAGCTTTTACACCACGCTTTTCAAATTCATCTTTAAGCTTTGCGGTAAAGCCAAGTTCAGTGGTACATACTGGCGTATAATCCGCTGGATGCGAGAACAGAATGCCCCAGCTATCACCTAAAAAGTCATAGAAATTAATTAGACCTTCGCTTGATTGTTGTTCAAAGTTCGGTGCGGTATCGCCTAAACGTAAAGTCATGATATGTGCCTCAAAATTCTGTTATTGGTTTGGATAAAACTAATATGAACCAGTTTTTTTATAATTAAAAATAGTGTTTTTAGCTTTTCTTATGAGCAAAAGTGCATAAAGATAAAATCCATCTATCTGCTTTTGAATCAAACAGCCATGCATTTTACTATATTGCGTGTTCAAAATTTGCTACATTACGTTGCCTTAGATCTCCGGGCTGGAAGCTGGAATAAGGTTTTTTTATTAAAACCCTTGTAGTTCAAATTTCTAGCACCATAATAAACGACTAAGAACATATTCATTTGACAAGCAAGATTTAGAGAGTCTATTCATGTTGGCAAGTCTGATCGGAGGAATCTTCGGTACCAAAAATGAGCGCGAACTCAAACGCATGCGTAAAATCGTAGACAAGATTAATGCGCTCGAGCCGACGATATCAGCCCTAAGCGATGCAGACTTATCTGCAAAAACTGAAGAATTCAAACAACGATATAATAACGGCGAAAGTCTAGATAAATTACTCCCTGAAGCGTTTGCGGTCTGCCGTGAAGCAGGTAAACGTATTATGGGAATGCGTCATTACGACGTACAGCTGATCGGTGGTATTACCCTGCATGAAGGCAAAATTGCCGAGATGCGTACCGGTGAAGGTAAAACCCTAATGGGTACCTTGGCCTGTTATCTGAATGCTTTAAGTGGTCAGGGCGTACATGTCATTACTGTGAACGATTACCTGGCACAGCGTGATGCTGAGTTAAACCGTCCATTATTCGAATTCTTGGGTTTGAGCATTGGTATCATTTACTCCATGCAAAACCCGGCAGAAAAAGCTGAAGCTTATAAAGCCGATATCACGTACGGTACCAATAACGAATTCGGTTTTGACTATCTGCGTGACAACATGGTGTTCTCGCTGGCAGAGAAAAAGCAGCGTGGTCTGACTTATGCGATTATCGATGAGGTCGATTCGATCCTGATCGATGAAGCACGTACACCATTGATCATTTCTGGTCAAAGTGAAGACTCTTCTCAGCTTTATTCTGCAATCAATAGCATTCCACCAAAATTACATCCGCAAAAAGAAGAGAAAGTGCCGGATGGCGGTCATTTCTGGATTGATGAAAAACAGCGTTCTGTAGAAATCACCGAAACCGGTTTTGAATTTGTTGAAAATGAACTGATTTCTATGGGTTTGCTAGCTGAAGGCGAGAGTCTGTATTCAGCATCTAACCTGAATCTTGTGCATCACGTGACTGCGGCAATTCGTGCGCATTACCTGTATCAACGCAATGTGCATTACATCATCCATGAAGGTGAAGTCATCATTGTTGATGAGAACACTGGTCGTACCATGCCGGGCCGTCGCTGGTCTGAAGGCCTGCATCAAGCAGTAGAAGCGAAAGAGGGCCTGGAAATCCAGCCTGAAAACCAGACGCTTGCAACGACAACTTTCCAGAACTATTTCCGTCTTTATAAAAAACTGTCTGGTATGACCGGTACAGCGGATACTGAAGCTGCGGAAATGAAAGAAATTTATGGTCTGGATGTGGTGCTGATTCCAACCCACCGTCCAATGATCCGTAATGACCAGAATGACTTGATCTACCTGAATCGTGAAGGTAAATACAACGCGATTATTCAGGAGATTCAACGTGTTCATGAAGCTGGTGTAGCACCGATTCTAATTGGTACTGCGACTATCGAAGCTTCTGAAATTCTTTCTGACAAATTGCGAGAAGCGGGCATTCAGCACGAAGTTCTGAATGCAAAACAGCACGAACGTGAAGCAGATATTATTGCCCAAGCTGGTGCACCACGTGCAGTAACCATTGCAACAAACATGGCAGGTCGTGGTACCGATATTTTGCTGGGCGGTAACTGGAAAGCCAAACTCGCTAAAATTGAAAATCCAACAGCTGAAGATGAAGCTCGCTTGAAAGCTGAATGGGAAGAGAACCATGAAGCCGTATTGGCATCAGGTGGCTTGCATATTATTGGTTCTGAGCGTCACGAATCGCGTCGTATCGATAACCAGTTGCGTGGTCGTGCTGGTCGTCAAGGCGACCCGGGTGTATCCCGTTTCTATCTGTCACTTGAAGATGACTTGATGCGTATCTTCGCAGGTGACCGTATCATTGCCATGATGCGTGCCATGGGTCTGCAAGAAGATGAAGCGATTGAGCACAAGATGGTATCGCGCTCAATTGAAAATGCACAGCGTAAAGTTGAAGCGCGTAACTTTGATATTCGTAAAAACCTGTTGAAATACGATGACGTAAATAACGAACAGCGTAAGATCATTTATTCTCAACGTGATGATATTCTGGCTGAAAGCTCGCTACAAGATTACATCGAAGAAATGATCCGCGATGTCATGAAAGGCATGATTGCGAACTATGTTCCGCCAGAATCTATTCATGACCAGTGGGATATTGAAGGTCTAGAACAGGCATTGAAGGAAGACCTGAACTTCGAATTACCAGTAGGTCAATGGTTAGAACAGGACCGTCGTCTGGATGAAGAAGGTCTGGTTGAACGTATTACCGATGAAGTGATTAATCGCTACCGCGAACGTCGTGAACAGATGGGTGCTGAATCGGCAGCGACTTTGGAACGTCACTTCCTGTTGAATTCTCTGGATCGTCATTGGAAAGAGCATCTGGCTGCGATGGATTACCTGCGTCAAGGTATTCATCTACGTGGTTATGCACAGAAAAATCCGGAACAGGAATACAAGAAAGAAGCCTACAACCTGTTTGTGAATATGCTGGGTGTGATTAAATCTGATGTGGTAATGGACCTGTCCCGTATCCATGTACCAACTGCTGAAGAACTGGCTGAGATGGAAGCACAGCAACAGGCTCAGGCTGAAGCAATGCGTATCCAGTTGTCTCATCAGGAATTTGACAGTCTGCTGGAAGGTGGGGAAGAAGATCATACCCTGCAAAATGCCAATACAACTTCAGTTGCACCGGTATTTGAAGCGCCTGCAAGCCGTAATGCACCGTGTCCATGTGGTTCAGGTCTGAAATACAAACAGTGTCACGGTAAAATTTAAGTGATATAAAAAATCAGAGCTCCAGGGCTCTGATTTTTTTATGTGAAAAAGTTTTTCAAAAGCACATTTTGAATTGCAGTCCATAACATTAAGTGTTATTTAGTTGCTCATTGGACATCAAATTGCGGACAGACAATGAAAAAAGTATTACAACCGTTGATGATTGCTGCTTTGGCAATCCCTACATTGAGTTTTGCAGCTTCAGAAACCACAACTGTAGATAAAGTCAAACAAGCCATTGGCCCAACGACTGCACCTGTTCAGGTAGATGCAAGCGGTCAGGTGACTGTGGAAAGCCCTCGTACAGGTATCCGTTATACCTTTGCCAATCCGAACCGTCCGATCGTACTACAAACTGCTGCAATTACTGCTGCCAATGCAGCCAATGCTGATCGTATTGTGGCATCTAATCCGGCATTGTCCGCGACTAGTCAGCAACAGGCGAAACAAGCATTGCTAAATGAAGCTGCCCAGCTGGCAAAAAACTAAGTTTTGCTGAGCTTAATAAAACCAGTCACTATGACTGGTTTTTTTATTGTGAAAAACCATAAGAAAAGTGAGCGTCTATCAGGCTTTGGCTCGATTTTTTGTCTCAGATCAACTAAGCTGTATTTTTCTAAAACTTCAATATTGGACATTTTAAAATGGCAGTTGGTGACGTATCTATGCCACAGATGCATGTGGTGAAAGGGGTAAAAATTGGTTCGGCAGAAGCGTATGTGCGCTATCAGAACCGACGTGACCTGGTGATATTTGAACTGGCTGAAGGCTCCAATGTTGCAGGTGTATTTACCCAAAATGCTTTTTGTGCAGCACCGGTTCATGTGTCTAAGGCACATTTGACAGTAGGCAATCCACGTTATTTAGTGATTAATACGGGTAATGCAAATGCTGGTACAGGCCCAACCGGTATGGCAAATGCAGAAGCAACTTGTGCAAAGCTTGCTGAGATTGCTGGCGTAAAACCAGAGGAAGTACTTCCATTCTCAACAGGTGTGATTGGTGAGCAACTACCAATGGAGCGCCTATTGAGCGGTTTACAGCCAGCACTAGACTCATTGCGTGATGATGCATGGGTAGATGCAGCGACAGGGATTATGACCACAGACACCACACCAAAAGGTGCTTCTGAACAGTTCGAAATAGATGGCATCACCTATACCATGACTGGTATTTCTAAAGGTGCGGGCATGATTCGTCCGAATATGGCGACCATGTTAGGGTATGTAGCCACCGATGCACCGATTAGCCGTGAACTGGTTCAACAGTTGCTATCTACAACAGTGAACGTGTCATTCAACCGTATTACTATTGATGGTGATACTTCAACCAATGACTCTTGTATTTTTATTGCGACTGGACAGGCGGGCGGTGTTGAAATCAGCTCTACTGAAGATCCACGTTATGCAGTAGTTCTTGAAGTACTTGCACGTACCATGAAACGTTTGGCTCAATTGATCGTACGTGATGGTGAAGGCGCGACCAAATTTATCACTGTGGCAGTTGAGGGTGGGGCGAATACACAAGAATGTTGTGATATTGCCTATAGTATTGCCCATTCTCCGCTGGTGAAAACAGCGATCTTTGCTTCTGATCCAAACTGGGGGCGTATCCTGGCTGCGATTGGTTATGCTGGTGTGGCAAACTTAGACGTTGCAAAAATTCAGGTTTGGTTAGATGATGTACAAATCTGTAAAGATGGTGGTGCAGCGGCAGATTACACGGAAGAAGCTGGTGCGCGAGTGATGTCTCAGGCAGAAATGACTATTCGTGTTGACCTTGGACGAGGTACAGCGAAAGATACGGTTTATACCTGTGACCTGTCTTATGACTATGTCCGAATCAATGCGGACTATCGTTCATAATGCTGATTTAATTCAAAAGCCTCCGTCTGGAGGCTTTTTTATACTTTTAAAATTTTTATTGAATGGTCAAAAAAAGGCATATTGCCAAAACTGACCGGTATGTGATGTAGGGTGGATGTCTGGCGTAAGGCAGGCATATAGGAAAAGAGAAGATGTTGTTATGAATGATGCAACCAAACTGATAGCCAATGAAGCTAAATCAATCGTGCAGGCACATTTGGACCGCCTGGGTGAGACGAAAGAGCATCAGTTAAGTGAACAGGCCAAGCAGGAAAAGTTTGCACAGATCCAGGCAGAGCTTAAAAAGCGTGATGCTGTACTGGTCGCACATTATTACTGCGATCCTGAAGTTCAGGAACTGGCAGAACTCACCGGTGGTTGTGTGTCTGATTCATTGGAAATGGCTCGTTTTGGTCGCGATCATCCAGCGTCTACTTTGGTCGTCGCTGGTGTAAAATTTATGGGGGAAACTTCAAAAATTTTATCACCGAATAAAACTGTACTTATGCCAACATTGGAAGCGACCTGTTCACTGGATCTCGGCTGTCCTGTCGATGAATTTACCAAGTTTTGCGATGCTCATCCTGATCATACTGTAGTGGTTTACGCCAATACTTCGGCAGCTGTAAAAGCACGTGCGGACTGGGTGGTGACGTCAAGCTGTGCAGTAGAAATTATCGAGCATTTAGATAGCTTAGGTGAAAAAATCATTTGGGCGCCAGATCAGCATCTTGGTCGTTATATTCAAAAGAAAACCGGTGCCGATATGTTGCTATGGGATGGTGCGTGCATTGTGCATGAAGAATTCCGGTCACGTGGCATTGCCAATATGAAAGCGTTGTATCCAGATGCTGCGGTACTGGTACATCCTGAATCCCCTATGTCTGTAGTTGAAATTGCAGATGCTGTTGGAAGTACCTCGCAACTCATTAAAGCTGCTCAGACTTTGCCTAATGAGCGACTAATTGTGGCAACAGATCGCGGTATATTCTACAAAATGCAGCAGGCGGTACCGGACAAGATCCTGATTGAAGCACCAACTGCTGGCGAGGGAGCTACCTGCCGCTCATGTGCGCATTGTCCTTGGATGGCGATGAATGAACTTGATGGTATTCTGCATGTGTTGCAACATGGTGATCAGGAAATTCATGTCAATCCTGCTTTGGCAGAACGGGCAAAATTACCACTTGACCGGATGTTGGACTTTAGTGCCAGTCTAAAACGTTAGGATTTGTATAAAAAATGTCTGAAATGCTTGATAAATATACGCTTGAAGCGATTTTTTGATTTTTTTTAAATATAGGTGTTGACGTCTTTGGGCGTCGCGCCTAGAATGCACACCGTACCAAGCGATAAGCTTGATACGAAAGCTGAGATGAATCGGAGCATAGCACAGCCTGGTAGTGCACCTGGTTTGGGACCAGGGGGTCGTAGGTTCGAATCCTACTGCTCCGACCAATTCTTCAAGGCGGATGATAAGTATCATCGGTAAAGCGCTTGTAGCTCAGTTGGATAGAGCATCCGCCTTCTAAGCGGATGGTCACAGGTTCGAATCCTGTCAGGCGCGCCATTTGGTTGCCTGGTATTTTAGAATCAAAATGATGGTGGATGTAGCTCAGTTGGTAGAGCCCTGGATTGTGATTCCAGTTGTCGCGGGTTCGAATCCCGTCATTCACCCCAACTTTTAAAGTTGAAATCGGAGCATAGCACAGCCTGGTAGTGCACCTGGTTTGGGACCAGGGGGTCGTAGGTTCGAATCCTACTGCTCCGACCATCTCCTTAAAGATGGTCGAGATAAAAGATACCGCGTTAAGCGGTTTTTTTATGCCTGAAATTTAATAATTCAAATCAAATTAGAATGAGTTCTTAAATTACTTCTCAATTAGATTACTTATTTCTTTAAATATTCTGCTTTGTATATTGTCTGACTTTACTGAGATAACTTTGCTTTCGTCTGATGTGATCACTGATTGGTGGTCCAATAATATAACCATAAGTAATAACGATGCTGAAACCATTATTGCGACACTACTTATTGAAAATAACGAGCTTGAAGTAATTATCTATATTTCGCTAAAAGATATTTATCGGGGTTTTTCTTGAGGATATGTTTTAAAAGTATGAAAAATTATTTTTTGAAATGATAAGAATGAGCGGCTGCTAAAATAAAAGATAATGAATATTTAAATAAAAATTATATGAAGAGTAATCAGTTTATATGCAGATTTAGAAAGGTAATGAAGCTTTTTATAAGAAAAACAAAGAAAATATTAAGTAACGTGCCTGATTCTGTACCATTTTTAATCAAAAGATAGAGAAAAACTGGTTTTTTGTAGAATAAATAAACAGACGGTGGTTTTTGTTGAAAAAGGGGGTTGCACGTGGAGTGAAATACTGTAGAATGCACATCCATCGGCGGTGATGAAGATTAAAACTTCTGATAAAACAGTGACTTAGCATAGAGTGGTTGAGTTGGGTTTTAGAAAGAAAGTTTAAAAATTGTTTTCATTACTAGTTGACTTTCTGAAAAGAAAGCGTAATATAGCCGACCTAGCTTGATGCTGACGAAGTATTAAGAAGATCATTAAGAGATTATGAAGAACAACTTGTGTGGATTTTTACTGGTTGATTGATCGAAATTATTTTCATTGATTGAATGGTAGAAATTACTCGAAGTTTATTTGAGAAATGAATGTCAGAAAATTGATGAGCCAGATTTGGTGTTTTGAATAAAG
Organism: Acinetobacter schindleri; assembly: GCF_010918895.1. Lineage (NCBI taxonomy): Bacteria > Pseudomonadati > Pseudomonadota > Gammaproteobacteria > Moraxellales > Moraxellaceae > Acinetobacter > Acinetobacter schindleri. The sequence continues at coordinate 594,123 of NZ_CP044483.1, forward strand.
CACTATTGATTTTAAACTGAAGAGTTTGATCATGGCTCAGATTGAACGCTGGCGGCAGGCTTAACACATGCAAGTCGAGCGGGGAAAGGTAGCTTGCTACTGGACCTAGCGGCGGACGGGTGAGTAATGCTTAGGAATCTGCCTATTAGTGGGGGACAACATTCCGAAAGGAATGCTAATACCGCATACGCCCTACGGGGGAAAGCAGGGGATCTTCGGACCTTGCGCTAATAGATGAGCCTAAGTCGGATTAGCTAGTTGGTGGGGTAAAGGCCTACCAAGGCGACGATCTGTAGCGGGTCTGAGAGGATGATCCGCCACACTGGGACTGAGACACGGCCCAGACTCCTACGGGAGGCAGCAGTGGGGAATATTGGACAATGGGCGGAAGCCTGATCCAGCCATGCCGCGTGTGTGAAGAAGGCCTTTTGGTTGTAAAGCACTTTAAGCGAGGAGGAGGCTCCTTTAGTTAATACCTAAAGTGAGTGGACGTTACTCGCAGAATAAGCACCGGCTAACTCTGTGCCAGCAGCCGCGGTAATACAGAGGGTGCGAGCGTTAATCGGATTTACTGGGCGTAAAGCGTGCGTAGGCGGCTTTTTAAGTCGGATGTGAAATCCCTGAGCTTAACTTAGGAATTGCATTCGATACTGGAAAGCTAGAGTATGGGAGAGGATGGTAGAATTCCAGGTGTAGCGGTGAAATGCGTAGAGATCTGGAGGAATACCGATGGCGAAGGCAGCCATCTGGCCTAATACTGACGCTGAGGTACGAAAGCATGGGGAGCAAACAGGATTAGATACCCTGGTAGTCCATGCCGTAAACGATGTCTACTAGCCGTTGGGGCCTTTGAGGCTTTAGTGGCGCAGCTAACGCGATAAGTAGACCGCCTGGGGAGTACGGTCGCAAGACTAAAACTCAAATGAATTGACGGGGGCCCGCACAAGCGGTGGAGCATGTGGTTTAATTCGATGCAACGCGAAGAACCTTACCTGGCCTTGACATACTAAGAACTTTCCAGAGATGGATTGGTGCCTTCGGGAACTTAGATACAGGTGCTGCATGGCTGTCGTCAGCTCGTGTCGTGAGATGTTGGGTTAAGTCCCGCAACGAGCGCAACCCTTTTCCTTATTTGCCAGCGGGTAATGCCGGGAACTTTAAGGATACTGCCAGTGACAAACTGGAGGAAGGCGGGGACGACGTCAAGTCATCATGGCCCTTACGGCCAGGGCTACACACGTGCTACAATGGTCGGTACAAAGGGTTGCTACCTCGCGAGAGGATGCTAATCTCAAAAAGCCGATCGTAGTCCGGATCGCAGTCTGCAACTCGACTGCGTGAAGTCGGAATCGCTAGTAATCGCGGATCAGAATGCCGCGGTGAATACGTTCCCGGGCCTTGTACACACCGCCCGTCACACCATGGGAGTTTGTTGCACCAGAAGTAGGTAGTCTAACCGCAAGGAGGACGCTTACCACGGTGTGGCCGATGACTGGGGTGAAGTCGTAACAAGGTAGCCGTAGGGGAACCTGCGGCTGGATCACCTCCTTAACGAAAGATTGACGATTGGTAAGAATCCACAACAAGTTGTTCTTCATGACGATGTATCTGAGGGTCTGTAGCTCAGTTGGTTAGAGCACACGCTTGATAAGCGTGGGGTCACAAGTTCAAGTCTTGTCAGACCCACCACTACTGACGAAGCAAGCAATTGCAGAGTAAAACAGAAGATCAGAACATTGACTTATTGATAAGCTGGGGACTTAGCTTAGTTGGTAGAGCGCCTGCTTTGCACGCAGGAGGTCAGGAGTTCGACTCTCCTAGTCTCCACCAAATTTCAAGACAAGAAAAGCATGCTTTTCCTTGAAATTTAAGCAAGAAGCTACGCTTCGCGCAGTTGAAAGACTACGTAGTAAGCAAACGAACTGATAGCTTATAGAGCTTAGTGATTAAGTTGCGTATAATGCGCGGCATTGTTATTAAGCTCTGTGATTTATCGCAGTTGACTGTAGTCCGACGAGGATACAGTGAATCATTAACAGAATATATTTGAGTTGAAATAATTTGTTCAAACTCGTTTTAAACAACCTAACAAGCAATTGTGAAAGTTGGATGAAATGAGTTCTAGCGATTAAACTGAATCAAGCGTTTTGGTATATGAATCTAATTGAAGCTGTACGGTGCTTAAGTGCACGAAACTCTAACTGTGAGAAAGGCTAGTTTACTAGTTGATCTTGTTGTTAATCTTACTTGTAAGGATTAACGACTGTTTGGGGTTGTATAGTCAAGTAATTAAGTGCATGTGGTGGATGCCTTGGCAGTCAGAGGCGAAGAAAGACGTGATAGCCTGCGAAAAGCTCCGGGGAGGCGGCAAATATCCTGTGATCCGGAGATGTCTGAATGGGGAAACCCACCTGGTATAAGCCAGGTATCGTATGATGAATACATAGTCATACGAGGCGAACGGAGGGAAGTGAAACATCTCAGTACCTCTAGGAAAAGAAATCAATTGAGATTCCCTCAGTAGCGGCGAGCGAACGGGGAACAGCCCATTAAGTCATATCAGTTTTAGTGGAATGCTCTGGGAAGTGCAACCATAGTGGGTGATAGTCCTGTACACGAAAGGGCTGATATGATGATGTCGAGTAGGGCGAGGCACGTGAAACCTTGTCTGAATATGGGGGGACCATCCTCCAAGGCTAAATACTCCTGACTGACCGATAGTGAACCAGTACCGTGAGGGAAAGGCGAAAAGAACCCCTGTGAGGGGAGTGAAATAGATCCTGAAACCGCATGCATACAAGCAGTGGGAGCCAACTTGTTTGGTGACTGCGTACCTTTTGTATAATGGGTCAGCGACTTATATTCAGTAGCAAGGTTAACCGTATAGGGGAGCCGTAGGGAAACCGAGTCTTAATAGGGCGTTTAGTTGCTGGGTATAGACCCGAAACCGGGTGATCTATCCATGAGCAGGTTGAAGGTTAGGTAACACTGACTGGAGGACCGAACCCACTGTCGTTGAAAAGCCAGGGGATGACTTGTGGATAGGGGTGAAAGGCTAATCAAACTCGGTGATAGCTGGTTCTCCCCGAAAGCTATTTAGGTAGCGCCTCGGACGAATACCATTGGGGGTAGAGCACTGTTTCGGCTAGGGGGTCATCCCGACTTACCAAACCGATGCAAACTCCGAATACCAATGAGTACTATCCGGGAGACAGACTGCGGGTGCTAACGTCCGTAGTCAAGAGGAAAACAATCCAGACCGCCAGCTAAGGCCCCTAAATTATAGTTAAGTGGGAAACGATGTGGGAAGGCATAGACAGCTAGGAGGTTGGCTTAGAAGCAGCCACCCTTTAAAGAAAGCGTAATAGCTCACTAGTCGAGTCGGCCTGCGCGGAAGATGTAACGGGGCTAAAACTATATGCCGAAGCTGCGGATTTACACATTAGTGTAAGTGGTAGGGGAGCGTTCTGTAAGCCGATGAAGGTGGATTGAGAAGTCTGCTGGAGGTATCAGAAGTGCGAATGCTGACGTGAGTAACGACAAAGCGGGTGAAAAACCCGCTCGCTGAAAGACCAAGGGTTCCAGTCCAACGTTAATCGGGGCTGGGTGAGTCGACCCCTAAGGCGAGGCCGAGAGGCGTAGTCGATGGGAAATTGGTTAATATTCCAATACTTCTGTTTAATGCGATGAGAGGACGGAGAAGGTTAAGTCAGCCTGGCGTTGGTTGTCCAGGTGGAAGGTTGTAGGCATGTATCTTAGGCAAATCCGGGGTACTCTATGCTGAGAACTGATAGCAAGCTGTACTTGTACAGTGAAGTGGCTGATACCATACTTCCAGGAAAAGTCTCTAAGCTTCAGTTAAACAGGAATCGTACCCGAAACCGACACAGGTGGTCAGGTCGAGTAGACCAAAGCGCTTGAGAGAACTCTGCTGAAGGAACTAGGCAAAATGGTACCGTAACTTCGGGAGAAGGTACGCTGCCGGCGGTGATAGGACTTGCTCCTTGAGCTGTTGGCAGCCTCAGAAACCAGGCCCCTGCAACTGTTTATTAAAAACATAGCACTCTGCAAACACGAAAGTGGACGTATAGGGTGTGATGCCTGCCCGGTGCTGGAAGGTTAATTGATGTGGTTAGCGCAAGCGAAGCTATTGATCGAAGCCCCAGTAAACGGCGGCCGTAACTATAACGGTCCTAAGGTAGCGAAATTCCTTGTCGGGTAAGTTCCGACCTGCACGAATGGCATAATGATGGGGGCGCTGTCTCCAGCAGAGGCTCAGTGAAATCGAAATCGCCGTGAAGATGCGGTGTACCCGCGGCTAGACGGAAAGACCCCGTGAACCTTTACTGCAGCTTGACATTGAACTTTGATCTTACTTGTGTAGGATAGGTGGGAGGCTTTGAAGTCGCGACGCTAGTTGCGATGGAGCCGTCCTTGAAATACCACCCTGGTAATATTGAGGTTCTAACTCTGTCCCGTTATCCGGGACGAGGACCATGTCTGGTGGGTAGTTTGACTGGGGCGGTCTCCTCCTAAAGAGTAACGGAGGAGTACGAAGGTGCGCTCAGCGTGGTCGGAAATCACGCGTAGAGTATAAAGGCAAAAGCGCGCTTAACTGCGAGACCCACAAGTCGAGCAGGTACGAAAGTAGGTCTTAGTGATCCGGTGGTTCTGTATGGAAGGGCCATCGCTCAACGGATAAAAGGTACTCTGGGGATAACAGGCTGATACCGCCCAAGAGTTCATATCGACGGCGGTGTTTGGCACCTCGATGTCGGCTCATCTCATCCTGGGGCTGAAGCAGGTCCCAAGGGTATGGCTGTTCGCCATTTAAAGAGGTACGCGAGCTGGGTTTAGAACGTCGTGAGACAGTTCGGTCCCTATCTACCGTGGGCGCTGGAAATTTGAGAGGATCTGCTCCTAGTACGAGAGGACCAGAGTGGACGAACCTCTGGTGTACCGGTTGTGACGCCAGTCGCATCGCCGGGTAGCTATGTTCGGAAGGGATAACCGCTGAAAGCATCTAAGCGGGAAGCCTACCTCAAGATAAGATTTCCCTGTGACTTTATGTCACCTAAAGAGCCGTTGAAGACTACGACGTTGATAGGTTGGATGTGGAAGCATAGTGATATGTGAAGCTGACCAATACTAATTGCTCGTGAGGCTTGACTATACAACACCCAAACAGTTGTTGTATAACGCTCAATTGATTCGATATTAAGCAAAGTAACTTGATTTAGTTAACGCTTAAGAACAAAATATACAACTCAAGTATCCCTGTTAATGAATTCTATTTGGTAGAAAGCTCAGGCATCTAAATAAGACCTAAGTGAGTATCCATAAACAGTTGTGCTGGCGACCATAGCAAGAGTGAACCACCTGATCCCTTCCCGAACTCAGAAGTGAAACCTCTTAGCGCTGATGGTAGTGTGGGGTTACCCATGTGAGAGTAAGTCATCGCCAGCTCATTATTCTAAACACCCCCTGTCAAATGACAGGGGGTGTTTTTTTTATATAATTTTTTAATTTATTTCGAATTTTTAAAAGCAGATAAGATCATTTGATAAAAATAAGATACTAATTAATATTAATATTTAAAATGAATAGCTTAAATGGTGCATAAAAAATGCAAGGAATTGTATGTAATTTAACAAATCTATGTTATAAAAAATTAAAGCGGCATAAAAATTGCTTATAAAGCGCGGTTTGAATAATGAGGGGTAACAATGAAATTATCAGTGGGCTTAAAAGTTGCGAACTCGCTGTCATTAACTCCACAATTACAGCAAGCAATTCGTTTATTGCAACTGTCGAGTCTGGAACTTGAACAAGAAATTCAGTTACAGCTAGATAGTAATCCTTTGCTGGAAAAAGTTGAAGAACAATCAAATTTAGAAAGTTTGTCTACTTCTGAACTTGAGCCTGACCAAAAAGACTTAACCAATGAATTGAATGCAGATCATTTGCCTGATGATTTGCCTGTAGATACCGATTGGGATGATGTATATACTCATCAACCAACCAGCTTGGGTGCAGCTGAATACGAAGAACGTGAAGATAATCGTCAGGGACATTTAAGCCTACAGCAACATCTCATTGAACAGGTAAATCTGCTACATTTTTCTAAGATTGATAAGTTGATTGCACATTGCATTATCGACTCCTTGGATGATAAAGGTTTTCTTGAAGTTGATATTTCGGAAATTACAGCCTCAGTTCAACACTTGCTGCAAAGCATGGACTATGAGGAAGAAATTGAAGATGATGAAGTCCTTGTAGTACTCAAACATATTCAACGATTAGAGCCTATTGGTGTCGGTTCGCGCAATTTGGCTGAATGCCTGATGGTTCAGCTGGATAATTTGCCCGCTTCCACACCTTGTCGTAATGATGCAATCAAGCTGCTACAGCATTATGAACTACTCATTACTAATGAATTACCTCGGCTGATTAAGCAAACTGGTTTGAATCCAGAGCAGTTGCGCTGTGCAGTAGATTTACTTAAAACCTTAAAGCCACATCCTGGTCTGGAATTTGAAGATCGTGAATCTGATTATCAGGTGCCCGATGTTGTCGTGTTGAAAAAGAATGACTGCTGGCAAGTAATGTTGAATCCTGACGTGATGCCAAAACTACGTGTGAATTCGTTTTATGCCAATATGATTCGTCGTGCGGATCAAAGTGATGACAACCAGTATTTAAGAAATCAGATGCTGGAAGCCAAAAATTTCATTAAGAGTATCGATGAACGTCATAAGACTTTGTTAAAAGTAGCCACTTGTATTGTCGAACATCAAAAAGCTTTTTTAGAAATTGGTGCTGAAGGGATGAAACCTCTAGTATTACGTGATATTGCTGAAGAAGTGGAGCTCCATGAATCAACAGTTTCCCGGGTGACAACCAATAAATACATGCTGACACCGCGTGGTCTTTTTGAATTGAAATATTTCTTTTCCAGTCATGTCGGTACGACTTCGGGTGGGGAAGCATCTTCAACTGCGATTCGTGCCAAGATTAAGAAATTGATTTCTGAGGAAAATATACGTAAGCCGTTGTCGGATAATGCAATTGCCAATATGTTAAAAGAGGAAGGTATTGATGTAGCAAGACGTACAGTCGCTAAATATCGTGAATCGTTACATATTCCTTCATCTTCTGAACGAAAGGTCTTGATCTAAGTTTTAAAATCTGACTATTCTAGAGATTCATCATGACACTATGATGAATCTCTTTTTCTTTTGAGGAACCGTAAAATGATTTGATCCAATTTCTGAACTGTAACCTTGCATTGGTTATTGTCATCGAATCATTTGACTGTGACTCGTCTAATCCTAACGAAGTTGAGGGATAGAACTATGCAAATAACAATTCGTGGACATCATTTATCTATTACGCCAGCAATTGAAGATACTATAAAAACAAAGTTCCAGCAGATGACTAAACATCTGGATCAAGTGAACAGTATGCAGGTTAAACTTTCAAAAGATCATCAGATTGATAAGCGCTCTAAAAAAGGAAGCAGTAATCATATTGCGGAAGCGATTATCAGATTACCGGGAATCGAATTTTTTGCGCATGCCAATGCCGATGATATGTATACCTCGATCAAGCTTTTGACAGAAAAATTAAAAAAACAAATTGATCGATATCGAAAAATGAACCTGAATTATCAGCCATTGGCTTTATAATCGGGCAGAATGGAAAAAGAGGTTTTTAAAAGCCTCTTTTTTTATATATATAATGTATGTGACTAATGAATTATTTTTTTTATTTATAGTAAAATGATCCGTTTTACACCCTTAGTCCTATAAGAGGTCTTGTGATGAATAATGAACAGCTCGCTGAAATCTTAAAAGCCGCGTTCCCAGAGGCTGACATTGCTGTGAGTGGTCAGGGCGGCAAATATGATCTCCGTATTGTGGATGATCAATTCGATGGTAAGCGACCAGTTGCTCGACAACAAGCTGTTTATGCTCCTCTCAATTCTTATATCGCCAGTGGTGAAGTCCATGCCGTAACAATTCGCGCAATGACCAAAGAAGAATGGCGCAAAGCAAGCTTATTTGGAGCTTAATAGATTAATGGATAAATTTTTAATTCAGGGCGGCAATAAGCTCGAAGGTGAAGTGCGTATTTCCGGTGCGAAAAACGCAGCACTTCCACTACTGGCTGCAATGATTCTTGCAGATACTCCCATTACCTTGACCAATGTGCCTAATCTGAAAGATGTAAACACATTGGTTAAGCTTATTGCCGGTCTCGGGATCACCATGAAATATGAAGGTGATACTGTGGTTGCGGATACTTCAACCCTGGATAACCAGTTTGCACCATATGAGTTAGTAAAAACTATGCGTGCATCCATTTTGGTGCTTGGTCCATTGCTGGCGCGCTACGGTAGTGCACAGGTGTCTTTACCTGGCGGTTGTGCGATTGGTTCTCGTCCTGTTGATCAGCATTTAAAAGCTTTGGAAGCGCTTGGTGCTGAAATTCAGGTGGAAGCTGGTTATGTCCATGCCAAAGTTGATGGTCGTCTGAAAGGTGGCGAAGTTGTCTTTGACATGGTGACTGTGGGTGGTACCGAAAATATTCTGATGGCGGCTGTGCTGGCAGATGGCGTAACGACAATCCGTAATGCAGCACGTGAACCTGAAATTACCGATCTTGCGCAAATGCTGATTAAAATGGGTGCCAAGATTGAAGGTTTAGACACAGATACGCTGATTGTCACTGGTGTTGAAAGCCTGCATGGCTGTGAATATGCTGTGGTTGCTGACCGTATTGAAACTGGTTCATATTTAGCTGCTGCTGCAATTACTGGTGGTAAAGTAAAAACAACGAATACAGATCCAAACCTGCTTGAATCAGTATTGGAAAAATTTGAAGAAATGGGTGCAGAAGTTACACGTGGTGACGACTGGATTGAACTGGATATGATGGGTAAACGTCCGAAAGCAGTTAGCTTCCGTACTTTGCCGCATCCAGAATTTCCAACAGATATGCAGGCTCAGCTAATGGCAGTGAATGCAATTGGCCGCGGTTTTGCGACAATTTCCGAAACGATTTTTGAAAACCGTTTCATGCATGTTCCTGAGTTAGCTCGTATGGGGGCGAATATTCAGGTTGAAGGTAATGATGCTGTGGTGATGGGTGTGGAAAAACTTTCTGCAGCACCGGTGATGGCGACAGATTTACGCGCTTCATTCTCTTTGGTACTGGCAGCGCTTGCCGCTGAAGGGGAAACAGTGATTGACCGTATCTATCATATTGACCGCGGTTATGAAGATGTCGAAGCGAAGTTACAAGGTTTAGGTGCCCAAATTAAGCGAGTAAGTTAATGAGCGATATGAGAAACGATGATCCAAACTTTGACGTAATGGGCAATTTTGATCATGGTTTAACTTTAGCATTAAGTAAGGGCCGTATTTTAAAAGAAACTCTACCGTTACTTGAAACGGCAGGTATTAACCTGCTGGAAGACCCGGATAAGTCGCGAAAGCTGATTTTCCCGACGACCCATAAACAAGTTCGTATTCTGATTTTACGTGCTTCTGATGTGCCAACCTATGTTGAAAATGGCGCAGCAGACATCGGTGTGGCAGGTAAAGATGTGTTGATGGAGCATGGCGCGCAAAATGTCTATGAGCCATTAGATCTAAAAATTGCCAACTGTAAACTGATGACAGCAGGCAAGGTTGGCATGGAACGTCCGAAAGGCCGTCTTAAAATTGCGACTAAGTATGTGAATTTAACCCGTCAATATTATGCAAGCCTAGGTGAGCAGGTTGATGTGATCAAGCTTTATGGTTCTATGGAACTTGCACCGCTTGTGGGCCTGGGTGATTATATCGTTGACGTTGTCGATACGGGTAATACCCTTCGTGCTAACGGCCTAGAGCCACTGGAAGAGATCTGTAAAGTATCTTCACGTTTGATCGTCAATAAAGCCAGCTTTAAACGTAAACAAGTGTTGTTAAATCCAATTTTGGCACAGCTTGAACAAGCGGTTGAAGCACGTGAGCAAGCGAAAAAAGCTTAATTTTTCATTGTTCTAAAAGACCGTCCATAGGGGCGGTTTTTTTATATCTCGAAATTTATTGATATTTTAGAGAAATCATCAATTTTGCCGAAAGCTATTTCCAATAAAACTCATGCTCAAGAAAGTAGATAGATAACCACAAAGCCTGTTAAAACAGGTAAACTAATCTTTTCCATATCAACCTTGTGGGTAAATTGATGCGACGTTTATCGACTCAAGATCAAAACTTCAAGCAGGTATTTGCTGACTTGTTAGCTTTTGAAACAGTGAGTGATCCTGAACTTTTAAAAACCGTAGATCAAATCATTGCTGATGTGCGTCAGCATGGTGATGCTCATGTTCTTAAACTTACTCAGCAGTTCGATCGACATCCAGCGCATCAATTTTCAGATCTGGAACTGACTCAAGAACAATTGAAAGCTGCCTTTGATGGTTTAACAGTTGAAGTGCGTGAAGCTTTAGAACTCGCTGCCAACCGTGTACGTGAATTCCACCAAGCACAAAAGCAAGATGGCTGGACCTATGTCGATGCTTTAGGTAATACCTTAGGTCAAAAAGTCACACCACTTGATCGTGTGGGTATTTATGTACCGGGCGGTTTGGCATCGTATCCATCTTCAGTATTGATGAATGCAGTACCTGCCCATGTTGCAGGTGTACCTGAAATTATTATGGTGGTACCTGCGCCAAATGGTGACTTGAATCCATTGGTACTTGCAGCAGCATATTTGGCAGGCGTGACCCGTGTATTTACCATTGGTGGTGCGCAAGCGGTTGCAGCATTAGCCTATGGTACAGAAAACATTCCATCTGTAGATAAAATCACAGGCCCCGGTAACCGTTTCGTTGCTGCGGCAAAACGTGCGGTATTTGGTCAAGTCGGTATCGATATGATTGCCGGACCTTCTGAAATTCTAGTGTATGCAGAAGGTGAAAATAATGCTGAGTGGCTGGCAATGGATTTATTGTCACAAGCTGAGCATGACACGGTTGCGCAAGCAGTATTCATTACACCTGATGAAGCTCTGTTAAATGCAGTCGGCGAATGGATTGAAAAACACTTAGAAGCTTTACCAAAAGCTGAGATTGCTCGTACATCGATTGAAAACCGTGGTGCATTAGTTTTAGTGAAAGACCGTGCTGAAGGTGCTGAACTCATTAACCAAGTAGCACCAGAACATTTGATGCTGTGTTTAGATGAAGCCGAAGAAATGGCTGAAGATATTCGTCATGCTGGTGCGATCTTCATGGGGCGTTACACCCCTGAAGCGATTGGTGACTACTGTGCAGGGCCAAATCATGTCTTACCAACTTCGGGTACAGCACGTTTTTCATCACCACTTGGTGTATATGATTTCCAAAAACGTTCAAGCTTGATTATGTGCTCAGAACAAGGCGTGAAATCATTAGCGAAAACTGCAGACATTTTGGCGCAAGAAGAAAATCTTGATGCGCATGCACGTTCTGCTCGTTATCGTTATCAATAAGATATTAAACAGAAATTTATTAAGAAATAAATTTTCCTCTCCCTTTGGGAGAGGTTAGGAGAGGGGGAATTGATACACCTCTCCCTAACCCTCTCCTAGCAGGAGAGGGAATTTTGAGAATTTAAAAATGAATATCACCACAGAACAAATGCGTTTTTGGAGCCCTGAAGTACGTGAGCTTGAGCCGTACACACCGGGTGAACAGCCAAAAATCCAAAATCTTTTAAAATTAAATACCAATGAAAATCCATATCCACCGTCACCAAAAGTGGTGGAAGCAGTCCAGAAAGTATTAGCAAATGGTGCAGATGTTTTACGTTTGTATCCTGACCCTGATGCTTCTGAACTGAAACACGCGATTGCGAAACAGCAAAGTGTGCCAGTTGAGCAAGTCTTTGTCGGCAATGGTTCGGATGAAGTTTTAGCGCATATTTTCAAAGCATTCTTTGTTCAAGAATTGCCATTGCTCTATCCAGATATTACCTATAGTTTCTATCCTGTATACAGCCAATTCTTTGGTGTCGAAACCAAAGTATTGCCGCTCAATGATGATTTTGAAATTGTAGTCGATGACTATAAACAGCCAAATGGCGGCATCATTATTACCAATCCAAATGCACCAACCAGTATTGCACTGGGTTTATCTGCAATTGAAGAAGTGCTTCAAGCTAATCCAAATTCGGTTGTGGTGATTGACGAAGCCTATGTCGACTTTGGTGCAGAATCAGCGGTGGCGTTGGTTGAGAAATACGACAATTTGGTGGTATGCCAAACGACGTCTAAGTCCCGCTCATTAGCAGGTCTACGGGTTGGTTTTGCGATTGCGCAGCCACATTTAATTGCAGCATTGGAAGCGGTTAAAAACAGCTTTAACTCTTATCCAATGGATCGTTTTGCCATTGCAGCAGCAGTAGCTTCCTTTGAAGACCAAGCTTACTTTGAAGCGCAAAATGCCAAAGTAATAGCGAGCCGTGAGAAATTAACAGCACAACTTAGTGAACTTGGATTTAAAGTCTTACCATCAAGTGCTAATTTCATTTTTGCATCATTCCCAAGCAAAGATGCAGGTGAGTTAGCATCTGAATTACGTGAACATGGTATTATCGTGCGCTATTTTAATAAGCCACGTATCAATCAGTTCTTACGTATTACTATTGGTACAGATGAGCAGAATCAACGTTTGATTGATACATTGAAAAATGAGATTTTGATTTAAGTGAATCTATCCCTTGCGGAGCAATGCTCATCAAGGGGTGAGATTCATAAAAAAACGACTCAATTGAGTCGTTTTTTTATTTATTCAGGTGTGTACCAAGTATTGAGTAGATTCAACATAGCTTCGACTTTATCAAAACATTCCTGGTATTCGGCATCGCAGTCTGATGAAATGGTAATCCCGCCACCAGCCCATAGTGACATCTCATTTTGGTATTTCTGTATTGAGCGGATCAGAATATTCCAGGAACCAGTTCCATCAAAATTAAAATACCCCATTGAGCCACAATATGCACCTCGTGGCGCATCTTCAAGTTCTTCAATAATCTGCATGGCACGGATTTTAGGTGCACCAGTAATAGATCCGCCAGGAAGGGCGGACATTAAAACATTAAATGGATTTACATCTTTTTTTAATGTAGCTTGTACCTCACTAACCATATGATGAACTTGATTAAAGCTTTCAATATTGAACAGCTTTGGTGTTTTAACTGAGCCAGTTTCCGCATAAACACTTAAATCATTACGTAATAAATCCACGATCATCACATTTTCAGCTTGATCTTTCTCAGAATTTTTTAAGGTCTGTTTGGACTGTTCATCCAATATTGGATCTATATAACGCGGCATCGTGCCTTTGATCGGTTTGGTAATAATCCGTCGCTCAGATTGAAACTCAATAAACAGTTCTGGTGAACAACTTAACAGCTCAAACTCACCTACGCGTAAATAACCAGCATAAGGTGCATTGGTTAGCTGCCAAAATTGTTCTGCTGTAGCTAACACAGAGCCTTTAGCTTGTGCTGAAAATTCTTGAGTCAGGTTGATCTGATAACAATCACCAGCTTTGATATATTCCTGAACCTGACTGAAAGCCTCCTGATAAGCCGATTTATTCCAACGCGCTGTACATGGAGAAACTAAATTAAATTCAGACTTATCCTGGAATTGATCAAGTAAAGCCTGAATCTGCTGAAAAATATGTTTCGCTTGAGGATCACTACTTTTAAAAATCCATCCTTGAGGGTTGAGTTCTAAATAAGTAGAGAATTGCCCAATAAAAAGTGCTGGCTGCTGGCGCTGTCTATAATGAACTTGCTGCTGAGCTGCGTAGTCATAAGAAATGAATCCTACAAAGCCGCCATTAAATCTTGTAGAGTCCGAGGTTGATTTAGACGTGAAATTAATAGTTAAATCTGGCGCAACGACTTCATACTGATTAAAAGAAACAGCCTGATAAGTTTGTATAATATCATCCTGTATAACTGTATAACGTTCAGCACAGCAGGCAATAAATGGCGTACCGTTGTCATATAAATATACAGCATGATCCAGGGAGCGCAATGCTTCCAAAATGGCATGTGGAGAAGTATTTGAAGTAGATAGGAGATGTTGATAAGTTGGGCTATGCATTCAGTTTAAAGCATTCAAGAGACTGAGATGATTCTATCTCAATTATCAAGAAAAATGAGGTAGAACTTGTATATACCGTTTATCGGTGAATAACGAAATGCGACCAACAACAGTTGAACAAAAAATGACACACGGCTAATTTAGGGGGGCGAGCAAATCACTCAAGGATTAATTGTTCGTGCTGTCGTAAAATAAAAATACATCATGGACAAAGAGTGATTCACAACCAAAAAAAATAATACTCTTGGGAGAGTACGAATGAAAAAATTCACTAAATTAGCTTTAATTTCTTCAATGGCGATCAGCGCAAATGCGATGGCAATGCAAGCCATGGATGATTCTGCATTGAGCGCAACTACAGGTCAAGACGGTATCAATATTGGTATTGGTATTTCACGGGTTACTATCGATAAGTTATTTGTGCATGATAATGATGGTTTGGCAGAAGATGCAACAAATACATATATTCCTATGAATCCTGGTACTCCTGCATCAGCGGTATCTAAACCAATTATTGGTGGTTCAGGTGAAGCTGGTGCAATTGTAATCCAGGGTGTAACAGATCCTACTCGTGCGAGAACGATTACCTTAACATCTTTAAACAATGCAGGAACTGCTACAATTAGTAATGCTAGTCAGGCAATCTTTATTGGTGCTAACTACTCTGATGGCGGAAAGTACCTATTAAATACGGGTAACTTGGCAGATTTGCAAATTGATGCTGATGGTAGTGCGGATGGTGCATTCCTGAATATTGCAGCTCAGGTTTCTGGTCTTGAAATTCACATTGGTGAAATTGGGGTAGCAGAATCTAATGCTTATACTGCCGGTGCAGTTCAGCGTGGTGCTAAGCTTACAGGTGCTGACAAAAACTACAATGCAATTTTAAGTGGTCTGTCTATTAAAACTGGTCAAATGAGTGCCAATGTTCAGTTAGGTGCTGCTCCACAGGGTGCAATGATCAAACTGGATACTACAATGATTGGTGGTCTAGAAATTGAAGGTTTGGGCATCTTGGATAATTCAACTGCTGGTGCAACACTTGCAGCTGGTGTTACTACTAATGGCCCTGGTGAAATCTATATAGAAAGTATCAAAGTTACTGATACAAATTCAACAAACTTAAAAATTAAACAAGATGTTCAGGTATTTGGTTCTTCAGCTGCAAATAAAGGCTTTATTAAAATTACCAGCGAGAGTGGTGCACATGACATCTATGTAAAGGGTGTTCATATTGGTAGCTATGACCGTAATTTAGCAGCTAGTGCAAAACAAGGTACTTCAATTGGTGATATTGAAATCCAAGGTATGCAGACTTTCTATGGAACAAGCTATACTCCAGGTTCGGTGCTTACCATTTCTGGTCGTTAGTCTGATCCCTAAAAAGCGCGTGTTTACACGCGCTTTTTTTATGAATGTATCATTTATCTAAAAAAATAAAAAAAGACTGTATTTTTTTGAAAAAAAAGGTATCTTTCTAGTTACAAGGAAGTAGAGTGAAAACTCTATAAAAAGAATAATTAGGCGCATCATGCCGATGATAAGAAAAGTAAAAAAATATGTTAGAGATCGCGTTGGGCTCGGCATTGATCTACTACGCTGCCAAAGAAGCCTTTGATATAAAGGAACAACCCGTTGAAACAGTTCGCTATACCGAAACCTTAGATTCCCGTCGGGATTCTTTTGTACGTATGCATCGTGAGCCCGTGCGGATTAAACCTGCCTTACAGGATCAATTTAGGGGAATTGTCAGACAAGCTTATGACTACAGTTGTGGCTCGGCAGCGCTTACGACCTTATTGAATGGTTATGTAGGTACGCAACTGGATGAGCAGCAAGTAATGAATGGCCTAATGCAATTTGGTGAAACAGATAAGATTGTTGAACGCCGTAGCTTTTCTCTTCTGGATATGAAACGTTTTGTAGCCGCTTTGGGTTTAGAAAGTGGAGGCTATAGAGGAGAATTTGAAGACTTGGTCAAACAAGGGCAGCCGGCTATTGTTCCTATTTCTTATGCAGGATTTAAACATTTTGTTGTCTATAAAGCATATAAAGACGGGCGTGTTTATATTGCTGATCCAGCACTCGGCAATATTAGTTTTGATGAACAACGTTTTAAACAGGTCTGGGAAAATAATACGCTGTATTTAATCAATGTGCCTGAGCAATATCGTAAAAACTTCTTGGCACTCCAAGATTCAGATATGCGCCATGTTGAGGATGCCACGATTAACCGTTATGCATTGGTAGATTTTCAATATCCCCAATTCTATATGGAAAAAATCGCGGATAAGGCATCTACAATTCGTCTGGATACCAATATGAATCCGGAGTCGGATTCCTATGGGAAGCCAACCTATAACTTCTTAAGACTTTATTATAAGAGCAAGTAAAAACTAATTAAAAAACTGAATTAGAAAAATAAAAATGGTGGGATGCAACATGAAACGTGAATGGATGAACAAAACTCTCTTGGCACTTAGTGTTCAAATGGTCATGGGGGCAGCATATGCTGCAGATGAGCCGGCATTAGGGGAATACGAGGAAGTCGTAGAAGTAGAAGAAACTGTTGCTGAATCTGTAGCTGAACCTGAATTAGGTGGATATGAGCAAATCATTGAGACAGAGGAGAAAACAGCAGAATCTACACAACCAACTACCGTAGAACAACGAGTTACAGAGCCAGTACAAGCTTCATCTGCATTACAACAGCGTGAAGGGGATGCATCTCAAGAAACGAATCTTGAGGAGGTCTTTACTTCGAATGAGCGTCAGTATTCACTGATTAAGCAAGGTGAAATTTCATCGTATTACGATATTGACTATACCTATTATCGCGATACTCAGCTAGATCTAGAAATGGCACAAGGCCAGCTGTATCAGTTACGTGTTCAGGAAAATGCAACCCATACGCTGACTAACACATTCACTGCTCAATATGGTTTAAAAGATAACTTAACCTTAACTGCGTCTTTACCGCTGGTGACTAAAACAGATTTACTGAAAGATACGTCTACAGCAGGTTTAGGTGATATAAGTCTTGGGGCGCGTTGGGAACCATTTCCAATAAAAGCAGGACGTCTGCCACTCATTTTATTTGGTAATCTTTCCACTAAGACCGGTGATAGTCCATATGAAATTAATGCGGCCGATGATTTATCCACAGGTAAGGGCTATTACGCTGTAGGCGTGGGAGCAAGTACCCGTAAATATATTGATCCAGTCGTATTGTTTGCCTCTGTTTCTGCCAATTATGGATTTAAAGTAACTGACTTAAATCAGCGTCGGGGTTACCGTGTAATTGATGAATTTGAACCCGGAATCAGTGGTGGTTTTGCTTTTGGTTTTGCTTATTCCTTTAATTACGATGTCTCAATGACAATGTCCTATCAGCAAAGCTTTAATACTGGTTCAGAGTTTAGATATTCAAGTGGTGAAAGTTACTCGCCAGCAGATCAAACCAGTTCAACCTTTGCAATTTCCCTCGGGGTACGTATCTCTCCTGAAACAATTGTCAACGGTACTGTAGGGCTAGGATTAACAGAAGATGCACCTGATGTCTCGCTCGGTCTATCTTTCCCACTGGATATTTTAGGTTTTGGTAAGAAAATTCGCTAAGGGGCTGTCTTATGAGACAAATTCGACTCAGCCCGTTAGTGAGTGCCATTCTTTTAACGGGTTGTTCAGGTGCAGCATTTGCACAATTAGGAACAAATTTATCGGTTGACCTGCGCTCGCTTTCACTAGGTAATGCAGTTACTGCAGATCCGCCAGGAGTTAATGCTGTTCATTTCAACCCGGCAGGTTTGACTAAAATTCAGGGCTTACAAACTGAGCAGCAGATTATTATTGCTAATTTTGATATTGGACGTGAGTTCAGTGTCCCTGCTGGTTATAACGTTTTCGGTTATTCAGATGATCCTTTGGTTTGTAATGATGGACCAGAGGTTAATTCAGATCTATGTACTGATTTTAAAGATGGGCCGATCAGAGGTGATGTTGAATACGTTAGCTTATATGTACCTATTTTAAAAAAGATGGTGGATCTGGGTGAAGGGATGCCAGTGGCTGCACCCACTATGGGGATTGCCTATAATCCACCAGGCTCCAAAGCAACTTATGCGACAGCTGTATATGCACCTCTTATGGCGGGTTTTGGTGCTGAAAGTGGTAATCCTGCAAACTATATGGGGCAGCAGGTTGCACTTGAGCGGATTACCTATCTGTCACCTTCGGTAGGCTATCAGGTCAGTGATACGCTTTCGATTGGAGGTGGTGTCGGAATGTCATATCAAGCGATGGGTATGAAAACCGACCTACGTTTTCCGAATGAACTCATCGGTATGCTGAGAATGATCGATGAAGTGGTATGTACACCATTTAAAGAAAACTCGGACATTATCACCGATATTCTTTTACTCGGGATGTGTAATGCTCAAGAAGGAATGAATCCATTTGGCAAATTTGGTCAAATGCAACTTGGACTGGAACAATCCCTGAGCCCGAGTTATAACTTGGGTGTACTATGGGAACCTACTGAAGATTTCAGTTTTGGTATGGTCTACCAAAGTTCAGCAAAAATGCGCCTTAAGGGTAAATATCACATTGATAATGCCAGAGCGCCGCAGGAGATGATCAAGGGCTTGATGTCTTCTCCGACAGGGCAGATTCTTGCAGCGATTCTCGGATTCCCAAATTCTGTCCCATCGAGTGAATCTGGTTTGGTATCCATGGATCTGGAATTTCCTGCACATTTTCAGGCGGGGATTAAATATAAATTATTGCCTGATTTACAAGTTAATTTTGATGTGGGTTGGACAGATTATAAAGCCTGGGACAAATTCCGTTTCGAATTTGATCGTCAAATTTCAGCATTGAAAATTGCCAAACTTTTATCTGCAAATGTTACCGATACTTCATTGGCATTACCCCTTGAGTTTACCTCGCCATGGAGTTGGGGAATCGGGTTTGAATACTCAGCAACAGACCGATTGAAGCTGCGTGCGGGTTATGAACCACGTTCGAGTGCTATTCCTGATAACAAGCGTAATACGATGGTACCGATCAATAATGCTCAATTATTTGGCCTAGGTGTAGGCTACAAGTTTGATGCAGACACAGATCTCGATTTATCTATTGGTTTCTTACGCAGTAAGGATAACATCCCAGCTAATACCAGTAGCCTTTCAAACCAGACAGGTGTTAACAACTTATTATTAAACCCATATGCGGGGTTAAATGTTAAAACAGATACTAAAATCACAATTTTAGGACTTAACTATAGAACAAGATGGTAGGCATATCAGGATGATAGGACATTTGTGGCTAAGGACGATAGTTGTGTTGATAACAACACAATTAGGGAATGTCTATGCCGGTACATTTCATACGATTATTGGTCCAGATGGTCGACCGATGGTAGTACAAAAAAATAATATTCAAACCCAAAAGGTCTTAGAATCAAATCAGAAAAATCAGATTTTACATCCTCAATCTCAGGTCATGACTGCACCCCCTAAACTTCAAAGCAGTCAAATCGTTAGAGAACAGAAAATTAAACAGAATAATCCAATCGAGGATAAAAATAACTTATCTCATTCTGGGATTATTAATAAAACAGATACTTTATCTTCTTCTATTTTTACCAAAGATATTCCAGAGACTAGATCGAACAACACCTTAAAACAGAATATTGATAATTCAATTGAACCTATTGTAGCCCAGCAGTCTGTTCTTAAAACTGAAGATATCCAGCCAACATTGGCCGAAAATTTAAAAAAGCACCTTGATGATCAAACTGATATTTTGGAAATAGAAGGAAACCAATACGTCAAAAATGAAGTACTTGAGGAAAAAGAATTTAATCTGGATGGTAAAAAACGCTTCTATACCATGCCGGAAGGTATAATTGATACTAAAAATGGAGCAACACGCCTGCAAACGGTTCAACGTGAAAAAGGTATTGGACAATCGGTTATGCAGGCTTTATTTAAGAAAAATAGGGCTACTGGGCAGGATACTCCTCTCATTCTAGCTGTTACCTACTACCGTATTTCTGCAGAAACTGCTTCTGAGGGAATGGGACGGACCTGTTTTCAGGATAAAAAGCTTAAAAAGGCCAAGGATATTGCATTAGATACTCAGGTCAATCTCTGGCCTCGAGCACCTTTAAAGGATGAATT
Organism: Acinetobacter schindleri; assembly: GCF_010918895.1. Lineage (NCBI taxonomy): Bacteria > Pseudomonadati > Pseudomonadota > Gammaproteobacteria > Moraxellales > Moraxellaceae > Acinetobacter > Acinetobacter schindleri. The sequence continues at coordinate 614,459 of NZ_CP044483.1, forward strand.
TGACTTTGAAGTGGTGAAGTTAAAACAACCTTTACAAAATATTCAGATTCAATCTTATGCATCCCGTCAAAAAGACCCTACTTTTTATTGGCCTTTTGCAGTGTTCTTGGATGAAAAAGGTTGTATTCTGGAAGGAGCTGGTGGATTTAAAAATAATGATTCAGCATCGGATTACCTGAAATATGAAAATATTGAAGGCATGATACAGGTACCACGTAATAGCCACTATTTATTATTAACGCCATTGGCCTCAGCAATTGATGTTGAGGAACGGGTATTAAGTAATCAGGGACAATTAAAATTAATAGGTGTCCGTTAAGGATAACGATATGAGCATCATGATGAATAAGAATAAATTACTATTACCTTTTGCATTCTCAGCTATGGCAATCATACTGCAAGGATGTGGTGGTGAAAGCGCGGATGTTATTCCAGGAAATAATGATAGTAGTACAGTCAATGGGGCCTGTATTGGCACAAATTCGGGTTGTATTGAATTTGCTTTAGATTATCCATTGCAAACTTTAGATTTCCATTGTGGTGATGATACAAAGCAAACATTTGTCACCACATATGATGTAGATAAGGGTGTGGCAACAGGTGCCTGTAAAGTAGGCCAGTCAATTACTTTCTATATTCTAGGTAAAGATGAAAGACGTGTAGATCTGGGTTCATTCTCAATGAATAGGATTGGTAATGTTACATCTAAATCTCATTATCCACGTATGAATTTATTGGATATCGCTGAGGGCATCCGTAACACCAACTCAGCAGGTGATCTGTCTCAATATGATATTGCTATTCGCTTAGTCCAGTTAATTCAAGCCATGGGTTTAAATACTGATCAATTACGATCAGCAACGGAAATCTATCCTGTTGCGATAAATGAAGATATTCGAGCTGGACTTGATCAATTAGATGAAGATATTACTGTTGAAAAAATCAAGACTTTATCTGATCAGGATTTTGATGCCTTACTGAAAAAATGGTTGGGACCAACAACGATTACTAAAGAACAGGCCGAACAGGTACTTCAAGCATTATTAAATATTTCAAATGCTGCTGTTTATCAGCCAGAATTTTCCCTGTTTTCTACTGAATCCTTAGGTAGTTATGTTACCGGTTCAGAAGGGTTAGTAGGATGCAGTAATCTTAACCGAGAATGCTCGCTAACAGATACTGACCTGACACATATCTTGGGTCATTTTATATTGATGACTGACCGTCAGGGGATGACTTTCGGCAGTGGCTTACAGTGGAAAGGCAAAATAGAAAGCACAACCCAGAATCCTGGTGATTTCACCACGATAGGTGGACTGAATGCTCATTTAATTCGTAGTATTAAACCTGTACAAATGACTGCTGATGCCCAAAATTCATGGATTGACCCGGAAACAAAACAAATTGCCAATACACCAGGTTATCTATTCAGAGTAGGTGACTCTACTACCGAGAAACTCAAGATTGAACAAGGTCGCTTATATAATGATTATATGATTGCTGGTAAAGAGCGTTTTTATAAGGTTTTGACCGGTAAGAGTGTGAGTTATAACTTAAATGAGAGTGAAAAACGTGAGCTAGGTCTGTGGCAGCAAACCGGGGGAACACTGAATTTTGCTGGTACGATGGATCTTTATAAAATCTATCCAATCACACATTTGGACCGAAGGGTTTTCACGACTCAAAATAATGTAAGAAATCAAGAAAATTATTTTTTCCCGCTTTATGGAAATTTAAAATTTACCTTAACAAATGATTCAAACAGAATAATTAATTTGGGCATTGTGATTGATGAGAATGGTGATATTCGTACGAATATTAAACCTGCTACAGCAAAAGTTGATGAATGTAGTGCTGAATACAATCCATCTACAATGCAAACAACCTATTTGGTCGAGGATTCTGAAGATGAGGATGCGGTAGAAACAGTACAACAATATCGTATTGGAACCGTTTCACGTGCCTTTGTACCTGCAGTAGTAAGAAAGAAAACAGACAATACACTTTCTATTCGTATAGTTTTCGCTAATGAGGAATTAGGCGATTTGAACGGCGCTCTCATTGGTATGAACTCCACCATCAAGACCTCAACTGATGGTTCTTCCGAATCCATAGTGGTAGGAGGAGCATTAGTGAATTTGACTGATTTATTTAATGTGAGAGTAACAGGTGACGGTACGAATACTCCTAAACCGGCGATTAGTTTGACAGACTCTGAAGGAAATACAGTGAAATGGGCAAATAGTTTTGCTAGCTTTAGCCAAGTTTATGGTAAACAGAATCCTTCTGATGAAAGTGTTAAGAGATTATCCAAACTTGCAGGAGGTACAGTTGGCCTGACCGCTGCTGAATGCTATAAAGTAAAAACAAAATCCTAATATAAAAATTTCAATAAAAACCAGTCGTATCGACTGGTTTTTATTATTCGGTTCATCTGTTTTCAAGAGGGGTCATGTTGTTACATGAACCCTTCAAGCGGAAGCCAAGACACAAACTTTAACAGGGCTTTTTGATGCCATTTCATTTTTGGTTCTTTGGTCAAAGTTTTAATTTCACCATTCGGTTGCTGGATCTTCCAATTGATATTCTGATTGGCATCTAATACCAATTTATAAGCATATTTACTCAAGTTCTGATCCATGGTTTTATGCACAGCTTGTGCTAAGGAAGGGCTGTTGAGTAATACACCAATCTCTGTATTTAGATAGGCTGAACGCGGATCGAAATTAAATGAACCAATAAACACCTGTTTCTCATCTAAGGCCATCAGTTTTGCGTGTAAACTGGAACGACTCAGACCTTTCAAGCTCACTTTAGCCTTGTCAGCAATTTCCTTGGTATTGGCATTCAGGTTTGCTGCATCTGGCGCCGCTAGAAATTCGTACAACTGTACATCATGTTCCAGTAAATCTTTACGGTACTTAGAATAAAAAGCATGCACAACAGGAACGTCATTGGCTTTATAAGAATTGGTGAGTACTCGAATCTTTATATCTTTTTGAGCCAGACTTTTGAGCCGTTCTGCACCTTCTTTTTCTGGTACAAAATAAGCAGAGACAATATCTACACTTTGTTCAGGTTTTTCCAGATGCTGTAACAACTGGAAATTCAGGTGTTCTTCTTTTTTTGCCTTGGACTTGATCTTAGTAGGCGGGTCTTTGACTACTTCTGCTTCAACCCAATCCAGCTGGATATTATGATCAAGCCATTTATCAAAAGCCTTAGACCTGTTAGCTAAGTCGAGGTAGTTTTGTACTCGTGGGTCATCCTGATGTGCTTTTAGCTGTTGTTTAAGGCTTTCAAAGCGTAGGCTATGATGACGTGGATTAACAATATTCCGCACTGGATAGGCATAGTCATCATTCCAGTATTCATCAAAGGAATGGATAATCTCATCTGAGGCGGCACCAACCAGCAACACATCTACATCGGAAAATTGATAGGCATCACTTACATTGTAATACTGATTGCTCATATTACGTCCGCCAATCAAGGCAATCTGATTATCTGCAATAAAGCTCTTGTTGTGCATACGACGATTGATACGTTTCAAATCCAGTACCATATCCATGGCACGATGCTGACGAAAACGATAGGGATTATATAAGCGGACATCGATATTTTGATGCTGATCCAGTGCCAGATAAATGCCTTCCATCTTCTTGGCATTGTTGTCATCAATCAGAAGGCGGACCTTTACTCCACGGTCAGCAGCCTGAATAATGCCATTTAAGGCCAGTGCACCAATCCGGTCATTGTCCCAAATGTAATATTGCAGGTCTAAAGTCTGCTCGGCCTTATGAATCAGTTGCATACGGGCTGCAAGTGCTTCAAGTGGATCATAGAGAACATGATATCCAGTCAAACCTAGATATTGATCACGTAAAGGTTGAACAATTTTAGCCAGGGAAGTCTGTGAAGTATCAGTTTCAAAGGCAGTATGTGAAGGTCGTTCTACCTGCGGAGGAAGCGTGCTGCAGGCAGAGATCCCCAGAACAAGACTCAAACCCAGTAAAACAGCAGATTTATATGGAGTATTACGTTGGGAAGTGACCATGGGCTGGTCAGCCTTGGAGCGGGGAGCATTCGTCATATGAATCTAAGCGTGATAAATTAGGTTTGAGTATAATTGCCAGCTGTGAAAAGATAAATACAGAGCAGAGAATGTACTAAAGAACTGGACAAGGCAAAATTATGGGGAATATCGATTCCGTGATCTTATATTTCTATATCGGAATGGCGATTTTAGCGCTGTGGTGTATATCGCAGGCGTGGATCAGTCAGTCACATACCCAGACGATTCATCCCTTTAAAGCCTTTACCCATCTGCTCGCTTATTATTTATCTTATCTACTGATTCCTTTATTTTTCTTTAGTATTTATGGCGGTTTTAATGGGTATTATTCCATTCATGAGGCAGTATTTATCTGTCTGCTCAGTGGTGTACTGTCTTATGCACGTTTTATTGAACCGCATTTAATCCAGATCAAGACTACCCGTTATCAGATTAATACTGATAAAAAAATGCGGAAACCTGTTCGTATTGCTTTAATTGCGGATTTGCATATTGGTTTATTTTCTGGTCATGAACGTCAGCTAAAACAAATTGTACATAAATTAAATCAGCAGCAGCCTGATTTGGTGGTCGTCGCAGGCGACTGGACCTATGAACCGGAAGATACTCTGACCCAAGAACTCGCCATTCTGCAGGAAATTCAGGCACCGGTATATTCTGTGAATGGTAACCATGACGAACAGTATCCGGGACCGCCTATTCAGGAGTTATTACATACTGCTCTAGCAAGCAATAATGTTATAGATATTGAAGGGCAAATTGTTGAGTTTGATGAATTTCGCTTGGTGGGTATTGGTGATCTCTGGGCAGGTAAAGCAGATATGCGGTTCTTGCCGGAGTTGCCACAAGATAAGCCTTGGGTGATCCTGTCACATAACCCGGATACGGTAGACATGGTGCCGAAATTGCCAAGCCGGCCATTAATGCTCTCTGGGCATACGCATGGTGGGCAAGTGGAATTGCCGTGGTTGACGGATTATGTGATGAAACGGGTGTCAATTCTCGGACATAAGCGCGGCTTATACCGACATGAACATGCCGATGTATTTGTCACTGTCGGAACAGGTCTCGTGGGTGTACCTTTCCGTTTTCGCGTACCACCCACCATCGATATCATTGAGTTGATATAAATAATTTGGCGGATTTCAGTATCTAGCCAACCATCCAGATAATTAGCAGAATCAGAATAATAATACCTGCAATGATCCAGATCAGATGCGGTCCATTTTTTGCAGTGACCGGTTCAGCGACTTTTTCCTGTAACTCTTGGGTCGACTCTGGAATGGGTGGGCGGGTAGCATTATCTTGTGTAGCGCTTACAGGGATGGAGACTGCAATACAGTCGGTTAGCGCTTCAGTCTTCAGCTGTGGATTAATGGTGACATCATCACTAAATCTTGCGCCTTGTGTCTGTACCTGTAAGGCAGCATCATGCTCCATCACGATCGCGGCAATCACTTCAAGTGCCTGCTGTTGGTCTAATGGCGTGTGTTGAACAATATATTGGATGGCTTCGGTTTTCTTATCTTCTTCCAGTAAGACCACAATATGAACCAGCTGGTCTTCGGTCAAATATTCGATTGGATCCTGCATATCTTATCCTTCTCGTTATGAATCCGTTTCTGTATTGTTCCGTAAATAGAGGAAGAGAAATAGCAGTTTTTTGTTGCACACCAAATTTCGGAAATAAAAAAGCCAGTGCATTCACACTGGCTTTTTAGAGGGTAATCCTAGAATTAGATCTGATTGTTTACATCATCATTCTTGGTTTCACGAATGAGCAGGAATGCCAACAGTGACAGGATAGAGGCTGCTGTCAGGTAATAACCCACGGCAGATAAACCATATTGTGTTGCCAGCTTGGTTGCGATTAAAGGCGCAAAAGATGCACCGAAGATGCCTGCCAAGTTGAAGGTCAAAGCGGAACCTGTATAACGTACTGAAGTCGGGAAGATTTCAGACAATACGGTACCAATTGGGCCATAAGTTAAGCCCATGATCGCAAGTCCGATACACAGGAACAGGAATACGATAACTGTACTGCCTGATTCAAGCATGTCGGCAAAGAAGATACCAAAGATCGCAGAAACGATACATACACCGATGGAAGTCGCTTTACGACCGAATTTTTCTGCGAATACAGCAGATAACGGAATAAATGCAGCAAAGCATAGCGTTGCAACTAATTGTAACTGAAGGAATTCTTCACGTGAATAGCCTAGCTGCTTAGTACCCCATTGCAGCGCAAACACAGTTGTTAAGTAAAATACAACGAAGGTACAGATAGCTGCAATTGTACCCAGTACTAACATTTTAGAATGTTTTTTAAATACTTGAACAAAAGGTACGTTTACTTCTTTTTGCTTGTCCAAAACGTTCTGGAATGCAGGTGTTTCATGCAGTTTTAAACGAATCCAAAGACCTACGATAACAAGTAAAGCACTTGAAATGAATGGAATACGCCAGCCCCAAGCCATGAATTCAGCTTCGGACATCAATGCACCGAGCGTCAAGAATGAGCCAGTTGCCAGGATAAAGCCAATTGGTGCACCCAATTGCGGGAACATACCATACCAGGCACGTTTACCTTCAGGTGCATTTTCAGTTGCAAGTAAGACCGCACCTGACCATTCACCACCCAGACCAAGGCCCTGACCTAAACGGCATAATGCCAAAAGCAAAGGCGCTACAATACCAATTTGACCATAAGTTGGCAGTAGGCCAATCGCTACCGTAGACAGTCCCATGGTCAGCAAGGCAGCGACCAGGGTGGCTTTACGACCAATTCTGTCGCCAAGGTGACCAAACAATGCCGCACCGATCGGACGCGCAATAAAGGCAATTGCGAAAGTCGCAAGTGACTGGATCGTTGCGGTCATTGGGTCTGTACTTGCCGGGAAGAACAAATAAGGGAAAATAATGACAGCGGCAGTAGCATAAATATAGAAATCGAAGAACTCGATTGTAGTGCCTACTAAACTCGCTGTTAAAACGCGGAATTTTGAGTTTTGTGCTGGCTGAGCAGCAGAATTTGACGACGCCATGAATGACCTTACACTTACTAAAAATAAAAGAACTTAGTTTTAAAAGCGTAATCTTTTTAAAAAAGGCGTAATTTCTTAAAAAAACAACTGCAATCTTCTCAATTCAACTCGCTCAGGGTCACTGAAATGGAGAATGAGAGGATTAAATCACGTAAAGATAGATGGACAGAAAATGTGATCCTGCGCCTATCAATACAAAAATGTGCCAGATAGCGTGCGTATATCTTACTCTTTTTAATGCATAAAACAATGCACCCACCGTATAAGCAAGTCCCCCAATGATGAGAAAGGTTAAAGATTGTACTGATAAATATTTCTGCATATCATCAATAACTAACAGTGCAAGCCAGCCCATTGCCAGATAGGCAAACAGGGAAAGTTTCTGAAAACGATGAATGAAAATGAACTTGAATAGTGTTCCAAGGACAGCAATGCTCCATAAAGCAATCAACAAATACTGGGCTTTGGCCGTTGGAATGGCAATTGCCAGAAAGGGCGTATACGTACCGGCAATCAGATAGTAGATCGCAGTATGGTCAATTTTTTTATAGAAATAACGACGGTCTGCAGTTGTGGCCATGTGATACAGCATGGATGCAGAAAAAAGTACAATCATGCTCAGTGCATAGACCCATAAGCCAATCCATTGACCCGTACTGAGATAAGAGCCTTTAATCACCAGTAAAATACCGGCAATTACTGACAAGGCAGCACCTACACCGTGACTGATGTAGTTGATGCGCTCTTCGACAGCATCATAATCCTGAAGCAATGGTGCATTTGACATAGTTATCATTCTTCTTAAATATACAAATGTATAGTAATTCAATTTTGCTTTTAGGGTAAGAACATTTACACTTTAATGGCAATTCATTTCAGGTTTCTTTTATGTCTATTTTGGCTTCTCTCTCGGTTCAAGAACAGCAATTTCTGGATACTTTCCAGCAAGCCATTGAAACAGATCAATTTGATCGCCTGATTTTAAGTCAGTATAAGGGCGAACTGGAACAACTGGAGAAAATGACCTTGCGCGTCATTTGGCTGAATGAGCAAAAAGTACTGAGTTGTCTGTACCGATATAAAACCCAGGACGTCACTAAAAATTATCCTTTAACTGAGGCTTTGTCTCAGGTCACTGAATTATTGGCCTGTTGCAAGCAGGCCAATCTGATCACTACAGCCGAAGAATTGCAGCTGAAAAAAAACAAGAAAAAAGTCATGCTGACCCGCAGCAAAACTCAACCTGTCGTTAAATCCAAAACTGCTGAACAGGGCCATCCGGGTCAAGCAGCGTTATGTGGATCAGGACAGTGTATTTTTACAGCATCTCGGCATTACTGATCAGCAAGGTCAGGTCATTCCGAGCATGGCGCGCAAGTGGAAACAGATTAACAAGTTTGTGGAAATTTTCTCGAATGCGCTTTCGCAGATTAAAGCCTCTCAGGAAGGTCTGCGTGTGGTGGACTTTGGTTCAGGTAAGGGCTATCTGACTTGTGCCTTGTATGACTATATGCAAAAGCATGGACAGACGCCGTGGGTGACGGGTGTAGAACTGAATCCGAAAATGGTCGAGTTTTGCCAGAAGGTGGCCGACCAATCCCAGTTTAACCAGCTCGATTTCTTCCAGGGTGATGTGCGCACCTATGAGCCTGAGCATCTGGATGTGATGATTGCTTTGCATGCTTGTGATGTAGCGACAGATTTTGCTATTCATACCGGTATTCGCCTGAATGCGCAGATCATCATGTGTGCCCCATGTTGTCACAAGGAGCTACGTCCCCAGTTACAGGCGCCAAAAGTTTTGAGTCCAATGCTGCAATTCGGGATTCATGCGGGCCAGCAGGCAGAAATGCTGACAGATACCATTCGTGCCTTGTTGCTGAAAGCCTATGGTTATGAAACTAAAGTATTCGAATTTGTTGCGCTTGAGCATACCAGCAAAAACAAAATGATTCTGGCGGTGAAGCGCAAGGACGATCAGGAACCGGATCAGGACGTGATGAACCAGATTCAGGCTTTGAAAGAGATGTATGGGATTCAGAAACACTCCCTTGAATTATTGCTCAAGGATGAATGGGATCAACAGGGGATTGGTTGTAAATGCTAAATCATGCTGAGCTAAAAATTGTTGCAGGCACTTGGACCGAGCTGGCTGCCGAAGCCAGACTGATTCGCGAAGCTGTGTTTATTCAGGAGCAGCATATTGCACCGGAAGATGAATGGGATGCAGAAGATAAGCTGTGCACCCATTTTGTGGCTTATCTGCATGAGCAACCGGTTGCCACAGCCCGACTATTAACAAGTAATAGTATCGGTCGTGTTGCAGTACTGAAATCAGCGCGTGGTTTCAAGATCGGTCAGCAGTTAATGCAGGCAGTGATTGACTATGCATGCGCTGAAGGACGGCAGTTTGTCAAACTTTCCTCTCAAGTACATGCTATCGGCTTTTATCAGGCTTTGGGTTTTCAGCTACAGGGTGATGAATATCTGGACTGTGGAATTCTACATATTGATATGTATTTACAACTTTAAAGATTCATTTTCAGATATAAAAAAGCGAGGCATGAACCTCGCTTTATTTATCTTAAGATCTTAGTGACCATGTGCACCATTTGCAGCATGTTCGGTATCCATATGGGCATGTTCATCTGCTGACATATGCTGTTCTTCAGCAGCTGTTGATTGCGGTTCAGTACCTTGTTGAGCTGCTGCACGTGCTTCACGATCTGCCTGAGCTTTGGCAATTGCTTCTTCTGACATGGTTGGGGCATTTTTAAATGCGTGTTGCTGGGTATCCTGTTTCTTCTGCTGGCTTGGCATGTAGTCCGGTTCATTGCTGACAGCTAACCAGAAGATAAACATGAATATACCACCAATTATGCAGAAGATAATCAGTGCTCTCCAACCCCAAGGCGAATTTTCAGGAGTATTTTGATCAGACATGGTATGAACCCAAAGAGGATATAGAATCTATGTTACTTTATAACATAGATTGGCTGAAAAGCAGACTGGATTTGCACTGTAAAATATGATCATTTTTTCAGTAGACTTATAAAAAGAGGAGCTGAACGCTCCTCTTTATTCTGTGCGAATTAGATTAGAAAGTTTCAGCAGCAGAAACCTTATTTTTTAACAGTGCCGGTGCTTTAAAGCGTTCACCATATTTTTTTTCCAGTACATTGGCACGTGCCAAGGCCTTCGCCAGTCCATACTGATTTAAATATTGCACTGCACCACCGGTCCAGGCAGGGAAGCCAATGCCAAAGATCGAGCCAATATTACCTTCTACGGTTGACTGCAACACACCTTCCTCCAGACAACGTACGGTATCCAGCGCTTGCACAAACAGGAAGCGTTCAATCATCTCCTGCTCAGAAATCTCGGTATTTTTATTCCAGTGACTGAGGCCTGACCAGAGTTGTTTTTTCCCACCTTCAGGATAGTCATAAAAGCCCGCGCCAGCTGCCTTTCCTTTGCGATTAAACTGGTGAATCATGGTTTGAATGACTGCATCGGCAGGTGAGGCCTGACGTTCTTTACCTTCTGCCTGAAGTGCCTTGCGCGTTTCATTGCTAACATGCTCGGTCAGGGTTAAGGACACTTCATCCTGAACTGCCAATGGACCAACGGGCATACCGGCTTTTAAAGCAGCTATTTCAATACATGCTGGATGCACACCTTCTGACAGCAGACGCAAACCTTCTTGTACAAAAGTGCCAAAGACACGACTAGTAAAGAAACCACGACTATCATTCACGACGATTGGCAACTTGCCGATCTGCTGCACGAAATCAAAAGCTTTGGCGAGGGTTTCGTCTGAGGTATTTTGCCCCCTGATGATTTCTACCAGCTGCATTTTATCCACCGGACTAAAGAAATGCAGACCGATAAATTTATCTTGATCCTTACTTGCCTGTGCCAGATTGCTAATTGGTAAGGTCGAAGTATTTGATGCCATTACGCCGTCGGCAGCCAGATATTGTTCTGCTTCCTGAGTCACCTGAGCTTTCAGTTCCTGATTTTCAAAGACCGCTTCGATGATCAGGTCACAGCCCGTCAAATCTTCTGTGTTTGCAGTGGGATGAATCAGATTTAAAATCTGTTCGTGCTGTCCAGCTGTAAGTCGACCTTGACTGACTTTCTTGTCCAGCAGTTTCTGGCTATAGGCTTTGCCTTTTTCAGCAGCTTCGATCGAGATATCTTTTAGAACGACCTGAATACCTCTGCTGGCGGTGACATAAGCAATTCCAGCGCCCATCATCCCTGCACCCAAAATCCCAACTTTCTTGGCTTGCCAGTTGGCAAAATCTTTCGGGCGATGAACCCCGGATTTAATACTGTTCATGCCATGCCAGAAAGTGCCGATAATGTTTTTCGATATCTGACCGGTCGCCAGATAGGTGAAATAACGGGATTCAATACGGAGGGCTGTATCGACATCGACCTGCGCACCTTCAACTGCTGCAGACATAATCGCTTCAGGTGCTGGATAACAAGCTTTGGTTTTATCACGTAGCATCGCAGGAGCAATTGCCAGCATTTGTGCCACTGCTGGAGTGGATGGTGAGCCGCCTGGAATCTTGTAGCCTTTTTCATCAAAAGGTTGTACGGATTTAGGATGGGCTTTAATCCATACAATTGCTTTTTCCAGCAGCTCATCAGGGCTATCAGCCGTGTCATGAATCAAGCCCAATGCTTTGGCTTTTTCTACACCGAGCTGCTTACCTTCCATCAATAAAGGAAGGGCAGTTTGTAAACCCAGCAAACGAACAGAACGGACTATACCACCACCACCGGGTAGCAGACCTAAAGTCACTTCAGGTAAACCAAATTTGCTTTTCGGATCATTCAAGGCAATCCGGTGATGGGCACACAGGGCGATTTCCCAGCCACCGCCAAGTGCGGTACCGTTCAAGGCTGCAACCACCGGAATACCACGGGTTTCGATATAGCGAAGCTGTGCTTTCATCTCTTCAATCATGTTGAAGAATTCAGTGGCATGTTCTGGTGTAGCTTGAATCAGTTCATCCAGATCACCACCAGCGAAAAAGGTCTTTTTGGCTGAACGGAAAATAATTCCGGAAATTTCATCATCTACTTTAAGCCTATCGACAACTTCGCTAAGTGCAGTGCGAAAGTCGGCATTCATGGTGTTAGCAGACTGGTTTGGAGAGTCAAAAGTCAGAACAACAATATTGTCCGCTGTTTTTTCAAATTGAATGGCGCTCATGGTTCTCTCCTTAAACCAGTTCAATAATGGTGGCAATACCCATGCCGCCACCGACGCATAAAGTTGCTAATCCACGTTTTTTACCTTGGCGTTCCAGCTCATCTAACAAAGTACCGAGAATCATGGCACCGGTTGCGCCGAGTGGATGGCCCATCGCAATGGCACCACCGTTAACATTGACTTTGGCTGGATCAACGTTGAGCTCTTTAATAAAGCGCATAACGACTGCGGCAAAGGCTTCATTGACCTCAAACAGGTCAATATCATCAATGCTGAGACCAGCTTTAGCCAAAGCTTTACGTGCAGCCGGAGCAGGACCGGTGAGCATAATGGTTGGATCAGCGCCTACCAGAGCCGTTGACAAGACTTTGGCACGCGGTTTCAGGTTCTGCTCTTTAACAGCCTGTTCTGAGGCCAGCAGGACCAACGCAGCACCATCCACGATGCCAGAAGAATTTCCCGCATGGTGCACATGATTGACTGTACCGACTTCTGGATATTTTTGCAGGGCAATTGCATCAAAGCCCATCTGTCCCATGGTGGCAAAGCTTGGGTTGAGTTTACTGAGTGTTCCAATAGTCGTATTCGGTTTAATGAACTCATCTTTATCCAGAATCACCACACCGGCTTTATCTTTAACTGACACAATCGATTTATCAAAATAACCACTGGCCTGAGCTGTTGCCGCTTTTTTCTGGGACTGTTCTGCAAAGCTATCTACATCATCACGGGTATAACCATCAATGGTCGCGATCAGGTCGGCACCAATGCCTTGAGGAATAAAGTCACAAGCCATATTGGTTTCAGGATCGAGCGCCCAAGGGCCGCCATCCGAACCCATCGGTACGCGGGACATGGATTCGACTCCACCCGCAACCACTAAATCTTCCCAGCCTGAACGAACTTTTTGTGCAGCCATATTGACTGCTTCCAGACCAGAAGCGCAGAAACGGTTAATCTGTACACCAGCCACATCGTTATCCCAACCCGCTGCAATTGCTGCAGTTTTGGCAATATCAGCACCTTGGTCACCAATCGGGGTGACACAGCCTAAGACAATGTCATCAACCTTGGAGGTATCTAAGGAATGACGCTCTTTCAGTTCATTGAGCAGGGTAGTGAGTAAACTGATCGGTTTGACTTCATATAAGGATCCGTCCTTTTTTCCCTTGCCACGTGGTGTGCGAATGGCATCGATAATATAGGCCTCGCTCATACAATTTCCCTTTTTTGAATGAATAAGATTTGTTCTAATCATTTTGAGTGTAATGATTCTTTAGCTAAGCGCAATGACGAGAACGAACCAGGTCATTTGAGCAATCTGGTCAATGGCGATGATTCAAAAAAAGATCAGACAAAAAAATGCCCAAGTCTGGAGCTTGGGCATGAACTGAGATTAGCAAAAGAGCTAATATTGAATATGAAGAGGATGTGGCTTAATGGTAACCATGTAATTGGCGATATAAACCTGGTGTTACACCGGTCCATTTTTTGAAGGCACGATGGAAGGTGCTGGTTTCACTAAAACCAACTTGCTGCGCGACATCTTCCAGGGTTAAATCTGGATTTAACAAGAGGTGAATCGCAGCATCTCGACGCAGTGCATCTTTAACGCCTTGATAACTCTTGCCTTCCGCAGCCAGACGACGACGTAAAGTTTGTGGAGATAGATATAGCATGGAAGCGACATCATTCAGCGTCGGCATTTCTTCGCCGATCTGGCTCTTCAGTACATCACGAATACGGGAGGTTAGAGAGTTGGTATTTTTGAATTTTACCAACAGTTGAGCAGGTGCAGCTTTCAGGAACTCTTCCAAGGTTTCTTCATTCTGACGGATTGGTAAATCGAGATAATCTGCTGCAAAAGTAATTTCAGTACGCGGCGCATCAAACTGCATCACGGGTGCGAAGAATAATGCATCATATTCATCCGCATGATTTGGACGTGGATAGCTGAAATGTACACGTTCTAATGGAAGGCGGCGTTCAATCAACCAGGAAGCCAGACCATGCCAGATCATTAGCATGCTTTCAGTAATGAAATGATCCGGGTCCATCTCTTTTGGAATTTGAGGGACTAAACGTGCTTCATGCTTGTCACGTTCCAGTGTCACCGCCCAGTCATCGCCAAACAGCTTGTAGAACTGGGAAGAAAGTTCCAGCGCATCACCTAAAGTTTTAGCGTGGATGATCAGCTGACACATGATTGCAAATGTGCCCAGACGGCGAGGCTGTTTGTCAAAGCCGACATGCTCGTCCTGTGTCACCATCCACAGCATTTTAATAAAACGGGTATATTGTTCTGGCGAGATACGGGCCTTAGGCTGATGCAGAAGTTCAGCTTCAATACCAACATGAGACAATAACGTATCGACGTCCATGCCGAGACGCTTCACGCCGTAGAGTGCAGCGTTAACGAAATGGATACTGATCGTATCGCGACTCATGTTTAATCCTTCAGTCTCTTTGATGTTCACTAATGCTTGACCTAATTGACAACAAATAATAAATCAATGGCAATTTACAAAATCGGATTTGCCATTTGTTACATATTAAATTGCCGAAATGATCAAGGTAAATGGCTGAACATGACATTGTTTTTGTGTGTTTATGTTTCTAATATGCATAAAAAACCATCATAAATAGAGTAATTATTCTAATGTCTTATGCATTAAAAGGATTGAAAGTCCTCGATTTTTCTACACTTTTACCTGGTCCTTTTGCCACCATGTACTTGGCAGACCTCGGTGCTGAGGTTGTGCATATTGAATCACTAACACGTCCTGACCTGTTGCGATTAGTGCCACCATACGCACATGGACAGGCAACTGCACACAATTATTTGAATCGTAACAAACAATCTATCACGCTGGATCTTAAAAATCGTGACTGTATCGAACAGATCAAAACCAGGATTTCGGAATATGACATCGTGGTTGAACAGTTCCGTCCCGGCGTAATGCAGCGTTTGGGACTGGATTACGCCACCTTGGCTGAAATCAATCCGCGACTTATTTATTGTTCCATTACTGGCTATGGGCAAACTGGTTCTTATAAAGATAAGGCCGGGCATGACATTAATTACTTGGCCTTATCCGGAATTGCCGGACATAGCGGTCGGGTTCAGGGTGGTCCACCGGCTTTAGGTATTCAGGTCGCTGATGTTGCTGGCGGTTCCATGCATGCGATTATCGCTATCCTGGCAGCGGTGATTGAGCGCCAGCGTAGCGGAATGGGACAGTATATTGATATTTCCATGACCGATTGTGCGGTGACCTTAAATAATATGGCAGCCGCCGCCAGTCTGGCAGCAGGTGTGCATGCCCAACCGGAATCGGGGCATCTCAATGGCGGCACTTTTTATGATTATTACCAAACTCAAGATGGACGTTATCTTTCTATTGGCAGCTTGGAGCCACAATTTATGCAGGGTTTGGCACAGGCATTGCAGTTACCAGTTCTGTTAGAAAAAGGTTTATCCTTAGATGCTCAAGACCAGAAAGAAGTGAAAGCAGCAATTCAAGAGAAAATTCGCAGTAAAACTCTGAATGAGTGGCAGACTATATTTGCTACTTTAGATGTGTGTGTGGAGCCGGTATTACACCTGGATGAAGCCTTAACTTCACAACTGGCACAAGAGCGGGGCTGGGTGGTGCATGTTCCAGTCAAAGCAGGGGAACAGGAGACTGAGCCACAGCTGGCCTGTCCAATCAAATTTTCCCGTTCTAGCTCACGCTATGATTTTATGGGACAGGCACTAGGTGAATCTGAACAGTGGTAAGTTTTTAGATTTTTTAATGATTATTTATTAATCAGCAGAGGTGAGCTGCTTTTATATGAAAATAAATGCTAAAGATTTAAAAAATAAATCATTATTCGTTGAAAAGGAGTTTTGCTCGACAAATCCTTTAAATCACTGAATTTCTGGTAGGCTTATCAATAAAATCGCTATGAAATATGTATAAAAAGCATTTTATTGATAGTTTTAATCTCGTTATCCTTGCCGACGATATAATAGAAACTACTAGCTGTACGCCATGTATTTATATACTGATTTCGATCAGCAACTGATTAATGAACGTGTTGCACAGTTCCGTGACCAAACGGAACGTTACTTAGCGGGCAAATTGACGGAAGATGAATACCGTCCGCTCCGCCTTCAAAATGGCCTATATGTACAACGTTATGCGCCAATGCTGCGTGTAGCAGTACCGTATGGTCTGATGAACTCTAAACAGTTACGTAAAATTGCGGAACTGGCAAAAGAATACGACCGTGGTTATGCACACGTATCAACACGTCAAAACTTCCAGTTCAACTGGCCTGCACTGGAAAATGTGCCAGATATGCTGCAAGAATTGGCATCAGTACAAATGCATGCGATTCAGACATCAGGTAACTGTATCCGTAATACGACGACTGACCAATATGCTGGTGTCGTTGCAGGCGAGATTGCAGATCCGCGTCCAACATGTGAATTGATCCGTCAATGGTCTACTTTCCACCCGGAATTTGCTTTCTTGCCACGTAAGTTCAAGATTGCTGTTTCAGCACTGGAAGAGATCGACCGTGCAGCAACTTCATTCCACGATATCGGTGTATATATCGTAAAAAATGAAGCGGGTGAGATGGGCTATAAAATCAAAGTCGGTGGTGGTCTAGGCCGTACACCAATTATTGGTAGCTTTATCCGTGACTTCCTTCCACGTGAAGACCTGATTGCATACCTTGAAGCTGTACTTCGTGTATACAACTTGCATGGTCGTCGTGACAACAAATATAAAGCGCGTATCAAAATCTTAGTAAAAGCACTCACACCTGAAGTATTTGCTGAGAAAGTAGAAGCGGAATTTGCACATACCATTAAAACATTGAAAATCGATGCTGAAACCTTGGCAAAAATGGATGAGAACTTCACGCCATTTGCTTATCAAGATTATGCAGATGAAGATTTCTCTGAACAGTTCGCGGCGCATCCGAAATTCAAGCAATGGTTCAATATCAATACCAATGCACACAAGGTGAAAGGCTATCGTATCGTTACGATTTCACTGAAACGTGCAGGTGTGGCTCCTGGTGATGTAACCACTGAAGAGATGAACCTGATTGCAGATCTTGCAGACAAGTATACTTTTGGTGAATTACGCACGACTCATGAGCAAAATATTGCCCTTGTTGATGTCCCACAAAAAGACCTGTTCGAATTGTGGACGATCCTGGAACAAAACAATCTGGCACGCGCTCACATCGGCTTCTTGACGGACATCATTTGCTGCCCGGGCGGTGACTTCTGTTCATTGGCAAATGCAAAATCAATTCCGATTTCTGAAGCAATTTCACGTCGTTTTGATGATCTGGATACGATTTATAACCTTGGCAAAATCGACCTGAATATTTCAGGTTGTATGAATGCCTGTGGTCATCACCACGTCGGTAATATTGGTATCTTGGGTGTAGACAAAAAAGGTGCTGAATTCTACCAAATCACTTTAGGTGGTAATGCAGACCATGATGCATCGATTGGTGACATTCTTGGTCCATCATTTGCTGCTGACGTAGTGCCGGATATCATCGAAGAAATCCTGAATACTTATCTTGACCTGCGTCAGGAAGGTGAAGAATTTATCGATACCTATCGTCGTGTAGGCATCCAACCATTCAAGGAGCGTGCATATGCTTAATACCGCACTACAAGTGCTCTCTAAAGATGGCACGATTGCAGACAATACTTACCAGTTGATGGGTGCAGATGGCGTATTGCCACAAGGTGATGTGGTTCTGACTGTTGAACAGTTAGATCAAATTGCCAATGTTTCGGGCAAAAAAGCACTGTACTTAACGGTAGATGCTTCTCCTGAGACCAATGAATTTCCACTGGATCAACTTGATGCAATCTTTATCGAGTTTGCAGGCTTTAACGATGGTCGCGGATATTCATTTGCAGCGTTACTTCGTCGTCAAGGTTTCCAAGGTGAACTGCGTGCAACAGGTGATGTATTTAAAGACGTACTAAACTATATGAAGCGTTCAGGTTTCGATACTTTCGTGATTAAAGAAGGTAAAGATATTCAGGAAGCGGCAGCAGGTTTAAACGATTTTAGCAATCCGTACCAGGCATCCACAGCTGTGCCAAAACCGAACTATCAGACTGGAGCTTAATCCGTCTTCAGTTAAAAGCCTCCAAATGGAGGCTTTTTTATTTCTAGAAATTTGGACTACGTTCTTCTAATAGACAGTTAATCATCCACTGCACACCAAACTGATCGGTACAGGCACCGTAAAGTGCGCCCCAAAAAGTTTTTTCCAAAGGTATTTCAATTTGACCCTTGGCAGATAAAGCCTCAAACAGTCGTTGAGCTTCGGCTTGTTCACTGGCACTTAAAATAATTGCAATATAATGATTGGTCCCTTTGGTAAAAGTAGGGGAGCTAGGGCTGTATAGCTTTTCATTAATATCTGATCCCATTAATTCAGTATATTCATTGATAGGAAGTGAAATATGCAAAATCTGGCTTCTATCCGTATCGGAGAGGTCAATGCCCTCTTGTCCGGGCATATCACCATAACGGCTCAAATTGGAAAATTCACCACCAAACACTGAACGATAAAAAGTAAAAGCGGCTTCAGTTTCACCCTGGAAGTTGAGATAGTGATTAAATCGCATGGAGGTTTCCTTTTTCTTGTTTTGATTCTCTCTAATCTACTCCTTGCAACGTGTCTGATTGATAAAGAAGCTTTATGAAAATGTAAGTAAGGGAATTCTTCTATTGATAGGGTAATCAAGACAAAAATAATTTTTAGTTTAAGACCTGGTTTTAAATGATTGTTCGATTAATGCTTTAGTAGTCATCATTAAAGCCAGATTTTGGATTAATAAAAAAAAAGAGGGCTCTAAAAGCCCTCTTCAGTCGTTTGACTTTTTGAAAATTAGATTAGCTCAATCGCGACTGCAGTTGCTTCACCACCACCGATACATAGAGCTGCAACACCTTTCTTGCCGCCAGTGCGCTTTAAAGCATGGATCAAGGTCAGGATAATACGAGAACCTGTAGAACCCACTGGATGACCTAGTGCACAAGCACCACCATTAATATTGACTTTTTCAGGATCAAGCTTGAACTCATCCATTGGACACATGGTGACCATGGCAAAGGCTTCATTAATTTCCCAAAGATCTACTTCTTCAGCTGTCCAGCCTGCTTTATCCAGTACTTTCTGAATAGCACCAACAGGAGCAATTGTAAACTCGGATGGATGCTGAGAGTTTGACGCGTAGGCAACAATTTTTGCTAATGGGTTTAAACATTGAGCTGCTGCATTGTCAGCAGAAGTTAAAACCAATGCAGAGGCACCATCAGAAATAGAGCTGGCATTCGCTGCAGTAATGGTACCATCTTTGGCAAAAGCAGGACGTAATGTTGGGATTTTATCAATATTGGCATTGAATGGCTGTTCGTCTTTATCAACCACTACATCACCTTTACGGGTGGAAACAGTGACTGGCACAATTTCATCTGCAAAGTAGCCTTCATTGACCGCAGTTTGTGCACGTTTTAATGAACGGATAGCGAAATCATCCATCTGTTCACGCGTATAACCTTTGGTATTTGCCATATCTTGGGCAAAAGAACCCATTAGGCGACCAGTTTCTGCATCTTCTAAACCGTCCAGGAACATATGGTCTTTAATTTCACCATGGCCCATACGAAAGCCGCCACGTGCTTTAGGTAATACATAAGGCGCATTGGTCATGGATTCCATGCCACCAGCAACTACATAAGTTGCAGAACCGGCCTTGATCATGTCAGCAGCTTGCATCACGGCTTTCATGCCTGAACCACAAAGCTTATTAATAGTTACAGCACCTGTGCTGTCTGGAAGACCTGCCTTACGCATTGCCTGACGGGCAGGACCCTGTTTTAAACCGGCAGGAAGAACACAACCCATAATGACTTCTTCGATGTCTGTTGGTTGTAAACCTGCACGTGCAATGGCTTCTTTGATCGTGACAGCACCTAGTTCAGGCGCAGTCACACCTGATAAGCTGCCTTGGAAGCCACCCATGGCTGTACGTGCACCATTGACAATTACGATGTCAGTCATTGTTGTATCTCCATATGAGTTTTAGTCTTTTATTCTCGACCTAAGCAGTATATTGAAAAAACTGCAAGATTAAAGCCTCAAAAAAATTGAATCATAAACCGGACAGTTTTCTCAGCATGTATTTAGATTCTCTTTACGCAGATGCCCCATTTTGCTAAGTACAATTTTGTAATAATAGGAATGCTGAAAAGAACAGTAGTAAAAGCTGCCATTGGAGCCAATAGGTAAATTGGTTTGAGCCTGATAGTTGACACTTGAGATACTTAAAGCACCTCTCCAATCCAGCTGTCCATATTTAAGCCTTAGATGATCAACATGCAGTACGGTTTCGCCGGCATCAACCTGTCTATTTTTATTTTGATCGACAAATACCAGCCAGGCATTGCTCCACTGATTTGTTTGACAGGTCGATAGATTTAATGTGGGACAAATCACAATATTCTGCCGTAATACTGCCGATTGACTACGTGCATAGCGATTCACTGCTGTAATCTTCTGATAAATACTGTTAGCTTCTTGTTTTGACTGATATTCTTGAAACAAAGGAACTGCTAGGGTTGTAAGTATTGCAAGAATGGAAATAACAACAATAAGCTCCACAATTGTGAACGCATTATTTCTTTTTATATACATGGTTTAACCTATTTATATATTATTTTTATTTGAAACATGCTATTAATTAGGCGTTTTTTAATGCTTTTTTTTATTTACCTAGTATTTTTGTACTTGAAATAGGAGAAAGCTGTTAAAATTAGGTAAGAGACAATAAGGTATTCACAATAAAAAATTGAGTAAAAATTTACCGAATTACAACGGAAATTGTAAGTAATTTTGTCAATAATTTACTTGATTAGATTAATCAAGCACTTGGAAAATTTATTCAGTGTTTGTATGATTCCCTGTGAATAGCTTAAAAATAAAACTGGGGTAAAAGAAGCCTATCTCAGGAAAGCCAATTTAGGCTTGAGCTTGAACAACAATTTGTTATCTCTGGAGGATAAATCCATGAAAATGAGTCGTATTGCTTTAGCAATGCTTGTAGCTGCTCCTTTAGCTGCTGCAAACGCAGGCGTAACTGTTACTCCATTACTGGTTGGTTACAATTTCGTAGATACTAAACATAACAACACTGGTAAGTTATTTACTGGCGAAAATGCTGAATTCGCAAATTTTGCTGAACTTCAAGACGATTTATTTGTGGGTGCTGCACTTGGTATTGAGCTGACTCCATGGTTAGGTTTTGAGGCTGAATATTCACAAGTAAAAGGTGATGTTGACCTTCGAGTTGGTAGCAGCAATATTGAAACTGATGTAGCTGAATACAAAAAACAGCAAATCGCTGGTAACTTCTATGCGACTTCTGACCTGATTACTAAAAACTACGATAGCAAAATCAAGCCATACGTACTTTTAGGTGCTGGTCACGTTAAGTATGAAATTGATGATGCGGACTGGGAAGAAGAAAGTACAATTGGTAACACGGGTCTAGGTGCTTTCTGGCGCTTAAACGATGCTTTATCTCTACGTACTGAAGCGCGTGCAACTTACAACTTCGACAACGAATTCTGGGATTACACAGCACTTGCTGGTCTGAACGTCGTTCTTGGCGGTCACTTGAAACCTGCTGCGCCAGTTGTAGAAGTTGCTCCAGTTGAGCCAGTTGCTCCAGTTGCTCCAGCTCCACAAGAGTTGACTGAAGACCTGAACATGGAACTTCGTGTATTCTTTGATACAAACAAATCTAACATCAAAGATCAGTACAAACCAGAAATCGCGAAAGTTGCTGAGAAATTGGTTGAATATCCAAACGCAACTGCTCGTATCGAAGGTCACACTGACAACACTGGTCCACGTGCACTGAACGAACGTCTATCTCTTGCTCGTGCTAACTCTGTGAAATCTTCACTAGTTAACGAATACAACGTTGATGCTTCTCGTTTGTCTACTCAAGGTTTCGCTTGGGATCAACCGATTGCTGACAACAACACTAAAGAAGGTCGTGCTATGAACCGTCGTGTATTCGCGACTATTTCTGGTAGCCGTACTGTACTAGCTGAACAACCAGCTGCTCAATAATTCATTATTGAACACTGATTAAAAAAAGCGACTCTCTTATGAGTCGCTTTTTTTATTGCCCTGATTTGACTACACTGCATAGCCCTAAACCTGTTTTTGAGTCTGAGCATGAGTGTGGAACTTCCTGAAGATTTACAAAATCTGGATGCCAATAGTGGCCTCTATGCGATCTGGATGATTTTTCATCACTATGGTATAGATCTGCATATTCCAGATCTGGTACAGCTCACACGCCATAATTCTGAAATGGGAACTTCCAGTATTGCGCTTGCAGTTGCTTTAAAAATACTGGGTTTGGATGTTAATTTTTATACTGAACATGACCCAGATAAGCAGCCAATTGAAATTGAGTTCTATCAACAAGCATATCGTTTACAAATCCCGGTTATAGAACAGCCATTGTCTTATGCAGACATTCAGGAAAATGTAGAAGCTGGACGTTTCGTGATTGTGTTCTACGACACCTTAGAGGGGGTAGGGAATCATTCTTTGGTGTACGAAATCAATAAAAGTGAAATCAGCTTCTTTGACAGTTTTGAGTCCATGCCGAAAGAGGTGTTTGAACAGCAGCGTCGGGTAGAGGGGATTTGTCAGCAAACTATTATCATTGATGATCGAAATTTTGTTATGCGCCACAGTTAATACAATAAAAAAGCAGCCTGAATGGCTGCTTTTTCAGATCAAAAATTATTCATGATCTATTTTCATCGGCTGAACATCCATCTCTTTATAAGAAATGAGTTTGGTATTGTGTTTCCACTTATAACCTAACCAGATCGCCAAGAATAAGAAAATACCAATGTAAGTAGAAAGTACTGCAAGCCATTCACCATTTAGTACTGCCTGATAGTTTTGCCCCAGGACCACAATCGCACACAGCACAAAAGCAAACCATGGCGCAAACGGGAAGAACTTGGCGCGATACGCCAGATCCTCAAGTTTATAACCTTGAGCCAGATATCCTTTACGGAAGCGATAATGAGATATTGCAATACCCAACCATACAATAAATCCACACATACCAGACATATTGAGTAGCCAGTTAAATACTTCCTGTTCACCAATAAATGTTGTCAGAAAACATAATGCTGCGATTGCAGTGGTGGCATATAGTGCATTCATTGGCACACCGCGCGCATCCAGACGACCAAACAATTTTGGTGCACTGCCTTTACGTGCCATATCAAACAGCATACGAGTAGAGGAGTACATGCCCGAGTTACCCGCAGACAGAATTGCAGTCAAAATCACTGCATTCATCACACTGGCAGCAAAAGCGAAACCAGCTTGTTCATATAGCAAAGTGAAAGGCGAAAGCGCAATATCTTCACTAGACGCTGCCTGTAAAAGACGTGGATCATCATAAGCAATCAGGGTGCCGATAATGAAAATACACACAATATAGAATAACAGGATACGCCAGAAAATTTGCTTGATTGCTACTGGAATGGTTTTCTGCGGATCTTTAGATTCACCTGCAGCGACACCGACCATTTCAGTCCCTTGGAAGGAGAATCCGGCAATCATTGCCACCCCGATCAGGGCAGATAAGCCACCCACAAATGGTGCTTCACCTTTGGTCCAGTTGGCAAATGTAGCAACCTCAGGAGTTAACATGATTTTTGCAATCATGAAGATACCAATGATGATAAACGCAATAATCGCCAGCACTTTGATTAAGGAGAAGAAAAATTCAGATTCACCAAAGCCTTTTACCGTCAGTGCATTAATCCCGAAGACCACCGCCAGGAACAGGGCACTCCAGTAAAAACCAGGAATGTCTGGAAACCAGAATTTCATGATGAACTGGACTGCGACCAGCTCAAAGGCTACGGTGATTGCCCAGTTATACCAGTAGTTCCAGCCTAAAGCGAAACCAAAACCGCCTTCGACATATTTAGTACCGTAAGTAAAGAAAGCACCTGAAGTCGGATTATGGGTTGCAAGCTCCCCCAAGCTGGTCATCAGGAAGTAAATCATGACACCAATGAGCGCATACGCAAGTAATGCACCACCTGGTCCGGCATTGGCAATAGTTGCACCTGAAGCCAGGAACAAACCTGTACCAATTGATCCACCGATGGCGATCATATTCAGATGACGAGCACTTAGCTTACGCTGCAGCTGTGTGCTGTGTTGAGTTTCGCTCATCATGATTCCTTAACATTTTTTTGAGTGCTGGCGAAAAGCACTTTGAAGCCTTGTTGATCAGTTTTGACGGTGCACTGGCCAAAGCTTTGCTCAATTAAAATCGGGTAATTTAAGAAGCGGTTCGCCACAATCCATAATTCACCACCAGACTTGAGATGACGACGTGAAGTCTTGCACAGATTTTCACTGGCATCATAGTTGGTCTGAATACCCTGATGGAAGGGTGGATTACTGACGATAGCGTGCAAAAATAATGGTGCATCTTCAATCCCGCTCACTGCCTTAATTTCAAGCTGCTCAGGCTCAAGCTGATTTTTCTCAAAAGTCATTTTGGTAGAGGCTAATGCAAAAGCATCTACATCTAAGGCAAAGATACGATTGTTCGGATTGAGCTTGGCAAGATAGGCACTAATGACGCCGGCACCACAGCCAAAGTCGGCAATTTTACCTGAAGTCACTTCAGACAGGTAGGGCAGGAAAACCGCTGTACCGACATCCAGATGATTCTGGCTAAATACACCAGGGAGTGCACAGATTTGTAAATCACCTTTGGGAGTAGAGACGCTATAGGTTTGTGCCCAGTCAGCTAATGCCTTTTTCTCGACGTTGCAGTCTAGTGTCAATTGCCATAATTGGCAATGTCGTGCGCTATCGAGTTTGAGACTTTTACCATAGGGTTGCAGCTGTTTTGCCGCGCGTTCCACGCCACCTTTTTTCTCACCTACCAAAAATACCTGGCTGCCTTGTTTTAGGTAAACCGCTACATTGTGAATCAGGTAATTAAGTAATTCTCTGGATTTTGGAACAAAGATTACAGCCTGATCAAATTCACCTTCAGGAAATTCTGCACCAAAATGTACATTAGCTTGCTGGGCCTGAAAATACAGGTAGTCATTATAATTCCATGTCCATACTGCAGCTTGAATGGATTGATCAAATTCAGCCAGCAGATGATCCGTTGGAGGATTAATCAGCAGTACACGACCCGACAAATAATCATATTGTCTTAATAAAACTTCGCTTTTAGCATCCATAGGAATCTCTCCAATAGAAAAACACTGTCCAAGCTCAACTCAGACAGTGTTTTCTGGACATGAACTTACTTCTTTGTTTCAGGAAGTACAATATTTAGAATCAAGGCCGCAATACCGCCGGTCGCAACACCAGAACTAAAGATATTACGGAATAATTCAGGAAGATGTTCCAGAATCTGTGGAACCTGTGCCACACCCAAGCCTAATGCAAGAGAAATTGCAATGATCAGTAGAGCACGACGGTCTAGGTGAATACCAGACAGAATGTTAATACCAGAGGCAGCGACTGCACCAAACATCACCATCACTGCGCCACCAAGAACAGCTTGAGGAACCGCCTGAATCACGCCAGCCACTGCTGGAAGTAAACCCAGAATGACTAAAAGTGCTGCAATCCAGATGCCGACATAACGGCTCGCTACACCAGTCAATTGAATCACACCGTTATTTTGTGCAAATACAGAACTTGGGAATGTATTGAATAAACCCGCAAGTAAAGAGTTTGCACCATTCACTAATACGCCACCTTTAATACGCTTCATCCAGGTCGGGCCATCGACTGGCTGGTTAGAGAGTTTAGATGTTGCAGTAATGTCACCAATCGCTTCTAGTGAAGTCACCAAATAAATAAACGCCATTGGAATGAATAAGCTCCAAGAGAAGCTTAATCCAAAATGCATTGGTGTCGGGATCTGAACCAGTGGGGCATCTTTTAAGCCTTCAAAGTTCAGGTGACCCATAAAGCCAGCAAGAATATAACCTACAACCAGTGCGATCAGAATTGCCGAACTTTTTACCCAGGTAATGCGCACACGATTCAGTAAAATAATCAGTGCCAGAACTGTACATGACATGATTAGGTTATCAGCATTAGCAAAGGTTTTATCATTCATGGCCTGATAACCACCACCCATGCTGATTAGGCCTTCTTTAATTAAAGTCAGACCAATCAGTAAAACCACAATCCCTGTTACTAAAGGTGTGATCAGCTTTTTAATCCATGGCAGGATTTGCGATACGCCCATTTCAATAAATGAACCTGCAATCACCACACCAAAGATCGAAGCCATGACAGCTTCTACCGGTGTACCGGCAGCAACCATCGCCGAACCAATACCAATAATTGGACCAATAAAGTTAAAACTGGTGCCTTGAACAATCAGCAAGCCTGCACCAAATGGACCAACTTTTTTGGATTGTAAAAAAGTCGCGATCCCTGAAATTACCAATGACATGGATAAAATCATGTTGGTGTCTTCTTTAGAGACACCAAGTGCCAGACAGATCAGTAGGCCAGGAGTCACAATTGGGACAATAATGGCCAGTAAATGCTGGAATGCTGCTAGAAATGCGATAAATGGTTTAGGGCGATCTTCAAGGCCGTAGACGAGGTCAAGTTGATCTTTGGAAGAAGGAGATTGATTAAAATCAGACATGTGTCAATGCAAATTAAGGCGGGGTGGCGCTATTCTAATCGAGTTACACGTCATTACAAAAGGCATTGGAAAAAAAATTGACGAAGTCAACAAACTGTCACTGTCAAAAGTTTGTATTTTTCTGTATAATTTGCCCTCAAATTTAATACGTATCGAATTTACATGTCAGATATTAAAACTCTCCGTAACATCGCCATTATTGCGCACGTCGATCATGGTAAAACCACTCTTGTAGACAAACTTTTGCAACAATCAGGTGCTCTCGGTGATCGCGCGGGTGAGATCGAGCGTGTCATGGATTCTGGCGCTATTGAAAGTGAACGTGGTATTACCATTCTTGCAAAAAACACTGCAATCAAATGGACTGATGCACGTACTAACACAGAATATCGCATTAACATCGTGGACACCCCGGGACACGCCGACTTCGGTGGTGAAGTTGAACGTGTTCTTTCTATGGTGGACTGCGTATTGCTTCTTGTAGACTCACAAGAAGGTCCAATGCCACAAACTCGTTTCGTAACGCAAAAAGCGTTCGCACGTGGTTTAAAACCAATTGTCATTATCAACAAAGTCGACAAGCCAAGCGCACGTCCTGACTGGGTAATTGACCAAGTATTCGATTTATTCGATAACTTAGGCGGTACTGACGAACAGTTAGACTTCCCGGTTGTATATGCATCTGGTCTTCGTGGTGTAGCGGGCCCTTCTCCTGAAGAACTTGCTGACGACATGACGCCGTTGTTCCAAACAATCGTAGACATCGTTGAACCACCAGCAGTTGACGTTGATGGTCCATTCCAAATGCAAGTGTCTTCACTTGACTATAACAGCTTCGTAGGTGTAATCGGTGTTGGTCGTATCCAACGCGGTTCAGTGAAATTAAACACGCCTGTGACTGTGATCGACAAAGAAGGTAACACTCGTAACGGCCGTATCTTGAAAATCATGGGTTACCATGGTTTAGAGCGTGTTGATGTTGAATCTGCTCAAGCAGGCGACATCGTTTGTATCACTGGTATTGATGCACTAAACATTTCTGACACAATCTGTGATCCGAAAGCAGTTGAAGCACTTCCAGCACTTTCTGTAGACGAGCCTACAGTGTCTATGACTTTCCAGGTAAACAACTCACCGTTTGCTGGTAAAGAAGGTAAATTTGTAACTTCACGTAATATCCGTGAACGTCTTGACCGTGAATTAATCCACAACGTAGCACTTCGTGTTGAAGACACTGACAGTCCAGACCGTTTCAAAGTATCTGGTCGTGGTGAGCTTCACCTTTCAGTTTTAATTGAAAACATGCGTCGTGAAGGCTTTGAAATGGGCGTGTCTCGTCCACAAGTCATCATCAAAGAAATTGAGGGTGAAAAACAAGAGCCATATGAAAACGTAACGTTTGACGTTGAAGAACAGCACCAAGGCGCTGTAATGGAGCAAATGGGTCACCGTAAAGGCGAAATGACCAATATGGAAGTTGACGGTAAAGGCCGTATCCGTATTGAAGCAACTGTACCTTCACGTGGCTTGATCGGTTTCCGTTCAGAATTCCTGACCATGACTTCTGGTACGGGTATCATGACGTCTAGCTTCTCGCATTATGGTCCAATGAAACAAGGTACTGTTGCGAAACGTCAAAACGGTGTACTGATTTCTATGGTTCAAGGTACTTGCCTGGGCTATGCATTGTTTACGCTGCAAGACCGTGGTCGTCTATTCGCTAAACCACAGTTAGAAGTTTATGAAGGCATGATCGTGGGTATTAACTCACGTTCTGATGACATGGTTGTTAACCCAACTAAAGCAAAACAGTTAACCAACGTACGTGCCTCTGGTACTGATGATGCGTTAACACTTGTTCCTGCAATTGAATACACGCTAGAACAAGCGCTTGAATTCATTGAAGATGACGAGCTCGTTGAAGTAACACCGAAGTCAATCCGTATCCGTAAGCGTTACCTGACTGAAAACGAACGTAAACGTAACCGTGCTAAATAAGTTCGATTACTGATACTTCAAAAAACCGCTGACATTGTTCAGCGGTTTTTTTACGTGCCTAGATAAGGTTGAACAGGATTACATAAACCTGATCAATTAGACTTAAATAGAAATATCTAACTCCTGTATAATCTATCGCAAAATTGAAAATTGTATAAGAAACAGGTGACTTTATGAGTATTATTCAAGAATTTAAGGAATTTGCGGTCAAGGGCAATGTCATGGATCTCGCAGTCGGTGTGATCATTGGTGGCGCCTTCGGTAAGATTATTGACTCGATGGTAAAAGATGTCATCATGCCTTTAGTGAGCTGGGTTCTAGGTGGTGATGTCGACTATTCCAACTGGTTTGTTGTATTAGGAGATAATCCAAACAATATAAGCAACCTGGCTGCTGCACAGGCAGCGGGTCTGAATGTCCTTGCTTATGGTAATTTCCTGACGATTCTAATTAACTTCCTGTTATTGGCATGGGTCGTATTCTGGTTAGTAAAACTAATGAACAAACTGCGTCGTAAACAAGAGGTAGACCCAGAGCCAGCAGCAACACCGGAAGATGTTGCATTATTACGTGAAATTCGTGATGAATTAAAAAAACGACCTGAAGCTTAAGCTTTTTTGATCAAAAAAACGGCGCTTCTCGCGCCGTTTTTTATTTCTTAACCTCTCCCTAAAAGAAGAGGGGAAGTCCCCTTTACTTATAGAGGGATTTAGGGGGATTAAAAATCCATTCGGAACTTGATTTCTAGCAAATGAAAACCAAACTGACTTTTCACTGGTCCATGCAAAACACGTTCTGCGGCGGTAAAAACCAGTTTATCAATCACTGGGACCAGCTGGCCTTTTTTCACTTCGCCCAATTCACCACCACGTTTGGCAGAATTACAGGTCGAGTATTGTTTAGCGATCTTGGAAAAATCTGCTCCAGCAAGAATCTTCTTCTTGAGCTGTTCGGCAGTCTCTTTATCCTTGACCAGAATATGACGGACAATGGCTGTCTTCATTACTTTTTACCTCGTACAGCTGCTACTCGTTTGCTGGAAAGCTTTACCTTTCTTAGAGGCTGGCATTCAGGACAATAAACTGATGCGCGCTGTCCCAACTTGATATTTTCCAGCGTGGTTTCACAGTTCACGCACATTTCCCCGGCACGGCCATAAGCCAGCAGCGTCTGCTGGAAATAACCATTTTCTCCCATGGCATTGGTGTAGTCACGTAAGGTCGAACCCCCCAGATCAATCGCCTGTTTTAAAATACGCTTAATTTCGATGACCAGCTTTTCAATCTGCTCAAAACTCAATGTAGAGGCAGGTTGTGCTGGATGAATACCCATATTGAATAGACTTTCAGTTGCATAAATATTGCCTACACCAACGACAACATGGTTATCCATAATTGCAACTTTGGTGCCAACGTTTTTATTTTTTAGTTTTTCAAATAGATATTCGGCATTAAAGGTATCACTCAGTGGCTCAGGCCCAAGCGTATCAATCAGTTTGCTTTGAGATTGTGCATCGAGCCAGAGAATACAGCCAAATCGACGCGGGTCATGATAGCGAAGTTGAATATCTTCAAACTGAATGATCAGATGATCATGCTTACGCAATTCTTCACTCGCTTCACACAGGCGAAAGCTGCCTGACATACCCAGATGCCACAGCATTGTATCCTGTTCAAATTGCGCCAAAATATATTTGGAACGACGCGTAAGTTTAATTAAGCGTTGTCCTTTCAGGCGAGCAATATCATCAGGAATTGGCCAGCGCAGACTGGACTGACGAACTTCAACTTGCAGGACTTGCTGGTCAAGAAGGGGGAGGAGACTGGTTTTGGTAGTTTCAACTTCGGGTAATTCAGGCATAACACTTAGCAGCTAATATCATGACGCTAATATTGGGCGTTTTAAGGCTGAATGCAAGCCCTGTTTAAAATAGAGTGCTAGATCGAAAGTTGAAAACTATTCGAACAATTGTTTGAAAAATAAACTTTAAAACAATGCTTATTTTTGATTTCAGATGCGAAATCAGGACGAATTTTAGACCTTTTTTATCAATTAAATTACTGAAAAATATAAATTATCTAAAATTAATTTTTATCTGTGTAGTGCTTTCTTATAACTTAAAGTTTTACCAATAATAAAAAAAATGCTGTGTATTTAAATGAAAAGTTATGTAACGTTCCGTATCAAGTCATACTGGGCAAGCATCAGCCTGCCTTCACTCTCTCCGTATGTTTAGGTTTTATATGAAAAAGTTAAGTCTAGCCTCATTGCCATTTATGGTAGCCATGACTTCAGCTCAGGCTGAATCTGCATTTGATCCTCAAGGACAGTACCTGTTAGGGGACTGGGATGGGAAACGTACGGAGCTTGCTCAGCAAGGCGTGAAGTTTGAAGCAAACTTACTTACAGACACAGCATATCTAGCTGATGGTGGTCGTGACGAAGATCATGAAGCGCTAACCTCTGCACAGCTATGGCTAGGTACACAACTAGACATGGAAAAACTTGCAGGTTGGGACGGTGTGACCGTTCGTGCAGTTGCCACAGCACGTCAAGGTCAAAGTGTATCAGGTGAATACCTGCAAGGTGATGTACCACATATGGCCAATGTTCAAGGTACTTATGGTCGTGGTAACCAGAAGAGCCGTTTGTCAGAACTCTCGATTGAAAAGAAATTTAAAGAACAAGGCACTAGTATTAAAGCAGGTCGTTTAGGTCTAGGTATGGACTTTAACGTGATGGCATGCGACTTTGCGAGCACGGCGTTTTGTGCTGCCCAAATGGGTAAATGGCAAGGTAATATCTGGATGAATACGCCAGTATCTCAATGGGGTGCACGTGTGAAGCAAGAGCTGAATCCTGAGCTTGCTGTTCAAGTGGGTGTTTATGAGTTTAATCCTGAAAATGCATTAGAGCGTCATGGTTGGAACTTAGATACAGACAATGCTGATGGCGTAACCATTCCAGCAGAAGTGATCTGGACACCGAAGAGCTTTGTGAATGGTTTGCCAGGCAGTTACCGTGTGGGTGGTATGTATAACACTGCTGATGATGTTAAGAACCAAAATGATGTTGCTACAGGTGAAGGAAAAAATCGTACCTTTGCGGGTTGGTTAGCCTTAGAGCAACAACTTACTTCTACTGGTAATGGTCGTCAAGGTCTGCATTCATTTGCCAACTTTACTTGGCATGACCGAGATACTAATAAAGTTGATAACTCACAACAGCTTGGTGTGAAATATATTGGTCTTGTAGATAGTCAGCCGAATGATATTCTGGGTCTGGCGGTTAACCGTGTACATGTGAATGACCGCTTTGCAGATTCACGTCCAGCATTTGATGCTAGTGCTGAATATAACGTAGAACTTAACTATAGCTATAACCCAACCAAATGGTTGATGCTACGTCCAAACCTTCAATATGTAATTAACCCTGGTTCAACTAACCGTGTAGATGATGCATTCGTTCTCGGTCTGGGTACACGAATCATCTTCTAAAGTTTGATTGTTCACGCTATAACTAAACAGGCTCTTGGGAGCCTGTTTTTATTTTGAAGAAAAACTAGCCAATAAGAAGAGGAAACACTGCGTGACATTACTATTTCAACCTATTCAGTTTGGATCACTGAAACTTGATAACAAAATCGTAATCGCTCCGATGTGCCAGTACTCTGCAACAGAGCAGGGTGAAATCACCTATTGGCATGAGCAGCAATGGGCCAATTATGCTTTGTCTGGTGCCGGTTTATGTATTGTGGAAGCGACTGCGGTACAGCCACAAGGCCGGATTAGCTATGCAGATCTGGGATTGTGGAATGATAGCCAGACAGCACAGATCAAAACCTTACTGGAGAAGGTGCGATCTCTTTCGCCAATGCCTTTTGCGATTCAGCTAGCACATGCTGGGCGTAAAGCCTCCACAGATAAACCCTGGGAAGGCAAGGGGCAAATTGCACCAGATCAGCCTTTGGGCTGGCAGACTGTCTCTGCCAGTGATATTCCTTTTCAGGCACATGAGCACCCACCAAAAGCCTTAAGTCTTGAGGAAATCCAACAAGTAATTCAGGACTTTGCTGCCAGTGCCAAGCGAGCGGTTGAAGCAGGCTTTGAGCTGATTGAGCTTCATGCTGCGCATGGCTATTTGCTGCATCAATTTATGTCACCTCTGTCGAATCAGCGCCAGGATCAATATGGCGGTTCATTTGAAAACCGAATTCGTCTGACTTTAGAGGTCTTTAAAGCGATGAAAGATGCGGTTCCTGAAGGCTATCCGATTGGCGTGCGTATTTCCGCTACTGACTGGATGAAAGAGGTTGAAAGCTGGAACATTGAGGCTGCTGTTGAACTTTCTAAAGCGCTGGAAGCATCGGGTGCTGTCTATATCCACGTTTCGAGTGCAGGTTTACATGTAGACCAGAAAATTGATGTGCATCCGAATTATCAGGTTCCTTTTGCGGAAGCGATTAAAAAGGTGGTCAATATTCCAGTGATTGCGGTCGGTTTGATTACGGAAGCAATGCAGGCAGAAGGAATTCTGCAATATGGACAGGCAGATGCTATCGCGCTTGCACGTGGCATTTTGTATGATCCACGCTGGCCATGGCATGCAGCTGCGACACTCGGTGAAACCGTAGAGGTGACGCCTCAGTATTTGCGTTGCCAGCCACATGGTTTGCGCGATCTGCTTAAGCCTTTCTCTTCAGCGGACAAATAAAACTGCTTGTTAAATGAGTGGAAGTTAATCGTTCAGGGATGAACATATTAAGGAACAGTGCAGTAAAACTGCAGAAAATTAATGTTATTCACTATTCTATTTCCAATTTGTACCGTCGTGTTTTTAGGTTATATCGCTGCACGAACCCAATTTATCACCCCATCGCTGATTACGGCGATGAGCCAGTTTGTAATGAAGATTTCCTTGCCAGCTTTTCTGTTACAAGCCTTGGCAAGTAAACATCTCAGCGATATCTGGAGTCCACAGTATTTTATTGCCTATGCAGGTGGTTCTTTGCTGCTCTATGGCGTAGTATTTTTCTGCTGCCGCTATTTCTTCAAGGCTTCTCTCACTGAGTCAGGGGTGCTGGCCATGGGTGGTTCCATGTCCAATACCGGGTTTATCGGCACGGCGATACTGACCTTATTGATTGGTTCACATTCAGCAATTTATCTTTCATTGACTCTTATTGTAGAAAATCTGCTGATCGTGACCTTGATGCTGATTCTGGCTGAGCGAGGCCTGCAAGCTCCCGGTACAGCTGGCAAAAGTATATTGACTGGAACATTGCTACGGATCTTGAAAAATCCGGTGATTCTTTCGATTATGCTGGGTATTCTGTGCATACTTCTGGATATCCAACTACCAGAATTACTTAGCTCTACCTTAAAAATGTTAGGGCAAACCGCATCGCCACTGGCCTTGTTTGTGATTGGTGGTAGCCTGATTGGCATGAATCTCAGATCGCTTACGGCCTTTAGCTGGTTCCTGACAGCCATGAAAGTCATCGTCATGCCATTGCTGATTTTCAGTTTATTATCGGCTTTCGATGTCAGTCGTGAGATGCTTTTTATCGGCACATTGCTGGCGGCATTGCCAATGCCAATCGCTTTTGGGATTTTTGCCCAGCATTATGGGGTACAGGAAAAAGCTTTACCGCCATTGGTACTCAGTACCTTAATGGGCTTTATTGTGGTGGCAGTCATCCTGACTCAGTCTGGCTATTATCTCAGTTAAACATTCCAATAAAAAAGCCCCGAATCAGGGGCTTTTTATATCTTAGGTTAGCTTTTCTTTTGCGCCGTTGGTTGAGCTGGTTTCTTGCTTTGTTCAGCAATCATTTTCTCTACTGCCGCCAGAGACTCTTTGGCCTGTGGAATATTTTCCTGAGCCAAGGCACTAAAGATTTTCTTCGCTTCAGGCAGGTTTTGCGGCACGATATTACCATTGGCAAACATGTTAGCGACTGCCATCAGGGCAGGGATATAGCCTTTCTTGGCAAGCTCCTGAATCGAGCTTAAACCTTGCTGAATCGGTTTTTCATCTTTATTTTTAAAGCCCAGGCTGATGTCATACAGGGCTTTGGCATGAATTGCCTGAAAATTATCTTTTTTAATCAGTGGTTGAAGTTTTTTCAGTGCTTGCTGATCAGAAGCAGGTTTGCCTTCCGCAAAAAGTAACACTGCCAGATCCACAGTAGCATCATCAAAACCGGCACTGGATGCACGTTCCAGATATTGTTTGGCTTTGGTCAGATCCTGTTTCAGCCCCATTGTGCCGCCTGCATAATTTTTACCGAGGACATAGTTGGCAACCGGGTAGCCTTTGCTTGCTGACTGTTCATACAATTGTACCGCTTTTTTCTCGTTCTTTGCGGTGCCCTGACCAGTCTGTGTTAAATAGCCTAAGTTATACAGTGCTTGAGCATTTCCTTTTTGTGCTAACTCATTCAGTAAAGTGTGAGCACCCTTAAAGTCATTGGCTTTGACTAGGGCTTCAACTTTGGCAAATTGAGGATCAACTACTTCAGCTTTGGTATTTGCATTGGCAAGTGCATATTGAGATGAAACTGCGAGCATCGCAGCAAATATTATTTTTTTCATGGTTCCTGGACCTTGTTGTATGCAACACCTGATTCCGTGGTGTTTTTTAAATTATTACAGCTACATCATAAAATGATTTTTTACTTTGTAAATATCCTAATTGTCACGAAATACAAATATAATGGAGAGTGATGAAGAGAAGATGCAGACTATTTTTACCACAAAACTTTGAAATTCTATGAATCTCTGATTAAATCCGCGTTTGAGCCATGAAGTAGGGTGAAACAATGTTTATTAAAGGCATTAAACGTGCATATGATCAAATCAGTAAGGATGACAGTATCGCTGATGAGGATAAATTTGATGCATTACTCATGCGATTGGGTCAAAACTTTTTAGTCAGCAATGAAGACCGTATATATATTTTTGAGCATGAAGGTA
Source organism: Acinetobacter schindleri (assembly GCF_010918895.1). Taxonomy (NCBI): domain Bacteria; kingdom Pseudomonadati; phylum Pseudomonadota; class Gammaproteobacteria; order Moraxellales; family Moraxellaceae; genus Acinetobacter; species Acinetobacter schindleri. Next base: position 650,583 of record NZ_CP044483.1, read on the forward strand.
AAACTGCACGCTTCGATGCGAAACATGCACGCGCTTTTCATTTTAAAGATTATGTGATTAAAGACATGAACAAATTGTTCCATGATTTTAATCTTTAAAAAAAATCCTCCATATAGGAGGATTTTTTTTAAAGTGATTTTCTTATTGTGGACGAGCGACATCACCACTGAGTGCTTCAGGCAGGTCGAGTACAGTCAAACCTAATTCAGTAATCGCTTCCGGTTTGGCAACCACGAGCGCTTTAAAGCCGCCGTCAATATTGACACTGTTTACGACTTCTACATCATTATTCAGTTTGCTTGCGATAGCAGGCGCTTCACCTGTACCTTGTACCAGATGCAACCAGTGTTTCGGTTTGGCTTTGAACCATAAACGGGCAATGACTTCCTGACCGAGGTAACACCCCTTGTCATAGTGGATGCCTTCACGCTGATGCAGGCGCAGTTCTTGTGGCTGGAATTGTTCTGCGGTTGCTGCCTGAATCCATGCCTGACCTGATTCAATTGCATTCATTTCCCAAGCTTGAATATCCGTTACTTCAGGACCAAATTCGCTATGAATACCTGCAGTAACTGGATAAGCTGAACCTACTTCTTCTAACTTCATTTTGGAGAAAGCGCCAAACTTGCGGATGTGCTTGGCAAAGTCTTCAGCCTGATCAGCAGTCACAACAATTTCAAAGCTTTCAGAATTAATTTTTTTTAGCCATAAACCAAATAGAATACGTCCTTTTAAACTACAGATCGCGGTATAGCGTGTCTGGTTTTCAGTCAGGGCTTCAGTATTTAAAGTCACTTGACCTTGCAGGAATTTTTGCGCATCTACTCCATTCAGCGTAAATAAGGTAAAAGCAGGAGATGTTGCCATGATCAGCCTCAGTTTGAATACTAAAAATCAATCAAGCTATTGTGCAGCAAGCATTATCTCTAGGCAAATAAAAAAGCCTGCAATATCAGATGCAGGCTTTTAATTAAAAGCGAGAGTTAATGATGATGATCATGTGAACCTGGTAAATCGGCATTACAGTCAAATTTCCCGCCACAGATTCTTACATATTCCATCATGCCCTGATCTTCATGATCGAGAATATGACAATGCTGTACAAAGTCACCTTCGAATTTCTTGTAATGACTTCGAACAATCACTTCATATCCCGGTTTAACAAAGATGGTATCCTTGAATTGTCCTTTTAAACCTCGGTACTGGACATCATCCAGCTCATTTGGCGTGGTTGCAGGTTCCGATATTGCTTCACTTACGTCTTTTTTATCCGGGTTTAAAATTTTAACAATCTGGAACGGATTGACATGGATATGGAAAGGATGTCCCAGATTTGCGCTGGTCAGTACCCATTCATCGACTTTACCTATTTCTAGTTTGCGCACATATTTGCCATTGACCACACTTTCTCCAGTGAAGGTTTCTCCAAAACTATAGATGCCTGGATGATCAGCATGACGATAACCGAATTTACCATTTGGACCAAAAGAGGCATCAAAAGTAGAGCGTTGTTGCGGTCGATCTTGAATCAGGTTATCTATTTCTCTGGTCATCAATGATGGATGATCAGTAAAGGCAGACAAATTAAGTTGCGCTAATTGCGCCTGAATTTCCTTACTTAAGCCGATTTTCTGTGCCTGATCTTTTAAAAACTGAGCAGCAGTTTGCGCCTTCAACTTGGTGGATTTTACATTTACCCAGCCCAGCAGCTGTGCATTCAGCCCACTGTTAGGAGATAACTGTGGGGTGATTTCACCGGAAGTTCTGGTATTGATTTCATCATCAATATTTAATCTTGAATCAAAGATGCAGTATTTATTGGTGGAGGGAAAGCTGAGCATGGCATCGTGACGATAACCTGGCTGGAACACGGAAAGGGTACGGGTCTGAGCCTGAGTCATCGTTAAACCGTCTTGGGCAATCGTGTGAACTGGCAGGCTGGTCAGTTGATCGAAAGCGACTTTTGAGGCGGGAATGAGAATATCCCCCTGATAGGAAAGACAGGCATCCACCGTTTGTTTGGCAGTATATTGACTGGAGTCAGGTAATTCTTTAATGATTAAGCCAATAGTGTCCCGCACCCCTCCATGAATCATACGCCAGCGGTTAAATTCATTTTGATTGACCTGAATTTCGCCTAATACTTTGCCATTAATTGAAGTGTAGTAGTTATTTAACCCCCAAGAGTTGAAGCTATTCAGACCAGCATAGTTTTCCATCGTGCCTATGCCTGCACCTTTACAATCATTGCTGTTTAAAGATTGGCCTTCAGTGTCAGTACAGTCATATTGAATTTGCTGGAAGACCAGGATTTTTTCATTTGCATCATTATGCTTGGCTTTATCTTTCCATAAAATATCGAGATCACCTGTAGAAGTCACCTTGCCATTTTTCACTTTAGGTACACGGCTTCCTTCCACAATGAGCGGACCAGCCATCCCACTAGATACCTGAATTGCGGTCGAGCCATGTAAATGGGCATGGTACCAGTAAGTGCCCGCAGGATGATTGGGCTCAATCTTATATTGATAGTCAAGATTCGCCTGCGGGGCAATTTTCAGGAAGACATTGTCACTATTTCCCTGAGGGCTGACCCAGAAACCATGTGTATGCAGGTTGGTGGTATTAAAACAATGGGGTTCATTCGGATCGAGAATATTTTCACAGCTTTCAGGTGTTTCATCGGGGAGCTGATTATTTAAATTAATCGACAAGGTTTCACCCTGTTTGACCCGAATCTGCGGACCAACCAGTTCATCTACAATTCCGGTTTCACGTGCTTCCTGCCTGTTCAATAAACTGGCTTTAGTCAAATAACCTCGAACCAGTAATTGATCCCATTGCGATTGCCTCGGGTTATAAATCTTATTGGTCTTATATGCTGCAACCAGTTCGTATTTACCTTTACCACCTTTTTGCAGCAAGGGTGGATTATTAATGAGTGACTCCGATTTACCAGAGGCGGGAGGGAAAGGGGGAGAAGGATAATCCGGTTTAGTGGGGTGGGTAGGAGTAGGTTTAGTCGGATTGTATGGATCGGAGGGCTTTTTCCCTCCAATCCAGCTGGAAGCCAAAACTGCCACTAATACAGTAATGATCCCAATAATGGCGATCTGTAACATGTTCTTCACCTTTATTAATTTTTTATGTTGTGTGTTGTTGTTATGAAGTACTTACCGCTTAGATGTACTGAAATGTTTTAAGGGTGAATATCACCAAATTGGGATATACAGATAGATGACAAGAAAAGGTTAAAACTATTCAAGTAATAGGCTACCCAAAATAAGTATTAAGTTTTTGAATTAATTATGATATTTAAAAGAATTTGCAAGAAATCATCGACTGTAAAAAATCTTAAAAAAGTTAGGGATTTTAATCTGACTCACTTGCTTTACAGGTTTCCAGGTACCAAGCGCATATTGTATTTCCCTCAAAATTAAAAAGAGCTAGAAACAAACTTGGAAAATTTTATTGATGCTATGGTTTATTGTCAGGCTAAGGATCTTGCCGAAGATGGAAAAGAGTCAAAAAAATTATCTATTCAACAGTGCTATTTCTACCCAGAAACTCAGGTCATCTAAAAATCGTCTTTTGTCTTTAAATGAAAAAATAAAGCATACCGTTAATCTTAAATAAGTCTATTTTTTGAGCTATAAGGCTATTCTCATACTAAAGAATAAGAAGGATTTGCCCGGTTTTTTTCTAAAAAATAAGGATTTAGAGCCATTATTTTAAAGAATATGTATCCATTTATTTCAAAAACGCTGTTTTTTATATGTAAGTTTATGAAATATAAAAGATTTGGGAAATGGCTTTTCGACAGTGTACTATGCCTGCAAAACGATGTGAAACATCTACAACAAGTATGCAGTACAGAAGAACGATTCAAGAGGCAGGTAAGCTATGAACAACAACTACCGTAAACCACTGCAAGGTACCCAGCTGGAATATTACGACGTGCGTCAGGCCGTTGAAGATATTCAGCCAGGCGCATATGCCAAACTTCCCTATACCTCCAAAGTGCTGGCAGAGCAGTTGGTACGCCGTTGTGATCCTGCCATTCTGGAACAGTCACTGCGTCAGCTAATTGAGCGTAAGCAGGAACATGATTTCCCGTGGTATCCAGCCCGGGTGGTGTGTCATGACATTTTGGGGCAAACGGCATTGGTTGACCTTGCCGGTCTGCGTGATGCGATTGCTGATCAGGGCGGTGACCCTTCCAAAGTCAATCCGGTGGTGCCAACCCAGCTGATTGTCGACCATTCGCTGGCAGTGGAATATGGCGGCTTTGATCCGGATGCATTTGAGAAAAACCGTGCAATTGAAGACCGCCGTAACGAAGACCGTTTCCATTTTATTGAATGGACCAAAACGGCTTTTGAAAATGTTGATGTGATTCCAGCCGGTAACGGCATCATGCACCAGATCAATCTGGAGAAAATGTCACCAGTGATTCAGAACCGTGACGGTGTTGCCTTCCCGGATACCTGTGTCGGTACTGACTCGCATACGCCACATACCGATGCATTGGGTGTAATTTCAGTGGGTGTTGGTGGCTTAGAAGCTGAGAACGTGATGCTGGGCCGTGCCTCGTGGATGCGTCTGCCAGATATTATCGGCGTAGAGTTAGTTGGACAGCGTCAACCGGGCATTACCGCAACGGATATCGTTTTGGCCTTAACTGAATTCCTACGTAAGGAACGTGTTGTGGGTGCGTACTTAGAATTCTTTGGTGAAGGTGCTGACAGTATGTCAGTGGGTGATCGCGCCACAATTTCTAATATGACCCCTGAATATGGCGCAACCGCAGCTATGTTCTATATTGATCAGAACACTATTGATTATCTGACCCTGACTGGTCGTGAATCAGAACAGGTCAAACTGGTTGAAAGCTATGCCAAGGAAATTGGTCTGTGGTCATCGGAAATGACACAAGCAGAATATCCACGTGTACTGCGTTTTGACCTGTCGACTGTGACCCGTAATATTGCTGGTCCATCGAATCCGCATGCGCGTGTATCCACGTCTGATCTGAAAGAAAAAGGCATTGCCGGGGTAGTAGAAAACCGTACCGATGGCCTGATGCCAGATGGTGCAATCATCATCGCGGCGATCACTTCATGTACCAATACTTCCAATCCACGTAATACTGTTGCAGCAGGTTTATTGGCACGTAAAGCCAATGAGCTTGGTTTAGCACGTAAGCCATGGGTGAAATCATCTTTTGCACCAGGTTCTAAAGCAGCTGCGCTGTACTTAGAAGAAGCAGGTGTACTTGAAGATCTGGAAAAACTCGGCTTTGGTATCGTGGCTTATGCCTGTACCACCTGTAACGGCATGTCAGGTGCGCTTGATCCGAAAATTCAGCAAGAAATTATTGACCGTGATTTATACGCGACTGCGGTACTTTCAGGGAACCGTAACTTCGATGGTCGTATTCATCCTTATGCAAAACAGGCTTTCTTGGCATCTCCACCATTAGTCGTGGCTTATGCAATTGCTGGTACGATTCGTTTTGATATCGAAAAAGATGCACTAGGCACAGACAAAGATGGCAACCCGATTTACCTGAAAGACATCTGGCCATCTGATGAAGAAATTGATGCTTTGGTAAAAGAGTCAGTCAAGCCGGAGCAATTTAATAAAGTTTATATTCCAATGTTTGATCTGGGCGAGCGCGAGAAGGCAGCAAGCCCGCTGTATGACTGGCGTCCGCAAAGTACCTATATTCGCCGTCCACCATACTGGGAAGGTGCACTGGCTGCACCGCGTACACTCACCAACATGCGTCCATTGGCTATTCTTGGCGATAACATTACCACTGACCATTTATCGCCTTCAAATGCGATTGTGCGTGATTCAGCGGCGGGTGAATACTTAGCAAAAATGGGTGTGCCCGAGGAAGATTTTAATTCTTATGCGACGCACCGTGGCGATCACCTAACTGCACAGCGTGCAACCCTAGCGAATCCAAAGCTGTATAACGAAATGGTGGTCCGTTCTGACGGTACCATCAAGCAGGGTTCAAAAGCACGTGTGGAGCCGGAAGGCGAAGTGATGCGGATGTGGGAAGCGATTGAAACCTACATGAACCGTAAGCAGCCGTTGATCGTGATTGCTGGTAAAGACTATGGTCAGGGTTCAAGTCGAGACTGGGCAGCGAAAGGTGTGCGTCTGGCAGGTGTAGAAGCGATTGTGGCGGAAGGTTTTGAGCGTATTCACCGTACCAATTTAGTCGGTATGGGTGTTCTTCCACTTGAGTTTAAACCGGGTACAGACCGCAAAACTTTAAAGCTGGATGGTACTGAGCTGTATAGCGTGATTGGTAATATTGCACCACGTTCGACTTTGACACTTGTGATTGAGCGCGCAACTGAAGATGGTAAGGAACAGACGATTGAAGTGCCTGTGACCTGTCGTTTGGATACTGAAGAAGAAGTTTCTGTATATGAAGCGGGTGGTGTATTGCAGCGCTTTGCACAGGATTTCTTGGAAGGGAATGTGGCTTGATGATTTAGTCTAAAAGTTGTTGATATTGTTTAAAAAAGACCCTACTGTGAAGTGGGGTTTTAATTTTTTATGGGGAAATAAAAATGCATAAAATAACAGAGGTAACAATTAAAAATTTTAAATCATGTATTGATACCAAGTTGATGTTGTCAGATTTCACTCCTTTGGTTGGATACAATAATGCCGGAAAATCAAACTGTTTATCTGCAATTCAATGGCTTATAAGAAAAGTTAGTCTCTCAGAAAAAGATTTCTATAATGTATCTCAGCCAATAGAAGTTATAGCAATGATAGATGGGATTTCTCAGGAATTGCTTGATCAATTGCCTCAAAACCAAAGAACTTCAATTGAACGCTATGTCATAAATGAACAGCTTAAAATTCGACGTCTACAAGAGCGACCGAATGCTAAGGTAACGGAGGTTAAGCTTTCGGTTTGGGATACTGCAGCATGTGATTGGATTCCAAACCCGACAGGGCTTGATAATGCGATTAATGTTTTACTACCTGAACCAATTAGAATAGGTGCTATGGAAAATGCAGCTGAGGATGCATCTAAAGCCAAAACGACTACTACTATCGGAAAATTATTAGCAGAATTTTTAGAACCTGTAAAAATAGCCCATGAAGTAGAGTTAAATCAACATTTGTCAGAAATAACATCTAGAATTTCTTGTAATGGTACTCAACGATTTGGAGAGTTAGCTAGTATAGATCAGGGTGTGAATGGAAAGGTTAATAATCTTTTTCCTGGAATGAGTGTAAAGGTCCATTTTGAAACACCTTCAATTGATGATCTAATAAAGGCAGGAACATTAAAAGTTGTTGAAGGGCAAGGATGTGATCGTGATTTTTCATCATATGGTCATGGTGCACAACGTTCAATTCAAATGGCATTAGTTCAATATTTAGCTGAAATAAAACGGCAGAATAATCATCAAATTTCTACAACTTTATTATTAATCGATGAGCCTGAATTATATTTACATCCCTTCGCAATAGAACAAGTGAGAGAAGCCTTAGTTGCATTATCTCAACATGGTTACCAAGTAGTAATTTCAACACATTCAGCTCAAATGATAACCACAGAAGGAGCAGAAACTACTTTATTGATCCGGAAAGATCAGAATATAGGAACTTATTCTAGAAAACGTTTAGTAGATGCAATTCAAGCCGTTGTTCCAAACTCAACACATCAGATGGAACAGCTATTTAACTTAACTCATTCTACTCAATTACTTTTTGCTGAAAACGTTGTTTTGACAGAGGGTAAGACTGAACTTCGTTTATTACCATTTTTATTTAGAGGTATTGCTGGTCTAACGATGGGGCAAGAGAAGCATGCATTAGTTGCGCAAAGTGGTGTTAATGATACGCAAAAATCCTTGGCTATTTTAGCTGAGATGGATTTACCTACGAAAGCCATATGTGATCTTGACTATTGTTTTAACGGAGCCATTAGCCATAATTTTCTCTTGCCAAATGATAGTGATGTTTTAAACATCAAAGCAATTTTACAAAGGATTGCACCCATAAATGGGATTTCATTAAATCCTAGTACGGGACTACCACAAAAGAATCAGAATATTTCTGCTGCGAAAGCTTTTGAAATATTAGCCATAGAAACAGATGCGGTTCCTTTCATTGAATCTCTGCATAATAAGATGAAAGCCCAAGGTATTTGGATTTGGAAAAAAGGTGCGATTGAAGCACATTTAGGAACAGTAAATAAAACTGAGAGTGAATGGGCTAGATTTAAACAAGATGCTAAAAATAATGGTTTTTTTGCTGCTTGTAGAGATCATGAGGGAATTAATGATTTGGTTCAGTGGTTAAGAAGCTGAGGTTAAATTTTTTAATATTAAAAGAATCACTTCGCCCAAATGCCATCATCATTTACAAAAATGGACAATAGACATTCATCACCAGAGGGTTATACTAGTTTCACCATTTTCTAAAAACAACGGAGAACAAAGATGGTTATTGCTGGCTCTAAACCGGGAACAGGTTTCTATTTTTGTGTTCAATGCGGACATCGCGTTTACTTAGAAATTGGTACAGACCGCTTACCACCGTGTACCAAATGCCAAGGCACCCAATATAACGATAAGGTTGCCTAAGCTACAGCAAAAAATAAAACAGAAAAACCTGTTTTAAATAAAAGCCCTATTACCCCATAGGGCTTTTTGCTATTTTAGAGAGAAAGAAAATCACCCATCGCCACAAACAGGTTTGGAGCGCAGTATGGAAACGATCCTCGGTTTATGTATTGGTATTGGACTCAGTGCAGCGTGTGGCTTTCGTATATTCGCACCTTTGCTGGTCATGAGTATCGCTTGTAATCTGAACTGGTTTGAACCAATCCAGGGCTTCGGCTGGCTGGCTTTACCCTCGGTTTGTTTGACACTGGGCATCGCGACCTTATGTGAAATCATCGCTTACTATATTCCCTGGGTGGATAATATCCTTGACATTATTGCTACCCCCGCAGCTGTCATTGCTGGAACGGTATCTACGATGGCAGTAAGTAGTGGGGAAATGTCGCAGTTTATAGCTTGGGCAACCGCATTAATTGTAGGTGGAGGCACCGCTGGAGCAGTACAATTTGGTACGGTGGCTTTGCGAGGTTTATCAACTACCACCACCGGTGGAGTAGGAAATCCGGTCATTTCTACAGGGGAGTGGGTCAGTGCGCTACTGATTTCAATTTTATCCTTCTTGGCACCTGTAATGCTGGTGATAGTATTAATTATTGCTGCCATATGGTTGGTACGCTGGTTTAAACAGATCAAGAAAAATAAAGCTGATCCTGGCATAGCATAAATCCTCTAAGTCACTGTTCTATAAATTTAAAATTAAATAAATAGTTCATTTAAAAAGGCTAAAAAAACTTTTAAAAGTGATTGATTTTCATCCATAAAAGGCATAATTTTAGTATGGGATTAAAAAATACATACTTTTATTATGGCTTTTTAATTCCTACCTTTATAAAAAAGAATATGGGGAGTTTGCATGGATATGATCAAGTTTGTGATTGATGAGCATACGACAGACAATGGTGCACATCTGATCCATAATTCAACGATAGGGTGTGAAAACTTGCCTGATCCTAATGCTCAGATTCTGATTGGTTATTTTGCTAATTATGAACTGGCGTATAAGCGTGCGCGCATGAACTGGCCTAGAGAGAAAGTGACCGGTTGTGAAAAATGCTGCAAGGCATAACTCATGAATCAATCAGTAATTGAAAATGAATATGATGTTGAAATTTTTGACCCTGCCATTGTGTAGGGTCATTTTGTTTCAGCTTTCATCTTTCTATGTTAAAAATAATAAGCAACATGTGCCTATACATATGAGATCAGGAAAATGAAAATAGCAAAACTTGCAGTTTTTTTCAGTGCAACCATATTGATCTCGAATGCAGCCGTAGCGCAACAAGCTTTAAAGCCTCAACAGCGCCAGTCACAACAAGATCAAAAAACTTTTCAGGCCTATGTCCCAAAAAACTATTCTTTCTTTGAAGCGGTGAAAGGTGACTTAAATAAAGATGGTGTGCCGGATGCTGTACTGATTGTCAAAGCTACAGATCCTAAAGCTTTAGTTAAAGATGAATATCGTGGAACCTTAGATCGGAACCGCCGAGGTATCATTGTTCTTTTGGGGCAAAAGGACAAGAACACTTATAAACAGTTTCTGCAAAACCTGAACTGTTTCAGCTCGGATCAGGAAGATGGTGGGGTGTATTATCCACCTGAACTGGTGCCTGAAATTAACAAAGGACTACTGCAGCTTACGTATCAGCATGGACGTTATGGCTATTGGAGCTATAAATTCCGTCTTCAGAATCAGGATATGCGACTGATTGGCTATGACCAGTTTTCTCATCATGGTCCTTTACTTGAGTCGAAAACCAGCTTTAATCTGCTGACTGGCAAAAAAATCTATAGTAAAAACCTAATCACGGATCCGGAGCGCAGACCAAAATATAAAGAAACGCATTCAGTGCATAAAAAGTCACCTATTTATTTATCCAAAATTAAAGACTTTGATCAACTCACATTTTAAATATCTAACTGCCTGAAATTGGCGCACATTTTGCACTTTATTTAATACGAGGATGCAAAGCTTCATCTAATCGTAGAGCTTTGACTTAATTTAGTGCGCTTTTATGCACGATAAAGAGGGCAATTGAGTATGGATATGACCAACCACGTTTCTGAATCCCCGAAACTACCGCTTTCTGCACATGCCTGTGCGGCATGGTCGCTCATATTTGTGCCTTTTTGTGGGGCAATTGGGCTGATCTATTTTGCGCTGGCTTATCTGATCAATCTGAAAGTACTGACATCTGAATTAAGCAAAATGAATAAAGTACTGGCTATTATCATGTCCGGGATGTGTGCCATGAGTGGCTGGTGGTTTACTGCGCAATGGTTGCAGGGAGCTTTTTAAAGTGAAAAAAGGAGAAAAGGGATAAATAAAATTCCAATAAAGCTCATTTTTTTAAAATAAAACGTCATAAAAATGAGTCAATGAGATTTATTTCTCTGAATTGTCTTTTAAATCGGAATAATTTTTCAAAAATTAGAAAAATGATAAAAACATAGGAAATTAATTCCGTGTGCTCAAGGCTAATATATGTCTCAAGGGTGTGACGGGATCGGAAAGAGTAGCATGCTGTGAGCGGCGCAAAACGCGAGAGCAGTACTTACCCAAAAGGTCTTGATCCGGCTTAGGACGCTATGAACCACAAGTTTGTAGGCTATAAGATCAATTCTTACAAAGATTGATAGTTGAAGTAAACCATCACGAGTTTTCCCAACACCCTAAAAAATTCTCCAGTAAAACCCATTAGAAAATATAAAAATAACTCTTCCATTCAAATCCCCTTAACAGTGTTATATCCGCCATTTCTTTTTATTCAGTCAATTTATGCTAGTCTGGAAATTGAACCATATCCTTTAGGGGAATCGTGATGGAGCTTGATTTCTGGCGGCAATTTTTACTGTATGCATTGTTCGTTAATTACAGCATATTAATATTCTGGTTCCTGATCATTGTCTTTGCCCGCGACTGGGTCAAACAGTTGCATGGAAAATGGTTCCAGCTATCAGATTCAACCTTTAATGCCATTCATTATGCGGGTATGGCACTCTATAAGATTGGTATTTTTCTATTTAATCTAGTGCCTTTATTGGCTTTATATTTGATGTAAATATAGAGAGAAATAATAGATTTGAATCTTTCATTAACGTGATTTTAACCTGTGGTCGAATAGTAATCTCAAAGACCCAGTTCAACTTATTAAAATTGACCAACTAAAAACAACAACATCGCTAAAAGGAGTTCAGGCAAATGAATCAGTTTAAACCCGCCCTGATTTTAGGGGCACTCATCGGTTTGGGAATGATTATAGCGGGATGGATTCTGGGGAATAGTGCCGTCAAGATCAAACAGTATGAACGGATTGTTTCGGTCAAAGGCCTGTCTGAACGTGAAGTTAAGGCAAATGTCGCGGTCTGGCCGATTCGTTTTAGTTCGGCCAGTCAGGATCTAACTCAGCTTTATGACATGATGGAACTACAAACCCAGCAAATCCAGACTTTCCTGAAAGGTGAAGGCTTTAAAGCCGAAGAAATTACCACGGGAGCACCCGTTACCACAGATAAATATGCACAGCAGTATGGTGGTGATGCTAATGTTGCCCTGCGTTATACCGCACATCAAACCATTACCGTGTATACCCATAATATTGATGCAGTACGGGCAGCACAAACCCGTTTAGCAGAACTGGGTAAAAAGGGCATTGCCTTTGGTGGCGATGATTCTGGACAACGAACTGAATATCTATTTACTGGCTTGAATGACATTAAACCAGCGATGATTGAACAGGCCACACAAAATGCTCGGAGCGTGGCAGAAAAATTTGCAGCTGATTCGCAAAGCCGTCTGGGAAAAATCAAAACTGCTAATCAGGGGCTGTTCAGTATTGAAGATCGCGACAGTAATACACCTTATCTTAAAAAAGTTCGTGTCGTATCTACAGTCGATTACTATCTGGCAGATTAAATTAACCCGGAAGCAATTCAGCAGTACGATCTGAGCAGCTTGAACCCGGCTGGTCAGGTCGCAAGCCGAGTATAACCTCCTTAAATCAACTTCCTGTAAACGTTCAGATTGACACACTGGATTGACATTGTTATTTTGCGCATCTTTCTCCCCATGCAATTGCGCCATGCCACTAAACGATAACTTTGTTTACTGCCCACCTCAAGATCCACTCAAAATTCTCTATGAAGATGATGATCTGGTGGTGATTGAAAAACCGGCAGGGTTATTATCGGTGCCGGGTCGTCTGCCAGAGCATCATGACAGCGCGTATTTACGTGTGCGCGAGCAATTTCCGGAAGCACGAATTACCCATCGCCTGGATATGGCTACTTCCGGAATTCTGATGTTTGCCAAGCATCGTGATGCAGAAGTAGCAGTCAGTAAAATGTTTCAGGCGCGTACGGTGAATAAGCATTACATCGCTTTAGTACAAGGCAAACTGGTCGGTGAGGGCGAAGTCAATGCCCCACTCATCACTGACTGGGAAAATCGGCCACGTCAGATGGTACATACGGAAATGGGCAAGCCCTCTAAAACCCTGTATCAAGTGTTGGATTATGATGTGGCACAAGATATTAGCCGTGTCTTATTAACGCCGATTACCGGGCGTTCGCATCAACTGCGTGTACATATGATGCATATTGGTCATCCGATTACTGGCGATAAAATCTACCACCCTGAACCACTGCGCAGTCCGCTGCAACGCATGGCCCTGCATGCCAGTTATCTTGCATTTACCCAGCCCTTAAGTGATAAACCGGTAGAAATTTACGGTAGTGTGCCTTTTTAATGTTGTCTAGTTTCAACTCTATGTTTTATTAAATAATATTTGAGTTTGTGGAATGGATGCAGAACACTTTATTCATCTATTGCGTTGTATAAAGTGTGAGAAAATATTTCATATTTTTTCTTTAATTCTCCAAATTTACTTATTTTTTGATCTAAAAAGCATTAGTTTAAATATAGTTATGTGCTTTGTTGAACTATGTAAATTTATAAGTTTACCTATCTTGATACTGTCTTATGAGGAAAATTGAATTTTAAAAAAAACAAAATTTGGTAAATTTAAATATATGTTATTAAACAACATTATATTTTAATTTTGATAAAAATTAAGAAATATAATATTATTTCATTAAATTCAATAACTTGCTGTCTATCTTATAAGTTAATTCATACTTAAAGCTTTAATATTTTTATTGCGGCAAGATTTCAAGAGATAAAGCAATAAGATTCAACAAAAATATCAGTATTATTAAATATTTATACCTAATTCTAGTGATAGGATTTTTGAGAAAATCAGTGCAAAATAAGAATCTTTCATAAGTTCTTTGATTTGATTTAAAGCATTTTTCTTATTTTATTTTTTTAATTAGGGCACGGACGATGTTAAGTATTATTTTATTCGTTCTGGTGGGGATACTATCTGGCGTACTTGCAGTCACACTAAACAAATTAAAATCCCTGCGTGGAAACCTCGATGTTTTACAGGATAATCTGGATCATGCACGTCATAAACTGACTGATTATGAACAACAGGTAGAAGATAGTGAGTACGAGTTGTCTCAGCTACGTGTGCAGATCAGTAGTTTACGCATAACTTTAGAAAAGTATAAGAAATACCAGGAGATCTGCGAAATTGAACAATATGTCATTAACCGTACCTTGCAGGCTGAAAATTTTGTAGAAATGACCAAGGTTGATGCTTCAATCATGGTGGATGACATTAAAGGCTATATCGAGCAGGTGAAGGCATTTATAGAGGCTTATCAGGCTAAGGCAATTCAAAAGGTAGATCAGCAGGCACGGGAAAAACTGCAGCGCTATTATAAACAGGCACAAGAAGAATATCGCTTGCAGAATGTGGTTACTGCCTTAGAGCATAAAATTCATGGTTATCAGCATGGATTCACTTTAGCAGCTAAAGATGTTTTGACTGACTTAATAGAGGGTTATCAGGAGCAAGATGCTGCAAGACATTTACAGGATATTCGTGAGCAGATTGAGCAGGTGATTCGAGACAAAAAAGTTGCACAATGCAACTATGTCGATGAAGATCGCCGTAATACCACCATGGATATGGTCAGTCTGGCCTTTAACAGCCGTGCCGACCTGTATCTGTCTCGTTTAACTGCAGATAATCTGGGACAGATGCTACAGGCACTACAAGATGATTTTTATTTAATTAATCATAAAGGACGTGATTTAAGTCAGGCCCGTATTCAGCAATCGTATCTGAATTTACGTTTGCAAGAGCTCAAGTTTGCAGCCTTGCTTCTGGAATTAAAGAAAACATCAGGAAAAGTTCTTCACCTGGCTTAAGCCGCTTAGTCAAAAAAATTAGGCGTAAAATGAGGATGAAAATATCTCCAAAATAAGCAGTCAAAAGTATCTCTACCAGTTAAAAGTTAAAGAGATACTTTAAAAATAAAACTTCGATTTGATATATAAAATCAGTCATTTAAAAACTGTAAAAAATATTATTTTTCCTATCGTATCCTGTATAAAAATCAGCTAATCTAATTTGTATAATAAAACGGCAGCATAATAAGGACAGCCCTATGTCACGTGATTATCAGCAGTTCCCGGATGATGAAAATGGCAATGTACTCTGGCAGATGTTTCAGGATGGCGATGATCTGACTGAAGCACATGAAATTGAATTTTCGATTGCATTTAATGAAGAATCTCAGGCTGATCGCTGTGCTTTGCATCTATTAAAAGAAGAACAGAAAATCAGCCTGTTCCAGGATGAAGAAAGCGATACACTCGAGTGGGTGATCACGATTTTCGTTTATATGGAACCGAGCTACGAAGATATTGTCGACCTGGAGCAATGGTTTACCAAAATCGCGAGTGAATTTGGTGGCGTTTATGATGGTTGGGGCTGTATGGCTTATGTATATGACGACATCGACGATGATGATACGCCTTTGACCAGTTAAAGCTAAACAAAATTTTTATAACACAGAATGAAGAGTATAAGCCCAGCCCGTCTGGGCTTTTTCTTCTGGTGAATCAATAGTTTCTTAATGAATGATTCAAACTGATATTATTTAAAACGAGCAGAGGAATTGTAGAAATTAAATCCATATAAAATATAAGGTATAAAATGCTATAATGATTCTTTGATTTATTCATTTCTTATTTTTATTTTTGAGGTTCTTATGAGTCTACCCCATTGTCCAAAATGCCAGTCTGAATACACCTACGAAGATGGGGATTTACTGATTTGTCCTGAATGTTCGCATGAATGGAAAGAGGGTGAAGATACAGAAGAGCAGCTAATCATTAAGGATGCCAATGGTAATGTTCTTACTGATGGTGATAGCGTCACAGTGATCAAAGACCTGAAAATTAAAGGTTCCTCATCTGTGGTGAAAGTTGGCACTAAAGTAAAAAGTATTCGCCTGTTGCCAGATGCAGCAGATGGTCATGATATTGACTGTAAAATTGAGGGTATTGGCGCAATGAAGCTCAAGTCTGAATATGTGAAAAAAGCATAATCCAGTCCTGATCTGTTTTAATCTATTAAAGTTTGAACCAGAATGGCGGTTTAAAAAATAGGCCGTCATCACCTGCCTTGGCTTACATTTTATTTCAGACGGGGCATAATCAAGAAAAAATACTGAGTAAATAAAACCTCATGCCTCATCTTCATATTGAATATTCAGATAATATCCAGAATCTGGAGGTCAAGCCGATGCTGCTTAAGATTCACCAGGCCTTATATACTGCAAATTATATTCAGGATCCGAATGATTTAAAAAGCCGGGCAATTTGTCAGCAGAATTATGTGATTGGACTGGATTTGCATACCACTCAGGCCTATGTACATGCAAAAGTATCCTTATTGTCGGGGCGTAGTCCTGAATTGAAACAGGCAATTTCCCAGTGTGTCTTAGCAGTGCTACGACAGCATGTACCAGCCCAGCAGGGTTTGACAATACAGCTCTGTGTAGAAATCATAGAAATGCCAAAGGACTGTTATAGTAAAGCCTTTATTTAACTTTAGTTTAACAATACTTGTATGTTGTTGAAATTATAATTATTATTTTTCGGGATTGTTATGTTGTGACACAACTAAAATCTAGCAAACAGTAAAAAATAACTTAAATAAGCTTAAATTAACTGGGTTCCTTCTTAAGTTTTATGGAAGTTGTTTAGCTAACAATAAAATGATCTTTAAAAAATGAACTTTATGGGGCTTTTAGTATATTTGATGATCTTAACTAGTTAAGGTTTTTTTGCTGTAATTCTAAAAAAATCTATGTCCTTCTGTAGGGGCAGATTGCAGTGATTATTTGACCATTTAAAAAATATAAGAGAATAGAGATGAAAATATTCGGGGACCCATCTTTAGGTAGAGAAATAGTTGATTTATTACATGAATGGGATGGTGCAATAACGGGCTTGGATATTCAGAATGTGCTTAAATTGTGTGTACCAGATGTCAGGTTTTTTGATTTAAGTACAGAAGTTCATGGTCTGGAAGCTTATGAACAGAAATGGAATCTTTACAAGCCTTATATGCTGCATGGAGTGACCATACAGCGACATGATGTGACAATCCACGTAGAGCCTCATTTAGCTTTCATTCATGGTTATGTAAAACTAACACCAGCAAATGCTGAAAAAGTAAAATGGCTTCCCTCAGTGAAATGGTGTCGTACTAGCTTATGTTTGAAAAAGGAACAAGGGCAATGGAAAATGGTGCATCAGCATATTTCGGTACCGGTAGAGATTGAAACACATAGCATGAAAGTATTAGAGCTAAAAATTTAAATTTATAATGACATTATTTATATGAATTCATTCGCTATTTAAGTTCTCTACTATAGGGCAATGTTTAAGTTGAATTCCAAAGCATTATAAAAAAAGAGCCTGAATGATTTAGGCTCTTTTTATTTGCAGAATGAGTATTAACCAAAGCGTTTTGGAATTTTCTGTCCATTAGGTATAGGGGTTTCAGCATTTTTTAATACACCGAATAACCAGGTTTCAGCATGCTGCACGGCGGTCTTGAGCTGATCGCCTAATGCTAAACGACCGGCAATGAAACTGGCCAGTGAACAGCCTGAACCATGATATTCACCCTCCAGACGAGCACAACGGGTCTGGTTCACCAGCTCACCCTGAATATATAAACTGTTCTGGATATAATCGGGAGTATCTTCATGACCTCCTTTGACCAATATAGCTTTGGCACCCATGGCAAACAGTTTTTGTGTCGCAAGTTCCAGATCCTGCTCACCTGTCAGTGCACGTAATTCCACTGTGTTCGGTGTAATAATAGTTGCATGAGGGATCAATTGGGTAAAAGCCTTGACCAGGGTTGCTTGATCTCCCAATGAGCCACCACTGTTCGCGACAAGTACCGGATCAAGCACATAAAAATATTCAGGATGCTCAGCAAGAAACTCGGCTAGGGCTGCAATATTGTCGGTAGTACCAAGCATGCCGGATTTGACACCACAGATGGGCAAGTCACCGACTACCGCATGAGCTTGTGCAAGCAGCAGACTTTTTGATGTTGCTTCAAAGCCAAATACCTGTTGAGAGTTCTGAATGGTAAGGGCGGTACAGGCTATCGCAGCATGAGCCCCGCTTTGGCCAATAGCTTCAATATCAGCCTGGAGACCTGCTCCACCTGAAGGATCCAAACCTGAAAAGCATAGTACGGTAGGGCGCAAAACGATGTCCTTAAACTCTAGATTTGCGTTAGTATAGGCAAAATTTCATAAACACTCGATACTCATTTGCATCGAAGTAACCGGAGGACTGTGGTGATTCAGAATATCCTGATTGATCTGGATGGAACCTTAACTGATCCTAAAGTAGGGATTACTACTTCAGCACGTTATGGCTTGGAAAAAATTGGTCATCCTATTAGTCCCGATACCAATATTGACTGGATTATTGGACCACCGCTTAAAGCCTCACTCGCTAAAATTCTAAACGTTGCAAGCAATCACGTGCTGGCAGAGCAGGCACTAGAAGCCTATCGGGAACGTTTTGCAGTCACCGGGCTGTATGAAAATAAAGTCTTTCCCGAAGTGGCTGAAACTTTAGCTGAACTCAAACGCCGTGGATATCGACTATTCCTTGCGACTGCTAAACCCACCGTTTATGCACGACAGATTCTTGAACACTTTGAGCTAGATCAATATTTTGAAGGCATTTATGGCAGTGAGCTAAATGGTGATCGTACCAACAAAGGCGACCTGATCGAATACATCTTGCAGCAAGAGCAGTTAGATCCAGCTACTTGTATTATGGTGGGAGATCGTGAGCATGACATTTTTGGTGCTAGACGTAATGGGATAGAAACTATTGCAGTCACCTATGGCTATGGTTCACCAGAAGAATTTGCTCAAGCTGAGCCCAAATTTCAGATTCAACGCTTTAATGAAGTTTTTGATTGTCTAGGTAAATAATTTTTATATTTTAAAATTCTACGCTTTGTATATTTAAAATAATCTCGATTTATATTTCATGATTCGAGATTATTTTCTAGTTATTTAATTAACATATTTATATAAAGAGTAAATTAAATTATAAACTTATTATATTAAATTTAAGCTATTAAATAGTGGATTAATAACCTGTTTATAAATTTGTAATTCATGTGTTAAATCAAGTAACTTATTTGTTGTTAAGTGTAATTAATTTACAAATATACAATTAACTAGATATAAAAGCTTGTAATTTAATATAAATCATTGAAATACATAATAATAAAATTAATATAAATTTTCTAATATAATTCATCAATAAATTGTATATAAATATAAATCAATAGCTTAAATCATATTAATTAATAAAATTAAACTTCAATTTAAAATTACTACATAATAATAATAAAATCTTACTTATTTTATGGTTTTAACTTGGATTTACTCCTGCTATGAAGAGCTGGTTGGGAATTATACACGGCACGACTCATCATAAGAATATTCAGGAGTTTCTCTCATGGCTAGCATTGATATATTGGCTAAGAATAATGGACAAATTATTCAAAGTTTAAATGCCGATTCGGTTATATTAAATCAAAATTCCGTAGTTAAAATTGGCGTCAAAATAGAGGATGTTGCCAATATTTTAAGAGAAGGAAATGCGGCAGTTATCACACTTAAAAACGGTGAAAAAATTGTTGTAGAAAATTATTTCGACCCCGCGGTGAATGAAAGTTTACTTGTTTTTGAAGGGAATAATGGTGAGCTGTACTGGGCAGAATTTACCGACAGTTCAGGTCAATTATTAGATGTAGTTAAATACAACCCGATTACTGAGGAAGCCCTTCTTGGAGGAGGGGCAACTGACTTACTACCTTGGATTGGTGGAGCATTAGCTGTTGGGGGAATTGCAGCTGCGGTAGGTGGATCGGGTGGGTCAAGTAATTCAAAAGATTCTACCCCAATAAATCCAGTGGATAATGCTGAAAGGCTAGTATCTCAAGCTGAAACAACCTATCAGAATGCATTAGAAATACTAGAACAAGCACAACAAGATGGCCTGATTACCCCTGAAGAACAACAAGCAGTTCAGGATGCGATTAATACAGCGGAAGAAGCAAAACAAGTTGCCCAAGATGTAGTAAATACTCTACCAGCTGGTACTGATAAAGAAGGTCTACAAGATCGCCTGGATGACCTTGTCGATATCGTAGTTCCACCGGTGAATGATGCCAATGAAAATGGCATTGATGATGGAGATCTTGAAGCCGAAGCAGCTGCCGAATTGGTTGCAGCAGCAGAAGCAGCACGTGCTGAACAACAAGAGATCTTGGATGGTCTTACAGATGCAGATGACAATGGTCTTATTACACCAGAAGAATATGCACAGGCTGAAGAAAGATTAGAAGAACTGCAAGGAATTGTAGATGTAGCGAAAGAACTTGCTCAAAACGCTGTCACAGGACTAGATGATGGTCCTGCAAAAGACACATTACAAGATCGTCTGGATGCGATTGAGGATCTTGTAATTCCAGCAGTCACTGACTTTGATGGTGATGGTGATGTCGATGCTGATGATGCTGCAATCCAGGCACAACTTGATGCAGCGACAACAGCAGTAGAAGACGCTGAGCAAGCGTATGACGACCTGGTTGCTGCCATTGATGCAGCTGGAGATGAAGTCAGCTCGGAAGAGCGTGCTGATTTATTAGCGCAATTAGAGGCTGCACAACAAGCGAAAGAAGATGCACAAGCCCTTGTGGATGCATTACCTGAAACGATCCAGGCAGAAAAAGATGCCTTGGATACACGCTTAGACGGCTTAATAGATCCAGAGATCCCGGCAGTCACTGACTTTGATGGTGATGGTGATGTCGATGCTGATGATGCTGCAATCCAGGCACAACTTGATGCAGCGACAACAGCAGTAGAAGATGCTGAGCAAGCGTATGATGATCTGGTTGCTGCCATTGACGCAGCTGGAGATGAAGTCAGCTCGGAAGAGCGTGCTGATTTATTAGCGCAATTAGAGGCTGCACAACAAGCGAAAGAAGATGCACAAGCCCTTGTGGATGCATTACCTGAAACGATCCAGGCAGAAAAAGATGCCTTGGATACACGTTTAGACGGCTTAACAGATCCAGAGATCCCGGCAGTCAATGATTTGGATGCTGATGGTGATGTCGATGCCGATGATGCTGCAATCCAGGCACAACTTGATGCAGCGACAACAGCAGTAGAAGACGCTGAACAAGCGTATGATGATCTGGTTGCTGCCATTGACGCAGCTGGAGATGAAGTCAGCTCGGAAGAGCGTGCTGATTTATTAGCGCAATTAGAGGCTGCACAACAAGCGAAAGAAGATGCACAAGCCCTTGTGGATGCATTACCTGAAACGATCCAGGCAGAAAAAGATGCCTTGGATACACGTTTAGACGGCTTAACAGATCCAGAGATCCCGGCAGTCAATGATTTGGATGCTGATGGTGATGTCGATGCCGATGATGCTGCAATCCAGGCACAACTTGATGCAGCGACAACAGCAGTAGAAGATGCTGAACAAGCGTATGACGACCTGGTTGCTGCCATTGATGCAGCTGGAGATGAAGTCAGCTCGGAAGAGCGTGCTGATTTATTAGCGCAATTAGAGGCTGCACAACAAGCGAAAGAAGATGCACAAGCCCTTGTGGATGCATTACCTGAAACGATCCAGGCAGAAAAAGATGCCTTGGATACACGTTTAGACGGCTTAACAGATCCAGAGATCCCGGCAGTCAATGATTTGGATGCTGATGGTGATGTCGATGCCGATGATGCTGCAATCCAGGCACAACTTGATGCAGCGACAACAGCAGTAGAAGACGCTGAGCAAGCGTATGATGATCTGGTTGCTGCCATTGACGCAGCTGGAGATGAAGTCAGCTCGGAAGAGCGTGCTGATTTATTAGCGCAATTAGAGGCTGCACAACAAGCGAAAGAAGATGCACAAGCCCTTGTGGATGCATTACCTGAAACGATCCAGGCAGAAAAAGATGCCTTGGATACACGTTTAGACGGCTTAACAGATCCAGAGATCCCGGCAGTCAATGATTTGGATGCTGATGGTGATGTCGATGCCGATGATGCTGCAATCCAGGCACAACTTGATGCAGCGACAACAGCAGTAGAAGACGCTGAGCAAGCGTATGATGATCTGGTTGCTGCCATTGACGCAGCTGGAGATGAAGTCAGCTCGGAAGAGCGTGCTGATTTATTAGCGCAATTAGAGGCTGCACAACAAGCGAAAGAAGATGCACAAGCCCTTGTGGATGCATTACCTGAAACGATCCAGGCAGAAAAAGATGCCTTGGATACACGTTTAGACGGCTTAACAGATCCAGAGATCCCGGCAGTCAATGATTTGGATGCTGATGGTGATGTCGATGCCGATGATGCTGCAATCCAGGCACAACTTGATGCAGCGACAACAGCAGTAGAAGACGCTGAGCAAGCGTATGATGATCTGGTTGCTGCCATTGACGCAGCTGGAGATGAAGTCAGCTCGGAAGAGCGTGCTGATTTATTAGCGCAATTAGAGGCTGCACAACAAGCGAAAGAAGATGCACAAGCCCTTGTGGATGCATTACCTGAAACGATCCAGGCAGAAAAAGATGCCTTGGATACACGCTTAGACGGCTTAATAGATCCAAAGATACCAGCTGTAAGCTTTGCTTATGATGACGACGTTAACTTGGATATGGGTAATGAGATTTCAATCACCGCTCCTGAGATTGTTGACCAAAATGTTCAAGTGATTAATTTACTTGAGTCGACTGGCGGAATAGATGCGGGAACAGAGGTAGTACTGTCAGGTTCAACCAATAGTCTCGCGATTTCGATTTCACAAACATCCTTACTTGCAGTAGCTGATGCTTATCGTGTTGATGTTTTAGATGAAGCTGGGAATATCGTGTATTCAGCAGTAACCCAAAACTCTCAATTAGTGGGTGATGTGGCAGGGCTGGGAATATTAGGTATTACAGGAGATGATACATTAACAACAACAATACCTGATTTGCCTGCAGGAACTTACCGTGTTGTAGTGAGTAATGATGCAAGTGCTTTAACGAATTTACTTGATACTGATGGTGGTGGTATTTCGTTACAGGAGCTTGGGGATGCAGGTGTATTGCTAGGTGCAGGTAACCAAGAAATTATTCTTGAAGCTGTTAATAATGCCTTAGGTGGTGGTGCGATTGCAGGTTTGGTAACAAATATTGTCTTACCACCAGTTCTTCAGTTAGTAAATGGATTACCTGCTGATGAGCTTGTTGGTGCATTAAACGAGAGTTTACTCAGCAATGCTAATGCTATTTCCTTACTTGGCTTTAGTGTGACAGGCTTACTCAATACTATTATTGATGCAACTGCAACTGCGCTGCTTTCCAATACCTTGACCTTATTGCAACAAACCACGATTACGACACAAGTAACTTCCACAACATTTGAAAATAATACTGTGGAGGATAATGTCTTGGCCAATGATGAGGGTGGTACTTTAGCAACGGTTACTCAAATCCAATTTGGAGTGGAAACACCTCAAAGTGTGAGTGCGGCTGGTACAACAATCAATGGAGAGTATGGTGTTTTAACCATTTATTCTAATGGGTCATATACTTATGTTGGGAACGGTGAATTTGCATCTATCGGACAATCAGAAGTATTTACTTATACAGTGTTAAATGCAGATGGAGTAACTACTGATACTGCAACTTTAACTATTAATATTTTGGATCGTTATGCCCCTGATGCACCTACAGTTAATCCAATAAATAATATTAATGATATTACAGGTACCGCAGAAGCTGGCTCAACAGTGATTATAACTGCTGAGGGTGGTAATGAAATCGGCAGGGCAGTAGCAGGGAGAGATGGTTTATGGTCAATCCCAAATCCGGGCTTAACAGATGGAACAATACTGAATGCCGTAACCATTGATCTGGCGGGTAATTCTTCTCAAACCGTAAGTACAAGCGTTGATGCCCAAGCTCCAATAGCGAATCTTGTGACAAATACAACAGGTGATAGTACACCAATTTTACAAGGGACAATTGACGATCCTACAGCAACAATTGTTGTGACTGTAGATGGCATTAATTATGCAGCAGTAAATAATGGTGATGGTACATGGACACTTGCCGATGGCCAGCTTCCAGAATTAGCTGATGGTAGTTATAACGTTACTGTGCAAGCTATTGATGCGGCAGGTAATGAAAGCACAATTACAGAAAGTTTAGTGGTTGATGCGGTTTTATTTGCCAATGACGATTTAAATAATGTGAATGTACTAGACACGGTTGTCGAAAATAATCTGACCGATAGTGGTTTTATTTTTGGATTAGCTTCCGCTGATGTGTTATCGGGGCTAGCTAAGATTAATTTAAGTGCGGGCGCATTTAACTTCACGGTTGAAGCTGATACGACTCAAGATGTTTCGATAGATGTGAGCGGTGCAACAGGTGTAGATTTAAGTGCATTAATTACTTCAATCGGAGCACTATTCGGTCAAACACTTTCTGCAGATTTAATGCTGGTGAATCTTGATAGTGGTGAGGTTGTGGCAACAGCAGCTAATGCTCTTCAGCTAACTCCAGCAGTACTGACTACTGTGATGAGAGCAGACAATATTGAGTTTACTAGTATCCCAGAAGGTAATTATACGATTGCTTTCTCTACTCCATCGGGTAATGGTCCTCTAAGTCAGTTGTTGAATGCGATTGCTGATGTGGGATTACTTAGTGGTGTTAGAATCAATATAGATGCATCAACTCAATACTCAACAGCAGATGCTATAGGTAATGTATTAACGGGTGGAACGGGTACGGATGTAGCAGATATCGGTGATGGTATGAGGGTGACAGAAGTCATTTCTGCTGAAACGACGTATGCAGTCAATACGCCAATCGCAAACATAGGAGAGACAGCAATTGCAGGCAGTTACGGTATTCTTTATATGCAAGCAGATGGGTCATACCGTTATGTAAGTAATGGTGATGCCAATGATGTAGCTAAAGTTGATACATTCACGTATACAGTAGCTGATGCAGCTGGTAATACCTCGCAAGCCTATCTTAATATCCGTACTGATGCAGAAGGTGCAACGATTGTTTGGAATGAAAATGATCTTCAAACTGATGGGGTGATTACTGTAAATGCACTTGATGATGAGACAACTGTATCAATTGCCCAACTTAATACAGTCAGTGAGCTGTTATCAAAAGTTGAAGTTGTAGATGCTCAGGCTATTGGAACTAATGGACCTGTTACAGGAACGCTTATTACTAATACAACTTGGACAAATACCTATACGCTCTCAGAAAGCTTTAATATCACAGAAAATACTGTAGCTAATGGAACATTAACTGTTACAGCTGAATTATTAGGTACGGTATTGAATAACTCTGTAACTGAGAATTGGGGGAATGTTACTGCGACTTACACACTTACTGGTCAAAATGGTGAAGTGACATCGGGTATTTTAACTTTAACTGCAAATAACTCAGTGTCTGATGGTTATTATACAGCAAGCATTCCACTTAATGATTTGATTGCGGGTGATTATGTACTTAATGTTAATGTGGAAAATATAACCACTAATACAGGTGTGGGAGTAAGACCTGCAAATAATGGTGAGTTTACAGTTGATACAACACTTTCAGTGATTGAAACTTCGTTAAATGACTTTACAACTATAGAGGGTATATATAGTGAAGAGGGTAATTTACTGGAAGATGATATCGTTTCTAATATAGCGACTTTCACCATTCAACAAGGCGCAGAAATATATCGCTTTGAAAATGGGCATATCTACCAGAATGATGTTTTGCTGCAGAATCAGGATTCTGTAAATATTACTGGTACTTATGGCATATTAAATGTTGAAGCAAGTGGTAAATACACTTACACAACGCAAGATGGCAACAGTATTGGTCAAATAGAGAGCTTTACTTATACTGTAAATGATGTGGGCGGTTTATCTGATACTGCGAACCTGAATATTGGAATAGGCGCTTCAATTACAGGCAGCCGTTATGATGATAGTTATTCAAGCCATGTAGGCGTAGCAGATACTGTTATTTATAATGTACTTGAAGGTGCAGAAACAGATGCAACCGGCGGAAATGGTACAGATATCTGGACTGATTTCAGCCTGATTGAAGGTGATGCAATTGATATAAGTGCATTGTTAACAGGGGCAAATGCAGAGAATATTAGTGAATATATTTCTGTAGAAGTAAATGACAACAATGCCACAGTGATATCAATTGATCGTGATGGAGCTGGTACGCAATTCCGGGACAAAGTTGAACTTATTACTCTTGACGGTGTGAATACGAACTTGGAAGAGTTGCTTTCAAATGGTCATATCATTTACTAAAACTAAGATAATTATTTAGAAAATGACTAACACAAAGAGGCTTCTCGAAGCCTCTTTGTTCGTTTGGCAGAGTAAAACTTGAAGTGCGACATAAACCACCTAATTAATTTAAAGGGTTTATGGAGTATATAAAATTGTCATACCATCATCTTAACTTTGAAGATCGTACTGCATTAATGCTTGAGTCAAGAAAAGAAGGCTTTTCAGCCAGAAAATTTGCTGAACTCATTAAAAGACATCCTAGTACGATCTATCGTGAGCTTAAAAGAAATAGCATCAATGACGTTTATCAAGCTCGATATGCTTCTGATAACACCTTCGCTAGACGTAGACGTGGTCACAGAAAACTCAAAATCGATTCAATCCTCTGGAAATTTATTGTTGAAGCGATCCGTTGTTTATGGTCTCCTCAGCAAATAGCAAAGCGTTTAAAGACATTTCCTGATTTGGATCAAACAATGAATGTAAGCCATACAACGATTTATTCAACGATACGAGCATTACCAAAGGGTGAGTTGAAAAAAGACTTATTATCCTGTCTACGTCATGAAAATAAAAAGCGAAAAGCTAACGGTGAACCTAAAAAAGATTCTATATTACAGGATATTAAAACTATTCATGAGCGCCCAGCCGAAGTTCAAGAAAGAAAAATACCGGGTCATTGGGAAGCTGATTTAATTAAAGGTAAAGACAATAAAAGTTCGATAGCAACACTTATTGAACGAAATACACGGCTCTGTATCTTGGCAACATTACCTGATGCAAAGGCAGAATCAGTGCGCAAGGCTTTAACTGAAGCTCTGAAATATTTACCTGCAGAACTGCGTAAAACGTTGACCTATGACCGTGGACGTGAGATGTCAGAACATAAAATACTCGAAGAAGATTTAGGCATAGATGTATATTTCTGTGACCCACATTCACCCTGGCAAAAAGGCACATGCGAAAATATGAATGGTTTAATTAGGCAATATTTACCTAAAGGGATTGATTTAAATCAGGCAGATCAGCATTATTTAAATCAAGTTGCCATGTCACTGAATACTCGTCCTAGAAAGGCGTTAGATTGGCTTACACCATTAGAGAAATTTGCTCAGCTTGTTGATTATCATATGGCTTTTGAAACTGTCGCACCTCATGTTTGAATTCGCCTTTATACAGATAAAAAGATTTTTTGATCAATTTCAGAAAGATTAAGGGATTTGATCAGTAGCGAATAAATATCAAACTCTTATTGGCATAACCTGTTCAAAAATAAGTTTTTAATTTACTTAAAAAATATAAATAAATTTCATTAAAAAATTTGAATAATTATTAAGATTTTGATATTTATATATAAATTTTTTTAAAACTATTTAATAATATATAATTTATATTAAAAACAAACAATTTATATAAAGAGGTGTAATATATTCTCCATATAAGTGTGATTAAGGCGACACATTTCATGTCTAACTCCCAATTATCCAAGGCTGTATATACATTCTTGGCTGCTTTGCTATTGGCAAATACTGCTACTCATGCTGCGGATGCATTTAGTACAGAAAATCCATGGATGTTAGGCGACTGGAATGGTCAGCGTACTCAACTTCAACAACAAGGTTATGATTTCAGTTTTGGTTATACCGGTGAAGTAGCATCACTCATTGATGCTAAAAACTCATCTGATCACGGTACTGAATACGCCGACCAGTTTGCAATCGGGGCCCATCTGGATCTGGAAAAAATTGCAGGATGGAAAGATACCGAAGCACAAATTACTGTGACTCAGCGTAACGGTCGTAACTTATCCAATACTGCTGAAGCGCTTGATGGACACTTAAGCTCGGTGCAGGAAGTATGGGGACGTGGTCAAACCTGGCGTTTAACTGACTTCTGGATCAAGAAAAAATTCCTGGATCAGAAACTGGATGTCAAAGTTGGTCGCTTTGGTGAAGGTGAAGACTTTAACAGTTTTGATTGCGATTTCCAGAACCTGGCATTGTGTGGTTCACAGGTAGGCAACTGGGTCGGTGACCAATGGTATAACTGGCCAGTATCACAGTGGGCAGCACGTGTGAAATACAACGTCACACCTGAAATCTTTACCCAAGTGGGCGTCTATGAATATAACCCTGAGAATCTGGAACGTGGTAAAGGCTTTAACCTGAGCACAGACGGCTCTAAAGGCGCGATCATTCCGGCAGAAGTAGTGTGGACACCAAAACTCGGTGAACGAAAACTTCCAGGGGAGTATCGTGCCGGGTATTACTACAGTACCGCAGATTCAAAAATTCTTGACGGTGTAACGCCTCAAGAGATCCAGACTAAAACAGACCATCATCAAGGTGGCTGGATTGTTGCCAAGCAACAATTGACGGCACAGCAAGACGATATATCTCGTGGTCTCAGCGGATTCGTAAATCTCACCCTTCACGATGCCAAAACCAATGAAAAGACCGATATGCAAAATATTGGCCTTGTGTATAAAGGCGCAATGGATGCTCGTCCAAAGGATGAAATTGCGTTTGGTATTGCCCGTATCCATATGAATCATGATGCATTGGGTGACCGTAGTGAAGAAATCGATGCAGAAATCTACTACGGATTGCATGCCACGAACTGGTTAACCATTCGACCTAACCTTCAGTATGTTCGACATGTCGGTGCATACAGGAATGGTGAAAACGTTTGGGTAGGCGGTATCAAGTTTAATACCTCCTTTTAAAAAGAGTTTTTAGTTGCAAATACATAATTGAATCTCCCATGACTTTGAGGCATTGATAAACAGATGCCTCAGGTATGTATTTATAACTAAGAACTTAACAATATGGTGCTCATGCATTCGAATTGCATGAGCGAAAAGAAATCTTATAAAGGTGTTCAATATGAATACTTCGTCTTCAGGTTCAGTACTGAAAACGATTATGGCAGTCATTGCTGTTATTTTCGGTCTGGTACTACTGATCGGAGGGATTTACCTGGCAGTACTTGGTGGGTCTTGGTACTACATCATTGCCGGTATTTTCTTTATTGCGACCGCAGTGTTATTACATAAACAGAAAAGTACAGCACTGATCGTATACGCTGTGCTGATTTTAGGCACAGTGGTATGGGGGCTATGGGAAGTTGGTTCTGACTTCTTCGCACTCGCACCTCGTTTAGACATTTTAGGCCTGTTCGGTTTAGCACTTCTCATTCCAGCCGTGACGCGTGGTTTTGGGGAGACGAAAGGTGCCAAGATTGCACTCACCAGTACTTTGGCAATTACCATTGCGGTAATGATCTATTCTGTATTCAATGACCCGCAAGAAATTCGTGGTGAGCTAAAATCGCAGCAGCCTGCAGTGCATCAGTCTATTCCAGGTATTGCTGACGAAGACTGGCCAGCCTATGGTCGTACTCAATCTGGTCTACGTTATTCTCCATTGAAACAGATTACTGCTGATAACGTAAAAGATCTGGAGCTGGCTTGGGAATTTCATACCGGTGATGTAAAAACGGATAAAGATTCTGGTGAAACTACGAATCAGGTAACCCCGATTAAAGTGGGTAATAACCTGTTTATGTGTACCACTCACCAGTACCTGATTGCACTTGATCCTGCGACGGGTAAGGAAAAATGGCGCTTTGATCCTAAGCTGAAAGCGGACAATACCTTCCAGCATTTAACTTGCCGTGGAGTGTCTTATTATGATGCCAATAACACTGCCGGTTTTGAAAGCAGTCTAGCTGCTCGTTCTACAACGTCTGCCGAATGTCCTCAGAAAGTAATCTTACCAGTGAATGACGGACGTTTGGTGGCGGTCAATGCAACTACTGGTAAGGTCTGTTCCGACTTTGGTAATAACGGCGAAGTCGATCTGCAAAAAGACATGCCATTCCCATATCCAGGCGGTTATAACCCGACTTCACCTCCTGTAGTGACAGGTACAACCATTATCATTGCCGGTTCAACCACAGATAATTATTCAACTGAAGAACCTTCAGGTGTCATTCGTGGTTATGATGTAAATACTGGTGAATTGCTCTGGGTATTTGATACGGGTGCGGAAGATCCAAATGCGATTCCTGCTCCAGGGCAAAAGTTTGTACATAACTCACCAAATGCATGGGCACCTTTAGCTTATGATGCCAATCTGGATATTGTTTATGTGCCTACAGGTGTCGGTACACCAGATATCTATGGTGGTCATCGTACTGAACTGGACGAGCGTTATGCCAATTCAATGCTGGCACTGAATGCCTCTACTGGTAAATTAGTCTGGAACTTCCAGACCACCCATCATGACCTATGGGATATGGACGTACCAGCTCAACCAACATTGACTGATATCAAAGATAAAAACGGGAATATGGTGCCAGCCATCTACGTGCTGACCAAGACTGGTAATGCCTTTGTATTAGACCGTCGTAATGGTGAAGCTATTATACCAATCACTGAGAAACCGGTGCCTCAATCTGTAAAACGTGGTCCACAAACTAAAGGTGAGTGGTATTCAAAAACTCAACCGTTCTCTGACTTCAACCTGGCTCCTCAAGATAAATTGACGGATAAGGACATGTGGGGTGCCACCATGTTTGATCAGTTAATGTGTCGTGTATCGTTCAAAAAACTGAACTATGACGGTATTTATACACCACCCTCTGAAAACGGGACGCTGGTCTTCCCGGGTAACTTGGGGGTATTCGAATGGGGCGGTATGTCTGTGAATCCAGACCGTCAAATTGCATTGACCAACCCAATTGGTTTGCCATTTGTATCTCGTCTGATTCCGCAAGATCCGAACCGTAAGCAGACTGCCAAAGGTGCAGGTACTGAAGCGGGGGTACAGCCAATGTATGGGGTGCCGTATGGTGTTGAAATCAGTGCCTTCCTGTCTCCATTTGGCTTGCCATGTAAGCAGCCTGCATGGGGCTATGTGGCGGGTGTAGATCTGACCACCCATGAAGTTGCCTGGAAACGCCGTATTGGTACGATTCGTGACAGTATGCCGGGTATTCCATTACCCCCATTTAAAATGGGTGTGCCAATGCTCGGTGGTCCAATCTCGACTGCGGGTAATGTGATGTTTGTTGGTGCAACACAGGATAACTATATCCGTGCCATCAACGTAAACAATGGGGATGAGTTATGGAAAGGTCGTCTGCCAGCAGGTGGTCAAGCCACTCCAATGACTTATGAAGCTAACGGTAAACAGTACGTGGTGATTATGGCGGGTGGTCATGGTTCCTTTGGTACCAAAATGGGCGACTCTTTAGTGGCCTATGCATTACCAGACAACAAATAATGAAGTTTTGTAGTTAAGTAAAAAAGCCTGATTCGTCAGGCTTTTTTATGCAGAATACAGGCTGTTATAACAATGAATCTTAACCAGCAAATTATGATTGGTCAGATGAGCATGTTTATAAACATGATGCACTGATCTCATGCTGCTGAGCATTCGAGATACAGCAAAAAAACACTTTATAAATATTTTGGCTTCCATGACATGCATAGACGCCAGACTTCAGGAATATAAGCTATGTACCTTCATATAAGACGGTTGCCGATGAAATCAACGTTGTCCTGCCTGATCGCCTGTATCAGTCAAGGAATTTATGCGGAAGAACCGGTTACAGAGGTACAGCGACTGGCTCCCATTGTGGTTGAAGCAA
Source organism: Acinetobacter schindleri (assembly GCF_010918895.1). Lineage (NCBI taxonomy): Bacteria > Pseudomonadati > Pseudomonadota > Gammaproteobacteria > Moraxellales > Moraxellaceae > Acinetobacter > Acinetobacter schindleri. Next base: position 682,716 of record NZ_CP044483.1, read on the forward strand.
CCCGTACAGATCGTGCCATTCTGGAAACACCGGCATCTACCTATTATCTGCATCAGGAACAACAAAATAGCTTAAATGTAAACTTGTCTGAAACCTTAAAAGGTGTACCAGGGTTGCAGCTGAATAACCGCGAAAATTACGCTCAGGATTTACAGATCTCAATGCGGGGCTTCGGCGCACGCTCGACTTTCGGTGTGCGAGGAGTACGTTTATATGTGGACGGTATTCCTGCGACTATGCCGGATGGGCAGGGGCAAACCTCGAATATTGACCTGAATAGTCTGGATCATATTGAAGTGCTGAGTGGTCCATTTTCCTCGCTATATGGTAATTCTTCTGGCGGAACCATCCTGACACAAAGCCGTGAAGGGCAAGGACCTGATTCAGTCACTTTAGGATATTCAGGTGGCAGTCAGAATAAAGGTCAAACCAATCTGGTACTACAAGGTGGCTCAGATAATGCTTCTGAACCAAGCTATATCATCAGTTCATCTTATTTTGATACCGATGGTTTCCGTGACCATAGTGGTGCACATAAAGTACTGAACAATGCCAAGCTGACTTGGGATCTGGACGATGGCTCTAAAATTAACTGGGTCAATAACTATGTCAAAATTACAGCAGATGATCCAGGTGGTTTAACACGTGAACAATGGCGAGCAAATCCTAAACAGGTGGCAGCAAATGTACTGCTATATAATGCACGTAAAGAAATTGAGCAATTTCAAACTGGATTAACCTGGAACAAGCCGATCAATGATCAGTATGAACTGTATGGTATGGCCTATTGGGGACAGCGTGCAGTTACACAATATCAGTCGATTCCAAGTACAGCACAAGGCGCTCCTAATCATGCCGGTGGCGTGATTGACTTCGACCGTAATTTTTATGGTGCTGATTTGCGTTGGACAGGGCGAGAGATTCTGCCAAATACCAAACTGATTGCTGGTGTCGCCGTAGATGCCATGACCGAAGAGCGGAAAGGCTATCAAAATTTTGTGGGTAATACTTTAGGTGTTAAAGGTGAATTACGTCGTAATGAGGACAATACCTTATGGAATGCAGACCCTTATTTACAGATATCTTATAACTTTGTGCCAGACTGGACTTTAGACGCAGGCTTGCGTTATAGCAATGTGCATTTTAAATCTGATGATCATTACTTAAGTAATGGCGATAATTCAGGTAAAACCACTTATGAGAAATTGCTGCCTTCAGCCGCGCTAAGCTGGCAGATTCTACCCGAATTGATGGCCTATACCAGCTATGCCCAAGGCTTTGAAACACCAACTTTTACAGAAATGGCCTATCCAGCGGATAACAGTAATAACAGCTTGAGCTTAAATGCGGCAGAAAGTGAAACTTATGAAATTGGCTTAAAGGCTGCTAATCGCTTCGGTGACTTTACTGCAGCCGCTTTCCAGACCCAGACTGAAAATGACATTGTGTCTGCAGGCAATGATAATGGTCGCTCTACTTTCCGTAATGCAGATAAAACCTTAAGAAAAGGGCTAGAACTTTCCTGGAGTAAAGACCTCTGGCGTGATCTCACTGCTCAAGCCAGTTATAGCTATATAGATGTAACTTTTGATGCAGATATTCCTGTAATTCTTAATGATGAAGGAGAGATTGTAGTATCTAGAGTGGCATCCGGTAACTACATTCCGGGTATTGCTAAAAATCAGGCTTTTCTTGGTTTAGGCTGGAAACCTGAAAATGGCTTAAATGCGGGTTTAGATGTACGTTATTCAGACCGTATTTATGTCAACGACATTAATTCACAGTATGCGCCAAGCTATACTGTTGCTGGTGCCAATGTCGGTTATCACTGGAATATGAAAGACTGGTCTGTCAAAACTTTTGCGCGTGTAGATAATTTGTTTGATAAAGACTATTCAGGTTCGGTGATTGTCAATGAAAGCAATGGCCGTTTCTATGAGCCGGCAGAAGGGCGAAACTGGAGTGCCGGATTGAGTATAACCAAAGCGTTTTAATTAAAATAATTTGTGGCTGCTCAATTTTCAAAATAAAAAATCCCGCTTCCTGAGCGGGATTTTTTTATATTTAAGCTTTGACCAGTTGATCAGAGGATTTGAGATAAAACTAAATCGTTTTCTGATTCACTCGTTTTGATAATTCCTCGGCACTTTCCACCCGTTCAGAATATCGATCGGTGAGATAAGCAGACTGACCGCGAGTGAGCAGGGTGAACTTGTAGAGTTCTTCCATCACATCCACAATGCGGTTGTAATAAGGTGATGCTTTCATGCGCCCATCTTCCTCAAACTCAAGGAAAGCTTTGGGTACAGAAGACTGATTTGGAATGGTGATCATCCGCATCCAGCGTCCTAAAACACGCAACTGATTCACTGCATTAAAGGATTGTGAACCACCACAAACCTGCATCACGGCCAGTGTCTTGCCTTGCGTGACACGAATTGCACCGGCTGCCAGAGGAATCCAGTCAATCTGGGCTTTTAAAATCGAACTCATCGAACCATGACGTTCCGGTGAACACCAGACCATGCCTTCTGACCAGGCCAAAAGCTCATGCAGTTCTTTTACCTTAGGATGACTCGTATCCGCATCCTCAGGTAAGGGTAATCCTTTGGGATGGAATATTCTGACTTCAGCGCCAAAATATTCCAGTATCCGGCCGGCTTCCTGAACGGCCAGTCGGCTGTAAGAGCGATCACGGTTTGAACCATAAAGCAGCAGAATACGGGGTGGATGATCCAGCGCTTTGGCCTGAACTTTGTCCAGTGTTGGTGTTTCTAGCAGATTCACATTGATATTCGGGAGATCCATCGGGTTATGCCTCTTTAAACACTTTTTTTCTCAGCGATAATGAAACGCTGACCAGCGCAATCAGAACTGGAACTTCAACCAGAGGGCCAATCACGGTGGTAAATGCCACAGGGGATGCGAGACCGAAAGTGGCAATCGCAACTGCCAGCGCCAGTTCAAAATTGTTTCCCGCTGCGGTAAAAGAAATAGCCGCGGTTTTAGGATAATCATTGCCCATCCACTTGCTCATAAAGAAGCTGATGAAGAACATCACCACGAAATAAATGGTCAAGGGAATGGCAATTCTGAGTACATCTAGTGGCAGGCTGACCACATCACCGCCTTTAAGGCTAAACATGGCGACAATGGTAAACAACAGGGCCAGCAGGCTGAGCGGACTGATTTTTGGAATAAACTGTGTTTGATACCATTCCAGACCTTTTTGCTTGACCAGAATCAAACGTGTCAAAAAGCCCAGTAAAAATGGAATACCCAGATAAACCAGAACCGCGTGGGTAATCGTCCAGAAGCTGACATCAATTACCTGTGCTTCAACACCAAAATAAGGCGGCAAGAAGGTCAAAAACAGCCAGGCATAGCTACTGAAAAACAGGATCTGGAAAATACTGTTAAATGCCACCAGTCCGGCCACATACTGATTATCGCCGCACGCCAGACCATTCCAGACCAGCACCATGGCAATACAACGCGCCAAACCGATCAGGATGACACCGGTCATATATTCAGGATAGGATTGTAGAAAAATCAGCGCCAATGCAAACATCAGGCAGGGAGCAATCAGCCAGTTCTGAACCAGAGACAGGGTGAGTGTGCGTTTATCCTTAAATACCTGCGGCAAGGTGGCATAGTCCACTTTGGCAAGTGGTGGAAACATCATGATAATCAGACCGATAGCAATCGGGATATTGACCGAATCAATACTCATCCGGTCTAAAGCAATCGACGCCTGAGGAAAGAAAACCCCAATCCCGATCCCCAGTAGCATGGCGATAAAAATCCAGATGGTCAGATTCTTATCTAAAAAAGACATTTTTGAAGCAGACATGATATTGGACTCAGGATAATTCACAAGTTGTTGAAATGGTGGATTTTAATTTTTGAATTTCCGGATCTTGTGCGATGACTTTTAACACCTCATTTGCCCAGACCGGCAAATCAGGATTTAAACGATAATAAACCCATTGCCCCTGGCGTTGATCCAGCAACACACCCAGATTTCTCAATAAGGCCAGATGACGGGAAGTTTTAGGCTGGCTTAGATTTAATTGTTCTGTGAATTCACAGACGCAGACATTCTGTTTGGCCATGACCAGTTTTAAAATATCTAAACGTGTTGAATCGGCAAGACATTTAAAAAAATCGGTCTGATGCATCGTGATATCCTGATATATTTACTATTGCGAATATACGGATATCCATATATAAAAGCAATATTGTCTATATACTGAGAAAAGTCATGTCGCAAAAGATCAAGATTTATCATAATCCCGAATGTGGAACCTCTCGAAATACCTTGGCCTTGATCCGTAATACCGGTGAGGAACCACAGGTAATTGAATATCTGAAAACACCACCAACCAAAGAAGAACTGATTCAGTTAATTCAGGATGCAGGTCTGTCGGTACGTGAAGCGATTCGTAAAAATGTAAAGCCCTATGAAGAACTGAATTTAGAAAGTAGTGATTGGACAGATCATCAACTGATTGATTTCATGCTGCAATATCCAATTTTGATTAATCGTCCATTTGTGGTGACTGAACTTGGTGTGAGATTGTGTCGACCATCAGAAGTTGTTTTAGATATTCTTTCCGCTCCGCAGTGCGCAGCTTTTAGCAAGGAAGATGGGGAAATGATCATTGATGAAGCAGGGAAACGGTTGAAATAAATTCCAGAATTGAAGACGATAAATCAGATCACAAAAAAGCCACTGTAAGGGTGGCTTTTTATTTCAAGTTAAAATGACACATAGCTTGTCATTAGCATGATAATAAAATCAGTATTTTAGTTCTTCTAACCAGTCATAATGACACTATGCTGCGACTCAACTTCTGTCATTTTTCGAAAATGGTGTTTAGATTGCGTATTCATTTTTAATGGACATTAAATCTCTTGGAGAAGTGAACAGAGATTCTTATCTTACTTGGACGCTTTAAATGGATTTTACATTTTTTGTTATTCACCAATTAAAATGTCTATGCGATAAACCATTTAAAATGTCCTGTTTTTAACTGCAAGAGTCAAGCACAGGATTTAAATTTCTTTGTTCAATAACCGCTTTCTGAGCTTTACGACTCGGCATACTTTTCTTGAGACGGGAACGTTTATTTTGTTTTTCCAACTCTTCATGCTGTTGCTGGATATGCGCCAGAACCGAGCCTAATCTTTTATTCTCAACCACTTCATTCTGCTGTAGTCCAGCCAGTTTATTGAAGACACTATAGTTGATCTTCCGTCCTTCATGCATGATCGCCACAGTGCCATCCGGGTACTCCAGAAATGAAATGTATTGCCCAACAAGCTTATGATTCAGCTCTGTCGGTTCAAGCAGATAAATACACTTGTCATAGGTGATGGTGAGGTTCTTCGTGACCTTACGCGGTTCCTGCCAGGTGAATATATCCTCCAGCTCAGCATCAGACTCTGTTAGCGGACGATGTAAGTTCTTTGAATTTCGCGCACACTTGGCGAACTTCTGGTTGAAATGCTCAATAAAGCAGGGTAACCAGGCATTGGCTTCGGCAATTGAACTGATGCCTTCCAGACGCATCTCCTTGATCAAACGGTCTTGAAGGGTTCTATTCGCGCGTTCTACGCGACCTTTAGCCTGTGGTGAGTTGGCAAAGATAATATCAATGTTTAACTCATTCAGAATCCGGCCAAATTGCGTGATCTTGCTGTCCTGGCTCGATTTCTGGTTCACTCGGAAGACCGAATGTTTATCGCTATAAAAGGCCAGAGGCTTACCGTATTGTTCAATGTAGGCTCGGGTTGAAAGCATATAGTCGAAGGTCGTTTCTGCCTCACAGAAGCGCAGATGCAACAGCTTTCCAGTGGCATCATCGATATACACCAATAAACAGCACTTAGCAGCGCGTCCTTCGAACCAGTCATGATATGAGCCATCAATCTGGATCAGCTCACCGAAGCAATCACGGTTATAACGTGGCTGATATGGACGTTTAAGGCGCTTGGATCGCGGAATCCAGAGGTCATTTGCAGTCATCCAGCGCCGAAGCGTTTCTACCGGGATATTCAGGTCAAATATGCTGCTGAGCTTCTCATGGGCCAAGGTAGGTCCAAATCCCAGCAGATGTTCGGAAATAATGGAAAGACATTTTGATTTTAATAAATCATCATGGCGACGATGGCCAGGTTGACCACGGCTGGCATGCGCCATACCTGAAACACCATCTTGATTGAGCTTCTGTAATAACCGGGTAATTTGACGGGTTGAAAGATTAAGGATTTCAGCAGCACGGACTTGTGTAATACGATGATCTCGAACGTCTTGCAGAACAGCAAGACGTTGAATTTCTTTGTCAGACATAGTGATCAGCATCTATATTTCATATCCAGTCCATGATGTTTAAACCATCATAAACTAGACATTTTTATTGGTGAGAATATAGACATTTTGAATGGTGAGTAACATTTTTATTTCGTATAACAGCCATTATGTTAAATGGATAGATGGTTTGATTATGGCTTCCTTACCCACTTGAAAATGTTTTACCCAACTAATGACTAACAATTTTACTTTTATTACTATGACAAATAGTTTTTTTAAGAAAAATTTGACATGAAAAATATATGTGCACTTACGATAGCTCTTATAAGTATAGGAATTATTCCAAACGTAAAAGTTGAAGCGAATGTTCTTGATATAGTGGAAGCATATAGAGACCAAATTAATTATAAAGAAGAAAAAATTCAAAGTCTTGATTCAAAAATACTAGCACTTACTGTAAAACCTGAAAATATGGAGATTTGGAAAGAGCTTAGCTGTGAAAGAAGAAAGGCTATGCGAAGCTACATTCATTCAGCAAATAAGATACTTGAATCTAAGGAGTTGAAAAGTCCAGAACTTAAAAATGCTGAAGAAATAAAAAGCTATTTGGTAGATTCGAAAAATTACTATTTACTCTTTATAGCAGAAGAGGATCAGGTATTACAAAGCTCTGCTTTCGGGAGCAATACAATAGGATTTGAAACTTTCACATTAGATAATCTTTGTCAGGGTTATGAAGACTATGAACTAGAACCATAGACATAACCTATGGTTGATTTTTTATGTACTTTACAGGTCTTCAAAAATCAACCACTCATAAGTATTAAAAACAGTAAAACTTGAAACAAGTTACTATTTCATTTTTTTAAAATTAAAAGCTGAATTGTATATTTAATTCCAACTTAAAGGACTACCACAGGCTTGAGTCGATATATTTTCTAAATCATCAGGTTTGCCATAGAGCAAAATCATTTCTATGCAAGTCGCTAAATATACTCTAGCTTGTCTTTCATGAAAGCATTGTTTTAAAGTATATTGTTGATTTTCTGGAATAATATTTGGAGCCGTACTCATAATTAATAGCACAAAGTTCGACTTATTTAATCCTGGCTTAAGCATTAAATCTCTGAGCTTACGTAGAGGAATAACATTTAGACCTTCAAGAATAGTACCGGCTTGAATTACTAGGCTATAGCACATTCTCTCTCTATTATTTTGTGTAGAGCTATTAGCTATAATTGCCCATTCAGGCATAGGTCTTAAAGTTTTTTCATCGGCTTCTTTGTGTTTTTTAAAGTAAGCAGAAATGATTAAAAACAAAATGATGCCTACTACAACTATCCAAATCATTATTATTCAACCTTTAATTTATAATTGATACACCGATAACAAGTTGATTATAAATGAATTTTGTTGCGAATACCTTATAATTCACATTTTCTATTTGAACTGTAAATACTACAGAGTCTTGCTTTCTTTCTAGGATATGTACTTGTGTGTTTCTATTAATATATTCTTCCAAATCTGAATAGAATACGTCATCAAAAGAAATTGTTGGATTTTGAGGATTTGTGAACTTAGATGTGTATTGAATTACTTTAGAAATGTCTTTTACCTTAGGTTTCTTTTTCTTGATTTTAAGAAAAATAATTAAAACAGCAATCAATAAAATAAAGATCAAAAATTCCATAAGTATCCCTTAAAATTCTTTAGTTTTCTTAAAATTAACATAATACACCTTATACGAAATTATTTAATTTTTTAATTAAAAATCAGTATTTTACTATAATCTATTCTTAGATTTAGTCCACTGGAACGGCTTTTTATTGATTACTCATGTTCCATGCTTATTTATTAACCAATGTTCCACGGTTTTATGTAATCTAATTTAAATCTAAAGCAGGAAAAAATGTCCCGATAAAACAAGAATAGATGTCCAAGTAGTTATTGATTTTGCAAAACCCATAAAGTTTTAATTGTTTAAAATTAATATGAGACTTGATAAAAAACCGCCATGAATGGCGGTTTTCTCAATGATAACTTATGTGTCGCGTGATGTAAAAAAGCCTTACCAGCTTAACGCACCGCCAGTCTGATAGTCAGTTACGCGCGTCTCGAAGAAATTCTTCTCTTTACGCAAGTCCATCATCTCTGACATCCACTGGAATGGGTTATTTACACCAGCGAATTGTTCAGGTAAGCCTAACTGCGCCAGACGACGGTTCGCAATGAACTTCAGGTATTCTTCCATCATGCCAGCATTCATACCCAATACACCGCGTGGCATCGTGTCACGTGCGTATTCAATTTCCAGCATTGTACCTTCAAGAATCATCTGAATGATTTCTTCCTGGAACTCAGTCGTCCATAAACCTGGATTTTCGATCTTGATCTGGTTGATCATATCGATACCGAAGTTCAGGTGCATTGACTCATCACGCAGGATGTACTGGAATTGCTCGGCAACACCATTCATCTTGTTACGACGGCCCATCGACAGGATCTGGCTGAAACCGCAGTAGAAGAAGATCCCTTCAAGTACACAGTAGAATGCGATCAGGTTGCGAAGCAAAATCTGGTCGTTTTCAGGTGTACCGGTTTTGAAAGTAGGATCACTTAAAGACTGCGTATATTTCAGACCCCATGCTGCTTTACGTGCAACTGACGGTACTTCGCGGTACATGTTGAAGACTTCACCTTCATCCATACCTAAAGATTCGATACAGTATTGATAAGCGTGGGTGTGAATTGCTTCTTCAAATGCCTGACGCAAGATGTACTGACGGCATTCAGGGTTGGTAATGTGACGATAAATTGCCAATACCAGATTGTTTGCGACCAGTGAATCCGCAGTCGAGAAGAAACCAAGTGAACGCATCACGATGGTACGTTCATCTTCAGTCAAGCCATTTTCAGACTTCCACAGCGCGATGTCGTGGTTCATATTGACTTCTTGCGGCATCCAGTGGTTGGCACAACCGTCCAGATATTTCTGCCAAGCCCATTCGTATTTGAATGGAACAAGCTGGTTCAAGTCCGCCCGACAGTTAATCATTGCCTTGTCGTCAACTTGTACACGTTGCGCGCCCATTTCAAGCTCTTCCAAGCCTGGAGCAACATCAAGCTGCTCTAGGGAAGCAGATGCTCTTGCCAGCGAATCGGTTGGATTTGATCCTCGGTTTTGAGTGGCTCTAAGGGATTGTGTAGCTGCCACATCCGACGATGTGTTGCTTGCATCAGGTACCACCTGTGAATTAGACGCTTTTTGCGGCTCGACGGGCGCAGGCTGCTGTGTTTGTGCAGCTGGTTTTTGCGAATCATCTTCGAAATCGTCCCAACTTAAGATAGACATATCAGTTCTCTCTTCGATGCTTATATCTTTTATTAGACATTCAGCCTCGCTGAAATGTCCTACTATACGCTCAATTTATGTAAGCAAAATTAAGTTTTGTCGATGACTGCTCTGCTTTTGTACGGAAGAGCAAAAATCCCCACTACTTATTTTGCTTGCGCGATTTATGAGCCTTTAACCAGAAATAGGCAATTGGCAAATAAAAAGTAAGTACAAAGGAAACGACCAGTGCCACAAGTCCTAACAGGTAATTGTGAGTCATATGCGGCATGGTGGTTTCCTTTTATTGGTATCAAGCTGAATTAGTTTGATGCTGCTTCAGCCAGTCCCAAATATCTTTATTTAACCAACCTTGTCGATTGGTTGAAGTTTCCATGACTAATAAAGAGTCATTGTTGTCCATATGTTTTTTAAGTCTTTCTGATACTGCAGAAGCATTACCATTAGAGCAAACGAACCAATATGAATCCATTACCTTGCAATAACCATTGAAACTTTTAATTTCAGCGATTAAATCTTTGTAATTTTGACCTGCTTTATTTAAGTCATAACTTACAGAATAAACTGTCATTTTGCTTTACCTCGCATATATGTTGGACAGTTGTACTTAAAAGTCCTTGACGATATTGCGAGATCAGGCGATTATTCACCTGCTTTTTGCGAAGCAATATGTCGAAGAACTCGCTTCTTAGACTAGAAAGGGGATCTGTAGGAAGATTCCCTTTTTTTATGTCTAAAATTTGTCTCTTGGGTTTAGTAGTAGGAATTACTTTACCTTCGAGTTGAATTAACTATTTAAATAATTAATCCAAAATTTTTAATCCCCCTAAATCCCCCTTTATAAAAGGGGGAATTTCTCCCTCCTTTATTAAAGGAGGGCCGGGGAGGATTTAAAACTTGTCAGATTACTGACAAGCCTCACAATCAGGATTGTCAATTGAACATGCCATTGGTACTGGTGCTGCATTTGCAAAACCTTCTTCCTCTGCAGGAACTTCAGGTTTCGCTTCAACTGCTGGAGCGACTGCCGCAACAGGGGCTGCAGTTGCAGTCGCTTTAACAGCATTTAGTGCGCCAGTGTTAATCGTCGATTTCTCAGCAGACGTTGCACCCAATGCACGTAGGTAATAAGTGGTCTTAAGACCACGTAACCAAGCCATCTTGTAAGTGATGTCCAGTTTCTTACCGTTTGCACCAGCGATGTAAAGGTTAAGAGACTGCGCTTGGTCGATCCATTTTTGACGACGTGATGCAGCATCTACGATCCAGCGAGTTTCAACTTCAAACGCAGTCGCGAAGATCGCTTTTAGCTCTTCAGGAATACGGGAAATCTTCTGCACAGAACCTTCGAAATGTTTCAGGTCGTTGACCATGACTGCATCCCAAAGACCACGTTCTTTTAACGCACGTACCAGGTACGGGTTAATCACGGTGAATTCGCCAGACAGGTTCGACTTCACATACAAGTTCTGGAATGTAGGCTCAATGGATTGAGACACACCACAGATGTTTGAAATCGTTGCAGTTGGCGCAATCGCCATCACGTTTGAGTTACGCATACCGTCTTTTTGAACTTTGGCACGTAAAGTATCCCAGTCCAGACGTTGAGTGCGGTCAACTTCGAACATGCGTTCTGGACGAGTTTTCGCAACCAGATCAAGCGAGTCGATTGGTAAAATACCTTGATCCCACAATGAACCCTTGAATGTTTCATATGTACCACGTTCAACAGCAAGGTCACTTGAAGTTGAAATCGCGTAGTAAGAAATCACTTCCATCGATTCATCAGCAAATTCAACCGCCGCTTCAGAACCATAAGCCAGGTTCATTTCGTATAGCGCATCCTGGAAGCCCATGATACCCATACCGACTGGACGGTGTTTCAGGTTTGAATTACGTGCTTGAGGAACAGCGTAGTAGTTGATGTCAATCACGTTATCAAGCATACGAACTGCAGTTTTAACAGTGCGAGCAAGTTTTTCGCGGTCTAGTACACCACCTTGAACGTGTTGAACCAGGTTGATTGAACCTAAATTACATACTGCAATTTCTTCTTTGCTAGTGTTCAGGGTGATTTCTGTACACAGGTTAGAAGAGTGAACTACACCCACGTGTTGTTGTGGTGAACGCAGGTTACATACGTCTTTGAATGTGATCCACGGGTGACCTGTTTCAAACAGCATCGACAGCATTTTGCGCCACAAATCTTTTGCACGGATTTTCTTGTGCAACATGTTTGTTTCTTTGGCAATGCTTTCGTAGTAAGCATAACGCTCAGCGAATTCAGCACCAGTCAAATCATGCAGATCAGGCGTTTCAGAAGGGGTGAACAGTGTCCACTCTGCATCTTCAAAGACACGTTGCATGAACAGGTCAGGAACCCAGTTCGCTGTGTTCATGTCGTGGGTACGACGACGGTCATCACCCGTGTTCTTACGCAGTTCCAGGAATTCTTCGATGTCTAGGTGCCAGGTTTCTAGGTACGCACAAACTGCACCTTTACGCTTGCCACCCTGGTTCACTGCAACAGCAGTATCGTTCGCCACTTTCAGGAACGGAACCACACCTTGTGATTTACCATTTGTGCCTTTGATGTATGAGTTCAAGGCACGAACTGGTGTCCAGTCATTCCCTAAACCGCCCGCCCATTTAGACAGCATTGCGTTATCACGCATCGCGCCATAGATGTCAAACAGGTCATCATCAATGGTGGTCAAGTAGCAGCTAGACAACTGTGGACGAAGCGTACCTGAGTTAAACAGGGTTGGCGTAGATGCCATGTAGTCGAAACTAGATAACAGGTTATAGAACTCGATTGCACGCTCTTCACGGTTTTCTTCGTTCAGGGCTAGACCCATTGAAACACGCATAAAGAATAATTGCGGCAATTCAAAACGTACGCCATCCGAGTGGATGAAATAACGGTCAAATAATGTTTGCAGACCTAGATAAGTAAACTGGTTAGAGCGTTCTGGTTGAATCGCTGCAGCCAATTTAGTCAGGTCAAAGTTAAGAAGTTCAGGTGAAAGAAGTTCTAGCTCAATCCCTTTTTTCAGGTAAGTTTCCAGTGCATCGCCTTCATTGGTTTCTGTAGATAGACCCAGGAATTTTAAACCAGTTGCCACCAGGTCATCACGCAATAAACGTGCAGTGACATAAGTATAGTTTGGTTCTTGTTCGATACGGGTACGGGTCGCCATCATCATGGTTGTAGAGATGTCTGACTCTTTTACGCCGTTATACAGGTTTTTTACGGTCTCATCGACAATTGCCTGAACGTCGATTCCTTCAAGGCCTTCAGCAGCTTTAGCAACAGTTTCAGTCAGCTGGCTCAGGTCAAGTGGTTTGAGCTTGCCCGCTGCATCAGTGACTTGCAGGGTAGGGTGATGGTTGGCACCTAGCTGCTTACGAGCGTCAGAACGTTGTTCGCGATAGATGACATAGGCACGCGCAACTTTCTGTTCGCCGGTACGCATAAGCGCAAGTTCAACCTGATCCTGGATTTCTTCAATGTGAATCGTCCCACCAGAAGGCAAGCGACGTTTGAAAGTGTTCATGACCATTTCCGTCAGCTGCTCAATACGATCGTGGATACGGCTTGAGTCAGCACTTTGTTGGCCTTCAACAGCCAAAAAAGCCTTACCAATTGCGACAGAAATTTTTTCTGCATCAAAAGTGGCAACATCACCGGTGCGTTTAATCACCTGAAGTTGACCAGGAGTTGAAGTAATTACGCTCATTTTAGCATAGCTCCATTGTCATCTATTTTTATGTTTATGGACCGTTTGAACTGGGCAATTTTTATGCCACAGTGTTTGAGGAATAAACACAATACCTAGTGGTTTAAAAATTAATTGAACACAAGATACGGGAAAATTTAGGGTAGATCAATATTGACATTTTAATAAATATTTTAGTGAAACAACCTGAGAAACTTTATTAAAAAAATCCTTTTTTTTATCATCTTGGTGCAAGCCTTATTCGGCAAGGCATAGCATAACAAAGCTGGCAAGAAGTCCTTATAGATAACATTGTGGATAACTCTTTTTGAGCAAATTGAGGGGTATTTTTTATTCAGATAGACGGTTGCCTAGCCTAGATTTGTTCAATGTTTTGTATAAAAAATGTCGCTAACAGAAATATCTGCAAAAAAATATTACAAAATGCTACTTTGATGTATCAGTTTGGTGAACGCTATCTTGTTTACAATGTAAACGTGTGTATATTGCTTGCTATATCCACCGTATCTATCAGATTTCAAAAGGATACGTCCATCGAATAAAGGTGCACAATATATGAGCCAAGAAGAAAAGTTACCCAAAATTCTAATCGTTGAAGATGATGAGCGTCTTGCTCGTTTAACTCAAGAATATCTTATTCGTAACGGACTTGAGGTAGGGGTAGAGCCCGACGGTAATCGTGCGATTCGCCGCATTATCGCCGAGCAGCCAGACATGGTGGTTTTAGATGTTATGTTGCCAGGTGCGGATGGCTTGACCATCTGTCGTGAAGTTCGTCCACATTATCATCAACCGATTTTGATGCTGACTGCACGTACTGAAGATATGGATCAGGTGTTGGGTCTGGAAATGGGTGCGGACGACTATGTCGCTAAACCGGTTCAGCCGCGTGTGCTATTGGCGCGTATTCGTGCCTTGTTGCGTCGTACTGATAAAGTACCTGAAGATGAAGTGGCTCAACGTATTGAATTTGACGATCTTGTGATCGACAATGGTGGCCGTTCTGTGACCTTGAATGGTGAATTGGTAGACTTTACCAGTGCAGAATATGATCTGTTGTGGTTGCTTGCATCAAATGCAGGCCGTATTCTTTCGCGTGAAGATATTTTTGAACGTCTTCGTGGCATTGAATATGATGGCCAGGACCGTTCAATTGATGTTCGTATTTCGCGCATCCGTCCGAAAATTGGGGACGATCCAGAAAACCCTAAACGTATTAAAACAGTTCGTAGTAAAGGTTATCTGTTCGTTAAGGAAACCAATGGCATGTAAATACATGTCATTCCTAAGCTGAATAAGCGGGAAAGCTTATAAGTGTTCAAACACAATATATTTTTGCGTATTTATGCAGGACTTGTCATTCTGGTACTCCTGGTGACCCTGTTCGGCTATCTGTTGGTGCAGATTATTAACTACCAGCGGGCGCAGGTATATCGTGAGTCCTTGACTGATGGTATGGCCTATATCATGAGTGAAGGGGTGGCACGCCAGCCGAATATGCAGCAGAAACTGGACTGGATTTCGGATGCTTCAGATTTGCTGGAGCTTCCGATCTATTATGTAGAAGCTGAAAAAGTTGATCTGACCCGTGCAGAGAAACGTCGTATTGAAGACCGTAAGGCGGTAGTGCGTTGGGATGCACAAACCTCAGTGGCTTATGTGGTCATTGGATTGCGTGATGATCCAAAGCATTTTCTATATATAAAGGCAGACAATATTACCGAGCGCCAGATGAAGGCGCTGCCGGTATTTATTCTGGACTATCTGGTTTATTACCCAGGTCAGGAAAAAGAATATCTGGAAAAGATCCAGAAGTATTTTTCTTATCCAATCAGTATTCAGGATGTGCAAAGTCTGCCGCTCGATTCAGAGCAGATTGGTCGTCTACGTCTAGATCACAGCATTATTCTCTATCGTGATAGTGCCACGATTCGCGGTACTACCATTTCAATTGTTTCACCAATTCCAAGCTCTGTGTCCGAAGTATTGGTGATGGGGCCTGTGCCTTTGTTTAATTGGATGCCATTCCAGTTGGCAGCCGGGATTACCTTGCTAAGTATGTTTGTGCTGAGTCTGGGGGTATATGGTTTGCTGGTGCCGATGCAACGTAAGCTGCGTGAAGTTAGCTATGCCCTGAACAAGATGAAGTCCGGTAACATGTCGGTACGACTGGCGATAGATGGTAAGGATGAAATGGCATTACTGGCATCCAGCTATAATGCCATGTCGGATCATATTCAGCGTTTGATCGAGGCCCAGCGTGAGTTGATGCGAGCAGTTTCACATGAACTGCGGACACCTGTTGCACGGATCCGTTTTGCCATGGAAATGCTGGCAGATGAAGATGACTATGAATATCGTCTGCAACAGATGGAACAGATCGATAAAGACATCGAGGCCTTGAACAAGCTGATTGATGAGATCATGACCTATGCCAAACTGGAGCAGGGTACACCTTCCCTTGATTTCGAGAAGATTAATCTGCATGAAGTGCTGGATCAGGTTGTGGCTGAAACTGAAGCGCTAAAAACTGGCAAGAAGGTCGAGCTGCATCAGGTGCCGATGGATATCGAGGTTGAGGCCGAGCGTCGTTATCTGCATCGTGTGGTACAAAATCTGGTGGGGAATGCTGTGCGCTATTGTGATGAAAGAATCATGATTAGCGGTGGTATTGATGCCAATCAACAGGCTTATATCTGTGTAGAAGATGATGGTGCGGGGATTCCGGAAGAAGATCGTGCTCGCGTCTTTGAAGCCTTCTCGCGTCTGGATGACAGCCGTACCCGTGCATCTGGTGGTTATGGCCTGGGTTTGTCGATTGTTAGCCGGATCGCCTTCTGGTTTGGTGGCAAGGTTGAAGTAGATCAAAGTCCTAAGCTGGGTGGTGCACGCTTTACCATGAGCTGGCCAGCTCAACGTTATAAGAAGAAATCCCGCTTTAAGGCTGTTGAAGAGCATAAAGAAGACCTGGATTCCTTATAGAAAGGTGTCTATAGATTAAAAAAAACGATGCATCTGCATCGTTTTTTTATTGAGGCTAATTAATGAAAGCACTCAGGTTTTATAATTTACTTTATTCATGGATTTCAGCATCGGGCTCAATGATCGGTTTGCCTTCGCGTAAACTTTTGGCCGCTTCCGAATTCAGATTCACCAGAAGGTTATTGTACTTTCCATCGATGCTATAGCCTTGAATCAGTTTTTGGTCGCCATGCAGAGTTTCCACACGATATTCATCAGCAATATTTAAAATGCCTTCTAAATTTGTCGAGGCAGAAGCAAAATCCTTGCCAAACAGATCATAAATATCCTGCAAGTTGAAATTAGGAGTGTTTTCCTCAGGATGCTTCACAATATAGTTTTCAAGATGTCGAACAAACAGCTGGGCATAGAGAAAATAATCAGGTTTATGGGTAAACTTTAAACTCATATATTCAATCCTTCTTGTTCATTTTTATGCTGTTTATAGGAATAACACAAAGTGATAAAGGGATGAAGTTGCAGAGGCAAGTGGTTGCAAAAAGTACACAATTCACAGGCAGTAATTATGTTTCAGTAGAATCAGCCATTAAAACAATTAAACTGATTTTGGAAAAAATAATGAATTTATTGTTTTTGATTTATTAAAGCGATTATTTCGCAACATGGGCGATAGAACCTAGAAAAATCGGGTATTCGTCTAAAAAATCATCCAAAAGACTAAGGCTTATAAGCTAGCAAGTGAAATCCAAAATCAGGTACAATTGGCGGGATTAATTTTGTGTTTGGTGTATTTGAAGGCCAATACATACATTCTTTGTTAATACATAGGCCTGCCAGGAGTTATCCCCGCATGAGTGCCATTACTCCATACGAATGGGCAATTATTGCCTTCGTGATCGGCGTTACATTTTTATGCGTCTTTATGCTCACTGTCCCATTACTCCTCGGGGGTAAATCATGGGGCCGTGCCAAGCAGGAGCAGTTTGAGTCAGGCGTAGTCAGCGCAGGTGGAGCTCGTATCCGCTTGTCTGCAAAATTCTATTTAGTTGCAATCTTCTTCGTCGTATTCGATTTAGAAGCACTTTATCTATATGCATGGGCAGTTTCTGTTCGTGAAGTGGGTTGGATTGGTTTTGCAACTGCAGCTATCTTTATTTTAGTTTTACTTGTCGGTTTGATTTACGAATTATCCACCGGCGCACTTAACTGGGCACCTTCAGACAAACGTAAGGCGACAGGAGTTAAAACTAAGATTGGTTCGCCAAACATGGATATCGCAGAAATCACTCGCTTCAACTCAATTGAAGAATTGGTTATAGACCCGACTGGTCAAATTCCAGCTCAATCATCTGGTCGTGTGAAAGGTTCACCGGCTCCATTATCTGATAAGGAGTAACCCGGGATGAAATACACTCTAACCCGTGCGAATCCGGATGCTGATCAATATCCACTTCAGGAACGTATTGTTGTCGACGATCCGTTACTACAAGAAGAAGTGAATAAAAATGTATTCATGACTCGCTTAGAAGATGTGCTGCACACTGCAGTAAACTGGGGTCGTAAGAACTCAGTTTGGCCGTTCAACTTTGGTACATCTTGCTGCTACGTAGAGTATGCAACGACCTTAACCGGCGTGCATGACTTGTCACGTTTCGGTGCCGAAGTTATTCGTGCTTCACCGCGTCAGGCGGATTTGATGATTGTTGCAGGTACCTGCTTCGTGAAAATGGCTCCGGTGATTCAACGTCTGTATGAACAGATGCTTGAACCGAAATGGGTTATTTCAATGGGTGCATGTGCCAACTCAGGTGGTATGTACGACATTTATTCAGTTGTACAAGGCGTGGATAAAATTATTCCGGTGGATGTGTACATTCCAGGTTGCCCGCCACGTCCTGAAGCATTGATTCAAGCACTCATGCTATTGCAAGACCAGATTCAACTTGAGCGTCGTCCGCTTTCTGCGGTGATTGGTGATGATCTTCAGCCAGTGTATAAGCCAAAGATGATGCCAGAACGTGACCGTAAGAAAGATCAGCGTATTGCTGTGAAAAATCTGCGCTCAATGGATGAAATTAAATAATTTAAGCGACAAATTTCTTTATGCACCCGACTTGGGTGTAGTTGTCGTTTAGGTTGACTGAATTTGTATTAAATAGGAAGCCAAGCCAATGGCTGAAACTGACATTGCTATGCCAGAATCAACATCTGTTGATTCCCGCCCTGCATTTGCAATTGTAGAAGAGCTCAAAACCAAGTTTGGTGAGAACTTCTATGTGCAAACAACTTTCGAGGATTTCCCGACGGTTTGGGTTGAGCGCGCACGTGTACAAGACGTTTTAATGTTCTTGCGTACAGTGTCACGTCCATACGTGATGTTGTTCGACCTGTCAGCGGTAGATGAGCGTCTGCGTACGCACCGCGACGGTTTACCTGCCTCTGACTTCACCGTGTTCTATCACCTCTTGTCGCTAGAGCGTAATACGGACATCCGTATTAAAGTTGCATTGAGTGAGAGCGATCTCAATATCCCGACTGCAACCAACATCTGGCCAAATGCCAACTGGTACGAACGTGAAGCCTACGATATGTTTGGCATCAACTTCGAAGGGCATCCAATGCTCCGTCGTATCCTGTTGCCAACTTACTGGGAAGGTCATCCACTTCGTAAAGAATATTCTGCACGTGCGACTGAATATACCCCGTACCGTCAGAATCAGGCGAAGCAGGACTACGAACAGGAACATCTTCGTTTCGTTCCTGAGGACTGGGGCATGAAACGCGGCACAGCTGACGAAGACTTCATGTTCCTGAACCTAGGTCCTAACCACCCGTCTGCGCATGGTGCATTCCGTGTGATTTTGCAGATGGACGGTGAAGAAATTAAAGACTGCGTACCAGATATCGGCTATCACCACCGTGGTGTGGAAAAGATGGCTGAACGTCAAACCTGGCATTCATTCATTCCGTATACAGACCGTGTCGACTACCTTGGTGGTTGTGCGCAAAACATGCCATACGTGATGGGTGTAGAGCAAATGGCCGGCATTACCGTGCCTGAGCGTGCGCAATGTATCCGTGTCATGATGTCGGAACTATTCCGTATCAATAACCACTTGCTGTATATCGGTACTGCGATTCAGGATGCCGGTGGTATGACGCCAGTATTCTATATGTTCGCCGACCGTCAAAAGATCTATGACGCGATTGAAGCGATCACTGGTTACCGTATGCATCCAGCATGGTTCCGTATCGGCGGCACTGCACATGACCTTCCAAACAACTGGCAGCACTTGATCCGTGAAATCCTGGATTGGATGCCAAAACGTTTGAAGGAATACCACACTGCAGCACTGAAAAACTCAGTATTTGAAGGCCGTACCCGTAACGTGGCGCAATACGATGCAAAATCTGCATTGGCTTGGGGCGTAACAGGTACCGGTTTACGTGCAACAGGTATCGACTTTGACGTACGTAAATACCGTCCATACAGTGGTTATGAAAACTACGATTTCGAAGTGCCGGTGGAGTACGAAGGCGATGCATATGCACGTGTGATCGTTCACTATCGTGAAATTGAACAATCGCTGAAAATCATCAAGCAATGTCTGGACAATATGCCGTCTGGTGCATACAAAGCGGATCACCCACTAGCTGTTCCACCACCAAAAGACAAGACTTTACAAGATATTGAAACCTTGATTACGCACTTCCTGAGCGTGTCATGGGGTCCTGTAATGCCTGCAGGTGAAGCATCTGTAATGGCGGAAGTGGTAAAAGGTGCATCGAACTACTACTTGACTTCAGACAAGTCAACCATGAGTTACCGTACCCGTATCCGTACACCGACCTTCACCCACTTGCAGCAAATGCCTTCCGTGATTAACGGCAGTCTGATGTCTGACTTAATCATTTATTTAGCGACAATTGACGTCGTAATGGCTGACGTGGATCGCTAAGGGGTAAACGCTTTATGATGATTTTGACTGATAAAAAGCCACGTGTGAATGTTGAAGGGATTTTGACTACAGAAGAAATCCACGAGATTGAACATCACATTGGTCACTATCCATACCCACGTGCAGCGTGCCTAGATGCGCTGAAGTGTGTACAGCGTCGCAATGGCTGGGTAGACGATGCACAGATGAATGCCATCGCGCAGATGCTGAGTATGAGCCTTGCAGACCTTGAAGGTGTTGCGACTTTCTATAACCGTATTTACCGTCAGCCGGTAGGCCGTCATGTGATCCTGTTATGTGACTCTATTGCGTGCTTCTTGATGGGTGCGGAAACTTTAGCAGAAGCTTTCCAGCGTGAATTGGGGATTTCGTTTGGTCAAACAACCGCTGATGGTCGTTTTACTTTGCTACCAATCTGCTGCTTAGGTAACTGTGACAAAGGTCCAACCCTGATGATTGATGAAGATACTCATGGTCTGGTTGAAGTGACCTCAATTAAACAGTTATTGGAGAAGTATGTATGAATACTGAACCAAAACCAATTTATGGCGACGGTAATCCAGAAACGCATCCACTGACCTGGCGTTTGAGCAAACAAGCTAATGTTCGTAATGTTGATGACTACGAAGCTTTAGAAGGTTATGCAGGCTTTAAAAAAGCCCTGTCTATGACACCGAAAGAAGTACTTGAAGTCGTAAAAGCTGCAACCGTAAAAGGTCGCGGTGGTGCAGGCTTCCCGGCAGGTATCAAGTGGTCTTTGATGGCGCCAAATGACAATTCAGGTCCTCGTTACCTGATTTGTAATGCCGATGAGATGGAACCAGGTACCTTTAAAGACCGCCTGTTGATGGAAGACCTTCCACACCAGTTGATCGAAGGTATGTTGATTGCAGGTTATACGCTTGAAGCAACCCATGGTTATATCTTTATCCGTGGTGAATACATCGAAGCTGCTCAGTACTTAAATGAAGCACTTGAGCAAGTTCGTGCCAAAGGTTACCTGGGTGACAACATCTTGGATTCAGGCTGGAGCTTCGAATTACACGTGCATACTGGTGCGGGTCGTTATATCTGTGGTGAAGAAACCGCATTGATTAACTCGCTTGAAGGTCGCCGTGCCAATCCGCGTACTAAACCACCATTCCCGCAGGTCGCAGGTGCTTGGGGTCGCCCTACGATTGTCAACAACGTAGAGACTTACAACAACTTGCCAGCAATCATGCTGCGTGGTCCTGAATGGTACATCGGCTTATCTGCGGGTAAATCGAAAGATCCAGGCACAAAAATCTACGGTGCATCAGGTAAAGTTAAATTCCCTGGTCTTTGGGAACTTCCATTCGGTACCACTGCACGTGAAGTGATTGAAGATCATGCCGGCGGTATGCGTGATGGCCTGAAACTGAAAGCTTGGTTACCAGGTGGCGCATCCACTGACTTCCTGGCAGCTGAACATATTGACCTTCCTATGGATGCGGAAAGCATCATGAAAGCAGGTTCACGTCTGGGTACGTGTTTGCTCATGGTGGTTGATGAAACTCAATGTATGGTTTCAGCAACACGTAACCTAGAAGAATTCTTTGCGCGTGAATCTTGTGGTTTCTGTACACCTTGCCGTGATGGTTTGCCTTGGGCGGTGAAAGCGCTTAAAGCACTAGAAGATGGTACAGGTAAGAAAGAAGATATCGATCACTTACAAGAGCTTACCCGTAAGCTTTGGATTGGTAAAACTTTCTGTGCTCACGCACCAGGTGCGATGGAACCGTTAATGGGCGCACTCAAACATTTCCGTGGCGAGTTTGAAGCAAAAGTGGTGAATGCCGCAGCTCAAACTAGCAACGTAGAACAAGCTTAAGGAATTCGACTATGGCTACAATTCATGTCGATGGAAAATCGTATGAAGTCAACGGCTCAGAGAACTTGCTACAAGCATGTTTGAGTCTGGGCATCGACATCCCATACTTTTGTTGGCATCCATCCTTAGGTTCTGTCGGCTCTTGCCGTCAATGTGCTGTGACCCAATACGCGAATCCAGAAGATACGCGTGGCCGTTTGGTCATGTCATGTATGACGCCTGCGTCTGACAATACCTATATCTCGATTGAAGACAAAGAAGCAAAAGATTTTCGTGCTTCGATTGTTGAATTCTTGATGACCAACCACCCGCACGACTGTCCAGTCTGTGAAGAGGGTGGTCACTGTCACCTGCAAGATATGACAGTAATGACACAGCATGACCGTCGTCGCTACCGTTTCACTAAGCGTACGCATTACAACCAGGAACTTGGTTCGTTTATTGCGCACGAGATGAACCGTTGTATCGCATGTTACCGTTGTGTGCGTTACTACAAAGATTATGCTGGCGGTACTGACTTTGGCGTATATGCCAATGCATCACGTGTGTATTTCGGCCGTCCAGAATCAGGCACTTTGGAATCTGAATTCTCGGGTAACCTGACTGAAGTATGTCCGACTGGTGTATTCACCGATAAGACTCACTCAGCACGCTATAACCGTAAATGGGACATGCAGTATGCGCCTAGCGTATGTCATGGCTGTTCTTCAGGTTGTAACATCTCTCCGGGTGAGCGTTATGGTGAATTGCGTCGTGTAGAAAACCGTTTCAATGGTGATGTTAACCAGTACTTCCTGTGCGACAAAGGTCGTTTCGGTACAGGTTACGTAAACCGTGAAGATCGTCCACGTCAGCCACAGTTCCGTACAGGTAACAACGTAGAAACTATTTCAGTTGATACTGCACTGGATACTGTGATTGCAAATATCCAAGGCAAAAAAGTTCTGGGTATCGGCTCTCCACGTGCGTCACTTGAAACCAACTATGCATTACGCGAGTTAGTTGGTCAGGACAACTACTCAACGGGTATGTCTCAAAAAGAGCAGAACCTAGTTGAACTGGCTGCTTCAATCATGCAAACCGAGGGGGTTTATAACCCGAACATGCGTGAAATCGAAAGCTACGATGCTGTTCTGATTCTGGGTGAAGATCTGACTCAAACTGCGCCACGCATGGCTTTATCTGTTCGCCAAGCTGCGAAGAACAAAGGTAAAGAAATGGCGGCAGAACGCCGTACACCAGACTGGCTGGCTGAGCCTGTTCAACGTATTGCGCAAGATGCAAAATCTCCGATTTACATTTTGGCAGCAACACAAACACGTCTAGCTGACGTAGCAACAGGTGAAGTAGTTGCATCTCCAAACGACATCGCGCGTTTAGGTTTTGCGATTGCAGCAGGTGTGAAGGGCGAAAGCATCCTGGGTTTAGAGGACGATGCCAAAGCATTTGCACAAACGATTGCAGATACGCTGAAAGCTGCGAAGAAACCACTGATTGTTTCTGGTACTAGCTTGCAAGACGCTGCGATCATGGAAGCTGCTGCACAGGTTGCACAGAACCTTGGTAATGCAGGTCTGACTTTGACTGTTCCTGAAGTGAACTCGATGGGTCTGGCAATCTTCGGTGGTCACAGTCTTGAACAAGCATTCGCTCAAGATTACGACACTGTGGTGATTGTTGAAAACGACCTTTACCGTCGTTTACCAACCGCTCAGGTAGATGCTGCACTGGCAGGTAAAGAAGTGATCGTGCTTGATCATTCTGAAACTGAGACAGTGAAGAAAGCCAATATCGTACTTTCTGCTGCATCGTTTGCTGAAGGTGATGGTACGGTTGTTTCTCAAGAAGGCCGTGCACAACGTTTCTATCAAGTGTATGACCCAAGCTATTACAATCCTGAACTGGCCATCAAAGAATCTTGGCGCTGGTTGCATGCCATTGAAACTGGTGTGAAAGGTCAGCCAATTTCCTGGACTGTACTTGATGACGTGATTGATGCAGTAGCGAAAAATGTTCCTGCACTTGAAGCGATTCAAGACGTTGCTCCAGACGCGGGCTTCCGTGTTCATGGTCTGAAAGTTGCACGTGAACCACGTCGTTATTCTGGCCGTACTGCAATGCGTGCACCGCTTTCTGTACACGAGCCAAAACAGCCGACTGACCAAGACACTGCATTAACATTCTCTATGGAAGGTTATGTGGGTGACCAGACTCCATCTCCACTTGTGCCATTTGCATGGTCAGCGGGCTGGAACTCTCCACAAGCCTGGAACAAATTCCAGGATAAAGTGGGTGGTCATCTGAAAGGTGGTGATTCTGGTATCCGTCTGTTTGACCTGTTACCAAAACGTCCAGCGCGTACTTTTGTTGCACCAGCACCTGTGCTTGTGAACGCTGAAAGCTTCCGTCTGGTACCGATGCATCACATCTTTGCCTCTGGCGAATTCACAATCAAAACACCGGCAATGGAATCACGTATTCCGGATGCAGTATTTGCAGTGGGCGAACAGGATGCTACACGCTTGAACTTGCAAGACGGTCAGAAGATCACTGTGAAAGCAGGTGAGACTTCAATCGTTCTTCCTGTACAAGTGATTGAATATTTACCTACAGGTTATATTGGTTACCCAATTGGTTTAGCACCGACGGTATCTCTTGCAGAGCCTGTTTCAGTCGCGGTAGGAGTGTAATTCATGGAACAAGAATTGATCCGTCAGACGCCGCTGTGGGCTGAAAACTGGCCAATTGCCTATTCAGTCATTCAAGCGATCGTGATCTTGCTGGTTGTTGTACTGATCGCAGCGTTGATGTCATTCATTGAACGTCGTTTACTGGGCTTGTGGCAGGACCGTTACGGTCCTAACCGTGTAGGTCCGGGTGGTATGTTCCAGATCGTTGCCGACATGCTGAAAATCATGTTCAAGGAAGACTGGACACCAAAATTTGCTGACAAGCTGACTTTCCGTATGGCGCCAGCAGTGGCGATGGCAACTGCTGTGCTGTCGTTTATGGTTATTCCTGTTTCACCTTACCTAGGTGTTGCAGATATGAGCATCGGCCTGTTGTTCTTCATGGCAATGGCAGGTATTGCAGTTTATGCAGTACTGTTCGGTGGCTGGTCATCGAATAACAAATACGCGCTTTTAGGTGGTTTACGTTCTGCAGCTCAGACTATTTCTTATGAAGTGTTCCTGGGCATCTCGTTGATGGGTGTAGTGGCAATTGCTGGCTCATTCAACATGCGTGAAATTGTAGAAGCACAACGCGATGTCTGGTTTGTGATTCCTCAGTTCCTTGGCTTCCTGATCTTCGTGGTTGCAGGTGTGGCGGTTACTCACCGTCATCCATTTGACCAACCAGAAGCAGAACAGGAATTGGCTGAAGGTTACCATGTGGAATATGGCGGTATGAAATGGGGGATGTTCTTCGTTGCGGAATATGTCAACGTGGTACTGATCTCTGCATTGATCGTAACCTTATTCTTCGGTGGCTGGTTAGCGCCTTTCAACCTGGAAATTTCATTCATTCCACCAGCATTCTGGTTCATTATCAAAACAGCATTCTTTGTAATGATGTTCGTACTGGCACGTGGTTCATTAATGCGTCCACGTTATGACCAGGTGATGAACTTTGGTTGGAAAATTTGCTTGCCATTGGCGTTGGTTAACCTTTTGGTGACTGGTGCTGTGATTCTGATGAATCAGGCCTAAGACAGCAGGGAGAACAAAATGTTTAAATTTCTAGCTGGATTCGGGTCAATCGTTCGTTCGTTGTTCATGGTGTTCAGCCATGCAACGCGCAAACGTGACACCATCTTGTACCCAGAAGTACCAGCCGAGGAAATCGTGCCACCACGTTTCCGTGGCCGTATTGTATTGACGCGTGACCCAGATGGCGAAGAGCGTTGTGTTGCATGTAACCTGTGTGCGGTTGCCTGTCCGGTAGGCTGTATCTCTCTGCAAAAAGCAGAAAAAGAAGATGGTCGCTGGTATCCGGAATTCTTCCGCATCAACTTCTCACGCTGCATTTTCTGCGGTATGTGTGAAGAAGCATGTCCAACCACTGCAATTCAAATGACACCTGATTTCGAACTCGGTGAATATGTTCGTCAAGACTTAGTCTATGAAAAAGAACACTTACTGATTTCTGGTCCTGGTAAATATCCTGACTATAACTTCTATCGCGTAACAGGTATGGCTGTAACTGGTAAAGAGAAAGGTCAGGCACAGCGTGAAAGTGCGCCTGTTGATGTACGGAGTCTATTACCATGATGTGGCCGTTTTATCTGATGGCGCTTGTGGCCATCGTCTCTACGGTTCGTGTAGTGACTAACGCGAACCCGGTACATGCTTTGTTAAGTCTGATTGTTTCACTTCTTGCAGTTGCAGGCATGTTCATGATCGTGGGAGCGCCGTTTGCCGGTGCTCTTGAGATCATCGTTTATGCTGGTGCGATCATGGTCTTGTTCGTATTCGTGGTCATGATGCTGAACCTGGGTGAACAAACCATTGAGCAGGAGCGTAAGTGGTTAACTTCAAGTGCCTGGGCTTACCCGGCACTCATGAGCTTCCTGATCGGTCTGATCTTGGTTTGGGTGCTGAACTCAGATTACGCTCAGCCATCTCTGGTGATGGGTGCGGAAATTGTTGGCCCTAAAGCAGTTGGTCAAACGCTCTTTACACAGTACTTACTATTGGTAGAAGTTGCTGCGATGTTACTGTTAGGCGCACTTGTTGCTGCTTATCATCTTGGCAAACGTGAACCAGGTGCAGAAGAGGACAATAAATAATGGGCAACATCCCTTTAGAGCATGGTTTGATCGTTGCATCCATTCTTTTTGCACTGGGTTTTTACGGTGTAATGGTGCGACGCAACCTGCTATTCATTCTAATGAGCCTTGAAATCATGATGAACGCTGCTGCTTTAGCGTTTGTCCTGGCGGGCAGTGCCTGGGCACAGCCAGATGGTCAGATCATGTTCATCTTTATTCTGACGCTGGCTGCGGCAGAGGCGTGTATTGGTCTTGCGATCGTCCTTCAGTTCTATCATCGCTTCCATCATCTGGATGTGGATGCTGCTAGTGAGATGCGCGGATGAGTTATTTATATCTAACAATTTTATTTCCGCTCATTGGTTTTGTCCTTTTAGCGGCAGGGCGTAACAAGCTTCCTGAATCTGTTGCAGCCATTATTGGTGTGGGTGCCGTAGGTCTGTCTGCATTATTTGCACTGATCGCGGGTATGGACTTTACGGCTAACGGTTCCGTTGCTCAAGTTCAGCATCTTTGGACCTGGTTCAATGTAGGCAGTTTTGCTCCTGGCATCAGTCTGCATTTAGACGGTCTATCTCTGTTAATGCTTGGTATGGTGACTGGCGTTGGTTTCTTGATCCATATCTTTGCATCATGGTACATGCGCGGTGAAGAAGACTTCGCACGTTTCTTCTCTTACTTCAACCTGTTCGTTGCGAGCATGTTGCTGTTGGTTCTGGGCGATAACCTGGCGTTATTGTTCCTGGGCTGGGAAGGCGTAGGTCTGTGTTCTTACCTGTTGATCGGTTACTACTACGAGAACCCGAAAAACGGTTTAGCTGCAATCAAAGCATTTACTGTGACTCGTGTCGGTGACGTATTCCTGCTGATCGCAATGTTCCTGATCTTCCAGCAATTTGGTACGCTGAATACTCAGTACATCGTCGAAAATGCTGCGACTGTGATGACTCAAAGCTCATCACTGACCATCTGGACTGCATTAATGTTATTCCTGGGTGCTGCAGGTAAATCTGCACAGATCCCGTTACAAACATGGTTGGCAGATGCGATGGCTGGTCCTACGCCAGTATCTGCCCTGATCCACGCTGCAACGATGGTTACAGCGGGTGTTTACCTGTGCTGCCGTCTGTTCACAGTATTTGAACTTGCGCCTGAAGTGATGATGTTCATTTCGATTACTGGTGCGGTGACATTACTTGTAGCTGGTTTTGCTGCGCTGGTTCAAACAGACATCAAACGTATCCTTGCTTACTCAACCATGAGTCAGTTGGGCTATATGTTTATGGCTGTTGGTGCTGAAGCGTATCAGGCAGGTCTGTTCCATATGCTGACTCACGCATTCTTCAAGGCATTATTATTCTTGTCTTCTGGTGCAGTGATTCTGGCTTACCACCACGAACAAAATATCTTCAAGATGGGCGGTCTGTTCTACAAGAACAAATTCCTGTTTGCTTGTTTCGCGATTGGTGGCGGTGCATTGGCTGCAATTCCATTCATCACTGTGGGCTTCTTCTCGAAAGATGCCATCCTGGGTGCGGTATGGGTACAAGGTCAATCAGTTGCGGTATATAACTCACTGTACTGGGTAGGTGTTGCAGGTGCATTCCTGACTTCAATCTATACCTTCCGTCTGATCTGGGTTGTATTCTTCGGTAAAGAAAATACCCCTTATCACGAAATCAAAGGTGTGACTTACTGGGGTCCATTGGCGATTCTTGCGGTTCTTTCTACTTTCGTTGGTGCAGCATTAAAAGCACCTGTAGAAAGCATCCTGAATTCAGCTAAAGTTCCTGCGTTTAATATTCCTGAAGCACTTGAGCATGGCATGCATACTGCAGAATATACTGCGGTAGGTATTGCACTGGCAGGTCTTGCGCTAGGCGTAGTATTATTTGCCTTTGCTTATAATGCAGTGAAATCATTTGCTAAAACTTCACTGGGTGCTGGTCTTGCGAACATTTGCCGCAATGCACTTGGTTTTGATGCACTGTATGACCTGATCTTTGTGAAGCCTTATTTATTCTTCGCGAAATTGTTCGGTCGTGATCCAATTGATGGCTTGTGGTTAGTACTGCCTGCACTTGTAAAAGGTGGTCACAGCTTTACCAGCTCACGTCAAACTGGTTCACTGCGTGAATATGCATCTAGTATGGGGCTCGGTGTCGTTGTCCTACTGATGATCTTGCTCGTGATTCAGGTAGTGGGGAAATAAAATGGAAGCTCCAAACAACATGATTTTGCCGGCTCTGATCCTCATTCCGTTCATTGCAGGTTTTGTATGCTGGTTGGTCGACAAGCTCGACCAGTCTCTACCGCGTTATATCGCGTTAATCGGGATGCTGGTAACCCTGGTGTTAACCGTGGTTCTCTGGCAGAACGGTACTTATGTTTATGAATTAGGCGGCGCTACACCTTCGTGGGCTGCTGAGTTCAAATTGCCTTGGATTCAAACCCTGGGCATTAACATTCACCTAGCGGTGGATGGTTTATCTTTACTGATGGTTGGCTTGACTGCATTGCTTGGTGTATTGGCAGTCGGCTGTTCATGGGGTGAGATTCAGAAAAACGTTGGTTTCTTCCACTTAAACCTTTTATGGTCTTTAGGTGGCGTAATTGGTGTGTTCCTGGCAATTGACCTGTTCCTGTTCTTCTTCTTCTGGGAGATGATGCTGGTACCGATCTACTTCCTGATTGCGCTTTGGGGGCATAAAGGGGCAGAAGGCAAGTCACGTGTATATGCTGCAACCAAGTTCTTCATCTACACACAGGTTGCTGGTCTGGTGATGCTGATTGGTATCCTGGGTCTGGTGGTTGCTGGTTACTCAATGACTGGCGAAATCCGTTTCGATTACAACTTCCTGTTGGGCGTTGCGAATACACTGGATACGCAAGTTCCAGCATTGGCTTATGCCTTCATGATCTGTATGTTCATCGGTTTTGCAGTCAAACTTCCAGTTTTCCCACTGCACGGCTGGTTACCAGATGCACATGCTCAGGCACCAACAGCGGGTTCTGTTGACCTTGCAGGTATCCTGATTAAAACTGCTGCGTATGGTTTACTGCGTTTCGTTATGCCGTTCTTCCCGGCAGCTTCGGCTCAGTTTGCAGACATCGCGATCATTCTGGGTCTGATTGGTATTTTCTACGGTGCATGGTGTGCATTCCAGCAAACCGACATGAAACGTCTGTTAGCGTACACATCTATTTCACACATGGGCTTCGTTCTACTTGCACTTTATGCAGGTAACGTACTGACTTTCCAAGGTCTGATGATCATGATGCTGGCTCACGGCCTGTCATCTGCAGCATTGTTCATTATGTGTGGTCAGGTGTACGAACGTGTTCACACACGTGACATGCGTCTGATGGGGGGGATGCGCGGTCAGTTCCCATACCTGGCATTCTTCCTGATGTTCTTCGTAGCAGCGTTGGTGGGTATTCCTGGTCTAGGTAACTTCATCGGTGAATTCCTGATCCTGATGGGTGCATTTGGTCAATATCCGACTTATACAATCCTTGCTGCAATCAGCTTGGTGTTTGCTGGTCTGTACGGTCTGATCATGATTCACAAGTCACTGTTTGGTACGCCAAACGAAGAGCAAAAGCAGCATTACACGAATCCGCTGAAAGATTTAAATGCGCGTGAAGTGGTAATCCTGTTGATCTGTGCGTTTGGTCTGTTATGGCTTGGTCTATACCCACAAAGCTTCCTTGATATTTCAAACTCAAGCATGGCGTGGTTAGCAAATAGCTACATTCCTGTGTCTGAAGCAGCTGATGCTGTGCAGCAAGCTGCCGTTTCAGCTGAAAATGTGGAGATCCAATAAGCCATGAACTTCACAATGTCTTTTTCTGAGCTTATGCCCCTAGCACCTGTGATGATCGTGGCGTTGACTGCGATCGTTGCAATGCTGGTGACAGCAGTTAAGCGTAACCACAACCTGGTTGCGACGACGACAGTTATTGGTTTAAACCTGGCTGCGTTATATATGATCTTCGTCCTGTTGGCGGGTAAATTTGCACCTGCCAACGTGATGAACCTGTTCATCGTAGATCCGTTTACGATGCTGTACCAGTTTGTGATCCTGATTGCTGCACTTGCGTGTAGCACACTGTCACATGCATACATTGAAACTTATAAAGACAACCGCGAAGAACTCTACATCTTGATGTTGTGTTCGGTTGCAGGTGCAATGTTGATGGTGGCAAGCACGCACTATGCTTCATTCTTCATCAGCCTTGAGTTAATGTCGATTCCGGTTTACGGCCTGTTGGCGTATACACATCAACGTTCTCAGTCGCTTGAAGCGGGTGTGAAATACCTGGTATTGTCAGCAACTGCATCTGCAATGCTGCTGATGGGTATGGCTTACATCTATGCATACACAGGTACACTGAACTTCACTGCTGAACCAGGCAAAATGTTCTCTGCATTTAGCCAGCCAGCTGTGGTAATCGGTCTTGCGCTAATTGTCTTTGCTGTGGCATTCAAACTATCGCTTGCACCATTCCACAAGTGGACACCAGACGTATATGCAGGCGCTCCATCACCAGTTGCAACTTTCCTTGCGACTGTTGCAAAAGTAGCAATGTTGGGTCTGTTTGTGCGTTATGTATTGTCTTCAGGTTTAATCCTGGCAGACAGCTTCGTCACCATCATTACGATCCTTGCAGTGCTTTCGATTCTTGCTGGTAACTTGCTGGCAGTAAAACAGGTGAATCTGAAACGTATCCTTGCATACTCTTCAATTGCTCACTTCGGTTATGTACTGGTTGCCATCGTTTCTGCACGTAACTCTGACTTCCTGCAAATCCAGGGCTTCGCGACATTTGAAAGCGTGAATGTGTATATCATCACTTATGTGTTGACGACAATCGGTGCATTCGGTGTGGTAACCCTGATGTCTAGTCCGTATAACAACACGGATGAAGCTGGTAGTCTGGCTGAGTACCGTGGTCTGTTCTGGCGCCGTCCAGTATTGACTGCTGTATTAACGGTGATGATGCTGTCTCTTGCTGGTATTCCATTAACAGCGGGCTTTATTGGTAAGTTCCTGGTGGTGAAAACTGCGGTAGCTGGCGAGTCTTGGTTCCTTGCTGCAATGGTCATCCTGGGTTCAGGTATTGGTCTGTATTATTACCTACGTGTAATGGTGGTAATGTACATGACTCCACCAGAAACGCCTCGTCTTGACGCTGTAAATCACTGGGGGCAAAAAGTGGGTGGTATCATGGTGCTGGCAGTGGCTGCACTGGTACTGATCCTGGGTGTTTACCCAGATCCAATGATTGCATTCTCTAAGCTTGCTTTCTTTGCAATCTCACCTGAGCTTCAACAGTTCATTTTCACTCTGGTGCAAAGCGGTTATAACTAATTAATCGAAAGATTAGAACGTTATTACAAAAAAAGCCTCCTCGATAGGGGGCTTTTTTATTTATATAAAAACGAAAATCGCTTTATAATAAGCAGCAATTTATCTTTAACCTTTTAGGTGTTCTCCCGTGGCTATCCATGAAATCCGTCATCCTTTAATCCGACATAAACTCGGTTTACTTCGTCGTGCAGACATCAGTACCAAGAACTTCCGTGAGCTGGCTCAAGAAGTGACCATGCTCTTGACTTATGAAGCGACCAAGGATCTTCCTGTTGTTGAGCATGAAATTGACGGTTGGAACGGCTCAGTCACTGTAGACCGTATCGCTGGTAAGAAAATTACCGTTGTGCCAATTCTACGCGCCGGCATTGGTATGCTGGATGGTTTTCTGAACCTGATTCCAAGCGCCAAAGTATCTGTACTGGGTCTTGAGCGTGATGAAGAAACTTTAGAAGCACGTACTTACTATAAAAAACTGGTACCAGATGTACAAAATCGTATTGCGATGATCATTGATCCAATGCTGGCGACGGGTTCTTCTCTGGTGGCTGCAATTGATGTGCTGAAAGCAAGCGGCTGTAAAGACATTCGTGTGATGGTATTGGTTGCTGCACCAGAAGGTATTAAACGTGTTGAAGCAGCACATCCAGACGTGGTGATCTTTACGGCTGCGGTTGACGATGGCTTGAACGAAAATGGTTACATCGTTCCAGGTCTGGGCGATGCGGGCGACAAGATTTTTGGTTCGGTTCAAAAAGACTGATTTTTGAAGATGAACAGGAAAGGGGCTTTTATAGCCTCTTTTTTATATACTGAACAATATAATGGTCAGATTAGGGTACGTAAATGAGTTCTGAACAATATCAAGGCAAAGTCAAACAATACAATGCAGAGAAGGGCTTTGGTTTTATTTCATCTCCAGAAGGTGATGTATTTTTCCATATCTCGGATTTTCCTGCAGACTCAGGTGAGCCAAAGCGTAATGATCGGGTAAAGTTTAACGTGGTTCAAAATGGTGATAAGTACAAAGCTATTAAAATTGAACGCGTAGCTGATAAGTCCAAGAAAGCGAAAAAAGCCAAGGCTGTCGCGGTAAATACTTCAATTACCACTGAATTATTGTCTAGCTTAAAACGTTAAATTTTTACTTTCCATTTAAACTGAAAAGGGGCTTTAGAGCCTCTTTTTATTTGATTTTTTATTTAATGTAATTTTATAACGGTTTTTTTAACTTAAATGCTGTGCGATGTTGCTAAAATAATAAAATACCTACTAAAGCTCACAATATATCTTATAGCCTTCCACTTAAAATACCCATCTATGATGATTCAGGGACATATATCATGTTTACAGATGGAAGAGTTAAAACCTATGACTCCCTAAGCGGGACTGGAAGCATTGAACTGGCAAACACGGCACAGGAGTTAGGTTTCCAGTTACAGCAATTACCTTCACCTGAGATAATGCCTCAAGTTGGGGAGCGGCTTAAATTCAGAATCATTGAAGAACAAAATAAGATTCAACTGGAAAATATGGTGCGTCTAGATATTAAACCCCAACAGGAACTTGTTTCTGAAGTAGTCGTACTGCCATCTCTAGCACCTGCCATGGTGGCTGTTCCAGTACGTAACAGTATTTTCTTTAGTCCTACACTCTGGCTGGCTTTTGTATCAGCGCTTGGATTCATGATATTTGGAGAAATTTAGGTCAGTCTTCAGTTTTTAATAAGATATTTGTCCCATTCTTAAAAAAGCGCCTTAAGGCGCTTTTTTAATTTGAACAGAAATTTAGGCTTCACAGAATTTCATAAAAGCTTTTAAACCTGGACCTTGATACTTCTGACGGTGTACCAGCATAAATAATGGACGGGTTAGAGACCAGAAGGGTGTATCAAGAATCACCAACTGACCTTTTTCACGTAAAGGTTCAATTGCCAGTTTAGAAATACAGGACATACCTATGCCACCTGCAACTATCTTCAGAATTGCCTCGTTATGACCGAGTGTCAGACGGATATTAGCATCTGGAACATCTTGCAGAATAGCATTGTCAAAGACTTCGCGCGTACCTGAACCTTCTTCACGAAGAATCCATTCTACAGATTTAAAGTCTTCAGCAGTCAGTGGACGGTTTAACTGAGCAAGTGGATGATCCGGAGCACAGCACACTGCGAGTTCATCATCACGCCAATGGATACATTGCAGCTGTGGTAAGTGACAAGAACCTTCAATTAAAGCTAAATCCAGCTGGAACTGGTTCACAGCTTCAATCATCTGGCGAGTATTACCCACCTGAAGTTGTAAGTGTGCCTGTGGCTGGATTTTTAAAAAATCCGCCATTAGGTCTGGCATCAGATAGTCGGAAATGGTCAGGGTCGCACCGAGACGCAGGTCAATGCTTTGCAGTTCACCTTTAGCAGCTTGTTCAAAAGCTTCACAGCGACCAAGAATTTCAAGTGCTTGCGGGAGAAGAAAACGACCTAAGTCATTCAGCTGTAAACGCTTGCCTAGACGGTCGAATAAAGGTGCGCCAAGACCATCTTCTAAATCTGCTAAAGCCATACTCGCCGCACTTTGGGTGAGTTTGACTGCATCACTGGCTTTGGTGACGGTGCCTTCTTGAGCAACTGCTACAAAAACAGCCAACTGGCGTAGAGTCATGCGCATGAATAGAGCCTTAACATTTAAAAAATATTAATAAATTATGCTGTCATGCTACCATGAGCATAGTCTTTGATGCCACGTTTGAATCATGTCTATTGAAAAATTTAGCTTAGAAAAGGTTTTATCTGTACACCGTTGGACCGATACGCTGTTTAGTTTCACCATGACCAGACCTGCACATTTCAAGTTTACTGCAGGGCAGTTTGCGCGTATTGGCTTGAAGATAGGGGATGAACTCGTTGTCCGGGCATATTCAGTGGTGTCTTCACCTTTCGATGAAACCCTGGAATTTTTCTCAATTGTGGTGCCTGAAGGTAAATTTACTTCAAATTTACAACATCTTAAAGTAGGTGATGAACTTTACCTGGAAAAGATTCCTTATGGCTATCTGACCCTGGCACGTTACCAGCTGCCATTACCACAAGATTTATGGTTACTGGGAACAGGTACAGGTTTGGCGCCATTTTTATCCATGCTGCAAGACTTTGAAACCTGGAATAACTATAAGCAAATTAATCTGGTCTATAGCGTGCGTACGCAAGCTGAACTGGCTTATGTAGAGCGTATTCAGGAAATTGCAGAAAGCTTTGGTGAAGGACATAGCGGTTTTAAATTTATTCCAATTATTACCCGTGATCCTGAAGCAGCATTGCATGACCGTTTACCGGTTCTGATTGCAAATGGTGAACTGGAAAAAGCCGCAGCTATGCAGCTTAATCCTGAAACCAGCCATGTCATGCTCTGCGGTAACCCGGATATGGTTGAAGATACCAAAGAAGCATTAAAAGCACGTGGCTTGACCATGAACCGTCGTGGTGAAGGAAATATTGCAGTCGAGAATTATTGGTAAGCATTATTCTCCCTCGTCCTTTGGGTTGAGCAGCATCGCTGTGCAAGGGAAGGGATTAAGTTAAAAAATATTTCTTGAAATCAGAATCCCCTTAAATCCCTCTTTGGTAAAGGGGGACTTTTATTTTCTTTAAACACAAAAAAACCTCCATGTCGGAGGTTTTTTACTTTATATCTCTTAATGGACAAACATATCCATAAAGTCCCGGATTTCCTGGATCGCTGTCTCTACATCAGAGGTCAGCCACGTCGGTTCAAAGAAACCGGCATAATGTTCGATACGTTCCGCAGGCACCACCAGACGTACCGGACATTCTTCTTCCAGTAAGCGCCATGGAATGATCGGCACGTCATTGTCGAGCCAAGCTGCGACATTACGCACATCAATGATCATTGCATTCACGCAGTCCGGGAATGGCATCACCGACATTTCTTCGGTACGACGACGGAAATATTCTAGATCCTGCCAGCGCAGCAAAAAGCTTGGCTTGCTGAATTCAATAATTCCAATCAGATGCTGATCGCGGGTGTGGTGTAACGCACATTGATGTGTGACGTCAGTGTCAAGATCAAGCGATACACTTTGTTGACGATACGCCATAAAAATCGAGTGTATAAATAGGAGGTGGATGATTATAGCGCATTTCGTACCGATAGGGCAGCGATTCAGTTTGCTTTCCCTGGACAATGGATGAACTGGTACGGCTTATGCATATCCTCAGGGAACAAAGATAAAAACAAAGAGGTTGCTATGTCAGAGTCAAAAAGTGTCATCGATACCGGCGTCACCGAAACAACAGTACAAGAAGATTATTTTGCCCTGCGACAGCTGAAAAAAGGTGCTGTAGGCTGGCTGCTGCTTGTGGGTTTAGGGGTGGCCTATGTAATTTCCGGTGACTTTGCCGGCTGGAATTTTGGTTTGGCTCAGGCGGGTTGGGGCGGGATGTTTATTGCCACTGTTGTGGTGGCATTGATGTATTTATGCATGTGTCTGGCCATGTCGGAAATGTCGACCATGCTGCCGACTGCTGGTGGGGGTTACAGTTTTGCCCGGACTGCTTTTGGTCCATTCGGTGGCTATCTGACAGGTAGCGCGATCCTGATTGAATATGCGATTGCACCGGCGGCGATTGCCTGCTTTATCGGGGCGTATTGCGAAGCCTTATTTGGTATTGGTGGCTGGATTATTTATCTGGTCAGCTATCTGGTCTTTATGGGCTTGCATCTTAAAGGCGCGGGTGAAGCGCTGAAGATTATGTTTATTATTACTGCAATTGCTGCTGTCGCGCTGATGGTGTTCATCTTCGGCATGCTGCCGCATTTTAATAGTGCAAATCTGTTCAATATCGCAGTCAATACCGAAGCTGCTGGTGCCAGCACTTTCCTGCCATTGGGTTATCTCGGTATCTGGGCGGCCGTGCCTTATGCAATCTGGTTCTTCCTCGCTGTTGAAGGCGTACCATTAGCGGCAGAAGAAGCCAAAGATCCCGCAAAATCCTTACCACGAGGTCTGATTGGTTCCATGCTGATTCTGGCATTCTTCGCTCTCAGTATTTTACTTCTGGGTCCAGGTGCAGCCGGTGCAGATGCCCTTAAAGATTCTGGTGCGCCACTAGTCGATGCCTTGGTTGCAGTCTATGGGTCTAATACCTGGATGGCGAGTTTCGTGAACTTTGTCGGGCTGGCAGGTCTAATTGCCAGTTTCTTCTCGATTATTTATGCCTATTCCCGTCAGATTTTTGCACTGTCACGTGCCGGTTACTTACCGAAAAAACTGTCCTTAACCAACGGCAATCATGCGCCGTATCTGGCGATCATCATTCCAGGGATTATTGGCTTTCTGCTGTCACTTTCAGGTGAAGGTGATCTGCTGATCCTTATGGCAGTTTTTGGCGCGACGATTTCCTATGTATTGATGATGATGTCCTACATCAAACTCAAAGTATCTCGACCAAATCTGGCACGTCCTTATCAAGCGCCGGGCGGTATTGTCACGGCATCGATTGCTTTAGTGCTTGCAGCCATTGCAGTGGTCGCTGGCTTCTTGGTCGATCCAAAAGTCTGGTTAATGGCAGCTGCGATTTATGTCGTACTGATTCTCTACTTCCTGTTGTATAGCCGTCATCATCTGGTGGCAGGCACACCGGAAGAAGAATTTGCCCGTATTGAGGCAGCAGAAAAGGAATTGAAATAATCATCTTGAAGGGAGAACATGCTTATGCTGTATCAGATCAATGTGGCCAGTCAGCACTATATTTTTGAAGACTTAAAAACGCTGATGGCCAAGGCTAGCCCTGAACGGTCTGGCGATCAGCTGGCAGGGATTGCTGCCCATGATGCAACTGAGCGGGTTGCTGCACAAATGTGTCTGGCAGAAGTACCATTACAGCAGTTTTTGAATGAAGCTTTAATACCTTATGAACAGGATGAAGTGACCCGACTGATTCTGGATGAACATGATGCCGCTGCCTTCTATCCGATCTCGCATTTTACTCTGGGGGATTTTCGTAACTGGCTGTTGAGTACAGATGCCACCACTGAAAAAATTACGGTCTTAAAAATGGGGCTGATCCCAGAAATGGTGGCAGCGGTCAGTAAAATCATGCGCAACCAGGATCTGATTCTGGTGGCAAAAAAATGCCGGGTGGTGACCCGATTTAGAAACACCATCGGGCTGGAAGGACATCTTTCCACCCGCTTGCAGCCGAATCATCCCACCGATGATCTGATGGGAATTTCAGCATCGATCCTGGATGGGCTGATGTATGGCAGTGGTGATGCGGTGATCGGGATTAATCCTGCGACTGACAACCTGCAAAACCTCTCCGAGTTATTAAAATTATTGGATCATATTATTCATGAATATCAGATTCCGACCCAGTCCTGTGTGCTGACCCATATCACTTCAGGGATTCAGTTGGCGAATAAAAATATCCCGATTGACCTGATGTTCCAGTCCATCGCGGGAACTGAAAAAGCTAATACCGGCTTCGGCATTAATCTGGAACTTTTACAGGAAGGTTATGAAGCGACTTTAAGCCTGAAACGTGGCACAGTGGGTCAGAACGTGATGTATTTTGAAACTGGACAGGGCAGTGCTTTGTCCAGTAATGGTCATCATGGGGTCGATCAGCAAACTCTGGAAGCACGTGCCTACGCCGTGGCACGTAAATTTAACCCTTTATTGGTCAATACCGTGGTCGGCTTTATCGGCCCGGAATATCTGTATAACGGTAAGCAGATTATCCGGGCAGGACTGGAGGATCATTTCTGTGGCAAGCTGCTCGGCGTGCCGATGGGTTGTGATATTTGCTATACCAACCATGCCGATGCAGATCAGGATGACATGGATATCTTGCTGACTCTACTCGCCAATGCCGGACTGAATTTTATCATGGGGATTCCGGGTTCAGATGATGTGATGCTGAACTATCAAACTACCTCTTTCCATGATGCTTTATATATTCGTCAGTTATTAGGCTTAAAACCGGCGCCTGAATTTGACCACTGGCTGCAACAGCAGGGTATTCTTTCTCAGCAAGCCCATCAGTTGCAGTGGCCGACTGAATTACCCAAACAGTTTTCCCGTTTGATGCTGTCTTAAGGAGTGATGATGAAACTGGTTCCTGATGTGCAATTTCAGTCACAGTTGCAAGACAATCCCTGGCAACAGCTCAAAGCCTATACCGATGCGCGTATAGCCTTAGGCCGGGCAGGTGGCAGTTTACCAACCCGACCAAGTCTGGAGTTTCAGCTGGCACATGCCCAAGCCAAAGATGCTGTGCTTAAATCACTTGCTGCTGACCAACTTAAAGCAAGTCTAAGCAGGACTGGTCTAACGATTTTAGACATTGAAAGCCAGGCAGTGGAAAAGGATTTCTATTTAAAACGCCCCGATTTGGGCCGTATCCTGTCTGATGAATCTAAAATGATGTTACAGCAATACTGGAATGAACATCATGACACTTGGGATGTGGTGATTGTCGCGGGAGATGGACTATCTGCACGTGCTATTGAAGAAAATACACCACACTTTATTCCTGCTTTGGTAGAAGCTTGCAAAGTACAAGGCTGGAGGTTAGCTCCTGTAATTATTGCCCGTGGTAGCCGTGTCGCACTGGGAGATGAGGTTGCAGAAATTTTAAAAGCCAAAATGCTGGTGATGCTCATTGGTGAACGCCCAGGGTTGAGTTCTCCGGATAGTATGGGAATTTATTATACTTATAATGCTTTTAAAGGCTGCCATGATGCACTCAGAAACTGTATCTCCAATGTTCGTCCGGCAGGTCTGTCCTATCCGCTGGCGATCCAACGCTTAATCGCACTCATGCAAAAATCCTGTGTATTGCAGCTTTCAGGGGTACAGCTGAAAGATGAACATGAAACATTGGTTGAAGTTCGGCATGAGCCAGGCAAAGGATTATTTAAATAACCAATAGTGTAGAAACTTCTACGCTGTTACAGACTTACACGCCGTCACCATCTCACTTATTTTTGTCACACAAGTTAAAAAATCAACTTGTTATGATGAAATCCACACATGAATAAAAAACAGTGAGGATGGTTATGGCTAATGATTTCAACAAAACACCACCTTCAGGCTATGATGAAGATACACGGCAGAAGAAAAGAATCCCTGTCTATATTTTAATTTTAGTGGGTGTCTTCCTGCTGGCATTGCTACTTTATATGTTTGCCGATATTAAGCCTTCACCAGAAGAAGCACCTCCGGGTCATCCAAATCCGCAAGCTCAACCAGCAACCATGAACAATACGACCCCAGCTCAGTCAGAGGAAGGGCGTAGTCAGGATCTGAATCAGCCTGCGAACTTAAGTGGTGTTACTGGTACGACTGAAGCTACCGCAGAAGATACAGCGGGAGGTATGGATGTTGGTATAGCAACCGACTCAGAAGGATCTAGTCGAGGTGCTGGTCAGTAAGCACCCTCTTAAAAAGCCCTGGTTAAGAATCAGGGCTTTTTTGCAATCTAATGTGCGGATTTGTTGTAGTTGTGCATTTCTCAATTGAATAAAAAAAGCTCCAATTCTAATGTGAATAATGCATGACAGACGGCTTTACAACTTTCCAAAAAAGAAGTCTGTAAATACTTATAAATAAAGTAAAACCATAGAGGGCATGACAACATGAATGAATATATGAGAGGCCCAGGCGGTTATGATGCCATGTACTATTGGGAACAGTTTCATCCCATATTAAGTGCAGTGGCGATCCTGCTGATAGGCTGGGTTATTGCATTACTGGTCTCTGCAGGCGTAAAAAAAATCCTGCAAAAGCTTGGCACTAATGAGCGGCTAAACCATGCGACTGGCCATCGTTCCAATATTGAAAATATCATCACAAGAATTGTCTTCTGGTTAATCCTGATTATGGCAGTTATTGGTGCACTGAATGTGCTGAATCTAACCAATGTCAGTGGACCGTTCAGTAACATGATTCAGCGTTTCCTGCTGTTTATCCCTCAATTGCTTGCTGCGATTGCTGTCGGATTCATTGGCTGGATTGTTGCCAATCTGGTCAAGGTGGGACTACAGAAGCTGCTTGACCGCACTCAACTGGATGAAAAACTCAGTTCAGAAGTTGGTGTAAAGCCACTGAGTGAGAATATCAGTGAAATTATTTACTGGCTGATTCTGTTGTTATTCCTGCCTATCGTACTCTCGATTCTGGGTTTAAGCGGTCTGCTGTATCCGGTTCAGAATATGGTCAATGATGTTGTCGGTTATCTGCCTAATATCTTTATTGCCGGTGTGATTGTTTTTGTGGGCTATATTCTGGCGAAAATCATCCGTGGCATTGTAGAAGGTTTATTGCGTAGTCTGAATGTACAGCAACAGGCAGAAAAAGTTGGCATCTTCAAGAACTCTAATGTTCCTCAAGTAATTGGTTCCTTCATCTTTGCTGTGATTATTATTACAGCGCTGATCATTGCTTTTGAAGCTCTCGGTATTGAGGCGATTTCACAACCTGCAACCGCGATGCTGTATGAGGTAATGAATGCCATTCCAAATATCATTGCCGCAGCCCTGATTCTGATTCTGGCTTATGTCGTATCGAAACTGGTCGCGAAGCTGGTTACTGAAGTTCTGGCAGGTACCGGTGTAGATGAAGTTCCGGCCAAGCTAGACTTACAACGTTTCCTAGGTACCACTAAAATTTCTCATGTCGTGGGCGTCCTGATCATTCTGTTCACTATGCTGTTTGCTGTGTCTGAAGCGGCGAACCGTCTTGGCTTTGAACAGGTAAGTAGCCTGATTGCGATGTTCATTTACTTCGGTGCGAACATCCTGCTCGGCGCAGTGATTCTGGTGGTTGGCTTCTGGCTGGCAAATGTGGTTGCGAATGTAGTGCAGCGCGGTGAATATAACAGTTCCCGCTGGTTAGCTAATCTGGTTCGTGTCCTGATTATGGGTCTGGTAGTTGCAATGGGCTTACGTGCAATGGGCATTGCCGATTCGATTGTAAACCTTGCATTCGGTCTGACTCTGGGCGCAGTAGCAGTGGCTTTTGCCCTGGCATTCGGTCTTGGTGGTCGTCAGCCGGCAGAACGTGTTCTGACGGATCTGATTGATAAAGCCAAACGTGAAGGCAAAGAACCAAATCCCTTGAAAAAAGATACTGATATCATGACTTCAGCTTTTGGTTCAGGTAGTGCGACTTCTGCGACTGAACCAGCTACCACAACAGGAGCGAGTATCGTGCCTACTCCAGGTCAGAATGATGACAATGCGCCAATGCGTACGGACTTATCGAATAGTACCCCTGCATCACTTACTACTGCACCGCAGGATGATGAAGCATCGGGTATTGATCAGGTTACTCCAGATATAGATCAGGCTGTACCGGACTCACTCGACGTCGATCCAACTCATCCACCAGCCAATAATCCATTTGGCTCTACAGGTGAAGACGAACCGAATGTCGATAGTCGTCCAAAGAAAGATGACCTGAATTAACCTGTTCCAATCAAATAAAATCGGCCACGCTTAAGTGGTCGATTTTGTTCAGTCATGAGGAAAAATGAATGAATGCAAAAAAACCGAATAAAGTTCTAGCACCTTTAGTGATTGCAGGAATTACGATTGGCTTTTTTACTGCTGCCTATAGATTTGTCTTTGTTAAGAGCAAAGCAGATAAGCGCTCTGAACAAGCGCTGGAAAAGAATATGCCGGATACAGACGAATTTAACTGAAAAATCCTGTTAATTCATTGAAATAGAATTGTCATGTTGAAAATATAGAATATTCAAATGAATACTAAATTAATTTTGGTATTCTTATTGCATTAATAATATAAAGACAAAGGAGATCAACAATATGTGGAAATTAAAACAGTCTAAATTTATTAGCTCTACTGCAAATGCAGCACCATATTATCTGCAAGAAGCCGGTCGAAAAATGCAGCTGACGATTGACCGTCTTGAAAATACGGCCAATCTTAAGCTGTTTAAAACAGACTATCTGGAGTGAACTTGAGACTGACTTTAGAGTATTTATAAATTAAACATATTCTGATGCGGCATGCGCCGATGACCATGCCCATTGGAAATTAAATCCACCCAGATGTCCGGTAACATCCAGAATTTCACCGACAAAGAACAAACCTTTTTGTTTCTTGCTTTCCATGGTCTTGGAAGAAACTTCAGTCGTATCTACACCCCCTAGCGTTACTTCGGCAGTACGATAGCCTTCGGTGCCTGATGGTTTCACTTCAAAGCTGTGCAAACGTTTGGCGATCTGTTCCAGTTTATCGTCACTGATATTGCCAATCGAGGTTTCTGCAACCTCAGTCCAGATCAGATTCTGTAATTCCAGTACCACACTTTTGGGTAAGTGCTCGGTGAGTAGGGTCCGTAACAAGACTTTTGGCTGGCTTTGTTTTCTGGATTTGAAGAAATCAAACAGATCTACACTTGGCAGGAAATCGACCTTAAAGCTTTGACCCACGTCCCAGTAGTTAGACAATTGCAACGAGCTTGGACCACTTAGGCCACGATGGGTAAACAGCAGGGCTTCAGTAAAGCTGTTCAGCTCATTGGATAAAGTTGCTTCTACCGCATTACCACTTAAGCGCGTCGTAACTTCTTTAAAATTATCCGAGAAGGTAAATGGCACTAGACCGGCACGGGTCGGATAGATATAGTGCCCAAATTGCTTGGCAATCTCATAGCCAATACCAGAACCACCCAGTGTCGGAATTGACAGGCCACCGGAAGCCACCACTACAGATTCAACTTCAAAATATCCCAAGGACGTTGCAACCTGGAAACCTTGATTATCTACCGCGTTGACTGCTTTGACTTCACAACTGGTTTTAATGTCGACCAGACCGGTCTTGTCGCATTCAGATAATAGCATCGCCAGAATTTCTTTGGCGCCATTCAGCGTAAACAGCTGCCCATGCTTACGCTCTTCATATTCAATACCGTACTCGCACACCATGCCAATGAAGTCCCAGTTGGTATAACGGGTCAGGGCTGAAATAACAAAATGCGGGTTATGCGTAATGAAATTTTCCGGCTCGACGTACAGGTTGGTGAAGTTACATTTGCCACCACCGGACATCAGGATCTTTTTACCGACCTTATTGGCCTTTTCAACCACGACAACACGACGACCACGTTGCGCAGCCAT
Organism: Acinetobacter schindleri; assembly: GCF_010918895.1. Classification (NCBI taxonomy): domain Bacteria; kingdom Pseudomonadati; phylum Pseudomonadota; class Gammaproteobacteria; order Moraxellales; family Moraxellaceae; genus Acinetobacter; species Acinetobacter schindleri. The sequence continues at coordinate 727,227 of NZ_CP044483.1, forward strand.
ATATGCTGTCATTAAACCTGACGCACCTGCACCTATGACTAGAACATCGTATTGCTTGGAAGACATGACACACTCAAGGGAGAATAAAAGGAAAGCATTATAGACAATTTTATTTCAGCTTTCTCTATTCATCCTTAAGCAAATCGAATTACAGATATTCATCAGACATTCATCACAACTGATTTGAAATACTGAAAAACTGCTTCTATAGTTTTATACATGAGGATAAAAAGCCCAGGGAGAAAGACTGATGGCGAATATCGAACAATTAAAACAATATAATCTGATCACTTATATTCTGTATATTCTGGGCTTCTTTGTCGGTCTGACGCCGATTGTTGCCATTATTATGAACTATCTGAAACGCAATGAAATGCGCGGCACCTGGCTGGAAAGTCATAGCGACTGGCAGATTCGAACCTTCTGGGTCAGTTTAATCGGTTATCTGATCGGTGGCTTATTAACCACGATTCTGATTGGATTCGGGATTCTGTTTGTAGTGTTTATCTGGCACATTTACCGTCTAGCCAAAGGTTTGATGGCTTTAAATAATAATGAGCCGATTAATCCAGTTTAATTTGCATGCAGCTCAGGGGTTCTGCCTTGCAGGCCTCCGGTATGAATGACCAATAGCTTTGATCCAGCAGGGAAATAACCCTTTACAATCAGCTCAGTCAGGCCCATCAGCATTTTCCCGGTATAAATCTGTTCTAAAGGAATACCGTATTCAGCTTCAAAGTTCTGAACAAACTGAATCAGTTCAGCTGTAGTTTTGGCATAACCACCACAGCAATAGTCATCCATAATCTGCCAGTTTTTCTTGCTGGTCAGTTTGGCGACATCTTCTGTTAAGAATGTCCCTTTCAGTGCAGAAAAACCTAAAACATGTTGATGATTCTGACTGGCTTCAATCAGTCCTGTAATTGTACCGCCTGTACCCACTGCAGAACAGATCACATCAAACTGTCGATCTTCAGGTTTTAAAATTTCCTGACAGCCTTGAATAGCAAGCGTATTGGTACCCCCTTCAGGAATCACGTAATGATCTGGAAACTGATGCTGTAATTCTGCCAAAAAATCGGGTTGCTGTTTACGTCGATAATCTTCACGGCTGACAAAATGCAACTGCATGCCAAAGTCTTGCGCGGTCTTTAAGGTAGGATTTAAGGGTTTTTCTTTAAGTTCTTCACCACGAATAATACCGATGCTTTCAAAACCAAACTGATGTGCCGCAAATGCCGTCGCTGCAATATGATTTGAATAAGCACCGCCAAAAGTCAGCAACTTTTTAAACTCTTGTTGTTGCGCTTGCAGAAAATTATATTTCAGCTTAAAAAACTTGTTGCCCGAAATCTGTGGATGCACCAGATCCAACCGACGTATGGTTAGTTGCATACCGTGTACATTCAGGGTTTGGTCTATGAATTGCTGGGCAATCGAATCAAACATGGCAATCTTAAAAGTGAGAACGGCAACAGTATAACCAAGTTGAGCGTACCCGAAAGTGACTTTATTCCTATTCTAACTACATTCTTGGATGATGCAGCTTGTCACAAAATAATTGAATAAAAAACAGACATAAAATGCTAATCTAAAACTAAGGGAATCTGTCAGGAGGGTAGCAAATGAAACATCTATCCTATGTTGTGCTTGCGTTACTTCTGTCCAGTCTGGCTGGCTGTGATAATGACAAAATGAATAAACCGAAAACTGACGTCAGAACCATGATCATAGGCGGAATGCCGGTACATGATCACGACTATCATTTGTCTAAACCGCAATTTATCGCCCAAGAGGTTCAGTAAACCTAAACTGAATATTTATTAGATAAAGTTAAGATTTTGCACCATAAAAATGCAGCATTCGTACTGCATTTTGCTTAGAATAGCGCAATCAAGATTTAACCGGGTTGTGTTGTGGAATCATTCTGGATTTTGGGCTCAATTGCCTTTGCATTAATGTTAGGCGCAATGAGCCCTGGGCCGACATCGATTTATGTGGCAAAAAATTCAATTGCTATTTCGCGTAAGCATGGCCTGTTTACGGCATTAGGAACCGGTACAGGTGCCGCCGTTTTTGGTCTGCTCGCAGTTCTAGGCTTACAGGCATTTTTACTGGCTGTGCCATCTGCCTATCTGGCTTTAAAAATCTGTGGTGGGATTTATTTGCTCTGGCTGGCATTTAAAATTATTAAACATGCCAAAGAGCCGATTAATGCCGATGAAGACAGCAATACCCAGATGTCACTGCGTCGTGCTTATACCACAGGCTTGATCACTCAATTATCTAACCCCAAAATTGCCATTGTATTAGCCAGTATTTTTACTGCACTTTTGCCTAAAGAAATTCCGACCTATTTCTATGTCGTGCTTCCGGTCCTATGTTTCTTTATTGATGCAGGATGGTGTTCTTTGGTGGCAGTTGCCTTGTCTGCAGAAAAGCCTCGTCGTGTGTATTTAAAATTCAAAGCAGGCTTTGATCGTGCTGCAGGTGCAGTCATGACCGTGCTTGGATTAAAGCTGATCTTTGGTATGAAGTAATTATTTCTATAAGCTCCGCTATAGATAAAAAAGCCCCTGTGAAATAGGGGCTTTTTTACGAGAGCATTAAAAAATATTTTCTTCAGAATTCGCAGAAATACGGTGAATGGACAAGTCTGCACCTGTAAATTCTTCTTCCCGGGTGAGACGAATACCAATCCATACTTTGAGCAGGCCATAGACTAGGAAGCCACCTGCCAAAGCCACAATAATGGCGAGAACTGTACCAACTAGCTGTGAAATTAAAGAAACACCACCCATGCCTCCCAGCCATTGCTGACCGAAGATACCTACAGCAAGGCCCCCAAAAGCTCCGCATACACCATGCAAAGGCCAGACGCCAAGCACATCATCCACTTTGAGTTTATTTTGGGTATACGTAAACAGTTTCACAAAAATCACGCCTGCGCTGATCCCGATAAAAAGCGCCCCCAATGGATGTACCACATCTGAGCCCGCACAGATCGCTACCAAGCCGGCTAATGGTCCATTATGCAGAAAGCCCGGGTCATCTTTACCTGCCACTTTGGCTGCAATTGTTCCACCGATCATTGCCATTAAAGAATTGATGGCGACCAGTCCAGAAATAGCATCGAGGCGCTGGGCACTCATGACATTAAAACCGAACCAGCCGACAATTAAAATCCATGAACCTAAAGCCAAAAATGGAATCGATGAAGGCGGATGTGCTGTAATCCGGCCATCATTTCTATAGCGGCCATGACGTGCACCAAGCAGAATTACCGCAGCCAGTGCGATCCAGCCACCCATGGCATGCACCACCACTGAACCAGCGAAATCATGAAAGCTGGCACCAAATGCCTGAGCCAACCAGTCCTGGAAACCAAAGTTACCATTCCAGATCATGCCTTCAAAAAATGGATAGATCAGGGCAACCAGAAATAACGTTGCTAAAGCCTGCGAGCGCATTTTGGCCCGTTCAGCAATACCACCAGAGATAATCGCTGGAATGGCGGCAGCAAAGGTAAGCAGGAAGAAACAGCGCATCAGGTTATAGCCATGATCAGCTGCTAAGGTATTGGCATCATGGAAAAAATGCTGTCCATAGGCAATATAGTAACCCACTAAAAAGTATGCGATTGCAGAGATGGCAAAGTCAGTTAGAATTTTACTTAAGGCATTGACCTGATTCTTATGTCGAACTGTTCCAAGTTCCAGAAAAGCAAATCCTGCATGCATGGCAAGCACCAGAACTGCACCGAGAAGGAGAAATAATAAGTCTATATTTTGCATGGTGCGTTCCAATTTAGTGCGTAGAATCACAAAAGAAACCCAGTATATAGAGGCAAACTGATTCTAAAAGAGGCACTAGCAAGGGAAATTTTGATGAAGAATTTATTGAAATTAATAAGACTCGATATAAAGCATAATGCGATTTATTTGCACCAAACTAAGACACTACAAGAGAAGATAAATTTAAAATTTATACCTGATTTTTAAATATTTAGATTTATCGGACTCAATTGAATGCTAGAAATGAGTGCTAAAGGTGCACAATGAATGTGAAGCAATTTTTAAGAAAAAATTTAAAAAATTAAGTGAAGTAGCGGATTTTAATTCTCAATCTAAACGTGATTTTTGAGTCTAAGATCTTTAATACTTGTTGGTTAGGTGTTTATAAAATAAATGAAACCCTAAAAGCTTAGGGTTTCAGACTTAGAATATTGCAATCACAGTACTCAATTAATCTGTAAAGTGTATCGGTATCCACTGATAGCTTTGACCATCTTTTGAATAGATATGCCCAATGCCTGGGAAAGGTAAATGCGGTGCAGCAATCAACTGACCCGCTTTGGCATATTCAGCAAAATGTTTAAGACGGGTTTCGACTGCTGCCTTAGGGTCTATATCAAAATCTACCGCTGTTTTTGGTGCATCAAACTGCAAGGTATGTGAATGCACGATGTCACCAATAAATACCACTTCTTGAGCATCGGTTTTCAGTTTAAAGCTGTAATGCCCTGGGGTATGACCGAAAGATGGCTTAAATTGAATATCACCCAAAGCGAAAGCTTTGTCTGAAAAGACCTTAATTTTTTTGGCTTTTTCATAGGGTGCAAGTGCGGCTTTAATTTTCTCAACTGTGCCTAAAAATTTCTCTTGGTTTTCTTTGGGTAGTTTCTTGATGGTGTTTGGACTGAGCCAGTAGTCATATTCGGTTTTGGAAATATGCAGTGTGGCATTTGGGTAATTTGCTACACCGTTATTTGAGATGCCGCAGACATGGTCAGGGTGTAAATGGGTCAGGAAAATGCTATTGACCTGTCTAGGCTGATACCCTGAAGCTTTTAGGTTGTTATAGATTGAACCTAAGTGTGTGCCAAAGCAGCTTGCAGCACCGCTGTCGACCATTAGTAGTTGGTTGCCTGTATTGATTAAAAAAGCATTGACTGAGGTTTGTATGCCTTTGTCGTTGATGGCAGCGTATTTTTTGAGAATGCCCGTTTTTTCGCTGTCACTTAAGCCTTTAAATAGCGCAGGGTTTAAGTAATTTGTGCCATCGAGCAGGGCAGTGATTTGAGTGTTGCCAATTTGGTCATGGTAGTAGCCAGCGACTTGTTTGGGTGCGGTGATTGTGGGTTCAGCCGCTTGAGAGTTGAGCGCTACAGTGCTTAGGGCGAGTGCGAGGAATAGGGGGGGTAAAGTTTTCATAGAAGGATTCTTGTAAGTATTTAATGATTAGGGAATATGATAAAAATTTAAAATAGTTTCTTAGAGTGATCTTCTAACAATTCTATCAAATCCAAACCAGATAAAATTATTTCATCAATTTTATTTTGGTCTATATCATCTATCTTTTTATTAGTTGTATTAAATAAGTTAATTGTATTGTCAAAAGATAATTTAAGATTTATATCTTTTTGTAGTGTTGTATCATCTGAAATTTGGCTTTGATAAGTAGTTAATAAATTATCTGCATTGATTTGTATATCTTTATTAAAATAATTTCCTGTAAGTGAAAACCAGAAAAAGTTTAGAGGATTTCCATAAGGAAAACTATTTACAGTAGATGTTAAATAATCTAGATGGTTATGGATTTTATGACGTAATGAAATGATTTCATTAAAGGTTTTTAGATCATTTTTTTCATATCCTTCTTTGTATTGATTAAATTTTGATGAAAATTCGATGCAGAAATCATTTATTTTTAATATCTCATCTGAAATATTTTTTAGAAATCTCATCTGAAGTCGAAGATGGAAACGCTGTAATATTAGATAAATACTTCCTAATGCAACAATGAGTTTAAATAAAAAAAATACTGCGTTTAAAGAAAAATTTATAATATGATTAAGTATTTGAGGATCTGTCAGCATCTTGAATGTATTTCCACACTGTTTCTTCAAGTGATGGGCGTCTAGGAAAACTTAGAACTAAAATATCTTTTAATTTAGAATAATCAAAAGAGTGGTTTCTAACTAAGCCTCCAAATGCTTCTTCTAAAAATGAAGAACCAGTCATGGATACACCAGTGAAATCAACAAGAAGCTTATCATTTTGTGGCAATTTTTTTAAATGAGGTAAAAGAATATCTTCTCTAAAAGCTTCACCTGTGTAGGTACCCTGACTTCTATATCTACCAGCTGGTCTGCGATAGAAATCTTCTGCAACTACAATTTTCATAATTACCTCAAGAGTTTACGCATTGGCTAGTTGGATAGTAGAATCATTTAAAGGAATTAACCATGAGATAATTGTACCATTTACTTGAGATTTGTAATTGGCTTTTTTATCAAGATTTTTTTCAAATTTTGAATAACCTTTTGCCCAATACCCTTTTCGACTATGAACCATCATAGTTGAGCCTTCAACTTCTTCACATACTTGTTTCATATCTTGAAACCCTTTCCCTCTGTATGACAAATTTGTTGAAGTTCTTTGATAATTAGTCGCAATTTCAATTTTTTCTTGATCATTTAAGCCAAACCAAGATTCAAAATTAAAAATATCCTTAAGCATGAGGTCATTTATTTTAGTAGGAATACTTTGCGGAATTGTTTTTCCTAAATCTGATATTACTACTGCACATCTGTCAGGTTTAATCGCCAAAAACAAATTCCACTTTCTATATTTATCACTTTCATCATAAGCATGGTTAACGACATTTATCACAGCCTCGCATATTGCCGTATTAATGACATCAAAGGTAATAGAATCTTCTCCAAACTTTTCTTTTAAAACATTTTCTATAGCATCGTATTCATCACCAAAATCAGCATTTTCTCCTGAAAAGGTATACCATCTATCTACAAGATCATGTTTGGAATTAGTCTCTTTAATATTTAATCGATTATAAACTTTAAGTTTTGAAAGCATTCCTGAAACTATAGGGCTTTTTGAGTGTTTACCTCTACAAACTACCGTTGAATATTTCTCTAGCATTTGAGTGAAGTGAATTGTTGCCATAGATGAAAGGGTATCTACTTCACTAAAATCAAAATAAGGACGTTTACCTTGTGGCATTTCCTTTAAAGAATTTATTGCTTTAAGTGTAGCATTTCTCATTCTTTTATTGTGGAAATCAAAGGCTACAGGTAAATGGAAAGGGTAATATGTATAGACTGGTTGTGAAGGAAAGAAAGCAACTTTATTACGTAATCTTATATTTTCTTTTTTCTGGCGTTCAATAAGATGAGGATTTTGCTTCTTCATTGTATAAATTAATTTTATTCATAATATTAGATACGTATCATAATAAAATATTTTATGTTTGCAACAAAAAGCCCCTACATCGTAGAGGCTTTTTTTTACAATCAAAAATTATTTTTTACATTCTGGTTGTGAACGGTCAATTACTTGAGTACCTTCAACACGGTAACCAATCTGCCCCACAATAAATGCTTGATTCAATTGAGTAATAACAACATCAGATAAAGCCACAGCACAACGATCTTTCTCAATTGCACGATCTACCGCTGTTTTGAAGTTAGGAATACCTAATGGGAATAAAACTACCGGAACCTTATCTTCACCTGTGACACGTTGACCTTTCACAAATTGGTTTGAGTTCAAGTTATAGTTCTTTGTAGAAGCTACGGTCATATCCGCCATACGAACTGAACAGCCTGTAAATGCAATTGTTGACATCGCTAGAACTGAAACTAGTAATTTTTTCATGCTTACCCCGAATAGTTATAAAAAATAAAAAGCGCTTTGATTTTATCGATATATTTTTTTAAAACAAGAAAATAAATTATATAAATGGTATAAAAAAGCCCCTACATTAGTAGAGGCTTTTTATTTAAGACCTACATCTTAAGACACTTTATCACCCGGTTTAGCACCAGATTCAGGTGAAATCACCCAAACACCTTCGCCATTACCCGCAGCTAACACCATACCGTTAGAAATACCAAAACGCATCTTACGTGGCGCAAGGTTTGCTACCATCACCACCAATTTGCCTTTTAAGTCTTCAGGCTTATAGAACTCACGAATACCACTAAATACGTTACGTGGCTCAGCCTCACCGACATTTAACGTCAATTGAAGCAGTTTATCAGAACCTTCAACCGTCGCAGCTTCAAGAACTTCCGCTACACGTAGGTCAACTTTCATAAAATCATCAATATTAATGATTTCAGCTTCACCCACTTTAGGTTCAGCTTTCTTCTCTTTGGCTTTCTCTTTTTTCTTTTCAACTTTTGGTGCTTCTGCAGGGGCTGCTAAAGAGTCTTTAGATGCATCCACCATAGCAGCAACCGCTTTAGGGTCAACACGTTGCATTAACGGTTGGAACAATGCAATTTCATGACCCACTAACACTTGCTTACGTGATTCAAAGTTAAAGCTGTCTAATTGTAAGAACGCTTGAACTTGTGTAGCCAAAGTTGGTAATACAGGAGCAAGGTAAACCGCCAATTGACGGAACAGGTTAATACCCACAGAACACACGTCATGAACTTGTTGTTCTTCACCTTCAATCTTCGCTAAAGCCCAAGGCTTTTTCTCATCGATATATTGATTCGCTTTATCCGCAAGCGCCATGATTTCACGAATCGCTGTTGAGAATTCACGTGCTTCGTATGCAGCAGCGATTGAATCACCTGCACCAATAAAGCTTTGCACCAATTCAGGCTCTGCACATGCTGCAGAAAGTTTATTGTCAAACTTGGTATTAATGAACTTGGCACAACGACTTGCGATGTTGACCACTTTACCCACTAAATCTGAGTTTACTTTCTGGACGAAATCATCAAGATTTAAGTCAGAATCTTCAACTTTGTCAGAAAGTTTAGAAGCGAAGTAGTAACGTAAATATTCAGGGTTTAAATGCTCTAAATAAGTTTCCGCTTTAATAAACGTACCACGAGATTTAGACATCTTCTGACCATTGACAGTCAAGAAACCATTCACGAACAAGCTTGTCGGGGTACGGTAGTTTGCACCTTCAAGCATGGCAGGCCAGAACAATGCGTGGAAGTAAACGATGTCTTTACCAATGAAGTGATACACCTCATTTTGAGAATCTTTTTTCCAGTAATCATCAAAGCTCAAATCAGGACGTTTGGTCTTGATGTAATTTTCAAAACTAGACATATAGCCGATTGGGGCATCCACCCAAACGTAGAAGTATTTGTTTGGTGCATCTGGAATTTCAAAACCGAAGTAAGGTGCATCACGAGAAATATCCCAATCCGACAAACCTGCTTCAAACCATTCATCTAATTTGTTGGCAATCGACACTGGCAGGCGACCTTCGTCACGTGTCCATTTTTGTAGGTATTCACCAAAGTTAGGCAGTTTAAAGAAGTAGTGATCTGAAGATTTCTCTACAGGTGTCGCACCGCTTAAAGTTGATTTTGGATTTAACAGTTCAGTTGCATTGTAGGTTGTACCGCAGACTTCGCATGAGTCACCGTATTGATCTTCCGCTTTACATTTTGGGCATGTGCCTTTAATGAAACGATCCGACAAGAACATGCCTTTTTCAGGGTCAAACAATTGAGTCACAGGACGAACTGCAATGTTGCCTGCTTCACGGTTCTTGATATAAATCTCAGAAGCACGAGCTTGGTTTTCTGCACTGTTGGTTGAGTCGTAGTGGTCAAAGTCCACTTTAAAGCCGGAAAAGTCACGCTCATGTTCTTTTTGTACATTGGCAATTTGCTGTTCAGGGGTAATGCCATTGGCTTCAGCACGCAGCATGATCGCCGTACCATGCGCATCATCCGCACATACATAAGTCACGTTATGACCCATTGCACGCATCGCACGTACCCAAATATCAGCTTGGATATAACCGAGTAGGTGACCCATATGGATCGGGCCATTGGCGTATGGAAGGGCGTTAGTGACTAAGATATTACGCACGGATCTGACTCTCTCATTCGTATTTTATGCAATGGGCGGTAATTTTACATGAGATAGACATGACTTGCATAAGGCTTTTGGTGAATTCTTTTTCAATAACAAAGTTGCACCTCGATGAAATGCTACTTTATGGCAGGATTATCAGGGATAATAGCCTATCCGCCATTTGCTTGAGTGCTTGACCATGTATGACGATTACGATGATTTTGAAGATGATCAACCAGTCAGACGGATTAAATCGAATATCAAACAACAGACTTTAGGCAAACGTATCCTTGAAGATGCGCAAAGCTATTTAGATCAGATCTCACAAGGCGAACATACATTTTTAATCAATATCTTACGTGAACTCGCACAGCAGGATGAGTATTTTAATGTGTGGGCAGATCAGCTCGATCAACCTGTCGGTTCAAAAGTAGCCAATGATGCTTTAAATCTGATGCACTTTTGGCAACAGATTCATGCCTATGAAGATGTGAAAAGCTTTAACTTACTTGATGTTATTTACACTGAAGCTTTTCAAAAAGATGTGTTGACCGCTTTCGATGCTATGCAGATCGGTGAGCAGAATAAAGCCTTGCGTCGTCCTGTGATTATCGAAGCTTTTAAAATGTATAAATTGGGCTGTTATGCAGGTTGTGTACCTTTGCTCTATGCACAGCTTGAAGGTTTACTCACAGATGTACTCATTCAACAAGGCTTCTTAAAGTTAAACGGCACCAAGTTTGTCGATGTCTATAAAATCGTTCCGGGTTTAAAGGGCAATGAAATTAAGAGTCTGTGGCATAAATCTAAAATCGCTACAGAACTGAATCCATACTTTGCAGAGCTGGCTGCCTATAAGATGGATTCTAGTTCGAACGTCACTGCAACACGCCACAACATTTTGCATGGCACAGATGTGGCACATTTCACTCAAGCGCGCAGTTTTATCCTGTTCATCTGGTTGTTCTCGGTAGTAAGTTTTATGAGTACCGTGCGTGCTTAAACTAAGATCACTTGCTACCTTTAGTTTTACTCATCCTGTAAACGTTTAATGTAGATCGATCATAAGTACCCTTTAGCTTGAAAAATCAAGCTATGACAGTATTTGAGTAGGCAAGCTAAAGGAAATACGATGTCATGATGACAGTAAAGTACTGACCAATGGTGCAAGGAATAAGATAAATAGAATCTTCAAAATACAGAGCACAATCTCGTCCAGTGGGTGGTGATGAAAATTTAAGATCGTAAGGTTTGTGCTATCTGATGCAATGATCAGCAACAACATGTACAGGCTTTGTTGCAGTTTGCTTAATTCGCCCGATTCATTCTCTGCTTTATGTTAAATAATTGTCTGATAACTTATATGACTTACCTAAGGAGGGTACTCATGACTCAGAATAACCAGACAAGTACTTCTAAGCAGAACCAAGATAAACAGCAGCATGCACGTGAAATACATGATCAAATTGAAAAAGAGCAAAAGCAAAACGAGATCGACAAGCAGCACAAACAGGAACATCAGGAAGTATTAGAGGCTCAGAAGAACGGGTCGGATGATAAATCTGAAAAGCAGAGTGCTAAAGACTCAGATAGTGAGCAATCAGATAAAAAAAATGAAACGACCAAGATGGATGACTTAAAAGCCAAGGCGATTGCTATTGGTGAAGAGCTATTGCAGAAAGGCGAAAAGATTCTGAATGAGCTAAAAAATGGCAAGTCTGAAACCAAGCAGAATGATGATGCAGATGATTCCAAACAGGCTGCGCATAAAGATGGAAAATCAGACCAGCAACATGGCAATGGTCAAGATCAGCAGGATCGTATGACGCATCTTAAAGATGAAGCCCTACATAAGTTTGATGATACCAAACAGAAGATTACTGAGCTGGTGAATGAAGCTTCTGTCAAACTGGCTGAGCTGAAACAGATGGCCACCGATACGATGACTAAAATGAAAGAGAATTCATCTAAAGATCAAGATGCTAAAGATGACACCTCTAAGGAGAATACGTCTGATAAAAAAGAGGCTGCCAAAGATAAGGATTCAGAATCTGATGCAGACCAGTCTAAACAGGATCAAGGCAAAAACACCAAGGACCAGCAAGATAAGTCCGAACACAATAAAAATCATAAATAAGCTTTGATCGCACTGCCACTTCAACCATAACAGGGTTGAGGTGGCTGAATCTAATCAGACTCTTATTATAATAATAATTATTCGCATACTAAAAACTACCTTATTTCTTATTCTCTTTCACTTTCCATTATTTCTATTCGCCACAAATTAATAAAACCAAGTAAAATGGTTGGAAATTGAAAATATCTCCCTCATCTTAAGGGGCAGAATGCTTAACCTTAAGTGAAAACCCCGTTAAACTAAGCTATTTAGATATCGATCTACATTTTTGGAGTAACCTATGTCGTGGCTTTCTTCGCTTAAATCGGTTTTTTCGCCTTCCAAGGAGGTGAACGAAGAAGCTGTGCAGAATGTACTGCAAAATTATATCTTGCCAAATTCTAACAATACCTTGAAAGATCGGATTACTCAGGTCAATGTACAAGGCGAGATCTTACAGATCACGATTAATACTTATCCTGAAGAAAAAGAGCAGTTACAGCAGATTCATGATGAACTGGCTGACGCATTGGAAAAATGTGGCATCAAAGAACTCAATATGCATGTGATCCAGCAAAAAACGGGTCATAAAAAAGAGGGCGGGTGCGGGCATCATCATGCTGAAGGTGAAAGCTGCTCTAGCCAGCCGCAAACCACAGTAGCACCAAAATCGAATTTACCACCCGTGGTGGATGCATCTGCAAGTACTGATGCTGTAAAGCAGGCGAATGAAAATTATCAACCGCAACAAGAAGAGGCACCTATTCAAAAAGCTGCCCCGCAACAGCGTGATGTGCCGAAGCATCCACGTATTCAAAATGTGATTCTAGTGTCTTCTGGTAAAGGTGGTGTGGGTAAATCAACCACAACAGTGAACCTGGCCTTGGCTTTACAAAAACAGGGTTTAAAAGTCGGTGTACTGGATGCGGATATTTATGGTCCAAGTATTCCAACAATGCTCGGTAATGCGGGTAAAACCCCGATGATTGAAGCTGAAAACTTTGTACCATTAGATGCCTATGGCTTGGCGGTGCTGTCAATTGGTCATTTAACCGGTGATCACAATACACCAGTGGCATGGCGTGGTCCAAAGGCAACGGGCGCATTGATGCAATTGTTTAATCAGACACTTTGGCCAGATCTGGATGTCCTGATGATTGATATGCCGCCAGGTACAGGGGATATCCAGTTGACTCTAGCGCAGCGTATCCCAGTCACTGGCGCAGTGATTGTGACAACGCCACAAAATGTGGCATTACTGGACGCTACCAAAGGAATTGAACTGTTTAACCGTGTACAGATTCCAGTCATGGGTGTGATTGAAAATATGTCGACTCATATCTGTTCAAATTGCGGCTATGAAGAACAGATTTTTGGTACTGGTGGTGGCGATAAATTGTCAGAACAGTACAATATTCCACTACTTGGCCGTCTGCCTTTAAATGCTGTAATCCGTGAAAATGCCGATGCCGGAACGCCGTCAGTGATTGCTGGAGATGAGGCTGCTGATAGCTATATGGCGATTGCCGAAAAGATTGCAGCCAAACTGCCAAAGGCTCAAAAAGATCAGTCCCGTATTTTTTAATAGAGATCATTGATTAAAACCTCAGTCCAGGCTGGGGTTTTTATTTTAAAGCTGACAGTAAAATGAAAGTATTTCCTAGCAAGTAGGCCCAATAAAAGCAAGAAAATAAATTAAGACAATAAGTAGAAATAAGCTGAGTGACTTTGAAAGATTTGAAGATGAAAAAATCAGAAATGTATTATTAGATGAATCATTTTAAAGATATAAAAATTTAATTTTTGAGTTAGTGTTTTCAGTAGAATTTTCTTATGAATAAGTCGGAGTCAACTAAAATGACTCTATCGTATATCACTTAATTTTAGCATTATTTTTATATAAGTGTTTGAATTTAAATTATAATTTAAATCATTCCAAAAAATTATAATTCTTCTTACAAATAAGATTTTGCAGGTAAAAATATTCTGATCTATGCTGCAAGCATTACAGCGAGGTCAACCCATGATTTCTTGGTTATTTATTGGTTTAGTAGTCACAATTTTATTGACTCCAGGCCCAACCAATACCTTATTGGCATCTTCCGGGATCCATGCAGGTTTTAGGAAATCATTTTATCTTATTCCTGCTGAAGCGTTAGGCTATCTGCTTGCGATCAGTTTTTGGGGAATCCTGATTGGCAAGATTTCAACCCATCTGCCAGCTTTACCGAATATCCTGAAATTATTTAGCGCCTGTTATATTCTCTATTTGGCAATCAGATTATGGCGTACAGCAGAAGTTGCTGACAGTTTAAGTCAATTCACTATTCGTGCCAGAGAGCTATTTTTAGCAACTTTACTGAACCCTAAGGCCTTATTGTTTGCATCGGCAATTTTCCCCGTAATTGCATGGCAGAACAGTTATTACTATGTCGTACATATGCTGATGTTTATAGGACTATTAATTCCAATTGCAGTTTTATGGACATTCTTCGGTACTTTACTGGGTCGTAATAATAATCGCTGGCTCAACCAAAAAAATATGCAAAAGACCGCATCATTGGTACTGATGAGCTTTTCTGTACCGCTGAGTTATTCAGCGATTATGAGTCTGTAACTTCACTCAAAAAATCTTATTAAAATTTCAAAGTAGCATCAAGAAAGAACACTTATTTTCATTGAGGTGAATTTCAGTTAAAGTACGTCGCAATAACTGAATTTAAGATTTTTGGATTAGTACCAATGGCAATTAAGTCTGATCGCTGGATTCGCGAAATGAGCGAAAAGCATGGCATGATCGAACCCTATGCAGAGAACCAGGTTCGTTTTGATGAAAATGGTGAAAAACTCATTTCTTATGGTGTATCAAGCTATGGTTATGATGTTCGTTGTGCACGTGAATTCAAGGTATTTACCAATGTGCATTCTGCAATTGTAGATCCGAAACACTTCGATGAAAAAAGCTTTATCGACATCGAATCTGATGTATGTATCATCCCGCCTAACTCATTTGCGCTTGCACGTACTGTAGAATATTTCCGTATTCCACGTAATGTACTGACTGTTTGTCTAGGTAAATCTACCTATGCGCGTTGCGGTATTATTGTGAATGTGACTCCACTTGAACCAGAGTGGGAAGGTCATGTCACCCTTGAGTTCTCCAATACGACGAACCTTCCTGCACGTATCTATGCGGGTGAAGGGGTAGCACAGATGCTGTTCTTTGAATCTGATGAAGTTTGTGAAACTTCATACAAAGACCGCGGCGGTAAGTATCAGGGCCAGACTGGTGTGACTTTGCCAAAAGCATAATTAGTTTAAAGTATTGAATAAACGGGGCTTAAGGTCCCGTTTATTTTTTTGAGTTTTCATTCATCGGAAACTTGACTATTCAGCACTTTGCTTTTTGCATCTGAATGGAAAATAAGCATAATGGATGCAGAAATCTAATTAAAAGATGCACGATGCATCATTCAAAAATAGAAATTGCAGCTGGGAAGCTGAAAGATAAAGATGCGGAGCATCTGATAATAAAAGGACAGTGAAGATGATTTTGAACGGTAAACATTCCATCTTTAAAAAATCGTGTTTAGCAAGCATGGTGAGTTTGTTATGCATGCCTTCTACCTATGCTTTGCAGCAGTTATCGGATGAATCTTTAGCAGATACGACAGGGGAAGGGATCGCACTTACTCTAAATGATTTCAAAATGGTATTTCAGGCACCGAATGATGTATCGGCAGGCTCTAGTTATACCCGTGACATTGATAATCCTGGTCAAGCAGATACAGGTTTCATTCGCATTATTCCTACAGGGGAAAACTATACCCAGTTAGGACAGCGTGCCTATGACCGTGTCTATGCGGATACTTACAATAAAAGTGTATTACAGGGGAAAGCAGATCGTAATTATAATACGTTGTATAAAAATACTTATGACACCACTTATAATTCGCAATATTCTACATTATTAACAAGTTATAGCGCTAATATCGAGACTGATGCTGAGGCAAAAAGAGAAACTTTTTTATTAGAAACACGTGAAGCACTGCTCAAGACTCCTATTATGCAACAATACTATACACAACGTCTTGCAGATTATCGAAATGGGACATGGGGACTGGATGGATCGACACCTGCATCTTTAAAAAAAGATGGTACAACTTCACACAGAATGCTGCCTGTAAGTAATGATCCTACAGGTATTTTAGAATTAGAACAAAAAGCTAAAGACTATGCATTGGGTAATACCTATGAAATGATTAATTTACTTTATGGTCCAGGTGCATTGACTGCTAATAGTGACCTTACAAATTCGACATTTTATAAAAGTCTAACTAACTTCGTCAGATCCGATCAAATTACTGCAACAGTTAATAGTCTGATTTCTAATGAAATTACTCGAGAGCGTCTTGCTGCAGAGTTACGTGCAAAATATAATGCCACTCAGCTCGCTGAAGATGCTGCAGACGCAGCAACGCAACAAATCTTGGCATTAATTATTGCGGCTGCTGAAGCCAGCGCATTACAGGCGGCAGCAAATTCCCCGGTCAAATCCTTAAAGACCAAGGCAGATGTTTTTATATACGGTCTGGCATTATCTAAAAGTGATGGCTCATTAAGCACACGTTATAGCAATGAAGGGTTTAACTGGGGTTCAGCTGAAAACCCTTGGTTATTCCGTGCAGGTACAGAGAGAGTTAAACAGTTTAAAAATGCAGATAAAAACATCGGTTATCTAGCACTAGAAGCACCATTGGCATTGATCCCTCAATATGCGACTGCAGATGACAACAATATAAAACTAGGTTTCTGGACGGATATCTTTTCTAGAAGTCTGGATTCAAGCAACCAGATTGATCCAGCAACAGGTGCACCGACTTCAGGTTTAGAGTTAGATCAACGACTACGTATGCAAGTGGTGGCCAATGGCTTAAGTCTAAATGGTTCGCAAGTCCGTTTATTCCAAACAGCTGAATCAAATGATGCAAACTATAATAAGACCCTAGGCTTAGCCGCATTATTACGTTTGAATACCAATGATAATCCAGCGACATTGAGTAAACTTGATTCAAATCTGGATGCACGTGGTATTCGTATTAGCTCAGCAGTTGAAAACGAAGATAACACGGTCGTTACACCTGCTATGGTGCGAGGTACACCAGCCCCAATTTTTGAAGAACAGGAAGGCTTGTATTTATATAGTCCTAATATCAATCTTGTCCTCGGTAATATGTATCAGCCTTTTGTAGTAGGTTCAGAAGGTAATAATATTATTTTGGAGGTTACCCGTATTCCAGATATTCCAGAAATTTACAATAAAATCTACCAGAATTATAAGAGTAGTAATTTTAAACCGGGTGATACTGCCTATAACACACAATATGGTCTGACTGAATACTTAGGAACCAGCAGCCTAGAAGGGTCTACCTGTAATGTGTATACCTGTGGCACAGCAATTAAAGCCAATGATCGGGATACGGTCGCAAAATATCAAGGGCGGAATGCAACTCACAGTAGTATTTCAATTGGTACTGTAGATCATCTGCCAGGCAACCTTTTAGATGCAAATAAAGGCGACAATGCGACGGGAATTATGTTCAAGAGCACCGCAGCAAATGGAACCGAGTTTAAAAACTTTGGTTCAGTGGCAATTGATGGGGTGCTGATCCAACATCTAAAAATTAAAACGACAGGACTATAAAGGGAGTTAGCCATGTTAAAGAAAATGACCTTAGCGACCTTGATGTGTGTATCGTTATCTAGCTATGCCAATTTAGTGAATTTAAATCAACAAGAAATGAAAGAGGTAGTTGGACAAGGGGGGGCAGACCTAAGTTGGACCTTTTCTTTAAATCATCGATATGCTACTAACCCAAATCTTAAAAATATTCATGGAATTGAAAACGGCATTGCAACTGTATATTACGATTTTGATGCAAATTCATGTGGTACAGATAATCTGTTCTGTCGTTTGGCTATTTCACCTAATAATCATGTGGATGAGGATGGCAATAAGAAATGGCTGGTTTTTAAAGATATTCAGGGTACCTTGCAAATTGACCGTTTTTCTATAGATGGCGCTACTATCATTAATTATCGGAATATTCCCCAAGCTGCGATGCAAGTCACTTTTTATGATGAAAGTCCGCTTAAAATACGTAATCTTGGGTTTAGTACCTTAGCGGTTGAAACAGGGACTACAGACGAGGCAGATAATAAAGAAGAAGGTTATTTAAATGTCGATAAATATGACACATACGTAGAAAAAATTACCGATATTAACGGAAACATTACAACTGCAGAAAAAGCAGTTCCTCAATTTGATCTTGGACAAGAAAAAGGTTTTATGGGGCTCAATGTGCATGGCAATATGCATATGTCTGGAAAATTGAAAATCTTTAGCTATAACTGCTCAGGTGGGGCACAAAGCCGTTGCTAAAATCTTAAGTGAAGGATAAGGATATCAATATGAAAACAAAAAAAATGCAATTAAAACTCCTCACTGTATGTGTATTTTTGGCACAACAAACCTATGCTTTAGAGGCTATCCAAGATCAGGACTTAGGACAAGTTACAGGTCAAGACGGGCTTAGCCTTACCCACGAAGTTTCAAAAGTGTACATTGAACAAGCCAACTGGCTTGATCCTACCGGTGATCAGAATGTACAAAGAGGTTTGGGGCTGCATCAAGTAAATGTATTAGGTGTTAATAACAATCCTATAGTGAGCCAATTACATCTTGATGTAGGTGCAACAGAGGTCGGCACAGGGATCAGGCTGGCATTTAGTGTTGATCCATTTAATGCAGAGGCAAACTTAAATATTGTTGAAAAAAACTGTAGTGAAGCAACGTGTCATGCTATCAATCGGAATGTGGCAAATGTAAGTAGCTTGGGTAAGTTGGGTATACAAACCAACTCTCCAATAAAAATGCTTTTAGAAACACAAGCAGGGCTATTTAACAGTAAAGAGCTCGCTTATCTAGATTTTCAATTGCAAAATGCGAATATAAGTCATGCCTTAGGGAATAATAAAACCCTATTAAAAGACTTTAATTTTAACTTCTCTGGTTTTGGATATATGTCTGTAAACCAGCATGAAGGTATTGTCCTAAGTACATACAATACTGCAGAAAAACCGAGTATTAATAGTGAAACTAATATTGTGCATTTAGGACGTGTTGCTGATAACACTGATGTGGCAGCGGGACGTTCTGGCGCTACTAATCCTGGTATAAATCTGGATTTGCGTTATGTAACCCAACAAGATGCAACTTCTAAAGCAGTAGTCAAAAATATTATGCGTATGGGCGCATCAGGCGATATAACCAACGCAAAAATATTTATGAATGGTAATCAGTCTAATATTACTAAATTTGGAGTCAATACCAATGGTCAGACTTACAATGCTTTAACAGGTTATGAAAATATCACCAATACTGGTGGCTTGCATTTGGGTATATCCACTGATTTCACCAATGCGTCCAATAGCCAAAATACACCAACAACATTAGAAATAGGTCATACAGGGAAAGGAAGTTATGCAATTGAGTTTTCTAATTTAAGGGCACTTACAAAGCAGCAAAATGCTTATATTGATTTTGGTGATATTTATGTCAATACGATTTCAGGTAAAAGCTTAGATTTTCTGATAAATGAAAATTTAAAAAATACCTTAATGCAGAATGATCATATTCGTAAGCAAAATCTAAAGTCTACTGAAAATTATGCCTTTATAGCAGTACGTGGCATGGACTTTCAGTCAATCGCCAGTAAAGCGCGCTTTATTTCAGACAATTCGATTGCCGCTCTTACAGGCGATGGTGGTTCTTGGGGTATAGGTATTCCAGTCTATAACCTGAATGCCAATGTAGCTTTGACCGGTACAACTTATAATGGTAAACAGGGGATAGCTTACAATGTTCTTGCATCAACCGAGGGTTATGGTATTGATGCTAAAACGGGTTTGCCAAGTACCACCTCTATTCTTTTAATTGATGGTCAAAATGGCGTACATGGCGAAGCTGTGAATTATTATGCTGGTTTACGTAACATTGATGCTCTGATTCAAGCTGAAGGTGTGATTAGCTATGAAGATAGTGGACTATATATTCGTGCAGATGATTTATTAATTGCAGCACAAGCGGAATTAGCCATTGGCCAATTGCCTGGTTCAAAATATAACTGTACTTCAGGATCTGCGCTATGTGGTGCTGTAGTTGCTAACGATAGCTTCTCAAAACCTGATGATGTTTTGACTACGATTGCTTTAAAACTAGATGGTTCAGGTGAACTACGCATTATTCCAGGAGTAGATCCGACTCCTGCTGATCCTGATAGTAACTTCCTTGGATTGAAAGGTAATTTCAAATTTAAAGATTTAACTGCTGCGCAACGTAATGATGAGAATTATGTAGGTAGTTATTTTAGTTTAATCAACAAAGATATTGGTGAAAATGGTCAGGTTGTACAAAGTTCAGCATTAACTTTGAACAGTCTGGAAGGAAATTTAGGTTTTAATACAAAAGTTAAATTAAGTACAGATACAGTGACCTTGGATAGTCAGATTGACTTGAATTATACTAAGGATCTGGCAACCCCATTTAGAACCAATTTCGCAATGACCACTAATAATACTATGCAGAATATGGCATCAATTGCGTTAACAGGTGGAACGATGCGTAGTACTTTAGGAATAACGCCACGTTAAAAGGGTCATCTTCTTACAGAAGTGTGCTATGTCACATACTGGTAAGTAAGATAAATAATGAAATGTTAATGGATTATTGTTCTAAATTGAGTAACTGATACTTCATGGGATTATAAGATGAAAAAAATAATAATGAGCAGTCTTGCATTTGCAATACTAGCAACATCACAGCAAGGGATTGCTCTAACTGCTTTAGCGGATCAGGAACTAGCAGCAGTAGAAGGCCAAGCTCTTTTAAATATGCAGACTAATTATGATTCAGGGCAAGGTATCAAGTTTCATAAACTAGGCCTAGAAGCATTAATGGAACTTAATGTTAATATTAAAAGTCTCCAATTGGGCTGTGGTGGGATGAATGGTGCAAATGCCTGTGATATTGATATTTCCAATATATCATTAAGTGGTCCAGCAACAGGGCAAAAGACCGATGGCTCTCCAAGTTTTACAGGTGAGCGTGCTGCAACCAGTGCTCAAATTACCAATCCATTTATTGAGTTTGCAATCAGTGGTAATCAGACAGCTACACGTGAAGTTGTGGGTTTTCGTCTAGGTGCAGAAGAAATTTTAGGCTTACTGACCTTAGGTACGGACAATATTCCAGATCCAAAAGATGGAATTAAAAGCTTCAGTGGTTATATGAAAATGGCTCAAACTGAAGGTCACTCCTATACTAAGGCTGCAACCTTTGGTAATGCATCAGATCAGAAAATTAGTGGTACATTAACCGCTTTAGGACAAGACCGTACTTATACCAGTAAACCTGGTGCTGAAGGCCATACTGGAATTACTGTACCTTCGATGCGTGCAGATTTTGTGATGCCAGAAACAGTCGTAACAGGTAAGCGTCTTAACTCAGCAGTTGTTTCTGGTATTCGTTCTACTTTAACATCTATTCCACTTGCTGCATCAGAGAGTGGTTCTTATGGGCCTGACGTAAATGGTACACCAGACTTTTCTAAAGACCAGCTATATGTCACGTTTCCTGCTCTAATTTCATTAGGGAGTATTGAGGTCGGAGATCACTCATTCTTTAAGATGGCAAAAGGATCAACCTTAGAAAACTTGAATATGGATATTACCTTTGTTCAAGCCTTAAATATGATTCATAACATTCCATTATCCGGTACAGGTGGATATCTGTCTTTGCAAAGCCGTGATGTGCAGTGGTTGGGCGCTGACGATAAAGATATAGCAAAAGCAGGATGGTGGATGTCGTTTAAAGATCCAATTGACTTGGGATACTTAGAAACAAAAGATTTGGTAGATGTGTCTGCTGTATTGCCACAAGTTGCTAAAGCACTGACTACTGAGCTGATGGCAAGTTATCATAATGTAGATGTATCAGTGATTGAAGCGCTGGGTTCTTTAGCAGGCACCCCAATTGAACGAAAAATGAATATCAATGTTGGCGCCTATACAGGATATTATACTGGACAGCCTGCGCGATTAACCTTACAAAATCAGGTCTTGCAGAACCAGTCGGTTACATCTAACTGTTTCGGTGGACACAAATTCTGCTAATACAATATAAAAAAATCCCGCATTTCGCGGGATTTTTTTATATTCAGAAAAAAATTATTTTGCAATTTTTACTAATAACTCTTCTTTAGAAAGGTTGACTGATTCAGCATCACGGCGACCTTTGTATTCAAAAGTGCCTGCATCTAGACCTTTTTCACCAATCACGATACGGTGTGGAATACCAGTTAGCTCAAGGTCAGAGAATTTTACCCCTGGACGTTCATTACGATCATCCAGTAGTACGTCATAACCTGCAGCTTGAAGCTCTGCATAAAGCGCTTCAGCAGCTTCTAAAGTACGCGGTGATTTGTGCGCATTCATCGGCACAATGGCAACTTCAAATGGTGCAATTGCAGCTGGCCAGATGATACCTTTTTCATCGTAATTCTGTTCAATTGCAGATGCTACGACACGTGTCACACCGATACCATAACAACCCATCGTTACAGTGAATGGTTTGCCATCTTCACCTAAGACTTTACAGCCTAAAGCTTCAGAGTATTTTTTGCCTAACTGGAAGATATGACCTACTTCGATACCACGTTTGATTTGAAGTGTACCTTTACCATCTGGAGAAGGATCGCCTTCAACCACATTACGCAGGTCATAAACTTCGCTAAACTGCGCATCACGTTCCCAGTTCACGCCAGTTGAGTGCTTGTCTGCTTCGTTTGCACCTGCAACAAAGTCAGACAGTACAGAAGCAGCACGGTCAACGATTACTGTTAGGCCTTTTTCTACTAAACCTTGCGGACCTACAAAACCAGCAGTCAAACCTAGTTCAGCAAGTTGAGCTTCAGTAGCAAAAGCCAAAGGCGCAGCAATTTTTGGATGCTTTTCGGCTTTAATTTCATTCAGTTCATGGTCACCACGAAGGAACAGGGCAACGACAGGAGCTGCTTTACCTTCTTCAGCTGCAACGCCTTGAACCAGTAATGCCTTTACTGAATGCGCAGGATCAGTACCAAGGAAATTTGATACATCAGCAATGGTTTTCTGATTTGGCGTGTCAACAACTTTTAATTCTTGAGCGGGTGCAGCGCGTTCACCAACCAGAACTGCTTCAGCCATTTCGATGTTGGCTGCATAATCCGATTCAGTCGAGAATGCGATGTCATCTTCGCCGCTTGAAGCTAGGACGTGGAATTCGTGAGAACCTGAACCACCGATTGAACCGGTATCCGCCTGTACTGGACGGAAATTTAAACCTAAACGAGTAAAGATCTTGCAGTACGCATCATACATCTTGTCGTAAGTTTCTTGTAGTGATTCCTGATCCGCATGGAAAGAATATGCATCTTTCATGATGAATTCACGTGAACGCATTACACCAAAACGTGGACGAATTTCGTCCCGGAATTTAGTCTGTACTTGATAGAAATTGGCAGGCAATTGCTTGTAGCTTTTTAACTCATTGCGCGCAAGATCAGTAATGACTTCTTCGTGTGTAGGACCAAGTACGAAATCATTGGTATGACGGTCTTTGAAACGAAGCAGTTCAGGACCATATTGAACATAACGGCCAGATTCTTCCCAAAGTGAAGCAGGCTGAGTTACCGGCATCAACACCTGTAATGAACCAGCACGATCCATTTCTTCGCGAACGATCGCTTCAACTTTATTTAATACGCGAACGCCCATCGGCAGCCAGGTATATAAACCTGAAGCCAACTTACGAATCATACCAGCACGAAGCATTAGCTGATGTGAAATAACTTCAGCATCGTTCGGGGTTTCTCTCAACGTTGCAAATAAAAAGCGACTCGCGCGCATGGAAACTGTCCTAAAAAATTAAGCGTTAAAGCAGAGATTATACAATAAAAAATGAGGTGAACATTTCAGAATGTCACCCCACTGTTATGCAATAAATTATGACATGATTTTACGTGTATGGCGCAGCATAAAATTTTTAAAGTCATCTAAATAAGTAAAGATGACTGGAACAACGACTAAGGTCAGCAGGGTGGAGGTGATCACCCCACCAATCACCGCATGTGCCATAGGTGCACTCTGTTCACCACCTTCACCGAGTCCAAGTGCCAAAGGAACCATACCCATGACCATGGCACTCGTTGTCATCAGGATTGGACGTAAACGGGTTTTACCGGAAGCGATAATGGCTTCATAGCGATCTTCACCACGGTCCATGGCTTTCTTGATGAAGTCAATCAGCAGGATAGCATTTTTGGTCACTAGACCCATCAACATAATGATCCCGATAATAGAGAACAGGTTCATGGTCGAGTTAAACAGGAACAGGGCTAGGAATACACCAATCAAGGATAAGGGCAACGAAGCCATGATCGCAGCTGGGTGAATAAAGCTGTTGAACTGTGAACCGAGTACAATATAAATGAACACGATCGATAGAGTTATCGCTGTCAGTGCATAACCTGCAGATTCAGCCATATCCGCATTCGAACCTTGGGTATCAAAACTATAGCCGGGTGGTAAGTCAAAATCAGCCTGTACCTTGCTAATGTCCGTACCGATATCACCTGCAGGACGACCAGCTGTATTGGCTTCTACCAGTACTTCACGCGCCAGATCACGGCGGTTAATCTGGGATGCTCCAAGTTTTTCCTCAAATTTTGTCACACTTGAGAGGGGAACCATGATTGGTTGACCATTCGCATCGGTCTTATTTGATGTGAGATACATATTTTGTAAGTCACTTGGTAGAGTACGTTTATCTTCCGTCAGGCGTAGATTCACGTCATAAGTTTCACCTTTTTCATCTTGCCAGGAGGTGACATCATCACCAGCAATTAATGGACGTATGACATTGGCAATCTGATTGACTGAAAGACCAAGATCACTTGCCAGTACACGATTGACCTGTACACTCAGAGTAGGCTTGGGTTCTTTCAATGAACTTTCAAGGTCAACCACACCCTCTACTTTGCTAATCTCTGCCATAAAGCGGTCAGAAATTTTTTGTAATTCATCCAGATCTGGCCCTTTAATAGATATCATGATGGGCTTTTGTCCACCAGAAACAGTTTCGTCTGCAGAGGCGACTGAAGTAATGGTAATCCCGCCTACAGATTGCAAGCGCTCACGGAATTCATTGTTAAGGTCGTTCAGGGTTTTTTCACGTTCAGTCCGTGGTGTCACGGTAACGCGCAGACTGACATGGTTTTTGCCCCGATCGGTAACCCCATTAATGACGCCATAAGTCGCACGTACATCCGGGTGTTTACGGATGATCTGATCAACTTGCTGGAGTTTGGCCTGAGAATATTCCAGAGATGAATCAACCGGAGTTTCAAATTTAATCCGGATTTCACCTTTGTCTGGCACAGGTACAAATTCGGTACCAATCAATTTGGACAGTCCGAGAGCTCCGAATAGAGACGCAACCGCAATCAGAATCGTGATTAATCTAAAACGCAGTGCCAGTTTGAGTAATTTCTCGTAGACATCGCTTAAGCCATCGAGCTTATTGGAAATCCATGTAAAAAAGCGTTTTACCGCGTTGGGTTTTTTATTTGGATCCTTTTTACGCTCTGCCCAATGCGCAGACAGCATTGGATCTAGGGTAAAGCTGACAAACATGGAAATCAGCACAGCGGTACTTACCGCGACGCCAAACTGGAAGAAGAAACGACCAATAATACCGCCCATAAAAGCAACGGGTAAAAATACCGCAACAATGGTCAGAGTTGTGGCGAGAACAGCCAGACCAATTTCTTTGGTGCCATCCAGAGCGGCAGTGACATGGTCTTTGCCCATATCACTGTGACGTACAATATTTTCCCGGACCACAATGGCATCATCAATCAACAGACCAATACTGAGCGAAAGTGCCAGCAGCGTCATCATATTGATGGTGAAACCAAAGGCCCAGATAAAGGTTAAGGTACCAAGCAGGGCAATCGGTAGAGTAAGGCCAGTAATGACAGTAGAACGGAAAGAACCTAAAAATAGCAATACGATCAGTACTGCAAGCACAGCCCCTTCAATGATGGTTCGTGCCACATCGCCAATCGTTCCACGAATGCTTTTGGAGGAATCGACCACCACTTGCAAGGTCGTACCTTGCGGGAGCTGGGCTTTAATGCTTTCTAAAGTTTTATAAGTTTCATCGACAACTTCAATAACATTAGAGTCAGAACTACGCAGAATATCGATAGCCACTGCTGCCTTGCCATCCAGGAAAGCACCTGTTTCCAGTTCGGCCTGACTATCCTCAATCTTGGCAACCTGTTTCAGGAAAATAGGCGCACCATTTTTATTGGCAATAACCAGGTCCCCAAAGGCTTGTGGATGCAGCACTTTGGAATTGATTTCAATCACCAGCTCAGAATTGCCAGATTTCAGCGTACCACCAGGAACTTCAACATTTTCAGATTTCAGTGTGTTAATGACACTGTCTACACCAATCCCAAAAGCTTGTAATTTTTGTGGTTCAACCTGAATACGGATCTGACGCTGGGCATCACCGAGCAGGTTGACTGTACCCACACCGGGAACAGTACGTAGCTGCGGCACAATACGTTGATCAAGATAAGAACTTAATGATTTGAGATCCATTTTATTGGATTCAAATACGATCGACATGACTGCATTGGCAGATGGGTCATAACGCTCAACCACGGGTTCCTGAATTTCATCACGAAAATCAGCAGTAACAGACGCAATTTTATCTCTCACATCCTGTGCAGCAGTGGTTGATGGTACATCCAGGTTAAATTCTGCCGTAATCATCGACAGGCCTTCACTGGATTGTGAAATCACTTGCTTAAGGCCAGAAATGGTATTGATCTGGTCTTCCAGTTTTTTGGTGATCTCAGATTCAACCGTTTCAGGAGAAGCACCTGGATAGTTGGTATAGACCACCACAAAGGGGAAATCCACATCTGGAAACTCTTCCACACCCATACGTTGCCAAGAAGCGAGGCCCAGTACCATCAGACAGAACATCATCATGATGGTAAATACAGGAAACTTCACACTAATACGCGTCAACCACATCTTGATAATCCTTTTATGATTTTAGTTCTGGCCAAGGGTGACGGTTTTATTAATATCGGCATCCGTGAAGCTGATTCGACTGATCCGATCACTACTTTCAAGTCCGCGAACGACGGCAAGATTATCGTTATAACGCTGTTCTAGTACATCCACATTTACTTTGATGATCTTATTCTGGCGAACAGCCCAGACATAAGGCTTATTCTGAATATCCCGAATAGTATCCAGAGGAATCAGTTGTCCGGAAATCTGACGAGCACTGAGAATCTCGCCATCCACAAAGGAGCCGATACTTAAAGAAGTAATGGTTTCATTTGGACGAGCAAAGAATTCAATCTGACGACTGGCCTGATCTGCAATAGGCGAAATCCGGCTGATACTGGCAGTAAGCAGGTTTGGATTGCCCTGAATACGGTATTCAATTTTACTGCCAGTTTTCAGGTCAGCCTGCATGTCGCTCGGCACTTTAGCCTGAATTTCCAGTTGATCTGGATCGACAATTTCAAAAATGGTTTGACCGGGAGCGACAGTCTGACCTGGCTCAACCTGACGTTGGGTAATTACCCCACTAATCGGGCTGCTAATGATGCCATCCTGATCTGCCTTTTGTGCAATATCGACATTGGCCTGTTGTGCACGAACATTTTCTAATTGTGTTTGATAGTCGACACGGCTTTGTTCATATTCAGCTTTGGAAATAAAACCTTGATTGAGTAGGCGCTGCTTACGTTCCATCATGAGGCGTGCCTGATTCGCCTGTGCTTGAGCCGATGCACGATTGGCCTGAGCCTGTGCAAGACGCGCAGCATTATCCTGATTATTTAGGCGAACCAGCACCTGACCTTTCTGAACGCGTTGCCCGACTTGAGCATTGACACTGGTCGCTGTAGCGGTCACCTGAGCCTGAATGCTACTTTGATTTACCGCACGGATAGTCCCGGTAAATGCTGTTTTTTGCACAGCATTGCCTGTCTTTACCTCAATCAGGTCTTGAGCAATCAGTTCTACATTGTTTTGATTTTTTGATGGCGTTGAATCAGCTGTTTCTTGTTTATTACATGCAGTTAAGAGCAGACTCATACAGAGCAGACTCATGACAAAAGTAGAGCGACTGGTATTATTTTTCGAAAAATAAGTATGCTGTGCAGGGTGCATAGGAATCCTTTTTATAGCGCTGACCACAGAAGCAGCATCAGGAATAAAAGATTATTCAAGCGCTTTTAAACGCTGGATAATTCTGTCGTATTCTGCTTCCTGATTTCGATAGCGACTTTGTAAAGATTGAATATTTTCTTTTTGTGCAGTCAGGTTTTTTTCATTGGTAACTAAGGTTTTTTTTAGGTGCTCAGGTACATTTTTACCTTTACGCAGAAATTCACGTTCCTGACGTACAAACATAATCCGATCTTTTTGTAGCTGCTTAAGTTGCTCTTGTTGGAAAGCCATTTGCTTTTTCAGCTGAGAGAGTACTTCATTCTTTTTTTGTAATGCAATCTGACTATTATTATAGGCACGTTTTAACTTCTGGTCTTCTGCCTGTTGTCTGGCATGTGCTGCGCGTTGAGGTGCCTGACGAATATCTGCTTCAACATTATAAGGTTTGGCGCGCTGAATCACCTGCATATTCTGATCTAGGGCTTCATAGCCATAACGAATATGGTTGGGGGTCACGTTGCTGCTAATATTTGCTACCCCCTTATGATCATAATAACGATACCATTTTGCTTTTTGAGGCACGTTATTTGTTGTAGATGCATGGCTAATAGTCAACATGGTTTGCAGCATAAGTACCATTAAAACAGCAGTCTGCCTGATTATGGATTTTCTTTGACCCATATAAGCAGGTTTTTCCCCAAACTGGCGCATTATCGGCTCCGCGAAAAAAGTTTACTAATAAAGTTCTTTTAAAGTTGACTAAATTACTTAATTAGAAGTAATAATATTGGTATATTATTCCTAATTCCGACAATAAAAAACTATTACCACTCAAAAAAAAATCATTGAAACAGGGAAAGTGTGAAGTCGTTATTGAAATTATAATTTTTTGACTACTTGTGTAGAAAATGCTCGTTGATAATCTCTGGACAGGTATGTTAAAAATAATCGACACTTATATAAAATTCCGCTATAAGCCTGTGGTCGCTTATGGTTTCTGAATGGGAAGGGGTAAGAAATGGACGATAAATTCCAAAATCTAAAAGTGATGGTCATTGATGATTCAAAAACCATTCGTCGTACAGCAGAAACTCTTCTTCAGCGTGAAGGTTGTGAAGTCATTACCGCAGTAGACGGTTTTGAAGCATTGTCAAAAATTGCAGAAGCAAATCCCGACATCGTTTTTGTAGATATCATGATGCCTCGCCTTGATGGGTATCAGACTTGTGCCTTAATTAAAAACTCGCAAAGTTATCAGAACATTCCTGTTATTATGCTATCGAGTAAAGATGGTTTGTTCGATCAGGCCAAAGGCCGTGTGGTAGGTTCAGATGAATATCTCACCAAGCCATTTAGCAAAGATGAGTTGCTTACCGCAATCCGCAACCATATCAGTGCTTAATTTATTTGATTTTTTCTTGGGGAAATTGGCATGCCACGTATTCTAATCGTAGATGATTCACCGACCGAAACTTTTCGTTTCCGCGAAATTCTATCCAAGCACGGCTTTGACGTGATTGAAGCAGCAAATGGGGCTGATGGGGTGACCATGGCGCAGGCAGAATTGCCTGATCTGGTGTTAATGGATGTCGTCATGCCAGGGGTAAACGGTTTTCAGGCGACACGTCAGATCGCTCGTGGGGCAACAACCAAACATATTCCAATTGTCATTGTAAGTACCAAGGATCAGGCAACTGACCGTGTATGGGGTAAGCGTCAGGGTGCAGCAGATTATCTGACCAAACCTGTAGATGAAAATCAGTTAATTGATGTGATTAAGCAACACCTCAATGCAGGATAAGCGCTATGGCAGCGAATGGATTTATCGAACTGCTTCGGATTGCGAAACGGGGTAACAAAAACTACGTTTCCAATGACAACGAAGTCAACCGATGGTCAGGCATTGCTTTTGAAATGATGGGGCAATATTTTGTTGCTCCGCTCGGGGAAGTATCGGAAGTTATCTATCCGCCAAAATATACACCTGTTCCCAATACTCAGCCGTGGGTAGTGGGACTGGCAAATATTCGGGGCAGACTGCTTTCAGTCTCGGATCTGGCTCAATACATGTCTGGACATAGAAGCCAGTATTCACCTACTCAAAAAGTATTATGCATTAACCATAATGATCAGTATGTCGGCCTGGTTGTAGATCAGGTTTTGGGGATTCAACACTTTAATAAGAAAAGTTTCTTTTCTAAAACAACTGAATTAGACAAAAATTTACAGGAATATTGTCAGGGGTATTTCCACCAGCATAATCAGCAGTGGCATGTCTTTTTATTCAGTCGTTTGTTGCAAAATCCAAAATACATGAATGCATCTATAAAATTTATAAATTAATTGTCGCACGAAAGTAAAAGGGCGTAAATTCGGGGAGAAGCTTTATGGGCTTTAAGCTTAAGAAGAAAAATACAGGCGAGAGTAACAGCCGCAGCGGCGGTAATGCTTTTTTAGCCAAGATTCAATCACAAGCAGATCAGCTATCACGTGTATTTGGGGATAGTGAAAAGTCTAAGCCACTCATTTACGGAGCAATTGGCTGTCTCGTAGCTGCAACTATCACGCTGTTATACCTTTTCTATAGCGTTCCTCGTGCCAACGAACTTACACAAAGTTTGGGTGAATTGCGTCTACTTTCACAAACCATTTCGCGTCAAGCAACTGAAGCTACTGCTTCCGGTACGCCTGAGGCGATGAAGAATCTGACCGAATCACAGCAGTCATTTGCTGAAAATCTGGAAACAGTAAAAAGTATCCATTCGAATAATGAAGCCCTGCAAGCGGTAGACAAGCAATGGACTGAAGTATCTTCAAGTATTGACCTGATTTCTTCACAACAAAAAATCATTAACCAACTTTACGATACTAACATCGCGATTGGTGAAGCAATTCCAGGAATTCAGGCAGAATATAACTTGATGGTCGATCAGATGGCACGTCAGGACATGCCGTCGAACCAGGTGGTTATTGCCAAAAACCAGGTATTCATTGCAGAACGTATCTTGCGTTCGATCAGCTTGGTGTTAACCGGTACAGATGGTTCACGTGAGTCTGCAGATGACTTCAGTTCGGATACTGAAACATTCGGTGCTTACTTAAATGCACAGTTAGATGGTTCAGCACAACTGGGTGTACAACGTATTGATGATCCGAACTTACGTGAGTCATTAGAAGGTATTAAAGCTGAATATGATGATGTATTACAGTCAGCTGCATCTACAATTTTGAAAAACTCAGCGCAGATTGTAAAAGTACGTCAGGCATCTGCATCTATTTTTTCTCAATCTGACCAACTATTAGATAACCTGAACAAACTGTCAGGTGGTTCAACTTTAAAAACAGTTATTCCGGCAATTTTGTTACTTACCTTCCTGGCTGGCTTCATTGTTTGCGTATTCCGTTTGCTTTCATTACGTGGTGCATCGGATAAACAACGTGTAACTCGTCTACAAGAAGAATATGACCGTAACCAGAATGCGATTCTTCGTTTACTTGACGAAATTGCTGACCTTGCAGATGGTGACTTACGTTCATATGCAACGGTATCTGAAGACTTTACTGGTGCGATTGCTGACTCGATTAACTTCGCGATCGATCAATTACGTGACCTAGTATCGCGTATTACTGAAACATCTCAGGAAGTTGCACAATATACTGCAACTACTCAGAGCATTACCAACCAGTTAGCCGAAGCATCTGAACACCAGGCACAAGAGATTGCCGGTGCATCTGCAGCGATTAACGAAATGGCACTGTCGATTGACCAGGTATCTGCCAACGCCGAAGAGTCTGCTGTCGTTGCGGAACGTTCAGTACAAATTGCAGCAAATGGTGCAGACGTTGTACATCGTTCTATTGAGGGTATGGATACGATTCGTGAACAGATCCAGGAAACCTCTAAACGTATTAAACGTTTGGGTGAGTCTTCTCAAGAGATTGGTAACATCGTTGCACTGATTAACGATATTGCCGACCAGACCAACATCCTGGCATTGAACGCTGCAATTCAGGCGTCTATGGCGGGTGAAGCAGGCCGTGGTTTCGCCGTGGTTGCCGATGAAGTACAGCGTCTGGCAGAACGTTCTGCATCTGCGACCAAGCAGATTGAAGGTCTGGTAAAAACTATTCAGACCGATACCAACGAAGCTGTAATTTCGATGGAACAGACTACTGCCGAAGTTGTGCGTGGTGCGAACCTGTCTAAAGATGCCGGTGTGGCACTAGACGAGATTCAAACCGTATCGAATAACCTTGCAAAACTGATTGCGAACATTTCCGATGCAGCAAAACTTCAGGCTGCATCTGCGGGTCATATTGCAACGACGATGAACGTTGTACAGGAAATTACTTCACAAACAACGACTGCAACCTTCGATACGGCACGTTCGGTATCTGAACTTGCCAACATGGCCGATGCATTACGTGAATCTGTATCTGACTTTAAACTTCCAGAATAAGTCAGAAAAATTTGGGGGAAGGAGCGTGTCTTAATTCCGGTTAGGACACCTCCACATACAGATCAAGCCTCGACAAGATGTACTTAACTTCAAACGTTAGGTCTCGCGTGACGGTCACAATCAAGTTTGAGCGCCCTTCTTGGCGGCAGAACGTAAGAAGCCTTAGCTATGAAAGAAATATTAAAAGATCTAGTTGAAACAACAGCGCTTCCTGAAGATAGTTATCTTGATCAAGATGCTGAAATTTTAGAGATATTTGTCGAAGAGATTGAAGAAATCTTTGTCGAGTTAAATACTTTATTGCCACAGTGGTTTGCCACACCAGATCATCAAGAAACATTAACCACCATTCGCCGCCATTTCCATACGCTGAAAGGTTCGGGTCGTATGGTCGGTGCGAAGCAGGCGGGTGAAATTGCCTGGGCAGTTGAAGATACTTTGAACCGCGTACTTTCCGGTTCAATCAAATTAACGCCAGTCATTCAGAAGTTCGCGCAAGCAACTTTAAATATCTATCAATATGTATTGTATCCATGCTTTAAGCAGGTACAGCCATTAACCGTGGATTTACGTCCAGTCGTACTTTTAGGACAACAATTACAACAGCAATTGAGTCCAGAACCGGCACTTGAAGAATTATTGCTACTTGCGGACAATCTGAATGCTGAAGGTCAGCTAACAGGTCTTGAACTTGCGGATGCTGCAGAAGCAGATTCATCAGGAGTAGAGATTGCTGAAACT
The DNA here is from genome assembly GCF_010918895.1 of Acinetobacter schindleri. NCBI lineage: Bacteria > Pseudomonadati > Pseudomonadota > Gammaproteobacteria > Moraxellales > Moraxellaceae > Acinetobacter > Acinetobacter schindleri. The sequence goes on from NZ_CP044483.1 coordinate 760,769, forward strand.
ACTACCGCAGAACGAGTAGAAGTTGCTGAAGAACGTACTGACCTTGAAGAAACGGTGGCGATCTTTGTTGAAGAAGCCGAGGAACATCTTGCGACAATCCATGATTTCCTAAAACATGAAAATAGTGCCAAGCAAGACTATAATGGCCTGATTCGTGCATTGCATACCCTGCGTGGCAGCTCTTCTATGGCACAAATTGATGATATCTGTGAGGCCAGCGTTAAAGTAGAGAATTTATTTAAAACGCTGGTTCAGGATGAAATTGCTTCAACTTCCAAAGAAACAGCACTATTACAACAATATTCAGAATTTATCGGTGATTATTTACATCTATTGAAACAAGGTAACACTGAAAAGCTGGCAGGGATTTCTGCTACTTTTGAGGATGCCTGGGATGCCTATGGCTTTACTGTGACTGAAGAGCAGGATGCTGATCAATCTCAAGGTATGGTTACACGTCTGGTTGAACTGAATATTGATCAGTTACTGGATGCCGAATTTGAGTTTGATAAGCGGGTACTTGAAGAATATCCAGATTATATTGAAGCTTTAAGCCAGCAAGCCGCAGAGCTGATGGTACATACGGATAATCGTGCATCGATCGGTATTCATGAATTCGCATCCCAATTAAAAGCAGCTTATGATGCTTTGCTGGCGAGACCGGTCTTGCTTGAAAGTGATTATGCCTTCGAACTGTTTGCACAGGCACACCAGGAATTTATTCACCTGTTCGATACGCTCGCTGCAGGACAGCGGGTGATTTTGAATGCCGAAGTTGAAAAACTTCTGGCGGATCTGTCTGCCTTTGTACAGCAAGACATCGAAGTATTCGCTACAGACAAAGTTGTTGAAACTGCGGTATCTGCGCCAGTAGAGTCGGATATATCCATAGCAGTTGATTTTACTGGGCTCAGCCAGCGTATTGCAGCTGATCGTCAGCAGCAGGACGCTGAAGATGCCAACCGTGATTTCGATGAAGACTTGCTGGATATCTTCCTGGAAGAAGCAGATGAGTTGCTGGCAGGCATTGATGAAGACCTGAATACCTGGTCCAAAGAACCTGAAAATACCCACTCATTGAACAATCTGATGCGTTATTTGCATACCCTGAAGGGGGGTGCAAACATGATTGCTGCCACGCATATCGGTTCGATTGCACATGAGCTGGAAAGTATTTATGAGCGCGTGATCCGTCAGCAGATTACCGTAACACCTGCATTGATCCAGATTATCCGACTGGTACAGGATAACGTGTCAGACCGTATCCAGAGTATTCGTGATAATAAGATTGATTATCCGGCACCTGAAGCTATTCATATGCTGCAAAATATCCAGGCACTTGTGACTGGAACAGCTACTGCAACTCCGGTAGCTGCTGTTGAGAAGGTAGAAGCAGAGACTTCTGTAGAACTAGAAATTATTGACGATGCATCGGAATCTGCTGAGATCGTTGTGGAATCACAAGCGCTTGAGCGAGTAGACGGCTTTGAAACTGAATCTGTTCCTGCATCAGATGAGCAAATTCAGGAAGATCAGTCAGGCGAAACACTTACTGCTGAGTCAGCTGAATCTATGCTTGCTGATGAAGATGATCTACAATCGATTGTTGAAGAAACCTTCCTGGAAGAATCGCAAGAGATTCTGGAAAATGCAGAAAAATTACTGAACCAATGGTTCGATCAGCGAAGTGACCGTAGCTTATTGCTGCAACTTCAGCGTGCTGCCCACAGTATCAAGGGTGGCGCCCGCATGATCAGCAATGAAAGCATCGCAAGTATTGCTTATGGTCTGGAAAGTGCATTTGAACAGTTTGCTGTTCATCATTTTAACTCCAATGCCTATGACAGTCTGCTGCAAAAGACCCTGAAATGGCTGGGTCAAGCCATTTTTGATCATGATTACAATGGTTTTGAGCAAATCAAAGCAGCGCTGGATGCGATTGAGTTTGTAGATGTCACTGCACAGCTACCTGAACGTCTGACCAAAACTGAAAGTCTGGAAGTTACAACTGGCTTCGAGTTTGTTCAGGGTGATGGTACTGAACCACCAAATATGATGGGTGAGTGGGCTGAGAACACCTCAAGCGATAGTAGTAACGAGATGATCCGTATTTCAGCCGAACTGGTCGAGAAGATGATTGACCTGTCAGGCGAAAATGCAATTAACCGTTCGCGTATCGAGATGGATCTGGGACAGCTCGGCAATACCTTAAATGAGATGGAACTGGCGATCAAACGTCTGGCTGATCAGCTGCGCCGTATGGAAGGCGAGCTGGAGTCTCAGATTATTGCCAAACATGGCTCAGAAAACTCACGCTATGCTGACTTCGACCCCTTGGAGATGGACCAATATTCATCCCTGAACCAGTTATCTAAATCTCTTGCTGAATCTGCATCGGACTTGGTCGACTTTAAGACCACGCTCGCGGAAAAAATCCGTGATACCGAAGGTTTGCTATTGCAACAATCGCGTATCCAGGCTGAGATTCAGGAAAGTCTGATGCGTACCCGTCTGGTACCATTTGACCGTATGTTGCCACGTTTACAACGTATTGTGCGTCAAACTTCGACCACACTGAACCGTCCGGCAGAGCTGATTGTTCAGAATACCGAAGGTGAACTCGACCGTACCATTCTGGAACGTCTGGTAAACCCATTTGAGCACATGCTACGTAACGCGATTGACCATGGTCTGGAAGATACTGCAGAACGGCTTGCGCTGAATAAGCCAGAAGTCGGTTCAATTGTCCTGAACATTAGCCGTCAGGGTACCGATGTCATTATCTCCTTTAGTGATGATGGTAAGGGGATTGATGCGGAGAGTATTCGTGCTAAAGCCATCAGTCTGGACTTGATCAAAGCGGAACAGCAGGTGGATCAGGAAGAATTGCTGCAATTCATCTTCCATCCAGGTTTCAGTACGGCTAAAGCAGTCACCCAGATTTCGGGTCGAGGTGTTGGTCTGGACGTGGTACAAAGCGAAATCAAAACGCTGGGCGGTCACGTTTCGGTAAATTCTGAACTGGGCAAAGGCACGACCTTTACGATTCGCGTACCGACCACTGTGGCCGTCAGTGATGCCTTAATGGTGAAAGCGGGTGACCAGCAATTTGCCATTTCTCTGGCACAGATTGACCGTATTGTCCGTATTGCACCAGCAACACTGGAAACTTACTTCAACAGTAAGGATGATTACTTCAAGATTGATGGTGTGAACTACAAGCTGCGCTATCTGTCTGAGTTTGTCTCTAATCAGCCAATTCCACGTTTGAACAATGTCGCGCATTCATTACCAGTACTCCTTATCAAGGGTAATGGTGGTCAAAGTATCGCTTTGCTGGTGGATCAATTAGTTGGCTCACGTGCACAGATCGTAGTGAAACCGATTGGACAGCAGTTTGCCAGTGTAGGTGTGATTGCAGGGGCAACCATTCTTGGTGATGGTCAGGTCTGTCTGATTCTGGATGGTCAGAATATTGCCCGTCAGGTTCAGGCGACTCAGCGTATCAAACAGTTATCTGATCAGCAGGATCTGTCGCGTCGTGGTAATGCACGTCGTCTGGTCATGATTGTCGATGACTCGGTAACTGTACGTAAGGTAACGTCACGTCTGTTAGAGCGTCAGGGTTATGATATTGTCACTGCCAAAGATGGTGTCGACGCGATTGAACAGTTGGAAAATGTCCGTCCAGACCTGATGTTGCTGGATATTGAAATGCCACGTATGGATGGTTTCGAAGTAACTAACCTGGTTCGCCATCATGATATTCACCGCAACTTGCCAATTATCATGATCACCTCACGTACTGGGGAGAAGCATCGTGAGCGTGCCTTCAGTCTGGGTGTAACACACTATATGGGTAAACCGTTCCAGGAAGCGGAGCTGCTTGCCAATGTTCAAGAATTAATTGCTGCTCAACAGGGGTAATGAATGAATAGTCAGACTAATGTGAACGCAGTGTCGGCCGATAAAATCAGCCAGCAGGAGCTACAGCATCTCATTACCGTATCTACGGGATTTATTGATGCGTATATCATCGACTGTCATAGCAAGGATCCGATGTTGCTGCCGCAGAACATTGTTCTATCAGCGCTGGATAGTGCTACACAGGTAAAAACTGTAGAGTGGCATGATGCACAACTTCCAGTTTATGCAGTGAATGATCCAGACCGTAAGAATGGTGTAGCATTAGTCATTGAAGGGGATGAAGCGAATCAGCGTTTTGCCCTGATGTGCAATGAAATGCCCAAGACCATCCGTTTACGTATTTCGGAAATTGTCGATGATGAACGCGAAGTGACAGATCCGACGATTTTCCAGTATGTACGTATGGGCGAGGCGATGTACCATATTCCCCAGATGGCACATATTCAGTCCTTGGTCGGCCATTAAGCTATATAGATCTAAGAATATAAAAAAGGAACTCAACGGAGTTCCTTTTTTATTTGGAGCTTTTCAATCTGGCTTAGTTTGCCAACAGATTGATCAGGATTTTTTCGTAAATTTCAGCCAGTGGTTCCAGATCTGCAATATCGACATGCTCATTGATCTGGTGGATGGTGGCATTTAATACGCCTAGCTCAAGGACTTGAGCACCGGTAGGGGCAATGAAACGGCCATCTGAAGTACCTCCAGAAGTTGACAGTTCGGTTTCAGTACCAGTGACATCACGGATCGCATCTTTAGCAGCATTCACCAGTTCACCGACTGGTGTCAGGAATGGCAGGCCAGATAAAGTCCACTGAATGTCATATTCCACACCATGACGATCCAGAACTTCTAAAGTGCGTGCTTTTAATTCGTCAGCAGTCACTTCAGTGGAATAACGCCAGTTGCACAGCAAATTCATTGTGCCTGGAACAACGTTGGTTGCACCTGTGCCAGCATTGATATTGGAAATCTGGAAAGAGGTTGCCGGGAAGTATTCGTTGCCATTATCCCAAACAGTTTCACAGAGTTCAGCGATGGCTTTAGATGCAGTATGAATTGGATTCACAGCAAGATGTGGATAGGCCACATGACCTTGTTTACCTTTGACAGTCAGGTTGGCATTCAATGAGCCACGACGGCCGTTTTTAACAATATCACCAAGTTTATTGGTACTAGATGGTTCACCTACCAGACACCAGGTAATTTTCTCATTACGCGCTTCTAAGGCCTCAATGATTTTTACCGTACCATTGATTGATGGACCTTCTTCATCAGAAGTGATCAGGTAAGCAATTGAACCTTTATGATCTGGATATTTTTCTACAAAGCGCTCAGTAGCAACGACCATGGCTGCCAATGCAGTTTTCATATCTGCACTGCCGCGACCATAAAGTTTACCATCACGGATTTCTGGCAGGAACGGGTCAGAGTTCCAGGCATCCAGGTTGCCGGTTGGCACTACATCTGTATGACCTGCAAAACAGAACACCGGGCCTTCCGTCCCTTTGCGCGCCCAAATATTATCGACATCTTCAAAACGCATGTTTTCGATGTTGAAGCCTACCTTTTTCAGGCGTTCTGCCATGATGTTCTGGCAATCATGATCGACTGGAGTAACGGAAGGCTGACGTAACAGTTGCAGGCTTAAATCGAGAGTTGCGGAAGATGTCATATGCGATTCATTCATAAATCAAGAATATTGTGTGCACTATGATAGGCGAAGATGCAGTAACTTGTGAATCACAGACATAAAAAAACCCTGACAAGCGCAGGGTTCTTTTACTAAGGCAATAAGATTAGTTGCGGCGAATTTCATCAGAAGTTTTTTCTGCTGTACCAGTCACGGCTTCACCCGCTTTAGACACATCTTTACCAACGCCTTTCACAGTATTACAACCTGTAAGTACAAATGCCAAGATTAAAGAAGTTGCAAGAATTTTTTTCATCATCATCTCCGTGTTATCAATAATAAAATTATTATGATGTGGAAGTTAGATTAGAAAATATACGAAAGAAAAAATATATGGTTTTCATAGTGCTTGCGTAAATTAATGTAATAGTTATCAAATTTTTCAGTAAATATCCTAGATCAGTGTCGGGACACGGAACATATAGAAATCTCCGCTGAGTGCCGATTTATATAAGCCATTAGTCCACCACTGTGGATAGTCACTGCTCATATGCCGGTTTGGATAGATCCATTCATGTCGTTGCAAACGATAAAAGCCTTGTTCCCGGTCTGGAATCTGATAGCCCCAGCTGCCCAAACGCCGTCCTGTATTCACCCAGTCTGGAATAGGCGCGGTATGGTGAATCGGTAAAAAAAGTTGACCTTTCAATATGCAGAAACGCTGATCAATTGGGTAATCCAGCGCATCCTGAAACTGGAACTGCTTTTGGGTGAAATGCTTCAGCTTGCGATTCAAGGTATCGCTTCGGTTTAATCCATACCAATGCGGCAAGCTAAAGTCTGCTTCAGCCAGATAATATTTTAAAGCAATTTCCCAGTGTTCGATTTTTCCGGTGATTTTATTGAACAACAGAAAATCAAGTTCACCTAAGGTTTTGGGTCCATCAATCTTCTGAATACTATGTCCAAGCAGGGTATAGGGATGATAGCCCTTATCCAGCAGCCAGAACCAGATCAGCATTTCAAAACGCAGTCCAAGACGAGTACTTTTGAGTTGTGCAACAAAGTTTTCCAAAGCCTGTGGATTTTGATCCAGTTCTAAAAGTCGTGGATGATAATTTTCCAGATGCTGTTGCCACATCTGATCTGGATGCAAGTCAAAGGCATGCTCTAGTTCAAGTTCGTCAGGCACCTGAGAAAGGATATTTGGACTGCCAACAGCGAATGCCAGCTGACGTACCAGTGGATGCTGATACTGTTGCCACGGTGCAATAAAATCCTGAGTCAGGCAGGGTACAGGCATGAAGAGTCCTAGCTAAATATGCAGAAATACAACGGATAAGAATCAAAAACACCTTATACTACCCCAATTCCGTGGTTAGGGTTGCTGTATGAAAGTGTTGTTTTGGCGAAGTCTAGTGGTCATTTTTGTGACATTGGGCTTTATAGGTGCAATTTTGCCTGGCATGCCAACAACGGTTTTCTTGATTCTGGCCACATGGGCTGCCTCTAAAGGCTGGCCGCAGATGGATGAATGGCTGCTGAATCACCCTAAATATGGACAGACTTTACGCGACTGGCGTGCCAATCGGACCGTGCCGCGTAAAGCCAAATGGTTTGCTAGTATCATGATGCTGGTTAGCGGGATTATCATGTTATTTACCAATGCACCGCTGGCTGTCAAAATCTTTACTGATCTGACCATGCTGATCGTGGCAATCTGGTTATGGTGCCGCCCGGAACCCAAGCCAATCTCTGAAAAGCATATACCGTCTGAAAGGGAATAAATGTATGCAGCAATGGACTATAGAACAAGCCGATATTCAGATTGATCTGGCTGCACAAAAACTGTATCTACCTCGTTTTGCCAAGAGTTATTCAATTTCAAGTGGTAAAAATGGTATCGGAGAAATAGAAAATAGTGGTAAAACGCCTCGAGGCTGGCATAAAGTTGCGCAAAAAATCGGGGCTGATACACCATTGAATAGTGTATTTATTGCCCGTCAGGCTACAGGAGAGATTTATTCTGAATCACTGGCAGCAGAATTTCCCAATCGGGATTGGATTCTGACCCGGATTTTATGGCTGAGTGGTTTGGAAGACGGTTTTAACTGTGGGGAAGGTTGTGATACTTACCGCCGTTATATCTACATTCATGGCACGCCAGACACAGAACCGATGGGAATACCGATGTCACATGGCTGTATCCGTATGCGCAATACTGACCTGATCGAGCTGTTTGATCTGGTTAATGAACAGGCTTTGGTTTATATCTCAGAACATGCTTTAGAAAAATAGTCTCTTACCAATGTTTTCATGGTTCCTATTTTAAATCTCTACAGAGAGTGAGATAGGGTAGAGAGCGTAAAAGGATTTTATCTCACTATTCACATTTAAATATGAGTGACCAGGTAGCTGTAGAGCAAAATGAAAAACATCGTTTGCCTTTGAAATAAGCTGAATTTCCTCCTAAATCGAAAAATATGGCATAAATCCCGCCTTATTTCTGATTAAAAATAATTGCAGATACGTTTTTACATGATCACAACGTGTCCTTAAATAAAGCTTTGTATACTATTTCGGCGAAATAGCGGCTTTTGGACCGTATGGTGTATAAAAGGAAGGATCCCGCAAGCAATGAATACCGCCTTATCTGAGTTCGAGATTCAATAAATTTCGGTATGGACTTAAAAAATAAACAAAAAGTGTTGTTTTTTTTGGCGATCAACCTATTTTTTAATCACTCGAACCTAAAAAGTGGAAAACATTCGGAAAAGCGTTTGACACGCTGTGAAGATTCTCTATAATGCACCTCATCAAGCGATGAAGTCGATTTGAAAGGGCGCTTAGCTCAGTTGGTAGAGCGTCTGCCTTACAAGCAGAATGTCGGCGGTTCGATCCCGTCAGCGCCCACCAAGTTTCTTTCAAAGTTAAGATCTTTTAGTGCAGCGGTAGTTCAGTTGGTTAGAATACCGGCCTGTCACGCCGGGGGTCGCGGGTTCGAGTCCCGTCCGCTGCGCCACTTTAAGTTCTTGATGAATCGTTTGCCACAATAGCGACATTGTGTAAGTGCAGCGGTAGTTCAGTTGGTTAGAATACCGGCCTGTCACGCCGGGGGTCGCGGGTTCGAGTCCCGTCCGCTGCGCCATTTACATGATAGACCTTTTGAGGGCGCTTAGCTCAGTTGGTAGAGCGTCTGCCTTACAAGCAGAATGTCGGCGGTTCGATCCCGTCAGCGCCCACCAGATTTTTTGTGATGCAGCGGTAGTTCAGTTGGTTAGAATACCGGCCTGTCACGCCGGGGGTCGCGGGTTCGAGTCCCGTCCGCTGCGCCATCCTTAGAATCGAAACAGTTTGACCCTTTAAGGGCGCTTAGCTCAGTTGGTAGAGCGTCTGCCTTACAAGCAGAATGTCGGCGGTTCGATCCCGTCAGCGCCCACCATATCTTTTATAGATATACGACACGCAGCGGTAGTTCAGTTGGTTAGAATACCGGCCTGTCACGCCGGGGGTCGCGGGTTCGAGTCCCGTCCGCTGCGCCATTTTTCATTTCCTGATGTGAAAAATGTGTTATCAAAGTCCAAGACTACGCGCTTGGCTTGTCTTGCATCATAAAAAATAACGATGTTATTTTTTATTCTTCAGGGCGCTTAGCTCAGTTGGTAGAGCGTCTGCCTTACAAGCAGAATGTCGGCGGTTCGATCCCGTCAGCGCCCACCATATTCTCTCTTGCTTAAAATCTCAATTTTTCATAGAATCTTAAGTCTATAATAATTTATAAAATTTCATGGCTATGAGAAATCCATATCAGCGCAAGGCCGCGGCTAAAACTCAAAATACTCCTTACGATCCTCTACAAGTTTATAAACAGTTCATTGAAACAATTGTGGCACAAGGCTGCATTTACGCATTATACCAAGATGGCTGGGCACTCTGTGCAACGCCAACAGGGCAAAAGGCTTTTGCAACCTGGCAGAGTAAAGGCTTGGCAAAACTGCTCATCAAAGATAACTGGGAAAAATACGAAATTCAGGAAATCAGCTTCAAAGACTTCATTGAAAAAGTGATTCCTTTCCTGCGTGAAGAACATACCGCTTTATCTCTAGATCTGACGCCTGAAGGGCAAAATATTCTGGTTGCACCAGAAAAAATGCTGCTGGATATCAAGAATTATCTGTATCAGATTTATGTACAGAAGCCGGAGATCTTTAAAAACGGTAATATTCCATTGCCACGCCAAATCCGATTGCATTGATTTTCATCTTTTAAATAACTCTTTTTTAATATTCATTCAGCAACCAGCCGCTAAGAAAAGCAAAATACTCGCGTAGCCACGAATTATAGCGGATGTACAGCGGCGTTTCTGCGCTAATACTGATGACCTGTGTATAGCCCTGATGTCTGGCTATGGCACGAGCACGAATGCTATGAAAGTCACTGGTGATAATGGTAATTGGATCATTCAAAGTAATCTGATGATGGTTTAAAATCTTTTTGGAATTGATCAGATTGAGTTCGGTGCTGGTACTTTTATCTTCCATTGCAATTGGATTACGAACAGCAGGATATGACTGTTTAAGGTAAGCCTGCATCACTTCGGCTTCAGTATATTTCTCCTGAAAACTCAAGCCGCCCGTCATAATGATCAATGCTTCTGGATGCAATTGTGCATAGTCAGCTGCAGTGTCGAGACGCTTTTGCAAGGTCGGCGAGGGTCGGTTGTTTTCTATACCACTACCTAAAACCAGGATTGCCTTGGTTGGCAATTGGGTATTATCACTATTGATATTGCTTTGAATATAACCAAAGAAGATCAGAACACTGGCGACCCAGGTAAAAAATCCAATCCATATCCATTTCCATACACTGGAACGAAACCTGGAGTGCTGGTGCCATTGCTGGAAATAGGAAAAGAACAGGGCGTAAATAATTAGTAACACGCCAATCAATAGTGGCAGCAAAATTCCCAGATGAATTTTGTTCTGTAAGAGTAACCAGAGACTGTCTGCACTCAGTAAAATCCCTGCAATACTGCTGATCAGGCGTTTATAAAAATCTGACATGAATAATCCTGTAATTTTCATATTTTATTGTAGGTATTTCAGTTGCATAGGCAAGAAAAAACCGGACAACATGGCCCGGTTTTTCTATCATTTACTGAATTAATACACATCACGGCGATAACGACCGTCCTGACGTAATTGATCAACAGTTGATTCACCTAGAATATCAATCAGTGCCTGATCGACGTCACTGGCCATGCCATCAATGCTACCGCAGACATAAATCACAGCACCATTGTTCACCCAGGTTTTCAGCTCATCCGCCTGTTCACGGAGCTTGTGATGTACATAAACTTTTTCAGCCTGATCACGTGAGAATGCCAGATCCAGACGCTTTAGTGTGCCTACAGTCAGCCAGGCTTCCAGGGTTTCCTGATAGAAGAAATCGTGTGCACGCTGGCGTTCACCGAAGATCAGCCAGTTTTCATTATAGTCCTGACGGTTACGAGTATGCAGTAAACTCATCAGGCCAGCGATCCCGGTACCATTACCAATACAGATAATTGGGCGGTTATCATCCACCAGATGGAAGGAATCATTGCTGCGAATACGCAAGGCAATAGGTGCATTGAGTGCAGCATATTGTGTTAACCAGCCTGAACCTAGACCAAGTTCACCAGAGGTATCCTGTTGCTGACGAACCACCAGACGTAAGATCTGTTGGCTTGGAATACTGGCAATAGAATATTCACGTGTTGGTAACACGGGTAACTGATTCAGTAATTCTTCTGAAGAAATAAATGGGAAAATTGGCTGAGTCAGATCACGGTTCCAGAGGATCTCTTCTATACGTTGCTGCATAGAGGCAACTACAGTACCTGCGGGAATTTGGTGTGCTGCCAGGAATTGCGCAATGCGTTCAGCGCTGTTCCCTGGCTGGATTTCTGCAATATCACCCGCTTGCCATTGTGCTTCATGTTCAGGTTTAAATTCCAGGTTAAAGGCTGGAGCTCCCAGACTGCCTGGATTCAACACCTCACGTTTTACAAGGGTCCAATGGTCAAAGGTTTTATCAATATCCATGGCCTGAAGTTCTAGCTGAGTTGACTGAGCGAGTGCGGCATTCCATTGCTGGATATGCTCGTTACTGGCATTGTCGACTTCAATAGTGGCAAATAATTGCTGAGCACCATTATTTTTCAGCCATTGATCAATACGGTGACCAAAACTACAGAAAGTATCTGGATATTCTTTAGAACCCAGCGCCAGTACAGCATAATGAAGATGACTCAGGTCAGCCTGACCGGACATAATTTTCTTCTCAAATGACGAAGCCAGGTCTGGTGCTTCACCGGTACCATAAGTACTTGCAATAAAGAGCACCTGTTCAGCCTGTTGCAGATCAGCCAGCGTCAGCTGTTGTACGGATTTTACCGTTGTTGGTTGATGTGCTTGTTGCAAGGCAGTTGCGGTACGCCATGCCAGCTGTTCAGAAACACCGGTTTGTGTGGCATAAGCAATCAGCCAAGGCTTGGCATTTGGGTCAATATCGATGGCTGTAGCGCCTTGACGTGCGGCAAGGGTTAATTTCTTCTGTTTACGACGCTTCAGATACAGCATCCAGCCGGTTATAAAGAAAAGTGGCATCAGCAGTGACGCGACCATAGCAAAGAACTGGTAGATCGGACCAAAGAAGCTGCCACGGTGCACCGGTAACATACTGCTCATGATCTTCTCATTCAGCTTTTTGTCTTCATACATTTCTACCAATGTAAAAGCTGCATCCTGATAGTTATAAGTAGCATTATTACGGGCACGCTCATGCTGAACTTCAACATCGGTAAAGCTGAGTTTCAGTTCACCATCGGCTTTTTTAGGAATATTAAAAGTAACCGTTGAATATTTATCATTGAATTCATTCTGGAAACCTGCCCAGCTCTTGTTCAATGCAGTAAGTAGAAGGGTATCATCAACACTTCTCTCGCGACCTTCACCGCGATTTTCGCGCTGACCTTCGCTTCGTGGACCACGTTCGCCTGCACCTTCACCACGTGATTCGCCAGCATTACGACCTTGTTCTGCACCACCACGGCCGCCTTGACCTTGCTGCATTTCAGGTTGTGGACGTTCTACACCCAGCACCTTGAACATACCGTTGCGCCACCAGTCATAAGACCAGTACAGTCCGGTACACGCCAGGATCAGGTAAAAAATCACGACCCAGGTTCCAACAACCGCGTGCAGATCCCAGATGAAGTTACGACCTTTCAGTTGCGGCTTCACAGCTAGCCACTGCTTCACTGAATGGCGTTTTGGCCAGCGTAGGTAAAGACCCGACAAGACAAAGAAAATCAGCATCAGGGCACAGGCACCTGTGATCTGCTTACCGACAGGACCCATGGTTAAATAACGGTGTAACTGCTGTATGAACTGGAAGAACTCGCGGCCTTTGATTTCAGGTAGTACTTCAGCCGTATATGGGTTGACCATCATGTTGTAGCCACGACGAGCACCTTCTTTGGCAATATTAACCGTACTGGAGTCTGTTGGACTGGCATCTAGACTCACGCTGTTAATCTGCATTTCAGGATTTTTCTGCTTAAAATGCTGATACAGCTCAGCCGGGCTGAGTTTCGGTCCGGATTGTGCCTGTACGGTATAACTGTCCGTATTGATCCATTTTAGGATCTGTTGTTCATAGGAATATATCGCCCCGGTAACGCCCATAATTGACAGAACCAGACCGGCAGTAATTCCAAGAAACCAGTGGATCTGGAAAAAGGTTTTTTTAAACATGGTCGTTGGATGAAAATACGAATATTAGAAAATGGTCTGATTATAAAGGAATATCGCAATAGAATGATGGATTTTGCGGATAATATTTATTCTCATTATCGTTTACAGTTATGAATACAAAAAAACCTCCGTACCCAGGTAGGAGGTTTTTTAATGAAAGTTCGTATCAGATTTCTTTCGGTTCGCCTACTTCTTCACGTAAATGCTTGCGAATTGTTTCGAACGAGAAATTCTTGCTATCCAGGCGCTTTGGCAGGATATAAGCACCTTGCTGACCTTTAACTTTGAAATTAACCAGCATGAATTCAGGTGTATTATACCATTCATAGATGTCTTTCCAGCCAATCGCACCTACACCTTCTTGTAGACCCATTTTCTGACGCATCACGATCCCGTGAGGTTGTACACCCAGACGAATACCTTTAATTTCCTGAACTGGAAATTCGTTCATCTTGCGCTTTACATACCATTCCAGACCAAAAGTACGGATCAGGTAGTACAGCACGACACACACCAGTGCCACCCAGCAAAAAATCGTAGAATAGTTCTTGAGCATGATAATGCCCAGAATAGAAAGTGCCACAACTGCACCCATGATCAGCCAGGCTTTCATACCAATTTTATTGGTACTGCGCCAGATCATTAGCTGAGCATGACGTTGTTCCTGTTCTGTCACTTCATAGTTCACAGGCTGTAGAGTATAGGCGTATAAATTTTTCGCGGTCATAGTGAAATTTACAAATTTAAAACTGCAAAAAGTTTAGCATTATTTGTACCAATTCAGTGAGTATATTGTTCCAAAATCAGTCAAATTATAATGAGGCTAATTCGGTTGCCTGTTCATCACGTTCATGGCTTAAACTTTGCTTTAACTGACTGAGTTGATTCAAGATACTGAACATTAAGGACAGTTGCTGCAAAATGATCAGGGATTTCTGGTCTTCATCCTGCTGGTGTGACAGGCGTTGACGAATATTGTGGATCATATTCTGTGCACTGAGATCGGGCACTTTATCGGCCAGCAATGCACCACGAATGTCTTCAAGTGCTTGATCTAGCAGGCTCAAAATTTCCTGATCTTCGATTTTCTCACGATGTGCACCCAGCGCAGCAATATAGCTGATCAGAGTATGATTCAGACACAGGAATTCGAAAGCCTGGCTCTTTTGCAAAGGATCAAAATCGGGCTCAGTCGCCAAGGTCGAAATCAGGGAAGCAACTTCAGCATCGGTATTATGTGCAGCGCGACGCACGATCCGGTAACGCAGACCATTGTTACGCCCAGTTTTATACTGTTCAATCACTTCGCTAAGATAATCGACCTCAGCATTTAAAGAACGTTTGATTGAACGCGGCAGACGGCGGAATTTCCAGTCAGGGAAGATAAAGCTCACCCCGAACCAGGCAATCGCACAGCCAATGAGGGTATCTATCATCCGTGGCAATGCCGCGGAAAAGCCCATACCATCCAGGTTAAAGTTGATCAAAGCCAGAATGGTGATGAAGGCTGTAGCTTGCGCATACTGCTTACTGCGTAATTCAAAGAACAGCACGCCACTCAGGATCAGAAGCAGTAATTGACCTTCGATTGAAGGGACAAAATACAGAACGGCAAAGCCCAGGCTAATCCCAATCAATGTGCCGACTATCCGCAGGCGTAAACGGCGCTTGGTGGCATTAAAGTTGGGCTGACTCACGAACAGGGCAGTCAGCAGAATCCAGTATCCATATTCGATATTGGTCAGCTGTACAAAGATATAAGAAATCAGCAGTACAATTGACAAACGCACCGCATGACGGAACAGCACGGATTCCGGGGTCAGATGCTGTTTGATCCGGATCCGGATATCTTCCCAGCCTTTTAAGTCGTCATCTTTGAGCTGGTTTTCAATATTTTTGGCACGCTCGAACTTAATATTGCGTTCGGTTTCCAGGTTACGTAACTGGGCATCAATCGACTTTAAGTTCTGATACAGAGAAAACAGTGCATTGATCCAGACTTCATCATACTGCTGTTCCTGACGTAACTTATCCAGCGAATAGCGCAGGTTCTTAAAGGCATGTTTAAAACGCGAATTATGCTGGTAGGTTTTACGCTGAAGGATACTTTCGCTCAGGTCCTTACAGGCTTTGCCCTGAATCGACAAAATGCGCTGAAAGCGGAACAGAATATCGCTATGCTCAAAAATCTTTGCCAGTTTCTGATAATCAATATGTGCTGAGTCCGCCCGCTCATGAATGTCTTGGGCAATAAAATAATATTGCAGGCTGCGACGGGTATCTTTCTGTCCTCGATCTCCCTTGAGTCGGGTCAGTAAAGCAGCTTTCATATCATTAAAAATCGCAATTAATTTGCCATTTTCAAGTGAAAGTTCAATCATGCTTTGCTGATAACTACTCGATGTCATATCAACATCAAATAGATTCGATTTGGCATAAAGAAAGTTACCGAGCGACGAATAGCACTTGGCCAAATTGTCTTGTGCCAGACGGGCAGGGAACAGCAGGAAACTAATTGTAGATAACAGGCCATACCACATGGCACCGATAACCAGCAGGCCTGCCTGGGTGTACCAGTTATCAAATAATTCCACCCCGAGCATGGAATAGACTGAGATCACCAGACAGCCATATGAAATCGTAGCATAACGCCGTCCCAGCGAGCCGAGCAGAATTAAGCCAATACAGGACACGATGAGTGCCAAGGCAAACAGGATCGGGTACGGAAATAACAGATAAACGGCAGAGGCTGTAATAAAGAAGCCAATATAGGTATAGAGGAGATTCAGAATCCGGACCGAGAAGCGGTCGTCAATATCGCTTAAACCTGCTGCCACCACACCCAAGGTCAGTGGAATGGTCATTAACTGCTGACCCATCAGATAAGGCACAAAAGCAGTTCCTGCAAAGGCAATGATCATCCGCAGATTATACATAAAGGTCGTATTGCCGGTGGTTTGCTTGAAACGAGTGAGCCAGGATTTCAAGGTTTGTCCTTCTATACCACTGTCTTTAGATAAAGACTTAATAAGTGTGTGAAAATTTAGCAATAAAAATAAGTAAATTTGCTTCACAAATCATACTATGCCCTGTGTAAACTTGTCTGCACAGCGCTCATTTAAATTCTAAATATCATTATGTCGACAACAACGACCAATAAAAACTATGCCATGTCCTGGATCATATTACTGGCATCCCTCACGGCACTTGGCCCGCTTTCTATTGATATGTATCTGTCGGCATTGCCACAAATGGCTGATGATTTTGGTGTCACTACCCAGCAGGTGGCAAACAGTTTGCCTGCCTATTTTCTGGGGCTGGCGATCGGGCAGCTGGTCTATGGTCCGGTTAGTGACCGTATCGGACGTAAACCGCCATTGTACTTTGGTTTAGCCTTATATGTAGTGGCAAGTCTGCTCTGTGTATTTGCCCAAAATGAATGGAGTCTAATTGCCGCACGGGTGCTGCAAGCCTTAGGCGGATGTGTCGGTGTGGTAATTGCCCGTGCTGCGATCCGTGATCGCCTGGATATGCATTCAGCAGCTCAGGCTTTCGCCAGCATGATGATTGTCAGTACGATTGCTCCAATTCTAGCGCCGAGTATGGGTGCCTGGGTATTACTGGTATTTGAATGGAATATGATTTTTGTATTGCTGATGCTGTTTGGTCTGGTGATTCTGGCATGCGTACATTTTTTCTTTAAAGAAACCCTGGAGCCAGAACGCCGTTTACAACTAAATTTTACCCAGGTCATGAGCCTGTATCAGGCAATTTTTCAGGATGAAAGTTTCAGAAAGCCGATGTTTGCTGGTTGTTTTTCCAGTGCAGTCCTGTTCTGTTATATCACCTCATCTTCAGCGATTCTGATGGATCATTTTCATTTAAACGAGCAGCAGTTTGCCTATGTCTTTGGTGGCAATGCAGTCGGGATTATGCTGTTTTCTACCTTGAATAAAAAGCTGGCACATCGGTTTGGGATTTTAAGTCGTTTAAGAATTGGAACGACCTTACAACTTGGTGGCGTAATTGCTTTGTTGGTGTTGGGGATAATTGAGACTGAATCTCTAATTCTGGTCATTATGGCCATGTTTATGGTCGTGGCATCCATTGGTTTTACCGGACCAAATGCCATGGCAATTGCGATGTCTGAGCAAGGTACACGTGCCGGAACTGCCAGTGCCATTATGGGCAGCATGCAGTTTGCCTGTGGTCTGCTTGGCGGGATTCTACTGAACTTTATGTGGTGGAATCCTTTATTTAATATGGCGCTGGTAATGGCGATCTTTGTTGGGATTGCGGCAGCGACCATTTATCGTCTGCAGCTGCCGTCACCTAAAGGGGATTAAACGCAGGGACGGCATAACTGCCCGGGATAAGCTTACAAGTTCAGGCGATTAGTCATTTAAAAAGACAGCAAAGTCCTCAACCGGCACACGTGGTGTAATGAAAGTATTTACAATATCCTCCGGATCTGCATAGCCGAGTGCTATGCCGCAGACCAGTTCTTCATCTTCGGGGGCGCCCACCACGTCTAGCACAATAGGATGAAAATGGTTCCAGGCTGCCTGCGGGCAAGTATCTAATCCACGTGCTTTAGCTGCCAGCATCACGTTCTGGATCATCATGGAAATATCCATTTTCGAGCCAATGCCTAATGATTTGTGTACAGTAAAAAATAAACCTACTGGGGCATCAAACAGCTGGAAATTACGCAACTGCTGGCGTGCCATTTTCTCTTTTTCGCCTTTCTGAATATTCAGCAAGCCATACAGTCCCCAGCCATTTTCACGGCGACGGTCAATAAAAGGTGAAAGCCATTGTTCCGGATAATAAGAGAAAGTTTCTTTATATTGCTCAGCCAGTTTTGGATTCTGATAAATTTCCATTTGTGCCTGACATACTTTCTCGACCAGTTCATCGCGTTTTTTACCTGTAAGTACATAGACTTTCCAGGGCTGGGTATTGGTACCGGAAGGTGCGCGACTGGCAACCGTTAAAATATCTTTCAAGGTATTTTGATCTACAGGCGTATTCAGAAAAGCACGAACTGAATGACGGGAAGTGATGGTTTGATCCACAGCATTGACGATTGTTTGATCCATATGAATTGTTATTTCCTTGATGATAAGTTCTGACTATAAACTAAACAAATGATAGTAGCTGATGCGATGAAGTAAGTTCATCCATAAGCAAAGGTTAAACTAAAAATATTGGTTTTTAGGAATTAATCAATACTTCATATCTCTAAAACATGCAGCTGCACCTCTTATTCTTGGCTAAATCCAATATTAGCTATCTATAAATTAATTTTTTCTTAAATATCTTGTGATTAAGATAAATAAAACTTTCATAAAAATGTTGTATAAGCAATATAGACTACAATAATCCTAATAAAATAGATCGAAGCTTCAATGAATCTCCATTAAATATGCGGTATTTATAATGAATTGTTAAAACTTTAAAATAAGGAAAGATAGATCAAAAAAATATCTATTTATGAATTATTTTTATGAAAAGTCGAGCTATTGTTAATAAAAAACAATAATACAGTGCATTAAGACACCGCATAATGTCCGACTTTTCATCTGAAGGTTCATTCTAAACATTCTGAACGGATCGTAAATATAAAAAACTGTGGTTATCGCGGTATTTCTGTAGCGTATCTGTGGGTTTGGAATGAATTTAAAAATATTGTGCTTCGAGATCCTGCAGGATGATGAAGCTTTTATCTCATCTTTCGATGCAGAACCGACTGTTTAACAGCCTCAAGATTTCGCACATTGTATTTTTAAGATGGTCTTAGGGTTATATGCAATCTGCCAGATTGCATTAACGAATTTGAATCAGGTGCTGAATTGTTTTGTTTTTCTAAAAGAGATTACTGTCCGTGTTGACTGATATAGGGTAGGGAGGTGGACATCATCCACTAAACTTAAGTCAAAAGATTACTTTTAGAACAACAAAAATTCAGAATCATCTTGGGCAAATAATTATGGATTTTACTTTTAACGCATTTTATACCTTGATTGCTGCAGTGATTGTCTTATTGCTCGGTCGTTTCCTGGTCAATAAAATCGATTTTCTAAAGCGCTATAACATTCCAGAGCCTGTTGCAGGCGGTCTGGTTGCAGCGATTATCTCCCTGATCATCCACAGCTTGTGGGGTTACAGTATTACCACAAGCGCAGAATTGCAGACCAGTTTTATGCTGATCTTCTTCGCATCGATTGGTTTGAGTGCAAACTTTGCCAAGCTGCGTGAAGGTGGTATTGGTCTGGTGATCTTCCTGATCGCAGTTTCAGTGTTCATCATAGTACAGAACACTGTTGGTATGACGTTGGCTAGCCTGTTGGGTATTGATCCACTGATTGGTCTGATTGCAGGTTCAATTACACTCACTGGCGGTCACGGTACGGCAGGTGCATGGGGCGAGATTATGGAAACGCAACATGGTATCCAGGGTGCCCTGGTGATTGGTATGGCCAGTGCGACTTTCGGTCTGATCATTGGCGGTATCATCGGTGGTCCTTTGGCGAAAATGCTGATTAACCGCTATGAATTAGCCACTCCACGTACTGCGGCTCAGGTTGAAAAACGTGATAATACTCCGCTAGATGTGAATTCAACTGAATACATTCCATTTGAATATCCACACCGCGTACGCCTGATTACCGCAGATAATGCGATTACTACACTAGGTCTGTTTGCAGGCTGTCTGGCATTTGCAGAATTTATGACCGGTTTCAGTAAAGGTACTGCATTTGAACTGCCAACCTTCGTTTGGGCGCTGGCAGGTGGTGTAATCCTGCGTAACGTACTTGAAGGTGTGTTTAAGGTTAAGGTCTTTGACCGCGCGATTGATGTATTTGGTAATGCTTCATTGTCACTTTATCTGGCAATGGCATTGTTATCTCTGAAATTATGGCAATTAGCCGACCTTGCGGGCCCACTGATGGTGATCCTCGGTGCACAGACTATTACCATGGCACTGTACGCAGCATTTATAACCTTCCGTGTCATGGGCAAAAACTATGATGCGGCTGTCCTGGCAGCAGGTCACTGTGGTTTCGGTATGGGGGCAACACCGACGGCAGTTGCAAACATGCAGGCCATTACCAATATGTACGGTGCATCACATAAAGCCTTCCTGATTGTACCGCTCTGTGGTGCATTCTTCGTAGACTTGATCAATGCCACTGTGATTCAGGTAATTCTGAAATTCTTTGTGTAAGGATACATATGCAGAGTCATAACAATAAATCTAAGACGGATAGAAAGGATTGAATATGAATGAACAGCTCAATGAAACCCTGCTGGGTTGGGTCAATGCCCTAAATGGTCCACTTTGGGATTTTCTGGTCGTCTTCCTGGTGGCAGTGGGTATTCTGTATACCATCATGACTGGGGCCGTACAGATTCGTCTGTTCTGGCACAGTATGAAAGTCATGAAACGCAGCCGGAATGAAACCAAGGATGAGCATGGGATTACGCCATTCCAGGCCTTTGTAACGGGTTTGGCTAGCCGTGTAGGTGTGGGTAATGTTGCTGGTGTTGCGATTGCCATTGCCATTGGTGGCCCAGGTGCCGTGTTCTGGATGTGGTTTACCGCTTTTCTGGGGATGAGTTCGGCATTTGTTGAATCTTCATTGGCACAGCTGTTCAAGATTCGTGATACCCAGAACAAGCAGTTCCGTGGTGGACCAGCGTATTACATTACACAAGGTTTGAAACAGAAATGGCTGGGTATCCTCTTTGCTATCGCGCTGATTTTGACGTACGGCTTTGTCTTTAATGCGGTGCAGGCCAATGCGATTATTGGGGCAACTTCACATGCCTGGGGCTGGGATCAGGCGAATCTGAACTTGCCATTGGGTGGTTTTGAGCTTGAGGTTTCATGGTTAGGTCTATTTCTGGTCTTGATTACTGCGGTGATCATTTTCGGTGGCATCAAGCGGATTGCAAAAGTTGCTGAAAGCTTTGTGCCATTTATGGCACTTCTCTATCTGATTGTGGCGCTTTATATTGCTGTGATCAATTACGATATGCTGCCATCTATCTTCCAGCTGATCTTCACTAAAGCGTTTGAGTTTGAAGCTGCTGCAGGCGGTTTCTTCGGGGCCATGATTTCTATGGCGATGATGATGGGTATCAAGCGTGGCCTGTTTTCTAATGAAGCAGGGATGGGTTCTGCGCCGAATGCTGCTGCTGCGTCGGATGTAAAACATCCGGTGAATCAGGGCCTAGTACAAATGCTCGGTGTATTTGTAGATACCTTTGTGGTGTGTTCATGTACCGCGATCATTATTCTGGTGTCTGGACTGTATGAAAATGCCGGATTTGAAGGCGTAACCCTGACCCAGATGGCACTAGAAAGCCAGATCGGTGCTTGGGGGGATGACTTCCTGGCATTGATTCTATTCCTGTTTGCATACTCTTCCATTATCGGGAATTATGCCTATGCAGAAGGGAATGTGCAGTTCATCAATAACAATCCAGGTGTGATGATGATCTTCCGTATTCTGGTGCTATTCATGGTGTATTTCGGTTCGATTGCGAGCGTACCACTGATCTGGAACATGGCAGATCTGTTCATGGGCGTGATGGCAAGTATTAACCTGATTGCGATTCTATTATTGATGCCATTTATCCTGATGCTTCTGAAAGACTATACCGGTCAGTTAAAGCGTGGGGTGAAAGAGCCAGTGTTTAAACTGGATCAACATCCTAAGTTTAAAGACAAGGTCAAATCCGATATCTGGTAAAACCCTATTGAAAAAGCCCCGAATCATTCGGGGCTTTTTTATGGCTCCAGTTTATAAAAAACTGAGATAGCTATAATAGACTGCGAAGCCTGCAATCAGGCTGAACCAGAGTGGAAGTTTTGACCGTAGCAGGTAAACTATCACGATTACAAATACCACATCTTCCCAGCGCTTCAGGTAACTTTGTCCAAGTTGCAGGACCAGATAAAGTAACAGTCCGACCACTGCTGCATTAATCCCTGCCACTGCATGACGGATCACAGCTTGCTGCATCAGCCAGGACCAGTAAGGTAAGCTTGCAAAAATCAGCAAGAATGAGGGTAGGAAGATAGCAATAGTCGCCAGTAGGGCATTGAGCCAGAGCTGATCCGTCCAGTCCAATAAAGCACCAAGATAACTAGCAAAACTGAACAGCGGACCAGGCATCAACTGGGCAAAAGCATAACCTAGGTCAAAAGCCTGTGCACTGACCAGCTGGGTGCTGACAAAGTCCTGATGAAGCAGGGGCAAAATGACATGTCCACCACCAAAGACCAAAGAACCTGTTCGATAGAAATCGGCAAAGAAACCGAGTTCAGACCAGTGCAGATACTGAATCAGAAAGGGGATACTTATGAAGGGCAGTAAAAAGGCGATAAACCAGTAAATTGCATGATTTTTCTGAATATAGGGGGTGTCTAGAGTGGCATTTTTCACTGGTGTCGATTGTAACAGTGCTTGACTTTGAAACTTGCTCATCGCAATACTGATCAAGCCAGCCAGTAGAATCACTAGGATCTGGTTAAAGCTGAGTGGGACGACAGCCAGAAAGATTGTGGCAGCGATCATTAGACTATATTGCCACCAGGATTTACAGAAGCTACGCAACATTTGCCAGAATGCCCAGCTGACCACTGCAAACACAATAAGCTGGATCACATGAAAGCTATGCGAGTTTAAAATGTGAAAGTAGCGTTGTCCGAGCAGGGCAACCAAAGTCATTAACAGTGCAGATGGCAAAGTAAAACCTAGCCAGGCCATTAAGGCACCGCTATAACCTCGTTGCATATAGCCGATGCCAATGCCGACCTGACTGCTACTGGGGCCTGGAAGTAATTGGGCCAATGCCACCAGTTGTTGATATTGGGCATCATTCAACCAGTTCAATTGACCGACCATCTTATGGTGAAAAAATACCAGATGTGCAGCAGGTCCGCCAAATGCGGTACATCCAAGCTTGAAGAAAGTCAGAAAAATCTGATAAAGGGTAGGTGACTGCATGGTAATACAGGTTTAAATAGCTATAAGTTATTCAAACTGTATGACAAATTTACGAAATTCAACAGTTAATTTAACATGGTGTTTATACACTATGCAGCTATTAAAATGAGGATAAGTGCTGTATGCGGAACTATGGGTTGAGCTTCATCATGCTGGGACTGTTTTTGAGCGGCTGTCAGAGCATGCCTGATCAGCGAGTGATGGCAGTGAATGCAGGTATTCAATCCAAGCAAATGCAGCACAGCACAGCACAAGCACGTCCGAATCAAATCGATTTTCTGAAGATTAAAACGACCGAGCAGCGTCCTGTGGTTGCGCTGGTTTTAGGCAGTGGTGGTGCTCGTGGTTATGCGCATATTGGCGCGATTGAGGTACTGGAGCAGGCAGGCATTCAGCCGGACATGATTGTGGGAACCAGTGCTGGCAGTATTGTTGGTTCTATTTATGCCAGTGGCAAACCTGCGATTGAGCTGCGCAATATTGCGCTAAGCATGAAAGCCAATGATGTTCGTGATTTCAGAATCGATCTAAAAGGCTTCTTTGATGGCAAAAAAGTCGAAGAATATGTCAATTTGCAGGTAGACAATGTTCCTTTACAGGACCTGAAGATTCCCATGTTTGTGGTGGCGACAGACCTGAAAGAAGGCAAAAAAGTCGTATTTAATTATGGTAATACCGGTCAGGCGGTACGTGCATCGGTCGCGATTCCAAGTATGTTCATTCCCACCATGATTGAAGAAAAGGAATATGTGGATGGCGGTCTGGTTAGTCCGGTACCTGTAGATGTTGCTCGTGAACTGGGTGCAGATATTGTCATCGCCATCGATATTCTGGCGCAGCCGATTCATACCGAAACGACCAATGTCTGGGGATTGTTTAATCAGAACATCAACATTATGCAGAAGCGGCTTGCCTTTGAAGAATTAAAACATGCGGATGTAGTGATCCAGCCGGACTTGCGTGAGAAAGGACATATTTTTGATGTGCGTGGCAGAACCATGACTATGGAAGCGGGTATTGAAGCGGCACGGGGGAAATTGCTTGAAATTGAACAGGTATATCAGAAACATGATTATGCAAAGGGACATCAGATTCCACAATTACTGGCCCGTGAAAAATAATCTCTAAAGCAGCTATTCAATTAAAACCCTTATTTGTAATAAATGAGGGTTTTTTAATTCGTATATTCAAAAAAATAATAAGAATTACTTATAAGAAAATATCAATCTATAGAAAATATGAGCTAAGTGTTATTAAATATATATTAATAAAAAATAATCAGCTTTAAAAATATAAGCCGCTGAAATTTAAATAAATTACTAGAATTAATATATTATTAAAGTATATATTTTTAGAATTTTATATGGTTATTTATATACTTAAGTTTATCAATTGTTTAAAAATTCAATCAGTCATGTCAGAATGCAATTGATGAAAACAGATAAGATCAGATCTAGGGTGATATATGAATAATCTTGAAGTCGGGCAGCAGGTCAAACTGGCTCAGTTTGAGCAATACATCTTTAAAGTAACTGCTACACATCAGGATGGCACTTATACTGTAGAAACACAGCTCGACGGTCAGCAAGTATTGAGTTATCAAAATGTCGCTCAGGAAATGTTAAGACTCAGTGCTGACTAAAGGATGAATAGAAGAATTTATCTATGAGAAGTTATGAAAACAGTCTGGATAAATTCTTAATTCCATCTATATACAGATTATTCATCATGAAAATAATAAATGAATAATGATTTTCTGAAATACAGGTTCGATGGAATATCATTCAAGCGGCTTCTATTATATTTATTTCTGTATGAAATCATTTTTCATATAAATAATAATGATGGATTTTTTGCCGAATAGAACATTTAATTAGTAGTAAAAACGATATAATAATGTGCTTATATCATTGTCATTCAAAGAGTTCAAAGAAAGCGATGGCCCCATTAGATCAAATTGCACCAGCTTCAGACGATCAGTCAGAATTAACAATGACTGTTCTTATGACGCCAGACATGGCGAATTTTTCAGGAAATGTCCACGGTGGTACCATTCTGAAATTGCTGGATCAGGTTGCTTATGCCTGTGCGAGCCGCTATTCAGGCAGTTATGTGGTTACGCTGTCCGTGGATAAAGTGAATTTTAAAGAACCTATTCACGTGGGTGAACTGGTGACTTTCCTGGCGAGTGTGAACCATGTGGGTCGTACTTCGATGGAAATCGGGATCCGTGTAGAGGCGCAGAATATCCAGAAACGTACTGTGCGTCATACCAACAGCTGCTACTTTACTATGGTGGCAGTCGATGAAAATGGTAAACCGCAACATATTCCACCACTGAATCTAGATAATGACTGGAAACGTTGCCGTTTTGAAGCAGCTGAACAGCGTAAGATTGCTCGACTGCAAGAAAATCATCATCCTTCTTGCAGTATTTATAAGAAAACAGCCCACAGCTAATTTCTATAAAGTGAAAAAAGACCTCAAATTAGAGGTCTTTTTTTGGCCTGTTCTTTTCATACAGACTGGTCACAACCTTATAAATCATCTAATATGAAACGATACGTATCGTTTCGTTTTTTGACAGATTATATGACACTGGAAGAAAAAGGCTCACGTCGCCAGAAATGTATTTTGCAGGCGGTGGCAGAAGCACTGACTGAATATGAATATCATCAGCTCACCATTGAGGATGTCGCTGCACGGGCGGGGGTGGGTAAGTCCACCATTTACCGCTGGTGGAAACATAAGTCTGAACTGGTTCTGGATACCTTCAGAGCACATACGGCGTCTATTTTTGATCTGGATTTTTCCAGGTCTTTGGAAGATAACCTGGTACAGCAATTAATACGGTTATCTCAGGCACTAGATCATCCGGTAGGACGGGCATTACTGGTGGTGATGGCTAATCATCGTGAACTTGCAGGGGAATTTTTCACCCAGTATCTGCTACCGCGTCGAGAACAAATGCGCGGCTTGATCCAGCAAGCGATTGAGCGTGGAGAAATCCGTGCGGATTATAATTTTGAATTGATGCTGGACTGTTTGTACGGACCGATTCACTACCAGATTATCTTTTTTAACAAAATGCCGGATGAAAACTATATCCGCGCGCTCGTTGCACTGATACTCCAGCCTGCAAGACCTCAGGCCTGATTTTAGAATTTTCTGTATATAGTTGGTTTTTATGTCTAGCACGACAGCTCCCTTATGGAATCGCTCATTTATTTTGTGCGTACTGAATAATTTATTTCTGTTTACCTATTATTTTGCCCTGATCGCGATTTTGCCAATCTACATCACCACAGATCTGGGTGGAACGGTGAAAGAAGCGGGCTTGGCGCTGACCTTATTTTTGGTGTCTTCTATTGCCATTCGCCCTTTTTCAGGTTTGATTATTGAGAAATTGGGTAAGAAACTGGCGATGCGTGGGGCAGGACTCTTATTTGCGCTGTTTGCCTTTAGTTATCTGCTGATTGATAGCATGAGCTCACTACTGATCGTGCGTTTTCTGCATGGCATCTGGTTCAGTATTTTGACTACGGTGACCGTACCGGTGGCCAATGACTTTATTCCGGATCAGCGTAAAGGGGAAGGTATGGGTTATTTCGTCATGTCGACCAATCTGGGCGTAGTATTTGGTCCGCTGATTGCCTTAACTACGATTCAGTTCACTAGCTTTCAGATGCTATTTGGCATTCTCGCCGTCCTGATCAGTTTGGGTTTGATTTTTAGTTTAATCTTGAATATTCGAGAGCTGCCTCAAGCGAAAGTAAAAACCGCAGAAAAATCGCGATTAAGCTTGCAGGATATTATTGAAACTAAAGTCCTGGCTGTGAGCTTTGTAGCACTACTTACTGCATTTGCTTATTCCAGTATTACCAGCTTTATTACGGTATTTGCAGAAACCAAGCAGCTGCTGGCCTATGTCAGCCTGTTCTTTATTGTCTTCGCGTTCTCCATGTTGCTGGTACGTCCTTGGGTCGGTAAGTTTTATGACAATAAAGGTCCGGACGCCGTGATCTATCCATCCTTGATCTTTTTTGCCTTAGGTCTGGTGCTGGTGACTTTAGTCAATAATCAATGGATGTTGTGGCTCTCTGCTGTTTTCGTTGGGATTGGCTATGGTTCACTTTTCCCATGCCTGCAAACTCTGGCGATTCAGGCAGTGGAGAAACAGCGTATGGGGCATGCCATCTCAACCTTCTTTACCTTGTTTGATCTTGGTTTGGCAGTCGGGTCTGTAATGATGGGTATTTTTATAGCGCATTGGGGATATGAAACCACATATATGTTATGTGCGATGATCGTGATATTGACTCTGCTGGTCTATCGATACACCATATCCAAAAAACGAACAAAAGTAGCGATATAACAGGAATAAGAACATGGAACTTAGACATTTACGTTATTTTTGTATGGTTGCACGCGAACTCAACTTTACTCGTGCTGCGGAAAAGCTAAATACAGTGCAGCCTTCTCTTAGCCAGCAGATCAAAGATCTGGAACAGGAAGTTGGGGTCAAGCTATTAGAGCGTTCTAACCGTAAAGTTGAGCTGACCGAAGCAGGAGAGGTATTTCTCAAAGAAGCTTTGCAGAGTCTGGAACATGCTGAACGGGCGATCCAATTGGCTCGCCAGATCGCAGAAGTGGAAAAAGAGCATCTGGATATTGGCTTTGTACCTGTGGCAGAAATGAAAATTTTCCCTTACATCATGCCGAATATCCGTGCGCATTTTCCGGATTTAAAAGCCCAGTTCCATAGCCTGACCGATGCTGAACAGTTTTCATGGCTCCGTCAGGGGACGATTGATATCGCTTTTACCCGCTATCCAGACCCTTCAGCAGAATTTGAATCGATCAAGATTTTTGATGAACCGTTAACCTTGATCGTACCGCGCGACTCCGATGTAAGAGATATACCTGCCTTAAGTATCAAGAATTTTGCAGGACGTAACTTCGTGATCAGTGATGAACAGGCTTCACCTCAGCTGTTTAATATCATCCATGAATTTCTGAACAAGTCCGGTATTAAGGTCAATGTGGTACAGCATTCCACCAATATTTTGCTGAATGTGAATCTGGTCGGTATGGGAGTAGGCTGGAGTTTAGTACCGGCTTATGTCATTCCGTTATTAGGTGAAAATATTATGGTGAAAAAGACCATCGAGCCGCTCCCGATGATTGGTTTGTATGCGACTTATCGCAAGGATCAGAAACATGAAGTGATTAACCTGATCCTGAAAGTGTTAAAAGAAAAATTCTGCCTGGATTTATTTTAATTTAGGGAGAGGGATCGGCTAGGGAAACCGACACAGATGAGGATGAAATGATTGGTAGCATATCCTCACTAATCTCACTCTAAAATAACGCTATAGTCAGGGAATAAAATAAAGCATAGGTTCACGATTATGATGACCTTATATAATAATCCGCAGTCTCGCGGCCTGACTTTGCTGCCCTTGCTGAAAGAGCTGGAGATTGAAAATCAGCTTGAGCAGATTGAAATTGCTTATACTGAGATGCACCAGCCAGCCTATGAGCAGATTAATCCCATGGGTAAGGTTCCATGTCTGGTGGATGACGGTATTGTCATTTCAGAAATGGCAGCAATTTATGTCTATCTGGCAGATAAATATCGGGAGAAAGGTCTGGCACCTGCACTAGATGACCCTAAACGCGGGGCTTATCTGAAATGGATGTTCTTCTGCCATGGTCCTTTGACTGAATATATTGATATCAAAAACCTCAAGGTACTTCAGACAGAGATCGAAAAGAATCGTAGAAGCCTGAGCTTTGGTCACGAAGATTCTGTGTTTAGTTTCCTTAAGCACGAAATACAGAAAGCAAATCCATATTTACTTGGTGAAAAATGTTCGGCTGCAGATTTATATGTGGCTTATTGTTTAATCTTTGCTATTTCCTCCGAAATATTACCACCTTTTGATGAGTTCAAGCCTTTTCTACAGCAGATGGCGTACCGTGATTCACTCAAAGATATTCCATGGTTTCAGCGATACCGTACTTAGCGGAAACCTTATTTATTTTCATCCATAAATAAAAAACCACGCCGTAGCGTGGTTTTTTAAGTCAGGTCAATTATTATTTAACATGGAGTTTGTTGAACAGCGCCTTACTTGTGCTTTCCATAGATTGAGGAATGGCAAGAGCTGCTACGAAGCGGTCTGGACGCAGGATGACGATAGAATCTTGGGTCTTGCCAAACCATGTACGGATATCAGTGCCGATATCACCAATGGTAATAACATCTTCATATCGCTTACGCTGTTGATTAGACAGCTGAACCGCAGGAATGACCTGAATGAACTTCACACCAAGTTTTTTCCATTGCTGCATTGATTCCTTGCTTAAGCCCCATTTCGGATCTACACCCCAGGCAATGATAGCAAAATCATTACCAATGACTTCATCCAGTAATACTGTTTCACCAGATTCCAGTTTGACCTGTGGCTGAATGAACATTTTGCCAACTGGAGAATCTTTCTGAGCATTCGCCAGTAACGCACCATCATGATATTTCGGCATTGGTTTAAAGCGCATTTCCAGCAGGTACTGTTTGATTGGCTTAATATAGTTCAATGCATAGGCAATACCGTCACGCACAAAACCTTGCCATTTTTTCGGTGGCGCAAGCACATGCCCTGCCATGACTGAAAGATCGATCATCGCTTTGGCATGGTCCTTACGTTCTACCTGGTAAGAGTCCAGCAAGTCTGGGCCTGCTTTGCCTTGTACCACTAGTGCTACTTTCCAGGCCAGGTTAAAGGCATCACGCATACCGCTGTTATAGCCTTGACCTTGCCATACAGGCATAATGTGCGCAGCATCACCGGCAAGCAGAATACGGTCGGCACGGAATTTGTCCGCAATACGCGCATTATGGGTATAAACACGCTGACGGATCACTTCAATACCATCAGTATTTGGCAGGACTTTAGACAATAGCTTGGCAATATTTTCTGGCTTGCTCAATTCTTCCTGCGTTTCACCTGGCATGACCATGAATTCGAAACGACGGATACCGTGAGGCAGGGCAGCAGATACATAAGGACGCACCGGGTCACAGCACAGGTAAATATGCGGGGTTGCCAATGGGTCATTGTCGATATCGATCACAATCCACTGGTTTGGTGCAGTTTCACCCTCAAATGGAATATTTAAAGTACGACGCACATAAGAGTTACCGCCATCACATGCGATCAGGTATTGCGCGCGTACAACTTCCGAACCACCATCTTTGCTCTGAACATTTAGTGTTACGCCGTCAGCATCCTGGCTGAAATGAGTCAGGTGACGAGAGAACAGTACTTCAGTTTTCTTATACTTTTTTAGACCTTGCAGCAGAACATTATCTACCTGTGGCTGAATAAATGCATTACGGCGAGAGAAACCAAACTCACGTGTCAGTGGTTGAATATCCGCAAAACAGCGACCTTTTGGAGTCAGGAAACGCATCGCATGGTTGGGTGTGGTATGTGGAAGAACCTGATCCACCAGACCTAATGATTGAATCGTACGCAATGATTCATCATCAATGCCAATTGCACGAGGGTAATCAATCAGGCTGTCCAGCTGTTCAACTACAGTGACCTGTACACCCTGTTTACTCAGGTAGTTGGCAATCGTCAGACCTACCGGACCTGCACCCAAAATGGCTACTTCAGTTGTGTAATTTGCATTGCTCATCGCAAGGTTCCTTAAATCCGTCCAGAATGAAGTTGATTAAGGGCTAAATCCAAAGTCTAAACAAGCTATGCCATAGTCGGTGCTACATAGTTATAATGCATGGTGAAAAAACAATTTTAATATTTATATTGTTGATAAATATTAAAATTCATTAATATATCTCATAGTCGGGAGTGATTTAATAATCATCATTTATTATGATGGAAAGCAAAAAGAGCTTAGAAAAAACGGCTGAATGCAGAGGTCTGCAATCAGCCATTTAAAGTTCCTGTAGAGTATGGACTATAAATCCACTGGAGAGTTACCCAACAGGAGCTATGAGTACCCGAATGAACGGCTACTCATTATCGGTAAAAGCAAAATTGCCTTATTGAGCAGAGGATGCTTTTGGTGTTTTAGTTGCAGGTTCTACAGCTGCTTCAGACGCTGGTTGTTCTGCAGTCGCCGGAGCAGTTGCAGCTTGAGTTTCAGGAAGCTCCTGAGTGCTCACGACAACTTTTTCTTCTTCAGTTGTTGCTTTGCTATCTGTGGTTTTAGTTGCTGCGAAGCTAGTTGCCGCTGCTGCGCTGAGTGTAGTTGCAAGTAGAATTTGAGCATAGTTCATGTTTGGCATCCTTATAGGTTTTATTCACAAGTCATTTATTGCGTTGACCATCACATCAACACAACAGGGACTTATGCTAGGGGCTGAAAATTCGTACCGCAATTGATTTAACAGAAGCTATAGAACAATGTGTACGTCCGGTATACAAAACTCAGGGTTATGTTTTATTTTTGTTAAATTTAACCCCAAAAAATCAATTAAAATGTTTTAAAACATTTCATAATTGGTTAAATTTTAAGCTTGTGTCAGTGGTTGCCTACGCTGAAAATTGGTAAAAACTGACAGAATTGAAGTTTTGAGGAACTTACTAGTTACATCAGTAAATTAACTCCCTGCAAGCCAAATGGCATTGTTATAATGTATCAATCTCCTCATTTTCATTGCTATGTGAGCTCGCCTTGAAACTCCTTTCTCCTTCATCTGCAGTGCCCGTGCATATTATTTCCGGTTTTTTAGGGGCAGGAAAAACCACACTACTGAAGCATTTGCTCAGTCAAAAGCCGGAAAATGAAGTCTGGGCGGTTTTGATGAATGAGTTTGGTCAGATTGGCGTGGATCAAGCCTTATTACCACAACATGAAGGCTACGCAGTCAAAGAACTATTAGGTGGCTGTTTATGCTGTAGCAGTCAGTTGCCAATGCAGGTGGCACTGTCGCGATTATTATCCGAATCCAAGCCAGATCGACTGTTTATTGAACCGACCGGGTTGGGGCATCCAGCGCAGTTATTGGAACAGCTCACAGAACCGCACTGGCAGACTCATCTGAAGATGCAGGCATTAATGACTGTCGTCGATGGTTCGCGTTTGCATGATCAGGTCTGGACGACCCAGAACCTGTATGCCGATCAGCTCAAGGCTGCCCATATTGTCATTGTGTCGCATACCGATTTAATGACTGCAGAAGATCAGGAAAGTTTGAAACAGCTACAGCAAGAGTACCAGGCTTATAACCAGGTCTGGTTATTTAGTGCAAATGGCCAGATTGATATTGAACAGCTCAAGCAGGACTATATCGGTTCTGTTCGTCAGATTCAGCCCTTGTTAAAACAGCAGCGTTCCCTTGGCGCAGATGTGGTTGCAGTGAAAATCCAGCAGCTACCTTATCATTATGTGGAATCCGCACAAGGTTATGCAGTGGCTGGCTGGAAGTTGCCAAAACGCTGGCAGTTTGATTTTTATGATCTGCTTGATTTGCTCTGTGAACAGCAGGACTGGCTACGTATCAAAGGGATTTTTAATACCAATCAGGGCTGGAAAAGCTTTAACTTTAATCCGGAGCAGTTTAACTATCAGTCAGCAGAAGAGGGTATTGATAACCGGGTCGAGATTATTTACCAGACTGAACGTGACTGGCTGAATTTTGAAACTGCGCTGATGCAATGCCGGATTGATGCGGAAGCAGGACATTCTGCTGGCTAAATTTTCTGGAATGGCGATAAATCTGTTCAGCAA
The DNA here is from genome assembly GCF_010918895.1 of Acinetobacter schindleri. Classification (NCBI taxonomy): domain Bacteria; kingdom Pseudomonadati; phylum Pseudomonadota; class Gammaproteobacteria; order Moraxellales; family Moraxellaceae; genus Acinetobacter; species Acinetobacter schindleri. Next base: position 793,915 of record NZ_CP044483.1, read on the forward strand.
AATCGATATAAATCTTATATGCTAGGCGCCAAATTTGAGGATTGTGTTATGGCGCTTAAAGCAACGATTTACAAGGCTGACCTGAATATTGCCGATATGGATAACCATCGTTATGAAGACTATCAGTTAACGATGGCATTGCATCCTTCGGAAACCATTGAACGTCTAATGGTGCGTGTTTTGGCTTATGCACGTTTTGCTGGTGAAGCGCTTGAATTTACTAAAGACCTGTTTGAAACTGATGAACCTGCTCTCTGGGAGAAAGACCTGACCGGTCAACTGATACAGTGGATCGAAGTCGGCTTGCCCGATGAAGATAAGGTCAAAAAGGCAAGTGCCCGTTGCAAGAAAGTTGCAGTCGTGGCTTATGGTACTTCTGTTGATGAATGGTACAAGCGCAGTTCTAAACTGAAGACCCTATCCAATGTGGAAGTGTGGAAGCTGTCTCCGGCCAGTACCGAAGCGGTACAACAACTGTGTGAACGCACTATGCAGTTGCAGCTAAACATCATGGATAGTGAATGGACTTTGATTGGCGATCAGGCACAGGCTGTGATTGAGTGGGAACAGTTACAATAACAACTCACAAGGATGCAAGTTTCGACTTGTGTCCTCGCCCCAATATTTCGTATATCTGGAGAGAATAATAAGTTCCAGGGACGAAGCATGTATCATGAACTTTATGATTTGCTGTTAGCAGTCGTGATTGGTGCGGTTATTGGAGCAGAACGGGAATATCATAGTAAATCTGCCGGACTGCGTACAATGATCATGGTCAGTCTGAGTTCCTGTCTATTTACTATTATTTCCTTAAAAATCGGCGTCGCCAACCCCGACCGTCTGGCAGCCAATGTCTTAACTGGCCTGGGTTTTCTGGGAGCCGGAGTGATTTTAAAAGATGATAACCGGATTTCTGGTATTACCACTGCAACTACGATCTGGATGACAGCTGCACTGGGCATGGCAGTCGGTGCCGGCTATGAACTGTTAAGTGTCTGGGCAACGGTGATCGTGCTGATCGTACTGGTTCTACTGGTCTATGTGCAACGTGGGATTGAGCATCTGAATCAAGAACGTAACTACGAAATTGTCTGTCCTTTTGAGCAGCATGAGCCGGATCATTATGAAAAACTGTTTAAACAATACAAATTAAAAGTCATTCATTCCAGCCAGCAAAAAATTGACCGGCGGATCACAGGCCGCTGGATCCTGATGGGTTCGGCTAAAAATCACCAGAAATTAACCCAGTATTTATTACAGGATAAGAAGATTCAGGAACTCAGCTTTTGATCCATTGCAGTTAAAGTCTGAGGAATTTGGCTCAATCGTGTTTATACTAGGGCTATTTGCAAAATGAAGGATATTGGCGATGACCAAAGAACTAGAAATTATTGACCTGGTGGTGGGTGAAGGTAAAGAAGCGGTAAAAGGTGCACTGATTACCACGCATTACACTGGCTGGCTGGAAGATGGAACCAAGTTTGATTCATCGCTGGATCGTGGTAATTATTTTGAGACGGTCATCGGCACTGGTCGTGTGATTAAAGGCTGGGATCAAGGCATCATCGGCATGAAAGTGGGGGGCAAACGTAAGCTGATCGTACCTGCTCATCTGGCTTATGGTGAACGTAAAATGGGGAACATTATCCCGGCGAATTCCAACCTGATTTTTGAAATCGAACTGTATGATGTTAAAACACGTGACTGATATTATGTGACTTTCTAAACAGTACAATATGTCAGGAATTCAGCAGCAGGATAGCTCGTCGGTTATCCTGCTTTTTTATATGAAAAATCATTGGCAATATCCAACATTCCACGTACATTAGAATTAATAACAGTAGCTACAGGATGGTCTTTTTGCTCAGGTTTAGGGGGATTATGCTGATATTGGCATCGTGGTTGATGCTGATATTTTTGATGGGGACTACACGGATCGTGTGGGCTCAATATGATGCTGCTCCAGAATCTTATTTCCTTACTCATCAAAAAGAGGTCACCGAACTAAAATTTAATGAAGATAGTACCACCTTGTTGCAAGGCAAATGGCAGTTCTATCCACGTCAGTTCATTGAGCAACCAGATCCTGAACTCGAATCACAAGTAGTTGAACTTCCAGCTTCATTCAAGAGTCTTACCGGAACTAATGCCACCTATGGCACTTTTATTAGCCATTTTAAAATTCCCAAACAATTTATCGGACAACGTTTAGCGATTCAGATTCCGAGTCAGTATGGTGCTTATAGCATTTATTTAAATGGGGATATCTTGCTGCGTCTTGGTGAAATCAGTAAAACCTCGACCGGGCAGGTGACTGAAAAGGCACCTAAGATCGCATCTTTTGTGCCACAGAATGAATATTTCACTTTAAGTATTCAGGTTTCCAACTATACTAATTTGCATGGCGGACTAGAAAAGCCTCTGAAAATTGGCCCCTCTGCGACCATTAACCGACAGTTTATGTTGCAAATGATGAGTATCGCCGTGGTCTGTGGCACAGTGCTGGGTGTAGGACTATTTACCATTTTATTTTCCCTGTTTCGCGGATCTGTGGAGCGAAATAGCCGCAGTGTATTTATTTTTGGCTTATTTATTATTTTTTTGGCACTGCATAATCTGTTTTCTGCGCCACATCCATACGCCATTGTAAGTAAAATCAGTTGGTTATGGGGCGCTCGTCTAGAATATCTGTTCACTTTTCTGGCAATCTTATTCTTCCTGAGCTACATGTACCTGTTTAAGCCACGTTATATCCGACGTTCAATTTATTACGTAGGTGCGGGATTACTAATTTTTAATATCGCAGTAACATTGTTCAGCACACCGGAAGTTTTTGAGCGTCTGGCTTTGTATAGTGTTATCTATGGTCTGGTGATACTGGGTAATTTTATTTACGGGTTTTATGTGACACTTTCTCAAGGGGATGAATATTCGTCCACTAACCTGTTTGCCATCATCTTTCTGTGTGTGACTTTTCTTAATGATTATCTGGTATTACTGAATGTAATTGAGAGCGTACATCTGTCATTTATTTCGACCAGTCTGTATGCCTTGATCATTATGTTTCAACAATCTCGTAATTATGCCCATCAAACCTACTATACCGAGCGACTGAATAATAAATTAATGGTCTTGAACAGTTCACTGGATCAGAAGGTTCGAGAAAGAACAGCACAGCTACATGAACTGAATACTAAACTGCAATATCAGATTAATGTCGATGCCTTGACTGGCGCCTATAACCGGCGTGCCTTAAATGAAGAAATCCAGCGCCTGTTTAATCAGACCATTCAACATCCTGAACAGACCTTGTCCTTTGCCATGATCGATGTGGACTACTTTAAAAAATATAATGATTACTATGGTCACTTAAAAGGTGATGAAGTATTGCAACGGCTGGTTCAGGTGATTCAGCAGGTTCTGCCTAAACAGGGATATTTAGCGCGTTACGGAGGGGAAGAATTCGCAATTCTGTTACATGATATGCCGATTGCGGAAGCCCGGGAAATTCTTGAAATTGTCCTGCTTGCAGTGCGGGCAGAGCAGTTAGAACATGACAACCGTGGGGATGATAAAGATTATGTCACTGTGAGTATAGGGGTTGCCTATATGGATGCTCATCATCCTTATGCAGATATTCATACACTAATGAAAACAGCAGACCAGCATCTGTATGAAGCCAAACTTGCAGGTAGAGACCAAATCAAAAGCAAGGCTGTTGCAGCCTGATCAGAACTGAGGATAGGTGCTGGAAGATAAAGCTTTGAAAAGGTGCAACGCAGGTTCATCCTGCATGTGGGGAGAAGTCTTCTGAAAACCAAGTTTAGTATAGTAGGGCAATGCAGTTCGTGTGGTTTCAATTTCAAGACGGTCAATTTTTTTAGGCGTCATAAAATCCAGCATGTAATAAAATAACTGTGTTCCATATCCCATGCGCTGCATACCGCTACTTACATAATGCATGCGGATTTCTCCCTGATCACTCACCATCAGAAAACCGGCCACTCTGTCATGTAGGGTATACACCCAGCAATCGTTATATAGCATTTCCACAATCAGGGTGGAATGGGTAAATGCTTCAAGCCAGGTTTGTATACGGGTTTCCTCACGTTGATGATCCATGACACAGGAGCGAATACTGTCATGAACAACATGTACAATTTGAGGAATATCCTGAACCTTTCCTTCACGAATCATAAGGCAAATTTAACTAAACTAAATAATAACGAGTGTTTCATTTAGCAGCATCTAAAGTATGAATGAAAGTCTAGGATTGTTATATTTTTAGGGAATTTTCCGGCAAAAAAACTCTTTATACAGCGTTTCTGTGGCGCATTTGTGTGGCTTGTTTAAATTGTCAGACAGTGTGTATTGATTTTTATTCGCATTTCCATTAGAGCTAAATTCTTTAGTCAGTATAAAAAATATTTTAGAGGTATTTAAAGAAATCATCCTATAGTGGGAAATATAAAGTTTTTGAAATATCTTGAAATGACTAAAGTTGGGTATTTTTCAATCAGTATGTTATGGTTTGTAAATGAACTGTAATAGAGTAGATCTGTGGTTACAGATTGAAGATAAGAAAAATGAATAAGAGACTTAGCCTATGGTCAAAGTAATGCTTGTTATCTGTAGTGTGTTGGTGATGTATGTTGCTTGGATAATCGCCTTCAAAATCTATAAAGCCCGCTATCATGGTCAGCGCTTAAAGCCTGAAGCAGTGCCGCCATCTTCCCAAGATCAAACGTCTATTTCTACTGCACAAAAGCCACATGAACTGGCTATGACGGTAGATGCTTACGAGCTGGAACTGTTCGATGATATCGCTAAAATGTTATTTAAGCAGCCTGCGATTATTACCGAGCGTACTCAGGCTGAAGGTTTGCAGCAGAAATGGTTGAATCGAATGCCGTTGCAGACCAATAGTGTGATCCGAAAAATGGACTTGGGGGAGTGGTCTATTTACTGGAATTTTTATGGTCAATCTATCGAGTATTATGTGGGACGTTATGGAGTTTTCTATACGCATGTGGACCGGCATGGGGAAGAACATCGATATGAACATCGTTTTGAGTCAGACCATGCACATTGTGCCTAATAAAGTTTTGAATGAATACGGATAACTGTTCAGGTTGATGCAATCTGTTTGGTCTATAATTTTCTTAACCATTAATAGCCCTCATTCTTGTTTTTTGTCTATTGATGAAGCCAGTGCATATATTCTATAGGATCAAGGTCCTCAGCCATATGTCACTTTGCAAATATCCCTATCTGTTATTCGCAAGCAGTCAGCATGCTAAAATCTGCTTTTGTCAGGAGCACGACAATACTGATTGACTTCCGGCAGGCCCAACTGGGTCTTTTTATCGAATTGGCACGGAAAATTCAGGCAAAGCCGCAGCAGTATCTCCAGTTTGATTCGGTATCAGATTTTTATAAGGCTACCTGGCTGAATGATTTTCCGAAAGGTACGACCTGGTATACCTCTGGGCTGGATGATGGTGCAGATGAGTTTGAAGCTGTCATTTACTATCCCGGAGCCAAGCTGATCATCAGTAGTGGCGTGAAAACTCAAGTGTGGTTAAAGGTGGATGATTGACTTATGTGCCTTAATTTACCTAAACACTGCATAATGACTCTGGATCAGAAATTCAGTTTAATACTGTCGATATACAGCAAAGTTATCTGATCCTGAATTTGGCTTTATAATAAGCTTCCCCAATACAAGCCACATCCACAATTTAAAAAATAAAAAGGAAAACCACATGGCACATCAATTTACTGTAAAGGCAAACATCAATGGTGTTTCTATTGATGAATTCAAACGTCTGGTCAGTGATATCAGCATGCACGAAGCGGTCTGTCGTCGTATTCCGGCGCAGAACATGGAGATTCTGGTTTCTGAGAAACAGGGTGAAATCTATACCTTGAAACGTGCATATAACTTGGACGTGAATATTCCAGATATCGCAAAAAAACTGTTACGTGATGCTTTTCGTCTGCAACGTACCGACATCAGTAATCTGGAACATTTAACTTCTACAGTGGAGCTTGGTGCGAACCTGCCAATCGAAGCGACTTGCCAACGCGCAGTAAAAGGTGATGAACGTCAGATTGAGTTTCAACTGGACTGGACCGTAAAAGTAAAGGTGCCATTGGTCGGCGGCATGCTAGAAAAACATGCGGAAGGCGAAATCCGCAAATTTAGCCAGATTGAAATCAGTATCATTGAAGATGAAATCCGTAAAAGTCTGACTGCGTAAATGGCAAGAAGGTCAAACAAAGAGCCCATATTTGGGCTCTTTTTTATCACAATATTTTATTGATCAGATTGCCGATTTTTCAAATTTACTTCTGTAAATCAGGGCGGTGAACAAGGTCACCAGGCATACAGTCCAGACATAGTACATTGCACCAATATTGCTATACAGGCTAAGCCATTGTACGAGTGGCAAGGTAATTCCGCCGGCAATGGCATAGGCCAGATTGTAGGAGAAAGAGATACCGGTAAAGCGGATCTGTGCTGGAAACATTTTCACCATGCTGTAAGACACCATCCCGACTGTACCGGAGCTTAAACCTAACAACATATACAGCATGAACACGGTTGACGGTGCAACATGGCCTAGACTGTTATAGAAAATGCCCGCCATAGTCGCAACTAGAAGAGAACCAAACAGAATAACACGCCCAGCACCAAAACGATCGACCAATACACCTGCCAGTACACAGCCCACCATTTGCATCACAATCGCCGCACTTTGCATTTTGAAAGCATTGGCACGTTCAAAACCAAAAGCACCGACCAGCAGGTTTGGCATCGCCAGAATCAGTACCACTACACAGCCCGTCAAGAACCAGGTAAAAAGCATTCCAATCACGACACCGGTTTTATGCTTTGCCAGAACCTGTTTCACCGGCAATTCTTTTGCCAGTTCTTTTTTGGCTTGCATGGCTTTAAATACCGGTGTTTCTTTCAGGTAACTCCGCAGGTACAACGCTACAAAACCAAAAATACCGCCGAGGATAAAGGGAATACGCCATGCCCAGTCTTTAATTTCTGCTTCAGAGAACTGTAAGGAAATAAAGAGTGACATCAAGGCTCCCAGCAGAATCCCGAGTGACAGGCCTGCGGTAAGCACACCATTGGCAATCCCGATACGACGCTCAGGGACATGTTCAGAGACAAAAGTCCAGGCAGCAGGAATTTCACCACCAATGGCAATTCCTTGTAGCACACGCATTAACAGCAACAGAATTGGCGCTGCATAACCAATGCTTTCAAAGGTCGGCATGACCCCGATCATCAGAGTAGGTAGTGCCATTAACAGAATTGATAAACTAAACAGACGCTTACGTCCAATTAGATCACCAAAATGTGCCATCACTACCCCGCCCAATGGACGGAAGAAATAACCCGCAGCAAAAATGCCGTAGGTATTCAACATGGCCCAGAAAGGACTGAGTGTGCTGGGGAAGAATAGCTCTGAAATGAGCTTGGCATAAAACACATAGATGACAAAATCATAAAACTCGAGCGCGCCGCCCAGTGATGAAAGTCCAAGAGTGCGTTTATCTGCTTGTGAGAGGCGCGGAGGTGCATCCATGCTGAAATCCTTAATCCATTACTGAGTATTTGTTTGATTTTAAAAGAAACATTTTTTATTGAATAATCAATCTTTCTTTGCTCAAAATAAACTAAAAGTTATAAAAAAAGATATTTATAAAATGCTTTGGAATAATAAAAGTTGAAATTGAGCAAAGAACTGAACTAAAAAATAGAGATGACTTATTTTTTAGTATGTATTGATATTCTTTCCTGATAAAGCGATTAGTTTAAAAAAGTTTTCAGTGATACAGATTACACAAATTCTGATTTGGAATACGCTAAAACTGGTCTATAAAGAGTAGAGGGACTGCCTTAAATAAAGAGAGATTTGACATGACTGTGTTAACCGTGGCCAGGCAAGATGAGGAAATTTTAGGACTCGTTGCAACTGCTGTGGCAGATTCTGAATTCGGCAGTGAGTGGCTGTATCAGCTCAGTAAATCCATGATGGATACCATGCTTGACCGTCAGGGGGTAGGTATTGCTGCCCCGCAAGTGCATATTTCCAAGCGGATCATTATTGTCGCTTCACGTTCAAACCTGCGTTATCCCAATGCACCGTATATGGAAGCAGTGACGATGCTCAATCCGGAAATTGTATATGTTTCTGAAGCACAAATTCTGGGTGAGGAGGGCTGTTTGAGTGTGCCGGATCAAAGAGGCAAAGTTGCCCGGGCACAAGATATCCGGGTGCGTTATTACACCATGGAAGGTGTGCAGGTTGATGCTGAATTTAGTGGCTTTGCTGCACGGATTGTGCAGCATGAAATCGATCATCTGAATGGAATATTATTCACTGAGCGACTTTGAATCTAAGACTTAAGGCTTTTTAATGGCAGTGCCATAAGCAAAGACTTCCACCATTCCACCTTGCATGCCCAGTTCTGTAGTACTCAAGCGTAATCCCATAATCTGAGTAGCACCGATTTTCTCGGCTTCACGCTTCAGGCGAACAACAGCTTCCCGGCGTGCACGTTCCACAATACTTTCATAGCTGACCAGACGTCCACCCAAAATGTTCTGAATATTGGCAATCACATATTTAAAATAATCATGGGAAATCACTACATTGGAGCTAATCAGCTGACCTTCAAATTCTGAAGTTGTAAAACGGTGAGTATCCAGCACAATATGAGCAAGCCGTACTTCCTGTTCCGCCAGCTCTTTTAGATGTTTTCGTTCATAATAACGACCAAAGCCAAAACCTACCGAAAACAGCAGGGCAAAAACGACAAACTGAAAAATCAGGTTATCCATAGCTTAACCTGCTGAAGGGAAGGGATCTGGAAGCTTTGGAACATTCGGCTCCACTATCACCGCTGTACCATATACAAACAGTTCAGATGCACCCTGGGCGATATTAGATGTTGAGAAACGAATGCCGACAATTGCATTGGCACCCATCTGACGAGCTTTTTCAATCATCCGGTTCATCGCTTCTTGGCGCGATTCTTCCAGAAGTTCGGTATAGGCAGTCAGCTCACCGCCAACAATATTTTTCAATCCTGCGAGCAAATCACGGCCAACGTGTTTACTACGTACCGTACTGCCATAGACCACATCGATTTGACGGCTAATAACATGTCCCGGGACGGATTCCAGATTACTGAGTAGCATAAGGGATAGAGAACCTGATTCTGTTCCTTTGAAGATAAGAAACTCCACGATAAAAAGCAATAAAAAAGCCCACCGAAGTGAGCTTTTTCAATAAGATCGAAAACCGAGACTTACTGCTGATTTGCCTGTTTACGTTCAGCTGTAGATGGCGGGTATTGAATCGTATCTGAGGTATTGGTTTTTAAACCACCACCCAGAGATTTGTACAATTCTACCTGGTTGTTCAGGTTCGCCTGTTCCAGCAATAACAAGCCTTGTTCGGCTGCATACGAAGTACGCTGTGCATCCAAGACAGTTAAATAGCTGTCGATTCCGGCACGGAAGCGGGCATTGGACAGACGATACGTCGTATTGGTTGCATCCACCAGACGACGTTGTGCAGCTAAACGGTCGCCAATGTTCTGACGCACTGCTAGTGCATCGTTGACTTCACGGAAAGCAGACTGAATCGATCTTTCATAATCAGACAGCGCGATTTGCTGGTCTGTTTCTGAAATTCTGATATTTGCTCTACGTGTACCCCAATCGAAGATCGGAATATCCAGACTAGGACCCAGCGACCAGACGAAACTTCCTGATTTAAACAGATCGCTTAAGTCAGCTGAAGCATAACCTGCTGAACCGGTCAGACTGATGGTAGGGAATAAACGGGCGCGTGCAGCAGCAATGTTGGCACCTGCAGCAGACAGTTGATATTCCGCAGTACGAATGTCCGGGCGGTTTACCAGCAGATCACTTGGAAGGCCTGAACCCAAAGCGGATGCTGTGGTAATGCGGGTCACTCGATCAGCTGGCAGTAAATTTGCTGGTACAGACTGGCCGACAAGTAGATTTAGCAGGTTTTGTGCCTGTGCTACCTGAGTCTTGTAGTTCGCTACATCATTACGTGCAGTTTCTACAGAAATCTGTGCCTGACGAACAGGAACTTCACTGTCGATGCCCACATCAAAACGTTTCTTGTTGAGGTTAAAAGACTCAAGCTGGGTTTGCAGGGTTTGATTGGCAAGCTTCAAGTTAGCATTGGCAAATGAATAATTTAACCATGCCTGTGCTACCTGACTGATCAGCGAGATTTGTGTTGCATCACGCGCACTCGCAGTGGCCAGATAAGTATCTAAAGCATTGTCTTTCAAACTGCGTACACGCCCCCAGAAGTCAAGTTCGTAGGCAGTCACACCTAGACCAACATTATAGGTTGTCGTTGCACCACGGCTTTGTGTACTCATGGTGTCCTGACGCAATACGCTGCCACTGGCACCAATCGTTGGAAGCTGATTATTTTCAGTGATCTGGTACGCTTGCTGCGCACGCTGAATATTCAGCGCTGCAGTACGTAAATCGCGGTTATTGTTTAAAGCTAAATCAATAACTTGAACCAAGCGTTGATCAGCAAAAAAATCTTTATAACCTTGCTCAGCAACGGAAGTGCCTGAGGCAGAACCGATATAGCTTTGCGGAATGTCGGCTTGTGCCACGGGCTCTGGGCCACGCATGCTTTGACAAGCTGTCAAAGCAAGCGCAAGTGCAGAAACCGCAATGCCACGACCTGAAACAGACCATACTTTATGCATCACGAGGTTTGCTCCTGTTTATTTTGTTGTTTTGGTTTGTACTTGAACACCGTCCGGATCCAGACATAGAAGACTGGAATAAAGAAGATACCCAACAGTGTTGAACTGATTACACCACCGAGTACACCATAACCTACCGAGTGCTGGCTACCTGCACCTGCACCTGAAGACAGAGCCAGTGGAAGTACACCAAAACCGAAGGCTAGAGTTGTCATGATGATTGGACGCAAACGCATTTTCGCAGCATGCATTGTCGCGTCAAACAGCTCTTCACCTTGTTCCTGAAGGTCTTTTGCGAACTCTACGATCAAGATCGCATTCTTCGCAGCCAGACCAATCACGGCAATAATCGCCACTTGGAAGTAAATGTTATTCGACAGGTTCGGATTTTGCAGCAGCACCATTCCTCCATAGGTCATGAGCAATGCGCCGACAATACCCAATGGCACCACCAGAAGTACCGAGAATGGAATAGACCAGCTTTCATACAATGCAGCAAGACACAGGAACACGATCAGTAATGAAAGGGCATACAGGAACGGTGCTTGAGCACCAGATTCACGCTCTTCTAAAGACAGACCTGTCCATTCGAAGTCGAAACCTTGCAAGCCCATTTCTGGTAACTTCGCTATGATCTCTTCCATGGCCACCATTGCATCACCCGAGCTGATACCCGGAGCAGGAGTACCCTGAATGTTCATCGACGATACGCCGTTATAACGTTCAAGACGTGGTGAACCATACACCCATTCGCCCGTGGCAAATGCTGAGAATGGCACCATTTCACCGCGATTATTACGTACATACCATTGGTCCAGATCTTCCGGCATCATACGTGAGCCAGCTTCACCCTGAACATAGACTTTCTTGACACGACCACGATCAATGAAGTCATTGATATACGAACCGCCCCAAGCAATACCCATGGTGCTGTTAATTTCAGCAACACTGACACCGAGTGCACCAGCTTGTGCATGATCGACAATGACACGGTACTGTGGGGTATCTTCCTGACCATTTGGACGTACACCAGCGAGACGCGAGTCTTGTGCTGCCAAACCCAGAATCGTATTACGTGCTGCCAGAAGTTGCTCATGACTTTGACCACTTGCAGCTTTGAGCTGTAAGTTAAAGCCAGCCGATACACCGAGTTCAGGCATCGCAGGAAGCTGCAATGGCATGATATAAGATGCATCTTTGACAATCATGTTCAACGCCATACCACGTTGAATAATGGCACCCACTTGAGCTTCCGGACTGTTACGCTCTGACCAGTCTTTCAGTTTAATAAACGCCAGACCTGCATTTTGACCCACACCGGTAAAGGAGAAACCTGCCACACTAAACACGGACTCGACATGCTCTTTCTCGTTTTCCAAGAAATAATTCGTCATGGTGTTAACCACGTTGTCAGTACGTTCCAGTGTTGCATTTGGTGGTAACTGAACCAGCGTCATAACGACACCTTGGTCTTCATCCGGTAAGAACGAAGAAGGCAGTTTCTGGAATAACAGCACAATAATACCCAGTACCACGGCATACACCACGCCTGAGAAAATCTTGCTGTGAGTCATACGGTTGACGCCGCCCTGATATTTCACAGAAACCTTGTCAAAACTGCTATTAAACCAGCGGAAGAAACGCGCAAAAATACCATTACTTTGCGGCTTGTTCGGATCATGCTGTTTCAGCAGGGTCGCACATAGGGCAGGGGTAAAGGTTAATGCCACTATCAGCGACAAGACCATTGCTGTGACCAGCGTAATCGAGAACTGACGATAAATAACCCCGGTGGTTCCACCGAAGAAAGCCATTGGAACGAATACTGCCGATAGCACCGAGGTAATACCAATCAGTGCACCAGAAATCTGTTTCATCGACTTTTCAGTTGCAGAAACCGGATCCAGATGCTCTTCCACCATGACCCGTTCGACGTTCTCGACCACAACAATCGCGTCATCGACCAGAAGACCAATCGCCAGTACCATGGCAAACATGGTTAGGGTATTAATCGAGAAGCCGAAGACATTAATCACGGCAAAGGTACCCAATACCACGACTGGAACTGCCATGGTTGGAATAATGGTAGCACGCCAGTTCTGCAGGAACAGGAACATGACCAGGAACACTAGAATAATTGCTTCGATCAGCGTTTTAACTACACTCTTGATCGACAGTTCAATAAATGGCGTGGTGTCAAAAGCTAGTTGGTCGACCATACCTTGTGGATAGTTGGGACGTAATTCTTTTAAGCGTTCTTCAACAGCCTGTGCCGTATCGAGCGCATTCGCGCCAGTGGCAAGTTTAATTGCTACACCACCAGCCGGTTTACCGTTAAACTTCGAATCAAACTGATAGTTATCTGCACCGAGTTCAACCCGTGCAACATCACCCAGACGGACTTGTGCGCCCGAAGTGGTGTTTTTCAGGAAGATATTGCTGAACTGTTCTGGAGTTTGCAGCAGGCTTTGTGCGGTGACAGTCGCATTCAGGACTTGTCCTTCAACAGCGGGTGCACCACCGAGCTGACCCACAGCGACCTGAGCATTCTGGGTACGGATGGCAGTCGCAATATCACTTGGCGTGACTTGCAGGCTCGCCATTTTGGCTGGATCAAGCCAGATTCGCATAGCATAAGAACCACCAAAGACCTCAACTTCACCCACCCCAGCCACACGGCTTAAAGGTTCAGAAATGTTCGAATTTACATAGTCTTTGATATCATCGGCGGTCATGCTGCCATCAGGTGAATAGAAAGCCAATACCTGCAGGAAGCTGGCGCCTGATTTGGTAACACGCACACCCTGACGCTGTACATCTTCAGGAAGAAGTGCAGTCGCAGACTGTAATTTGTTCTGGACCTGAACCTGTGCGATATCAGGATCGACACCTTGTTCAAAGTTCAAGGAAATAGACGAAGAACCGTTACCCGCACTGTTAGATGAGATATAACGCAGACCATCCAGACCATTCATTTGCTGCTCGATGATCTGAGTTACAGTATTTTCGACTGTTTCAGCAGATGCACCTGGATAAGTCGCAGAAATCGTGACTGTAGGCGGTGCAATGGTCGGATACTGGGCAATCGGCATTTTGGTCAGGGTCAAAATACCTGCCAGCATGATGACCAGTGCAATCACCCAGGCAAAGATAGGACGATGAATAAAAAATTGAGCCATAAACCTTACTCCTTATGCTTTGGCAGCAGGTTTTTGTTCAGATTGTTCTTTTGCATCATCCGCTTTTTGCGCTGCACCAGGTTGTTGGGCAGCAGGTTGTGCAGCACCCTGTGGTGCAGCAGCTTGAGGCTGGTAAGGTTTAGCCACGACCTGTTGTTCCGGTTTTACTTTCGCAATACCATCTACAATCACTTTATCACCCGGATTCAAACCTTCAGTCACGATCCAGTTTTGGCCTTGTGTACCCGCAGTAGTGACTGGGCGTGAGATTACCTTATTATCAGCACCCACTAACATTGCCATAGCTTGACCGGTAGGCGTACGTGTTAATGCTGCCTGAGGAATCAGGTAAGCATTTGGTACTTCACCCTGAACGATTTGCGCAGTAGCAAACATACCTGGTAGCAACAGGTGATTCTTGTTCGGGAATACTGCACGCAGTGTCACTGTACCAGTTTCTGGATTCACGCTAGCATCAGAGAATGCTAAACGGCCTTCAACCGGATAGATGCTGCCATCTTCCAGTTTTAACTTCACACGTGTGTTATTAGAGCTGTTCAGGTCACCTTTACTCAACTGCTGACGCAGACGCAGCAATTCCGCGCTTGACTGATTAATATCTACATAGATTGGATCCAGACGCTGAATGGTTACCAGCGGCTCTGGCTGGTTTGCAGTTACCAGCGCACCTGCAGTGATTGAAGAACGGTTAGTCTGACCAGAAATTGGCGCACGTACAGTTGAATAGCCTAAGTTAATTTGAGCATTACGCAATGTTGCACGGTTCGCATTCAAATCAGCTTCAGCCAGTTTAACCTGCGCTACAATGTCATCATATTCCTGCTTGGAAATCGCGTTAGTACCAACCAGTTGACGGTAACGACCTTCTTTAACACGTAACACGCCCAGATTTGCCTCAGCACGTGCAATTGCTGCACGAGCATTGTCCACTGTGGCACGGTTAGTACTAGAGTCGATTTCATACAGCGCCTGACCTTCACGGACATAGCTGCCTTCGCTGAATAAGCGTTTTAGCACGACACCAGTCGCCTGTGGACGTACTTCTGAAATCTCAAATGCTGTTGTGCGACCTGAGAGTTCAACAGACTGCTCAACGCTTTGTGGCTGTGCAACCAGCACACCAACTTCAGTCGGTGGCATTTGCTGTTGAGCACCAGCTTGCTGGCCCTCTTTAGGATCTTTGCTACAGCCAACAAGCGCGATACTTGTTGCTAATGCGCAAGCAGTCAGGGCAGGTGCCCAAAGCTTTGCAGACATCATTGTTCCACCTCGATTAGATTTTTATCTAAATTTTTTATTTGTAACTTATTGTATTTAAAAAATTAAATACAATGACAAGATCCAAATAAAACTTATACTCCGGTCGGCGATTACTTCTGGAGGAAGCTATATTCACCAAAGGTTTTTTAAAATTCTTATGCCCATCACACCATCAGTTTATGAGGAAGATATTGCTGGCTGATGTAAATCACCAAACGTCATAACTGGAATGGGCAATCTGTATTGTTCAATTTATGAAACATCCAGAAGGCCATACTGAGGCAATCAGAATTTTAAGTCGCCATTTGAGAATAAATCCTCCAAGAATTCCGATACATATAAAATTAAGTTTGCATACTTTTTATACCAAACTGGGGCAATACACCAGCAGATGGTTAAAAGTAATACAAATGGCATGCCATATAGGCACCTTATGGCTGCGGTCATTTAATACAGACAGATCTCTGTGCAGTACTTTATTTATTCAGCAATCAGCAAATCAAACTTGCTATAAACTGAATCAAGATGAACGAACACACTGAAAATCAAATAAAAAAACCGATAAAAAGCAACAAGTAGGGCATGCCAGATATCCTTGTTCTTTCTAACCGACATGATACCGGTTAACCGTCTGTCCTGAAGTGTACTTGTCAGTACACTTTTTTTCAAGTGTGCGTAATTTATACAAAATCCATATTTTTATTAGGTAATTCTGTTGATAAATCAACAAGAATTGTCTCAGTTTCAACCTTTGCTGGTTGTATGATTTTCGTCAATATCAACATCTTGCTTTGGTGGCCAGAAGAAATCGCTCGGTCGAGTCAGGAAATGGGTCATGACTAGTTTCGCCAGTGGTTTCCATTGTTCGAAACGCACCCGACGCGCACGTAATGCCACAATAATGGTCAGACTAAAACTGACAAACAGGTTAGTCAGACCAATCAGTAGAACACCTAGAAACGAAACCACCACCAGGCCGATATCAGGCCCATTAATATTTATTAGTCCTTGAATAAAGTTGGCCGAAGCAAAAGCAATATGACGAATATCCAGCGGCATACCGAGAATAAAACCAATGGTGCCCATACTGCCGAGCATGATCCCGAAAATAAAGTTACCCCCCAAGGCTCCCAAATTACGTTCCATATATTCGGAAAATTTGTTTAAGCGCTCTTGTCCCATCAGGTTAGCCAGACGGGCATGCGCTTTCAGGCGTGGTCCGACCTTACGATATACCGCCATATTGTCAAAATAACCTGCGAGCAGGCCAGACAGGAACAGGCAAACCCCGGCAATCGCAGCATGTGGAATCGCAAGTGAAGTAAACGGATTCAGGTCATGTAAGGTCTTGGCCGCTTTGGCATGATTCATTAAAGGTTCATGAAGGGCTGCATCCCACATAAAGGTCAGCAAGGCAGCAACGGGTATGGCAATCGAAATATTTCCCAGAATTGCTACGAACTGGGTTCGGATAATATTTACAATCAATGCAGCCAGTTCAGCAATCTGCGCGGTTTTAGAGCCTTTACGTTGCTGTACGGTAGAAGCCAGTGCAGCTGCGGTCATCGCGGGCTGTTTGGTTGCTACAGTGAAATGCAGTACATGGATGAGCATAAAGCCCAGTGAGTAATTCATGCTGTAGCTAAAGGCTTGCATGAGCGGTGCCATGGTGACACGTGCCATGAGTATCTTCAGGGTAGCCATAGTGGCAATAATAACCCCGGCACCCGCTGCGGCCTTATACATGGCCAGGAAGCCCTGCTTGTCGGTACTTACATAATGCTCTCCAGTTTTGGAAGCATTCTCAGTCACCTGTAAAGCCAGTAATTCGCTGTTGGTCGCCAGCAGGGAGCGGACACTACGTTCACTATAAAGTGCTTCAGTAATATCTACCAGAAAATACCCCATAGATTGATAACGTAACTGGTCATCATCCATAATCATATTTAGCAGAATTTCAATCCGTTCCAGACATTGTTCCAATAGCGCCAGCATGTAGGTCAAACTGACACTTACACCAATGCGTTTGGTGGAGCGGCGAATTTTCGCGACGACATCATGACATTGCTCCAGCATCACCATTGCCTGAGAAGCGTCTGGTGGCAGGATTGAATCCACCAGTTCTACATTATTAAAGCGCTTCTTATATTCCTGAATAAATTCATTGATCTCACGGTTCTGAATCAGAAAAGGTGATTCATATTCCATCAGTTCAGGCTGGGCATTGATAAATTCAGGATGCAGGGCAATACCACTGACGCGATATGACAGGATAGTCAGTGCCTTGATCAGTTCATCTTTAATCCGGGTTTTTTCAGGCTGATTAGAATGACCCTGATTCATCACGCTAAACAGTCGCAGCCAGTCTTCATCGGCTAGATAGTCGAGCCAGTAGCGGTCACTGCGTTCATGAAATACCCGACGCATCAGTTCCTGCAGGCTTTTATCATCCGGAATCATGGGTAGAATATGTGCACCAATACGCTGATTGAGCTGATTCCAGAAACCGTCCAGGGATAAAATACCTGTATCAGAAAACAGGCTGGTCTGTTTGTAGCGGTTAATCACGCGCAGCACAAAGGTCTGCAAGGTAGAAACCGCATTAGGAGTGATCAGTAAAGACTGTAAAAATGCCTGAAATTTTTCTTCGATTTCTTCGGTATTCTTGCTGTCTATTGGTCGTATACGATTCACGAGTTCAATTAACAGGTTTTCATCCAGCTTTGCCTGAGGCTGCTCAAGCTGTTGCTGCATGCTTTGGAAAATATCGAGAAATTTAATATGCATAGGCGAGGTGGGTATCTATTGGATGCGATGAAGCGCAAGTTTGGCCAGGTTAATCAGCGCCTGACGGTATTCAGAATCCGGCAGTAGATCCAGTGCAGCGATCGCAGCTTCGGTTTCTTCAGTCGCACGCTGACGGCAGTAATCCAGAGCACCGGATGCATTGACAATATGAATCACCTGTTCAAGGTGGTCAGTACCGCCCGTTGCAATGCTCTTACGCACAATCTCGAAGTCATCTCCAGAGGTATTCTTCAGTGCCGCAATCAAAGGTAAAGTCGGTTTACCTTCCATCAGGTCATCCCCGATATTCTTGCCCAGTATTTCTGCATCTGAGGTGTAATCCAGAATATCGTCAATGATCTGGAATGCATTTCCAAAGTGACCGGCAAAAGTTCGTAGCGGGGCACGGAACTCTTCTTTACCAGTTAGGATGGCAGCACCTTCAGTCGCCAGTTCAAACAGGCGAGAAGTTTTACCATGAATAATATTTAAATACGTTTCTTCAGTTGTTTCAGGCTGATGTTGCGATTGCAACTGCAATACTTCACCCTCGGCAATTTCACAGGTACCAGTTGAGAAGTCCTTGAGTAAGACCATATTGTTCAGATCAACCAGCAGGTCAAAGGCACGTGAGATCAGGAAGTCACCGACCAATACGGCAGTCTGGTTATTCCAGGTCGCATTCGCAGTTGGACGGCCACGGCGCAGGCCAGACTCATCCACGACGTCATCATGTACCAGCGTTGCAGTATGTAGCATTTCAATGATCGCCGCGAGTTTACGATGCTGATCCAGATCATCTGCGCCACAGGCTTTGGCTGCCAGTAAACACATAATCGGGCGCATACGCTTGCCACCGGCTTCAACCACATGTTTGCTCACTGCCATGACTAAGGCAACTTTTGAAGTAATCCCCTCATTAATGAATGTGTCCATCGCAGCAAAGTCATGTGCCACAGGAGCGAGAATATCTTGCTTAAAGTCGATGGTCATGTGAAAGGAAACCTCTAGTTTGGTAAATCTCAAGTCGGTAGTTTAACAATTTATAACATCCATGAAACATAAGAAACGTACAAACTCCACTAAAAATCAGTTTTTTATGATGAATATAATCCATCCAGCCTGATTCTGGTGGCTGACTGTACTCTATCGATTTACCTTTACGGATCATGTGATCCGAAATTTGTGGCTCAGTATACTACTCAAAAATAACCGTCCGGCTCTGTTGATTTTTGTAGCAAAAAATTGCATGAGTGTCTGATTTTACTAAAATTAGTATAATCTCAAAGAGATGGATAAATGCGTTCATCAATATTTCTATAAAATGGCTTGTTGTTTATACGAATATCCCTTAAAATCTTTGCCCTTGTATAACCCCCAGTGGCGTACGTTTTAAGACCGGTATATCCCTTTATCGGCACGACGACACGGGCATATTTGGAGTACATTATGTACGCAGTAATCCAAAGCGGTGGTAAACAGCACCGTGTAGTTGAGGGTGAAACCCTTAAAGTTGAATTATTGAAAGCTGAAACTGGCGCAACTGTTACTTTTGATGACGTGTTGATGCTTGTAAACGGTGAAAGCATTCAAATCGGTGCTCCAGTGGTAGCTGGCGCTAAAGTAACTGCAGAAGTAGTTAGCCATGGTCGTCACGACAAAATCCGCATCATCAAAATGCGTCGTCGTAAGCACTACCGTAAACAACAAGGTCACCGTCAATGGTTTACCGAGTTGAAAATTACTAGCATTTCAGGCTAATTACTAGGAGTAATGAGACATGGCAACTAAAAAAGCCGGTGGTTCGACTAAGAACGGTCGTGATTCGAATCCTAAGATGTTAGGTGTTAAAGTTTACGGTGGTCAAACTGTAACTGCAGGTAACATCATTGTTCGTCAACGTGGTACTGAATTCCACGCTGGTGTTAACGTAGGTATGGGCCGTGACCATACTTTATTTGCTACTGCTGATGGCGTAGTAAAATTCGAAGTGAAAGGCCAGTTCGGTCGTCGCTACGTATCTGTTGAAGCATAATCTGCGACAATAGAAAAAACCCACAGATTCTGTGGGTTTTTTTATGCTTGAAGATTGACGAGTCAGTCTGAAACATATGGCTGAAGAATAAACGGTGGTCTTCATCATGATGAACAAAAGCAGGGATTTTGCATTAATAACAATACAAAACTTCTTATTTTCTATCATCTTAGTTTTTGAAATTCGTTTAAGATGAGCCATTAGATAAATAGCGATATGCAAATACAAAAAGGTGAGATTATGAATATGCTTCGTAAAACTGTATGTGCCATAACAATCGGTGCGGCAACACTGGCTCCTGTCATGAGCACGACTGTATTTGCCGCAACTGCAGCGACGGAGCAGCAAGCCACTGCCAATCTGGTGAAGCAGCTCAGTAATATCCGTAGCTTAACGGCAAACTTTGAGCAAACCACCAAGATTACCAATCCGAAAGCAACTCAGAAAAAGGGTTTGAGCGCCCAGCACATGAACCAGACCTTTCGTGGTGTGATGAAAGTGCAGCGTCCGGGTAAATTCTATTGGGAAACCACGGCACCTTCGAAACAGACAATTGCTACCACAGGAAAAACTGTCTGGATCTATGACCCAGACTTGCAGCAAGCCGTTCGTCAGAGCCTGGATGAACAAGTCTCCAATACACCAGCATTATTGCTCTCTGGAAACACCAACCAGATCATGCAGTCTTATCGTGTGACACAGCCAAACAAAGGCAAGACCTATTACAAGCTGTATCCAAAGGCAAGTGATGGTGTGTTTGAAAGCCTGACGATCAGCTTTGGCGCTAACAAGGCACCGAGTCTGATGATTCTGGAAGATTCATTGGGTCAAACCACTTATATCAACTTTAGCAATGTGAAAGTGAATGCCAGTATTCCGGCATCTACCTTTAATTTCACACCGCCTAAAGGAACGGACATTATTGATCAATAAGCATCAATGTCAGCAAAATAAAAAAAGCAACCTTCGGGTTGCTTTTTATTTGCCAATAATAGAAATGGATTTGGAGACATTACAAGGTTTGTCTATATCTAGAGATTCAGGCGTTTTAGAATAATCAAAAGTCAAGTCAATTAAATTATGAAATTTCAGTTGCTTAGGATTAAAATGACTACATTTAAAACCGGCTGGATCAGCTGTATTTTATGTTTAAATGTGGGGTTGTTTGCCTGTCAGCCTCAAATGTCTTCAGTCAATGCATCTGCGCAAACAGAAGAAGCAGGGCAAATACAATCCAAAACCATTCCGGTTAAAGGTGTTAATCAGGTCGTGTGCGAAGTAGAGAGTTGTGTGCGCTTTGATCTGCAAACTGTAGATACCAATATGGCTTGGATTGACCAGTATTTTCTAGAGCGTATGCAGCGTACCGAGCCAGTTGCCTTTCGCACAGTAAGCAGTGATAAAATCAAAGCAAAGGATCAGCCGAAACTTTTTGAGCAGCGTTCTATTCAGGTCAGTTACCTGAATCAGTATGGTCATCTGGCGACTTTTATATTCAAAACTGCTCATCAGCCTAGACGTGCAGCACAGCCACAATCTCATACTGAATACGTCAATCTGGACCTAAAGCAAAAGAAGCGTCTGGCTCTTTATCAAATTATGCTGGGCAATACTGAAGGAAAGTTAAAACAAAGCTTGTATCAAGAAAACAAAGACTGGTTGGATCGTGCCCAAATAACATCAAAGCAATTGGAATTAAGTGATAATTATTATTTTGACAGACAAGGCTTGGTACTGATTTATCCAGCAGGTGAGTTAAGCAAGTCGACAAGTGTGATGGTAGAATTAAAAGTACCTTATACAGCATTAAACCGGATCATCCGACCTGAGTATTTATCCATTTTGCCAAGAACAACCCCTTAAATATTGTGCTAATAAGGCGCAGCCATTCACCAGGTCACTGTATTTTTTGCCGTTAAGAGCTTACACTATAGCCAGTTTTTTTCTTATCTAAAGATTGGCTATGATCGACCCGAAATTACTCAGAAATAATATTGAGGCTGTAAATTTAGCCTTGGCAAAACGTGGTGTTCAACTGAATGTCGAAGAGTGGGCATCACTTGAAGCTCGCCGTAAAGAAATTCAGTCTAAAACTGAATCGCTACAAGCTGAGCGTAATGCGGGTGCGAAACAAGTTGGCCAAATCAAAAAAGCCGGTGGCGATGCGTCTGAAATCATGGCACGCATGTCTGCAATTGGTGATGAAATCAAGGCAGCAGAAGCAGCACTGGCTGAATTGCAAGCTGAACTGGAAGAAAAATCCCTGTCTATTCCAAACTTACCAGATGAATCTGTTCCTGAAGGTAAAGATGAGTCTGACAACGTGGAAATCCTGAAATGGGGTACACCACGCGAATTTGATTTTGAAATCAAAGACCATACTGACTTGGGTGAAATGATGGGCGGTCTGGAATTTGAAACAGCAACTAAATTGACTGGTTCACGTTTCAGCGTTCTTAAAGGTCCTTTAGCGCGTCTACAACGTGCGTTGACTCAATTCATGCTGGATACGCACACCACCAAAAATGGTTATACCGAAGCCTATGTACCGTATTTAGTAAATGCTGATTCGCTACGTGGCACAGGTCAGTTACCCAAATTCGAAGAAGACCTGTTCAAGCTGCAAGGCGAAAAAGAATTCTATTTGATCCCAACAGCTGAAGTGCCAGTAACCAACTTCGTACGCGATGAAATTATTGATGCCGACCGCCTGCCATTGAAATATGCTGCACATACGCCATGTTTCCGTAGTGAAGCGGGCTCTTATGGTCGTGATACCCGTGGCCTGATCCGTCAGCACCAGTTTGATAAAGTTGAAATGGTTCAGATCGTAAAACCTGAAGATTCTATGCAGGCACTGGAAGACTTAACTGGTCATGCGGAAGGTATCCTGCAAGCTTTAGGCCTTCCATACCGTAAGATCATTCTATGTGGCGGTGACATGGGCTTTGGTTCAACCAAGACTTATGATCTGGAAGTTTGGGTACCAAGCCAAAATACCTATCGTGAAATCTCTTCATGTTCAAACATGGGTGATTTCCAGGCACGTCGTATGAAAGCGCGTTACCGTGCCGATCAAAAGAAAACTGAATTCGTGCATACCTTGAATGGTTCAGGTTTAGCAGTGGGTCGTACCTTACTTGCTGTGATGGAAAACTACCAACGTGCAGATGGTTCAATTGAGATCCCTGAAGTATTACGTCCATACATGGGTGGTGCAACTTACATCGACTAAATATCGGTGTATGCACCAAAATGTGCATGAAAATTGCTTAGACAGTCAGATCTAAATATTTGAGGCTTTTCGTGGATATTTTCCCAATCTCGTTAAAGTTGCAGCAGCAACCCTGTCTGATTGTCGGTGGTGGACATATTGCGTACCGGAAAGCGGTATTGCTACAGAAAGCAGGCGCAGTTATCTCGGTAATTGCACCTGAAATTGAAGCAGCTCTGCTTGAGATTGTTCAAGCAACTGGCGGCCAATATGTTCAGGCACCTTTCAATCCTGAAATTCCATTACGCTCTTATCGTCTGATGATTGCAGCGACTGATGATGCTGAAGTCAACCGTCAGGTCTTTAATGCCTGCGAAGCTGAAAATGTTCTGGTGAACAGTGTAGATGATCCGCCGCATTGCCGCTTTATGGTTCCGGCGATTATTGACCGTTCACCGCTGGTGATTTCTGTAGCCAGTAATGGCACGTCACCGGTGTTATCCCGTCAGATTCGTACCCAGCTAGAAACCACCATTCCACATGGTATGGGTAAACTGGCTGAATTCTCAGGTAAGTGGCGTAGCGCGGTAAAAGCCAAGATTGCTAATCCAGATGAACGCCGTATTTTCTGGGAAGAGCTTTATGCTAGTCCTTTGAAAGAACAGGTGTTTAATGACAATCTGGCTGAAGCTGACCATCTGATTGAACAGGCGCTACTGGAATGGCAAAAGCCAAAAGGTGAGGTTTATCTCGTTGGCGCAGGTCCTGGTGATCCAGAATTACTAACCTTAAAAGCCCTACGCCTGATGCAACAGGCGGATGTGGTGATTTATGATCGTCTGGTCTCTGCACCAATCATGGACTTGTGCCGCCGTGATGCAGAGAAGATCTACGTTGGTAAAGCACGATCTAATCATGCAGTGCCACAAGAAGGGATCAATGCCTTACTGGTAAAATATGCCAGTGAAGGTAAGCGTGTCTGTCGTCTGAAAGGTGGTGATCCATTTATCTTTGGGCGTGGTGGTGAAGAGATTGAAGAACTGTTCGCTGCGGGTGTGGCTTTCCAGGTGGTGCCAGGTATTACCGCGGCTTCTGGCTGTTCAGCCTATGCTGGTATTCCACTGACTCATCGTGATTATGCGCAAAGTGTACGTTTCCTGACAGGTCATTTAAAAGAAGGTTCACCTGAGCTGCCTTGGAGTGAACTGGTCTATGAAAACCAGACTTTAGTGCTGTATATGGGTTTGGTTGGGCTGGAGAAGATCTGTGCGCAACTGATCGCGCATGGCCAGCGCCCGGATATGCCGGTGGCCTTAGTGTCTAAAGGCACTACACCTGAGCAAAAAGTAGTAATTGGAACGCTCCAGAATATTGCATCTAAAGTCTCTGAGCACCATATTCAAGCACCAACTTTGACCATTATCGGTGAAGTGGTGCGTTTACGTGAAAAACTTAAGTGGTCGTAAACGACCACTTAACTCCCCCAAAAGTAGAGAAAAGCTGTGATCCATGTTGTTTTATATGAGCCTGAAATTCCTGCCAATACAGGTAATATTATTCGCCTATGCGCAAATACGGGAGCACAGTTGCATTTGGTCAAGCCGCTGGGCTTTGAACTGGATGACAAGAAGCTAAAACGTGCCGGTCTGGATTACCATGAATATGCCAATATGCAAATCTGGGAAAATATTGAAGAATGTCTGGCAGATTTAGCTTCTCAAGGCATTGGTACAGATGCGGTCTATCCATTGACAACTAAAGGTTTTGAAACCCCACATACTTCAGACTTGAATCGTCCTGTGGCTTTGTTGATGGGGCCGGAAACACGTGGCCTGCCAGAAAATGTGCGTATGATGTTCCCGAAAGAACACTGGATCCGTCTGCCAATGGCTGAAAATTCGCGTAGTCTGAACCTATCCAATGCGACAGCAGTGATTGTGTACGAGGCCTGGCGTCAGCAGGGGTTTAAAATGCTTTAATTAGTTTCTTTTTTTAAGAAAAGCTGCTAATTGGTGGCTTTTTTTGATTTGTGTAACAAGGCTTGTGCATTGGTTGGTCATTGGGCTTATCTTCGGTATAAATAATTTGAGAACACAAAAAAAGGAAAAGAACTTGAATAAGGGGTGGATTACAGCAAGTTGTGCGATTGTATTAATGTTTAGTGGAGCAAGCCAGGCACAGCCAGAACCACAACAGCCAGCAGAAGAAGTAAAACCGCTCACTCAGGAGGAAATCAGGCAGGGTATGGCAGAGATGCAGCAGCAACTGAATGAGCGTATTGAAGCTTGGGGTAAAACCCTCAGCAAAGATGATTTTGAATGGAGTTGGCGCGGAAGGATTCTGAATCAACCAAAACGTCAGGAAGTCTGTAATATCTTCCAGGGTGTGGTGAATGAAACCTATCATCTGGCTGTACAGAACAAGGCGCGTTTGAGTCCTGAAAGTCAGGAGGTTTTAAAAAATCGTAATCTATTTATCGAACGGCTTGGTTATAAAGACAATATTGTTGATACCCGCATGGGCTTTAACTGTCGTCTAAAATGATTTTGAACTGAACTAAAAAATAAACAAGTCAGAACTAAAAAAGGCGCATCAAGCGCCTTTTTTATTTGAATAAGAAGGATATTATTTATCATCAAATTCATTGTGCTGAGGAGCAGGGTGCTTGAAGCCTTTGGTCTTATAACCCAGGTACAAGATACCGCCAAATGCCCAGATCAGACCGTATTTAAGCGAAGCTTCGTCGACTTCTAGCCATAATGCAAACACTGAAATGAAGCCAAGTAAGGGAACGACGACAAAGTTCATGATCTCTTTAGCACTCTTCGTGCGGCCATCACGCAGTGCATAACGTGAAATCACCGACAAGTTGACGAAACTGAATGCAGTTAACGCACCAAAGCTGATCAGTGACACGACAAAGTCAAGATCCATGAAACCAGCAGTTAAAGCAACTGCACCAGCGATCAAGATATTGTATGACGGTGTGTAGTTTTTCGGACTAATGTGACCAAAGATTTTTTTGTTAATTACGCCATCACGACCCATTACGTACATCAGACGAGACACACCCGCATGCGCTGAAATACCGGAAGCCATAACTGTCACAATCGCAAAGTAAAGTACCACTGTCTTAAATGCCACACCACCTACTGCTTGTAAAATATCAGGCTGTGTTGCAGCGATATCTTCAAAGTAGGTTTTTGGATCATTCGGGAAGAAGATCTGCATGAAGTAAGTACTGATGATGAAAATGATACCCGCTATTAATGCAGTCAAGAAAATCGCTTTAGGCAAAGTTTTTTCAGTATCTTTGGTTTCTTCAGCCAGTGAACTTAAAGAGTCAAAACCTGTAAAAGAAAAGCACAGTAAGGTTGCACCGGTAATCAAGGCAGCAACAGAGGTGAACTCATTCCAGAATGGCTCTAAACTCCATAATTGATACTTTGCATCGACTAATGTGCCGTCTGCATTTACACCACCTTCCAGAAGTTGGTAAACCATCCAGGTGAAGTATGCAATGACGCCCAACTGTACAAATACAATCATACTGTTGAAGTTGGCAACAAATTTTGCACCGCGGAGGTTAATCGCAGTCATGAACACTGTTAAACCAATGACCCAGACCCAATGATTCATATCTGGGAAAAGTGCTTCCAGATAAATCACAGCCAAGATGATATTGACCATCGGTGATAACAGGTAATCTAGTAATGATGACCAACCCACCATGAAACCAACATTCGGGTGGATGGATTTTTGGGCATAGGTATAGGCCGAACCCGAAGATGGGTAGCGACGAATCATATGACCATAGCTCAAAGAGGTTAACAAAATTGCAATCAGTGCAAAAATGTAAGAGGTAGGAACGTGAAAGTTACTTTCTTCAGATACCAGACCAAAAGTATCAAACAAGGTCATGGGTTGAATATAAGCTAAACCGATAATAATGATGTGCCAGAGTCCCAGCGTTTTTTGCAGTTTAGCTGCCGATTGAGTCCCAGAGAAATTTGTCAACGGCGTTATCCTCTTAATCGTTGATCAAGGATCAGTCATATTGAATAAGGATCGTTTGAGACGAACGATCCCCCCTACAAATTAAGCAAAAGCGCGCCAATCTACTCTAGAATGAACATTTTTGCTAGCAATTTTTTTGAGATTACTACAGCATGAAATATGCCAAAATTATCATGATTGATGATGAAATTTTCATGCAAGATAAAAGCCTGATGCTTAAAAAAACACCAGGCTCTAAATTTTCGCTATATTCGCTTATTTTTCAGGAATTACCAAGCTTTTTTTAAGATGGTTTTCAAATCTTCCAGCGTGGCTTCTTTCGGATTATAAATGATGGAACCATCATTTAATGCTTTCTCGGCAACTTCATCCAGTTGTGCCTCAGAAACCTTACCTGTTTCACTTAATGTACGTGGTAATTTAGTCAGGGCATAAATACGGTCACGCATCGCTTGAATGGTTGCAATCGCTTTATCGGCACGCAAATGCCCCGGGGTCTGTGCATAGATATCCGGGCCAGCCAGTGGCAGAAGCAGCTCTGCAATCTTGCCACCATTCACTTCCTTGTTGTATTCCAGGACATAAGGCAGGAACAGGTTCATACATAGTCCATGCGGCAAGTGAGCCACCGCACCGAGCGCATGACCGAGTGAATGCACCAGACCAACCATCGAGTTCGAGAAAGCGATCCCAGCCATGGTAGAAGCTTGTGCCAGTTCCAGACGACCTTGAGCATCAGACGGATTATCCAGCACCTTAAACAGATTCTCACTGACTTTCTTCACTGCTGCTGTGGCATAAGCATCTGAAATCGGATTGGCTGCCATACAGGTATAGGCTTCGACCGCATGGGTCATCGCGTCCATTGCAGTCATTGCAGTTAAATGCGGTGGCAAAGTCTGGGTCATACGTGGATCAAGAATTGCAGCATGCGGCATCAGATAATAAGATGCGAACGGCATTTTCAGGTTCTTTTCAGTATCCGATACCACTGCAACCATGGTTACTTCAGAGCCTGTTCCAGACGTGGTTGGAATCACGAAAAATGGTTTTAAGGGCTTTGGCAGGTTATGTGCGCCAGAATATTTAAGCAAGTCATCACCACCTTCAGAGACCAGAATGTTGGTCGCTTTTGAGGTATCGATAACTGAACCGCCACCGATGGCAATAATCGCATCGCAGTTATTGTCACGATATAGTTGTGCAGCACGACGTACTGTACCTAAGCTCGAATCGGGTGGGACATCATCAAAAATCGCTGCAATCTCTGCATCCGTCGATTCAAAAGCAGCTTCAATCGGTGCAAGCAGATTATTGGCACGTACGCCTTTATCGGTAATGATGAGTGGACGTTTGGCACCTAATGTCGAGAGTTCAAACGGAATATGTTCGAGCGCAGCATGACCGGCAATCACCTTGACTGGACAGAAAAATTCATAATAAGGCTTGGTCATGTTAGGCACTCCGTTTCAAATAAGATTGAGCAATTTTTAAATAGATGCTGCTTGCTTCAGTTAATTTTTCTTTCAGGCTGAGATTGCTTGGATATTCTTTGACAGCCAGTTGTGCCACCATTTTCGGCAAAATCAAGGCTTCCATTTTATTCAGACAACGCACCAGACGAATAGCATAAGAGATATCACCATCGGCAATCATGCGGTCATGGGCAAAGGCCTGTGAGGTACTTTCCTGAAATGAAAAGACCAAAAAGGCATGATGCAGATGCTTAAAGGTGATCGTAAGGTCAGGCGCAGTGTCCATAGATTTCACGAGTTCAAGTTGCTTCTCTTCAGTAACCCGGGCAATAAATGCCGGGCCGTGGGGGAAGACTTTCATGGAAAGACTGAAATTCGCCGGAAACTGGGCAACTTCCTTTTTGATTTCTTCATCGACCTGGCTTGCCATGACTAAGCCTCTGCCAATCACATCCATCATGAGTTTGACATAGGCCTGTTGCAAAGCAGGTTTAACGGATTTAGTTGCAATCACGTGATGATCCCTACCTGGAATATTATTAGTTTAGAGTAATTACTCTAATTTATTTATTGTTGAAATGCAAAGGTTTTATCTTTGCTCGACGCTAACGTCCTTAAAGTAACCGCTGCTGGTTAAAGTTTCAATAATTTCGACACACAAGTCAGCAAATTTTGGCGGGTTGTTGACCAAGTCGTTAATGCGGACCATTTCCAGTCCTGCATAGCCACATGGATTGATGGTATGGAAACCTGTCAGGTCACAGTCAATATTCAAGGAAAGACCGTGATAGCTGCGACCTTTACGGATTTTAAAGCCGAGGGAACCAATCTTACGTTCATTGACATAGACACCGGGTGCATCTGGTTTGGCATAGGCTTCAATATTATGCTTCTTGAGTAGCTCAATCATCAGGTTTTCGGCATAGGACACCAGCGTACGGACATTCCAGCCAAGACGGTTCAGGTCAAACATAAAATACGCCACCAGCTGGCCCGGACCATGCCAGGTCACTTGACCGCCACGATCGGTCTGAATTACCGGGATATTGGATGGCATCA
This sequence comes from Acinetobacter schindleri, assembly GCF_010918895.1. Taxonomy (NCBI): domain Bacteria; kingdom Pseudomonadati; phylum Pseudomonadota; class Gammaproteobacteria; order Moraxellales; family Moraxellaceae; genus Acinetobacter; species Acinetobacter schindleri. Next base: position 823,759 of record NZ_CP044483.1, read on the forward strand.
GAATATGTTCCGGCTTACCTGCTTGCCCTTGAGTCAGGACATCATGGTGCTGCAAAATCCACAACTCATCCGGGGTGTTTTCATCACGGTTTTCAGTCAGGGCTTTCATTTCCAGAAAGCGGTCTTCATAGGGAGTCAGGTCATTATATTGACGAATAATCAGGCAGGGTTTTTGAACCGCATCAGTCACAGTGTGCGTCCTTGGAAAGATAAAAAAATACTGCCAATAATTATAATGATTTCAAGCCGTGATAGGGGAGTGATTCACAGTAATTCTCAATTACCAATTCACAGATATAAAAAAACACGCCCTGAAGCGTGTTTCTTATTACGGCCTGAGCTGTCTTAAAGCGCAGTTTTGATCAAAGGACAAGCAGCCAGATCTGCATAAACAGCATGTACCTGTTCAAGTTCAAGGAAACGGAGCTGTGCAGTAATCGAATGATATTTACCTGTACGTGAAGGCGTAACGGTCATTTTACTGCCATCAAATTCAGGAAAATGCTTTACAAAGATCTCATTTACGGCCTGATGCAACTCAATACCAGCAAGGCCAATCAGTTTGATCGGATAGTCCATCGGGAACACCCAGAGATGTTCCTGTAATTCGCGAGAAGGTGTACGGTCTAACATGGTAGTCCCTTTATTTGAAACGCCTGCAATCATGCAGGCGTTTGGGTCTGTCTTGGCTAGTTAAAATGGAGACCCTGAAACAAATTTCAAGTCTCCAGAACAAGCATCAAATCTTAATCATTCTCAAGGAATGAACGCAGGTGTTCAGAACGGGAAGGATGACGCAGCTTACGTAAGGCTTTCGCTTCAATCTGACGGATACGTTCACGGGTTACGTCGAACTGCTTACCTACTTCTTCCAAGGTATGGTCAGTTGGCATGTCGATACCAAAACGCATTTTCAGGACTTTCGCTTCACGTTCAGTCAGGTTTTCCAGTACTTCACGCGTCGCTTCTTTCAGGCCTTCTGACGTTGCCGCATCCACAGGAGAGGTGATGTTGCTGTCTTCAATGAAGTCACCCAAATGCGAATCTTCATCATCACCGATCGGTGTTTCCATCGAAATCGGTTCTTTGGCGATTTTAAGTACTTTACGAACCTTCACTTCATCCATTTCCAGACGTTCGCCCAGTTCTTCCGGAGTTGGTTCACGGCCCATTTCCTGAAGCAATTGACGAGATACACGGTTGATCTTGTTAATGGTTTCGATCATGTGTACTGGAATACGAATAGTACGTGCCTGGTCCGCGATTGAACGGGTAATCGCCTGACGAATCCACCAGGTTGCATAAGTCGAGAACTTGTAACCACGACGGTATTCAAATTTGTCCACGGCTTTCATTAGGCCGATGTTACCTTCCTGAATCAGATCCAGGAACTGCAAGCCACGGTTGGTGTATTTCTTCGCAATCGAAATGACCAGACGTAAGTTCGCTTCAACCATTTCTTTCTTGGCACGGCGCGCTTTCGCTTCACCCACCGCCATACGCTTGGCGATGTCTTTGATGTCACGAACTTTCAGGTCAAGTTCTTTTTCAATGTCTGCAATCTTTTGCTGGAATGCCAGCACGTCAGGGCGTACTTTTTCCAGATAAGCTTTTTGATCGGCAGGTGCTTTCGCAATTTGCTCATCTAACCAAGCTGGATTAGATTCCTGACCCGGGAAAGAAGTACGGAACTGGGTACGATCCATACGGCCACGACGGACTGCATAACGCATTACTTCGCGTTCTGCACTACGGATCTGGTCGTGGGTACCACGAATCATTTCAGAAATGATATCGAATAGGCGCGGTGTGAACTTGAACATCATGAACACAGTAGCTAAAGCTTGCAGTGCTTCTTCTGCTTCTTTGCTGTTGCGGCCATGCTTTTCAATGACAGCCTTGGTATTTTTCCATGCATCTGAAAGTTCAGCAAAGCGAACTTTAGCGATTTCTGGATCTGGACCTGAGTCACCTTCAGAATCGTCATCACTGTCAGACTCTTCTTCATCTTCCTCATCATCCAGTTTTACATCTTTGGTTGACTTGGTAGTTGCTTCTTCATCTTCTTCGATGTCAGCGACTTCTTCCAGCACTTCTGGAATATCATCATCAGTTTCAGGGTCTAAATAACCTGAAAGCAGGTCGGCCAGGCGGCGTTCGCCAGCTTCATAATCTTTGTATTCTTGTAGTACAACTTCTACGGCATTTGGCCAGTAAGCAATGGAGTGAAGAACGTCACGGATCCCTTCTTCAATACGTTTTGCAATGCTGATTTCGCCTTCACGCGTTAAAAGTTCAACAGTACCCATTTCACGCATATACATACGTACTGGGTCAGTTGTACGACCTGGCTCATTTTCTACAGATGCAAGTACTGCTGCAGCTTCTTCTTCTGCAACTTCATCGGCAGCTTCTGCAGTATCCTCAAACATCGCATCATCAGATTCAGGCGCGCGATCATGTACCGGAATGCCGACGTCATTCAACATCTGAATGATATCTTCAATCTGTTCACTTTCTGTGATTGAGTCCGGGAGATGATCGTTAACCTCAGCGAAGGTTAAATAACCTTGTTCTTTGCCTCGGCTAATCAGAGCCGCTACTTGCGAAGTAGGGGAAGTCATATCGCTCATCTTTGCTTACTCTTCGTTGAATCTGTGACAGTAAAAAATCGTACAACTCTGCACGACTTAAGCTCATTAAATTTAGTGAATAGCCTACATATTTCATCAGAGTATTCAGCATCAAGGCTGTCTGACAAAATATTTAAAATGAAATTCAGTAATTTAAGATGGGGATGAATTTGTTATTTTCAAGTCCAGCCCCGGCGTATCTGTATCTGACCAAAAATATAATAGTCAAAAAATATAAGGACGCAGGGTGGATTATATCATGCCATACAATTTACTTGGAAAAAAGCCCTATTTACAAATTTAAGATACTAAATTTTAAATAAAACTTGACAAGTATTTTTAGGCAAGATAAATAGCGCCTAGGACCCTTTACATTTTTCACAATGAGGTAGTTTTAGTGTCTTCTACAGATTTTGAACTAGATGATAACTACGGTGATGATGATGTTAGCTTCGATGAGGCTTCCAGCAAGCTCAGCGCAAAAGAGTCGTTGGAAAAACGTCGTCTGATTGATGACCTGTTGACTCAACGCCGCCTCGAGCGCGAACTCAAAGATTTTGACTACGACTTCGACGATGACGATGACTTCGACGACGAAGATTAAGCAATTCGGATTTAGCATGGCCTGAATAAATGCTATGCTAGGCCTTTCGGAATTTCTAAGTTTGGATATTAGATGAGTGCTTTAGATTTAGACCTGTTGAGTGACTATCTGGATGGCGACCAAAATGAGTATGGTCTGGATTTCGCGGCAACTCACGGTTTCCTGTGTGCAATTGCAGTAGGTCCGCAGTTTGACAGATGGCTGGATGAGCTTTTTGATAACAATCAGAAAAAAGTTCCAGCAGCAATCATCGAACAGGTTAAAGTATGGCTGGAGTCTATCCGTCAAAGCTTGGCCAATGAAGAAGGCATCACTTTCCCGTTTGAAATCGAGGAAGCAGATACCGAATCAAGTCTTGGTGACTGGAGTGTGGGCTTTGTTGATGCCATGTTCCTGAACGAAGAAGCATGGTTTGCAGAAGAATTTGAAGAACAGCTGGTGGATTTAACCCTGCCAATCATGGTCTTCAGTGGGATTGATGAAGAAGACCCACAAATGGAAACTTTCCGTCGTAACGGCCAGTTAATGGACGAGCTTGCGGAAGAAATTCCAGAAAACCTCAATGAATTGTACCTGATGTATCATACACCAGATTAATTCTCCCAAATCAAAAAAGCACCTTCGGGTGCTTTTTTCATATTTGCTTTTTTATATATCTGTGATTTTAAGCTAAGCAGTTATTCCTTGGCCTGTTTTTTTGCTTCCAGACCTTTAAGAGCGCTTTTACTCATCCAGCCGAAACATAAGGCAAGGACAACATATTGAATCGCCAAGCCTAGCAGCAATACGCTTATCCAGATGCCAAAAGATAAAGATTCCAGTATACCGAGGATAATTTCCCGTTGTTCTGCAATACCCAATATTGATAAGGATAAGATCAAGCCAATTAGCACGCTAATGCCTAGACACCCCCAAATTAACTGTTTTTTCTCTATAGCACTTGGTAGACGTTGTTGATCCTGAACAAATTTGATCGCTGCCGCTGCCCCTGCACCGAATAATGCTGGGATGGCAGTGCTGCTGCCAGGCAAATCGATAAACATATTTAAACCAGCGACAATCAGAATCGCGACTAGATAAACTATGGTGAAATAGCCAAAATATTTTTTAATCATCATTTTTATCTCGAATATTGTATTTTTATTGTTGTTGTTTGTGTGGTTAAAAATGGGAAACGCTATACCAACAAGTTTGTTTATTTTAATAATTTGCTCGAATATTCGGCAAGATAAATTAAAAGAATACGACGAATGTCACGTGAAGCATAGAAGGATCACGTGACATGATTTGAACTAGATTGAAATTAAGCATGTTTCTTTGGCTGTTTAGCCAAGCTATAGCGGGTATAGCCATGATAGGCGACATGAAACAGGGCAGCATGCAAGGCAATCAAGGCAGCGACAATAAATGAATTTGGGCCTCGGCCTGTATAATTCATTCGGCGTAGAATTTCCTCGGTATAAGGGTGCAGCCAGATCATCACCAAGATAAAAATAAAGCCGAGGCTCATGGCAATAATGGTAGAGCCCCAGACCAAGGTATTTTTTTCCTTGGCGTCAGGTACACGCAGTTCCTTATGCACAAAATGCCGGGCACTCAAGAATGCTGCTGCAATTAATGCAGGAATGAAGATAATGGCACCCAAGTTTAACCAATACACAATCATGCCGACCAAAACCAGCAAGGCAAGATAAACGGCTGCAAAATATTTAAGATAATGCGACATCGTTCTGGCCTCCTTAACAGGACTTACTGTTCAGGATGGACGATTTTTACGTTGATGTCTACGGTACAGAACCCAGCCGATAATAATCGCTACAATTGCAATAATGATGTAACTGACCTTGCTAAAAATCTGATGCATCAAGTTCTGATTTTCGCCGAAATAAAATCCAACACAGGCCAGGAAAGTCGTCCAGATGATTGTTCCCAAGCTGCTATAAAACATGAATTTCCAGAAGGGCATACGACTCATTCCAGCAGGAATACTGATCAGGGAGCGCACTGCGGGAATCATACGTCCAGCAAAAACAATGCGATGACCATACTGCTCGAACCATGCTAAAGATTTTTTTACATCATCAGATTTAATAAACAGATATTTACCATAGCGGTCGACAAATCTGAAAATCGATTCATGACTGAATTTATAACCAATCCAGTAAAGTAAGGCAGCAGCCAGCAGGGAGCCGAGGCAACCCGCAATGATCACGCCGACCAGTACTAATTGACCTTGGGACGCGGAATAGCCCGCAGATGGCATAATGATTTCAGAGGGAATAGGCGGGAAGACATTGTCGAGGAACATGAGCAAGGCAATACCCCAATAGCCCAGCTGTTCCATAATAGAAATAATCCAGTCAGTCAGATTCATAAGCAGCAGTTAATTGAAAATACTGCTTTTATCCTACGGAGTATTCCAGAATGGGTAAAGTAGATAAATTGTAGATCGCACAAATTAGCTATGCGTGAGAGTATAGATATAAACTCGACGCAGCAGATAGGCACTGAATACTGGCAATATACTTAATAGCAAAAATTGCACGATGCCAGTGTTGATGTGATAGCCAATAAATAGCGCTAAGATCGCACCAATAACAGTTCCTAGCACAACAATAAAAAGATGTGATTCATGTTCCAGCTGGTCCATGACTTCAACAGTCCGCTGTACTTTTACCTGATCCTTGCGTTGAAACTGAACAATATTATCTTCATATTTTGCGTAGGATTTTGCCATTTTGTGTTCCTTTTCATATAAAAAATATATTTAGTAATTAAACACTTAGGTGGAAAATGATTACTGCATATAGATTATCAAGACTTTTTCTTTTTAAAGGGGAATCTTGGTAAAAGCGTGTTGAGATTTTTATTTAGATTGTGAAGTTTGTGTAAAAAAAAGCCCTCAAATGAGGGCTTTTATACATCTAGTTACATTCTACACATTATAAACGTTTACGTTTTGCAGCGAGGATTTGTGACTGACGCATACGGAAGCCTTCTTTTTGCTTCTCAGTTGTTTTGTCAATACAGTACACACAAGATACACCGTGTTCATAGCTTGGTAATGCTGCTTCCTCGGGAGTGAGTGGCCAGCCACATGCGTGACATTTAGTATTTTGGCCTTCTTCCATACCGTGAGTCACGGCAGTACGGCCATCAAATACGAAACACTCACCTTCCCATAGGCTCTCTTCTGGTGGGGTTTCTTCCAGATATTTCAAAATACCACCTTTCAGGTGATAAACCTCAGTAAAGCCTTCTTGAAGAAGTAAAGAGGTCGATTTTTCACAACGGATCCCGCCTGTACAGAACATGGCAATTTTCTTGTCTTTGTGCTGTTCCAAATTCTGTTTCACGTATTCCGGGAATTCGCGGAAAGTTTCAGTTTTCGGGTCAATCGCACCCTTAAATGTACCGGCCTTGTATTCGTAGTCATTACGGGTATCGACCAGAATCACGTCATCACGCGCAATCAGCTCATTCCATTCTTTAGGATCAAGGTAATGACCGACAAGATCACGTGGCTTAACAGGTACCCCTAACGTCACGATTTCTTTCTTCAGTTTGATCTTCATTTTACGGAATGGCTTGTCAGAGCTATGAGACTCCTTGTATTCCATTTCGTTGAAGCCTTCGTTTAGAAGGAACTGATGTACTTTGTCGATGGCTTCACGGTTACCTGCAACGGTACCGTTGATGCCTTCGCCTGCCACAATTAGAGTACCGCAAAGGTCGATGGTTTTTACCAGGTCAAGGAGGCGTTGTTGAAGACCTGCGGGGTCTTGAACTTCCTTAAATTGATAAAGTGCGGCAACAACCCAACCAGTCGTCGCTTGCTGTTCTACAGGTGCAAGCTGTTCTACAGTAGCGTTCATGGAATACTCCAACGTAGCATGATATTTGAAAGGCGCACATTTTAACGTGATTTGCATGATTATGCGAGTAAAACCCATAGCATTTATAGGGACTTCAATTCATGCAGGAGAGCGTGTATAGTCTTGCCCGACCCGGTATTATTGCAGACCTGCCTGTGCTGAAATGATCAGCAATGTTGGAGTAAGTTTTGAGTTCAGATCGTCGTATTGCATCTTTAACCCCATGTGCAGGGCGTTGCTCGACCGTATTTGGTGATGCGGTATGTCGCGGTTGTCGCCGTTTTAATCATGAAGTGATTCAGTGGAATACCTATACGGCTGAACAGCATAACGCAGTATGGCAACGTCTGGATGCTCAACTTGATCAGATTCTAGTCCCGATGCTGCCTCTGGCAGATATGGCTCATGTCGAGAAATTTGTATTGTCCAAGCGGGTGCGGTTGCGTGATGATGCCAGTAAAGGGCGTAAGCTCTACCATGCATTAAAATTGTGTGAAAAAAACCGGCATTTGACTGATGAGAGTGGCCTAGGTATTCATTACAAACAGGTACGTCCGATTTGGGATGAATTTGAACGTCGAGTATTGGCATTGGCAAAAGCCAGTTATGATCTGGCATTCTTGCGTGCTGATGGGATGAGTCAGCATCTGATCCAGATGGAAGAAGAGGACGAGTAGGTCCTCTTTTTTTATACTGACTATATTAGACAAGGAGGAATGGGGTGAATATTACCGAATATCTGCTGTATTGTCTGGCCGTAGTAATCATGATCGCGACGCCCGGACCAGTAATGTTACTGGTCGCTAGTGCCGGGCTCAAAGGCGGCTATAAGCATGCCTTGCAGACTATTTTCGGAACTAACTTTGCCTCACTGGTTCTGATTGGTTTATCCATTCTCAGTCTAAAAGGTCTTCTGGTTGTTAACGAAAACTGGCTGAATGGCATTAAGCTACTTGGCTGTTTGTATATTGCCTGGCTGGGAATTCAGATTTTCAGGGAAGTCTGGCAAGGGCAGGGATCAACTGGACCACAAAGCCTGCAGCCTGTACAGGGCGGCTTTCGTACCGGTTTTCTGGTAGGTATTTCTAATCCCAAGGATATTATTTTCTTTGCCGCCTTTTTTCCGCAATTTATAGGCATTAGCCCAAACCTCGATTTAAGCTTGGTGATTCTGACAATTAGCTGGATTGTTCTGGATTTCCTCACCCTGTCACTGGTGTATCTGGGTTTTCAGCGATTATCTCGGTCTCAGCTTTATCCGCATTTACTGGGGCTATGCGGCTTGATCTTGTTAATGGTTGCTTTATATGGGATTTATTCCATCTTCAGTTAATTCAATCAATATATACGACACAAAAAATCCCGGACCAAATGCCGGGATTTTCTTTTTTAAATAGACTTATATATTGTGTTGATGACGGTACTGTACCAGTTCATCAATAGTAATTAGGGTCAGTTGATGCGTCTGCGCATACGAGAGCACCTGAATACCAGAAGCCATGCTGCCATCTGGATTAGTCAGTTCACACAACACGCCGGCAGGTTTTAAACCAGCCAGACGCGCAAGGTCAATAGTACCTTCAGTATGACCACGCCGGGTTAAGACACCACCTTCACGGGCGCGTAATGGGAATACATGACCAGGACGATTCAGATCACTGGCAACTGCACCGTCTTTAATCGCTGTTTTAATTGTAGTCGTGCGGTCTTTGGCAGAAACACCGGTTGTTACACCCTCTGCTGCTTCAATACTTACAGTAAAGGCAGTTTTAAACTGACTAGAGTTATCTTGTACCATTGGTGGCAACTCTAAATGATTTGCCAGCTCATCAGTCAGACATAAGCAAACGATGCCTGAACCATCACGAATCATACGCGCCATGGTTTCTACAGTTAAAGTTTCAGCTGCCACAATCAGATCGGCTTCATTTTCACGGTCAAAATCATCCATGACCAGGACAGGTTTTCCTTGGCGGAGATCTTCGAGTGCCTGAAGGATACGTTGTTCAGCAGGGGCCAAAGCAGAAAAGAAAATTTCGGGTTGAATCAAACTTGACATTGAAATGCTCACCTAAACTAAAAATATGATTGAACATTTCAGGACTGAGTGAAAATAGGCTTATAGCAAAGACAGGTGTATGCACGGCATACAGCCTTGGTGCTGCTTTCGTCTTCTTTCATCCGGACTATACCGTCGGCTCTGGATTTGCACCAGATCTGCAGATCAATCGAAATTGACCGCTCGTGGGCTGATTCAAGCCTAATTATAAAAAGCTGAAATTACCACCGGTGGGGAATCACACCCCGCCCTGAAGCGATGTAGGAGCATTATAGTCCTGATTTTAAAAAGATGGGATGGTTGAAATGGAAAGTAATTTGCAGAATTTTAGATAAACAAAACAGATAATCTGAATTACCCAAGTTTTTAGCAAAATACTGGAAACATGCTATGGTGTGAGGAAGATTAGAAATCCTTCAATCATTCTAACAATGCATAAAACTGAGCTGATCCGAAATAATCAATTTTCGCCCTTGCTGTTCTGCAATGTAGAAGTACTACGTTATTTAAAAATCTTGGGCTTGGCACTCATCACGGTCAGTTTGCTGTATTTAATGGCAGCGAACTGGTGGATGCTGCCGGATCCGGTTCAGCTGGCAATCCCGATGCTGATTTTACTCTGTAGTGCAGCAGCAAGTGTTTACTTCGACCAGCAGGAATGGGTGAGACAGAGTCTGGATACGGTATCTGGTCTCATGCTGGGTTTAAGTCTGGCAGTGATTGGGCAGATTTATCAAACTGGCGCAGATAGTTATCTGTTATTTTTGCTCTGGTCAGCCTTGCTCTTACCATGGCTCTATCGCTCCAATATTGGCATTTTTGTCATGCTTTGCGTAGTGAGCCAGCTGACGTTTTATCTGTATTTTAAACAGAGCTTCTGGATGGGAAGAGCAGAAGGGCTGTATTTGCTCGGTCTAAATTTGCTGACAGCACTTAGCTTTGCGTATGCCATGCGCTATTACGCGCTGCTACGTTTTCTGTTTATCGCATTTGTGATCGTGATTTCGATCAGCAGCATGATGCAGTTTATTCATCACTCTAAGCTGATCTATTTAGCTTCTTCAGTTGTTTTACCGACAGGTGCCGCATTTTATTTTTATAGGAAACATCAGGCGCTAGAAGCCATTCTTCTCATTGCAGGTTTGGCTGCCAGTGTGAGCTTATGGGTATTTGAACTGGTTGAAAATCAACTGACCAATTCAGCTACTGGACTATTTGTGCTAGCTGTGCTGATTTTTGGCTGGTTTGCCTTAATTAGTTTTGCTTTAAATAGAATTTTTCCACAAACCAAATTCTCCGTGATTCCTCTGGCACTCGGTGCTTGGATTTCCGGGATTATTCTTGCAGTCCTGTTACTGACTTACTGGGAAGCCTTTTCGATCTTAATGGGGATCATCTTTATAGGCATCGCCTGGAAACTGCTGGGTCAGCAGACTTCAGTTTTTATGCGCCAGTTTGCCTATTGCTTGTGGATCTGTGGTCAGGCAGCAGTTTTAATTCATACAGAACTGCTCACCGACAGTATGTTTGTAGTCTTGCTGCTGCAATTATTAATGCTGGGGCTTACTACCATCAAACGGATGCACTGGTCTATTTTGACCCTGCAGCTGCTGATTACCCATGCATTAGCAATCGTGGTTCTGGTCTTAGAGAATTCTTTTAAACATGATGACATGGTGATCAGTATCATACTCAGCTTGAACTATGTCATTTTCATCGGACTATTCCTAACAGCGCGTTATTGGCAATCTTCGCATTATCAGAAAAGTATCTTTCTCTGGATGATCGCCATGCTGACAGGTTCAGCGGTGGTTCAGGCAGTGACCGGATTAGAGCACTGGCAGAGCATCGGACAGATCAGCTTTGACCAAGTCCTGCTGTTTTATATTTTTCCGAGCTTATTGTTGTTCAGTTTTATTTGGCAAAATAGAAAGCAATTTTCTGAAAAATGGCTGTGGTTAATTCCGGTTCTGGGTTTATTACTGATCCTGCTGGGCTATTTTGAAATTTTTATCATTATGCTGCTCATGGCTTGGGCTGTAGTCTATCAGCAGCGACTGATTCAAGCCCTGTCGATTTTATTGCTGATCTTCTGGTTATGGATGCTGTATTACAATCTGGGGCTGAGTTTCCTGGTAAAGAGCCTCACGATTTTCATCTCAGGTCTTATGGTTTGGTGCATGGTCTATGGCTTAAAGCAGGTAAGGATTAGACCTGGTCAGGAGGAAACTGCATGAAAAAGTTTCTTCCTCTGATTCTGGCCGGATTCAGTATTCTGCTCTTTGTGGGATTGATCCTGAAACATGAACATCATTTAGTGAACAGCCAGTCCATTTTCGTCGAGCTTGCTCCGGTCGATCCGCGCTCAATCTTGCAAGGCGATTATATGGTACTGAATTATGAGCTGCATTTCGAGGGTGATGCTGAAGGGGATCGTGGAGAAGAGGATAGTTTACCGGATAAGAAAATTGCAGCCTTAGAAAAGCGTATTCAGGATCAGACACATCTTCTAAGCTATATACAGCTAGATGATCAGCATCGTGTGATTCAAACCAGCCTGGATAAAAGTCTTTTGAAAATTGCTCCAGAAACTTCAATGTCACTTATTTTAAAAAATCCTTCCAACCGATTAGCCAATTTATATCCGGCAGCGAATAGCTTTCTGTTTGCAGAAGGATTGGAGCCATGCTACCGCAACGCAAAATATGCCGAGATTAAAGTTAAATATAATGGACAGGCTTTATTGGCGAATCTGGTGGATCAGAATCTGCGAGCTTTAAATTGCGAAAGCCAGAAAGACTGGGTACAGGGCAGTTAATTAGGATCTATTTTTAGAAGTATTTCTCAATAAAAAAGCCCGCATCATTGCGGGCTTTTTAATTAAGCTACTTGCACAGGAATACAGTTCGCTGTGTGGTTCACCGTGTTGTCTGGATTTGCATAGACAAGGCGTGGTTTGTGGGCATTTGCTTCAGCTTCAGTGAAATCACCGAATGTAGCAATAATTACGATATCACCAACATCAGCCTGATGCGCAGCACCACCATTCACTGAAATGATGCCTGAATTGTCTTCGCCACGAATTGCATAAGTTGCAAAACGTTTACCATTGGTCACGTTCCACACATGAATTTCTTCGTATTCACGAATGCCAGCCAAATCCATCAAAACGCCATCAATTGCACATGAACCTTCATAGTGTAGTTCTGCATGTGTAACGTGAGCACGGTGAATTTTGCATTTTAATAAACGAGATAGCATGGCTAGCGTCCCCTGAGTTGACCTAAGAGTTTGATCATTTGGTTAAATCAATCTTGCTTGCTGTATGGTGAACAATCGAGCAAACGCATTTTGCTCTGAAATGCGTAAGATGGCAAGAAAGATTATTCAACAATTTATAGAATGATCAGTTTGGTTTATAGGCATTGATTTGGTTCATGGCCTGTTGTACTTCACCATTGACCAGCATCTTGATGCGATTCATGGCATGTGCAATCGCGTCATCCATTAAAGTCTGCTCACTGTTCGGTGCCTTACTCAGCACATGACCGGACACGCGTTCCTTAGAACCTGGGTGACCAATACCGATACGTAAGCGATGGAAGTTCGGACCGATGTGCGGCACGATATCGCGCAAACCATTGTGACCACCATGACCACCGCCAGTTTTCAGGCGAATGATTCCTGGATTCATATCCAGCTCATCATGTGCGATCAGGATTGACTCAGGAGCGATATTATAGAATTTGGCAAAGGGAACAACACTTTTACCAGAAAGATTCATGAATGTTGTTGGAAGAAGTAGACGAACGTCTTGGCCTTCGATATTGCCACGACCGCTAAATCCATTGAATTTTGGGTCTTTTTTGAGGGAAATGCCATATTGGTCTGCAAGGCGTTCTACGAACCAGAAGCCTGCATTATGGCGGGTCTGGGCATACTCAGAACCTGGGTTGCCCAAACCTACAATCAGTGAAATATTTGACACTAATTTATACCATCAACACTTATGCGCGTTTGAAGTCAGCGTGCATAGGTGTGTTTTTAGCTGGGTGACGTTGAAGCGCTTGGATTTTAACGCTTTCAGTTTTGCCGTCGATGTTGATTTCAACAACTTCTTCGAAGAAAGCGTTGCTTTCTAAAGCTTTAACAAGCTCACGAAGTTCAAGAGTAACAGCTACAGGAGCAGCTTCGCCACCGTAGATGATTGCAGGCACTTTGTTTTGAAGACGAAGGCGGCGGCTCGCACCTTTCCCTTGTACTGCTTCTTCACGTGCTGCTGCGTTTAATACGAAGTTTGCCATGATAGACATCCTATTTAAGTTTAAATGAACCAGACTTGCGACCAGTCCGGTGATAGAAAGCCCCGCCAAATGGCAGGGCTTTGGAAATTCAGCGCTATATTATAGATAAGAATCGAACATTGCGCTAATAGATTCTTCGTTGTTAATACGACGAATTGTTTCAGCAACCATGCTTGCTACTGAAACCTGGCGAATCTTACCAAGAGATAAAGCTTCTTCTGAAAGCGGAATGGTATCAGTTACAACCAGTTCGTCGATTACAGAATTTTTAAGATTTTCAATCGCTTTACCAGACAGTACCGGGTGAGTTGCGTAAGCCACAACTTTACGAGCACCGAAAGTTTTCAATGCATCAGCTGCTTTGCAAAGCGTACCCGCTGTATCCACCATGTCATCAACAATGACACAGTCACGATCTTTTACATCACCAATCAAATGCATCACTTGTGATTCATTCGCTTTTTGACGACGTTTATCGATGATTGCCAGGTCGATATCACCCATCTGTTTCGCAACAGCACGAGCACGTACTACACCACCCACGTCAGGAGAAACAACCATCAGGTTATGATGCTGTTGTTGACGTAAGTCAGCAAGCAATGCTGGAGTACCGTAGATGTTGTCTACAGGGATATCGAAGAAGCCTTGGATTTGGTCAGCATGAAGGTCGATCATCACTACACGGTCAATACCCACAGTCGTCAGCATATCTGCAACAACTTTTGCGGTAATTGGTACACGGGTAGAACGAGGACGACGGTCTTGACGGGCATAACCGAAGTAAGGAATAACGGCGGTAATACGACCAGCACTTGCACGACGCAGCGCGTCAGCCATCACGAGGACTTCCATTAGGTTGTCGTTCGTTGGGGCACAAGTAGGTTGTACGATAAATACGTCTTTACCACGTACATTCTCAGTGATTTCTACAGCAATTTCACCATCAGAAAAGGTAGAAACAGATGCAGCACCTAGAGGAATGTGTAAATGGCTTACGACTTTTTGAGCGAATTGTGGATGCGCGGTTCCACTAAAAACGACAAGATTGGGCATGAAGCACCCTTGGCGGTTAGGAAATATGGGAATAGATGGCAGGGGTAGCTGGATTCGAACCAACGGATGGCGAGATCAAAACCCGCTGCCTTACCACTTGGCGATACCCCTAATGCGGCAGAACTTTAATATTTTTGCGGTATTGTGTCAAGGTAAATTAACACTCTTACTGCAAAACCATGTCCTGTCTTTTTTGAGAAAATGGCAGGGGCGGCTGGATTCGAACCAACGGATGGCGAGATCAAAACCCGCTGCCTTACCACTTGGCGACGCCCCTAATTTGATGACTGTAAAATGGCAGGGGCGGCTGGATTCGAACCAACGGATGGCGAGATCAAAACCCGCTGCCTTACCACTTGGCGACGCCCCTACTACAGTACATCTACAGGTGAAAAATGGCAGGGGTAGCTGGATTCGAACCAACGGATGGCGAGATCAAAACCCGCTGCCTTACCACTTGGCGATACCCCTAACAAACCTTAAAATGACGTAATGGTGATTCTTGTAAACTATTCACCAAGTAAGCTTTACATGGTGCATTTTCAAGAATGTTGGTTACATTCATCTTTTCAGTTACTTCGATAAACACGCAGGCACCTGTACCTGTAAGCTTTGCAACACCGAACTGGTCGAGATACTGCATTGCTTCATCGACTTCAGGATATAAGCTTCTTGCCAGTGGCTCAAAGTTATTTCCGAAATCAGATGGCGTTATCTGATAGGCGCAAAATTTAGAGCTCTTCGTGTCTCTTGTCAACGTTTTTTGTGAAAAAAGCAGTTGAGTGCTGATAAAACAGTCAGGTTTGAGCACAATGAACTGTTTTTGATCTAAGTCAATGAATGTTAAGTGTTCACCGATGCCTTCTGCCCATGCATTTCGGCCATGAACAAAAATCGGCACGTCGGCACCAAGTTTGACACCCAGTTCAGCTAGCTGCTCAATTGTTAGCCCACAATCCCAAAGCTGGTTCACTACAATTAAAGTGGTGGCAGCATTCGATGAACCACCACCCAGTCCTGCACCCATCGGAATATTTTTTTCCAGACGGATTTTTAGACCGGAATAAGCTTTTGCATAAGGTTTAAGCACCTGAGTCGCACGATAGATCAGATTTTGTTCCAGATCGACAGATGCCAGTCCTTCAATCTGAATATGCTTATCTGCAGTTTGCTCAAACTCCAGCCAGTCGCACAAATCAATCAGCTGAAAAATACTTTGCAGCTCATGATAACCATCTGGTCGGCGACCCGTAATGTGGAGAAACAAATTCAGTTTAGAAGGCGAGGGAACACGAATCATGGTTAAGTTTCAATCAAATGCATTAACGATTTTGAATCACCATTGTAATACGGTTTTCGCCCCCATTCCCAAGTGTCTGTTTTAAAATCAGGCGGTTTGGCAGACGTGCCTGTGCTGCATAACTGAGATCCACGGTCCAGCCATCTTCAATAATCTGGCTGATGCGTTGAGTATCATCTTTTTGCAATTGGGCATTGCTGGTCGCAGGACGAGCCTGTACCCAATCGACCAGATGGGTAATCGGTGCCTGCCAGCCAGTTGCACGTTGCAGTAGCTCTTCTGGTGTAGCAGCTTTAATCAGACCTGTTTTGGCACTATTCAGTGAAACTTGACCAGGTTGGCCAGAAATCTGGGTTTTGCCTACGCCTAGAATACCCGTCAGTTCAATATCAAATTGTTCCTGCTGCTGTGCCCAGGTAAAGAAGGCACTGCCACTTTGTTGTGGGGTACGCACACCAATCTTGCCTTGGAGCTGGAATTCATTTTCAACAGTTGGAATTGCCGATGTGGCAGGTTGTTTCGGTTGCGCAATCTGCTGACAACCGGTCAGAATCAAAGTGCCTGATGCAAGGAAGCAACAGGCCAGCTGGCTAAGCTTAGGCATAATAGAATTAACTCGTTTTCATCGGTGGTGATAACAATAACGAATGAAGCTGCTTTAATTCAGGATCATCCGGATAATTTTGTTGTAATTGTTTAAAGACTTGTTGGAATTGTTCAATATCACCGTTCATGTACAGTGAGCGAGCCAGTCGTACGCCAATTTTTGCGCTCGGATTCAGGTTGTAAGCTTTTTCCCAAGCTAGAGCAGCAGTAGCAAAGTCATTTTGCTGATAGCAGATAAAGCCGAAGGTATCTAAAATCGAGGCTTGCTCAGGAGCATATTCCAGTGCTTGCTCGACATAACGACGGGCTTCTTCCAGACGACGGTTCTGCATTGCCAGTGTATAGGCATAGGCATTCAAATAAGCTGGATTATTCGGTTCAATATCCAATAAGCGTTTCAGCAACTGATCGAGCAGAAGACGATCCTGATGTGGATCTAACAATAGTACTTGAGCATAGACCAGTTCCGGATCATCTGGCAGATTGTTACTGGCTTCCTCCAGTAGACGCAGGGCAGCTTTCTTGTTGTCCATCTTCTTTAAGATATCTGCCTGAGCCAGATACAGGAAACTGGCATGTTGTGGATAATTAACCCGTTCCTGGGTCAGGAAACGCAGGGCATCTGTCAGTTTTTCCTGCTTGCTGAAGATAGAGATCATGTTACGCCTGGAAACGGTATACAGGCTGCCATCCACCAGACGGTAATAGGCTTTGGCAGTTTCATAATGCTGCTTACGCTCGGCATTGATCGCCAAATAATAATAAGCTTCATTCTGATACTGATCTGAGTAGCGCAGTTCGACCAAATATTTTTCTGCTTTGTCGTACTCTTCAAGGTCAATACTGGTCAGGCCTGCAATAAATAAGGCCTCTTCATGCGTAGGCCATTTTTTTAGAATAGTTTCCAGTTTTTGCAGGGCTAATCTAGTTTCATTGAGCTTGATCAGGTATTTGACTTCAGCCAGGCGCACTTCGATATTGTTGCGGTTTTTGTTGCTGGCTTTTTCATACCATTTTAAGGTCTGTTCCTGGTCATCTAAGGCCTGTAACAGATTGGCCTTCAGCAGAATATAGCCTGTCGATTTCGGGCGTTTCTTGAGCGCGCGGTTGATGGTTCCTAATGCTTGTTCAAATTGGCCATTCTGAGCTTCCAGACCTGCAACGAGTACCAAAATAGAAGGGTTATTTTTAGCTTTACTGGAACTCAGTGCCTGTATCAGATAATTTCGATCTTCAGCATCTGTTGGAGCGATTCCCGCCAGGATTTCTTCCAGATCAGCACTGTCATCAATCTGTAAAATTTTGTCCAGAGTTTCGGCTGCCAGTTCATATTCATGGGCTTTTAAAGCGATATGCGCCAGATAGAACATAGCAGGTACATCTTGTGGTTCCTGAACTACCCAATGTGTCGAAATATCAAGGGCTGCACGCAGATCATCATGTTCCAAAGCAACATTCAAGGCACGCTGTTTTACTGTGGTGGAATTGCTCTTGATGGCCAGCACAGTATAGTTATGTAGTGCAGTTGGAATGTCATTAGAAGCTAAAGCAAACTCGGCGATCATGCTCTGTTTTATTGCTTCATAATCTGGGTTGGCATGGTAAACTGTTCCTGCTGCCTGAAGCTGGGCAGTGGAAGCCATGCTACCCACAAGTAAGAATGTGGTAGAATATTGCTTAATTGTATGGCCGTGACCACGGCTGTTGATATATCGCAATTTTTTCTTGATCCAAGTAATGCTTTTTATGACACCGATGTTGCACAATAGCATAAATTTAGTGAAATGATGACCTGATATGTCTTTCTTTGCATTGGGTGTCAACCATCAAACTGCCTCTGTAGAACTTCGTGAACAAGTCGCTTTTAATCCTGAAAAATTAAGTGTCTTGCTTGCTGAACAAAGCCAGCACCCTGAGTTGAATGACATGGTGGTGGTGTCTACATGTAATCGAACTGAAATCTACGCGATGTCTGACAATGTCGACATGGTGCTGAACTGGCTCGCCCAAAAAAATGGGGTTGATGTCAAGCAGCTGCAAAACCATGTATATCGCTATGAAAATGCTCAGGCAGTTACTCATCTGATGCGTGTCGCCAGTGGTCTGGATTCACTGATGTTAGGTGAGCCACAGATTCTGGGACAGGTAAAAACCGCTTTATCCCTGGCTAAAGAAGCTCATACCGTTTCGCCAAACCTCAACCGTATATTTGAATATGCCTTCTATGCAGCCAAACGTGTGCGTTCGGAAACTGCAGTGGGGAGTCATGCTGTATCGATGGGGTATGCGGTGGCACAGCTGGCGATCCAGGTTTTTTCCAAGCCGGAAAAACTGACCGTCATGATTGTTGCCGCAGGTGAAATGAATAGCCTGGTGGCCAAGCATCTGGCGGAAATGGGTGTCGGTAAGGTCATTATCTGCAACCGTACCCGTGCACGTGCTGAAAGTCTGGCACAGGAAATCGCGCATCGTGTCGATGTTGAAATTATTGAATTTGATCAGCTGGCAGCGAACCTGCATCGTGCTGATGTCATTTCCAGTTGTACAGGTAGTCTGCATCAGGTAATCCATTTTGCTGATGTCAAAGCGGCATTAAAGAAACGCCGTTACCAGCAAATGCTGTTGGTTGATCTGGCTGTACCGCGGGATATCGATGCCAAGGTTGAAAAGCTGGATGGAGTCTATCTCTATGGTGTCGATGACCTGCAAAGCGTGATTGAGGAAAACCTGGCACAGCGTCGTCAGGCGGCGGTTGAAGCGGAAGTAATGGTCAATCAGCTGGCAACTGAACTGGTTACCCAACAGAAAGTAAATCTGGCAGGTGACACTATTCATACCTATCGTGACTATGGTGAACAGTTACGTGAAGAAGAACTAGCCCATGCCATGCAACGTATTGCCAAAGGTGATCTGGCTGTAGAGGTACTGGCAGATTTATCACATCGTCTGACTCAAAAGCTGCTACATCCCACTTCGATTGTGCTGCGTGAAGCGGCCAAAGCTGAAGACCCGAGCTGTTTTGAGATGGTACAGCATACCTTGCATGAGGTCATGCTAAAACGCCGTAAACCAAAGCACTAGATATTTTCGATCCAATAAAAAATGGAGATCTACAAAGATCTCCATTACTCAACTTAAAAATAAGAAAATTATTCTTCAAGCAGTGTCATCGTACGCTTCCGGTCAATCTCAAAAATCTGCAACTTCAGATTCTTCATTTCTTCAATACTGCTAAATTTCTTCGACTTAATCTTGTTTTTTAAACATTGATATTGCAGCTTGGTCGAGAAATCAGCTGCCAGCTTGTCTGCCTGTTCAGGAGAAGAAGTATAGTCGCTGACATTAGCATGTTGCAGGATGTGCTGTAATTCATGGTGATGTGCGGCACAGGCACCGAGTACATAATAAGTCGACAACTCTGGATCATCCGGTAGATCATCAAAAATCACATTCAGGATATTCAGAATCTTATAAAGTAGTTGATCCGGTGAAACCAGAGCACGTAGCGGCTCAAAATGAATATACAGATAGGGATGATTCAGCAAGATCGCAATTACATATTCTTCAGCATCAATCTTGGTACTAAAGCTTAAGCTGGCATCATTATTAACCTTGGGTTGCCATTTGCGGTTAAAACCCAGTTTTTCCCGGAAAAACTGTTGCAGCAGATAGCGATAAGAACCTTGCTTTGGTAATAGCTCGGTCAGCTGACGCAACTCTGCCATGACCTGGCTTTTACCCTCAGGTGTGGTCACATCATGGTTTTGGGCCAGATGAGCAAAGACAAAATCGGATAACAGCGGAGCCTGATCTAATAGACGGCGAAAGTTTTCAATGCCTTCACGACGGATCAATGAATCTGGATCATGGTCATTTGGCAGTACAAAGAACTTCAACTCACGACCATCATTGAGTAACGGCAGGGCAATCTCAAGGGTACGTCGTGCCGCTTTCTGACCGGCAGCATCACCGTCAAAGGCAATCGTGATACGATGATTCTGCTTGAACAGGATATTCAGATGTTCGGTATTACTGGCAGTCCCCAGTGTCGCCACAGCACCATGAATGCCATATTGCTGCAAGGCAATGACATCCATGTAGCCTTCGACCATCAGCCACTCTTGGGCTTTCTGCTTACGGCCCTCATACAGGCCATACAGCAACTGGTTCTTATGGAAAACTTCCGAATCCGGCGAGTTGATATATTTCGGCTTGATTTCATCATTGAGCGCACGGCCACCAAAGCCGACCACGCGACCTTTCGCATCCCGAATCGGGAAAATCACCCGGTCACGAAGCAGGTCGAAATCACGACCATTGTCGCTGGTACGAATCAAACCTAAGAGCTTGAGACCTTCAATATCCTGCGGGAAAGCTTTTTCCAGGTGCTGCCAGTCTTCCGGTGCATAGCCTAAGCGCCAATAGGCAATTGTTTCAGCACTGAGGCCACGTTGGCGGAAATACTGCTGTGCACTGGCACTATTCGGTAACTGGCGCTCATAGAATTGTGCGATATTTTCCAATAAGTCAAACAGGTTGCCTTCCTGAGGCGCGTCCTGCATTGGCATTTGCTCAAAAGCAGCAAACGGATCGCTATAGTAATCCTGTTCAGGATTCTGAAACTCTGCAAAAGGGTCAAAACTGGTGACCGATGCAGTATTACTGGTAGCTGAAGTTGCCTGATTCTGATTATTGGATGTATTGGTTGCTGCCTTTGGCACAGACGGTTTTGTTGCAGCTTTAGGCTTCGCTGCTTCACGCTTATATTTAAGCTTGCTGGATTCCTGATTATCTTTAGGTAATTCAATGCCGGTCTGACTGGACAGGTCTTTCATCACTTCAATGAAATTACGGTTGCCAATGTCCATTAAAAAACGGATGGCATTACCATTGGCCTGACAGCCAAAACAGTGGAAATACTGCTTGTCTCGGTAAACGTGGAAAGAAGGAGATTTTTCCTGATGGAAAGGGCAACAGCCCGAATAGGTACGGCCAGTTTTTTTTAATTTCACGAATTGACCAATCACATCGACAATGTCGGTGCGATCGAGAATCTGATCAATCGTATGTTGAGGAATGGCCATAGTCTGCTGAGCTTCTCGTGCTGCGTTTATAAGGTGTAAATCATTGAAAAATTAAGAGTAGGAATTAAGCCAGCTCTATATAAATTCCTTTGTATACCTTTTGCACGATTTGTTCAAGCGTTGCTCAGAAATGGCAAAAGGGCAAGTATGATACCTTGCCCTTTGCAAAATTGCACCTGTAACAGTCGGCTTATTCAGCAGTCGGCTCAGGCTGTTCAGTTTCAGTGTTTTTAGGACGATCTAACAAACCAAATGACATGCGATTGGTCAGGCTGCGTTCCTGTTTTGGTTCCGGAATATTGTCAGAACCTGAGTAGGTACGTGCTTCCTTACCGAAGATCCCTAAGGTTGCACGGTTAAAGAAACTGCCTTCACTGCGTGCTGAACTTAAGTCCACTGTACCATCAGCATTCACCAGATTTGGATAGTTCAGTTTCAGCACTTCGATATATTGCTGTGAAGTCGCTTTATCACCGAGTTTGTCATAGCCATAGGCAATGGTCGCCAGAGCTTCTGGAGTTTGTGGCACTTGTGGGTAATGTTCAATCACCCATTGCGCACGTTCAACAGCCGCAAGGTAAGCTTTACGCTTGATGTTAAAACGCGCCGCATTCATTTCATGCTCAGCCAGTTCCTGACCAATAAACTTCATACGTTGAGCAGCATCAACTGCATATTCGCTTGAAGGATAGCGACGAATGAAATCAACGAAGTTCTGATAAGCCACTTTCAGATAGCTGACATCGCGGTGTGACTGTTTCAGTTTGGTATAGCGCAGCAGACCGTTATAGTTCTGCTCCATGTTAGCTACACCACGCACATAGTAAGCATAGTCGACATTTGGATGTTGTGGATTCAGGCGGATGAAGCGTTCAGCCAATGCTACTGCACCTTCAAAATCCTTTTGCTGGAATTTGACATAGATCAGATCCAGTTGCGCCTGAGCTGCATACTGACTGGTAGGGAAATAGGTTTCCAGACCTTCAAGCTGACGTGCAGCATCACTATATTGCTGACGGTCAAGCGCTTTTTGTGCTTTTTGAATATAAACCTGTTCGCTGGCTTCAGGGCCTTTATCCACGACGTCTTTTTTTGTTGGATTACTGCTACAGCCTACCATTGCCGATGCAACGCCTAACGTAATTGCAAGCATTGTCATTTTATAATGTGGTAGCGACATAAAAATTCCTCTGTTAATACGGGCAATGAGCTACAATTGCACTATTAAACCACTTTTGTCTGAATGAGCAAATGAGTCAAGCACAATCTTCCAATTCTAATTTCCCTGAAACTGATTTTAATTTACTTGAAGATTCTGAGGATGCAGATAACCATACTTCAGACACAACTGCAACACGTTTAGCGTTGCAATTTCAAGTGGATGAAACCTATCTGGGCCAGCGTATCGATCAGGTTGCCGCGATCGTATGGAGCGATTTTTCCCGCGAAAAGCTGAAACAGTGGATTAAAGACGGTAATTTATTGGTCAATGGCCAGCCTGTAAAGCCTAAATATAAATGTGATGGTTTTGAAACGCTTACACTAAATGTTGAACTTGAAGCACAGACCCGCAGCCTTCCTGAAGATATTCCACTGGATATCATCTATGAAGATGATGACATTATTGTGGTCAACAAACCAGTTGGCATGGTCGTACATCCGGGTGCAGGCAATAGTTCTGGTACTTTGGTGAATGCTTTATTGCATCATTATCCAAAATCAGCAGAACTGGCGCGTGCCGGTCTGGTACATCGTATCGATAAAGATACCTCGGGTTTACTGGTGGTTGCGAAAAACCTGGAAGCACAGTTTTTTTTAAGCCGTCAGCTTGAGAAAAAATCGGTATACCGCGTTTATGATCTGGTTGTATATGGCAACATCATTGCCGGCGGTACCATTGATGAGCCAATCAAACGTCATCCGGTAGATCGTGTCAAAATGACCGTACTTCCAGGTGGCAAGGATGCAGTCACGCATTACAATGTGAAAGAACGCTTTCAGCACTTTACCCGTGTTCAAGCACGTCTGGAAACTGGTCGTACCCATCAGATCCGTGTGCACTTTAGCTATATCGGTTATGGTTTGGTGGGTGATCAGGTGTATATGCCGCGTGTGCGTATGCCAGCCGGTGCTTCACAGTTGCTTGAAGATACCTTGCGTGGCTTTAAACGTCAGGCACTGCATGCTGCGACTTTAGGTCTGAAACATCCACGGACCAAAGAAGAAATGACCTTTAATGCGCCGTGGCCAGAAGATTTCACCAATCTGGTTGAAGTACTGCGCAGCGAAAACAAGGCTTATTAATTTCTTCATTTCCAGCATTGGTCATTAAAAGGAAAGAGACATGCAATTTGTACAAGGTTTGCCTCAAAGCGTTTATGTGGGTCAGACTCGTGTTCATCATGAACAGATACAGCCATCGGAGCAGCCAGAACTGGCGGGCTTTAATCTGGCATTGCATGTCAATGACAATCCGGCGCGTGTGCAAAAACATCGCATCCAGTTGCTAAAAGACTTCCAGCCTTTTGGCGTGGATAAAATCACCTGGATGACCCAAACCCATAGCACGATTTGTTATACCATCAATGAGCAGATGCCATTTGAGGCGCTGATCGGTGATGGTCTGGTTACGCAGCGCAAAGCGCACGCCTTGATGATGATGACCGCAGACTGTTTACCTGTGGTACTGGGAAATGCAGATGGCACAGAAGTTGCCAATTTACATGCAGGCTGGCGCGGGCTGGCAGGTGGGATTGTGGAAAATACAGTTACTGCCATGCAGACTCAGCCGACTTGGGCATGGCTCGGTGCGGCGATTAGTCAGCCGTGTTTTGAAATTGGCGCAGAAGTAAAAGCAGCTTTCTGTTCCAAATATCCTGAACTGGACAGTGCATTTCAGGCAGGAGAGCAGGCAGGCAAGCACTATGCCGATCTGTATGCAATCGCCCGTTATATCCTGAATCAACATGGTATCAAAACCGTGCTGGGGGGGGATCAGTGCTCTTACCGTCAGGCAGATGAATACTTCTCTTATCGCCGTGAAGCCAAGACCGGACGCATGGCAACATTCGTGTTTATGGCTTGAAAATGTTAAACTTGACTGAAATTCTTGGTTTTTAAGTATTATGTCCCTATCTTCCCAATCTGTTGCGATTGTTTATCACAGTCCTTATGGACACACGGCTAAAGTGGCAAATTTCATTGCCGATGGTGCACGGGAAACTGGTGTTCAGGTGCATATGATGAATGTCGAACATATAGATTGGGAGGTGCTGGACGCTGCCGATGCGATTATTTTTGGCTGTCCAACTTATATGGGTAGTCTGACTTCGGCGATGAAGCTGTTTATGGAACAGTCTTCGAAACGCTGGCTGGCACGTGCATGGCAGGGCAAGCTGGCAGCAGCTTTTACCAATGGCGGCGGTCTCAGCGGCGACAAGCTGGCGGTATTGCAGCAGATTAATCTGTTTGCCATGCAGCACGGCATGTTATGGGCAGGTTTGCCATTAATGCCAACTGGGCGTAGCGTAACTGACCTGAATCGTATGTCCAGCTTTTTAGGTTTAATGACTCAATCGGATAATGCACCTGTTGAAGTAACCCCACCTGAGGGAGATTTAAAAACTGCGCTCTGGTTTGGTGAATATATTGCCTTGACGCTGGCCCGTATGAATCTGAAGGCTTAGTTGGATTTATAAAAAAACCTCCATTTTATGGAGGTTTTTTTATAGGTATTATGTAACCATTAGCGATGGAAAATTCGCGCTTTGTCACGTTGCCAGTCACGGTCTTTCTCAGTTGCACGCTTATCATGCAGCTGTTTACCTTTTACCAAGGCAATTTCCAGTTTGGCATTTGGACCTTTCCAGTAACAAGCCAGTGGTACGCATGAATAACCCTTCTGGTTAATTGCACCCAGAAGTTTTTCAATTTCACGGCGATTCAGCAACAGTTTACGGGTACGCGTCGCTTCAGGTACTACATGGGTAGACGCACTCAATAGTGGCTGAATCTGGGCACCAAACAGGAAAGCTTCACCGTTTTTAAAGGTGATATAGCTCTCCACGATGGTCATACGACCAGCACGCAAGGATTTTACTTCCCAGCCTTGTAAGGAAAGTCCAGCTTCAAATTTTTCTTCAATAAAATAATCGTGACGGGCACGTTTGTTTAGCGCAATCGTTCCGCCGTTATTTTTTTTAACTACAATACTTGCTTTCGCCATAATCTGATACTTCCAAACTTGCTGCTATTGTACCGCAACTTTAATTGAGTTGAAGTTTTTAAATTGATGGAGTTTCTTCGCCAAAAAATCAAGATTTTGTTAAAATGGAAAACTTACACAATAAACAGAGTAAAAATGGATGACTAAAACTCGTGTAATTTATCCGGGGACCTTTGATCCGATCACCAATGGCCATATTGACCTGGTGACCCGTGCAGCAAAGATGTTTGATGAAGTGGTGGTTGCAATTGCGATTGGACATCACAAGAATCCGGTATTTAGTCTGGAAGAGCGAGTTGAGCTGGCCCAAGCGTCGTTGAGCCATTTGAACAATGTTGAATTTGTAGGATTTGATGGCCTGCTGGTGAATTTCTTCCGTGAGCAGAATGCTACAGCAGTTCTGCGTGGTCTGCGTGCAGTATCAGATTTTGAGTATGAATTTCAGTTGGCCAATATGAACCGTCAGCTGGATTCACATTTTGAAGCGGTATTTTTAACCCCTTCAGAACAGTATTCCTTTATTTCATCCACTCTGGTGCGTGAAATTGCCCGCTTGCGAGGGGATGTAACCAAGTTTGTTCCACCAAATGTGGTTGCTGCCTTCGAGCGTAAACTTCAACAAGGTTGGTAGCGTGTCTTTATATATCACCGATGAATGCATCAACTGTGATGTCTGTGAACCTGTATGCCCGAATGAGGCAATTTATATGGGGGAACTCATTTACGAGATCAATCCTGATCTGTGTACCGAGTGCGTCGGACATCATGATAAACCGCAGTGTCAGTTATTCTGTCCTGTAGACTGTATCCCGCTGGATCCAAACCATGCAGAGACGCAGGAACAGCTTCAAGCCAAGTATGAAAAACTGACTGCTCAAAAAACATCAAGCAATTAGTTGCCAGATTTGATACTATGCGGCTCGAAGTGAGCCAGACGATCGCTGCTGTGGAGATCTCCGTGATTGAAGCAGGGGAGGAAAGTCCGGGCTTCATAGGGCAAGGTGCCAGGTAACGCCTGGGCGGCGTGAGCCGACGGAAAGTGCAGCAGAGAGTAGACCGCCTTCATTATGGTTCTGAGCAATCGGAATCGGAGGTAAGGGTGAAAGGGTGCGGTAAGAGCGCACCGCATGACTGGTAACAGTTCATGGCATGGTAAACCCCACCGGAAGCAAGACCAAATAGGGATCCTTTAGGCATGGCCCATGCTGGATCCGGGTAGGTCGCTTGAGCGTATGAGTGATTGTACGCCTAGAGGAATGATCGTTCTCGACAGAACCCGGCTTATCGGCTCACTTCACCAAATTTTGATCAATCAGTGCATTATGGGGTTGACGTTTTTTTTAGAAAAACTCATAATGCGCGCACAGTTTAAGGCTATGTAGCTCAGTTGGTTAGAGCACCGCACTCATAATGCGGGGGTCACAAGTTCAAGTCTCGTCATAGCCACCATATTCTGAAAAAACCCACTCCGATTGAGTGGGTTTTTTTATGCCTATAAGAATTACAATGATATGATAATCACGAAATAAGCAACTGAATTTTAAGAACAATGTCTAAAGACTTTTTTAAATGGTTCAAATTAAATATTGGGAGTTGTTTGTCGTGGGCGATAACTTTTGGATGGTTAATTTTCATTTATTTTAAAATTCATAATGGTGTATTACCTAAAGATTTGAATGAATTTGGTGATTTTATAGCGGGTGCTTTTGCACCGCTTGCATTTTTTTGGTTGGTAAGGGGATTTTATCAACAAGGAAAAGGGCTTGAACAAAATTCTGAAGCATTGATAATGCAAGCAATGGAATTATCTAATAGCACTAAAGCTTTAAATGCTCAGGTTATAGAACAAAAAAAATTGCTAGAACTTACTAAAGACCAAATAGAAATAAATGCAAAAAATAATGATTTTAATCAGTTTTATCAGAAGAAACAGCTACAGCCTTTTTTCCATATTAAAAAATTAAAGGTAGATCAGCACACTTTATTAAACTCTAACTTTTTTAGCTGCTTAGAAATTACATTTAGTTTAACTAATAGTAGGGCTACATGTAGAAATATATTTTTTACTTATACTTTTTGGGATGAATTAGCTCCTGCTAATCTCTTTAATAATGAGGGTGTTGATATTTTAAATAGTGATTCTAATGAACAAAAAATAGTATTAAAGTTAAAAAAAGAACCAGAATTTGATGAACAGATGGATTGTAGATTAATACTACAGATTAACTATACTGATGCAGTAGATCGACTACAGTATCAACAATTGAGTTTATATTTAAGGAAACATAATAATCATAT
The DNA here is from genome assembly GCF_010918895.1 of Acinetobacter schindleri. Classification (NCBI taxonomy): domain Bacteria; kingdom Pseudomonadati; phylum Pseudomonadota; class Gammaproteobacteria; order Moraxellales; family Moraxellaceae; genus Acinetobacter; species Acinetobacter schindleri. The sequence continues at coordinate 851,800 of NZ_CP044483.1, forward strand.
AAGGTTAAATCGTTATGTGTGGAGTACACAAACGCTTAATTGATAAATAAAATATAAATTTTAGTTACCTATAGCAATTTGTATACTTGAACTAAGCTGATCAACATCATCCGTCTGCAACTGTTCACGCATTTTTAAAAACTGCTTTTCATCGATATCATAAATTTTAAGGGAAAGCAGTTTGTCTATATCTCCCTGTGGGAAACGATATTTAATAATTTTTGCAGGTACGCCACCGACCACTGCATAAGATGGAACATCTTCAGTCACGACAGCCCCCGTTGCGACCACAGCACCTTCACCAAGCTGTACACCGGGCATAATTATGGCACGAGAGCCGATCCAGCAGCCATCACCAATGATCGTATCACCAGCAAGCTCAAAACCCCGTGTATCGAACGGAAACGCTGAAATCCAGTCGATACGGTGCAATTGGTTGCTACCCATCATAATCACGCATTCTGCGCCAAAACAGACGAAATTACCGATATAAAGCTGATCAATCGATTTCTCAGGCGTTGCAGGCTTGTCATGTAAATAACGTACTACACAGCGCTCAAAACCTTGATCCCAGTAGGCTGAATAGTAGGAATAATTCCCTTTAATATGAATATTCGGGTTCTTCACGGTTTTTGAGATGAACTCGAATTCACACCAATGATTCACAGGCGAATTAATTAACTTTTCAGACATAGAGGCAAGAACAATAAGGAATTGGTCATTATACCGAATTGTGCTGCAAGCTGAATTAACAATCTCAATCTAGTCCGTGAAGAAGATTTTAAAGTAAATGCTGATCTAAGTGCTTTGAGGGATACGTGCAATGACTTTAATTTCAAAATCAAAACCAGCCAGCCAGGTTACGCCCACAGCCGTCCAGTTTGGGTAAGGCTTTTGGGTAAAAATCTGGTTTTTAACTTTCATAATGCTTTCAAATTGCTGTTCAGGATCAGTATGAAAAGTGGTGACATCGATAATATCATCAAAAGTACAACCAGCCGCTGCCAATGTCGCAGCTAAATTTTGAAAAGCGCGTTCTACCTGTTTTTCAAAATCTGGTTCGGGAGAACCATCTTCACGGCTACCGACCTGACCTGAAACAAAGAGTAAATCTTGCGATTTGATCGCAGCAGAATAACCATGCTGTTCATACAGGGCATGGCGGTCTTGGGGAAATATTGCAGTTCTAGTCATGGCTATTCTCTTTGAAATACTTACTATGAAAAATTTTTCTTAAAGCATCTGGTATTTTCACATACGCTTCGTACGTAAACATAATTGACATACGAAGCGTATGTCAATTAAAATTTTTGTAATGCTGAAATGGGAATAGAAATGTCTGTTCGTGAATTAAAAATGGCCGAGACCCGTAAAAAACTGATTCAAGTGGCACGCCGTGCATTTGGGGAATATGGCTATGCAGAGACTTCAATGGATAAGCTCACAGCAGAAGCAGGGCTGACCCGTGGTGCGCTATATCATCATTTTGGTGACAAAAAGGGCTTATTTGCTGCGGTGGTCGATCAGATTGATTCAGAAATGGCTTCATCTGCCCAGCAACATCTGGAGCAGCCTGATGACCTTTGGTGTGGATTAATGCTTGAAGGACGCACTTATATCGAACATGCATTAAATGCTGAGTTTCAACGGATTGTGCTGCGCGATGGCCCGGCAGTACTCGGTGATCCAGCGCATTGGCCAAGTCAAAATAAATGCCTGCAATCAACACGTGAATGTGTAGAACAGTTATTGGCTGAGGGTCGATTAAAACCAGTCGATGCGCTTGCTGCTGCGGTCTTGCTAAATGGTGCAGCAATGAATGCAGCACTGTGGGTGGCATCCAGCGATGATCCTGCACAGGTTTTACCTCAAGCTTTACAGGCATTTGAAGCATTGGCTTCTGGCTTCTTAAAATAAAACCGATAGAAATTTTCAGGATCAATAAAAAACCCCTCAAGTGAGGGGTCTTACAGCCTAAAATATCTAAATAAAAATTAGATATATTCAACTTTGGAAATTTCGTATTCCACTTCACCTTGTGGTGTCACGATTTTCACTTCATCGCCTTCGTTTTTACCTAAAAGGCCACGTGCGATTGGAGAGTTCACAGAGATCTTGTTGATCTTAAAGTCTGCTTCGTCATCACCCACAATTTTGTAAGTTTTTTGTTCTTCAGTGTCCAGATTTTCAATGGTCACTGTCACGCCAAATACAACACGGCCGTTTTGTTCTAGCGCTTTAACATCAATCACCTGGCAAGCACCAAGTTTACCTTCGATGTCCTGAATACGACCTTCACAGAAGCCCTGTTGTTCACGTGCAGCATGATACTCTGCATTTTCCTTTAGATCTCCATGTTCACGTGCTTCAGCAATTGCGGCTGTAATACGCGGGCGATCAACAGTTTTTAGCTGATGTAATTCTTTTTCCAAGGCAAGTTTGCCTTCAGGAGTCATAGGATAACGTTGCATAGTTGTCCCTCAAAATTAGGTATGTAAGTAAAATACAAAGTGTATAAATGAAAAAAAGCCCGCCACCGAGAAGGTGACGGGACTTCTCAGTAACGAATTAACCTACTGTTAAATCTTGCAAACGATATACATCCATCGGCAATTTAATCGCTAAAGCTTGGCATACTGCGTCCGCACCATTCAAGGTAGTTGTGTTATACACTTTACCTTGTAGCGCTGAACGACGGATCGAGAATGAATCTTCCTGCGCTTTTTTACCTTCAGTCGTATTGATTACAAGGTGGATTTCGCCGTTTTTGATACGGTCCACAATGTTTGGACGGCCTTCGGTTACTTTGTTTACGCGTTCACATTCAAGACCAGCTTCGCTAATCACTTTAAATGTACCATCAGTTGCAAGAATCTTGAAGCCTAGGTCAATCAATTGTTTCGCAATGCCTGCTGCACGAGGTTTATCTGAGTCACGTACAGAAATGAATGCGTGTTTCACTTCACCTTCTGTCGGAAGACCAGGTAGACGTTCGTTCGCACCTAAAACAGCTTTATAGAATGCTTCACCGAATGTTTTACCAACGCCCATCACTTCGCCAGTCGATTTCATCTCAGGGCCAAGGATCGGGTCAACACCAGGGAATTTGTTGAATGGGAACACGGCTTCTTTTACAGAGAAGTGTTCAGGGATAATCTCTGAAGTGAATCCTTGAGATTCTAGAGATTGACCCGCCATACAACGTGCAGCCACTTTCGCTAAAGATTCGCCGATACACTTAGAAACGAACGGCACAGTACGTGATGCACGTGGGTTCACTTCCAGGATGTAAACGTCTTCGCCTTTAACCGCAAACTGAACGTTCATTAGACCAATTACGCCAAGTTCTTTTGCCATTGCAATTGTTTGACGACGCATTTCGTCCTGAATCTCTTTAGACAGAGAATAAGGAGGAATCGAACATGCTGAGTCACCAGAGTGAATACCTGCTTGTTCAATATGCTGCATGATGCCGCCAATCACAACGTCTTTACCGTCAGAGACACAGTCTACGTCAACTTCGATTGCATCATCCAGGAAACGGTCAAGCAGAACAGGCGCTTCATTCGATGCTTGAACTGCATCACGTAGGTAGCGTTTAAGTTCTTCATCGTTATAAACGATTTCCATCGCACGGCCACCAAGGACGTAAGATGGACGTACCACAAGTGGATAGCCTACTTTAGACGCTTCAGCCATACCTTCTTCAGCAGATTTTACGATGCTGTTGTTTGGTTGACGAAGTTGCAGACGTTGAATCATTTGCTGGAAGCGTTCACGGTCTTCTGCGCGGTCAATCGCATCAGGAGATGTACCAATGATTGGCGCACCCGCTTCTTCTAAAGCACGAGCCAGTTTCAAAGGTGTTTGACCACCATACTGAACGATAATGCCTTTTGGCTTCTCGATACGTACGATTTCAAGCACATCTTCAAGTGTAATTGGTTCGAAGTACAAACGGTCAGATGTGTCGTAATCCGTAGAAACAGTTTCAGGGTTACAGTTCACCATGATGGTTTCATAGCCGTCTTCACGCATTGCAAGGGCAGCGTGTACACAGCAGTAATCGAATTCGATACCTTGACCGATACGGTTAGGGCCGCCACCAATCACCATGATCTTGTCACGAGTCGATGGATTTGCTTCACATTCTTCATCGTAAGTTGAATACATGTAAGCTGTATCAGATTCGAATTCTGCAGCACATGTATCGACACGTTTGTAAACTGGCGTTACGCCCAGGTTCCAACGGTGTTTACGGAATTGTTTTTGTGAAATACCCATCAAGTTCGCAATGCGAAGATCTGATAAACCTTTACGTTTGAACCCACGGATATTGTCCGCATTCAAGTCACCAAAACCTAAAGTTTTGATCTGGTTTTCAGTTTTGATGATGTCTTCGATTTGGATCAAGAACCAACGGTCGATGTTCGTCGCAGCAAAGACTTCATCAAGCGTGAAGCCGTGACGGAATGCATCGCCCACGTACCAGATACGCTCAGGACCTGGAACTTTAAGCTCTTGTAAAATTTTCTCACGCGCACCTTCAGTACCCGCTTCGATTTTCTCATCAAAGCCAGATGCACCGACTTCAAGACCACGAAGCGCTTTTTGCATAGACTCCTGGAAGTTACGGCCAATTGCCATCACTTCACCCACAGATTTCATCTGTGTTGTCAAAGTTGCATCAGCTTGTGGGAATTTCTCGAAGTTGAAACGAGGAATCTTAGTAACTACATAGTCAATCGCAGGTTCGAATGATGCAGGTGTTGTACCGCCAGTGATGTCATTTTTCAGTTCATCAAGTGTATAACCCACAGCCAGTTTCGCAGCGATTTTAGCAATCGGGAAACCAGTTGCTTTAGACGCAAGAGCAGATGAACGAGAAACACGCGGGTTCATCTCGATCACAACCATACGACCATCTTTCGGGTTAATACCGAACTGAACGTTAGAACCGCCTGTTTCTACACCAATTTCACGAAGCACCGCTAAAGATGCGTTACGAAGTAACTGGAATTCTTTGTCTGTCAATGTTTGAGCAGGAGCAACAGTGATTGAGTCACCTGTGTGCACGCCCATTGGGTCGAAGTTTTCAATGGTACATACAATGATACAGTTGTCGTTTTTGTCACGAACAACTTCCATTTCGTACTCTTTCCAACCAATGAGTGATTCATCGATCAATAACTGTTTGGTTGGAGAAAGATCAAAACCGCGTTCACAGATTTCAATGAATTCTTCTTTGTTGTATGCGATGCCGCCGCCTGAACCACCCATCGTGAATGAGGGACGGATAATCACAGGGAAACCGAAGCGCGCTTGAATTTCTAAAGCTTCTTCCATTGATTCGGCAATGTCTGCTTTTGGACATTCAAGACCAATTTTACGCATTGCCTGGTCGAACAGTTTACGGTCTTCAGCTTTTTCAATCGCTTCTTTGGTCGCACCGATCAGTTCAACATTGAATTTTTCTAAAATGCCGTGCTCATCAAGGGCAAGGGCACAGTTCAATGCAGTTTGACCACCCATTGTAGGAAGAACTGCGTCTGGGCGTTCTTTCTCAATGATTGCTGCAACAGTCTGCCAGGTAATCGGTTCGATATACGTTGCATCTGCCATTGCAGGGTCAGTCATAATGGTTGCCGGGTTAGAGTTCACCAAAATAACACGGTAGCCTTCTTCACGAAGCGCTTTACACGCTTGTGCGCCTGAATAGTCAAACTCACACGCCTGACCAATCACAATAGGACCAGCACCGATAATTAAGATGCTTTTAATGTCTGTACGTTTAGCCATGATGCTTCCTTAATTACTTCTTAGATGCTTCGATAAGTTCGATGAAATGATCGAACAATGGTGCGCAGTCATGTGGACCAGGGCTTGCTTCAGGGTGACCCTGGAAGCTGAACGCAGGTTTGTCTGTGCGATGAATACCTTGGTTAGTACCATCAAACAGTGAGCGATGAGTCACACGCAATACCGCAGGCAAGGTGCTTTCATCCACTGCGAAGCCGTGGTTTTGAGAAGTAATCATCACTGTACCAGTTTCAATGTTTTGTACAGGATGGTTGGCACCGTGATGGCCGTGAGGCATTTTCACAGTCTTGGCACCGCTTGCAAGCGCAAGAATCTGATGACCCAGGCAAATCCCGAATACAGGAATATTGCGGGCATCTTCTACAATTGTTTTTACAGCTTCAATTGCGTAGTCACATGCAGCTGGATCGCCAGGGCCGTTCGACAGGAACACGCCATCTGGATTCAGTGCAAGTACGTCAGCAGCAGGAGTTTGCGCAGGCACAACGGTCAATTTACAACCGCGATCTGCAAGCATACGTAAGATGTTGGTTTTGACACCGTAATCGTATGCAACAACATGGAATTTAAATTCTGGTTGAGCGAAGCCTTTACCTAAAGTCCATGAACCTTCAGTCCATTCAAAACCTTCAGGATCACAGCATTCTTTTGCAAGGTCTAAACCATTCAGACCACCAAATGCGCGTGCTTTTTCAAGTGCTTCTTCTTCAGTGATGTTTTCGCCTGCAAGGATACAACCGTTTTGTGCACCTTTATCACGCAAAATTCGAGTTAATCGTCGCGTGTCGATGTCAGCAATAGCCACTACATTGTGCTGTTCTAGATATTCACCTAGTGATTGTTCAGCACGGAAGTTACTGTGTAATAAAGGAAGGTCACGGATAATTAAACCGTTTGCCCATACTTTATGAATACGACCTGATTCTGCGTCTTCTTCGTTGCAACCCGTATTACCGATATGTGGGTAAGTTAAAGTTACAAGCTGCTGTGCATAACTTGGATCAGTCAAAATTTCTTGATAGCCAGTCATGGCAGTGTTGAAAACGACTTCACCAGTCGTACAACCCGATGCGCCAATCGAAGTACCTTTAAAGATAGTTCCGTCGGCAAGGGCTAAAATTGCTGGGGTGCTCAAACCAAAGCTCCTGAAATTTAGGCTGTAAAAAAGCGAGTAGACGAAAAAAAAGGAAGGTTAATTTTTAAACCTACCCTCCTATGTCTGCTCGCTTGAACTTAACACGGCATTATACGCAGTAACACCTGCTAAGTCCAATAGCTTTGCTGCAAAAGTATGAGATAAATGGCTTGCTTTTTGCTTGAAAGTCTGTTTCATGATCAATGTTGAAAAATGTAACCATTTAATAATTGTCAGACAAATCAAGTCTTAAATTTTATCGAATTTACTAATATGAAATCGTCAAAACATAACTAAAGGCAAAAGACATGGCTACCCCAACTAAAACTACAACATCTAAAAAAAATCTGAATGTCGTTGTCACTGAAACTGCCGAGCAGCTTGAAAAAGCAGCAATAGAGGCGAAAGAGCAGGCAGTGGAAACGCTTGGCGAAAGCAAAGAAAATATTGAAGCTGAAGTAAAAAAACTGAGCAATACTGTGACTGATCAGCTGACCCAGTTTAAACAGGATTTACTGCAGCGCATCGATACCCTGAAAGAGCAGTTGTTTGGCTCACAAAAAGAGTTGAATGAACTGACCAGCTTTATCAAAACCGAATTTAATGTGGTCATTGATGATCTATCGAAACTCGGTAAAGAATTAAAAGAAGATGTCACCCAGATTTCGACCAAACATAAGGATCATCTGGCAGATACCCTAAAACGCTCTAAAGACAGTACGATTGAAGTTTTGAAAAAAGTTAAACCCGTCGTTGTAAAAGGAGAAACCGAAGAAAAAGAAACTGATCTAAAAAGTTAAACAAGCAACAAAACAAAAAAAGCAGCTGAAGGGGAGCATCTATGTTCTCCTTTCGTGTTGTACGCAACACTGACTCATAAAACAAAAATAGGGGGTCATGATGCAACATCATCTTATAGCGGCAATATTTCTACTCGCCTTGATCATGGTTCTGAATCTTGAAACCTGGAAAAGCCGTCTAGCCTATCTTGCCATGGTGACATTGAGTTTTAGCTATCTCAGTGTTTTACAGGCCGCAGTTTCCATTATTGCGATTACGATGATTCTGATTTTTTACGCTGCTGTGACAGCAGTACAGAGAAATGCAAGACTACATCACTAATCCACTTACCCTGAACTTCAGGCAAAATAAAAAACGTGAGACCGATGAGCCTCACGTTTTTATATTTTTATCATTTGTGTATTACAGGAGAGTATTTACATCCTAGAACACATGTAACCAGTCACGCTTGTTATGAAAGTCTGCCTGTGGACTACTGTGCTGCATGGCATAGTATTGATCGCCTTGAGGGGTTTTCAATACAGCAGACAAGCCAAGGAACAGATCAGCCCATTTTAGCTTGTTCAGGGCCATAAAATCGGTTAGATCCAGACTGACATTGAGTCCATAATGGGTACGCTTGAGCTGGTTCAGGTCGATATCATAAGCCACTTGTGGCGGCATTTCTTCCGGATAACGGTATTCTTCAAACTGATAGGCTTGCCAGGCCTGAGAAGGAGAGAGATTGATTTCGCGATAAAAATCTTCGTCCTTTACCCCAATAAAAATTTCAAAACACGTCTGTTCCCAGAGAAAGTCCTGACGGGGGTGTGCTGCGACCAGTTCTGGCCAAAGCACATACTGGTTCGGATCGCGTAGCCAAAAACCTACATTCAATGTGGATGGGCCTTGCTGTTCAATCGCGCCGACCAGCGAGATCGCCTGAAAACGACGATCGAATGCATTCAGTTCGTAACTAGCCATAGATCCTGAACTTAGTTAGACAAGTGCGCAAAGCGAACAAGGTTAGACAGTTTTTGGTTCTGTTTCGGCGCTTTTTTGTAAAGCAACGCGATTTTACCAATGGTTTGTACGATTTCAGCACCTGTTGCTTCAACGATCTCAGTAATGAGAAGAGCACGTGCTTCACGATCTTCAGCCACGACTTTCACTTTAATCAGTTCGTGGTCGTTAAGCGCACGCTCAAGTTCTTCGATCACATTTTCAGTCAGGCCTTTGTCACCAAGCATTACCACCGGGTTTAATGCATGTCCGATTTGACGTAAACGTTTACGTTCCTGAATAGATAAAGACGCCATGAGAGATAACCTGATTTTTAAAACGGCTTAGTATAGCAAAAGCAAAAAACAAACGCTTTATATTCTCAGGAAATAATCGGTGCTATCACATAAAAAATCCAACCAACTGTCTTAGATTTAGATACAGATCAATACTGCAAATCATGTGTTTTTCACGTACAATTAATAATTGGAAGTTTTTTTTATTTAGAGAGTTATGGCAACACGCATTACCAACCAGAAGTTATCCAAAAGTAGTCGTGCGTGGATGAGAGAGCATCTCGATGACTTTTATGTGAAGAAAGCGCAAAAAGAAGGTTATCGGGCACGTGCAGCGTATAAACTTCTTGAGATTCAAGAAAAATACGGCATTATCAAACCAGGTATGACGGTTGTCGATCTGGGCGCAGCACCAGGAAGCTGGTCGCAAATTGCTGGTAAACTGGTCGGTTCTAAAGGTCTGGTGATCGCATCGGATATCCTGGAAATGGATGCACTGCCAGATGTGACCTTCCTGCAAGGTGACTTTCGTGAGCAGGAAGTGTTCGATAAATTGTTAAATATTTTAGATGGACGTACGGTAGACGTTGTAATTTCCGATATGGCCCCCAATACATCAGGTAATAAGGCTGTAGATCAACCGCGTCAGATCTATCTCTGTGAACTGGCCCTTGACTTTGCCAACAAGGTTTTAGGTCCTAAAGGTCAGTTTATTGTTAAAGTCTTCCAGGGCACTGGCTTTGATGAATTCCGTAAGGAAGTTGTTAATAGTTTTGATGTTCTGAAAACGGTAAAACCTGCTGCATCGCGTGCTCGCTCGAAAGAAGTCTTTCTGGTGGGGCAGGGGCGCAAGAAGGCTTCTAAATAAAGTCTACTTGCCAACACGCTAAAAATTGTGCATTTTGTACGTTTTTAATAATTGCAAGTTGAACAAACTTGGAAATTCAGGTCACCCGCGAGGGCATGATCAAATTAGATTGGAAATGGGAATAAAGCTTTGAGCGATCTTTTTAAGAATGCCGTATTGTGGCTCGTGATACTGGGTGTGCTGGTGCTCATCTTCAGCAACGTCAGTGATCGCAATCAGCCGACAACAATGAACTATTCAGAGTTTGTTGCAGCGGTGAATGACGGCCAGATTAAGCAAGTGACAATAGATGGCGAAAGAATTCGTGGTGAGAAATCAAACGGTTCCGAGTTTGAAAGTATTCGTCCTGCAGTTCAGGATCCTGAACTGATGCCAAATCTCATCAAGAACAATGTGGTTGTTGAAGGTACTGCACCACAACGCCAAGGCTTGTTGATGCAGTTGCTGATTGCAAGTTTCCCTGTGCTCTTAATCATTTTGTTATTCATGTTCTTTATGCGCAACATGGGTGGCGGTGCAGGCGGTAAGAACGGCCCGATGAGCTTTGGTAAGTCGAAGGCGAAAATGTTGTCTGAAGACCAGATTAAAGTCACCTTTACTGATGTTGCGGGTTGTGATGAAGCAAAACAGGAAGTCGTGGAAATCGTTGACTTCCTAAAAGATCCTGCAAAATTCAAACGTCTGGGTGCAACTATTCCTAAGGGCGTCCTGATGGTGGGTCCTCCGGGTACGGGTAAAACCCTGCTTGCAAAAGCGATTGCAGGTGAAGCGAAAGTTCCATTCTTCAGTATTTCTGGTTCTGACTTCGTAGAAATGTTCGTGGGTGTCGGTGCATCTCGTGTACGTGATATGTTTGAACAGGCGAAGCGCCATGCACCATGTATTATCTTTATCGATGAGATTGATGCTGTCGGTCGTCACCGTGGTTCAGGTACAGGCGGTGGTCATGATGAACGTGAACAGACACTGAACCAGATGCTGGTTGAAATGGACGGTTTCGAAGGCAATGAAGGGATTATCGTCATCGCGGCAACTAACCGTGCTGATGTACTGGATAAAGCCTTACTTCGTCCAGGTCGTTTTGACCGTCAAGTGATGGTTGGCTTGCCAGACATTAAAGGCCGTGAGCAAATCCTAAATGTTCACTTGAAGAAACTGCCGTCTACAACGGGTGTGGATGTGAAAGTCCTGGCTCGTGGTACTCCTGGTTTCTCTGGTGCGCAGTTGGCAAACCTTGTAAACGAAGCAGCATTATTCGCGGCACGTCGTAACAAGAATACTGTCGACATGCATGACTTTGAAGATGCTAAAGACAAGCTGTATATGGGTCCTGAACGTAAATCGATGGTACTTCGTGAAGAAGAGCGTCGTGCTACGGCTTACCATGAAGCAGGGCACGCAATTGTTGCAGAAATGCTGCCAGGTACTGATCCTGTGCATAAAGTGACGATCATGCCGCGTGGTTGGGCATTAGGTGTAACCTGGCAGTTGCCTGAGTTTGACCAGACCAGCCATTACAAAGATAAAATGCTGAATGATATTTCGATCTTGTTCGGTGGTCGTATTGCAGAAGAAGTCTTTATTAACCAGATGTCGACTGGTGCCTCAAATGACTTTGAACGTGCAACCAAAGTTGCGCGTGCGATGGTGACCAAATACGGTATGTCTGACAAGTTAGGCGTAATGGTCTATGAAGATGACTCGCAACAGTCATTTATGGGCAGCATTGGCAGTCGTACGATTTCTGAAGCGACTCAACAGCAGGTTGATGCTGAAGTACGCCGTATCATCGATGAGCAATATAAAGTGGCTCGTGATATTCTGGAAAACAACAAGGATATCGCGCATGCCATGGTGAAAGCGTTGATGGAATGGGAAACAATTGATCGCGAGCAAATCCGTGACATCATGGAAGGTCGTGAGCCTAAGCCACCTAAGGTCTATGTTTCAGACAATCCTGTAATTGATGTAACACCGAAGGATGGGCCGTTGACTCCTCCGCCATTACCAGCTAATTAAGCAGAAAATAAAAAACCACCTTCGGGTGGTTTTTTTATGGCAATGATTTGGATTGTTTTGGCGTGATGCTATATTCAACTATAAAAAATCAATGAGCAAAAATAAAAATGACAATACCTGTTTTGGAATCCCGTATTTATCACTTACGTTTAGAGCCACTAACTTGGGAGCATTTTACAGATTTAGAAGCAGCTTGTGCTGAAGGGGATTTAGGCGAAGTGCTTTATAATTCTGTACCTTACTTAAGCGAATTAAAACAATATGTACAGCAAGCTTTGGCTCAACAAGCTCAAGGTACAAGGATGGGTTTTGCTGTGATTGATTTAACATCGGGTCGAGCGATTGGAACCACCAGTTATCATGATATCAAGCCTGAAATTCCACGTGTGGATATTGGTTATACTTGGTATGCACAGCGTTATCAGCGTACCTATGTGAATCGGGTCTGTAAATATCTTCTGTTAAGTCATGCCTTTGAAGAGCTTAATGCTCGGGTAGTAGGCTTTCGTACGGATCATTTGAATCTAAAAAGTCAAAAAGCCATTGAGGCGCTAGGAGCTAAACGGGATGGCATCATTCGATGTCATATGTTGCGTAAAGATGGTCAGACAGTACGGGATAGCTATATCTACAGCATTTTAAGAAGTGAATGGGTAGAGGTAAAATCACAGTTACAATCTAAGCTTATGCAATACTCAAATAAACCGCAGTTTGAAATTTAATTCTGACTTGTTTCAGCTTTGCTTTATATCGCTATCCATACGACAATACGCTAGTTATTGGATTTAGGACGAAAACATGCAGCTGATGCCGTTATTACCACGCGTATGGACATTTGGACACTTAACACTGGATCTGTCCCAGCCGCATGTGATGGGAATTCTGAATGTTACACCGGATTCATTTAGTGATGGGGGCAAACATAATTCTCAAGATGCTGCAGTAGCGCGTGCATTGGAAATGATGGCAGAAGGCGCAACGGTCATTGATGTGGGTGGCGAGTCGACCCGTCCGGGTGCATCGGTGGTTGAAGTAGAAGAAGAAATTCGCCGTGTGGTGCCTGTGGTTGAAGAACTGGCCAAGCACAATGTCGTGATTTCAATTGATACTTCCCAGCCAGAAGTGATTAAGGCTGCAGTGAAAGCTGGAGCACATATCTGGAATGATGTTCGTGCACTGACACGACCGAATGCCTTGGTAACTGCTGCTGAGTTGGATATTCCGGTAATTATTATGCATATGCGTGGTGAACCTATTACGATGAATAATCTGGATCAGTATCAAGATGTCACGCTTGATGTCATTGCGGAATTAAAACAGCGGGTGCAGGATGCTTTAGATGCCGGGGTGAAAGCTGAGCACATTATGATTGATCCCGGTTTTGGATTTGCCAAAAATGCTGAACAGAACCTGAGACTACTGAATGAATTGTACAAACTGACTCAACTCGGTTATCCGATATTGTCTGCGTTGTCACGTAAACGCTTTATTGGACAGGTGCTGGGTGGAGCAGAACCCGTAGAACGCGCAGTGGGATCAGTAGCAGCACACTTGCTAAGTATTCAACAAGGTGCCTGCATGGTACGTGTACATGATGTCAAAGCGACAGCAGATGCGATTAAGGTCTGGAAGGCAATGCAAGCTGCGGTTTAATTGTTGGCTAGATTGCATGTCAAGTGGCGTGCTGTTTGGCTTTTAAGCGGCAATATGGTATATAGGGCACGCTTAATTTTTAGTTATAGTTTTAGAGTGCCTGTAATGTTTGCAGATTTACTTCTCCCAATGTTCGATGATGAATATTATCCCGATATTCTGGTTGCTGAAGTAAAGCAGCACATCGAACGTTTTGCCAAAAAGGTGACAAAATCTGGTTTATCTGAATATGAGATTTATCAGTTTGCCAATGCGACGGTGGCAGAAATCAATGAAATGAAGCCGCAGTTCGAAGACCTGGATTCCTCTTTAGATGATACCGCAGCAGATTATATTGCTGAAGCCATGATGATGGTGGTGCAGGAACAGGGATACTTCGAAGTTGAAATGGAAGAATTGGTCGCCACTCGCGAATGGTAAAAAAAGCCCTGTTTTTACAGGGCTTTTTTTAATGATCTAAAAATGCTTCTTTAAAATTTTTATAATGAATTTCATCCAGCAGTTTCTGTTCTTCCTGCATGCAGCGTTGATGTAATTCCAGATAATATTTTTTTAAATCCTTTTGCAGTGGCACAGGTTCCGGCTCTTTGCTTTGCGACTGTTGATAAGACCAATAGGCTAATTGGCGGATGTGCTGCAAACGTACCAGCAGGGTGCTGCGGGTAGAGTTTCTAAAGCCGGGCTCAATTAACACCGCTACAAAACTGCTGAAGGCAAGTAGACCCAGGCAAGGTAAAGCAATGAACGCTGAATGAAAATACTGGTAATTAATCAGTGAAAGAACAACAATCAGGGTTTGAATATACAAACAGAATTGCAGGCGCTTTGCGTAGCGTACAGAACTGTACTTGGCCTGAAACTGGGCACGCCAGATATAAGGATAGAGCATAGTAATGAGTACGATCGTACCCGCACTAATGGCCTGATTCTTTGAATCCATAAAGTCTGGATAAAAAGGCAGGGAAAAGCACAGACCACAAAATGCTGTAATCAGCATCAAAATCCCGATACGCAAATATAAATACGGATCAATGGTTTGATTCAAATATTTATAGCGGCTATAGCTAAGTCTGCAAAAGAATGCATCAGGATGGCGTAACTGTAATCTGGCTAGATCGAAAGAGCGGGGTGCGGACATGAGGAGGCACACTCTATTTATAAATTTCAGGCACAAAAAAACCAGCTCATTGCTGGGTTTCTGCATTTGCACCATTTTAAACTGAATCAAAATGGTGCCCGAGGCCAGACTCGAACTGGCACGCTTTGTGGGCGGGGGATTTTAAATCCCCTGTGTCTACCGATTTCACCACTCGGGCATGCGCGCCATCATAGATGAGCAGCGAGAACTTGGCAAGATGATTTCTTATTATTTGTTTTATTTTCAGGCAATTTAGCCATTAAAATTTTAAAAAAAGCAAGGCTGATGTTATTCAAAGCTTTAAATTTCAATAAATTAATGGATTTACAGCATTTCATCCAGATAACTGTCCACATCAATATGTTTAATGCGTTTACAGTACTGGTGTTCAGATTTGAATAACTGGCTATATAGGTCGGCATAGCGGTTTAGCTGACGCTTGAGTACTTCATATTCAGGACTCTGAGCCGAAGTCATGTAGAGTTTTAATCGGGTTCTCAGGCTTTGTTTGTATGCCCAGAAACACACACGACGCAGTTGATGCAGCTGATAATATTCACTGTCATGACTGTTTTGACGAAACAGATTTTCCTTATAAAAACGCACAAAGCCAAAACTGACACCAAAGAACAGGAGCGCCCACATCACAAACTGACTTTGTAAAAATTGAATATTCAGGGCAGACAGAATGACGATTACAGCAAGCTTGACCGGACTATGTCGTAATAGTTGATAAAGTGAATGCGAAGAATGTCGAATCTGTTTAATGACTAAGGGAACAATCAGCATCAAGAATAAAAGAATTGCCAGAATGGCATAGGCTTGTGCCTGAAAGTTACTCAGCTCAGTAAAATTACTCAGGAAAATATCTTTCAGTACGAAACTGATTGGCATAAAAATCATGCTCGACAATAGCCAGGGAATAAATTCACGACGGTCATCCAGTACACCTCTGGTCTTGATCTGGCTATAAAACAGGTAATTGTGCTTAAAAGCCGCCGGATAGAGCCGCTGAAGTTGCTGAAGCAGCACATTGACTTGTTGGTTTTGCATGTATGAAGTCGGGCAGGAGATGGATGAGTAAGATTACTATAAAGTAAATTGCTGAATTTTTCCGAAAAATTGCAATGCGCAATTAAATCATCTCACTTGCAGCAGGATTTTGTCTTTTTGTCCGGGAATTATGCGAAAATAGCCCATTGTAAATATTATTTGTAAGGGCAGTTCATGACTGATCAATCTCCTGAGACTTTAAGCGACATCGAAATTCTGGACCTGTTACAGGCAATGAAAAACGATGAATTAGATACCGAAGCGAAAGAAGCTATTCGTCAGGGTGGTAAAGCGGGTCGTCAGGAAGCGCATAAACAGGCGCTGGTTAAATTGCATCAGTCATTTGAAGAAAAATTTGTTGAAGCAGTGTCTATCGCGCTTCATTTGAATGAAGCTCAGATCAAAAAGATTCGTTACAAGAAAGACCGTATCCGTATTTTAAAGGCGCGTGGTATTGATTACCTGGCGATTGATGGTGCGGAAACTGCATTTGTATTGGCACAGATCGCGCAGGCTATTGTGCGTGAAGATGCAATCGTGACGCATGACCTGCATAATATTTTCCCCTTCTGGAAAGAAGGCTGGCCTATGGTGCAGTTCGATAATGCCTATAAAATTCTGGAAGATGATATTCGTATTCACTACCAGGCAGTATTAGATGCATTGATCAGCAAATACTGATTCAAAATAAAAAAGCACCTAAAGGTGCTTTTTTTAATGGTCATAAATCCAGCGCAATAAACCGCGTACAGGCCAAATAAATAAGCGCCACCATGTGATTAGAGGATAAATCGCCCAAAAAGGTTCAAATGACATGGTGTTGTCGTAACTTTTTCGACGTCTTTCATAGCTATACGGTGTGATCATGCAGGCGAAAATCAGTAATCCTACCGCTAAAAATAAAAATAGCGCATTTTGCTGTTTAGCAAAGAAAAAATAAATTAGATACAGCGCAGAATAAAAACTAAAACACGCAAGTAGGGCAGAAATAGACATCGATTCATCCTTTCAATTTTTATATTCTTTTTTTTAGTGTAACGTCTGTAGAAGAATCAGATTAACCTGATTCTTCCTCAATATTATTTTTATTGGGTTCCAGTAAGCGAGTCACCAGCAACTGGTCAATTTTGAAATGATCGACATCGACGACTTCAAATTTATAACCTGCATGAATCACGATATCAGCTGGACGTGGAATCTTGCGCAGTTTGTACATCATAAAACCAGCCAGCGTTTCATAATTCTCTTCATCTGGCATTTCATCAATGCCTAAGGCGTGTTTCATGTCTTCAATTGGCGTACTGCCTTCAATCAGCCATGAATCAGCATCACGTTTAAAGATCTGCTGATCTTCTTCCATTGGCGTTACCCAGTCACCCATTACGGTAATCATGATGTCAGACAGGGTAATCACACCCACGACAAGTGCATATTCGTTAATGACCACTGCAAACTTTTCTTTGCTCGAACGGAAGCGGTCCAGAAGTTCAGATAACGTCAGGGTGTCCGGAATCATCAACACATTACGAATGGTAGATTCATTCAGCTGATTGATTTTCTGGTTGTTGAGAATACGGACCAGAATGTCTTTGGCATCGACATAGCCAATTACCTGGTCGATATTTTCATTACAGACCAGAAATTTGGAATAAGGATATTGCGCCAGCTTTTGACGAATACTGTCTTCAGCTTCAGTCAGGGTAAAGAACACCACATTTTCACGTGTGGTCATACTGGAAGGAACATTACGTTCTTCAAGTTCAAACACGTTTTCAATAAAGTGGTGTTCCTGCTTTTGTAGTACGCCAGCCTGAGCACCGGCATCCATCACGGCAGAAATATCTGCGAAGGTAATATTGTCATCACGAATCGTATTGACTTTGAATAACCGGAACAACAGATTGGCAATGGCATTAATTATCCAGGCCAACGGCTTGCAGATTTTAATAAAAATTTGAATCGGGTTGATAACTGCGACTGAAATTTTTTCCGGTGCAATCATTGCCAGACGTTTTGGCATCAGATCGGCAAACAGAATGAATAATGAAGTCACCAGAGTGAAAGATAAGGCAAAGCTGATGTTCTCGGTCCAAGGACCATCATATATACGCGAGACAAATTCGGCGATATAAGGGCGGAAAGCTCCTTCACCCAGAATACCGCCGAGAATGGCGACAGCATTTAAGCCAATTTGGGAGGCAGCAAAGAAGTCTGCTGAGTTTTCCTGTAAATCCAGCACTTTCTGGGCACGGACGTCGCCTGATTCGGCCAAAATTTTAAGTTTGACCTTACGGGCACCTGCGAGTGCGATTTCAGTCAGTGATAAAAAACCAGCCCCCGCGATGAGTATTAAGATAATCACGATGTTTTGAAAGAGGCTCACGTAATCCACCTGTGGATTGATATTATCTTAGAATGTTTTTAACACAAAAAAGGACTTGAGGTGTAAAAACAGATCTCAAGTCCTTACAGTATAAGCTTAAAAAATAATAATTTATGTGAAATTCATTTTAATAAGGTGAAAATTGCGAATTATTCTGCATAAATTCACGATTCTCTTCTTCAATCATCTGGCGCGCTACATACAGAATCAGCTGACGCAACCAGCGATGTGCCGGATGATGATGCAGTAATGGACACCATGCCATCTTCAGTTCAAATTCAGGAATATAGAAGGGGGGATCTTTAAGTAACAAATTGTGGTTCTTGGCTTGCAGGCGGGCAATACGCGTTGGCAGCGTTGCTACCAGATCTACATTTGACGCCAACAGTCCCGGCATCTGATAGTGACGGGTAAATACTGAAATCTTACGTTTTTGCCCAATACGTTCCAGCGCCTGATCAATCCAGCCAAGTCCAGCCTGCTTTTCAGGATTAACCCCGAATCCCACGCCCATGCCGGTTTTAGATACCCAGATATGCTGTGCATCTAAATAGCTTTTCAGGTTCAGGTTACCAGCAGCAGGATGTTTATTATTTAACAGACAAGAAAAGCTGTCACGCCACACCAGTACCTGATGGAAACTTTGCGGAATTTCATTAAACCGGTTAATCGCCAGATCAACCTTACCTTGTTCCATGTCACGATAAGACACATCACTTGGTGTCAGAAAGTCCAGAACTACATTTGGTGCTTCAGAGCGTAAAGCTTTGACCAGGCGCGGTACCAGCGTCGCTTCAGCATAATCTGAAGTCATGATACGGAATACACGATTTGAGGTATAAGGGCGGAACTCGGTACGGGGTTCCAAAATCATGGACAGATCAGACAGGGCATCGCGAATACGTGGCTGCAGTTCGAGTGCACGTTCAGTCGGTGTCATCCCTTCAGAAGAACGGATAAGGAGGGGATCATTAAATAAATTGCGCAGACGACGCAAAATGTTACTCATGGCAGGCTGGGTCACGCCAAGTTGCTCAGCTGCACGTGTGACATTTTTTTCGCGAAGAAGTACATCAAGATAAATTAATAGATTGAGATCGACCCGCTCCAGATTCATAAAAAAAATACCGAAAATAAAATCATGAAATTATAGTGATTATGCCATAAGTACTGCGGCTTGTGTACGTGACCGATGAAAAAAAAGCCACCGAATTTATAGCAGTTTTTATTCATTTTCAAGCAAGAGGAATCTATTAATCAAGTCTGGGTTTTTTCTGTCAATTTGGTCAATTACCGGATCAAACTGGATACCTGTTTTTAGTTAAATCAGGGTAAGTGAAAATGATTTCAAGACAAGAAATGAGTCAATGATTAATAGTATATAAATTATGTGAAATATATAGTTTTGCATTAATTCAGTTTGCCGGAAATATAAAGGAAGACTGGCAAAAAAGACCAAAAAAATTAGGTCATCAAGCAAGTCAAGACTTAAGTCTAATGAATATTTTATATTCAATAAGCTGAAATTTTAGAAAAAAATCTATTTTAAAAATTCAGAAATAAACTATTAATTACAATAATTTATATAAAAATGATCAATATATGATTAGACTTTCATCTACATATTTTTTAAATAAATAGTGATAATTCTTGCAGAATATTGGATTAATTTTTTTATTGCATCTAATCTCTAAACATCGCAACGAGCTGACTAAAATCTAAACAAAGTTTTGAGGGTCTGATTTTAGAACAACGTTGCAGAAAAATCCTAATATTATTACAGGAATATATCATGACTACATATCAAACAGCGATTGATGCAATCCGCGAATTAAAAGCGAAATTCGGCAATACTTGGGCAGACATCAGTCCTGAAGATGCTGCGCGTATGCAACTTCAGAACCGTTTCAAAACAGGTTTAGACATTGCAAAATACACAGCAGCAATTATGCGTCGTGATATGGCTGCTTATGATGCTGACTCTAGCAAATACACTCAATCTCTGGGTTGCTGGCACGGTTTCATCGCACAACAAAAAATGATTGCGAACAAAAAATACTTCGGTACAACTGAACGTCGCTACATCTACCTTTCTGGTTGGATGGTTGCAGCACTTCGTTCAGAGTTCGGTCCACTTCCTGACCAATCTATGCACGAAAAAACTTCTGTTCCTGCATTGATTGAAGAAATCTACACATTCTTACGTCAAGCTGACGCGAAAGAATTGAACGATCTGTTCCGTTCACTTAAAAAAGCTCAAGAAGCTGGTGACACTGCTAAAGCTGCTGAAATCACTTCTCAAATCGACAACTTCCAAACTCACGTTGTGCCAATCATTGCGGACATCGACGCTGGTTTCGGTAACGAAGAAGCAACTTACTTACTAGCGAAGAAAATGATCGAAGCGGGTGCTTGTGCACTTCAAATCGAAAACCAGGTGTCTGACGCGAAACAATGTGGTCACCAAGCGGGTAAAGTAACTGTTCCACACGAAGACTTCATCGCGAAAATCCACGCGCTTCGCTATGCATTCCTGGAAATGGGTCTAGACGACGGTATCATCGTTGCACGTACTGACTCTGAAGGCGCTGACTTGACTCAAAAAATCCCAGTGGTTAAAGAGCCAGGTGACATCGCTTCTCAATACATCAGCTACTTAGACACTCAAGAAATTGACATCTCTGAAGCAACTGAAGACGAAATCCTTATCAAACGTGATGGTAAACTTCACCGTCCAAAACGTCTTGCTTCTGGCTTGTACCAATTCCGTGAAGGCACTCAAATTGACCGTGTTGTACTTGACTGTATTACTAGCCTTCAAAACGGTGCTGACCTTCTTTGGATCGAAACTGCAACGCCAAACGTTGAAGAAATCGCTCACATGGTAAACCGTGTACGTGAAGTTGTGCCAAATGCGAAACTTGTTTACAACAACTCTCCATCGTTCAACTGGACATTAAACTTCCGTCAACAAGCATACGACCGTTGGGTTGCTGAAGGTAAAGACGTATCTGCATACGACCGCGCTAAATTAATGAGCGCTGAGTACGACAACACTGAATTGGCTGCTGAAGCTGACGAGAAAGTTCGTACATTCCAGGCAGATGCTTCTCGTGAAGCAGGCGTGTTCCACCACTTGATCACTCTGCCTACTTACCACACAGCTGCTCTTTCTACTCATGAGCTTGCTCAAGGTTACTTCGGTTCTGAAGGTATGTTGGCTTATGTTGCTGGCGTACAACGTAAAGAAATCCGCGGCGGTATCGCTTGTGTGAAACACCAAGCAATGGCTGGTTCTGACATCGGTGACGACCACAAAGAAATCTTCGCTGGTGACAACGCGCTTAAAGCGGGTGACGATGCGAAAAACACAATGAACCAATTCTCTGCTTAATCAGCTCTGAATCGATTCTAAAAAAACCCTGCGCAAGCAGGGTTTTTTTATGCCTAAAATAAAATGAATAACCTTATAAATTGTTGAAACAGCTAGATGAAAGGCAAAATCTTCATATTTTCTTCATGATTCAATTTTATACATATTTTTCTGTGATCAAGCCTTGCATTCTCTAGGCCACTGTCTGAATATCCTTAAGCTGACTCAATAATGCAACGCTTTCCATAATTCATTAAATTCAAAGTGATTCAGACTTATGCTGTCTAAGTTTTTCATTCATCGTCCTATTTTTGCAGGTGTGCTGGCCATTGTAGTCATGGCCATTGGACTTTTTGCGGTGATGAATTTACCTGTGGAACGTTATCCGGATATTGCACCACCGCGAGTGACCGTATCGGCAACCTATTCCGGCGCATCTGCGGAAACGGTGGAGGAGAGCGTGACCCAAGTACTGGAACAGCAGATTAAAGGCATTGATCACTTACTGTATTTTAGTTCCAGCAGCGATTCCTCCGGGCGTAGCCGGATCAATATCAGCTTTGAAAACGGGACTGATCCAGACACGGCTCAGGTACAGGTACAAAATGCGATTAATGGGGTGCTGAACCGCCTGCCTGAAGATGTACAACGGCAGGGTGTGAATGTGTTCAAGTCGCTGGGCGATACGCATATGGTGATCAGCCTGTATGACGAATCCGGGCGCAGTGACAATATTGCCTTGTCAGACTACCTGATGACACATCTGGAACAGGACATTTCCCGGATTGAAGGCATTGGTGAGGTGGATGTTTTTGGCTCGCAATATGCCATGCGAATCTGGCTGAATCCACTCAAGCTGAAACAGTATAACCTGATGCCTAGCGATGTCCGTGCTGCGATTGAATCACAGAATACCCAGGTCGCAGCTGGTGCTGTGGGCGATCTGCCTACGGTCGAGGATCAGTATCTGAATGCCAAGGTAACTTCGGGCACGCGACTCAGAACTGTAGAAGAATTTGAAAATATCATTGTAAAGTCTGCCCGGGATGGCAGCTTTATCTATTTAAAAGATGTAGCACGTGTTGAGCTCGGTGCAGAAAATTATCAATCCTATAGTACCAATAATGGTTATGCATCCGCAGGTCTGGCAATTTCGCTGGCTTCCGGTGCCAATGCCATCGCAACGTCAGAACGAATCAAGGCAGAAATTGCCCGTCTGTCTAATCAGTTGCCGGAAGGCTATAAGATTGCCTATCCACGGGATAACACGCCATTCGTTCAGGAATCCATTAAGGAAGTCCTTAAAACACTGGTTGAAGCCATTATCCTGGTGATTGTGGTGATGTTTATTTTCCTGCAAAACTGGCGCGCTACCCTGATTCCAGCAGTCACTGTGCCAGTGGTTTTACTCGGTACTATGGCAATCCTGTATGCTCTTGGATTCAGTATCAATACCCTGACTTTATTTGCCCTGGTTCTGGCAATCGGCCTGCTGGTGGATGATGCTATTGTCGTGGTGGAAAACGTTGAACGTCTGATGCATGAGAAGCAGTTGACCGCCAAGGAAGCAGCACTGGAATCCATGCAGGAAATTAGTGGGGCTCTGGTCGGTATTACTTTGGTATTGACGGCAGTATTTATTCCCATGGCGTTCTTTGGTGGCTCCACCGGGGTTATTTATCGTCAGTTTTCCATTACGCTGGTTGCTGCCATGTCCTTATCACTGATGGTGGCCCTGATTCTGACACCAGCCCTGTGTGCCCTGATTCTCAAACCAAATCCGAATCCGGCACGCTGGGCGCAATGGTTTAACCATAAATTGGAAAGTGTTAAGCAGCGTTATCTGAAACTTTCTAATGTCACCCTACAACATAAGGCCATCTGTTTAATTTTATTTGCCGGTTTGGTTGCTGTATTTGGTCTGTTCTATAAGGCTTTGCCAACCAGCTTCCTGCCAAGTGAAGATCAGGGAACACTTAGCATTCAGGTGCGCCTGCAAGAAGGTGCGCCGCTAAAAAATACGGTGGCCACCGGAGAAAAGATTCGTGAATATTTCCTTGAACAGGAAAAAGACAATATTAATCTGGTGATGATGCGTTATGGCCGTAACTTCTCGGGTACCGGTCAGAATCTGGCAACCGGTTTTGTGGCACTGAAACACTGGGATGATCGTCCTGGCGAGGAAAATACTGCGCAAGCTATTCGTGAACGTGCCTTAAAACATTTCCGTGGTTTTAAGGATGCCCAGGTCAATATCAATATGCCAGCTTCAGTCAGCGGTCTGGGACAAACCGATGGACTGGAATTCTGGATTCGGGATATAGAGGGAAATGGCCGTCAATATCTGGAACAGCAATTTAAAGAACTGGAAGAAAAAACCAAACAATATTCAACGTTTGAAAATCTGGGTAAGCGCTCCAATCCCGAGAAGGCTGAATTAAAGGTTAATATTGACCAGAAACAGGCCATGGCCAATGGCCTGACCCAATCCGCGATCAACAGTACACTTTCTGCTGCCTGGGGGGGTAACTATGTCAATGACTTCATCGACCGAGGCCGGATTAAACGGGTAATGATGCAGGGTGATGCAGAATTCCGTTCCAAACCTGAAGATCTGGCGATGTGGCATGTGCGCAATGACCAGAATCAGATGGTGCCGTTCAGTAATTTTGCCACGGTAGACTGGAGCGGTGGTCCGGAAGTGGTAAATCGTTTTATGGGTTATACCGCTTTGCAGATGGAAGCGGATGTCACTAAAGATACTAGTACCGGTGAAGCAATGCGGGATGTAGAAGCATTAGTGGCCGATCAAAAAGGTATTGATGTGACCTGGAGTGGATTGTCCTTCGAAGAAAAACAATCCAGCAATCAGGCCATCTTGCTGTATGCGATTTCGATTGGCTTTATCTTCCTGTGTCTGGCTGCACTCTATGAAAGCTGGAGTATTCCAACTGCGGTAATGTCAGCAATTCCACTGGGTATTGGTGGGAATATCATTTTCAGTTATTTCGCAGGCTTTCCGAATGATATCTATTTCCAGATTGCCTTACTGACCACAATTGGTCTGTCCTGTAAGAACGCCATTCTGATTGTAGAATTTGCTGCTTTGGCAGAGCAGCATGGCAAATCCGTTGTCTCGGCAGCGTTGGAAGGTGCAAGCTTGCGTTTACGTCCAATTTTAATGACGTCGTTGGCCTTTGGTGCCGGAATTTTGCCACTGGTGTTTGCCTTTGGTGCCGGGGCGGTCAGCCGTCAGGAAATCGGAGTCAGTGTTCTGGGTGGGGTAATCTTTGGAACTGTGTTGGTGCTGATCTTTATTCCATTTATGTATGTGATGATCCGTAGCCTGTTTCAGAAGAAAAAACAGGAACTGAATTAAGATGCCTGTCATCTAAATTTAGCTATAAATATCAATGAAGTAACACCATGCTTCACTCAGCTGAGGCATGGTCAATGAAACTAGAATATAAAAATATATGATAACAAGAGGGCAGCAGCGCGCAGATGGATCAGCAAGTTAAACAGGTACGGGAATTATTAAAATTGCATCAGGCAGGCGCAGACCAGCAGCTGGCACAATTGAATATCGCCGATCAGGCAAGGCTATTAGCCGAACTGAAACCAGCTGAACGGCAGCATCGCTTTGAGCAGCTGCAACGCCCGGTAGAAGTCTTTGAATACTTGCCTCTGCATCAGCAGCTTCAGCTTACGGCATCATTATCTCTCGAAGAACTGGTGACCTTACTGGATGCAATGCATTCGGATGACTTTATCGACCTGTATAAACAGCTGCCTCTTTCGGTACAGCAGCAATTGCTGGGCAAGCTTTCAGCACAGTCATGTCAGGTACTAAAAGTACTCCATGCCTATCCGGAGGAAACTGCCGGTGCATTGATGAGTTCGGATTATTTGACGCTGCCTCCTGAACTCAGCATGAACGAGGCGATTGAAACGCTACGTGATATTGCTGGAAATCATGACACGCTGTATCTGATCTATATTGTAGATGTACAGCAACATCTGCTGGGGGTAATTTCATTACGTCAGATTATTCAGGCACTGCCTACCGCGACTATTGCCGAGGTTATGACGAAAGAAGTGATTTATGGCACGGTGGATGAAGATCAGGAAAAGATTGCACGCACGCTGGCCTATTACGACTTTATTGCCTTGCCGATTGTTGATACTTCCAAAAAACTGGTCGGGATTGTGACTTATGACGATGCCATGGATATTGCCGAGGCCGAGAGCACGGAGGATTTCCAAAAAGCAGGTGCGGTATCACCGCTAGATCAACACAGTATCAAAACTGTGCCGATTTTATCGCTGTATAAAAAGCGGGTATTCTGGCTGGTACTGCTGGTGTTTGGTAGTTTGCTGTCCAGTTTTGGTATTGCTAAATATGAGGACATCATTGCGGAACATATCGTATTGGTATTTTTCCTGCCGCTGCTGGTGGGAAGTGGCGGGAATGCGGGTTCTCAGTCTGCTACATTGATGGTTCGGGCATTGGCAACTGGTGATGTACAGTTTTCAGACTGGTTCCGTCTGGTTGGACGGGAGTCTCTGGTGGCGCTGTGTCTTGGTCTAACTATGGCCTGTGCAGTGTCGATTCTGGGTTATATCCGGGGCGATCTGATGGTTGCTGTAGTACTTGCCATCAGTATGACCGGGATTGTTTTGCTTGGCTGTTTGATCGGCATGAGTCTGCCATTTATCTTGAATAAGCTAAAACTGGACCCTGCCAGTGCTTCAGCGCCACTGGTGACATCAATCTGCGATGCCAGTGGGGTGGTGGTGTATTTGTTCGTGGCATCCAGACTTTTGTTTTAAGTTAATAAAATTGCGCTATATTTTTGATATCTAATTGGGGTAGGCTGAATCATTACACAATGATAAACGGGTTGTTCCGATGATTGAGACAGACAACAGCAACTCACCAAAACTGACACGACAGGAAGTCATTCGCCTGGAACGGGATTTGGCCAAGTTTGCCAATATGATGGACTCCGTAGTCCGGATTCCGTTTACCAAGCAGGGTGTTGGTGCTGATGCTGCACTCAGTACCGTACCTGTGGCGGGAGATCTGGCTGGTTTTGCCTTGACCTGTTATGCCATTTATAAGGCACGTCAGATCGGCGTGCCACAGTCCAAACTGAATCCGGTTATTAAATTGGCAACCATGGATGCCGTGGTCGGTTTTATTCCCGTGGCTGGAACCATCTTCGACATTTTTATCCGTCCTAGTCGTAAGGCCTTGGATATCGTGCATGATCATATCCGTGAGGAATACCAGATCCACACGGATCGGCATGTGGTACATCCTTTTCTGCATGAAAAACTGGAACAGAAACAGCAGCAGTCTGCATTCTGGCGCAATCCAGTAGTTGCCTGGATCTGGATTCATATTCCGGATATTCTGGGTACCATCTTCCTGATTCTGTTTGTACTGGCAATTGGCTGGGGTGGGATGGTCCTGTATCAATGGATCAGTCAAGCTGCTTAAACACAAAAGTATAAATAAAAGAAAAGCCTCCGTCAGGAGGCTTTTTGGTATAGCTTTTTGCTCAGTAGATTAAGGACAATCAAGCTGATGCAAAGCGGCTACACGTTGTTCAATCGTTGGATGTGTCTGAAACAATGCAGCTAAGCTGAAACCTTGTTCTTGACCTGCTGAAATTGCAAAGGCTTTCATTTCTTTCGGCATGGCATCTGGCATTTCAGATTCGGCCTGTAAGCGTAATAGCGCAGAAATCATGGCCTGTTTACCTGCTAAACGTGCACCGGCTTCATCGGCACGGTATTCACGATGACGTGAGAACCACATCACAATAGCAGATGCCAGGATACCAAATACGATATCAAGCACAATGGTAATCACGAAGAAAGCAATTCCTGGTGCTTCACCATCTTCACGGCCAAATACGTTACGGTCGATAAAATCACCAGCAACACGGGCAAAGAACATGACGAAGGCGTTGACCACACCCTGAATCAGAGCAAGTGTTACCATGTCACCATTGGCAACGTGACCAATTTCATGAGCAAGTACAGCACGTAGCTCATCTTTGTTCATGCGTTCTAGCAAGCCTGTAGAGACAGACACCAGCGCATCGTTTTTGTTCCAGCCGGTTGCGAAAGCGTTTGACTGGTAAGATGGGAAAATACCCACTTCTGGCATTTTAATACCAGCGCGCTGAGATAGCTGTGCTACTTCCTGTAATAACCATGCTTCTGCCTGGTTACGAGGAGCATTCGGATCAATCAGTTCAGTACCAGTAGTCTTCTTCGCCATCCATTTAGACATGAATAGTGAGATTAAAGAGCCCACCATACCGAACACAAAACAGATCACTAGCAGGTTGCCTAGATTCAAGCCACCCGCGCCATGGTAACTACCGACACCGAAGAGTGACAAGATAATGCCAGCTACAACCAGTACCGCGAGGTTGGTTAGCAAAAACAAACCAATCCGCATCATTGAGAAATCCTCTTATTATAGAAAAATAATCTGATTAGCAAATTACAATCATTACCCTCAATATGAGGTGAAATGACTCAAATTTCAAGAAAAAAAATAGTAAATTACCCAGAATTTACCTCCTCACCATGATCAATCAAAACTTAGGATGAATGATGAAGAGGAGGGGCTTAATCGTTGATATATATTCTGGCGGATGCAGTGGCATGCGCGGTGGCATAAGAACCGGCAGGCGCATCAGTGAAGCTGCCATCTGCATTGGCAATGATCTGACGCTGATAATTGCTGGCTTTAATGGTAGGTGTTGCCGACGTTTTATAATTGGCAGAGCTGGCCAGAATCTTGGCGGTTTCAACCGGTGCCGCAGCGGCGGTCAGATTAACACCACTAGAATATAGATTGTGATACCGGCTGGTCACACGGCGTACATAGTCTTGTGTTTCGCGGAAGGGCGGGATACCACCATATTTGCTGACATTGCCTTCACCAGCGTTATAACCTGCCAGTGCTAAAGCGGTATTACCATTAAAACGTTTCATTAACCAGGCCAGATATTTGGCACCTGCCATAATATTCTGATGTGGATCATAAGCATTGGATACATTAAAGCGGCGTGCGGTAGCAGGCATGAGCTGCATTAGTCCCTGAGCACCGACTGGAGAACGGGCATGGACATTAAAGCCGGATTCAGTATGCATCACAGCCTTGATCAGACCTTCAGAAATACCGTGCTTTTGTGCAGCCTCACGGATAATTGAATCAAAGGCATTTTTGTTTTTGCTATAGCTCGGCAATACCGAAGCCTCACTTGAACCCCAGTTGCTATAGCTATGAATGTTACTGTCCGGGTAATAGGTCTTTTTTTCTACTTTTAGATTACTGTAGCGACCTTTATTATTCGTCAGCAGGGTAACACCATTGCTATCTTTCATTTGATAGATCGTCTGACCTGCATGCGAAAAAGCAGCAGTTCCCATCAAAATATAAAGACAACTTAGTACAGAAGTCCCCTTAAACCACAAATTTTTATTCATTGTAAGTATATGTATTGAACATTTGTCCCCAAAACTTACTACAGAGTTTAACAAAATTTACTGTAATGAAAAGTGATGAGTGACGCATTTATAAACAAGTTTGTAAATGCAAGTCCCTAATGTTGAAGAACTAACCAAAAAAAATATTTATTTTTTTTTAATATGGCTTTCTTGACACACTTAAGTAATTGATTATAAATATAAAATAAATTGGTTAAAAAGTGATCAATTTAAATAGAAGCCTTATTTTTGGGGCCGATAAAGCTGTCAAGTCGTTTTAAATCCACAAAGTTATCCACAGGTTTTGTGGAAAACTGTGGAAAAGTCCAAAACATAAGCATCCTGGATAAAAAATGAACTGTTTCGTTCAATTTATCAATCTAAATAAAACATGAAGTTTAGAGTATTACTTCAATAACAGGAAAATAAATTCTTTTGATGCGAGAAGCACCCGAATCGGATAAAATTGCGCGGTATTTTTATTTATGGGTTATTCTCGTCTATGTACTCGCCAGTTGAATCCGAGCAAGGATTTAATTTCAAACCGGAATTGCCAACAAGCTCTGCCTATTACCGTTTGTTGAAAAAGCTTCGCCGTCAGGTCGGACACGCTATTCGTGACTTTAAAATGATCGAAGATGGCGACAAGGTCATGGTGTGTATTTCTGGTGGTAAAGACAGCTATACCTTGTTAGATATCATGCTGCAGTTCAAGCGTATCGCACCTATCAACTTTGATGTGGTTGCAGTAAACCTGGACCAGAAACAGCCGGGCTTCCCTGAAGATGTATTACCACGTTATCTTGAAGAAAATAACATTCCGTATTACATCCTGGAAAAAGACACTTACAGCATTACCAAGAAGCT
Organism: Acinetobacter schindleri; assembly: GCF_010918895.1. Lineage (NCBI taxonomy): Bacteria > Pseudomonadati > Pseudomonadota > Gammaproteobacteria > Moraxellales > Moraxellaceae > Acinetobacter > Acinetobacter schindleri. Next base: position 881,702 of record NZ_CP044483.1, read on the forward strand.
AACGCCTGAAGGCAAGACTTACTGTGCCGTATGTTCTCGTCTGCGCCGTGGCTCGCTGTATGGTTTCGCGCAAGAAATTGGTGCGACCAAAGTTGCGCTCGGTCATCACCGTGATGACATCCTGGCGACGTTCTTCCTGAACCTGTTCCATGGCGGCAGCTTAAAAGCGATGCCACCAAAACTGTTGTCTTCAGACAAGAAGAACATCCTGATCCGTCCACTGGCTTATGTGGAAGAGAAGGACATCATCAAATATGCCGAGATGCGTCAGTTCCCGATCATTCCATGTAACCTGTGTGGTTCTCAGGAAAACCTGCAACGTGCCATTATCAATGACATGCTGCGTGACTGGGATAAAGCTCATCCGAAACGTCTGCACAGCATTTTCGGTGCACTGCAAAATGTTTCACCGTCACAACTGGCTGACCGTGAACTGTTTGACTTCGAGGCACTCGACAGCCAACGCGAATTCGACTTTAAAGATTCTTGCTCAACTGAAGAAGCAGTAGAAGGCGAAAGCAAGCGAATAAATATGGTCAACCTCGGTTTTGCTGCGGATTAAGACCTTTTTGACGGGTATTCATTCAAGTTGAATGCCCGTCAAGCCTTATAAATCAAGATCATGTACATAAAAACAGAAAGATAATGACAAAAATTGAACGCTGCGTACAAAATTCGTTAGCCATTCGACAAATGATCATGTTATAACAATCTGCAAGCGCAATAGCGTCAACAATGATGTTGTCTGGATAGACGACACACACGAACTAATAAATTGAGGAAAGATCATGCCTGCTTTTTTAACTGATGATTGGTTTTCAACTGTAGAAACTCTGACTGCTCAAGCAGGTGACCTAAACCTAGCGCCAGCGCTTGCGAATCTTGCAATCAATCTGGTGGTTGCGGACGCTACAGGTAATACTGAATTATCTTTAGATGGTGGAGCGATCAAAAAAGGTCTGTCTTCAAATGCGAAGACTACGCTGAACATGGATGCAGAAACTCTGCGTAAAGTATTCCTTGAGTTTGACATGGCTGCTGCAATGCAAGCATTCATGACCGGTAAGATCAAGGTTCAGGGGGATATGTCTCAGCTGATGGCATTGCAAACTGCAAAACCAAGCCAAGAGCAAAAAGATCTGTTCAAGAAAGTGCTTGAACAAACAACCTGATCAGTCCTATCTGCATAAAAAAAGCTTACCCCAGGGTAAGCTTTTTTTATGGCTTGAATAAATTAGATATTCACAAGCTCTGAACTTTTAATCTGTTCCAGATAAGAACGGATACGGGTTACATATTGCAACGCCTGACGATAACGGCCATTACTGGCTTTGTTATGCTCCAGATAGCTATACAGGTTCACCCAGTTATCCGGATCCTTACCCTGGTTACGGATACTGTTCTGAATTTTCTGAACTGCACCCGGACCCATGTTATAGGCTACTAAGGCATACCAGTTACGGTCCGGCATAGGAATATGCTCAAAGCGTGACAGCATCTTGTCATAGTATTTCGCACCGCCCTCAATACTTTGAACAGGATCGGTACGGTTATTTACACCCATTGCCTTTGCGGTTGAGCTTGTCAGCATCATCAGACCACGGACACCGGTCGGGGACACGGAGTTTGGCTTGAGATAGGATTCCTGGTAGCCGATCGCGGCGAGCAGATGCCAGTCCAGGCCGTACTGCTGTGCAGATCGCTGGAAGCTGGCCTTGTAAATGGGGAGGCGCTGGCTAAGATCCTGATGGATATTATCCCTGAAATGCTCCTCGACTACATTCTGATTGTAAAAGGAAGCGAGCTGATTGATTGCGCCGCTTTGCTTGCTGTTACATACGAAATTACTTGCAGTCTGGCTCAATGGATCATTGGCTGATTTGAAAACCCAGTTCAGGTTGGCATTCAGGCCTTTAGACGACAGAGAACTGCCATCACCACAAGTTGCAGAGAATGACGTCAGTTTACGCGCTTCAATGCTGCTGATACTGCTTGTAGTCATTGCCATGTTGGCTTTGCCTTGAGCAACCATTTTCAATGCAGTGGCATCATCGCTGACTGTTTTGAAATCCAGTTTTACATTCATGTTTTTGGCATAGTTACGAACCAGATCATAACCAAAACCATGCAGGTGACCGCCTTCTTCAAACACTGTGGTCGGGCTCTTCACAGCAACGACAGTAAGCTTATTGCTGTTAACGACACTATCAAACTGATGTGCTGGTGTTTTACTTGCATTGATGGCGTGGAATGGAACAAGCGCAGTGCTCAATACAAGAATTTTTACAGGGAGAGAGGAAAATAAAGATCTTAGGCAAAGCCTCGACCCAGAAGATGAACTACTGTGCATGTTGTCTCCGCTACAAGTAATTTATGCCCTCGAAAGTTTTAGGCAAAAGACACCACAGAACTTTCTTAAAGTTGATAAATTCAATTAGGGTTGGGCAGTCATGACGTCATTCAAAATGACTTGGGATTAAACGGCAATGTGTAGAAAAACTACACAGAGTAAAAAATAAACAAAGTTAATCAGATGTGCGCATGGTAATGATCAAAAAATAGATTGTCAAATTTTGTACGCAAAAATGTTTAAAAATGTAATTTAAGTATTTAAAATCATTAGAAAATTTTTTTAGTATTATGTTTGCTTGTTAAAATAGCCAATAAAATAGGGCAGTTAGCAAGGAAAATGATGTCATGAGTGGTGCAAGAAAACGATGAAATCCAATTTGATTACCCGTGGTGGGCATGACAAATTAGTGGCAGAACTTAAATATCTGTGGCATGAAGAACGACCGGAAATCACTAAAAAAGTGAACTGGGCCGCCAGCCTCGGCGACCGTTCTGAAAACGCTGATTACCAGTACAACAAGCAGCTGTTACGCAAGATCGACCGTCGTGTCCGTTATTTGGGCAAACGTCTGGAAGAGCTACGGATCATTGACTTTTCACCTGAGCAGGAAGGGAAGGTTTACTTTGGTGCTTGGGTCGAAATTGAAAATGAAGCCGGAGAACAAAAGACTTTACGTATAGTGGGAGTCGATGAAATTTATGACCATCATCCACAGCATATTTCGATTGATTCGCCAATGGCACGTGCGCTGCTTGGCAAACAGGTTGATGATGAAGCAGAAGTAATAACACCCTCCAGTAAGAAAGTCTGGTTCATCAATACCATCCGCTATGAAAAGCCTGAAAATTCAGCAAATTGACCGAATTGATTTTATTTTGTGCATTTGATAGCTAAATTTCTGAAAAATATTTGCCAAGCCGGATTTTTATTTATATGATGGCGCCCATGGAAGCGTGGCAGAGCGGTTTAATGCACCGGTCTTGAAAACCGACGAGGGCTTATACCCCTCCGTGAGTTCGAATCTCACCGCTTCCGCCAAATTTGAAAACCCCGATCGAAAGATTGGGGTTTTTTTATGCTTATAATTTTTTTCATGTTAGTGATTCCGTTTTAATCAGCATCATAAATTTATTGGGTTTATTTTTATTATTCATCTATCTATCAAGTGTCTACTCAAGAAAAGCGTCCGGCTGAAAATTAGCTGATTGAACGGATTTTTTAATAAGTTTTGCGAAAATTTATTGCCAAGAAACAGAAATATTTATATGATGGCGCCCATGGAAGCGTGGCAGAGCGGTTTAATGCACCGGTCTTGAAAACCGACGAGGGCTTATACCCCTCCGTGAGTTCGAATCTCACCGCTTCCGCCAGATTTGCAAAACCTCAGTCGAAAGATTGGGGTTTTTTTTATGGGGCTTCAGAATCAGCCTGAATGGGTTCTTGCTGTAGTTCTTCTTTCATCCAGTTTACAAATCTGGAAATGAGCGTGGAATGTTCATTATGAGCATGAATCAGGTGATAGGCCCGGCGTCGTTCCAGTTTCTGATCGGAAATTTTCACCAGTTCTCCATTAGCGAGTTCTGTTTCAATTAACATCTGCGGAATCAAGGCCATTCCCATATCATGTTTGGCTGCAACGGCCAGCATAGAAAATAATTCATGCCGCTGTCCGCCTAAAGGATTTGGATGTTTTACCTGATGCAATTCGAACCAGTCCTGCCAGATTGTGGGGCGAGTCGTCTGTTGTAAAAGCGGTAACTGTAATAACTGTTCAGCACTCAGTATTAAATGTGGTGTATCAGCTGTTACATTCATTTTTAAATGTGTTTTGATGAGACTGGGTGAACAGACAGCAACCACATCTTCATGCATCAGGAAATGGCTGGTAATCCCGGGCCACTGTGCGACCTGTTCTGGTGTACCTGCATAAATGGCAGCATCGAAGATGGTTTCATGAAACAGGAAGGGGCGTGTGCTGGTTTCCAGATGTACAGTAATTTCCGGATGACGCTGCTGGAAACGATGTAGCTTAGGTAATAGCCACCGGGTTGCAAAAGTAGGAACAACCCCCAGTTTCAGCGTACCGCCTTGACCTTTATGTTCTATGACATCCAGCGTAGCTTGTTCCAGACTTATTAATAAAGGTTTGATACTTTCATAATATTGCTGTCCTGCTGCGGTCAGTTCCACACCATGACGCGTACGGCTAAACAATTGTACCTCGAGTAATTCTTCCAGATGCTGGATCTGACGTGAGATTGCACTCTGCGTCAGAAATAGCTCCTGTGCAGCATGGGTATAACTGGCATGGCGTGCTGCAGATTCGAAGCACATGAGGCTTTGGGTAGAAGGGATTTTTCGGCGCATAATTTCCTCCCTGAAAATATCGTCCTATCACAAAATGACATATTAAACTTAAACCTATATACAACTTTGGTCTACAGCATTGAGTTAATCAGGCTTACAAGTATGTTGATTAAAAGCCTCATATCTCAGTTATGCAATTAACGCATATCTACATGCTAAATACTCGTTTGAAAGCTGTTTCATTCCTGCCTAGGATCAAGTCAGAAGATTGAGAACAATAGACAGCTAAGCAGAGGATGCGATGAATCAAATGGTCAATACAAAAAAAGTCCAGAAAAACTATTTTGACTGGCAAGACCCATTTTTACTGGAGCAGCAACTGACAGAAGAAGAGCGCATGATTATGCAATCTGCACACGCTTATTGTCAGGGGAAGCTTCAACCACGTGTATTAGAACAATTCCGTCATGAACAGACTGATCAGACCATTTTCCGTGAGATGGGTGAGCTCGGCTTGCTAGGTCCAACTATTCCTGAACAGTACGGTGGTGCAGGCTTAAATTATGTCAGTTATGGCCTGATTGCTCGTGAAGTTGAACGTGTCGATTCAGGTTACCGTTCTATGGCCAGCGTCCAAAGCTCGCTGGTGATGGTGCCAATCAATGAATTTGGCTCTGAAGAACAAAAACAGAAGTATTTACCAAAACTGGCAACTGGTGAATATATCGGCTGTTTCGGCCTGACTGAACCAGATCATGGTTCAGATCCGGGTAGCATGATTACCCGTGCTAAGAAAGTTGATGGTGGTTACCGCTTAACTGGCGCAAAAATGTGGATTACCAATAGTCCAATTGCCGATGTATTTGTTGTTTGGGCGAAAGAAGTCTCTGCTGAAGGTAATGTCGGTGATATTCGTGGCTTTATCCTGGAAAAAGGCTGGGAAGGTTTATCTGCACCAGCGATTCACGGCAAAGTGGGTCTGCGTGCTTCGATCACCGGTGAAATCGTAATGGATAATGTATTTGTTCCAGAAGAAAATGCGTTTCCGGAAATTCGTGGCTTACGTGGACCATTTACCTGTCTGAACAGTGCACGTTATGGCATTGCCTGGGGTGCGATGGGCGCAGCTGAATTCTGCTGGCATACGGCGCATCAATACACCATGGACCGTAAACAGTTTGGTCGTCCATTGGCAGCCAACCAGCTAATTCAGAAAAAACTGGCGGATATGCAGACTGAAATTGCGCTTGGCTTACAGGTCGCTTTACGTTTTGGCCGTATGAAAGATGAAGGGATTGCTTCGGTAGAAGGAACTTCACTGATCAAACGAAATAACTGTGGTAAAGCCCTGGATATTGCTCGTGTTGCGCGTGACATGATGGGCGGTAACGGCATCTCTGATGAATTTGGTGTGGCACGTCATCTGGTCAACCTGGAAGTGGTGAATACCTATGAAGGTACCCATGACGTGCATGCCTTGATTCTCGGTCGTGCCCAAACAGGTATCGCAGCTTTTTCTAATTAATTTATTTTCTAAATTCGGGATGCTCAGGATTGAGCATCCTTAGGGCTTTTGTCCCTAAAAACCGGTCAATAACTTAAATAAAGGATTCATCGTGAAGCTTTCTTGTCATTCTCAGTATTAATAAGCAGAAGTTCATAAGATGTAAGCAGAAAAAGAATAAAGAACGCTGCTGTAAACCTGAAGACAGAGGAATGTCGATGACTCATTTGGGAAAATGAGGTAATACATGAACAACGAAAATCAAAATAGTCTCCATCAAGACGCCGTTGCCTTGGGTATAAAGCTACCGAATAATGTCGGCACAGCTCATCGCATTAATGCCCATACCTGGAAACTGGCATTTATCTTCGCATTCGTCTCTCTGGTGATTGATGGTGTAGACATCATGCTGCTGTCATTTAGCTTGACCAGTCTCAAAGCAGAATTTGGCCTGACTTCGTTTCAGGCCGGAATGCTGGGGAGTGCCTCTTTAGCCGGAATGGCACTTGGCGGGATTACGGGTGGATGGGCATGTGACAAGTTTGGACGGGTAAAAACCATCGCCTGGTCAGTCGTGTTTTTCTCAATTATGACCTGTATCTTGGGTTTCACTCAAAGCTATGAGCAATTCATGGTACTTCGCTTTATTGGTGCATTCGGCCTGGGTTCACTGTACATGGCCTGTAATACCTTGATGGCAGAATATGTACCGACCAAATACCGCACTACAGTACTGGGTACCTTACAGACGGGTCAAACTGTCGGTTATATCGTGGCGACTTTGATGGCAGGTGCGATTATTCCAGATTATGGCTGGCGCATGCTGTTCTATGTAACAATCATTCCCGCTGCTTTTGCATTGCTATTTATGCGTTTTGTGCCAGAGCCAGCATCCTGGCAGGAAGCGAAAATCGAGCAGGCGAAACGTAAAGCGCTGAAACTGGAAAATCCAGAAACAACAGTTACTGCTCAACAACCATCAGAAAGCATTTATAAGCGTATCTTTGGTCATCAGTCGCATCGCCGTATGTTCCTGTTATGGATGACAACTGCCGCATTTCTGCAGTTTGGTTACTACGGTGTCAATAACTGGATGCCGACCTATCTGGAAACTGAACTCAATATGAATTTCAAAGCCTTGACTGGCTATATGGTCGGTGCTTATACCGCCATGATTCTGGGCAAGATTATTGCTGGTTATTCAGCGGATAAATTTGGACGTCGTATTACCTTTGTATTTGGTACGGTCAGTACAGCGGCTTTCCTGCCAATCATCATTTTCTATAACACCCCAACCAATATTGCCTACTTATTGATTACTTTCGGTTTCCTTTACGGAATTCCATACGGTGTCAATGCAACCTATATGGCTGAAACCTTTTCAACTGATGTACGCGGTACGGCAATTGGTGGGGCCTATAACATGGGCCGTCTAGGTGCTGCGATTGCACCGGCAACTATCGGTTTTATCGCCGCAGGTGGTTCATTCACCATGGCATTTATCGTGATGGGAACTGCGTACTTTATTGCCGGGGTGATTCCAGGACTGTTCATTCGTGAGCGTCAATATGATCCACAACAGTCCAGCCTGGTGAAGCTGGCTGAAGCAGAACATGGCGATTCAGTTGGATCGGTGACTGCGAAGAAACCAACTCGTCCAGCGACTGCAAGTCAGTAATCATCAACGTTATAAAGGCTGGGTTTCCCGGCCCATGAAAAAGGAATGAGCATGAGTGCATTAAAAGGAATACGCGTACTGGATTTAAGCCGAGTGCTGGCAGGACCATGGTGTGGGCAAATTCTGGCAGATCTGGGTGCTGAAGTGATTAAGATTGAACGTCCAGGTGTGGGGGATGATACCCGCATGTGGGGACCGCCGTGGATGAAAACACCATCTGGTGAAAATACTCGTGAGGCAGGCTATTTTCAGTGTGCGAATCGCAATAAATATTCGGTCACTGTCGATATTGCCTCTGAACCAGGACAGGAACTCATCCGGGATATTGCCAAAACTGCCGATGTGGTGATTGAAAACTATAAAGTGGGTGCATTAGCGCGCTATGGGCTGGATTATGAAAGCTTACAGGCCATTAATCCGAAGCTGGTGTATTGTTCGATTACTGGCTTTGGTCAGCACGGGCCTCGTGCCGAAGAGCCGGGTTATGATTTTATTATTCAGGGCATGTCAGGTCTGATGAGCATTACCGGTGAAGCAGATGATGTCCCGGGTGGTGGTGCGCAGAAAGTCGGTGTAGCGGTTGTGGATATTCAAACCGGGCTGTATGCGACCATTGCCATTCAGGCTGCGCTGTTGGCTCGTCATCATACAGGTAAAGGTCAATATATCGATATGTCTTTGCTGGATGTACAGGTAGCCGCTTTGGCCAATCAGGGAATGAACTATCTAACTTCAGGTACAGCACCCAAACGAATGGGAAATCATCATCCCAATATTGTCCCTTATCAAACCTTTAAAGCTAAAGATAAGGAATTTATTATCGCCTGTGGCAATGATAAGCAATTCCGGGATTTATGCATGGCAATTGAGTTACCTGAACTTTTGCAGGATGAAAAATTCCAGCGCAATCAGGATCGGGTGAAACATCGTGATGAACTGATTCCCTTATTGTCAGAATATTTTCTTGCAAAGAATGCCAAAGACTGGGTCGATGCCATTCACGCGGTCAAAGTCCCCGTCGGTGTGATTAACTCGATTGAAGATGCTTTGAATGAGCCCCAAGTTGCTGCGCGGGAAATGCTGGTAGATTTACCGCATCCTTTAAACGCTCATTTTAAAATGATTGGTTCACCGATCAAGCTGTCGGATACACCTGTACAATATCGTCATGCACCGCCAAAACTGGGACAACATACCCAGCAGATTCTGTCCCAGTTCCGTAGACCCGAAGAAATTGCCGCGCTCAATGCGCAGGGTATTATTGATCATGTTGTATCTGCGGCTTCCTAAACTGTTAATGTTTTTTTCTACTTAAACCGAAGCCAGTCTTCGGTTTTTTTAATCACTTAAGAAAATAGAAGTCCACATAACTGAATGGTCATCAGCAGCATCACGCGTTAAGATAACGGCATTGTGTTGTTGGAAGGCATTATGAAAATTGTCGCAGATGAAAATCTGGCATTTACCGATTATTTCTTTGCAGAATTTGCCGAGATTCAGCATTGTGCAGGGCGTACACTGACTGCGGCAGATATGCAGGATGCAGATGTCTTACTGGTGCGTTCAGTGACCAAAGTCAATTCACAGCTACTGGAAGGCAGCCCAGTCAGGTTTGTTGGTAGTGCCACGATTGGTACGGATCATCTGGATATTGCTGCACTTGAACAGCATGGGATTACCTGGAGCAATGCGGCTGGTTGTAATGCCCAAGCCGTAGCTGAGTACGTGATTACTGCCTTATTAAAACTTCGTCCAGCACTCCTAGATGCTGGCCCCAATTTTACCTTGGGAATTATTGGGCTAGGCAACGTAGGCACGCGACTGGCTTATATGGCAGATCTGCTAGGCTGGCGTGTGATCGGTTGTGATCCTTTTGTACAAAGAGACCATATTGAACAGGTTGATCTACAAAGCTTATTGGCGCAATCCGATGCGATCAGTATTCATGTTCCTTTGACCAAACAGGGTGAGCATCCGACTTATCATATGATCAATGCAGATGCCTTTGCCCAAATGAAGCCTGAAACCATCCTGATCAATTCAGCGCGTGGACCAGTTGTTGAAGAAGCAGCATTAACCGCTGATATCAGGGTAACTCAGCGTCAGGTGGTACTGGACGTATTTGAACATGAACCGGTGATTTCGGCTGAAGTGCTGGATCTGGCCAGCTTGGTAACGCCACATATTGCTGGTTATAGTCTGGAAGGTAAGGCGCGTGGTACACAAATGATCTATGAGGCTTTCTGTCGTCATTTTGGATATGAGATTAATAAGCGGTTTGAAAGCCAGTTACCAGAATGTGTGCAATATTTTGCAGGGCAGGATCTAAAAGCAGCTCTCAAACAGCACCTGGGTGAAATCTATGATATCCAACGTGACGATGCCAATCTGCGTGCTTGCTTGAAAGACGCTAAAGTCGATCAACAGGCTTTTGACCATTTACGTAAGACCTATCCGTTACGTCGTGAATGGGCGGCACATGGAGGGCCGAAAGCATGACGATTGCTTATCAACCGAGCTGTGATGTAAATGCGATGCGCGCACGTGCTCATTTATACGCACAGCTGCGTCAGTTCTTTGCGGAACGTGATGTGCTGGAAGTAGAAACCCCGATTTTGTCTCAAGCGGGTGTGACCGATGTGCATCTGGCATCTGTGCAAGCACAACGTCATGTACTGGGTAAGCTCAATACCCATTATCTGCAAACTTCTCCTGAATTTGCGATGAAACGCCTGCTGGCAAGTGGTAGTGGCCCGATTTACCAGATCTGCAAAGTGTTTCGTGATGATGAGCATGGGCGTAAACATAACAGCGAATTCACCATGCTGGAATGGTATCGTCCAGGCTTTAGCCTGAAAGACCTGATGTTTGAAGTTTCAGATCTGTTAAATGTGGTATTAAAAGCCCGTTTTGGTGAAGTCCGTCCAACGGTACTGAGCTATAAGCATGCTTTTATGGATCGACTAGATCTGAATCCCTTACAGGCAACTTTACAGGAATTGAAAGACTGCTGCCGTCGAGTCGGTTTAAATCTGGATCTGGGGCAGGATCGTCTGGCCTATATTGACCTGTTGTTCTCGCATATGGTGGAACCGAGCTTGGGATTTGACACAGCGGTATTTCTGACCGATTTCCCGCCTGAACTTGCTTCATTAGCAAAAACCAAACTCAATGAAGATGGTGAACTGGTTGCAGCACGTTTCGAACTTTATATAGAAGGTCTGGAACTGGCGAATGCCTATGATGAGCTGATTGATGCGGAAGTGTTACGCTCACGCTTTGAAGCAGATAATGTAGAGCGTAGCTCTCTCGGTTTACATGTCATGCCGATTGATGAGTATCTGTTGGCTGCTTTACCGAATATGCCGGAATGTTCCGGGATCGCACTTGGGGTGGATCGTCTGTTGATGATTGTCACCAATCAGATGAAGCTTGAGAAAGTCATTACTTTCCCGGCAGATATTTCCTGATTCTCCTGATCTAATCAGCCTGTTATCTGAGCAGGCTGATTAAGCCAGATATTTTCGAAAACCGATACTGTAAGCATCAAAACTCAGATTTTGATAAAAAGCATGTGCAGTTAAACGTTCCTCACGATTGCCGCTATTTACTTGTATCAATTTTAAATCACGCTGTTTAGCCAACTTTTCAATCGCTGCAATGAACTTTTTCCCCACACCTTGCCCGCGATGAGCCTGATCAACTACAAAAGCCTGAATTCGCAAATATCCCCCATCAAATTCCCAGGTGTATTCCTGAATTAAACCTGCATAGCCTATGACCTGTTGTTCATGTTCAACGACCAGCGTCAAATCATTCACATCCTGATGAATGCGTTGCCAGCGCTGCTGAATATTTTCTACTGTGGTGAGATAGCCAAGTTGTGTAGTAAGTGCATGGATTGCATACAAATCCTGTTCAAGTTGCAAAGGACGAATCAGAAAATTCATAAGTTTTTATCAAGATAGAAGCGAAAGAGAGATAACCTGATTTTAGGCGGAAGGTGAGGTCAATGAATTCTAATAATTTTGAATATGAATATAAGTGCGCAGAATAAAAGTATTTTAGATATCAATATATACAAAGAAGAAAGCTCCCGAAGGAGCTTTCTTAAATTAAGGCAGTATGGCGTTCTTTCAGCTCGGCTAAGGCATGGATACGACGTTCAATCAGCATCTCGCCAATATCAGGACCTTGAATATCTGCTGGTAAATCCTGAGCCTTGATGCCACGAACCACTTGCATGGCTTCCCGCACATATTGCGCTTGTGGATAGGCACGGTCTTCCAGACCTAAACGGCCACGAGAATCACATTCACAGGCTTGCACAAAAGCTTCTACACGTTCCGGGCGACGTAATACATCCAGACGCTGCAATAGCCGCCATAAAGTACCTGGTTTCAGATTGAGTGCCTGATGACATTTTAAATGTTCTTTACAGACTGCAATTGCCAGTTGTTTGGTATAAGTTGGTACTTTGAAACGTTCGCACAATTCAGTTACCGGCTGTACACCACGCTCTTCGTGCATGATATGACGTGGCAATTCCTCGGCAGGTGTTAAGGCTTTACCTAAGTCATGCACCAGAACAGCAAAACGTACATCCAAATCATAGTTCTGGCGACAAGCCTGTTGTAGCGACATCATGGTATGAATACCGCAGTCAATTTCCGGATGATATTCCGGACGTTGCGGGACGCCGAACAGGGCATCAATTTCTGGGAACAGTACTTTTAATGCACCACAGCTGCGTAATACTTCAAAATAAATATCCGCATGTGATTCCATCAGGGCACGGGATGTTTCTTTCCAGACCCGTTCAGGTGTTAGCGTATTTAATTCCCCTGATTCAGTGAGTTGACGCATCAAATCGAGTGTTTCTGTGGCAACATGGAAGCCCATTGCATGATAACGCGCAGCAAAGCGCGCTACACGTAATACGCGGAGTGGATCTTCAATAAAAGCATCAGAAACATGACGTAAAACGCGGTCAGCAAGATCCTGTTGACCATTATAGGGATCATGCACATGACCGGCTTCATCCATGGCCATGGCATTGATCGTCAGGTCGCGACGGATCAAGTCCTGTTCAAGCGTGACGCTGGTATCGGTATGGAATTCAAAACCATGATAACCAGTGCCGGATTTACGTTCGGTACGTGCTAATGCATATTCTTCTTTTGTTTCAGGATGCAAAAATACAGGAAAATCCTTCCCAACCGGCTGATAGCCCAGATTGAGCATTTGATTGGGGCTTGCGCCCACCACTACATAATCTTTTTCGTGATAGGGGTGTCCGAGCAAATGATCCCGAACTGCACCGCCTACTAAATAAACTTGCATGAAAAAACCTCTATTCTTAGAAGCATCATGCTACAGAATAGAGGTTTTCTCAAGTCAAGAAACTCGGCGTTCGCCGCGTTTGCTTACAGGGCGTCTTGTTCCGCTTGTTGGATTTCTGCAACAGTCAAAGCAGTCATATTCACGACACGGCGTGTAGTCGCTGTCGGCGTTAAAATATGAACTGGTTTCGCTGCACCCAGTAAAATCGGGCCAATGGTCACATTGTTACCAGAAGTTGCTTTTAACAGGTTAAACGAAATGTTAGCTGCATCCAAGTTTGGCATGATCAACAGGTTCGCAGCACCTTTGAAGCGTGAGTTCGGATAAGCAAACTGGCGGATATTTTCATCCAGTGCCGCATCGCCATGCATTTCACCTTCAACTTCTAGTTCAGGCGCAATCTCAGACAGAATGTCGTAGACCTTACGCATTTTCTGTGCACTGGCATCGTTCTGGTCAGAACCGAAGCTAGAGTGAGACAATAGCGCAATACGTGGTGTCATACCGAAACGACGTACTTCTTCAGCAGCAAGAATGGTCATCTCAGCAAGCTGTTCAGCAGTTGGATTACGGTTGATATAGGTATCTGCAATAAACAGGTTACGCTCTTCAAGCATCAAGGCATTCAAAGTAAAGAAGGTATTGTGACCGTCTTTTTTACCAATGATATTGCTGACGAAGTCCAAGTGGATGTCGTAGCTTGAGTACGTACCACATAACATACCGTCTGCAAGGCCGTGTTTGACAAGCATAGATGCGATAAGTGTTGAGCGACGACGAGCTTCACGTTGTGCGTATTCTGGTGTTACCCCTTTACGCTGCATAATGCTGTAGTAGTCATCGGCAAATTTCTCGTAGTCTGGATTCTTTTCTTGGTCAACGATGGTGATGTTTACCCCGTTTTCTAAGCGTAAGCCCAATTTTTTGATATTTGCTTCAATTACTGCTGTACGGCCCACCAAGATTGGCTTCGCCATGCCTTCATCCACTGCAATTTGTACAGCACGAAGTACACGAAGATCTTCACCTTCCGCATATGCAATACGCTTAGGATCTGATTTTGCTTGAGCAAAAATCGGTTTCATCATAAATGCTGAGTTATAAACAAACTCAGACAAACGTTGATGATATACAGAGAAGTCTTGAATTGGACGTGTTGCTACGCCAGAATCCATCGCTGCTCTAGCAACTGCTGGCGCAATCTCTAAAATCAAACGTTGATCCAGTGGGCGAGGAATTAAGTAATCACGACCAAATGATGCTGATTTTTCACCATAAGATGCAGCATCTGCTTCGACATGTGCCATACGTGCAATCGCGTGTACACAAGCAATCTTCATTTCTTCGTTAATGGTGGTTGCACCAACGTCGAGTGCACCACGGAAGATGTATGGGAAGCAAAGTGCGTTATTCACCTGGTTCGGATAGTCTGAACGGCCAGTTGCCATGATCACGTCTGAACGTGCTTCATGGGCATGTTCTGGCAAAATTTCCGGATCCGGGTTAGCCAAGGCAAAGATGATTGGATCTTTGGCCATTTTCTTGACCATGTCTTGAGTCAGAATGCCTGCAGCAGACAGACCCAAGAACATATCTGCGCCGTCCATTACGTCAGCAAGCTGGGTACCTTCGATGTCTTGTACATACGCTTTTTTCGATTCATCTAAGCCTTCACGTTTTGTAGTCAATAAACCACGTGAGTCAGCAACGATGATATTTTCTTTCTTCGCGCCTAGTGCACAAAGAAGGTTCAAGCAAGACAATGCAGCAGCGCCTGCACCAGATGCTACGATCTTGATTTCTTCAATTTTTTTACCATTGATAATTAAAGCATTGAGTAATGCTGAACCTACAATGATTGATGTACCATGCTGGTCATCGTGGAACACCGGAATGTTCATGCGTTCACGAAGTTTCTGTTCAATATAGAAACATTCTGGTGCTTTAATATCTTCGAGGTTAATACCACCAAAAGTCGGTTCTAATGCTGCAACGATGTCGACAATTTTGTCTGGATCATTTTCTGCGATTTCGATATCGAATACGTCGACGCCAGCAAATTTCTTGAACAGGACGCCTTTACCTTCCATAACCGGTTTAGATGCTAAAGGACCAATGTTACCCAGGCCAAGAACTGCTGTACCATTACTTACTACCGCAACCAGGTTACCACGTGCTGTATACAGCGCTGCTTTAGATGGGTCTTTTTCAATTTCCAAACATGGCGCTGCAACACCTGGAGAGTAAGCTAGTGCTAAATCATGTTGGTTAACGAGTTGTTTGCTTGGGGTGACGCTGATTTTGCCGGGGGTAGGAAATTCGTGGTAGTACAGTGCCTGTTGTTTTAAAGATTGTTCGTCCATTAGTCTCTCGATCTATCAATAATTACCCAATTGCAGGTAACATAACCGCGGAATACAGGAGAATATATCACTAGTTGTGCGCTTAGCCCAGCCAAACGCACCCGTTTTTTGAAGAAATAATTGGTCTTAGGTCTGGATTTATACCTGATAGGTATAAGTCTCAGGTGTCATATTTTGTTCAAGAAATTCGGTCGCTTGCTGTTCAGGAAGCGGCTTGGAAAACAGATAGCCCTGTGCAATATCACAACCGAGTTGACGCAGGAAATCTAGCTGCTGCTCTGTCTCAATACCTTCAGCTACTACTTTCATTCCCATGGCTTTGCCCATTGCAACCATTGCACTGACAATAGCATCCTGTTTGGCTTCACCAATTTTGGATACAAAACTGCGGTCAATCTTTAAAATATCGATTGGGAACTCTGCCAGATAAGACAGGGACGAATAGCCCGTACCAAAGTCATCCAGGGAAATGTTGATGTCACGTTCCTTGATCTGATTCAGCACATTCATTACGGTTTCAGAATTTTCTACTAATGAAGATTCGGTAATTTCCAGTTCCAGATTCGAACCAGAAATGCAGTTCAGTTTGATCGCTTCATCCAGATCATCCAGTAACTGGCCGCGGCGGAGTTGCTGCGCCACAATATTCACTGAAACACAGATATTATGGAAACCCTGGTCATTCCATTTACGGATCTGCTTTGCCGTTTGCTGTATCACCAGTTGACCGATTTCCGAAATCATACTGGTCTGTTCTGCTAGTGGAATAAACATCCCCGGTGGAATAATACCTTTCTCCGGATGATTCCAGCGGATTAAGGCTTCAAAACCGTAGATCTTCTGGTCATTAAGATTGATCTTCGGCTGATAATAGACGATCAGTTCACCATTCTGGATGGCTTTACGCAGATCGCGTTCAATGAAAATTCCTTGTTCCAGCAGGGCAGTATTTTCACTTGAATAAAAGTGAATGGTATTCCCACCGAGATTCTTGGCTTCACTCAGTGCCTGTTCGGCACAGTTATTGAGATAGTCCAGCTGACGGCCATGATCTGGATAGAAAGCTACCCCCATTGAAAGCGTAATTTCATAGTCCTGACCAAAGATATTGAATGGCTGGCTAAAGGCTTTCGCAATATGCTCACAATGTTCCTGCACGGAAGGGCGAATATGCGAGATTTCATACAGAATGGCAAAGTCATCGCCATTCAAATGCGCAACAAACATGGCTTCAGCATTGGTTAAGCGTAAGCGCTGTGCCACCTGACGTAATAACTCATCACCACCGTTGTTGCTCAGATATTCATTCAGCGGACGGAAACGGTCGATATTGATTCGAATCACCGCCATCTGCTTGATGGAATCTTTTTGTGTCACCAGGTACTGGTGCAGCTGATAGTTATAATAGAAACGATTTGGTAAGTCGGTCAGGGTGTCATAATTTTCCAGATAAGACAGACGCTGTTCCTGAAGCTTACGTTCAGTCAGGTCTGACACAATCCCGATATAGTGGGTGATACGGCCTTCATCATCCATAATGGCATTGATATGCAGCCATAGTGGCATCTCTTTGCCGGACAAGAATTTTTCATTAAGTTCGCCATCAAAAGAACCAATCTTCATGACCTGCTTGATGATATTGGCATGTACACTGCGCTGCTGAGATTTGGTATTTACCGTAATATCAAACAGGTGCTTGCCCAGAATTTGCTGACGTTCAAAACCAGAAAGTTGCTCGAAAAAAGGATTCACTTCGATATAGCTCAGCTCTTGATTGAGTATAAAGATACCTTCAGCCGCTTGCTCTAATACGCTGGCTGCAAGTTTTAATCCTTCCTGAGAATTACGTTCCTGCTGAATGTCACGGCGAATACCGACCATGCGTACAGGTTTATTGGTTTTTGGATCACGGCTGATGACACGCCCGATATCATGAACCCAGCCCCATACCCCTTGGGTATTCTGGATGCGGTAGGTGGCTTCATAGCGTTCTACCTGACCGCGTAAATGCTGTTTCATCATATCTTTGAAATGATGAAGATCATCTGGATGGATCAGATGATGTAGTTGTGCCTGATGCTCACCAGAACTACGCTGGATTTTTTCTTGTGTATGTGTCGTCAGGGTAATGGTTCGATCTTTAATGTTCCAGTCCCACGGGCGGATGCCCGCAATTTCATGCGCAAGTTCTAGGTTCTGATGCTGGTCCTGTAAGGCAATATTAATCTGCTCGATATCATAAGTACGTTCCCGCACTTTTTGTTCCAGTAGCTGATTATTGAGCTGTAACTGAAGTTCGATATCTTTGGATTTATTCACTTCAGTTTGTAACTGTTTACACAGTTCATCAGTCCAGGTAACTTGCTGTTCAGCATTTGTCACCAACAGATTATTCTCTGCATATAGACGTGAAGTACGTTGATGAATACGGTAAGTACTATTGGCACACAGCAAAATTACAATGACAGAAAAGTTCAATGCCAGACTGAAAAACGGATTAAGTGAAGAGGATTCCGTGATCTGCAGAAAGAAGAATGGGACCAGGGACGGCAAGAATATCAGGCAGAAATAACTCAGTTTTTGCGTGAGATAGGTGAGACCAAAAGCTTGAGTCACCATAATCAGCAAGCCAGTCAGGGTCAGTGCTTCAATCAGTTCAAAAGATGGATTTACACTCGGTAAATGAACATACAGGGTAAAAATCCCAGTTGAAATACAGATACCTACCAGTAAACACTGGAATTGTAGCCAGCGGTGAGCAGTTTCCAGCTTAAATTCATTCGGTTTAAAGTAGACGGTACTGATCAGCCAGCACATACAGACCACCATCTCGGTAAGAATAAACCAGAGATTCAGGTAATTGTCTGCCGGATGATAATGTAACTGGTAAATACAGAAGATATAAAGACATACCAGCAGGATACTAATTAAAAAGTATCGACTGTGACGAATCGTATTCACGATTTGTGCACTGTTTAGCTGCTGCTGAATATAATCATCCTGATTATGAATCATGATTAAGATGCCTTTAATCTACGTAAGGGTGGTACTGCATTGTTTTTATTAAGCCCCTTAAATAAGTAACTTTTATCATTTAATAGGTCATTCATTTTTATCTTATTAAGACTAAAGTGCCAATATATAAAAATCAATCAAAAGCCCCACAAATTTTTACAAATGCGATAAAGTAAAATTGATCATTGAGAGAAATTAAAATTTGTAGTTCAAAATAGATAAAGCTACGACAGGCGCAGTTTCGGTACGCAGAACACGTTCACCAATACACCAGTTCACAAATCCCTGAGTATTGGCAGCAGAGATTTCAGCCTCACTGAGTCCACCCTCTGGGCCAATGAGTAATGCCAAGTCTGGCGTTGCATTGTAAAGAACATCCACTTCATCTTTGTTTGGAGCCAACACGAGCTTGGTTTGAGGAAGTTCACTTTGCAACCAGTTTTCTAGTGACATCGGAGGGAGAATTTTTGGAACAATATTCAAACCACATTGTTCGCAGGCTGCCGTAGCAATAGCTTGCCAGTGATCGAGCTTTTTTTGGTCACGATCGTACTTGAGGCGCATTTCGCAGCGCTCAGAGGTTAAAAGCTGAATTTCTGAGACACCAAGTTCAACCGCTTTTTGAATGGCATAATCCATACGGTCGCCCTTACTCATGACCTGTCCCAGTAAAGCTTTGAATTTTGGCATGCGGTTGCTTGGGTTAAAGCTATTAACCTGTATATTAGCTGACTTTTTGGCAACTTCTACAAGTTCAACTTCATATTCACCACCTTGCCCATTGAACAGGGTAGCTTTTTCACCGACTTGAGCACGTAATACCTTCACCCAATGATGAAAAACGGTTTCAGTTAACTCAACCGTGGAATCAACATTTAAGTCTGCTTCAATAAAAAAACGTGGCATTTAAGGGTTACTCTCAAGTGGAACAAAACAAGACGGTATTTTTTTACGCCCCCTCTGTATTGCTCCCAAAGGGATAAATTAAGGAGGGAAAATACCGCCTCAAAACTTATGCAAGACCTAAGTCTTTTACAAGTTGACGTGTAGGGTCAGTGGTGTTCATGGTGTAGAAGTGCAGGCTTGGTGCACCGCCAGCAATCAGGCGTTCGCAAAGTTTAACGATCACTTCATGACCAAATGCTTTGATGGACGCAGTATCGTCACCATAAGTTGCCAATTGCTTGCGAATCCAGCGTGGAATCTCTGCACCTGTACCATCGGCAAAGCGGATTAAATTGCTGGCATTGGTAATTGGCATAATCCCTGGTGCAACAGGAATATTTACACCTTCTTTTTGGATACGTTCTACAAAGTAGAAATATGCATCTGGATTAAAGAAGAACTGTGTGAGTGCAGCATTGGCACCAGCATGGGCTTTTTCACAGAAACGTTTGATATCAGCGTCAAAGTTGTCTGCTTGTGGATGCATTTCAGGGTAAGCTGCCACTTCAATATGGAAATGATCACCTGAATGTTCACGGATAAAACGAACCAAATCTTGCGCGTATGGTAGTTCACCTAAACCGACTTGACCTGATGGTAAATCACCACGCAGTGCAACAATACGGTTGATACCCTGAGATTTATATAAATCCAGTAATTCTGCAATACGTTCTTTGCTATCACCAATACATGAAAGGTGAGGGGCAACTGGCGTCCCTTTACCATTGAAATCAGCCAATGTGGACAAGGTGCGTTCACGAGTTGAACCACCGGCACCATAAGTCACAGAGAAGAATTCTGGGTTTAACAATTGTAGTTCTTGATGAACTACTTTGAGTTTTTCCGCCCCAGCATCAGTTTTGGTTGGGAAGAACTCAAAAGAAATTGGAATCTGTTTCGACATGTTTAAATCCTTTTTATAAATACTTTTTATTCACCCTCTCCCTGACCTCTCCCAAAGGGAGAGGAGTATTCATTACTGAATAACACAGGGTTTTGAATCAAATTATTTACATGTCATAAATAAAACCTGAGATGTAAATGACTTGAGAGTTTCACCCTCTCCCTATGGGAGAGGGATGGGGTGAGGGCTAATTAATATTTATAAGCGTCAGACTTAAACGGACCTTCAACAGCTACGCCAAGGTAATCCGCTTGTTCTTGCGTTAACTGCGTTAACACACCACCAAAGCCTGCAACCATGGCTGCCGCAACTTCTTCATCTAATTTCTTAGGAAGCAGTTCAACGCGAATCGCTGCTTGTTTTTGATCTTCAGGTAGATCAGCAAATTTCTCAGCGAATAAATGCATTTGACCCAAGACTTGGTTAGCAAATGAACCATCCATCACACGTGAAGGGTGACCTGTTGCATTACCAAGGTTCACCAGACGACCTTCAGAAAGAAGGATCAGGTAATCATTTTCGTTTTCTGAACGATACACTTGGTGTACTTGTGGCTTAACTTCAACCCACTTGTAACCACGTAAGTAGTTGGTGTCGATTTCAGTGTCGAAGTGACCGATGTTACATACCACAGCACCTGCTTTTAATGTATCAAGCATTGCAGCATCACATACGTGGTAGTTACCCGTCGTTGTTACGATCAAGTCAGTGTTTAAAAGAAGGTCAGCATTTACGTCTTCTTTCTTACCTGTTTGCACGCCATTTTTGTATGGAGATACAACTTCGTAACCGTCCATACATGCTTGCATTGCACAGATTGGGTCGATTTCAGAAACACGTACGATCATGCCTTCTTGACGAAGCGATTGTGCAGAACCTTTACCTACGTCACCGTAACCAATGACAAGTGCACGACGGCCAGATAAAAGCATATCTGTAGCACGTTTGATGGCATCGTTCAGTGAGTGACGGCAACCGTATTTGTTGTCGTTCTTAGATTTAGTTACTGAATCATTTACGTTGATTGCAGGCACTTTAAGTGAACCGTCTTTCCACATTTCAAGCAGACGTTGAACACCTGTAGTCGTTTCTTCAGTAATACCATGGATTTTCGCTAGAACTTCTGGATATTTTTCATGAACAAGTGCAGTTAAGTCACCGCCATCATCCAGAATCATGTTAGCATCCCAAGGTGTGCCGTTTACATTGATTTGTTGTTCAAGACACCACATGTATTCTTCTTCAGTTTCGCCTTTCCAAGCAAATACTGGAACACCAGACGCAGCAATGGCAGCAGCAGCGTGGTCTTGAGTTGAGAAGATGTTACAAGATGTCCAACGAACTTCAGCACCCAGTTCTACCAAAGTTTCGATAAGAACAGCTGTTTGGATTGTCATGTGGATACAACCCAAAATTTTAGCGCCAGCAAGTGGTTTAGCAGCAGAGTAACGCTTACGCAGACCCATTAGGGCTGGCATTTCAGCTTCTGCAAGTTTGATTTCTTTACGGCCGTAGTCAGCCAGTGAAATATCGGCAACTTTATAATCTGTAAATGAAGCATTAACCGCGTTCATCACGATCTCCTTATAAAAAACAATAATTGATCATTCAGTTCGCGGATGCCGTTGTTGGTCTGTCTGGAAAAAGAGGGACCGATCGTCGAGCCTGGCGCTTTTACATTTCGTACCTGTAAAACGTCGCAGCATCCCTCGACTAGCGGGGTATTGTACTTGGAAATTAATTTGGTTCCAATCTGAAATTGTTTAATATCTGACTAATAAGAAAATTTGCAAAATATTTTGAAAAATAAATATTCTTTTAAAAGTTTAAATCAATTTAATTCTTATAAAAAAGCCCATCATCTGATGGGCTTCTTCTTTATTCTATTTCCTGCTCAGCTTCGTCTGCTTTTTGTGTCCAGTAATCTGCCTGTATGTCATCTGCTACCACACCCAAACCATTGGCATAGATAAAGGCAAGGTCACGCATGGCCTGAACTTCACCCCATTCAGCTGCCTGTTTCACCAGTGCAATAGATTTTTCGACATCTTTTTCAACCACATCACCACGACGATAAAAACCTGCCAGTTCTAAAGTCGCCGCTGGGTGTTTTTCGAAATTGGCTTTGCTGAGCCAGTAATAGGCTAACTCAAAGTGAGATTTAGAATCTTCCGGGTCTTCCTCCGCAATTTCTTTGGCATAAACCGTATAACCTTCACCGAGCCAGTACATGGCTTCAACCAGACCGCCGTTCGCTGCTTTTAGTGCCCATTCTTCAGCCAGGATAATGTCATCTTCATGCTCGCTGTGCATATATAGTTCGGCAAGTTCAAATTGTGCTTCGGCATTGCCTGCTAGTGCGCGGTTTGCCAGAGTGGCAGGGGGAGAAACACGCTCGGTCATGTCAAAATCTCAAAAATCTTTGCATGTAGATTAAAAGGTTCAAAATAAAAAAGCCAACCCGAAGACTGGCTTTTTTATAAAAGAAATTAAATTGAGCTTAAAATACGCAAATTAGTCTAGAAATGAATGCAATGAGCACAAAGCCAATACTGATTATTTTAATTTTTGATTCAAAGTAAGTCAGGCTCAGGCCAACTGCTAATGCTGCAAAAGTCAGACTACCTAGCCAATAGCTGAACATATTGCTGATCGTACCGCTAAACAGGCAAAAAATTAGCGCAATGATCAGCAGTCCCCAGCCAGCAAGCGTGGCTAGTCGGGTTTTACCAGCATCCAGTTCTTTGCCAAATATCTGTTTTTGATGCTTAGACATTGAAGCAGCCAGGGCAATAAACCCTAGTGCAGATACAGACCAGATGAATAAGAAGAACATCATACTTCAGTCTCCACAGCTGTAGTCTTGGCTTTTTTAGCAGGCAGGCCTTGGTGATTTTTCACTTTCTTAAAGGCAAGCCAGAACACAACAGCTAGTAGCCACATAGCCAGATCAAAGCTCGCAATAACCCATTGACCATTCGCTATAGTATTCCAGATTGGCTGTCCACCGGTCAGGACATTTATGAACGGAAGCAGGGCAAATAAAGCAGTTGCCAGTGCCAGCAGCTCTAACCAGGCCTGACGATGCGTTCGGATCATGGTATAGAAGAAAGTCAGCACCCATACTATAAAAAAGGTACGGATTTCCCAGTTGGCACGCATTTCCAGTTCCACCGGAATAAAACGATTGGCATAGAAGTAAGCGGCACAGGCAATAGGCAAACCGATAATTGCTGCGATATTGGTCACTTCCACCGTACGATAACCAAAAGATTTATAGCCTTGTTTCTGCTGTTGCGGTGCGCGTTTCACACACCATAGAATCAGACCAGTAGCGATCATCAATGTGCCGACAATACCGGACAGGAACAGTAACCAGCGCAGGGCGAGATCCACACCGCGCGCTTCATGCAGTGAAGTCACCACGTTATAGATGCCATTCGCGACTGAGGGTGTTTTTAGTTCAGTTTGATCCAGTTTGAGCGCACCGGTTACGCCGTTGAATTCCAGACTTGGGTACACGCTACGATAGGCAACACTGATGCCATTCAGAGCACGTAATTCGATTTCAGCTTGGCTGGTATTTGGCTGAATAATGGTGATGGTACCAACCGGATTGTTATTCCATTCTTTGTCCGCAGCTGCCAGAACCGGTGCCAGATCGGTTAAAGGCGCTGGACGGGCAGAGGGGTTTTCGTCACGAGATCGACGTGTTTCACCGCGACCTGCCATTTCACCTCGTTCGCCACGTGCTTCACCAGCGCCATGAGGACGACGTTCTTTAGCTTCAGTACGCCCTTCACCACGTCCAGCCATTTCGCCGCCACGTTCGCTACGACCTGCACGAGATTCAGCTTCCTGACTATTATCCTGAACTAAAGTTTTACGCTGATCTTGGAGGAAAGCACCACGATTTTCATAAATCTGGTTTACTCCCCAAGGCATGATGGTAAATAACAGCAGTAATAAGCCACTGAATGTAATCATAATATGGAAGGGAAGTGCAAATACCGCGGTTGCATTGTGTGCATCTAGCCATGAACGTTGCCCTTTACCTGGCCGGAAGGTAAAGAAATCCTTAAAGATTTTCTTATGGGTAATAATCCCGCTGATAATCCCAACCATCATCAGTAAAGTCGCAATCCCGACAATCCAGCGTGCCCACATACGTGGCATGCCATATAAATCAAAATGAAAACGGTACAGGAATCCACCACCACGGGTTTCGCGTGCTTCTAGTACTTCACCGGTTGCACTGTCCAAAGTAATTCGTGTGCCGCCGCGGCGTGCACGAGGATCTTCGCCAGCGCCACGGATATTGAGCGTAGTATAGTTCTGACGAGCATGCGGTAGCTGAATGGCCCAGCTACCCGCATCAGGATGATTTTTCTGTAAATAGGCGAGTGCCACTCGGGTCTGTTCAATCTGGGTGGCTTGCGGAACAGACTGGTGCAACTCTGGTTTCATCCAGATGGTAATTTCATTCTGGAAAAAACTTAATGTTCCTGTCAGAAAAATCGCATAAAGCAGCCAGCCCAATATTAAACTGGCCCAAGTATGCAGCCATGACATGGACTGGCGTGGACCTTCCGGTTTTGCATCTGGTCTCATCTTATTTCCCTAAAAACTGGTAAGCGATATAGAACAACCCAGCTGGAACCAAAATGCCCAGCGTCGCTTTTAGGGTTTTATTGACCATAAATACCCAGATGAAGGCCCCTGTCTGTAAAAGAAAAGCGATCATGGTGGCGGACATGGCAGCGCTACTTTGATACTCACTAAAGTACTGAGCAATAGCCATAGCTGCAAAAGTGGCTAAAGCATATCCCCCCAAAGCAGCGAGTATGAAACGGTAAAAAATCATAAAGCGATAAGCCGTGAGTTTGGGCTGCACTTTCTTTTTAGATCGGATGGCTGGATTCGGGACAGCTAATTTTTCAGTAGCTGTAAAATCCATATGAGGACTGCTGGTCATTGAAAATACTGTCTATTTAATTGTGGGAATTTCATTGATGCGAATGATAACAATTATTGTTTATATTTTAAATAACTATTTTTAAAGATCTTTTAAATAATTAAAATGAAGTGTGAGTTTAAGCAGTGTAAATAGGGGGATAAATAGATTGTGAAGCACAGCATGGGAACCCAATACTGAAAATAAAAACAGCGGCTCGAAGGCCGCTGTTTTATTAAAAATACTTAAGTCTTAGCTTTCTTGCTGGATACCCGCAACCAACCAGTCTTGGTTAGAACCTGCAGGTTTTACAAAGTGCCAAACTTCAGCAAATGGCTGTGGCAGACTGTTCAGGTCTTCACTTACTGTACCGGTAAAGCGTACGCTCACCACGTATTGACCATTTTCATTGGATGAATCTACAACCATAGCATTCAGGTTAGAGAACTCAGCAACGTCCTGATCCTGATTCGCCATAATGTCGTTATACATAGATTGATACAGGTCAGGTGTCAGATAACGCTGAATTTCTGAAATGTTGCTCGCCGTATTCATAGACTGAATATGGTTAAAACGCTGACGCGCAACACGCAAGAAGGCAGCAGGTTCAGTACCATCAGGAAGCTGACTACCGCTTTGAGTATAAGCAGTACCAAACGGCGCGTTATTTACCGGAGCAGAACCAAATGGGGCATTATTGCCTGGTGTTTGACCACCGACATTCTGACCAAAGATATTGGTAGTATCACCACCGCGAGGTGCAGCAGGTGCTTGACCAAATGGTGCTGACGAACCAGCACCATTGTTTGGAGCGAATGGATTGCTAGTAGTTACTTTTTTTTTTGCGCCCATCTTACGGAAAATGAAGAAGGCAACAGCTGCAGCAAGTAAGATCCAGATCCAGCCTGGGATACCACCTTGTTCTTCTTCTTGAACAGCTTCAACTTGTGCTTGAGATGCCGCGTTGTCATCTGCCAAAGCATTCGCTGCGACGGCACCAATTGCAGCACCCGCTACACCCGCTGCCACCATACCACCAACACCTGGACCAGATTTTTGCTGAGTTGCTGCACCTGCAGTCGGAGCCTGTTGTGCAGGAGCTGCCTGACGAGGTTGCTGATAAGTCTGAGTCGGCGCAGCAGAACGTTGCATACCATGGCTTTTACCACCACCGGCACGTTTTGCTTCAGCAGCTAGAGGCGCAACCAGTAATGCTGCAGTCAAGAAACCCGCGATCAAACCGCGCTGTCGAACTTCCATTCAATTTTCCTATGTAAAAATATATTTGAACACTCTATTTATATAGGCTTTACAT
Source organism: Acinetobacter schindleri (assembly GCF_010918895.1). Taxonomy (NCBI): domain Bacteria; kingdom Pseudomonadati; phylum Pseudomonadota; class Gammaproteobacteria; order Moraxellales; family Moraxellaceae; genus Acinetobacter; species Acinetobacter schindleri. The sequence goes on from NZ_CP044483.1 coordinate 908,383, forward strand.
GGAATTTCAATCAAAAAACTGTATTTTTTTACCGAAATTCCAAACTGAGTGCCACAAATTGAATCCTACAGTTCATCACTCAAAGTCATGGCTTCACTGAGGGCTTCATGCAGACGGGCAACCGCAATAAAGCGTACGCCCGGAATTTCTTTCTGCGGGGCATTGGCACGCGGCAGGATAATATATTTAAAACCATGCTTGATGGCTTCTTTGAGACGCTCCTGACCATTGGGTACCGGACGGATTTCTCCTGATAGACCAACTTCACCAAACACAGCCAGTTGCTGCGGCAGAGCTTTACCACGGATACTCGATGCACAGGCAAGTAGAACTGCCAGATCAGAACCCGTTTCGGTAATCTTTAAACCACCGACGATATTGACATAGACATCCTGACCAGAGGTTTGTACGCCGCCATGACGATGCATTACGGCTAACAGCATATTCAGACGGTTTTGTTCCAGACCTAACGCTACACGACGCGGTTGACCATGCGCATCATCGACCAGTGCCTGAACTTCAACCAGCAATGGACGTGTACCTTCGCGGCTGATCATCACAATTGAACCAGGAATGGCTTCATCATAACGACTCAGAAAAATGGCAGACGGGTTGGAGACTTCACGCAAGCCCTTATCGGTCATACCGAATACACCAAGTTCATTCACCGCACCAAATCGGTTTTTTACCGCACGGATCATTCGATAACGCGAATCTGATTGACCTTCAAAATATAGAACGCAGTCCACCATATGTTCCAGCACACGCGGACCTGCGAGTGCACCTTCTTTGGTGACATGACCGACAATAAACAGGGCAGTCCCGCTATTTTTGGCAAAACGGGTCAGGAGCGCTGCTGATTCACGAATCTGTGATACACCACCCGGTGCAGACTGCAAGGTTTCAGTATAAAGCGTTTGAATCGAGTCGAGGATTGCAACCGCTGGTCGTTCCTGTGCCAGTACTTCACAAATGCGTTCCACACAGGTTTCTGCCATAACTTTAAGATGTTCAGTTGGCAAGTCTAGACGCTGGGCCCGTAATGCCACCTGTGATAAAGATTCTTCACCTGTCACATAGAGCGCAGAGCTATTACCTGCGGCCATATGTGTGGCGGTTTGTAGCAGAATAGTCGATTTACCAATCCCCGGATCACCACCAATCAACACAACGGAACCTGTCACCAGACCACCACCCAGAACCCGGTCGAATTCTCCAATTCCGGTCGGCATGCGACTTTCATGTGAAACGGAAACTTTATTAAGCGTGGTAATCGCAGCGGCCTGACCAGCATAGCCGCCAATTTTAGGCTGGGCACGATGAGTCACCGCAGGTGCAATGTTGACTTCCAGCAAGCTGTTCCACTCACCACATTCAGCGCACTGACCAGACCATTTAGGATGGTCTGCACCACATTGCTCACAACGATAGACACTTTTTGCTTTAGCCATAGTTTCCGAAAAACAAGATTGGGAATAGGGCTACAGCATAGCGGTGAATGCCACTGAAAACCAAGATCTTCACCTGAAAAATTCGCTGTTTTACGTCAGCGTGTGACGTATCTGCATCTGCTACTCTACATGAGCATCAAATACACCCTATAATGACCTTAATCATCACGGGAACAGGAAACCAAACATGCCACAACATATGCAACATATTGATGCAATCGCACGTGAAAAAGACCGTGATGTATTATTTGTACATTTTGAAAATTATGAACATGAAAATGCAGATGCTGACTCCTATCACCTGCGCCAGAATCTGATGGAGTGGCTGGAGCAACGCCAAATTGCTTTTGCACCATGTATGGGGATTGAACAACCTGGTGTGATTGAAAGCTATTCAGGTGATCTTTATATCGATGTGCCATTTGATGAAGCCAACCCGATCTATCAAATGCTGAGTGACCATCTGGAAGATAGCGAAGGGGAAATGAAAATTCCTGGCGTACTATTTTTTGTCTTATCTTTGGAAACTGCGCTTGAGATTGAAGCAGATCGTGAGGAATTTCTGAATCTTAATCAAAATCATGATGACGATGAATTTTCAGGTCGTCTGAACTGATTTTGTTTAGAACACTGGGACCGTAAAAAAAAGCCACTTTTACAGTGGCTTTTTTCTTTAGGGCTTTAGATTATATTAATAAAGCTCACCAGACTTGCGTCGGGCAATAAAGTCTTTCGATTCTTTGGCAATCACACCTGAAAGCAGTAACAAGCCGATCAAGTTTGGAATCGCCATCAGACCGTTGAAAGTATCGGCAAATAGCCAGACCAGATCTAGTGTGGCTATACAGCCAATGAATACGGTAGCAATGTAAATAATGCGGTAAGGCAGAACAAATTTCTCACCGAGCAGGTAAGTCGCGCATTTTTCGCCGTAATAGCTCCAGCCCAGAATAGTGGAGTAGGCAAAGAAGATAATGCCGAAAGTCACGACCCAACCGCCAACGCCCGGTAACAGTTTGTCGAATACACCGATGGTCAGTACCGCACCAGTTTGACCACCAAAATCATTGCCAGCCATGATAAAGCCCATCACCAGCACAATACCGGTAATCGAACAGACAATAATGGTATCAATAAAGGTACCTGTCATCGATACCAGACCCTGACGAGCCGGGTGATCCGTTTTTGCTGCAGCGGCGGCAATCGGTGCTGAACCCATACCGGCTTCGTTCGAGAATACACCACGTGCTACACCGTAGCGAATCGCTGCACCAATGGCGCCACCAACCGCTGCTTCACCGGTGAAAGCATAGGTAAAAATCATTTTCAGGGCAGGGCCAACCAGCTCCAGATTATTAAAGATAATGATCAGACCGCCCGCGACATAACCAATCGCCATGATCGGTACAATAAAGGAAGAAGCTCTGGCAATGGATTTAATCCCGCCCAGAATCACCAGTGCAGAAAAGGCTGTGATGATCACGCCTGTAATCCAGGTTTCCAGACCAAAACCATTTTCAACGGCCAGTGCTACAGTATTGGACTGTACCGAGCTGCCGATCCCAAAAGAGGCGACAGCACCAAAAAATGCGAAAATTAAGGCTAGCCATTTCCATTTCAGGCCGCGTTCGATGTAATACATCGGACCGCCCGACATTTCACCTTTCTCATTTTTTACCCGGTATTTTACCGCCAGAACGCCTTCGCCATATTTGGTCGCCATACCGAACAGGGCAGTCATCCACATCCAGAAAACCGCACCTGGGCCACCCAAGACACAGGCAGTTGCCACCCCGGCAATATTACCGGTACCAATGGTGGCAGAAAGGGCGGTCATGAGTGAGCTAAACTGGGAAATATCGCCTTCGTGGGAAGGGTGTTTGCCAAAAACCTGTTTAAAGGCCAGTGGCAACATACGGAATTGCCAGAAAAGTAATCGGAAAGTAAGGAATACACCAGTACCGACAATCAGTACCAGCATATATGGACCCCAGACCCAACCACTGAGGGTTTCCATGATGCTTTGTAAATTTTGCATAAAGTTCTTCTTATTCGTCCTGAGTATCAGTTTAAAGTTCACTTAATTTTAATCAAGCAAATGACATGCCAGACGTGCTCATCCTCAGCACTATTCACGACATTTTTATAGGTTTATTTTTTACACAGTTTCGGAACTTTTACAACAAATATGCAGGAAATTTATCCAGAGCTTCTACGACTAAAGAGAACCTATTCGTTATATAAGAAAAATAAATTAACTTTTAAGATTAAGTGGAAAATACAAATGATGCGAATTTTCTTTTTGTATTCCCCCTTTTTTGCGTTAATTTGTCGCGATTAGACATCGAAGTTGAAAAATAATGTCAGGTCATCATACTGGTTCGCCGTCCGAAAACGGCGAGCTGCAGCGTAGTTTATCCAATCGACACCTGCAGCTGATTGCGATTGGAGGTGCTATTGGTACCGGCCTGTTTATGGGCTCAGGTAAAACCATTAGTCTGGCAGGGCCTTCGATTCTGGTGATCTATATGATCATCGGTTTCATGGTATTTCTCGTGATGCGTGCATTGGGCGAGTTATTACTGTCAAATTTACAATATAAGTCATTTATCGACTTCTCTACGGATCTGATCGGACCATGGGCAGGCTATTTTGTCGGCTGGACCTACTGGTTATGCTGGATTACGATCGGAATTGCCGACCTGTCTGCGATTATTTATTATTTACAGTTTTTTAATAATGGTCTCCCATTTACCCCGGGCGAAGGGGTATTAATCAGTATCGCCTCTATTGTCTTTATCATGGGGCTGAATCTGGCCACCGTGAAGCTCTTTGGTGAAATGGAATTCTGGTTCGCCCTGATCAAAATTATTGCGATTGTAGTACTGATTGCGGTTGGTCTGTGGATGATTTTCACCGGCTTTACCAATGATGCCGGTACGGTCGCATCCTTTGCGCACATCTGGGATCATGGTGGTTTGTTCCCGACGGGTGCTATGGGTTTCTTGGCTGGTTTCCAGATTGCGATTTTTGCCTTTGTGGGTGTTGAGCTTGTAGGTACCACGGCTGCGGAAACCAAAGACCCGGAGCGTAACCTGCCAAAAGCGGTGAACTCGATTCCGATCCGTATCATTATTTTCTATGTACTTGCTCTAGTCATTGTAATGTCTGTGACGCCGTGGGATCAGATTAATCCAAGTGTTTCTCCGTTCGTAAATCTGTTTAGCCAAGCCGGTATTGCAGCTGCTGCGATCATCATGAATCTGGTGGTGTTGTCCTCGGTAATGTCATCAATGAACAGTGGCGTATTCTCGACCAGCCGTATGCTATTCGGCCTGTCACGTGAAGAACAGGCACCGAAAGCTTTCGGTCGTTTGAACCCCCGTGCTGTACCTGCCAATGCCCTGTATTTCTCTGCAGTCTGCTTATTATTAGGTGCGGCGTTACAGTATTTTGTACCGAATACTGTTGAAGCCTTTACATTGGCAACGACATTATCAACCATCCTGTTTATCTGTGTATGGCTGATGATTATCTGGAGTTACATGATTTATTACCGTACCCGTCCAGAGCTACATGCCAAATCAGTATTCAAGCTACCAGGTGGCTTGGTGACTTGCTGGATCGTGATTATTTTCTTTGTCGGCATGATTGGTGTGCTGGCATTAGAAGATGATACTCGCCGTGCCTTGATGGTCAGTCCGATCTGGTTTGTTCTATTGATTTTGGGCTATTTAGGCTTCTATAAACAGAAACATAAATAATCCATATCAATAAAAACGTCAGCGATCTGCTGGCGTTTTTTTTTGTCTAAAGATACTCTCTAGCGTTTAACGCTTTGGTCATGGCGAATGATCGCGTTATACTTCATCGAAACTATTCAATTAGGTGGTCAGATGCGCCAAGTCATTTGCTACATCAGTATCTTAGCAGCAGGTCTTGCTCTTGCAGGTTGTGGTCAGTCAGGTGCCTTGCACTTGCCAAATGATCCGGATTACGACAAGCGTGCCAAATATCTGCTCTATAAAAATACCGAAGCTGAGTCTAAAACTTCCGATGAAGAACGAGATGCTCCTGTGCAACAACAGTTTGCTGCGCCCGAAACATCAGATTCAACCATTACACCTTAACGCTTTCAAAGAAAGGATACCTTCATGAGTTTCACCCGTATTAATGGGGTATTGCATGCCGAGCAATGTTCACTGCAACAGCTGGCAGAGCAATTTGGCACACCACTCTATGTTTATTCAAAAGCGACTTTTGAAAAGCATTATCTGGACATGGACCGTGCATTTGACTTTATTGATCACCAAATCTGTTTTGCCGTGAAGTCAAACTCCAATCTTGCGGTATTGAATGTATTGGCAAAACAAGGGGCAGGTTTTGACATCGTCACGGGCGGAGAGCTGGCACGTGTACTGAAAGCGGGTGGTGAACCTTCTAAAATCGTATTCTCGGGTCTAGGTAAATCAGAAGCGGACATCAAGAAAGCGCTAGAAGTTGGTATTGCCTGCTTTAACGTAGAATCTTATGCCGAGCTGGATCGTATTCAGAAAGTTGCGGCAGAACTGGGTGTAAAAGCGCCGATCTCACTGCGTGTGAATCCAGATGTGGATGCGAAAACTCATCCCTACATTTCAACGGGTCTGAAAGAAAATAAATTCGGCATTCCATCGGATAGCGTATTTGAAACTTATCAGTATGCAGCATCTTTAGCCAATTTGGATGTCGTTGGAATTGACTGCCATATCGGTTCACAGTTGACTGAAACTCAGCCTTTTGTAGATGCGCTGGATCGTGTCATCGTGATGATCGACCAGTTAAAAGAGATGGGCATTCACCTCAAACATATCGATATCGGTGGTGGTTTAGGGGTGACTTATAAAGATGAGACACCACCATCTGTTCAAGAATATGCCAATGCGTTGCGTCCGGCTTTAGAAAAGCTGGGCCTGAAAGTCTATATGGAACCGGGCCGTAGTATTTCTGCCAATGCAGGCGTGCTACTGACCAAAGTGGATCTGCTCAAACCGACCAATCATCGTAATTTTGCAATTATTGATGCGGCCATGAATGACCTGATTCGCCCAGCTTTATATGAAGCATGGATGGACATTCAGTCTGTGACACCGCGTAATGATGTCGAGACGAAAGAATGGGATGTGGTGGGTGCGATCTGTGAAACTGGTGATTTCCTCGGTAAAGAGCGTGAGCTTGCGATCAAGGAAAATGATGTGCTGGCAGTACTCGGTGCTGGTGCTTATGGTTTTGTGATGAGCTCGAATTACAATAGCCGTGGCCGTGCTGCTGAAGTGATGGTCGATGGTGATCAAGGACATCTGATTCGCGAACGCGAAACGATTGAATCACTGTGGGAACGTGAGCGTTTATTGCCTTAAGGAGACAGAATAATGTTACTTGAATTTACCAAGATGCATGGTCTGGGCAATGACTTTATGGTGGTTGACCTGATCAGCCAGCGTGCTTATCTGGATACCTTGACTATTCAGCGTCTGGCAAATCGCAATTTTGGTATTGGGTTTGATCAGTTACTGATTGTAGAACCACCTGATGTACCGAGTGCTGATTTTAAATACCGTATTTTCAATGCCGATGGTTCTGAAGTAGAACAATGCGGCAATGGCGTGCGCTGTTTTGCCCGTTTTGTGCATGAGCGTCAGCTGACGACGAAAACCAAAATCAAAGTACAGACCAAATCTGGCATTGTGGAACCTGAATTGGGCGCCAATGGTTGGGTGCGCGTCAATATGGGCTATCCAAAATTCTTGCCTCAAGAAATTCCATTCCTGGCCGATGAGCCGGATAATCTGTATGACATCGATCTGGCAGATGGTGAAAAACTGACGATTGATGTAGTGAACATGGGTAATCCTCATGCAGTAACAGTCGTACCGGATGTAATTAATGCAGATGTAGCCCGTATTGGTCCACAAGTAGAATCACATGCGCGTTTCCCGGCACGCGTCAATGCAGGCTTTATGCAGATCATTGATGAAAAGCATGCGCGTTTACGCGTGTATGAGCGTGGTGTAGGTGAAACACTGGCATGCGGTACGGGTGCTTGCGCAGCCGCAGTATCTGGTATGCGACGTGGCTTACTTGCCAACAATGTCGAGATTGAACTGGCGGGCGGCAAGTTGCAGATTGAATGGGTCGAGGGGGATGTAGTCTGGATGACTGGTCCAACTGCAACTGTTTATGAAGGTCGCTTAGACTTACGTTATTTCCAAGCTTAATTTAAAAAGCCCTGAAGAGTCAGGGCTTTTTTTATATAAGCCAAATAAATTATTTTTGCATTATTTGATAGACTGATGTCTGTCAGACTCAAACAGCCAAGGAGGATAGAATGCAGCTTGACCCACAGCAATTATTATCCATATGGCTCAAAGAACGTGAAATCCAGAACCAGTCCAAACATACTTTGCAGGCGTATGAACGTGATGTTTCCGACTTTCTGAATTTTTGTCAGCGTCATGCTTTAGGACTCGAAGATGTTGAATCAACAGATTTACGCCAGTTTATGGCGGAAAAAGTTGAGCAACAGGGCCTAAGTTCCAGCAGTCTGCAGCGGCTACTTTCAGCAATTCGCCAGTTTATGAAATGGGCAGAACAGGCACAGCATCTTAGTTTTAATCCGGCAGATGATTTCCAGCTGAAAAGACAATCTAGACCTTTGCCCGGTATGGTTGATATTGAAACCATTCATCAGATTCTGGATCAGCCTGAACCTGAAGGTGAGGTACAGCAGCAGATGTGGAAACGCGATAAGGCAATTCTGGAACTGCTTTATTCCAGTGGACTACGTCTGGCTGAAATACAAGGCCTCAGAATTAGAGATATTGACTTCAACCGTCAGCTGCTTCGCATTACGGGTAAGGGGAATAAAACCCGTATCGTGCCATTTGGTTCCAAAGCTAAAGACAGTGTCATGGCGTGGTTACAGATTTATCCTGTATGGCATGGTGATTTTGTGCCAGAAGCACATGTCTTTATCACTCAGAAGGGTAATCCGTTGGGGGCAAGGCAGATTGAAAATCGAGTCAAATTTCAGGCGCAGCGCGCAGGCGTAAATGTTGATCTGCATCCGCATTTACTGCGTCACTGTTTTGCCAGTCATATGTTATCCAATAGCCGAGACTTGCGTGCAGTACAGGAAATGCTGGGACATAGTAATCTGACTACAACCCAAATTTATACTCATGTCGATTTTGATCATCTGGCGCAGATTTATGATCAGGCACATCCACGGGCACAACATAAAAAGGAGGCTTAGCCTCCTTTTTATTTAAGTTATATAAATTAGTAAACTGCTGCACTTAATGCTGGTGTATGTGTTGGTGTAACACGAGCTGGATTTACTTTCTCAAAAGCAGTCGCAATATTGAATAATGTTGGCTCATCAAATTCACGTCCGATAAATTCGATATTAACATTTAATGGATAAGCACTACGATCCTCATAATTCACAGTTCCGGCTGGTATAGATAATGCTGGGAATCCACTGAATGGACTTAAGCGGTTGTTACTACCTGTTGTTGGGCTGCCACCTAAATTGCCAACAAATCCTGTGATTGATGGATACGCAAGTGCATCATAACGTGGACCTTTAGGCGTACCATCTAAGGCACGGTTGCCTAAAGCAGTATTTAAACGTAATCGAACATAAGGTGCACGGAAGGTAGTATTGTTGTAATAGCGATTGATAAATGTCTCACTGTTCGGATCTGTATTGTAACCTTGGAAACTAGAAATCATCTTACCGTTATTTAAAAGTTCATCATATGACTTGAAAGCAGTAGTAGCTGTAGATAAATAATCAGTTAATGCTTGCTTGAATTCTACTCCTGAAAGACTTCTAAAAGTTTCTGTGAAACCTTTATCATTCATAACAGCTGTACTTCCTATGATTGTTTTGAAATCTGAAACTTCTATTTCCTCAACAATTGCACCTTCTTCACGCATCTTTGCAGCCGCTTTAGCAATAATATCTTTAACTAGTGCACCTTCTTCACTATTTGCATAAGTATCTTTAATTAAACCAATACGTTTACCTTCTAAAGATGCTCCAGTAGGAACGTAGGTTTCTGGCGGGTTAATTAATGCACGATATGCTGTTTCTGATGCTAGTAGTGGTGCATCATGTGCAAAATCACTACGTTGGTTAGAGCTTGGTGATGAATCATAACCAACCATTGCATTGAATAATTTTGCACAATCAACCGTTTGACGACACATTGGGCCTGCTGTGTCTTGAGTAGGGGCTAGTGGAATAATTCCATCTAAGCTTAGCAGTCGAAGTGATGGGCGTAAGCCAACAAGACCTTGTACAGATGAAGGTACACGAATCGACCCACCTGTATCTGTACCTATACCAACGGTTGCTAAGCTAGCAGAAATGGCAGCACCCGTACCTGATGATGATCCGCCTGGGCCTTTTGTTAAGTCATAAACGTTTTTAGCCTGACCACCTACTGTAGACTTACCCCCAAAACCAAAAGCAAACTCATCCAGATTAGCTTTCCCGATAATTAAGCCACCCTTTTCTTTAATATTTTTAATAATATATGCATCATCAGGTGGGAAATTATCAAGTAATGCAGAAGATCCCGCAGTATTGGCCATATTTACAACATCAATATTATCTTTAGCTAAGACAGTTACGCAGTGTAAATCGCCCTTAAATTTACCATTTTTATTATAATATTCATCTAATTCGGCGGCTTCTTCTAAAGCATAAGGATTGACCGAAATAACACTGTTAAGAGTAGGGCCTTGTACATCATAAGCTTCTATTCGTGCAAGATAACTTTGCACAACATCAACACATGTTGCCCCTTTGGTTTTAATAGAGGTGTGTAAGTCCTCAATAGTTGCTTCAACTGGCTCAAATGGAACAGGTTCTACCTGTGGGGCAAAAGTAGCAGCTTTTTTTGAATCATTGTCGTCATTACATGCAGTGAGTAATGCTGTAAGAGAGATACATAAGAGCGTTTTAGATACTGTATGCATTTAATTATTCACCTGATTATAGAAAAGTACCAGGGATGAATTGCAAATCATGTGCCACTATTTATGTAAATAAGAAAGTAGATAAAATAAGACTTTTAAATAAATTAACTATTTAAACAAATGAAGAAGTTGCCTGAAACTAGTGCAATTTAGAGTAATATTGGCGATAAATGTAACAAAATAGAGATATTACTAAATATTATAAATGTAGGTTCTATATGATTTGCATTGCTCAATAAAGAAAAATATTCTTAGATTTTATTGAAAAAGAGATAGCTAGAATGAGCTGAATGATTGGTTGAAGAATATAGTAATCTAAAACCGTTCGGATTTATATCCATATCAATTTTGATCATCTGGTGCAGATCTATGATCAGGCGCATCCACGGGCACAACATAAACCTGAAAATCTTAAATAATCATTATTAAAAATATAAGTTGGCATAAAAATTTCATAAAGAATATTTATGATAAGGGAAATAGAATGACCATGCAGATTATTTCACTATGGTCTTATTCGCGAAAAGCTAAAATTCAGGTATAACAAAAGAACAGAATTTAAGCTACAAAACAGGGTATGGCTGAAAAGAATTCAGCCTGACAGGACTGGAAGTATATGGGCACAGAAATTATTGTAGATATACAACAAAAATATGATCGGTTAAGCGAAGCACAAAAAGAAATTTTTGCAGGTTATGGTCTGCGCCAGATCAAACATTTTGTGGAAATCAGTCTGCCAAATATTGAAGCATCTTTACCTGAAGGTGCTCATGTGCAGGGAATTAATACAGATGGTAAGGTTCAAGCCTACAATCCTGATAGTCATGAATACTATATCTGGATTTCAGACTTGCAATGGCAAGCGACTACTCGTGCGACCCAGGCAGTGGACTTAAAAGAAGATGCCATCGAAATCTGGAAGATCTTTGATTTAAAATCTTATGAACTGATTGACCTCAGTCATGTGCACCGTGACTTTCTGGAAAGTCGTGTCTAAAACTGATCTTCAGTATAAAGGACGATATCAATCGTCCTTATTATTTGGCCAATATTAAAGATCATCTAAAGGCAGTTGAAAACTCTGCTTGATAATCTGACTCGGTAAATCGGTTTTGACACTGGTAATCCCATTCTTTTTAGTTAAATGCGTGGACTGGAATTTACGATAACTTTCCAGATCGGGCACCACCACTTTGAGCATTGCATCACATTCACCCAAAATGATATAGCACTCCATCACTTGAGGCAGTTCCTTCATGGCTTCAATAAAGGTGTCAATCGTTTCAGCATCCTGACCCACTAGCCAGATACGAGAAAATAAAATCAGCTGAAAACCAATCTTCTGCTGGTCCACGATCGTGGTATAGCTCTGAATTACCCCCGCATCTTCAAGCAGTTTTACCCGACGCAAACACGAAGAAGGCGAAAGACCAATTTCACGTGCTAGATCGTTATTCTGAATCCGGCCATTGGCTTGCAAGTGTTGAATGATATTTTTGTCAATACGATCGAGTTTTACTCGAATAGACTTGGAAGATATCTTCATAAAATAGAATAATATTCTAAAAATAATGCATATTATAAAATAAATTGAAAGCATATTTTGTAAAAAATCGCAGATACTAATTTCACTTTCCGACATGTACAGAGGAACAAGGAAATGTCTGTATTTGCACTTTTTGCACTGACTGTGCTTCCCCTTATTTTTACACCGGGACCAGATATGCTATTTATCCTGTCTCAAGTGATGGGTAAAGATGCAAAAGCAGGCATGATGGCGACTATTGGGGTATGTTGCGGTTATCTGGTGCATTCGATTCTGGTGGCGTTAGGAATTGCAGCAATTATTGTGTCTTTTCCAGTGCTGTTTGAAACCATTCGCTGGTTAGGAATTGCTTATCTGTTATTTCTGGCATTTAGTCTGGTGAAATCGGTATTCAGCAAAAATACGCTGACCATTGAAAAGAAATCATCCAGCAATCCAGTAAAAAAAGGGTTCATTACTGCGTTACTGAATCCGAAAGGCATGCTGATTTACTTTGCAATCCTGCCGCAGTTTATAGATAAAAGCGGGAATACGGTGAGCCAGGGTTTAATTCTGTCCTTTATCTTTATTGCCATGATCTTTGTGGTGTATTGTGCCTTAAGCCTTTTATTTGCCCGACTTACCCGTTCGGCTCAGATTGATGAACGTAAGCAAAAGTGGATTGATGGGACTTCAGGTGGTTTATTGGCACTCGCTGCTTCATGGCTAATCATTAATTAATGAGCTATAAAATTCACCAATGTTCATCAAATAAGTCATAAATTCATTTTAAAAATTTAAAAGCACGTGATCACAGCGTGCTTTTTTTAATATATTTCCTTATAAAAATTATTTTCTGCTATTTCACTGATCTATTTATAAGAGGGAATTTTGACCAAATCTGGAAGAATGAATCGAACCCATCACCATATGTCAGAAATGACAGACTTAGATAGGAGTAATTTGTATTCTTTATAATAATAGTGACAAGAAATGAAATTAAATTTTATAAAATAGATCAAATCTTTTGATGTGCATAATCAAATAAAAAGATACTAAAAATCAATAGTTAAATTTTAAATAAAATGATGGGAATTTGTTCTGTATAAATGTCAAATCTTGAAATGTGAACGCGACGTTCAAGGAAAATTACGCATTTTTACACCCTATTGGTGAATTGTGACTTGACCGAAATGCCGAACGCATTGCAAGATAGGGCACCTAAAAAATTTAAGTGAAGAGTTATTATAACTTTTCTAAATATTTACATTTGCTAAAACAGCCGAGGATTACATGAAGGCTCTTGTTGCTGTAAAACGTGTGGTTGATGCCAACGTTAAGGTTCGCGTTAAGCCGGACAACAGTGGTGTTGACTTAACAAACGTTAAAATGTCAATTAACCCATTCTGTGAAATCGCAGTGGAAGAAGCGGTTCGTTTAAAAGAAAAAGGAACTGTTTCAGAAATCGTTGTTGTTTCTATTGGTCCTAAAGAAGCTCAAGAACAAATCCGTTCTTCTATGGCTCTTGGTGCTGACCGCGGTATCCTGGTTGAAGCTGATGACAGCCAATTAGGTGCGTTAGAAGTAGCGAAAATTCTTAAAGGCGTTGTTGAAGCTGAACAACCACAATTGATCCTTCTTGGTAAGCAAGCGATTGATGATGACTCTAACCAGGTTGGTCAGATGCTTGGTGCACTTCTGGGTGCAGGCCAGGGTACTTTTGCTTCTGAAGTGAAAGTTGAAGGCGACAAAGTACAAGTGACTCGTGAAATCGACGGTGGTTTACAAACTGTTGAATTGAACTTGCCAGCAATCATTACCACTGACTTACGTTTGAACGAGCCACGTTATGCTGCTCTTCCAAACATCATGAAAGCGCGTAAAAAACCGCTGGATACCAAGTCACCTGCAGATTTCGGTGTAACCACTACAACTAAACTGAAAACAGTAAAAGTTGAATCTCCTGCAGAGCGTAAAGCTGGCGTACAAGTGAAGTCTGTAGACGAGCTTGTAGAAAAATTGAAAAACGAAGCGAAAGTGATCTAATACAGAAGGATAAAAATCATGAGTATTTTAGTTATCGCTGAGCACGACAACAAAGCATTAAACGCTGCTACTTTAAACGTTGTTGCTGCGGCGCAAAAAATCGGTGGTGATATCACTGTATTGGTTGCTGGTTCTGGCGCTCAAGCAGTTGCTGACCAAGCGGCTAAAGTTGCTGGCGTAAGCAAAGTATTGCTTGCGGATGATGCTGCTTATGCAAACCAGTTGGCTGAAAACGTAGCGAAACTGGTTGCTGAATTGGGCAAAGGCTATAGCCATATTCTTGCTGCTTCTACCACGACTGGTAAAAACATCCTGCCACGTGCAGCTGCATTACTAGACGTAAGCATGATCACAGATATCATTGCTGTTGATTCTGCAAACACATTCAAGCGTCCGATCTATGCAGGTAACGCAATTGCAACTGTAGAATCTTCTGAATCAGTTGTTGTTGCAACTGTTCGTGGTACTGCATTCGATCCAGTTGCTGCTGAAGGTGGTTCTGCTGCTGTTGAAGCTGCTACAGCGACTGGTGATGCTGGTATTTCTAAGTTCATTAACGAAGAAATCGTTAAATCTGAACGTCCAGAATTAACAGCTGCTCGTATCGTTGTTTCTGGTGGTCGTGGTGTGGGTTCTGGTGAGAACTATCACAAAATCCTTGATCCACTTGCAGACAAACTGGGTGCAGCTCAAGGCGCATCTCGTGCAGCTGTTGACGCAGGCTTCGTTCCTAACGATATGCAGGTTGGTCAAACTGGTAAGATCGTTGCGCCTGACCTGTACATCGCTGTAGGTATCTCTGGTGCGATCCAGCACTTGGCAGGTATGAAAGAATCTAAAGTGATCGTTGCGATCAACAAAGATGAAGAAGCTCCAATCAATGCTGTCGCTGACTACTGGTTAGTAGGTGACTTGAACACTGTTATTCCAGAATTAGTATCTAAAATCTAATTCCTGAATACAGTTTTAAAAGACGCTCTTGCGTGAGCGGTAAGTGAATACTTACTGCTCTGTTCAGGGGCGTTTTTTATTTATAATGAGAAATGAATAAAATAATAATGAAAGTTTCTATATTGCCTGTATATCAGCCTTTAATCGAAAATGCTCGATTTTATCGATTGTTTTGTTCAACTCTAATACTATTCATTCTTGCTGTATCGGCTTATTTGATCATCTTAATACAGATCGCTGGACTATGGCTTATTTTTGCTGCCTGTAGTTTTGTAGGGTTTATCCATCTGATCTATTTTAATGCGCTTTCAGATGCACAGATACTTGCGAAAGCAGAGCAATGGATCGAGCTTAATAATCAGCGATTTCAGAACAGTGCTTATGGTATCCAAGGCGATGCGCTGATGGTATTGGCGCCTATTTTTCCTTTTGTATTATCTACGTGGTTGTTATATGGATGTTCTAAATTATTTAAAAATTAAGTATGAAAATTTGAATAATGATTAGAAAATTGGACTGAAAATAAAGATTGGATATGTTGCTTTTGGTGCTTAATAGGGCAGATATTAAGCGAGCTTTAGAAGATTTAAAAGTAATACTAATATTCATATTTTAATTTACTTGCCGGTTTAGCGGCGTCTTCCTGTGAACTTTGATGATCTGTTACCCTGACGCATGCTGGTGATATTGATTGTCGTCCAGTATTTAATTACCTAGCCATTGATGCAGCTGGATTGCACGCAGGAAAATCTTCTTTGTATACTTGATCAAGAAAGAAACAGGGGATTCAGTACAAGATATTTCCGTGTATAAAATGCGATAATTCAAGCTAAGAATGAACCTCTGTGTGCAGAGGTTTTTTTATGCGTTAAAAATTGTGAAGTGGTTAAAATTTCTACTAAAAATCCTTTGGATAGTTGGGTCTGAAACGGCTTAATTTAGCCTGATTTATGCTATACTGTCCGACTGAATTTTAAATATTGGTTCAGCGTTTTTTGAACCAATTTATAGCTGGATTTACGACATATAAATACAGGTCAAACAGGGCCTGTAGAATAAGGAGTATGCATGAGCGTATCGGAAATTAGACCGATTGCCATTGAGGATGAACTTAAAAGCTCATATCTCGATTATGCGATGAGCGTGATTGTGTCACGTGCATTGCCAGATGTACGAGATGGTTTAAAACCGGTTCATCGTCGTGTGCTTTTCGCAATGCACGAATTAGGCAATGACTATAACAAAGCATATAAAAAATCTGCACGTGTAGTCGGTGACGTGATCGGTAAATATCACCCGCATGGTGATTTTGCCGTTTATGAAACGATTGTCCGTATGGCACAAGACTTTAGCTTGCGTTACCAGTTGGTTGATGGCCAGGGTAACTTCGGTTCTGTCGATGGTGATAGTGCAGCGGCAATGCGTTATACCGAAGTACGTATGCGTAAGCTGACCCATGAGCTCCTTGCTGATCTTGAAAAAGATACAGTGGAATGGGAAGACAACTACGACGGTTCTGAGCGCATTCCACAAGTCATGCCTACGCGTATTCCTAACCTGTTGATTAATGGTGTTGCTGGTATTGCCGTAGGTATGGCGACCAATATGGCACCGCATAACATGACTGAAGTCATCAATGCGTGTTTAGCCTATGCCAATGATCCGAATATCAGCATTGAAGGGCTGATGGAACATATTTCGGGTCCAGATTTCCCTACTGGCGGTATTATTTACGGTAAATCGGGTATTGTAGATGCCTACCGTACCGGTAAAGGCCGTTTGCATATCCGTGGTAAATACCACATCGAAGAAGATGCCAAAACTGGTCGTAGCACGATTGTATTCACTGAAATTCCTTATCAGGTCAACAAAGCGAGAACCATTGAGCGTATTGCTGAGCTGGTGAAAGAGAAAAAACTCGAAGGGATTTCTGAACTTCGTGACGAATCTGATAAAGAAGGGATGCGTATTGCGATTGACCTGAAGCGTGGTGAAAACGCTGAAGTGATCGTGAACAATCTGTTCCAGAATACCCAGTTAGAAAACTCATTCAGCATCAACATGGTTTGTCTGGACAATGGCCAACCGAAGCTGATGAACCTGAAAGACATCATTGCGGCATTTATCCGTCACCGTCAGGAAGTCGTGACACGTCGTACCATGTTTGAGTTACGCAAAGCGCGTGAACGTGGTCATATCCTGGAAGGTTTGACAGTTGCGCTTGCAAATATCGATCAGATTATTGAAACCATCAAAACTTCTGCAAACCCGGCTGAGGCGCGTGAGCGTCTACAAGCGGGCGAGTGGGCAGCAGGCGGTGTAGCAGCCCTGCTTGAAAAAGCAGGCGCGGTTTCTGTGCGTCCTGACGAAATTGAAGGTGAAGATCCTAGCCGTCCATTTGGTATTGATGGCGATATCTATCGTTTATCACCGACCCAAGTGAACGCAATCATGGAGCTGCGTCTCCATCGCTTAACAGGTCTTGAACAAGATAAGCTGCAAGTTGAATATTCTGAAATTCTTGCGCAAATCGCTGAATATACTGCCATCTTGAATGATTTTAATTTATTGATGAACGTAATTCGTGAAGAGCTTGCACTGATTCTTCAGCAGTATGGTGATGCACGTAAGACCGATATCGTTGAATCACGTATCGACTTCTCTCGTGAAGATTTGATTCCTGAAGAGCAAATGGTGCTGACAGTTTCAAAAACTGGTTATGCAAAAACTCAACCATTGTCTGACTACGCGGCTCAGCGTCGTGGCGGCCGTGGTAAGTCTGCAACCAGCATGAAAGAAGACGATTATATCCAGCATATGGTGGTTACTTCGAACCATGCAACCGTGCTTTGCTTCACCAATGTCGGTAAGGTTTACCGTCTGAAAGTCTACGAAGTACCACAAGCCTCTCGTGGTGCCAAAGGTCGTCCAATGGTGAACTTGCTGCCACTAGATGACAACGAAACCATTACTGCAATCTTGCCAGTGATTGATGCACCGAAGAAATTCAAAGAACGTTTGGAAGACTTTAAAGCATTTGCAAAAGCCAATGCTGCTCAGCTACAAAGCAACGAAGTGATCAACAGTCACTTTGCTGCACTAGAAGCGGCACTTGCTGAATCTGAAGAGGGTGCAGATGACATTTCTGATGCACTGCGTGTTCAGTTGAAAGAATTGGGCTTAGCGCTTTCAACCACTGATCTTGATGACGACATCATCAATGACTTTGCTCAACAAGCTGAAGCCGTTCGCAAGAATTTCTATGTGTTTATGGCGACCGAGTACGGTACGATTAAACGGGTAGAACTGGAACAGTTCTCGAATGTTCGTTCAAACGGTTTGCGTGCGATTGAACTGAATGGCGATGACACCTTAATTGGTGTTGCGATTACTGACGGTGAACAGCAAATCATGTTGTTCTCGAACGAAGGTAAAGCCATTCGCTTTGCAGAAACAGACGTACGCTCAATGGGTCGTTCAGCCAAAGGTGTACGCGGTATGCGTGTGACCATCGGTGCTTCGCAAGTTGAAGATACAGAAGATGCAGAGGTTGAATCTGATGATGAAGATGCAACTGAAGCGAATTTCATTAGCCGTATCGTATCTCTGGTTGTCGTACCTGAAACGGGTGAAGTACTGTGTGCCTCTGCAAATGGCTATGGTAAACGTACGCCTGTAGATGACTTCCCAACCAAAAAACGTGGCGGTAAGGGCGTGATTGCGATCAAGACTTCTGAACGTAACGGTGAGCTGGTGGGTGCAGTGGCAATTGATGCATCTAAAGAACTGATGCTAATTTCTGATGGCGGCACTCTGGTTCGTACCCGTGCTTCTGAAGTGGCACAAACTGGCCGTAATGCACAAGGTGTTCGTCTGATCCGTCTGGCTGAAGATGAAAAACTGGTTGGTGTAGAAGCGATTGAAGCCGTTGAAGATGAAGAATTGGATGTATTGGAAGAAACAGAAGTTTCTGAAGATAATCTGGCTGAAACTCCTGAGGCTGTAGATGCGGCTCAAGATGGCGAAAATACAGCAGAAGACTAAGTCTTCAATTCTTATAAAAAGGGCGCTTCGGCGTCCTTTTTTACAGACTTTACTGGAAATGACCATGATGAAAACTAAATTGATGTCACTTGCTGGGCTAGCTCTTCTTGCCGGCTGTAGCACTAACGAGCAGGTAGCAGATCCAAGTACAGCCCAAGCCCAGGCAGCAGAAATTGCCTATAACGACTTGCGTGATGGTAAATATGAAGAATTTTTAAGTTATCTGGATCCGAAATTACAGCAGTATTTTCAGGAAAATCAGAAAAACATGAAGAAGTTTTCGCATTCCATTCCTGAAGGTGGGTATAAGTCTAAGACCTTGATGGTAAAAACTTTTGTTGAAAAATCAGGTCAACCAAGTGAATACAAGGTCAGCTATGAAATCGCTTATCCAAACAATCTGGTGCAATACGATGTCAGCTTTGACAAGCCCAACGGCAGCAGCAAAATCCAGAACTTTTATATCCGCGTATATGGGGAATAAGCTTTTAGCTTAACAGGGTTCAAGCTTATTTAATGCGTGAGCATAGGCGATAATAACCTAAGCTAAAGCAAAAAAATCCAACAACCAGCAGATAGGCGAATTTCCCCAAAATCATGCTGGTCGGTACGCCCATCTGATTCAGTTGAATAAACATCTGTACGATCTGTGTGGAAGGCAAGGCCTGTCCAAACATCTGCATCCAGACGGGCATCGCAGCATGTGGCCAGGCGACCCCGGACAGCATAAATAAGGGAATTGAGGTAAAGACAATAACATGGCCGGCACGCTCTGGCATATCCAGAAAACTGGCAAACAGGGTCGTGATGCCGATGATGCAGAATACAAAAACCGGAACAGCCAGCAGCATGCCCCAGAAATTCCCGCCACGTGGATAGTCAAACAACCAGAAGGTGAAACCAAACAGGTAGTAGCAACCCAGACAGCCAATAGTCAAAATTGCCAGACTGATTCCACATAAGATCGTCAAATTGATCACCTGTTTATTTTCACGATACAGCGCAATTAACATGCTCAGTCCCAGAAAAATCGTCTGATGAATAATCAATGGGGCAACCGCTGGAAATACATAGCTTCCATAGCCAGAAAGTGGATTAAATAGTGGAATCTGGTGAATCGATAGGGCAGGAGAGAAATGCGAAATTTCGCTAAAGCGTTCTGCATATTCACTTAAGGTATTTTCGACAGAACCAACCAGGCCTAAACCGATCTGTTTGGTAATCAGAAAATTCGCTGCACTTAAATATAGCCCAATCCCGCCATTTTCACCATGTCGAATGGATTGTGAAAGGTTGTCTGGTAATAATAAAATCCCGTCAGCCTTTTGAGCCTCTACCCATTGTTTGGCCTCCGCAAAATTTCCAGTGACTGCCTTGATCTGTACATTCGGGCTTTGGCTAACATGACTGATAATAGTATTGGTTAAGTTGCTTTGCTCTTCATCGACAATAATAATGGGCAAGGCTTCGGCGTGTTCAGCCTTATACGCGGTTGGATAGAAAAAGCTGTAAAACAGTACAGATAGGATTAACGTAGTAAAAATACTGGTATTGCTAACAATATCTTTAAAAGTTTTGCAGTAAGCTGCCCAGAGTGCTTTCATGTGGACACTCCTTTCGCTATTTTCTTTAAAAATACATAGGCCAATGCAGCATAAAGTACCACATAGGCAGTCAGTATGAACATTGGTTGAGCTGAGAGATACAAGGGACTACCAATCACCCATTGTTCAGTCTGTAATTTTGCATAGGGTGTATAGGGAATAATATTGGCCCAGAGCTGGGTAAACAGTGGCGCATTATTGAGAGGCAACGTGACACCGGCGAAGCTGAGCGATGAGCCACCATAGACTGCCAGCAAACCAAAAGATTTGCTTAGATCCTGCGTTGCCAGTACGACCGCGCTACTGATAAAGGCATAAGCACTATAGAATAAGAATTGTGCCAATAAAATCAGCCATAATGAACCAGCAATAAACCAGCCACGAAACTCCACCATCCACAGCATCCAGGCCCAAGTCCAGAAACAGAAAATCGCGATATAGACCAGATTTTTAGACAGTAATACTGACCAGAGATTTTGTCCATTAATCCAATGATTAAAAGTATGACGCTTGATTTCCTGTCCTACAGCAAACGCCACACAGCAGCACAATAATAGATGCAAAATTGCCGGAACCATATAAGGTTCCAGATAAAATTCATAATTTAATTGCGGGTTATACAGCGGGGAAATTTTAATATTAGGTGTCGGTGCCTCCAGATAAGGTAGGGTATTACCCAGATACTGCCTGCCAGTAAATTCTGCCATTGCCTGAAGCGTGCTCAAGAACATAGCCGAAGAAATAGTATTGCCAATACTAAAATAGCTCTGATTAAAGGCAATACTAATTTCAGCATCCTGGGCTGTGACTAATCGTTGTTCTGCGCCCGCAGGAATATGGATATAACCCCAGATTTTATTCTGATTCAGCAGTTTTTCTACTTCAACGGTCTGATCAGAAACAATATATATCTGTAGGGTATGATTTAGCGATAAATGATTATAAATCTGGGTACTCAGGCGGCTTTGATCCTGATCAATAATCGCAATCGCTAAATGATCGGGCTTGCCTTGAGCAAACATGCTGCCGAGTAAAATCAAAATGCAGGCAGGGGCAAGTACAACCAAAGCCAGATCCCATTTTTCCCTGAGTAAATAGCACAGTTCACGCCGGATACCTGCCCACATTATTTTGAAGACTCTTGCAGCTTAAACAGCACACTCATGCCAGCTTTCAGTTCAGGAATTGTAGTCGCTGGTACAAGGTGGACTTTGAAGCTGCGAATATCGTAGCCACCAGTCTGACGTGTGGTTTTAATGGTGGCAAATTCACCTTCAGCACTAATACTTTTTACTTTAAATATTGCGTTTTTATTGAGTGCCGGGATAAAACCTTCGAGCTGCTTTTGTTCACCTAGAGAAGCATATTGGTCTTCACGAATATTCACACTGACCCAGCGTTCTGCCGAAATCAGACTGACCACAGGTACTGCGGTTGCAACCAGCTCAGAGAGATTGCCATAGGTTTTAGATACTGTGCCATCAATAGGCGCCAGTAGTTCGGTCTCTGCTTCCAGGGCATTGGCTTCAGCGACTGCTGCACGGGCAATGTCGACCTGTGCATCTGCTGAACTCTTCTGTTCTGGTGTGCTGCCACGTTTAGCGCGAATATATTGCTGATAAGCAGCTTCGGTCATCTGGGAGGCAGACTGTGAGGCAGCAAATAGCTCATCTCGGCGTTGACGGGAAATTACACCTTCTTGAAACAGGTTTGCACCGCGCTGATAAGAGGTTTTTGCCAGCTGTTCCTGTGCTTTGAGAGATTGCCAGTTGGCATACAGTGAAGCGACATTTTCTTCTTGTGATCCGCGTTCGGCTGTCGATTGTAAGGCTAAGGCAGATTGCAAGCTTGCTAAAGCCTGCTGTTTTTTCGCTTCTATTTCAGGACTATGCAACTTAACTAATACCTGACCTTGCTTGACGTCATCACCTTCCTGCACATAAATTTTTTCAATCCGGCTTGGAACTTTGGTCGCGACCTGTACGGTTTCAGCCTCAACCCGACCTTGCAGTTCGATGTCTTTAGGCTGATAAGTTTTCCACAAGCCAAAGCCAATTAAAACCAGGATGACTGGAATCAGACCTAACAGCAGGTATTTTTTGGTAGATTTGTCCTGTTTAGTTTCAGTAGGACTTTGTTTTGGTGAATCGATATGATTCATTTCTGAAGCCGGTTCATCAACAGGAAATTCTGGCTTTTGCTCATCAGTCATGTTTGGCTCCATTAACGAATATAGTGAGTATTGGCATGTTGCATATAGTCTGGAAATTCAGTAATTGAGCCATGGCTTTGCAATAAAGTGGCAAGTGACATGATGTATTTATAGGCATTCAGGGCCATTTCAGCTTTCAGGCCACTCAACATATTTTGCGCATCAATTACCTGCGTCGCGGTGCCAACATCTTCCTTAAAAGACAGTTCCTGAATACGCAGATTTTCTTGTGCTGCTTTCAGGTTTCGTTGTAATAACAGATCACTTTGCTGGGCGCTGACTGCTTCACTAAATGATTTATAAATCAGATTCTCAATTTCCTGTTGGGTACGTGCCGTCATCAATTCTGCTGCATGGCGCTTCAGTTCGGCAGCCTGAATATTCTTGTTTTTATCAATGCCGGAAAATAAGTTATAACGTGCTGCAACGCCTACAATCCAGTTCTGGTTTTCATCCAGACTATATTCACCAAAGGCAAATACATTGGGTCTTTTTGTTGCCTGCTGGGCTTTAACATTAGCTTTGGCCAGCTCAGTATCCATTTTCATCTTTTTAATAAGCGGGGAGTTCTGGCTAAAACTGCTGAGCAGAATATTTACATTTTGAGGTCCAGCACGATTTACAAATAAAGGTGTGCTCAGTTCGGTAATATGGCTGCCCTGTAGAAAGTTATTCAGCTGGAATAAGGCAGCATTCAGATTCGCCTGCGTATTTTGTTGTGTGCGTTCAGCATTGTTGCGTGCCACTTCGAACTGCATGCGCTGACCCTTACTGATGAATCCCTGCTTTTCCATTTTCAGCGCATTACGGTAATGTTGCTGCATGGCATTTGAATTAAAACGTGCGGCTTCCAATAACTGTTTTTGCAGTTGCACATTAAAATAAGCCTGAATCAGTTCAAAGCGTTGTGTATCCTGCTGTTGCTGGTTGCTCAATTCACTGCGTCCCGCCTGAATACTGGCTATTTCTTTGGCACTACGGGTGAGGCCTCCGGTATAAAGTGGCATCATCACTGAAATAGTAGGGCGAATAACTTCATCTCTAAGTACAACATTGGATGAATCTGGAATTAAACTAACACCATCCTGAATAGGTTGCTTCAAGCTTTCTTTAAGCGGGTCGGCAATAGCCTGGTCTAAATTAAACTCATCAATTTTATTATTTAAGCCATTGGTAAGTGACTGCTCAAGGTTATTTTTAATAGTACCTAAAGGAATGTCTAATTCATTACGAAAGGCATAAGCACGAACATTCAGATCAACCCGTGGCAAACCAATGCCTTTAACCGCTTCTGCTTCAAGTTTTGCAGCCTGTTCCAGATTCTGGAAAGCCTGACTGGTATAGGAACGTTGCAGCAGTTGTCGTTCTGCATCCTGAAAGCTGATAGTTTGTGCATAGGCAAAACCGCCATACATCATGGATGCAAGTACAGACAGACCCCAGTAAACACATCGTTTATTTTTCTTCATATTCATAAAGTAGAGATGCAAAAGCACATTAAATCAGTTTTATGAGTATTATAAGTCAAGTGCTTGTAGGTTAGGAGAAAAGGAAAGTTGTAATAGTGTTATAATCACGACTTATAGGAATCATTTATATAAGAATCAAATTCTATGGTTAATATCAAAATATATATTTTGTGTAAAATATAAACATAAATATTGAGATTGATTCTAAAAAATTGATAAAAAAACATTAGAAAATTTAGCAGAATTCATATGTGGAACAAATGAAGAAATATATCCGGTTTGTCGAAAAGGTTCAGATCTAACTTCTTTTTTTCATAGTGTAGGTATATCTGTTTATCATGATGGATCAACACGTGCTAAATGGGTATTCGAGCAACTTGTAAGTTGTAGTAAAAGTCAGCTAGCTGATGTTTTAAAAAGATTGGCTTCTCTAAAAGAATATAGTGGAAATCATTCAAAAGTAATAAGTGCATTAAGACTTCTTAACAAAATTTTGTATATAGAAGGCTTCGAAATTTATCTGGAAGGAATTGAACCCAAGTTTAAAAAAATACAAATAAATTTTAGTGAGAAGATTGAACCTGAATTCAAGCCAATCCCTAGACCCAATTTTCTAGTATTAGGTTTAGAACCTGGTGTAGGAGAAATTCTTGATTATAGATGGGACGAAATCCAACGTTGTATCGAAGCTGATGCTGATTTATCGGCGGTAATTCTTATGGGAAGCTTATTGGAAGGATTACTTTTAGGAGTAATTCATAAAAATATTAAGCTTGCTAATCAAGCATATTCAGCTCCTAAAACCCGAGAAGGAAAGGTTAAACCTTTTTCAGAATGGAAATTGAGTGAAATGATTGATGTTGCGCATTCATTAGGTTGGATTGAAATTGATGTAAAAAGATTCTCCCATTCTCTCAGAGAATTTAGAAATTTAATTCATCCTTATGAACATATGATATCGAATTTTAATCCTAATAAAGATACTACTAGTATTTCTTGGTTGGTTGTTCAGGCCGCTATAAACGATTTAACGAAAACTTTAAGTTAACAGTAGAAATTAAATTTATCCCTCGAATCTACATTGATTTTTTGACTCTATCTTCATTCATGGATTGAAATAATTTTGTGCAAGCTAAGTCCAGATATGGTTAAATGCCATCATTTTATTGTGTTTCACTCTGAAAGGAAAAATCATGCGCGCGTACAACTTCTGTGCTGGTCCTGCTGCATTACCTACTGCCGTTCTTGAAAAAGCTCAAGCTGAAATGCTCGACTGGCAGGGCAAGGGTCTTTCGATCATGGAAATGAGTCACCGTAGTGCAGACTATGTCGCGGTTGCTGAGAAAGCAGAAGCAGATCTACGCAAACTCATGAACATTCCTGAGAATTATAAAGTATTGTTCTTACAGGGTGGTGCATCGCTACAGTTCTCTGCAATTCCGTTGAACTTGTTGGGTAAAAACAACAAGGCTGACTATATCCATACTGGCATCTGGTCTGAAAAAGCATTGAAAGAAGCAAAACGCTATGGCGACATCAATGTCATTGAAGCAGGTACTAAAACTGCTGATGGTAAATTAGCGATTACTGAGCAAAGTACCTGGAACCTGTCAGATGATGCTGCTTATGTGCACTATGCAGATAACGAAACGATTGGTGGCCTGCAATTTGCCCATATTCCTGAAACTGACAAGCCATTGGTGTGTGATTTCTCTTCAAGCATTTTATCTGCGCCAATCGATGTAACTAAATTTGGCCTGATCTATGCCGGTGCACAAAAGAATATTGGTCCTGCTGGTCTGACGCTGGTCATTATCCGTGAAGATCTATTGGATCAAGCGAAACCGGAAATTCCAAGCATCCTGAAATATGCAGATCAAGCGAAAAATGGCTCTATGGTGAACACTCCATCAACTTATGCCTGGTACCTGTCAGGTCTGGTATTTGAATGGTTGTTAGAGCAGGGCGGTGTAGACGCAATTTATAAAGCTAACCTCGCAAAAGCTGAACTGCTGTATGGTTATATCGACTCTAGCGATTTCTATGCAAACCCGATTGCTAAAGAAAACCGTTCAATGATGAACGTGCCATTTACTTTGGCGAAACCTGAACTGGAAAAACAGTTCCTGAAAGAAGCTGAAGAAAATCATCTGTTGAACCTTGCAGGTCACCGTTCAGTAGGTGGTATGCGTGCAAGTATCTACAATGCGGTTCCGCTTGAAGGTGTTCAGGCACTGGTAAAATTCATGGATGAGTTTGCAAAACGCAATGCTTAAATCCAGCATGCAAAAAACCCAGCTCAGGCTGGGTTTTTTTATCTTCCGATTCTGAAAATTAAAACACGAAAAGATGAAGTAGAAAGGCGCAGATCAGCATGCCCAAGGCAAAAAACAAGCATGACATCATGTCAATGTCATAGCTCGAGCGAAGATGATGCTCGACTTGATGTAAATTTTCTTCCTGTACGATTTTCATAGATATTATTGTCCGATCTATTTATCGTTAATTACTATTTGTTATGAGCCTTTTTATCATAAAAAATTGGTCAAATAAAGTACATTTTTAATTTAACTGCATAAAGTTATTATTTTTCTCATCCATTAGATAAATCTACCTATTAATCCTGCAAAAGCAAGAGTCACTGTTTACAGGGTATTGCCAATATCATAAATAATATTCATTATTTTAAAAATGAATTTGTTTGAATTTAAAATTGTGGATAAGTGATTAATTTATGAATTTATAAAGTGTATTTAGAAGGGTAAATTGTGGATAAAATAACCAGCTCAATAAAAATCATTAATGAAAAATCTTTATTTAAAAAAACAGGAGATATTCAACGGATGTGAATATTTCCTGTTTTTGAATTTAAACTGTAAAATTTTTAGGCTTTGCTATAAATGTTGGCCTGAATCCATAGATTGCCACGGATATATTGCCCGATACTAAAGTCTTTATGTGCTGGATTGCGCGTAGCAACACGGAGCAGGGTGGCAGGGCGACCTTCATCATGAATCAAGGTGACATCATAAAGAGTGTATTCCTGATCCATAAATTGCATTGAAGTCTTACCGACAATATTGCCCTGGAACCAGGCTTCATCTTCCTGACCAATGGTTTCACCATAGAGGTAAGCCACCATTTTAGAGAAATCTACAGTAACCGGAGCTTTATCATCTTCAGATTTAGGTTCCCACGCATCAATCTGTTCCTGCAGATTTTCTGGTGCAACGCCATTGTTGGCTGCCAGAATATCATTCAGCGCACGGTGATGTTTGATTGAAGCCGGATCATCGACAATCAGATGTTCATGTTCCGCTACAGGCTCGAGTTCATAAGCCCAGGCATTCAGATTCACCAGATAATTTTGATCTTTATCATATTGTGTATGATTGACGCTATACAGACTGTCAAACGCATACACAATATTGTTCAGACCCAGATTCAGGCGTAATACGGCTTGAGTATTGGACTTGCAGCTGATAATCCGTTCAATTTGTGCCTTTACTTTATAAGGACTGTCGAAGCATGGAAAGGCAGTTTTGACTGCTTTGGGTTTATTGCTTTCCACCTCAATGATCTGGCTTAACTGCACAGTGGCCTTGCTCGGACCCTGAATCAGCCAGGTGTTTTCATCCATATCGCATTCTTGTTTGCAGAGACCCATCGGCATGACCGGGGCATCAAGTGCCTGAGTTAACCACTTCGGTACATCGGTACCTGGATTGTCTGTAAGGAGATTCCAGTGTTCAACATGACTACCGAAGTTTTGATCATCGATAGTGATGATCTCAGGACTATTTGAATTTTTCATATGCACAATTGATCTGGGATTGCTTATTTATAGTTAATCGAGGGTCATTCTGATTTTTCAAGTCAATCAGATGAATTTTAAAATTAAATTGCCATCAGATTCTTGTCAATTCTTATTCGCAGTCTAGAGATCAGCATAGTTGTAATTGTCCAAAGGGTGTACCAAACATGGTCATATCAAAAGGGTATAAAGAAAACCGGAACGATGAGCACTGCATTTGCTAGAATAGATGACATTCATTTCTATCCCGGACCCATGCGTGTTGCCATTTAAACTTTGGGTAGATGCCGATGCATTACCCCGTATTCTTAAAGATGTCATTATTCGCGCTTCAGACCGTTATCAGCTTGAAGTGACTTTTGTAGCAAACCAGCCTGTAGGGATCACTCCTTCAATTCGTATTAACTCGATTCAGGCACTCAGTGGTGCCGATGCGGCAGATCAGGAAATTGTAGATCGCATGAATGAACATGACATCGTGATTACCCAGGATATTCCGCTGGCGGCACAGGTCATTGAAAAAGGTGGTATTGCCATTCATCCACGAGGTGAAATCTATACCACGGCGAATGTCAAAGCGCGTCTGCATTTACGTGATTTTATGGATACGCTGCGTGGCGCAGGGGTACAAACTGGCGGACCGCCACCAATTTCTGAGCGTGATAAACGCGAGTTTTCCAGTTCACTCGATCAAACCATTCAAAAGCAAAAGCGTAAAACAGCTGCAAAATAACGAGAAAATTTTCAAATGCCCAAACAAAGTAACCTGATGGTAACCTATGCCTTACTGGTTTTCATCTGGTCCACCACACCACTGGCAATTGTCTGGAGTGTGGAAGATCTGCATCCAATGTGGGCATTGGCAATCCGGTTCTTTCTGGCTCTGCCTTTGGCTTTGGGACTACTTTGGCTGTTTAAAACCCGGTTACCATTTGATCGTGTTTCCTTGCACAGCTATCTGGCAGGGGCCTGCAGTTTTATCGGCTCGCAGACCTTTACCTATTGGTCTACAGACTATCTTAGCTCCGGTATCATTGCCCTGATGTTTGGTCTTTCACCTGTGATTTCCGGCCTGATTGGGCGCTTCATGTTTGGGATGCATCTTTCTCTCAATCAATGGCTAGGGATGACAATTGCCTTAACAGGACTTTCTATTATTTGTCTGGGGGATGCGGATCAGCATATTCAACCAGTCGGGATTGTGATTGCGCTAATTGGTGTGCTGGTTTATTGCATGTCCATGTATTGGGTGAAAAAGATTAATGCGCCAATTGACCCGATGGCACAGGCAGCAGGCTCGATTGGCTTGTCGGTAATCTTCTCTATCGGTATGCTGCCTTTTATCTGGCAATACGCACCTACTGCCATGCCACATGCCAAGAGTCTATTTGGATTAGGGTATGCCGTGATAATGGCTTCGCTGATTGCGATGTTCTGTTATTTTAAACTGGTGCAGAAGATCAAACCGACTACCTTGTCGCTTACCAATGTATTGACACCGATGTTGGCACTAATGATAGGCGCTTTACTGAATAATGAAAAATTGCCCCTCATTGCTTTGGTGGGGGTCGTAATTTTATTGTCTGGTCTTGTTGTATATTTCCTGAAAGAAATTCGGGCGAGCATTCAGGCCCGTCATAAAAAGCAATAATTTAGTCAGATTATGAAATTTCGTAAGCTTTCACACATTCGCTAATTTTTGCCCGGTCCTGTGGATGTAGAGTAATGAAATAAGCCCCAGTGCGGAATTGGCCATTATCTTCGGCACGGCTATAAACCACTTGCGCTGTCGCTGCAATATGGAAGAAGTTCTCCGGATGGCTTAAGGTCAGGTGAATATAGGTGCCTTCCTTGATGAGATGTTTACTAAAAAAGCTTAAGCCAGACTCGGAAAAGTTCACATCTTCAGGGACAGGTAACATGCTCTGTACAATTGAATCGTATAAAGACCCGGTGATCAGGTTTAATTTTTGGTTAAATAAGGATAAGATTCGAGCAATTTGTTGATCTTTTTCAGCTAATTGTTCTAATTCGTAGTTGAGTGCATGATCAAATTGATCTAACTCAGCAAGTAGTAGAAAATAGCGGGGCAATACGAAATTAGCATCGTAAGGATCATTTAAGGCTACATCATCGGAAATAATCTGATAATTAATTCGTAAGGCAGCATCGATGCGTGACATGACACGTCTTTCAGTAACTCCATGCTGATGCTGTAAATTTTCCATAATTTATTACCTCGGACTAGATGGTTATGTTCAAACCAATCTCGCTGTACATAGGGTTGAAATATACTCGCGCACGGCGCAGTAACCACTTTATTTCTTTTATCGCTTTAGTCTCTATGATCGGCCTCACGCTTGGTGTGGCAGTCCTCATTACAGTACTGTCTGTAATGAATGGTTTTGATCGAGAATTAAAAAATCGTGTCTTAGGAATGATACCTCAAGCCACTGTTTCTTCAACACAAATTTTAACAAATTGGCCTGAACTTGCAAAAAAAATTGAACAACATGAACATGTTCAAGGTGTTGCTCCATTTACCCAGTTACAGGGAATGTTGACTGCGCAAGGGCAGGTTGCCGGGATCATGGTCACAGGAATCGAACCAGATTATGAAAAGAATGTTTCTATCATTCAAAATCATATGGTTGAAGGCAGTATCGATCAGCTGAAAAAAGGTGAGTTCGGAATTGTGCTGGGCAAGCAGATGGCAGACTCAATGGGGGTCGGTTTAAACGACAGTATTACCCTGGTATTGCCGGAAGCCACGCCGTCACCTGCTGGTGTAGTGCCACGCTTTAAGCGCTTTAATGTGGTCGGAATATTCAGCATTGGTGCTGAAGTGGATTCAATGATGGGCTATATCGCCCTGAATGATGCGGCAACTTTGCTGCGTCTGCCAGATGGTGCACAGGGGATCCGCATGAAGCTGGATGATATCTTCCTGGCACCGCAAGTTTCACGTGATATTGTCATGAATTTGCCAGCAAACTTCTATGCATCTGACTGGACTTATACTCACGGTAACCTGTTTAGTGCCATTCAGATGGAAAAGGCAATGGTAAGTTTGCTGCTGTTCCTGATTGTCTTGGTCGCAGCGTTTAATATTGTCTCCTCTCTGGTGATGGTGGTAACTGACAAGAAATCGGATATTGCCATTCTGCGTACCTTAGGTGCTTCACCTGCAACTATTACCAAAATCTTCATGGTGCAGGGCACTGTCATTGGTGTAATTGGTACCTGTGCCGGCGCAATTCTGGGTATTATTGCTGCAACCAGTATTAGTAGTCTGGTGGGCTGGCTGAACAATACTTTAGGTCTGCATATGTTTGATGCTTATTTCATTAATTACTTGCCGTCTTATCTACGCTGGCAGGATGTAGTGCTGATTGTCGTATTGTCATTGGTCTTAAGTTTTGTAGCAACAATCTATCCTGCGCTACGAGCAGCCAAGATTCAGCCTGCGGAGGCATTGCGTTATGAGTAATATCATTCTAGATGCCCAGAATATTCAAAAATCTTTTACCGATGGTAAATCTACAGTTGAAGTGATCCGTGGTCTGTCTTTGCAGGTGCAGGCGGGTGAATTTGTTTCAATTGTTGGTTCAAGTGGTTCAGGCAAAAGTACTTTGCTGCATGTGCTCGGTGGTTTAGATCGTCCAACTTCGGGTCACGTGATGGTGAACGGCCAGCGTTTTGATACGCTGTCTGAAGCTGAGCGCGGTTATGTGCGTAATGAGCACTTGGGCTTTGTGTATCAGTTCCACCACCTTCTGCCTGAGTTTACCGCGCTTGAAAATGTGGCGATGCCACTGATGCTACGTAAGGCCAGCAAATTCAAGGAAGTAAAAAAACAAGCTGAGTATCTGCTGGAACGTGTGGGCTTAAGTCATCGTTTAACCCATAAACCGGGCGAGTTGTCTGGTGGTGAACGCCAGCGTGTGGCCATGGCGCGTGCCTTAGTGGGGAAACCAAAATTGATGATGGCCGATGAACCGACCGGGAATCTGGATCGTAAAACTGCGGTAAAAATTTTTGAGCTACTGACCGAATTACGTCAGGAGTTCAATATGGCCATGCTGATTGTAACCCATGATGAGCAATTGGCTCAGTCAGCAGACCGTATTCTGCATATGCAGGATGGATTATGGGTGAATGACTGATATTGTCCTAAAAATATTGGAATAATCCTCTTTGATTGAAGCTCACTCCGGTGGGCTTTATTATTGCGTCATAAAATAACAATAAAAAGAAAAATCATGCTGCAATGGCTAGGTGTAGGCTGGATTCTTGGCTTGACAACAATGGGGTGGAGTAAAGCTGAATACCAGTTATCAGCAGGATCAGTCTGCTTGATTATGCTGGTATGGCTGCTTATCTACCGGGTCATCCATTTAAGGCTGCATCATGTTTATCTACGTTTTATTTCTATTTTATTTTCCTTAAGTCTGAGCTTTTTATTAGGGCAGGGCTTTGCCAATCATGCTCTTGATCAGCGATTGCAATTTATCGAGAAAGAAGTTGGGCAGCGAGAAGTTATCGTTTATATCTCCCGGCTCAACAAAATAAATACCAATATTATTCAGCAACCCTTACAGGTATTACAGCCGAATGGGACGCTAGTGCAGTGGCTGGGTTCTGTTAAACAGGAAGGACCAGTGCAGGCTGCGTTTAATATGTCAAATCAACTCCAGCTGGGACAGTATTATCGACTGAATGGGGAAGTGCGACCGGCACATGCCTATGCCACGCCTGGTGCATTCGATGTGGAGAAATGGTATCTCGAACAGAATCTGATGGCAGGATTTCGTATTCAACAGATTCAGCCTATAACCCAGCAAGAAGTTTATGCACTCGGTTTTAGCCAGCATGTACGCCAACAGCAAAGTTTAAGATCCCAGCTACTTCTTTGGATTGAACAAAAACGATTAGAGTTAAGGGTATTTATTTATCAACAGCCAATACGAAACAAAGGGTTGATGCTGGCTCTGCTAACGGGTGATGAGAGTTTACTGGATCCAGCAATTGAACAGCAGTTTCGCCGTTTCGGCATGAGTCACCTCCTGGCAATTTCTGGGCCGCATGTAGTGATTTTTGCACTGATATTCTGTGCGAGTTTACAGTTTTTGACAGCCAGGATTTTTCCAGCTCTCTATCTGAAATGGCCCAGACAATATTACCTGAGTATACCTTTTTTACTTTGTGTCTTGCTGTACTGTGCCTTTGTGGGTTTTGAAATTCCGGCCTTACGTACTTTGTTGATCTGTGTGATGATCACGGCCAGTATCTGGTTGAGGCAGTATGTACAACCTTTAAAGTTACTGATCTTAAGTGCAGCAATATTACTGTTACTGGATCCCTTTAGTATTTTGTCCGCAGCTTTCTGGTTGTCTTATGGTGCCTGTTTTGTCTTGCTGCGAATTTATCAGACCATACAGCGACAACCACGAGATGTAATCCAAAGTCCAGGACAACGTCTGTATTTTGCAGTAAAAGTTTTAGTCGAATCTCAGTGGAAAATTTTTGTCGCGTTATTTCCCTTAATGATTATTTTCTTTAAACAGCTGGCCTGGATCGCACCATTGAGTAATTTGTTCGCGATTCCATGGATTGGTCTACTTATTGTGCCACTGGATATTATTGCCGCTCTATTTTTCTTCATTGTGGAACCATTCGCGGCACTGATCTTTCAAATGAACGATCTGATGATCAGTATGTTAGTTGGTTTTTTAAATCTACTGGATCATCTGTTTTCACCTGAACTGATCCCGGTCGCTATGACACCATGGCTACTGATATTGAGTATCATTATTCTTGTAATTCTTTTTATACCGTGTGGAGCGGTACCTAAGTCATGGGCAGCGTGTGGACTGGTACCCATCATAGCAATGCCCCTTTATCATTCGCCATTTCAATTGCATGTGCTGGATGTGGGGCAGGGTCAAAGCATCTTTATCCGTCAAGGCCAACATAACATGATGGTGGATACTGGTGGCAATTATGATGAAAGCCGTTTTAGTGTCGGTGAACAGATCATTCTTCCATTTCTATCCGTGCAGGGAATATCTAAGCTTGATCAGCTGGTATTGACCCATTTGGATCAGGATCATAGCGGAGCTTATATGCATATCCGTGATCAACTTAAGGTTTCAGAGCTTATCGCCAGTGAACAGCCTGAACTGAATGAAAGCACTCAATTTAAATTATGTCAGAAGGAACAGTCCTGGAACTGGAATGAACAGGTTTATTTTCAGGTGTTATCACCGCGGTCAGACTCACTTAATCAGTTTAAACCTGATAAAAATGAAAATTCCTGTGTTATCCATATACAAGTTAAAGATGCCTGGCCTTATCAGTATTTTTTACTGATGGGCGATACAGGCTGGCAAACTGAGTTTCAATTGCTAAGAGATTATCCGGATTTAAAAGTCGATGTGTTGATCTTGGGGCATCATGGTAGCCAGCACAGTTCAGCCTATCAGTTTTTACAGCATTACCGCCCCAAAATCGCGATTGCTTCTGCTGGGCGATTTAATCGTTATGGCCATCCCAGTCGATTGACTCAAGCACGATTACAAGCTTTAAATATTCCACTGTTAAGTACGCCAGAGCACGGTAGCATCGAGTTTTTTATTAAAGAAAAACAAATACATCTTGCATCTTATCGATCAAAATATAGATGGTTGCAGAGAGAAGATCTTAAGATTCAATAGCTGTATTCGTATTTAAAGTCTGTAAAGTTTCTGCTGCAAGTTTTGCCTGTTCGTCCTGATAGGCCTGGCGCAGATCATTAATTTTAGCTAGTGCTTCATCTTGTGGAATGCGATAAATGGTGCCGCCCAGAGACTCATGCGCTTTAAAGCGTTTATAGCTCCAATGGTAATGCTCAGGGTAACGATGAATCAATTCTTCCATTTTCTTGAAAATAATCTCGGTACCCTGATTCGGGGTAGAGCTATAAATTTGCTCATCGAGGGGCTCGAAGAATACATCAAAGCCTCCTTCAGTATTACGCATTGCAAAAAGGAACAGGCATTTTGCCTTGGTCTTTTGAATCAGTTTGGCGCTGAGATTACTTGAGCTGAGTGGTACACCAAAAAAAGGAATATATTCACCGCCTGCAGTTGGGGTATGGTCTGGAAGGATGACTGTCGTGCCACCTTGTTTCAAGGCTTTAAAAATCTGACGAACGCCTGTTTCATCGGTGGGTAATAAGGTGGCCTGCTCACGACTCCGTGCCTCACGAACAAAGTCATCCACAGCAGGATCTTTGACCGGCTTATACATAATGCTCATTTGAGTAAATTGAGCGAGATAAGCATTCATGATTTCCCAGGTACCAAAATGCGGCACAATCAGTACCAGTCCTTTATTTGCTGCAAGTGCTTCCTTAAGTAAATGTTGTCCTTCTACACGGTGGACACGTTGAAGATTTTTTTCATTGCTCGAGCCCCAAATACTAAAAAACTCAAAATAAGACATCAATTCATTCCGGATTGAGGCACGCGTAATCTCTTCGCGTTGCTGCTCTGAAAGCTCCGGAAGTGCAATTTTCAGATTAAAGCGAATGGTTTCTGAGGTCTTGGAAGTCTTCAATAGATTTACAATGCCCGCAAGACTGCTTGCCATCAATCTCGTAATTGGAAGTGGAAGTCGGCTGACGAATTTAAGCAAACCATAGGTTGAATTCTTTGAGCTTTGTGCAGTCATTGAATTGATATTAAGAGCAATGGGAAGGAATAATTGAAATTTATTATAGGATAAAACTGCTGGTTTAGACAGAAATACTCAAATCGGTGTATATAATGGGCACAATATAATTATGTGTTGGATTGTTTATGTCCGATTGGCCACCAAAACCTGAAAATCAAATACAAAATACGCCACAACCTCAGCAACCAACAGGACCTGAGTGGAAACTGCTTGAAAAAGCGGTACTTGCCTCTGTAGAAGAGCAGCGCCGTGCACGTCGTTGGGGAATCTTCTTTAAATTCCTGACGTTTGCCTATTTGCTGTTTATTATACTTGCCATGGGCAAAAGCTGCAGTACAGCATCGACTGATGCCACTAAAACTTCAGATGAGCATCTGGCGGTGGTTGATATTATTGGCACGATTGCATCAGACAAGCAAAGTGTGAATAGTAACAACACCATCAAGTCGCTGAAGAAAGCTTATGCAAGTAAGCAGGCGAAAGCAGTGGTTCTGAATATCAATTCTCCAGGTGGTTCACCAGTGCAATCTGATGAAATCTGGCAGGAAATTCAGTACCTGAAAAAGCAGTATCCGCAGAAAAAGCTGTATGCTGTAATTGGTGATACTGGCGCTTCGGGTGCTTATTATATTGCTTCTGCTGCAGATGAAATTATTGTCAATCCATCGAGTCTGGTCGGTTCAATTGGCGTAATCATGCCGAACTATGGCGTGAGTAACCTGATGCAGAAACTGGGCGTGGAAGACCGTACCATGACTTCGGGTGAAAATAAGGCACTACTTTCGATGACCCAGCCAGTTGATGCTGCACAGAAAGCCCATGTTCAAGGAGTGTTGGACAATGTACATGCTCACTTTATCAATGCAGTGAAACAAGGTCGTGGAGCAAAGCTTAAATCAACTGATCCTGCAATTTTCTCTGGTCTGTTCTGGACGGGTGAACAGGCAGTACAATTAGGTATTGCTGACCGTACCGGTAGCTTACAAACCCTGAAGCGTGAGCTGAAAACTGATAAAGCCTTGAACTACACCGTTGAATATAGCCCATTTGAGTCTATCTTAGGTCGTATGGGGGCTTCCCTAGGCGAAGGTATTGCCAGCTCGGTTGCTCAGAAACTCAGTACTGAAAGTCAGACCAAACTGCAATGAAGCCAATTATTCATTTTGCGCACGCCAATGGCGTGCCTTCTCGTGTCTATCAGAAACTGTTTGATGGACTAAAAGATGAGTATGACATTATCTATGTGCCGTTGCTGGGTCCAGATAAACGTTATCCGATTGATAATCATTGGAATAGCCTGACCCAGCAAGTGATCGACAGTATCGTATGCCAAGCGCAAGGTCGCCAGGTGATTGGTCTGGGGCATTCGCTAGGTGGAGCCTTAACCATGATGGCTGCTCGGCAACGGCCCGAACTGTTCGAGCAGGTGATCATGCTGGACCCACCTTTGATTATGGGACCATCTTCATTGATGCTGCATATGGCAAAAGTGTTAAAGCTAAAGGCTGTAGATACGATGTCACCTGCTGCTTTGTCTTTACGCCGTCGTGATCATTGGGAATCCCGTGAGCAGGCAACAGAATTACTACGTTCAAAGGGCTTTTATAAAGATTTTGATCAGGAGTGTTTTCAAGCCTATATTGATCATGCCTTGAAAGATGACCCAGTGCGGGGTGGGGTTGAGCTGACCATTCCCAAAATGGACGAAGTGAATATCTTTCGTACCAATCCATCCTTATGGTGGTTACCGCAAGCAAAGGTCAAACTGCCGATGCATCTTGTTGTAGGTGATGAAAGCCTGTTTCATAAAAGACAGTTTCCAAGATTGGTTCAGAAGAAGTTTGGTATTCCCTTTACGGTAACGCCAGGTGGACACATGTTTCCTTTAGAAAGACCGTATGAAGTCGTTGGTCTGATCAAGCAGCTCATCGCAGAGCAGTCTTTAAAGTAAAAAAAGTGAAGCATAAAAAAACGCATCCGGGGATGCGTTTTTTTATGCAGTGTATTCTTTAGAATTTGCAGAATTGAACCGGTTCCTGCATCAACTCACCGCGATACATTACGCCAGCAGCAGTATGCTGAATCGTACCAGTACAGATCCATTCCACCACTTGCGGGTAAATCAGATGTTCCAGTACATGCACGCGCTGAGCTAAAGTATGTGTTGTATCTTGATGAGATACTTTTAAAATACCTTGAGCCAAGGCCTGACCGGCATCCAATTCAGCGGTTACATAATGTACGGTACAGCCGTGCAGGGTATCCCCAGTATTCAGCACCCGTTGATGCGTGTGCATACCTTTGTAATTCGGCAAGAGAGAAGGATGGATGTTCACCATTTTACCTTCCCAGGCTTTAACAAATTTTTCACTTAAAATTCGCATAAAGCCTGCCAGTACTACTAAATCCACATCCCAATCTAACAGTTGTTGATGCATCACATCATCAAAAGCTTCACGATTCGGATACTGCTTGTGTTCAATCACTGCAGTCTGAATTCTAGCTTTTTGCGCACGCGCTAAAGCATAAGCTTCAGGTTTATTGGAAATTACGCCGACAATTTGCCCTGACAGATTGGCATCAATCAAGGCTTGCAGGTTAGATCCACTGCCTGAAACAAGAACAGCAATTTTAATCATGCGATTATGCGAAGATCACACGGATTTTTTCATCAGCGCCTTCTACAGACTCGGCATTGTCCGCAATGTGACCCATCGTCCATGCTTTTTCGCCAAGGCTGTTCAATACGTCTACAGTTTTGTCTGCATCTGCTGCATCAACAACAAGTACCATACCTACGCCGCAGTTAAATGTACGATACATTTCAAACTGTTCTACACCACCTTCGCGTTGAAGAAGCTTGAATAGTTCAGGCCATTCCCAAGAAGACTCATTCACAACTGCTTGAGCACCGTTTGGAAGTACGCGAGGCAGGTTACCTGGCAAACCGCCACCAGTGATGTGTGCCATTGCATGCACATCTACCTGTTTAAGCAATTCAAGAATCGGTTTTACATAAATACGTGTTGGTTCCATTGCTACGTCAGCAAGTGGTCGACCATCGATGATCTGGTTTAAATCAACGTTTTTCACGTCAAGAATTTTACGAAGTAGTGAGTAACCATTTGAGTGTGCACCTGAAGATGCAACACCAACTAGCACATCGCCTGCTTTAACTTTAGAGCCATCAATAATTTTACTTTGCTCAACAATACCCACACAGAAACCTGCAAGGTCGTAGTCTTCACCTTCATACATGCCTGGCATTTCAGCAGTTTCACCGCCAACCAATGCACAACCAGCAAGTTCACAGCCAGCACCAATGCCAGTAACAACATTTGCTGCGACATCAACATTCAAGTGACCAGTTGCATAGTAATCCAGGAAGAACAGTGGTTCAGCACCACAAACGAGAAGGTCGTTTACACACATTGCAACCAGATCCTGACCAATTGTGTCATGACGGTTCAAATTCAATGCTAAACGTAATTTTGTACCAACACCATCAGTGCCAGATACGAGAACAGGTTCTTCATAACCTTTAGGGATTTTACAAAGTGCACCAAAGCCACCAAGACCGCCCATAACTTCAGGACGTTTAGTGCGCTTAGCGACGGACTTGATTCGGTCGACTAACGCGTCTCCCGCTTCAATATCGACACCTGCATCTTTGTAGCTTAAACCAGTGTTTGGGGTAGAAGTTGAGTTGCTCATAATGAAGTCTCCGCATTCGCGGCGCTGATTATACCCGAATATACGAAACTCTTATGTTATTTATGTCCTAAAATGCTATCTTTATTCAAATATTTTACTTTTTATAATGATTAATAGAGAAAAGGCAAGACTTTATGGTAGATCGTACCTTACGTCGCATTTTTATCTTGGCTGGTATCGCCTTGATTATTTGGGTCTTATACCTGCTTAAGCCTGTTGTTGTTCCATTTGTCGGCGCATTTTTTATCGCCTATTTATTTAGTCCTTTGGTTGATCGTTTACATCGTATTGGTCTGCCGCGCTGGCTCTCTATCAGTATTGTTTTTATCGGGATTGGGGTAGTGCTGACTCTAGCCATGTGGTACTTGGTACCGTTGGTATGGAAACAGTTAATGTATGCCCGCGACAGCATTCCTGCAGGAATTCACTGGGTCAATTATACTTTCCTGCCATGGCTGTCTGATACCTTTAATCTCGTGCCAATGGAAATTGACACCAACCAGATTTCCAGTGTGGTCATGGATTATGTCCAGACCAATTATAGTGCCGACAGCATTCAGGCAATGGCCTTGAAATTGGCACAATCAGGGATCAGTTTTATTCAGATTGGTGGAACGATTGTTCTTGTTCCCATCATTGCTTTTTATTTTCTGCTCGACTGGGAACGTATGCTCGACAGCATGCGCCGACTCATTCCACGTCCATACGAGCGTAGTACTTTGGAAGTTGTTGGTGAATGCCACGAAGTTTTGGGTGCATTTGTGAAAGGACAATTTCTGGTCATGGTATTACTAGGCGTTGTTTATGCCGTCGGTTTACAATTGATTGGCCTGGAAATCGGCCTGATCATCGGGATGGTCGCGGGCCTTTGCAGTATTATCCCGTATCTGGGTTTTGCAGTTGGGATTATTGCAGCAGTAGTGGCGACTTTATTCCAGTTTGGAATTGACTGGTGGCAACTGGTTCTAGTGGGTATTGTATTCATGGTGGGTCAGGCGGTAGAAGGCTATATCCTGCAACCATTCCTGCTTGGCGATAAAATAGGCCTGTCACCAGTGGCTGTAGTATTTGCCGTATTGGCAGGTGCTCAACTGGCAGGCTTCCTAGGTATGCTGATTGCCTTGCCAGTCGCTGCAGTGATCGTTGTATTGCTGCGTCATGCGCGTGAATTCTATGAAAAAAGTGCACTCTACGATAATAGAACCCTCATCATCCAAAAAGCCTCTACTGGCTCTATCAATATTGAAACCCCTAATGTAGATGTAGATATTGACCTGAAATCGCCTCATGAGAAAGCACTGCAAGCAGATGAAAAATCGAGTAAGATTGAACAAACCCAGCTTAAAGATGGATAGGCCAAAAAATAGATATGCGTCAATTGCAACTTGATATTGAACCCCAGCTCGATGCCCGAATCAGTGATTTTTCGGGTCCGGGATGGGGGCATGTAATTGATGCGATTCGCCAGCTCCATGCGGGTCTGATTAATCGTTTCTATGTCTATGGTGGTGCTGGAACAGGTAAGAGTCATTTACTTTCTGCGATTTGTGATTCTTATCTGGAAGTGGGGAAAACTGCAATTCAGGTCTCTTTATTGGAACTTTTGGATGCACCTACAGAAGCCATTACCTCACTTGACCGCTATGATCTGGTAGCTTTAGATGATATTGAAGCGATTAGTGGCGTACCCCACTGGCAAAAGGCAGTTTTTCACTTAATTAATTATAATAATGAAGGCGGTGGTCAGCTGGTCTTTTCTTCAAGGTTTGCTCCGATTGAACTTAAGCTGGAATTACCGGATTTACAGTCTCGTTTGACCCAGGCGGTAAGTACGCGCGTTCCGAACGGAAGTCTTTATGCTGACCGTTTTGCTTTAGTATCATCAGTATTGGATAGACGTGGGATTCATCTGGATCAGCAAATTTTTGATTACCTGCTGAGTCATGGTCCGCATCAGACCTCAGTACTTTTACAAACACTTGAACAAATTATTCAACTTTTAAAGGGCGAGAAACTCAAAGTGAGTAATGCTAATTTAAGGCAGATTTATGCATTGATTGACGAATATCGATAAATAATAAAAATTCTTGAGTAATTACTCAAGTTATGACAGATTAGAGCAAAATAATTCAAATATCGCTAGGATGATGCGATTTTAGAATAAAAAGAAAGAATATAAGAAATTAGGAGAAGGTCATGCTCAAGAAGAGCTTAGGCATTGCTTTGCTATGTATTATGGGGCAGGCATACAGTGCTGAAATTGTCGTCACTACCACTGAAGATATCGTCAGGGATGATAAAGAATGTTCCCTACGTGAGGCTGTGCAATATATTAATCAGGGGATGGATAAGCCTTATCTGGGCTGTGGGGATGACAAGCCTGTTCCTGTTATCAAGTTAA
Source organism: Acinetobacter schindleri (assembly GCF_010918895.1). NCBI lineage: Bacteria > Pseudomonadati > Pseudomonadota > Gammaproteobacteria > Moraxellales > Moraxellaceae > Acinetobacter > Acinetobacter schindleri. The sequence goes on from NZ_CP044483.1 coordinate 950,360, forward strand.
AAGAGAAGGAAATTTATAAGCTAAATTCTCCATTACAAATAATACGCTCCATGTATATCCATACCACCTATGAAAAGAAGATGGGGGATAATCTAGAGAATGGTTTGAGCAATGCAACTATAAGAATTATGGACAATCTGCCTGCTAATACCTTGGGCGGAATTTTCAATATTGCTAATTCTGAAACAGTTTCAGAAAAAAATCAGACCGTATCTGTCAGACTGCGTGAAGTTACACTAGAAGGATGTGGTGCTATCAGTTGTAAAGTGAGCAAAGGGGGCTTAATTTATAACCAAGGTAAGCTCACCCTAGAGTATGTGAAATTACATCGTGGTATGGCCAACGATGGAGGAGCAATTTATATCGCTGGCACAAATAAGACCGATCAAACTAAAAATGGTAGCCTCACGGTTCAAAACTCCTTACTCGAAAACAATACAGCGAATGAAGGGGGGGCTATTTATAATGAATTACCAAACTTCCATATCAGGCAATCTGTAATTAGTAAAAATACGACGACAGCTACAAGTTCTCGTTCATCCAATATTTATACTGAAGATGTATTATCCAATGAAGAAACTGATGTACTTGTTTTGCCACAATCTTCAATTTACAGTTCTACTCTGTATGGAAATACAGGGGCAGCAGTAACTATTCTTGATGCTATTGCTATTAATAACACCACAATTATAAATAATTCAATTGGGGTCAAGTTTGATGTAGTAAACAAACCTGGTTATCTAGCAAATAGTATTGTATTGAATAATCCAGGGAGTACTTCTGCTAACACTGATCAGAACTGTCAATTTAGTTCTGAGCAAGTCAAAATGAGTTCCATTTTGCAGAATAACTTGGTAGGGAATTCCTGTGGTACGGGAGCTTCTATTTATGCGAATGAAATTCTGGATGATGCTTATACGGTTCTTGCTGGTGATCAGTTAGAGGGCAAGTGTCCGAATATTACCACTTCAGCAAATGCGATTTTATGCCCCTATTTTAAAAATGAAAAACAATTTTTGGGGTATTTCAGGCCAAGAATCCTGATGACATATACAAGTTTGAATACCACTCCAATCCTGAATAAAGGTGAACAGAATACTGATAAAACTAAAGCTGGATGTGTAGGTTATGACCAGCGTGGTAAGTCACCATTCGGTAAATGTGATCGAGGAGCAATCGAAATCCAGGATTCCAGAGATACGAGTCTGGTGGGACAGGATTTACTGATTGGTAAGTTAAATAATCAGGTGGCCCGGATTTCTATCATAGAAGCATTAGGTGATAGCGATCTTCTGCCTAAAGAGAAATGTAAGGAAGTTGTACTAGACCATCCTCAGGGTGAAGAATGGCAAGACGGCTGTTTACTGATTGAACAACAGGCTCATGTAAGTTCTAAGGGAACCGTTTCTTTGGATTTGGATGGTAATTTGGTTTATACCCCAAGAAACCCTAAAGCAGGCGCAGATCTATTTACTATACGTGTAGTGACTACGATGAATCGTTTTGATTCAAATGCAGCTTATCTTCCAATTCGAGTAAATATCGTAATGGAAGCAGAAAATAATATGAAAAGCGATAAGGTTAAAACATCAGGTGGGGCAACCAGTATATTCTGGCTGGTACTATTGATGGGCGGCTTGACCTGGCGAAAACTAAAAAAATAATTTGGAAATATATGATGAAGAATTATAAAAAAGGACTTTTCACAGCTGTCTTTTTGTCGACTATGTCATTGATGGCAGCTGAAAGTAGAATTATCCAAGTAACGACGACTTTGGATATAGATGATTTTAAATTATGTTCACTACGACAAGCAATCAGAACAGCTTATGAAAATAAAAGTTATGGAAGCTGTAATGTAGGCAATCGTTTACCTGGACAGCCTGATTATATTCAGTTAGAAAAAGGTGAATATATACTTACTCGGGGTGAGCTCAAGTTAAATTCACCAATATCTTTGTATGGTGCATTACCATTTGATGAGCAGGCTAAAGACTTATTAAAAGGAACTTTCCCGGCCCAACAGCCAATTCAGACCAGTATTAATGCACAAGGCCAGTCACGAATTTTTAATACGGTTACTTCTGGAACTACACTTGAAATTAATAATATTGCGCTAAAGAATGGTTATGCCAAGGCATCTAGTACCGATCGTGGCAATGGTGGAGCTTTATTTATTGGGGGAATACTCAAAATCTACAATTCCGCCATTCTCGATTCCAAAGCGGATAATGAGGGCGGAGCGATCTACTTTGTCGGTAGTGATAGTGAAAGAACCGTATCTCTCATTAAAACCCTGATCATGCGTAATCATGCACCACTGGGTAGTGTCTGGGCAATGGATTGTGAGCGTAAAGGACTACCAACGACCTCACCAACTAGTATCAGTCATAGCAGTATTGTCGAGAATGGTAATTATCAAACGGGAATGAGTTCCAGCACAAGCATTATTGATTATTGTGGCGCAGGCAGTATTGATATTCATGCTTCTACTATTGCTAAAAATAGGGTAGATGAAGAAGATGGTGCAATTATTCAGTTCAGCTCTCGTGCTAAAAAGCCTCTTAATGGTTTAGCTTTATTAGGTTTCGTGAGTAATACGATTGTAGAAAATGAAGCTGCTGCAACCCTCTTATATGATGATAAGGGAATGAAAGCATTTAACTCTAATATATTGGCATTTAATACCGGTCAATCCTGTAGTTATGCCTTAAATGGAGGGAATACGGCAGATCAGTCAATTAATATGATTCTGACAAATAATGCATTAGATAGTACATGTACGGTTCCGGCCGTAAAATTAATAGATGCTGCGAAAAACATCATCATCCCTGCAGCCATAGAACGTTCAGAATTGCTCTCGGATTATAAACCTGCCTCTCCATATAATATATATTTGCCACTGTATTACCCTATAGATAAAAACAGTAATACAGATTTTGTAAATGCTGGACATCTTAACTGTAGTGAAAGTGATCAGCGTGAAATTTTCCGTGTTTCGAATGGAACATTATTGCTCAATCCAGAGAATGCCAATACCTGCGATATTGGTTCTGTTGAATTGATGCGCCTAACTGCAGCGGATATACAGTCATTAAGTAATATCGCATATAGTGAAATGATTACTGTTTATGAAGATCGAATCCAGCAGCTGAAAGCTATGCTGGATGATCCTGGAAATGCACCAAGAAAATTGCAAATTCAGGCTGAACTCGATGACTTTAATTCTTTATTAACAAATACGAAAATATCTGCAAAATACCGTGCAATTTATATCGATCCATTTGAATTGGCATTACCTAAACAAATTGAAAAAGATGGTGAACTACGAAATAAACCATTTGATGCAGATCAGTATTCGATAAGTACTCAAGCCAAAGGTGTAGGAAAATTGGATGCCAGTGCTACAGGTGGAACTAACTTATTTCCTTTTGGTCCAGACGAACAACAAGTATGTGAATGGGTGCCTGAGCTGAAACGTATTATGTTTTACCGTAAGGATGGTGCTATCACACCGCCTGGTGTGAGTGAGTATTGTGTTTATACTCTTACAGAGAATCTTTCCGATAGTGAAAGAGCGAATGGTGTAGTGGCAGAAAGTTCATCGGGTGTATTAGCTGCAACCTTTAACAATATTGCACCTGTAGCTAAAAATGATATTTATACCATTCGTCCAGAAAATGATTTAAGGGTAGAAGTCAATCCATTAAGTAATGACTTCGACGATGATGGACCAATGGATAATTTAGCGCCACAATACAGGAAAACTCCAACTCATTTGGATAACACGGCAGCACCTATTCGCTTTGAAGATATTGATCCTTCATTAATCAATATGTATGCGGAACGTGAGGGAGTGTGTCTGGATGGAACGACGAGTGAGAAATGTTATGGTGGTAAAATTACTTTCGAGATTAAAAATAATTTAAGTCAGTTTGATTATCCAATTAAGTATCACTATTATGATACAGAAGGTATAAAGTCAAATACTGCAACTATTATTTTAAGAAATAGCGCGAAAAATACCAATAGCGATAGCAGCGGTGGCGGTGCCATTAATATCATTGCTTTATTCGGTCTGCTTGGCATTGCAGCTTATCGTTCACGTCGTTTATTCAAGAGCTAAAGCATTATAGAAACAATAAAAAAGCCTCAATTGAGGCTTTTTTAATATCTTTTATTTTTGGCAATAATTTTAATAGTCGGGCTGGGAGAGTTAGTTTTCAGCAACTATCAAATGTTTGTTGAAATATTCTTCACGAATCACAGGGCGTTGTTCAGGCGTTGCTTTTTGCATACGTGAAGCTAACTCTTTGCGTTCATGAGAACTCATTTTCTGCCAGGTTTCGCGCATCTTTTGCTTTTCAGCTTCGGGCAGTTGGGTAAACCAGTCCATGCGCTGTTGTAAGCTTACGCTTTGCTCTGCAGGAAGTTCTTTTAAGGTCTGATAACGCTTAATTAAAGCAACCTGTTCTGCATCTGAAAGACTATTCCAGGTTTCATTGACTTGTGTATCAGCATCTTTGGAAAAAATCCAAAAACGCTCAAATCCGGCAAAGCTGGTTTGCAGAAAGCCGAATGCACAAAATGCGAGTGCTAGTTTTTTAGCTGCCATGTGGAACCTGGTCCTCACCTAAAACCATTAACATTTCTAAGTCTTCAACCATTTGGGGTGAAAGCTTAGGTACGGACACTACCTGGGTTTGAGGCTCCTCTTGGTTAGCGACATTTGGTAAAACAACAATACCTGCAATGGCAGCTGCAAGTGCAAAACCTGACATTTTGAAGAATGCAAAACGAGAATGCTTGGTCTCCTGAATTTCTTCAAGAACACGGTTCATCACAACAGGTTTGTCCTTATGCTGTTGTGCCATACCATCAAGTTTGGAAGTTACTTTTTTTAAGAAATCATCTTGATTCATTCGGATGACCCTCCCAGAAATGGATTTAAATGTGCAAGTGAGGCACGCAGACCCTGAATTGCACGGTGATAGTGAGTTTTCACACTGCCTTCGCTGCAGTTCATAATTTGTGCGGTGGTATGCGTATCAAAGCCTTCCCATGCACGAAGCATGAAAGCCTGTTGCTGACGAACAGGCAATTGGGCAATGGCTTGCTGGATTTCTTCGGCTGTAACGGCTTGATCCAGAAACTCTAATGGGGATGGCGTTGCTTCATCGACAACATCATTGAGTTCGGCATCATCGTCATCGAGCTGAACTTTTTTAAAAAATGAAAATGGCTGATTACGACGCATTTCTTTACGTCGCCAGTCCTGTAACTTGTTATTTAAAATGGTGTAAAACAGGGGATACCATTCTTCAGTGGATCGGTCTGCATAGGATTTATGCAGGGAAATAAACGCTTCCTGGACCAGATCCATGGCAATGCCATGCTGGCTTTGGGTTGCACTTTCCATCATCACCAATGCACGACCCGTCACATCTTGCATAAAATTCTTCAGGCGTGACTCAGCTGTACTCTTTAGAGTACTAGCATCTTGCGACTGAAGCTGTTTTGGCGCTAAATCCATAGAGATGGAAAATCCTGTCATTGGATACCCACCATTATTTTCAAGTACATGTCTATATAACGTTGAAAATAATGGTTTGGTTGACATTACACTTGATTATTTCTTCTAGTGTAATCTATTTTTTATGCAGGTCGCTGAGAAATAAAATAAAGTAACTTAAATGTGTGATCAGATCCGTTGACGGACCATTTCAAAGAAACAGATTGAACCTGCAATGGCAACATTCAGTGATTCCTGACCGCCCGGTTGAGGGATAGTGACGGCTTCGGCATGTTCCAGTGCATAGTCAGAAACGCCTTGACCTTCATTGCCCAGAATCCATACACAGGCCTTACGCAAATCTTTGCTATATAAACTGCTAGAACGGTGAGAGCTGGTCACATAAACAGGAATCTTAAAGTTGTTGAGCACTTCTTCTAAAGTGACATTTTCAAAACACTGTAAAGAAAAATGTGCACCCATTCCTGCACGTAATACCCGTGGAGACCAGAGCGATGCAGAACCTTTGGTACAAATGATCTGATCAATGCCAGCCGCAGCAGCTGAGCGGAGCAGGGTGCCGACATTGCCCGGATCTTGAACATTTTCAAGAATCAGTGTGTCTGCGGTGTAATCCAATGCTTGGCTAGAGCTTGGAATATCCACGATCGCCATGCAGGCAATCGAAGTCCCTAATGTACTCAAGTCTTTATATAAAGATTCACCAATAACGAAAACGACACCGGTGTATTTCTGTAAAATGATCTCAAAGTCCGGATGTTGCAGGGCATGTTCGGTGGTGAAAATAGAATTGATTTTCTTGCTTTCATGAAGCCATGCAAGACAAAGGTGTGTGCCTTCAAGCACAGTTTGTCCTTGCTTTTTTCGATACGAATTCTGTTCAATCAAGCCACGCAAGTGCTTAATTTTAGGATTATCTTTAGATTCAAGGAAGATCGTTGGCATGGGAGAGAAGTCCACGGCAGTCAGCAGAACGCCAACTGCCGTTTTTAAATATTAGTTATGGTAGCTAGTGACAAGATCCACTTCGTTTTTCGAACCGATGATCACTGGAACACGCTGATGCAAGTCAGTAGGCTGGATGTCAAGAATGCGAACACGACCAGTCGTAGATGCACCACCTGCCTGTTCCATCAACATACTCATTGGATTTGCCTCATACATAAGACGTAAACGGCCAGCTTTTTTCGGATCTTTCAGGTCATATGGATACATGAAGATACCGCTACGGCACAGGATACGGTGAATGTCGCCTACCATACATGCAACCCAGCGCATGTTAAAGTCTTTTTCACGAGGACCAGTTTTGCCTGCAAGAAGTTCATCGATATAACGTTTTACAGGTTCTTCCCAATGACGTTGGTTTGATGCATTAATTGCATATTCTTTAGTATCTGCAGCAACCTGAATATTTTCAGAAGTCAGCAGGAATTCCTGGGTTTCTGGATCGAAAGTGAAAAAGATTGTACCTGCACCTACAGTCAGTGCCATCATGGTAGATGGACCATACAATACATAACCGGCTGCAACCTGATTGACACCCGCTTGCATGAAGTCTTCTGCCTGAGTTACAGCATTCTTAGCAGGTAAAATCGAGAAGATGGTGCCAACACACATATTGATATCAATATTGCTTGAACCATCAAGTGGATCGAACAATACCAGGAACTGACCATTTTCCTGTGCAGGAGTGAACTCATCCAGTTCTTCAGATGCCAGACCACCTACATTTGGATGAATTTTTAATGCATCGATCAAATAGTCATTAGAGATGACATCCAGTTTTTTTTGTTCTTCGCCCTGAACGTTCTCATGCTGAGCACTGCCCAATACGCCAGCCAATGCACCTTTTTGCAGTGCTTGATCAATTGTCTTACATGTATTTGCAATTGTTTCAATCACTTGTGCAAGTTCAGGTGTGAGATTCCCAGTTTTTTGCTGTAAAAATTGGGAAAGGCTTAGGTAAGACATGTCAGAAAAACTCCGAATAAAAATTTATCAGAATGATAAAAATGTAATTGGGCTATATTTTAGATGAGAACGAGGTAAAAGAAAAATTAAACTGAGACTATTTGCTATGATTTTACACTTGCAAGTCCGCTAGAAAATGCTATGTTGATTAAAAGGAAAACATAGGTTCAGGAGCACAAATATGACAACATTAAAGTTTGATGCGACTCCTACGCCGAGCGAAGCCATTAATTTAGATGAAATTTCTGAAGATAAGATGAAGGAAGCCTGGAAGGCTTATGAGGCTAAGCCGGAGTATAAAGAGTTCAATAAACACGACATGATTGAGTCGATGCAGCATCCCGAGGACGAAGAAGCTCAACACTAAAATATTTTTCGCATTCAAAAAAAGCACTCATCAATGAGTGCTTTTTTATTTGCAGAACTGAGAACAGTTCCGGCAGTTTTATTTGAGTAGTGGTGGAACCGCTTCGTAGTTAATTTCTACACGACGGTTTTCTTTCCAGGCATTTTCGTCATGACCTGGATTCACTGGCATTTCTTTACCATAGCTCACCGCTTCAAGTTGACCTGCATTCACGCCAGTTGTTATCAGGAAGCTTTCTACCGCTTTGGCACGACGTTCACCAAGTGCCATGTTGTATTCACGTGTACCACGTTCATCGGTGTGACCTGTCAAAGCAACACGTGAATTGGCATTTGCCATCAGGAATTGGGCATGGGCTTGCAGGGTAAGAAGATCGTCATTTGACAGTTCGCTACTGTCATAGTCGAAGTGCACCACACGTTTTGCCAGGTAAGCTTTATTTTCAGCAGTCACACCTTTAGAAGATGCACCAGCCATGCTTTGTGCATTTAGTGCAGCATCTTCGCTCAAACCTTGAGTGTCGACAGTTGTTGCTGAACCTGTGCCAAGTTCACCAGTTTGCGTTTGTGTTGCCGGTTTACGGCTGGCACAGCCAGTCATCACTAGTGCAGCAGCCAGTAATGGAAGTGCGAATAATTGTACTTTTTTCATCTTCATCTCCATGAAGTTTTGAGTATGTTGAAGTAATGGATTATTTAGGTGCCCAAGCTGGTTCACGAACTTCACCTTGTTCACTTGGCAGGTTCATACGGAAACGGCCATCAAGTGACATGATCGATAGCAGCCCACGTGAACCTTCACGTGTTGCATAGACTACCATCTGACCATTTGGTGAGAAGCTTGGTGATTCATCCAGACTGGTAGGCGTGAGGATATTATTCACACCTGAATTCAAGTCTTGAATGGCAACTTTGTAATTACTGCCACTTGGACGGTGAACTAATGCCAGTTTTTTACCATCTGCGCTTAAAGTACCGCGAGCATTGAAAGCACCACGGAAAGTAAGACGCTTGGTTGCACTGTTGGCAAAATCATAACGATAGATCTGTGGTGAACCGCCGCGGTCAGAGGTAAAAATAAAAGATTTGCCATCTGGTGCATAACGCGCCTCAGTATCAATCGCTGAGTCATTTGTCAGTCGTTTTAACTGGCGAGTTTCCAGATTCATTTCATAGATTTCAGGATTGCCATGCATAGAAGCTGTAAATAGCATGCTCTTGCCATCTGGGGAAAAACTTGGCGCACCATTGAGACCACGGAAGCTGGCCAATTTTTCACGTTGACCAGTTGCCAGATTTTGTAGGTAAATTGCCGGACGTTTGGTTTCAAATGAAACATAGGCAATCTTTTTCGCATCTGGTGTCCAGGCTGGGGACAGGATTGGATCACGTGAAGTCAGGATGGTTTTTGGTTGTTCACCATCGGTATCAGCAATCTGCAGGGTATAACGCTGATCAGGTGTCGCAGGATTGCGCAGTACATAAGCAATACGGCCGCTGAAATCGCCCGGAATACCGGTCAATGCCTGGAAAATGGCATCACTGATCATGTGAGCAGCTTGACGGGTGCGTGTAGCCGGTACTGTTAACAGTTCATTCAATAGATACTGTTTTTTCTCAATATCATAAAGCTGATATTGAATTTCATAAGAACCATCAGCATTGGTTTTGGATGAGCCTGTTACCACATAAGGGACACCTGCAGTCGCCCAGGCATCCGCATTCGGATTATTCAGGGTTGCTGTTGCCGGCAGGTTTTTTGAAGCACTAGTAAACTTGCCAGAACGGTTCAGGTCATTTTCCACAATCGGGTAGATGCTCTGGTCCTGACTGAATGGCACGATCGCAATCTTTGGAGCTGCTTCAGGAGCCTTGGTAATTTCAAGATGCAGTTGCGCCTGTGATTGTGTTGCAGTCAGTGTGCCCAGCGCAGCGAATATGGCAAGGCAGAGTAAGTGTTTGCGCGTTTTTTCCATCATTCGTTATTTACTCAAATCAACGGATTTATTGTGAATATGATTGCGTTACATCATCGCATGAATTTGGCTGAATGAAACCACTCAGCAATGATCAAACTGTTATAACACTGTGAAAAGTGAATATTATTTTGCCGCTTTTTGCTGAAGTTTAACTTAAAAAAATAAAAGCCATAACTGTTTTTCAGATTATGGCTTAAATTTTCATTGTGCAGTGAAGGTAGAGGTGAAACTCCGGGCTTCACGCCGTGCATCTGGATCTGATGGCATCGGGTAGGGTGCAGCAGCACGAACTGCGGCTTCTACACTGGCTTTCATGTCCGGATCGCTGGCATTCACGATCACAGAAACCACAGAACCGCTGTCACTTAAGGTAACCCGGGCAGTCGCTTTCTGACCGGAAGAACCAGTAGGCGTATCCCAGGCACGCTTGATCTTATTTTCAAAGTCGCGTTTTGCTGTAGAGGCAATCCGTTTTACTTCAGCTTTTTTCTGGGCAGCTTCTTCAGCAGCCTGTTTAGCAGCAGAAGCTTTTGCCTCAGCCTCAGCCTGTGCTTTAGCTTCGGCATCCGCTTTAGCTTTCGCATCGGCAGCAGCTTTATTTTTGGCGGCGGCATCCGCTTTAGCTTTGGCATCTGCTTCGGCTTTGCGTTTGGCCTCAGCATCGGCTTTCGCTTTTGCAGCGGTATCCGATTTTTCCTTGGCAGCGGCATCTGCTTTGGCTTTCGCGGCAGCATCAGCCTTACGTTTTGCTTCGGCATCAGCTTTCGCTTTTGCATCAGCGGCAGCTTTATTTTTCGCAGCAGCATCGGCTTTTGCCTTAGCAGCAGCTTCAGCCTTGGCTTTCGCCTGTGCATCCGCTTGCTGTTTAGCTGCTAAGTCAGCTCGCTTTTGTGCTTCTAGTTTTGCTTTTTCTGCAGCAGCTGCTTTCTGCTGAGCTTGCTGTTCTGCACGGCGGGCAGCTTCTTGTTCAGCTTTTGATTTATTTGCAGAATCAGCTTTTGCTTTAGCAGCCGCTGCCTTGGCCTGTTCTGCAGCCTCAGCACGTTTTGCTGCTTCTGCTGCTTGTTGTTCAGTCTTGCGTTGTGCTGCTTCTGCGACTTTCGCTTCTTGTGCGGCCTTTTGAGTATCTACTTTTGGTGCCGGTGGCGTCACTGGAGGGGCAGCAGTTGGAATTACTGAGGCTGCTTCCGTAGGCTCAGCAGTCTGCGTGATCTGTTCTGCCACATTTTCATGGGCAGTTTCATCAAACTCGGTTTCTTCACGTGTGACCGGTTTTAGGTCTTCAGGATTTACCAGTACAGTTTTAATCTGTTTTGGCGGTTCCGGCGGTTTGCTCATCCCCAGATAAAGTAATCCCACCAAAGCGACTGTATGGACTCCGATCGTGAATCCAATCGCAAGCACTTTCTGCTTAGAGGGTGGCTTTTTGAAATCTTTCATAAATTACTTTATAGGGGCGGTAAGCAAGCCGACTTGTGCGAGACCGGCATCCTGTAGGGCAGACATGAGTTTCATGACTTCGCCATAAGGACGAGTCTCACTCCCATTAATCAAAACGCTAAGCTGTTTGTTCGCAGTCTGTGCTTCATTTTGTGCATTGGTCAGGACTGTTTTTAATTCATCGAGCGTTAACACATCATTTGCGTGATTTTTATCTTCTAATTTAATCGTACCATCTGCTTCTAAAGTCACGATGGCAGGGCGGTCCTCAGCTTGAATCGGATTGCTATTGGCTTGTGGCAAATCAACCTTAATACCGGTAGTAATCATAGGTGCCGTCACCATAAAAATCACCAGAAGCACCAACATCACGTCAATATAAGGCACGACGTTCATGTCACTTTTCAGTGGTTTTTTAATACGCTCAAAGCGTCCTGAACGTTGAATAGCCATTAGTCATTGTCCTGAGGCCGGCCAAGTGACTGACGTTGTAACAGGGCCACCATTTCTTCTGCGAACAGGGCACGATCAGAATAAACTGCTTCACCTTTAGCTGTGTAATGGTTGAATGCCAGGACTGCTGGAATGGCAGCAAATAAACCAATTGCAGTTGCAATTAAAGCTTCCGCAATGCCTGGCGCTACAGTTGCTAGCGTGACCTGATCCATATCTGCCAGACCAATGAAAGCATTCATGATGCCCCAGACTGTACCGAACAGACCGACATAAGGCGCAACTGAACCGATACTGGCCAAGGCACCTAAGCCATTTTCCAGGCTACCCTGATCACGGCTTAAGCCCACGCGCAGAATACGTTCAGTGCCTTCAATCGACTGGGTGGTAGAGGCATTGCGTTTTTTCAGTTTAAGAAATTCACCCAAGCCCTGATAGAAAATATCTTCCAGACCAGTACGTTTAGAGTTCAGCTGAGCATTGTTATAAAGCGTATTCAGTTCAGCACCAGACCAGAAGATCTTCTGAAAATGTTCATCTTCAGCCTGTGCTTTTTTGTAGCCCATGTAAAGCTTGGCAATCAGATACCAGCTATACAGAGATGCCAGTAAAAGAGACAGCATAACCAGTTGTACGACAGGGCTTGCTTGTAAAATAAGATCTGATACTTGTAGGGATGATGCTAACTCGGTTGCCATAGTGTTTACATGTGCCAATTCATTTTTTTAATCTTGTTCCAATTCTTGTCGAATCAGGTCGCGTATTTCATCAGGTAGGCGACGTGGACGCATATCAGCGCCGATACAGGCCAGCTCTACCTCACCCGATGCAAGCATGATTTCACCACGATAAATATTTTGTTGCAATACAAAAGATGAAGCTTTAAGTGAAACGACACTTGCAGTGACGGTAATTAAGTCATCCATCATAATAGGACGCGAATATTTCACGTTAATTTTATGTACGACAAAATTGTAATCTTTTTGATGCCAGTAGTGGCTAATGCCTGATGCACGCAGCCATTCGGTACGTGTACGTTCCATAAAGCGAATATGATTGGCGTGATAGACAATGCCACCCGCATCTGTGTCTTCAATATAAACGCGGATATTGAATTCAAATTTATTCGCCATAATGCTTTTCCATTGGTTTTACATGCAGATTAATGCTGCTTTCTGCACCTAATTTTGAGCTTAGAATTTGCCAAAATCAGGCTACAAGTCAAGTGATATCAGGCTGGGCAGTTTAGCATACTGACTTTTTTGACCAATGGCACAAGATTTCAAAGACGTGAAAAATTTTACCTGTAGGGGCGGTATTAGAGAGACCGCTAGCGATAAGAACTAATCAATTAATTTTTAAACAGTCCTACATTGAACTGGATGATTGTCATAGTCGCCTTTAAAGAAAATGGATTGCGTATCGCGGTTTATGGACAGTACATAACTTGGACTGTTATGAGGGTGATCACGATCTACCCAGCGAATTTGAGGAAGTTGAAGTAGGGGTTGAGCGTTGACGTAAGTCAATGAAGCTTCACCATTCCAGCAGGCATTTTCGGCACAGATGGAGACATGTTTATGACGATTGACTGAGATTGTTAATTTATCTGGTGAAGAACTAGATGGGTTTTTAATACAATTTGGATGCGGGCAAAGACTTTGCAAAATTGCATTATTGCACTCCCAGACATCTTGGGCAGAAGTCATTGCTGGATATAAAATAGCGCAGGTCGCCAATAAGAACACTTTCATGACTTAATCCTCATTGAATACTTTTTTATAGTCTTAGAATGCCTATCTGCTGATCTTTATTTGTATTTTGAAAAGGATGTATGGAAGAAAATTTAATCAGAATAGACAGTTTAAGCTTTATATTTTTTCTGAAGAATTTTAATCACTTTTTATTTTAAGTGAGTATTGCTTCTCATTTTTTAATTTAAAAGGTTTATATAGACCGATCAATATCTTCAGAAAAAGGATTTGTAGCGAACGGTAAAGAGTAAGCATAATATGTAATAAAGAATTAAAGTTTTAAATCATATAATATATTTAACATGCTTGAATATTAGACGATAAGAGAGGAGATATTGAAGAAAAAATATACTTGAAAATACAAGTTATTTAGACAGCTTTTAAATAGATGAATGGCATGCATGCTATTAAATAATAGCTAAAAGAAATTAATCTCATCTTATACAGGTTTTTATTAAATTAATTGAAAAATATTAAGAATCACCAGCAAAAAAGTGAGTAAATCACCTGTTCTGATTCAAACACTAGACTCTAGCTGATTTGATCTGTTTTTTATTATAAGAGTTCATAAACTGATTTTCTTTCTAAGGGGAGCTGTAAATAGTACGGTAAATATCTACCTAGGATTATTCCGGAATATAAGACAAGAGAGCAGATGTTTAATCAGAATAGATAAAAAAGTGTTGTATCGAAAGATGAAAAAATGAATGAGTCTAAAAACTCATTCATTTAGATGCATCATATTATTTCTTCTTTTTCCAGTTGGCCTGCACCTGCTCAGCTACTTTTGGATAGTCCATAATAAAGCGAACATGACTTTCTATACCGGTTTTCAGGGTCGCATCATCCACAATGAAATTCGGGTTATGGTTTGGTGCGGCCTGATTCATATCCTGATCAGCTGGTGTTGCTCCAACAAACACAAACAGGGATGGCATCAGCTGGCCATAGTAAGCAAAATCTTCACTAGCGCTGGCATTGTTGTCTAAAACATGCAGTTTATCTTCGCCATGTACGCTTGCTAAGGTCGGATGCATTAATTCAGTCAAGGTTTTATCATTGGTGGTGACTGGTGCATAGGGAGAGATTTCAACCTTGACCTTGACATCGTTGGCAGCAGCATTGTGTTCCAGCATTTTCGGCAAGTCTTTTAAAATGCCTTGACGCACATCTTCACTATTGGAGCGGATGGTGCCGACCATATTGACCTGATCTGGAATGACATTACCGGTTGTGCCGCCCTGTATGCTGCCAATACTGACCACGCCCATCCCTTTAGTCAGGTCGGCTTTACGGCTGATCAGACTTTGTAAATTGGTCACCATCTGGGCAGAAGCATAGATCGGGTCTTTACCTGCCCAAGGCATGGAACCATGTACCTGACTGCCATTCACTTGAATACGTAGATGATCGGCACTATTCAAAATTGCGCCATCTTTATAGAAAATATTGCCACTTGGCATACCTGCCATGACATGCATCCCGAAAATCACTTCAGGTTTTGGATTGTTCAAGGCACCATCGGCAATCATTTTGCGTGAGCCAATCTGATCACCATGGGTGAAGTTATCGATATCGGCACCGCCTTCTTCGGCCGGCTGGAATACAAACACCACTGTTCCTGTAATCTTGTCCTTATTAGCGGCCAGAACCTTGGCTGCACCCAATAACATCGCAGTATGTGCATCATGTCCACAGGCATGCATCACATAAGATTCTTTGCCTTGATAAATGGCTTTTTGTTTGCTGGCGAAAGGCACAGGTGCAGTTTCTTTAATTGGTAGTGCATCCATATCTGCGCGTAAGGCCATCACAGGGCCAGGTTTTGCACCTTTTAATACACCGATTACACCGGTTTTGGCATAGCCTTTACGTACTTCAATACCATAGGACTTCAGTTCCCTTTGCACCAGTTCGGAGGTTTTAAATTCCATATTGCCTAGTTCCGGGTGTTGGTGGATATGCTGGCGTAATTTGATGGTATGAGCTTCAGCTTTCTGCACAGAATTATCAATCCAGTCTGCCAGACTCATCTGACTGGCAAACGCAAGTGGAAGACAAAGACAAAGCTGCTTATACATATTCATATCTGGGGAGAACCTTAAGAATCGGAGATGGTTAAAAGGATATTCTAGAATGGCATACTGGCTTTAAATTAACCAAAACCTGCACGGTATATAGTCAATACTTCTAAGGTATAAAGAGGGAGTTACCTTGCTGTTTAAGGAAATTATTCAGTAAGTTTTATTGTAATTTTATGTATCACAGGGACATGTAGTTTTTCTCTCTTCATATACCTGCTTTCTATATTGAAATTTATTCAAAGAAGTATAGATCGATCAAATGATTAAATTTTGAATATTTATGATGGGGTATGTACCAGATTGGCATTGGGATTGCATGAAGTTAGCTTGCATTAATTTTTCATGGAATTTGAACATATGTTAAAACCTTTAGCTTTGTCTCTTGCTGTTGCAGCAAGCTTTTCTTTTATTTCTGCACATGCGGTAGCTGAAGATTTTAAAATTTTAAAACAGCTTGAAAGTAAACCAGTCTTACTCAAAAGTGGGGAATATAAAGGGAATTATTATGTTCCAAGCACCTTGAATACCATCACTTGGGGCTATTTACCTAACAAAGATGCCAAACCTGTGTTGACCATTCCATCAGGCAGCACTATTACCTTTGATACAGTTTCGCATGAAGGCTTGCTTGAAGACCAAGGGCGTGATGCTGAAAAGTATTTCACTTCTAAAGGTGTGAAACCTGAGCATATTTTGCCTGAAGCGAAACTAATTACAGGTTCAAAGCTGAAACACGATTTCCATAAAGACGGTCCACATATTATTACCGGACCTGTCTATGTTAAAGATGCGATGCCAGGTGATATTTTAAAAGTCGAGATTTTAAAGGTTGAGCCACGTGTGCCGTATGGTGTGATTTCGAACCGCCATGGTAAAGGCACATTGCCTGAGTTTCCTAAGCGTCAAAAGCATGATCATGCATCGCCTGCAAACCCAGAAGCCTATGGCAATGTTTCCATCTTTACTCCAATTGAAAAGAATAAAGAGGGTGTTTGGGAAGGTATTTTAAAAACCGAGTCAGGCAAAGCAATTCGTTTCCCATTGAATCCATTTATGGGCACGATGGGCGTTGCACCAAATACGAGCGACCCTGTGCATTCTGTGCCACCATCGTTCTATGGCGGTAACATTGATATTAATGATTTAACCGCAGGTGCGACGGCTTATTATCCTGTACAAGTGCCGGGTGCGTTGTTCTATACAGGTGATAGTCACTTTGTTCAAGGTGATGGTGAGGTCGCACTGACCGCACTTGAAGGTTCTGCACGTGCGACCTTTAAAATTACGGTGTTAAAAGCGGGGAGTGACAAAATACCAGGTAAGTCATTAAAGCAGCCTTTGGGTGAAAATGATGAGTTTTGGATTACACCAGGTTTAGATGAAGACCTTGATGAAGCGATGCGTAAGTCGACTCGTGAAGCAGTACGTTTTCTGGTTGATGAATATGGGATTTCAGAAGAAATTGCCTATGCGTATTTAAGCGCTGCGACGGATTTTGAGGTGTCTCAAGTGGTCGATAAAACCAAAGGGATTCATGCCATGATTCGTAAAGCGGACTTTAAGGAGTTTAAGAAAGAAGAAAAATAAGCAGAATAAAACTTAGAAAAAGGTTTGTGCTTTTGCCAACTGATTTAGACATGGTCAGTTGGCTTTTTCTTTTGTCACGATTTGAAAGTGTTTAGAATATAAAGAATTATTAGTCGATTTTAAATAAGAAAGGGGATAACGTGGCAATAGAAGAAAAACAAGCTTTGGTACTAGAACAGCCTAAAGATCAGAAAGTATATTTAGATTTGCAGCATTCAACAGATACCACAGCGATTTGGTCTTTTGCCATTGCGATGGTAATTGCTTTTATATTAGGAATATCAGCCACAATTATTGCAATTTGGTATGGAAGAAAAAGTTTTGATTTAACAAAGCAATCTTTTGACTCATTAGTTAAACAAATCGAGAGTTCTGAAAAAATAACAGTTGCCTCTAATAATGGACTTGCACAATCTCAGGCAGATAGTAAGTTAACTGAATTAAGATTTTTGTATAAGAATTCAGAAATACAAAATCTTAGAAAAATGATCGCAGACTATTTTGCAACAGTCGTTGCTTTGAATACCCATATGGTATTTAAGGTAAGTTTTTTGAAAGATAATAAATTTTTAAATGATAATGATGAAAATAAATATATTCATGAATTATTTGATGAGATAAAAAGATATGCCAATGAAATTTTTACATTTAGTTTTCAAATTGATCTAATGCTGGATATGGATAATTCTAATGAAGAGAAAAAAATTGGAAATGAGCTAAATAATTTAAATAAAGCTCTTAATAAAATAATAGGAAATTTAGCTATGAATAAAAAAGATATTATAGATTCTGTAGTCGAATTTGGATTTGTATTTGACAGAGTTAAAGAAAAGCTTACTAAATATATATTAGCTGAAATTCAACTACATAAGGGAGAATAAATCTCCCTTATAAATCACTTCTATTTCGGTTCAGGCGGTGTCATCCCAAACTGCAAATACGCCATATTGGTTGCAATACGACCACGTGCAGTACGCATGACATACCCTTGCTGAATTAAATACGGCTCAATCACATCTTCAAGCGTTCCTGAATCTTCAGCCATTGCTGCAGCCAACGCTTCAACACCCGCAGGACCACCATCAAAACGCTCAAGCAGCATGGACAAATAACGACGGTCAAGCGTATCTAAACCATCTTTATCGACTTTCAGCATATCTAGCGCACGTTGTGCCATGTCTTGGGTCACTTCGCCTGTGCCTTTAACCTGTGCATAGTCACGCACACGACGTAATAAACGGTTAGCAATACGTGGTGTACCACGAGAGCGGCGAGCAACTTCAAGCGCACCTTCGTTAGTCATTGGCACATCCATCAAACTCGCTGAACGTTTCACAATATGGGTTAAGTCTTCAACTGAATAGAACTCTAGACGCTGCACAATCCCGAAACGGTCACGCAGCGGAGAGGTGAGCAAACCTGCACGTGTGGTAGCAGCCACCAACGTAAATGGCGGTAAATCCAGTTTAATCGAACGTGCCGCAGGACCTTCACCAATCATGATGTCGAGTTGGTAATCTTCCATCGCCGGGTAAAGAATTTCTTCAATCACGGGTGAAAGACGATGAATTTCATCAATAAATAAAACGTCACCTTCCTCTAAGTTGGTCAGCATGGCTGCCAAGTCACCCGCACGCTCTAAAACTGGACCAGAAGTCGACTTTAAGTTACCGCCCATTTCACGTGCGATAATATTGGCCAGCGTGGTCTTGCCCAGACCGGGAGGACCAAAGATCAGGGTATGATCAAGAGCTTCTTCACGGCCACGGGCTGCACCGATAAAAATTTCCATTTGCTCACGAACCACTGGCTGACCAATGTAGTCATCGAGGGAGGTTGGGCGAATCGCACGATCAAACTGATCTTCGGGTTTTTCAGAACCACTGATGAGACGGTCTTGCATATCTATTAACTTAATCTCTTTATTGAAGCTGTTTGATGCTGCGGAAACAGCCTCAAATAATGATTTGTGTTTAGCTGCCATTGTGTAGGCGTTGTTTTACTTTTGAAAGATCAAAAGTAACAAAAATCTTTTGTTGAGTTGAGGGTACGTCCTGTACCCCAACTCAACTGGCGACATCCATGTCGCGAGTAATTTATATAAATAGGAGAATAAACAAACTTATTTAACATTAAGTCATTTTCCTATTATTTATTCATCGACTTTAATGCCGCACGGATAATATCACTGGCTTCAGTAAAATCACCTTTGGCTGCATTAACCAGTTTTTGGGCTTCCAGAGGTTTGTAACCCAATGACTGTAATGCAGCTTCCGCTTCTGCCACTGCAGAATTGCCAGTAAATTGAATTTGCTCAGTGGTAGAGTTGCTTGGTGCTGTACCTGAAGCCATGGCTTTAAAGCGATCACGTAATTCAATCATTAAACGTTCTGCAGTTTTTTTGCCGACACCTGGCACTTTCACCAGTGTATTCACATCTTCATGTTCAACGGTATGAATCAGCATTTCTACACTCAGGGTAGACAGAATGCCAAGTGCCATTCTAGGGCCAACGCCGTTCACCTTTAATAAAGTGCGGAAAATAGTTTTTTCCTGGGCATTGATAAAGCCATAAAGTAACTGGGCATCTTCACGCACAGCTAGATGCGTCCATAGGGTAATTTTCTGGCCTTTTTGCAACTGACAAAAAGTGGTCAGTGGTGTATCAATTTCATAACCGACACCATTTACATTCAACAAAACAGTCGGTGCTTCCAGTACCAGCACTTCACCAATCAGACATCCAATCATTTTTTATAAATACTCAATTTCAATACGGGCATATTAGTCAGCATTCGGGCCAAAGGCAAAATACTGCAAATTAAAAAGTTGCGATTTGCCGAGATTATCAGCAAATCGTGTAAATCATTAAATTAATCCAGCTTTATTGCCATGCAGTTCCTGAGCCAGGTTATAAGCCTGATGATCCGAAAACTTGGAAATAATATCCAGTACCTGCATGATATTGTCATAATGATCTGCATGGAACTGTGCACCTGAACGGTTCAGAATCGCCATCAGGCGCTGTTCCTTAAAGCTCAGGTTTTTATGGGGTGTGGTTAAGGGAATAAAGGCATCCAGAATGGTTTGCAGACTCTGATGGGCAATAATTTCCAGACCGGCTTTTTGCGGATGTTCAAAGATTTTGTCTCTCGCCAGTTCTTTGGCCCGGTTAATCCCGATCTCTATGTCTGAACTGCAATAACCTAGCAATGAGCCTTTTAGCTGACCCATCAAAATTTCCTGCTGGTGATGGGCAAATGCCGTCGTGACTTCAGCTACCAGACGTTTCATTACCCGACCACGCAGGGCAGCAATTTTTTGCTGCCAGGTTGTATCCGGCATCCCGATCTCGGAAGGTGTTCCATAATCGCCTAACAAGTTTAAAAATACTGGTTCTACTTCGGCATAGCTGAGCATATTCAGACTGATGCCATCTTCGAGATCAATCAGGGCATAACAGATATCATCGGCAGCTTCGAGCAGATAGGTTAGGGGATGACGACAGTAGCGATATTCACCCAGCTGTATCAGTCCAAGCTGTTCAGCAATTTCTTTTAAAATCTCTTTTTCAGACTGATAACAACCAAATTTCGGACGATGGCTGGCTGGCGTATTGCCAGTAGGATCGATGGTCTGAGAGAGCCATGGATATTTCAAGTAAGCACCTAAAGTGGCATAGGTCAAACGCATACCGCCATCGTTAGGATGATAGTCAATCTTGGTCAGCAGGCGCAGACCTTGAGCATTACCTTCAAACTGACGAACATCGGCTTCCTGCTCCGGACTTAAGTTTTTCAGGAAATCAGTATGAGAGGCATCATCAAACCATTCACGAATAGCGTATTCACCGGCATGGCCAAAAGGCGGATTACCAATATCATGTGCCAGACAGGCAGCCTGAATGATGGCACCGACATCGGCAGGAGAAATCCAGGGAGGTAACTGATCCTTAATTTTTTCCGCAGCCAGCATACCCAGGGAACGCCCAATACAGGACACTTCCAGTGAATGGGTTAAACGGGTATGAATGCCATCATGCTGAGTCAGAGGGTGGACCTGGGTTTTACGATTTAGCTGGCGAAAACTTTGCGAAAAAATAATACGATCATAGTCTTTATGGAACGGGCTACGCGCCAGTTCAGAACTTTGCTTTTTGCTGCCAATACGGACAGTGGAGAGTAATTCCAGCCAACGCATTTGAGTCATTTATCATTATTCAATCAATTCTTTAACGCATGATGCCAAAAATGGAGCTAAAAATATATGGAGTTGCGACATAAGTTGCCGTCTTAAAGTGAGATAAGAGTAAAGAGTTTTTAAAAGATGATTTTAATATTGAGATACTTCAATAGACGACAAGAAATATTTATTTTCAAATAAAGGGAGTTTTTTTAAGGTATTCGGCACACTGAAGCAAGTAAGAAGGTTTAATTCTAGATAAATTTGTTGTTGAAAAATAATACAATTTTGCGACTAAAAATAAAACTTTAACGGTTTTGATTTTTCTGCAAGAAAATGTGTTAATCTAATCGACTACATTAAATTTTTTTAACTGAAAATAAAAGTATTATTTTAAAAATCCTGATAGTTTAGCGATCAGATTTATTAATTCCTCACTAGCTGATTCCAGTATTTCACAGTAGAATATGCGCTCTCTCAAGTCACATTGTGGCATGGTTCACAAGACCATCCCGTGGAGCCAAAATCAGCATGTTTATCGTTGCCGGTGCACCTGCACATTCTTCTTTTAAGAAAACTCAACTACTTTCGCGTTTGTCGTCAATTAGTTCTGTTCAATCACTAGAAAGTCAATTTGTTTATCTTTTTGACCAAGCGCTCAACGAGCAAAAACAGCAATCCGCTTTACAGCTTCTCAACGATGGTCAATCATTTGAACTGCACCAGGCTGCAAGTGATGAAATCCAGATTTTAGTCACACCGCGTGTCGGCACGATTTCGCCGTGGTCCTCGAAAGCGACTGATATTTTCAAGAATTGTAATACACCGGTTCATCGTCTTGAACGCGGTGTTTTATTTACGCTGAAGGGTGTAAAAGAGCTTTCTACAGAAGCATTACAGGTCTTGCATGACCGCATGACTGAAAGCGTATTTAACGCAATTGACGATGCGGCTGCACTATTCATCGAAACTGCGCCAAAACCTTTGAACTCGATTGATATTCTGGGTCAAGGAAAAGAAGCACTGGTAAAAGCCAATAACGAGTTTGGTTTTGCACTGTCTGATCAGGAAATTGATTATCTGACAGAAGCGTTCACTAAACTGGGCCGTAACCCGAATGACATCGAACTGATGATGTTTGCTCAGGCAAACTCTGAACACTGCCGTCATAAAATCTTTGGTTCTGAATGGACCATTGATGGTGAAGTTCAGCCATTGTCATTGTTCCAGATGATCAAAAATACCTATAAAGAATCACCAACAGACGTATTGTCAGCATATAAAGACAACGCATCCGTGATTGTTGGTTTTGATACCCAGCGTTTCTACCCAACGCAAGAAGAAAACGGTCAACACATTTATAAATACAAGAGCCAGGCTGCTCACATCCTGATGAAAGTGGAAACCCACAACCATCCAACAGCGATTGCACCATTTGCCGGTGCAGCGACAGGTTCAGGCGGCGAAATCCGTGATGAAGGCGCAACAGGTCGTGGTGGTAAGCCAAAAGCTGGTTTAACTGGTTTCACCGTATCTAACCTGAATATTCCTGGCTTTGAACAGCCTTGGGAAGAAAATTACGGCAAACCATCACGTATGGCATCTCCACTTCAAATCATGATTGAAGGTCCATTGGGTGGTGCCGCGTTTAACAATGAATTTGGTCGTCCTGCATTAAATGGTTACTTCCGTACTTTTGAACAAAATGTAAATGGCGAAGTCAAAGGTTTCCATAAGCCAATCATGATTGCCGGTGGCTACGGTAATATCCGTTCAGACCATGTTGAAAAAGATGCAATCCAGCCAGGCGATTTACTGATCGTTCTTGGTGGTCCTGCGATGCTGATCGGTCTTGGCGGTGGTGCAGCGTCTTCTGTAGACAGCGGTAAACTTGGTGAAAACCTGGACTTTGCTTCGGTACAACGTGAAAACCCGGAAATGGAACGCCGTTGTCAGGAAGTGATTGATACTTGCTGGCGCATGGAAGATCACAACCCGATCGTTTCAGTACACGATGTAGGTGCGGGTGGTATTTCAAATGCAATGCCTGAACTTGTGAACGATCATGAGCTTGGTGCGGTACTTGATCTGCGTAAGATTCCATCGCTTGAACCAGGTATGTCTCCAATGGAAATCTGGTCAAACGAAGCACAAGAGCGTTATGTACTTGCGATCCGTCCGTCTTCATTAGAATTATTTGAATCAATCTGTGCACGTGAACGTTGTCCGTTTGCGGTACTGGGTGAAGCGACTGAAGCGCGTCATTTAACTGTTGAAGATCCGTTATTCGGCAACAAACCTGTGGATATGCCAATGCAGGTGATGCTTGGCGGTACACCACGTATGAGCCGCTCATACGAAACGGCTGAACGCAAAGGCGACGACTTCGATGCGTCTAAAGTGACTGATCTTAAAGATGCGATTTATCGTGTCATTAAGAACCCGACGGTTGCCTCTAAATCATTCTTGATCACCATTGGTGACCGTTCGATTACCGGTATGGTTGCACGTGACCAGATGGTTGGTCCATGGCAAGTGCCTGTAGCCGATGCTGCAGTCACCACAACAAGCCTTGTAGGTTACACTGGTGAAGCAATGGCAATGGGCGAACGTCCACCAGTTGCATTGTTAAACCCAGCAGCTTCTGCGCGTTTATCTGTTGCTGAATCAATCTCGAATATCATGTCTGCCAAGATTGAGCAAATCAGCGATATTAAATTGTCTGCGAACTGGATGGCTGCTGCTGGTCAACCGGGTGAAGACCAAGCATTGTTCGAAGGCGTTAAAGCGATTGGTATGGAAATGTGCCCAGCATTGGGTATCGCGATTCCAGTGGGT
Source organism: Acinetobacter schindleri (assembly GCF_010918895.1). Taxonomy (NCBI): domain Bacteria; kingdom Pseudomonadati; phylum Pseudomonadota; class Gammaproteobacteria; order Moraxellales; family Moraxellaceae; genus Acinetobacter; species Acinetobacter schindleri. The sequence goes on from NZ_CP044483.1 coordinate 974,547, forward strand.
AAAGACTCATTGTCTATGCGTACCACGTGGAATGACGAAGGCGAAGACAAATCTGTCACTTCTCCAATGTCAGGCGTGATCACTGCATTTGCACCAGTCACTGATGTTCGTAAAACATTAACACCTGAGCTTAAAAACCTTGAGTCTGTACTGGTACGTATCGACTTGTCTAAAGGTCAATTCCGCCTTGGCGGTTCGATCCTGGCTCAGGTTTACAAAGCAATCGGTTCAGTAACTCCCGATGTCGATAGCTTCGATGACTTCAAAGCATTCTTTGCTCTAGTTCAAGACTGGAACAACCGTGGTCTGATCAAGGCTTACCATGACATCGGTGATGGTGGTTTACTAGCAACTGTTACGGAAATGATGTTTGCTTCACGTCTGGGTGTGGCATTAGAAGAACAATCGGTTGCAGGTCTATTTGCTGAAGAAATTGGTGCAGTGCTTCAAATCGCGAAAGCAGATTGGGAAGCGTTACAAGCTGAAGTTGCAGCATCTACATTGAAAGATGCAATCAGCGTAGTTGGTACTGTGAACAATACAGACCAATTGTCTGTAAACGGTCTTGTACTTGAACGTGCTGATCTGCAAGTAGCTTGGACTGAAGTTTCTCACCAAATCCAACGTTTACGTGACAACGTAGAAACTGCGGACCAAGAATTTGCATTAGTTACAGACAAAGCGCACAAAGGTTTGATTGCTCAACCGACATTCGACCTGAATGAGCAAATCGAAGCACCGTTCATTAACTCACGTCGTCCAAGTATGGCTATTCTGCGTGAGCAAGGTGTCAACGGTCATGTCGAAATGGCAGCTGCGTTCGACAAAGTTGGTTTTAGTACAGTTGACGTACACATGAGCGACCTGCTGGCAGGCCGTATCAGCCTTGATGATTTCGAAGGTCTGGTGACATGTGGTGGCTTCTCTTATGGTGACGTATTGGGTGCAGGCGGCGGCTGGGCAAAATCAGTACTGTTTAACCAGCAACTGCGTGACCAGTTTGAGAAATTCTTTAACCGCCAGGAAACCTTCTCTTTAGGTATTTGTAACGGTTGTCAGATGTTGTCTCAATTGGCTCCATTGATTCCAGGTGCGGATGCATGGCCTCGTTTCCATCGCAACAAGTCAGAAGTATTTGAAGCGCGTAGCGTAAACGTTCGTGTAGAGAAATCTCATTCTGTATTGCTTGAAGGTATGGAAGGCTCAATCCTGCCAATCGCTGTGGCTCATGGTGAAGGTCGTGTGGTTGCATCAGCTCAAAGCATTGCTGCGTTGAATGCCAATAACCAGGTAATCATGCGTTATGTAGATAGCCAGGGTAATGCAACGGAGCAATATCCATTGAACCCGAACGGTTCGCCTGAAGGTATCTCTGGTGTGACCTCTAAAGATGGTCGTGCAACGATCCTGATGCCACACCCTGAGCGTAACTTCCGTGCAATCCAGCATTCTTGGAAACCAGAAGACTGGGATCAGGATGGTGCTTGGTTACGTATGTTCCGTAATGCTCGTAAATTTATTGGTTAATTAAATCAGTGAATTGAGAAAGCCACCGGAAGGTGGCTTTTTTTATTTGCCAAAACTCGTTTTGTATAATTCTCATATGTCAGTTGAATTTAGCTGAATTGTATTATGAAGTTAGAGGTAGAGTTTATTACAGCTTTATTTGATGCATAAAATAATTATAAAAATAATGACAGTGTTTATATTCACGTTTTTAGCAGGTTGTGAGTGGTATATGTGGGGAGTGAACTTTCATCGAATCGATACGGCTAAAAAATAGGATAGTTGCCAAAGCTCAGCGCAAGCAGTATTAATGGTAGATAAAACTGACACGATTCATGTGAGAAGATTAAATTTTGAAGTCGCACGAGCAATCTCTTACATATATGATGTATTTCCTCTAGAAAATCATGTTTCATCGAATGTTGTGAAAAGTATGAGGACAATCACAACCAATACTAAACAACGCTTTCACGAAAAATTAGAATTTTCTAAAGCATTGGATGGTACTTCGATGATAATGCCGCGAGATGATTATTGTAATTAATAGTTTTTAAAACAATAACTAAAATTTATCATATGGAAAAATAGTAATTTATTCAGTAAGATGTAGATACTCAGCCACTCATTCGGTGGTTTTTTGTTTTAAAGCATTTTGCTTTTATTTTTAATCTCTCACTGAACTGGTTTGGATTTTGCTTTTATATAGGTATAGAGGTGATATTGTGTAATTTATGCACAATAGATATGCATTTTAAAGCAAAGATGATATAGATCATTTCAGTATCAACACTCATGTATGAGGTGATGACATGGCTAAAACACTCAGAATAATAGATAGAACGGAACTACGTCAGAAAGGTTGGTGGTTATTTGGTTTTGTTGTTGGTTTACAGGTGCTATTTTTGCTAGGCAGTTATTTGCTACAGGGTTCTTGATCATCAGATTTAATAAAAGCCACCGAGAGGTGGCTTTTTTCATTTTTGATTTTATGTGTGTATTACTTTTAATGAAGCGTCTTGGTTACTTTGAAGAATGAGAAATATATTCCGTAAAGTAACCAAAATCCTTTGTTAGCCTGATGGGCATCTATGTCCTACGAGTTGACGAGTGGCATCTATGCCGTAGGGTATTTGTAAAATAATGAGATATTAGGGAAAAGATGTATGATCTTAATGATCGACAACTGTGATTCTTTTACCACTAATAAAGAAAAACCACCCGAAGGTGGCTCTTTATCTCTAAACAGTTAATTGAATCTGTTTCAACACCGCCTTCAGTGTATTCACAAAATCAAACTGATCATTGGTACTGTCCTGATAACGCCATGCCACATAACCATCCGGACGAACCAGAATTGCACCAGAGTCATGAATTTCAGACTTGGCATTCCAGGTACCATACACATCGCGGTAGTCACGTGAACCGATCTGAATGACATCCAAATAAGGTAAGTTCAGTGATTCGGTCGCCTGTTTCCAGCCTTTACCCGATAAACCAGTCAGCAGGGTAAAACGACCTTTACCGGTAATATCCAGGGTGGACTGCTTTTGACCATTGGCATTAACCAGCCAGGTATGTGGCACTTTAGCACCCGGACGTGTTGTTGCTTGCAGATAAAGCTGCTGATCACGCTCAAATCTTTCAGGCTCAGCTTCGCTAATGACTGCATTAGAGGTATAGCGCTGATTTAACTCTACACCTTGCGCATTAAACTCATAGTTTTTAACTGCCAATGCTTTAAACAGCTTTTGACGGATTTCAGCACCTTGCTCATCTTCAGCAAAGATACGTTCCAGCATTTGTTTTTGTGTAGCCACGCCTTGATCAAAACCAAAGACTTCTTTCAGGTATTTATAGTCAAAACGTGACTGGTTCGCTCGCGACACGATCTGTTTGCCCACAGGTGCACGTTCAGTTGTATAGGAATCCAGCAGGGAAGGCGCAGCCCAGCCCTTGACCGCATAAGCCAGTTTCCAGCCCAGGTTAAAGGCATCCTGCATACAGGTATTCGAACCTAAACCACTGGATGGTGGATGACGATGCACTGCATCTCCGCCACAGAACACACGGCCTTTGGAATATTCGGTTGCCCAGGTCTGGTTCACATACCAGTAAGACAGTTTTTGAATTTCGACATCTTCTACTTCAGCACCAACAAATGTATTGAGACGTGCCCGAACCTGTTCTTCAGTGACTTGTGGCTCACCTTTGGAAATGTCAAAGCCCCAGCCCATAATCCATTCATTCCATGGTGTAATGGCACGCAGTAAGCCCATACCAAGATCACCAAAACTCGCTTCCGGATTGACAATCCATTGTAGGATGGCAGGGCGGTGCTGCACATATTTAGTCAAATCAGCCTTAAAGGTCACATACACTGTACCGGCACGGGCCATGACACCTTCCAATAGCAAACCAAGTTGTTCCAGTACGCGTGACTTGGCACCATCCATACCGACCAGATATTTCGCTCTTAAGCTAAATTCAGTATTGGTAATCCGGTTCAGGAAAGTTGCTGTGACGCCATCTTCATCCTGTACATGAGAGAAATATTCAGTATTAAAGTTATAAATGGCGCCACGTTCACCAGCATTCTTCACCAGTAAAGCTTCCATTTTTGGCTGAATCAGATCAACCAGTGGGCATGGACTGCCTTTGATATAGTCACCATGACGTTCATCACCGGTACCCCAGGCACTCATGCGCGCAATTTCTTCGCCAACCAGGCTGGTAGTAATCAGGCTTTCACCCATTTGTTCCCAAGGTGTAGCAATTTCTTTGACCTGTTCTTCAACTCCTAAATCACGTAATACCTCCATGGCACGTTGGTTAGTAATATGTGCGCGTGGACTATTGGCCAGCCAGCTAAACTGGGTAAACAGTTGTACCTTGATACCATAATTGGCCAAAGCCAAACCCAATGTTGAACCTGCAGGACCGGTACCAATGATCAAAACATCAGTGTCATAATGCTGTGTCATACAAGACTCCATGTATATGCGTGAAGAACAAGCCATCTATATGGTCATGCAGTCTAGTAAAACAGGATCTGTTCATATAGCGATATTCATATAAACTATCGACCTATTCTTATTTGCAATGCGCGGGTCATAATCTTAAGATGCTGACCTGATCAGAAACCGGGCAGCTTATGGAACTTCGACATTTACGCTATTTTATGACTGTGGCGCAGCAACAAAGTTTTACCAAGGCTGCCGAAAAGCTGTTTACCGCTCAACCGTCATTAAGCCAGCAAATTAAGGATCTGGAACAGGAAGTTGGGGTAAACCTGTTTGATCGTTCATCCAGAAAAGTCAAACTTACCGATGAAGGGCGGGCTTTTCTGATCTATGCGGAAAAAGCACTGGAAAATGCCAAGCTGGCAGTGGCAGCAGCACGCCAAGTCGCACAGCAAAAAAATAATCAGATTCATATTGGCTTTCTGAATGTTGCAGAAATCAAGGTGATGCCTCAGATTCTGGCCCAGCTTAAAAAAACCATGCCGGACTTAAAAATTCACTTGCATAGCCTGACCTGTATGGAGCAGATTCAGCGGCTAAAAAATGCTGAACTGGATTTATGTATTACCCGTTTTCATCTGGATCATCCAGATTTTGACAATATTCATTTATTGACCGAACAGATTTACTTGCTAGCTGCTCAGCATTTGCATCCTACAGATCGAATCCTGAAACTACAGGAACTGAAAAATCACAATATAATTATGTGTGAGCAGAATGCATCACCCGTGTTTTATGAAAAGCTGGATCAGTTGCTCAATATTGATCAGCTAGAACATGAACAGCTACTGTGGGTGACCAATGTGTTGCAACACATCAATTTGACCAATATGGGAATGGGTTTTAGTTTTGCTCCTGAGTATTTACTGAGATTTTTGAATGATCATGTGAAAATCATCCAGACGGATCAGGTGCTCCCAAAACTAGGCTTGTATGCAACATTTAACAAGAATTCTCAAAATCCTGCATTGAAGATAATTACCCAAGCCCTTAAAAATACAATAAATATCTGAATTTCAGGAAAGAATATATGTTAAAGCTGATTTATTACGTACCGGACGAAAATCTGGAAGACACTAAAAATGCAGTCTTTGCAGCAGGAGGCGGTGGCATTGGGGAATATACCAATTGCGCTTGGCAGGTTTTAGGAACCGGACAGTTTAAGCCGCAAGAAGGTGCAGATCCTCATATTGGTGAAGTCGGTAAAATGGAACAGGTAGAGGAATGGCGGGTAGAAATTCTGGTGCCAGATGAAAAGGCAGTCGAGGTCGCTAAAGCCTTAAAAGACAGCCATCCTTATGAAGAGCCAGCTTTTGAGTTTATCCAGCTGCTGGATATCAAAGTCTAAACCTCAAAGTATTATTCATATCATATTCATTACGGCGTGTTCATCCTGGCGCGCCATCAGTCTACATTTAAAAAACAGTCAAACTGCTTTTGTTATTATAAAATTTGCCATAGCACTCCACATAAAAAATACAATAAGGAAAATAACAATGCAGTGGCCAAAACCGCTGAGCAGAATGCTCAAAAATACGCTTAGTAAATCCATTCAATACAGTGCAGAAATTCTGCATAGTCGTACTCCCTATTCCAATGATAATCCTTATCTGGATGGTATATTTGCTCCGCAACGGCAGGAGCATTTCTCTACTCAACTCATGGTAGAAGGACAGATTCCGGCAGAACTCGATGGTGCACTAATGCGGATTGGCCCAAATCCAATTCTGGTCAAAAATCCCAGAAATTATCATTGGTTCACTGGCGATGGCATGATTCATGCCTTGAGACTGAAAGGCGGTAGGGCACATTGGTATAAAAGCAGTTACGTCGGAGTTGCCAGCGTGCAGAAGAAACTTCACCGACCACTGATTCCAGGCAAAACGCGAGGTGTTGCTGATGCCGTGAATACCAATGTTATTAACTTTGCCGGAAAAATCTGGGCTTTAGTTGAAGCGGGTGCTTATCCAGTTGAAGTCAATAGTAAGCTGGAATCCGAACGACATCATCTTTTTGAAAATGAAGAGGATTTACCATTCACAGCTCATCCGCATGTTGATCCAGAAACAGGGGATATTCATGCAGTTTGCTATGATGCCTTGAGTCAAAATAAAGTTTTTTATCTGCATATAGATTCGCACGGTAAATTGAAACACCAGGTGGAGATTCCAGTGAAACATGGACCGATGATTCATGATTGTGCTATTACCAAATCTCAGGTGCTGATTCTGGATCTGAATGTAAATTTCTCGGTTCGCAGTGCTTTAAAAGGTTCAATGCTGCCTTATCAATGGAATCCAAAACGACAGGCACGTATAGGTGTATTACCTTTTGGTGGCAAAGTCACTGACATGCGCTGGTATGAGATTGATCCCTGTTTTATTTTTCATACCGTGAATGCCTATGACCTGAATACTGGCGATATAGTGATGGATGCGGTAGTACACTCCAAAGCATTGATCCGCTCGATTCAGGGACCGATCGAAGATCAGGATATACGACTAGAGCGCTTTATTTTTGAACAAGGAACGGGAAAAGTGACACGTACCGTATTATCAAATATCAAGCAGGAATTTCCACGGATTAATGAAGCATTTATTGGACGACAGTATCGTTATATCTATAGTATTTCTTTTGGTGAATTTGACGATCCTTCCCATGTCAGCTGCAATACGGTGATGTGTTTTAATTTAAGAACCAGAACCACAGAAAGTTACTCCTTTGGAGAAAACTGGGTCACTGGTGAGGCAGTCTTTGTCGCACAGGAAAATGCTCAGGCAGAAAATGATGGCTGGTTAATGTCTTATATCCATGCTTTAGATTGTAGCCCCTCGAAAGTGGTAATTCTGGATGCCCAGCATATTACAGAAGGACCCATTGCAACGATTCATTTACCAGTTCGGGTACCGGTTGGATTTCATTGTAACTGGATTGATTATCGGAAATTAAGAGCGAACTATTCTTAAAAAATCATTTAGCATCGACTTGTATTTGCTCTAAATAGATTTCTTCCTTTTCGCCATCCGCGTATCAAATATTATTTCTTTTCAAAATAGTAGTGAATTTACATTGAGGTGACATGGATGTCACCTGCCAGACAGAGGTTCAAGGATGAACCTTCTGTCTGGCAATGGCTTTGGTTACTTTGGCCTGTCAAAGTAACGAACATGCCTACGCGTATATCAGTTGATTTAAGAAAACAGTTGAGGCCGTAATATTCATTCAATAAACGTACTTAAATCTTCTGAATAAACAACTCACGATCAAAACGGTACTGCGGGAAGAACACACCATCTTTAGCACGTTCACCTGCACCAATCACCATGACCGGATACTGTTCGTCATTTAATTCCAGAATTTCACGAACCATCGGCTCATCGAAGCCTTCCATCATACAGCTATCAAAACCATAAGCGCGTAAAGCTAAAACCAGATTTTCACATGCCAGCGCCTTGGTTTTAGTCGCCCATAGTTTTGCATCAGCGGGGCTGAAAGCAGAAACTGGCATCTGCTTATCCAGAGTACGGGCTACTTTGAAAGCGACTTTCTTAAAGTTACCAAAGGCATTCAGATAACCTGTCTTGTAGTTATAGGGAATGTACTTATAGTACTTTTTGATTGCTGGAGGCGCCTCAGGAAATGGAAACTCACTAATATTCAGTTTCGCCATTTCATCAATGCGGTCAGTACGTGCAATACAAACAATCAATTCAGAAGCCGTTTTAGCCGCCAGTTGGCTCATGCAGGCTTTCACTAGATGCTTTTTCTTGGACGGGTTCTGCACAACATAAAATGTCCATGGCTGCAGATTTGATGAATTTGGTGCCAGTAGTGCCAGATCCAGACAGGCATCCAGTACCTCAGCAGGGATTGGTTTTTTGGTAAATTTACGCACTGAACGGCGGCTTTCAATGACCTTACGGAAATTCTCTACATCAATATCCTGTGGTGCTGGCTCGTAATAACGTTTCTTGTCAGGATTTGAACTATCGGTTGTTTGAGAAGTCGTTTGGGAGTTTTCATTTGTCATAAGCTGGATTCTTTCAAAAATATAAAAGATTGAGGCAGTCTAAACTGCCTCAATTAAAAGATAAGTTTCAGAATTAGTTGAATTGTGTGAAATCAGGTTTCCGTTTTTGCATAAAGGCCTGAACTGCTTCCATCATTTCAGGTGAGCCTACACGCTTCATAAAGATTTCTGCCTCATCATCAATACATTCAATAATTTCAGCCAGATTATGCTTCATTAGTGCTTTGGTCTGCTTAATAGACGCCAATGGCAAAGCAGCAAGAGTTTGAGCCTGTTTTTGTGCAGCTGCATACACATCTTCTTCGATGCTATTGATCAAACCCGCACTTAAGGCTTTTTCACTATTAAATCTTTGAGCTGTCAGGAGCAGTTCAGCAGCTTTGTGATAGCCAGCCTGTTGTACCAGCAGTTTGCTTGATGCACCTTCAGGAGACAGGCCAAGGCTGACAAATGGAATCTGGAACAGGGCCGTATTGTCGCTATACACCAGATCGGCGTGCAGCAGAATCGTTACCCCGATGCCAATGGCAACACCACGCACTGCAGCGATCAACGGCTTGGAGAATTTTGCAGCAGACTTCAACAGGACAAATGGCGGTGTATCACCGGCTTTACCCTGTAAAGGCGTCTGGATGAACTTCATAAAGTCCTGCATGTCATTGCCGGCACTAAAGTCCGCATCCTGACCACGCAAAATCACCACACGCACGCTACTATCCTGATCCGCTTCATCCAGGGCCTGAGCAATCCATAAGTAAAGCTCGCCATAGAGCGCATTTTTCGCTTCAGGACGGTGAATGGCTAAGGTCAGTATGCCATTGTCTAAATTTGCATTTAAATGCTGATGCGGTTGTTGAATACAGCTCAGTGTCATCGTACTATCCTTGCTTTATTAATATGAATTTATTGGCGCTTATTATGTCGTAAAAATTTCCCTACGACATAACTGATGCGTTCATAAAAGTAAGATGTGCTATGAAATATAAATTTGATTATCTGGTTTTTATTGGTCGCTTCCAGCCTTTTCATCTGGCACATATGCAAACCATTAAAATTGCTTTGCAGCAAAGCCAGCAGGTGATTCTGGCTTTAGGATCAGCGCAGCAGGAACGTAATATCAAAAACCCATTTCTAGCCTCTGAACGTGAAGAAATGATCCTGTCGAATTTTTCCGAAGCAGATCAAAAGCGTATTAAATTCGTACATGTCATTGATGTCTATAATGATGAAAAATGGCAAAAACTGGTAAAATTACTGGTTGCCGGAGTGGCAGAGCTAAATGCCAAAGTTGGTCTGATTGGACATTTTAAAGATGAGTCCTCTTATTATTTAAGACTGTTCCCAGAATGGGAAATGGTGGAACTAGACAGTCTAGTCGGTGCCATTTCAGCAACACCATTACGGGAAGCCTATTATCGTGGTGACATTATGGAATCAGCATTTCCTTTAGGAACCAGCGAGTTTTTACATAAGTTTAAAAATACTGAGACTTATCAACAATTGGCACACAAGTTTAAAACGAATGATAAAACGAATCTGAGCTAAAACTGTTTTAAGGTGAGGAGTTCATTTGATTGTTAGGGAGCAACACAATGAATCTTATCCTAAAAAATATAGCCTATGCAGGATGCCTTTCAGTAGTAAGTATATCAGCAGCCTACGCCAGCTGGAGCTTGACGCCTAAAAGTAGTGTGGGTTTTAGTATTAATTCATTGGGTTTGACTGTCGTAAAGGGAAGTTTTCAGCAATTCCAGGCCTCGATGCAGTTTGATCCTCAAAAACCACAACAGGCTTCAACTGAATTTACCATGCAGGTGGATAGCCTGCAGCTGTCCAAGCCAAGTCTAAAAAATATGATTATGGGTGAGGATTTGTTTGATGCTTCACGTTATAAAACTGTGAATTTTAAAAGTACCCAGTTTAAACCAAATGGAACGAATCGCTATCAAGTATTGGGTAATTTGACTTTACGGGGTGTGACGCGTCCAGTTGTTTTTGATACCACGCTAACACCAAATAAAACCAACCCGAATCTACTTGATGTAAATTCGAAAACAGTGATTAACCGTTCAGATTTTGGTATGAAAAAAGCCACGGCTGGTGTAGGTGAAAAGGTTAATATTCATCTGATCGGGCAGTGGAAAGCCTCATAATTTAGCTGTTCATTTCTTTGAATGTGGCAGAGCAGTCTAAATTGGAATGGAATAATTTAAATGTTACTCTGCCTGTTCTAGAATAGTTTGGGTGAGTTGTTGTAAAGCTTGTGACTGCTGTTTCCAGTGATGCCACTACAGTTTCACATCTGTTCTGCATTCTGGAAGGATTTTTAACAAAGCGTTTTGTTGAAACCGATCTAAAATCTAATAATCCGGCACCAGACCATAACCCAGTCCGGTAAAGACTGCTTCTGCAAAAGTAGTCGAAGAAGGAATATAGTAAGAAGGATAGCTTTGTTGAAAAAGACCGTAATGAGTCAGTCAAGCTTTATCATGCATGTGATCCTGATCATTATAAATAATCGCAGGGGCCTTACGTAGAGACTCGCGATGGATGCCTTGACCAAACCATCGCTGAAAAAATGCAGGTGTCGCTACCATTCTATAACGCATAGCACCAATCAGTTGAGCCTGACAGCCTTTCATGGCTTGTTGCTGTGAACTGATATCTTGATGTACTGATTGCGATGGTAATGTGGGGGAGTTGCAGTATCCCTGATCTTTGTGTGAGTGATAAAAAATGAGTCTAATTGGGACTCATTTTTTTATATCAAATAGATTTTAAGCTGCTTGGAGTGCTTTTAAATCTTCTAAAACCTGTTCAGCATGACCCGCTGCTTTTACTTTACGGTATTCCTTCACCAGTTTGCCATTATGGAAAATGAAAGTAGAACGCTCAATGCCCATAACTTTTTTGCCATACATGTTCTTTTCTTTAATCACGTCAAAATGATTGCAGAGTAGTTCTTCTTTATCACTGATCAGGTTGATGCTAAGGTTCTGCTTTTCCGTAAAGTTTTGGTGAGCTTTAACTGAATCGCGTGATACTCCCAGAATTGTTGTATTTAGTGCATCAAACTGGTCTTTTAAACAGGAAAAACCAACAGCTTGTGTAGTACAACCTGGGGTGGAGTCTTTTGGATAAAAATAGATGATTAACCACGCTGCATCTAATTGAGCCAAGTTGATTTCACCAGTCGTAGTAGGGAAAAAATGGTCAAGCAAGCCGATCTCAGACATAAAAAACTCCATTGCTGTTGTAATTTTCACAAAAAAATAAGCCACATTATAGTGGCTTATTTATGCAAAGAATAATCAGAAATTATTTTTTGGCAGCAGCAGCTTTTTGGGCCTGTTCAGTTAAGGTTTTTAACTTACCGGTTAACTGTGGACCAAAACATGTTTGCAAATCTTTATTTTGCTTTTGTACAAAAGCTAAAGTTGCTGGACTTTTCTTCTGGTTAATCGTGCTTTGAATTTCCCATTTCTGTGCATTGGTTAATTTACCATCTGCTTCAACAGCACAAGTACAATATTTGCTCACTTCAGAGCTGGTCAGCTGTTTGCCTTTGCCAGTTTCTTCTTTACAAACATTGATCAGAGCAGCTTTAATATTGGTACTTTTGTAAGCATTTTGCAGTTTGCTGTCATCTGCTTGAGCAGTAGTTGCAAACAGCGCAGCGGCTGAAACTAAAGCTGAAAGAACAATATTTGACTTAAAATTTTTCATAAACTTTACCTTGTTATTACGGTATATAACGTGTCGGATCTTCAACACCTGCATCTGCAAAACCTTGTTTACGCAGACGGCAACTGTCACATGTACCACAAGCACGTCCTTGGTCATCTGCCTGGTAGCAAGATACCGTTTGGCTATAGTCTACGCCATGATCAAGACCTAAGCGAATGATATTTGCTTTGGATAAATGTAACAGAGGTGTTTCAAATTTGAGCGCTTGACCTTCTACACCGACCTTGGTTGCAAGGCGTGCCATATTGGCAAAGGCTTCAATAAATTCAGGACGACAGTCAGGATAACCGGAATAATCGACGGCATTAATTCCGATCACAATTGCTTCTGCACCAAAAACTTCAGCTGCAGCCAGTGCATAAGACAAGAAAATTGTATTGCGTGCTGGGACATACGTCACAGGAATACCTTCCTGAAGTTGGTCTGGCACATCAATACTGTGATCAGTCAGGGCAGAGCCACCGAGGTTGCCTAAGTCAATATTGATGACACGATGTTCCACACCTGCACGACCAGTCAAAGCTCTTGCTGCATCAAGTTCAGTGGTCGAACGCTGGCCATACATAAAACTTAAAGCAATACATTCGTAGCGTGCCTGCGCCCAGGCTAAACACGTGGTTGAGTCTAATCCGCCAGATAACAATACAATGGCACGAGGGCGCATAGCTAAATCTCCAAAATATTTGATAAATAATTAACGACCAGTTTCGTCATTCCATAACAGTTTATGTAACTGTAGCTGGAAGCGAACAGGGAGATGGTCTTCTAAAATCCATTGGGCCAGATCACGTGCCAGCTGTGGCATACGCGCCGTACCTTTTTCAACTTCAAAAGCAGGCGAGAACCAGACCGTACTGACTTTTTCATTAAGCTGGTACTGTTCAACCTGCTGTTTGGACCATTCATAATCTTCACGATTACAGATTACGAACTTGATCTGATCGTGCTGGGTTAAATGGTCGAGATTGGAAAGCAAATTTCGTGCAACTTCACCCGAAGTTGGCGTTTTCAAGTCTAATACTTTTGATACACGAGGGTCTACCTTAGACACATCCAGCGCACCGCTGGTTTCCAAGGAGACTTCACAGCCTGCATCGGCCAGGCGCTGCATTAACGGCAAGGCATTCGGCTGCGCCAGTGGTTCTCCACCAGTCACGCAGATATAAGGTGTCTTAAAATCGAGTGTGGTTTGAATGATTTCTTCTAAAGATTTACGCTCACCACCTTCAAAAGAATAGGTAGTATCGCAATAGGTACAACGCAGTGGACAACCCGTCAAACGGATAAAGACTGTTGGCAGACCAGCTGTATTGGCTTCACCTTGTAATGAATAAAAGATCTCCGTGATGCGTAAACCCGCAGACGGATCAGAAACAGGGATAGCAGAAGATCGAAGCGTACTCATAACAAAATTAACCAGGGAAGAAAGAACAATGTATAAAAATAAAAATCCCTACGATCATTACTAACCGTAGAGACGAAGAGCGACTAAAGCTCTGAGGAACATTAAGTTCCTAAAAAGTTAAGACTTAGTCTTCACGCAACAGATCGTTCAGGCTAGTTTTCGCACGTGTTTTCGCGTCAACTTTTTTCACGATCACAGCAGCGTACAGGCTGTATTTACCGCATTTAGAAGGAAGGCTGCCAGATACAACGACTGAACCAGCAGGTACACGGCCGTAGTGGATTTCGCCAGTTTCACGGTCATAAATCTTGGTGGATTGACCAATAAATACGCCCATAGAAATCACAGAGCCTTCTTCTACGATTACGCCTTCTACGATTTCAGAACGTGCACCGATAAAGCAGTTGTCTTCGATAATGGTTGGGTTTGCTTGAAGTGGCTCAAGAACACCACCAATCCCTACACCACCTGAAAGGTGAACATTTTTACCGATTTGCGCACATGAACCTACAGTTGCCCATGTATCAACCATCGTACCTTCATCAACATACGCACCGATGTTCACATAAGAAGGCATCAATACCACATTTTTCGCCTGGTAAGAACCTTTACGTGCTACAGCAGGTGGTACTACACGTACACCAGCAGCTTTGAACTGTTCTTCAGTCCAGTCACCAAATTTAGTATCTACTTTGTCATAGAAGCGAAGATCACATGCTTCCATTGGTTTGTTGTCATTCAGTTTGAAAGACAACAATACAGCTTTCTTAATCCATTGATGAACAACCCATTCACCATCGATTTTTTCAGCTACACGTAAAGAGCCATTGTCCAGGCCAGCAATTACTTCCTCAACTGCTTGACGAACTTCAGCAGGACAATCCGCTGCTGTGAAATTCGCACGGTCTTCAAACGCTTGTTCAATGATTGTTGAAAGCTGAGACATGATCTTCCTTCCAGAAAAAAAATTTCCAAGATTTTACACTATATTGAGCAAAGATTAGATGGAAAACACGACTTGTATCAAAATTAATTCTTCCGAATTATGGAGAAAATGGATGTGTCAAGTTTCATTAAAAAATTAATGAATATTATATTTATATAGCTCATGATTTAATCAATAAACAGAAAATTTCCCGTAAAAGCATCCAATTAAGGTGACTGTGCAAAAAACCTCATGAAAATCATATAAAAGGCATCAAATGTATCAAAAGTTTACATAAACTCAGCAAAACTTGAATAAAGAGTGATCAGATTGTGAATTAAGATGCAGGCATAACGAAGAGTAAAAACGTTAAAAATAATTTTTTTGAGGAGACATAGATGAAAACTTTTGCTAAATATTTTGCGCTGTCTGTACTTGCTGCAGCAACCACTTCTGTCATGGCAGCTGATGAAGTCATTGTAACCGATGAAGGCGTTGCTGAATTCTCTTTCTTTAAGCCAGCATCTGTACGTGCTGAAGTCGGTACTACTGGTTACGGTGGTGCAATCTCTTGGAGCGCTAACCCATATGTAGGTGTAACCTTAGGTTATAACGGCGGTGATATCTCTTGGTCAGACGATGTTGAAGTAGACGATGTGAACTATGATGTAGACATGGACAATAATTTGACTTATTTAAATGCAGAAATTCGTCCTTGGGCTAACTGGTTCTATATGGCATTTGGGGTAGGGTATCTTGATCAACAATATGGTTTATTAGCACGTAATGATGGCGGTACTATTGAAGTAAATGGTGAAAATACAGGTCTAGAGCGATTAGGTTATGATCTAGATTACAGTAATAAAATTGCCCCTTATGTAGGTATCGGTTTCTCTCCAGCAATTACTAATCGTTGGGGCTTGTTTGGAGAATTAGGAGCGTATTATGCCGGTAATCCAACCGTTACCAATGTAAATTATTATGGTGGAACTCCAACTGATGTTGCTCTAGTAGAAGAGCACATTAATGAAGTACGTAATGATGATAAATACGAATGGCTTCCAGTAGCTAAACTGGGTGTAAGCTTCCGCTTCTAATGATTAGATTCAAGAAAAAACGAGCTTCGGCTCGTTTTTTTATATCTATCAAGTTATTAAATTAATTTAAGTGTTTAATCTTACTTCAATAAATCAAGCTAAAAATCCAGAAGCTTCTTAGTTTTTAAATATTATTTTAAAGTTCAATTATGCCTGTATTTTGAACCTACTCATTTCAAACAAACATAAAAAAGAGGCTAAAAAGCCTCATTTCATCTATTTAGATTTTATAGATTAGTCATCCGGATAAGCCACTTTTTTTAATGCTCGAATGTCTGCATCTGGAGAGCAAAGCGAGATAAATTCGTAGCCATAACCACGTAATAAATGGCCTTTACGTACAGCAATCCATGTGGTATTTACACCAAAAATATCAGTTTTAATCTGTTTTAAGCGATAATCACGTTCTGGGTCGTATGCCACATCATTGACAATACCGACCCCCATATTCAGCTCTACATAAGTTTTGATTACGTCGGCATCTAGGGCGGACATTACAATATCCACATCAAAACCCGCTTCTTCAAAAGCGGTATCAATTTTAGAGCGACCTGTAAAACCACCGTGATAAGTGATGATCGGATAATTCGCCAGATCTTCAATACGGATATTATCTTTCTTGGTTAATGGGTGGTTTTGAGGCGTGATAATGCTGTGTTGCCAGTTATAGTACGGCACACTGGCCAGGTTATCTTCAGTCGTTAAGGCTTCAGTCGCAATCCCGATGTCTGCTTCACCTTGTAGCAGCATTTCGGTAATTTCAACCGGACTGGCCTGTTGCAGAATCAGATGAACTTTTGGAAATTCTTTTTTAAACTGATTCACGATCGGCGGTAATACATAACGTGCCTGGGTATGCGTTGTCGCAATGGTCAATGTCCCTTCATCAACCTTGTTAAAGTCATCTGCCAGACGTTTGATATTGTCAGCATCGACCAGCATGCGTTCCACAATTCCGAGCAGTGCCTGACCTGGTTCAGTCAAACCGAGTAGACGCTTACCTTTACGAATGAACAGCTGTACACCAAGTTCATCTTCTAGGTCTTTAATATGCTTACTCACACCCGATTGTGAGGTATACAGTGCTGCAGAAGCTTCAGTTAAATTAAAGTTTTGACGAACAGTTTCTCGAATAATTCTTAATTGTTGGAAATTCATTTTCTATATACCCTATAAGCGGATGGGGCTGAAATGGCCCCATCTGAATGTGTCTTAAGCAACCTGATTCGCAAATAAATGCAGGTTAAGTGGACTTAACCATACAGTCTGATTTGGTCGGAATTGATGCGCTCGCGCTTCTTCCGGTGTTAGTGAAATTTCAATCAGGTTACCCTGACGGTCCTTCAGTTCTGCAACGACTTTACCGGCAATCCATAATTCACGAATAAAGGTCGCCTGAATTGCATTGTCCTGTGGCTGAGCAGAGATACGCAGTTCATCAGGACGGGCAAATACAATGACATCACCTTGTGGATGTTGTTGTGCCGCAGCAAATTGGATGCGATCTTCACCCAACTGAATGATGCCGCCATTATTCTGACCTTCGAAACGGTTGGCTTGACCCAAGAAGTCGAACACGAATGGCGTTTTCGGAGTTTCATATACTTCACGTGGTGAACCAATCTGTTCGACATTCCCTTTGTTCATCACCACAATTTGATCTGCAACTTCCAGTGCCTCTTCCTGATCATGCGTCACGAAAATAGAAGTGATATGCAGCTCATCATGCAGGGTACGTAACCAGCGACGCAGTTCTTTACGCACTTTGGCATCTAGCGCACCAAAAGGTTCATCTAGTAATAGTACGCGTGGTTCAACCGCTAGGGCACGCGCAAGCGCAATACGCTGACGCTGACCACCAGACAATTGAGCAGGGTAGCGATCTGCTAGGAAGCCAAGTTGTACCAGATCCAGTAAACGGGTGACACGTTTCTTGATTTCAGTCTCTGATGGACGGGTTGAACGTGGGCGAACACGTAAACCAAATGCCACGTTGTCATACACTGTCATATGACGGAATAGCGCATAGTGCTGGAAGACAAAACCGACTTCACGTTCACGCACATGAACATTGGTTGCATCCTGACCTTCTAGAATGACCTGACCACCATCTGCAGATTCAAGACCAGCAATAATACGCAGCAGAGTGGTTTTACCACAGCCTGAAGGACCCAAAAGTGCAACTAGCTGGCCATCCGGGAAATCCAGGGAAATATTATTCAGTGCATGGAATGCACCAAAGTGTTTTTCAATATTTTTAACTTGAATACTCATGTGGGCATTCCTTAAGAAACTGTTAAATCGTCATTACGTTTGTTTTGTTTTTCCTGGCGCATTTCTACCCAGGTTTTAAGCACCAGGGTTACAATTGCGAGGAGAGCCAGGAGCGAAGACACAGCAAACGCAGCACTAAAGGTATATTCGTTATAGAGAATTTCGACATGTAGCGGCAAAGTATTGGTTTCACCGCGGATATGACCAGATACTACCGATACCGCGCCGAACTCACCCATGGCACGTGCATTACACAGAATTACGCCATAGATCAGACCCCATTTAATGTTTGGCAGAGTCACTTTCCAGAAGGTTTTCCAGCCTGATGCACCGAGTACAATTGCAGCCTCTTCTTCTTCGGTGCCTTGAGCTTCCATTAAAGGAATCAATTCACGCGCTACGAAAGGTACCGTAATAAAGATGGTGGCCAAAACAATTGCGGGTACGGCATACAGGATCTTAATGTCATTATCCATTAACCAGCTGCCCATCCAGCCTTGGGTACCGAAAATCAGCACCAGCATCATACCGGCGATGACCGGTGATACCGAGAAGGGTAGATCGATAATCGTGGTCAGAATGGACTTGCCCGGGAAGTTAAACTTCGCCACTGACCAGGCAGCAGCCACACCAAATACCACGTTTAACGGTACTGCAATTGCAGCAGTTAATAGTGTTAGTTTTACCGCAGATAATGTGTCTGGATGAACCAGTGCCTGAGTATATACCCCGACGCCTTGCTTGAACGCTTCAACAAAGACCAATACCAGCGGCAGAATCAGGCAGCTTAAGAAGAAGATCAGGGCAATGGTGAGCAGGGTATAACGTACCCATTTTGGCTCGCGAGTTGCATCACGGGATTGCAGCTTTTCAGCAAGTGCATTGCTGTTGGTATTTAAACTCATCGTGCAGTTCTCCCTGTGCGACGGCTAGCCCAAGCTTGTAACAAGTTAATCAGGAACAGCATCACAAATGAAATCAATAGCATCACGACAGCAATCGTGGTTGCACCCGCATAGTCATATTCTTCCAGACGCGAGATAATCATGAGAGGAGCAATTTCCGTTTTAAACGGCTGGTTACCGGCAATAAAGATGACCGAACCGTATTCACCCACGCCACGTGCAAATGCCAGTGCAAAGCCTGTAATCAATGCGGGTAGCAGAATCGGGAAAATAATTTTGGTCACGATTTGGAAGCGGTTTGCCCCGAGCGCAGAAGCAGCTTCCTCAAGTTCAGTTTCCAGATCAGACAGTACCGGTTGAACCGTACGCACCACAAAAGGAATCCCAATAAAGATCAGCGCCAGCGTAATACCTATTGGGGTATAAGCCACTTGAATACCTATTGGTTCCAGATACTGACCGATCCAGCCTGTAGGTGCATACAGTGAAGTTAATGCAATACCGGCTACGGCAGTCGGCAGGGCAAATGGTAAATCTACCAGAGCATCAATAATACGTTTACCTGGGAAGCTATACCGTACCAGACACCAAGCCAGTAATAGACCAAAAACAACATTGATCAGGGCTGCGATAATGGCGGCACTAAAACTCAGCTGAAGTGACTTGAGAATACGTTCAGAGCTCAGGATTTCCCATAAGCCATCCCAGCCAATGCCAAGTGATTTAATAAATACGGCAGACAGCGGAATAAGAACGATTAATGACAAATACGCTAGGGTAAAGCCTAGAGATAGACCAAATCCTGGCAGCACTCGGGATCGCTGCGACATGATTACTCCTCAAAAGAGAGAATGCTGATTGAAGACAACCAGCGAATATTAAAAATGAAATTTGCGACAAGCATAATTTGCAACATCTAAAATGCAAATTTAAAAAAATACTTGCCTTCATCAGCATTACTGATATGTTGCATCGACATCTCTGAATTCAGGTATTGTTTAATTTCAGGGAAGGGGCCAAAGCCCGAAGCAACATTGACATGACCGACGGCGCCCAGATTAACCGGCTGGATTTTCCAGGATTTGGCAAAAGCATGTGCATCTTCAAAATTCAGCCAAGGATCATTTTCACTGATCAGCATGATGGTCGGAACCTGAAGCTTGAGCTGATGGAAATAAGCGCTGTAATCTGTTTGGCTATCACGTGCAAAGCCATTTTCACCAAAACGGGCCGGATTGGCCGGAGCCACCAGAACCAGCTTTTTAATTTTTCGACAAAGTTCTGGATGCTGGTCAAGCGCTGCAAGACTGGTCAGGCAGCCAAAGCTGTGCGCTACGATTTCAATATCATCTTCAATCTGCTGTACAGATTTGACAAACTGCGTTACCCAGGTACTCAGTACCGGATGGTTCCAGTCTTGCTGTTGAACACGGGAGCATTGCATCAGGCCACGTTGTAACCAGGATTGCCAGTGATCATGTTCACTGCCACCAACACCTGGAACAATGAGGGTATGTATCATGTGAATGCTCCTTGTCTGTTCAATACAAAACTTATTTTGCTGTATTGGCTTTTACGATTTGATCGAAAATTCCACCATTTTCAAAGTGAGCTTTTTGCACTTTGTCCCAACCTCCAAATTCCTGATCAATCGTCACCAGTTTTAGTGGCTTGAAGACCTGACTGTACTTTGCCAATACTTTTTCATTGCGTGGGCGGTAGAAGTTACGTGCTGAAATTTCTTGACCTAGTGGTGAGTAGAGGAAGTTCAGGTAACCTTGTGCCAGGTATTTGTTGCCTTTTTTCGCTACTGTTTTTTCTACGATCGCAACTGGTGGTTCAGCCAGAATAGACAGAGAAGGTGTGATGATTTCAAACTTGCCGGGTTGTTCACGAAGTGCCAGATGCGCTTCATTTTCCCACGCCAGTAATACGTCACCGATACCGCGTTCAGCAAATGTCGTTGTTGAACCACGTGCACCTGAATCTAGGACTTTGGTCTGCTTATAGATTTTGCGAACAAATTCTTGTGCCTTGGCATCATTACCGCCTGGGAGGTGTTTTGCATAAGCCCAAGCTGCC
Organism: Acinetobacter schindleri; assembly: GCF_010918895.1. Classification (NCBI taxonomy): domain Bacteria; kingdom Pseudomonadati; phylum Pseudomonadota; class Gammaproteobacteria; order Moraxellales; family Moraxellaceae; genus Acinetobacter; species Acinetobacter schindleri. Next base: position 995,538 of record NZ_CP044483.1, read on the forward strand.
AGATAATTCCAACGCGCCCCACCAGAGGTTTTCGGATTTGGTGTAATGATTGCGACATTAGGTTTAACCAGATCGCCCCAGTCTTTAATGTTTTTTGGATTGCCTTTACGCACCAGAAATACGATGGTTGATGTATACGGTGTAGAATTGTGAGGCAATTTTTTTTGCCAGTCCGCAGGGAGTAATTTGGCTTTTTCTGCAATAACGTCAATATCAGCAGCCAGTGCTAATGTCACTACATCAGCTTGCAGACCATCAATCACAGCACGTGCCTGTTTACCAGAACCACCGTGTGACTGTTTAAAGTTAATAGTTTGGCCGGTACGGCTTTTCCAGTATTTGCCAAATTCTTTATTGACGTCTTCATAGAGTTCACGCGTCGGATCATAAGAGACATTCAGAAAATCCCGCGCTGCTGCACCAAAAGAAGTTGCTGAAACAACAGCAGCCAAAACCCCAATTTTTAATTTTGTTGTAATGCTCATGTGAACCTCAAACTCTTACACGTTTTGTAACATGAGTGAAGAATAAACTTATTCTTTATGCATAAAAAATAATTAAAAATGAATTTTATATGAAAATAAAAGATAAGTGGATAGGTAAGTATTTGAAAGAAAAATGGCCTTATTAAATAAGGCCATTAACGCTGCATTTATAAGACTTTATTTTGCACTGTTCGCTTTTACTATCTGGTCAAAGATACCGCCATTGTCAAAGTGTTGCTTCTGAACCTTAGTCCAGCCTCCAAATTCTTTATCAATCGTAACCAGTTTTAGTGATTTAAATACATGACTGTATTGCTTTAACACGGCTGCATTACGAGGACGATAGAAGTTCTTTGCTGCAACTGCTTGGCCAGCAGGTGAGTACAGATAGTTGAGGTAGGCTTTAGCCAGATTTTCATTACCATCTTTCTTGGCATTCTTTTCTACAATTGCCACAGGTGGTTCAGCCAGAATAGACAGAGAAGGCGTGATGATTTCAAACTTGCCGGGTTGTTCACGAAGTGCCAGATGTGCTTCATTTTCCCAAGCCAGCAATACATCACCAATGCCGCGTTCAGCAAATGTCGTTGTTGCACCACGCGCACCAGAATCCAGTACTTTGGTCTGTTTATAAATCTGGCGAACGAATTCTTGTGCCTTGGCATCATTACCCCCTGGCTGGTGTTTTGCCCATGCCCAAGCTGCCAGGTAGTTCCAGCGCGCGCCACCAGAAGTCTTCGGGTTTGGCGTAATGATATCTACACCCGGTTTAACCAGATCGCCCCAGTCCTTAATGCCTTTCGGATTGCCTTTTTTGACTAAGAAAACAATTGTTGAGGTATATGGTGTCGAGTTTTGCGGGAATTTCTTCTGCCAGTCTGCCGGTAATAGGCCACGTTTAGCAATTTCATCAATATCTGCTGCCAGAGCCAGTGTAACGACATCTGCATCCAGACCATCAATCACGGCACGTGCCTGTTTGCCTGAACCGCCATGTGATTGTTTAAAATTAATATCTTGGCCAGTAGATTTTTTCCAGTAAGCACTGAATTCTTTGTTAAAGTTGTCGTACAATTCGCGAGTTGGGTCATAGGATACATTTAAAAAATCCTTTGCAGACACACTAAATGCAGTCGCTGAAATCAGTGCTGCAAGTACCCCAATTTTTAATTTACGGACGTTCATATTTGCCTCAAGTGTTCTTGGTTTTTATTGGATGAGGCAAGAATAGCTGGAGTTTTTTTACATAAAAAATAATTAAAAAAGAATTTTATGTGAGTAAAACAGATATGTGGATGCAGTATAGCTTTGCATACCGTGACATCGACCTGAGAGGTGGGAAATCATGCTGTGTTTTAAAAATGCACAACAAGTCAATCAGATAGATTTGCTTGATCGCGCCTTTCATTATGGCGATGGCTGCTTTACTACAGCCCGAATTCGCAATAACCGTATTGAACTGCAGGAACGGCATTTATCACGCCTGCATATAAGTAGTCAGAAAATGCAGCTACAAGCGGACTTAAGCCTGATTGATGTAACCTTAGAAAAATTACGTGAATTAACTTCTAGCTTAAACGGCACCTTGAAAATTATTCTGAGTCGGGGCATTGGCCAGCGCGGCTATAGCTTGCCAGACCATCCAGCAGATGTTTGGCTGTATTACTATCCGCAAATGCTTCCTGAGCATCACTTTGAGCAGATTGAAAGTGGTGTCCTAAATACTGCACTTGGTCTGTGTATGCCGCAATTAGTTGGGTTAAAAACACTGAATCGTTTAGAGCAGGTCATGCTCAAACAGGAAGCAGATCAGCAGGGTTGGAGTGAAGCACTGGTTTGTGATGTGCAGGGTGAAATTGTTGAAGGGGTGAGCAGTAATTGTTTTTTAAGGATAAACAACACGTGGATTACTCCGGAACTTCGCTATAATGGTGTTACCGGGGTAATGCGTGCCGAGATTCTGGAACGTATGTTGCAGCAAGGCATTATTTGTGAACAGCGCAGTCTGGATTTGAATGAAATTTCTTCTATTCAGAGTCTATTCTTCTGCAATGCACTGAGCCCTATGAAAATTGTTACTCAATTTGAACAAAAAACACTGGATACAGAAGTCTGTATTGAGTTATTTCATCGTCTTCATTTACATCAGATCATTTAAAATATGTCCGCCAGCAAATCCACACGAAAAAAGAAAAATAAAGCGAAATCAGCTTTTCCACTTAAAGGTGTATTGGTCGTTGTCCTGGGTCTTGTATTGATCTTGGCCGTGATTCTCAAAAGCAGCCTGTTTAGAGATTATCCGGTTGAAGGTAAAAAACAGATGCTGGCGATCAGTGCTGGGGATACCTATTCTGGCTTTATTGACCGTCTGGCGAAAGAAGGTCATGTCAGCTTTCCGATCCTTTTGAAAGTTTATCAGCGCTTCATCATTCATGACACGATGAAAGCAGGTGTTTATGAAGTACGCGATGGCATGAGTATCTGTCAGGTGCTGGAAATGATTTCCAATTCGGAAAATGCCCAGATGAACCGTATTCTGGTGATTGAAGGTACCACTTTCAAACAGCTGATCGATATTTTAAAGAAAGATGATTTAGTCACGAAAGAAGTAGTAAATCTGCCAACTGATCAATTGTTGAAAGAGTTAAATATTCCGTTTGATCATCCTGAGGGTTTATTTGCACCGAATACCTATTTCTTTGCCAAAGGTGAAACCGACCGTAAGATTCTGACAGATTTGTATCGTCATCAGATGCAGTCTTTAGATGAGGCTTGGAAAAACCGTGCCAGTGATTTGCCTTATCAGAATAAATACGAAGCACTGATTATGGCCTCGATTATTGAAAAAGAAACCAGTCTGGACAGCGAACTGGAGCAGGTGTCTGGTGTATTTGTACGCCGTCTGAAAATGGGGATGCGTTTGCAAACCGATCCAACTGTAATTTATGGCATGGGCGATAAATATCAAGGCAATATTACCCGTCAGGATCTGCGCACACCGACAGCATATAACACCTATACCATTTCAGGCTTGCCGCCAACACCAATTGCCCTGCCGAGCAAAAAAGCGATTGAAGCAGCGATGCATCCAGATAATTCACAAAATATTTACTTTGTTGCAACGGGTAATGGTGGGCATAAGTTCAGTACGAATCTACAAGATCACAATAGAGCAGTGCAGGAATATCTCACTGTTTTACGTTCAAAAAATTAAGGAGTGAGCATGTTTATCAGCTTTGAAGGCACTGAAGGTGTAGGGAAAACCACGCTCATTCGTCGTATCTATGATGATTTTGTTGCACAGGGCAAAGAAGTGGTGTTGACCCGTGAACCGGGTGGCACGCCAATGGCTGAACAAATCCGTTCCCTATTGCTGACGGTGAATCATGAAGAAGCCATGTGTAATGACACTGAGCTGTTATTGATGTATGCCGCAAGAGCCCAGCATTTAGCACAGGTAATTCTGCCTGCGCTTGAGGCAGGTAAGATAGTCCTGTGTGACCGTTTTACTGATGCCAGTTTTGCTTATCAATGTGCAGGGCGTGGACTCAGTGAAGCCAAGCTGAATTTGCTGAATGATAATTTTGTGAAACGTATGCCAGATGTCACTTTCTGGCTGGATGCGCCAATTGAACTAGGCATGAACCGTGCCCGTGAACGTGGTGCGCTGGATCGTTTTGAACAAGAGAAAGTCTCTTTCTTTGAGAAAGTAAGAAGCGGTTATGAAACTTTGTGGCAGCGTCATCCGCAACGTATGAAGCGTCTCGATGCGACTCAAGCTCCAAAGCAGGTTTTTGCTCAAGCCATGGCAGAATTACAGGTGGTCTGAGCAGTCAGATTAAAACCAGTTCAATTCTTTAAAAATCTTCTATATTGTTTTCAATATGGAAGATTTTTTATGAAAAGTACACTTGAACAGATTCAGCAGTTTTTAGAAGTAGAATTTCCACAAAGCCTTGAGCATTGTGAGGTCATGGATATACAGCCTCAAACCTCAACTGTTCGTTACCGTGTGAGTGATAGTCAGCTGCGCCCGGGTGGCACGATTTCTGGGCCAACCATAATGACGATCGCAGACTTTGGTTTGTATGTCGCAATTTTAGGAGAGATTGGTCTGGTGGGGTTGGCTGTCACCACCAATATCAATATTAATTTTTTGCGTAAGCCGGATGGACAACGTGATCTGATTGGAAAATGTCGCCTGATGAAAGTTGGAAAAGCGCTTATTGTCGGGGAAGTTTGGGTCTATTCAGAAAGTATAGAAGAACCTGTCGCACATGTCACCGGAACTTATTCGATTCCGCTTAAATCAGTATCTTAATCACATAAAATAAAAGAACTATATTTTTTTCATAATGATAAAAATTAATAAATTCAATTGGTTGTGTTTTAATTGTTATTTATGCAGCTGATTTTGAAACGGCGATACAAAAGCTGGCCCTGCGCAAATAATGAGGCACAATTGACCGGAAGATTGGAAAGGTCAATGGCAACCGTAGATCATAAAATGGACAGCTATTTCAGCAGAAGCTGTATTCACTTGCGGGAAAAATTGCTAGAGAGACTTAATGAGCATTATTCACATCAGACTGCACGCCGTAGTTGTGCTTATATTCAAGTGATGAGTTCAGATCTATCTAAAAATCTTGAAAGCTGCAATCAAGATATGTAGCAAATAAAAAACCGGATCATGAGATCCGGTTTTTTACACTTAAGTATTTAAACTTCTGCTGCATTCACCAATGGTTGTTCCACTTTAAAACTTGGTGGAATCAGTACGGTTTTGCGTAACTCAGGTAACTGTTCCGGATAGTCCAAGGTATAGTGCAGACCACGGGATTCTTTACGTTGCATGGCACAGCGCACAATCATCTCCGATACCAGCACCAGATTACGCAGTTCTATCAGGTTTTTGCTGACCTGATAATCCTGATAATATTCGGTAATTTCTTTTTTCAGCATTTCAATCCGGTGTAAGGCACGTTCCAGACGCTTGGTGGTACGGACAATGCCTACATAGTTCCACATGGTCTGACGCAGCTCATCCCAGTTTTGCAGAATCACTACATCTTCATCCGGATTCGTTACCTGGGAATCATCCCAAGCTGGGACTTCAGGTACGGATTGATCCGCTTTAAAATTTTCCTGAATATGCTTGGCTGCACTCATGCCATACACAAAGCATTCCAGCAGTGAATTACTGGCCATACGATTCGCGCCATGCAGACCGGTATAAGACGTCTCCCCAATAGCATATAGACCAGCAATATCAGTCTGACTATTCTCATCAACCACTACACCGCCACAGGTATAGTGTGCTGCTGGTACGACCGGAATCATTTCCTTGGTGATATCAATTCCCAGCTCTAATAGGCGTGCATACAGCGTCGGGAAGTGCTCTTTAATAAAGCCTTCATCTTTATGGGTAATGTCCAGCCAGACATGACGGATCCCCAGGCGTTTAATTTCATAGTCAATGGCACGCGCCACGATGTCGCGCGGTGCCAGTTCAGCACGTTCATCAAAACGCAGCATGAAACGTTCACCATCCGGTAGACGCAAGTATGCTCCTTCACCACGCATGGCTTCAGTAATCAGGAATGAACGCGCTTGCGGGTGGTATAAACAGGTCGGATGAAACTGGTTAAACTCCATATTGGCGACACGGCAGCCGGCACGATAAGCCATCGCAATACCGTCACCAGTGGCAATATCTGGATTGGAGGTATAAAGATACGCCTTCATTGCACCACCACAGGCTAGGGCAGTAAATGGTGCTAGGAAAGTATGTACCTGTTCGGTGTGTTCATCCAATGCATACAGGCCGAGTGCCCGGTTTTCACCTGCATGACCAAGCTTTTTGGAGCAGATCAGATCAATCGCAATATAATTTTCAAAGATATGAATATTCTGCTTTTCTTGGGCGCGCTGTACCAAAGTAGTGGAAATTGCACGTCCTGTAGCATCTGCTGCGTGAATAATACGGCGCTGAGAATGGCCCCCTTCACGGGTCAAATGCAGTTGTTCCTGTTCATCTAGTGTGAACTGCACGCCATGCTTAAGCAGGAAATCGACTGAAGGCTTGCCCCCTTCAACGGTCTGCTTGACTGCATCCATTTCACACAATTGTGCCCCGGCAATCATGGTGTCATCGATATGCTGCTCGAGAGAATCCATTTCATCAAGTACAGCTGCCACACCCCCCTGGGCATAAAATGTACTCGCATCCGTAAGCGTTGATTTGGCTAAAACTGCAATATTAAAATGTTCTGGTAGAGATAAGGCTAAACTTAAGCCGGCGCCGCCGCTGCCCACAATAATCACATCAAAATGATGTGTCGTGTGTAAATTAGACATGACTATTCAGCTAACTGAAAAAAAGTCCGGCTATCACAGCGCTTTTTTGTACAAAAGGCAAGCATTTATCTACCCATAAATTTATGAAAAAAAGTAATGAAAGCTGAAACTTAAGTCTTTAAAAATGGCATAATATCAGCAAGTAGAATAAGAACATTTCGTTACTTAAATTTTGTATAGTTTATGATAAAACTAATTTAAATAGGTTTATCAGTCATTTGAGTGAATAAATATATGAAAATCTTGGATGTTAAACACGGAATATTTGCAGCAACGTTAACAATGACAGCATTGCAGGCGGGGGCAGCCACTCCAGTTGATTTTTCAAATCTGGTTGCACAAGTCAGTCCGGCAGTGGTGAGTGTCAATGTTGTTAAAAAAATGTCCGAAGAAGAACTATTACAACAACAAATTCCAGATATTTTACGCCGTTTCTTTGGTAATCAGGTCATTATTCCTCAGCCACGTGCACCTCAAGAAAAAACAGGGTATGGCAGCGCCTTCTTTATCAGTAAAGACGGCTATTTGCTGACTAATCACCATGTGATTGAAAATGCATCCAAGGTGACCATTACCTTAAATGACCGTCGTGAAATTGATGCGACAGTTGTAGGTAGCGATGAACGTACTGACGTGGCTTTACTGAAGGTCAATGGTGCAGGTTTCCCGGAATTACGCACGGGAGATGTGGGGCGTTTACGTGTCGGTGAGCCTGTACTCGCCATCGGTTCACCATTTGGTTTTGACTATTCGGCTTCTGCCGGAATTGTCAGCGCCAAGATGCGTAATATGATGGGTGAAACTGCAGTGCCATTCATTCAGACTGACGTAGCTTTAAACCCGGGGAATTCTGGTGGGCCGCTGTTTAACCAGCAGGGTGAAGTAGTCGGGGTGAATTCACGTATCTTTAGTGGAACTGGCGGTTATATGGGCTTGTCATTCTCCATTCCCATTGATGTCGCAATGGAAGTGGCAGACCAGTTGAAACGCAATGGTAAAGTTACCCGTTCTTATCTGGGCGTAAGCTTGCAAGATATTGACCGTAATCTGGCAGAATCTTATAAGCTGTCTAAGCCGGAAGGTTCATTGGTAACCCAGATTGCACCCAACTCGCCAGCGGCCAAAGCAGGCTTACAGGCGGGAGATGTCATTCTTAAATATAACGGGACTGATATTTCTCGGACCAGTGAATTGTTGAATTACTTAAACCGTTCTGCACCAAAACAGCAGATCCAGTTAGAAGTCTTGCGTGATGACAAACGCCGTAATATCAATGCCACTTTAAGTGCAGCACCGGACGATACCCCAGCGAATGCCAGCAATCAGGCGCAACCAAACAAAGGACCAGTCATCGGGGTCACTATTCGTAACCTGACACCAAATGAAATGAGTAGTTTAGATATCAAAGGTGGTGTAGTGATTCAGGATGTGCGTCCAGGTGGAGTTGCGGCACAAGCACGTATTATGCCGAATGATGTGGTGACCAATATTAATGGCAAGACTGTTCTGAACAGCAACCAGTTTGTGGAAACTGTATCTGAATTAAACAAAGGCAGCGTCGCGCGGGTAACACTTATCCGTCAAGGACAGCGCGTGATCGTGGGCATGCGGGTCTCATAAACGCATCATTGGTTGGTAAAAACCGTCTGAACTCAGGCGGTTTTTTTAATATTTGGCAATTTACCATGCAAATAAAATCTGTAGACTCTAAGTCGCTATATGATCTAAAGGATAAGAAACGCGTGAAGGGTATTTTTGATCTGAAGTTAACAGTAAAACCAGAACATATTGATATCTTGGGGCATGTAAATAATGTGGTCTATGTGCAGTGGATGCAGGATGTTGCAACCGCGCATATTGAACAGATCGGTTTGGGTCTAGAGCAGTACCTGGAATTAAAGCATGCCATGGTCGCAGTCGAGCATCATGTGCAATATCGCAAGGCAGCATTTGAAGGTGATGAGCTGATTTTGCGTACTTGGTTAAATGATATCAATGCACTCTATTCATTCCGCCAATATGCCTTCTATCGCCCGGCAGATCAGAACCTAATCTTTAGAGGGAGTACGCAATGGGCCTGTGTGGAAATTGCCACTGGTCGTCCGAAGCGGATGTCACCGACATTTACCCAAGCCTATCAACCCTTATTAGCAGATATCAATCCTTTGGATTTTAGTCAGTTGTATCTGACAGATTAAATATCAACAATGAAGCACACTTAAATGTGGTTGTGTGTATTTAAACGACAATCGCTCTGATGTTGCCAAAACTTGGTCAGAGCGATTTCATGGCAAACAAAGTAGTGGAATGAGCGACGAAAATATAATTCTTTTTCTGTAACTGCATTCTGCTATAATCCTCGGCAATTTCTATTCGGCTTTTGTTGTGCAATCCCTTTATATTGCATGGCGCGTTTTTTTCTCAAGGTAGCCCATGGCGCAAGCTAAAAAATCTGTTGATATTAAAAACATTCGTAACTTCTCGATTATTGCGCATATTGACCACGGTAAATCGACCCTGGCGGATCGATTCATTCAAACCTGTGGTGGTTTGCAGGATCGTGAAATGCAGGCTCAGGTTCTCGATTCTATGGAACTTGAACGCGAACGTGGGATTACCATTAAAGCGGCATCGGTGACCTTGTACTACACACACCCGAATGGCCAGGAATATCAGCTAAACTTCATTGATACTCCGGGACACGTGGACTTCTCGTATGAAGTATCGCGTTCACTTGCTGCGTGTGAAGGTGCATTGCTGGTTGTAGATGCAGCACAGGGTGTAGAAGCACAGTCTGTTGCAAACTGCTATACCGCAATTGAGCAAGGTTTGGAAGTATTGCCAGTTCTGAACAAGATTGACTTGCCGCAGGCTGAACCTGAACGTGTGATTCAGGAAATTGAAGACATCATTGGTATTGAAGCCACTGAAGCACCGACCTGTTCTGCAAAAACAGGCCTGGGTATTGAAGGTGTGCTGGAAACTCTGGTGAATGTGATTCCTGCGCCAAGAGGTGACCGTGATGCACCGCTGCAAGCATTGATTATCGACTCATGGTTTGATAACTACCTGGGCGTTGTGTCTTTAGTTCGTGTGAAACAGGGTCGTGTGCGTAAAGGCGACAAGATGTTGATGAAATCAACTGGTCAGACGCACATCATTACTTCAGTAGGTATCTTCAATCCAAAGCATACCGAAACCGATATTCTTGAAGCGGGTGAAGTAGGTTTTGTGATTGCGGGCATTAAAGACATCTTTGGTGCGCCAGTTGGTGATACGATCACACTTGCCTCTACTCCAGATGTTGAAGTATTGCCAGGTTTCAAGAAGGTAAAACCTCAGGTTTATGCAGGTCTGTTCCCGATTGATGCCAGTGACTTTGAACCTTTCCGTGAAGCGCTGCAAAAATTACAGATTAACGACTCTGCCTTGTTCTTTGAACCTGAAAGTTCAGATGCACTTGGTTTTGGTTTCCGTTGTGGCTTCTTGGGTATGCTGCATATGGAGATCGTACAGGAGCGTTTAGAACGTGAATACGATCTGGATCTGATTTCATCTGCACCGACTGTAATTTATGAAGCGGTGATGAAAAATGGTCAAACGATCTATGTCGACAGTCCATCAAAAATGCCAGACGGTTCAACAGTAGAAGACCTGCGTGAACCGATTGCAGAATGTCATATCTTAGTACCACAAGAATATCTGGGTAATGTGATGACCTTGTGTGTTGAGCGCCGTGGTGTGCAAAAAGACATGAAGTTCATGAGTAATCAGGTTTCAATTACCTTTGAAATTCCAATGGCTGAAGTGGTCATGGATTTCTTCGACAAACTGAAGTCTTGCTCACGCGGTTTTGCCTCACTGGACTATAACTTTGTGCGCTTTGAAAGTTCATCATTGGTTAAAGTTGATGTTCTGATTAATGGTGACAAAGTGGATGCCTTGGCGATGATCTGTCACCGTCAGGATGCACGTCACCGTGGTATTGCCCTGGTTGAAAAAATGAAAGACCTGATTCCACGTCAAATGTTCGATGTCGCGATTCAGGCAGCCATTGGTGCACAAATTATTGCCCGTTCTACTGTAAAAGCGATGCGTAAAAACGTATTGGCGAAGTGTTATGGTGGTGACGTGTCACGTAAGAAAAAACTTCTGTCTAAACAGAAAGAAGGTAAGAAACGTATGAAACAGGTGGGTAGCGTAGAAATCCCACAGGAAGCGTTCTTAGCCGTATTAAAAGTCGAACGCTAAAATAATAAGGATATAAGCCCATGGATTTTGATTTTAATTTAATTCTTGTTCCTGCCACGCTGTTTTTTATTGCAATATGGCTGCTTGATAAGTTTGTTCTGAAACAGCGACAGACCAAAGGCAAGGGCAATGAAAATTTTATCATTACCTGGGCTTATGACTTCTGGCCAGTGCTGACCGTTGTGCTGGTTCTGCGTTCATTCTTATATGAGCCTTTTAATATTCCATCTGATTCCATGGTGCCCACCCTGGAAACAGGTGACTTCATTCTGGTCAATAAATTCGAGTATGGTGTGCGTCTGCCCATCATAAATAGCAAAATTATTGATACTGGAAGTCCAGAACGTGGTGAAGTGGCGGTATTCCGTTATCCACCACAACCTGGTATTAGCTATATTAAACGTATTGTAGGTTTACCGGGTGATCATATTGTCTATGATCATGGTCAATTGATTATTAATGGTGAAAAAGTCACTAAAGTTCCCGTTGAATTTAGCCGTGAAAAAGACCGTTTAGATACGCCTGAATCAATTTATCACAAAGAGACTTTAGGTAAGCATACCTTTACCATGCGTGAGCTTGAAGGGGTAAATGTGGCGCGTCAGGCACCATTTATCAACTTTGTGGAAAATGGTAAATATTCAGGTGAAAATGGTTTATATTGGGAAGTAAAAGTTCCAGAAGGTCAGTACTTTGCGATGGGGGATAATCGTGATCAGAGTGCTGATAGTCGCTTCTGGGGATTTGTTCCGGAAGAAAATTTAACCGGTCGCGCATTCTATGTATGGATGCATAAAGAGCCAGGTTTTAAATTACCTTCGTTTAGCCGAAACGGAACAATTGACTAATTTATTGTTTCAATTGGGAAAATAAAAATGAGACATCAACAAGGTGCATCGTATATTGCAATATTGTTTGCAATTATGGGGTTTGCTTTTCTGGCAAAAATCGCAATTGCGGTATGGGGTCCGTATTTCGATGATCGTCTGGTAGATAGCCAGATTGAGGAGATATTAAAAACAGCTCCTGCAAATATCACGCCGGAGAAATTTAATTCGGAACTGTCTAAGCGTTTAGAGATGAATAACATTCGCGATTTTGACATTAAGCAGAATGTTATTCTCGACAATGCGCAAGCGATGGTCGTAAGAAAGAATTATGAAGTTCGCAAGAATTTTCTAATGAATATCGATTTAGTGATGAAGTTTGAGAAAGAGTTTGATCAAAGCACAGTCAAAGCTAAATGATGAACGTCTTGCCAAGCGGATCGGCTATCAGTTTAAACAGGCTGATTTGCTGAAACTGGCATTGACCCATCGTTCAGTCAGTCATAAACACAACTACGAGCGCCTGGAATTTCTGGGCGATTCGCTTTTAGGGATGATCATTGCCAATTATCTCTTCACTGCTTATCCACACGAAAATGAAGGCCGTTTAACGCGTATGCGTGCGACTCTGGTTCGTCAGGAAGCATTAGGAAAAATCGCCAATGATTTAAAGCTGAGCCAGAATTTAATTCTCAGTACCGGTGAATTGAAATCTGGTGGTCATCATCGTGAGTCTATACTGGCAGATACGGTAGAAGCCATTATTGGTGCGATCTATGTCGATTGCGGTGATCTCACCGTGTTAGAGCCGATTGTGTTAAAATGGTACGAACCGTATTTAGACCATATTGAGCCGACCGATCAGCTTAAAGACCCTAAATCTCGCTTACAAGAGTATTTACAAGCACGTAAGAAACCTCTCCCAGTTTACGAGGTTGTAGATATTCAAGGGGATGCCCCAAACCAGCATTTCAAAGTGGAGTGCCGGATTGAGGACTTACCTATCCTGATCGGCGAGGGTTCAAGTCGCCGTTTTGCTGAACAAGCAGTTGCAGCAGAAATTTTAAAACTATTGGAGCATAAGTCTTAATGACTACTCATTCCGATCACATCGATGCTGATCACGAGTCGCAAAGCGACAGCAATGACTTAATTAGTCAATTTTTTAGCGAACAAGGCACTGAAATCCCTTCGGATTACCGCAGTGGTTTTGTTGCGATTGTTGGTCGTCCAAACGTGGGTAAATCAACCTTGATGAACCATATTTTGGGACAGAAACTTTCGATTACTTCACGTAAGCCACAAACCACACGTCACAAGATTGTGGGCATTGATTCACATGAGAAATCTCAGGCAGTATTTGTGGATACTCCAGGGATGCACAAGAAAGAAGTACGTGCCATCAATAAAATGATGAACCGCGCTGCACACTCTGCACTACGGGATGTAAACCTGGTTTTATTTGTTGTTGATGCAGATAAGTGGACGCCAAACGACGACCTGGTTTTGGAAAAGCTGAAAAATGCGGATATGCCGGTCATTCTGGTGATCAATAAGATTGATACACTAGAAAATAAAAACCATGCATTACCTTTGATTCAAGAACGTGCCAAGCTGATGAACTTTGCTGAAATCGTACCGGTTTCTGCGCTTCGTGGTGCTAACCTTGAGCATCTGCGTACAACGATTGCTAACTATCTGCCGTTCCAGCCACCGTTATATTCACTGGATCAGCTGACTGACCGTTCAGAGCGTTTCCTGGCATCTGAAATTATCCGTGAAAAGATCATGCGTCAGTTGGGCGAAGAGCTGCCATACGACTTAACTGTTCAGATCGAATCCTTTAAAACGGAAGAGCCGACCCTGAATGAGAAAACCGGTCGCATGAAACCGGCATGTACCTATATTGATGCGACGATTTTTGTTGATCGCCCTGGCCAGAAAGCCATTGTGATTGGTGAAAAAGGCTCTAAGTTGAAAAAAATTGGCATGGATGCACGTGTCGATATGGAAAAAATGTTCGAACAGAAAATCATGCTGACACTTTGGGTGAAAGTCAAAGGTGGCTGGTCTGATGATGAACGAGCATTAAAAAGCTTAGGTTATAGCGATATTTAATTTTGCAGGAACGGATCATGATGAAATTGCTGGCAATTACTGCATGTGTTTTATTCTTGCAGGGTTGTATTCATAAAGTTGTGACCGTTCCAGTAAAAGTTGCTTATAAAACTACAAAAGTCGCAGTCAAAGGTACTGCGGCTGTTGTGGGCGCCGCCATTCCGGATGGGGATGACGAAGAAGATGAGAAAAATTCAAAAAAGAATAAAGATTAAAGAAGCAGCCTATGCGTAATGAAGTGCTGCATGGATACCTGATTCATCACCGAAAATATCGTGATCGCAGCCATATTGTGCATTTATTTACCCAGGAATACGGCCGTATCGATGGGATTTTAAGACAGACGCCACCACCACAATATCAGCCAATCAGCTTGCAAGCATCCGGTAAATCTGAACTCAAAAATTTTACTAAACTCGAAATTGTCAATCAGCCTATTTTCTTTTTTGGGGATGCATTCTTTTCAGGATTTTATCTGAACGAGATTCTGCTGCGACTTTGCCCACTCGAAGTAGAAATGCCGCAGACTTATGCCAAATATGGCGAAACTTTAGTGGCTTTACAGCAGCTTTCTACACAAACTGATCCGAATACCTATCTCAAGCAGATCTTGCGCCAGTTTGAGCATGTTTTGCTGGAAGAACTTGGTTATGGTCTGGACTTTTCAGTTGATGCGAATCAGGCAGTTATCGCTCCTCAACAGCATTACTATTTTCAGCTCAATGATGGTTTCATGCCTTCTGCCAAAGCCTCACGTTCAACCCTGTCGGGGCAGCAGATTTTAACTATGTTGAGCTATGAAAACGGTAGGGATTTTAATCCAGAACAGTTACAATTATTGACGAAGCTTTATCGACAGGTCATCACTGCCTTACTTGGTGATCGGCCACTCAAAAGTCGACAATTGTGGATCCAAAATTCTCAATCTCAATCGTAGTTAGGAAAATATTATGGCTGCATTACTTGGTGTCAATATTGACCATGTCGCAACTTTAAGACAAGCACGTGGTACGACGTACCCAGACCCAGTCAATGCTGCATTGATCTGCGAACAGGCGGGTGCAGAGGGCATTACCTTGCATTTACGTGAAGACCGTCGTCATATCCAGGATGATGATGTACGTCGTATGCGTCCGGTATTGACCACGCATATGAATCTGGAAATGGCTGTGACTGATGAAATGGTGGCTTTTGCTAAAGAAATTCAGCCGCAGCATGTCTGTTTCGTGCCTGAAAAACGTCAGGAAGTCACTACTGAAGGCGGTCTGGATGTGGTTGGTCATTTTGAAGATGTAAAGAAGGCTACTCAAGAGCTAACTACGATTGGCTGTGATGTGTCACTATTTATTGATGCTGATTTTGCCCAGATTGATGCTGCGGTCGCGTGTGGTGCACCAACGATTGAAATCCATACCGGTGCTTATGCGGATGCTGAAACACCTGAAGCACAAAAGGCCGAACTAGAGCGTATTATCAAAGGGGCTGAGTATGCAGCTTCTAAAGGTCTGGTGGTGAATGCCGGGCATGGTCTGAATCTGGATAATGTCACTCCAATTGCTGCAATTCCGCAAATTCATGAATTAAACATTGGTCACTCGATTATTGCAGATGCAGTTTTTGTTGGTCTGGCCCAAGCTGTACAACAAATGAAGGCTGCAATTAAAGCTGCACGTTAAGATTAAAAAGTTATGTCGAATATTGATTATGATGAACTCATGAAACCAGTCATTGGTTTTCTGGGTTGTGAAACTCCTAAATCCTGGCTTGATGAAGCCTTACAGAATCTGGAGATCCTGATGCAGGATCATGCCAACTGTGAGAAGAAAGCTGCCAGTACTGCAATGAACCTGATGTTTCGTTATAGTTTTTTCGTAGACTTACAGGTAAAGCTGGCACAGCTGGTACGCGAAGAAATGCTGCACTATGAACAGGTGCTGGAATTCATGAACAAGCGTGGTCAGCAGTGGACTGGTCTCAGTGCAGGACGCTATGCCGGTGGCTTGCGCAAAGAGATCCGCACTTATGAGCCGGAAGCGCTGATTGATGTGTTAGTCATTGGTGCTTTTGTGGAAGCTCGCTCTTGTGAACGTTTTTATGCGCTGGCACCGCATGTTGATGATGAGCTGGGACGTTATTACCGTTACCTGCTCAAGTCAGAATCGCGCCACTTTGAGGACTATCTGGCACTCGCTATGGATGTAGCGAAAACAGCAAAACTGAAAAATCCAAAAGAAGATATTCAGGCGCGTATTGAGCATATTCGTGAAGTAGAAAAGAGTCTGATTCTAAGTCCAGATGAGATGTTCCGCTTCCATAGTGGTGTACCAGTAAAAGCTGCTTAAACCATCCTTAAAAAAATCCTCCAAAATGGGGGATTTTTTATATCTATCGAAAGTATAGCTCAGTGTCTTTTAAGTTTAAAAAATAGCCTAAGCAATTTTAAATTTCTAATAATACTGTGTCGATTGAAAGGCGACTCTACTTAGGGGTATATTAAATATTAATTGTTAAAAAAATGTACGAGTTAAAAATAAAATCCTTCATATCTGATCAGAGTATGTTTATCAATCAGTATCATTCTAGTTTCATGGAGGAGTGAGACGGGGGAGATGAAAAGTTTTGATGCGAGTAAAGATTGGAGCAATAAAAAAGCCCAAGTCTTAAATGCTTGGGCTTTCTTGAATTTGGCTCTCCCACCTGGGCTCGAACCAGGGACCTGCGGATTAACAGTCCGTCGCTCTACCGACTGAGCTATGGGAGAATCTGAATGCGATTATAGAGGGATTTTGACAGGGGTCAAGCAAAAACTTCTATATTTATTGCAAATATAGTTTGTCTGATTTTAATTTAGACAATCAATTATAAAATTCAAAAAAAGCTTGTCAGCGCATAAGCGAATTGCTAAATTGAAAATATAAAGTCGTTTGACCAGATGGTCAAACAGTGTGGATTTAAACCTACTTGCCAGCACAAAAATGGCTAAACCGGAGAAAGCGAATGAATACGCTCACTATCCCTCAAATTTTCGCCCAACTGTCTTTCTATCAAGAAAACTACCTTGATATTATTCAAGATTCTACCCGATATTTTACTCCTGTTCATGGCGCTGAAATCCGTTTATGGCCCTTAACTGCAAAACAGTTGTATTTGGGTGACTTGTTACAATTGTGGTTTGCAGAAAAATGGCTGGTTGAGAAGGAACGCCAATTTAGCTTTGAAGTATTCCTGAATGCGCCTGAAATACAGCCAAAAGATCTGTTTATTTATGCTATTTCGGGCAATCTCATTACGGGTTCAAATCAGTCTAAAGTTTGGCAGACATCTACTGCACAGACTCAAGAATTAAGTCTGGCGAATGTCTCTAGACATTATTTTGAGTATCAGGCTTTGACTCAACCAAAAGCTGTTCAAGCACCGCATGCGAAGTGGGGTATGCTTTAAGCCTTTCTTAAACTAGAAGTTTTTAACGAAAAATCATACAGGTGGCTGTTGCATGAGCATAAAGCTTGCCATCTTCATCGATAATTTTTCCTTCTGAGATTGCAAGATTTTTGCTGGTATTAATGATTTGACCAATAGCCGTCAATGGTCTGTTTTGGGGAATGGGGCGACACATTTTAATATTGAGATTAATCGTGCCATATCCTGCGCCTGCTTCTAAAACGGTATGAATTGCACAGCCTGTTACGGTGTCCAGTACTGTTGCAGCAAAGCCCCCGTGTACACCGCCTAAAGGATTTAAATGGTGTTGATCTGCCTGCACCTCAAACGTGACCTGACCACTTTCAATTAAAGTAGGTTTCATGGGAATGGTTGTTGCCATAGAAGGCATCGGCAGGTTGCCATTACACATTTCTTGCATAATCTGTAAACCTGATAGATTCTTGATATCCATTGCTTGCTCTTGTTATTTTAGATTTTGGAATGATCTTTAAATTCTAGATGGATGGAGGCTCAGGCATCAATTAAAAATTGTATGATTGGAGTATGCAGGGTTTATACCTTGGCTTAAAAATAAATATAAAAAATAAGTTCAATGAGGAATACTGATGAAAGCAAGATGTTTATGTGGTGTGACTCGGTTTGAAGTACAACTCAGGAATCATGAAGTTGCTGCCTGTCATTGCTCGATGTGTCGCCGCCAGACCGGTGGGCCATTAATGACTATTGATATCGAAGATATTCATTTTGTCGATCAGCAGTATTTATCTGTTTTTAACTCTTCAGAATGGGCGGAGCGTGGCTTTTGTAGGGTTTGTGGTACTTTTATTTTTTGGCGGACCAAAGATCATTCATTTGCCCATATCAATGTGTTTACATTGGAGGAATTACCTGAGGATCTGGATTTTAATCTAGAGATCTATGTGGATCACCAGCCAGCCTTCTATTTATTTAATAATCAAACCCAAAAAATGACTGAAGCTGAAGTCATCGAGATGTTTAATTCGGATCGCTCATAATTTTAGTTTTGAAAGTGCAAAATTTAAGATTAAATTTAAAGAGAACAAATAAAAAACCCGCGATAAACGCGGGTTTTTTATTTAAAAACTTGAGAAAGTCTCTAAATTATTTAGCAGCTTTTTCAGCTTCGATAGAAGCAATCGCAGCATCTACGCCTTCGATTGAATCAGCAGCTTTCTTGATACGAGCAAGTGCATCAACCAGTACTTCGTCAGCAGTTGCGTAAGAGATACGCATGAAGCCGCCTAGACCGAATGCATCACCAGGAACGACTGCAACACCAGTTTCTTCCAGTAACCAAGCAGAGAATTCTGTGCAAGATTTAAGACCTTTGGCACGAATCAATGGTTTGATGTTTGCGTATGCATAGAATGCACCGTCCGCAGGTAGGCAAGAAATACCATTGATATCATTTAAGCCTTTTACAACCAGGTCATGACGACGTTTGAATGCTTCAATCATTGGCTCAAGTACGTCTTGAGGACCATTCAATGCAGCTTCAGCAGCAACTTGCGAAATTGAAGTCGGGTTAGAAGTTGATTGAGACTGGATTTTCTTCATTGCGCCAATCAGTTTCGCAGGACCAGCTGCGTAGCCGATACGCCAGCCTGTCATTGCATAGGCTTTAGACACACCGTTTAATACGATTGTACGGTCATAAAGGTCTGGCGCAACAGTTGCGATATTGTAGAACTCGTCATCCCAACGGATTGGTTCATACATGTCATCAGATGCGATATACACTTCTGGGTATTTACGCAGTACTGCAGCTAAGGCTTCTAGTTCAGCTTTCGTATAGATCATGCCAGTCGGGTTAGAAGGGCTGTTCAATACCACTAGACGAGTTTTGTCAGTGATCGCCGCTTCTAATTGTTCAGGAGTAATTTTGAAACGTTGTTCTTCACCACATTTCACAATAACAGGAACACCTTCAGCAATGATCACCATATCAGGGTAGCTTACCCAGAATGGTGCAGGGATGATGACTTCATCACCCTTGTTTAACAAGGCAAGTGCCAGGTTAAAGAATGATTGCTTGCCACCACAAGAAACCAGGATCTGGTTTGCTGCATAGTCAAGGTTGTTGTCACGTTTGAATTTGGCAATAATGGCTTTTTTAAGACCTGGCGTACCGTCTACAGCGGTGTATTTGGTGAAACCGTTGTTAATCGCTGCAATTGCTGCATCTTTGATGTGTTGTGGTGTATCAAAATCTGGTTCACCTGCACCCAAGCCAATTACGTTATGACCAGCAGCTTTAAGTTCAGCAGCTTTGTTAGTCACAGCAAGCGTTGGGGACGGTTTGATGGCATTTACACGATCAGAGAGACGTACGTCCACGGCAGTATTCCTTCTTATAGGGATTAAAAAATAAAAAGCACAATATCTTAGCCTATATTGGTGCACATTAGGCAAAAGAATTTATAAAACTTTACGGAAAAAGTGTTTTGATAGCCGAAGTTTATCTTGAACTTCGATGTTAAGGTGCAGTAACTGAAGGCTTTCAGGCTAAACTTAAAATCTATAAAATATGTGAAATATAAAATAAAAAAGGCTACCTGAGGGTAACCTTTTTTGTGCACTTCCTGTAAGGATTATGCCGTAAAACGTGACAAATCTTCTTCAGGGCGGGCAGTCAGGACTTCTACGCCATGTTTTGTTACTAAAAGAGTGTGCTCATATTGCGCAGATAATTTGTGATCCTTAGTCACAACCGTCCACTTGTCACCAAGCAATTTGGTTTGCCAAACACCCGCATTGACCATTGGTTCAATCGTAAATGTCATACCTTCTTCTAAGATCATACCGGTATTTGGCTGGCCATAATGCAGCACTTGCGGTTCGTCATGGAAAGTGGTACCGATGCCATGACCGCAGTATTCACGTACTACGCTAAAACGTTCAGATTCCACATATTTTTGGATCGCATGACCGATATCACCCATGGTTGCACCTGGCTTAACTACTGCGATCCCACGATACATCGCTTCTTGAGCGACTTTACATAGGCGGTTCGCCAGAATAGAAGTTTCACCCCCCACGATGTACATCATGTTGGTATCGCCATGAAAACCATCTTTGATGACAGTCACGTCAATATTAAGAATATCGCCTTTTTTCAAGATCTTGCCTTCAGAGGGAATACCGTGACAGACCACATGGTTGACTGATGTACAGATGGTATGCTGGAAAGCAGGACGGCCTGGCGCTGCGCCATAGCCCAGACATGCTGGAATCGCATTCTGTACATTTACAATATAGTCATGACAAATCGTATCCAATTCAAGCGTTGATACACCTGGTTTGATATGCGGTTTGATCATATCCAAAACTTCTGCCGCCAGTCGTCCAGCTACACGCATCTTTTCGATATCTTCAGCGGATTTAATTAAACGACGGGGAGCTTGATAAGTAGTGTTCATGATCTCTAAAAACTTTTGGAAATTTGTGTGCGACTATGGTATAAATAGCCGCCCATTTTATCAAATGCTTTTTCGTGAATATATTTGCGTAGCTTGATGAATGGTGTATTAAAAATCCGCACATATATCGTCACATTACTCTGGGTGCCCGCAAGGGTGGAGAATGCGGATATATGGAGGCCTAACCCAAATCTTTAAGGTAAAGAAAATGGCAGATTACAACGTAAGCATGCGCGACCTTCTACAAGCTGGCGCGCACTTTGGTCACCAAACTCGTTTCTGGAACCCAAAAATGCGTCAATATATCTTTGGCGCGCGTAACAAAATTCACATCATCAACCTTGAGCACACTGTTCCTGCGTTAAATGATGCTTTGAACTTTGCTAACCAATTGGCTAGCAAAAAGAACAAAGTTTTGTTCGTTGGTACTAAACGTGCAGCTTCTGCAATTATCCGTGAGCAAGCTCAACGCGCTGGTCAACCATACGTTGATCACCGTTGGTTAGGTGGTATGTTGACTAACTGGAAAACTCTTCGTCAGTCAATCAACCGTCTAAAAGACCTTCAAACTCAATCTCAAGACGGTACTTTCGCTAAGCTGACTAAACGTGAAGCTCTTGAGCGTACTCGTGAGATGGAAAAACTTGAACGCGGTCTTGGCGGCGTTAAAAACATGGGTGGTTTACCTGACGCACTATTCGTAATCGACGTTGATCACGAAGCAATTGCAATCAAAGAAGCTAAAAACCTTGGTATTCCTGTAATCGGTATCGTTGATACAAACTCTAACCCAGACAACGTAGATTACGTTATTCCGGGTAACGACGATGCGATCCGTGCAGTTACTCTTTATGCTTCTGCTATGGCTGACGCGATTCTTGCTGGTAAAGAATATGCTCAATCACAAGCAAATGCACAAGCTAAAGCAGAAGAAGCTCCAGCTTCTGAGGCTTAATGCGTTAGACGCTAGCTTGTCATTTTTGCGACACGTGATGGTGGCAAAGTAAGCGTCGTGTATGCAGGCGGCCCATGAGAATCCTCTGGGCCGTTTCTGTTCTATAAAGAATTCATTTTCTACCGAATTTAGGAGATAAACATGACTGCAGTTACAGCAAGCATGGTTAAAGAATTGCGTGATCGTACAGGTCTTGCAATGATGGAATGTAAAAAAGCTTTGACAGAAGCTGGTGGTGACATCGAACTTGCGATCGATAACCTGCGTAAATCTGGTCAAGCAAAAGCAGCTAAAAAAGCTGGTAACATTGCTGCTGACGGCGCGATCACGATCGCTCAGGAAGGCAACAAAGCAATTCTTTTAGAAGTAAACTGTCAAACTGACTTCGTTGCTAAAGACGAAAACTTTGCTGGTTTCTCTGCTAAAGTTGCTGCTGCTGCTCTTGCTGCTAACGAAACTGATGTTGCTAAAATCGCTGAACTTAAACTTGAAGATGGCGCTACTGTTGAAGAAGCTCGTATCGCGCTTGTTCAAAAAATCGGTGAAAACATCCAAGTACGTCGTGCGAAAATTGTTGAAGGCGAAAACCTTGCAGTTTACAAACACGGTCTTAAGATCGGTGTTGTTGTGTCTTATACAGGTGACGACGCGACTGGTAAAGGTATTGCAATGCACGTTGCTGCGTTCAACCCGGTTGCAGTTTCTGCTGAACAAGTTCCAGCTGAGCTAATCGCGAAAGAAAAAGAAATCGCTGAAGCGAAAGCACTTGAATCTGGCAAACCAGCAAACATCGTTGAGAAGATGGTTGTAGGTTCTGTTGAGAAATACCTGAACGAAGTTGTTCTTGAGCGTCAACAATACGTTATCGACAACGACAAAAAAGTTGCTGAAATCCTTAAAGCAACTGGTACTACAGTTGCTCAATTCACTCGCTTCGAAGTGGGTGAAGGCATCGAGAAGAAAGCTGAAATGAGCTTTGCTGATGAAGTTGCTGCTGCTCAAGCTGCTGCTGCTCAATAATTTTTACCTTTAGGTAAAAGTTAGAAAAGCCCCATTTAATGGGGCTTTTTTTATGATTAAGTCATTACTGATCAGGGGAGAATTATGGTAAATAAAACAAATATAGGGATTGGAGTAGTCATCGTACTATTGGTTGCTGCTTATTTAGGGCTTGATCTGTCTGAGCCCAGGCAACTGACCAATACTTTCACACCTGTACAGGAAGCTACTGAACAACATAAACAGCAGCCTGATCGTGCAAATATTAATACGGTAGATACGGGTACTGCACGTATACAACAGGCTTATCAGCAAAGACAAAGTGATATTCAGGTTCAAGGTGCAGGCGAGGTGATTGCGATATTAAAAGATGATAATGAAGGGTCTCGTCATCAGAAGTTTATTTTAGAACTAAACAATGGCCATACCGTGCTGATCGCTCATAATATTGATCTGGCACCGCGTATTTCAAATATTCAAAAAGGCGACGTGGTCGAATTTTTTGGTGAATATGAATATAGCGAAAAAGGTGGGGTCATTCATTGGACGCATCATGATCCAAGCCGAAAACATGTTGATGGCTGGTTAAAACATCAAGGAAGAACCTATCAATAAGGTCCTTCCCATGAAGGAAAATGAGAAATAGCGCTAAATGCGCTTCATTTCGCTTATTTGGCGACTTTTCCAAAAAGGAATTACTTTGCCTAGATAGGCATCCATGCACCAAATCGGGCCAATAAGAAGGAATTGGAGGTCTTTAAAAAAAGAAGGCTTTTTCCCTTCCACTTTATGGCCATAAAACTGGCCAACCCAGGCAAAAACAAATAGCCCGATATAAAAACCGACGCCAACTGGCAGGATCCAGATCAACCAGGCCATAACTAAAGTCAGTGCTGCCATAGCAACCGCCAATACAATATCAAGACGCGTATAAAAGATCATCGCCAAGACAACCAGTAATGCAGTGAGTAATGCACTGAAGTGAGCAAGAATACCGATAATAGAAAAATAGATGGTGGGAACGCAGACCCAGTGGATCAGCTTGTTAGTCTTGTTCTGATGACTGTCGCTGTATTCATCAAACCATTCCGTTACAGTTTTCATTTTCCACTCCTGCTGCTTCTATTTCTTAAAATATAAAGCAGAACAGGGTGGTGGTCAAAACGCACTCGTCAGGAAGTCAGCTTACTGGAGAAAGACCAATAGACGAGCAGGGCAGATAAGAGCAGTAACAGTACACCTGAAATAAGTTCTAATTTAAGCACAGCAAATCATTCCATAAAAAAAAGCCACATTATCTGTGGCTTTTGGTCAAATGCGTTAATAAGCTAAATCTTAAGAGTTTGGCCCTTGTACACGCTCAATACTAACTTTGGCAGTACCCGCATTGGTGATGCCAATTTGCTTGGCTGCACCATAAGATAAATCAAGTACACGGTTGCCATGGAATGGACCACGGTCATTTACTTTCACTACCACACTCTTACCATTGTTCTTGTTAGTCACACGAATGTAACAATTCAATGGGAGGCTGCGGTGAGCTGCAGTCATTCCGTTCATGTCGAAAGTTTCGCCGCTAGCCGTTTTACGACCGTGGAACTGACGACCATACCAAGATGCTGTACCAGTCTGGCTGAATTTACGAACTGTGTTGGAAGCAACAGTGTTCAGTTTTTCAATCACTGAAGGCTCATCTTCAGGGATTTCAATTTTAGCTGCAATCGTTTCACGACGAACTTTATCGCCAGAACGCTCAGTGATTGAAAGGCTGTTTAAATTTGTAAAGTTTGAATTGAAGCTTTGAGCTTCACGATTCAGAACACGTGTGGCAACACGCGAACGGTCATTATCATTATTTAATGATGATGACTGAACCAATTCTGCCTGCGACTGCGTCAGTGTGACGGTCGTGGCAATGGCCATTAAGTATTTGATTGAAGAATGCATCGAATCAACTCCTAGCAGCGGGTTCAAAAGGTTAATCTAAAGTGCTGAAAAACCAAGTAAACGAGCCTGATATTTAACTTATGCAACTACATTTGACGAAATGGATAATATTCATGCCGGTAATAGCCTGTCTAGTCTTTAATTAAAATAGTCTTGAAAAGAACGTAAAATAAACAATAATTGGTTAAAAAATAATCATAATTGTAACAAAGTATGAAAAAAGTCCAGAATTTGAACTATTTCTCATAAATATTTGTTGACTTTTGTGTCTTGCGGTAAATAAGAGCCTTATCGACTCACGATTTCTGTACCTAATAACCACAAAGCAGTGGCGTACATTCGGCTGCGATTATAGGTGGTAATCACCTGAAAATTTGGATAAGTAATGTAGTAAATCGGTCCATAATTTTCTTGCAATTGAATGACATTGACCAAATCCAGATCGTCGATTTTTACGATCGGATTCATAGGACTAATTCCTTGAGTTTTTAATACACCATAGGGTGTTGGCTGGGTCAGGTCCTTGGCAATTATTGCATCCGGATTTGAACCAGCATAACGTGCAGGGAAAGCAATTGGCTGGTTGCGTTGCCAGCCATGCTGAGCCAGATAATTGGCAATTGAACCAATAGCGTCCACAGCAGAGTTACGAAGATCAATATGACCATTGCCATCATAGTCGACACCAAACTTGGGAATATTGCTTGGCATAAACTGAGGATAACCGATCGCACCGGCATAAGAACCCACTACGGAGTTGGTTGGCACCCCATCTTTATATGACCAGGCAATCAGAGCAGAAAGCTCATCCTGAAAGTATCCATTGCGGCGATCACCATTAAATCCAAGAGTGGCTAATGCATCACGGGTGATAAAAGAACCTTTGTTGCTACCAAAACCGGTTTCTACTCCCAGAATCCCAAGAATAATCGCCTGTGGTACACCAAACTGCTGTTCAGCACGATTCAGGGTATCGGCATACTGCTGTTTAAAATGCACACCACGCTGAATGGTACTTTCAGCCAGAAAATTGGTTTTATAGCTATACCACGGTTTGCTTTCACCAGGACGGCTCATGATGCTCAGCACATTCGGCAAATTGCGTGTACCATTCATGGCCCAGTCAATCTGTTCATTACTTAAACCATACTGTTGCATGGTTTTGATTTTAAAAGCGGAATAAGAGGGATGCGTTTGGAAATCATTGGCTTGGCTAAAACTACTAAAACTTAGTGCAGCGAATACCAGAGAAAGTCGTTTAAGTTTTTTATAAAAATGTGGTTTTAACATCTGACAGTGATTTCCAATTTCATGAATGAGTTGGCAATAAGGGGCATCCTGCACTTCTATTTATGCCTGAGAAAAGAGGCAAAAAATCGATAAAATCTTGTAAACAGAACACAATTGCTCAGGACTATCAAAGATAACATTGACTGTATAATGACATCCAACCGCTTTGACAAAAAGAGACAAAGTATGGCTATTTTTAACGCATTTTTCTTGTGAAGATGCGTTTACTGTAACAAGCTATTTCATTGGCAATAAAAAAGCCCGACATCAGTCAGGCTTTTTTGATCAACTTATATTAAGAATAGAACAAAGTGTCGTGGTATTCCGCCATTGCCTTTAGTTCATCCTTGTTTAATTTCAGGATGATTTTATCAGCAGCAATGTTGATTGCCTTGATCACTGCAGAAGCACCGATATCGGCCGCTTTACGTTTAATCATGCCCAGATCCAGGGTTTTGTTAAAATCCACCATGAAATGACGCACAGTCGCCTCACCAAACTCTTTATAGAGATTGCTCAAGGTCTGTTTATCGATTTCATTGCCTGCTTTTACTTCAGCAAACTGGTACTTAAGGCTAGTGACCAGATTGGCATCCAGAGATTCACCGATACGGATGTTGCCTTCAGGATCCTTAAACAGACTGCGTTCAGAAAAGGCAATGGATTCACGTACCACATCATTGGGAGCTTTGCCCAATAACTGCTTGAGCAAGACTGCTACCGTGGACTTGATATATCCTGCCAGTTTTTCCGCAGTATCACGCTTATCACTTGCTGGAAACTTGCGTACAAGTTCAGTCAAAATAGCATCAATGATCTCATCATTGATCATTAATGCCGTTTTGTCACGAAGTGGATACAGCGGTTCGCTGGAATTTTTATTTTTCTGTGCAGTCTGAATTGTATTTAAAAGTTCTGCTGAAGGAATAAATCCAAAAAAAGGCATCGTTAAACCTCAATGTTTCTTATTGTCGCGCTAAACGAATAGGGCGAGGCATCCATGTGGAGTCCGATACACGGCAAGGGTTGATATCCAATCCACCACGGCGTGTATAGGTCGCATATACCATCAGCTTTTCCGGTTTTAGATTTTGCCAGATATCGGCAAATATCTGTTCCACACATTGTTCATGGAAACCGTTGTGCTGACGATACGAAATAATATAAGCCAATATGCTCTTATAACAAGGTTTTTTACCTTGATAGCGTATAAATACTGTACCCCAGTCTGGTTGTCCAGTGACTGGACAGTTACTTCTTAATAAATGTGAATATAGCTGAACTTCGACATTTTCATCACTTTCATTATCTAGAGCCAATAACGTCGCATCAGGATGATTTTCCAGACGTTCTGGGATCAGTTCATCCAGGCAGATTCCTTCAGGCTTGGAAATGTCCAGTTCATCTACATGGAACAGATCTAGCTTTACGTCCGCTTCAGCGGCTTTAGATAAATCCTGTTCGACTGTCGCAATAAAAGCTGATTTAGACTCAAACTTGGCAAAATTCAGGCTATTGAAATACAGCTTAAGAGACTTGGATTCGATCAAATTTGGAGAAGAT
The DNA here is from genome assembly GCF_010918895.1 of Acinetobacter schindleri. Classification (NCBI taxonomy): domain Bacteria; kingdom Pseudomonadati; phylum Pseudomonadota; class Gammaproteobacteria; order Moraxellales; family Moraxellaceae; genus Acinetobacter; species Acinetobacter schindleri. The sequence continues at coordinate 1,023,214 of NZ_CP044483.1, forward strand.
GCGGGTAAAGTCATTCGACCAATTGTGACCTGTGGTACACCGGCAGCATTTAACCAGGATATTTCAAAAATATGCCACCAGTCCGTACCTTGTTGAATAGCTTCAATATGAGCATATTTCTCACGCGCAGGTGCACGTGAAATTGGGTACAGAATCTCCGGTTGATATTCTGTTGGATAGTTGGTGTCTTTACCAAGAAGAGAATGTTCTACACTCATTATTCACGCATTCCTGAACCACGAGACAATAAATAGTAAGCAATACCGTATAACACAGCACACCAGAAGGTAATTACAGCCAATGAAATGGAAACATTGACATCGCTATGACCTAAAATGCCGAAACGGAATGCATTCACCATATAGACGATCGGGTTAATTAAAGAGAGATTTTGCCAAAAAGGGCTTAAAACACTGATGGCATAGAATACACCACCTAAATAAGTCAGGGGAGTCAGCACAAAAGTGGGGATAATCGAGATGTCATCAAAGGATTTGGCATATACCGCATTAATAAAGCCACCCAATGAAAACAGTAGCGAAGTAACGAGTACTGTATATATAGTGACGAACCAGTTAGTAATATATAAGTCAGTAAAAAATAGACTCATGCTGGTCACAATAATTGCCACCAAAATACCACGTGCCACGCCACCTAGAACATAGCCCCACAGGATTGCATGTAGCGGTACCGGACTCATAATCAGTTCTTCAATGCTCTTTTGAAATTTAGAACTGAAGAAGCTAGAAGATACGTTGGCATAACTGTTGGTAATGACCGCCATCATGATCAAACCGGGCACAATGAACTGCATATAGCTAAAGCCGCCCATTTCTCCAATCCGTGAACCCACCAGATTACCAAAAATCACGAAATATAAAGTCATGGTAATGGCAGGTGGAAGTAGGGTTTGGGGCCAGATCCGCATAAAGCGGCGGATTTCTTTATAAATGATGGTATAGAGGGCAACGCCAAGCTGATTTAAATTCATTGCGCAGCTCCATTGAGGTTTTTCTCAACCATTTTCACAAACAATTCTTCAAGACGGTTGGATTTGTTACGCATACTACGTACTTGGATGTTTTGTGCTTCGAGTAACTGGAACAGCTCATTCATACTATGTGCTTTATCTAAAGTGACTTCCAATGTCATTGGATCGACCAGATTAAACTTCACACCAATAATATCGAGCTGGAGAGGTTCGATTGGTTCGGCCAGATCGAAGATAAAGGATTCTTCATTTAGCTGATTGAGGAAGTTCTTCATGGTGGTATCTTCTTTAATGACACCACGGTCAATGATTGCAATCCGGCGACACAGCATCTCTGCTTCTTCTAAGTAGTGAGTGGTCAGAATGATTGATGTACCTTTATTGTTCATCTCATTCAGAAAGTCCCACATCGAGCGACGCAGCTCGATATCGACACCCGCCGTTGGTTCATCCAGAATTAACAGTTTTGGTTCATGCATCATGGCACGGGCGATCATCAGACGACGCTTCATCCCGCCTGAAAGCATGCGTGCCTGTGTAGCGCGTTTTTCCCACAAACCTAGTTTGTTTAAATATTCTTCGGCACGTTCTTGAGCAACTTTCTTTGGAATACCGTAATAACCCGCCTGCGTAACAAGGATGTCGAACGTTTTCTCAAACTGGGAGAAGTTGAATTCTTGTGGTACTACGCCTAAACACTGTTTCGCTTCAGAAGGGTGGGTATCAAGGTTATGACCAAAAATTTCAACAGTCCCAGAAGTTTTTCTTGTTAAAGAACTAATGATGCCGATGGTTGTAGATTTACCTGCACCATTCGGGCCGAGCAGGGCATAAAACTCACCCTCTGGTACATCCAGATTAATACCTTTTAATGCTTGAAAGCCATTGCGATAGGTCTTTGACAAATCCCTTAAGGTCAATGCATCAGTCATGGAGATCTCAAATGGTGAAAAATTGAGATATTGTGAGTGATCTGTATAAATAAGCCAAGTGATTGAGTGGGAATTCTTTTATAAAGGTGTGAGAAGATTGTTCAAAGCGTAGTCACTAAAATCACTAGCTTATATATAGTTGTTTACCTTATGCGATTTTTTGTTATGATGTGCGCACTCCTCATATAAGCGCTCATAGCTCAACTGGATAGAGTACAGGTCTCCGAAGCCTGTGGCGTGGGTTCGAGTCCCGCTGAGCGCACCATTTCTGTGTTTGATCACATCCAACCTAATCCTAATATTATTAAAAATTAATAACTTATATCTATCTATTATCCGATAATGTCCGAAGGCGTTTTAGGATACCGTAAACTTTTACGGTATTTTTTACGGTACATTCCATTTCTGACAAAAATATACCGTAAAAATGCCTAAATTAGTTGTCGGTTTTATAGACTCAAAAGTTGGCGAGTCAAAAATAAGGGATGCTTCTTAGCTCCCTTATTTTTGTTTTCTTGTAGACTAAAAATATCTTTTGGCCTAAGTGTCCGTAATGAATACAATAGACTGCTACAATAAGCATGCAGAAAAATTTACAGCTTCAACGTTTGAAGTTGATATGGAAAGTCTATATCAGCCATTTTTAGCTGAGTTGTCTGAAGGTACTTGGATTTTTGATGTTGGTTGTGGCTCGGGGCCAGATATTCTGGCTTTTAAAAATAAAATCTATTAGGCCGATGCAAGAGATTATTCAGAAGAACTCGTTAAAAAGTAACTCAGCTTACAGGTATTCTTGTTAAGTTACAGAACTTTTATGAGATTTGGGTGCATTTCGTGCTGGTAGTATTTTGGTATTAGCTCCTTTTTTTTGCTGTGATTTTGGCCATTCCATTATTGGAGGAATGGCCAGAAACTGCGAGTTATATTGGCTTGACTGGATTATTGATTGCAATTTTTAAGCCATGGAAGTGGAAGTTTAGTTAATATCTTTCATACCACGACTGAGCAATAAACTGGTGAAACCTAAACTTGCCGCAATAAAAATCACCCAATTCATAGATGCTGGATGGTTATTAATAAAAAAGAGGCTGACGATAAGTTGTGGAATAAGAGCGCAAAAACCAATAACACCCAGTAAAGCAGCAGAATTGGTTAGTTCGTATATAATCCAAGCCAAGGCAACTTGTTGTATCCAGGTACCCAAAGTTGAAAGTGAATGACCAATAAAATAATTTCGGAAGTTTGGAGAACGTAAAGAACTAAAGGTATGCACACATTCACAATGTATAAGCTAATATATTAACTATTTTAGACTTTATTTATTAATATTAAAATAGAGTGATTCTGATGAATTTAATTTAGATCATTCCAGCTCCAAAATGAGGCTGTCTCATGTCTAGGATACTGGGAGCAATCCAGATTTTATATTCATACTGACGTATAGTGCAAATCGAATCTTCATAGTTTTTTTTCTAAATTGTTTATTTTTAGAATAAAGATAAACAGTACAGGGCTTAGAAATACCCATAAAGCCACAAAGCTAATACTCGAGCTAAACTGGGTACGTAATAAAAACATCGCGACGAATAAGAAAATACCCGCAGTGAATTTAGTGTGCGTAGGAAAATTAGCTAAAAAAGCGTAACGAGATTTTCGGGTTTTTAGGATCTGCTTTGCACTTACCGCATAAAAGGCAAAGCAGCTTAGCCATAAAAGAACGGTTACTGCGATCCATATCATGTGGAAGACTCCTGCTGCGCAGATTTTAGTTTGGCCTGAATTTTATTGACCGCCTTTTGCTGAATGGGCGTAATTTTCTGGTGTAAAAAGAGGGCAAGCAGTGCCAAGCTCCACAACATCAGATCGATTCGCAGAAATGGCCAGTAAGTTGTAAAAGAATCAATATAATCATGGAAAATGAGATAATAAATATTGATCAGCGGCAGCATAACAGCAGTACCAATCAGGATTTTAAGCTGAATTTTCCATAAATATTGCTGCGGTGTTAAACATGCCAGAATGAAACTGCCGAGCCAAATACTGAAAAAACTATAAATCTCATAATTTGGTGCACCTACAGGGATGCTGATAAAACGATTCGCATAGAGATAAGCCAGCATGGCAAGCGGCAAGCCAATGATCATGGTGATATTCAAGCGGTTCACTAAATAGTGTCCGATATGAAACCGCGCTGATTTTTTCTGCATCTGGCGTTTCAGACTCCACAGCAGCAGACCGGAGGCAATCATGGCGCAGCCCAATAGCCCAGAAAAAAACAGTCCTAAGCGTAAGACTGGCTCGGCAAAACGCGCCATATGCAAGCCATACATGCCGGCATTGAGTGTGGCAATTGCACTTTCATTGCGTGTACTTTCAAGCAATTTTCCGGTAGTCGCATTTAAAATAAGCTGTGCCTGATTTCGGGTAATGGAATGATCTTTGAGCTGAGTTAAGGTCATTTGTGCCAGCTGGGTATTGGGCTGCTTGACCGTGATATTGTCAAATTCCGCATGTCCCCAATGTTGCTGCGCCGTGGTGATAAAATGTTGAATTGGCAGCATCTCGGTTTTCACAGGAACTGAGGGGGTGGCTGATGTATTGATTGTGCGAATTTCTTCAAAATACTGAAAGGGATTGTCTGGATAAAGCTTTTTCATACCGGAAGGCAACACGATATAAAAGAAAATCGCCAACCCGGTAAATGTCATGGTCAAAAAGAACGGCAGAGCAATCACTGAACTAACATTATGAAAATCCAGATAAGAGCGCTGTCCTTTAAAGGCTCTTAGGGTAAAAAAGTCTGTCAGGATTTTTTTATGGGTAATAATTCCTGAAATTAGAGTCAGTAACATGATAAAGGCAGCAATCGTCACAATGAGACGACCAATCGTGTAGGGCATACCATAGAGCTGAAAATGAAAATTATAGAAAAAATCTCCCCCTTGTGTGGCTGAAAGTTGTAATTCTTTTCCTGTCGAAGCATTCAGGGTTTTGACTTCATAGCCACCATCCATTTTTTGCCAATAAACTTTATTCACAGGTGAATCTTGATTGGCAACTCCGATATACCAGTTTTGGGCGTCCGGTGCATGCTGCTGTAAATAGCTGTAAGCAGATTTTAAGGCAGTTTCCTGATTGACCTGCATTGTGGCAAATTCAGGCTGCATCCATAGACTGATTTCATGTCGGTAATAGGTGACCGCGCCTGTTAAAAAGATCGCAAAGAGTAACCAGCCAAAGCTTAAACCCAGCCATGAATGTAACCATGCCATGGATTGACGAACAGATTTATGCATGGTTTAACCTATGAAGCGGGAGAAGAGAAATAAAATAAGTAAAGGAATCAGGCTATAGATAGAAAGCTTTTTTAAACTTTGGATACAGAAGATTCCAATCACAAAACAGACATAAAAAATCAGGGCAGTAAATGCAGCCAAATAGACGGATTCTGCTTTAGGCAGAAAAGCCTGTAGAAAGTAAGCCAGATCGAGTGCGATCAAATAACTGCACAAGTAGCCCACCCCAAAGCTCATGCCTAAGCGATAGAGAATAGCGAGAGGCTGCATTACAGAAATCATATTTGGCCTTGAATAAATCTATACTGATGAAAATTTAAAAAACTTAATGAACAAAACTTAAAGTCGTGACCAGATACTGTTTTTTATAGGCCTGCTGATTCAATTTTCCTGCCTTGTCTGCTTCTTTGCCGACTTCAATAACATATTGACCTTTCCATGGCGTGGCAATGGTAATCTGGCCTTGGCTGTTGGTGGTGTATTTCTTTAGCCAGAATTGCGGAGAAAAGACCGTGACTTCAACATCTGCAGCAGCTTTACCCTGATACAGTACCGTAAATGTATTGCTATTGATTTTGGTCGGGACAATATCCAGTTCGGACTCAGCTTGCAGGTTCTGTCTACCTGCTTTGGCATGATAGCTCAGCAATGATTCTCCATAGATCAATTCATGACTGAGCTGGACATCTGTCTGGCCTTGGGTCGCATAAAGCAAATGATCTTGTTGCATTTGAGGACTAAAGCTTTTTCTAGACTGAACGGCCTTTGCTTGATTAAAAGACTTCAAGGCACCTTGCTGCGTTTCTTTAAGCTGTTCACTATATTCACCAAAGAACGCATGAGTCTGCTGATTTGTGCCACGTTCCAGCCAAAGCATATGCGCCTGAGCTGAAAGTGTCATAGACAGTCCGAGGGTCAGAGCGATCATTTTTTTCATTTGTTTTACCTGTTTTTGTGTATGTAGTGATGATTTAGCCCTGAACATGTCGTCAAGGCTAAGCTTGAAAATCAGTATTTAAATTTCACAGCAACGCTGTAATTTGCTGGTGCACCATAAAAACCTTGCTGATTGGGGAAATTAAACAAATATTTTTCATTGGTCAGATTGTTGCCGTTGGCTTGCAAGGTCATATGTTCATTCAGTTCATAGCTGGCCATTAAGTTCACGAGAGCATAGGCATCCTGCTCGATCACCCCGGCTTTCTGGGTAATCACTCCATTGGCGGTCGCTTCAGGTACATCCAGATAGGTTTGATCCTGCCACTGCACACCAAGGCCCAGTTTCAGTTTTGGAATTTGTGGCACCTGATAGGTCGTTAAAAGATTAAAAGACTGGGTCGGATTGAAGGTACGCGCATCACCGCCATTGATCAGATCTTTCAGGCTAAACTGGGTATAACCAAAGCTTAAGTTTAAATAGTCGGTCACTTGTCCTGCCAAGCCGAACTCGTAGCCTTGGGAACGCAGGTCACTAACCTGAGTCTTGCGTAAAGTCGGAATACCATCAGAATCACGAAGCGGATAATTACTTTGCTCCGTTCTGAACACGGCCATGGTGGCGGTAAGCTTGTCATCTAGCCAAGAGCTTTTCACTCCGACTTCATAGCTTTCACCTTCGATCGGTTTGTTAAGGCTACCATCCATTGCCTTGGTGGTTTGTGGACGGAAAATCGAGGTGTAACTCAGATAGCCTGTATATTCAGGGCTAAAGTTATAAGTCAGACCGGCATATGGTAAAACCTTATCTTCATCATAAACAGTATCTGTTCCATAACTACTCCCACTGCTTTCAGCCTGAACATAGTTCGCACCTAAAAGCAGTTTCAGATCATCATTGAAGTGTAATCGGGTTGCAGCATAAAGGCTCTGGTTCTTCTGCCGGATATGCATTTCACCACTAGTTTTCGACATATCCCAGGTTGGTTCTTCGGGTGTAAAGCTGGCTAAATCTGTGGTCAGCGGATTGGCAAAGCTGCCAGCATAACCCAATTCATCCAGACGATTTTTAGCCCAGACATAGCCCAATGAGGCTTCATGGCGTTGTCCCCAAAGCGGATAGGTACCGCTGAAACTCAGGCTGGTTTGTTGTTCTTTATTATCATCAATATACATGCCTGGGTAGAGGAAGATGCCTGAAGTGCCATTTGGACCGGGGTTGCCCAATAGGAACAAGAGTTTTGAATCCCGCTGAGTCTGTTTTTCATCATAGGTCAGTTTGGCTGTCCAGTCGCCACCCAGTTTTTGTTCAAGCTCGGCAAAGTAACTTTTAATATTGCTATCCCAGTGGGCCCAGCTTGGACTGTAATTATAATTCCGTGAGTAACTGAGCTGCTCGCCTTCAGTATTGATCAGTGGATTAGAACCCCAATTGACACCATTCGGCTTGTGATTAGTTTCGGTATAGCCAGCAGTCAATAGAGTTGTGTCAGTAATATCTGCCTCCACAACAGCACCTATGCCGTTTTTTTCCAGTTCATAACGATCCAGATAACTGTCGCCTGTTTGTTGATAGCCAAATACACGACCTCTGACTTTTCCATCTTGGGTGAGAGGAGAGGATACATCTACTTCATAGCGCTGCGTATTCCATGAGCCATAACTGGCATTAAAGGCTGTTTGAAGGTCGGATGTCGGGCGTTTGCGAATCATATTAATAGTTGCACCGGGATCGCCAATTCCATTATTTAAGGCATTCGCGCCTTTGACCACTTCTACACGATCAAACAAAAAACTGTCTGGATTATCATTATTATAATTATAGCCTTCGAGTGGAATACCAACGCCATCGACTAAAACATTTGAAATCTCGAAACCTCGGGCAAGGTACGAGGTCCGTTCTGTTTCCTGATTACTGACGATAATGCCAGGGGTATTGCGCAGTACGTCCCGGGTATTATCCAAAGCAAAGTCATCCAGCTGCTGGCGGGTAAGGACATTGACTGTTTGCGGCGTTTCCTTGAGTGGAATATTCAGTTTTGAAGCGGTTGACGAATTTTGGATGATATAAGCTTTACTCTGTTCAGAGCTGAGCTCACTCTGTTGTGATTCCGCTGTGACGGTAATCGTTGGTAGTTGCTGAGTATCATCGGCAAAACTTTGCTGTGTAATTAAAATCGAAAAACTGAGTAAAGATAGCTTAAATGATGAAGGAACAGTGTAAGACATTTTAGTTAATGTGAGTGATAATGATTATCAGTAATATTATTGTTTAATATCTTTTAAAGCAATCTAAACACAATAGAAAATATGAATGAAAAATGATTGAATGATAGGTAATTCGACAAGTAAAATTTGGATCTAAAAAGAAAGAACAATAAAAGGATCCCCTAAAAAATGTTTTATTAACTTACTTTTTGCTCCTGCCATAATTTTTTTTATATACTGCCTATAATTTTTCAAATTCTGAATTTGAATGTGAACAAGATTTTAAAGTGATTCAATGCAGTAAATCTAAGTTGGGCCAAAATTGGGTTAATGAATTTTTGTATTCTATAAAATTAATTTGAAATGAATAGGTTAGGTTTTGAGTTCAATTGATGCCATCTTAAAAATAATAATTTAATCTATTTAATTGATCTAGTTTTTAATGTATTTCAATAAAAGTAAACTAGGATCTGACACTACTCAAAAGAGTAGTGTCAGATCAAGACCTTTTATTTTTCAAAATCAATTGAGATTTATTTAAATTTCCAAGTGTAATCAATATTTACACGAGTTTCATTATCAGAACGGAAAGCCATACCTTGTGCAGGCATATCATTACGATAATGACTGTAACGCGCGCGCAGGTTTAAGCCTTCAAGCTTACCTGTTGGAATCCGATAGCTTAAATCGAAATCTAGTGCATCTTGTTCAAATTCTTCGCCCGGTAGATTTCTAATTTCAATATCCACTCCTTTACTATAACGGGTCATAAATTTAAGACCATTAAGTGCCGTGTCTTTAAAATCGTAGTCATAACGGACGTGGTAGACTTTTTCATTAATATTCGTAAAGTCAGCACTCATACTGTCTAGGAATACTGCAGGTTCAGCCCCTGCTAATGTAGGTAGGGCAGTATCACCAAACGATTGCATATAGCCAAGACTAAACGTGTGATTGCTACGATTCAAACCGAAGATTCCGCTGAAGTGCTGGTTCTCGATATCACCTGCAAGGGCATCACCTGAATCTTCACTCACGAACAAACGTAAATCAGATAGGAAATTACCGATGCCAATATCATGTTTGGTTTTTAGACCCAAGAAACTTTGTTGATATACATCATGTAAGTCTGCATGAAAAATTTGTGTCGCAATCTGATCATTTACCTTATATTCAGCCCCTAACATATGCAGGCCAGAAGATTCAGCAGTAGTGTTGAACCGTCCATTAGGATTACCTACTCGAATTTTTTCATAGTTAGTAGAATCTCGCTGGTTGACACGGTCTGTATAAAGGGCGTGAACCTTCAAGTTTTCTATTTCATTAAACTGGAGATGAGCACCACGATAGTTCTGCTGAAATAGACGGGCAGGGCTGGAAAATAATACAGGAAACATCGGTGTTAATGTCCCTACATGTAAAGTCGAGTCCTGTACTTTTGCCTTGGCGGTCCAACGGATTTCACCATATTGGTCAGCACGCTTTCTGTCTTTGCCCACAGGTAATAAACCTGAAGCAGCATACTCATTGACACTATCACCCAATAAGTTAAAACCTACCAGGCCCAGAATATCTACACCAAATCCGACAACCCCTGGCGTATAACCAGAATTTGCTTTCAAGATAAAACCCTGTGCCCAGTCACGTGCTGCTGGAAAATCATCTCCACGCTTATAATCACGATCAAAATAGAAATTACGTGCTGTCAATGTGATCTGTGAATCATCAGTAAAACTGTTTGCAAACGCAGGAGCTAAAACTACAGGCGAAAGTATCCCCAAAAAGATTGCAGAAAATCTCATAATATTGTCCCTATATATTTAAATAGAGCTGAACTTCATGTTCAGCTCATCATAATGAAGCGATAAAAGTGTTATGAACTTACAGTTGAGCTTTGGAAATTCAGTTGAGCTGCGTGTTTATTTTGTAATTTTGACAGGCTTAGAACAGTCATAATCGCAAGAACAAAAGCACCCGCATAATAGCCATACAGGGTAAGGGAAGAAATACCGCCGTCTAAGAATGCACCAGCAACCAATGGTGATAAAATTCCACCAATACGACCAAAACCAATTGCAGAACCTACACCGGTAGCACGAACATCTGCTTCATAAATTGATGGGGACATAGCATAAAGACCTGCCACACAGCCATTTGACAATACGCCCAGAAAAACAGATAGGATAAAGGCAATGGTAAGTGTGCTAGTACTATTCACAAAGAGCAGAATTAAAATAGCGGTTAATGCCAGGAAGGCAGCTTGCACATAGAATATACGTACACGTGCACTGATGAGACCAATCAGGGCTGCACCAAACATCCCTCCCGCGCTGATCAGTACACCTGCAGTCACCGCTTGTTCAGTCGTCATGCCATTTGCAGACAAGATTTTTGGTGTCCAGCTCATTACGAAGTAGAAGCCAAACATCACGAAGAAGAAACTTAACCAAAGAAAAATAGTTTGTAAGCCAAGACCGGCAGTGAATAATTTGGCAATTCCTATTTTAGGCTTTGCTGTATTATGGATAACTTCAGGAAGCTGAGGAATACGAGTTAAACCAATACGTTGGCAGAGATGATTAATACGATCCAAAGCATTTTTTGGCTGTTTGACCAGCAGGTAGTCAAGTGATTCAGGTAAAGTGAAGTATGCTACCACCAGCATTAACATGGTCGTTAAGCCACCTGCAAGGAACACAGAACGCCAGCCGAAATGGCTGATCAAAGCAATTGCGATCATACCACCAATAGTTGCACCAATTGCATATCCAGTGGACTGCAAACTTACTGCCAAGCTTCTCCAGCGTAAAGATGCATATTCACTGGCAATCACATTACTGCTCGCTAAAATACCACCAATCCCCAGACCAGTAATAAAACGCATAATACCGAGTTGAGTTGCATTCTGTACTAGTGAAGCAGCAATCATGCTGACACCACTAATTAGTAGACAAAGCAGGATTAATGGGCGACGACCAATTTTGTCTGCCCAAGGTGCCAGGAATAAAGAACCAGCCCCCATACCAAATAGACCAGCACTTAATAAAGCACCTAATTGCGCACCTGTAAGTCCCCATTCAGCTGATACCGATGATGCAGTGAATGCCATCACCAGCACATCAAAGCCATCGATGACATTTAAAAGAACACAGATACCGATAACAAACCACTGATATCTATTCATGGTTTTGTTATTCATTTCCTCACGAGGGTTCTGAACCATTTACTTTCTCCATGGATTTAGACACCTATCGCGGGGATATGAACCTATCAACGAATATCAATAATTGATTCATTTAATCAGCCCTACCTAGCCCTTAGGTGTCATCCTAGTAATGTTTTTAATATGTTCATCGCACCAAAACCCGTCCATGTTTTGTTGCTGAAGTTTTAATCAGCAAATCTGCGATATGCAAAATGTAGCATTATTGGATCCAAATTCAAGCATAAAATAAATGTTTTAATCGTTTTTATGGATTAATTGGATCCACAGATCCTAGGAAATCATTGAATAATCGAGTGAAATACTAGGAATTAAAAAGTATGAATACAGGCATTCATTTTGTAAAAAACAATATGTATGATCAATTACTCAGCATATAAAACATAAATGAGTATAGAAATCATGCAATATCATCAAAGTATGGCACGCAAATCATGAGCAGTTTGTTTGAGCAATGGAAGGATATTTTGTATTAAATAATTGGCATCAATCCGATTGCTTGAGCCAATACAGTTTAGCGCAGCTACAGTATCTCCCTGCATATTTAAAATCGGTACGGCCATCGCAGTGATTCCTAATTCATGTTCCTCTGTAGAAATACAGTAATCAAGCTGACCCACTTCCTGCAATATTTTTAAAAATACTTGAGGATCCGTAATCGTGTAAGGAGTGAGTCTTTTCAGGTTGAATTTATCTAGCCATTGCTGTTGGGCTTCAAAACTTAAACGTGAAAGCAATATTTTACCCGTTGATGTTGCATAAGCAGGCAGGCGATTCCCCAGATGTACACCAAGCGGACTAAGTTTGCTGGTATCAATTTGGGGAGCAATACTTTTTGCGACAGGTACGACTTCATGCTCATCCAGCACTACCACCGAATAGCTTAAAGCAGTTTTTATGCTTAAGAGATTAAGCATGGGCTGGGCAACTTTCGGTAAATATGCAGAACTGAGATAAGCACTGGAAAAGCGTAGCACCTTATAGGTTAGCCAGTAAAAATGTTCATCTGTATCGAGATAACCTAGAAATTTGAGTGTACGGACATAGCGTCGTGCCGCAGTACGGCTTAGTCCGGTACGTTCAGCAATCTGAGTAACATTGAGCTTTTGACGTTCAATACCGAAGCATTCTAGCAAACTTAAACCTTTTGCTAGACCTGCAATGTAATCATCATATTGAATAGACTCATTATTATTCTCACTAAAAATTACATCCTTGCGCAATTATATATCCCTCATTAGTTAATTTCTTAAATATCTTGTCCGATCATCGGACAAAAGTCACCTATTTCGGTAGGGATTGAGGCTAAAGTCTAGGCAGAAACATAAAAATTTCTTAGCTTGTAAAAAAGGATGGCTATTAAGGAATTGTCAGCATATGGAAATTTTAAATACTAAAGTCGCAATTATTGGTTCAGGTCCAGCAGGATTATTGCTTGGACAATTACTCTATAAAGCCGGTATTGATCATATTTTAATTGAGCAGCGTAGTGCTGAGTATGTAGCAAGCCGTATCCGTGCTGGTATTCTCGAGCAGGTATCTGTTGACCTTTTGGCTGAAGCCGGTGTAGATGCTCAACTCAGAGAAAAGGGCTTACCACATAACGGTATTGAAATTCTAACCAATGGTGAGAAACACCGTGTGGATCTAACCCAACTCACCGGAGGTAAGCAGGTCACTGTTTATGGTCAAACTGAAGTAACCAAAGACCTGATGCAAGCACGTACTGAAGCGCAATTAACGTCTTTCTACGAAGCAAGTAATGTACAAGTTCATGAATTTTATGGTGAGCAGCCTTCGGTGACATTTGAAGATGAAGGCCGTCAGGTCACGGTTCAATGTGATTTTATCGCTGGTTGTGATGGCTACCATGGTGTATGCCGTGCAAGTGTTCCTGAAGATAAAATCAAGACCTTTGAAAAAGTGTACCCATTTGGCTGGTTGGGTGTACTTGCAGATGTACCACCAATAGCAGATGAGTTGATTTATGTACAATCTGAACGTGGTTTTGCATTATGCAGTATGCGTTCAAATACACGTAGCCGCTACTATTTACAGGTCCCATTAACAGACAAAGTTGAAAACTGGTCAGATGAGCAATTCTGGGAAGAGTTGAAAAACCGTCTTGATCCTGAAAGCCGTGAAAAGTTAATCACAGGTCCTTCAATTGAAAAGAGTATTGCACCATTACGTAGCTTTGTAACAGAGCCAATGCGTTTTGGGAAATTGTTCCTGGCAGGGGATGCAGCGCATATTGTGCCGCCAACAGGTGCTAAAGGTTTAAATCTTGCTGCATCAGATATCGCATTCTTGTCTAAAGCCTTGATTGAATACTATGACAATGGTTCAGAAGCCGGCATTGATAGCTATTCGGAAAACTGTTTAAAACGTGTCTGGAAAGCAGAACGTTTTTCTTGGTGGATGACACATTTACTTCATCGTTTTGAAACAGAAACTGAGTTTGAACATAAAATCAAACAAGCAGAATTAAGCTACATTTTAGGATCAGAAGCAGGTCAGACGACACTTGCTGAAAATTATGTAGGCTTACCGCTACAAAAAGCGAGCTAAGTGCAAATTTAAAGACTTTTGTTATTTAAATCTGCGCTAGATTCAAAACACATCGAGTTCATTTGAGCTCGATGTGTTTTTTTATTTTAGAGAGAAGGTATTCATTTACAACATTAACATTCTATCTAGAAAATGGCTTAAACAAATTGACGGAATTCACGCGCTGTTTGTTGTAGTAAAGGCAAAATATGCTGTTGTAAATATTCTTTACTGGTACGTCCAGTAGGAGATACGATATTTAAAGCAGCAACCACATCGGCACGGTGATTATAAATTGGAACTGCGAGCGCATGAACACCAAGTTCATGCTCTTCTGCTGAATAGCAAAATTCATCAGCACGAATTTGCTGTAATAGAGCTAAAAATGCCTGATTATCTGTATAGGTGTATTTGGTCAATGATTTTAAAGGATATTGCTCAAGCCATTCTTGCTGTGACTCAGGACCTAAATAACTCAATAAAACTTTTCCTGCTGAAGTAGCATGCGCGGGTAACCGATTACCGAGATGTAAGCCATAAGGATTGACTCGATCAGTTTGTTGATGGGCGGCACTACGCGCGATGGTAATCGCCTCAAAACCATCCAAGACCATCACAGAGTAAATTAATGAAGTTTGCTGGGTCAGTAAATTAAGAAGTGGTTGAGCAATCTTGGGTAACTGTGCTCCACTCAGATAAGCCCCTGAAAATTTAAGTACTTTGGGACTCAAAGAATAAAAATGTCCATCAAAATCTAAATAACCAAGATATTCCAGTGTCAGTAAATGACGACGTGCAGCAGCTCGTGTAAGTCCTGTCTTTTCAGCTGCCATACTAACGTTTAAACGATATCGATCATTGGCAAAGCAATCCAGAATCGCCAGCCCCTTACTTACTCCAGCAATAAAATCTTCATGACGAATTATTTTTTTATTTTCAGGATTCTGGATCAGCTGATCGCGGGCACCGTTATTGATTGTCATGTCAATTCCTTAATCTTCATATATTAATTCACTCACTATTTTTACAGTTGCTTTATTCAATTCTGAGAATTAATAAAATTTTTGTTCGATCATCGTGCAATGATTATGTAAACCGTACAAAACTATTTTTAAACCGTAGTCGAAAGCTTGGAATTTATCAAGAATAGATCACACAGAATCCTAAGGATTTTGGTTGGAATTTGTTCTCCGTCCAGAATGTGTTCAAACCAGAACCTTAGGTTCTCAAAATTTTTGTACTGAGTGGCAATACATGGAGTTATTTGATGATCGATAAAAGTTCTGCCTCACTGGTCGAAGCACTTTCACAAATCAAACACGGATCTACCATCATGATCGGTGGTTTTGGTACTGCAGGTCAGCCTGCTGAGCTGATTGATGGTTTGATCAAACTTGGTGTGAAAGATCTGGTGATCGTCAATAACAATGCCGGTAATGGCGACTACGGTCTGGCTAAATTACTCAAAGCTGGTGCAGTGCGTAAAATCATCTGCTCATTCCCGCGTCAGTCTGATTCCTGGGTATTTGACGAATTGTACCGTGCAGGAAAAATCGAATTAGAACTGGTTCCTCAAGGTAACCTGGCATGCCGTATTCAAGCTGCAGGTATGGGCTTGGGTCCAATCTACACCCCGACTGGTTTTGGTACATTGCTAGCAGAAGGCAAACCAACCATGAACTATGAAGGCAAAGACTACGTTTTAGAAAACCCAATTAAAGCTGACTTTGCTTTAATCAAAGCACAGCAAGGCGACCGTTGGGGTAACCTGGTTTACCGCAAATCTGCACGTAACTTTGGCCCAATCATGGCGATGGCTGCCGATGTCACGATTGCACAAGTCTCTGAAGTGGTTGAGTTAGGTGCTTTAGACCCTGAACACATCATCACCTCGGGTATTTTTGTACAACATGTTGTACGAGTGAAACCTGCACAGTAATCACGGACTAGGAGAAAAGAAATGAGCTATACCAAACTGACCCGTGACCAAATTGCTGAACGTGTTGCACAAGACATTCCAGACGGTGCTTATGTCAACCTGGGCATTGGCTTGCCAACCAAAATTTCGAACTACCTGCCTTCAGACAAAGACGTGTTCTTGCACTCTGAAAATGGTTTATTGGCTTTCGGTCCGCCACCTGCAAAAGGTGAAGAAGATCCTGAGCTGATCAACGCAGGTAAAGAATATGTGACCTTGCTGGAAGGCGGTGCTTACTTCCATCACGGTGATTCATTCGCGATGATGCGTGGCGGTCACTTAGACATCGCGGTACTGGGTGCATTCCAAGTGGCTGAAAATGGCGACCTGGCTAACTGGCATACTGGCGCACCGGATGCGATTCCTGCGGTAGGTGGTGCAATGGACTTGGCGGTAGGTGCGAAAAAAGTCTTTATTACGACCGATCACGTGACTAAAAAAGGCGAACCGAAGATTGTCGCTGAACTGACTTATCCTGCAACAGGCTTGAAATGTGTAGACCGTATTTATACCGACCTGTGCGTGATTGACGTGACAGATGAAGGCATGAAAGTGATTGAGAAAGTTGAAGGTCTGTCATTTGAAGAATTGCAGTCAATGACCGGTGCCAAACTGATTGATGCGACTCAAAATTAATTTATAAATCCTCCCTAAGTCCCTCCTTTAATAAAGCAGGGACTTCCACCCTTTTTTCTTGAGGGGATTACTCCTCCCTTTAGTAAAGGGAGGTTGGGAGGGATTCAAAGATTTGGAAAGTAAAAATATGAAAAACGCATACATCATTGATGCCATCCGTACTCCATTCGGCCGCTATGCCGGCGGCCTCGCGCCTGTCCGTGCAGATGACTTAGGTGCGTTGCCAATCAAAGCCTTGATGGAACGTAATCCATCGGTGAACTGGGAACAGGTCGATGACGTGATCTATGGCTGTGCCAATCAGGCGGGTGAAGACAACCGTAACGTGGGTCGTATGTCGGCTCTCTTAGCCGGTTTACCGTACCAAGTGCCTGCAACGACAATTAACCGTCTATGTGGTTCATCGCTGGATGCGATTGCGATTGCAGCACGTGCGATTAAAGCCGGTGAAGCCCATCTGATTATTGCCGGCGGTGTAGAAAGCATGTCTCGTGCCCCATTCGTGATAGGCAAGTCAGAAACGGCGTATGGCCGTAGCCAGAAGATTGAAGACACCACGATGGGCTGGCGTTTTATCAATCCGAAACTGAAAGAAATGTACGGCGTGGAAACCATGCCGCAAACGGCTGAAAATGTCGCTGAACAGTTCGGAATTAACCGTGCCGATCAGGACAAATTTGCCCTGACCAGCCAGCAACGTACAGCTGCAGCACAAGCCAAAGGTTTCTTTGATAAAGAAATCATTCCGGTGGTGATTCCGCAGCGTAAAGGCGATCCGATCGTTGTCGATACTGATGGACATCCACGTGCTTCAACCACAGCAGAGGCATTGGCGAAATTGAAACCTGTGGTGAAAGCAGACGGTACAGTAACGGCAGGTAATGCTTCCGGAATTAACGATGGTGCAGCTGCTCTTTTAATCGCATCTGATGAAGCGGTTGCTCAGCATGGCTTAAAACCACGTGCCAAAATTATTGGTTCAACTGTTGTTGGTGTTGAACCACGCATCATGGGCTTTGGTCCTGCACCTGCCATCAAAAAACTATTGGCACAAACCGGTCTGACTTTAGAGCAGATGGATGTGGTCGAGCTGAATGAAGCTTTTGCTGCTCAAGCGTTGGCTTGTACCCGTGACCTTGGCATTGAAGATGGTTCAGAGAAAGTCAATCCAAACGGTGGCGCGATTGCTTTGGGTCATCCACTCGGTGCTTCAGGTGCGCGTCTGGTGACAACCGCACTGAACCAGCTTGAACAGACTGGCGGTAAATACGGTCTTTGTTCAATGTGTATTGGTGTCGGTCAAGGCATCGCTTTGATTATTGAACGTGTATAAATTTAAACACCTTTCATTTTTTGCTTAAAAACAAAACAATGAAAGGTATTTAAAACGAGTTAGAAAAAGGATATTCAAATGAGCCAATTGTACGCAAGTCTGTTTTACCAAACTGAGATTACTGCAATATTTAGTGATGAAGGGGTAGTGCGTTATATGTTGCAAGCAGAAGCAGCATTGGCTCAAGCTCAGGCAAAAGTGGGTGTGATTCCTGCTTCAGCGGCAGCAAATATTGTATACGTTGCCCAACAACGGGTGAATGAGATCATTGACTTTACTGCGCTTGCAAGTGCATCAGGACTTGCTGGAAACATTGCGATTCCCTTTGTGAAACAATTGACGGCTGCGGTTAAAAAAGTCGATGAAGATGCTTCGCGCTATGTGCATTGGGGGGCGACAAGCCAAGACATTATTGATACTGCATGTGTTTTGCAGTGTCGAGATGCCTTAGATATTATCGAAAAACAGTTGACGGTAGCTATTCAAGCAACTCAGGTACTTACCGAACAATATCGTGATCAAGTCATGATTGGTCGGACATGGTTACAACAAGGCCTACCACTAACCTTTGGTCATAAAACTGCCCGCTGGTTAGCAAGTTTGCAACGTGATCTTGAACGTGTACAAGCACTTAAAAATTCTGCACTCACTGCACAATTGGGTGGAGCCGTTGGCACACTTGCGTCACTTATTGATCAAGGCAGTGCAGTTGTAAAGGCGTTTGCAACAGAACTTCAACTCAATGTCCCGGATTGTACTTGGCATGGTGAACGTGATCGTATTGTGGAAATAGCCCATGTGCTTGCCATAATTACAGGTAACTTGGGCAAGATGGCACGCGATTGGTCACTGATGATGCAAACCGAAATTGCAGAAGTGTTTGAACCAAGCGGAGCAGGGCGTGGCGGATCATCGACGATGCCACATAAACGTAATCCTGTTGCAGCAGCATCAATTCTGGCAGCAGCCAATCGTGTCCCTGCACTCATGTCGAGTATCTATCAAAGTATGGTTCAGGAACATGAACGTAGTTTGGGGGCCTGGCATGCTGAGTGGCTGGCACTGCCTGAAATCTTCCAATTGTGTGCTGGTAGCCTGCAACGTGCGATAGAAGTTTTTGAGGGCCTGGAAGTACAGAAGGACAATATGTGCCGCAATCTAGAATGTACTCAGGGCTTAATTATGGCAGAAGCCCTCATGATGTCCTTGGCACCAAAGTTAGGCCGACTCAATGCCCATCATGTGGTTGAAGCCGCATGTAAACAGGCAGTTGCTGAACAACGTCACTTATTAGATGTAGCACAAAATCATCCTGAAATTTCAGCTGTATTTAATTCGGAACAATTAAGCCAGATTTTTAATCCACAAAATTATTTAGGTAATACCCAGCAGCAGATCGATGCAGTATTGCAACGTGTTCAAGGAAAATAGTCATCATGACACTTATCAATAATCGTAATGGCCAACAATTGGCAGTTTACACTTTTGGTGATACCGCTTATCCAGCCCTTATTTTTTCGAACTCATTGGGTACAGATCACGGCATGTGGCAGGCTCAAGTCGTTGCATTTGCTCAAGACTACTTTGTGATCTGTTATGACACCCGCGGTCATGGTAAAAGTGCGGTCATTGAAAATATCACGCTGAGCGACTTAGCTAATGATGTCATTGATATTCTTGATCACTTCAAAGTTGAAAAAGCGCATTTTTGTGGTATTTCGATGGGCGGAATCACTGGTCTGCAATTGGGTTTAATCGCGCCACAGCGTTTCCTGAGTATTACCATTGCCAATTCAGCCGCGAAGATTGGACAAGCTGAAGCATGGTTATCACGTGCAGATGCGGTCGAAGAACAGGGATTGGCCGATATTGTCAGCACAACACACACCCGGTGGTTCAGCAACAAATTTGATTATATCCACGATCGCCTTGCACAGCAGACCATTCAAAGTTTGTCGGTGACACCGCCGAAAGGCTATGCAGCATCGTGTCGTGCACTCGCTCAAGCTGACTTACGTGAACGGATTGCAATGATTCAAGTCCCTTGTCTGGCGCTATGCGGTGGGCTTGATCCTGTGACAACGGTGGCAGATGGCGAATTTATGCAAGCGCATATACCGAACTGTGAGATTGCGGTGCTAGATGCTTCACATTTATCAAATATTGAGGTTCCACAAGAATTTAACCAAGTCTTTGCAGAATTTATTGCAAAGCACTGATTTCAATTAAAGATCATCATGGAATGAAGGTGTTCCTCAGACATCTTCAATCCGCCTTATAAACTTGAAAGAGTGTATTTATCATGAATGATGAAGAACGTTACAAACAGGGAATAGAAGTACGCACTGAAGTGTTAGGTGAAGCACACGTCGGACGCTCTTTGGAAAATTTAAATGACTTTAATGAAGACTTCCAAAACTTCATCAGTCGTTTTGCCTGGGGAGAAGTATGGTCACGTCCAGGTTTACCACGTCATACCCGTAGTCTGGTAACTATCGGTATTTTGCTCGCATTGGGTCGTGAAGCTGAGTTACGTATGCATATTCGTGCATGTTTTAACAATGGCGTGACCAAAGATGAGCTTAAAGAGCTGTTTTTACATGCTTCTTTATATGCAGGTTTACCCGCTGCAAACGCTGCGATGCATATGGCAGAGGAAGTTTTTGTAGAACTTGGTATTGCACCGACAAAACTTAAATAACGGACGATTTTTTTAGGATTGAACAAGGAGAGATTCATGATTCAGAATCAACTAGGCGCTTATGCGCAACGTAATACGGATGATCATCCACCGGCCTACGCACCGGGTTATAAAACCAGTGTGCTGCGTTCGCCGAAAAATGCACTCATTTCAATTGCGCAAACACTGACTGAAGTAACGGCACCACATTTCACTTCAGCACTTTTAGGGCCTAAAGACAATGACTTGATTTTGAACTATGCCAAAGATGGTTTACCTGTTGGTGAACGTGTCATTATTCATGGTTACTTGCGTGACCAATTTGGTCGTCCGGTTAAAAATGCCTTGATTGAAGTCTGGCAGGCAAATGCCTCTGGTCGTTATCGTCATCCAAATGACCAATATATCGGTGCAATGGATCCTAACTTTGGTGGTTGTGGTCGTATGCTGACGGATGAAAATGGTTTTTTCATTTTCCGTACCATTAAACCGGGTCCATATCCTTGGCGTAACCGTATCAATGAATGGCGTCCTGCACATATTCATTTCTCGGTCATGGCAGATGGCTGGGCACAACGTCTCATTTCGCAATTTTATTTTGAAGGCGATACTTTAATTGACAGCTGCCCAATTCTAAAAACGGTTCCTTCAGAGCAGCAACGCCGTGCTTTGATTGCCTTGGAAGACAAGAGTAATTTCATTGAGGCTGACAGCCGTTGTTATCGCTTTGACATTACTTTACGTGGTCGCCGCGGAACTTATTTTGAAAATGAATTAACGTGATAAGGAGCATCATGATGAACGGTTGGAATTTTCAGGAATTACATGAAACACCATCTCAAACAGGTGGTCCATACGTCCACATTGGCCTGATGCCCAATCAGGCAGGCATTGAAGTATTTGAGCATAGTTTTAATAATCAATTGGTTAAAGCTGAAACTCAAGGTGAACGTATTCGCCTTGAAGGTCAGGTATTTGATGGCCTCGGTCTACCTTTACGTGATGTATTGGTTGAAATCTGGCAGGCAGATGCAAATGGTGTCTACCCAAGTAAGGCAGATATTCAGGGTAAACAGGCTGATCCACATTTCTTTGGATGGGGCCGTGCGGCTGCAAACTTTGAAACGGGGTTATGGAGCTTTGATACAATTAAGCCAGGCGCTGTACCGGGGCGTAAAGGTACCCGTCAGGCACCGCATATTGCTTTAGTCATTTTTGCACGTGGTATTAACTTAGGTTTACATACCCGTATTTACTTTGATGATGAGGCAGAAGCCAATGCTAAAGATCCATTGCTGAATGGAATTGAATGGGCGCCACGTCGTCAGACTTTAATTGCTAAACGTGAAGAACGTGATAGTGAAGTGGTTTATCGTTTTGATGTACGTATCCAGGGTGATAATGAAACGGTATTCCTAGATATCTAAGCATTCGATAGAAAGTGTTAAAATGACAAAAGGTCAGCATTTGCTGACCTTTTTATTGAGAGATATTTCAAAATAAATACCATATGAAATATTATTTAAAGCGCAATTTTGATACTTATTTTTGAATATATTTTTCCATAAAAAATTCATTAATATCATTAATTTCACTATTTAAAATGTTTAAGATCCGAATTAAATGCTCTTGATCTTCGGCAGAAAGTACCTCTAAAATTTTTTCTTCCCGCTCTTTGGCTACGTGATACATTTTCTCATACATTGCCAGACCAGCAGGTGTGAGCGTATTTTTTTTTGCACGCGAATCTTTTTTATCTACTGTCATTTCAATATAACCACGTTCTTGGAGTTTTGCTAAAGAGCGACTCACAGCACTCTTATCCAGTCCAATAACATGGCAAATTCTGCTTGCAGGAATATTCTCTTCAACCGCTAAGAGAGAAAGGATGCGCCAATCCGTGACTCCCATATCAAATAAAAAAGCATACAATTGTGATGCACCATTCGACATCTTATTTGAAAAAAAGTTAATTAAAGCAGGAATATATCGATCTAATTGAAGTTTAAGTGAAGTGTCCATACAGCGTGTATCAGAAAGTCTTTTAAGCACTTTAACATGGTTTGTTAATATATTGTTGTCATGTCAACCAATTGGTTGACATGACAACTAAATTGACTTATTTTTATTCATATAGACCTTATTCTGTATTTATAAAGCTCGTATTTTTAAATCAGGATAATTGTGATTAAGGAAAGCATCAGAATCATTACAAAAAGGATGTAGTGCTATGAATAGTGGTCGTCAAATTAAGCTTGTAGATCAAGAAGTCTCAACAAGAAGTCCTTTCCCAAAAGATCAGTGGTATATCATCGCACTCTCTAAAGAGCTACAAGATAATTTACTTGGACGTAAAATTTTAAATATTCCAATGGTTATCTTTAGAGATAAAAAGGGCAAAGCTGTTGCACTAGAAGATCGCTGCTGCCATAGGGGGATGCCGTTATCCCAAGGACTTTTGGAGCAGGGTAAAATTCGCTGTAGCTACCATGGATTGCTATATGATGAAAATGGACACTGTGTAGAGGTTCCAGGGCAAAATAGAATCCCTTCAAAAGCGAAAATCAAATCATTCTATCTTGAAGAAAAACAAGGTTTGATTTGGTTGTGGTATGGAAAAGAAGAAAGTGTACCTCTCATAGAAGCACCAGACTACCCATATCATGATGATCCAGATTACTTATATGATGGAGACCGATATCATTATCAGGCACCTTACCAGCTCATTCATGATAATTTAATGGACTTAAGTCATTTAGCCTATGTTCATTTAAAAACTATTGGTGGTAATGCAAAAGCTCATATGAATGCGACCATGAAAACCAAAGTGATAGGTAATCAAGTCATAGTCACACGGCATATGCTCGAATCGGACCCACCGCCAACCTACAGTATGGCTTATCCGTTTAAAAATAAAATAGACCGTTGGCAAGAAATTGATTTTAGAGTTTCTCATATCCGTATTTGGACAGGAGCCATAGAAGCAGGTGATGACTCCCTGGAGAATCCAGATCGCAAAGGATTTCATATGAGAGGTTTTCATGCAATTACGCCTGAAACAGAGAATTCTTGTCATTATTTTTGGACTATGTCTACTAACCCTAAACATGACCGCGAACATATTGCAAAGCTAGTCATTGATCAGACAAAACAGACTTTTGATGAAGATAAAGAAGTGATAGAAAACCAGTACAAGAACCTAGAAGAGTTTAATCAACCAGAGATGATCGGTATACATATTGATGTGGGTTTGACCCATGCCCGACGAATCATTCAGTCTTTAATTTAAACGTTAAAATAATAAGCTTTATCTATATCTATTTATGCTAATTGCAACAGTAGGTTATTTAGTTTCTAGCCTGCTGTTGCAAATAAGCAACTAACCATTTGAACTAGATAAAATAGCTATGGTGATCAGCTAAATTTAAGGGGTTAATTTAAGAAAGAATAATAAAAGAGGCACTGGTTTTCGCAACCAATTTATTATGTTGCCATGCTTCACTTTCGATACTGAGAATTTTACGCCCTTCTTTAATAAACCACGCTTTTGCCTGTACTTCACCGACTTCACATGGTCGAAAAAAATCCATCGATAAATTAATCGTCGCGGCAGGTTTTGAAGTCTGATTTAGTGCTGCCAAAATCCCCATAGCATCATCAAGCATAGCGCAAATCATACCGCCTTCGATGCTACCGCGCGGATTGGTAAAGCTCTCGAGCGCAATGTAGTTCACGGTAAGTTGACGTCTTTCAGCATCCCATTGAATATTATGTCCCCCCAATAAATGATGAATTGGTGGGAGATGTTCCAGAATCTTGTTTTCCATAGTGATGAATCCTTCAATCTTTACAAATACTTATTTTTTCTCATTCTTTTATTTTAAGGTAAATGCATCATAAATCACCGCCTTACCTAAACGCATTGCACTGCCTACAGCTACGGTTTGGTTTAACCAGGCATATTGGGGTGCACTGGTCTCGAATTGCATAGTCAACTTGAAATAATACTGACTTGGATCGACATCTTTACCTGTACTTAACTGTTTCAAAATTTCAGGTGAAGCATGTCGGTAACCTTTAGTCTGTAAATAAATCAATGCGCCGTCATCAGTTTTCAAAAGATATCGTGTATCGATAATCGCTAGGCCTTTGCTATCTACGATTTGCCAGTCTGCGCCATTGTTGAGAATACGTCCTCTAAATGAAGGACCTTCAAAAGTGCCGCCAGTAATCGGAATAATCCGTCTTTGTCCCATATCCGCCGTTTTGCCTAACTCCCAAACTGGAGCATTTAATTCAACCTTGAAAGTGGCCAAGGGTTCAAGTTTAAGTGGTGGAGGCGAAAACTGTGTATCTGCATAACTGAGTACAGATAGATTTAGGCCGATCCAAATGCCAAATAAATATTTCATTTATCATCCTTTAAAATAAAAAAGGCCCTAAAAACTAGAGCCTTTGAAGGTATTATTTAAATTTCCATGTGTAATCAATATTGATACGGGTTTCATTAGCCGGTTTAATATTGGCAGTAATCGGCATATCATTATCATAAATTGCATAACGTGCACGTAGCCCAAGGTTTTTCAGTGGGCCATTTTGCACGGTATAACCTATGTCAAAGTCGAGTTCATCTTCCTCAAAATCGGTGCCTCCGAGTTGCGGCGCATAAATATTGCTACCATGGGTATAACGAGTCATAAAACGTAAACCCGGAACATAATCTTTAAAGTCATATTCATAACGGGCACTATAAACACGTTCTTTGGCATTTAAAAATTCGCCGGTCCATGTATCGATGGTTAAGCCTGTTTCACCGCCAGTTAGATAAGGAAAGGCCGTGTCACCTAGATGATGGAAAGTCGAAAGAATAAATTTATGGTTTTGATGCTTTAGCTCTGAGTGGCTATGAATTAGATTATTATCTACTTTACCTGCTTTGGCAGCACCATCAGCATCGCTCATATAATAACGTAGCTGGCTGGTCAGTGCGGTATCCTCATTAAAGGCATGCTTGTAGGTGACGCCTAATAATGATTGATGATACAGATCTTCGACATCCATATGGAAGGCTGTCAGTTTTAGCGGATAATTGTTGATATCATAATGGCCACCAAAATAGTACAAATGATCTGTTTCAACCGATCTATAACGGCCGTTTACCCCAGAGATTTTAATGTTTTCATAATTGGTCGAATCACGGTGATTGACCTTGTCAATATAGGATGCTTGTAAATCGAGACCCTGCACATCTTTAGACTGAACTGCAACCCCGCGATAGGTTTGAGGTAACAGGCGCGCAGGGGAACCGACAAGTACTGGTGTCATCGGTTGTAATGTACCGATACGGACTTCAGTTTGAGCAACTTTGGCTTTAGCCGTGATCCCAATTTCCCCATATTGATCTGCTGGCTCATTGGTTCTGGCATTACGTGGTAGGTTTCCTGTACCACCATACTTTGCATCGCCATCCAGCTTAAACCCGGCAGTGGCCAAAATGTCGATACCAAATCCAATAGGACCTTCGGTATAACCTGACTGAGCTTTGAAAATAAAACCTTGACTCCAGTCCCGGAGTGCCGGATAACGGTTTTCAACCTGGAAATCGCGATCAAAGTAGAAGTTGCGAGCCGTTAAATCCACTTTACTTTGCTCAATAAAACTATTGGCAAAAGCAGGTGTAGTTAAAAGTAAAAACGGTGTGATCCATAAATTTTTCATCATTATTTCATCCTGAAACATTATTGAAAATATTGTTTTTAAGTCATGCGTGTTTTATTTCCCCAAGAGTTCGCGTGCTACGATCTCCTTCATAATTTCATTGGTTCCCCCATAAATTTTTTGCACACGCGCATCGACGAAGAAGCGCGAAATTGGATATTCCTGCATATAGCCATAGCCCCCAAACAGTTGCAGGAGCTGGTCAATGACTTCACATTGGGTATCAGTAATAAAACACTTCAATGCGGCCACTTCAGTCACACTTAGAGCATTTCGGCTATATAGGTCTTTACAGCGTTCAACGAATGCTTCAGCTGCAAGCGCTTTAATTTGCGCTTGCGCAAGCACAAAACGTGTATTCTGGAATTGCGATAAAGCTTGACCAAAGGCTTTACGTTCAAGTACATACTCTTTGGTAATGTCGATAGCACCTTGGATTGCTCCCAGTGCCATGAGTGAAATACTGAGACGTTCGCGTGGGAGTTCTTGCATCAGATAGCTAAAACCATGGCCTTCTTGACCCAAAAGTTGACTTTTAGGTACATAAACTTGGTCGAAAAACAGTTCAGCAGTGTCTTGAGCATGTAGTCCAATTTTTTTCAGGCCGCGTCCTTTTTTCACTCCATTTAAATGAGCATCAACGAGTAAAATGGAAATGCCTTTGGCACGTGCTTGCGGGTCAGTTTTTGCAACCAGTACGATTAAGTCGGCATGATGCCCATTGGAAATAAAGGTTTTAGAACCGTCTACCACATAATGATCGCCATCTAAAATGGCTTGGGTGCGAATTGCTTGTAAATCTGAACCAGCATTGGCTTCCGTCATTGCGATCGCGGTGACCACCTCACCCGAGACCATCTTGGGTAACCAATATTTTTTTTGTTCTTCGCTACCAATATTTTGGATATAAGGGGAGACAAGTTCACTTTGCCCTCCAATACCGACTGCCAAGGCAGTAAAACCAGCTTTGGCTGTTTCCTGGACCAACATTTGTGAATAGTGAATCGGTGCACCAAAGCCCCCGTACTCTTCAGGGACATCAACACATAAAAAACCATTGTCCCCAAGCTTGTGCCATAGTTCACGAGGGATTAAGCCTTGCTCTTCCCAAGTTTCATAAAATGGTGCAACGTGTTCTGCTAAAAAACGTTGATAATTATCACGAAATAGCTCGAAATCACTATCTTTTTGCATAGAATTATCCTTAATTTGGATGCAACTGCCCAAGTAGTGCTATAAAAAGCGCTGCTAAACTCAGGGTAAGGGCTTATTGTTTAAGGGTTGGAATACGAATAATCAGTGGATTATTGACATGTTTCTCATAGAGTTCCTGCACCATGGCAGCACGACGTTTTAAAATGCCACTCTGATTTAAGTTACCTTTATCAGTGGTTTCTCCGGCATCCAGCTGTGGAGCTTCTGTCATTAAATACAGCATTGATACGGTATTTGAACTGCCAGTAGCATCTTTATTGAAGTCCACCAGAAATTGTTTAAACCATTGCTGCACTTTAGGGTGGCTCAACACTTCTTGGGCCGTCGTGTGTTTAAGATCTAAACCTGCATATTCAGCACAAGCTGAAAGTTTCGGGAAAATCAGAAAACCAATCGCATTCAGGTTAGAACCGGTAATGCAGACATCTTGAATAAGCAGATTGCCATTAATCAGGACTTTATTCCGTAAGGTGCCCACATTAACAAAGGTGCCAGTATTGAGTTTAAAGTCTTCGGCAATACGTCCGTCATACATAAGGCCTTGGCTTGGGTCGTTTGGATCAACAAGTTTTACAGCGTCGCCGGTACGGTAAAACCCTTCTTCATCGAAAATACCAGCTTGTTGTTCTTGAGGCAGACGCCAATAATGTTTCATGACATTTTTGCCACGAACACAAAATTCAAGTTTATCGCCACATGGTGCCAATTTGACTTCACAGCCCGGCGCTGGATAGCCAATAAAGCCTGCCATGACTTTAGGACCTGTAGTAAATACACAAGATGGCGCGGTTTCTGTCATGCCTAAGCCACTCATAATACGGATGCGTTCACCGCAATGGGCTTGTGCAATCTGATCTAGACGGTTCCAACCTGCTTCAGATAGCGCAGCCCCAGCAAAAAACAACACTTTGACACGGCTAAAGAATTTTTCACGGAGTTCAGCATCCTGTTCAAGTGCTACCGTGATTTCTTCCCAACCCTTCGGTACATTTAAATATACCGTTGGTGCAATTTCTTTCAGGTTACGAATAGTTTCTTCCATTTTCCCCGGCACCGGTTTGCCATCATCAATATAAATCGTGCCGCCATTGTAAAGTGCGATTCCGACATTATGGCTACCGCCGAAGGTATGATGCCATGCCAACCAATCGACCAAAATCGGTGGTGTATCTTCAAATTCTGGGAAAGTTTGCAGCAACATTTGCTGATTGGTGCAGAGCATCAAATGTGTGGTCGGCACTGCCTTTGGCATTTTGGTTGAACCAGAGGTAAATAAAAATTTGGCAATTTGATGTTCATCAATCGTTTCGTAGTGCGCTTTAATATCTGTAATTTCAGACTCAAGAAGCGTAGAGAAAGCAATACAAGTTTTTCCACCGAGTTTGCCAGAGTTTGTAACGACTTCAATATCATCAGCATTACGGCAGTACTCAATGGCAGTAGCAAAATCCTCTCCATTATTGGCAAAAACTAAACCTGGCGTGAGGACATCAAAGACATGTTTGAGTTTGCCAAAATCTTTGGAAATTAAAGAATAAGCAGGGGAAATAGCTGAAAATGGGATCCCTGCAAGCATTGCGCCCATGGATAAGGTGAGGTGTTCGAGATCGTTACCAGACAAAATAACAATGGGACGTTCGGTCGATAAATGCGGATATTGTTTTAAGCTTTGGGCGATACGCCATGCACGATTCGCAGTTTCTGCATATGTCAGTTCAATCCATTGACCTGAACTATCACGTTTAGCGGCGAAGACACGGTTTGGGTATGTTTCTGCGTACCGTAATAAACGATCGGTCAATTTTTGCGGATAAGGCTTAAGTTGTTCTTTGGGAGAAATGTATAAGATGTCATTCTTATATTCAACATGTGTTTCATGACTGCCTAATTTAACAAATCGTTCAGGATACTTATGTGATTGAACTGTCATGTGTGCCATTGTTATTACTCCGTGTATTTTTATCTATTCTTTTTCAACGAAAAGAGTTGACTTCATGTCAACTCTCTTACTTTCGTTAAATTGGGTAGTGGCGTGGGCTGGTTTGTATGGTCACCCAACGTAATTCAGTAAACTCAGCCACAGAAACTTTACTGCCAAATCGTCCATAACCACTTTGTTTGACACCACCAAATGGCATTTGTGCTTCATCATGTACAGTGGCACCATTGATATGGCAAATACCGGATTCAATCCGTTTTGCTACGGCAAGCGCTTGTGCTAAATCTTGGCTAAACACGGCTGCTGACAAACCAAATTCAGAATCATTTGCCAATTCTACGGCGTCATCAACTGTTTTAAAGCGTTGTACTGTGCAGACAGGACCGAACGATTCTTCGGCATAAATCTGCATTTCTTTGGTGACATCAACCACTATTGTAGGTTGCATAATAGCACCTTGGATGTCCAAGCCGAGTGGTAAATTTGCACCTTTTTCACGTGCATCTTCAATTAACTTCCCAATACGTGCAGCTGCTTTTAAGCTTTCCAGTACACCAAGTGGAGCATCATTCTCAAGTGGATTGCCAGCGCGAATAGTTTTGACCTTCGCCACGAGTTTTTCGATAAAGGAATCAGCAATTTTTTCATCAACAAGAACACGTTCTGTCGACATACAGATTTGACCCTGGTTAAAGAATGCACCGAAAGTCACGGCATTGACCGCTTCATCGATGTCAGCTTGATCAAGCACAATCACAGGTGCTTTTCCACCAAGTTCGAGCAGGACCGGTTTTAAATATTTTGCTGCTGTTTCAGCAATAATTCGGCCCACATGGGTTGAACCGGTAAAATTAATACGCTTGGTTAGTGGGTGGCTAATTAAGCGTTCCACAATTTGAGGGGCATCTTGGGCCGCATGAGTGATGACATTGACTACCCCATCTCCAATCCCTGCTTCATGTAACACTTCACCAATCAGACGATGTGTTGCAGGGCATGCTTCAGATGCTTTAAGGACCACAGTGTTACCACAGGCAAGAGGCATAGCTAATGCACGTGTGGCAAGAATCACAGGGGCGTTCCATGGTGCCATCCCGACGATAACACCACAGGGTACGCGAATGCCCATCGCCATATTGCCCGGTACATCTGATGGAATAATACTGCCATCAATTTGTGTGGTCATAGCAGCAGCTTCACGTAGCATATTGGCTGCAAGGTGAACATTAAAACCATACCACGTTGCAGTTGAACCTATTTCATGAATCGCAGTCTGAATAAATTGTTCAGTTTTTTGATCCATCAGGTCGGCCGCTTTAAGCAGTTTTAAACGACGGTCTGTTGGAGAAAGGGCAGACCATGATTTAAATGCCTCGTGTGCGGATTCGATCGCACGATCAACATCCGATAAAGTTGCAGCAGCACTAATTGAAGCAACTGAGCCATCGATCGGACTGATTCTTTCAAAAGTTTGTCCTGAACTTGCTGCAACGGATTGACCGTGAATAAGTAACTGTACGTTTTGCATGGCGAATGTTTCCTTACATGTCCATCATGACGAATGTGAATTGATACTGCTTAAGCAGGGCGTTTGTAAGCTTGAAGACCTGGCTTAATTGACTTGTCATCAAGGAATTGCTTCAGACCTTGTTCACGACCACCTTCATCATCACGATGATTACATTGATCCAGTTTTGCATATAAGTAATCTTCGTTTTGTTCCCAAGTTAGTTCACGGCAACGTTTGAAACCATTTTTCGCAGTACGCAGTACAACTGGATTTTTCTCAAGTAAGTTGTTGGCAAGTTCAGTTACTTCAGCACGAAGTTGAGCAAGTGGAACACTTTTATTGACTAAGCCCATATTGGCAGCTTCAACACCTGAAAAGGTCTTGCCAGTCATGATGTAGTACATCGCAGTACGGTGGCCAACTGTATCCGCCATTGCTTTGCTTACAAGGTTACCTGGTGGGATGCCCCAGTTAATTTCAGATAAACCAAAAGTAGCTTCGTTTGCAGCAATGGCAAGATCACAGGCAACCAGAGGAGAGAAGCCACCACCAAAACACCAACCGTTTACCATCGCAATTGTTGGTTTTGAATAGAAACGAAGTAAATGCCATTGCCAGCGAGATGCATCACGGCGAATACGTTCTTGGAAGATCTCCGGTTGATTATCAACTTCGCGGAAATATTCTTTCAAATCCATACCCGCTGTCCATGAATCACCAGCGCCAGTCAAAACAAGTACTTTCGCTGCAGGGTCAAGTTCTAAGGTTTCAAGTACATCTATCATTTCTTTATTGAGTGTTGGACTCATTGCATTTTTCTTTTCTGGGCGATTTAAAGTAACCCATGCAATACCTGCATCAACTTGTACATCAACGGTTTCCCAGCGGTTTTGATAAGACATGTGTTGCTCCTTAATGTTCGTTTTATGTCCTGATAGGATTTAATCTAATATCAGTTAAACTTACATTCAAGTCTTATTTTACATTTTTTTAAAATAATTTATAAGACGATGTAATTTAATAAAATAAATATTTAAATTGTAAAAATATAAAAATACATATTGATTAAATTATAAGTTTAGGTGATATTTTTTGAATTGCTTAGGACGGAAGGCAATACATAGGAAGTGTATGAATTAAAAAATTCTAAAAGGACAATAACGAATGGAAAATAGTGTAAGTAGCAAAGGTAAAGCTACGCTTACACTCGTATTGTGTTTTGCAATTGCAGTGTTTGAGGGTTTTGATCTTCAATCGATGGGCGTTGCAGCACCACGGATGCGAGCGGAGTTTGGCCTGGACAATGCCCAAATGGCCTGGGCATTCAGTGCAGCAATTTTGGGAACCTTACCAGGCGCAATCATTGGTGGACGGTTTGCAGACAAAATCGGGCGTAAAGCAGTTTTGTTAACAAGTATTTTAGTTTTTGGTGTTATGTCGGTGTTAACCGCCTATGCAGCAGACTATACCTTGTTACTGATTATTCGTTTCTTGACCGGTCTTGGGATGGGTGGTGCATTGCCAATGATGATTATTATGGCATCGGAAGCTGTGTCGGAGAAACATAAAGGGATTGCTGTCAGTATTATGTACAGTGGTATTCCATTTGGCGGTATGTTGACCTCATTTGTCGCGATGGCACTTGCAGGTGATGCGCAGTGGCGGCATATCTTCTATGTCGGTGGTTTTGCCCCGATTTTATTAATTCCCTTATTAATTAAACTCTTACCTGAATCGAAAGACTATTTGACAGCAGCGCAGCAAAAAACTTCGACACCATTCTTTGAAGTGCTGTTTGCCAAAGAACGTCGTTTCTCTACCATTCAGATCTGGGTCAGTTTCTTCTTTACCCTTGTGGTACTGTATTTCCTACTCAACTGGTTACCTCTGTTAATGGGTGCACAAGGCCTAGGTAAGACAGAAGCAAACTATGTTCAGATTGGCTATAATATTGGCGGTATATTTGGTTCGATTTTAATGGGCGTCTTGCTAGATAAAATTCGAATGAGTACTACGGTCAAACTGATTTACATTGGTATTCTAGTCTCGCTGTGTTGTCTGGCTATTTCACCAACCGTGGCATTACTTGTATTATCTGCTGTCGGATGTGGTCTATTTATTGTCGGTGGTCAGTCTGCATTGTATGGTCTTGCAGCCATGTTCTACCCAACTGAAATGCGTGGAACAGGGGTTGGTGCAGCAGTTGCAGTTGGTCGAATTGGTTCTTTTGCCGGGCCTCTTTTCGCAGGTATGCTGTTATCGCTCGGTTCAAGTTCAGCGATGGTCATTGGTGCAAGTATTCCACTGATTTTAATGGCAATGATCGCAGCGTTACTTTTGGTCCGTAAATCAAAAGTTTCACGGCAGGTCTCTGTATTAAATACGTCAACTCAAACTCAGTAATGTGATGACTTAAGTATGGCCAAATTGGCCATACTTTTTAATGGTTAGAATTTAAGGTTGAATTAAGTATTATGGAACATCAGTTAAATCAACTGCCAACCCTGAGCTATATGATAGCTCGTGTTGATCGTATTATCAGTAAATTACTGAATGAACGCCTAAAGCCTTTAGATATTACTTTGCCTCAGTTCACGGCATTGTCAGTACTCGCAGCAAAAGGAAATCTCTCCAATGCCAAACTGGCGGAGCGTTCTTTTATCAAACCCCAATCGACTAATAAAATTCTACAGGATTTATTAAGTAGCGGCTGGATTAGTAAGGAATCGGACCCATCTCATGGTCGTCGTATTCTTGTCAATGTCACTCAAGCAGGGTTAAATAAATTAAGCGAGTGTCGGGCAGTCGTTCAGGAACTGGAACAAACGATGCTAAAAGGCGTGGATATTAATCTGGCCTTTTTGATCAGGAATAATCTTGAAATCATGGCCATTAATTTACAGCATTTTCAGGAAGGATAATTTTCTATATCATCAGGTCGGATTTGAGTTCGTCTAGCTACTTTTCAATGTCTATTCTTGAGGAAGCAATAACTTAATAAGCTGAATAGGATCTTCATGACTTCTGTTGAATTATTTTCATGCACCCGGTAGCATCAGTACACATATTATAAATGAGTAAGTCCATGTCATCAGGTCAGCAAGTACTGATTGAACTTAGAAAAATGATTATTTCAGGTGAAATTCCGGGCGGTGCTCGCATGGCTGAAATTCCAACAGCAGAAATGCTTGGAGTTTCACGTCAACCGGTGCGTATGGCATTTAAACTGCTTGAGCAAGAAGGATTATTATTAAAAAATCCAACCCGAGGCTATACAGTTAGAGAAATTTCGCCCAAGTTGATTCAGGATGCACTTGAAGTGCGAGGAGTACTTGAAGGTCTGGCAGCAAAAAAATTGGCAGAAAAAGGGCTAAGTACGCAGCAAAAAGATCAGTTAATGCAGTGCATTATTCAAATAGAGCCAATATTTAAAAAAACTGAACTAAGTAATGAAGATATTGAAATCTATCATTATTACAATACCATTTTTCATAATACGATTATTCAAGGCTCAGATAATATCGCTATTGTACAGGCTCTGAGTAAGAATAATCAGCTACCCATGGCTTCTGCCCAAGCCTTAACTTATGATAAAAATAATCCGCTCTCAGAAATTCGCCGTCTGCATCATGCCCATATTCAACACTGTGCCATTTTCAATGCTTTAAAAAATCGTGATTCGGCACGAGCAGAGAGTCTGATGCGTGAACATAGCCATGTAGTCACTCTGGGCGATATGATACGTTCTATTTTTAATTCACATGTGCATTCCTAAATTTAAGCCTTTTCTTTAAATAAAAAAATCCCTTCTGAGGGTGCAGAAGGGCGGAAAGTGGAGAAAGATTAAACTGCTATTTTTAATGAGATAGCAGTTTTTTATTTTTTAAAGATCAATAATTAGCATTTTAGATTTTGCACGCGAGCAGCATGGAGTAAATTGATCTTGTGCCGCCTGTTCTTCTTCAGTTAAATACATATCCCGGTGGTCAATTTCACCCTCTACTACCTTCACTAAGCAGGTACCACAAATACCCTGTTCGCAAGAAACAGGAATACTTACCCCAGCAGCTTCAAGTGCTTGTACAGCTGTTTGGTCTTGTGCAACATGGATCAGTTGGCCGGTTTTTTGAACTTTAATATTGAAACTACCATCTTCACTAGTATCAATTGTTGGTGCACTAAAGTGTTCTTTATGAATATGCGTCTCAGGCCAGGATTGCTGTTGGGCAGTCTGGATCACGAAATCCATAAAACCTTGTGGACCACATACATAAACATGATGTGCTAAGTCAGACTGAGCAAGCGCACTTAGTAAGTTGCAATGTGTGGCGGCTTCATCATCAATGTGCAGATGAACTGAATCACCGAGAAGATTGAGATCCTCATGAAAAGCCACTGCCGAACGAGTTTTAACAAAGTAAAACAGCTTGAAAGATTTGTTCAGTCGTTTTAACTCTTTGGCCATTGCCAGAATCGGTGTAATCCCAATCCCGCCTGCACATAGGACTGCATGTTCAAGCTCTGTATTCAACTCAAACAGGTTACGGGGTTCACTAATCTGAATGCGTTGTCCCACCTGTAACTGTTCATGCATAAAGCGTGAGCCACCACGCGAGTTGGGATCATTCAGTACACCAATCACGTAGCGATGCTGCTCACTACTGCAATTCGCCAGTGAGTATTGGCGAATTAAGCCTTCGCCCATATGTACATCAATATGAGCACCTGCTTTAAAAGGAGGTAGAGGCTCCCCATTACAACTCATGAGCTCAAATGAATTTATTTGAGAATTGTGTTGATGGATCTGATGAATGGTCACTTCCATGTGAGTGCCGCTCCTAAAATTTAAAAAATCAAAATACTGTTCTAAAACTTTAACTATTTAACCAAGCGTGACTGACGGAATCTGCTCTTTGCCTGCAATCTCGTTAACCTGTTCTTGGCTAATCAGACGATCAATCACTTTGCGTGCTTGCACTCCGCCTGCATCAATATTCAGCATCAGCAACTTGCGGTCAGGATAGCGGAGCAGGTTTTGTTGTTGCTGTTCCAGCATGTCCAGATCTTCAGAGAAAATCTTGCCTTGTCCTTCACGGATCTGATCTGTCAGTTCCGCATTCTCTGGCTGGAAGTGACGGGCCATACCCCAGAAATACCAGTGAGAGGTTTCTGTTTCAGGCGTAATAAAGTCCACCACAATAGAAGATACTTTATGCTCGGCAGCTGCCTGATAGCCACCTTTACCTGCATGTGCTACGCCAACTTCAATATGAACATTACTTGGCGCAAAGAAATGACAGATCTGCCAGCGGTCTACCGGAACATCATCAGCCAGATTGTTGCCTCTTAATGCCATTTGCCAGAATGGAGGTGCATAGATATTTTCCATATGGCGTTCTGTAATGACATGATCCCCATCTATACGAGTAGTAGGTGCTGCTTCATCAATTTCTTTTTGTCCAATACTGGCTGAGTGAACATAAGTTTCATGAGTAAGATCCATTAGATTGTCAATCATCAGACGATAATCGCAATTGATGTGGAACAATCCACCACCATATGCCCATTCAGGATTATCTGCCCATTCAAGTTCAGGTAACTGATCTTCACTTGCAAGTGATTGGTCACCTGGCCATACCCAGATAAAACCGAATTTCTCTACAACACTGAAACTCTTATTACATGGAAAACCACGAACACGCTGTCCAGGCATAGCAACTGTCTTGCCATCACAGCCCATAACTAAGCCGTGATAACCACAAACTAGATTGCCATCCTCTACAAAGCCTAAAGAGAGTGGAGCACCGCGATGTGGGCAGAAGTCTTCTACTGCATAGACCTTATTTTCTTTACCACGATAAAACACCATCTTTTCACCACAGATCTGACGACCTAATGGCTTTTCGATAACTTCTTCAGGACGCGCTGCCACATACCAAGCATTTTTAATGAACATATTCTGATCTCCTTATCAATTGGATCCAATTTATGACTATTGATGCGAATAGTCAATATAAAATGTACAATAAAAGTATAAATTGGATCCATTTATAATATTGAGGGGTAAAATCTGCTTTTATGATTTACTGATGCGTAACTAGTTTCTTTAAGAAATACAACTTGTGAAAAATTGTTTTAACCTCTTTATTGTTGCTATCTTGAGCAGATTACGGATTCTGCCTAGTGTGAAGCATGGGAGAGTGAGTGCTATTAAAGACGTTCCTGTAAAGGGAAATAGTATAATTGCACAATTTGTATTAAGAACTATTTACTATTACCCAGTATTATTATGAAGGTTTACAAGTGATTGTGATCTTGTATAGATGCTCCGATTGCCTAAAAACTCATGCAGGGAGGTAATCAATAAGTAAGATATAAAATAGATAATATTTATACGGTATTTTTTACGGTATATGCTGTTAAGAATTAATTTTTTATATTTATTAATCAACAAGATAAAACTTTATTCTTGTCGCGCTGAGCGCACCATTTTATTGTTTGATCACATCTTATTTAATCCTGATATTATTAAAAATTAATAACTTATATCTGTCTATTGTCCGGTAATGTCCGAAGGCGTTTTAGGATACTGCAAGTTTTTACGGTATTTTTTACGGTACATCCTGTTTCTTGACAAAAATATACCGTAAAAAGATGCCTAAATTATTTATTAGTTTTACACAATCAAAAAATAAACAGCATTAGTAAAAAAAGATGAATATCTAAAACTTCAATACTTCTTTTTTTATCATTCTCTTAAGTAGCTTTACACCGTATATTGTATCTATCTAACATATTGCTATTAAAACGTATTAAGGGAACTGAGTGGAATTAAAACAGCTAAAATACTTTATCACAATTGTAGAGTCTGGAAGCCTGGGCAAAGCTGCACAAAAACTAGATGTTGGGACATCTGCTTTAAGTCAGCAAATTGCTAAACTGGAAGATGAACTATGCACCCGCCTATTAAGCCGTACTTCTACCGGGGTTACACCTACTCCAGCAGGGTTAGCTTTTTTCAAGCAAGCGCAATTATCATTACGTCATGTACAGTATGCAATCGAGGCCGCGCATTCTTCTCGTCTAACAGGTCATGTAAGCGTGGGCTTTTCACCAAGTATTGCATCTGTACTGGGCATACCATTTATGCAACTCATGTCCGAACGCTATCCGGATATCAAGATTCATTTAGTGGAAAGTTTATCTGGAAACCTCACCAATCTTGTCAATTCAAGACAACTTGATATTGCTATTATTTTTACACAGGACGTAGATGCCAATTGGTCTGTTCAGCCTTTATTAAAAGAACAAATGTTTTTAATGGCTAACAGAGCCTTATTACAACAACATGATTTAGAAAATTGTATTCAAAACGGCCAAATTGATTTGGAAAGAGTAGACTGTTTACCACTCGTTTTACCTAGCCAAAGACATGGTTTACGTAAGTTCTTAGACCAGAAAGTAGAGTTATTAGATGTTGATTATGAGGTCGATGGACTGCATTTACTGATGAACTGTGTCAGTCACTTAAATATGGCCACGATTCAGCCTGTGAGTGCTCACTTCGATTATCTTAAATCTGATATTTGCTTGTTGAAAGTAGTCGAACCAGAACTTGCCAGAATCAACTATTTAATTAGTATTTCAGAAGAAGAACTTTCTCCAGCAAGTCTTGCCACCAAAGTTGCAATAAAAATTTGTGTTAAGGAATTAATAAATAAAGGTTTATGGTCAGGTGCAGAACTATTAGACTTTTAGCCTATTTAATTTTATTAAACACCTATTTAAATTCAGCCTATCACTGAAATCCCTATTTTTAGTCTTAAATTGCATCAAATTCGAAAGGGAAGACATCGAATGCATGATGTAATTGTGATTGGCGGTGGGAATGCCGCATTATGTGCAGCACTCACTGCACGAGAAGCGGGTGCTTCAGTATTGCTTTTGGAGGCAGCTCCCAAAGAATGGCGAGGTGGAAACTCACAGCACACACGTAATTTACGTTGTATGCATGATGCACCTCAGGACGTGCTGATTGATGCCTATCCTGAAGAAGAATACTGGCAGGATTTATTAAAAGTTACTGCTGGTAAAACTAATGAGCATCTGGCTCGTCTCGTTATTCGTTCAACTGCAACCTGTCGTGACTGGATGCGTAAGCATGGCGTAAATTTTCAGCCACCTTTATCGGGTGCTCTGCACGTAGCGCGAACCAATGCCTTCTTTATGGGTGGGGGAAAAGCCCTGGTCAATGCCTATTTCAGAAGTGCACAAAACCTCGGTGTTAAGATTCGCTATAACACTAAAATTACCAAGCTGATCATTGAAAATGGTGAATTTATTGCAGCGATTGCAGAAGATGGCACACGCTTTGAGGGTGCTTCCTGTGTTCTTGCTGCGGGTGGATTTGAGTCGAACCGTAAGTGGTTACGTGACGCCTGGGGCCAAAATGAAAATGGCGAATGGCCAGCAGATAACTTCATTATTCGTGGCACACGCTTCAACCAAGGTAACTTGCTGAAATTCATGATAGACCAAGGTGCAGATATTATCGGTGATCCATCACAATCGCACTGTGTTGCTGTTGATGCACGTGCACCGCTTTATGATGGTGGCATTTGTACACGAATTGATTGCGTATCTTTAGGCATTGTAGTGAATAAAAATGCCGAACGCTTTTATGATGAAGGCGAGGACTTCTGGCCAAAACGTTATGCGATCTGGGGACGCCTGGTAGCCAAACAACCGAACCAAATTGCCTACTCGATTATTGATTCAAAATCAGTGGGGCGTTTCATGCCACCTGTATTTGAAGGCACTAAAGCGAATACGATTGAAGAGCTTGCTGAAAAACTCAATCTAGATGTTGTAACACTATCTAAAACCGTCGCGGACTATAACCAGGCTTGTGTCAAAGGCGAATTCAACCATACTGTTCTCGACAACTGTCATACCGAAAACCTGACACCAGCTAAAACTCACTGGGCTGTGCCTTTGGATCAGCCACCATTTTATGCTTATGCATTACGTCCGGGGATTACTTTCACATACCTAGGATTGAAAGTCGAAGACGATGCGGCAGTACGTTTTAATAATAAACCAAGTCCCAACTTGTATGTAGCAGGCGAAATGATGGCAGGGAATGTGTTGGGCCAAGGATATACCGCAGGTGTAGGCATGTCGATTGGCACAACCTTTGGACGTATTGCTGGTAAAAATGCGGCAAAAGCTGCATTAAAGCAGGGAGTTTAAAATATGAATGCAAATGTAAAGACTTTAATTCCTGTAGTGCAGCTAACCGATAATGAACAACAAGTAAAACAGGCTTTGCAGATTTGTAATGCCTGCCGTTATTGTGAAACGTTCTGTGCTGTATTCCCTGCCATGACGAAACGTCTTGAGTTCACTCAGGCAGATATTCACTACATGGCTAATCTTTGCCATAACTGTGGTGCCTGTCTGCATGCCTGTCAGTATGCACCGCCACATGAATTTGGTGTGAATATTCCACAAGCGATGGCGCAAGTCCGTCTGGAAACCTATCAGGAATTTGCAGTACCTGCTTCTTTTGGCTCAATTTATAAGAAAACCGGTATTCCATTGGTTTCTGCAATGTCTGTGCTTTTCTTCTTGCTCATGTTGGGTGGTGTTTGGCTAAATGGTACTGATTTATTCGGTCGCTACCAAGGTAATTTCTATGCGATTTTTCCGCATAACTTCTTGGCAGTGTTGTTCGGCTCAGTATTTATTGTGGCATTCATTCTACTCGGTTTAGGGATTGCGAAATTCTGGAGACAGACTTCAAAAATTATTCCAGAAGGTGTGGCACAACCAGATATTCTACAAGCCTCTAAAAATGTACTAACGCTAAAATATCTGGATGGTGGACATGGTAAAGGCTGTAATGAAGAAGATGATCGTTATACCCAGATCCGTCGTATTTTCCATCACTTCACTATGTATGGCTTCTTACTTTGCTTCGCTGCGACCAGTGTTGCGACACTTTATCACTACTTCTTAGGTTTACAGGCACCGTATGGTTACACCAGCTTGCCTGTCATTCTGGGAACACTAGGTGGCTTAGGTTTGGTGATTGGTCCAATTGGCCTTCTATATCTGAATATCAAACGTCATCCTTTGCATGGTGATGCAAAACAGAAACCAATGGATCGCGGCTTTATCTTCTTACTGCTGCTGATCAGTATTACTGGCCTGGCTTTATTGGCTTTCCGTGATACTTCAGCGATGGCTTTATTACTGATTATCCACTTGGCTACCGTAATGACCTTCTTCCTGACTATTCCTTTCGGCAAGTTTGCCCATGGATTCTACCGCAGTGCGGCCTTATTAAAATTTGCAGTCGAAGAGCGTGTTGCAAAACATCGTGCAAAAACTAAGTAAAGATTTAAACACCCAAACCAGAACAGGACCATGGAGGTCGATGATGGCTATAGGTAAGAGATTTAAAAACCTAAATGGACAACAAGTAAGTTATAAGGAAGTAACAATCATGAAAAATCTAAAATTAATTGCAGTCGCATGCGCCAGTTTAGCAGTCGTAGGATGCGGCACTGGCAATGCATCTAAAGATCCTGGTCAGCCAAAGCGCCCTGAATGTATTGCTCCAGCCAAACCAGGTGGTGGTTTTGACATGACCTGTAAGCTTATTCAGTCAGGTTTTAAACAGACTGAAACCCTAAAAGACCCGATGCGTGTGACTTATATGCCGGGCGGTGTCGGAGCAGTCGCGTATAACAAGATTGTGAATAACGATCCGGCAAATAATAACGCGGTGATTGCATTTTCTACTGGTTCACTTTTGAACCTGGCACAAGGGAAATTCGGTAATTTTACTGAAAAAGACGTGAAATGGCTGTCTGGTGTGGCCGTAGATTATGGTCTGGTTTCTGTACATAAAGATTCACCATTAAAAACGCTGGACGACTTAATGAAAGCCCTGCAAAAAAATCCAAAAGCAATCAGCTTTGGGGGGGCAGGTAGTGTAGGCGGCCAGGACTGGATGCAAACTGCCATTCTGGCGAAGAAAGCTGGTGTGAACCCTGCTGATATGAGCTTTGTGGCACTTGAAGGTGGTGGTGAAGTCCTGACTTCGCTGCTTGGTCAACATATTCAGGTGGGTGTGGGGAATGTCAGTGAAGTAGGCGCTCACCTCGAAGCAGGTAATATCCGAATTCTGGCTGTTTTCTCTGACAAACGTTTAGAAGGTAAATTCTCTCAGCTACCAACTGCAAAAGAGCAGGGCTATGATCTGGAATGGCCTGTAATTCGTGGCTTCTATATGGGTCCAAAAGTCAGTGATGAAGCCTTTAACTGGTGGAAAAATGCTTTTGATCAAATGATGGCTAACCAGAAGTTCGATGCAGTACGTGAAAATCAAGACTTGTTGCCATTCGAGTTGACCGGTGAAGAACTGACTGCTTATGTCTATAAGCAGACTGCGGAAATGCGTCAGTTATCTGAAGAATATAAATTGTCAAAATAACAAAAGAACTGAGTTGAAAACCATTTTCAGCTCAGTTTTTGTTTTGAGGGTAGATGATGAAATCTGAACGTATTCTTACGGGCATCATTGCGGTCTGCGGATTATTTTTACTGATCTATGCTTGCAGTTTTGAAGCTCCAATTTCCTACGATCCAGTAGGACCCAAAGCCTTTCCAATTTTACTAATGGGCTTAATTACAGCAAGTGCAGTCTATCTGACCGTACGTCCAGCCATCATGTTTGAACCGGTTGAACTGGGATGGACCAAGCATTTGCTGGGCAAGCTAGTGCTGTGTGTACTGGCCTTGACCGTGTATGCAGTTATTTTTGAAGGGTTCGGCTTTATCGTTGCGACCTTACTCATGACCATTGCAGTGGGCAAGCTTTTTAATGGCAAAACCATTCCAGTGGCAATCACAGGTCTGGTTCTCAGTATGTGTACCTACTACCTGTTTGACCGTGTACTAGACGTGCCATTACCACTCGGATTCTTCGGTTAAGGATGACAACGATATGGATATATTAAATTTTTTAATGATGGGATTTGAAGTTGCCTTACAACCACAAAATCTTCTTATTGCTTTTATCGGTGCATTTATTGGTACGATTGTCGGTCTATTACCGGGCTTAGGACCAATCAATGGTGTAGCCATCCTGTTACCGTTTGCTTATGCGCTCGGCTTACCTGTAGACAGTGCTTTAATTCTCTTGGCAGCAGTTTACTTAGGTTGTGAATATGGTGGTCGTATTTCTGCAATTCTACTCAACGTACCGGGTGATGCTGGCGCGATTATGACCACCCTGGATGGCTATCCGCTAGCACAGCAAGGTAAAGCAGGCATTGCATTATCACTGTCCTCCGTTAGTTCGTTTATTGGGAGTACGATTGCTTTTATTGGAATCGTATTGTTTGCACCGTTATTGGCGAAATGGGCGATTGCCTTTGGACCAGCAGAATACTTTGCATTGATGGTGTTTGCCATTGTCTGCTTAACTGGTCTGGTGAGTACGCAGCCATTTAAAACCCTAATCATGGCGCTGATGGGCTTAGCGCTATCAACCGTTGGGATGGATGCCATTACCGGTGTATATCGCTTTACTTTTGATAGTGTTGGTCTTAGTGATGGTATCGCCTTTACTACTTTGGTGATCGGCCTATTTAGTGTTAGCGAAATTTTATTGATGCTAGAACGTACTACGATTGGCAAAGTTGTGCTGAAACAAGGTAAACGCTCATTATTTAACGTCAAAGAATTCTTTAGCGCATTGGCTACCATTATTCGTGGCTCTCTGATCGGATTCTTCTCTGGAATTTTACCAGGCGCAGGTGCAACTGTAGCAAGTGCGATGGCCTATACCACTGAACGTAAAATGGCACGTGACAACAGTCAGTTTGGTAAAGGGGATTTACGTGGTCTGGCAGCGCCAGAAAGCGCTAACAATGCAGCAGCTTGTGGTTCATTTGTACCAATGCTGACTTTAGGTGTACCTGGTTCAGGAACAACTGCGGTCATGATGGGTGCGTTAATGATGTATAACATTACCCCTGGCCCACAATTATTTAGTGAACAGCCAACATTGGTGTGGGCACTGATCGCATCTCTAATGATCGGTAACATTATTCTGCTGGTCTTAAACCTTCCATTGGTTGGCTTCTTTGCCCGTATGTTAAGTGTGCCAAGCTACATTCTGATTCCGATTATTGCGACAGTGAGCTTTGTTGGTGTTTACGCCATTCACTCCAATATCTTCGACCTATTGCTATGCATGGGCTTAGGTGTAGCGGGTTATGTATTAAGAAAATTTGACTTCCCATTGGCACCGCTAATTCTTGGCTTTGTTTTAGGCGAGTTAATGGAGTCGAATCTACGTCGTGCGTTATCTATTTCTCAAGGTGAACTCAGC
The DNA here is from genome assembly GCF_010918895.1 of Acinetobacter schindleri. Lineage (NCBI taxonomy): Bacteria > Pseudomonadati > Pseudomonadota > Gammaproteobacteria > Moraxellales > Moraxellaceae > Acinetobacter > Acinetobacter schindleri. The sequence continues at coordinate 1,067,767 of NZ_CP044483.1, forward strand.
ATCTTGTGGAGCAGTAATATCAGCATGGGACTTTGGTTGATGTCAGCATTGTTACTGATTCTTCCAGTAGTACGTAAATACCTGTTCATCAAAAAGCATCAAGCTTAACTAGACAATAATAATGATCAGTTTGTGCTGATCATTATTGCTTAGGATTATGAAAACAATAATGTTAAATGCCAAAGGATTGGCCATTGCTCTGCTTGGGGCAATACTCGCGAAATATCTGCATATTCCTTTGCCATGGCTACTCGGGCCGTTGCTGGCTGCATTATTCATGGGAAGTGTTGGAAAGCCATTGTCCTGCCATTCTCACTGGCGTAAAGGAGGGCAGATTATTATTGGTATGGCACTCGGTCTATATTTTACCCCAGCCTTGGTACAAGCCATTTCTGCGTATTGGGGCTTCATTCTGCTCGGTATTCTGTGGTCGCTGGTGCTGGGTACCATGTTGGCAGTGCTGCAATATCGGATCAATAAACTGGACTGGGCCACTGCATGGTTTTCTTCAGCAATTGGCAGTGCCAGTGAAATGGTTAATATTGCCGAGCAATACAATGCCCAGGTCGATAAAGTGGTGGCTGCACATAGTCTGCGGATTGTGATTTTGGTAGTGCTTATACCAATTTTTATGGGACTGTATTTTCAGGTTGAATGGTCTGATCTGATCGTGCAGGATACTGAACGTTATGGATTTGATCAGGTTCTGCTGCTTTTTTTACTGGCTTTATTTACAGGCAAAATCTTTCAATATTTTAATTTTCTTAATGCTTGGATTTTAGGTCCACTGACGATCATTGGTCTTTTGTCTTTTTTTGGCATTTTACAATTTCGCTTTCCAGAGTGGTTTATTGCCTTTGGGCAACTCTGTATTGGCTGGTCGTTAGGCAGCAAATTTCCATTTAGTTTCTTAAAAAACAGTAAAAAATTTATCGGATTGACTGTTTTATTCAATTTATTGGCATTGGCATTGTCTATTATTTTTGCCTTGCTATTGATTCGCTTAAGCCATGCCGATACTCAGATTCTGATTCTAGGGCTATCTCCCGGTGGAATTGCTGAAATGTCCTTAATGGCGAAAGCCTTGGGACTGGCTGTGCCGATTGTAGTGGCTTTTCAGCTTTCACGCCTGATTTTTGTGATTTTAACTACTCGTTTTTTTTATCAACGTAGCCTGCAACTTCTTTTTAAATCTATGAATAAATCTCAGGAGATGGATCACTGATGAATAGTGACGTGTATATACGGATTTCATATAAAGATTGGCTGTATCAGCTACAGCATGATGGCTTGCTTTTAAAATATATCCCTCATCAGGATATCCAGTTGTGTACAGTGGCGGTTAAAACTAATCCTAGAGCGCTTAAGTACGTACAAGTGCAAAATGATGAAATGTGCTTACTCGCTGTTTCAAACTGTGGTGATACGCTCAAATATGTCAAAAATAAAACTCATCGAATATGTCTAAAAGCTTTAGAAAATGAAGGATTAGCGATTCGCTATATTGATAATCCAACAGCAGAGATGTGTTTAACTGCAGTTAGACAAAATGGTTTTGCTCTTAAATTTATTCAACAACAAAATGAATTCCTGTGTAAAACAGCTGTCTTTAACAATCCTTATGCAATTAAGTATGTGCACGATAAAACTCAGGAAATATGTCTATTAGCAGTTCGAGCTGATGGAAATACATTGCAATATATTCCTCGGACCACTGATTTAATTTATGAAGAAGCTGTTAAATCAAAGCCAGAAGCAATTCAATATATTCATGATCAAAGCGAGCATATTTTAAGACTTGCGCTTAAGAAAAAACCTTACGTTATTCAATATGTCACAGAATGCCATGAAACTGTCTGGTTAGATGTGATCCAAAAAGATTCATCATTTATCAAATTTTTAAAGAATACCAATGAAAAATTAATCATTCATGCCATTCGGCAAAATCCAACCTCTATTAAATACCTTGACGAACAACCTGAAAATTTATGCAGATTGGCCATTTCTCTGGATTATGAAGCGATTGCAGGAGTGAAACATCAAACCGAAAGCGTATGTCTGTATGCACTTTCCAAGTCTAAGCATGCGATTAATTTTATTAAGCAAAAATATAAAAGTGAAATTGTGAAAAACAAGTATCTAGAACTATATGGAGGATAAAACAAAAAACTGATTTTTAATGTGTTGGATGAAATTGGATTCACTTTTAAAGGATTAATATGAAATTTTATAATTTAGCTTTTATATTTATTGGTAGTACGGTTATTTCCACAGCATATGCTGATCAAACAGCGCTTACAGAAATTGAGAAATTGAAGTCAGAGGTTGCTGAGCTCAGACAAATATTACAGGCCCAACAAATCTCAGGGACAAGCAGAGATTTTCAGCAGGAACAAAAAACACCAGCAGTAAATAAGTGGTTATCAAAATCTGGTGCAGAAATTAAGCTCTATGGCTTTATTCGTGCTGATGCTGCTTATCAAATCGAAGGCGCAAAAGGCATGTTTAATAGCATCAATAGCGTAGCGCTAGAAGGAGATGTCAATAAGAAATCTACTGAAGATCGTTTGGATTCGACATTAACAACCACCCGCATTGGTTTGGATTTTAAGTCGCCATTTCAGAATGCTGATGTCGGCGCTAAAGTTGAAATCGATTTCCGTGGCGGTACAGATAAGGATACGGTCAGATTACGTCATGTCTACATGACTTATAACAACTGGTTAATCGGTCAAACTACGTCGACCTTCTTGTCGACCGAAACCTCACCAGAAATGCTCGATTTCAATACTCCACTCGGTGGAGGAACGACACGTACTCCAATGGTGCGGTATACAGATCAACTAAATGCCAATACACAGTATTTTGTTGGATTAGAAAAAGGTAATGACGAAAACAGGTTACCTGCAGCTACGGCAAAATTGAGTCATAAATTTGCGGAAGGCACCGGTTTAGTCACTGCACGAGGACTTTTACAAGAAGTACGAGTACGTGATCTGGATGATGAGACAGAGCTAGGTTGGGGGATTGGTCTAGGGGTAAATTATAAGCCAGATAATCAACTTATTTTGAATGCTAATTACTCGCATATCTCTGGAGATAATAAATTTTTATTAGCAACTTCTGATAACAAACGTTATGTACAGCGTGGCAATGATATAGATCTCATTGATTTTGATGCTTTTACATTGGGTGCAACCTATAAATTTACTCCTCAAATCAGAAGTACTTTGGGCTATGGCTCTGTAATTTATGATGATAACAACGCCAACAGTAATAATCATTTACAGCAAGGCTGGTTAAATGTCATGTATAACCCGATTAAACCCGTTACGTTGGGTATGGAATATGTCTATGGTGAACGCGAGACTGTTGAAGGTAGAACAGGAAATGATAACCGTATAGAAATCATGGCGAAATATGATTTTTAAAATAGCGGGGCTAAAAGGGTAGAGAGATTTCTCTATCCCTTTTAATGGAGTTTGCTAGCTTATTTAAGCTTAGAACTATTTTATTTCACACTTAATATCTATAGGAAACATCCTATAGAGTTCTTTCATAAATTATTTTTTAATCATTAAAATGAAATTCCTCTCTCCTTGTAGGAGATGAGCAGCATTGCTGTGCAAAGGAGAGGTTATATCTAAGAAATCTCCCTTATCCTCTTGCGAAGTAATACTTCTCATCCTAAAGGGAGAAGGAACTTTCAATATCCATTTAAATATGAATATAACGATCATTTTTTGATTTATGAAATAGATCTTATATAGAAGATGTTTTTTTTTAATAAACAGAGTAGTCATTAATGAAGTTCTGACTCAGAATAAATTAAAATTCAAAATATAAAAAAAGGAAGTCATCTATAAGACACTTCCTCATAAAAAAATAAATTTTATCGCTATCTTTGATTAAAAATAGATCAGGATTCAAATGCATCTTTTTTTAATGCAAGTAAAAGATTACATGATTCTCTCTTTAAACTTAAATAGCTCATTACTTTGAGCATAGAAAGACCGACCGTCCATATTTAAGTCAACTTCAAGACCTGACTGTAAAAGAACTTTCTTGCCAACTTCGACCCATTTAAAGCCTTGGCGGGTATTTTGCTGTTTATTTAATGGGATAAGAGAAACCAGGATTTCAGTGCCATTGGCTGCTTTAGCAATTAAATTATTAAATTGATTCATTGTGTTACCTATTATTTTAATGTTTCTTCTATTTTTGAAAATAGAATAAAACTAGGGATTTCAAAAAATGAGAGGGAGCCTGATGTGCAGGCTCCCTCTAATGAATGTTGTCGATTAAAGAGCGACAATATTCACAGCATTAGGACCTTTTTGACCTTCAACAATGCTGAAAGAAACCTGTTGGCCTTCAAATAAAGTTTTGAAACCTGAACTGCTAATTTCTCGGAAATGAGCAAAAACGTCTGGACCTGATTCTTGTTGAATAAAGCCAAAACCTTTAGTTTCGTTGAACCATTTTACTGTGCCAGTAACTGTATTAGACATAAAATAACCTTTTGATTTTTAGTATTTTTCGAATTAAATAAACGAAAATATGCTGAGAATAGGAAAGAATTGAAATGATGATCTGAAAAAACGAATGCTTATAAAATAATTAAAAACGACGATACTTAAAGAAAATAGAATAACAACACTTTGTATTTGATAGTCATCATACATGATATATCAAAATATTCAATAAAAAATTAAATTATTATACAAATAATTTATAAGAGACTGTTCATGCACAGATTATTAATCGTCTTAAGTCCTACTTGAAACTATTTTAAGTCACGTCTTAGCATTTGCTGAATACAGACTTCTCCTTAAACATTAATTGATCTATACACGGTGTCACAAAGCGCTACAACTTCCACGTATGCCCCATAGTATTTTAGAAAGGCGCCTAATAAGCGATATAACTCCTTTGAATGTGAGTGAACAATCGCCGTCATTTAAATAATAGAAGATAAAAAACAAAAGCTTAAAGCCAAATTTGTTTTTTATCAAAAGGGTAATAATAAGGAAGTCACATGAAAGATACCAAGAGTGAGCTAGCAGGTACTGATCGTCCGGATTTGAAAAATCATAATGAGAAGAATGCCCAGCTTGATGCATACCGTCGTGATGCAACTGGGCAGGCTCTGACCACCAACCAGGGGGTGAAAATTTCTGATAACCAGAATAGCCTGAAAGCTGGTACCCGTGGTGGAACTTTGCTGGAAGACTTTATCTTTCAGGAAAAAATGACGCATTTTGACCATGAGCGTATTCCTGAACGTATTGTGCATGCCCGTGGTGTGGCAGCACATGGTGTATTTAAGGCTTATCCTGGCAATGAGCGCTTTACCAAAGCTGGATTCCTGACCGATACTGAGCGCGAAACTCCCATGTTTGTCCGCTTTTCTACCGTACAGGGTCCACGAGGTTCAGCGGATACAGTACGTGATATTCGCGGTTTTGCGATGAAGTTCTATACTCAGGAAGGGGTATATGACCTGGTGGGAAATAATGCACCAGTATTCTTTATCCAGGACGGAATCAAGTTCCCGGATTTCGTGCATGCGATGAAGCCTGAACCACATACCGAGATTCCTACTGCACAGACTGCGCATGATACATTCTGGGATTTCGTTTCTCTTGTACCTGAAACTGCCCATGCGGTGATGTGGGCAATGTCTGACCGTGCTATTCCACGTAACTTCCGTTCAATTCAGGGCTTCGGTGTCAATACTTTCCGTATGATCAATGCGGATGGTGAAGCAGTTTTTGTTAAATTCCACTGGACACCAAAACAAGGTCTGACCCAGCTGACTTGGGATGAGGCACAAAAACTGGCAGGTCGTGACCCGGATTTTCATCGTCGTGATTTGTATGATGCAATTGAGTCAGGCAATTATCCAGAATGGGAACTAGGTGTACAGATCGTGCCTGAAGCTGATGAGCACAAGTTTGATTTTGACCTGCTGGATGCGACTAAACTCATTCCTGAAGAGCTTGTACCGGTTACACCAATTGGTAGCTTTGTACTTAACCGTAATGTGGAAAACTTCTTTGCAGAAACCGAGCAGGTGGCTTTCTGTCCGGCACATATTGTACCGGGGATTGATTTCTCGAATGACCCATTACTACAGGCACGTGTGTTCTCCTATACCGATACACAGTTGATTCGTCTGGGTGGACCAAATTTCCACCAGATTCCAATTAATCAGCCAGTTTGCCCATTCCATAATAATCAGCGTGATGGTTATCATCAGCGTGCGATCCATCGTGGACAGGCCTCTTATGAACCAAATTCTATCGATAATAACTGGCCAACGGAAACCACACCGGCAGCGTCGAATGGTGGTTTCGAAAGTTATGCCGAGCGTATTGACGGACGTAAGATTCGTGAGCGTAGTCCATCATTTAGCGACCACTTTACCCAGGCACGATTGTATTACCGTAGTCTGACGCCATATGAACAACGTCATGTGGTGAATGCGTATGTTTTTGAGCTGAGCAAGGTGCAACGTTTGTATATCCGTGAACGTGAAGTGCTAGAAATTCTGTGCAATATCGATCTGGATCTGGCTCAGCAAGTGGCAACCAAACTGGGGATTGTAATTCCGCCAGAAAAACTGAATGTGGAATTGCCGGAAGTAACGCCATCTAAACGCATTTCTCTGGAAGCCTTCCCGGCGCCCGATATTAAGGGCAAGAAAATTGCTGTTCTAGTGCATGACAAGGTTAATCAGGCGAATGTGGATGCGGTATTGGCTTGGGCCAAGGAGGAAAGTGCCATTGCTGAGGTACTCGCTCCGACACCTGCACCTGTATTGAGCAGCAATGGTGCAGAAGTAATGGCAGATGGTATGCAACGAGGTGAGCCATCAGTACTTTATGATGCCGTTGTTATGGTCGATGGTGATAATTATGACCAGGTGTTGAAAGACGGCACGGCAAAACACTACATCATTGAAGCTTACGTACACTTAAAGCCAATTGTACTCTTGGGTGAAAAAGCTGATCTGATCAATACTTTAGGCCTGGTCGCTGATGAAGGCACGCTTTCACATCAAGACTTCAAATCCGTCGCTATGGAATTAAAGCAACTGATTATGAAACATCGTGTTTGGGCGCGTGAACCAGTGTCAGAAATGATTCCAGGTTAAAACAAGCCAAGTCAAAAAAAACTCCCTCAATTGAGGGAGTTTTTTAAGCTGTATATTTTAAATCAATCAGCTCGTATCTATATGTATTTATCCATAAATGCATTCTGTTCAAATGCAATCCAAATGAGCGCCACAAAACCTATCCAGATGATTAAAATCCTTATAAATTTTCATGATTGATAACTGGATTCATTATTTATTTCAGATGAACTTCTTTATTTTTCACCAAGTGGCCAGCGGCGGTTTACGGAGTTACCTGCATTATTATAATGAATCACTTTGGCATAATTTCCCACGGCTGTGGCATTTTCAGGAATGTCTTTAGTGACCACACTACCAGCACCGATCGTGGCATTGTTGCCAATTTTGACATTATCAATAATGCAGACATTCGGCCCAATATAGACATTATCGCCGATATAGGCTGCCTGTTTCCCGCCATTGGCACCAATGGTCGTAAATTGTGACAGATTCACATTGTTACCAATGATTGTAGTGGGGTTCACTACTACAGGTCCACCATGGCCGATATATAATCCATAACCAATTTGCGTACTGCAATGAATGTCGATGCCGTATTTCTTTTTCTTATAATAAAAAATAGGGTAGGCCAATTTCGCAATAAATGAGTTGGAAGAGGCCATACGCAACCAGAAGCTAAAATTAAAACCGCGGTTAAACAAATAGTTTTTAATCAGAGATTTTGCTGAAATATTACCGCAATAGCGATACAGATCACTAAGAATAAGTTGCCAGATCATGACTGAGCATCGGATAGAAAAGACAGCGTATTTTGCGCTGAAATGAATAAATTCGGAAGTCTGCAAGACTAGCGGATTTTATATAAATCACAATTGAAAAATTGTATGAATCTACTTTTAGAAATGTAATCAGGACTTGTGCCACTATGAAGTGCAGCCTATATTAAGCTTACGGTAGGTCAAAAAACCATGCGACGCTACCAATAAGTTGGACGGATCAATGACAGTTAGTTGAGCTCGAATCTCGATTCAGGCAATAAATCTAGCACTAGCCATCCAACACAGAGCCCGCAGCGATGCGGGCTTTTTAATGTCTGGTTTTTTAGTTTTTTCTGTGCGATTAAAGGGAGTAGCAACAAACTATTCATTTGGTTCTGCAATCCATCTTATGCCGGAATAATATCCTGCTAAAAAATCTTACATATTCGTTTGAAAGCCTTTTAAATAAATATGTTATAAGAATTTAGAAGATGAGAATTAATAAATCCAAATTAAAAGGAGGGCACCGCAATGACAAAAGAGATGATTGATGTGCAAGTCAAAAACCAGTATGGAAAAATCCTTGATGTAAAAGCATTATTGCGCGCCGGTGCCCAGCATAGAGATCCTTCCCAACGTTTAGAACAGCAAGTTGAATACATTGTGGTGGACGATGAAATTATCCGGCCAACGATTGAATTGCTATTTGCCAGTGAGCAAACAGACTGTATTTATCGTGTTATGGAACCAAAATAGGAAACTATTTTTTAGTTAAGCCTGGCAATATAGAATCTATAGCTCATCTAAGGATGGGCTATTTTTTTTAAATCCTATTGTTTCAGATTAACTGATTAAAAATAAATGCCAGCAGATGATAACGAACCAAGGGATGAGGATCGGATACTTCGCTACGGTTTATACGGATTTGTTGGCATACCTGTCCTAAGTCATGTTTCTGTGCAAGGAGATATTCTTGAGACAGAGGATCAGGTTGAAGCCTGAGCTGGTGACTTTGAGACTTCAAATTAAAAGCATTCAGGCATTCTTCTATATTTTGGTGAAGCTGAAATAGGACGAGGGCTTGAGTATTATGTTGATGAGCATATCGCATAATTTAGATTCTATTCTTATCTATTATTATGCACTTAGCTTAACGCGATTTTTAACTCAATGCCTGAATAGTAGATAGTTCAAGCATTTAGTTAATAACTTGTCAACGAGCTTAAACTTAAAAACTTTTTAGAGTGACATTCACATCATAACGACCAAATTCTTCCAGAATCTGCTGAAGCGTTTGTTGTCCCAATGCATCTGCAGCTGCAATTTGTACTTCCTGATTGGTCTTGCTGTCAAAGCATTCAATCGTCTGAATCAGCCATTGATGTTCATAGGCAGTTTTCTCAATCAGTATGCGACGTGGTTGCAGCGCATCACTGATCTGGCGAGGCAAAACATACGTGATCGCCAACTGAATATGTTCTAGTTCATCGGCAGCACTGACAAAAGTAATGACCCAGTTTCCCACCTTGCTCAGTTGCATGGGGTTATCAAAGGCATCGAATTCAAGATAGTGTTGCATAAGCGTGGGAAGAATAAAAAGTAATACATTCTATATGGCTTTAAATCCTTAATATAGCTATGCATCTATAGTCGAAAGTAAATGAATAAAACTACTTTTGTACGAATTAAAATTATATTTTTCAATTAAATAGAAAAATTTTTTCGCCGGATTTATTCATCTTTAAACTTAAACTAGACTTAAAAAGACTGAATCTATGGAGAGTTTTAAGCCTGAGCACGCAGCATGGATAAAGCATGACTAATTTGCTTGAACAGTTGGTTTAACTCTTGTGAAGGCATGCGGCTTTCCTGGAGGAGTGTCAACCATTGCACCTGACAGACTCTTAAGGCATTAACATCTGGTGCTTGAGCAATATTTTGAATGTGTTGTTTGGCCAATAAGCCACAGTATTTTTTTAAACTGTCCAGCATCAAGCTGCGTATTTGTTCTTGGTTGAGTGTTATATAGGTAATGTCAGCAGGTACGTTAGGCACGTGGGTCGTGGCAACTAATGTCGTGGTAATCGGCGCTTCAAGATCGGCAGATGGGGCAGGACGAGTGATTGAAGTCTGAATATTTGATTCAGGAAAGTGTGGAAATGAGGCTTTTACTGAGTTATTAGCAGGCGCTGAAGTCTGTGCTGACTCTGTACCGACTGCTGCATTTGAAGTCTCTAACTCTTGTATTTCAATTAATCCTATATCACACAATTGTTGCAGCAAATCATGTGGTGCAATACGCGCTTTAAACTGAGGTGTGAGTAAATCAAAATCCTCAGTGCCAATTAAAACCAAAAGACGTCTTTGACGTGCATTAAGCTCGACATTGCGATGTTGAAGAACATGTAGACCCTTTGCAGTTTTTGAATAGCGCATCATACCTGAATGCCTTATATACAGAGTTCAAGTAGATGCTAATATGAGAAAATTACACTAATATGAAGAGGCTGTTAAATTTACTTAAAATTAAAGTGTTGTAATTGCAATATTTTCTAAAGCCTTACGCAGATAAGGATCGAGATCCTCCTGACGAAGCAGCCATTGCACATAGTCAGCAGGCAGTTCAGCAATCGCAGTGCCACGATGCTTACCAAAATTGATGGTACGTGGAATACGCGCATCTTCAGAAGCTTCATATAGTTCTTCAATACTGCTGATTTTCAGGTGATGCACAATATGCATCAGGATATTCGCAGTCAGAATAATATCCATATCAGCACGATGCGCTTTACGGATCATTTCACGGGCACGGTCACTGCCACGGGTGATCATATAAATCAGGGCAGAGATATTGTGGGCCTCAGCATCTGGCCATACGCGACGAGCCAAAGCGAGCGTACAAATCGCTTTAATATTAGATGAATTTACACCGCATTTTTCTAAGGCACGAATATCATAATCAATATTATGACCAATGATATAAGTAGTTTCCTGTGGAAGTTCGAAACTGCTGTAATGTGGCTGTCCTTCCAGATCTGATTCCAGAATATGATGCACAGCCATGGCTGCAAAAGAAATTGGTTCATCACAGCTATAGAGCTGATCAAACAGTCGGCTTTTATCCAGGCTGATTTTATGGTCCAGAATGTCCACAGGCGCATACGCAATTTCAATCGGCTGACCGTTTAGTGTATGGGTTTCAGTGTCGAGAATGATGGCCTGCATGACGAAAATTTGCCTGAAAAAGGTGAGGATTAAAATCTAACATTATTATTTCACTACTGACAATTGGAATGCCTGATTTTTACTTTTAATTGAAGGCTTTTTGTCTGATACAGAACATTTGTAATCTAGATTCATAAATAAAAGTTTTTAAAGTTTATGTAGATATTTCCAAAACTTAAATTTATCGTATCGGAATGGTCATAAATTAAATCGCTATTTATTAGAAAAATAACAAAATAATCTCTTGTATTTAATGAAATAACTTGGGAAATTATTGTCTAGTTTTATCAATGGATAAAGATAAAACTATAAAAATCATGAAAGATAATAATTAAGACAAGGATAAGATCGATGAAACGTCATGTATTGACTGGTTCTCTACTCGCCCTAAGCGTAGCTTTAAGTGCGTGTAATGATAGCGATGATGATCGTTATTATGAATCCAAACCCGCTATTCCGGTAAATAATATTGCCAATCCGGTTGTAGCAACGCCTGTAGCCTATACCAAAACAGATCTGACTGCTGTTGCCGATGAGAGCGTGGTCATGACCTATAAGATGTTAGGTATTAATAATAAGGAAACTCAAGCGACGGCACTGCTTTTCACTCCAAAAGGAACGTCTCCTGCAAAAGGTTGGCCGATAGTGGTCTGGGCACATGGTACGACGGGTGTGGCTGATCAGTGTGCACCAAGTCGCAATGAACTAAATCCTGATATCAAAGATATGATTGCTGGATTCCTTCAAGCTGGATACATTGTCGTTGCACCTGATTATGAAGGCTTAGGAGAACCGAGTGGCACAGAACTTCATCCTTTCCTTAATCTTAAGAGTGAAGCCTATTCAATTACCGATGCAGTGGTAGCTGCAAAAAAATATTTAGGATCGGAAGCTTCTAATCAATGGATGGCTGTCGGACATTCTCAAGGTGGTCAAGCGGCTTTAGGTGCTGCTCAATATGCAGCACGTGCATCTCAAATGACTTATAAAGGTACGGTAGCTTTAGCACCTGCTTCTAATTTCAGTTTGATTTTGGCAGGTGGTGAGGCTCAAGCTGGACAGGAAACTAATCTGAATAAAAAAATTGAAACTTTAGCCTCTTTAGATACTTTTACTGCACTGATTGTAGCTGGATTGCGTAATCCGAACCCGAATCTGCAATATAACCAAGTATTTCAAAATCCAACGGATGAGATTGCGAAGAATGCTGAATCAGATTGTTATGATGTATTAGGTATAAAATTCGGTAACGCAATGGGAACTTATGCTGGAACCAATGGAAATCTGGAAGGGTATCCACGTACTCAAGCTCATTTTATGAGTATTCCAGTGGTCAAAACCTTCCTGGAAAAAGATTCTCAGCCTTTACAGGTAAAAGTAACTACACCAGTAATTATTTATCAGGGAGGGGCAGATAAGACTGTTCCAAAAGCTGCAACAGATGTTTTAGTTAGATCAGCAAATCAGAAACAAACCTCATTAGGATATATTACGAACAATTCATGGGATCACGGCAGTGTCTATACATCGAATATTCTTAATATTATTGAAGATGTAAAATCTCTAATGCCAATTCAATAACTTATTTTTATCTATATAGCTCATGTTTTTTAAGCATGAGCTATTTTTATTGCAAACTGGATAAAGTTCCTAGTCGAAAATAGCAAAGTTCATGCTACAATACGCGCCAATCTTAGCACGGCTTAAAAGCCCTAATTTAATAGGACCTCGCTAATGTTTGCCAATATCTCTATTGCTGAATTTGATCCAGAAATCGCTCAAGCAATCTCTAACGAAGATGCTCGCCAAGAAGCGCACATCGAGTTGATCGCTTCTGAAAACTATTGCTCACCAGCAGTAATGGAAGCTCAAGGATCAAAACTCACTAACAAATATGCAGAAGGCTACCCAGGCAAACGCTACTATGGCGGTTGTGAATATGTAGATGTCATTGAACAATTGGCAATTGACCGTGCTAAAGAATTATTTGGTGCTGATTACGCTAACGTTCAGCCACATGCTGGTTCTCAGGCAAACTCTGCAGTTTACCTAGCGCTTCTTAACCCAGGCGATACAGTATTGGGTATGAGCCTGGCTCACGGTGGTCACTTGACTCACGGTGCGAAAGTAAGCTTCTCTGGTAAAACTTATAACGCAATTCAATACGGTCTAAACCCGGAAACTGGTGAGATTGATTACGAAGAAGTTGAACGTCTGGCAGTTGAACATAAACCACGTATGATCGTGGCTGGTTTCTCTGCGTACAGCCAAATTGTAGATTGGCAACGTTTCCGTGAAATCGCGGACAAAGTAGGCGCTTACCTGTTTGTAGATATGGCTCACGTGGCTGGTCTGGTTGCTGCTGGCGTTTATCCAAGCCCAGTTCAAATTGCTGACGTAACAACGACAACGACTCACAAAACACTTCGTGGTCCACGTTCAGGTTTGATCCTTGCGAAAGCAAACGAAGAAATTGAGAAAAAACTTCAATCAGCTGTATTCCCAGGTAACCAAGGTGGTCCTCTGGTTCACGCGGTTGCTGCTAAAGCGATCTGCTTCAAAGAAGCAATGGCACCTGAATACAAAGCTTACCAGCAACAAGTTGTGAAGAATGCGCAAGCAATGGCTGAAGTTCTGATTGAACGCGGTTATGACGTTGTTTCTGGCGGTACAAAGAACCATCTGTTCTTATTGTCTCTGATCAAACAAGACATTACTGGTAAAGATGCTGATGCTTGGTTAGGTGCTGCTCACATCACTGTGAACAAAAACTCTGTACCAAACGATCCACGTTCTCCATTCGTCACTTCTGGTATCCGTATTGGTACACCTGCAGTAACCACTCGTGGTTTTGGCGAAGCTGAAGTACGTGAACTTGCTGGCTGGATCGCTGACATCCTGGACAGTAAAGGCGAAGAAGCTGTGATCGCTGCGGTTAAAGAAAAAGTTGCAGCTGTATGTGCAAAATTCCCTGTATATGCTAAATAATTGTACTTGAAGCAGAAAAAAAGCTCCCGATCTGGGGGCTTTTTTTATTTTTTATTTTTTAATTCAATCAACTAAATAGCCTGTTTACTTAATAATCAATCGCGATCAACAAGCTCAAAAAATCTGCTTTTACAGCTTATGCTTTAAATTCGGAATACAGTAGAGTAATCGTATTGATCTATGGCTTGCGGATGTCGATAATTAAAAATAAAGCTCTGAATATCTGCACTGATACTGGTTTTCATTTCCATACTTGAAAAATGCTTCAAAACATAATCAATCGGAAATACGATCTGCCCATGAAGCTCCAAGCCATAGTAACATTGTGAATTGGCAAACTCGGTACCTGGTATTAACGCCACCATCTGGAGTTCTTCAAGGCTTAGCCAATGTTCAGTACAGTTCAATTCAGAACTGATAAAATAACCGATCTGGCTGGTGATCAAGAGCACAGTATTCAGCTTTTGAATGGTCTTGTTAAAGTCAGCTGTCAAAATTCCTAAATGCTTCTTAAATGCCTGAAAAAATTGATCAAGACGAAGCAGGCTTTCTGGACTATTATCAAAGTTAATGGTCTTTAATGCCTGACTGACATAAAAGGTACGTTCCGAATCCGGATGATGCAGCTGAGCACGCAGACCTTGCATGAAATCCGTGCTACTGTATGTTGAAGTAGATTGTGCAAATGCCATCTTATTCTTCTTTTTATTTCGTTATTTTAGTTTTAAATATATTGCAAATATTTTTTAAATCAAGAATTTAATTTTAATCTGTTTACGAAGATTCATTGAAATGCTCGATCAGGAGAGAGTGCATGCAAAAAACCAAGCTTATTTTGTCGGAACAGGATCTGAACCGTCTGGAGACTATGCTTGAAAATCAACCCAAGCTGACTCCAACCATGCAGCAGCTAGAGGATGAACTGGCACGGGCAGAGGTAGTTAAACCTCAAGATATTCCTGCCAATATCGTTACCATGCATGCACGCGCCTTGGTCACAATTGCTAACCAGACCAAAGAAATTACGCTGGTCTATCCGCATGAGTTCAAAGGTGAGCCGGGACAGCTGAATATTGTAGCGCCTGTCGGTGCCGCGATCCTTGGGCTGGCGGAGGGGGAAACAATTGAATGGCCGCAGCCAGACGGTGAAATGATGAAAGTCAAAATAGAAAAGGTACTGTATCAGCCAGAACGTGAAGGAGACTATTTATAAAGTCGTTCTGATCTCTTACATAATTGAACAG
This sequence comes from Acinetobacter schindleri, assembly GCF_010918895.1. Taxonomy (NCBI): domain Bacteria; kingdom Pseudomonadati; phylum Pseudomonadota; class Gammaproteobacteria; order Moraxellales; family Moraxellaceae; genus Acinetobacter; species Acinetobacter schindleri. The sequence continues at coordinate 1,083,123 of NZ_CP044483.1, forward strand.
CCCCATATCAATGGGGCTTTTTTATTTAGTTTTGGTGTTTTGTAATTTTATTAAGATAACTAAAGCTTAAATTCAACAATATCTTTAACTTATATAAAAAATTCTATGCCTTAAAGGCTTTCCTTTGCAAAATGCTACATGTTATGTTGAAGGAAACCACGTACTATAAAAATCGGTTCAACTGAGTTTAAAGGGCTATGTCACAGATAGATGTTTTGATCCCGATCCAGGATGTTGCAGCAGATCCGAGTGAGATTTTAAGCATCAAGCGTAATGAGCTTGTCCCTTTGCTCAGTGATCAGTACAGGTTGAATCATTATGCCGATCAGTTGATTCAGGCCCAGGCAGTCCTGTTAAATGGGGTTGATCCGCAACTGACCCAACAGCTCAGCCAGACCATTGAAAAAATTATTCAGGCGCTGGCAGATTCCAGGAAATATCTGAAACAGCGCAAGTTTAATGCCTTGCAAAAATGGCTAGGAATTGATCTGGATTATGGCTCCAGTCAGGTTGAGTATTATAAAAATCTGGATCGCTTGCTGGATCAGGCCAGTCATCTCAGCCGTAAACTACAGATTGAAATCCAGAAATCCCAGTCACGCTTCCAACAGCTCACAGGTTTACGTGAACAGATGGCTAAACATATTCTGGCTGCAGAAGAATTTCTGCAGGAATATCCACAGTTTGTGAAAAACCAGCATCCGCTGGATAATTTCTCAGAACGTTTATCCAAGAAAATCCATACCTTAAAAACCCTGCAAGCCAGTAATGATATTGCCATTACCCAGATGCAACTGTCCCAACAGCTTTCCTTTAGTCTGCTGGACCGGTTTAAGGAAGCACAGCAGGTATTGATTCCGGCCTGGCAATATCATGTCAAACAAAGCAACAGTAAACACTCGACAAGTGATCTGGAAAAACTTGATAATAGTCGGGAAAATCTGATTAAAACGTTAAGAAAATCGCTCGAGAAACCCTCGAAAATATAACAAGATAAGGTGAACTATGACCAATCCTGATACTGTGAATCTGCCTGTCAAAAAAGACAATGAAATTGCTGAACAGAAATTTCAGCAAATGGACCTGAAAGAACTGGGTTTACAGCCTGAGGATTTTCAGGAAGTGCTGGCAGTGCGCAAGGAATTGCAGGAAATGAGTCATAATGCGGTTGCAGAATACGGCAAGAATATTGCCAGCAAGACTGCGACCTATACTGATGAACTGCTCAATCTGGTTCAAAACCGGGATCTGGATACAACAGGTCAGAAACTGAATCAGGTGGTTCAGGTGGCACAGCAGCTGAATGCTTCCAGTATTCTGAGCAAAAATAAAACCTCAGGTTTCTTTGGTAATTTACTTAATAAATTCAAAGGTGCCAAACAGAATTTTGATACTCATTTTAATACCACCAAAGAACAGATTGATGTACTGGTCAAAGAAATTGAGACTTCACAATCTGGCTTGAAAGCACGTGTGTCGACTTTAGATAAAATGTTCGATGGTGTGCAGGATGAATACAGGCAGTTGGGCATTCATATTGCTGCAGGGCGCATCCGTGAACATGAATTACAGCAGGATATTGCTGCATTGACAGCATTACCACAAGATCAGACCACTACCCAGAAAATTTATGACCTGAATCATCTGGCCAATAATCTGGAAAAACGTATCAGTGATTTGCAGGTATTACAGCAATCCGCGATGCAGACCTTGCCCATGATTCGCATTATTCAATCTAATAATCTGATGCTGGTCGACAAATTCTATGCGATTAAAAACATTACCTTGCCGGCCTGGAAGAACCAGATCAGCCTGGCGATTTCCCTGCATGAACAAAAGAGCAGTGTCCAGCTTGCCAATAGTATTGATGATGCGACCAATGAGCTGTTACGTCGCAATGCTGACCTGCTGCATCAGAACTCTGTCGACACGGCTCGTGCCAACCAGCGTTCAGTCATTGACATAGAAACACTTGAACATGTCCAAAATACCCTTATTAATACAGTAAATGATGTGATTCAGATTCAGAAAGAAGGCATGCAGAAACGTACTGAAGCAACAGCACGTTTAAAAGCCTTGCAGGATAATCTGAATTATCTGGTCATTGAATCAAGTACGGACAGGTCGGAATAATATCGAGCACCTGTCCCCGGATTTATTAGAGGAGTCAGGTTTGCCACCATTAGATGAGTATGCTGTAAATCCTCGTGAGATTGAGCAGGGTGTCGTTGCACTGAAAAAGCGTCAGAATCGCCTGACCTTACTTAGTGTCACGACGGCCACCGTCGCTATTGCATCCTTAATTGGCCTGTTTCTGCATCAGGAACTGATCTATGGGTTTTTCGGACTCAGTACCGAAGTGCAGCAATTGCATCTACCGGTTAGTGTCGATGCCAATTTAGCCAGTATTGGTGACAGCCCAGACTATTTCTTTAGTCTATTAAGCTGGTTTGGCTGGCTGATTCTGAAATTGTTTGCTTCTTTTATTGGTGCATTCTTTGTCGTGCACTTCCTGAAAAAAATCCGTTATTTTTATGTTCGCTTTCAGTCCTTTGTAATGAAATTTGTGGGCTGGTTGATTGCTTTTATCCTGATCTGGGGCGGACTGAGCTACTGGCAGCACGACCTGAATGGTGATCATGATGATGCATATCAAAAGGCGGTATATTACGATAGCAATATCAATGACAGTGATATTGCCCGTTATTTAGTGGATTCGGAAGATATTAAAGCACCGGTGAAGTCCTATTTGCTTGCCCAGACCGCTTTATTGCATGAACCAGCCGATTTATCAGCCGCCCGACCGCATGTACTGCGACTAATTGAGGCGGAGAAAAGCGACAATCAGTTTGATCAATATGGTTTTAAGGCAGAGCAGCTGTGGACTATGCAACAGCAGGTATACGGCAAGGCCCTGACACCGGCAGCTGAATCGGTCAGTACCCAGGTACAACAAGCCAATCAGTTGACCGATATTGTTCAGGTAGTCATCAGTATTATATTGGCCGTATCTGTAGTGATGAGTTTGATTTTCTTTGCATTGGCCAATGCCATTAAAAAACGTTCATTGCGGATTGAACAACGCTTGAACTAAACGAATAAAGCTCCAGTCATGGAGCTTTTCTTTTTATTGCTTTCTCTTTGTTGGGAGCAGACAAAATATGGTTGTTTAATGAAATAGCCATATGCCAATGTATTGAAATTATGATAAAAATTATTTAATAATCTAAAAAAACGATCATTTGTATAAAAACAAACTGTTTTACCTGTATTTTGATTTATCTTATTATTCTTTCATCGAATAAATTATTACTCCTTTGGAGACGTTAGCAATGTTAGATCAAAATACAGCAGCCCAATTAAAAACCCTTTTAGAACGCCTTGAAGGACCAATCGAACTGGTAGCCACTTTAGATGCTTCGGATAAATCTGCAAAAATCAAAGAACTTGTAGAAGAAATCGCTGCACTGTCTGATTTAGTGACTGCCCGTTTTGATGGTACCAACAAACGTGCACCAAGCTTTGGTGTGGCTAAAGCCGGTGAACAGCCTCGTGTTTTCTTCGCAGGCCTGCCAATGGGTCATGAGTTCACATCGCTGATTCTGGCATTGCTGCAAACTTCGGGTTATGCACCGAAAGTATCGAATGAAGTTCTTGAATCGATCAAAAGTTTAGGGATCAAGTCTGACTTTGATGTGTTTGTCTCTTTAAGCTGTCATAACTGTCCGGATGTGGTTCAGGCACTCAACCTGATTGCAATCTATAATCCGGATACAACAGCTACCATGATCGATGGCGCTTTCTTCCAGGAAGAAGTGGAAGAACGTAAAATCATGGCTGTACCTATGGTGTTCCAGGACAACCAGCACATCGGTCAGGGTCGTATGACTTTGGAAGAAATCATTGCCAAGCTGGATACCAATTCTGCTGCCAAAGACGCTGAAAAGCTGAATGCCAAAGAAGCGTTTGATGTTCTTGTGATTGGTGGTGGTCCTGCGGGAAATACCTCTGCAATCTACGCAGCGCGTAAAGGCATTAAAACTGGCATCGTGGCTGAACGTATGGGCGGTCAGGTCATGGATACCATGGACATCGAAAACTTCACTTCAGTGCAAAAGACCCAAGGTCCAAAATTTGCTGCCGAGATGGAAGCACACGTACGTGAATATGGTGTCGACATCATGAACCTGCAACGTGTATCTGACATCAAGGGTGCAGATGAAACTGCCAATGGTCTGGTTGAAGTGACTTTAGAAAACGGTGCCAAGCTTGAATCTAAAACTGTAATCCTGTCAACTGGTGCTCGCTGGAGAGAAATGAACGTTCCAGGTGAGCAGGAATACAAAACCCGTGGTGTTGCGTACTGTCCACACTGTGATGGTCCATTGTTCAAAGGCAAACGTGTTGCGGTGATTGGTGGTGGTAACTCGGGTGTAGAAGCTGCGATTGACCTTGCTGGTATTGTTGAGCATGTCACCCTGGTTGAGTTTGATACCAAACTACGTGCGGATCAGGTACTTCAGGACAAACTCAACAGCTTGCCGAACACCACGGTGATCAAGAATGCGCTTTCAACAGAAGTAGTGGGTGATGGTTCACAGGTAACTGCACTGAAATACAAAGACCGTGCGACCGATGAAGAACATACGGTTGAGCTTGCAGGGATCTTCGTTCAGATAGGTTTGTTGCCGAATACCGACTTCCTGAAAGAAACCAAAGTTGAGTTAAGCAACCGCGGTGAGATTGTGATTAACGAGCGTAACGAAACCAATGTGAAAGGTGTATTTGCAGCGGGTGACTGTACCACAGTACCTTACAAGCAGATTATCATTGCCACAGGTGAAGGAGCCAAAGCATCACTGTCTGCATTTGACTACATCATCCGTTCAGGTCAGTAATAAAAGAAAGCACCTGGGTTCCCCAAAACCCAGGTGCTAGAACATCAATCGACTCTATTTCTTATTCCCTTTTTACAGGAACTCCGGACGCTAACACCAGAGTTCCTTTTTTTATACTTACTTTCCTTCGTTTTAGAACAGTCAGAAGCATCCCCAATTGCTTCTGACTGTTCTTTTCCTCTGCGCTGTTTTTGTTTTAGTTTATTATTATACCTTCCCCAAGGTTGTTCTTTAGATCAGCATAAAATATGCCATCTTTAAGATTTCATTAAGAGTTGAATAGATTCAGTCCCTTAAATTTCTCCATCAATTGTTCTTTGGTCTCCACATGCTCCGGATGGGGCACAATGCACTCAATTGGACACACGGATACACAGGTTTGATGATCATAGAAACCGACGCATTCCGTACAGCGATTGACATCGATTTCATAGATTTTGTCGCCTTCATAAATGGCATCATTCGGACACTCCGGCAGACACATGTCGCAGTTGATGCATTTATCGGTAATCAAGAGTGCCATGCTTAGCCTGCCTGATAAGCCAGTGAAGATGCGGAAATATCTGCAGTCGATGTCGGCAGGTTGCGAATCAGCAGGGCATATTGCATATCAATATCTGCTGGAATCGGAATTTCGACGATATGCCCCGAACCTTTGGCATCTTCAATCAGATTGCCTTTACGGTCTTTGATTTCCGTCAAGGTGAAGGTAATGTTGCCTTTAGGCGTCATCAGCTCCAGTGAGTCACCGACTACAAAACGGTTTTTCACATCGATCTTGATGTAATCTCCATTTCGCTCTAGTACTTCACCACAGAAAATTTGATGATCAAAACTGGAAGAACCATTTTCATAGTTCTGATATTCACTATGTACATGGCGGCGCAGGAAGCCTTCGGTATAACCCCGATTTGCCAGACCTTCCAGTTGGGTCATCAGTGATGGATCAAATGGCTTGCCAGCTAAAGCATCATCAATGGCTTTGCGGTAAATCTGTGCAGTACGTGCACAGTAGAAATAGGATTTAGTCCGACCTTCGATTTTTAGCGAATGCACACCAACTTTGGTTAATCGTTCTACATGCTGGACTGCACGCAAATCTTTTGAGTTCATGAAGTAAGTGCCATGTTCATCTTCTTCGGCAGCAAACATATCTTCATCGTTACGCTGAAGTAGGACCGGCTCGTCAAATTGATGTTGAGCTACTTTATGAGCTTCATCCATATCTTGGGAGCAGCAGCCTGAATCCAGATTTTTCACCGGTATCACATCACCGGTCACATCTTCTTTGGCATCCAGAACTTTGTATTCCCAGCGGCAAGCATTGGTGCAGGCACCTTGGTTGGCATCGCGTTTGTTCATATAGCCTGATAGCATGCAGCGTCCCGAATAGGCCATGCACAGGGCACCATGTACAAACACCTCAATTTCCATATCGGGAACTTGAGTTTTAATTTCTTCAATTTCCTCAATGGACAGTTCGCGCGACAGAATCACCCGGGTCAGGCCCATATTTTTCCAGAACTTGACCGTGGCCCAGTTAACCGCATTGGCCTGTACCGACAGGTGGATGTCCATGTGCGGGAAGTGTTCACGCACCAGCATGATCAGGCCCGGATCGGACATGATCAGTGCATCCGGTTGCATCGCGACCACAGGTTCAAGGTCACGGATAAAGTTTTTCAACTTGGAGTTATGTGGCTGGATATTCACCACCACATAGAATTTTTTGCCTAGTTCGTGTGCTTCTTTGATGCCAATCGCGAGATTGTCATGATCAAATTCATTATTACGAACACGCAGGCTATAACGCGGCTGACCGGCATAGACTGCATCTGCACCATAGGCAAAAGCATAGCGCATATTTTTCAGTGAGCCAGCAGGTGAGAGAAGTTCAGTAACAGGGATTATACTCATGACGAAATCGAAAGACATATAAAAAGTACGGCTTTTATTTTATTCATCTAAAAACAAGATTCAACCAAGTAAATCACTCGGAAATCATGGTTTTTGTTGATATTTTCAACATTATCAAATAAGTAAAACTGAAATAAATATACAGACTATTGATCTTCGATTTCAGACCGTTCCAGGGTTTTCAGGATTTGACAATGGTCAACCGTAGTCGGTGTATTACAGCTATTTCTTAGCTCGGTAAGCTGAGTTTTAAAAGCTGCTAATTCTTTCATTTTACTGGTGATATCCTGTAGATGCTGGTCAATAATATTGTTGACTGCTGTACAGTTCTGCTCGGGATTTTGTTCTAGTTCGATTAAGGTCTCGATTTCCTTTAAGGACATATCCAGATCACGACAACGCTTGATAAAAATCAGTCTTTTAAGCGCTTCATCATCAAAATAACGATATTGATTATTTGCTCGAAAATTCGGCGTGATGAATCCTTTTTTCTCATAAAAACGCACCGTGTCAGTACTTAAATGTGACTTTTTGGCGATTTCTGAAATCAGATACAAAGACATATACACCTCGGGCTTGACCTTGGAGTTACTCCATAGTTTCTAATCACTGTATCGTATTTCGTATAAAAATACATCGGAGAATAATATGGCCTGTAGCTGTAGTCATGAATCGGCACCCATCAAGCCAAACAGCAAGTTTAGAATGGCTTTATGGATTGCTTTATGGATTAATCTCAGTATGTTTCTGGTAGAGCTGGTCGGTGGAGCCTATGCTCATTCTTCAGCTTTATGGGCCGACTCGCTAGATTTCTTTGGGGATGCAGTGAATTATGGGATTTCACTGGCTGTATTAGGCGCAAGCCTGTACTGGCGAGCCACTGTAGCCTTAATTAAAGGCCTGACTATGGCAGCCTTTGGTCTGGTGGTGATGGCTAAAGTCATCTATGCCTATCTGCTCGGTATTCCTCCTGAAGCCATCACGATGGGTATCATCGGCGCAATCGCTTTACTGGCCAATGTGATCACGGCTGTGATTCTTTATGCTTTCCGTGACGGAGACTCAAACATGAAGTCTGTGTGGCTGTGTAGCCGAAATGATGCAATTGGCAACGTAGCAGTTATTTTTGCGGCCATTGGTGTATTTGGAACCGGTAGTTTATGGCCCGATATGATTGTGGCGGTGATTATGGCCAGTCTGGGATTAACTGCAGGATATCAGGTGGTGAAGCAGGCATTACAAGAACGTCGTACACCTGCATGATAAAAATTAATACTAAATAAAAAACCGGGCAATTTTGCCCGGTTTTTTAGATTCAAGGAATCTTATTTTTCAACGAACGCACGTTCAATTACATAATCGCCTAGAACACCCATACGTGGAGATTCTTTCAGACCATGTTGGTCAAGAAGCGCAGCAACGTCATCAAGGAAGGCTGGGCTACCGCATAACATCGCGCGGTCAGTTTCAGGGTTAAAACGTGGCAGGCCGATTTTTTCAAACAGTTCACCAGTTTCAATTGCAGTCGTTACACGGCCTTGATTTGGATATTCTTCACGAGTTACCGTTGGGTAATACACTAATTTTTCTTTAGCGCCCAATTCTGAGAAGAACTCATGGTTTGGAATTTCGTTCAGAATCAGATCTTGATAAGCCAGTTCTGAAATGAAACGTGTACCATGAACCACGATAATTTTCTCAAAACGTTCATAAGTTTCAGGATCGCGAATAGTCGACAGGAAAGGTGCAAGACCAGTACCTGAAGATAACAAATACAGATTCTTACCAGGATTCAGGTCATCCAGAACCAGTGTACCTGTCGGTTTTTTAGAAACCAGGATTTCATCGCCAACTTTTACTTTTTGCAGAATAGAAGTCAGTGGACCATCTGGAACTTTAATCGAGAAGAATTCCAGTTCTTCTTCATAGTTTGCACTTGCAATTGAATATGCACGCATTAAAGGCTTACCATTGACCTCAAGGCCGATCATCACAAACTGACCGTTTTTAAAACGTAATGCAGTATCACGAGTCGTTTTAAAAGAGAATAATGTGTCATTCCAATGGTGGACGTGAGTAATCTTTTCGACGTTAAAAGCAGCCATTAAAGGTCTCAATAAGTTATCAAATTAGAACAGGTTGCTATTCTAAACCAAATTCATTCTCGATAAACTGAATATATTTAATTGAGCTTATCAAAAAAAGTGATTATGACTGAACTGACTATACCTGTAATCGGTATAATGAAATCTCCCTATAAAGAAAAATTTGGTATTCCACGTCAGCCTAATCTGGTGGAAGTGGAATCCTATATTGAAATGCAGGCGCCTTATAATGATCTGCTGGCTTTTGAGGGAATTGAGGAGTTTAGCCATTTATGGCTGCTCTGGCAGTTCCATGACAATAAAAATCAGGAAAACAGCAAGTTTCGTCCACAGGTACGCCCACCACGTTTAGGTGGAAACCAGAAAATAGGGGTGTTCGCGACACGTAGTATGTATCGTCCTTCGCCGATTGGTTTATCCGTGGTCAAGCTGAAAGAAGTGAAAAAAGTTGGCAAAACAGTCCGTGTTTATGTGACGGGCAGTGATCTTTTAGATGGTACTCCGATTGTCGATATTAAACCTTATATTCATTATTCCGATGCTGTGATGGAAGCGCAAAGCGGTTATGCTCAAGAGGAGCCGGTACGCAAATATGTGGTCTGGTCGGAACAGGCAGAGCTGGAAAGAGAGCAGTTAGTCCAAACGAAAGGTCTTTCGGAACAAGTCATTCGGGAACTGGCAGAGGTTTTATCCCTTGATCCACGTCCAGCCTATCAGGAGGATCCGGAGCGAATTTATGGTATGCACTTTGCAGATTTCAATATCAAATTTATTGTAAATGAAACGTCTGTCCTGATTGTAGAGATTGAGTGATGGCTAAAGGGCTAGGGTACTTATACTTTCTGCTCAAATCATTCTAAAGTTTCAGCGTCCACCACAAAATTCCGATCAGAACTGCCATATGTAGAATCTGTACAGGTACAAAATACATCGCATATTTGAATCCGCCTGACAGGCCGGAATTTAAAGATTTTGCTAAAGCATGGGCTGCAAGGCCTATGAGCAGGGCCTGAATTAGCCGTGTATTGCTCGGGTCACCCTGAATGACCACACTGGCCATGGCTGCATGAATCTCGAATAGTGAAGCCAGCAGGGTACCTGCCAGCAAGCCGGCATCGCCGAGTAAGAGTTCCAGCCCATAAATCGCAGCCTGAATCAGTGTCAAGGTGACTGCAATGATGACCGCTTCTTTCAGGCTAAACATCCGGCTATCTTCTTCTTTTTCACAATTTTCTGGCGGTTTGGCTTTACGCAGCAATAGAAATGCACAGGCAGCCAGAATGGCCATTGCCACCAGGGAAGGAAGAAAAATAATTTTAAGCCAGCTAAAAGATACGCCTCCGACCACAATGAACAGCAGTACTAAAGTCGAGATACAGGACATGAGTGCGGCACCCGCATTGGATCGAGCATCCATCTCACCTTTACGAACTTGTAGGCCCAATTGGGCTACTGTAGCTGTGCTGGAAACAAAACCAGAGGCAATGGAAGAAAGCATCAGGGCATTTTTTGTAGAAAGTAAGCGTTTGGCAATATGCGCTAGCGCCTGTACCATTAAAATTAAAGTTAAGAGTTTCAGAATCAGGTAGGGATTAAGCACCTTGCCCCATAGCGGTGTATCGGGTGTCAAAGGCAAACCAATCAAGACCAATGCCAGTAACAGTAAACCATCCCGGAATTCAGCTTCAGTAATCCATTTTCCAGCAATGTTATGCATGGAATGTTTGGCCATCAGAATGACGGTAATGAGTACTGCAAGTCCGGCAGCTAGCGGAATATTCCACAGACAGATTGCCTCAATAAAATAGGCCATCACAAAAGCAAGTTCGGTGGTAATTCCAGGATCATCCGGCTGATTTCGGATAGAGGAAATGACCATACCACCAATAATCAGTGCGCCCACCAGGCCAGTGATTATTCCGAATAAAAAACAGACAGCTCCCAATAGGGCGCAAATAGCAAAAGAACGTAAGCCGGCAAAGCTTGGCTGTTGCTCCCGCTGTTTATGCCGTTCTCGTTCCAGGCCTATCAATAAGCCACAGCCCAATGCTGAAGTCAGGATAGTGAGCAGTTCCTGAAAGGAGCTGTCATTCATGGGCACTGCGCTAAAATCCATATCTGGCCTCAGCTATGAATAAGTAATTATTTTCAAAGGTATCTCTAAAATATAGGCCATAAGCTAGAGGATGAACAAGAGAGAAATGTGAGAGATAAGATAGGGGAAAAGATTGGTAACGCTAAAGATTGGCATCAGCTAGCAGAAACAGCCAGAAGACACAGCAGGAGAATGCGAAAAATAGCAAAAACTTGTTATAGTGAAGGCAAGTTTAGGGGCCTATAACAATGAAATTTGACTTTGAAATTGATACCGCGTGGTGTCTGGAGCAACTTTTTAAAGACGGTAAGATCACTGATAGAGACCGTATGCTGGTACAGACGACGCATCGTCAGCGTGAACAGCTGAAATGGCATCCTTTACAGTGGATTGCCAATTTTAATCTGGTCGACCGTTCTCATCCCCAAAGTACACTTACCCTAAACCGTTTATGTCAATGGCTGTCAGAAAAAACAAATCTGCCATTTTATATTATTGATCCTCTAAAAGCAGATGTTCAGGCACTTACCGCAGTAATGTCGCAAGAATATGCGCTCCGTAACCGTATTCTCGCCGTTGAAATCCAGCCAGACAAAATCCTGATTGCTACAGATCAGCCTTATAAAATGGAATGGGTGTCGAATCTACAGCAGAATATCAGCCCGCGCCGTATTGAACGGGTGCTACTGAATCCGGAACAGTTGCAGCGATATATTGTCGAGTATTATCAGGTTAGTCGTGCTGTCAGTGGATCACAAAAATCCTCGGCTTATGACCGTGAAAATAAGGGTGTAGAAGCACTTTTACAGCTCGGTGATTCGCAAAATCCAGATGCCAATGACCAGCATATTGTTAAACTGGTGGACTGGGTATTGCAGTTTGCCTTTGAACAGGGTGCCAGTGATATTCATATGGAACCACGCAAAGATACCGGGAAAATCCGTTTCCGTATTGATGGCGTGCTGCATACCATTTATAAAATGCCAGCCAATACGCTTACTGCAGTGATTTCACGTATTAAAATTCTGGGCCGGATGAATGTGGCAGAAAAGCGCAAGCCACAGGATGGCCGTCTAAAAACCCGTACGCCTAAAGGGCAGGAAACGGAACTGCGTTTATCGACCTTACCCACCGCTTTTGGTGAAAAACTGGTAATGCGTATTTTCGATCCAGAGGTATTGGTACGCAGCTTCCAGCAACTGGGTTTTGAAGGGCATTTGCTGAATGAATGGAACACGCTGACCAGTCATAGTCATGGCATTATTCTGGTGACTGGACCTACAGGCTCGGGTAAAACGACTACGCTGTATTCAACTTTAAAGCAGCTGGCGACCGAAGAGGTCAATGTCTGTACCATTGAAGATCCAATCGAGATGCTAGAGCCAAGCTTTAACCAGATGCAGGTAAATACCGGGATTGATCTGGGTTTTGCCGATGGTGTACGGGCATTAATGCGTCAGGATCCAGATATCATCATGGTCGGTGAGATTCGTGATCAGGATACTGCCAATATGGCGATTCAGGCAGCATTGACCGGTCACCTGGTTTTATCCACATTACATACCAATGATGCACCGTCGAGTTTAACCCGTCTGCATGATCTGGGTGTACAACCATTCCTGACTGCTGCAACGATTCTGGGTGTATTGGCTCAGCGTCTGGTACGTAAATTGTGTCCACACTGCAAAGCAGAAGGCTTTATGGATGAGCAGGAATGGCAGCATTTGGCAGCAGATTATCCATTGGCCCGTCCAGAATTTGTGTTCCGTCCAGTAGGTTGTGAGGAATGTCGTCATACGGGTTATAAAGGGCGTATAGGGATCTATGAATTTATGCCACTGAGTTTGGTAACCAAACAGCTGATTGGCGCAGATGCCAACTTGAACCAGTTACGTGTTCAGGCGAAAAAAGAAGGTGTAGAACCACTTAGAATTGCGGGTGCACGAAAAGTCATTGAAGGTGTCACCACGCTAGAGGAAGTACTACGTGTAGTGCCACTGAATTAACTTTTAAAACCCATTTTTGAAAATGAAGTTTTCTTAAGATTCAATTCATCTTTAGCTGTTTTAATAGATTCATCGAAACAAGACAGCTTAAAAGGTACTGAATATGAAAAATATGACCAAAGCATTTGTAGCAGTGGCACTTATTGGCTCAGCAACAACTGTGACTATGGCAGAAAGTACAGTAAACCAAAGTGCTTTTGCCAAAACTGTAACTGTAAAACAAGCACTCACCATGAAAGATGACAGTAAGGTACAAATCAAAGGTCATGTGGTGAAATCAGTAGGCGACGAAAAATATCAGTTCCGTGACAACACAGGCAGCATCAATGTCGAAATTGATGATGAGTTATGGCAAGGCAAACCGATTTCTGCCAAAACACCAGTAACCATTATTGGTGAAGTAGATATCGATTACAAACCAGCGAAACGTGTTGAAATTGATGTTGATGGAGTGCGTTTCAATTAAGGCATTGGCGATAGCCGAATGACCTGACTAGAGAAAACCACATGCAATATTACAAAAAGCATGTGGTTTTTTTTTGTTTAAAATTCATGATTATATGTTGAAAATAAGGGGGAATTCAGCATGCGTATTCTTTTGGCGGAAGATGATGCTTCACAGGCAGAAAGCATTCAGACCTGGCTGGAAATGGATGGCTATGTAATTGACTGGGTTGAGCGTGGGGACCATGCCATTCTGGCGCTTGAACAGCATCAGTATGACTGTGTGTTACTGGATCGTGGTTTACCGCGAGCCAGTGGAGATCAGATTCTGACGACGCTACGTAAACTGCAGAAAGATACGCCAGTTATTTTTATTACCGCTCGAGACAGTATTGATGACCGGGTAGAAGGACTTGATTTAGGTGCCAATGATTATCTGGTCAAACCTTTTAGCCTGGAAGAATTGTCTGCACGAATTCGTGCCCAGATCCGCTTGCAGCAAAAAAATCTGAGCCATGTGCTGACCTGGGACGACCTGCAGCTGGATATACAGGCTAAAACTCTGACTAAAGCAGGTGAAGTGGTGAACTTAACGGCCAAAGAGTTTCAGATTTTGCATAAATTGATGCAAAAGCCAGAGCATGTAGTGACCCGGGAACAGCTGGAAGAATCCCTTTATGCCTGGGGGGATGAAATTGAGAGTAATGCCATCGAGGTTTTTATTTATCAACTACGCAAGAAAATTGGCAGTCAGATGATCAAGACCATACGTGGGCTGGGTTATCGTATGAATAAAGCTGAAGGATAGATCAATCATGGCTCAGGTGATTTCACTGCAACACAAGCTGATCAAGAATGCCATGTATAGTTCCATTCTGGCGGGCTGTCTGGCCTGGTTGTTATTACTGGGCATTTCTGGCTATCAGTCTATGCAGATTCATGATGAACTGATGGAAGATATTGCAGAACTGTTACTTGGCGATGTGACTCAGTCCCAAGGTCACAATGTGGATGATATCAGTGAAGAGTTTGAGATTCAGTATCGACTTTGGCTGAATCAGGACCAGCTAACCACTTCCGAAAAGAACAATCTGTTGCAACATCAGTTACATTATCAATCAGGCCTACATTTTTATTTTGAAGATGGACAGTTATTACGAACTTTGATAGCTGAAGATAATGGACTTAAAGTTCAGGTCATACAGCCAGTATCCATACGCTTTGAACAGATCTGGAATAGTATTCTGGGTTTTGGTTTAATCCTTCTAATATTATGGCTGGTGAAATGGTTGTTACTTCATCTATTGATTAAGCGTCAGTTAAAGCCGCTTAACCGGATTTCACAGGATATTGCCTCCAAATCCGCCCAGGATCTAAGTCCGGTGCAATCACCCGAACCGCAAATTGCTGAGCTACAACCCATCGTCAGTCAGTTAAACCGGATGCTGGCTCGGGTAGAGCAGTCCTTGAGTGCAGAACAGCGCTTTACTGCAGATGCTTCGCATGAACTCCGCTCACCCTTATCAGCGATTCAAATGCGCCTGCAGGTGTTAAAACGCAAATATCAGACTCATGAGACATTGTCTCAGGATCTGGCGCAGATTCAGAAAGATGTCAGTCGCGGTACTCAGGTTCTGGAAAACCTCTTGCTGCTGGCTCGACTGGACCCTGAACAAAATCATAACCTGCCACAACAAAAGGTAGATTTGCCTGAACTTATTCAGGATGCTTTAAAAACACTCACGCCGTTCGTAGAAGAGAAACAGCTGGACCTAAAACTTGAGCTAAATACTGGTGATACTTTAGGAAATGCCGAACTCATTTTCAGTTGCCTGCGAAACCTGATCGACAATGCCATCAAATATACCCCGTCTGCGGGTACGGTTCTAATCCAGTGTCAGCCTAAGGCGGATAAAACAGAAGTGGTGATTGAGAATTCAGGAGAGGGAATTTCTGAGGAAACTTTACAGCGACTGGGTGAGCGTTTTTATCGCGCTTTGGGCACTAAAACCCAAGGATCAGGTCTGGGATTATCCATCTGCCAGAAAATCATGCAATTGCATCATGGTGACATTCAATTTATGGCTTCTGATCTGGGCGGGTTAAAAGTCGTATTGCGCTTTTAGATCCAGAATCAGGAAACAGACCAAATGAGAAAAAAAGCAGTACGCGCTGATTCATACTGCTGATGACCACGTTTATTATTGTGTGAGTTATTTTATTTATTTAGTGAGAATGAGACGATTATTTCGGGTCAAGCGTAGGCGGTATTCTTCACCCGCATGCATGATGCGAATTTCGCGTCCGAGAGCAAACAGGTTATTTGAATGCAGCATTGGTAATGCATGATGAGCGTCATTGTTACGTGTAAACAGGCTAAAAGGTGCGTTCATTCCATCGACTCCGTGGTATGTGCTTGGATTGATTTAAATGATAATCATTATCGAATAGAGCTGTCAACGCCTAAATTTTGCAATTCCTAAAAAATCCGCTATCACTTACAATTCGTAATATTTCCAGTCAGTTTATCTTCGTATGTCCAAAGCAAATATTCATGTCGCGATTGCCTTGTTATTTCACCAAAATCAGGTTCTGGTTGGCTGGCGGGAAGCGAAACAGCATCAGGGAAATAAACATGAATTCCCTGGCGGCAAAGTAGAAGAAGGTGAAAAACCGCTGCAAGCCTGCCGTCGTGAGATCCAAGAAGAAGTCGGTATTGATATCGAGCTTTGGCATTCTTTCGATTTTATTCGTCATGAATATGAAGATGTGATTGTGCATCTGCATTTATTCCATGCCAGTGTAGCTGAAGCACAGTTAGCCCAGATTCAGCAACCCTGGAAGTGGTATAGCCGCGAGCAGTTACAGCAGCTGAATTTTCCGAAAGCCAATGCGGTGATTTTAGAAAAACTGTTATGGCCACAGATGATTAAAATCAGCAGTGATCTGGCAGATCTGCATCAGCTCGACAAAGTGCAAATGCTGTATTGGCGAGTTGACGCCAACGCAGAACAAGCCGAGAAATTGGCAACCCTGCTAGCAGAACAATTATCCCAATTGATTATTAATCATGACTTATATCTGCTGCTGGATGAACAACAGCAACAGAGTATTCAGACTTTACATCTTAAGCAGGCACAGTTGAATCAACTAAGTACCAGTGATCTGGTTATAGGGAAACGCTATATTGCTGCGTGTCATGATCATGCGTCTACACAACGGGCAGAACAGCTGGGCTGTGAAGCAATTTTTCTGAGTCCTGTGCTTCCAACAGCGACTCATACAGAAGTAGAGCCACTGGGATGGATTACCTTTGAGCAGATTGCCAAACAGATTCAGATTCCTGTGTATGCACTTGGTGGAATCAACAAAGAAGATTTGAGTCAGGCTCAATCCCATCATGCCTACGGGATCGCAGGCATTCGTGGGATATAAGTAAGTTCATTACTAAAAGTAATTATAGCTTAAAGAGCGCTTAATGCCTTCTGTGCTTTTTGAATGGTTTGTGGATTTTTTTGCAGCTGACCAGCTTTAAGAATCACCTGCCAGAGCTGCTTTTTCATGGCATTACTTTGGGCGTAGCTAAGGCCGCGCTGCGCAAACGCTTGCGCATTGGCGGGTTTATTCTTGCGATTCGCCAGCATCCCTAAATACAGATAGGTTTCAGGAGACTGCGGTGCCAGTCGCTGCGCCTGGGTGACATAGGCTTCAGCCTGATCAAACTTTTGTGCTTTATACGCTGTTTGAGTCTGCTGCATCAATTTTTTGAAAGCAGGTAACTGACGGCCATCATCAAACTGCTGTGGTTTAGGTTTCTGCTGTGGCACGACCACTTTTTGACGTTTGATTTCAGGATGATCATAAGGCGTAATTACTACACCATCAGATTTCTGCACCCGTGGCTTTTCAGGTGCAGGCTTGGCTGGAGCAGATGGTTCCTGCTGTATGGACTGACAGCCGACTAAAGCAACTAAAATTGAACCAATCAGGATTTTTTGAAACATATATCTCACTCAATTAGGGTGAATAACTACCGCTTGAGATGATACGTGTATCTTGTAAAGAATCACGTTGGTTTTCCGTTTCAGTTTCTTCAATCCAGATCCCAATTTCATCGCTTGGATCGTCAGAAACTTGAGGTTCTTCTGAATCAATTGTATGTGGGGCAGGGGCATAATGCGATGCGCCACAAGCAGTAGCCTGATTTGGCATGCTGTGACGAGTCAGTGGAATATACATGGCACCTTCACAGCCTTGAGCAGACAAATGACCTGTCGCGCGATCGACCCATTGCCATTGTACCTCACCTGGTTGATGCAGATTTACCGGCTTCTGGCGTAACTGCTTCATGACACTGGTCCATACCGGTAGCGCACCAGATGATCCGGTCAAACCAGTAATCTTATTGTCATCCAGACCTAACCAGACCACAGCTAGGTAATTACCAGAATAGCCTGCGAACCATGAGTCACGGGTATCATTGGTTGTCCCTGATTTGCCAGCCAGACCAAGATTGCGTGGCAGGGTATTATAAGCAGATTGGCCGGTACCGCTGCTCATGACCTGCTGTAAACCGTTGTTCAGGATATAGGCATAAGCCGGATCAATGGTCGGCTGAACCGTCAAGCCATAGCGATCGACCAGACGACCATTGGCATCGACTACGGAACGAATGGCTTTGACCGGATATTTAAAACCGCCAGTCGCGAAATTACCATACAGACTCATCACTTCCATAGGTGACATATCTACCGCACCCAGATAAATGGAAGGGTAGGACGGAATATCAGAAGTCACACCAAATTTCTTCAGGTGATTGATAAAGGTTGACATACCGAATTCCTGCGCCAAACGTACCGCGGACAGGTTATAGGAATTTGCCAGTGCTTGAGACATTGGAACCACACCATGTGGGCGGCCACTATAGTTCTTGGGTGTCCAGGTCTTGCCATCAGTTTTAATGCTCAGCTCGCTGTCTTCGATCGGGCTACCCCAATGGTAACGGTTCGATTCAATTGCGGTCAGGTAAATCACAGGTTTTAATAACGAACCCACCTGACGCTTGGCATCCAGGGCACGGTTAAAGCCGGTAAAGTCCTGGGTCGAACCAACTGCAGCAACCAGTTCACCATTTTCTGGATGAGTGACCAGCACCGCACCTTGCAAATCTTTTAAACGTTTCGGATTTGATCTGCTTAAGTTCGCCACTGTATTTTTGAAGCTTTGCTGAATACGGGTCTGTGCCAATGGATCCAACGTGGTAAAGATGCGTAGGCCCTGATTGGTAATGTCACCTTCCTGATATTCGGTACGCAGCTGACGACGCACAATATCCAAGAAGTCAGGAAAACGTGCTGGACCCAGGGTTGGTTTTGTAATGACATTGAGAGGGCGTGCCTTCTCGGTTTCGTATTGCTCTTGGGTCAGATAACCCATGACCAGCATATTGTTCAGCACAATATCACGACGTCTTTTCGCCGTTTCAGGGTTACGCCATGGATTGTAGAGGGAAGGACCTTGTACCAAACCAACTAAAAATGCCTGTTGGGAAATATTTAATTCGCGCAACGGCAGACCAAAATAGAATTGGGAAGCCAGACCGTAACCATTAATAGAATAATTGCCATTCTGGCCCAGATTCACTTCATTTAAATAGGCTTCAAGGATTTCATCCTTGTCATAATGCAATTCAATCAACATCGCCATAAAGGCTTCATTGACTTTACGCTTTAAAGTACGCTCTGGACTTAAATAGAAGTTTTTGACCAGCTGCTGGGTTAAAGTCGAGCCACCCTGACGTTTACCGCCGGTAATATTGCTGACTACTGCACGTGCAATCCCGCGTGGAGATACACCATGATGGTGGTAGAAATTACGGTCTTCGGTGGCGATCAGTGCTTCAATCAAAGGTTTAGGTACTTTATTCAGCTTGATCAGTACCCGGTCTTCATTATGTTGGGGGTAAATCCCGCCAATTAATAAAGGTTCTAAACGGGCAATTCCGGACGTCGAGGGCTTGGTGGCACTTACGTCATTAATCTGTTCACCATTGAAGCTGACTTTTAAAATCTGCTCAGGCTCAACCCGGTCACCAAAGTCAAAACCACGGGTATGTACATATAAAGTATCACCAGAAGTCACATAACTTCCGGACTTGGTATAGCTTTCAGCACTCTTATATCCAAGCAGTTTGAGCTCTTCCTGAAGATCCTGTTGGCTGACAGGTGCATTGACATAGATTTCCATCGGACGCGCGAAGACTTTCGCAGGAATGTCCCAGCGCTGGCCTTCAAATTTGTCACGTACAATATTATCCAGACGAATCAGATAGATACTAAAGGCAACAAAAGCTGAAATGACCAAAACGGAAAAGATTAAGGCAATAAACCCCAAACCACGTTCATACTTCATAAATGATGATAAGCGTCTGTAAAATTCTGCTAATCATGCGAAGCTTTTAGGGAATTTGCAATATTTAAAGAGAAATTGGTTAAAAAATATCAATTAAAAAATACACTTAGTCTGCATAATATTATTTCTAACTTGCTCTACTTATACATAAAAACCAGGGAAAATTGTCAACGAGCCAGAGCTTAATGCTATTATAGGAGCGATTCGTAGCGGAGCGACGAGACTGGTGCTAATTTCACATAAGACATTCCGAAATATCGGGTTAGTAGGACGTCCTGATAAATCTTCAGTAGTTGAAACCTTATGTCTTATTCATGATCATTTGTTGAACGTGGGCCTGCATCCAGTGTTTGATGCAGATACCGCTGCGCTGGTACCTTATGAAAATACCCAGACAGTGAGCCGCGCCTTGCTGGGTGAGGTGGTCGATCTGGTCATTGTGGTTGGTGGTGATGGTTCATTGCTGCATGCTGCCCGGGCACTGGTCAAATATAATATTCCTGTCATCGGTGTGAACCGTGGCCGCTTGGGCTTCCTGACGGATATCAAGCCGACAGAAGTTATCTTCAAGCTGGATCAGGTTCTTAAAGGTGAATTCCAGCTTGAGCGACGTTTCCTGTTAGAACTGGAAATCCGGTCTAAAGGCGAAATTATCCATGATGCGATTGCCCTGAACGATGTCGTACTCCATTCTGGTAAATCCGTGCACATGATCGACTTTGAGCTGAATATTGATGGACAATATGTTTATCGTCAGCATAGTGATGGTCTGATCGTGTCAACACCAACAGGCTCAACTGCCTATGCACTTTCTGGTGGTGGGCCAATTGTACATCCAAGTATGGATGCGATTGTGCTGGTACCCATGCATCCGCATACCCTGTCATCCCGACCGATTGTGGTTGGAGGACATAGTGAGATTAAGCTGGTGATCCGTAAAAATCGCGTGATGCCGATGGTCAGCGCAGATGGACAGCACAGCATTTCTTTGAATGTGGGAGATACGGTTCACATTCGTAAACACCCATTTAAACTGCAACTTTTACATCCACCGGGTTATGATTTCTATATGGCGTGTCGGACCAAGCTCGGCTGGAACCAAGACTTTGATTATCAGAATCGGGATTAAATCATGAATATTGAACAAATGCTTTCTATGCTCAATCCTGAGATTGTAGACCGACTGCGTACTGCGATTGAAATTGGTAAATGGCCGAACGGTGTGGCATTGACGGAAGAGCAGCGTCAGACGTGTATGCAAGCCGTGTATGCCTGGGAAATTAAACATCTGCCTGAAACTGAACGTAGTGGTTATATCGACCGCGGTACCAAAGAAGAAGGTGAAGAATGTGATGATGATCATCACAAGAATGAACCGGAATTCAGACCCATTCGTTTCGTTTAATTGAAACCAAAAAGACCACAAACGTGGTCTTTTTAATGTCTGAAATAAATGATTTTGTTCAAACCGAAAGACGAGTATTCCAGAGTTCTTTAGCTTTCTGCATCGCTGCTTCATAGTTCTCACATTTGCCCATGGTATATAGTGCAATACCGATGGTTTCAACCACTGCGGTTTCACCATACTCATGCGAACGTTGACCCTCCCAGACTTCTTTAAATACAGCCAGATTCAGCTCTTCTTCAATCGGACTGCGATTGTCCGTCAGTTTAGGCAGTTCGTGTTCATACAGTTCGCCATTCTTGATACCACAAATTAAGGTTTTGGCATCAGGGTTACGTTCAAACTCGCCACCTTCACCTTTAATCACAGCACTATTTTGATAACCGAGCTGAAAAGCAGCGCGCTGGTGTGAACCACGATAAGCCGGATGGAAAATGGCCTGTAAAGTCGCTTTGGCATTGAATGGATTAATCAGGCGCGCCAATGTATGAATAGGAGAACGTAAACCCATAACATTCCGCAGTCCGATCAGCTCAGCCAGGATAGGTGAAATCACATCTAAAGGCAGATAAGCAAAATGTCTTTCTTGCAGCTGCTGTTCGACTTCAACCTCACTGTGGCAAATAGAATAGCCTAAGTATTCTAATACTTGTTCAGTATAAACCCGATTCAAAGTATGCCCAGCTGCACCATGCATGACAATATTATAGCCATGCTTGGCCAAGGTGAGGGCAGACAGGATAAACCATGGATAATGCTTGCGCTTGCCAGCATAAGATGACCAGTCCAAGTCTACATCCAGAGCTTTAAAATTAAGCTGATCCCGGGTTGCCTGAACAAAACCTGCCAGCTCTTCGACGGATTCTTCTTTTACGCGCAGTAGCATCAGGAAGGCACCTAGCTGTACATCCAGCACTTCATTTTTCAGGATCATACTAAAAGCTTGATAGGCTTCATCATAACTGAGCGAGCGTGCACCATTCTTTCCTTTACCAATAATACGAATAAACTGGGCAAAAGGATGTTCAGCATCTTTATAAATATTTCGCTTTGTGGTCATAGGGATAGATCAATCATGTTCATCAAGTATTGGCATATTTTACGCTGATATTGGTATTTCACCTTCTTATTTTGCAGAAGAATTATGGTTTTATAAGACTATAGTCTAAGGAATATTGTTTATTATTTAGACGAATTTAACATTTTGGGTTAAACAAAAGTCTAAAAAGCGGTTAAAATTTCTCTTGATTCTTTGTGTTTGCTTCATCTCCTGATCAATGCACTAACTTCTGCTGAAGAGCGGTGTTCCTGTAATTGTTAAACGTACATACACAATCTATTTTCAGTATCAGATTAATTTCTTGATACGTAAGCACTTTTTTGTTTAAGGCAATGAAGTATTGGATGCTTATTTTCTTAAATAAGTGAAAACTGAATATTGCTTCTTGTTAGAAGTATATTGTGAACTAAGGTCATGGCTAAAAAACCTATTTATAAGTCACTTTATTTTCAAGTGATTGTTGCCATTATTGCCGGTATCCTTGTGGGTCACTTCTCACCAAGCGGTACGCAAATTATCAATGGTGCTGAACAATATGTTCCTGGTTTGGGCGAACAGCTGAAACCATTGGGTGATGGCTTTATCCGCCTGATCAAAATGATTATCGCACCAGTAATTTTCTGTACGGTAGTGAGTGGTATTGCAGGTATGGAAAGCATGAAATCTGTCGGCAAGACAGGTGGTATTGCTTTACTATACTTTGAAATCGTATCGACGATTGCCTTGGTGATCGGTCTGCTCGTGATCAATATTGCCAAACCTGGTGTTGGTATGAACGTTGATCCAGCAACTCTCGATACAGAAGGTATCTCGAAATATGTTGCATCAGGTGAGTCACAATCGACCATCGATTTCTTCATGAATATCATTCCAAATACGGTGGTGGGCGCATTTGCTGAAGGTGAAATCCTTCAGGTACTGTTATTCGCTCTCCTGTTTGGTTTTGCCCTGCATCAGCTGGGAGATAATGGTAAGCCGGTATTGAAGTTCATTGACCAGATTTCACATGTATTCTTTAACATCGTGAACATGATCATGAAACTTGCACCTATCGGTGCGTTCGGTGCCATGGCATTTACGATTGGTAAATATGGTATCGGTACACTGGCGCAGCTGGGTCAATTGATTCTGTGCTTCTATATCACCTGTATCCTGTTTATTTTCATTATTCTTGGTTCGATTGCACGTTTCACCGGCTTCAGTATCATGAAAATGATCCGTCTGATCCGCGAAGAATTGCTGATTGTACTGGGTACTTCATCCTCTGAATCTGTATTGCCGCGTATGCTGAAAAAGCTGGAACTGGCAGGTGCAGAAAAATCAGTAGTCGGTCTGGTTATTCCAACAGGTTATTCTTTCAACCTGGACGGGACTTCTATTTACCTGACCATGGCGGCAGTCTTCATCGCTCAGGCAACCAATACCCAGCTAGATCTATCTCATCAGATTACCTTGCTTCTTGTGCTATTGATTTCATCTAAAGGTGCAGCAGGTGTAACAGGTTCTGGCTTTATCGTAATGGCTGCGACCCTGTCTGCAGTAGGTCATATCCCGGTAGCAGGCTTGGCACTGATTCTGGGTATCGACCGTTTCATGTCTGAAGCACGTGCTTTGACTAACCTGATTGGCAACTCATTGGCGACTCTGGTTGTTGCAAAATGGGTCGGTCAACTTGATAAAGAAAAACTGGATTATGCGTTAAATAATCCGGCAGAAATTGATGAATTAATGCAGCAAGAAGGCGTTAAATCTCACTGATTTCAGTCTGTTTAAAAAAGGAAGCTTCGGCTTCCTTTTTTAAATTTTTATTAAAATAAATTGACTGTAAAGTTTGAAAAAAAATCATATTAGCGCATGACACTGACCTTAAAAATCGCTAGCCTGTTTGTGGAAATATAATGATAAACACCACAAGGATAGAACAATGCTGGCATATGATGCAGACTTAGAATTATTCCGCGATAACTTTAAACGCTTTATGAGCGAACAGATTGCACCGCACTATGAGCAATGGGAACGTGAGGGCAAGATTCCACGTTCGGTATGGAATGCGCTGGGTGAAAATGGCTTTCTTTGTGTGGATGTTCCAGAAGAATATGGGGGCTATGGTGTGCCAACCCATTACTCCTTAATGTTACTCGAAGAGTCTGCACGTGCAGGATTTAGTGCACTCTCTATTGGTTTGTCATGTCACTCGGATATTGCTGCACCCTATATCCTGCATATCGCCACTGAAGAACAGAAGAAATACTGGCTGCCTAAAATGGTAACCGGTGAGGTGGTCGGTGCCATCGGTATGACTGAACCAGGTGCGGGTTCTGACTTGCAGGCAATTCGAACCAGTGCCATTTTGCAGGACGACCATTATCTGTTAAATGGTTCCAAAACTTTTATTTCGAATGGTCAGCATGCCGATCTGGTGGTGCTGGCTGTAAAAACCGATCCACAGGCACGTGCCAAAGGTGTTTCACTGCTTTTAGTAGATACTCATCTGGAAGGTTTCAAGAAAGGCACCAATCTGGACAAGATTGGCCTGCACTCGCAAGATACCTCTGAGCTGTTCTTTGATAATGTCAAAGTGCCAAAAGATCAGTTACTCGGTCAACCAGGCCAAGGCTTTGCATACCTGATGCAAGAACTGCCACGTGAGCGCACTGCGATTGCGGCTACGGCTTTGGGCGCAATTCGTGGTTCAATTGATATCACCACGACCTATGTCAAAGAGCGTCAAGCCTTTGGTCAGGCAGTGGGCCAATTCCAGAACACTCGCTTTGTATTGGCACAGGCCAAGATTGATGAACTGGCAACAGCGGCGTTTTATAACCAGAATGTTGAGTTATATATGCAGGGCAAGCTGAATGTTGAAACTGCAGCAGCCTTAAAAAGTTTTTCAACTGACATGCAGATGAAAATTGCGGATAATTTGCTACAGCTGTTTGGTGGCTATGGCTATATGACTGAATATCCGATTTCCCGTTTCTTTGTCGATGCGCGTATCCAAAGGATTTATGGTGGTACGAACGAGATCATGAAAGAAATCGTAGCACGTAGCCTATTAGGTCGATAAAAGTATTTCATTCGCTATAAAGTAAAAGTGAGCCTATAAGGGCTCATTTTTATGTAAGGGAGCAAAGGACATTTTTCATATTTTAAGACCTTAATACTTCTAGGCACTCATCAATAAACACAGGTAAATCGTCTGGTGCACGTGAAGAGATCAACTGGTTATTATCATTGACCAGTTCTGCATCATAGTAACGACCGCCTGCATCTTGCAGCCAGTGCGCATGGTCACGAATACTGGTAATAATCCGGTCCTTCAGCACGTCAGCTGCACCGAGTAATAATGAAGCATCGCAGATGCTAAAGATGGTTTTATTGGCTGCATTAAATTCCTGAATCAACTTTAGAACGACAGCATCTGAAGTGAAGGTCAGGGGAGATTCTCCACCTGGAATCAGTAGGGCGTCAAAATCATCGACACAGATATGGTCAATACTTTCATCTATGGTCACTGAAGCTGTATGTTTCTGACCATATATGACCTTTCCAGCTTCATGGTCAATATTGCAGATACTGTGACTGGCAGCACGAAAGGCTTCTACAGGTTCGAAATATTCCTGATCATCAAAGTTATGAGTGACGAGCACAGCTATTCTTTTTGGCATGTATTTGCTCCTGCCTAAGTTTTGAACAGACTAGCGGGATAAGGTTTAAAAATCGTCCCTGCTTTGTAAATAAATACATGTTAAATGTAAAAATCCCTGTTAAAACAAGTAAAAAAAGCATATGTGCAGGAGGTTGAGCGGTAATTTTAAAATGAACTATTGATTATCTAGCAACATCTTTCCCTTGCTGGTTTTTGAGTCTTTGCATGATTTTTCTTATGGTTAAAATCGTTATATAGATTAAGAAATAATGATAATTCATCCATCCTAAAATCAGTTAAGATGCAAACGCAAACTTTACAATTTGATAATGTAATTTTTGCTGAATACGCTGTGGAAAATGTTACCAAACATTGCAGATGCGATGAGTGGTTAGGCAACGCATAAATAACTGACTTTTAAAAGACAAAGTCATATTGCGTAACATTTGAAAGCTTACTATTGTTATACTGAAACAGTTACGGTTTATGAAGGGCGACATAACAATGATCAACGACGATCAAAACACTACGACTTCTCTTGATTTGGCTAAGATTCGTGAAGATATCGATTCAGTTGATCAGCAAATTCAGCAATTGATTAATCGCCGTGCGCGTTTGGCCGAAGCTGTAGCAAAAGCAAAGTTTGCTTCAGAAGAGAATCCACTGTTTTACCGTCCTGAACGTGAAGCGCAGGTTTTGCGTAATGTTATGGAACGTAATGAGGGGCCACTGTCTGATACCACCATGGCACGTCTGTTCCGTGAAATCATGTCGGCATGTTTAGCGCTCGAAGCACCACAAAGTATTGCTTTCCTGGGGCCTGTGGGTACCTATACACATTCAGCAGTATTGAAACATTTTGGGCATGATGCTGTAGTACGTCCATTGCCAACCATTGATGAAGTGTTCCGTGAAGTAGAAGCGGGAAGTGCGCATTATGGTCTGGTACCAGTTGAAAACTCGTCTGAAGGTGTGGTGAACCATACTTTAGACTGTTTCAAAACTTCGCATTTGAATGTGATTGGTGAAGTGGAATTGCCAATTCATCACCAGTTCCTGATCTCTGAAAATACCCGTAAAGACAGTATCAAGCAGATTTATGCGCATCAGCAAACTTTGGCACAATGCCGTAAATGGTTAGATGCCCATTATCCAGGTGTTGAGCGTGTCGCACTCAGTTCAAATGCCGAAGCAGCGCGCCGTATTCAGAATGAATGGCATTCTGCCGCGATTGCCTCTGAAATTGCTGCAAACATCTATAATCTTGAGATTATGCACAGCAATATCGAGGACAATCCGGAAAATACGACACGTTTCCTGGTGATTGGTCGCGAGAAAGTGCCACAAAGCGGTAATGACAAAACTTCACTGCTGGTATCAGCGCATGACCGCGCCGGTGCATTGCTAGAAATTCTGGCACCATTTGCCAAGCACAACATTAGTCTAACAAGTATTGAAACTCGTCCTGCACTTCCTGAAAAATGGGCTTATGTGTTCTTTATCGATCTGGAAGGTCATATCGATCAGGAACATGTTAAAGCTGCGATTGAAGAAATTCGCCCATTGGTGAAAGAAGTTCGCGTATTGGGTTCATATCCTCAAGCTGTACTTTAAGTCAGCCATTTGTGGTCAGTGCGAGGGTGCTGACCACTGTTTCACACGTAAATCGGAAGTATAAAATGTCGTTCGTGCCAGCCAATCAAGGCATCTCAAAGTTAAAGCCATACCAGCCAGGTAAGCCAATCAGTGAACTTGAACGTGAGTTAGGGATCACCGATATCGTGAAACTTGCTTCAAATGAAAACCCGTTGGGCTGTTCAGATAAAGTCAAAGAAGCAGTCGCTGCAGAACTGGCAGAAATTGGTCGTTATCCAGATGGTGGTGGTTTTATCCTGAAAGACCAGATCAAAGAGCAATTTGGTTTTAATCATGACCAGATTACTTTGGGCAATGGTTCAAACGACTTGCTGGAAATGTTTGCCCGCGCATTCGTTTCTGAAAAAGATTCCGTGATTTACAGCCAGCATGCATTTGCAGTATATGCTCTGGTAACTCAAGCGATCCATGCTGAAGCGATTGAAGTACCAGCAAAAGGCTTCTCGCATGATCTTGAGGCCATGGCGGCTGCAATTAAAGACAATACCAAGCTGATCTTTATTGCCAATCCAAATAATCCGACAGGCACCTGGTTTGAAGAAGCTGAATTTGAAGCGTTCATGCAGAAAGTGCCGGCAAATGTGATCGTAGTGCTGGATGAAGCGTATGTGGAATATTTCCCGGAAAACTTCAATAGCCTGAAATTCCTGAAGCAGTATCCTAACCTGATTGTCAGCCGTACTTTGTCTAAGTGTTATGGTCTGGCTGCACTGCGTGTTGGTTTTGCATTGGCATCGGTTGAAGTAACGGACTATTTAAACCGTATCCGTCAGCCATTTAACGTTAACCATTTGGCGATGGTGGCTGCAGTTGCTGCACTGAAAGATGAAGCCTTCATCGAAAAATCTCGTGAAGTGAACAAGGCAGGTATGGCACAGCTTGAAGCGGGTTTTAAAGCTCTAGGTCTAAACTATGTGCCATCTCGTGCCAACTTCATCCTGGTCGATGTTCAAGCAGATCCTGCTGAAACCTTTAATGGTTTATTAAAGCAAGGTGTGATTGTGCGTCCAGTGGGTATTGCTAACCACTTGCGCGTATCGATTGGTACCGAAGCTGAAAATGCCAAATTCCTTGCTGCACTCGGCAAAGTACTTGGCTTAGAGGCAAAAGCTTAAGTTATGTCGCAGCCACTGTTTGAAAAAGTTGCCTTTATTGGACTTGGACTGATTGGTTCAAGTCTGGCACGTGTGATTAAGGCTGAACATTTAGCCAATGACATCGTGGCATCGACCCGCTCGCAAAAAACGCTGGAAGATGCCAAAGCCTTGGGATTAATTTCCGAAGGCTATGCAGATCCTGTAGAAGCTGTCAAAGGTGCAGACCTGATCGTCCTGGCTTTACCCGTACGTGCTACGCAAAAAGTATTGGAAACGATTCAGCCTTATCTGGCTGAAGGTGCCATTATTACCGATGTGGGTAGCACAAAGGGCAATGTAGTTGAGGCGGCCAAAGCGGTTTTTGGTGATGCATTACCTGCAGGTTTTGTACCGGGTCATCCGATTGCCGGTGCAGAACATACGGGTGTGCATGCAGGCAAAGTTGATCTGTTTGCCAATCATAAAGTGATTTTGACGCCGTTGCCGACCAGTGCAGCGTGGGCAGTCGATAAACTGATTCAACTGTGGCAGGCGGCAAAAGCGGAAGTGATTTGCATGGATGTGGAAAAGCACGATGAAGTGCTGGCGCATACCAGTCATCTTCCGCATCTGATGGCCTTTAACCTGGTCGAACAACTGGCCAAGCGTGAAGACAATTTAGATATTTTTCGTTATGCTGCGGGCGGCTTTCGGGACTTTTCCCGAATTGCAGCCAGTGATCCACAAATGTGGCATGACATCTTTTTTGCCAACAAAAAAGCAATTCTGAATGCTGTAGATGGCTTTGAGGCTCAGCTGGAAATTATCCGCAAGCTCATTGAAGACGAAGATTCCCAAGCATTGATGGGCTTACTGGGACATGCGCAGGCAGCTCGCCAGCATTTCAACCATATGCTCGCCAAGAAACCTTTCATGGAGAAAAATCAAGTGACACAACAATTTACCATTCAGCCGGGTGCCAAGAAATTCCAGGGCAAATTTACCGTGCCAGGTGACAAATCTGTGTCACACCGTTCCATCATGTTTGGTGCTATCGCTGAAGGTACAACCCATGTGACCGGTTTCCTTGAAGGGGAAGATGCTTTAGCGACTCTGCAAGCTTTCCGTGATATGGGCGTGAGCATTGAGGGTCCTAAAAATGGTGAAGTGACGATTCATGGTGTGGGGATGCACGGTCTGAAAGCACCACAGTCTGCATTGTATATGGGCAACTCAGGTACCTCAATGCGTTTGCTGTCCGGTATGCTGGCAGCGCAGAAATTTGATTCTGTGATGACGGGTGATGCTTCTCTATCTAAACGTCCAATGGAGCGTATTGCCAAGCCTTTGCGTGAAATGGGTGCACAGATTCAGACTACAGGTGAACGTGGTACCCCGCCGGTATCCATTACAGGCAATCAAAACCTGAAAGGGATCCACTACGACTTGCCAATGGCATCAGCTCAGGTGAAATCAGGGATTTTACTGGCAGGTCTTTGGGCTGAAGGTGAAACTTCGGTGACTGAGCCTGAACCAACACGTGACCATACTGAACGTATGCTGCGTGCCTTTGGTTATGAAGTAAAAACTGAAGGTAACCGGATTTCACTGCAAGGTGGCGGAAAATTGGTCGGCACCAATATCCAAGTGCCATCAGACATTTCATCTGCTGCCTTCTTTATGGTGGGTGCGGCAATTACTGAAAATGCAGACGTGACTTTAGAAGCTGTAGGCATTAACCCAACCCGTACCGGTGTCATTGAAATTCTGAAGCAAATGGGTGCGGACATTACGGTTGAAAACGAGCGTATTGCGGGCGGTGAACCGATTGCAGACATTCGTATTCGTGGTACTCGTACCTTAAAAGGTATTCATATGCCTGAAGATCAGGTGCCATTGGCAATTGATGAATTTCCGGCATTGTTTATTGCAGCAGCATGTGCGGAAGGTCAAACGATCTTGACGGGTGCGGCTGAACTGCGTGTCAAAGAATCGGATCGTATTCAAGTCATGGCAGATGGCTTAAAAACCATGGGCATCGACTGCACGCCGACTGAGGATGGTATTATCATCGAAGGTAAAGGCAAGGCAGGTGACTGGTCACCAATCTTCACTGGTGGTGAAATTGAATCGCATCATGATCACCGTATCGCAATGAGTTTCTCGATTGCAGGTCTGCGTAACTCAGGTGAAATCAAGATTGTCGGGACTGAAACAGTCGCGACCAGCTTCCCAACCTTTACTGCACTGACATCTCAGGCTGGTCTGGCGATTAAAGTGACAGAATAATCCTTAAATTTATGTGAAACAGCCAAGCTTTTGCTTGGCTGTTTTGTTTATATTGGCTTATGCTAAACCCATACAAGAAAAAAGCCATTTGGATGTAGCGATGCGAAAATTAAAATTTATTGCCAATACTCAAAGCCAACAGCAATTACAGGATAGTCGTGAGACCCAAGAGTATGTCGCGCAATTTCTTGCTGATGAACTCGGAAAATATGGCTTTCAAACCCTGCCACAAAGTGGTGGACAGGTTGCTGTTGCAGTAGATGAACACGCATTGCCACTTTCGGTGAGTTGTGAAAGTCGCGACAGTGAAGGGCATTTTGTCTGTGAGATTGCATCTTATCCAGATGAAGAACAAGACTGGCTGGATCGGATTACCGAACAAAGCCTTCTTAATCAACTGGCACAGGCCGTAGAAGCTTCACTCAAGGAGCAAGAAAGCTTTAGTGAATTCGAATGGAAAAATTAAAAAAAGCGGCCATTGAGCCGCTTTTTTTAAATTATGGAATTTTTTACAGCATTAAAAAGCGCGTAATCGCAATACGCAACTGTTTGAGGTAACCAGTAAAGAAATGATTGGCACCTGGTAAAATGGTCAACAAATGACGCTGTGGTTTAGCCCATTCAATCAGATCCGACAACAGGGTTACATCATCGGCTTCACCATGCAGGAACAGAATGTCACCTTTAATATGCGGTGTTACATAGTGGCGTAAACCTGCTACGGTGGCGGTTGGCAAACCGCATAAAACCGTCTGTTTAGGCTGTAATTCTATAGGTAGCATGGCATAGCTTTTGGCCATGACATGTGCACCGAAACTAAAGCCACCTGCATAGAATGGCAAGCCAATATGTTGAGTACGAGCGAATTTAATCACTTCAAGTACATCATCAGTTTCACCATAGCCTTCGTCATGTATTCCATCACTTTGACCAGAACCACGGAAACTTGGACGATAGACAACACAACCACGCTCTAAAAACATTTGTGCCAGCAATACTGGAACTTTATGTTGTGGTGTACCGCCTTGCAATGGATGGGGGTGACAAACAACCGCGAATCCTTTCACTTCACCCTGAGGATAATCCACAAAAACTTCAATTTGTCCCACAGGACCCTGAAGGAAAATTTGCTCGGACATAGGAAAATCGATAAATGAGGGGAGAAAGGCGTATTTTAACGATTGTATTAAGTAAAAACATGAATTGGAATTAAAATAACTCGACTGATATAGTTTGATTAATCACTTTTTAACCAGGTTGGCTATGCTCGCATTAATTTCCCCTGCAAAGACCCTCGACTACGAATCATCGTTACCAACAGATCAGCATACACAAGCAAGATTGCTGGAACATTCCCAGGAATTGATAGAAGTTGCCAGCAAGTTATCAGCAACAGAAATTTCCATTCTGATGTCAGTAAGTGAAAAAATTGCCAATCTTAATGTTGAGCGTTTCCGTGACTGGCAGCCAGAGTTTGATCTGTCGAATGCACGACAGGCGATTTTTGCCTTTAAGGGCGATGTTTATACAGGTCTGGATGCCTATAATCTAAAAGATCATGACATTAGCTATGCCCAGGAACATCTGCGTATGCTGTCCGGCTTATATGGTTTATTACGTCCATTGGATCTGATGATGCCATATCGATTAGAGATGGGAACAAAACTTGCCAATTCTCGTGGTCATAACCTGTATGAATTCTGGGGACATACCATTACTGAGCTGATCAATTATGATCTTGCAGCAGCGAATTCAGAACTTTTAGTGAATATTGCTTCTGATGAATACTACAAATCTGTGAAGGAAAATAAAATCCAGGCAGAAATCATTAAGCCTGTGTTTCTGGATCAAAAAAATGGCAAATATAAAGTGATTAGCTTTTATGCCAAGAAAGCACGTGGCCTGATGGCACGCTTTGTTATTGAAAACCAGATCGATCGCGTAGAGGATCTGAAAGGTTTCAATACTGAGGGGTACTACTTTGATGCAGAGAGTTCTCTTAAAGGTGAGCTGGTGTTCAAGCGTGATGAACAACTCGCTGCTTGAAGTCTTATTTAATAGAGAAAAGATCACCTGTGGGTGATCTTTTTTTTATATATGAATAATTAAGCATTAAAAAGGCGCATAAAATAAGTTTTTTCTTTTTACAGATAAGAATTCTGCTACAAAAAGGAGCATTAATTTTAAAGGATAAAATTTAGTCTATTTCAAAGTAGAACGGCAAATATGGGAGAGTTAGCAGTTAAAATATACAAGTTTTAATCGATGATTTTGACAATGGGTCAGAAAAATTGATTTAGAAAAATTTATAGATAAGGCTGTAAGAAACTCAATTTTCCTCATTCTTTATTTTAAAACAATTAAAGTTTATTTAAATTAAATATTCACTAGAAATAGATATTTATTTAAGATTTTCATAATTAATTTTAATTATAGGATTTTTTTATAAATCATTTTTGAA
Source organism: Acinetobacter schindleri (assembly GCF_010918895.1). Classification (NCBI taxonomy): domain Bacteria; kingdom Pseudomonadati; phylum Pseudomonadota; class Gammaproteobacteria; order Moraxellales; family Moraxellaceae; genus Acinetobacter; species Acinetobacter schindleri. The sequence continues at coordinate 1,116,595 of NZ_CP044483.1, forward strand.
TCCCTATAAAGGGAATTACCTCTCCTACAAGGAGGCTTGCGGAGCATGCTCCTCAGAGAGAGATTTTTTCTAATAAATCTCCTCACCCTGTTCGAAGTAATATTTCTCATCCCAAAGGGAGAAAGGGCTTTTAATATCTATAAATATGAATAAAACAATCATTTTTTGATTTATGAAAGAAATGTATTTTAATAAAAATATTTAAGAAGATTAATGCTTTGTATTAACAATAAAAGCATTATTTTTTTATTGTAGAATTCCTGATATTGATAAAGCTAAACTGAGTCAATTAGGTTACAAATTCATAATATTGATTACAATTCATATAGAATTTCACCTACTTTGTCACATGATTAGTTGATAATTTATTCATACAATTTTAAAAATGTAAAAGAATGCCTATAATTATGAAAAGTTATGTAATTCCAGTTTGCGCTTTATTGGTCGGGGTACTGGGATACTATGTGTATAAGCAAAGTGAAAACAGGCGCCAGCAGGAAATAAGCCGCATCATTACCGATGCCAAGATTTCTTTGCAGGCAATTGAGGGTAAGCACATTCGTCATTAAGAAGATATCTGCTTGAGTGAGCTATTAACTGCATAAAATCAATGAACTTTTCAAATGACTGAACAGTTGAAAATTGAATAGAGAATTAAAGTTAAATTTTAGAAACAATAAAAAATCAATGTGTTATAATTCTGAAAACAAAATATTGGATCAGATTTGAGTTATTGTAACCAATTGATTCAATTCATTTATTAATGAGCTGCATAAGGTTATGCAGCTTTTTTGTTTAGTTTTTTTGTGCTTAGTGCATAGTTACTGTTTTGCTGTGCTTTAAGATTACTTGACCCGTCGAATAGCGATGCTGGCATATTCGTTGCTAACTCATCCATAAAATCCTTTACCTAATAAGTAGAAGGATTTTATGGAATGCTCAGGCATAAAGTTTACTCAATAGGGGCTAGGTCATGACGACTCCTAATCCATCTTCCGAAAACATGCTGGAACGTCTGTTCAAACTGAGTGAAAACAAAACCAGTTTCCGTACAGAAGTTCTTGCAGGTGTAACGACATTCTTAACGATGTGTTACATCATTATTGTCAATCCAATGATTTTATCCGAAACAGGGATGGATCATGGGGCTGTCTTCGTTGCAACCTGTCTTGCAGCCGCAATTGGCTGTCTGGTGATGGGTCTTGTAGCAAACTATCCAATTGCGCTTGCACCTGGCATGGGCTTGAACGCTTTCTTTACCTATTCTGTATGTCTGGGAATGGGTGTGCCATGGCAAACTGCATTGGGCGCCGTTTTTGTGTCAGGTCTGGTATTTATTGCCATCAGTATGTTCAAAATACGTGAGGCAATCGTCAATGCTATTCCAATGTCCTTAAAACTGGCGATTGGTGGTGGTATTGGTTTGTTCCTTGCGCTTATTGCGCTGAAAAATGCAGGAATTATTGTCGATAACCCAGCAACTTTAGTTGGTCTAGGCGACCTTAAACAGCCATCGGTATTGCTTGCATTGCTTGGTTTCTTAATGGTTGTGGTGATGCATCATTTTAAAGTTCGTGGTGCAATTATCATCAGTATTTTAGTACTGACGGGCATTTCGGCTGCCATGGGCCTGAGCGAATTTAAAGGTGTGGTCGGTGCTGTACCTTCAATTGCGCCAACTTTTATGCAAATGGACTTTGAGGGTTTGTTTACTGCAAGCTTGATCGGTGTCATCTTCGTATTCTTCTTGGTCGATTTATTCGACTCAACAGGTACTCTTGTTGGTGTTTCTCACCGCGCAGGTTTATTAAAAGATGGTAAATTACCTCGCTTGAAAAAAGCACTATTTGCTGACTCATCTGCAATTGTGGCAGGTGCAGCATTAGGTACGTCTTCAACTACACCATATATTGAGTCTTCAGCAGGTGTAGCTGCAGGTGGTCGTACAGGCTTAACCGCAGTGATTGTCGGTTTCTTGTTTATTGCCTGCTTATTCTTGGCACCTCTTGCTCAATCTGTACCAAGCTTTGCAACAGCACCAGCCCTTTTGTTTGTGGGTGTGTTGATGATTCAAGGCATCGTACATATTGATTGGGACGATATCACAGAAGCTGTTCCAGCATTCTTGACTATCGTGTTCATGCCATTCACGTATTCAATTGCTGATGGTATCGCGATGGGTTTTATCAGCTATGCTTTGATTAAATTACTCACAGGTAAGGCTTCAACTGTACCGTATATGGTGTGGATTGTTGCTGTGCTTTGGGCATTGAAATTCGCGCTATTCGGTGGCTGATTTTTGTCAAATTCAGAAAGGGTGTAAACTCAGTTTGCGCCCTTTTTTATTTTTCTCAGGTTTAATCAGGAGTAGTGATGAACCGTCTTGAATTAATACAGGCGATGCCAAAAGCAGAGCTGCACGTGCATATTGAAGGTACTTTTGAACCTGAGTTAATGTTTGCAATTGCACAACGTAATGAGATTGCCATTCCTTACCAGTCGGTTGAGGAAGTTAGGCAGGCCTATAATTTCCATAATCTGCAATCCTTTTTAGATATTTATTATGCTGGTGCCAATGTTCTGATTCATGAACAGGATTTTTACGATCTGGCCTGGGCATATTTTGAAAAATGTGCCGAAGACAATGTTGTACATACCGAAATGTTCTTCGATCCACAAACCCATACCGATCGTGGAATTGCTTTCGAAACGGTACTGAATGGTCTGCAACGTGCGTGTGATGATGCCGCAGAAAAACTCGGTATTACTTCACATCTGATCATGTGTTTTTTGCGTCATCTCAGTGAAGCAGCAGCATTTGAAACTCTAGAACAGGCTTTGCCATATAAAGATCAAATTATTGGGGTGGGGCTGGATTCAAGTGAAGTTGGACATCCGCCCTCTAAATTTGAACATGTCTTTGCTAAAGCGCGTGAAGCAGGTTTCCTGATTGTGGCACATGCGGGTGAAGAAGGTCCGGCAGAATATGTCTGGGAAGCTTTAGATCTGTTGAAAGTGAACCGTATTGATCATGGTGTACGTTCTGAGGAAGATCCGGCATTGATGCAGCGTTTGATTGCAGAAAAGATGCCGCTGACAGTATGCCCACTGTCAAACTTAAAGCTTTGTGTGGTAGATGATATGCAGCAACATAATATTCGTCGCCTGTTACAGCAGGGCGTGCATGTCACTGTGAATTCGGATGATCCATCTTATTTTGGTGGTTATATGAATGACAATTTCATTGCTATTGCTGAAGCTTTGGATCTAAGCAATGATGAGTTAAAACAGTTAGCGATCAATTCTTTTGAAGCCTCATTTATCAGTGAAGCAGACAAGGCCAACTGGATTAGCAAGATCAAAGTATTGGTCTAAGTAAACTGTACATAAGAGGTGGAGTTCGCTCCGCCTTTTTTCTGTTGAATGAGTAAATTCATGAAAAAATATATTATCGCGATATCTGTGGCTGTTTTGGCTTTCTGGACACATAGTCATGCCGATATAAGTCTGACTCAAAAAGCTTTAAAGCCAGTGATTGTCTATCAATGTGGGCAAGAACTCAAAGACTCCAAAGTCTGGAAAGTTTCGACCTATCTGATGCAGGACACTAATAAAGCCAAACTGGAACACAATGTCTGTGATTGTGTGGGTGAACATGCTTTAAAAGATGTACCGGCATCAACTTTGCTTAAAGCAACAGTAAATGAAGAAGCGAAAAACCAGTTGGCACGTCAAGCCGTAGCGAATAGTCTGAAAGGCTGTGTACAGGAATTAGTGAAATAGGTCAGGGTTTTCAATGGGCGTCGTTTAATTGCACAACTGACTCCATGGGCTGAAATAGTGATTTATTCACGCTTTAATTTTCGGCAAAATAGTGCATCTTTAATTTACAACATAGGATTTACAGTGAAAAAATTAGCAGCTGTACTTGCACCCATGGCTTTTGTTTTAACTGCTTGTGTTACCACTGATGGTACAACAGGTTCAACTGCTGCAACTACAGCGAACGGCTTGGCAATGGCCGCAGTAAAAGTGGGTGTGCAGGCTAAATGCGTCACTGAAATCAATAATAATACTTACTGGAAAACAGCATCTAAATTGATGACTGAAACTCAGCAGACTGAATTACAAAACGAAGTATGTTCATGTGTAGCTGAGAAAGCGACTACCAGCGTAACAGCAGCTGACCTGGTTATTGCTGCAATGGACAAAACTTCTCAAGCAACCTTGGTGACTAAAGTGGTAAGTAGCACATTGAATGCCTGTGTTGTAGAAACTTTGAAAAACTAAGCAAGATTTGCTTAAATGAGCGGCCACTTTGGCCGCTTTTATATTTGGGCTGAATAATTGAAGGAAATATGATGCGAATTGCAGGTGTAGATGAGGTAGGGCGTGGTCCATTGGTGGGTTCAGTGGTGGCGGCTGCAGTTATTCTTGATCCGAATAATCCGATTGAAGGCCTGAATGACTCGAAAAAACTCACTGAAAAGAAACGTGAGAAGTTATTTATTGAAATTCAGGAAAAAGCATTGGCTTGGGCAATTGCCGAAGCATCTGCAGCAGAAATTGATGAACATAATATTTTGCAGGCTTCATTGCTGGCGATGCGTCGTGCGGTAGAAGCACTTGATATTCAACCAGATCATGTACTGGTTGATGGCAACAAGATTCCTCGAGGTTTGGCGATGAGTTGTGATGCTGTCATTGGTGGGGATGCACTGCATGCCGAGATTTCAGCAGCAAGTATTCTGGCTAAGGTAACTCGTGATCATCAGATGGTTGAAATGGATCATAAATTCCCACACTTTGGTTTTGCCAAGCACAAAGGTTATCCAACCAAAGCACATTTTGAAGCAATTGCCTTGCATGGGGTAATTGAAGAGCATCGACGCAGTTTTGGTCCTGTGCGTAAAGCCATTGCAGCTATGCAGGAACAGAGTGAACTGGAGCTCTAAGACATTTATAGAATATTTTATAAATACATAGAATGTCTAAGTGAACTGCGGTAAAAGTGTAGAAAAAATAAAAGCGGCCTAGAGCCGCTTTATTATTTTTCGCAGAAATTAACGATTAAAGTTATTCTGAGAAGAGGTATCATCTTCAAATGAAGGCTGATAGTCCTGGTCAATATGTTGAAGATGCTCATGCATTGCACGTTCATGCTGAATACGCTGGTAAATTTCTTCACGGTGGACAGAAACTTCCTTTGGCGCATTCACCCCAATACGTACCTGGTTGCCCTTTACGCCAAGCACAGTCACGCTGACTTGGTCTCCAATCATCAAAGTTTCTCCGACACGGCGAGTCAGAATCAGCATGTTTATCTCCTTGCAAAACGCTAAACGTGCATTCAATTTAGAATGTATGTTGAAACACAACTTGAAATCACAAGAGAAAATCGAACAGATCACCACGCACCATCTTGGTTGGGATTATCATCTATTTAAATTTTCTATAAATCCTCGCCCTTAATATAACAGAGCCACTATAAAAAAAACTATAGTGGCTCTGATTTTTTATGAAGTTTTGCAAAATAATGTCAGACAACGACAATAAATTACAAATCAATCATTAAGCACGTGCGCTTGATTCGCCAGACTCACGATCTAGACCAAATGCAGTGTGAAGTGAACGTACCGCAAGTTCTAGGTAGTTTTCTTCAATGATCACTGAAATTTTAATTTCAGAAGTCGAGATCATCAGAATGTTAATGCCTTCGTCTGCAAGAGCAGTAAACATTTTGCTTGCTACGCCTGCATGTGAACGCATACCTACACCCACGATTGACACTTTTACGATGTCATCACGAGTTGCTACTTCACGTGCACCAATCGCTTGCGCGGTTTCTTCAAGGATTTTTTTCGCTTTAGCCAGTTCGCCACGGTTGACTGTGAACGTGAAGTCGGTGGTGCCATCTTCTTCAACGTTTTGGATGATCATATCGACTTCGATATTGGCATCACCAATTGGTTTTAAAATTTTAGAGGCAATACCTGGTTCGTCTGGAACACCCAGAATAGTCAGTTTAGCTTCGTCACGGTTAAACGCGATACCAGAGATAATTGGCTGTTCCATGTTGTCTTCCAATTCAGTCGTAATAAGAGTGCCGACGTTGTTTTTAAAATCTTCGTCAAATGCGCCATCGTTGTCGTTATCAAAACTTGATAATACACGTAGCGGAACTTGGTATTTACCTGCAAATTCTACAGAACGAATTTGTAGGACTTTAGAGCCAAGTGACGCCATTTCAAGCATTTCTTCAAACGAAATACGATCTACTTTTTTTGCTTTAGGTGCAACACGCGGATCAGTTGTATAAACACCATCTACATCTGTGTAAATTTGGCATTCATCAGCTTTTAATGCAGCGGCAAGTGCAACACCAGAAGTATCTGAACCACCACGACCTAGAGTCGTTGTGTTGCCATTGGCATCAAAGCCCTGGAAACCTGCCACGACAATGACACGGCCAGCATCTAGGTTTTCAGTCAAAACATCGGTATCAATCGATTCAATACGAGCCTTGGTGAAAGCGCTGTCGGTTTTAATCCCAACCTGGCGACCAGTCAAAGATTTAGCTTCAACACCGATCGAGTTCAATGCCATTGCTAACATCGAAATCGTTACCTGTTCACCGGTAGAAACCATTTGGTCAAGTTCACGCGGGTCAGGGGTTTCGGTAATGGCTTTCGCTAAAGCAAGTAAGCGGTTGGTTTCACCACTCATCGCTGATACAACAACAACCACCTTGTGGCCGTGGTCATGCCAGCGCTTCACACGACGAGCAACATTTAAAATGCGCTCGGGAGTACCCATAGAGGTACCGCCATATTTTTGAACGATTAATGCCATAGTTGTTCCATTCAAACCATGACCCTGATGTTCCAATCAGGGTCAGTTACACAAAATGAAGTTTTTTATTTTGCTTCAAGCCAAGCTGCTAAGTCAGCCATCACTGATGCAAACTTCTCGTTTAGTGGCGCGCCACCTTGTGCCAAGTCAGGTTTACCACCACCTTTACCACCCAGCTCAGTCGCCAAGTGTTTGATGATGTCACCCGCTTTAATAGAAGCAGTGAAGTCTTTAGCTACAGATGCGATCAAGCTCACCTTGTCACCCTCTACACCTGCAAGCACAATCACTGCATTTTCTAATTTCGATTTCACACCGTCGTGCAAGTTACGAAGTGCTTTTGCATCCATGCCTTGAACGGTTGTGATCAGTGTTTGACGACCTGCAATGGTTTGAACTTGGCTTAACAGTTCACCCGCTTGTAGGCTTGCCAATTTTTGATTCAGTTGTTCGATTTGTTTTTGCAAACTTGATGCTGTATCAACAATCGCTTCAACTTTCTCTAAAGTTTGATCTTTTTGTGCTTTAAGTAAAGCATTAATCGTGTTGATGTCACGATCCGCTTTTTGAGCCACTTCAATGGCTTTGGTACCTGTTACTGCTTCGATACGACGGACACCGGCTGCCACACCACCTTCAGAGGTGATTTTGAACAGGCCAATGTCACCTGTACGTTTTACATGAATACCACCACATAGTTCGATTGAGAAGTTTTTCTCTTCAATCACTGAACCCATAGACAGTACGCGTACTTCGTCACCGTATTTCTCACCGAATAACATCATCGCGCCTTTGGCTTTCGCAGATTCGATATCCAGAAGTTCAGTCGTTACTTCAGTGTTTGCGATGATTTCAGTATTTACAAGACGTTCAATTTCTTGAAGTTGTTCAAATGTCACAGGTTGGTCGTTGGCAAAGTCGAAACGTAATACGTCAGACGCAACCAATGAGCCTTTTTGCTGTACGTGTGAACCTAAAATTTGACGAAGTGCAGCATGTAGAAGATGCGTTGCAGAGTGGTTACGAGCTGTTGCTGCGCGAATGTCTGCTTTTACTGTTGCTTCTACATTTTGAGTAACTTTTAAGTTACCCATGGTCACAATACCTTGGTGAACGAACGCACCACCAGATTTTTTCGTATCTTGAACTTCGAAAATACCGGTATCGTTTTTGAAAATACCTGTATCACCGATTTGACCACCGCTTTCTGCATAGAAAGGGGTTTGGTTCAGAACGATTAACGCTTCGTCGCCTTCAACCACTTCATCGACTTGCTCGCCATCTTTATAGATTGCGATGATTTGACCTTCACCCGCAGTTGCATCGTAGCCGTCAAATTGAGTTTCACCTTCAACTTTCACAACAGAGTTGTAGTCGATCGCGAATTTGCCGGCATCACGTGCACGTTGACGCTGAGCAGCCATTTCAGTTTCAAAGCCAGCTTCATCAATCGTTAAATCACGTTCACGTGCGATGTCCGCTGTAAGGTCAGTTGGGAAGCCATAGGTATCGTAAAGTTTGAATACAACTTCACCTGGAATCACGGAACCTTTCAGTTGAGCTAATTCACCTTCAAGCAATTTCAAACCTTGCTCTAAAGTTTTTGCAAATTGCTCTTCTTCTTTCAGAAGTTGCGCTTCGATACGTGCTTGGTTCGCTGCAAGTTCAGGATAAGCAGCACCCATCACTTCAATCAAAGGCTTCAACATTTTGTGGAAGAATGAACCTGTCGCACCCAATTTGTTACCGTGACGAACTGCACGGCGGATGATACGACGTAGGACATAACCACGACCTTCATTCGACGGATTTACGCCATCAGCGATCAAGAATGAACATGAACGTGCATGGTCAGCCACAACTTTAAGTGAAGCAGGGTATTCAACTGGCTTGCCTTCGGCTTGTGCTTTCGCTTCAAGTTCAGCAGTATCTAAACCAATGATTTCCGCAGCTGCTTTTAATAAGTGCTGGAATAGGTCGATTTCGTAGTTTGAGTTCACATGTTGTAGAATTGCAGAAATACGCTCTAAGCCCATGCCTGTATCCACAGAAGGCGCTGGAAGAGGGTGGAGTACGCCATCTGCAGTACGGTTGAACTGCATGAATACGTTGTTCCAGATCTCGATGAAACGGTCTCCATCTTCTTCAGGTGTGCCCGGTAAACCGCCCCAGATGTGATCGCCATGGTCATAGAAAATTTCAGAACATGGACCACAAGGACCTGTATCGCCCATTGCCCAGAAGTTATCTGATGCGTATTGACCGCCTTTGTTGTCACCAATACGGATAATGCGAGATGCATCCAGACCGATTTCTTTGTTCCAGATGTCAAAAGCTTCGTCATCGGTGTGGTAAACCGTGGCATAAAGTTTGTCTTTAGGAAGACCTAACCATTGCTCAGAAGTTAAGAAATCCCAAGCAAATTTAATTGCATCACGTTTAAAGTAGTCACCAAACGAGAAGTTACCCAACATTTCAAAGAATGTGTGGTGACGCGCTGTGTAGCCAACGTTATCTAAGTCGTTGTGCTTACCGCCTGCGCGTACGCATTTTTGTGAAGATGTTGCACGCACATAATCGCGTTTTTCTAGACCTAAGAAGCAGTCTTTAAACTGGTTCATACCAGCATTGGTAAACAATAATGTTGGGTCATTGGCAGGAACCAGAGAACTCGACGCGACACGTGTATGCCCTTGCGATTCAAAGTAGCTTAAAAAAGCTTCGCGAATTTCAGCTGATGTCATAAAACGAGTACTCACAACCAAGTCACTCCATAATTTCTGATTGGGCAAAAGCAGTGCAGTCTGACAAGAAGGTTGGTTCTTTGCTGCAATGCGGGGCTTAAATTTTTAAAAACGCCAAATTATAACGGAAAATGCCTGTTCGACCAATGATTTTCATATTTATAGATCATAAAACTATAAGGAATGAATATTGGAAAAATCAGAAAAATGCCCTGCAAAATCAAAAGCTATTGTCATTACAGCAATTTATTTCAAATCTCGGTAACAGAAACTTCGGATTGCCTTCATTAAAGCATGAATTTTTCGATGAAATATTGGACATTCTGTGTAATTTTGGTGGTGTTTCAAAAAGTATGCTGAAAAAAAGCAGGTTGGATTTTGATAAAATAGAGAAATGCGAATAACTCTAGAAATCAAGTGTCCAGCCTGCCTAAGTGACAGTATAAAGAAAAATGGCACAAAAGTAGATGGTAAGCAAAATTACCAATGTAAAATATGCAGACGTCAATTTATTGGTGATCATGCTCTCAGTTATCAAGGCTGTCACTCAGGTATCAAAACCAAAATATTACACCTCATGGTGCGAGGCAGTGGTGTCAGGGATATAGCAGAAATTGAAAGAGTAAGTATCGGTAAAGTTCTACGGACACTTAGCCAATCAAAATATCAACTTCGAGCACAGCAAAGTCATTATGAAACCCTTGAAGTAGATGAGTTTTGGACTTTTGTTGGTCATAAGCAAAATAAACAATGGCTAATTTATGCCTATCATCGAGAAACAGGTGAAATTGTTGCTTATGTATGGGGTAACCGAGATTTAGCCACTGCAAAACGACTTAAATTAAAATTGAAGCAGTTAGGTGTAAGCTATACATGTATATCAAGTGACCATTGGGATAGCTTTGTTACGACCTTTAAAGAATGCAAACAGTTGATTGGTAAATTTTTCACTGTGGGTATAGAAGGCAATAATTGTCGATTACGGCATCGAATCAGGCGAGGCTTTAGGAGAAGCTGCAACTTCTCCAAAAAGCTTGAAAATCATTTCAAAGCCTTTGATTTAGTGTTCTTTTATATCAATAATGGATTCGTTTAATGCCAGCATACTTTTTGAAACACCACCGTAATTTTTAGTGGATTTAGCTGAATAGTTATCAGTCAGCTGGATAATTCCATTAATATAGGTGCACAAAGTTTTATGCCGCAGTAGGGAACGTCGATGCAACGTATCGCAATTAATGGTTTTGGACGAATCGGACGCAATGTGTTACGTGCATGGTTTGAAAATCCGAAAGATTTTAATTTTGACATCGTTGCCATTAATGACATTGCCGATGTGGAAACTTTACTGCATCTGTTCAAATACGACACCACTCATGGCCGCTTTCCAGGGCAGGTCGACCTCAGCTATGAACAGGAACGTGTTTATCTGCATGTGTCTTATCAGGATGCCAGTTTAAAAGTCGAAGTCCTGCGTCAAGCCAGCCCAGCTCAGATGCCATGGCAGAAGCTGAATGTTGATGTGGTACTGGAATGTACCGGTCTGTTCCGTTCCCGTGAAGCAGCGACCCAGCATATTACTGCCGGTGCCAAACGTGTGATCATTGGTGCAGCGCCGTTTGACAGTGTAGATGCTGCGATTGTTTATGGGGTGAACCATCGTGATGTGAAAAACAGTGACCAGATCATTTCCAGCGTATCTTGTACCACGCAGGCATTAGTGCCGCTGGTTAAAATCATAGATGATGCTTTCGGTATTGATACCGCGCTAATGACTGAAATTCATGCGGTCACTGCGGATCAATCAGTCCTAGACCATGCACATCGTGACTTACGTCGTGCCCGAGCTTCAGGGCAAAATATTATTCCGACGACGTCATCTGCTTTAGGCGCACTCAAGCAGGTCATGCCGAAAATGGAAAACCGGATTGATGGTTATTCGATTCGTGTACCGACCATTAATGTGGCAGCGATTGATTTAACTTTTGTGACTCAAGCCAATATTAGCGATCATCAGCTGAATGACGTCCTAATCAAAGCAGCAGCTCAGGACTATACTGAAATTATGTCGATTACGGATGAACCTTTGGTCTCTTCCGATTTTAATCATTCACCGTATTCATTGATTGTGGATATGACCCAGACCATAGTCGTAGGCAAGCAGGCCAAAGTATTTGCCTGGTATGACAATGAATGGGGTTATGCCAACCGGTTACTAGATTTATGTCATTCCTTTAATGCATAAAGCGCTCTAATCTATGGCTTAAGTAAATTTTATTCTCAAGTATATTGATGTATAAAGAAAATTAATCTACTTTGCCAGTCGATATCTGGTGCTGGCATTCCGATAAAATCGTTACAATATCGCTTGTTTTTTTGATTATGATAAAACTCAGGCGACCAACTAGAAGAGCAAAAGCAATGTTATTAATGTGGGGCTTTATTACACTCCTGACACTGGCGGTGATTTTCCTGATCTGGCTGCAGTTCAATCAGGTTGAAACTGGTCCTGAATTGGAGGGTGTTGCGGTCGAGCAAAAGGTCGCAAATCTGGAAGATAATCTAAAAAAGACCTTAGAGATTATGCAGGATCTGGCTAAAAAGATGCATGTACAGCAAGAAGTACTGGACCAGACCACGACCAAACTAAAACAGGTCGAATTACAAAATGCCGAGCTGGTGCATCTGCTGGCAAAAGTGGTTGAACCAAAACAATAATCTTCGAAAATGGTTTTCTGATTAAGCAGTCTAAAAGAGCAGGCTGCGCAAAACTCCTGCCGAAATTACCCTCATCATAATGGTAGACAGCATGCTGAAACCTGATGTATTACATATAGATGTAGGCTAAATTTAATCTAATAACGAACTGTATTTTTATAAGAAGTGCAGGGTACTGTCCTATTAACTTCAAATTTGCCTGAATAGTGCTGTTTTCTTAGGTATTCAAATCCGTGCAGTTTGTATTTATGCGGGATTTTTTTAAACATTTAAAAATTAATTTTTCTGAAGTATTTGCTGGTTATTTTGGAAAGTATAGAGTTCAAGATAAAACCTTAAAGTTTTTTTAAGGAATAAATTTTTTAAAATCATGTTGATAGTTTAGCTTTTGATATCTTTTTAATTGACTTGGCCCAAGTCTTCACCGCTGGATTTTCATTATCAATGTTAGTCATTTGATCAGTCAGAGAAAATTATAAAAATTGCGATGCACAGCCTAAATGATCGTGCTAGACTAGGAGAAATCGGGTGTGCTCCCGATTTTTTTATGCGGATTTGTTCCGCGCTGACAAGAATTTAGGTTTACAACATGCCCATTTCAGAGACATGGTTATTACCTGATGGTGTAGCTGATGTATTACCAGAACAAGCGCAAGTCATTGAGCATTTGCGTCGTAAATCACTGGATTTCCTCGCATCTCGAGGTTATCAGTTGGTGTACACGCCATTCATTGAATACATTGAATCTTTATCTTCTCTCTCAGAATCGAATCAGGATTTAGACTTAGCCACTTTTAAAGTGATCGACCAGCTTTCTGGTCGTTTGCTTGGTGTGCGTGCCGATATGACACCACAAGTGGCTCGTATCGATGCGCATGTACATCCAGTGGAAGGTGTAGCTCGTTACTGCTACGCAGGTACGGTTTTACATACCAAACCCCAGGGTTTTAACACCACGCGTGCACCGCTGCAGTTGGGTGCAGAATTATTCGGTTCAGACAGTATTGATGCCGATGTAGAAATGATTGACCTGATGGTGAGTCTGATTCAGGAATCTGGTCTGGCAGATGGTATTCACCTTGACTTGGGTCATGTCGGTCTGTTCCGTAGTCTTGTAGCTCAAGCGGGCTTAAGTAAGGCAGCTGAACGTCAATTGTCTGACCTATATCAGCGTAAAGCGTTGCCGGAATTGCAAGAGTTTACTGCGACACTGAACCAGGGCCATGATTTCTACGTATTGGGTCGCTATGCAAGTGATTTGAATGCATTACAAACACAATTGAGTACTGAAGTACTCGCAAATCCAGACTTTAAACAGGCACTGGATGCATTGATCAACACTCAACAGGAAATTCAGGCACGCTGGCCGAATCTGGAAATTGGTGTCGATGTGGTTGAATTGCGTTCTTACCATTACCACACTGGCCTGATGTATGCCGTGTATGCACCAAACCGTGCTGCACCACTGGCACAAGGTGGCCGTTATGACGGTATTGGTCAACACTTTGGTCGTGCCCGTCCTGCAACCGGTTTCTCTTGTGACTTGTATAGCTTAAGTGCAGGCAAATTTGAAACTGCACAGATTATTGTTGCACCTAAAGGTAATGATGCTGCTTTGCTTGATGCGATTCAGGCAACACGTGCACAAGGCTTAAGTGTAATTCAGTTATTAGGTAATGATGGTTTAAACTCGGTGCCGTATGCAACTCACCAGCTGGTGAATGTTGACGGTGAGTGGACAGTCAAAACAATTTAATGGTCAGGCTCAGTATTCATGTCGCTGGGCCAGGCTTTTCAACTTTAACAGCATGATGTAATGAGGCTATTATGGGCAAGAATGTTGTGGTACTTGGTACCCAATGGGGCGACGAAGGTAAAGGTAAAATCGTCGACCTGCTCACAGATCAAGCGGCAGCAGTTGTACGTTATCAAGGCGGTCACAACGCAGGCCATACTCTTGTAGTTGGTGGTAAAAAGACAGTTCTTCACCTCATTCCATCAGGTATTTTACGTGAAAACGTACTGTGCTTAATTGGTAACGGTGTGGTTCTTTCACCTGAAGCGCTCATCAAAGAGATGGATATTCTTGAAAAAGAAGGCGTGCCTGTTAAAGAGCGTCTGCGTATTTCTCCAAACTGCCCTTTGATTCTTCCAAACCACATTGCGCTTGATCAAGCACGTGAAATCAAACGTGGTAATGCGAAAATTGGTACGACTGGTCGTGGTATTGGCCCAGCTTACGAAGATAAAGTGGCTCGTCGTGCAATCCGTGTTGCTGATCTGGTACGTGGTGGTGAACATCTTAAAGCACAGTTAACAGAGCTTCTTGAATACCATAACTTCCAGTTAACTCAATTCTACGGCGTAGAAGCAGTTAAGCTTGAAGAAGTACTTGCACTTTGCGACCAATGGCGTGAAGTGGTTGCGCCGCTTGTTATCGACGTAACAGGTGAGTTGCATAAATACCGTAAAAACGGTGATAACATCATGTTTGAAGGTGCGCAAGGTTCACTTCTTGACGTTGACCACGGTACATATCCGTACGTGACTTCTTCAAATACGACTGCGGGCGGCGTAAGCTCAGGTTCAGGTCTTGGTCCATTACACCTTGATTATGTATTGGGTATTACCAAAGCATACACAACACGTGTAGGTGCTGGTCCATTCCCAACTGAACTTGTGTACGATGCTGCAAATGATGTTGGCGATGCAATCGGCAAACACTTAGGTACTGTAGGTTCAGAATTTGGTGCGTCTACTGGCCGTCAACGTCGTTGTGGCTGGTTCGATGCTGAAATCCTGCGCCGTTCAGTAGAAGTAAACTCACTTTCTGGTATTTGCCTGACTAAACTTGACGTTCTTGACGGTTTAGAAGAAGTAAAAATCTGTGTAGGTTACGAAGCTGCTGATTCTGGCTGTGTAGGTTCTTCTGATGCACTTGCATTCGAAACTTTAAAACCGATCTACGAAACGATGCCAGGCTGGTCTGAGTCTACTTTCGGTGCCAAATCATTAGATCAATTGCCACAAGCTGCAATTAATTATGTGAAACGTCTTGAGCAATTGATTGAATGTCCAATCGACATCATTTCAACTGGTCCAGACCGTGAAGAGACAATTGTTCTTCGTCATCCGTTTGATGCTTAATCCCTTAAGCTGAAAATGAGAAAAACCCTGTGAATTTCACAGGGTTTTTTTATAACGTATCGATTAAGGAATACTGGCGCACGACTAAAGTTGCATCACAGAGTGATGTGTAATGCTGCTGTGCTTGTTAGAATAAATATTAAAGAAAATATAAGAGCTTGCAGGATGCAAAAAAATATCTCGGCAACCATGTTCTATTCGTTGCTGTTTGCCATGGGCGGGGCACCGACTATTGCCATGCTGATTATTCGTGCTCAAACCAGTAATCCTGAAATTATCTATAATGCGCTGGTGGGCTTAAGTGTCATTATTGCCTGCATATTGGTGCCAGTGATCCTGATCCAGAACGCTATCCTGTTTGCCAAGCGCAAAAGTGAAAGCCTGGAAATGAAGATCCAACCTTTGAGCCAGTTTTATCTGGTTTTAAATGTACTTTGTCTAATTTATTGGCTTGGCATACAATTCATCACCTGAAATATTACATAAATGCTAAAAAGATGAAGTAATTACACGTTTCAGGTATAGCGATGTTTCAATTATAATTTTTATCAAGTATTGTGCCTTGAAACTGGGGTGGAGAATCTATAATGAAAAATAAATTTTTGTTCAGCATGTGTGCGGCAACAGTCGTCACTTTATCAGGTTGTACCACTGTCGCTGATATAGCGGGCGCGGATACATCAACCTTAAACGCTGTAGCGACACAAGGCTTTAACAAGACCGTTCAGGAAGCACGTGCTGCCAATACACTGGATACGTCTTCTGCTACCTATAAGCGCGTTAACACTGTATTTAACAAATTGCGTCCTTATGCAGACCAGCTGAACCAGACAGGCACCCGATTTGACTGGCAGTTGGCTGTACTGAAGAGCGATCAGGTCAATGCTTATGTTGCCCCAGGTGGTAAGGTGGTGTTCTATACGGGTATCGTCAATAAATTGAACTTAACTGATGCTGAAATTGCAGCAATTATGGGTCATGAAATGGTGCATGCGCTAGAAGAGCATTCTAAACAGAAGATTGGTGCTCAGGCACTGACTGACTTGGCTTTGGGCATTGGCCTGAGTGCGGCAGGTGTAGGGCAGGGTGGTGCAGCAGCTGCACAGCTGGGCAGCCAGATTGGTATTGGTCTGCCATACTCACGTAACCTGGAAAGCCGTGCTGACCAAGGTGGCTTAATGTTGATGGCTCGTGCAGGTTATAACCCGAATGCTGCAATTACTCTTTGGGAAAAAATGAGTAAGCAAACCAGTAGTGGTGTCGCGTTCTTATCGACTCACCCATCAAGCAGTCAGCGTATTGCCGCAATGCGTCAAAATCTGCCAGCCGCAATGCAGATTTATAACCAACGTAAATAATCATTGCTTGAATTATAAAAAAGCAGGGCAGAGGCTCTGCTTTTTTATGCCTGAATAAAATATATAGGCAACAAAAAAAGGCAAAGTTTTCACTTTGCCTTTTGCACTTCAGATCAATCAATCTTAGTGGTGGTGACCGCCTGCACCGTGTACGTGACCATGGTCAAGTTCTTCTTGAGAAGCTTCACGGATTTCCACGATTTCAACGTCGAAAGTCAGGTCTTGGCCAGCAAGTGGGAAGTTCGCATCAACAACAATGTTTTCGCCTTCAACTGCTTTAACAGTTACGATTTGAACGCCGTCATCAGTTTGCGCCTGGAATTGCATACCAGGTTGGATGTTGTCCACACCCTGGAACATTTTCGCAGGAACTTCTTGTACTAGCTCTGGGTTGTATTCGCCATAGCCTTCAGCTGCTGGAACAGTTACAGTGAATTTGTCGCCTACAGTTTTACCAAGTAGTGCATTTTCAAGGCCAGGAATGATGTTGCCTGCACCATGCAAATATGCAAGTGGTTCACCTTGAGATTTATCGAGAGTTTCACCCTCTGCGTTAGTCAATGTGTAGTGGAAAGAAACCACGAGGTCATTTGCAACTGCAGTCATGATATTGATCCAATCAAATTTTTTAAGAGATACATCATAAAGTGAAATTGAGTTTTTGTAGACTAAAATTAGCAAAAAAAATGCAATTTCCCTATATAAATGCTGATTTTTTCATTGATGGGGGCGTATCTGTAAATTTCAATGCAATTTTATCTTCGGCGAGATTTTTCTTGTAACGAAGTCTTTTACTGTCATTACCCCAGCCTGAGTATAGCCCAAGATCGTGGCCTGATGCAGCCGATATAATGAAACATACATCGACTTGGCGACAAAGCCCTGTACATTGACCTGACCGAGTAATTCACCTACGGCTTTATTTTCACTTAAGGACACCAGAGAACCTTTATCCGAGAAGACAAACATCGGTAACTGTGTCTGACCATTCGCACGTAATCGTAAAGAATTGACAAGGAAACTGGCCTGCTGGCTGGCAACCTGTGCACGTGGTCCCAAGACGGGTTCATCAGCTCTAGGCTTGCAATGTGCACAATCCCCAAAGGCAAAAATATTCGGATCTGCGGTCGTCTGCAATGTCGCATAAACTTTAAGGCGATGAATATTGTCTCTTTCCAGTCCCTCAAGTTGCGTGAGTACCTCAGGCGCCTTGATTCCGGCTGCCCAGACTTTTACTTCTGCTTCCAAACTTGAACCATCTGCAAAATAAATATGCTCTTCATCGACTTTAGCCACACGATGTTGAGTTAGTACTTCAATACCTAGCTGTTTCAGCTGCTTCATCGTGTGCTCAGCAACTTTGGGAGACAGGGCAGGAAGAATACGATCTGCAGCTTCAATCAGGGTAATTTTGACCTTATTCGGATCGATCTTGTTTAGACCATATTTATGAAAATTATTCTTGGCAGAAACCAGTTCTGCTGCCAGTTCAACGCCTGTAGCACCTGCACCAATAATGGCAATTTTCAGTTCACGGCTATCTGCTTCATTCTGGGCATTTAAGTAAAGATGTAGCAGGTCTTGCTGGAAAATATCCGCCTGTTCGCGACTGTCGAGGAAATGACAGAACTGTTTGACACCTTTGGTATTAAAGTCATTTGAAGTGGAGCCTAAAGCAAGCACCAAGGTGTCATAGTCAATATTTCTATTCTTGGTAGGTTGGACTTTTTTAGAAAAGTATTCGGTTTCAACCAAAATCTGTTTGGTTTCACGGTCAATATTTTTAAACGTGCCCAGAACAAATTCATAATGATTTGCTGCGGCATGGGCAAAATAATTGGTTTCTTCTTCATGCGGATTGAGTGTTCCCGCTGCAATTTCGTGAAGAAGAGGTTTCCAGATATGGGTCAGCTTCTGGTCGATCAGGGTAATCTGGGCCTTACCATTTCTGCCTAAGCTTTGTCCTAACTGGGTAGCCAGTTCCAGACCACCTGCACCACCACCTACAATCACAATTTTATGGGCTGTCATACCTTATTAACCTATTTATTTTTTTAATGAAATAGAAAGAAAACATACTATGACTGGCTTAAAATAAGGTCTTGATAAGAATTGTTATACAGCTTACAAATTGTAGCAATTCAAGGATATAAATTAATAATGTCTTTTATGGAGGTTGTTATTGGTAAAATTAAAAATAAATGTAGGCAATAAAAAAGGACGGCTAATTAATATAATTACCATCCTTTGTCTGTCTCAGATTTTATTTGCCAATCGGATACAATATAACGTCTGCGTTCGTATTTGAGAATAGGCCAAATAACCATTGCAGGAACTTTTCAAAGAAATTCGCTTCTTCAATATCGACCTGATCTTCAATCAGGATGGTATGAATCAACTGATTATTCTGATAGACGTTTACCGTTGCCAATTGCATGACTTTTGCCAGTGGCGCGGTCAGTTGGGTCTCATTCACTTCAATGTTTAAGTGGGTCTGAGTTTCGCGTAATGGCTCAATGCTTTGTAGAGTACCATTCCCTGTATCTAACATCACGCGTTGAGTACTTTGATCAAACTGGTTCAGGTCAATGCTATAGCTCTGATCATAGAGTGAAGTAGTAATTAATTCAGGTTTTTTGGTCGCTACCTTAAACATTTTCAGGGTAGATTGAACCACAGGCAGTTCAGCCAGCACTTGCTTGTCCTTAAGTGCTACCTCATTGCGGGTATAGGTATAGGCCAGATTCATTAGCTTATGAGCGACTTCCGCACGTTTTACCGCACTTTTGCTCCCCATCACCACGACGATTAAACGACGGTTAGATAGACTCATGTCCATGCTTGGACGGATCGCGGTGGCAGCTAGGTTATAACCCGCGGCACGGGTAAAACCAGTTTTCAAGCCGTCTACTGTTGGGTCTATTTTTAGCAATAGATTGGTGGCACGGTGGAAACGCTGGTTATAACTGAAGCTCTGTTGCTTGGAATAGAACAGATAGTTTGGCGTTTCATTGACCAAAGCCTGAGACAGTTTGGCCAGGTCGGCTGCCGTGGAATAGTGCTCAGGCATGGTGATACCAGCCGGATTCTGGAAGTTGGTATGCTGCATGCCCAGTGCTTTGGCTTCCTGATTCATACGCTCCACAAATTTGGGTACGCTTCCAGAAATTTTTTCCGCCAACGTCACTGCGGCATCATTGGCAGACATTACAATTAAGCCTGCTAATAACTGATCTACTGAAATCTGATCACCTTCTTTTAGGTACATCTGGGATTCATCCCACATCACCATATTGACTACAGATGTCGCAGTTATTACTTCATTTTTATCTAATTTTCCGGCCTGAATTTCCTTGAGCGTGATATAAGCTACCATCATTTTGGTCAGGGAAGCCGGAGCACGTTGCAGGTCTTCATTATGTGAAGCAATAGTCTGACCGGTCTGGCTGTCCAGAATAGTCCAGGCTTCTGCCTCAACACTTTCAGGATTAATATTCAGCAGGGCAGCATGCGAGATTGCGGACATAAAAAAGCACAATGTCGCAATCAGTGAGGCGATAAATTTCAAGGGGGTTCCTTATTCGACCAGTCCGTTGGCGAGCAAAAAAATTTTAGGCATGCTAAGCCTTTTTTTTTGTCATGGCTAGTACTCATTGTAGACATTTAAGACACTTCCGCAATGTATTGGAAAAAAATGTTAAGCTTAGACTTAACACATTCTAATTTCTTTTGAATCGCCCATTATGTTGCATTATCAAATCGAATTTGACGATTATCGTCAGCATCTTGTTCACGTGACTGTTCGCTTTTTAGCAGACCCTACACAGGTGTTGTCTTTGCCAACGTGGATTCCGGGCAGTTACCTGATTCGTGAATTTTCCAAGCACATTGAAGGGGTGAAAGCCTTTGATGAAGCAGGACGCCAGCTGAAAATCCAGAAATTTGAAAAGAATAAATGGCGCCTGTTTAATACCGACCATGAACTGATCACGGTTGAATATGATGTCTATGCCTATGATCTGTCCGTACGGGGTGCGTATGTCGATGGAACACGTCTATATGTGAACCCGGCCTGTACTTGTCTGGGGCTGGAAGGACAAGAAAGTAAAGCGATTGAAGTTGAAATCTTCCTGCCAGATGAACTGAAACACTTCCAGTTAGCAACCGGTATGGCATCCAAGAGCCTGGTCAAAGGCCGCTATACGCTTAAAGCAGAAAATTATGCCGAGCTGATCGATTCACCATTTGAACTGGCAGAACAGACCCGTTTTAGCTTTGAAGCCAATGGTATTCCGCATGAGTTCGTGGTTTCTGGCAAACATGAGATGAATGCTGAACGTATGCAGCAGGATCTGGAAAAGATCTGTAGTACCGAAATTTCTATGTTTGGTTCGGCGCCATTTAGTAACTATACTTTTATGACCATGGCAACAGGCAACAGTTATGGTGGTCTGGAACATCCAAATTCAACCAGTCTGATTACACCACGTGACGATCTGCCGAAAGCCAACGAGCCGGAAGAGCCATCGAAGGATTATCAGCGTTTCTTAGGTTTATGTAGCCATGAATATTTCCACTCTTGGTTAGTGAAATTTATTCGCCCTGAAAACTTTGTAAATTACGATTTAAACAAAGAAGGCTACACCTCTTTACTTTGGATCTTTGAAGGATTTACTTCTTATTATGATGACCTGATTCTGCTACGTAGTGGTGTGATTAACCAGGAATCATATATTGCTTTACTGAAAGCACAGATTGACCGTTATTTGCAAAACCCAGGTCGCTTTATTCAAAGTGTGTCTGAATCAAGCTTTGATGCCTGGGTGAAATTCTATCGTCAGGATGAAAACTCGAATAATGCTGGCACCAGCTATTACAACAAAGGTTGTTTAGTGGCACTTTGCTTAGATTTAGGCTTGCGTCTACGTGGTTCAAGCCTGGATGCCTTGATGCGCAAGTTGTATGAAAATGCGCAAAATGGCATTCAGGTGAACGAGCGTACTATCTTCGAGTTATGTGAAGAATTGACTGGCGATAACTGGTTAGAACAGATCAACCATCTGATCAATACCACAGAAGAATTACCATTGGATCAGTTATTCCCTGAGTTTGGGGTAAGCTATACCCTGAAAAATGACAAGTCTCTGCCATTTGGTTTGAAATTGGTAGATAAGCCTGAAGGTGTATTTATTCAATCCGCTCGTCGTGACAGTGCTGCTGCGAAAGCAGGCCTGTCAGCCAATGATGTGATCATTGCAATTGATGGCTTGAAAGCGACGACAAAGCTTGCCGAGAAATATGCGAAGCAGGAAGGAGCTTATACTGTTCATGCATTCCGTCGTGATGAGTTAATGGCCTTTGAGGTTCAAGCAGCTGGTTCTGCATTGACTGAAGTCGAACTTAAAATTGAAGATCAAGCTAAAGCTGAGAATTGGTTGAAAGCGTGATTTGCATAGTTTAAATAAACCATGTAAAACCGGTGCTTAGGCATCGGTTTTTTTATGTGAATATGAATAAGAAGAGATTAAATTGGGGAATGGGAATTACGGTTGTCTGGTTAGCCATAATTTTTATATTTTGGTTTTTCGGAGATTTGAAAAGTCCAATATCTTTAAATGAATTAGGTGATTTTCTTGCAGGTATAGTTGCCCCTATCGCTTTTTTGTGGCTGATTTTAGGCTATGTCCAGCAGGGTAAACAGTTAGAGCAGAATTCTAAATCAATTAGGCAACAATCTGAATCTTTGCAATTACAAATAGAAGAATTTAGAAAGATGGTTGAAATTCAAGTTCAGCAAATGGAATATAGAAATCAGAGTGCAAAACCATTATTTAGTTTTAAGAGTGGAAGTTGTATAAGAAAATATGAATTAAATGAGGAAGATGATTATTTTGATATTTATTTAAGTATGTGTAATTTAGGCAAGGGAGATGCTTATAATATTAAAATCTTGGTAGATGAAGAATATCACTATGAAGTTTATGAGATAAAAAGATTAACAAAAGATTTAACTCACGAAGTTAATTTTATATTGAATATTTCTAGTTTTGATAAATTCCTAGATGGAATGATTTACCGTAAATTTTTATTCCTCGAATTTAAAGATTTATATGGGAATAGGGTAAAGGAAGCTTTTACCCTTTATATCGGTAGAAAAGAGAATGATATGGGAGCATCATTTATTCATGTGGTAGAAGGTCGAGACATTATTTATGATGAGTTTGTTTCGAGTTGATAGTCACTTTTCTCTAATTAATTCCCCCGATACGTTGAATATCCATAAGAACTTAACAAAAGTGGAATATGGTAATGCTCCAAAGTACCATCAATCACAAACACA
Source organism: Acinetobacter schindleri (assembly GCF_010918895.1). Taxonomy (NCBI): domain Bacteria; kingdom Pseudomonadati; phylum Pseudomonadota; class Gammaproteobacteria; order Moraxellales; family Moraxellaceae; genus Acinetobacter; species Acinetobacter schindleri. The sequence goes on from NZ_CP044483.1 coordinate 1,139,754, forward strand.
ACCGGAATTTCTGGGAAAAAGGTGCGTTGATTATTGGCCTTAAACCAGTCGCCCGTTTTAAAAGTCACCTTATAAATGCCTTTTTGTAGCGCAGTCTCTTTAGGATAGAATTCTTTAATCCGGCCATTATTATCTGTTTTGGCTTCATTGAGTTTGACCCATTTCTCACCTTGCTGGGCTTCTAAAGTTACCGTGATATTGGCAGAAGGCAGGCCAGTTTCCTGATTTAGCACATGCACACTGAGTGGATTGGCAAAGCCAAGAGTTGAAAGGGAAGTCGCAGCTAAGGCAAAAATAATTTTTTTCATGAGACCCATCGCAAAATGAATAATTATAATTAGTCTAAAAGACTAAAAAATAAAAAATATTAAATTTATGTAATAAAAAAAGCCCACCGAAGTGAGCTTGATAGATTTTATTAAAACTTAGCCACGACCGCGTCCGCGACCACGTGGTGCTTTGGTATTTGGACGTGTCGTACCATTGGTCTTACGACGTGGTTTTTCACCTTCTTCCAGTTGCCAAACACGTGGTGTACCGGTTTTCTTCTTGGTACCGTCTTTATTCACTTTTTTATTGAGTGGTTTGCCGCCCGTACCACCTGGTTTTTTCACATAAGAACGTGAACGGTATGGCTCTTCTGCGGGTACATCTTTAAAGTCAGGGTAAAGCAAAGGTTCAATTTCTTTGGTTTCACCCGGTTGCAGACCCAATTGAACCAGATCAATAGAACCGATTTTGGTACGGATCAAACGTAAAGTTGGGAAACCTACGGCAGCAGTCATACGACGTACCTGACGGTTACGGCCTTCACAAATTGAGATTTCTACCCATGAAGTTGGCACAGAAGCACGGTAACGAACTGGAGGATCGCGATCCCATAACCATTCAGGTTGCTGAACCTTGATTGCTTTTGCAGGTAAGGTCATACCATCTTTCAGCTCTACACCTTTACGTAACTGCTCAAGTGCTTCTTCAGTCACGTCGCCTTCAACCTGAACCAGGTAAGTCTTGAATTTTTTATTGGCAGGATTGGTAATGAACTGGTTTAAACCACCATGATCGGTCAGGAATACCAAACCTTCCGAGTCCATATCGAGACGACCTGCCAGACGCAGTGTAGGATCATCTACGAAATCAGACATCGTCATGTGTGCTTCGTCTTTACGAAACTGGGAGAGGACGTCATAAGGTTTATTTAGAATGACGATTTTCATAGGAAAAGACTTCTATAATTACAAAAATTTGAAAATGAGCAGATTTCTTCGCGTGGGGATAGTCGTGATCTCCCATTGAAATCTAAAAAGCGGTGGATTTATATATGGGTATTATGAGGGAAGACGGCCTTAAAGTGTTGCTTATCTCGAAATATTTTTGAAACCGCTCGCAGTTGAATCTGTAAATAGTATCTTGTAAAAGGGTAAAGTGCAGCTATAAGCGTTAATAAAAATCAAACCTGAATCTGTTTTAAAATTAAACGGAACAGCTCAGCCTGAAAGATCGCATCCTGTAATGCATTATGATTGCCTCTGCTTTGTGGCTTTAAAATTTCAATAATATTCTTTGCCCGTGTTTCTGACCAACGTCCGCCAAATGCACCCATATAAAGAGATTTAATATCGAGTGAGGAAACACCAAAAGGATTGTGTCCGATAAATTTATGGAAATAATAATTCATAAAAGACCAGTCAAAACCGGCATTTAATCCGACAAAAATTGGTGTTTCAGATTTGGAAAGATGTTGCTCAATCCACGCAGTGCAATTCTGCATCGCAGTGGTGGGATCTATCCCATTTTTTGTTAAATCTTCTAAATTGAAATCGGTAACGGCCAAGGCTTTCGGGTCAGCTTTAAAGGAAACAGGCTGTAATTCACAATAAAACTGGATCTCAGGTTGATCGACGAGACACATGCCGATAGATAGCAAATCATATTCCCCAGGAATCGGGCCGGAAGCTTCAATGTCGACGGAAATAAACACTTCTTTTTTAGCCATTTTTGTTTGATCACTCTCATCTATCTGTAAAAATTTAAATCTTGCTTGCCAGGTTTTCTGAATATACAGACTAAAATCACTATTGTGGCAGAGAAAGGACTCTTCTAATATCTTAGATAAACAACACAGGGTTAAAATGACCGAGTTAAAGTCATCATAATCTATGATCTTTACAGTCGGAGCTGACACTAAAATTTTGGCTTCATAATTATAAACCTCAATATATAAATTATACGCTGAGTAATCTCATGTTTCAGCGTGCAAACATCTGTAAGACTTGTAATAACCAAAAAACATGTCCCCTTAAAACAGAATAACTTAGCTAAAATGTAATTACATTGAAGCAATTAGATACGACTCTGGCATTGGTTATTTATTTATAGTGGTTAGAGTAGAAAAACAATCTTTTTGATCGAGATGAGTAGGAGTCAAAAATGGCTAGATCTCAGGCAAAACATAAGCAGGTTCAGCAAAAGGACAAAAAGGATTCCATGCAGGATGAGGATCAACAGCAGCAACAGCAGCAACCTCAAAAATCTAAACCATCACGGGCGAAAAAACGTAAATAGTCCATGATTGTGAATCGGTGATAATCAATGACAAAACCCTCTATAAGAGGGTTTTTGCTGTTTAGAAGAGAAAATAATATTCAAAGGAATCATCAATAAAAATTACAAGAACAGCACGTGTAATCAGATTGAATTGAATAAGATTATTTTAAGAAGAATGAATGAGAAATTGCAGTGCCGAATTTAAGCGCTTCCTTGTTACTGATTACTATATTAATACTTCTGAGTGGCTGTCAGCCACCACCTTCTGGTGAGTCAGCGGGCTGGAAAAGTCCTTATCTGTATTGGCAATTGAGAAAAGAAACTTTATCACAACCTTTAACCATTCCAGTCGAAGGTGTGACGCAAAGACAGCTCAATGATACTTGGGGTGCTTCACGAAGTGCAGGCCGTAAGCATGAAGGAATAGATATCTTTGCCAAACGAGGTACACCTGTGCTGAGTGCAACCCAGGGTATCATCAGAAATATTGGAACAAATAATCTCGGTGGTAAAGTGATCTGGGTAACAGGGCCGGAGCTGAGCCAGCATTATTATGCACATCTGGAGGATTATGCTGAGCATATTCAGGAAGGTGACTGGGTGGAAGCTGGCGAAGTCATTGCCTATGTGGGCAACACCGGTAATGCTAAAACCACACCACCACATTTGCATTATGGAATTTATTTTAGTGGGCAGGGCGCAACGAATCCTTATCCTTACTTGAAAGCTGAGGAATTAGAATAAACGCCATAATGTAAGATAAATATAAAAAAATTTATTCTGAAATTGGAAAGGCATAAAATAGCTTATCTCCCGCTTTTCCTGTTTTTATGAGTATTGCCTACAGACCAGATATCGATGGCCTACGTGCTATTGCGGTATCTCTGGTTATTTTCAATCATTTAGGCTGGTCACTATTTTCTGGTGGCTATATTGGTGTAGATATCTTCTTTGTAATTTCAGGTTATCTGATCACCATTATTCTCACACGCGATATTCAGGCCCAACAATTTTCAATTGCACGATTCTATAAAAAACGTGTAGTTCGTTTGGCACCAGCGTATTTTACCGTACTCGCTGTGGTTAGCCTGATTGCCTGGCAGGTGATGCTGCCGGGTGAACTGACTGAATACTTTAAGAGTGTCATGTATGCCACGGTGCTCATTGCAAACCTCTATATGCGCAATGAAGTGGGGGATTACTTTAGCCCGAGCGTGGAAAATGTACCGCTATTGCACTTATGGTCATTGGGGGTGGAAGAACAGTTCTATATTTTCTGGCCTTTAATATTATGGCTATTTCTTGCCAGAGCATCACGCAAATATCTCTGGTTGATGATCAGTACATTGATTATTGTTCTACTGGTTTATGCCCAGTACCAACTCACGCAAAATCCAACCAAGGCCTATTACAGCATGCCGGTCCGGGCTTTTGAGTTACTGATTGGCGCATTGATTACCTGTTTGCCACGACCAAAACTCCCTAAAAAATTATTACAAATTCTGGTGTGGCTTGGGGTTCTTGTTTTATTTGCAGCAGCGATTTATTTTGATCAACAGACACCATTTCCCGGTCTTATGGCGCTGATTCCGTGTCTGGCAACAGCAGTAATTATTTATCTGGGCCAATCTGTATCCGTAACCAATCTGCTGCTCAGTAATCAGCTGAGCACCTGGATCGGAAAAATTTCATATCCGCTGTATTTATGGCACTGGCCGATTATCATGTTATTTGACATTTATATGCTGCCACTCAATACAGAAAATCAGATCATCATTCTCCTGCTGTCAGTGCTTTTGGCATTTCTTACCTATCAGCTGGCAGAAAAACCCCTAAAACGCTTTGTAATGGCTGCCAATTACAAGGTGATTCTTCTCGGATTTTTAATTCCTGCGATTATCTTTATTGTGATTGCCCAGATCATTAAAACTAATGAAGGTTTTCCTGATCGGTTTCCACCCTCCGTATATGTCAAGCAGGAAGCATTGCAGGCTTATGCGCATGTGATTCGTAGCCAGTGTATGGATACGAATCCGAAAACCTTACCTGATCCCAAAGATTGTATATTAGGGCACACGAAGGATGATATTGATTTCTTGTTGATCGGTGATTCACATGCCAATGCCTATACGGCAATGCTGGATGAATGGGCCAAAGATGCCAATTTACGTGGTTATGATATTACCCAGAGTTCAACTTTTTATTTGCCTGGCGTGCAGCGTTCTGAGTTAAAGCTCGGACGTTGGGAAGAACTCATTAAGTTTCAGCAACGTAATAATGCTCTTACCGAACATCTGTCTAAAACCCATTATCCAATGATTATTTTAGCCGGTTCTTATGCGCCATATTTTGGAGATGAGGTGAAACTTAAAGATGGGATTCATCAGCGTAATAATGAAATCTTTAAAGCCGGCTTGATGAAAGCGCTAGAAATTGCCCACAAAGCGAGTGATCAAGTGGTAATACTGAACGATGTACCACGATTGGATTGGGATGGGATACCTTCAGACTGTAATATCCGTAATGAAATTCTAAATCGACATGCACAATGTACGGTTTCCAGAAGGAGTTACGAAACCCATTTAGAACCATTTAACCAAATATTGGCTGAAGCCAAACTGAAATACCTTGATTTGAAAATCATTGATCCGACCAAAGTGATCTGTGATCAGCAGGTATGTAAGATCATCGTGAATGATGTGCCTTTATATCGCCTAAAAGATGATAACCATATTAATGATCAGGGTTCACGTCAATTAGGGATTGAATATCTGAAACAATTTGGTAATCCACTAAAAGATTTAAAAGCAAATTAATTATAAAAAAACCGCGTTATTAAACGCGGTTTTTTTATCGGTGCTATTAACGAATTTTTGCCAGGAAACGGCTCAAACGGTTAATGGCTTCACGCAGTTCATTTTCTGCTGGCAGAAATACCACACGGAAATGATCCGGAGTTGGCCAGTTAAAGCCTGTACCTTGAACCAGCAATACTTTCTCGGCACGCAGCAGATCCAGCATCAGTTTTTCATCATCTTCAATCGGGTAAATTTCCGGATCTAGACGAGGGAAGCAGTACATTGCACCTTCTGGTTTCACACAAGTGACACCAGGAATTTCATTCAGCATTTCCCAGGCAATATTGCGCTGCTCATACAGGCGACCACCTGGGCGGATCAGGTCATTAATTGACTGGTAACCCCCGAGAGCAGTCTGAATTGCATATTGCGCCTGATGGTTGGCACAAAGGCGCATCGATGCCAGCATATCCAGACCTTCGATGTAATCTGCTGCACGAGACTTATCACCCGTAATAGCCATCCAGCCAGAACGGTAACCTGCAATACGGTAAGCTTTAGATAGGCCATTGAAAGAGATACATAGCTGATCACCGGCAAGTGATGCAACGGCAACATGCTCAATACCGTCATAAACGATCTTGTCATAAATTTCGTCAGCAAACAAAATCAGGTCGTGCTTTTTCGCCAGATCCACGATTTGCTGTAATACGTGACGTGGATAAACTGAGCCTGTCGGGTTATTCGGGTTAATGATCACGATACCGCGGGTATTTGGTGTGATCTTGCTTTCCATATCTGCGATGTCTGGATACCAGTAATTTTCTTCATCACATTTATAGTGAATCGCAGTACCGCCAGACAGGTTCACTGCCGCAGTCCACAACGGATAATCAGGCATTGGAATCAGCATTTCATCGCCGTCATCCAGCAAGCCTTGCATTGCCATTACAATCAGCTCGGACACGCCGTTACCCACATACACATCATTGACGTGCATATCCAGAATGCCTTTTTGCTGATAGTACTGACAAATGGCCTTACGTGCCGGGAAAATACCTTTTGAGTCGGTATATCCAATCGCATTTGGCAGGTTGAGTGCCACATCATTGATAATTTCTTGGGGTGCTTCAAAACCAAATGGAGCAGGGTTGCCGATATTTAGCTTGATGATCTTATGTCCGGCTTCCTCCATCTCGTTGGCCGCTCGTAACACTGGTCCGCGAATGTCGTAGCATACATGCTCGAGTTTAGACGATTTTTTGATTTCGCGAGATTTTTGGAAAGTGTTCGGCATTTTGATGTTCTCTGAAAGAGTGGAGGTCACTTTTGCATAACGATATAAATAGCTTTTAAATGTCTCAGTGGTGACTAGATCGAGATCGTGCTCATCTCGGAGTAATGCAACAATTTTTTCATGCGTAAATCCAAGCTGTTGATATTGTTTAATCACCGGCAATAGGTTTTTAAAAATTACGCTTTTTTTTTGCGACATTATTTAATCCTGAGCAAATTTAGTACCAAGCCTACCACTAAAATTGCTTACAAAAAAGCATTTAATGAACGAAATGCTTACTTTTATTTTGTTTATTTGCTTACTTTTTGCTTTTTTGGGAATTATATGTCTTTTGTAAAATGTTAAACAAACACTAGAATTTTTAAAATGAATGACGTAAATATAGAATTATCCTATTTAAAATAGCAAGATAGAAAGGACCGTCATCATGGGAAAACTCAGTAAATCAGACAGAGAATGGCAAAGAGAGTTATCACCTGAAGAGTTCCGTATTACACGTCAAAAAGGGACGGAGCCAGCATTTACCGGTAAATACTGGAATACGAAACAAGATGGTACTTATGTATGCCGTTGTTGTGGTGAACCTTTATTTACCTCAGAAACCAAATATGACAGTGGCTGTGGCTGGCCAAGCTTTTATAAGGCGATCAACGGCTCTGCAATTGAAGAGCATTTAGACACATCTCATGGTATGGTCAGAACAGAAATTGTTTGCCATCACTGTGATGCACATTTAGGGCATGTTTTCACTGATGGACCTCAGCCAACAGGCTTACGTTATTGTGTGAACTCCGCTTCATTAGAATTAAAAACACAAGAAAAGAATGATGAGGAAACTTATCCATGACCAGCATATATCAGTTTGAAGCTGAATTGTTAGATGGAAAAACCAAACAATTTGCAGACTATGAAGGAAAGGTACTGTTAATTGTGAATACCGCAAGTAAATGCGGTTTCACACCGCAGTTCGCCGGCCTGGAAAAACTTTACGAGAAATATAAAGATCGTGGCCTGGAAGTTTTAGGCTTTCCCTGTAACCAGTTTGGCGGACAGGATCCAGGCAGTAATGAGCAAATTGGTGCATATTGCCAGAAGAACTATGGGGTGACATTTGCGATGTTCTCCAAGATCGATGTCAAAGGTCCTGAAGCACATGCAATTTTCCGTTATCTGACCAATAATTCTAAAGGGATTCTGGGTAATGGTATTAAATGGAACTTTACCAAGTTCCTGATTGGGCGTGATGGCAAGGTACTGAACCGTTTTGCGCCAACCACCAAGCCTGAAGACCTGGAAGCTGAGATTGAAAAAGCGCTATAAGACGCTTATTCAGGGCGGTTATTGGCCGCCTTTATTCTCTTCAAGTCATTGCCATGCCATCCAGAATTCTCGTTCAGAGCCTGCTATTTAGCACATGTATCGGGCTGTTTTTAGCTCCTGCTTATGCACAGGATGAAAAAACCCAGCAATTACTAAAAAGGCTGAAGCAGCCTGTTCCAGCTTATCAGCCGCCTACTGTCAAAAATGCTGTTCCGCCACATTTGCTGGCGAAGCAGGGCTATGAAGTCAGCTGGCTAAAAGCACCGTATCTGAGATTTAATGATGCAGAACTGCAACGTGCCAAGACAGTAATCGTGCAAATGACGGTCATTGCCAATACAGGGCGGATTACCGACGTTGAGATCATTCAGAGTTCTGGCTTGAGAGTTGTCGATGCTAAAGTTAAAGAAGCGGTACTGGCTGCCAAGCTGGAGCCGATTAAGGGTGTAGACCACAATCTGGTGTATATTCTGGAATATAAGATTGAAATAAAAAATCCACTATAAATATAGTGGATTTTTATTAAAAATTTTAGGTTAAAGAATGGCTTTTAATCGCTCAATGACTTGCTCACATTGTGCCAGATCAGCCACCAATGCCAGACGTACATGGTTTTCACCTGGATTGCCTTGCTCAGTATCACGAGACAGGTAGCGACCAGGAAGTACTTTGATATGCGCCTGTTCCATTAAGCATTTGGCAAATTCTTCGTCATTGTCTACTTTCAACCAGTAGTAGAAACCCGCATCCGGTTTTTTTAGTGGCAACAAGTGACCAAGCTCTTTCTGGAACAGATCAAACTTGGCACGGTACTGTACGCGGTTTTCTTCAACATGTGCTTCATCATCCCAGGCAGCAATTGAAGCCAGCTGATGTTGAACCGGCATCGCTGCACCGTGGTAAGTACGATATTGCAGATAAGGTTTAAGCAAATCCGCATCACCCGCAACAAAACCTGAACGCATGCCTGGAAGATTCGAGCGTTTAGAGAGCGAATGGAATACTACGCAGTTTTTGTAGTCATCACGACCGATTTCTGCACAGACTTCCAGTAAGCCAACCGGTGCTTCATCAAACCATAGCTCTGAGTAGCATTCATCTGAAGCAATCACAAAATCATATTTATCAGAAAGTACAATTAGCTTTTTAAACTGTTCTTTAGACAGGACTGCACCTGTCGGGTTACCCGGTGTACAGACAAATAGAAGTGCGGTTCTTTCCCAGACTTCAGCAGGGACTGTATCAAAATCACCAAGATAATTATTTTCCTCATTGCAGTTGATAAAGTAGGGTTTTGCACCTGCAAGTAGCGTTGCACCTTCATAAATCTGATAAAAAGGATTTGGCATCACCACATAAGGTGCATCTTCACGATTAATCAGGGCCTGTACAAAAGAGAAGATTGCTTCACGGGTACCCGATACTGGCAAGATATTGCTGTCTGCGCTAATGCTATTCAGTTTAAAACGGCGAGTCAGCCAGTTGGCGATACTGGTACGCAGTTCAGGTAAACCTTTCGAGTTTGGATAAGTCGAAAGATGCTGAAAATTATCAATAATCGCCTGTTTCACGAACTCAGGAGCTGGATGCTTTGGTTCCCCAATCGATAGGGGAATGAGTGGCATATTCGCAGGCTTAATATCCGCAAAAAGTTTATTCAACTTTTCAAATGGATAAGGATGCAATAAAGACAAGCTAGAGTTCATGAATAAGTTACCGCGTTTTAATGTGAGTGTTGACTGTTGACCTGATTAGAGGCTTCATCCAGTGCTGCTTTTAAAGCACAGGAAAATTCAGAAGATTCTTCAGGGTTCAACGGCATGCCATCTTTTTTGGTGACAAAGAAAATGTCTTCGGCACGTTCGCCAAGTGTGGCAATTTTAGCAGAATGGATATCCAGACCACGCATCATAAATAATCCGCCTACTTTGGCAAGTAGACCCGGTTGGTCGAGCGTGGCAATTTCCACCATATTCTGGTTCAAAACAGGGTTCAGGCTGATATCTACCGTATTTTCAATATCAAAATGACGGAGCTGACGTGGAATACGGCGCTGCATCAGGCCTGGGTATTTATCGGAATGACTTAAAGCATCTTTAAGTGCATCAATCACTTTCAGCTCGCGTTCCGGATCGGTAAGCAGTGTACCGAAACGGTCAAGCACGACATACGTGTCCAGGCTGAACGCCTTGGTTGCTGTGATAATTCTTGCATCCTGTACATCCAGGTCCATGCGGTCCAGAACGGCCACTGTGGTGGCAAACAGATTTGGTTTATCTTGTGTATAAATAAAGATCTGCACTGCATCTTGCGCATATTTACGATGCGGGCGCATCAGCACCAGCGGTTCAGAATTATCACCATGCTGTAAGATAGCACGGGTATGCCAGGCGATTTCATCTGGCGATTCTTTCAGGAAGTAGTCATCACCCAGCTCCTGCCAGATGGTTTCTACATCATACAAAGAGAAGTCCTGTACCAGTAGTTCGCTGGCAGCAAACTTGGTGTCTTCAATCAGCATTTGATAATCCACCGGACGACCCAGACCAGAACGGATCACATCACGCGCATGCGTATATAGCTGACGCATTAAAGATGCACGCCAGGTATTCCACAGTTTTGGATTGGTGGCATTAATGTCGGCAACAGTCAGGGTATACAGATAGTCCAGATGCTCCATATCACCCATTTTTTCTGCAAATTCACGGACCACATCCGGATCAGAAATATCTTTTTTCTGTGAAGTCACTGACATGATGAGGTGATTCTGAATCAGCCATGCAACCAGATTGCATTCACGCTCGGTAAAGCCATGCGTGCGGCAGAATGCAATCGCATCTGTGGCACCGAGTTCGCTATGGTCACCGCCACGACCTTTGGCAATGTCATGGAACAGGGCAGCCAGATAGACGATGTCACGACGGGCCAGACGCTGAAACACCGAACTGACTACCGGAAATTCCTTGGCGAATTCTGGTTCCTTAAAGCGGTTCAGGTTACGTAATAGCAATAGGGTATGCGCATCTACAGTATAGATATGGAACAGGTCATACTGCATCAGCCCCATAATCTGGCCAAAGGCCGGAATATAATTCCCCAATACGCCGTAGCGTTTCATTGCTACCAAGGTTTCATATAAACGATGTGGTGAACGGATAATCGCCATGAACAGCGCTTGATGAACGGGATTATTGCGATAATCCTGATCAATCCGTTTTGCTGCGAGCGTTAAAAGACGCAAGGTACGGGCACGGATGCCTTCAATCTCCGGACGATTTGCCAGAAGATAAAAGATTTCCAGAATCGCGCTTGGATTTTCCGAGAAAGTTTTATGGTGCTGTACCGCAAGTTTGCCATCAACCAGTTTAAAGTTCTGGTTAATTTCTTCGATATTACGCTCATAGTTTGGCAGACGCGGAGTAATGACCGATTCATTGAAATAAGCTAACAGCATTTCATTCAGCGTTGATACCTGCTGGGCATTGCGGTAATAGCGCTTCATAAATTGTTCAATCGGATAGTTCTGCGGTTGGCCTTCTTCGCGTACATAGCCGAACTTCGCGGCGATATCACGCTGATAGTCGAATAACAGGCGGTTTTCATCACGTTTGGTGATGCGATGCAGATGATGACGGATTTCCCAGAGGAAACTTTCGGCTTCTTCTAAAACAGCCAGTTCAAATTCTGAAATAAAACCAAGATGTACCAGATCATAAATACGGTTTACGCGGAAATGACGTTTGGCAATCCAGCCGATCTGGTTAATATCACGAATACCACCTGGGGCATTTTTAATGTCCGGTTCGAGATTACTTTCGGTATTGTTATGTTGAGCATAGCGTTTATGCTGCTCTTCCATTTTGGCATCAAAAAAGGTCTTGTCGGTCCAGGATTGAGACACGATACGACGTGGCCATTTGGCCAGGCTTTCATTACCGGTAATCAGACGGGACTCAATCAGGGTCGTGGCTACAGTCAGGTCACTGCTGGCCTGATTGACACATTCACTAATGGTACGGACGCTAATACCTGGCTTGAAATTGCCGACATCCCATAAGGATGAAATAAAGGTCGAAATCAACTGTTCCTGTTCAGACGTAATTTCATCTTCTGACAGGATCATGATATCGACATCAGAATAGGGCAGCATTTCGCGGCGACCGTAGCCACCGACAGCAAATAGCCCCAGATCAGTCTGATCGAGTTCAGCATGCTTCCACAGGAACTGTAGCGCTTCATCAATCAGATTTGATCGGGTCAGAATAATGTCACGGATCGACTCGCCATTTTCAAAACATTCCTGCAGCTGGTGCTCGACATCACTGCGCCATTCGTTAATGGCTTTAATGTCATGGTTACTTTTGGTGTAATTCAGCAATGGCAGGGTATTGATCATGAACAGTCGTCCGTTTCGTTTTTCAGCTTAGTTTTGGTTGACACTGACTTGTTGAGCCACCTGTTGCGCAAGCTCACGTGCCTGATCTGTTGTTTCAGCACGTGCAGTTGCTACACCCATACGACGTCGTTTGAAGCCTTCAGGCTTGCCAAACAGGCGCAAGTCTGTGTTGCCATCTGCTAAAGCAAGATCCAGACCAGAATAAGAAAGATTCTGATCATCTACACCGGCGTAAATCACAGCACTGGCTGCAACGCTATGACGAGTGGTATTTACCGGAAGGCCCAGGATCGCACGCGCATGCAACTCAAATTCACTTTGGAACTGGGAAGCTAAAGTGACTAAGCCGGTGTCGTGTGGACGTGGTGACACTTCACTAAACCATACTTTGTCGCCTTTGACAAAGAGTTCTACCCCAAAAATACCGCAACCACCGAGCGCAACGGTTACTTTATTGGCAATTCGCTTGGCTTCTTCCAATGCAGCAGGTGTCATTGGCTGAGGTTGCCAGCTTTCAACATAGTCCCCAGAATCCTGACGGTGACCAATCGGGTCGCAATAAGAGGTTTCGATTTCACCTGTTCTCGGATTTTTGGCACGAACAGTGAGCAGGGTGATTTCAAAATCAAAATCAATCTGTGACTCAACAATGACGGTACCTTGATTTACACGACCACCCGTTTGCGCATATTCCCAGGCAGCATCAACTTCATCGAAGCTTTTGACTCGAGACTGACCTTTGCCTGAAGAGGACATCACAGGCTTCACAAAGTTTGGATAACCAATATCATCACAAGCGGCACGGAAAGATTCTAAAGTATCGGCAAAACGGTAAGCAGATGTTGGCAGGCCCAGTTCTTCAGCAGCCAGACGACGGATGCCTTCACGGTTCATGGTCAGATTCACTGCTTTCGCGGATGGAATTACCGTTGCGATATTCTGCTCTTCAATTTCAACCAGCACCTGGGTGGCAATCGCTTCAATTTCCGGGACAATCAGATTTGGTTTCACCTGATCAATCAGCTGTCTAAGTTCTGATGGATTAGCCATATTCAGGGTATGCGACTGATGGGCAACTTGCATGGCAGGTGCATGGTCATAGCGGTCAGCTGCGTGAACCTCGACACCTAACCGTTGCAGGGAAATCACCACTTCCTTGCCCAGTTCGCCTGAACCCAGTAATAAAACCTTGAAGGCAGAAGCCTGTAGTGGGGTACCAATCGTCACGCTCATGTAAATCATCCATGCTTGATTTTATGGGCTTTTAGCATAGCAGAACTCTCTGCAGAGATAAGCCAAGTTTCATACAAAATTGTGATATTGACCAACAATTTTATTTATAAAGTTCGCAAAATTTAGATTAAGAAATCAGAAAGATACTTCCACTGGATCGATTTGAGGATCTAAATAATAAATATGATTTTGCGGATTGAGTTTTTTCATTTTCAGAAGCTGGCCCGGAATTAATTTCAGCCAAGGTAGGAGTTTCATGGTTTGATTGGGTTGCTAATAAAGATAGGGAGCAGCAAAGGGAAGAACCAAGCCAATAAAAAGACTGAGTAAAGCATTTGAAATCCGGCAGGGAAACAGTTTTGGGAATATTGTAAAGTTCCAGCCCAGTGCTGATGGATAAAGATTTTCCGCTCAAGTATTTGTCCTGGTTCAAACATGCCAGTTTTCTTATTATCATTAAAAAAAGGCTTATACTGGAACGTAGCATAAGCCTCTTATATTCATTGATTCATTTTTTAAAAATGAATCGGCAGGTAAGTATAAATCAGGCCATAGGTGAGGGCAGCCGTCAAAGTGGCCATCACAATGCGTTTAAACTTGAAATACAGCACTGTTAATACAATAAAACCAGCCAGCATCGCCACACTTTTATCGGGAGTTTCCAGCAAAGGTGGTAGTGTCGCCACGACCAACATTGAGCTAATTGCAGAAATTCCAATCGCACCTAAGGCAATTTTCAACCACAGCGCACCACGCTTTTGCGAACCTTGCTGCGATTTCTGTATCACAAAAAAAGGTCCGAAACGGGAAGCGAAATTGGCAATCCCGACCAGAATACCAACCAGAATAATTTCTAAATTCATAGTTCTTCTCCCATATGCTCAGGATCGGGACGTTTGAGTACATAGTGCTTGAACAGGCCTGCCAGAATACCGGAACTGATGCCGATAAAGATTGCAGCAGACAGGTCGATCATGTAGCAGGCTATGGCTGATACGACAATCGTCACAGCGACAACAAAAGTATGTTTCTTCTCAAAGGCTGCCAGCAGGAAGCTTAGGAATAGCGCAGGTAACAGGAAGTCTAAAGCTGCCTGTAAAAATTGCGGTAAGTTGCTGACCTGATCTGCAAATAAGCCACCCAGAAAAGAACCTGTTGCCCAGGACAGCCAGCTGAATAAACTCAACCCCAGCATCCACGATTCAGACCATTCCTGACGCCGTTGCGACAGTTTGATCATGCCAGAGGCAAATACCTCATCTGTGAGTCCCCAAGCCCAGACTGCGGTTTTTTTCAAATTGAGCCGATCCTGAATCAAATTCTGTAGCGCAGGGCCATAAAGTAGATGACGGATATCCAGAGCAATCACGGTTAATGCAGTCATCCAAATGGAGGTGCCACTCCCTAAGAGTGCAACAACCAGGAATTGACTGGCACCTGCATACATGGAGCAGGACAGGAATAATGCTTCCCATGCGGTAAAGCCAAATTGGGTCGCAGAAACCCCAAAGGCAAAAGAAACGGGCAAATAGGTAAAAATAATCGCCTGGCTGTCTTTGGCACCTTGCCAAAAACTGGCAGGTTTTACAGCGTGTTGATTCAGTTCGGACACAGCACACCTTGGAGGGAGAGTTGAACAAGGGGTCAAATGGTAATTGAGTATTGTACGTGAATTTAATAGCATAGTGCCGAATTGTTTAAGATGGCGAGCCTGATAATGTTCATGTTCAAGACACGTTATATATTGAGTGTTGCTTTAGTCAGCACAGCATTGTTGTTACAGGCATGCGGAAATGAGGGTTCAGGCAATCAAGCACCGGAAATTAAGCCAGCCCCGAAACTGAGCAATGATGCGACCACTTATGCCCATGAAGCTTGGACATTTATGAATGAAGTAGATCCGCTGGTCTACAACAAGCAGATTGATCAGATTGAAAAACGCGTTCGTCAGCCTGCACGCAAGTTGAGCACGGATTGGCGCATTAATGTGAAAATGACTGATTCCGTGACTGAAGGAAAATATGCATTATGTCGTAAGGCTTTAACCAGTCTGGAAATCTGGGCACGTACCACACTTGAAGATGGGAATAGTCTGGCACAGAAGCAAGCCGATTATGAACGTGACAAAAAACAGTGTGAAAGTGCAATTGCTCATCCACAACTGGGCAATACTGATCCGAAACAGGTGGGTGTCGCAAGCTGATCGATATTTTATTCGTATCAAAAAGGCTGAGTCATATGCTCAGCCTTTTTGATTTTCTTGGTTCGGAATCAGTGGAGCGGGACGCCAGTCAATTGATGTAGTCGTTGCACATCCAGAATTTCAATCTGTTTAAAGGCAATTTTCAGGATATTCATTTTTTCCAGCTGTTGGAGTTCCTGATTAATAGTCTGGCGGGAACACATCAGCATTTGTGACAATTGTTCCTGCGACAACTGAATGGTACGGTTTTTAATGACCAGGTGATTGCCATAGCCTTGTAAAATAAACAGTAAACGCTGCGCTAGGCGTTGTTGCATGGTTTGGGTCTGAATAGAAAATAATTCCAGAAACACATAACGTAATTTCTGGCTCATGAGCTGGGAGATGTGAAACCAGAATGCAGGGTGTTCAGCGACCAGCTTATAAATAAATTGCGCGGGAATATGCAAGAGCAGGGATTTCTTGCAGGCGATGGCGTGATGAGAACGCGGCTGCTCATCCACCAATGAGATTTCACCAAACCAGACAATGGGTTCTACAATTGCAGAAACTGCCTCTTTACCCTCAATATTGATAGAACCTAAACCAATTGCACCTTCTAATACAGCATAAATTCCATCAAAAACATCACCTGAATAAAATACGGTCTGGTCTTTATCAACGGATAAGGTAACTGCATGTTTCAGCAGGACGTTCTGGAAATGAGAAGGTAATTTTGAGAACCAGGAATTTTTTTCTAATTCAACAAGATATTTTTCTTCCACTCGCTTTATTGCTCCAAGTTTTATGAGTTGTCGTCCAGCTGACAACTTATCTTTTATTGTTGCGCTATAGTCAAATTCTATGGCCAGTCAAGGAAGAATAATATGACCAGAGTAGAACGACTATTAAGCCAGTATGCAGCTTATCATTTAGACCGTAAGAATGTCATGACACATTTTATTGGGGTCCCATTAATTGTTTTTTCTATTATTTGTCTTACTGCACGTGTATCACTGATGATGTCCGGCTTTGAGGTGACTCTTGCCTTGGGACTTCTCATTGTTTCAATTCTTTATTATTTAACTATTGATGTATTTTTTGCATTGATCATGGCCTTCATTTTTATGTTTGTTTATCCTTATGCCTATAATGTGGCACAGTGGGATACTGGAACCTGGCTGAGTACCAGCGTTGGAATTTTCGCCATTGGATGGGCATTCCAGTTTGTAGGTCATTTCTACGAAAAGAAAAAACCGGCATTTATGGATGATCTGATTGGCCTGGCGATCGGACCTTTATTTGTTCTTGCGGAATTAATTTTCCTGTTCGGCTTTCGCAAGGAACTAGAAGCAAAAATGTTACTTGAAGCACGTAAGCAACGCTTGCTAATGGAACAAGACACCTCATATGCGGAAATAGCAGCTGATTAATCCTTTTTAAAATACATAAAAAATGCCCCGAATTATCGAGGCATTTTTATCTTCAACTTATACGTTGAAGCGGAAGTGCAGAACATCGCCGTCCTGAACGATATAAGTTTTACCTTCCAGACGCCATTTACCTGCTTCTTTGGCGCCAGCTTCGCCGTTGTACTGTACGAAGTCATCGTAAGCAATACATTCAGCACGGATAAAGCCTTTTTCGAAGTCAGTGTGGATTACACCCGCAGCTTGAGGGGCAGTCGCACCCACTTTTACTGTCCAGGCACGAACTTCCTGTACGCCAGCAGTAAAGTAAGTTTGTAGACCAAGCAGTGAATAACCTGCGCGAATCACCACGTTCAGACCTGGTTCTTCCATGCCCATAGCTTCCAGGAATTCAGCACGGTCTTCATCTTCAAGCAATGAAATTTCAGCTTCGATCTGGTTACAAAGCGGAACCACGATTGCATTTTCAGCAGTAGCCAGTTCACGTACAGCGTCTAAATGCGGGTTGTTTTCAAAACCGTCTTCTGCCACGTTGGCGATATACATGGTTGGTTTAAGCGTTAACAGACCAAAACCACGTACCAGTTTACGTTCGTCATCATCTAAGGTTGCAGCACGAGCAGGTTTGCCTTCATCTAAAAGAGGCAGAATCTTATCTAGAACTGCTTTAGTCGCGATCGCTTCTTTATCGCCACCTTTTGCAGATTTCGCTAAACGAGTCACAGCTTTAGTCACAGTTTCCAGGTCAGCCAATGCAAGCTCGGTATTAATGGTTGCGATGTCATCAAGCGGATCGATTTTACCGTTCACATGAATCACGTTTTCATCTTCGAAACAACGCACCACGTGAGCAATCGCATCTGTTTCACGGATGTTTGCCAGGAACTGGTTACCCAGACCTTCACCTTTAGATGCACCAGCGACAAGGCCCGCGATGTCCACGAATTCCATAGTTGTCGGGATCACGCGTTGTGGTTTTACGATTTCAGCAAGTTTGTCCAGGCGTGGATCTGGTACAGGCACGATACCGGTGTTTGGTTCAATCGTACAGAATGGGAAGTTTTCCGCAGCAATTGCAGCTTTGGTTAATGCATTGAAAAGCGTAGATTTACCAACGTTAGGCAGGCCTACAATACCACAATTAAAACCCATGAAATAACTCACAAAGCGTTATATAAAAATTGCCAGTGATTTTACATGAAAGCCATGACAAAGTCAGGTCATGGCTGAGGGCTTTGTTGAAAACTTATGAAAAGAGAGGTTTTTAAATTTTGCGTTTGTCGAGCTGATTGGACAGGGTGTCACCAGCGGTCTGAATCAGCATTACCAGAATAACCAGTACTACAATCACGGCCAGCATGATCTGCATATCAAAACGCTGATAACCATAACGGTATGCAATATCACCTAAACCGCCGGCACCAATCGCACCAGCAATGGCTGATGAGTTGATCATGGTCACCAAGGTCACGGTAAAGCCAGCCACAATTCCTGGTAAAGCTTCAGGCAATAACACATGCCAGATGATCTGCTTACGGTTACAGCCAATGGCTTGTGCAGCTTCGATCAGTCCCTGATCCACTTCACGTAAACTGACTTCAGCAATCCGGGCAAAGAAAGGGGTAGCTGCCAAGGTTAAAGGCACAACTGCGGCCCAGACCCCATAACTGGTGCCGACAATCCAGCGGGTAATTGGAATCAGCGCGACCATCAGAATCAGGAAAGGCACAGAACGGGTGATATTTACAATCCAGCCTAAAGCCTGATTAATTGGTTTGGATGGATAAATGCCATGCTCCGAGGTACTGACCAAAACCACCGCCATTGGTAACCCAATCAGAAAAGCAACGATGGCAGAGACGCCTACCATGATTAAGGTATCGGTAGTTCCCGTCAGTAATAAATCAATGAGTTGGTCGTGCATAGCCAATCACCTCAATTTGTGCAATGTGTTGTTTGAGTTTTTGCTGGAGCAGGTTGGTATCCAGATTCAGGTCAGCCACCGCGACAATCAGACTGCCGACCAGATGGTTTTGGATACTGTCGACATGACTCTGATAGAGGTGAACCGGATGATCAAACTGCTCAAAAATTACCTTTAAATCTGGTGAATGCTGAACACTGGAGGCATAGCGCAGTTTGACAATGCTATGCGTGGTATCCGCGGTTACTTCAGGACTAATGGCAAATGGGAATTCCAGTTGTTCCAGATTCAGCAGTTCCTGAGTAATCTGCTGCTGAGGATTGGAAAATACTGACCAGACTTCACCCGCTTCGACAATTTCACCCTTATCAATCACTACTACCTGATCGCAGATTTCACGGATCACCTGCATTTCATGCGTAATCAGCACAATGGTAATGCCAAGTTTCTGGTTGATTTCTTTCAGTAAAGACAGCACCACTGAGGTACTTTCTGGATCTAGTGCAGAAGTGGCTTCATCACAGAGTAAAATTTCCGGATGATGCACCAACGCGCGGGCAATACCGACACGCTGTTTTTGTCCACCAGAGAGTTGAGAAGGATAGCTCTGCGCCTTTTCGCTTAAACCGACCAGTTGCAGTACTTCATTGACGCGTGCATCGATGTCTGACTTTTTATAGTTTGCAACTTTGAGCGGCAGAGCGACATTTTCCCAGACGGTTTTGGCAGACATCAAATTAAAATGCTGGAAGATCATGCCAATGCGCTGGCGCAGTTGAATCAGTTCAGCGTGTGAGAGTCCAGCCAGATCTTGTTGATGGATATGGATATGACCTTCACTGATCTGTTCCAGACCATTCAAGGTACGTAGCAGCGAGGATTTTCCCGCGCCACTTTTACCGATAATTCCGAAAATCTTGCTTTCAGGAATATCCAGGTTAATGTTTTTCAATGCCTGAACTGATTTGCCTTGAACTTCATAATATTTATTCAGGTTGCGGATTTTGATATGTGGGACGGAAAACGCTACCTGAGAACCAAAACTCACCATAGTATTTTCCTTATTTCCAACCTGGGAACCAGAGCTTCACACCAAAGTCAGCATCAAGAGCTTTCTTTACGCGAGGTGAATTCTGATAGATGTCGACAAATCTCTTTAGCTTGTCATTCTTGTCCTGATAGTCCTCACGTACTGCAAACAGAATTGCATAGCGGTTGTCCTTATTAGAGTCAAATAACAGTGCTTTTTCAGGATCAACTGTTTTTGCCAGTCGCAGGTAATGCGGATAACCAAATGCCAGATCGACATCATCAATGGCACGTGCAGTTTGTGGACCTTCAACTTCAACAAACTGCAGATTCTTCGGATTTGCTGCAAGATCTTTCAGGCTAGATAAATGATTATTTGGATTTTTGAGTGTTACCAGTTTGGCCTGTTGCAATAACAGTAGGGCTCGACCCTGGTTTACAGGATCATTGGGAATGACCACTTTCGCGCCATCATTTAGCTCATCAAAGCTTTTGATTTTCTTGGAATATAGGCCAACATGAGTGGCTGCACCTTTAGCAAAGGCTTTGATCTTAAAGTCGGTTTCTTTCTTGGTATTATCCAAAAACGGCTGATGCTGGAAGAAATTGGCATCAATATCGCCATGATTCAGAGTGATATTTGGTGTATTCCAGTCCGAGAATTCGACCAGTTTGACATTGATACCTTGCTGTTTGGCTTCTTCTGCTGCCACCTGTAAAGGTTTGGCAAAAGACGGACTGATACCAATAACCAGTTCATCCGAACCAGATTTTTTTTGTTGGTTCCACACCATCAGCCCGATAATGACGACGGCAATAATCACCCCAATAATGGTGAATTTTGTTTTAGCGGTTTGTGCCATGTTGCACCTCAAAATAAATTTATGCTGATTGTTTTTGCTTTAGGTTTATGTTCGCTGTTGAGGCGGAGCTTTGACATCGAAATTGCTGCACTGGATGAGCGCTGGATAAGCGATCTCCTTGCTGGAATAGCTTGTGTCTGAAACTGCCTTGTTTATATTCAGTCTTATAGCGTCCGCGCTGCTGTAATTCAGGAATAACAAAATGGATAAAATCCAGATGCGATTCTGGAGCCACCGTACGGGTCAGGTTGAAGCCATCTATCCCGGTTTCATCGACCAGCTGAATCAGTTTTTCTGCCACCGTTGCACCACTGCCCACGATCAGTGGATAACGCCCACCCAGTACATGCTGTGCTTTCAGATCAGTTGGTGTAAGCTGTTGTTCTTTAAACTTGTTATTGACTGAAGCAATGCTGTTGGTTTGCTGGTAAGGAATTGGCTCATCATCGGCAAATGTGGACAGGTCAATTCCGACTGAACTGGAGAAATGTGCAAGGCCAGCTTCAGGGCTGGCATAAAAACGATATTCTTCCAGCTTTTGCTGCGCCATTTCATCCGTTTCTGCGGTTACCACAGTGATACCAACAAAAATTTTGATCGCTTCAGGATCACGTCCTTGTTCAGTGGCCTGGCGACGGATCTGATGGACCTGTTTCTTGATTCTGTCCGGATGATCACCACCAATAAACATGCCTTCCGCATGCTGGGTGGCAAAGGCCATACCACGCGGTGAAGCACCAGCCTGGAACAATACCGGAGTACGTTGAACAGAAGGGGAAACCTGAAATACGCCCTGACTGCGGTAGAACTGACCTTGATGATTAACCTGATGCACTTTGGCCGGATCGGTAAAGATCCGCTGCTGTTTGTCTTTCAGCACGGCATCATCTTCCCAAGAGCCTTCCCAGAACTTGTAGCACAGCTGCAAAAATTCTTCGGCCTGTTCATAGCGTAGATCATGGTCTTTCAGACCATTTTCACCAATCAGGCGCTGGGCACTGTCCAGATAACCAGTAACAATATTCCAGCCGATACGGCCATGGGTCAGATGATCCAGACTGGCGAAGCGACGGGCGAACTGATAAGGCGATTCATAGCTGAGATTGACTGTAACGCCAAAACCAAGATGCTCGGTCACGGCTGCCATGGCAGACACGAGGGTGCTTGGATCATGACTCGGTAATTGAATCGATTCTCTTAGAGTCAGATCAATGCCATTCTGGTAGACGTCATAGACCCCGGTGATGTCGGCAATAAACAGACCATCAAACAATCCTTGTTCTAACATTTTTGCCAGATCGGTCCAGTAGCTCAGCTCATTAAAACGATGCGATTCATCCCGTGGATGAGTCCACAGGCCATGATTGATATGACCTACGCAGTTCATATCAAAGGCATTGAGCAGGATTTCCTTCGCTTTCGAGCTGTTCATAATATTTGTCATTACAACGTCCCCCGGCGTGGAGGCAGAACACCATTCAGCAAATAATTAGCAATGAAATAATATTTCCAGCGTGAAGCATCATGCAGGGTATGCACGCGAGCATTGCGCCAGAAGCGGTCCAGACCATCTTCACGCTGGCTACCACGGCTGCCAGCCAGTTCAATAAGTTTGAAAGATGCTTTTAATGCAGTTTCGGTACTGTGCGCACGCGCTTTAGCCACATCTAGAGAGGCTTTGGCAACACTGGTTTCAGTCGGATTGGCTTTGGCAGCATCGACAGCGTACGCAGCCTGTTTGAGTAAAACTTCAGAAGCACGTACATCAGCAACTACGCGGCCGAGTTCAAATTTGGTCAGTGGATCATCTGTGGCTTGGTCCACACCAGAATCAATCCACGGACGTGCCTGACGCACGCGGTTTAAGGTTTCTTCAAAGGCAGCACGGGCAATACCAGTTTCAATAGAAGCATGCAGCAATTGTGCGAAAGGACCAGAAATGGTGGGACGAGAGTAGGCAGTATCAAAACGTACGACATCTTCTTCAAGCACTGGAACATTGTCAAATTTTACTGTACCACTGCCAGTCGTGCGCTGACCAAAACCGCTCCAGTCATCAATCAGCGTCAGACCGGCGCTGTCACGTGGGACGAAAGCCAGAAATTGCTGCTCATTTTCATCTACGACCAGTGTCGGAATGCGGTGTGCGAATAGGCTACCGGTACAATAGAACTTCTCTCCATTAATTACATATCCTTGCTCGGTCTTGCGGATTGCAGTCTGGCGTTGTGCGGCAGTCTTGGTTTTGAACTCAGCCAGGGCATTACCGAAACGGGCGCCTTTTAGCACTTCGGCATAGAGTTTATGTTTTTGTTGCTCAGTACCGTTATTGCGCAGAATTTCCAGACCATAAAAATGATTTTGTGGAATCTGGCCAATTGAGCCATCTACACCGCTCATCAGGGCAATGACTTGTGCTACGGTATAGCTAGACACTTCTGCGCCGCCATATTCTTTAGGCACGGTAATTGCCCAGAGTCCAGACTGACTATAAGCTTCGATTTCCTCGAACGGCAGAATACGTTCAGCATCACGCTGTACCGCACCCACCTTGAATTGATCTGCTAGATTACGGGCAATTTCTAAGGCTTCCTTATCAGACTGGATGATATGAGCTTGCGCCAGCTGCTCGGATTGAAATGGAATAATGTTTTGAAATGAAGTCATGGCAAATCTCCTTAAATCCAGGCGTGGCGGGCAGGGAGTTTATGATTCAGGTAATAATCCCCGAGTGCATGCAGCTTCCAGCGGATCGGGTCATGCAGGGTATGTACCCGGGCATTGCGCCAATGCTGATCCAGATTGTGCTGACTCAGGCTGGAGCGGCTGCCGCCCAATTCCAGTAATTTTTCCGAAATATTTAAGGCTGCATCATTGGCATAGACCTTGGCTTCAGCCACCAGAATTGAGGCTTTGGCTGCCTGCTCATCGGTCACTGCTTCCAGTTGATCCAGTTCATCCAGATATTCAGCAGCTTCATCCAGCAGTAGAATCGCGGCATCTAATAACACAGATGACTTACCCACTTCCTGCAGGGTGTAATGCTCAAAGCTGGCTTTTTCGACTTGTGCATCCACAACCGGACGAGCCTTATGTATGGCCGTCAGCGTATCGGCAAAAGCCGCTTCAGCAATCCCGACATCAATTGCCACCTGCATCAGTTGAGAATAGGCACCACGGTAACTTGGTTGATTCCCTAACAGACGCTCATCAAAAATCAGTAGTGGATCGACTTCGACATGTTGCAGTTTAACGGTACCGCTAGAGGTGGTGCGTTGACCAAAACCATTCCAGTTATCAATCACTTCAACACCGTCAGCAGTCCGGTCGACAATAGTGAGCACCACATGCCCTTCAGGATGAATCGCTTTAATTGCCAGCCAGTGCGCGAAGCTGCTACCAGTTGAATAGAATTTTTCGCCATCGACAAAATAGCGACCATTTTCGATTGTAAGCGTGGTCGCCAGAGTTTTAGTATCTTTGGTATGACGTTCCGGACCGCCATTGGCCAGACGTTTACCCTTTAAAATTTCACTATAAAGAAACTTTTTTTGTTGTTCTGTACCCATGATCTGGATCATGTTGAGTAATGCGATCTGGTTCTGAGGGATTTGCCCGACACTCGAGTCAGCTTTATTCACAATACGGAATACATGCGCCAGGGTTTTATTGGAAACGAAGGCACCGCCGTACTGTTTTGGAATACGTATACCGCCCAGACCCCTTTGGCTGAACAGGTCAATTTCAGCAAGAGGAAGTACACGTTGCTGATCACGCTGATTTCGGCCTTCCAGAGCAAAGTCTGCAACATGGTAGGCAGCATTAATTGCGTCGTGATCATTTTCAATAATATGAACTTTTTCAAAAGTTAAACGAGACATAATGACATCCTAAATCGATATCAAAACGTTACAGGCTAAGCTTTATGAGATTAAGTAATTGCTTTCGCAAAGCTTATGAAAAAACCTATTTAGGACAAAAACTGCTAGGTTTTTATCAATTTTGAATATAGTAAATAGTTAAAAAACAACAGGATTTAATTTGTTTTTCAATCTATAAGTATGGATTTTAAAAAGACATATCTGCTTTAAATATAAACAAGACAAAAAAATGTATAAAAATAAACATTGTGGAGTTGAATAAGTAACATCTTAATTTTGAATTAAAAGCACATTGTATTTCCAATGAAGGGTGTCTAAAGTATCCAACTGAAATAGATGGTTTTAATGCGACCGAATTTAATAATCAAGATGGAGATTTTATGCGCACCTTATACCAGTTTCCTTTATCACATTTTTGTGAAAAAGCACGTTGGATGCTTGATCATAAAGAACTGGATTATGTCGCACAAAACCTCATGCCAGGTGCGCATCGTGCCTTTGCTCGTCTTAAAACGGGACAGAACCGTCTGCCAATTTTGCGTGACAAGGAACAATGGATTGCAGATTCAACCCAGATCGCCTTGTATCTGGATGAACATTATCCTGAGCATCGTTTATTACCAGTAGAAGCACGCTTACGCCAAAAGGTGCTGGAGATTGATGAAATGACTCAGGAACTGGGACGTCATATCCGTCGCTGGATGCTGGCCCAGGCTTTATCCCATGATCATGAATCGATGGAGATCCTGATCGGTGAAAAAGGGTATCTGCGTCAGTTCGAAAAATTTTCCAAGCCTTTGCTTAAAACCCTTCTCAGCAAAGGTTATGCACTTACTGAAGATACACTTGCTCAGTCCCGTGAATATATTAAAGAGACAGTTGAACAGCTGAACCAGACACTGATCGAGAATAAGGGAGCTTATTTTGCTGGATCGCGTTTTAGTCTGGCCGATATTGCAGTCTGTTCAATGTTGGCACCTTTGTTGGCAATTTCCGGTACACCGTGGGAGCGTGACAGCTTTGAATCTATGTCAGATGAATATCGGGATTATCAGACCTATCTCTCGGAATTGCCTTTAGGCCAATATATTAAAAACATCTATCGTCATGAACGTAATGCTCGTATTGATTGGCGCGGTGTATAAGTTAAATAGTGAAATAAAAAAACGCGCTTAAAGCGCGTTTTTTTATTTGATACTTAGCCCCAAGGGTTTGTGAGATCAATATCACTCTGTTTATTAAAGCCACTGAGAAGTGAGCTAAAGTCAAACTTCGGTAATGGACTACCGCTCGAGATATTGGAAATTGTTTCTTTGATGGTCGGAATAATTTCAGTAATACTGATATTGTTATCAACTGAGCTACCACCTGAAATAAGATCACCTAATTCTGGAATAATGCTCGAACCTAAGTCGCCTAGACTTCCATCAAGTAAGCTTTCAAATGCATTTGAACCTAAACCATTGCCTAGGTCGCCTAAACCACCCAGTAAGCCACTCAGATCAGAGCTATCATTTGCACTCACGAGACCACCAAGTAAATTGGTCAATTGTGAAAGGTCGAAGTCACCAAGACCACCTGAACCACCAATTAAGCCACCGACCAGTTGAGCGATCTGACCGATATCGATGTCACCATTGCCTTCAATTAAGCCGCCAACCAAGCCTGCAATTGCCCCGATGTCGATACCTTCAAGACCACCAGAGCCACCGATTAAGCCACCGACAAGTTGAGCGATCTGCGCGATATCAATATCGCCATTCCCGCCAATCAGATTGCCGACTAGTCCTGCAATTGCGCCAATATCAACACCTTCAAGACCGCCAGAACCACCAATTAGACCACCGACAAGCTGAGCGATCTGACCGATATCAATGTCACCGCCTTGCAGAAGGTTGCCAGCCAAGTCAGCAATTTTACTGAGATCTAAATTACCGGAACTACCACCAATTAACCCACTGACCAATTTAATCACAGCATTTAAATCTAAATTTGATGCATTGTTACCCATTAAACTACCCAGCAGATTACTGATCGAACCCAGATCAAAACTGCCGCCGTTGGCTTGAGTGAGTTTGCTAATTAAACTGTTAATATCGAGTTTTGTAGCATTCGAACCGGTAAATTGAGTAATTAAATCAGTCAGGGAGCTTGAACTTAAACTCTTACCTGAAATTAAGCTATTTAAGAGGGAATCTAGGGAAGGAGTAGCGGGAGTAGAACCCGTGATAGAACCAATAATGCCAGAAAGACTGCCACCTAATAAACCGCTAAGTAAACTCTTGTTTTGCGTCTCTGTCGTGAGCACCGGGCTGAGTTTACTTTTAATTGAACTAAAAATACTGAAAGCCATAACCGTTCCTTGCGTTTTTGTCTTGTTTTGATTATTTTGCGTTGTAAATAAAAAGCCTAATTTTTATTCAATTTCTATACAAGTGTAAATCTAAGCATGAATAATCACATTTTGAAAATAGTATTATTTGCCTGAATAAAGCTTTAAATAGATTAATTTATGATAAATAATAATGGTTTATTAGATGTTTGCGTTTATCTAAAATATATTTTATGCGATGAATGACTATGGAAATGACTTAAATTTCCTCTAGATTATCATCTGGTATTTTTTTGCAAATATCTGGTAATTCATGAAAAAATATTAATACTATGCGTAGAATAATGATGTATTTTAATAAAGTGGCAAGAGATTAAAAATGGAATTAGATCGTTTTGATAAGCACATTCTTGAAATTTTGACCCATGAAGATGTCAATTTGAATGAACTCTCTGAACGGGTGAATCTTTCGGTCAGCTCGGTTCATCGCCGTATTAAACAGTTGATTGACCATAATATTATTAGTGGTCTAAAACGGGAAATTAATTATCAAAAGCTTGGTTTCAGTCTGCATGTACTTTTGCAGGTTTCCTTAAGCAAACATGATAGTGACACTTTTGCCAAATTTCTGGGTGAGCTGGAAAGTATTCCTGAAGTGATTAATGCCTTTCTGGTAACAGGACAATCGGCAGATTTTATTGTCGAAGTAGTTGCACGTGATATGGAAAACTACAGTGAGATCCTGCTTAACAAGATCGGCAAGATTGAACATGTGGTCGCACTGCATTCCAGCTTCGTGATCAAGGAATATAATGTTTTTAACTGCAGTGGCTTACTCAATAAAGTTTAATTGAAGGGAGAGCACTATCTAAATATTTGTCTCCGAATAACTAAGTAAATTGATTGAAATCACCTACAAAATGATTCCATAAGATAGATCAAAATAAAAAACGCACCCAAAGGTGCGTTTTTGTCTTCCTGAAGATTAAGCGTCTAGCTGAGCCAATACTTCTTCAGAGAATTCAACGTTGGTATAAACGTTTTGAACATCGTCCAGATCCTCAAGCATATCAATCATTTTCATGATTTTTTTCGCTTGATCTATATCCGTGATTTCAGCTTTGGTAGAAGGGCTCATTACAACTTCAGCATTATCAGATTTT
The DNA here is from genome assembly GCF_010918895.1 of Acinetobacter schindleri. Taxonomy (NCBI): domain Bacteria; kingdom Pseudomonadati; phylum Pseudomonadota; class Gammaproteobacteria; order Moraxellales; family Moraxellaceae; genus Acinetobacter; species Acinetobacter schindleri. The sequence goes on from NZ_CP044483.1 coordinate 1,168,149, forward strand.
AAACCTGCAGCAGCTAAAGCATCTTGAACTGTACCGAAGCTTTCTGGTGTAGTAATGACCAAGATTTCATCTTCATCAACTTCGATATCTTCAGCACCAGCTTCAAGAGCGACTTCCATGATTTGATCTTCTAAAGACACATCTTCAAAAGTAATCTCACCACGTTTGGTGAACAGGAATGCAACTGAACCATTGGTCCCTAAGTTACCATCAGTTTTAGAGAAGCAGTGACGTACGTCAGGTACAGTACGGTTCAGGTTGTCTGTCATTGTTTCTACAATTACGGCAACACCACCTACGCCATATCCTTCGTAAGTTACTTCTTTAAGATCGTCGTTATCTTCGCCGCCTGCGCCACGTTGAATCGCACGGTTGATCACATCACGTGTCATGTTTACAGACAATGCTTTTTCGACAACAGCACGTAAACGTGGGTTGCTACCCGCATCTGGTCCGCCGAGTTTTGCAGCAGTAGTTAATTCACGAATATATTTGGTAAAAAGTTTACCGCGGCTAGCATCTTGTTTTGCTTTACGATGCTTAATATTGGCCCACTTGGAATGACCCGCCATGCGAAATATGCTCCTTGTAGATTGGCTGTATGCCTATCGAATTGGGCAAATTCTACCATAAGGGCTTTTTTTAAAAAAAGAGCCTGGTTTTTAGATTTAACGATAATGACAAAAAAATAGACGCATTGAGAAATTTATTCGGGGATTAAAGGTAATAATTTAGTTTAAAAATAAAAAATATTTATTGTGGAAAAGAGGATAGAAGGAGAAGAAGAAATGAGATGCTAGGTCATGCATAACATCTCATGGACATACATTATTTTTTTTCAGGGATCACGATATCCAGACCGACATTGTCTTTATAAAGCTGTTTCATTAAAGCCAAGTCATGTTCAAGGTCTGTTGGATAAATTTTTCCGAAAATGCCACCCTGTTTGGTTTTAGAGTTGGCATACATGAGTACAATAGGCACATTCGCTGCTTTGGCAATATGCCAAAAACCGGTACGAATTGGTCGACGCTCTTCACCATTTTTGGCACGAGTCGCTTCAGGTGCAATCACCAAATTGAATTTTTCATTACTCTGAAAAAGTTCAACCATCTGGGTCACAATATCCTTGCTCGATTTACGATCTACCGGAATACCGCCAATGTTTTCTAATAATGGCTTAAATGGACCTTTAAATAATTCTTTTTTAATCAAAGTATGAATTTTGATGTCGTATATCTGAAATAAGGCCAGAGAAAGCACGGCATCCATCATTGAAGTATGCTCAAAGCCCACAATCACTTGCTTGTCTTCAAGCACATTTGGTTCAACGTGATATTGCCAGCCTGCAAGTTTAAACGCAGATTCGCCAATGAATTTCTTAAACATAGGGGATGGAGTGTGTGAAAAAAAACATAATTTGTGCTTGTTCTTATATTTCGTCAAGTGGAATTAATTTAAAAGCCTTAAATACATTCAAAAAGCAAGCGAATAAATATATTGAGTAATGGTTAATTAAGATTTAAAAACAATAACAAAATTAATTTTAATTAGTTAAACGTCTTATAATAGATAAAAATACTCTTAAAAATTCTAAAAAATGGCTGTTCAGTACAAAAAATAGTTATTAGACTTTTGTCGAAGCCCAAGGATATGTTTCGGCTTTAAGACACTTCCAATCATGTTCGCGAGAGAGGATAAAGAATGACTTACTTAACGGCTTTGGTGCTCTCATTGTTCATTTTTGCACTCATTGTTGTATGGTCTTTGATCGAAATTTATCTGGATATGCGCAAAGAAGAGAATTTGGAGCACGAAGTTTAAGCTTTTAATTAATTTCATAGCTGAATTGATCCGGATATAAAAATTAATTCAGCCATTCAAAGTATTTAAATAATTATATATAAAAAGTATAAAAGTATAGTCAAAGCTAATTTTTAAATATATTTTGATAGCAGCTCTGTTTTGTAAAGAAATGGAAATTTTCCTTCTGAATGACTATCAGAGCCTTCTAAAGTATGAGGAATTTCCAAAGTGTCTATTTTTTTCTAATTTATAATTGCTGATGAAGTGTGCAAGTGGGCATAAAAAGGCTTGTCTTTTAAAAAAATCTTAGCTAGTATTCTTGTCGCCTAAACCTATTGATAAATAAGGTTTTCGGTATATAGGGCCTATAGCTCAGTCGGTTAGAGCAGCGGACTCATAATCCGTTGGTCCACAGTTCGAGTCTGTGTGGGCCCACCAAATTATTAAGCACTTAGAAGTAAACGTCTAAGTGCTTTTTTATTTATCCCTTTCATAAAAATAAATATCTAAAATAATTAGAAAATAATGAAAATTCAAAACTTTATCAAAGGTAGGATTTTGGTAGGTAGGATTCTTTTTAGCTTCATTCAATACTCTAATGACGGTGAGGGTCACCGATAATAAGATGAATGGTAGAAGGAATCACACCATGGCTTTTAAGAATATTGCAGATCAAACCAACGGTTTTTATATCCCTTGTGTTTCACTTTTCGGTCCAGGCTGTGCCAAAGAAATTGGTGCTAAAGCCCAAAATCTAGGTGCAAAAAAAGCCCTGATTGTGACCGATGACGGCTTATACAAATTTGGTGTCGCAGATACCATCGCAACTTATTTAAAAGAGGCGGGTGTCGACAGCTATATCTTCCCGGGCGCAGAGCCAAACCCAACCGATATTAACGTCCATAATGGCGTGCAAGCCTACAATGACAATGGCTGTGATTTCATTGTCTCGCTAGGCGGTGGTTCATCGCATGACTGTGCCAAGGGTATTGGTCTGGTCACAGCAGGTGGTGGTCATATCCGCGATTACGAAGGTATTGATAAAAGTACAGTACCGATGACACCACTGATCGCCATCAATACCACAGCTGGTACAGCATCGGAAATGACCCGCTTCTGTATCATCACCAATACTGATACCCATGTAAAGATGGCGATTGTGGACTGGCGTTGTACACCGTTAATCGCAATTGATGATCCTAAACTGATGGTTGCCAAACCAGCAGGCTTAACTGCAGCAACCGGTATGGATGCCTTGACACATGCGGTAGAAGCTTATGTGTCGACTGCGGCCAATCCGATTACCGATGCCTGCGCTGAAAAGGCCATTACCATGATCAGTGAATGGCTGAGCCAAGCAGTAGCGAATGGCGATAATATCGAAGCGCGTGATGCGATGAGTTATGCACAGTATCTGGCAGGTATGGCATTTAACAATGCATCCTTAGGATATGTGCATGCCATGGCACACCAGCTTGGCGGATTCTATAACCTCCCGCATGGTGTATGTAATGCCATTTTACTCCCGCATGTATGCGAATTTAACCTAATTGCCTGTCCAGATCGTTATGCAAAAATCGCTCAGTTGATGGGTGTAAATACAGAAGGACTAACAGTCACTGAAGCAGCCTATGAAGCAATCAATGCCATTCGCCAGCTTTCAGCTTCCATTGGAATTCCATCTGGTCTGACAGGACTCGGTGTAAAAGAAACAGACCTTGGCATCATGGCAGAAAATGCGCAAAAAGATGCCTGCATGCTGACCAACCCTCGTAAGGCCAGTCATGCGCAAGTAGTCGACATTTTTAAAGCGGCAATGTAATGCCTCAATGTAAGTCATCTCTCCACTCGGCAGACTTACATTTTTTGCAACCCTGCTCGCACTTCCTATGAAGTGTGCCAAGACAAGCGTATCCCCATATGTTTGTCTTGGCTTATCCTAAATCCTTGAGAGGATAAGGAGCAGACGTTGCTCTTTTTTTTGCTTAAAATATCAGTTACTTCGAAGATATATCAACGGTTATTCCATCTGGGAGTGACAGATTAAGAGAGGATGAGTGATTTTTCAAAAATAAAAATGATTAAATAATATACCTTGCTACAAGGTGATTCTTGTCATGGATTCAGTGAAAAAGTTTTATAAAAATTATAATTTTAAAGTGTTTAATGACTTTTTATATTGAGCTAAATTAAAAAATTTATTGTTAGATAAATCAAATCTATTGTTGACTGAAAAGTTAAAAGCCCAACAAATTCTGATGTTTAAATATCTTGAAACTTAAGTAGTGTCTGATGCACTGGATGGTTTTTCGGCATCAATTCAATCAAACGTTCTACTGCATCAATCGCTTCAGGAAAACGTGCCACATGCTTGAGTAGTACATCAGTTTCATTGGCCTTGAAAATGGCATCACTAAGACGTGATTCCAGACAATCCCGCCAGGCACATAAAAATGGACTTTCGGTTTTTGCCAGAAATACGCCAGTATAGAGTTTTAAGGCAGAATCGATATAACCAGCATCTAACGACTGTTCTGTTTGCAGGAAATCCGCTTCCACATGGGCGAGTAAACGATAAGGTCTGGAACCGAGCATACCGCCTAATAGATCTCGCAGTTGTGACATTTCCGCTTTTAAGGTGCCGATGCTGACTTTACGTTCTCCATAGAGTGCCTGGTGCAGACTATCCAGACTTAGACCTTGTGGACATAAAGCTAGAATCGCTAAAATTTCAGTTTGACGAGGTGTTAAGACCAGCGCCTTGCCATTAAAAATTACCTGAGGCACTGAAAAAGCCCGAATATACAATCGCTGTTTCTGGTATTCCAATAAGGCTGATTGAATAAGTGTGGAGCAATGCTCAGCAGCAAGCAGCCCTAAATTGTTATGTTTATGCCAGGTTGTTGACAGATCAATCACACCCAGGATTTGTTTCGAATAAGGATCAATAATCGGTGCGGCATAACAGACCAGGTCATGTGCTGATGACATGTAATGTTCACTGGAAAACACACAACTCGACTGCTGGGTTTTGATCGACAGGGCGAGGGCATTGGTGCCGACCAGTTCCTCCCGCCATTGACCACCTTCGATCAGGTGCACATTTTCAGCAACTTTGCGCATTTCAGGACAGGATGCTGTCCAGAGAACGGTGCTACCAATATCTCCCACAGCCAATACCATAGAAGACTGTTTGGCAATATGCCTTAGATTTTCAGCACAATATTGTAAAGCATGGCTTAAAGTCGAGGATGAACCGACTTTCTGGATATCGACCAGTGGGGCGGCCAAACGATCCTTCGGTATATCTGCTGAAGATGAGCGTTGCCAGGAGCTGACAATGCTCTGTTCTAACTGTGCAGCATGCAATGGCGATAAACTGCTGCTTTGACGTAGCTGGTCAATTTTTTGCCTGTGTTGTATCAAATTCTGCTCTGTCATCATTCCTTATCCTCACAATAATTCATGATTTACATCCGATGTAATTATTATTGTTTTTATGAAGAATCAAAAGAAATGTAAACCTGCTGAGTTCCAACCTTTCTCCAACCTTATACAGGTTATGTTAATCAAATAATGTACGGGTGTACCTTATACCAAAGCTGTAGATGCGGCTTTTTTATAGATTAAAATAAGCAAAGGAAATACATATGCGTTATATCGATCCGAATCAGCCTGGCTCAAAAGTTCATTTCAAAGCCCAGTATGAAAATTTTATTGGAGGGCAATGGATCGCTCCAATTAAAGGCGAATATTTTGATAATCTCTCACCTGTAGACGGTAAAGTATTTACCCGAGTGCCGCGTTCCAGTGTAGAAGATATTGAGCTGGCGCTAGATGCTGCGCACAAAGCCAAAGTGCAATGGAATAAATCTTCTCCAACGACGCGTTCTAATATTCTGTTAAAAATTGCGGATCGTCTGGAAGCCAATCTTGAGCAGCTGGCAGTTGCTGAAACCTGGGACAACGGCAAGCCGATCCGTGAAACCCTGGCGGCTGATATTCCTTTAGCAATTGACCATTTCCGTTATTTTGCTGGCTGTATCCGTGCACAGGAAGGCGGCATTTCAGAAATCGATGAAGATACCATTGCCTACCACTTCCATGAACCTTTGGGTGTGGTCGGTCAGATCATTCCATGGAATTTCCCGATTCTTATGGCAGCATGGAAACTGGCACCGGCTTTAGCTGCGGGCAACTGTATCGTACTGAAACCGGCTGAGCAGACACCAGTCAGCATCCTAGTGCTGGTAGAGCTGATTCAGGACCTGTTGCCAGAAGGCGTATTAAACATCGTTAATGGTTACGGTGTAGAAGTGGGCCGTCCACTGGCGACCAATCCGCGTATCGCGAAAATTGCCTTTACCGGTTCTACCGCTGTGGGCCAGCAGATCATGCAATATGCCACTGAAAATATTATTCCGGTAACGCTGGAGCTGGGTGGAAAATCACCGAATATTTTCTTTGAAGATGTCATGGCACAGCAGGATGATTATCTGGAAAAAGCCTTGGAAGGCTTTACCATGTTCGCCCTGAATCAGGGGGAAATCTGTACCTGTCCATCGCGTGCGCTGGTACAAGAAAGTATCGCAGATCAATTCCTGGGACTGGCAATCGACAGAGTAAAGCGTATTAAAACCGGGCATCCGCTGGATACTGAAACCATGATTGGCGCTCAGGCATCTCAAGAGCAACAGGACAAAATTCTGGGCTGTATTGCCACAGGCCGCGGTGAAGGAGCTGAAGTTTTGGTAGGTGGCGGTGCACGTCATGAAGTAGGTCAGGGGTACTATATTGAACCGACCATCTTTAAAGGTACCAACGACATGCGTACTTTCCAGGAAGAAATTTTTGGACCAGTGCTTGCAGTCACTACCTTTAAGGATTTTGACGATGCGATCAAAATTGCCAACGATACTATCTATGGTCTAGGAGCTGGTGTATGGTCACGTTCAACCCATACTGCTTATCGCGCTGGTCGTGCCATTGAAGCGGGTCGTGTCTGGACTAACTGCTATCACATCTATCCGGCACATGCGGCCTTCGGTGGTTATAAAAAATCAGGCATTGGTCGTGAAAACCACAAGATGATGCTGGATCATTATCAGCAGACCAAAAACCTGCTGGTCAGCTACTCGACCAAACCGGCTGGTTTCTTCTAAAAATAATGCAAAAAGCGGACTTCGGTTCGCTTTTTTATCCTGGTGATTCTTCAATATGTAGCAGTTGCGATGTTTATCACAGTTGCTGTTTAAAAGTATGAATCAATTGAAATTTAACTTTATCGGAAAGTTGAAAAAATGCATGAAATTGATTTTACATTTCGAAAAAAGATGATTATAAGTAAGAGGTGGTTTTTTAATCAAAACAACAATAGACACTCAGGAAGAGTGGGCTACAGAAGCGTATTTAAATAATGATGAAACGGGAGTTTTGACAATGCTTCAGCTTTTGAAAAAAATATTTTGCTTGCATATTTATGAATATCAACACATGGAAGAAATTGGCACACAGCGAGAATGTCGCAAGTGTGGCATCAGTAAAGATTAAAACCTAACCCTAAGAAAAAGTGAGCATTTGCTCGCTTTTTTTATGCCTGAAATTAAGAATATTCCGTTAAAATACGACATATATAAAGAGCTTAAATTGGTGTGCAATGAGCAAAGATTTTCAGGCTGAAACCTATATTGTCGATGAAAATCTGGCAGATACTTTACATTGGCTGAGTCTGCATCAGGAAAGTTTCGAGTCACTACATTATAATGCGATTACTCAGACACTTACAGTAGAACATGCCAATGGCAGTGATGTCATTCGGGTAGGGGATTACCTCAATGCGAAATATGGCATCCTGATTACGGCACATAATTTTGCTGACACCTCTAACTTCGATCAAAAATAATCGATTTACGTAATGGGAGTTGGATCTGAGCTGATAAATAGAAAATCTTTAATTAAAAAGGTTTATCAAGTGAAAAATCAATAAATTTTAAACTCATATAATAAAGCCTACCTAAGGCGGGCTTTATTAACTTCAGAAGCGATTTATTCCTATTCACGGTGATTGCCATGAATATTCTGATTTTGCAGATCTGCTCGATGCTGTTTATTTAAAACCCGTTCATCCTGCTCGTGCTGATTGTTCTTGGGCGAATTGACTGGCCCATGCTGCTGAGGTTGCTGCTGTTGCTGAATTTGATTCTGGTGTTCATTTTGCAGCTGTTCCAGCAACTCTTGATTTGGATTTTTTGATGACATCATCGTCCCTCCATTTTAGTTCTGAGACTATTTAAATTTATGCCACAGTCTGAAAATAAGGTGTGTAAGGCTTTTAAGGGAATCTGTGACACCAGGTAAAAATAGACAATTATCTGGATTTAGAAAGTTGTTCCTGAATCGACCAATCGATATGTACCTGTACAACTTCATCATGTTGAGCGCGAGAGTTTTGCAAGGCCTGAATAATCGCTGGATTAAACGGCGCATTGCCTAAACCAATAGCAATATTGCGCATAAAGCTTTGATAACCGGTACGCCGTAGTGGACTACCTTCTGTCGAAGCTAAAAAGGTGGGCTCATCCCATTGCCATAAATCCAGCAGGCTGGCTTGATCCAGTCCATGCCGTGGATGAAAGTCTGCAATGGTCGTCGTCTTGGCAAAGCTGTTCCATGGACAAATCAACTGACAGTCATCACAACCAAATACCCGGTTACCAATGCCACGACGAAGATCCTCAGGGATAATACCTTTATATTCAATGGTCAGATAGGCAATACAGCGCCGTGCATCCAGCATATACGGCTCAACAATCGCCTGTGTCGGGCAGATATCGATACAGGCCGTACAAGAACCACAGTGTTTGGTCGTCGGTTCATCAAATGGCAGTTCCAGTGAAGTAAACAGTTCGCCGAGTACAAAGAAAGAACCGGATTTTTTATGAATCAGCAGCGTATGTTTACCAGTCCAGCCCATACCGGCATTTTCAGCCAGAGACTTTTCAAAAACGGGTGCTGAATCGGCAAAAGGACGTGATTCAAATTCTCCGACTTTTTCTTTGATTTTAGCTGACAGCATTTTTAGCCGACCACGCATGGTCTTGTGATAATCACGACCACGGGCATAGCGGGCAATAATTGCAGAATTTGGTGCATCGGGAACCATTCTCGGTTCAGGTGATTCGACTAGATAATCCATACGAACACAGATGATTGATCTAGTATTTGGAATTAATAGTGTTGGATCAGCGCGTTTTTCCAGATTTTCTTCCAGAAATTTCATATCGCCATGATAACCACGCTCCAGATATTCCTTCAGACGTGGCAATTCTGCTTGAGCATCCGGCCGGGCAATGACACAATCAGAAAAACCCAATTCCAGCGCTTGTACTTTGATCCATGCTTTGAGGGCTTCTGAATCCTCTTGAAAAACCTGAATTTGCGCGGGAGAATCGGGTGTAGTCATAAACCGGGAACAGGGAATAAAAAATGCAGCAACAAGTTTACCATAGCCCCGTTTATCATAGCCAAAGTATTCAAGCTTGGGAGCAGCGTTGGTTTGCCCGAAAAAACAGTTCTTATGGTCTGATGCAGCAAGTGGCCTGGAGCATTGTACAGCGCCTGATTCCTTTATTTGTTGAAGAGAATGTTCAAAAGGTCGCGGTCTGTTGTGGGCAGGGTAATAATGCCGGAGATGGCTATCTGGTCGGGAAGTACCTACAGCAGGCTGGTTTTGAGGTAGAGATTTATGCAGCAGAAAAGGGTGGTTCACAGGATCTGGCTTCGGCGAGTCAGGAAGCACTTGATGCAGGCATAAAAGTCTATCCGCATTTTGATTTTCAGACTGAATATGATGCCTATATTGATGCGTTATTTGGGATAGGTCTTAACCGTGATCTCAATGACACATGGCAACAGATGATTCTAAGTATTAATGCTCAAAAGGGCTTAAAAATCGCAATCGACATTCCAAGTGGTCTCCATGCTAATACTGGGCAACCTTTGCCAGTCGCTATTCAAGCTGATTATACTTATACGGCACTGGGGCTTAAAACAGGTTTGTTTACCGGGCAGGGGAAAGCCTACGTTGGGCAAGTGGAATGTATATCTGCAATTCCAACCGATGCTGAATTGAAACCTGTTGCTCAGTTATCTGATACTCACATCCATTTACCAAAACGTCAGGCCTTTGGACATAAGGGTAGTTATGGACATGTACTGGTGATTGGCGGTCATGCTGATATGGGTGGTGCAGTAATCATGTCAGCTGAAGCTGCATTTGCAGCAGGAGCGGGTAAAGTGACTGTTATTTGTGATGCCAAACATCATACGGCAATCCTTTCACGGGCACCAAATATCATGCTCCGGGATATGAATGCCCTAGATGAAAATCAGCGTGACAATCTGTTGCAGCAAGTAGATGCCGTTTGTTTTGGTATGGGCTTGGGACGTGATCTCTGGGCTGAACAGCAGTATCAGTTCTGGTTTAGTGCCATTCAGCAATCTCAGCTGGAGATCGTACTAGATGCTGATGCGCTGTGGTTCCTGGCAAAGCGACCAGAACAATTAAATCCACGAACCTATTGCACCCCTCATCCGGGCGAAGCCGCGACTTTATTGAAATCTAAAACTCAAGAAATCGAAGCTGACCGAATCGCTGCTATTCATACCTTACAGCAGAAATTCCAAGGACAGTGGGTCTTGAAAGGCTCAGGCAGTCTGATTCTGGAAGATCAGCTGTATATCTGTACTGCTGGCAATCCGGGTATGGGCACTGGAGGGATGGGCGATGTACTGGCTGGCATGATTGCCAGTCTGAAAGCCCAGTTGCATGAGGATATTCATCTGCACGAAGTCGTGACTTTACATGCCTTGGCCGGAGATGAGTTGGCAAAATATGGTCAGCGTGGTTTGCAGGCACAGGATATGAAACAAGCCATTTATAAAGTGGTTAATCTTTAGGGAAGTCATGATGCAGGCCGTGAAACTGATTATTTCAGGAACAGTGCAGAAAGTAGGCTATCGAAATTGGTTTGCAGTTCAGACAGTAGAACTGGAATTAAAAGGCTAAAAATCTGCCAACTGCACAGGTAGAGGCTGTAGTGGTTGGAGATGAGAGAAAAATTCAGGAGATGATTATACGTAGTCAAAAGGGACCAATTCATGTGGATGTAGCTGATATTCAGCAACTTGAATTAAATCCAGCTGAATATCAGTTTGACAATTTTCAGATCAAACGTTCATTTAATGATTAACGACGTCTGCTGACACGGCTACGTCCACGTGCCATGCCACCTAAAGCATTCAGTACTGCCATCTTGCTCATGCTACCCGAAGCATGGGCATGACAGATTGCTGCAGCCAAGGCATCCGCTGCATCCTGTTGGGGTTTGATGCTGAGGTTTAGAATTTTCATGACCATCATCTGCACCTGTTCTTTTTCTGCTGCACCGTAGCCAACCACAGACTGTTTGATCTGACGTGCCGTATATTCAGCGACTTGCAGATCCAGATTGACCAGTGCTGCAATGGCCGCACCACGGGCTTGGCCGAGTTTCAGGGCAGAGTCCGGGTTTTGTGCCATAAACACTTGTTCTACAGCCGCTTCTGTCGGACCATAGAATTTAACAATACGTTCAACCCCGGCAAAAATTCGCTTTAATCGCTCAGGCATTTCCGCAGTTTCTGTCCTAATGGTTCCTGCATCCACAAAAGACAGTTTGGAACCTTCTTTTTGAATAATGCCATACCCTGTAAGACGTGAACCTGGGTCAATCCCAATAATTAATGACATGCCTGCACTTTAAAAATAAAATAATGCCCATATTGTTACATAAGCGTATCAAAAAAGCTTGATCCTGATGAAGCAGTTGATTACATCCTTAATTATTGAATAGAGATTAGATTAATTTTCATGAAATTATTTCTTATTATCCTTGCTGGCGTAATCCTGGAAGTATTTGTGTGGATTGGCGTGGGCGACCTCGTCGGGAGCATGTGGTACGTCTTTTTCTGGTTTGTGGCCGCATTCTTTATCGGTATGAACCTGATTCGTAAATATGCCACCGGACTCATGCCGCAGATGCAACAAATGCAGATGGGCCAGATGAGTGCCGATCCGGCCATGACCAATAATCTGCCGAAAATTCTGGCTGGGTTTTTCCTGCTGATTCCAGGTCTGATTACAGACGTGCTGGCGGTATTAATGCTGATCCCGGCTGTACAACAGGCATTTAAAGCAGCGATGATGAAAGTCATGATGAAACGCCAGCAAGCCATGATGGAAAAAATGATGGGTGGCATGATGGGCGATATGGGCGGTGCTCAAGGTCAGAATCCATTTGCAGAAATGATGCGTCAGATGCAGGAAATGCAAAATCAGCAAGGTGGTCGTGGCGATTCAACCATTATTGATGGTGAAGCACGTGAAGTGACGCCAGAAGCGAAAAAGATTGAAATGAAAGATGTGAATCCAAAATAATTTCGATTTACATTTATGCAGCCGGATCCCATGATTCGGCTTTTTTATGTGAGTAAATTAAGATAAAAGTACTGCGAAAATTTAAACAAAAGTTATAATGCTGCGGTTTCAGTCATTGCTAATAGAAGAAATATGTCTTTGTTGTTAACCATTTGTGGTTTGCATTTTATTGCTCAACTGAGCCCCGGACCGGACGTCCTGCTGATTGCACGAAGTGCAGCATCTACTACCCGTGCCAATACCTTAAAAATTATTGCCGGCATTTCGGCAGGGATCGTGGTTTGGGTAGTGCTGACCCTGGCTGGTTTTACCGTGCTGATTGACCAATTCCCCTGGATTCAGCAAGTACTCATGATTGTGGGTGGAGCATTTCTGGCAAGAATGGGCTGGGCGATGCTCAAAGGCGGATTACAGGCATTTAAACAGCGCCATGAAGCCAGCGATGATCAAATAATGATGAATGAAGCGAAAAATTATTTTACTTTGGGTTTGTTGACCAATCTGTCTAATCCCAAAACACTGATTTATTTTAGCAGTGTTTTTTCATTGGCCCTCAGCTCATCAGCTTCAGATTATCTGAAATCACAGCTGGCAGTGATTATTCCACTACAAACTTTCCTGACTTTTGCTTTGCTGATGCTACTCATCTCTCAGCCGAAAATCAAAGTGCTGTACCAACGTGCAGGCAACTATATAGATTTGATTTCGGGCATACTGTTCCTGATCTTTGCAATCTGGCTTTGGTATGACGCATTGGTTTTAATGAATTAAGAAGATCAATCCTGACGAGAGAGATCTTGGTCAACTAAAATAGGGGAAACAGTAGCTTCCTCTTTTTTTTCATCTGTTTTTTGTGAAGAGCTATAACGGTTTGGTTTTAACGTAGCTTCTGTATTTTCTGAACCTTGATAACTGCGACTGCGGTTCGCACGTTCTCTTAAACCACCTTTGCGAATTAACTGCACCATACTCAAAACCTCTACAAGACTTGTATTATTGTAAATCAACTGGACAGAGCATTGCGGAATTTCTAAGGTATATACCTAGTCTTGCAAGAATCAGTGTTTATAAAATGATTCGGCCTGATACTGAATATCAGGCCCCTGAGGAAAATGAACCATGAAAATCATCACTGTTTGAATTAAGAAGATTGTTTTACTTCGAGTTGTAATGCATTGAAAATAGTGTCTTTGGTGGGTACATCCTGTTGGGCTTGTGAAGAGACATGAACCACTTTAAATACGACTGCTGCAGCTAAGCAGGCCAATAGGCACAACATCCAGAAACTATAAGGACTTCTGATGTTGTGTGAGCCACAATTTGGACATGAAGTATCGGTAGATGAAACAGCTTTATTGCAGCATGCACAATGATATTGATACTGCATATTCTTCTCCTTATTTTACTAGTTTTTATGGTTATTATTTTTAAACATCAATTTTGAATTGTGTGTTTATATTATGTGAGGAAATGTTTGTATTCGATAGTGCATAGTGAGGTTAAGCATGTAAGCAATTGTGGACAATGTTTTATCCAGAAAGAGTTTTAATTTATTTAAATTATCTGATGATGAACAGAATTTCCTCTAAAAATTCTCAACAACTCTATTCAAGCATATCGCCTATTTAATGTAATCTTTAAATAAAAACAGCCTGCATAAAGCAGGCTGTTTTTATTTAATTCAAATGATTACTGACCCGAACGGATGATGTAATCAAATGCCGACAGTGATGCTTTCGCGCCTTCACCTGTGGCAATGATGATCTGCTTGTAAGGTACTGTGGTGCAGTCACCCGCAGCAAATACACCTTTCACATTGGTTTCATTGCGCTCGTTAATCACAATCTCACCGCGGTTGCTTAACTCAACTTTGGTTTCTTTCAGGAAGTCGGTATTCGGCAACAAACCGATCTGAACGAAGATCCCTGCAAGCTCAACCGTATGCTCTTCATCGGTCGCACGGTCTTTGTATTTTAGTGCAGTTACTTGTGAACCATCACCCACTACTTCTGTTGAAAGCGCATTCTTGATCACCGTGGTGTTCGGCAAGCTGTTGAGTTTGTCCTGAAGTACCTGATCCGCACGTAGTTTGGTATCAAACTCAACCAGGGTGACATGCTCAACAATACCAGCAAGGTCGATCGCAGCTTCTACACCTGAGTTCCCCCCACCAATTACCGCAACACGTTTGCCTTTGAATAGTGGACCATCACAGTGTGGGCAGTAGGCAACACCACGGGTTTTGTATTCCTGCTCACCTGGAACATTCATCTCTCTCCAGCGTGCACCGGTTGACAGGATTACAGTTTTAGATTCAAGTTTGGCACCATTTTCTAAAGTCACTTCAACCAGACCGTTGGCAGTTTCATCTGCACCCTTGATGTCAGATACACGTTGCAGGTTCATGATGTCGACACCGTATTCACGTACGTGGGCTTCCATCTCGGCAGCAAATTTTGGACCTTGGGTCTTTTGCACTGAAGTGAAGTTTTCGATGTCCATGGTATCCATGACCTGACCACCCATACGTTCAGCCACGATCCCGGTTTTGATTCCTTTACGCGCTGCGTAGATTGCAGAGGTGTTCCCCGCAGGACCACCACCAATCACAAGAACATCAAACGCTTCTTTGGTATTGAGTTTTTCAGCATCTTTCGCTGCAGAATTGGTATCCAGTTTGGCAATGATTTCTTCCAACGTCATACGACCCTGACCGATGTGTTCATTGTCCTGAAATACCATAGGTACAGCCATGATTTTACGTTCTTCCACTTCTTCCTGGAAGAAAGCACCATCGATCATGGTTGCTGTTGTACCTGGGTTATAGATAGCAATCAGGTTGAGTGCCTGAACCACATCCGGACAGTTATGACAGCTTAAAGAGACAAACACATCAAAGTCAGACTTGATCCCTAAACCTTTGATCGACTCAAGAACTTCATCCGATACTTTCGGTGCATAACCCGAAGTTTGCAGCAATGCCAGAATCAGCGATGTGAACTCATGACCCATTGGCAGGCCTGCGAAGAACACACGAGGCTGTTCACCGGCTTTAGCCACACCAAAGCTTGGTGCACGTTTGTTGTTACCATCAAAACGGGCAGTCACTAAATCAGACAGTGCAGCGATTTCTTCTACAAGTTCTTTGATTTTTGCAGATTTATCCGAAGCATCTAAAGTGGCTACCAGTTCGATTGGTCCTTCAAGGCGTTCTAAAAGGGTTTTTAATTGGGCTGCTGTATTTTGATCTAACATTGCTAACGTCTCCAAAGGAGTAATAATTTATTCGATAAAAGAATATTAAGTGAAATAGATGAATAGGTAAAACAGGTAGTTTTTATTTATTCAATCGGAAATTTAGATGAAATAGAAATTTCATCATTAATATCAAACTTATATCGGGGTAATAATGGAATTTTCAAGTGATCTAGCAGTATTGTGATAATTTTCAGTTAAGATGAATCTGCTTCAATCGAGTGAGTAAAATAATGGAACTTCAACGCGGAATTTATCAGCATTACAAAGGTCAATTATACCAGGTTCTGCATGTTGCCACGCATAGTGAGACTGAAGA
Organism: Acinetobacter schindleri; assembly: GCF_010918895.1. Lineage (NCBI taxonomy): Bacteria > Pseudomonadati > Pseudomonadota > Gammaproteobacteria > Moraxellales > Moraxellaceae > Acinetobacter > Acinetobacter schindleri. The sequence goes on from NZ_CP044483.1 coordinate 1,184,006, forward strand.
AAAGCTGGTGGTTTATCAATGTCTATACGGTGACTATTCAATCTGGGTGCGTCCACTCAGCATGTTCACTGAGGTGATAACTTTAGATGACGATCGTGAATTAGAGCGCTTTAAACTGATCACAGCACTATAAAACCTAATCATTTGAATAAGAGAGTAGAGCGTGGAAAACATAAGTCATTTTCAAAACTATGTTCGTGAATTATATGCTCGCTTTAGTGCGCATGATGCTGGTCTAAGTGATCGGTTACAGCGCTATCGTAATATCGAACCTGCATCGGCACAGTTTCTCTCTATACTTATTCGTGCACAACAGTCTAAATGTGTGCTTGAGATCGGAACATCTACAGGTTATTCCACTTTATGGTTGGCCGAAGCTTTATCAAGCACGCAAGGTCACATGGTGACTCTGGAAATTGATGCCGAGCGCTCGAAAGAAGCCCAGTTACATGCTCAACATTTAAAGCTGGACAGTTATATTGATTTTCAGGTAGCAGATGCATTGGATTATTTACAATCCTGTCAGCAGCAGTTCGATTTTATTCTGCTGGATGCTGAGCGTGATGCTTATGTTGAATATTGGAGTTACCTGCCGCAATTATTGCAACGGCAGGGGGGGTTACTTGTAGTGGATAATGTACTTTCTCATGCAGAACAGGTAGCAGTATTCAAGGCATTGGTCGATCTGGATAAGCGTTTTGTTTCTTCTACAGTGGATATCGGTGCAGGCTTACTCCTGATTACTTTTCAATAATAGTTTCGAGTAAATAGTCCGTTTTAATCACTGTAAATCCGGGTAAAATTAAGATCATATTCCAGGTATTTTTTCACAAAGGCCGCCTTGTCATGACGCCTGAGTAAGTTGTCATAAATATATTCGGGCACTGGATGATAGAGCTCGGTTAAACCATTGTCATAGAAAATTTTAAGCTGGCGGCTTGAAGGATTATATTTCCAGGAAATTACTGTTAAAAGTAGAGCCATACTACACCTCCAATAGACAGGAAGATTTAGATTTAATTCTTATTGGTCTATCTCTTGAACTTAATTCAAGGGCACTGAGTTCTATATAGTTGCTTTGTAAATTTACTCTCTTTCTTAGCTCTTCTAACATGATCAATTCAATCAATAGCTCAGGGTAAAATCTTCATCAAGAAACGATACATTTCAATTAAGCAAAAAATATGCAAACTATTGATACCTGTTGTAAGAAAATGCTACAAAAAATTTAAGGTAGTCAAAAAAAACTGCTTTAAGATGAGGGGAAAACAAGAACGAAGCAGAGTTATTTCTACATGCAATTATTTAAGTGCTCCCATTGCCATCAACCTGTTTATTTTGATAATAATTACTGTACTGCATGTCAACATCTGCTGGGGTTTGATAGCTCGACCATGTTGATGGTGGCTTTAGAATCCAATGCAGATGGATCAATACTGACAGAACCAGATACACAGGCCAAATACCGTTATTGTGCTAATGCCGAGTATGCGGTGTGTAACTGGGTGATTCCGCAAGAAGATCCGCATGACTTCTGTCTGGCTTGTCGCCTGAATCGTGTGATTCCCAATTTAAATGAACCCCAGTATCGACTGCGCTGGCATAAAATTGAACTCGCAAAACATCGCCTGGTTTATTCTTTATTGCGCTGGAAGTTACCGTTGCAGTCTCGGCAGGAAAATCCTGAATCTGGTTTAGCTTTTGATTTTAAGGCCAATCCAAATAGTCCTGATGAACCTAAAGTCATGACTGGACATGATAATGGGGTAATTACCCTTAATATTGCAGAAGCAGATGATGTCGAACGCGCCATGGAACGCAAGAATATGGAGGAGCTTTATCGCACCTTGCTTGGGCATTTTCGGCATGAAATTGGGCATTATTACTGGGATGTACTGGTAGATAACACCGAATTCCTGGAGCCTTGCCGGCAACTGTTTGGGGACGAGCGCATGGACTATCAGGAAGCTTTAGATCGGCATTATCATCAAGGACCACCCGCAGACTGGATGGAGCGTTATATCAGCACATATGCCACCATGCATCCTTGGGAGGACTGGGCTGAAACCTGGGCACACTATCTGCACATCGTCGATGTGCTGGAAACCGCCGATTCCTTCGGCATGCAGATCCATCCACATGTAGTAGAAGAACGTGATGATCAGTTCATGACCTTGGTAAAGCGGATTAATCCTTATTACACCTGTAATTTTGATGAAATTTATCAGGCCTGGTTACCCGTAGCTTTTGCCATGAATAGCTTGAACCGCAGTATGGGGCAGGATGATTTTTATCCTTTCCTGATTAATCCGGTCGTGCAACAGAAATTGAAATTCATCCATGATGTGATTCAGACGACAGCTGGTGCACAGCGTAAAGTTGCCTGATACTGTTTAAATAAAAAAGCCACGCAAATGCGTGGCTTTTTTCAATCAGTGCCATCTAATACAGATTAGATTTTACCAACTAGGTCGATTGAAGGAGCAAGAGTGGCTTCGCCTTCTTTCCATTTAGCTGGGCAAACTTCGCCTGGGTGAGCGTGTACGTACTGAGCTGCTTTAACTTTACGAAGAAGTTCTTGAGCATCACGGCCGATACCACCAGCGTTGATTTCAACGATTTGGATTTTGCCTTCTGGATCGATAACGAAAGTACCACGGTCCGCAAGGCCGTCAGCTTCGATTAGAACTTCGAAGTTTTTAGAAAGAGTCCAAGTTGGATCGCCGATTAATGGGTACTGAATTTTACCAATTACGTCAGAAGTATCGTGCCAAGCTTTGTGAGTGAAGTGAGTGTCAGTAGAAACACCGTAGATTTCCACACCTAGTTTTTGGAATTCAGCGTAGTTGTCAGCAAGGTCACCAAGTTCCGTTGGGCAAACAAAAGTGAAGTCAGCTGGGTAGAAGAATACTACAGACCATTTGCCTTTAAGGTCAGCTTCAGTAACTTCAACAAATTGGCCATTGTGGAAAGCAGTTGCTTTAAATGGTTTAACTTCAGTATTAATCAAGCTCATCATTGTCTCCATGATTGAGGTTAGTCTTTAATTTTGAATAAGAGTATCGAACTTTGGGTCTTAGCTAAAATGGTATTTTTACATTACAAAAATCGGAAAAACCGAATTATGTAACTGACTGCCAGTTTACCCAAGTCATCTTTATGTACATTCGGCATAGCCAGAGCTGCCTGGATGACAAAACATGTTCGGTCATCAACCTGCATAAGAACATGATGTTTTACGCGACAAAATTCAAGGGTAAAGCTTAAAAAAATCTTATTTTTTTCAAATAAATTGATTTAATTTGAGAATGTGAAGACTGCGAAGCTCCTGATTTTATAAATATCTTGTAGTTTGATGATATGTGAAAAGTAAATCGTATCAGTCGTAAGCAAAGGTGTCTTTTTAAATAGCCTAAGCATTTTATGGCTTATTTTAAAATTTTGACTTGAAATGGATAGCTCTGGGTATTGAGAGAGAAGCCTGAGTATTTACTTGCTGGCAATATTTTAAAAATACGAATCAGCTCCAGATCCGAGCGCAATGTAAATCATAGCTTTTAGTCACGCTGCAACAACCAAATTACGCTCTAAGTGCGCATAAGTACATTGGGAAAATGCATGAAAGTGAGTAGAATAGTATGTTTTAGAATAGTTGTAGGGCGCTGACTTGGCTGCGAAAGGTTTAAATGTCGAAAACTGGGTGATGGCACGTGACCTCCACCGTTTAAATCGTTTACGTAAGGGTAAGGATGCCAATGAAAAGCAATACCAAGAATTATTCGAAAAATCGCATTTAAAAGTTCTAGAGCGTGTCGAACGTATTCCGAATATCAAGCTGAATCAGGAACTTCCGGTCACCCAATATACCGATAAACTGATTGAAGCGATTCAAAAACACCAAGTTATTATTGTTGCTGGTGAAACGGGTTCCGGTAAAACCACACAGTTGCCCCAAATTGCCATGTTGGCCGGACGCGGTCTGACCGGCCTGATTGGTCATACCCAGCCACGTCGTCTGGCTGCGCGTAGTGTATCGCAACGTATTGCAGAAGAAGTTGGGGAAAAGCTCGGCGAGTCAATTTCCTTTAAGGTCCGTTTTAATGAGCAGGGTTCACAGGATTCTCTGGTTCGTTTAATGACGGACGGTATCTTGCTGGCTGAACTGGCCAATGACCGCTTCCTGACCAAATATGACACCATCATTATCGATGAAGCACACGAACGTTCATTGAACATCGACTTTATTATGGGTTATCTGAAGCAGTTACTGCCACGTCGTAAAGATCTGAAGGTTATCATTACCTCAGCAACACTGGATGTAAACCGCTTTAGTAACTACTTTAATGGTGCACCAATCTTTGAAGTCGAAGGTCGTAGCTATCCGGTTGAACTGCGTTATCGTCCAATTTCGGAAATGACGATTGGCGGTAGTGATGACGACGAATTTGATGATTTTGAAGAAAACCTGCCACGTGCAGTCGTAGCCGCTGTAGAAGAATGTTTTCAGGATGCGCAAGAGAAAGGTCATCCTGAACATGCCGATATCCTGATTTTTGCCAGTACTGAACAGGAAATTCGTGAGCTTCAGGAGACTCTGATCAAGCATGGTCCACGACATACTGAAGTTTTACCGTTGTATGCGCGGCTGGCTTTAGCTGAACAGCAAAAAATCTTTAATCCATCTGGTGGTGGTCGACGCATTATTATCGCGACCAACGTGGCGGAAACTGCACTGACAGTGCCGAACATCCGTTATGTAATTGATAGCGGTTTTGCCCGTATCTCGCGTTATAACTATCGCTCACGTGTACAGCGCCTGCCAATTGAAGCGATTTCCCAGGCCGCAGCGAATCAGCGTAAAGGTCGTTGTGGTCGTATTGCGCCGGGTGTATGTATTCGCCTGTATTCAGAAGAAGACTTTTTAAGTCGTCCTGAGTTTACTGAACCGGAAATCAAGCGAACTAACCTGGCATCAGTCATCTTGCAAATGCAGAGTCTGAAACTGGGTTCACTGGAAGAATTCGATTTTATTGAGCCACCAGATCACCGTTTAGTGAATGATGGTCGTAAGCTCTTAATTGAGCTTGGGGCAATGTCCGAGAAGAAAAATGAGCTGACCAAGATTGGTTATCAAATGGCAAAAATGCCGATTGATCCACGTCTGGCACGGATGATTCTCGGTGGAGCACATTTCGGCGTTTTGAATGAAGTATTGGTGATTGTTGCTGCGCTGGCTGTCCAAGACCCACGTGAACGTCCAGCTGACAAGCAGATGCAGGCTGATCAAAAACACGCGCTGTTCCGTGAAGCAGATTCAGATTTCCTGTTTTATATCAAATTGTGGGAAACCCTGCACGCCAATCGTGAAAATATGAGCGAGAACAAGCGTCGTACTTTTGCGCGGAATCATTTCCTCAGTTGGCTACGTTTACGTGAATGGAAGAAAACCCATGAACAGTTGGTTGACCTTGCTAAGGGATTGAACCTCTCCTTTAATGAAAAGAAAGCCAGCTATGAAAATCTGCACCGTGCCTTATTAACCGGTCTGTTGTCTTTCATTGCCAACAAGACTGATGAACGTAATGTGTTTATGGCGGTGCGTCAGCAGAAGGCGCGTGTATTTCCGGCTTCGACTTTGCATAAGACCAATACCCCCTGGGTGATGGCCTTTGAAATGGTGGAAACCTCACAGGTGTATTTACGGACGCTTGCCAAAATTGAGCCGGAATGGATTCTGCTCGCTGCACGTGATCTGGTAAAACACCATTACTTTGAACCACACTGGTCTAAAAAAGCTGGCGTGGTGAATGCCTATGACCAGATTTCACTGTTTGGTCTGATCATTGAACCCAAACGTCAGATCAATTATGAGAAAGTGGATCAGGAAGCTGCACATGAAATCTTCCTGCGTGATGCACTGACCACAGGTCATCTGGGAATTACGCCACCATTCTTGAAGTATAATTTACTCAAGCTTGAAGAAGTGGAGCGGGTTGAAGACAAGCTGCGCCGTCGTGATCTGGTAGTGGATGAAGAAACCATTTATCAGTTCTATGCTTCCAAAGTGCCGCCAGAAGTGGCAAGTCGCCGTAGTTTCGAAGACTGGCGTGCTACGGTAGAGCCTCAAGATCCGCGATATCTGTTTATTGATGATGATGCATTATGGTTGAATGACCGTCCGACCACGCAGCAGTTCCCGGACTATTTGCGTAATGGTGAGTTACGTCTGGCAGCCAGCTATCGTTTTGACCCAAGCCATGATGAAGATGGCGCGACCGTTCGTATTCCACTACAGGCTTTGCCTCAAGTGGATGAAAATCTCTGGTCCTGGGGGATTCCAGGCTGGCGTCAGGACCTGATCGAAGCTTTATTAAAAGCTTTACCAAAAGATAAACGACGTAATCTGGTACCCATTCCGGATACTGCACGTAAGTTAATGGCACGTATTGATGCGACAGATTTGCAGAAGCATATCTTTAGCTTTCTGGCATTCCAGTTGCGTGGTGAACAGATTACCGAAAAAGACTTTTCGCTGGAACGCGTTGAGCAGTATCTGTTGCCTTTAATTAAGGTGATTGATGAGAAAGGTCGTGTGATTGAGCAGGGCCGCGATCTGGAAGAGCTGAAAGCCCGTTGTCGTACTGAAACACATAGTCCAGTCAAACAGCTGAAAGGTGAATATAAAACTTTCCCGGAAAGCTTTGTATTTGAAGCTTCGCAAAAAGTGACAGGTGTAGTGGTGAAACAATACCAGGCTCTGGTACCCACTAAAGACTTTGCTGCACTGGAACAGAAAGATGAATCTGGTGTGGTGATTCAGACCTTTAATGATCAGGCTGAAGCGGTTCGTCAGCATCGTGCCGGGATAATCCGCCTGGTGCATATGCAGCTCGGTGATCTGATTCGCCAACTGAAAAAACAGATTTCTAAACCACTGGCATTGGCCTATTCACCCTTGGGTGATAAAGCCAGGCTGGAACAAATGTTAGTTTATGCCACACTCCAGATGGCAATAAAAGAGCTTCCTGTCAATGTGCAAGAGTTCCAAAAGTTGTTAGAAGATGTAAAAAAATCTTTCCTAACTTATGGTCAAGCAGCTTTACGGGATATCACCGATATTTATACCCAGTGGCAGGAAATACGCCGGAAATTGTTGGTTTTAGACGGTTCTGTGTTTGGCAAGAACATTGATGACATTGAGGATCAGCTAGATTTGATGAATCTTTCTGACTTTGTTTATTCCGTACCGGCGGATGTCTGGATTGAATTTCCACGCTATCTCAAGGCACTGATTTTGCGTCTTGACCGTTTGCCAAATAATTTACAAAGGGATGATTCTGCCATTGATCAAATTGACCCTTGGATGGAAAAATTGTTCCAGTTTAAAAATGACGCTCGCCTGAAAGAACTGTATTTCATGGTTGAGGAATTGCGGATCTCTTTATTTTCACAACCGATGAAAACTAAAGCACCAGTTTCTCCGAATCGCCTACAAAAAGTATGGGATCGTCTTGGAATCAGTTAACATATAGGTAATTTCTAAAAGGAGTTTTACATGGGCATCCGCATTACAGGTACTGGTCTGTTCCATCCAACAGATTTCATTACCAATGAAGAGTTAGTTGAAAGTTTAAATGCTTATGTGGAACAGTATAACCTCGAGAATGCTGACAAAATCGCTGCGGGCGAAATTGAAGAATTGCGTGGTTCGAGTGCAGAATTTATTGAAAAAGCTTCTGGCATCAAACGCCGTTATGTCGCTGAGAAAACTGGTATTCTGGATCCAAAACGTCTTCGTCCTTTACTGCATGAACGTTCAAATGATGAATTGTCTATTCAGGCAGAGTGGGGCGTGGCTGCAGCGAAACAGGCGATGGAAAATGCAGGTGTAACTGCAGAAGACATCGATGTTGTGATTCTGTCATGTTCGAATATTCAGCGTGCTTATCCAGCGCTTGCAATTGAAATCCAGACCGCTCTGGGTATTCAAGGCTATGCATATGACATGAACGTGGCATGTTCTGCAGCAACTTTCGGGATTAAGCAGGCCGCTGATGCGATCAAGTCTGGCGCGCGCCGCGTATTAATGGTAAATGTTGAAATCACCTCTGGTCATACCGATTTCCGTTCACGTGACTGTCACTTCATCTTTGGTGATGTCGCTACTGCTTCAATCATTGAAGAGACTGAAACTAAAACTGGTTTCGAAATTGAAGATATTGAACTGTTCACCCAGTTCTCAAACAACATCCGCAATAACTTTGGTTATCTGAACCTAAGCGAAGTGGATGCTGATATCGACAATAACCGTTTCCGTCAGGACGGTCGTAAGGTGTTCAAGGAAGTTTGTCCGCTGGTTGCGAAGATGATCACCAAGCAGTTGGAAAAGAATCAGATTGAACCGACTAATGTAAAACGTTTCTGGTTGCACCAGGCGAACGTGAATATGAATGAGCTGATTCTAAAACTGATCGTAGGTAAAGAACACGCGAAGTCAGAACTGGTACCATTGATTTTGGACGAGTTTGCAAATACATCTTCAGCAGGTGTCATCATTGCATTGCACCGTACGGCACATGAAGTAAATGACGGTGAATATGGTGTGTTATGTTCATTCGGTGCGGGCTACTCTGTAGGCTCAATCCTGGTGAAAAAGCACATCGCTTAAGCTAGAGCAGACATCTTGCAGGTTCAGCATGATGCAGCCTGGATCAAACGCTTAAGCGGGTTATCCAAACTGTATTTTACGCCGACTTTTTTCGGTGCTCAGCACATTGATGCTTCACGACCAGCAATGTATGTCGGTAATCATTCGATCTATGGAGTGTTTGATTCACCCATGATTATTGATTACCTGTACAACGAACATAAAGTGGCTGTGGTCAGTATTGCGGACCATAGCCACTTTTATATTCCGCTCTGGCGTGAAATCTTCAGGAAGTTTGGCGCGATTGATGGTGTGCAGGAATATGTACGTGAAGTTATGCGCCAGGGTTATTCGATTCTGGTCTTCCCGGGTGGAGGACGAGAAGTGCTGAAACGCGAAGGCGAGCAGTACCAGCTGATCTGGAAACAGCGTTATGGCTTTTTAAGGCTGGCACAAGAATTTGACTACAATATCGTACCGTTTGCTGCCCTAGGCGGTGATGAAATTTTCGAAATTGGCTTTGATGCCCGTCAGGTCGTGGAAAATAAATACTTTCAGAAATTACTCAAAGTTTCTGCACTTAATAAACTCTTGCGTAAAGGGGATGTTATTCCTTCCTTGCCGAAAAATCTTTTCCCCAAGCGTTTACCTTTCTATTTTCAGTTTCAGCCAGCTTTATCTATCTCTCATATCCAGAGTCAAGAAGATATGACACTATTCCGTGATCAGATTCAGCAACAGATCTATCAGGCAATTGAAGAATTAAAAAATATCCGGGCATCCGAGCTATCACCTAAATCCTGAAAAATAAAAATGAACTGGGTTTAAATACGAGCTGTTTATCTGATTTATTTTATTATTTTTCTATATGAGCTATTTTACTGGTCTGTGTCAGATGACTTGAATATGCTTAAATGAGTTTATAGTCCATTTTAGGTGCGTGTATGGAACAGGAGAGTTTAGTACCGCAGTATCAGCAGCTCGCCAGGCAGTTGCTTCGTATTTCAGATTGCTTGTATGATATTTATCAGGATCAGTGGGACATTGTGGGGAATTTAAATGCCCAGAATATGTTCAAGCTGGTTCATGAACGATATCGGATCGTCTTGGCAAATGGCCTGTTTCATATCCAGCTGCATACGCCTCAGCACATTCAGCAGGGCACAGCGCAATTGCTGGCAGAACCACATTTTAGTGTGCAGCATCACAAGTCAGACACTCTGGAAGAGTTCTTTTTACAGGATATCCATTTCCTGACTGGTGATTTAAAACCCCAGCATTCCCTATTCTTGCGTGATAAAGCGCAACAGTTACGTAAGCTGCTGATCGAACAGGTCTATCAATGGGTCAATGGGCCTGCACGTGTGCTGAAATTCGTGCAGCAACTTTCCGTTGTGCAGGCAGAAATCATTGATCATCTGATGAGAAGAGCGGGTCTGTATACCACGCCAGTAATGAGTGACTATGTCTTATATGCAAAAGAACCACCTCAAAACATTTTGCAGCAAATGCAGAAGATTTTTTCCTTAGAATATTTAGCGCCCGCTGACTTTTTTTCGATTCAGGGACTTATGCACAGTCTGGATGAATTCTGTTTTAGCGCAGCACAATTTTTGCATCCGGCAATCTACCGTATTATGAGTTTATCCTTTGAGGAACGCTTTAATCTGCATGAGCTGAATGATCATGTAAACGACATTGAACTCCTGTTCAGGCACGCCTTAGAGCATAGCAATATGCTGGGTTTCGTGCGTTTGATGAATCGTGATACTTGGGGACGGGATGATCTGCTGAGCAAGAAGCATTTTCTGGAAAATAATCATCAGTTATGGCAGAAAAAAGTCGCGAAACTGCCGTTGTTTGACTGTAATCGGGCGATCAACTGGCTGTTCAAGCAGTCTGCTGAAGTGTTGGACTGGATTAGCACGAATATTCAGCACAGTAGTGTACGCGTTACAGTCACGGCGATCAGTTTCCTGAATACTCATCAGGTACATCCACAGGTGCTGCTGGCGACCTTGCAATATTTTCAATATGCTTCAGCGCGGTTATTTATTCATAGTGTGCATCAGTATGCCATACAGTATAAATGGTTCACGCATCCGGATAACAAATCCGTAGTATTAAAAGGAACACGTCAGGCGATTAATGACCACCGTATTGCTATCAGTCCGTCAATTCTGTATCTGGACGAGTGGATCGGCCTGATGCGCGAAGTAGTCAAGATGGATGATTGCACCACCAAGAAGGTATATATGGGTTTAAGCCGGGTCATGCAGGCCTATATGCAGCATTTACATAAAGCAACTTCTCATCTGCCTGAAGCGGTACAGCAATATATCCGGCCAGCTACTCAACAAAATCGCGATTTTTATACCGAGTTGCAGCGTTATCGGATTCAGTTGACTGAGTTTCGACAGCTGTTTTATCTGCAAGATGCCAATGTGCGCGAATCAATTTTTGACAGTTATGTACGTGACTATCTGGCAGAATATTTTGCTATACATAAAAATATTCCAAAAAGTCTGACCTGGAAGGGTTTGTTTATTCAGGCCATTGCCTGGCATGACCAGATTCAGAAGCAGGAAATTATTGCCCGACTGAAAAAGGACTTTGCACTTAAGGACTGGAAAAGTCTGACGAATGAAGCACATTTCTATTATTTTGACTGGAAATTTGAAGAGTTAAAAAATATAGACCAGATTATTGAGGAAGCTCGGATTTTTCAGAACTGTCTGGCCGCCAGTTATGCACAGCGGATCATAGAAGGGGAATATGTTGCTTTTCATGTCAGTCATGCAGAATTATCTACGCCACTGCTCTTGGGTTGTCATATACAGGATCAGGAAATTATTTTTGATCAGCTGGAATATCCCCACAACCAAAAAGCAGATCCGCAATATATCGATATGGCAATTCATTTCATCAGCTGGTTTAACAGACGACTGCATACGTCGTGTATAGATTCTGATTTGGACCTGAATACTTAACTTTTGCCGGAAAAGTCGTTAGGCTATAGCCGTTCTTTCACGGTATAGGTCATATGAAACAGGAAACTGCACTTAAGTTACTCAAAGCGGGCGAAAATGTATTTTTAACAGGCTCGGCTGGTGCAGGGAAAACCTATACCCTGAATCAATATATCAATTATTTGAAAGCACGTAAGGTATCTGTTGCGATTACAGCGTCTACAGGTATCGCGGCAACGCACATGAATGGCATGACCATTCATACCTGGGCCGGTATCGGGATTAAGGACTTCTTGTCAGAAGAAGACCTGAAGCGTATGAAAGAGCGCAAATATCTGAAAGAACATCTGGAAAATGCTCAGGTACTGATTATTGATGAGATTTCTATGCTGCATGCCAAGCAGCTAAATCTGGTTAATCAGGTATTAAAGTATTTCAAAGAATCTGATGAAGCTTTTGGTGGTATTCAGGTGATCGTTGCTGGCGATTTCTTTCAGTTGCCTCCAGTGGGCAAAAATGATGAACGCAACCGGGATAAATTCTGCTTTATGTCAGATGCCTGGGTTGAAGCCAAATTTCGCGTTTGTTATCTGACTGAGCAGCACCGTCAGGGCAATGACTATCTAAATGATATTCTAAATGCGATCCGTGCACAGGCGATTGGTACAGAACATCGAAATGCCTTGCAAGGAACACGTCATCAGGAGATTGGCGACACCTATACGCGTCTGTATACGCATAATATGGATGTGGACAGTATCAACTTCCGGCATTTAAATGAAATTGATAATGAGCCGCGCCAGTTTGATGCCCAGTGCGACGGCAATGACAAGCTGATCGAAACGCTGAAATCTTCAGTGCGTGCACCAGAAACCTTAACACTGAAAAAGCATGCTAAAGTCATGTTTGTTAAAAATAATTTTGACTTGGGTTATATCAATGGCAGTTTGGGTGAAGTTATCGGTTTTGAAGAAGATGATGAATTTGGGGTATTGCCTAAAGTCAAACTCACAGATGGGACGACGTTGCTGGTTGAGCCAGAAACCTGGTCAGTAGACAATGAAGCGGGTAAAACCATTGCCAGTTTCCAGCAAATTCCCTTACGTCTAGCATGGGCGATTACGATTCATAAATCACAGGGTATGACCTTGGAAGCTGCCGAAATTGACTTGAGCCATACTTTTGAAAAAGGACAGGGCTATGTGGCACTTTCGCGTTTAAAAACTTTAGATGGTCTACGTCTGAAAGGTTTTAACGAACAGGCATTGGAGCTGGATAGTCTGGCAATTAAGGCAGACCGCCGTTTTCAGGAGTTGTCGAGTGAAGCCGAAGAACACTTTGAAAATATTGATTTAACCAAACAACATAATGCCTTTATCCGTCACTGCGGTGGCACGCTGAATGAAACTGAAATTCAGCGTAATGAAAAAAAACTGGCGAAAAATGGCGGCAAGCAGAATTATGCTGCCGCAACGCTGGATGAAACGCGTGAACTGTTTGGAGAAGGTTATGATATTGCCGATATCGCCACTGAGCGTGGCTTAACACCGGCAACGATTATTAACCATTTAGGTCGACTGCATAAAGAGCAAGGTTTAGATATATCTGTAGCTCATCCGGGTGAGGAAGTGGTTGAACAAGTGCGTAAGATCTATAAACGTCTGACTAAGCGACAGAATACCGATCATTTCAATGATGATGGGTCTATTAAACTGCGTCCGATTGTCGAGTTAACCAGTCCACGTATGGGTTATGACCAGGTGCGTTTGGCGCTACTATTTGTGGAATAAGAAAAGCTATTTGATATAAAAAACTTCTATGAGCGGAATGGATTTCTAGCTTGTAGGGTAATTGTAGTAATTATTATCATTTGCTCATTCTTAGTTAATAAGTTCAAGATTTGGCATGTTGTAATTACCTTACTTTTGACAGGCCATGAGAAACATCGTTTCGCAAGATAAAAGCCATTTATTGATCTGACAGCATATCCTGAGCAAGCTTTAAGTACTGCTTTATAGCTTGCGCAAGGCAATCAATGTGCGACCTCAATGCCGCTAGTCATATAATTTGATCTCTAAATATTTTTAGAAATCCTGGAAGAATGGATGTTTAAGTTAGGGTTAACTAAATAGGAATTTTATTTCAAACTTATTGCGTACTAATCAATAATGATAAAATTCCTGCGGCAATTAACGGCCCGACCGGAACACCTCTTAAGAAAGCCACACCTGCAACTGTCCCAATCAGTAAACCTGCAACCACATTGGGTTGATTGGTCATCAGTTTGACTCCGCGGCCACCCAGCCACGCGACAAAAATACCTACTGCAATCGCCAGTAAAGATTTCCAGCTCAAAAAAGACTTCAAAATACTGTCACCTGAAATCTTGCCGCTGGCAATTGGTGCTAATACGCCAATGGTTAAAATAATCACGCCGATATTCAGGCCATGTGTCTGGACATAGGGCAGCATTTCATTCAGCGGTGTGATTTTTAATACGAGCAGCACACCTGCAGCAATCGTCACAGCGGTATTGTGGCTGAAGATACCACACGCCAGTAAAATCAAAAGTACCAGCAAATTCAGATCGAGTTGAGGCATAAGATAGGAGTTGAGAGAATAATCACGCTATTGTAGCCATTTTCAGCAACCGAAACTAACCTTATATAAAGCTGAATCCAGAGTGCACGGTTTCGGTATAGAATAGAGCTTGAATGAAATATCAGAGATTGAAGTTTATGCTTCTGGAAAAAATGTTGCAGTCACAAGGTTTTGGCTCGCGTAAGTATTGCCAGCAACTGATCAAGAATGGCGCTGTGAGCATCCAGGGTGAAATCATTGATAATCCAAAGCATAAACTTGATTTGGATCAGCTAGAGTTCAATGTGTATGACGAAATCTATCAATATCGGGAAAAAGTCTATATTGCCTTAAACAAGCCACAAGGTTATGAGTGTTCGCATCAGGCAACCCATCATTTTAGTGTCTTTGAGCTGTTTGATGACTTGCTCATGAATCGTGGAATTCAGTGTGTAGGTCGTTTAGACCAGGATACGACAGGCTTGCTGTTACTGACTGATGATGGTCAATTTTTGCAGGCATTAACTCATCCTAAAAAGCATGTTGCCAAGATTTACCAGATGGATACCGCAGACCCTGTTACGGATGAGCAGATCAAGCAGCTAGAACAAGGTGTTGAGTTACGCAATGAAAAAGGTATGTATGCTGCTACGGATGTCATTCGTCTGGAAGAAAAGCGTTTGCAAATGACAGTGCATCAAGGTGTTTATCATCAGGTGAAACGTATGCTGGCAGCTGTGGGGAATAAAGTTGAAAAACTACATCGGGCTCAAATAGGTCAATTGACTTTGAATGATTTGCCAGAAGGTGAGTGGATTTATTTAATTGAAGATCAAGTGATTCAAGCTAAATACCGTGCCGAATAAAGTTTAGGATTTACTTAAGAAAACAATGGAAAGTGACAAATTCATCATCTCGCATAAATCCCATTGATTCATATAGTTTATGCGATTGGTGGTTGTTTTTCTGGGTGTCCAGGCTAATGCGAAGTGCATTTTCATGTCGGGCAAATAAAATAGCGGTATCAATCAGTTGTCGTGCAGCGCCATGACGGCGATACACTGGAGTGATATACACATCATCCAGCACATAAAACTTTGAACAAGCTACTGAGGAAAATCTTAAATAAAGCAGGATAAATCCGGTAAAAATATCATCCTTGGTGTTGATAAAAATCACCGTCTGTTGGTCTTCAAATCGCTGTTTTAGAAAATGATATGAAAGTTCCTGATTTGAGGAAGCTCCATAAAACTGGCGATATTCATCAAATAAAACTGAAAGCTGTTGCAGGTCTTCTACCTGAGCACGTCGGACAAGCATTAATTACTCCATGTTTTATTATTATGTATTCATGGAGCATAACGAAGTTTGGGGAAGTGTAGCGTACGAAATTGTTTGAAAATGCGACAGTGTTAAATTTTGTCACTTTCGCCCAAAATGGCATTCAGTTCTTCAAATAAATCAAAATGATCATCATCAGCATGTAGATCCAATGCTGCCTGTTCTGTAGTGTCTGCAATCAGGCCGGCAGTTACAGGTTTAGATTCACTTTGCTTCAGTTTGCGCAGCTTGATTAATTGTTCAAGGTTAATATTCTGATTTTCAATAGAGAAGGGGATGGATTTAGTCAGCACTACCTGTTTGAAAAACAAGCGGACTGCTTGAGCTGGTGTGATTCCCAATTGCTTAAATACGGCAAAGGCTTGTTTCTTTTCTTGAGAATCCAGGCGTATTTGGTAGACTTCAGTTTTTCTCATAATATATTCAAGACTTTAAAATACTTAACTTTTCGCATTCATTTTAATCCATTACATTTGAAATACAATCCTTATACGAATCAATTCTGAAAATAAATCGTAATGACAGCTGCATTACAGTGTCAGCACTTGCTCGGAAGAAAACTGCATCAATTGCTGGGTAATAGGGTCAATAAACTGGATGTGTTTGGCCAATAACTGTAAGGGTGCAGAAAAATCATTATCTGCTTTATGTGCAACGCTAGGATAAAACGGATCATTCAGAATCGGTATGCCCAAAAAGTTTAAGTGCACACGTAATTGGTGCTGCTTGCCAGTATGTGGTTTCAGTTCGTATTTGGCTAAATGATCTTGCTGTTCTAATAAGGTGATTTCGGTTTCACTATTAGGCTCACCTTCTAAAACCTGCATAGTATAGAAAGGCTGACCTTTATCCATGCGTAAACGCACAATTTGCGGAAAGCGAAGTTCTTCACGATAACCTGCAATCGCATGATAGGTTTTCTGTACTTGGCGTGTAGCAAACAACTGCTGATAAAGTCCACGCGATGCTACATTTTTAGAGATAAGCACTACGCCAGCCGTCTCCCGATCCAGTCGGTGAATCGGAGTTAGGTGCTCAATCCCGGTCTGTTTCTTTAGACGAACCAGCAGGGTTTCCTGTACATATTGTCCGGTCGGGCTCATGGTTAGAAAATGTGGTTTATCAATCACCATAAAATGTTCATTTTCGAACAGGATTTGGTGTTCGAAAGGAACATGCACTTCGTGTGCCAGAAAGCGATAATAAAAACAGTGGCTATTCGCCTGAAAGAGGCTATTTAGATTTAAGCTATTTCCCTGTGCATCATAAACCAGACCCTCCTGAAAACGAGATTGCCATTCACTGGTCTGGATATGCGGAAACTGTGTACATAAATAGTCATAGACTGTTGCAGCAGTGGATGGTTGCAAGAAAACTTTGCTGGCACTGACGCCGTTGATCATCGGTGGGATAAATTCAGCAGAAGTATTCATATGGGGAAGTGGATCTCATTCAGGAAACAAATGCTATGAAAAAATACAGTTTCTCATGCGGCGGAATAGGCTTTTAAACTGCGGCGATGCTATCATATTTGTTCCTTTGAATCATGTCGTGAGTCATATGCCTTATTCATTTACTGTCACCTTAAATCATGAAGAAGATACCCAACAGCTGGCTAAGGTATTGGCCGCGAATTTTAGTACGGGAGTGATCTATCTGATCGGTGATCTGGGAGCAGGCAAGACGACATTGACGCGCTATTATTTACAACAGCTCGGTCATGAGGGTTCGGTCAAAAGTCCAACCTATACATTGGTAGAACCTTATAATATTCAAGGGAAGGATATTTTCCACTTTGACCTGTACCGTTTAAATGATCCCTATGAACTGGAACTGATGGGTATTCGGGATTATCTTGAAACCCCAAAGGCATTATTCTTGTTTGAATGGCCATCTAAAGGTGGTGATGAAATACCTGAAGCAGATCTGATCATTGAAATTCTTAAATCCGAAGATGAGTTGACTCGTACTGCAACGTTGACTTCATCAAACTCAGTATTACAGCAGGCTTTGGAGCAGCAATTCCCACATGTCGAATGATTTAAGCGTACGCCGTATCCGTTCACTTGATCCTGCACTGGCGAACCAGATTGCAGCGGGTGAAGTGATTGAACGACCTGCATCTGTAGTGAAAGAACTGCTCGAAAACTCGATTGATGCTGGTGCGACTGAACTGGTGATTCGTGTAGAACAGGGCGGTAGTACACTGATCGAAATTATTGACAATGGTCGAGGAATTCACCCGGAAGATTTAGCGCTGGCGGTCATGCGTCATGCCACCAGTAAAATTCAGACAGCAGAGGAATTGCATGCCATCACCAGTCTGGGTTTCCGTGGTGAGGCGCTGGCTTCGATTGCAGCCGTATCGCGTCTAACCTTGACCAGTAGCCAAAGCGAAGATGGCATTGGTTATCAGGTTGAAGTGAATGGTACTGCTTTTGACCATCAGGAAATTCAGGCAGTTGCCACTTCACGTGGTACCCATATCCGGGTGCAGGATCTGTTCTTTAATGTACCGGCACGTCGTAAATTTCTGAAAAAACCGGGCACTGAATTTGGTCATATTGAAGAGATTGTACGTCGTCTGGCACTGACTCATTTCGATATCCGTTTTGTGCTGGAACATAATGAAAGTATCAAGCTGAATCTGCCTGTGGCAGACAGTGGAGCATTACGTTTCCAGCGTGTGCAGCAGTTATTGGGGCGCCAATTTACTGAAAATGCTTACTGGATGGATGCAGATAGTATCAACATGCGTTTGTCTGGCTGGCTCGGTCATCCTTCGGATGCGCGTGCGCAAGCCGATATGCAATATGTCTATGTAAATGGTCGTATCGTAAGAGACAAGACCATTTCTCATGCATTGCGTATGGCGTATGACGGCATTCTGCATGGAAACCAGCATGCAGCTTATCTGCTGTTTCTGGAAGTAGATCCGGAAAATATTGATGTCAATGTACATCCAACTAAACATGAAATCCGTTTCCTGAATCAGCGTGAAGTACATGAGTTTGTACGTCATTATGCCAAAGAAACGCTAGCACAGTTCCAGACCGCAACAGCTAATCTGGCTGATGCAATGAAAACTGAGGAACCTGCGCCACTTACGCCTCAGCCGCGTTATCAGGAACAGTTTAGCCTGCATCAGGCTGCACCGCAGTCCCCTCCTGAACCTTATGCAGTTCAGCAGCATCTACATCCTCGTAATACGCATAAATATATAGAAGCTGAAGCTTCAGATGTGCTGACTGACTTTGAATCTTCGCGTCCACAAACTGTGCATTATGTGCAGGATTATACCAAGCCTTATAGTGGTTCACAGCAGCTTAACAATGCCTTACAAAGCTATTTGGCACCACTTAGAGCAAACTCTGAAACTGAGCAGCTGAGCCCTGAGCAGTCTTTTCACACACATGTGCAGGCCAAAGTAGATGAGCATCCTTTAGGCATTGCGATTGCACAGCTGCATGGGATTTATATCCTTGCACAAAACACAGAAGGTCTGATTATTGTAGATATGCATGCAGCACATGAGCGTATCGTGTTGCAGCAAATGAAGTCTGCCTGGGATAAACCGGAGTTCTGGACATCGCAGCAGCTTTTAATTCCTAAGGTGGTGTCTATCAGTCGTATGCAGGCCATGCGTGTAGAAGAGTTGAAGGAACAGCTGGCCCGATTTGGTCTGGAGATTGACCAGTATGGTGATGAACAGGTGATCGTGCGCGGAGTTCCTGCGATCCTGCATAAGGCAGATTTTGATGCCTTGATTCCTGAATTACTGGATGATCTGGACCCAACGGATCAGGCGCAAGGCCTGTTGCAAAAGCGTGACCAGATCCTGGCGGGCATGGCCTGTCATGGTGCGGTACGTGCAAACCGTATTTTAAGCCTGTCTGAAATGAATGCCTTATTGCGTCAGATGGAACAAACTGAATTTGCCAGCCAGTGTAATCATGGACGTCCAACATGGCGTGCTTTCCCACTGGCTCAACTAGATAAACTTTTTGCTCGAGGAGAGTAGTGGTACATGTCAAATCAATTGCCGGTCATCAACTTAATGGGACCAACTGCAAGTGGTAAAACCGCTTTGGCATGTGAACTCTATGAGCAAGGAAATTTTGAGCTGATTTCCGTCGATTCTGCACTGGTTTACCGGGAAATGGACATTGGTACAGCCAAGCCAACCAAAGCAGAATTAGAGCAATATCCACATCATCTGATTGATATTATTAGTCCTTTAGAGGTCTATTCAGCAGCCAATTTTGTCGAAGATGCCTGTCGCCTGATTGATGATATGCATGCACGTGGCAAAACCCCAATTTTGGTTGGTGGAACAATGCTTTATTTCAAAGCATTGCTAGAAGGATTATCTGATAATCTACCCAGTGCAGATTATAAGGTACGTGCGGAAATTGAAGCAAAAGCCGAACGGGAAGGGTGGGAAGCAGTTTATGCGGAATTATGTACGGTAGACCCAATTGCAGGGCAAAAATTTAAAGTAAGTGACAAACAGCGCATTATTCGTGCTTTAGAGGTTTATAAGCTGACTGGCCAAGCTATAACAAAACTACAAGCAGAACAACCAAAAAATCAACCATATCGTTACAGTTTTCATAATTACGCGCTGATCCCAGACCGAGTAGAATTACACAAGCGTATTGAAAAACGATTAGAAATTATGTGGGAAATCGGTTTTTTAAATGAAGTGGAAAACTTGATGAAAAAATACGATTTTGATGAAAATCTTCCATCCATGCGTTCCGTTGGTTACCGTCAGGCGATCGAATTTATAAAAAACAGTGAGCGAAGTATTGAAAAACAGCGAGAAATGGAAGACAAGGCATTGTTTGCAACACGACAACTGGCTAAACGTCAATACACATGGTTAAGATCTTTGCAAGATAAGCATAAATTTACTACATATTTTACCGCACAGCAGGCTCAAGAAGACTTGCGAAACTGTTACGGATAAAGCAAAATTTACAGACTATCTTTTTTATAATTTTTAATTGAAAAATAAAGATAGTTTTTTGCGCTGATTTTAAAATTTTTTGGAGTTATAACATGTCTAAAGGTCAAACTTTACAAGATCCGTTCTTGAATTCCCTACGTAAAGAACGTATTCCTGTTTCTATCTTCCTGGTTAACGGTATCAAACTACAAGGTCATATCGAATCATTTGACCAATACGTTGTATTATTAAAAAATACTGTAAGCCAAATGGTTTACAAACACGCGATTTCTACCGTAGTTCCTGCACGTAACCCACGTCCTGCTGGTGCTCCTGCTGGTCCTCAAGGTGCTGGCTTCGGCGGTCAAGGTGGCTTCGGTGGTGGCCAACCTGGTGGCTTTGGCGGTCAAGGTGGCTTCGGTGGCGGTCAACCTGGCGGCTTCGGCGGTCAAGGTGGCTTCGGTGGCGGTCAACCTGGCGGCTTCGGTGGTCAAGGTGGCTTCGGTGGCGGTCAACCTGGCGGCTTTGGTGGTCAAGGCGGCTTCGGTGGTCAAGGCGGCTTTGGTGGTCAAGGTGCTGGCTTTAGTGACGATGCAAAATTCGAAGATTCTCAAGATGACGAAAACAACCGTTAATCTGATTTAAGAATCTAAAAAACCTCTCAGAAATGAGAGGTTTTTTTATGGTAATAGTCTTATATAGATAATAAAAAACCGGCCAAAAGCCGGTTTTTTTAAAGATGCTGAATATTAATTCTTTTTACGGTCCAGTTGTGGATCTTTAATCTCAACAAAGGCATTACTGCGGGTCTCACGTAACCAGCTATCCAGTTCTGTATCAAACTGACGTTCGCCTAAAAGCTGACGTGCCATACGTTCCTGGTATTCTGAAGTCATATCCTGTTGGCGCGTATCTGTCACCTGTAGAATATGCCAGCCAAACTGAGACTGGAACGGTTCACTGATTTGGCCCACAGGTGTTTTTTTCATACGTTCTTCAAATTCTGGGACCATCACACCTGGATTCACCCAGCCTAGACTACCACTGTCACGTGCTGAACCAGGATCATTGGAGAAGGTAGCCGCCAGTACGGCAAAGTCTTCACCATTTTTTAGGCGGGTATACAGACTGTCAATCATCTGTTTGGCATTTTCAGGACTCACTACTTCCGAAGGCTGAATCAGAATATGACGCGTCTGATATTGTTGTACGAGTGCACGCTTTTCACCCGCTTTACGATCAATCAGCTTAAGAATGTGAGCACCATCGCGGGCTTCAATCAGTTCAGAGGTTTGACCAGGCTGAAGGCTGGTTACACGTGATGCAAGCTCATCTGGAATATCTGAAATATTACGGAAGCCCATGTCAGCAGCTTCAACTTTGACACCATTTTTGGAGTATTTCTTCTCAATTGCTTTCAGGTCGGTAGAGCTTTCTAACTCTTTCTTTACCTCTGCTGCAACTTGAGCTGTATTGTCACCAGAAACACGGACATGTTGTACATGAACCTGACTACCGAGTAATGCCTGACCTTGCGGGGTTTTCAGGAAGTTTTCCACATCCTGATCGCTGATTTTGATACGGGAAGTCACAATCTGTTGACGTAAACGGTTAATCGCAAGGTCTTCTGCGATACGGTTACGTAGAGCAGCATAAGTATTTGGTGCAATTGAATCCAGCTTTTGCTGGAAAGCTTCCAGGCTGGAAGAACCAGAGTCGCGTGCAACTTTTAATACTGCATCATTAAGCGCTTTTTCATCAGGACGAACATTATAACGCTTTACCTGTTCAAGTTGAGCCTGACGTAAAATCAGTTGCTCTAAGGCTTGTTGTTGCAGGATTTGTTGTGACGGTGCAGGCTTCTTTTGCTTTTCGAGTTGATGAGAAATCTCTGCAATGCTTTGATCCAGGTCACTACGAAGAATCACGCTATTGTCGACAACAGCTACAACTTCATCCTTGGTCTGTGCAACAGCAAAAGTAGGTATTGCTGCAGAAAGACATAGCGCAAGTGTGGTTGCTTTAAAAAAATGTTTTAACTGTTTTGTCTTCATTAACGTTCTGTCCAAGTCTGATTGATATTATTAAAGCCCAGAATACGGTTTTCCAGTAGTGATGCCAATTTATTGTTGAATCCACCCAGGCCTCTCAGGCTGAGTTCTGCCATGATCATGCGTTTTGGTTTAACACCAGCTTCATTGATGTCATCCAGATCATTGTAATATGAGCGGCCATAGACGGAAACACCCCAACAGCATGACTCATAGTTCACGCCAAGTAAATATTCACGTGCAACGTTGTTTTCCAGATCGTATTGAGCATGACCAATCAGACGCCAGTTATTGAAAACAGGCTGAATGAATGAACCAACCACTTGATCATAGCTTTTTTGACGGTCAGTAATTTCATTGCGATAGAAATAGCCTACATTGTAGAGATTACCTTGTTCACCAGTGTAATAGGCTTGCACATCGCGCTGTGCATTCTGACCATTCGACATCCATGCTGAGTTAAAGTTGACATGGAAATTATTGGAAAGCTGGCTGGATAGTTGAATTACAGGACCAGTATGCGTTTCACGGTCATATTCATCAATATCCCGTTCTAAAGTCACGCGACGGTCTTCGAAGAAGAAACTTTGGCCTATACTGGCACGCAGGCGTTCTAAACCAACATCATTGAACAGGCTGTAGCTTAAGCCTACGGATGCAAAGTTATTGTCTTCTAAACGGTCATGACCATAGAAACGACGTGGGCTGAATAGCTGATCATAGCTGATCGAAGCATTCACTGAGTCAAAATTTGGCTGACCTTCTTGATTCTCGTAAGGTGCGTAAGCATAAAACAGACGAGGTGTTAGTGTCTGTAAATAGCGTCCTTCTTTTTCAAAAATCAAACCAGCATCGAGAGTGAATTCTGGCACTACAATAGATTTATCTTCACTTGAAGAATTAGTTTGGTTCTGGTCTAAAAGATCAATCGTGTCCTTGTCATAGAAGGTATTAATATTGCGCAAGGACAATTGAGGAAGCAGGAATAAGCCAGGCGTTCGATGATTATAGCGAACTGCCAGATCGTTATAGATACGTGTACCACTCGGTTCGTAACTGCCTGTAGCTGGATTTATATTATTAACATCTTTTTTGAAATAGGCAGTATCGTGATTGGCTTCGAATTGCCAGCCGAGTGGGTTGCCCGTTTTATAGTTAACCAGGAATTGTGGCAAACGCGCATAAGGACGGTCTTCATCTGCAACTTCTGGGTCTAGGGTCTGGAAATCTTCTACTTTTAACTGTGCTTTTAAGCCAGGAATACCATTTTTATAGTTAATTTCCCAAGCACGACGTAAATTCAGATCAGTTTTAGAATTTGGGTTGTTATTTAGATCTGAGAAGAAATCTTTATCTGAAGCATAGTTATATTCAAGATTGGTTGAGAACTGCTCGTTAATTTGCCAGTCATGACGGAAATGCAGGTCTTTACGGTCTTGATCGTCATAGCTACGATCTGAAGGTAAAATGCCCCCCCAGATTTGACCATAGCCAAAGTTCTCGGTTAAGTAACGGAACTGACCATCCAGCATTGCACCACGGTCAGCGATATAACGTGGTGTAATGGTAGCATCATAATTTGGTGCCAGATTTAGATATACTGGAACGCCTAGTTCTAAGCCACCATCATTGGTAAAACCAAAACTAGGGGTCAGAATTCCGGTGGTGCGACGATCATCAATCGGGAAGTTAAAATAAGGTACTGCAAGAACAGGCACATCTTTAACGTATATTTTGGTATTACGAGTTTCACCACGACCTGTTTCCTGATTCAGCTTGATGCGATCCGCCTGAATTTTCCAGGTTGGCTTCTGTTCAGGTGGGCAAGTGGTATAGGTTGCATTTTCTAGCTCAACTGTTTCAGTGGAAGTTCTGGCGATTTTTTCTGCACGCCCATGCGCATGTTGTTCTTCTGCAATATAAAAGCTGTTATTTAAGTCGCCTTGTTGGGTTTTTAGGTTGTAATTAATATCATCACTTTGTGAGAGCAGACCTGCTTGTGCCAGCTGTACTCGACCTTGAGCTTTGGCGTAGGTCTGGGTCTGGTCAATAGTCACTTGATCTGCACGAATCTGACGACCTTGCTGATCAATGATGACATTGCCTTCTAAGTAGGAATCGCCATTCGGATTATAGTGGCCATAGTCAGCAGTAACAGTAGAGGTTGCTTGATCTGGAGCAACTGCTTCAACTTCAGGTGAAACCGGAGTAATCCAGGTGCCTTGACAATAGGCAGAACTTAAATACTGTCCCTGTCGTTGTTGTGCTTCAGGCGTGGATTTGTCAACATAATATTGAGAGAAAAATGCTTCACCAGGATAGGTTTCCTGTAAGCTTTGTTTAAGCTGCTGATTGTTGCTGTTGGATGAGTCATTTTCTGCAGCATAGCTTGAAATTGAGCTACCACATAACAAAGTTAAGATCGCAGTCGCTAAAGGATTATATTTAAACTGATGCTTCATTTGTCTCATTAACCAATCATGCTTTTATCGCAATTAATTATTGTCGCATCATAGAGAAAAAGTTGATAAGTAGCTACACTTAGCACTTTAAAAACTCAGCCTGTACTAGAATTTATTGCAAATGAATACTCAACGCGAACAATTGATACAATCTTGGATTGCTTCTGTACTCGGTTCAGATCAATTTGAAACTCATTTTTTAGCAGGCGATGCCAGTTTTCGTCGTTATGCACGAATCAAACTGAATAATAAAACATTTATGCTAATGGATGCACCACCAGAAAAAGAAGATTGTGTGCCTTTTGTGACGATAGATGAATTTTTTGATGCGAATGGTGTTCGCGTGCCGCACATTGTGGCGAAGGATCTGGAAAATGGTCTATTACTGCTCGAAGATTTCGGCAATGTAATGCTGTCTGATCTGCTCAATAACGACACTGTCGATGCTTATTATGAGCAGAGTTTTAAACAGTTAGTTCAGTTACAGTCTATTCAAGGCCAAGGTCATTTCCCTGAGTATTCTTATGAGAAACTGATCTCGGAAATGGAATTGCTGACTGACTGGATGTTGCCCGCTTTAAAAGTCATTCCGACCGCAGCGGAAAGTGCGCTGATTAAGCGTACCTTTGCCATTCTGGCGAATGCAGCATTAGCCCAACCTCAAGTGATTGTGCACCGTGATTTCCATAGCCGTAACCTGATGCAGATAGCGGGTGAAACAGATCTGGGCGTGATCGATTTTCAGGATGCCGTGATTGGTGCGGATACCTATGATCTAATCTCGATTACCCGCGATGCCTATGTGCAGTGGAATGCTGACCGTGTCTATCGCTGGTTTGAAACTTTCTACAATTTATTGCCGGCTTCTGCCAAAGAGGGTCGTGATTTTGGACAGTTCAAGAAAGATGCCGATATGATGGCCATTCAACGCCATATCAAGATCCTGGGTATTTTTGTGCGCCTGTTTGAGCGTGATGGTAAATCGGGATATTTGAAAGATTTGCCGCGTGTGATGTGGTATCTGCTGGAAGAAAGTAAACCTTATGCAGAATTGCAGCCGTTTATGCAATTTATCAATGAGCGCGTATTGCCAGCCTTTGAAGAAAAATATGGTTCATATGAGGTGGCTGCATAAATGAAAGCGATGATTCTGGCTGCAGGCCTAGGTAATCGCATGCGCCCTTTAACGCTGCATACACCAAAGCCACTCTTGGAAGTAGGTGACAAGCCTCTGATCGTCTGGCATATCGAAAAGCTGGCGGCGATCGGTGTCAATGAAATTGTCATCAATACTGCATGGCTCGGTGAAAAACTTGTGGAAGCTTTGGGTGATGGTTCGCAGTTTGGTGTCAAGATTTTATGGTCACATGAAGGTGAGGGACTGGAAACTGCTGGTGGTATTATCAACGCTTTGCCTTTATTGGGGGATCAGCCTTTTATTCTGGTGAATGGTGATGTCTGGACCACCATGGATTTTGCGCCATTATTGACAGTGGAGCTGGGTGAAAACCTGGCACATCTGGTGTTGGTGCAAAATCCACCTCAGCACCCACAAGGTGATTTTAGCTTGGCTGAAGGTAAAGCTTATACCTTTGATCAGAATGTTCAGGGTGAAAATCTGACCTTTAGTGGTGTCTCTTTGATTGATCCAAAAATGTTTGTAGGTCTGGAAGCAGGTAAGTGTCCACTGGCGCCATTACTCAAAGAGGCGATGCTGGCAAATCAAGTCGCTGCCTCAAAGCTGATGGGTAATTGGGTTGATGTAGGGACGCCAGAGCGTTTGGCTGCACTGGATGCTGAAATTCGTGAAGGGAAATATGCTTAAGTGAATATTCACTAAGCACTCCCTACTGTGCCAATATAGAGAAAGCGGTATACTTTCTTCTAATTTTTTCGAGCGTTAATTGTTTATGCATACGTTTTTTCAGGAATTAAAGCAGGGTAGCCAGGCTTTAGGTTTAGCATTGAGTGATGAAACTTTAAATTTATTACTCAAGTACCAAGACGCTTTGGTACTGTGGAATAAGGCATACAATCTGACTGCCATTCGTGATCCGAAAGAAATGCTGGTCAAGCATCTGCTAGACAGCTTAAGTATTTTAAAGGATTTGCCATCAGGCCGTTTGCTCGATATTGGTACCGGCGGCGGGATGCCGGGCATGATCATTGCATTATGTCAGCCGGAACGTAACTGCGTACTATTAGATTCAAATGGCAAGAAAATCCGTTTCCTGAAGCAGTTTATTGCTGACTTGAAGCTAAAAAATGTGATTGCGGTGCAAACACGCGTTGAAAATGAAGACAGTATTAATGAACTCGGTCAGTTTGATGTGATTACCAGTCGTGCCTTTGCATCATTGACCGATTTTGTAGATGCATCAAAACCTTATATGCATGAGCAAAGTATTATTGCATCGATGAAAGGTTTAATTCCTGAAGATGAAGTTAGTGCTTTAAAAGATGAATTTAGTTGTGAGATTATTGAACTTAAAGTTCCGCGCTTAGACGAACAACGTCATTTACTTTTATTAAAACGTATTTAAGATTTTCAAAGGAATTGGGGTCAACATGGCACAAATTATTGCGATTGCAAACCAGAAGGGTGGCGTTGGCAAAACCACAACCGCAGTAAATTTGGCGGCATCTCTCGCAGTATTAAAAAAACGTGTGCTGCTTGTGGATATGGATTCACAAGGTAATGCTACGATGGGCTCGGGCATTCAGAAAAATGATTTACTTTATTCAGTAACGGATGTGTTGCTTGGTGAAGTGCCGATTGAAACGGCAATTACTAAGGCGGAAGTTGGATATAAAGTATTAGGCGCTAACCGTGATCTGGCTGGTGTAGAGCTGGCAATTGCCGAACAGGAAGGCCGTGAATTTATTCTGCGTGATGCCCTGCAGGAAATTGAAAAATCATTTGATTATATTATTGTAGATTGTGCACCAAGTTTAAGCTTGATTACCGTAAATGCCTTGGCTGCCGTCGATGGCGTGATTATTCCAATGCAATGTGAGTATTATGCATTAGAAGGATTGGCTGATTTGACTCAGACCATTGACCGGATTCAGCAGGCTTTAAATCCTGATCTACAAATCGTGGGTGTATTACGTACCATGTATGATGCGCGTAATGCACTGACACGTGATGTCTCTGAAGAATTACAACAATATTTTGGCAAGAAACTTTACGACACCGTAATTCCACGTAATATCCGTCTGGCTGAAGCACCAGCACATGGTTTGCCAGTGATTTATTTTGAAAAAAGTTCCAAGGGTGCAGTTGCTTACCTCAATCTGGCGGCTGAAATGTTAAAGAAAAGCAAAGTGAAAAAAGGAAGTAAAGCATGACCGTGAAGAAACGTGGACTCGCCAAAGGTCGTGGTTTGGATGCATTACTGGGGTCAATTCAAAAAGAAAAATTACAACTTGAAGCACAAGGTCTGGATCATGGCCAGCTGAAACAGATTGATGTGAATCTGCTGAAACGTGGTGAATATCAGCCACGTCGCTATATCAATGAACAGGATTTGCAGGAACTGGCTGCTTCAATTGAGAAGCATGGCATCATGCAGCCGATCGTCATCCGCCCGGTAGATGATGAACGCCATCCTTATGAAATTATTGCGGGTGAGCGTCGCTGGCGTGCAGCACAATTGGCAGGCCTCACTGAAGTTCCTGCGATTGTGCGTGATCTGAATGATCAGGTGGCAATTGCGCTGGCTTTGATTGAAAATATCCAGCGTCAGGATCTGAATCCAATTGATCAGGCGATGGCGCTGCAACGTTTCCATGAAGAATTTGGTCTGAGCCATCAGGAGATTGCCGATACAGTAGGCAAGGCGCGTACGACAGTCAGTAATTTACTGCGTTTACTGACCTTGGCTGAAGAGGTTAAAGACTTTATGCAGCAAGGGCTGCTTGATATGGGACATGCCCGTGCGATCCTGACTTTGAAAGCCAAAGACCAGCTGCAAGTGGCTGAAATGGTAATTGAGAAGAGCCTGTCCGTACGCCAGACTGAGCAATTAGTGCGTGATTTTAATACTCCAAAACAAGATAAACCAAAGCCAGTCGTAGCGCCGGATATTCAACAACTGACACAACGTCTGTCAGAACGTTTTAGTGCAGAAGTAAAAATTGATTATAACAAGCAGGGCAAAGGCAAACTGGTCATTAGCTATCATTCACTGGAAGAGCTAGACGGTATTCTTTCGATCCTGGATGACGAATAAAACTTGATTCTTGATTGGGGATAAATCAGATGTGGGAATTGGTAAAAGCAGGTGGGTGGCTGATGCTACCCCTCGTATTATGTTCGATTTTCATGGTGGCCATCTCGTTAGAGCGATTTATTCGCCTGAAAAAGAGCCTGATATTACCTAAAGCGCTTTTGATGGGTCCCGGGCAAAATGCCAATCAGGTGATGCAAAAACTAAATGTAGATAAATCCCTGCAAGGGAGTACATTAGGCCGTGTTTTTGCAGCAGGTGCTGCCAGCCAGCAACAGACCGAGCAATATGCACGTGCCCAGATGGAAGTCGTTGCTTCGCAGGAAATTGGTTATCTGGAAAGAAATATTAATTTTTTGGGAACTTTAAGTGCGGTTGCACCTTTGCTGGGTTTGCTCGGTACAGTGATTGGAATTATTGAATCTTTTCTTATGATTGACGTGGGTACTACCAGCGATCCAGTGCTGATGATGCCGGGGATTTCCAAGGCGTTAATTACGACAGCTGCCGGGATGCTGATCGCGATCCCTGCCTTATTTGCACATCGTTATTTCCAGCGTCTGGTACAGGAATATGTGGCCGAGCTGGAGCAGCAGGCGACTTTATTTCATGCTGACCTGTTTTATTCGCATGCTTCAGAAGCCGATGAAAGCCTTCAGAAGGCGAGCTGAGGTGAGTCATGAAATTCAAACGCAATCAGGTTGAAGATGTTCATATCAACCTCACTCCGATGATTGACTGTCTGTTATTTATCTTGGTATTTCTATTGCTTTCTACGACTTTCAGTCAACTCAGCCGTATGAATTTGACCTTGCCAGACGCGCAAGGAGTTCCACCGAAAAACTTTGATCAAAAGGTTGAAGTCACTGTGGATGCAAATGGGCACTATGCAGTGAATGGGCAGTCATTGGCGAGCAAAGAAGTGGCTGATTTAAATACCGCAATTAAACAGATTTCTAACGAACGACGTGATTTAATGTTCGTGATTGCTGCTGATGCAAAAGCAGCGCATCAGGATGTGATTCGCGTTATGGATGTTGCAGGGCAACTTGGCTTTGTGAACATCAACATCAGTACGAAAGTACCTACCCGAGGTTATTAGTGAAGCAAGATTTAAAAGTCTATTTACGTCTTCTCAGTTATTTAAAACAATTTTGGGGATTGGCCTTACTGGTTATCCTGGGTTTCGCCATCAATGCTGCAACAGAAGTTTCTGTTGCCAAGTTGCTGGAATATATTATTGAAGCGATTCAGACTCGTGATCAGGGTTTTACAACGATCTTCCCGTTTCTGGTGGTCTTGCTGATCTTTTTCCGCGGTGTAGGTTTGTTTTTGGGTGGCTATTTTACTGCAGTCATTTCCCGAAATCTGGTCTTTAATATTCGTCAGGAAGTCTTTGCCAAGCTGATGCGTCTGCCTTCGCAATATTTTCTGGATAATACCAGTGGTCATATTACTGCTAAAATTATGTATAACGTTGAGCAGTTGACTGCTGCCTCAAGTGATTCACTTAAGGTGATTGTGCAGCAAGGTCTGATCACAATCGCGCTGATTGGTTATCTGCTTTATACAAACTGGCGTTTAACGTTAATTATTCTGATTTTTGCACCGATCATTGGTCTGCTTATTCGCAAAGCTGCACAGCGTATGCGTAAGCTGTCCAAGCAAGTGCAGAATACCATGGGTGATGTGAACCATGTGGTACAGGAATCTGTAAATGCTAATATGGTGGTGAAAGCTTTTGGTGGTCAAACGTACGAGCAGGAACGTTTTAGAAAACACTCTCTAGAGAACTTGCGTCGTGGCTTGAAAATGGTTGTAGTGAAAGAACTCAATAGCCCGATCGTACAGTTCATTATGTCTATTGCGTTGAGTATTGTCATGTTTCTGGCTTTGCGCCCGGAAATCTTGCGTGATACGACTGCTGGTGAATTTGTCGCTTATATTACCGTAGCAGGCATGTTGTCCAAACCGATCAAGGCACTCACTGAAGTCAATGAAAAAATTCAGCGTGGTATGGCGGCAGCTTATTCAGTGTTTGAATTACTGGATATGCCGGAAGAAAAAAATGCAGGTACTTTTAAAGATACTTTAAAAGGCAATATCCAGCTGAAAAATGTGAATTTGACTTATTCTGATGGGTATCAGGCATTAACCGATCTGAATCTTGATGTAAAAGCTGGACAAACAGTGGCATTAGTAGGTCGCTCAGGTGCAGGTAAAACTTCATTGGTGAACCTTTTAATGCGCTATCAGGAAGCAAGCTCTGGTCAAATCCTGTTTGATGGCAAAGACATTAAAGATTTTGAGCTGAATGCTCTGCGTACCCAGATCTCGATGGTAAACCAGCAGGTGGTGCTGTTTAACCGTACCGTGCGTGAAAACATTGCTTATGGTCAGCTGGAAGATGCTGCAGAAGAAGATATTATTGCCGCGGCTAAAGCTGCTTATGCCCATGACTTTATTATGGCTTTGCCAAATGGTTATGATACTGAGCTGGGCGCACAAGGTCTGAATCTGTCTGGCGGTCAGCGCCAGCGTATTGCGATTGCGCGTGCTATTCTGAAAAATGCACCAATTTTAATTCTGGATGAAGCAACCAGTGCGCTGGATAATGAATCTGAATACTTCATTCAGCGTGCTTTTGATGCGGCAATGCAGGATCGTACCACTATCGTTATTGCTCACCGTTTATCTACGATTGAGAATGCCGACAGTATTGTTGTCATGGATCAAGGTCGCATTCTGGAGCAGGGAACCCATCAGGAATTGATCAACCGCAAAGGTGCTTATTACCAGTTGCATCAACGCAACTTCGAGGAACAATAAGTATGTCACTGGCACAGGTCATTCAGGATGCCTGGAATACACAGGCTAAATGGCTCATTGTATTTCGGCCATTGTCATGGCTGTACCAGATCGGATTTAGCTTAAATAAAGCCTTATATGATAAAGGTTTTAAAGCAAGTTATACCGCACCTGTACCTGTGATGGTGATTGGTAATATCACTGTGGGTGGGAGTGGGAAAACTCCATTACTGATCCATTTGGTTGAATATCTAGAAAAACAAAATGTCCGGGTTGGTGTGATCAGCCGGGGTTATGGAGGTAAAGGTCCATTTCCTTGCTATGTCGATACGCAGGCGACCGCAGAAAGTGTGGGGGATGAACCCGCACTGATTGTTCAGTCGACGGGTGTACCGATGGCTGTTGGTTCTAATCGTCAGCAGAGTATAGAGCTGCTATTGTCCAAACATAATCTGGATTTGATTATTTGTGATGATGGTTTACAGCACTGGGCTTTGAATCGTCAGATTGAGTGGATCGTACTGGATAATAATCGTGGTCTGGGCAATCAGAAACTTCTGCCTGAAGGTTATTTACGTGAGCCGGTTGAACGTCTAGAAACTGGTACTGTAATTGAACATACGGCTTATCCGCAATCTGACTTGCATATGCATTTGGCTCCCTCACAGCCGTATTTACTCAATCGGGCAGGGTCGCAGACTTTTGATCCGAACTTACCTTTTTATGCCGTCGTCGGGATTGGTTTTCCACAGCGTTTCTATCAGACCTTGGAGAGCTTGGGTATTCAGCAATTCCAGTGCCATGAGTTTCCGGATCATCATGACTATGAAATTGAAGATCTGCAGTTTGAAGATAATTATCCGATCATTACCACTGAAAAAGATGCAGTAAAGATTATGGCTTTACTCAAACAGAATCCGGAATTTAATCGTGATATCTGGGTGGTGCCTGTTGAGGCAATATTATCGCCGGCCTGTTATGCAATCTTGCAGCAACAACTTGGTGAATACGGTATTTCTATTTCTTAAGGTTTATTCATTATGAAACACATTGTTATTCCTGCACGCTTTGCCAGCTCACGTCTGCCGGGTAAACCTTTATTAGAGATTCATAGTCGTCCAATGATTCTGCGTGTGGTTGATCAGGCGCGTAAAGTAGAAGGTTTTGATGATCTATGTGTGGCGACGGATGATGAACGTATTGCAGCAGTATGTCGTGCTGAAGGTGTGGATGTTGTCATTACTTCACCTGATCATCCATCGGGAACCGACCGACTAAGTGAAGTGGCAAAAATTAAAGGTTGGGCAAGTGATGATATTATCGTTAATGTCCAAGGCGATGAACCGTTATTACCTGCGCAACTGGTTCAGCAGGTGGCTCAGCTACTGGTCGATCAGCCAGAATCGTCTATGTCGACACTTTGTGAGCCGATTCATCAGCTTGAAGAATTTCAGCGTGACAGTATCGTAAAAGTGGTGCTTTCAAAGCACAATCAAGCGCTGTATTTTAGCCGTGCAACGATTCCTTATGACCGTGATGGAGCAAAACAAGCTGAGCAGAAACTGCATAATCAGGCTTATCGCCATTTGGGGTTGTATGCTTATCGGGTGAAGTTGCTTCAGGAATATGTAACCTGGGAAATGGGCGTTCTGGAAAATCTGGAATCTTTAGAACAGTTACGAGTGCTGGAAAATGGTCACCGTATTGCCATATCTGTTGCTGAAGTGAGTTTGCCCCCTGGTGTAGATACCCAGCAAGATCTGGATCGTCTGAACCAGCTTGATCCATCTGTATTCGCCTAATTTGAGAATTTAGCATGCCGCTTGATGCCACCGCACAAATTTATCCTTGGCAACAACAAGTCTGGGATACGCTTACTGGGCGTTTTCCCCAGCTTGGGCATGGACTACTGTTTTATGGCAAAAAGGGTTGTGGTAAGGAAGCTTTTACCCAGCAATTTCTGGCATGGGTACTATGTCAAAATCGTCATATACGCAATTTGCCATGTGGTGAATGTGGCAGTTGTCAGTGGCTTAAAGCAGATACTCATCCCAATTATGTTTACATCAGTACCGATGAAGACAACAAAAAACAGAATGCCAAAATCAAGATTGAAAAGATCCGGGATTTATTGCCATTTGTGCAGCAAACTGTTGATGGTTGGCGTGTTATTGTCATAGAACCTGCTGAAGCACTGAATATTGCCTCTTCCAATGCTTTGCTGAAAACCCTGGAAGAGCCAGGTGAAAATATTGTCATTATTCTGCTGGCTGATCATTACTTAAAATTACCTGCGACAATTCGCAGCCGTTTACAGCATTTTGCTTTGGATCGCATTACATCAGATCAGGCTACAAATTATTTAAACGAATATTTACCAGATGCAGGATCTTCCCAACAGCAATTATTAATGAATCTGGCCAATCAGATGCCGTTACAGGCGATTGAAGTGGCTCAGAGTGCCTGGATGCCGATGCGTCAGGATTTTTTGCAAGATTGGAAAAAACTGGTCATAGAGAAAAATATGCCGATCGCAATTGCAACGCGATGGAACAAAAGCCTAAGTTTTAATGATTTTGGGCAGATGTTTGAATACTTGTTGTCGGATTTGATTTGTGTCAAGCTAAATCAGGCCATTAAAAACATCGATTTGGAATTTGACGTATTGGCTGAATATTATTCATTAGAACAGCTTTTTGATATTTATGGGGAATTTCAGCAGTCCAAGCAGTATCTGGAACAGAATGTACAAAGCAATCTGGTTCTGGACCAGCTCTGTATTCGACTGATGAATCTTTAACGAAGAAGGAGAAGAATATGCAATCACGTATGGGGGGTATTATTCAGGCGAATATTCCCGATATTGAAACTCTATTTGCCAGTTATATGCCATTTGTTACAGGCGGTGGTCTTTTTATTCCTTCCAATCAGACAGTAAAGCTCGGAGATGAGGTTTTCGTGCTGACTACTTTACCTGAACAATCACAAAAAATTCCTTTAACTGGTAAAGTTATTTGGGTATCACAAAAACAAAATGGTATTAAACCACAAGGTTTTGGCATCCAGTTAAGTGGTGATAAAGGCGTTTTCTTTAAAAATGAGGCCGAACGACTGATTACGGGGCTTAAATCTGCAGGGCGTAGAAGCTACACTATGTAATTCTCCCTGCTGAAAAGGACTACACCGTGTTTGTAGATACGCATTGTCATTTAACTTTACTCGACTTAACACCTTACAGCGGTGATCTGGATCTGGCACTGGCACAGGCACGTGAAGCAGGTGTTTCCAAGTTTATGAGTATTTCGGTAGATCTTGATGATCATATCGAACTGGCCAAGATTGCGGCACGACATGCTGATGTAGGCTACACCGTGGGTGTGCATCCTTGTGAAGATGCTGCAACCATGGCGCGCGCAACTACGGATTATCTGGTTGAGCTGGCGCAGCCAGAAAAAGTTTGGGCTTTAGGTGAAACAGGTCTGGATTATTTCCATAGCACTGATTTTATCCAGGAACAGAAAGAATGTTTTGCGCGTCATATTCATGCTTCTCAAGTCGTGAAAAAACCGGTGGTGGTCCACACCCGTTCAGCCAAACATGACACAGTAGATATCATTCGCGCTGAAAAATCTACACATGGCATTTTGCACTGTTTTACTGAGGACTGGGAAACAGCCAAAGCAGTTCTTGACTGTGGTTATTATGTCTCTTTCTCAGGC
Source organism: Acinetobacter schindleri (assembly GCF_010918895.1). Classification (NCBI taxonomy): domain Bacteria; kingdom Pseudomonadati; phylum Pseudomonadota; class Gammaproteobacteria; order Moraxellales; family Moraxellaceae; genus Acinetobacter; species Acinetobacter schindleri. The sequence continues at coordinate 1,219,766 of NZ_CP044483.1, forward strand.
ATTGTTTCTTTCAAAAATGCGCAGGATTTACGTGATGTGGCGAAGCAGGTTCCACTGGATCGTGTGTTGATAGAGACAGATAGTCCTTATCTGGCACCCGTGCCTTATCGGGGTAAATCAAATGAACCGAAATACGTTCCATTTGTAGCCAAAGCCTTATGTGATGTATATGATAAGAGCTTGGAAGAAATGGCTGCAATCACAATGCAGAATTTTGAAAATCTTCTAAGTTTTAAGTAATACGAATTAAATAAGAGCAGAAGAGAGTTATAGGGTGAAGATGGATCGTCAGGCTCAGTTTCGAGCAAGAGAAACCTTGATTTTTCAAGTGGCAGAACAGCTGCTACTTGAAAATGGTGAAGCTGGTATGACGCTAGATGCGTTGGCTGCAGAACTGGATTTGGCTAAAGGCACACTCTATAAACATTTCCAAAGCAAGGATGAGCTGTACATGCTGCTCATCATCCGTAATGAACGTATGCTGCTGGAAATGATCCAGGATGCGGAAAAGGCTTTTCCAGAACATTTGGCTTTCTTCATGTTGCATCATCTGCATCATCCGGAGCGTACGGTACTGTTTCATCAGATTGAGGAACGCTTATCGACGACTGGGGTGGGCATTCAGCAATTATTTACTGAGCTTTACCAGATCCGGAAACAGCGTTTACGTCTGATTATTCGCATGACAGAAAGCTATCTGGAATCAATTAAAAGCAGTATGCCAGTACGTGATTATCTGGCTTCGATCTGGTCACTGACTCATGGTGCAGCTGCAATCCTGAACTCCAGTTTCTATCAGCGTTACCTTGGTTCTCGTGATACTTTACGTGTGGCCTATATCGACCAGGCTCTGGCTTTACCCAAGAAAATTAATTCGGTTGAGCAGTTTGCTTAAAGGCATTCCATGAAAATCCAGTCTCTATCATCAAATCGTGGTTTTACACTCATTGAGTTGATGGTGGTGATTGTCATTATGGGAATTCTGGCATCTCTGGTGATGCTGAATATAGGTGGGGTAGATCAGCGTAAAGCGATGCAGGCACGTGAAGTGTTTATGCTGGATTTACAACGTATTTTACATGAAGCGAATGATCAGGCTCGGGTACTCGCCTTGCAGACCCAGCCGGCAACGGATGTCAGCCCATTTCAGTACACTGTGGTGGAATATCAAAAAAATCCCACCAATACCGATTTTAGCTTAAGTAGCACATCACAGAAATGGATTCACTATATTGAATTTAAGACCCAAGCTTTGCCAGATAAAGTATCTTTGCAGATTCAGCCCTTGGACCAGCGTTATGAAAATGCACAAAACCGGGATTTGACCATGCAGGATGCGCCAAAATTGATTTGGCTCGGCAATGGGGAAGTGAAGCCGGTACGGATTCAGTTTTATCTTGATAATAATGAAGTCGGTTCTGCAATTGAAATCGACCACCTGGGTAAAATCAATGAAATTTAAATATTTCAAGCAGAGTGCTGGGGCTGAGGCAATCAAGTCATTTAAGGCGAGTGCTGATCGATTTCATTATGTGTACCTCGAGCATAGCTCTTTATCTTACACAGCGGTGAAGCAGCATTACACTCATCGCAGTTCCTCAAGCACAGCTTTCGGACTTTCTTGTGCGACAATGCCACTCAGGTCGAGTGTTACTCGACTTAATCGTGCCTCAGGTTTTACTTTGCTGGAAGTCATGGTCGCACTGGCAATCTTTGCTACCGCAGCCATGGCACTGACTAAAGTGGCAATGCAATATACCCAGTCGACTTCCCATGCCATCTTACGCACCAAAGCCCAGTTTGTTGCTTTAAATGAAGCAGCACAAATGGAAATCAATCAGGAATGGCTAACAGGAACTTCATCCCGGCAAATTACCCAGCAGGGTGAGTCCTGGCGGATTGATAAGAAATCTGAACCAACCATTAGCCCAAATGTACAGCGTGTTGATATTCAGGTCGGTATTGTCAATGCTGATACTGGGCAACTGGAATCTGGTGTCAGTAGTCTGGTGTTTTTTAATCATCGGGTGAATCAGACACAATGAAAAAAAATGGATTTACCCTGGTCGAGCTTCTGATTGCGATTGCAATCTTTGCCGTATTGTCTGCATTAGGATGGCAGGTCTTTGATCATATCCGGGTGACACGCGATCAAAATACCCTTCATGAACAAAAGCTAAATCAATTACAGCAGGGCTATCAGCAGATTCTGCGTGATACGGTGCAAACAGTACCCTTAACCGCAAATGTAAATGGTGAGATCCAGCCAGCTTTAGTATTGCAAGATGGTCGTTTTAATTTTAGTAAGACTGGTGTTACGGATCCACTGGAACAAGGCATCGCGCCGGATGAGCGGGTGGAATATCAATATCGGGCGGATGAGCAAAAAGTCTATCGGCTTAAATTCAGGAACCTGAACCAGACCGGACGCGATCAACCGGAATCGAGCATATTGCTGAGCGATGTAGAACAGTTTCAAATTACTGCACTGAATCCAAATGAAATCACACAATGGCCGGAAAGTGGACTGGATTTAAATCGTACTGAAAACAAGCAGCTTTTACCGAAAGGCATCAAGATCAATCTGACTGTACAGGGTGTGCAATATGAATGGTTATTCAGTCTGCTGAACACAGATTATCTGTCAAATAATACCAATAATATAGGCAGTTCATAGGATCAAAGTATGAAGCAGCAACATGGCATCGCATTAATAACCATTCTGGTGATGGTTGCACTGGCAACCATCCTGGCGGCAACGATTGCCAAACGTCAGGCTGCGACTGCGGAAAGTACAGCTTATCTGATGCGCCAAAATCAGTCCTTGATGTATGCCAAAAGTGCTGAAGCGTTTTTTTCTGAATTGCTAGTTGATGACGCAGAGAATGCAGCGGAAGTTGATCATTTAAATGAAACCTGGGCGCAGCCAATGCCGGCTTTTCCAGTTGAAGATGGTTATGTCTCGGGAATACTGCAAGATGAGTCAGCTAAGTTTAATTTAAATAGCCTGATTACAGCAGAAGGTACGGTGAATGAAAATGCTAAAGCCTGGTTCGAGCTGATATTAAAACGTGCTGGATTGCCAGAGCAGTTGAGTGAAGCTGTGATTGACTGGCAGGATGAAGATGAAATGCCAAGTGGACCAATGGGCGCAGAATCCAATTATTATCAGGGTTTGCCGAATGGTTCTCTACCTCCGAATGCCAAATTTCATAGCGTTGAAGAGCTGAAACTGGTACGAGGCTTTGAAGAAAACAAGTACAAACTAATTGCACCTTATCTAAGTACTGCGCCTGTAGCAGATACTACGGTCAATATTAATACCGCATCTGCATTTCTTTTGGCGAGCATGGATGAAAAGCTGGATGTGAATGCCGTGCAGCAATTGCTGGATCGCCGTCAGGCAAATCTGGAATATTTTTCCAATGTAGCTGATCTCTGGACACTAGAACCCTTTGCTCAGGTGGATGCAGCCAAACACAACCTGTTTAATAACCTGCTTGGAGTGCAATCCAATCACTTTAAAGCACGTATCGAAGTGATGCTGAGTGAACGTAAACGTCAGTTTAGTAGTGATCTGGTGCGGCAGGACAAGAAGGTTTATATTGCCTATCGAAGCATGGCGCCTTTTTAAAATACCGCCATTTAAGGATGCTCTCATTTCTTGAATTTAATCTATTTTCGCTTTAATCCCTTTTCCCTATCATGACGAACTGCAAAATTAATCCTCATAGGTTTACTTTTGCTTTATAATTGAAATTAATTCACCTATTTTTTGACGACATTACGGCATATGTTAATTCGTAAGTTATTTAAGTTTGAAAATGCTCATATTGTGCGTAACTGCACCTCGGATCGCTGCAAACGTTCGATCCATGGTCACAGTTATAAAGTCGAGTTATTGCTGAAAGCGTCGAAGTTGGATCATGGTCAGATGGTATATGATTTTGGTCTGCTCAAAGGGGTGATTAAGGATTTCTTTGATTCTTTTGACCATGCGATCTGCTTCTGGCAAAAAGATGATCCTGAATATATTCAGGCATGTAAGAATTTTAGTGCACGCTGGGTATCTTTGCCGGTCTCGCCATCTGCAGAACAGTTTTCACGTATTTTCTTCTTCCTGGCTCAACAGGTATTGGCATCCACCATTACTCAGAATGGTGAAGGGGATGTTGAAGTTTATTCTGTGATTGTTCATGAAACTGATACCGGCTATGCGCAAAGCTTCTTGGAAGATATCCAGAATGAACAGATGGGTCCACTTAGCCTGGAACAGATTGAATTCTCGGAGCAGGTGCGGGCAGAGTGGACAGATCCAGAGATGTTTGCGAAACTGAAACAGGGTCTTCCATTTCATAATCCGGCTGTGGATCTGCAAGTCCAGCCTTAAAAATTCGAATATAAACGCAGACTGACATAGATTTAGGATTGAAGCATGTCTTTAAATGAACAGCAAATTGCGAAACTGAATAAAGTTCAGTTAGATGACAGCTGGAAATATGGACTCAGTGAGTTTTTATTGAGTCCAAAAATGGATGCGTTAAAAACGTTTTTAATTGAAGAAAAAAAAGCAGACAAGGTGATTTATCCACCGAATCACCTGATTTTTAATGCTTTGAATACGACGCCATTAGACCGGGTTAAAGTGGTGATTATTGGTCAGGATCCTTATCATGGTCCGAATCAGGCGCATGGTTTAAGCTTCTCGGTGCAAAAAGGGGTTGTATTACCTCCATCTTTACGTAATATTTTTCATGAGTTACATAATGATTTAGGCGTAAAAATCCCTAAACATGGTGATTTAACTCATTGGGCGGAACAGGGTGTACTTCTGCTCAACGCTGTACTGACCGTAGAGGCAGCACAGCCAACTTCACATCAGAAACGTGGTTGGGAAGAATTCACAGATCACGTCATTGATGTATTGAATGAACAACGTGAACATATCGTTTTTATTCTTTGGGGCGCATACGCACAGCGTAAAGGACAGCGCATTGATCAAAATAAACACCTGGTCTTAAAGGCAGCACATCCTTCGCCTTTGTCAGCAAACCGGGGTGGTTTTTTTGGTTGTAAAGTTTTTTCGAAAACGAATAATTATCTCAAACAACATGGCATTGAGCCTATAGACTGGCAGCTGGACGCATGACTTATTCTCCTGTAACTAAACCTTACCATCCGGACCTGATTGTTGAACAAGCCAATAATGGCTGGCGCATTGTTCGCCTGAATCGTCCAAAATCATTACACGCTTTAGATGAATCCCTGGTTTCTGCACTACTGGAAGTTTTTCAGGACTTTCATACAGATGACAGCGTAAAAGCGATCTGGCTGGATTCAACAACCCCTAAAGCATTCTGTGCAGGTGGAGATGTACGTAAATTGCGTCAGTTAGTCATCAATGACGAAGTTGCAACTGCGAACAAATTCTTTGAGCAGGAATATGCTTTAGATCTGTTGCTACATAACTATGCCAAACCAGTGCTGGTATGGGGCGAAGGTTATGTGATGGGTGGTGGTCTAGGTTTATTTATGGCGGCACCGTTCCGTCTGGTAACGCCATATTCCCGTCTGGCAATGCCTGAAATCAATATCGGTCTGTATCCAGATGTTGGTGCAACGCGTTTCCTGGCAGATCGTGGCGCGATTGGTTTATTTACCGGTTTAACAGGTTCAATCATGACTGCGGCTGGCGCGTATGGTATTGGCTGGGCTACCCATATCTGCGATATGCAGCGTGATGCTGTTCTGCACAAAATGGTCAATGTTGACTGGGAGCATTATCCGGCGGGAGATTTTCGCGCTATTGATGATACGTTAAATAGTATGCATCGTCCTGTAGGGCCTGGACCATTGCAAAATTCACTTGATGTCATTCATAGTGTCTGCCGTGGCGTTAACTTTGAACATGATTATGAAGCTATTGTTGGTTTAAAGGATGCGCGCAGCGACTGGTTGCGTCAAGCCAGTGAAAACCTTCAAAAAGGTTCTCCAGCGACTGCTGCCTTAACTTGGTTATTATGGCAATGGGGTAAACAGGTACATTCCTGGAATGAAGTTTTTCAGCTGGAAATCCAGATTTCCGACTGGAAAATCCGTCATCCGGACTTTGTCGAAGGTGTGCGTGCACGTCTGGTCGATAAAGATCTATCTCCGGAATGGGAGAAAGGTACTGACCTGAGTCTGAAAGGTATCTTTGGCAATAATCCGCCAGTTACTCAAATTGACAGCTGGAATGCGCTATTAAGACAGTATGGTGTCATCAGCTGATTCATGACTAAATATATTAAAACCGATGCCGAATGGATGCAGTTTGCCTACGAGCAGGCTGCATTAGCGGCAGCGCAGGGAGAAATTCCTGTGGGTGCAATTATTGTCAGTAATAACCAGATTATTGGTCAAGGCTTCAACTCTCCAATTTCATTGAATGACCCTACCGCACATGCGGAGATTGTGGCCATCCGTGAAGCCTGTCAGGCCATTCAAAACTACCGCCTGCCTGATGATGCAGTTCTCTACGTGACTTTGGAGCCTTGCACCATGTGTGTAGGGGCACTGGTACATTCACGGATTTCCCGCGTGGTTTTTGGTACTACAGAGCCGAAAGCAGGCTCACTGATCAGTGCACGTAAGCTCTTTGAGACTGGCTACTACAATCATGTTTTTGAGTTTGAATCGGGATGCTTGCAAGCTCAGTGTGCCGGGCAGCTCAGCGATTTCTTTAGAATGCGCCGGGAACAGAAAAGACAATTAAAGTTACAAGAAAGGCAAATGAATGCTCAGAATCAGGCCTGAATTCTGTTTAATATTAGCCCTTAAAAATAACAACCCCAACCAGGACTTATGATGAACGCCATACAAGTAAAAAAAGAATTTCCTGCACCTTTAGCGCAGGTGTTTGACCTGTTGTCTAAACACGCAACTTATAATGTAGCCTTTGCCCCGATTCAGGTGGAACGTATCAAGGATTCTGCGGATCCTGAACGTCCTGATGGTCTGGGGTCAATTCGTAGCTTGGGCATTGGGCCGATCAAGCCGTTAAAGGAACAGATCACACTGCTTGAGTCGAATTCGCGGATTGAATATAAAATTATTAAAAATCCGCTGGTGAAACATCACTTGGGTATTATTGAGTTTGAAGCAGTTTCAGATGATAAAACGCTGGTGACCTATACCATTGAATTGCAGGCTCGTGCACCATTTGTCAGCAAATTAATCCTTGCACAGCTAAAAGCAGGGATTAAACTAGGCTTCGCGAAACTCGCAAAATCTGTTTAAACAACAATGGAAAAGCAATGACAGTTCAAATTATTACCATTGATGGACCAAGTGGTTCGGGCAAGGGGACACTCGCTGCGAAAATTGCAGCACATTACGGTTTCCATCTGTTAGATTCAGGTGCGTTATATCGCCTGCTTGGATTGTCATTGCAGCAGCAGGATTTGCTGGAATCATTAGATAGTGAACTGGAAAAATGCGTACACATTGCTACAAATTTAGACATCCAGTTTACAAGTACTGCGACCGGCATACAGGTATGGTTAGAAGGTGAGGATGTGACCAATACTATCCGTACTGAACGTGTTGGTGAGTTTGCCTCAAAAGTTGCTGCAATTCCTGAACTTAGAGCTGCATTAGTCGGCCGCCAGCATGCTTTTGCACAAGCACCAGGTCTGGTGGCAGATGGTCGTGACATGGCAACCAGCATCTTTCCGAATGCCCAAGCCAAGATATATTTGACCGCATCGGCTGAATCACGTGCGAACAGACGAGTAAAGCAGTTGCAGGGCATGGGGCTGGATGCTAAAATAAGCGACATTTTAGCTAATATACAGGCTCGAGATAAAAGAGATATGGAACGCACGGTCGCTCCGCTCAAGCCGGCAGCAGATGCTTATATCATCGACAGCTCAGAACTGGGTATCGATGAGGTATTTAATCTGATGACCGCTTATATCGACAGCCAGTTAGCTCATTAACCGAATTATCAAATTCAGCAGACGCATAGCTCGATCAGTTTTATATGGGACTATGTAGACGCTTAACTAAACCGGCCTTGTCTGATCCAAGACCGCTGACTTTATCGGAAATATCATGACCGAATCTTTTGCAGCCCTCTTTGAAGAAAGCGAATTAAACCTCAACGTTGAAAAGGGTGCAGTCATCCAAGGCGTTGTAGTAAGCATCGACTCTGACTGGGTAACTGTTGACACTGGCCTTAAATCTGAAGGCGTTGTTGACCGTGCTGAGTTCTTAAATGAACAACGCGAACTTGAAGTTCAAGTTGGCGACACTGTAGACGTAGTTGTTGAAGCACTTGACAACGGTATGGGTCAAACTGTTCTTTCTCGCGAAAAAGCTAAACGCGCTGAGACTTGGACTAAACTTGAAAAAATCTTTGAAGACGGCGAAATCGTTACTGGTGTTATCTCTGGTAAAGTTAAAGGCGGTTTCACTGTTGACATCGGTCCAGTACGTGCGTTCCTTCCTGGTTCTTTAGTTGATACTCGTCCTATTCGTGATACGACTCACTTAGAAGGCAAAGAGCTAGAATTCAAAGTAATCAAGCTTGACGCTAAACGTAACAATGTTGTTGTTTCACGTCGTGCTGTTATGGAAGCTGAATCTTCAGCTGACCGTGAAGCGCTTCTTGCTCAGCTTGAAGAAGGTCAAACAGTTACTGGTACGATTAAGAACCTTACTGACTACGGCGCGTTCGTTGACCTTGGCGGTATCGACGGTCTTCTTCACATCACTGACATGGCTTGGAAACGTATCAAGCACCCATCAGAAGTTGTGGAAGTTGGTCAAGAAGTTACTGTTAAAGTACTTAAATTCGACCGCGAACGTAACCGCGTATCTTTAGGCCTTAAACAATTAGGCGAAGATCCATGGTTAGCGATCATGAGCCGTTACCCTAAAGGTTCTATCGTTAAAGCTCGCGTAACTAACCTGACTGACTACGGCTGTTTCGCAGAAATCGCTGAAGGCGTTGAAGGTCTAGTACACGTGTCTGAAATGGACCACACTAACAAAAACATCCACCCATCTAAAGTAGTTCAGATCGGTGACGAAGTTGACGTTATGGTTCTTGAAGTAGACGAAGAGCGTCGTCGTATTTCTCTTGGTATCAAACAAACTCGTGCTAACCCATGGGAAGAGTTTGCTAAGAACCACGACAAAGGCGAGAAAGTATCTGGTACGATCAAGTCTATTACTGACTTTGGTATCTTCATCGGTTTACCAGGCGGTATCGATGGTCTAGTTCACTTGTCTGACATTTCTTGGAATGAACAAGGCGAAGAAGCGATTCGTCGTTACAAGAAAGGTGACACAGTTGAAGCGGTTATCTTGTCTGTAGACGCTGAAGGCAACCGTATCAGCCTTGGCATCAAACAATTGAACAGCGATCCATTCAACGATTTCTTAGCTGCTAACGAACGCGGTGCGCTTGTTAAAGGTACTGTAACTGCTGTTGACGCTAAAGGCGCTACAGTTAAGTTAGCTGACGAAGTTGAAGCGACTCTTAAAGCATCTGAAATCAACCGCGACCGCGTTGAAGATGCAACTAAGTTCCTTGAAGTTGGTCAAGAAGTTGAAGCTAAGATCATCAATGTAGATCGTAAATCTCGCTCTATCAACTTGTCTATTAAAGCGAAAGACGAAGCTGAAGAGAAAGAAGCAGTTGCTAACTTGAAAACAGCTGCTGCTGGTCAAGAAAATGGTCCTAAGACTATTGGTGACCTGATCAAGGCGCAAATGAGCAACTAAGTAAGCACAGGAAATGTATTGTTAATGTAAGTTAACTAATATTTTCTGAACGATTACTGTAAACGGTAGCGTAGTATTTAATTATTGCGCTACCGTTTTGTATTTAAACAGGTTATTATCGCCATAGAGTCCAAGTAGCTTGATAATTAAAGAGGTCGCAGATGACTACTGAAGCACTTAATAAGTCTGATTTAATAGAGCGTATTTCCCTAAAGAACCCGCATTTAGCTGAGCCTTTAGTTGAAGAAGCTGTGAAGATCATGATCGATCAAATGATCGAAGCATTATCGACAGACAACCGTATTGAGATTCGTGGGTTTGGCAGCTTCGCATTGCATCATCGCGAGCCACGTATTGGGCGAAACCCGAAAACCGGTAAGTCTGTTGAAGTCGCAGCAAAAGCGGTTCCACACTTCAAACCAGGTAAGGCACTACGTGATGCTGTAAACGAATCAGCAAATAAATAATTCAAGGGGCGTGTTATGCGTTACGTACTCGTCGTTTTATTACTCGTTGTATTTGGGTATTCACTGGCACTGGTATTGCAAAATGGAACTGAACTATCTGTAGACCTGTTATTTACCCAGGTGCCTGCAATGCGTTTAGGCCTGTTATTGTTGCTGACACTGTCATTGGGTGTCATTCTTGGCCTACTGCTAGGTGTACAGGTATTTAAAGTTTTCCAAAACAGCTGGGAAATTAAGCGATTGCGTAAAGACATAGACCACCTGCGTAAAGAGCAGCTGAATACAGCGAAGTTGATGGCAGCAGAAGCGGCTGCTCATTCACGCCATGAAAAGACAGTTGTTGATATCCATCCTCAGGATCGACCTTCGACACCTTTATAAGGATGTGATGTAATAACTTTGACTATTTAAACTTTTCCTGATTATATTTAAAGCACTCTGATTCTTGCTCAGGGTGCTTTTTTATGCTTTAAGTTTTATAAACCCATTAAAAATAAAATTAATTAAAAAAATTGTTTTAGAAATAAGAGATTTAAATTGATTTAAGAAACAGTTTTCATAATTTATATATTTGTTCATACAGCTGAAATCCGTATAATGCTTTAATTTTGTCAATTTAAAGGGTCTTGTTATGAGTATTATCGTTGCCTTGGATGCAAAAAGCCAATATGACGCATTAACGATTGCCGAGCAATTAGACCCTGAGCTTTGCCGTGTAAAAGTTGGTAAAGAGTTATTTACCCATGAAGGCCCATCAGTCGTCAAAGCACTGCAAGATAAAGGTTTTGAAGTTTTCCTTGATTTGAAATTTCACGATATTCCAAATACTACTGCGCAGGCAGTATGTGCAGCCGCAGACCTGGGTATATGGATGGTGAATGTACATGCTTCTGGCGGTCGTAAAATGATGGAAACCTGTGTCGAGCGTCTTAAAGCTGGGAATTATAATACCCAACTGATCGCGGTAACGGTATTAACTTCAATGGGTCGTGTAGATTTAAAAGATATTGGTCTGGATATTGAACCCTTTGAGCATGTGAAACGTCTTGCTACTTTGACCAAAGACAGTGGTCTAGATGGTGTGGTGTGTTCAGCACAAGAAGCAAAAATGCTACGTGAAACTTTAGGACAAGATTTTGCTTTGGTAACACCAGGGATCCGTCCGGAAGGCTCAAATGCTGATGATCAAAAACGTATCGTAACGCCAAAACAGGCAATGCTAGATGGTTCGACTCACTTGGTGATTGGTCGTCCGATTACCAAATCTGAAAATATGTGTCAGACTTTAAAAGATATTCTGGCAACCTTGTAATTCTATCAATCCGATAAAAAGCCTTTCAAATGAAAGGCTTTTTTTATACATTGAAAAAACAGTATAAAAATAAAAAAGGAATTTACAATGAAAACGCGAGAACAAAAATTACTGGAACAAAATCATGAATTGGAAAAAATAGCGGATCAGCTTGAACAGCAAACACTTCAGAAACAGTATAACTCTGCGAGTTCATGGAATTGGATGGCACGTCTTGATGGCGTTGATATTGTAGAGCTGGCTTCAGAGATGGTTGATACAGTGGAAGAACTATTGGGAGATTAGCTTAAGTATTTGAACATGATTCTTCAATATTTTCCCTCACCTTTGCGAACTCAAAATATATTTTGAGATTCTTCATTTCCCAAGGGGGGCTTCTTCTATTATTTTATAAGCTTCGCTTCTCTCCCTTTGGGAGAGATTTAAAGAGAGCTAATGAATTAGATGGCTGCTAAAACACTGACCATCACCGGTGCCAATACCGACAAAATAAAACCGCTTAACATGGCATGAGGAATAAAATCATTCCCACAGGCCTGTTTTACCATCGGTAAGGTGACATCCATAGATGTTGCACCTGCAGCTGCAATTGCAGCACGTGGATAGCGCCAGCCAAGACAATACATCAGTAAAATTGCAAAAATTTCCCGAAACAGATCATTCATCAGTGCAATACTGCCCAATTCAGCATTTCTGAGTTCAGTTATCACAATACCGCTCATCGAGTAGAAGCCATAACCTTGGGATAACATAATCAGGTCTTGAAGTCTGATATCAGATTGCCATATGCCATAGAGCAGTACACTCAGTAGTGAACCGAGAATACAACCGAGTGGTACCAGCAGAATTTTCCAGTTTAGCCATGAGCGGTCAAGTGGGGAATAGGCAAGATCGAGTCCGATCAGGAACATAAACACAAGCAGTAAATGCCAGGTACTGATTTGTGCCTGAATATTTAAGCTACCTAAACCCGCATGCAGCAAATAACCCATGCCGAGCGCAATAAAGGCATAACTGATATTGATGAGTGATTTAATTACCAGTTGTGTAGAAACCCGTCCTGAGGAAGGTTGATAGCCTGCCCACTTAAACAGTAGATAACAACAGGTAAAGGCACCGAGTGAAGTGATCGCTGCAATACTGAGAGAGGTACTCAGAATTTGATAAGGGTGCTTTAGTTCATCGAGAAGTTGTGAAAACTCAAAAGCAATCGAGATCAGTAGCACATAACTAAAATAGGGTAGAACGGCAAAAGATACTTTAACAACAGTTTGAGGCAACTTTCTGGCATACAGAAAGCCGATCGCCAGACAAAACAGTAATTGGAAGATAAGCCAAAAGGATTGCATAATCAGGAAAAATAAAAATTTTCCATATTATGCCATCCCTTTAACGAATATGTTGTTGCTTTAACTGGCTTTACTCAGTAAATGGTAATCTGATGGATTAGCCCACTTGGTTTTCATCCAGTATTTCCAGGTATAGGTGGGCCATAAGGCAAAATTTTTGCCACCATCCTGTTGATACCAGCTCACGCAGCCCGATTGCCAGACAGTATTCTCCATCATGTGTTGTACCTGTGCGTTAAACTGATCATGTACTTCATCTTTGACCAAGATTGCCTCGGTATGCGATCGTTCAACCATCTGGATTAACTGCAGAATATATTCTACTTGTGACTCGATCATAAACAGGACCGAGTTATGCGCCAGCACAGTATTTGGACCAAGCAGCTGGAACAAATTCGGGAAACTCTTGATACAGATACCATAATAGCTTTCTGCACCATCTTTCCAGACCTCATTGAGCTTGATGTCATTTAAACCAGTGCATTCAAAGTTTTTCAGATAAATACGCGGATCAGTAATAAAACCTGTGCCATAAATCAGGCAGTCAATCGGCCGTTTTCTACCATCTGCAGTAATAATACTGTCTTCCGTCAGTTCCTGAATTGTGTTAGTGACCAGTTCGACATTAGACCGATTAAAGGTGGGGAAATATTTATTGGAAACCAGAATCCGTTTACAACCCATGATGTAATCTGGGATTAACTTTTGTGCAACTTCCTTATCTTTGACCTGATAGCGGATATAAGCTTCAGCCAGTTTCTGTGTATATTTCATCACGGTCGGTTTTACGATAGGGACGACACGGGATTCATTCGACCAGTACAGACGAATACGATGTAATTTACGAAACCAGTCAAAGCGTGCAAAAAGCTTCTTTTCCAAATCATGATACAGCCGCTCATCACGTGGAATCACCCAGGCTGCAGTGCGCTGCATTACATAGAGCTGTTTGCATTGTGGAGCGATTTCTGGAATGTACTGAATGGCACTGCCACCTGTTCCAATCGAAGTGACATTTTTACCAGTGAGGTCATAGCTGTGATCCCATTGAGAGGAGTGGAAGACTTTACCTTTAAATTTTTCGATTCCGCTAATCTTCGGAATTTGCGGGACATGCAAAGGGCCGGATGCAAAAATGACATATTGTGCTTCCAGCTGTTCATCTTCATTTAAAGTTAATGCCCAGCGACAACGCTTTTCATCATAATGTGCAGCTTTAACTTCAGTATTTAGACGGGTAAATGCAGGAACATTGAATTCTTTGACCAGTTGTTGAATATAGGCAAAGATTTCCGGCGCTTCTGCATATCTTTTTGACCAGTCAGCTTTCGGTGCATAAGATAGAGAATACATGTGAGATTGCACATCACAGGCTGCACCCGGATACTGATTTTCACGCCAAGTACCGCCAAAATCATTGGACTTTTCAAGAATTATAAAGTCTGTAATTCCTTGTTGTTGCAAACGAATGGCCATTGCAATTCCGCCAAAACCTGCACCAATAATAGCAATTTTGGTTGTGTTATTTTTCTTTGTAGTATTCATGCTGTGCAATCCGTGCATATCCAGATTTATTAGAATATTGTAAAGTTCTAAGATCAAACATGATTAATAAGACGACAAAATTGATCAAAACGGCAATAGAGAATTTTTAAAATTTATAGTAAAACAGGAACAATCCTATTAAATTCAAATCGCAATGAAGAGATCGATACTCAGTTTGATGTACTTGATTCAGGGGATGCGCAAGGCAGGCATTGCATTGGAGCATAAGCTGGACAATATCGGGCTGCGTATAGATGACCTTGATCCTACGTCGATCATTCATCCCAGTCTGGAATATGATGTACTCAAAGTTGTAGGTGAGGGAGTTGTACCAGAAAAAGGGATCTTGATCGGACAGCATTATGCACTGGCAGGATATGGCCCGCTGCTCATGCTACTGGTGACTAGCCCTACTGTGAGAGATGCACTAGTTCATGGTATCCGTTTTCAGCAGTTAACCCATCTGACTGGGGAAATGAGTTTCAAGCAGGCGGGGCATCGCATTGCACTTTGTTATCGTCCGAGTAATTTGCAGGACCAATTAGGTCAGCTGGTCGCGCAGGCTGAAATCTCTGGGACTTACAAGTTTATTCAGGACCTGTACAAGATGATGGGACTTTCGGTGCCTGAAGTAAGGATTGAATTGCCATTTCCAAAGCCGGAAGAGTTAAAACAGTTACAGCTCTACCATGATTATTATGGGCATCAGGTACAGTTCAATGCCGATCAGGCCGCTTTCTGGTTTGATGAAGCGGTGTTAAATGTCAAGATTCCTTCAGCAGATGAGATGACCTTCAAGCTGTATGAAAAGAAGTGTATTGCTGAACTGGAACGATTGCGTGAAGATGAAAAGACACCTTCATTAATCCAACGGGTGCAGGACTATCTGGAGCTGCAAAGTGGAGGAATGCCGACCATGGCAGAAACTGCGCAAGCCTTGAATATTCCGGAACGGACCTTACGGCATCAGCTACAGCAGCTGAATACCAGTTATAAGCAGATCCGTGAGGATATCATTAAGGATAAAGCCTTAAGAATGATTGAATATAAACAATATTCAATTGAAATGATTGCAGAACTGCTAGGATATTCTGAACCGGCGGCGTTTAATCACGCATTTAAACGCTGGTTTGGTCAGAGTCCGCGCCAATATGTAAAATAGCCTAAGTTTGCTAATGCCAAAGTGTTATGGCTTGAAGTTAAATCTTCGCTATAATTTTTTATGAATCTTAATAGTAATGAACCTTATGTCCGACTTAAATTCACATCAGCACAACGCCTTTAGCCCCTTATCTCCTGCAGAACGTTATGCACAGGCACTGTCTTCGGGGCAGTTCATGCCGGATGATGCACAAGCGATTGCAGTACATGAGCTAGACCGTGTTTGGGTGGAGTTAATTCAACGCTTTAAGGCTTCCAAGAAAGCATTTCGCCGTTTTCGCCGTCAGACCTCACCGAAAGGTGTGTATATGTGGGGTGGTGTAGGTCGTGGTAAAACCTGGCTGATGGATCAGTTCTACGATTCCATTCCATTTCGTCGTAAAATCCGCATGCATTTTCACCACTTTATGCAGCATGTGCATCGTGAGCTGAACAAATTATCCGGTCAACGTAACCCGCTAGATTTAGTGGCAGACCAGATTTATAAAGATGCCGTGGTCATCTGTTTTGATGAATTTTTCGTATCGAATGTAACCGATGCCATGATCCTTAGTGATCTGTTCCAGAAACTGTTTGAGCGCGGCATTACCTTGGTCGCGACCTCGAATATTGCCCCAGATGGCCTATATAAAAATGGCATCCACCGTGACCGTTTTATTCCGACCATTGAGCTGGTAAAAAAGAATTGTGTAATTCTAAATGTCGATGCAGGTGTGGATTATCGTTTGCGTGTACTCAAACAGGCACAGTTATTCAAGTTCCCGTTAACGCATGATAATAAAAACTGGATGGCACAGCGTTTTAGCGCACTAACCCAGACCCAGCAGCATTCTGATGAACCGATCATCATCAATAATCGTATTGTCGAAACTGTGGCACATACCGAAGATGTATTATGGTGTGAATTTGCAGAACTGTGCCTGAAACCGCGTAGTCCGGCTGACTTTATTGAAATCGCCAATATCTATAATACTGTGCTGGTCAGCAATGTGCCGCACCTGACCGACTTCTTGAATGATGGTACACGCCGTTTCATTTACCTGGTAGATGAATTCTATGACCGTGGTGTGAAATTGCTACTCACTTCTGAAGACAATATCGTTGACATCTACCAAGGTGAAAAACTGGCTTTCGAGATTGAACGGACCCGTTCACGTCTGCTGGAAATGCAATCAGATGAATACTTACATTCGGAGCATCGCCAGATTGAGAAAATTGCCTCCAGCAATGCTGAATAAAGCTTCAAAAAGCGTCGGTTATCCGGCGCTTTTTTTATGCAAAATTACTGGGCAGTTTATCGACAATAAGCACATTTCATGGCTTAATCGGACTTCAAGAATGACAATGTATATGGAAATGCGTGATTTTTGCGCGAAAATCTGAACTTAAGTCTAATTTCTACATTTCGAAAACTTTATACACTGTCATTAGGGTATTTAGTGAATTGATGACGAAACATTCCGATCAATATTAGCGGACATGAGGGTGACGCTAAATAAAATGATCATTATTTAGGAATGTGATAGTACTATTCAGCTAAATTTTAATCGTTATACTAGAATCTCTTGTATAAAAAGTAGCAATATCAGGAAAGACAATGACTGCACGTATTCAAAAAGGCAAGTTAGCGATTGCTAAAGAACTTTACGATTTTATCGAAAATGAAGCACTACCAAGTTCTGGTTTGGACAGCGAAACATACTGGAAGAACTTTGAACAAGTCGTTGTTGATCTTAGCCCTAAAAACAAAGCACTTTTGGCTAAGCGTGATGACATTCAGGCGAAAATCGATGAATGGCACCGCAATAACACATTTGAATTACAAGCTTACAAAGCTTTCTTGACTGAAATTGGCTACTTGCTACCAGAAGTAGAAGATTTTCAAATTACGACTGAAAACGTAGATGAAGAAATTGCACTATTGGCAGGCCCACAGTTAGTGGTACCTGTACGTAATGCACGTTACTGCTTAAATGCGGCAAACGCACGTTGGGGTTCTTTATACGATGCACTTTACGGTTTTGACGTAATCTCTGAAGAAGATGGCGCAGAAAAAGGTAAAGGCTATAATCCAAAACGTGGCGAAAAAGTTATCGCATTTGCGAAAAACTTCTTAGACGAAACTTTCCCATTGGCAAATGGTTCACATGCCGATGCAACCAAATATGCGGTTGAAGGAAATGCGCTTGTTGTAACGCTAAAAGATGGCTCTACAACAACTGTTGCAGATGCATCTAAATTTGTAGGTTATAACGGCGAAGCTTCTGCACCAACAGAAGTTGTACTTAAAAACAATGGTCTACATGCAATCATCCAAATTGATGCAGCAAGCGCAATTGGTCAAACTGATGCAGCTGGCGTAAAAGATGTGGTGCTTGAAGCAGCTGTAACGACAATCCAAGACTTGGAAGACTCAGTTGCAGCCGTTGATGCTGAAGAAAAAGTAGAAGGCTACCGTAACTGGTTAGGCTTGATGCGCGGTACGCTTGAAGAGTCAATTGAAAAGAACGGCAAGACAGTTACCCGTAAACTGAATGCTGACCGTACTTTCAAAAATCTGGAAGGTAGTGAAACTAAAGTTCACGGTCGTTCATTGATGTTACTTCGTAACGTAGGTCACTTGATGACTAACCCGGCGATCTTGGTAGATGGCGAAGAAATCTATGAAGGCATCATGGATGCATTGGTTACTCCGCTTCTTACGATTGCTGACATTCGTGGTGAAAACACGATCAAGAACTCACGCAAAGGTTCGATGTACATCGTGAAGCCAAAAATGCATGGCCCTGAAGAAGTGGCATTTGCAGTTGAACTGTTCGAGCGTGCTGAACAAGCGCTTGGCTTGCCTGAAAAAACCCTGAAAATCGGTATCATGGATGAAGAACGCCGTACTTCTGTTAACCTGAAAAACTGTATTGCTCAGGCCAAAGACCGCACGATCTTCATTAATACCGGTTTCATGGACCGTACTGGTGACGAAATCCATACCTTCATGGAAGCAGGTCCATTCGTACGTAAGGGCGAAATCAAAGGTCAAAAATGGTTCCCGGCTTATGAAAACCGTAACGTAATGATCGGTTTGCAAACAGGTTTACGTGGTAAAGCACAGATTGGTAAAGGTATGTGGCCGAAACCGGATATGCTATTAGACATGTACAAAACCAAGACTGAGCATCCAGAAGCAGGTGCAAGCTGTGCATGGGTACCGTCTCCAACAGGCGCAGTGATTCACGCGATTCACTACCATCAAATTAATGTGGCAAACCGTCAGCAAGAATTACTTGCAACTGAAGCATTGCCTCTTGATGACTTGTTAACACCACCATTGGCGGCCAACACCAACTGGACAGAAGAAGAGAAACTGAAAGAACTGGAAAATAACTGTCAGGGTATCCTGGGTTATGTGGTTCGTTGGGTTGATCTGGGTGTGGGTTGTTCAAAAGTGCCTGATATTAACGATGTAGGTTTGATGGAAGACCGCGCAACTTTACGTATCTCTTCTCAACACGTTGCAAACTGGTTACGTCACGGTATCGTAACTCGTGAACAGGTTGAAGAAGTGATGCAGCGTATGGCAAAAATTGTGGATGAGCAAAATGCCAATGATCCATTCTATACGCCAATGGCAGCTGACTTTGATAACAATATTGCATTCCAGGCTGCTTCTGACCTGATTTTCAAGGGTGGTGAGCAACCTGCAGGTTATACAGAGCCTTTACTTCATGCAGCGCGTTTAAAATTGAAAGGTTATACAGGTGACTAATCCTGTCTGATCTAAAAAAGCCTCTTCGGAGGCTTTTTTGTTGGCTGTCTAAAATGAATCAGTTATTAAAAATAGAAAACATATAAATTTGTCGATAAAAGCGTAACAATTCGTCGCTCAGCTCTGATCTATAAAATTGTTCTGATAAAGTAGAGAAAAATTCACAAGTTGTAGGGATGGAAATGACAGCCTATCAAAATCTAGATCAACAATTTATTGGCGGGCAATGGCAGCAAGGCGGCTCGATCCACACGATTCAAAATTTTAATCCCTATACTCAACAGGAAATTTTTACCTTGCAGGCAGCAAGTACTGAAGATGTAGATACTGCTTATCAGGCAGCGCTGGCAGCGTTTGAGCAAGGTACCTTAACTTCGGTTCAGGTGCGTAAAGGGCTGATCCAAAACCTGGCCAATATCATTCAGCGACGCCGTGAAGAGATTGTAGACTGGTTGATCCAGGAATCTGGTAGTACGCGCTTTAAGGCAAATCTTGAAGTAGATGCATCGCTGGGAATCATTCAGGAAAGTGCTAAATTTCCGGATCTAATCCAGCCAGAAGAGCTGGAAAGTCGAGATCCTGCACGTAAAAGTATTGTGATACGTAAACCGCTTGGTGTGATTGCAGTAATTAGCCCTTGGAATTTCCCTTTTCATTTATCCATGCGTTCAGTCATTACCGCAATCGCTTGCGGAAATACGGTGGTACTCAAGCCGGCCAGCGATACGCCAGTCACGGGTGGAACACTGCTTGGAAAATTATTTGAAGAAGCGGGTACACCACATGGCGTCTTTAATGTGGTAGTCGGTGCTGGTAAAGAAATCGGTGATTATTTTGTCGAACATCCTATTCCAAAAATGATTTCATTTACTGGTTCAACTGAAGTTGGGCAGGGTGTGGGAAGTAAAGCACTGTCAAGTTCGCGTATGAAACGTCTTGCACTGGAATTGGGTGGAAATGCACCTTTGGTCATTCTGGATGATGCGGATCTGGATCTGGCAGTAGAACTTACTGTTATGGGACGCTTTATGCATCAAGGACAGATCTGTATGAGTACCAATCGGGTCATTGTTGATCAGAGCCTGCATGATGCTTATGTAGATAAGCTGATAGAGCGGGTGAAAACCATCCCTGTGGGTAATCCCGACTTGCCAGAGACCATCATTGGACCAATTATTAATCAGAGCCAAGTTGAAAAGCATCGCAAGATTATCGAACATGCCAAACAATTAGATGCACAGCTGGTCTATGAAGGCGGTATAGAAGGAAATGTAGTGGCACCGCATATCTTTACTCATGTCGATCCTTACTTTGAAATCGCTCAGGAAGAAAGTTTTGGTCCGATTCTACCGATCCTAAAAGCAGATGATGAAGAACATGCAGTGAATTTGGCAAATAACTCTCGCTTTGGGCTTTCCAGCGCAGTCTGTACCTCAAATATTGAACGCGGTGAACGTTTTGCTGCTCAGATAGATGCGGGTATGACGCACATTAATGGAATTACGGTTGCAGACCAACCAAATGCACCATTTGGTGGGGAGAAAAACTCAGGTCTGGGGCGTTTTAATGGACGTTGGATCTTTGAGGAATTTACCCGTACACATTGGATGACCTTGCCAAAACAATAGTCCTGTTAGCAAAAACACACAGGTCTGTGATCACCGAAGTATTATAATATTTCGGTGATTTTTTGTTTTTAAAGATTTTATGTGCGCTAACTTTAAACCGCTCACCTTGCAGCAACTGCATGACCTTAATCTTCCTGAAATTCCGTTTGAATATCCAGAAGAAGTCTATCCCAATTATCAGCTGCCTTTATTATTCAAGTCAGAATTTGGTTTGGAATGGCGCTCGGTGAATTTTGGTTTGATTCCAAAATGGGCTGAGGATAAAACCATCGGAACTCGCACTTATAATGCCCGTAATGAAACCTTGCTACAGAAGCCTAGTTTTGCCGAGGCAACAGCGAAATGTAAATTTGGCGTAATCCCGGTAACAGAGTTTTATGAGTCTAAATATTTCGATAATAAGCCAAAGCGCTGGGGTGTAAGACGTAAGGATGGGAAAGCATTTTATATTGCTGCCCTATATGAAATTGCGCGCGTGCAGGATGAGATCGTACGTTCAAGCACCATGATTACCATGGACGCAATTGATCATCCTATGATGAAGGATTTCCATGAACCGGGAAATATCAAGCGTTCTGTCATTGTGATTCCACATCAGCGTATGGATGAATGGCTAAATCTGAAATCACCAAATATACAGTCTTTTGTTGAGGGATTTCCCGTAGAGGAGTTTGAGTGTTCACATGTACCCAAGGAGGTGCTCAAAAAATTCAGTCCCCAAATGAATTTTTTTGAATGATTCCTGGAGAAGCAGAAAGATAAATCTAGCCTATGAATTCATCTTTCTGCTTAAGTCACGCTAGTGCCTGATCAGTTTTTTATAGTTTTTAGATCAGCGCGCAAGGTTTTTGAAGATGTGACGTAAACTTTCCATAGTTTTTTCGATTTGAAGTGGTGTTAGGCCTTCAAATGACTGTTCCAGAACAATGTTAGTCAGGTCATTAATCTTATGGAACATCTCATGTCCTTTTTCTGTAAGAACCACACGCGTAATACGTGCATCGTCTTCACAAGAATAAGTATCAACCAGGCCTTCGTCTTTAAGACGATAGACGATTTTCGTGGTGGTCGACATTTTAGAAACCACCATCTCGGAAAGATCAGACACGCTTGCATGTGGTTTCGCTTTTAAGGCAAGCAGAATACGGCGACGTGAATTGTCAACGCCATATTTCTTGAGCGCGTGATCAACATTTAAAACATATTGTGCGTGGACTTGAGTAACCCAATAGTAGGGAAAATTTTCTAAAGTAAATTCTTCTGTTGAAGGCAAAAACTTCGCATACTTTTTAGTCATGGTAGATTCCTTGTATTTATTTTTGTAAGGCAGTTACATTCTATGAAAATGTTTATATAAGTTTCAACCATTATTTTTAAAAAATGCGACAAAATGTGAATCAATGTTTTTAATAATGCTAATAATTGACACAAATTATCGGCTGGTCGAGAAAGACCTAAGTTTACCTATTTTTAACTCATCTGTTACCTATTCACTTCTGCCATACATCGGGAAATTTGTTATGAACTTTGATTCAATTAGAAATAAAATTATATGAAAGAAAGATTTAGTAATAAGAGTTAAACTTGAAGGTGTATTTAACCCGATGAATGTCATTTTAATTTTTAAAATAAAATAAGAAAACGTGGGGAAGATCACTGATGTGAGGATAGTACCGTCTTTATTAAGTCATTCTTCATTCCGCTATTCAGAAATTTGTTACTAAAACTATTTATGAAAATATCTCTAAGCGTTATCTCTATTTAGGGATATATCTGAGAAAAGCTGGTACTGAAATTGATGATGAGAGGGTGATTGTTTACGAAAACTGATGAGTGACTTGGACAGTAACGCTTTTTTCGCATATCAGCTAAATTAATACGAAGACAGGGGTTAAGTGAAGTACTAAAGAACAATCCTGGCTATTAATCGCTGACCAGTTTGCAGAGAATTCTATATAAACAAGTATTTACCGAATTAATATAAAAAGACCATTACAAATTAAAAGCTTTGTGCATAATAAGAGAGTCTTAAGTCAAAAAGGTTAAAATTATGGATCCCTCGCCGTGCGTTGATCTTCCATCTTTATTTCTAGCTTACTCGAACGGGGTAATTCTCTAATGGAGTTTTTATTAGATCCCGGAATCTGGGTGGGTTTAATTACACTTATTATTCTTGAAATCGTTTTAGGTATTGATAACCTAGTCTTTATTGCCATTCTGGCTGAAAAATTACCTCCTGAACAACGCGATAAAGCCCGTGTGATTGGTTTATCTCTGGCGTTGTTTATGCGTTTAGGATTGTTATTTGCAATCTCTTGGTTAGTTACCTTAACCGAACCTTTAATTACCATATTTGATAAAACATTCTCTGGCCGAGATCTGATTCTCTTGGGTGGTGGTTTGTTCCTAGTCTATAAGGCTGTGGGAGAGCTGCATGAGAAGATGGAAGGCAAGCCTGAAGTCAAAGTCACAACGAATGTCGTTTATGCAGGTTTCACTGCCGTTGTTGCTCAGATTGTGATTCTAGATGCCGTCTTCTCGCTCGATTCGGTGATTACCGCAATTGGTATGGTCGACAACATCTATGTGATGATGGTGGCAATGGTTGTCGCAATGATGGTGATGTTGCTTGCATCCAAACCTTTAACTGCCTTTGTCAATCGTCATCCAACCGTCGTGATTTTGTGTTTAAGTTTCTTACTCTTGATTGGTATCAGTTTGATTGCAGAAGGTTTTGGCTTCCATATTCCAAAAGGCTATATCTATTCAGGTATTGGTGTTGCTATTGCTATTGAGGCGTTTAACCAGTTTGGTCAGCGCAATGTTGCAAAACATGAAGCAAAAATTCCATTACGTCATCGTACTGCCGACTCGATTTTAAAATTGATGGGCGGCCGAGTAGAAACCAGCAGTCCAGATATGAATGCTGAAGCACAAGAAACCTTTGCAGATGAAGAGCGCTATATGATTGGTGGCGTGCTCACTTTAGCGGAACGTTCTGTAGCATCTATTATGACACCGCGGGGCCATATTTCCTGGGTAAATCTTGATGATAGCCCAGAGCAGATTCGTGAAAAAATCTTGTCGGTACCGCATAGTCTGTTTCCAGTCTGTCGTGGCAGTCTGGATAAGGTGATCAGCGTTGTTCGTGCCAAAGAATTGCTGGATGTACTGGAAGAACCAGAAGCGTTAAAAGCATTGATTAAGCGTCATCGTCCTATCTTTATCTTTGAAAATATGAAGGTTATTGATGCAATTAATACCTTGCGGACTTCTAAAGGTTCTTTGGTTCTGGTGAGTGATGAGTTTGGTCATGTACAGGGTCTGATTTCACCACTAGATGTATTTGAAGCGATTGCAGGGGAATTCCCGGATGCAGACGAACAGCTGGATTTAGTTCGTGTGGATGATACGCATTGGATTGCTTCAGGCATGCTGGATCTGTATCAGCTGGAACTAGAGCTAGGTATGCTGGATCTAATTGAAGAAGATGCTGGTTATATCAGTGTTGCAGGTCTGATTCTGGATAAAACCAATGGTCATGTAGAAGTTGGTACAACACTGGAGCATCAACAGGTTACCTTCCAAGTGACTGAAATGGAAAATAATCGTATTAAGTCGGTGAATATCCATTACCAAGGTTAAGTTTGATGTTCTGACTTAAACTGGTTTATCCAGGAAAAGCCAGCAAGTAGTTACTTGCTGGCTTTTTTATGCCTAAATACTGTGATACAGACAGTAGAATAATTTTAAGCTTGGAAATTAATCAGTCAGCTAAAAACTATAAAAATTACTTATTTTCTCTGAAAAATTGAGGTTAAAAATACATAATTAAATAAAAGCTTGATACAGGTCTCATTATTTATATATAATAACTATTAAATTCAATAACTTAAATTTATAGTGAACTATTTGGTAACTGATAAGTCTGATATTGTGTATAAGAACTTAAAAATCCTATGCTAATCTGCCAAATCAGAAGATTTACTAATCACACGCTTTTAGCTTGGAATCAGTAGAAAAGTATCATGAATTAACTGATCTGCCTGCCGCTTCAATGGATGACATACATGAAAATCAGAGAAACCATCATTGATTTTGCAACTTTGCCAGCCCAGCAGAAACATGATTTTTTTCAGCAGATGCTGGAATTTGATCAACTCATTTTTCCCTTTGCGCCTGTTGAACAGCTATATCAATATGTACATGATCCAGAAGCAGTTTCTGTACCAGTCATACAGTATTTCGTCGGAGAGCGGCTGATTGGCCAGAATATTATGCCAATTCTCAAATTGCAGCTGCAGGATAAGCCTGTTTTTGTGGTGACTTCACGTGCCGGCGTACTGGAACAGTATCGTCGTAGTAATCTGACTTTAAAGACTGCCATTCGTGTGGCTTTGCGCTATCGTTTATGTTATCCGGCTATTCCACTTTGGTTTGTCACCACCTTGATGCAGCCGAAGGTCTATACCTTGTTTGCCTCACGTAGTCGTTATTTTTATCCAAGAAAAGGTTACACCATGCCGATTGCTCATCAATCCGTACTTGAGCTGATGCACAGATACAAGTCTCAGGTAGATAAACGTGGGCAGGGTATTTATGTTGCACCGGCACTGATGCCTAAAGTCACGCCAGATCAGTTGATTCGACTGCGCAAACGCAGTGATGTTCATTACCAGTTCTTTATGCAGCACGTGCCAGACTATTTTGATGGGAAAGGATTGATGTGTGTTTGCCGCTTAGATTTCAAAACAATTTCTGAAACAATTATGAATCTGGCTTTCGGGAAATCTGTGCACTAGACACAGCTTTCCTTAATGATAATAAATCAAAGCAGCTCAAAATCAGCATATTGTTGAATAATTTCAGGATTCAACAGATGAATCTGATCGATAAAGGCAACATTAAAGCTGCCCAGTGTAGAAGTAATTTCAGCAGCTCTTTTACCGGCAATCGCGAAATGCAGATGTGCAGCAGTTGCCGCAATTACCGGGTTAGCCACAGCACTATAAGCTGCAATCAATGCACCCAAGGCACAACCTGTTGCAGTCACACGTGGCTGTAATTCTGATCCGCCCATCACCTTAATCACAGGATAATCCTGGGAGATGATGTAATCTGATTCTCCGGAAATGGCGATGCACTGGCATTGTGCCAGTAATGATTTAGCTTGTTGATAGACTTTTGAGCTGTCTAATGTCGTACCTACACCTTTGCCTGTAACCTGTTTGCCTGCCAGAGTACCGATCTCGGAGGCATTGCCACGTACAATAGTTGGCTGAAATGCCATTAATTGATCAGTCACTTCTGAGCGCCAGTGCAGAATTAAACCATAACCAACGGGATCCAGCACCCAGGGTTTTTTAATCGCATTCGCAGTCTGTGCAGCAATCAGCATGGCCTGAACTTGTTCAGATGTTGGTGTTCCCAGATTCAAACTGACGGCCGCTGCAATTCGGGCAAAATTTTCAGCTTCAAAAGGATTGTCAATCATGGCAGGTGCAGCATTCGCAGCCAGTAGAACATTCGCTACATAATTACTGGCAACAGCATTGGTCATGATATGCACTAAGGGTTGCTGTTGTTGTAATGCTGTCCAGGCATCACAAACACCTTCTAGAATGTCATGGTGCAGTTGAGAAAGATTGGTATTCATATTGATATTCACAGTGCGTCTGGCTGAATCCATCAGCGGGTAAAATAATGGTCTTGATGTTTGCAGTTGCGGCAGCAGAGACTGACATAGTCCGTGGCATCATAATCCACAGTCAGTTCCTCGGAACCACAATGCATACAGCGTTTATTGGAATAGAATTTTAAACGAGGCTCAATCTGCTGCCATGAACGCCAGATTGGCTGGAAGAAAATATTTTCATCATAGCCAAGGAAACGAAAGAACAGAATTGCACTCATTTTGCTTAAAGGCAATTGTGGTGGGCGCGGCAGGGTAGAGGTTTCCCATTTTTCGTTGATGGCACGTTCACGGTACTGCTGCAGGGTTTTTTTCAGCAAATTGGTATTGATGAAATTTTCATTGCGAGCTTGCAAGGCTTTCTGTTTGTATAAGTATTCCAGCGCCGTTTGTACTAGATAATAAATCTGTCCGACTGCCAATACATCCAGCATACGGTAGCAGAAAGTCTGAAAGCTTTTATTACCCGCAATCTGAATGCCCCAGCTACGACAATAAAACTGGGCAAATTGAATCACTTCCTGATACAGCAGAAAATATAGGGTTTCTTTAACTTCATCTGCACTTTTAAAAGGCACACCTTTGCTTAAATTCTCAAAGAACCAATGGCGTAATTGCTGGGTAATGCTGAACAGGCTCGGCTCTGAATAACCATCCAGACGCACATTAATATAATAGTGCTGCTGATCGGCATTAAAGTCTTTCAGACTTAGAATATTTTCCTTGCTGAGGCGTTTAACCAAAGCATTTTGCATCAGATAATTTGGACTGATGTTGTGATATTTGATCTGATCCCAGTCTATATATTCAGCGTGCTGACTGTGCTCATGTACATGATCATCCAGAATCGCCAGCAAAAATAATTTGTTTAAAAAGCTGAGCTGACCTAATTCATATTGATGTACATCTTTCTTACTTTGATGCTGGCGATTTTCCTGGAGACGTGTTTCCTTCATTTGACGTCTACGATTGGCCAGACATTTTGCACAGAAGCAATTATGTTTTTGGTCAGGATAAAGCTGATGATGACAGTGACTGCATTCGTGATAATTCAGTTCCTGATCAAATTGTTCTGCCTCGACCCAGTACATTGCTGCCTGACACAAGGGACATGCGGTACTTTCATCAAGCTGTTTCTGCAAAACATTAAGCGTCATATCAACTAGCAATCGTAAAATGAAGAAGGAAAATCATTATACACAGTGCAGCTTGGGCAGGTGTGGTTCAGGCTAAAGTTTTCATCATGAGCTGATAATCAGACAGGCAAGAGGACCACTCAAGTGGCCCTCTATTTATTGTCGAAAATGGCCTTTAGACTGGGCAAGGCAGAGTTTCGTCCTCTTCACCCAGATGTTTGGCATTAATTAAAGCCTGGACTTTTTTAGGCTGAACCTTTTTGGAACCGAGTGCATTATAGCTGTTTAGAATAGCACCCACTTCATAGGCTTGCATCTTGATGCCCTCACAGCTCATAAATAGTGCAATTACTTTATGGTCAATATTGGCTTGATCAAGTGCTTGCAGGGTCTTGATGTTTTCAACACGTACGATATGTTCTTTAAGATACATAGTTCACCTCATTTTTTATTGTAGATATAGTTGTGTAATCTGCACGTTTAAATAAAAGCAAGAAGTATGCACAAACTGTTTTTTATGTACTGAACTTTTAAAATGCAGAATAAATTGAATGTAGGATACTGATTTATTTAATATTAAAAATATTTAAAACCATTATTGAAATGACTGGTTTCTGGCTTGGAGATACTTAATTCCATATTAATGTGCTTTTCAATGCAGACTTGTGCATGAAAATGTACATAGGCTTAAATACATGCACGCAACTGATTGGCCAACTTGCGATTCAGTGCTTCCTTTCTTGCCAGATTAAGCTGTATTCCAAACGAGATTGGCATGCTCAGTTGCGGGCTGGTATATATTGCAAAAAGAATTTGATTGTCTTTGTTTACGGCAAAAGTATATTCACCTGTTTGTTTTTCTCTGAGCATTTCAAAGTAATTATAATGTATGAGAGAGGGTGGGTTCCCCACACCCATAGCAGAATCGTAGGACAGGTTAATCTTTTTTAAATGTGGAAAATACATCACATCCTGAATCTGGTCAGGTTCAGAGTTGGCGACACTGATCATAAGAATTGTATTGGTTTGTGTGGAAGCCAGACATTGATAGGGTATTTTCCCTGAATAGTTTGCAGCCTGAACAGAAGCGATATGGAAAACAGAAAAGCCGGCAAGCATTAGAATTTTTTTCATATTTATTTTAGTAATATCTTAAGACGGCATATTTTTGTTTATTGTTTAAATATAAGTCAATTACTTTCAGTAATTTAAATACCTGAATTGAAATAACTCCAGTTTAGTCCCATATATAAAAACACAATGAAATGCACAGACAGGCAGATTAAGTTGTCGTATGATCAATATCATTAACATTTTTTGCTTTACATAAGCTGTGTAAAAAGATCAGGACATTAATATGAATATTGCGGCTAATCCAGCGATCGAAGCAGATCAAACCATTTATTTAAAAGATTATCAAAAACCTTCTTATATCGTTGACTCGGTTGAGCTCAATATTCAAGTTTATGCAGATCATACACTGGTCAGCGCTACACTGGTAATGCAGCGTCAGACTGAAGGTGAGCTGGTTTTACTCGGTCGTGATCTGGAACTGCAATCAATTCATGTTAATGGTAAGCCACTTTCTGAAAGTGAGTACAAGCTTGATACTGAACAGTTAGTGATTGGCAATGCACCGGATCAGGCTACGATTGAAACTGTTGTTCGTATTCATCCTGAATCCAATACCCAATTAGAAGGCCTGTATCAAGCCAGTTCGGATCTGTTTGTGACTCAGAATGAACCAGAAGGTTTCCGTAAAATTACCTTCTATCCGGACCGTCCGGATGTCCTGTCTGTTTTTACTACACGTGTTGAAGCAGACAAGAAATTCCCGGTACTTCTTGCCAATGGTAACCTGATTGAAACGGGTGAAGCGGGGGAAGGCCGTCACTATGCGATCTGGCAAGATCCAACAAAGAAACCAAGTTACCTGTTTGCTTGTGTGATCGGTGATCTGGCGGTGATGAAAGATCGCTATACCACTTCTGAAGGCCGTGATGTAGCACTTGAAATTTATGCTGAAGAGAAAGACATCCCAAAATGTAAAATTGCCATGGAAGCCTTAAAGCACTCTATGCGTTGGGATGAAGAACACTATGGTCGTCCTTATGATCTCGATAATTACATGATTGTTGCCACGAGCGCGTTTAATATGGGCGCAATGGAAAATAAAGGTCTGAATATCTTTAATACTTCATGTGTACTGGCAGATGAAGAATTTACCACTGATGCTGCAATCATGCGGGTACAGTCAGTGATCGCACATGAATATTTCCATAACTGGACCGGTAACCGTATTACCTGCCGTGACTGGTTCCAGTTGTGTTTAAAAGAAGGTTTGACTGTCTTCCGTGACCAGTCTTTCTCTGAAGATCTGCAGTCTGCAGCCGTACAGCGTATTGATGATGTTGCAGTGCTTAAGGCGCATCAGTTCCCTGAAGATTCAGGTCCATTGTCGCATCCACCGCGTCCAGACCATTTTGTAGAAATTAATAACTTCTATACTGCGACGGTGTATGAAAAAGGTGCGGAAATTAACCGTATGATGGCGACCTTGCTCGGCAAAGCCAAATTCCGTATGGGTACAGATGAATATTTCCGCCGTCATGATGGTGAGGCAGTGACGGTGGAAGACTGGGTTGCAGCATTAAGCGCAGGTTCTGGTGTCGATCTATCTAGCTTCCTGATCTGGTATAACCAGCCAGGTACCCCAAAGCTGGAAGTGCATGGTGAATATGATGCAGAAGCACAGACCTATTGCCTGAACTTTAAACAAAGCCTGAAAGCACACCCGAAATATCCAAATCTGCAAGCTGTCCCGATTCCGGTGGCATTGGCCCTGTTTGATGCAGAGAGTGGTGAACAACTGACTTTGAATTCAACAGCGCTGTTTGAAAATGGTGTCAAAGATGGGGTGTACCTGTTTGATCAGGAGCAGTCACGTATCGAATTTACTGGGGTAAAAGCAAAACCAGTGGTGTCATTACTGCGTAACTTCTCGGCACCAGTCAATCTGGAATTTAACTATTCGGATAAAGAGCTGGCCTTCTTGCTACAGTATGAAACCAATGGTTTTAATCGCTGGCAGGCGACCCAGACTTTACTTGAGCGTATTCTCCTGAATGATCAGCCTGCGGACATTTATGTTCAGGCGATGTTGAATACCTTGCCGGGGGTAATTGAACAGGATCCGTTATTGGCATCTCGTCTGTTTGATGTGCCAACTGAGGGTTATCTTGGCAGCCGGATTGATGTGGACTATCGTCCAAGCAAAATTCAGGAAAAACGTAACGCCTTACTGAATAAATTGGCACGTGCTTTTGCTGATACTGCCAAAGAAATTTACCTGTCACTTGATCCAGATCTGCAATCTGATTTCTCTCAGGCAATGGGTACCCGTGCATTAAGAAATATCATGCTTACCATGATCGCACGTCAAGGGGATGACTCTGCTTTTGATTTGGCTTATGAGCAGTATCATACCGGGAACATGTCTGAACGTCTGGGAGCGCTTAAAGTCCTGGTCTGGAATGATGCACCACAAGCCCAAGAAGTTCTAGTAGACTTCTATAGCCGTTTTGAAGATGAAGCTTTATCTTTAGATCAATGGTTTATGGTGCAGGCGGCGCATCCTCAAGCAACTGCTGAAACGATTGCTTATCTGACACAGCATCCTGATTATGATCTGGCTGTGCCGAACCGTATTCGTGCTGTAAGTGGTGGTTTGAATGCAAATCCGGTCAATACCTGGGGTTTTGGTGTACAGTACTATATTACTTTGGCGAAATATCTGGATGAGAAAAACCCGATTGTCGGTTCACGTCTGCTTCAAGTTCTCTCTCGTTGGTATACTCTGGCTGAACCGCAACGTAGTGAAGTGAAAGCTCAGCTTGAAGCTCTGAAGCCGCTGGTCAAATCTAAAAATGTTTGTGAAACCTTGAACAGTATGCTCAGTGTTTAATTAAACCTTGTGAAAAAGCCGGGTTTAATATCCGGCTTTTTTATTTAGAACATCAGTAATATTTATTCAATATGTTATTAAAGAAAGTATGTATTAAATTTTGCTTTACTATAGCAACACATATCGAAGTATGTGTGACGCCATTTTCAGGCGCTCACGATGTAAAGATCAAGATGATCTGATAATTGGGCGAATTGAAATGTTATTTAAAATTGAGGATGGATTTTATTTAAATACTCAACACATTATTGCTGTGCGAGTCATCAAGGACAGTACGCGTGGAGTATTCGAACTTCATCTGGAATACACGCCAAATTCGGTACAGAAATCTGGTGAATATATTAAAGTGTTCAGCTCCCAGTTGGAAGCGGAAATGTTCCTCAACCAATTGAACCAGAAAATTCGCTAGTTTCTAGAAAATCAAAAAGCCTGTCATTAAGACAGGCTTTTTGATGAGCAAGGGTATTTATTCTTTGACAATTAGTATTGGAGTTTCAGCCAAGCCGAGTACATTTTGTGCCACGCTGCCTAAAATCAGTTTTTGTAATCCTTTACGCCCATGTGAACCCATCACAATCAAATCTACAGGTAATTCATGACTGGTTTGCAGAATGCCTTCCGAGGGTGACATGCCGTGTAGAATCCGAATATCCAGATCTATACCTTCACGCGTAAAGGTATGTTTTAGATCATTAAGCCTATCCAGTGCATTTTGCTCGGCCTGCATAAAGTAATCGGTAACAGCTGGGGCAACCTTATAAAAATCTACTCCAGAAAAAGGATCAACTGCAATGACGCTGATTAAGGTCACTTTGCTGCCAAAAACTTTTGCAATATCGAGCGCATGTTCTGCAGCCGCATAAGAGATAGGCGATTCATCAATTGCGACCAGGATATGTTGATAATGCTTCATAAAAATTCCTGATAATGATGCACGCTTGGAAACAGGATACAGCTGTAGCTGGCGTGATGAATAATAGCAGTGCTTTAAAGCATGATTTATTGTCATGCGCATCAAGGGATGCGCAGAACCAGATTATTTTTTAATGATCAGCACTGGAGTTTCCGACACACCCAGAACATCTTGTGCAAAGCTGCCCAGAATGATCTTCTGGAAGCCTTTACGACCATGTGAACCCATCACAATCAAATCTGCACCAGTTTCTTCTGCAGTATTTGCGACATGCTCGGCATTCACCAAACCAGTCACAATATGTGTTTCGGCTTCCACACCTTCCTCTTGGGCAATGATGCTTGCTTGTTTCAATGCTTTTTTGGCATTGGCATGTGCTTCAACAAAATATTCTTTCATAATGGCAGAGCTATAGTAGAAATCTGCCTCAGTAAAAGGATTTTCTGCAATCAGACTCACAAGTGTCAGTCTGCTACCAAAAGCTTTTGCAATTTTTGCAGCATGATGTACTGCTGAAAAAGAAATTTCTGAACCATCCACAGGGACTAAAATATGTTGATAGGCCATCTTATTTATACTCCGGTTTCGTTTTTGTCTTGCTTTAAACTATTGATAGCACAGTGACGGAGGGGGTTCAATTGCAAAATATAAAAAAATCTGAAAATTCATTAAATTACAGTGATATATTTACGAAAACTGTAGACTGATTGGCAGATAAAACAGACTGGAATACCCGGATTTTAAGCAGGTTTGCTCAATCTCTATTAAGCTGGTTGGGTTAAAATATATAGAGCGTTGAAACTTGGAAAATTATTAGTGGAAATATTCAAGATATGGTGAATACACATATAGTCAAAGCTGGAAAAGGATTATTAGGATTAATACTTTTATGTGGGTTATATGGCTGTCAGAGTACGGCACAGAACAGTAAAATTATTGCCACTGCTTTTAATATGACGACAGCTGTACAGCAGAAAATCATGGATCGTTATGCACCGGATGATGTCATTGTGCAGCAAAATATTCTCTATGATTCTGGTCGGCGGCTAGGTTTGGACTTATATCAGCCACAAAATATGACTCAACTGGAACAACGCCCAACAGTGATCTGGATTCATGGCGGTGGCTGGATTTCCGGATCTCGCGAACATGCACGGGGTTATTTTAAACTGCTGGCATCAAAAGGTTATAACGTGGTGTCTGTGCAATATCAGCTTGCTCCTCGGTCAACTTATCCAAGCCAGCTACGGCAAATTAATATGGCATTGGCTTATCTCCAGACACATGCTTCCCAATACAAGATTGATCCAGATCAGCTTTATCTGGCTGGAGATTCTGCCGGTGCCAATCTCGCCAGCCATTATGCGGCCTTGTTAACCAATCCGGTTTTTGCCCGCAACTCTGACTTTGTGCCATCAATCCAGCCTGCACAGCTTAAAGGGCTAATTTTACACTGTGGCATTTATGACCTGAACGCGTTTGTGGATACGGCACCAGAAAAAATCAAACTGATTGAATGGGGAGTTCATAATATGGTGCAGGCCTATACAGGTGATCGCCGGCATGATGTGGAGTTCCTGAAAAAGATCTCACCTATTCAGCACATCACTCCAAATTATCCACCAGTGCTGATCAGTGGTGGAAACAAGGACTTTCTCACAGAAACGCAGTCCTATCCATTTGTGCAGGTCTTGAAAGCGAATCAGATTCCGGTAAAGGAAATCTTTTATCCAGAATCAAAAACATGGCTGATTCATGAATATCAGTTTTATATGGGTAAAAAAGAAAGCCAGCAGACCTTTGAACAGACACTTCAATTTCTGCAATCACCTACTGGTGTGTTATCCAACCTTAATTAAAATAAGACTCTTAATAAGTTTTACGCCATTTAAAGAACAGATGTACTATCAGGCCAAACAATAGTCCCCAGAATGCTGAACCGATGCCAAGGAATTGCACTCCTGAAGCACTAAACAGGAAAGTTAATAATGCCGCCTCGCGTTCATCCATGTGGTTGAACGCGAGTGTAATGTTATGTCCAATGGTGCCCAACAGGGCAATACCTGCCAGTGCAGTAATAAAAACGGCAGGGAAGGCTAAAAGAATACTGGTCAGTGTGGCTGCAAATAAGCCCATGAGGATATAGAAGAAACCACAGCTCATACCAGCGATATAACGTTTCTTGCTATCCGGGTGGGCCTGATCATCCAGGCTGATCGCTGCGCTAATCGCCGCAATATTGACGGCAAAACAGCCAAAAGGAGCCAGTAAGGTCTGAGCAGTGCCGGTCCAGCCAATCAGCTGATTAACATGTGGCGTATAACCATAACTTTTAATCATTGCCAAGCCGGGTAAATATTGCGATGCCATATTAATAACAAAGAGTGGCAAGGCCAGACCAAGAATCGCAGTCCAGGAAAATTCAGGGCTCACCCAGACTGGATGAGCCAGTGACCAATGCAGGCTCGGTGGATTAAAGTCCAGAAATATGGGATATAGGGCGACACCAGCAATCACGGTAACCACAATGCTATAACGGGGCGATAGCCGCTTGGCAATGATATAGGCAGCGAGTAGACACAGGATAAAGCCCAGCTCATGTTGCAAGCTGGCAAACAGACCAATCCCGAATTTAAGTAAGACTCCTGCCAGCATTGCGCTGGTTAGACTTTGCGGAATCGCATGCAGAACTTTCTCAAAAATACCTAAAAACCCCAATACGGCAGTGACAAGGCCGCACACCAGAAAAGCGCCCAAAGCTTCAGGCAGGCTATAGCCTGTGCCGGTTGCCAGGATTAAGGCCAGACCTGCGGTTGACCAGGAAGTTGCTACTGGATATTTAAACTTCCAGGAAAGAATAAGCCCGCAAAGACCAATCCCGATCCCTAGGGCCCAGAACCATGAAGTAATTTCAGCTGTGTTCGCGCCTAAGAGCTGTGCAGCCTGAATTACCAGCACAGAGGAAACGCTGATCCCAACTAAAAAAGTAATAAAACCGGCAAATGCTGCGGGTAGGGAGAAGTCTTGAAGGAATTTTTGCATATCCGTTGCAGAGATAATCGGTATGAGTGAAAAGTGCACTTATGATACGCGCTTCACTAATGCTATTAAAGGCAAAAACAACCTAAATCACGTAGGGTTATAAGTTGTTGGGACATCATGCATTTCATAAAGTTGAAGTCGCCAGTTTTAGCCCAAAGCCACAAAAGAGGATTGCCACACTGGCTACACAAAGTGAAGTCAGACGGTAACGATGCCCAAAAAATTGAGCCAGCGTAGCACCTGAAAAAATCAGAATACTGAGATAAGACATGCTGATGATCTGCAAAATAATTGCCAGAATCGTAAAAGTCAGTGCAGGGTATGAATAGGATGGATCAACAAACTGCACAAAGAAAGACAGATAAAACAGAATCGCTTTGGGATTCAGAATGCTGATGGTCATCGCGGTACGGAAGGGATGTAATTGCTCCAGATTCTGCTCGGCTTGCTGGATCTGTGCATTGCTATGTACGGTATTCCAGGTGTGGTAAGCCGCAATCAACAATTTAATACCCAGATAGCTCAGATACACCGCACCAATAATTTTCAGAATAGTAAACAGGACCGGAAAAGCATGCAGTAAAGATGCTGCACCGAGTGCGGTCAGGAAAATTAAAACCATATCTCCAGCATAGACACCGAATGCGGCCTGATATCCGGTTTTAATCCCGTAGCGAGAAGCTATCGACATGACGTAGAGGGAATTCGGTCCGGGTAACATCACAATTAACGCTGTTCCAATGATAAAGGTCGTTAAATCAGTGATACCAAACACGCAAAATCCACATACAAAAAAGCCGATGCGGCATTATACCTGCATCGGCTTATAGCTGAATTAAGATTTAAGCCTTAATTTCTGAATCTGTTGTAAAACTTTGGCTTAACAGGGTAGATAGCTGTTCACGTGCTTTAATAAAGCCTTGAATACCCGCTTCCAGTAACTGGGAAGCCATTGGATCTTGTTCTAGTTGCTGTTTAAAGTCTTCCTGGCTAATTGGAGTTAAAGCCCCTTGCTTTGGCACATGGTCCGAAGACAGCTGCGGCTCAACAACACGGTTATCCTGTTCCAGTTGATCGAGCAGGTTTGGTGCAACAGTTAACAGGTCGCATCCAGTCAGACCCAGCACCTGATCAATACTACGGAAGCTGGCACCCATCACTTCAGTCTGTATACCGTGTGATTTGTAGAAGTTATAAATACTTTTTACCGATAACACACCTGGATCTTTTTCAATCGGATACTGATCTACACCTTCAGCCTTTTTGTACCAGTCCAGAATACGGCCAACGAATGGCGAAATCAGGGTAACTTTGGCATCTGCACAGGCATGTGCCTGATGCTGACCAAAGAGCAGGGTCAGGTTGGTATGAATGCCTTCGGCTTCCAGCGCACGTGCGGCCTGAATACCTTCCCAGGTCGATGCGATTTTGATCAGGATACGATCTGAAGCAACGCCGTACTGTGCGTACAGTGCCAGTAATTCTTTGGCTTTGGCAATCGTCGCTTCAGTATCATAAGATAGGGAGGCGTCTACTTCAGTGGAAACACGGCCTTCAATCAGTTTAAGAATTTCCACACCAAATTTAACCGTAAGAATGTCAATAGTACGTTCAATCAGTTCATTACCCACATAACCTTCGGTTTTAGCCTGCGCATAGGCATCTGCAATCAGAGCTTTGTTTTCAGCCTGATTGGCTGCAGCAGTAATCAGTGAAGGATTGGTGGTTGCATCGAGTGGACGGAATTTTTCAATCGCAGCTAAATCGCTGCTGTCCGCAACAATGGTGGTGAATTGTTTTAGTTGGTTTAACGCACTTTGTGTCATTTGGATCTAGTTCTTAGGTTATTGCTTATGCATTCTGTTATATCACAAAGTGCTTATTTCCCAAGTGTTCACCGACTATTTTCAGTAACTAATCTGTATTTTTGCGTTGATTTCTGATGTGATTAATCAAAAAATGTGCAGCCTGACCGAGTTTTGTTTCACGACTCCAGACCAGATCGACAAAATAATCAAACTTTGGGGTGAAATCATACAGATCCAGAATATGCAGTTGTTCCTGAATATGTGGATGTTCATGCAGCATTTCCATCGGTAAAATCCCCCAGCCCAGACCCTGTTTAATCAGTCGATAGGCAGAGTGATGGTTATCGGTACGCCAATAGTTTCTGGAAAATAACAGTTCTGGCTTGATCTGATGATCACGGCTGGCAACTACAATCTGGCGACTATTCAGAATCTGCTCATAGCTAACCTGATCAAGCTGACTTAAAGCATGGGATTTCGCGGCAACGGCAACCAGCGTTTCTTTTTTCAGTTCTACAAACTGCTCCCGGGTCTCCAGTTGCTCTCGTTCAAACATCAATGCAAGTTGGGCAGCGCCTTCAAATAACAACCGGTGAGCATCTTCTTGCGGGGCAGAAAATACATTGATTTGTAAATCCGGAAACTGCTGTTCCAGTAAGACTACATAATCGGTCCAGCGTGTATGTAGGAGCTCAGATACAATGACAATATTCAGTTCAGATTCTAGCCCTGAGCTTAATGCTTGAGCATGTTGCTTCCACTGATTCATTTCTACTAACAGTTGTTCAGTCTTTTCATACAGCACTTGAGCTGCTGTTGTAGGCTGTGGCTCACGGCCAATCCGTTTAAAAAGCTGTAAATCCAGATCAATTTCCATGTTGGCAATGGCCATACTCACCGCGGAGGGCACTTTGCCAAGCTTGCGTGCGGCTGCCGAGAAGGAGCCAGTCTCTATCACTGCTTTAAACAGCAGTAATTGTTCCTGATTAATATTCATGTTTTTATCTATCAATATTTTTGAAAGATTCTAACTCGAATAATCAAATAATTGAAAATAAACTAAGCGATATTATTAATCTATTTGAGTAAGCAGAAATGTTAATTTCAAGCAGAAGGATTGTGCATGCATTGAGCTATGAGGTCATTCTGTTAATCATTATTGCCATTACCCTGAGTTATATCTTTCAGTTGCCAATGGAAGTTACCGGAACTTTAGGTGTTGCCATGGCAGTCACTTCCGTAGTCTGGAATATGCTGTTTAACCATTATTTTGAAAAAATTGAGGCAAAACATCAGCTGAAAAGAACCATTAAGGTGCGTATTGCGCATGCCATCGGGTTTGAAGGTGGCTTGATGCTGGCGACCATTCCGATGGTGGCATATGCCTTAGAGATGAGCTTGTGGCAGGCAATTTTGACAGATTTGAGTTTAACGCTATGCATTCTGGTCTATACCTTTATTTTCCAGTGGTGCTATGACCAGATTGAAATAAAAATGGGAATTCGTCCTGAATATGCTAAAAGTTGATTTGTCTTAAAGCATTGCGTGACCAATAAAAAAGCACCTCATATGAGGTGCTTTTTTAAATCAGCTGTAAAGATTATTTTTCAATAATCGCAGTCACACCTTGACCGCCAGCCGCACAGATCGACACTAGTACACGACCTGAACCTTTCTGGTTTAATAGTTTCGCAGCAGTCGCGATGATACGGCCACCTGTTGCAGCAAATGGGTGACCCGCTGCCAGTGAAGAGCCTTTTACATTCAGTTTGGCACGGTCGATTGAACCCAATGGTGCATCCAGGCCTAAACGCTCTTTACAGAATTTCGGATCTTCCCATGCTTTCAAAGTTGAAAGTACTTGCGATGCAAATGCCTCATGGATTTCATAGTAGTCAAAGTCTTGAAGTTTCAGACCAGCACGCTCCAGCATACGTGGAACGGCATA
Source organism: Acinetobacter schindleri (assembly GCF_010918895.1). NCBI lineage: Bacteria > Pseudomonadati > Pseudomonadota > Gammaproteobacteria > Moraxellales > Moraxellaceae > Acinetobacter > Acinetobacter schindleri. The sequence goes on from NZ_CP044483.1 coordinate 1,259,265, forward strand.
AGCAGGTGCCATCAACAAACCTTCTTTTTTCTCCACGAAATCAACTGCCGCAGTTTCCTGGAAAGTTAAGTAAGCCAGTACTTCATGGCCATTGGCTTTCGCCCATTCTTCAGATGCTAGTAGTACACAAGATGCGCCATCCGTCAGCGGAGTAGAGTTACCCGCAGTCATGGTACGTGCATCGCCCTTACCGAAAGCAGGTTTCAATTTTGCCAGTTTTTCAACTGAAGAATCTGGACGCAGGTTATTGTCACGCTCAAGACCTAGGAATGGTGTGATCAGGTCATCAAAGAAACCTTCTTCGTATGCTGCTGCCATTTTCTGGTGTGAAGATGCAGCCAGTTCATCCTGTGCTTCACGAGAGATACCCCATTCCAGTGTTGTGATTGCCTGATGGTCGCCCATAGACAGGCCGGTACGTGGCTCACCATTTTTCGGTGCATCCATCAGGTCTTTCACATTGATTTTGGTTAAAGCTTTCAAACGATCTTTTGCTGTTCTAGCAATGTTCAGTTCAAGTAAAGCTTTACGTAAACCATCACCAAATGCGATTGGCGCGTCAGAAGTAGTATCTACACCACCAGCCACACCGACTTCGATTTGACCTAATGCAATTTTATTGGCAACCAGGAATGCAGCTTGCAGACCAGTACCACATGCCTGCTGAATGTCATAAGCCGGAGTTTCAGGTGCAAGGGCAGTGTTCAGTACGCACTCACGCGTCATGTTAAAGTCACGGCTGTGTTTCAATACTGCACCAGCAACGACTTCACCCAGGCGTTGACCTTGTAAATTAAAACGTTCAATCAGGCCATTCAGGGCTGCGGTGAACATATCAGTATTGGATGCCGTAAAGTAAGCACCGTTAGAACGTGCAAATGGAATGCGGTTACCACCGATAATAGCAACGCGGCGAACTGTATTTTGGCTCATGTTTTGGTCCTGTTGAACAGAAATCTGTGTTTTTGGTGTTAAGGTTTTATTGCTTGAAGTCGTATTTTCCGCACGATTAGACGCAGCACGGGGGCGCGTGGTTTTCGTCGGACTTTTTTCTGCAGACGTTGCGCTCGTCGTTTTGCTTGTGCGCTTGCGTGCTGTTGATGGTTTTGACACGCTTTCGGCTACAGGATTCTCGACCGCTGGATTTTCTTGAGTTGTTTTGCTCATAAGGCTTTACCAGGCAAATTGATCATCTTCTTGGTCGCTACATTAGCATAGAAGGCTATAGGCTGAATTGACTAGAATGACATTACAGAGTGCGCTTAGGTCAAGTCATCTGTTTATTATCTCAAGTATTATTGACCGGAATCTGATGGATCTATTGAATTATAAGTATCTGACATCATATTGAAGTTAAAGCATAACTTTAGATCGATCAAAAATTAATTTGTATGAGAGATAATAATCATGACTGACCAGTACCAAGCGTTCGCAAAATCTCCTATTGGTAAATTTGTCATTAAAAACCTGGGCCTTCCATCCCCAACCTTCCTTGAGCGCTATGACTCTGCAACTCCTGTAGTCAAAGGCGCCGTTTTAGTAGGTGCTGCACCTGGCAGTACTTTGACTGGTTCAATTGCACAGGTTTTGGCAAATATTCATGCCAATAGCTATGCGGGAAATAATGCTGAACTGCAACAGGCAGCTGCACAAGCGGGTCTGAACCTGGGTGCATTTAACCAGGGCGACAAAGAATCAAAATTCAAAGTAGCAATTTTTGATGCGTCTGGTATTCAGAATTCGGACGATTTAAAAGCGTTATATGATTTCTTTAATCCAATCGCGCGTCAAATCCAGGCATCTGGTCGTGTGGTGATTGTAGGAACAACTCCTGAATCAGCAACGTCAGTGAAGCAGGCGATTGCACAACGTGCGCTTGAAGGTTTTGTAAAATCAGTGGGTAAAGAATTCAAAAAAGGTATCGCAGCGAACCTGATCTATGTGGACAATGGGGCTGAAGCAAATCTCGAGTCTGCACTGCGCTTTGCGATTTCTCCACGTTCTGCGTATGTGTCTGGTCAGGTGATTCGCGTATCTCAAGCAGCGACCCAAGATGTGGACTGGACTAAACCTTTGGCAGGCAAGACAGCTGTAGTCACAGGTGCTAGCCGTGGTATTGGTGAAGCGATTGCTCATGTACTGGCACGTGATGGTGCACATGTGATCTGTCTGGACGTTCCGCAACAGCAAGCAGATCTTGATCGTGTAGCAGGTGAGATTGGTGGTTCTACCTTAGCAATTGATATTACGGCTGCAGATGCAGGTGAAAAAATCAAAGCTGCGGCAGCTGCGCAGGGCGGTTTAGATATTATCGTGCATAATGCCGGTATTACCCGTGACAAGACTTTGGCAAACATGAAGCCTGAGCTTTGGGATCTGGTAATTAACATTAACCTTTCAGCGATTGAGCGTGTCAATGATTACCTGTTGAATAATGACGGTCTGAACGCTAACGGCCGTATTATCTGTGTATCTTCAATCTCTGGTATTGCAGGTAATCTGGGTCAAACTAACTATGCGGCTTCTAAAGCGGGTGTAGTCGGTATTGTGAAATATACAGCCCCAACTTTAAGCAATGGTATTACCATTAACGCCGTTGCTCCTGGTTTTATTGAAACTCAAATGACTGCTGCAATTCCTTTCGCAATTCGTGAAGCTGGCCGCCGTATGAATTCAATGAGTCAAGGTGGTTTACCAGTCGATGTCGCTGAAACGATTGCAATGTTCGCTTCAACTGCATCTACAGGCTTGAATGGCAATGTGGTTCGTGTCTGTGGTCAGAGCCTGTTAGGGGCTTAATTCTTTCTGAAAAGTTCTTTTCTCTTTCTACGTTAACCCGTAGAGTAGATCAAGAATTCCCTCTCCTCGTAGGAAAGGTTAAATAAATTAAATAGAAGGCAGGATGAGATATTATCCTCATCCCAGCCTTCTCCCAGAGGGAGAAGGGGCTTTCAATCTAAATTGAAATAAAAATATTCCAAAGGTTCAGTATGCATACTCGCCATTTTAATCAACTTCCAAAGCCGTATCTTGCTTATCCAAAAATCATTCAGGGCATCATTTCAAAAAAGCCAAAGGGTGAAAAGGTCCTGCCGCAAGTTGAATACGTGGTAGATTCATTCAAGGTCGATCAAAAGCATTTAAAAGCTTACAACGCCGTCTGTGGTTTTAAGAACAATGGTTATATCCCGGCGATCTATCTGGCAGTACTTTCACAAAGCCTGCAAATGCATATGATGACCTCGGAAGCTTTCCCATTCCCAATTTTAGGATTGGTGCATATCCGCAATCAGGTCAAGCAATACCGTAAAGTGGGTGTGAATGAACAGCTGACTTTATCTTGCACGTTCGGTGAGTTGCAGCCACATGACAAAGGCGTACAGTTTGATTTCATTACTACAGTGAAAGTCGGTAATGATGTCGTGGTTGAAGCATTAACCACTTATTTGTCCCGTCAAAAAACTGATGCAAAAGCATCTGCAAAAACCATAGAAAGCAAAATACCGAATTATGAAGTGAATGCTGAATGGGACATTTCTGAAAATACTGGTCGTCGCTATGCCATGTCTTCAGGTGACTTTAACCTGATTCACATTCATGCACTAACAGCTAAAGCTTTCGGTTTTAAACAGGCGATTGCCCATGGTATGTGGAGTAAGGCAAGAGCGTTGGCCAGCCTGACCCTGCCAGATGCCTATGAAGCGGATGTGTGGTTTAAGCTACCGATGTACTTGCCATCTAAAGTGCAGTTCACGACTGCGAAATCAGGCAATGATACTGAATTCCTGATCCGTAATGCGAAAAGCCAGAAACCGCATGTTTCAGGTAGCATCAAAGCTTTATAATGATCTAAAAAGCCTAAACTTGATTTAGGCTTTTTTTATTTCAGCCTGTATAAATATTAGATCTCATTTGAAACATGTATCAAGGAAGGACGCATGAAACCGATTAAACAATATCTATCTGCCAGTACCGAAAACTATCTAGGTTATGTTGATCCTCGCTTTCAGGATCTGGCCGTGCAGTTTAGTCGTTTTCAGGATGCACGTGCCGAACAGGGGGGTGCTGCACTGGTGGTTTATCATCAGGGTGAAAAAGTCCTGGATATTTATACCGGCAAAAAATCTGAACAGGAACTGTGGCAACCGGATACGCTGTCAGTGTGTTATTCCACTGGCAAAGGTGTCTTAGCGACCTTGGCACATATCCTGGTCAGTCATGGACTGATCAGCTATGACACACCTGTAGCAGAATACTGGCCAGAGTTTGCCCAGCAAGACAAAGACCAGATCACGCTGGCACATATACTCAGCCATCAAAGTGGTTTGTATGATATTCGCAATATCATCGAGGATGCCCGGGAAATGGTGGACTGGTCGCATATACTGCAACGCGTTGCCGCAGCCAGACCACGTTTTGCTTTAGGAACGGATGCAGCTTATCAGCCACTCACTTTTGGCTGGCAGGTCGGTGGAGCATTGGAAAAAGCGACTGGCAAAACACTTGCTGAGTTGATGGAGCAATATCTGGTGCAACCATTACAGCTAGATGGTGCTCACTTTGGTGTGCCTGAGCATGAATTGGTACGTGTTGCTCGTCCGATTCACCGGAAAAAAGAACAGACTCGGTCACGCGCAGATCAAACTCATCAACCAAGGAAGCCTAATGTGATAGAACGCGCCTTAGAGCTGAGTGGTCAAAATCCGCAGGATTTTCAGGATGCCATGATTCCTAAAGGTATGAAGCATCTCAACTTCTTTAGTGATGAAGGGCTTAAAGCCATTATTCCTGCAGCAACCGGGGTATTTACTGCTCAGAGTCTGGCAAAAGTCTATGCCATGCTGGCACAACAAGGCCAATGGCAGGGACAAGACCTTATTTCCCAAAAGACTTTTACACGTTTAAGTACGGTGCAATATACCCATCGTGACCGGATTATGCCGTTTCCGATGCATTGGCGTCTAGGCTATCACCGCATCCTGACCTTAGGAAAATCAACAAAAGGCTTTGGTCATGTCGGTTTTAATGGCTCTGGAGCCTGGTGTGATCCGGAACGTAAACTGAGTTTTGCTTATACCCATAATTTTCCTACTGCTTCCATTACTGGAGATTACCGTCTGTGGGGCTTAACTCAGGAAGCCTTACGTTGCGCTGATCAGGTCCAGACCGGACGTAAGGGCTGGTTTTAAGATTCCCGACAAATTAATGCAATTTACCTCACGGTGTTCACTATGGTATGTTGCCGCATAATCAACATGCTGAATCTAGAATCATGAAGAAAGTTATTTTGATTCCACTCGTGGCAACGGCGGCACTATGGGGTTGTCAGGATACCAAACAGGATAAAGCCCAAACTGCAATTGAAGCTCAGGCGATGCAAACGGCCTGGGCGGGTGAATATCAGGGCACAACACCGTGTATGGGATGTTTATCCAGCTGTGAAGATTGTCCGGGAATGGCTGTAAAACTTCGACTAAATGAAGATAAAACCTTTGTGCTGGAACGTGAGAGTCTGAGCGGTCATAATGAGATTGAAACGATTAGCGGTAAAATCCGTTTTCAGGATGACAGTCGACAGAAGATTGAATTGCTCAACGTCGCTAAACGAAATTTACTGTTTGTTGATCTGGAAAAGGGTTTACTCGAAATTCGTGAAGATCAAACAGGCAAACGCTATCAGATGCAAAGTGATTTTATTTTAGCTGAAAGCCTAAATTCTTGATAAAAGTTTTTGTTTTATATCCCTTTTTTTATCTGAATAAAAAAGGGATTTTTATTTATTCAATTCCTGCATTTATTTCACTATTTATCAAAAAAACAGTATGCTTAGACCTGTAAAAAGGAGCATACATGTATCAGGTACTTGCACGAAAATATCGTCCTCGTAATTTCAATGAATTGGTGGGTCAAAACCATGTTTCTCGTGCCTTAACCAGTGCGCTCGAACGTGGTCGTCTGCATCATGCCTATTTGTTTACGGGTACGCGCGGTGTGGGTAAAACGACGATTGCACGTATTCTTGCAAAATGCCTGAACTGTGAAACAGGTGTGACTTCAACGCCGTGTGAGGTCTGTCCAACCTGTACTGCCGTGAATGAAGGCCGTTTTATTGACCTGATCGAGATCGATGCAGCTTCCCGAACAAAAGTTGAAGATACACGTGAACTGTTAGATAACGTTCCCTATGCACCGACTCAAGGGCGCTTCAAGGTCTATCTGATCGATGAAGTGCACATGCTCTCCACCCATTCTTTCAATGCCTTGTTAAAGACGCTGGAAGAACCACCTGAACATGTGAAGTTCCTGTTTGCAACCACAGATCCGCAAAAACTCCCGATTACGGTTATTTCGCGCTGTTTACAGTTTACTTTACGTCCATTAGCAGTCGATGAAATTACTGATCACCTGGGTCATATTTTACAAAAAGAAAGTATTCAGGCTGACCAGGATGCAATCTGGCAAATTGCTGAATCTGCACAAGGTTCATTGCGTGATGCACTGTCGCTGACTGATCAGGCCATTGCCTATGGCCAGGGTGCGATTCAGCATCAGGACGTGAAAGAGATGCTGGGCCTGATTGACCGCACCATTATCTATGACCTGATTTTGGCGATTCACCAGAATCAGAAGGCCCGTGTCAGTGAACTTTTACTTCAGTTCCGGCAGCAGGCACTAGATGTATCTCTAGTACTAGATCAGCTGATCTCGACCTTGCATGAACTGGCACTTTTACAATATTTACCAGATTTAAGTCTGAAATATAGTGCTGAAATTAACCAGAAAATCATGCAGCTCTCAGGACTGATTTCGGCACAAGATCTGCAGCTGTATTATCAAATTGCCTGTAAGGGTCGTGCTGATCTGCAAATGGCAGTAACGCAGGAGCAGGGTTTTGAAATGACGGTGCTGCGCTTGCTGGCTTTCCGTCCATTACAGCCAAATGAGATTCCAGCCAATACTGTACCAGTACAACAAGTGGCACCTGTAGCTGCACAGCCAAGTATTGTACCCCAACAGGAAAGTGCTCCAGTTGCATCACCGGTGATCGAAGATTTTCCATTAGATGATGGTTATGAGGATGAGCCAGAATATAGCTCAGCCACTGCGCAGTCTGAATCATCTTCTGATGATTTTCTCGATGTGGAAGATGAACCAGATTTACATGCTGCGCCTGTCGAAGCACAGGCAGCAGAACCTACGACAGTTAAGCAACCAAGTACGGATCAGATTATGTTTGATCCAAGTGTGGATGATGGACTGTTTGGTTTTGATGATGTGCCGGCGGAACCAGCTACAGCAAGCACAGAAGCCAGTAGTGATGATTTCCTGTTAGAAGAATATCTTCCTGAAAATCGTACTGCTGCGCCTGTAGAACAGAATGAGCCTGAATCCAGTTTGTTTGCAGCAGCACCTGAGCCAGAAACTGTTGAAAATATTGCAGTTGAATCCCAAGTAGCGCCTATTGCACCGACAGAAGTTGGACATGTCCAGATAGCAAATGCAGATATTTCAACAGATCGTAATCTAATGCCACAGGATATCCTGCAAATTCCGGTACAGGACATGCAAGGTGAATGGACTGTAGAAAAATGGGAATTCTGGTTCCGCAATAGCCAGCTTTCACCAGCGGTACAGGAGCTGGCACAGTACGGCATTATGACCGGGCAGATTGATGGAGAATCAGTTTTTCATATTCCGGAGCGTTACCAGCAGCTACTCGGTCAGTTGCAACATACCTTAGAAGAAGCTTTAAAACAGCAATGGACAGGTACGCAATTCAAGGTGAAGTTTGAAGATGTCAATGAACTGACACCTTATACCATGCAGCGTGAACGTAAAGTGCGTGCATTTAAACGAGCTGAGGAATTGCTACATGCAGAGCCCGCTGTGAAAGATCTGGTACAAAACTTCGATGCAGAATTGAAAAACATTCAGCTGAAATAAGTTCTAGATTTCACAGCTACTGTGCATAAACGGACATAGGGCATCCCGCATTTCATTTGAAATCGGGGTGCTTTTTCGTGTATGACGATCGACAAAAACATGTACAAAACTGCCTTGGGCAGCAGCCTGGTCGTTGCCTTGCTTAAAAATAGCCAGGTCATAAGTCAGGGAAGAACCTCCTAGCTTGGCGATACTGACACCGACCTCAATCACTTCAGGATAAGACAGTTCCTGATTGAACTGACAGCAGGAATTCACCACCAAACCAATATGAGGAGAAGTCCTTGGATCAAAACCGGCATGCTGGATCAGCAGGGCATTGGCTGCGGTATCAAAATAGCTGTAATAGGTGACATTATTGACATGACCATATAAATCATTATCCGCCCAGCGGGTCTGGATGCTGAGGAAATAAGTATATTGCTTACGGGTTTTGACAGTTGTTTTACTCATGAATCATTTCTTATAAAAATTGAGATTAATTTAAGCGTTTAATTGGTAAACATTAGGCATAAATCGCCTGATAGATCTGTAAAGCATCCTCTACAGTCATATCACGCGGGTTGTTTTGCAACAGTCGAGTCTGTTTCATGGCATCTTCAGCCAATATCATCAATATATGCTCAGGAATATCCAGCTGAGCAAGTTTTAAAGGTAAACCACTGCGTTGCAGATGATTATTAAAATGATCAATGAACAGATCAGTTAAGCCATCATGACAGCCTTTACTGTGGGGATCGAGCCAGGTCATTAGTTCGGCATATTTCTGTTTGGCAGCAGGGGCATTAAACTTCAGTACTTCTGTCAGCACAATCGCATTGCTATGCCCATGGGACAGATGAAAATGCCCGCCAAGTGGATAAGCCAGTGCATGTACCGCACCGACAGGTGCATTGGCAAAAGCCTGACCAGCCAGCATGGAACCGACCAGCATATTCTGGCGTGCTTCCAGGTCATCTCCATCATCCAGAACACGAGTCAGATTGTTGTTCAGGAGCTTTAATGCCTGTTTGGCCAGCATATCCGAATAGGGATTTTTCTTGATTTTCGATGTATACGCTTCTATGGCATGCACCATCGCATCAATGCCAGTCGCTGCCGTAATATGTTTAGGTAAACCACGGGTAAAGCTGGCATCCAGAATTGCAATATCAGCAAACAGCAAAGGCGAAACAATTCCGGTTTTAGTGGTTTCACCTGTGGTCACAATTGAAATGGGGGTGACTTCCGAACCGGTTCCTGCCGTAGTCGGAATCAGGATCAGTGGTAGACGTGGGCCTTCAACTTGATCGATACCATAGAGTTCATTCAGGCATTGGGTTTGCTGTGGATGGCTCAAGACCGCAATAATCTTGGCCACATCCAGTGAACTGCCACCACCAAAACCAATCACAACATCGATCTGTTCCTGACGGGCGAAAGAAATGGCATCCGCTATAATATGTTCTGGTGGATCTGCCTGCACATCGGCATAGATAGCATAATCCAGACCTGCTTCATTGATAATGTATAAAACTTCCTCATGCAGATTCTGCGCAATCATGCCTTGATCGGTCACCAGTAGCACGCGGACATATTTGCCTTTCTGTAGAATTTGGTGCAGCTCACGAATCGTGCCAAGTCCGGCAATGATGTTGGGAACAGTCTGAAATTGAAATCTTTGCATGGCTGCTTCCTTAATTTTTATCCAAATTCATATTATTGTGGCGTTGTGATATAGGATTCACTATACAAATAACTTAACATAAGAATCCTGAAAATAAAGTAGTGCTGAGGTTGTTTATGTCATCCAGAACGCCATTTAAGGTGTTATGTGTTTGTCTGGGAAATATTTGTCGTTCTCCCACGGCAGAGGTGGTCCTCAGACATTATTGCGATGTACATAATCTCAATATCATGATTGATTCGGCGGGAACCAGTAATTATCACCCGGGTAAAGCGCCTGATCTGCGCAGTCAGGAACATGCCTTAAAGCGGGGTTATGATCTGTCTGCATTGCGTGCCCGTCAGCTGACTCTACAGGATTTCCTTGATTTTGATCTGATGCTCGCGATGGATGAAGACAATCTTAGGGATATTCTTGCACTTCAGAAACGTGCTCAACAACAACTTGGCCAATTACGTGCTGAAGTCGCCCTGATGAGTGAATATGATTCTGACTATCCAAAACAGGCAGTACCCGATCCTTATTATGGCGGTGCTGAGGGTTTTGAACGTGTACTCAATCAGTGTGAATCCAGCAGTCTTGCGTGGATCGATGTCTTTAAAATGCAACAAAAAGAGCTTAAGGTTTAAGTCATGCAAATCCAAACACAGGTTCAACTTAAACCTTTTAATACTCTCAGTCTGGATGCAATTGCATCACATTACTGCAAAATTCAATCAAATGATGATCTGATTCAGGCTCTGGATTTTGCCAAACAGCAACAGCTGAATGTTCTGATTCTGTCTGGTGGTAGCAATATGCTTTTACCGGAACAGATTCATGCACTGGTATTGCATATGGACATTCAGGGCATTGAACTGCTGGATGCGGATGATCAGGTGCAACGCCTTCGTGTTGGAGCAGGCCAGAGTTGGCATGATTTTGTATTATGGACCACACAGCAAGACTTTTATGGCCTGCAAAATCTGGCTTTAATTCCAGGTCTTGTTGGTGCTTCGCCAGTACAAAATATTGGTGCCTATGGGGTAGAGGTCGGGGAATTTATTGAAAGCGTTGAAGTCTATGATCGTGAAAATCACAGTTTTAGCTCAATCAAAGCAGCAGATTGTGACTTCGCCTACCGTCATAGTATCTTTAAAGATCATCCGGGTCGTTACATTATTACCCATGTCATCTTCCGTCTGTTGAAACAGCCGGAGCTTAAACTCAATTATGGTGACCTGAAAACAGCAGTGGGTGAGGAACAGACGCCAGAAAATCTGGAGCGCCAAGTGATTCAGATTCGTCAGAGCAAATTGCCTGATCCTAAAGAATATCCAAATGTGGGTAGTTTCTTTAAAAATCCAGTAGTTGATTTACAATTCTTTGACCAAATTGCTCAACAATTTCCGAATTTACCTCATTATCCACAGCCAAATAATCAAGTTAAAATGGCAGCCGGCTGGTTAATTGACCAAAGCGGATGGAAAGGTAAACAGCTGGGGTCAGTCGGCATGTTCCATAAGCAGGCGCTGGTGCTGGTGAATTATGCCAATGCCTCGCTCAAGGACGTGCGTGCAACCTACCAGGCCGTACAGGCGGATGTTCAGGAAAAATTTGGGGTTCTGCTTGAACCGGAGCCAGTTTTATTTGCTGAAAATGGCATGATCCGCTCACATCAGGATTAAAGGATAAATAGATGGATAAAGCACACTGGATGGTTCGAATAGTTCAAGTAGTCTCAGTACTATTTGTGCTGTGCGCACTGTTCGTAGTCTTTCTTTATTCGCCGTTTTATTCACATCTGGTGGTCAAAGGACTGAACTATTTTGTTCCGGTCGAGGTCAATCAGATCGCGGCTGAAAGCCAGAAACAGGCTTCCTTAAGTGTTAATGAAACACTGGAGCCAGGTTCTGAGCTATGGATTGCGCGTCAGGCCTATCTCAAGGTGATGGAAGAAGATATTTCCAAAAATCAGTCACAGAACCTGTCACTGATTCAGGCACGCTATAAAGCTTTACAGCAGTTACTTGAAGATGAACGTGAAGCTGAGGCAGAAAAATCTGAACAGCAGAAAGTTCAGGTACCATTGCTGGTGACTGAAACAGAAGCAGCTGATGTAGTAGAACCAGATGATCTGACTGAATTGTTAAGCTTGAGCAGTGATGAAAATGCTGCCCAGATGGGACAGTTTATAGAATTCCTGAAAAGCTATGATGTTGAACAGCATCAGCAAAATATTGCGCAAATGACCAATGTGGAATTTGCCGAAGACCTCGCGACTTTAAATCATGGCCAAAAGCCAGTGCAGGATGAGATGTCCAAACCTTATGCTATTGTGGTCTTGGGCGGCGGTTTGACCCTGCATGAAAATGGCAAAGATATTATCGTCAATGACTATACTCGTCTGCGCCTGGAAAAAACCCTGGAAACCGAAAAACAGTATGATCTGCCGATTGTTTTGAGTGGTGTAGAAGCACCGTATATGCAACGCTGGTTGCAGGCCTATGACGTAGATGCCAAACTTCTTGAAGACCGTAGTATGAATACCTGTGAGAATTCTCGTTTCAGCTCATTGCTGTTACAGAAGAAGGGTGGAGCCCCTACGGTGATCTTGATCACGGACCGCTATCATATGCCGCGTACACGCCGTCTGTTCGCACTTAACGGTATTCAGACCATTCCGGTGGAAGCGCCAATGCCAAATTCACTTACTACATGGCGTCCAAGTGTTAAAAACTATGATCATAGCCGACGGGCTAACTATGAACTCTTAGCAACACTTCGGGATGTGTGGTTTGGATCAAGTGACTGTCGGGAGGTACCTTAATGTCAGATATCCCATTTTTAAACCCGACAATTCTCAAACAGCTGGAATTACCAGTCCCCAACCGGGATATTACACCACAGCTGTTGCAACCATTAAATCTGAATCGGGACATGCAGTCTACGCTGGAATTACAGGCTTACCGGAAACTGTATGGTTTTGACCTGCTCAATGCGAAACACTGGCAAGGTTATGTGCAAATGCCATTGTTTAAATTGCATGTGCAAGTCTTTGAGCCGGATCTGACCGAAAGCCGTTTTGATAAAATTCAGGGAACGGTGTTTCTATTGCATGGCTATCTAGAACATAGCGGGATCTATCAGCCAATTGTCAAAGAGCTACTGGAAGAAGGGTTTAGTGTACTCACCTTTGATTTGCCGGGGCACGGTTTGAGTAATGGTTCATCAGCCAATATTCAGAACTTTGACCATTATCAGCAGGTATTGCATGCAGTACACCGTTATGTACGTCATGCAACGCAGTTGCCAAAACCATGGTTAGGTATCGGACAAAGTACTGGTGGTGCAATCTGGATGCACCACTTGCTGGAGTTTGCAGAACGTCGTGAAAATCCCTTTGTAGATCGCGTACTGCTACTTTCACCACTGATTCGTCCAGCTAAAACAGCATGGTGGCATAACTCTGTAGGTCTCGGGATTATTCGCCGGATTAAGCGTGAAGTACCACGCCATTTCAGACGTAATAACCATAACCCTGAATTCCTGCGCTTTGTACGTTTAAAAGATCCATTACAACCCCGTATGATGGGCATGGACTGGATTCTCGCGATGTCACGCTGGATGCAGCAGATGGAAGACCGGCCAGCTTGCCGTATTCCGGTATGGCTGGCACAGGGTGCGCAGGATCAGACGGTGGATTGGCGTTATAATATCGAATTTATTCGGCGTAAATTCCGCCTGCAGACATTGTTGATGTTAGAGGAAGGTTCGCATCAGCTGATTAATGAGCGAGCTGATATTCGTGCGGCACTGACCGGTCTGATTCCAGCCTTTCTGCATGCGCAGGGTGGTCGAACTTATTATTAAGTTCAGATGATGAATAGTAGATAAGGCGATTCTAAAGAATCGCCTTTTTCATTTAGATATATTTAAAATTTTTCTGCAGTTGCGATATTCCACATGCGGTAATAAAAGTTTTCTTCATCACGATTTTCACAGTGAAGCAGCTCATTTTCTTTCATCCAGAAGTGTAATTGTGCATAGTTTTTAATCTCATGGCTGTTGATGCGTTGAGCCAGTTGATGAGGTTTAATACCAGATGGATGACAAACACCAGCAGATGCAATCATTTCGGAGAGGGCTTTAAGGGTGCTTTTATGATAATTATAGACCCGTTCAGCCTTGCTTGGCACATGTAGCGCCTTTTGGCGGCTCTTATCCTGAGTAGTGACACCAACCGGACACTGGTTAGTATGACAGCTTTGCGCTTGAATACAGCCAATAGCAAACATAAAACCACGTGCTGAATTGACCCAGTCTGCACCAATGGCGATCGTACTGGCGATATCGAATGCACTAATGATCTTGCCGCTTGCACCAATTTTGATCTGTTTGCGTAATCCTGCACCCACTAATGTGTTATGAACGAACAATAAGCCTTCACGCAGGGGAACGCCAATATTATCAATCATCTCAATCGGTGCTGCACCTGTACCGCCTTCTGAACCATCGACCACAATAAAGTCCGGCAGGATTTTGGTATGCAGCATCGCTTTGACGATACTCATAAATTGCCAGGGCTGCCCCAGACATAGCTTAAAGCCAACCGGTTTGCCACCAGACAGCTCACGTAATTGCTGAATGAATTCCATCATTTCAATTGGTGTGCCAAACGCAGGATGACTGGCTGGTGAAACACAGTCATGTTCGCGGCTAACTCCGCGAATCTCCGCAATTTCCTCAGAAATCTTGGCTTTTGGAAGAATCCCACCATGTCCTGGTTTCGCACCTTGAGACAACTTGATTTCAATCATTTTCACTTGTGGAATTTTGGCTTTCTCCGCAAATTTGATCGGATCAAACTGGCCGTCCAGTGTACGACAACCAAAGTAAGCACTACCAATTTCCCAAACTAGGTCTCCGCCATTTTCCAGATGATAAGGGCTAATACTGCCTTCACCCGTATCATGGTAGAAATTGCCCATTTTGGCACCCAGATTAAGCGCGCGGATGGCATTGGCACTCATACTGCCAAAACTCATGGCGGAGATATTCATGATTGAAGCACTATAAGGCTGCTTGCATTGTTCATTGCCAATCGTAATCCTGAAAGTTGCTGGATCTGCGGGTGGGCAAGGGATAATCGAATGCGTGACAAACTTATAGTCATGGTTATAGACATCGATAATCGAACCAAAAGGTTTGTCAGAATTTTCATTTTTGGCACGTTGATAAACTAGACTGCGCTGCATACGGGAAAAAGGCAGGGCATCCTGATCGGCTTCAATAAAGTACTGGCGAATTTCAGGACGGAACTCTTCAAAGAGGAAGCGGAAATGACCCATAATCGGATAGTTCCTGAGAATAGAATGCCGGTGTTGCAGTACATCATATAGCCCCACCACACTCAGAACAGCGCTAATAATCCACAGTGTATTGACCAGCGTTTGAGGCATGAAATAGTAAATATAGCGGGGCGAATAGCCGATATGAAAGCCGGTAAATACCAACGCAATAAAGATACAAAGGAACCAGATGGAATAGCGTGAAAAGAAGGTATTCAGCAGTTTATGCCGGACAAGTTGAGCTGGATTTGCCATAAAATCTTGATTCCCTGTTGTTCTTATCAGACCTTCAGATTTTCAAGGCTTGGCGGTTTTATACAAGAACAAAATTGTTATTCGATTTTATAGGTTTAACTTGGAAAGATAGTTTGGATTGAAAATTAATCAAAATGGATATGTTTAGCAGGAAAAATCCTATGAAAAAAATCTGCAAAAGGCATCGCTTCTTTTTATTTCACATGCAGGAAAAGCTGGTTTAAAGTTATTTTATCCAATAGCGGGGGAGATGGTATGACGAAGAAATCAATCCGGTTCAATACTGCAGAGCTGGCGTGCTCATGTATGTAATGCCCTTAACTATGAAACTTCCTTACTGCATATATCTGGGGGAACAAGACAGATATATGCAGGATCAGCAGCCGATTAACCAGAACAATAACAAAAACAATATAAAAAATTATGAGTCCCGGGAATGGGACTTTTTTATGTCAGTTTTTATGCTTCGTCTTGTTGATATACGGCTCGGGAAACGTGCTCAGGTTCAATTTTTTGAATTTTGTTACCAAAGCTGCGTAGCCACCATACCAGCTGTGAAGTAAAAGGAACCGTGGCACTAATAAGAGCCATACCATGATCAAGTTTTTCAATCTGTTGGTCGCGGCTGAGCTGGCTTTCTTCAAAATAATGTGCATCTGCTTCAGGCATGTGCAGCTTCAGCATGACATTTTCAGTAGGCTGGTCAAAGTTGACCCGGAAGCCCAAAGCACCGGATTCAATATATTCATCAATATCAAAGTTCACCGGATGCAGGGCACGCGTATTTAAAACATTCGCAGACTTAAAGCGGTGCAAGGCAAAGGTCTGAATATCGGATTTGTCATGACGGGTACATACCAGATAAATGATCGAACCTTTCTGTACTAATGCCAGCGGATTAAGAATATAGGTTTTTTCTTCACTATTTTGCCCACGACCCTGATAGATACATTCCAGCTGCTTGTCCTGTAACAGACCTTCATAAACCGCCTGTTGTGCCTGACGGTCGACAACAGGTGGAATCAGCGGCTGAGTCGCAGGAACGATACGGACCCGGTTAATCCATTGTCGTACATTGTTCTGGGTTGACAGGCTGCGACGTGCGAGATCAAACCAGGGATTCATTTCTTCAATCAGACTGGGTGGTAACAGATGTTTGAGATGTTCCTCAACCATCATAAACGTCACTGCTTGTGAACTGGTCATGTGCGGCAGACTTTGAATCGGTGCATCGGAACGCCAACGCCAGCCCTGTGGAATAGTTTTGCTGCTTTCAATGGGAAAACGCTGCGCAATCTGATTCAGGTCACGCTGAATAGTGCGCAAACTAATTTCCACACCTTCACGTTCCAGGATTTCCTGCAATTCGCGAGTGCCCATCCATTTCCCGGTCGTCAGGCGCGATAAAATTTGCCATTGGCGATAAAGGCTATTCGAAGTTTCTTTTTCTTGTGCGGTCATAAGCTGAAATCAGGATCTGCAAATTGAGAAAAAATCATTAACACAATAAAAAATCTCTATTTTTTTCGCAAGTATTTTAAGCAATCGAGAATAGCAGAATAGATACACATTGGTGCAAAAATGCCATTGAGTCACTTGGAATTAAAGGGATTAATGGTAAGTACAAAAATACCGCATGGCATGGATATTGCTTTGTTAAATATACAATTTGATTACAATACGACGAGGTTTGTATGCTAAAAGAAACCCAGGATACAAATATCACAACGACTATAGAAAATTTTACAACAACGGCGATTAACACTAATTTTACAGAATCGAAGGACACGGTAGCAACTCACACAGGCAAACCTCTACAAGTGCTGCAGCAGATGGCATCTAAATTCTTTAATGAAATGCGTGATGACCAGAATATGAATGGTCTGGCTGGGCAAAAAATCGAAGAGTGGCTGTCAAAGCATACTTTAGATGAGCTTAACACCCTGAATAAATTGGCAAAAGAACATTTTCTTTATGAAGGAATTACCTTCACGGTTTATGGAGATGAAGAAGGCACCGAACGTACCATCCCTTTTGACATTATTCCACGCGTGATTGCACGCAAGCAATGGAATATGGTGGCACTCGGTTGTGAACAGCGTGTTAAAGCCCTGAACCTGTTTTTGCATGACATCTATCATCAGCAGGACATCCTCAAAGCTGGGATTGTGCCTGAGCTGCAAGTGCTGACCCATGAGGCTTATCAGCCACACATGTATCAGCATAGTCTGAAAGGCAGCATTTATAGTCAGATCAGTGGTATTGATATTATCCGTGACTCAAAGGGTGAGTTCTATGTACTTGAAGATAACCTCAGGACCCCTTCAGGTGTGTCTTATATGCTGGAAAGCCGTAAGATCAGTGAAAAGTTGATGCCAGGCCTGTTTGAACAGACACCTATTGCTGGTGTAGAGCAATACCCACATTTACTCAAAGAAATTCTGGCAGAAAACTCAGCTGTCGATAATCCGTTTATCGTGGTTCTGACTCCGGGCCGTTTCAATAGTGCTTACTATGAACATGCTTTCCTGGCAAGGGAAATGGATGTGCCATTAGTGACATCACGTGACCTTTATGTAGAGAACGCGAAAGTTTATGTAAAAACTATACGTGGTCGTCAGCAGGTAGATGTTATTTATAGACGTGTCGATGATGCCTATATCGATCCGCTTTGTTTTAAACCTGATAGTACCCTTGGCGTACCAGGCCTGATGTCTGCCTATTTGCAGCACAACGTTGTTATTGCGAATGCACCGGGAACCGGCGTAGCAGATGACAAGTCGATCTATCCTTATGTGGATAAGATGATCAATTTCTACCTTGGCGAACAACCCATTCTGAAGAATGTTCCCACTTACCAATGCCGTGAAGCTGAAGATCTTGGTTATGTATTGGCGCATCTTGATGAACTGGTTGTGAAAGAAGCCCAAGGTTCAGGTGGCTATGGCATGCTGATCGGTCCACAGGCGTCTAGACAGCAGATTGAAACCTTTAGAGAGAAAATCATGGCTGCGCCACATTTATATATTGCCCAACCAACGCTGGATCTGTCTGTCAGCCCAACTTTAACCAATTATGGCATTGCAGAACGTCATATTGATTTGCGTCCATTTGTACTTAGCTCACCCTATCGTACTGAAATCGTACCGGGTGGACTGACACGTGTAGCAATGCAAGCAGGTTCGCTGGTCGTGAATTCCTCCCAAGGCGGTGGCATTAAGGACACTTGGATTGTCGATAATCTCCATTCATAAAAATAGCAAAGAAGGAATTTGTCATGCTTTTACTTAATTCCAATGCGCAACATATTTTTTGGTTGGGTCGCTACTTATCAAGAACACAGTTTTTATGTGCCCATTTTCCATTTTTAGAAGATGATGCGGCAGTTGCGTATGCGCATGCATTCTGCCTCCCAGCCTTTGATGCCAGTTCGCTAAATGAACTGGTGCTGGATCCGGCTCAACCTTATTCATTCCATCAACAGTTTAAAGTGGCGCGTGACAATATTCAGGAACTACGTGGTGTACTGTCTGCCAAAGCTTATGCAGAACTGAACCGCCTGATTCGTACTGCTGATCAGAATGCCGGTTATATCTGTGATGTCGTTACAGATTGTCAGGATATTCTGGAAGGTGAAGCTCCGGATGTGTTTCTGTTTTTTAGTCTGGGCCAATGTCTGGAAAAGCTTGATCAGGAGCTACGTCTAGGTGAAGACACCACCACTACAATTGCAAAAATTGATTATGTAATTGAATCCTTGGTTGAGATGGGCTGGTCAGATCTGAATGAATACTGGAACCAGCTACGTGACCATACTGACCTGATCAATTTTTACCAATTCAGTGATTATATTCATCATATGTTTGAGATTAATGTATGAAGTTGATGGTGAATCACCAAACACATTATAGCTATACCGAGACTGTCACCAGTAGTATTCAGTACATTAAGATGATGCCTTCCAGTAATGTACATCAGCAGGTGCATTCCTGGGATGTCAGCGTGCCGGGCAGTCGGGAGCTGAGCCGGGATGCCTTTCATAATTTGTGGATTACCAGTACTCAGCGCACACCTTATCAGTACTTAACCATTATGGCGCAAGGTATAGTCGATTTAAATCCCTTGAATAATGATCAGGGAATGAATGACCAGATCAATCCAAACCTGTTCTTGCAGCCAACTTCAACTACTCAGTGTAATGAGGAGATGAAGGACTTTGTAAAACAGTATGTGCCAGTTCCAACGCGTCTAAATCTGATCGCATTGGCTCAGGCGGTATTGGAGCATGTACCGTATATAACAAATAGTAGCTCGGTACATGGATCCGCCATTGATGCTTTTGAGGCGAAACAGGGTGTCTGCCAAGATCATGCTCATATTTTCATTGCCATGTGCAAATATCTGGGCTTACCGGCACGTTATGTTTCGGGTTATCTGTATGCTCAAAATACTTCTCACTTGGCCAGTCATGCCTGGGCAGAAGTATTTATTGACCAGGCTTGGTATTGCTTTGATGTAAGTAATCAGTTATTTGTACCTAGTGCACATATTTATGTTGCCATTGGGCGTGACTATTGGGACGTCGCGCCGGTACGTGGGGTAAGAGAAAAGGGCGGAGTAGAATCCATGCATTCTATCGTCCAGGTTCTAAGTTGTTAGTAAGGACAAAAAATGACTTATTGTTGTGCGCTTCGTTTGGAGCAGGGGATGGTGTTCATTAGTGACACTCGGACAAATGCAGGTGTGGATCACATCTCGGTATTCCGCAAATTATATACCTTTGGTATTCCGGGTGAACGCGTCATTGTTATTCAGGCATCAGGAAATCTGGCTACGACACAAGCGGTGATCGGACATATTAAAAATCAGCTGGAACTAAATCAGGAACCTAATATTCTCAGTTTGCATACCATGTTTGAAGTCGCGGAACTGGTCGGCCGTACCTTGAAGCATGTGATTGAAAGTGTAACTACAGATACCATGGAGCAAAGCAACTATTATTGCAGCTTATTGGTGGGTGGTCAGATTGCTGGACAAGATATGCAGCTCTATCATATTTATCCGCAAGGCAACTTTATCTGTGCAACCAGTGATACGCCGTATTTCCAGATCGGGGAAAGTAAATATGGCAAGCCAATTCTGGATCGGGCACTCAGCTATGATATGCCGCTAGATGAAGCACTGCGATGTTCACTGATTTCCTTCGCTTCGACTTTACGTTCCAATGTTTCCGTAGGTATGCCGTTGGATGTGCTGGTTTATCATAAGGACACATTTGAAATTCCGGCAGGTAAACGCATTCAGGAAGATGATGAATATTTCACCAAAATCAGTAAGCAGTGGTCGGATACTTTGAAGAAAGGTTTGCAGGAATTACCTAAGCCAACTTTAGATTATTTTCAATAAAACTATCTATCTGTTTGATATCACGTTACAGTGGCATGCTAAATTTAAGAAAATTTAAATTACAGAGGTTAGCATGCATCATTTTTGTTATGCCAGTCAGAGTACCTCTGATAAGTCGAATTTGCTCGATGACTTAGCGGATATTCTGGCCGAGGCACGAGATTTTAATTATCGTCACGATATTACTGGGGCGTTATATTTTGCAGATGGCTATTTTTTTCAATGTCTTGAAGGTAAATTGGAACATCTGAATGTATTATTTGAAAAGCTAAGTAAAGATCCACGGCATGAGAATATCAAACGTTTTGAAATGCGTCCGCTTGAGCAGATTAATTTTGCCGGCTGGTCGATGAAGTATATTTCACGACGCGATGAAATCCGGGACTTTTGTACAAATATGGGTTTTAATGACTTTACACCACATAGTTTTGAACAAGTGCATGTAGACGCGCTATTAACTCAGCTACAAACTCAAGACCAAGAAGAAACTACAGAAAATTAAATTAAAAAGCCCAATTAATATTGGGCTTTTTAATGCACGGTATTTTAAACTAGTTTTCGGACTGGACGTGCAGACATACGACACAGCAATTCATAGCCGATAGTGCCATTTGCTTCAGCGACATCATCGACCAGGCGGGTTTTACCCCACAGTTCTACTTCAGTGCCAAGCTGCAGATTAAGATCAGTTGCATCTATTGCGATCATATCCATTGCGACACGACCAATCACGCGAGTCTGTTGTCCATTAATTGCAACATAATTCTGTTTCGGGAAGGCGCGTGGATAACCATCACCATAGCCAATTGAAACAATGGCCAATGTCATGTCCTGATCTGCGGTGAAAGTTGAACCATAGCCGACGTGTTCACCCGCTTTAATATGATTCAGCGCAATGACTTCAGCTGTGAAAGTCATCACTGGTTTTAAATCCAGATCATGAATCGTTTTATCTGCAAATGGGGTCGCGCCGTAGAGCATGATACCTGGACGGACAAAGTCAAAATGCAGTTCAGGATATTTATAAATCGCAGCCGAGTTGCAGCATGAACCCATGAGTGGGGCACAGTCATTTTTCACTTCAAGGAACTGCTGGATTTGCTCTTCATTCAATGGGTGATCAGCGTCTGCATTGGCAAAATGCATCGCAAGTACACAAGTAAAACCTTCGGCTTTGAGTTGATTGATCACCTGTTTAATCACATCAATTTTAAAGCCCAGACGGTTCATACCGCTGTTCAGTTTCACCCAGACTTTAAGGCTTTTAGTGATATAAGCATTTTTATGGGCCAGTAGCCAGTCAAGCTGCGCCTGATGATGCACCACAACTTCAATATTCTGATTGATCACGATCTGCATTTCATCAGCAGAGAAAATACCTTCAATCAGCGTAATCGGTTGCTGATAGCCGAGTGCACGAATTTCCAGTGCTTCCTGAAGGCAGGCGACACCGAAGGCATCGCTATCTTTTAAGGCTGCTAAGCAGTCTTTAACTCCATGTCCGTAAGCATTGGCTTTAACCATGCTGACGATTTTAGCGGTTGGGGCAAGTTGTTTGACACGGTTTAAATTATATTGCAGTGCTGTACTGTCAATATAAACTGTTGCTTGGCGCACCCTAGATACTCCTTCGGGATGACAAAATGATGTTGTGTGAAATACACAAAAGAGGGAGAGAAATAACTGTATTGATAAAACAAAATCAGTCATTTCAAAATTGTAAATATTGTAGTCCTATCCGCCACAAATGGACATGCTCATTTATATAATTTCCTCCAAGGTATGCTTAAGCAATAAAAAAAGAGACCATTTGAGTCTCTTTTTTTTAATCAGGTTTAAGCAGAATATTTATTCTTCATCATCATACTGCGCATAGAACTCAGGAGAGAGGTTACTAAAGCGCGTGTACTGGCCTTCGAAGGCTAGACGCACAGTACCAATTGGACCGTTACGCTGTTTACCGATAATAATTTCAGCAGTCCCTGCTTCTTTAGATTCCTTGTTATAGACTTCATCACGGTAAATAAACATGATCAAATCGGCATCCTGTTCAATTGCACCAGATTCACGCAAGTCAGACATGACTGGACGTTTATTTGGACGGTTTTCCAGAGAACGGTTCAACTGCGATAAGGCAATGACAGGGCACTGCATTTCTTTAGCGAGCGCTTTTAAGCTACGGGAAATTTCCGAAATCTCGCCGACACGGTTATCACCCATGCCAGGCACTTTCATGAGCTGCAAGTAATCGACCATGATACAGCCGAGCTTACCGCCATGCATTTTGGCAATGCGACGCGCACGCGCACGAACTTCCGTTGGTGGCAGAGCAGAGGAGTCATCGATATACAGGTTCTTTTCTTGCAAATGCACAATGGTGCTGGTGACTTTAGACCATTCATCACTGTCCATTTTACCGGCACGTAAATGACCCTGATGCACACGACCAAAGGATGAAATCAAACGCATGGCAATCGAGTCGGCTGGCATCTCCATCGAGTAAACCAGAGCAGGCAGGTTATTGTTAAACAGTACACTTTCGACCAGATTCATGGCAAAGGTGGTTTTACCCATCGATGGACGGGCTGCGACAATAATCAGGTCACCAGATTGCATGCCGGAAGTTTTGTTGTCGAGTTCGACGAAGCCGGTGGTGAGACCGGTAATCGAACCTTCCATTTGTGAAAGTTCATTCAATTTATCAAAGACATCTGCAACAACGGTATTGATTGCCTTCGGCCCTTGTGCCTTGGCATTATTATTATGTTGCTCGGCAATCGAAAAAATATTGGTTTCTGCCAGATCCAGAATTTCACTGACGCTACGACCTTTGGTATCATAGGCATTTTGCAGGATTTCAGAACTGACTTTAATCATGCTACGTAGAGTCGAGAATTCCTTGATCTTGTTGGCGTAGGTTTCCAGGTTGTAGAAACTTGATGGCGAGTCAGCCATGAGCTGCATCAGGTATTCTTCACCACCGATGGCATCCAGCAGATTCTGTTTAATCAGCCAGTCATGCACCAGTACGGCATCGTAAGGAGAGTTGTCCTTGGACAGCTGATCAATCGCACGGAAGATGTATTTATGGCGGGTTGCATAAAAATCGTTCTCAGTAAGCACATCACCGACTTGTTCAAAAGATTCGGCAACCGTCATTAAGGCAGCAAGTACAGCTTGTTCAATCGCTAAATTGTGCGGAGGTGTGCGAAACTCCTTGAGCTGAGTATCAGCAACAATTTCTGGTTTAGCGCTGTTCTGCTTAGTGCTGGCATTCGCCTGTGACATATAAAGCCCTGAATTTTAATACAATGGTTTAAATATTCTCGGAGATGGATAGCAACTATCAACTACGAAGTGAAATAATACGCGTTCCGTTAAAAAATGCGAAGTGTATTTTTAAAATTACGCGAATAATAAAATGAAAGTGAGATATGCCATATCTTCGAATTATTTTAGATAAAAAAAGAGCATGCCAAAGCATGCTCTTTTTCTTGGTGAGAAATTACTCAGCTACGATAGTAACCAGAACTTCTGCAACAACATCATGGTGCAATTGGATTGCGATGTTGAATTCACCAGTGTTGCGAAGCGCGCCATTTGGAAGACGTACTTCTGCACGGTCAACTGTAAGACCAGCATTTGTCAACGCGTCAGCGATATCACGAGTACCGATAGAACCGAACAGTTTACCTTCATCACCAGCTTTCGCAGTGATTACGATATTTACTTCGTTCAATTGGTCAGCACGTGCTTGAGCAGCAGCTAAAATATCAGCTTCAGCTTTCTCAAGTTCAGCACGACGAGCTTCAAAAGCCGCAGTGTTTGACTCAGTAGCAGCAACTGCCATACCTTGTGGGATCAAGAAGTTACGGCCGTAACCAGCTTTAACTGAAACTTTATCACCAAGTTTACCAAGGTTTTTAATGCGTTGTAATAAGATAATATCCACAGCTCAACCTCACTTATGATTGTCAGTGTAAGGGATCAAAGACAAGTAGCGAGCTTGTTTAATAGCAAGCGCTAATTGACGTTGGTAACGAGCTTTAGTACCTGTAATACGGCTAGGAACAATCTTGCCGTTTTCAGTGATGTACTGTTTTAAAGTGTCGATATCTTTGTAGTCGATGTACGTAACGTTCTCAGCTGTAAAGCGGCAGAACTTGCGACGACGGTAAAAACGTGCCATGTTAGGTTCTCCTTATGCTTCAGCAGAGTCTTGAGCGTGTTGTGCTTCTTCACGTTGAGCTTTACGCGCACGTTTTTCTTCAGCACTCTTAGCCAATAGTGACTCTTCAGTGATAGCGTTTTCACGACGGATGATAAGGCTACGAATGATTGCGTCGTTATAACGGAATAATTCTTCAAGCTCATCAAGAGTAGTTTGACCACACTCAACATTCATAAGAATGTAGTGAGCTTTGTGGATCTTGTTGATTGGGTAAGCCAATTGACGACGGCCCCAGTCTTCAAGACGGTGGATTTGACCTTCAGCTTCTTTGATGTGAGTTAGGTAACGTTCTACCATACCCACAACTTGATCGCTTTGGTCTGGATGTACCAATAGTACGATTTCGTAGTGACGCATTGTCAGCTCCTTACGGTTTAAACAGCCCCAATTTTTAAGTCAATTGAAGCAAGGAGTCACAACCAAGGTTGTGTCGCAATATTTGCGAAGCGTGAAGTTTAGTGGGTTTTGGGGAGAAATACAACCAGATTGGCAAGAATTGCATAATTAAACAGCAGTTTTGTACGGGCTGGAATGAGTAGTGTAGAAAAGAGAAGGAAAAGTTGACTGAGATTAATTAATTGGTGATTTAATGATGGTTGGTAATGAGAGAATTCTAATCTCGCCATCTCGTCATCTCGCCATAATGAGTATCTTTTTACTCAAGTAGAATTCTTATTTTATGCGTTAAATGCACTTTAGAAAGATTGAAGTGTATTTTTGCAGTTGGTTTCAGAAAGACAGGATTTTAAAAGGCAAGAGTAGAAGTATTTAAAAGAGAGTCGAGGGAAATAACAGGCTTAAATAAAAAAAGATAGAGTAAAACTCTATCTTTTAAAAAATGATGTATGGCATTTGGGGAGCAGTCGATGTAAAGCAGAACAGAATACTGATCACAGTAATCAGCTTCACAGAATACATAAAATACTGCTTGGCCCACGCCTCATCATCTTTAGCCTTAAAGCCCTGAATACTTAAATAAATCCAGTACAAGGTTAAGATGTTCAACACCGCCATATAGAGCCAGTTGGCATAGCCAAAGAAAAATAGGCCATTCATGACAACCCCAAACAGAATCACATAAATCAGCGATTCGACCTTGGTGCGGTGAATTGAACGTGCTACAGGTAGAATAGGAATACCTGCATTTTTGTAATCTTGAAAACGGTAAACTGCAATTCCCCACGAGTGAGGCATTTGCCAGAAGGCATACCCAACGAAGATCAGCAGGGCACCTAAGTCAAACTGATTTGCAACTGCGGTATAACCAATCACAGGCGGAGCTGCGCCGGAAATACTGCCTACCAGAGTCTGGTGAATAGTTGTTCGTTTTGTCCATAAGCTGTAAAAACCAACGTATACGACAAAACCAATAACTGCGAATAGGAAAGCGTATGCATTTACCCAAAACCAGAGAACACTAAAACCGACCAGGCCTAATACAAAAGCAAAGGCAAGTGCGACAGGTTCAGAAATGGTTTTTTTAACAAGAGCACGATTTTGTGTGCGCTGCATTTTCTGGTCGATGTCCTGGTCAATTACATTATTGACCACACATCCTGATGCTACAACGAATGTAGTACCAAAAAGGGTAAGGAGCAGGAGAAGGAAATCTACAGAACCTTGAGCGGCTACAAAGTAGCCGCCCAAAGTGGTAACAAAGTTACCAAAGAGAATTCCTGGCTTAGTCAGGAATAAATACTTTTTCAGCATGACAACCAGTTTAGATCATCATGTTGTAGTGAAGGTAGTTCATGATCCATACAGAACCTACTAAAAGAATAGCAATGGTTAAGATGGTATACACAAATGCAATTACGTTCCAGCGTTGCTCTGAAGAAGAGTTCATGTGCAGGAAGTAAATCAGCTGTACAAGAATCTGAGCAACCGCAGTGATCGCGATGACAGTAATCAAGATACCACGGCCAAAACCGCCCGCCATAACCATACCGAATGGAATTACAGTAAGGATAACAGACAGGATGAAGCCGATAGTGTATTGCTTCACGTTACCGTGTGATTCGCCAGCAGCGTTATGATCATGACTCATTACAGAACTCCCATCAAGTAAACTACGCTGAATACACAGATCCATACGATGTCAAGGAAGTGCCAGAATAAGCTTAGGCACGCAAGACGACGAGTGTTAGGTAAAGTCAAACCATATTTCTTGATTTGAATCATTAACACAATCATCCATACCAAACCTGAAGTCACGTGGATACCGTGCGTACCTACCAGCGTAAAGAACGAAGACAGGAACGCAGAAGTGCTAGGGCCATGACCCGCATGAACTAAGTGATTGAACTCATAAAGTTCCATGCCGATGAAGGCAGCACCAAATAACCAAGTGATCGCTAACCAGGTAAGAACCTGACCAACGTTTTTCTTGTAGGCAGCTAGAACGGCAAAACCAAAAGTTACAGAAGAGATCAGAAGGGCGAAGGTTTCAGTAAGAACGAAACCTAAAGAATCGCCAAACAGATCTTTCGCACTTGGAGTGCCCACAGGAATGTGGCTACTCAAAACAGCGAATGCAATGAAGAGTGTACCGAAAAGGACAAGGTCACTCATCAAGTAAGTCCAGAAACCAAAGACAGTGATGTCAGTATCATCGTGATGATGATGCTCATCGTGTCCGTGGTTGTCGTGATGAAGTACTTCAGCCATGGTCTTAGTCCTTCTTCAAGTGTTTTTCAAGGATCGCATAGCGTTCACTTTCGATACGCTCAACTTCAGCAGCTGGGACATAGTAATCCACTTTCTTGGTGAAAGAAGAAACGATGAAGCTGATGATAGATGCAACGAAAGTAACAACTACTAACCACCAGATGTGCCAGATTAACGCGAAGCCCATAACAGTGATGAACATGGCGATAACGAAACCAGCAGCACGGTTAGTCGGCATATGGATGTCTTCGTACTTGGTTGGTTTTGCGTATGCAACGCCATTCTCTTTGTCAGTCCAGAAAGTATCAATACCATTGATCTTTGGAAGATAAGCAAAGTTATAAAATGGAGATGGAGACGAAGTAGCCCACTCAAGTGTACGACCATCCCAGATATCGCCTGTATAGTCCATATTTTGTTCGCGTTGCAAGAAACCAACAACGATCTGCATAACGAAGCAGGCAATACCTAGTGCAATAAGAATCGCACCGAACATCGCGATATTTACATATGGGTCCCATTCTGGGTTGTCAAATGTATTCAGACGACGAGTCATACCCATGAAACCAAGGATATAAAGTGGCATGAATGCAAAGTAGAAACCGAAGAACCAGAACCAGAACGCTGCTTTACCCCAAGTTTCATTTAGCTTCCAACCAAACATTTTTGGCCAGTAGTAAATGATACCTGCGAACATTGCGAATACTACACCACCAATAATTACGTTATGGAAGTGAGCGATCAGGAATAAAGAGTTATGTACCAGGAAGTCCGCTGGTGGAACTGCCATCAATACACCTGTTAAACCACCGATACCGAAAGTCACAAGGAAGCCAAGTGTCCATAGCATTGGAGTGGTGTAAGTGATGCGGCCCTTGTACATGGTGAACAACCAAGAGAAGATTTTTACACCAGTCGGGATCGCAATAATCATGGTCATGATACCGAAGAACGCGTTAACGTTGGCACCAGCACCCATGGTAAAGAAGTGGTGAACCCAAACAACCAGTGAAAGAACACCAATTGCTACAGTTGCGTACACCATAGATTTGTAGCCGAACAATGCTTTGCGTGAGAACACTGAAGTTACTTCTGAGTAAATACCAAAAGCTGGTAATACCAAGATATAAACTTCTGGGTGACCCCAAGTCCAAATCAAGTTCACGTACAACATTGGGCTACCACCCATGTCATTTGTGAAGAAGTGGAAACCGAAGTAACGGTCAAGAGACAGCATTGCAAGTGTTGCAGTTAACACTGGGAAGGTTGCAACGATTAATACAACTGTTACAAGCGAAGTCCAAGTGAAAATCGGCATATCCATCATCTTCATGCCAGGCGCACGCATTTTGATGATGGTAACAAAGAAGTTAACACCAGTAAGAAGCGTACCTAGACCTGAAACCTGAAGTGCCCAGATATAGTAGTCAACACCAACACCTGGAGAATATTCAATGCCTGATAGTGGAGGGTATGCCATCCAACCAGTTGCAGC
This sequence comes from Acinetobacter schindleri, assembly GCF_010918895.1. Lineage (NCBI taxonomy): Bacteria > Pseudomonadati > Pseudomonadota > Gammaproteobacteria > Moraxellales > Moraxellaceae > Acinetobacter > Acinetobacter schindleri. The sequence goes on from NZ_CP044483.1 coordinate 1,288,259, forward strand.
GAACTCACCAAGAGCCAGAGACACCATCATCAGACCCGCAGCACCAGCAAATAGCCAGAAGCTTAGAGAGTTCAATAATGGGAAGGCAACGTCACGTGCACCGATTTGAAGCGGTACAGCTACGTTCATTAAGCCAACTACAAGACCCATTGCTACGAAGAAGATCATGATCACGCCGTGCGCGGTAAAGATCTGGTCATAGTGCTCTGGGTGCAAGTAACCTTCACCACCACCTTTTGCAAGGAACTGCTGAAGACGCATCATGATCGCATCGGCGAAACCACGCACAAGCATGATAATCGACACGAAGATATACATGATACCGATTTTTTTATGGTCTACAGATGTGAACCATTCGTTCCACAGGTAGCCCCATTTTTTGAAGTAGGTGATACCAGCAACAACTGCGATACCGCCTAAGATCATCATTGCAACAGTAACCAATACGATTGGATCGTAAGGAATTGCATCTGGACCTAACTTACCTAATAAGTTCATGTCTTATTCCCCTTGAGAAGCAGTCGCATGTGCATCAGCTACATGTGCTTCAGAAGCAGTAGCTTCTTCGTGCGCAACACCGTGCTCTGCAGCAGGAGCTGAGTGGTCAGCACCATGGTAGTTGCTCATGTAGTGATTAATCACAGATTCAAACAAACCTTGCTCTACAGAAGAGTAATAAGTCACTGGATGTGGCTTAGTTGGGTAAGGCTTCATAGCTTCAGCAGCAGCCTTCTCTTCAGGAGTATTTGCTTTTGCGATCAGCGCTTCAATCTGGTGTTTACCACGGTTGCCGTCACGCAGAGATGCGAATTCAGCCTGGTCTAATACAGATTTCTGAACAGCTTCTGGATTTACTGAAGTACCATTACCTGCTTGAACAGCAGAAACCCATTCAGCAAACTGAGCGTCAGTCACAGAGTGAGCGCGGAAGCGCATTTGTGAGAAGCCATAACCAGAATAGTTAGAAGAGAAACCGCGGTAGCCTTCAGCTGGGCTAGTTTCGTCTGCCAACAGGTTCAGGTGAGTTTGCATGCCCGCCATTGCATAGATCTGACCACTTAACGCCGGGATGAAGAAAGAGTTCATCGTGAAGTTAGACGTAATACGAAGGCTAACCGGAGTTTTTTCTGGGAAGCGCATTTCGTTAACAGTGGCAATACCTTGCTCAGGATAGATAAAGATCCATTTGAACTGTTCAGCAATAACTTGAACGGTTAATGGAGCTTTGTCAGATTCAAGCGGACGGTATGGGTCGTACTTGTGGGAACCCCACCAAGTTAACCAGGCAAGAATAGCAATAATAATAACTGGGATACCCCAAACTACAATTTCAATTGCAGTAGAGTGTGCCCAAGTAGGTTTATAGTCTGCGTCTTTATTCGATGCGCGATATTTCCAACCGAACCATAATGCCATGATTGCTGATGGAATAACCACCAGAAGCATTAAGTAAATCGCAGTCATCATCAGGCTACTTTGGCCTGCTGCAACTGGACCTTTAGAGTTCAGAAGTACTAAATCACCACCACACCCTGTTAAAAGTGCGGACATCGCAGATAAAGACAATACAGCTAAAATCGTTTGTCTCATTTTACAACCTCGGTGAAGAGTCCCATTCCCTAAATTAATATGGGATAGCGATTAAAGTGTCGCATGATTAAAAAGATTCATTTGTTAACAAAAAATCTTCCTAATCATGAGACACCGCTACGTTGTAGGGCATTATGCCTGATTACAACAAACTAAGCTATATATAAAGAGGCTTTAAATGACTGTAATAAAAACCGATTTTACTGCTCGGGATTGTCGAATATTTATAGTAATTTTATTTTAATTTCAAAGTTATGAGCGAAAAAAGGGGATGCAGAGCATCCCTTTAAAGAGAACTTAATTTTATTGCTTGATCACCTTGGTTTTCGCCAGTTTATCGTGCAAAGTCTGACGGTTTTTGCCCAAACCGAAAATCCAGTCCACAAGCGAGAACAATGGAATAAAATAAATTGTAGGCAAAATGAAGACGATACTGCGCAAAGTAAAGGCACGCATGAGTGAAGTTTGAGTACCAGTTTCAGCGTCTACAATCTTAATTTTAGTCAGTTTTTTACCAATGCTTTGACCAGATTTTGCAATCAGGTAACCTTGGATAACCAGCATGATCAGCAGATATAAACCTGCTGCTGTCCAAGCCTGAGTAGAGAACATATCCAGCATTTGAGACTGCAATTCCAGCACGCGGTTCTGATCCGCACTGCCACCCATAGCCTGCGTCATGATCTGCTCATTTAGCTGAGTAAAACGCAGTTTTTCTTCAGCTGTGAAGAAGGCAGTCAAAATGAAAGTTGCTGGAATCCAGAGCAGCAGGTCGACGAACTTGGCAAAAATACGTGCAGGAATACTCGCCAGTTCAAATGTGTTCGCTTTTGGTGCAGGACGTGCATAAGTATTGGTTTGTGCTGCAGGCTGCTCAAATGGTGCTGCTGGCTCGGCAACTGGTGCAGGTGGAATATAACCTTCAGGTTCATAAACGAATTTACCCTGCGTGAGCTCACCCAAAGCTTTCCATTCGGTCATGCCTTGGTGCCAGGCCAAATCAGTCAATAATACTTGCTGGCTTGCAAGCATCTGATTTAGCTGTTCAAGCGTATATGGTCCAGCTTGTTGATTGTTTCGTGCCAGGTAAATCTGCATAAAGACTGAATCTCAAAATGTACGTTGAAAAGGTTTAGCTTCGATTTTATTGAATTATAGCCATAACACAAACAAAATCTTAAGCTAAACATGCGCATATGTCGGACATTTTTAGGTGAAGTACAACCAAAACAACACAAAAGAAAACGAATTTGAGTTAGGAAACTAAAAAAATCCAAATTTTTAGCCATCTACATAAAATAAAGTATCCAAGATTGGTGGTTTAAAAACTGTAATTTTAATGTAATGACGAAAGATTTTTTTGATTATAAATATCAAGGGAATGATTAGTTAAATCTAATATCTTAAATTCATATAAAATTTATTACTAAAATAAAAAAGACCCTCATTTGAGGGTCTTTTTTATTTACTGAATTTCAGCTTATTTAGCTTCTTGATCAGCAAGGAAGAACCAAGTATCCAATACTGAGTCTGGATTTAAAGATACAGATTCAATACCTTGTTCCATTAACCATTTTGCAAGATCTGGGTGATCTGAAGGACCTTGACCACAGATACCGACATATTTACCTGCTTTACGGCAAGCCTGGATCGCCATAGAAAGAAGGACTTTTACAGCAGCGTCACGTTCATCGAACAGGTGAGATACGATACCAGAATCACGGTCTAGACCTAGTGTTAACTGAGTCAAGTCGTTAGAACCGATAGAGAAGCCATCGAAGTGTTCAAGGAATTGATCAGCTAACAGCGCGTTAGTTGGCAATTCACACATCATGATAACTTTTAGACCATTTTCACCACGTTTCAGGCCATTTAATGCCAGTAGCTCAATGACACGTTTCGCTTCGTTTACAGTACGTACGAAAGGAATCATGATTTGTACGTTGGTCAAACCCATTTCGTCACGAACTTTTTTCAGTGCACGGCATTCAAGTTCGAAGCAGTCACGGAAGTTGTCAGAAACGTAGCGGCTTGCACCACGGAAGCCCAGCATCGGGTTTTCTTCTTCTGGTTCATACAACTTGCCACCGATCAGGTTCGCATATTCGTTTGACTTGAAGTCAGACATACGTACGATCACTGGCTTGTCAGCGAATGCAGCAGCAAGGGTAGAAATACCTTCAACCAGTTTTTCCACATAGAACTCGATTGGAGATGCATAACCTGCAGTACGCGCCATCACAGCAGCACGCGTTTCACGAGGCAGGCTGTCAATGTTCAGCAATGCTTTAGGATGTACACCGATCATGCGGTTAATGATGAACTCAAGACGAGCAAGACCAATACCTTCGTTTGGAATTTGTGCGAAGTCAAATGCACGATCCGGGTTACCTACGTTCATCATGACTTTGAATGGAAGTTCAGGCATAGATTCGATTGAGTTCGTTTGAACTTCAAAATCAAGCGCGCCTTCGTAGATAAAACCAGTATCACCTTCAGCACAAGATACAGTCACTTCCTGACCGTCTACCAGTACTTCAGTTGCATTACCACAACCAACGATTGCTGGAACACCCAGTTCACGTGCAATGATTGCAGCGTGACAGGTACGACCACCACGATTGGTTACAATTGCAGCAGCACGTTTCATCACTGGTTCCCAGTCCGGGTCAGTCATGTCAGATACAAGTACATCACCGTCTTGTACTTTGTCCATTTCTTTAATAGACGTTACGATGCGGACTTTACCAGAACCGATACGTTGACCAATTGAACGGCCTTCACATACTACCGTACCTTTCTGTTTCAACAGGTAACGTTCCATCGTACCAACGTTTTCACGGCTTTTTACAGTTTCAGGGCGCGCCTGAACGATGTACAGTTTGCCGTCATCACCGTCTTTTGCCCACTCGATGTCCATTGGCGCACCATAGTGTTTTTCAATAATCAGTGCTTGTTTAGCTAGTTCTTGAAGTTCTTGGTCATTTAAAGCGAACTGTTGACGTTCAGCTTTTTCAACATCTACCACAACTACTGATTTACCAGCAGCGCCTTCTTCACCATAAATCATTTTCTGGTGTTTAGAACCAAGATTACGACGAAGGATCGCATGCTTACCACCATTTAGAAGTGGTTTAGAGATATAGAATTCGTCAGGGTTAACTGCGCCCTGTACAACCATTTCACCCAAACCGTAAGAAGCGGTGATGAATACTGCATCACGGAAGCCTGATTCAGTATCCAGTGTGAACATTACACCAGCTGCGCCAGTTTCAGAGCGAACCATACGTTGTACGCCAGCAGAAAGGGCAACCACGTCATGGGCAAAGTTTTGGTGTACGCGGTAAGAGATTGCGCGGTCATTGTATAAAGATGCGAAAACTTCTTTGATCGCAATCAATACATTGTCGATGCCACGGATGTTCAAGAAAGTTTCTTGCTGACCAGCAAAAGACGCGTCTGGTAAGTCTTCTGCAGTTGCAGATGAACGAACGGCAACCGCGATGTCAGGGTTGCCGTTAGAAAGTGCATCAAATGCTGCACGAACTTCTTGTTCTAATGCTGCAGTAAGCGGAGTCTCTACAATCCATTGGCGAATTTTAGCACCAGTTTCAGCAAGAGCGTTTACGTCATCAACGTTTAGGCTGGCAAGCTCTGCATTGATTTTAGCGTTTAGGCCGCTTTGCTCGAGAAATTCACGATATGCACCAGCAGTTGTTGCAAAACCACCTGGTACAGATACGCCAGCGTTTGCTAGGTGGCTGATCATTTCGCCCAAAGATGAGTTTTTCCCACCAACAAGCTCAACATCGTGTTTCCCTAATTTTTCCAGACCAATTACGCGCGCTTCCAAAGTTGTTACTCCACTTTTGCAGTATTAATCATTATCTTGGCATGAGAGTATAGCAAATCACCTAGGTGGATGATTTTACTAAGCGACAGTCATGTAAGATCGGTTTACTATAAAGATTATATAGTACGAAGACAAATGTTTGAGGAGAATTTTAATGTCGGAAGGTAAACAGATAAAGCGTAGTGTTTTCTTCATTTCTGATGGTACTGCGATCACCGCAGAGACGCTGGGACACTCACTTTTGGCACAGTTCCCTCATGTCGATTTTGATATACATATCATTCCCTATATAAGCTCCGAAGAAGCTGCGACCAATGTCGTAGCTGAGATCAATGCACGTGCCCATGAGGAAGGGCAGAAACCACTGGTTTTTGATACCTTGGTGGACCCGTATGTGCGTGATATTATTAATACGGCAAATGCAGTAAATCTTGATGTATTTGAAGGGCTTATTAGTAAACTTTCCGAGGAGCTAGGTACAGATCCAACGACGCTGGTAGGACAAACTCATGCGGTAACTGACTCAGCATCCTATAAAGCGCGTATTGATGCTGTACATTTTGCCCTGGATAATGATGATGGCGCGCGTACTCGCCATTATGACAAGGCTGATCTGATCCTGATTGGAGTATCACGTTCTGGTAAAACACCGACTTCGATTTATCTTTCTCTGCAGTTTGGAATTCGTGTTGCAAACTACCCACTGACTGAAGAAGATCTGGATGATAACCGTCTGCCAGCTGTGCTGCGCCCGCATAAAAACAAGCTTTTCGGCTTGATGATTGATGCCGATCGCCTTGTGGCAATCCGTACTGAACGTAAGGCAAATAGCCGTTATGCCAGCTTTAGTCAGTGCCAGATGGAACTGCGTGCGATTGAAGGAATTTACATTTCTGAGGGCATTAAATATCTGAATGTGTCCGAGATGTCGATTGAAGAAATCTCGACGCGTGTATTGCAAATGACCGGTTTAAAACGTCGTATTGGATAAGGGCCTAGTTAATGGAGTCAAAGCTGGTATTTGGCTCCATTGGTTATCAAAAATTTATATATTAAAATAATTAATGATAGAAATTAACGATGATAAGATAGCAAATATTAATCATTACTATTTCGCTACGAAATACCTCATAGAAAAAAATAAACGTATTTAGATGCTAAATTTGTATAAAAAATAATCAATAAAATTTAAAGCTTTATTCTTTTATAGTATTTTTTATGAAATATATATCAAAAAAAAATAAATAGATTTTTATTTAAAGGTCTGAATAATGACATCAACCGGATAATTTTCACCATGTATGCAATGAATTGCATGATCAGAAATTTTCAAAATTGGCCAGGTAATAAGCTGGCAGTTTTCACGTTGCAGGGCGATATAGAAGCTATCTGACTTAAAGTAATGACGATTAGAGGCTGCCAGATTAGGCATGAGCTGGCGTCTTAACCAGGGATTTTTGACCTGCTGTTCTAAAAAGCGTAAAGATAATAACCCTTTAATCCGGTTACTAATGAGATTTTTATTTTTGCTGATTAGCGGATGATTCAATACGCGTTGAAGCGTGCGGCTGGTACTCGGCATCACAAATTGCGGTTCAATCTGAAAGACTTTAACAGATGCCGCTTGCTGGCAAATGCGGTCAAGATGACTCACACTAAACTGGTCAAGCCCAATTACTGCCACATTTAAATCCTGAAAATCCATATCTTTAAGGGCGGCAGAATCGACTTTAGTCCCATTAAAGCTTTTAAAGTGTTCAGGGTTGTTTTGAAAAATACCGGCACCTGTATCCTGCTTAACGCCCATATTGATATCCTGTAATTATTTAATTTTTATTCTGTTGTGATAGATATAGACAATATCGGCAGGGGCGTAAAGTCACTTTCATGGAATCTCGAGTCATCAATAATTCGACATTTTAAAATCCACTTCAGTTATGGATTTTGGGAATTATATCGATGTAATTTTTCTTGAGCTTTTTAAAGGTTGTGTTCATACAGTTTAATACCGTAAGTAATAGTGCCAATAATTAAAGTGTCCAACTTGCTGCAACAAAGGTTGCAGTCGGTTTGTTAATATAATGATTGATGTTTTTATCCTGAACGTATAATTGTTAGTTTTTTTATTTGAATGCAGATTGCATTTAATAAATCAATGGATTACCTCCTAAAAAGTAACCGCTGACTGGCAGCGGTTTTTTGAAAAAATTTATGAAAGGGAAATTTTATAAGCCCTGCTTAGCCTGCATTAACAAATCGAAGTTATATAGGCGTTTGTCAGTATCATAGATGTCACAAGTAAAAATAAACTCATCTACATCATATTTGGCTAAAAGTGCTTCCAGTCCGGCCTTGACTGTTTCCTTAGAACCGACCTGTGCCATGGCAAAGAAATTATCAACGGACATTTTTTCAGGCGGTGACCAGAGTCCTTCCATTGAATCAATAGGTGCTTTCAGTTTCAGGCTTTGACCACGAATCAGGGAAAGTACACGCTGATAGGCGCTGGTTGCCAGATATTGAGCTTCTTCATCCGTATCTGCGACACAGGTCGGTACGCCCATAGAAACATAAGGACGATCCAGGTATTCAGACGGTTCAAAGTTTTCACGATATAATTGAATAGCCTGGCCCAGCATACGTGGGGCAAAATGCGAAGCAAAGGAATACGGCAGGCCAAGTTTCGCTGCTAACTGAGCACTAAACAGGCTAGAACCAAGCAGCCAAACCGGAACATGAGTACTTTGACCCGGAGTAGCTACAATGCGTTGGCCCGGAATCGGATCTTTAAAGTACTGCAAAATTTCTAGTACATCTTGAGGGAACTGATCTTCAGTTTCCTGACGACCGCGACGCAAAGCACGCATGGTCATCTGATCGGTGCCGGGTGCACGTCCCAGACCAAGTTCAACACGCTCAGGATATAAAGTCGCTAAAGTACCAAACTGCTCAGCTACGACTAAAGGTGCATGATTCGGCAACATGATGCCACCTGAGCCTAAAGTTAAGGTTTTGGTATTTGCCAGTAAATAGCCAAGCAGGACAGCAGTTGCTGAACTGGCAATACCATCCATATTATGATGCTCGGCTAACCACATGCGGCGGTAACCCAGCTTTTCTGCAGTTTGTGCCAGTTCCAGAGCATGTTGCAGGGAGAATTGAATGGTTTTATCGTCACGAACAGGAACCAGTTCAAGAATGGAGAACTGAGTATCGTTAAGCGTACGCATAATATTACTCTTTATTTGACATGACTAAGAGCATACGATGTTCAACCGGATTTGTATATCGAAAAAAAACGATATAAGTGTAAACGAAATGTATAGGCAAAAAAATAAGCATCCGAAGATGCTTAAAAGAGGGAAGGTTGTAAAAGAGATTAAGCTTTGTATTGAACGCTTAACGACGGCCACGGTTGTTATAGCGGTAGTCGTTATAACGGTAATTACGTGAGGAATTATAACGGCGGTCATAACGGTCATCATAACGACGGTCTTCACTTACTTTCTTGCCAAGTGCAGAACCACCCGCAGAACCCAATGCTGCACCAATCAGGCCACCATTGTTACCACCCATATTTTTACCTACGGCATAACCTGCACCGCCACCCAGTGCGCCACCAATAATGGCACCGTTACGGTCACGTTTATTCGCTGAAATGGCTGCACCTGCACCACCACCGATTGCAGAACCGATCGTTGCACCAGTTGTGCCACCAACTCTATTACCTACTGCAGCACCAACTACCCCACCAAGTGCAGAAGCAAGAGCAGTATTCGTTGTATTACCCGCATTCGCTGCTGTCATACCCATGCCCATAGCTGAGGTAGCAACAACCGCGATCATTAGAGATTTGTAGTTCATGAGTACACCTTTTATATATATGGCTGTATTTGTCTATAAGTTAAATTTAATCTAGCAAGAGCGAAACAGCATGGAGAGTCTGTAGACGAAATGTGTTTTTTATCTCCTTAATTTATTCATAATTAATAAACAATATTTTTCACGTATTACAAGTAGTTAGACTCATTTAGAAGCAATTAAAAAAGCACCCGAAGGTGCTTTTTATGTCAAATGTAAGATGCAATTGAGAGACTATAAAGGCTGAATTAACGGTAGCGCTTTTTCCAATGTTTCGCACGTTTTTCAGCTCGACGGTCTGCTGTTTTGTCTTTGGCAATTTTATTACCTAAAGCTGCACCACCTGCTGCCCCTAACGCAGAACCAATGTAACCACCGTTGGAGCCACCCATGCTTTTACCTACGGTATAACCAGCACCGCCACCTAAAGCACCACCAATGGCAGACTCAGTACGGTTTTTCTTGTTACTTGCTACAGCTGCACCACCAGCACCGCCAAGAGCTGCACCAATTGTTGCACCTGTGTTGCCCCCCATGTTTTTACCCAAAGCTGTACCAGCCACACTACCTAATGCACTTGCAGCAGCAACACGAGCAGTGCTGTCGGCATGAGCATTAACGGTCATCATTGACCCTGCGGCTAAAGCGGTACTTAATAAAACTGCGCTCAGTTTCATGCTGGAACTCCATATCCGTGATCGGATTATATTGTGTATCGATGGCGGAAAATGTAACAAAAAATCGTCATTACATTGTGAAGAAAGATCTCCATATTTAGATGCTTTATTTGCGAGTTTGTAAAATAAGTAAAGAATGCGGATTAAATTGATTAAAAAAGAGGCGTTAGGTTGATTTTAATCGTATGGAAGTTAATTATCTGGATGCTTTAGCCGCAGAAAGCTTGTACTGAATAAAGATGTTCTTTATGCCTGAGAATCGTTAAACTAGGCGCAATTTTTGATTTCGCTGTGCTAAGACCTTTATTTAGCTATAGCCTTAGTTTGAGATACTTTAAAAAATGAAAGAATCGTTACGTTTACGATTAGACCAGCTCTCCGACCGTCACGAAGAACTCACTGCCTTATTAGCAGATGCGGAAGTCATTTCAGATAATAAACGCTTTCGCCAGCTTTCCCGCGAGCACAATGATCTGACCGAAATTACTGAAGTATGGACCAAATATAAACAGGCTGAAGAAGATATCGAGACTGCTCAAGCCATGCTGAGCGATCCTGACTTTAAAGAAATGGCTCAGGAAGAGATCAAGGAAAATAAAGCCCTGATCGAACAGCTGGAAGCAGATCTGAACATTTTGATGATTCCGAAAGATCCGAATGATGCGAACTCGGCTTATTTGGAAATCCGTGCAGGAACCGGTGGTGACGAAGCAGCGATCTTCTCGGGTGACTTGTTCCGTATGTATAGTAAATATGCAGAGAGTCAGGGCTGGCGTATCGAAATCCTGTCCGAAAATGAAGGTGAACACGGCGGTTATAAAGAAGTGATCTGCCTGGTCAATGGTGAAGGTGTCTATGGTCGTCTGAAATTCGAAAGTGGCGCACACCGTGTACAACGTGTCCCAGCAACAGAATCCCAAGGCCGTGTACATACTTCAGCATGTACAGTCGCGATTCTTCCTGAGGTTGATGTGGATACTTCAGTTGACATTAACCCGTCAGATTTGCGTATTGATACTTATCGTGCATCAGGTGCCGGTGGTCAGCACATTAACAAAACCGACTCTGCAGTACGTATTACCCACATTCCAACGGGGACTGTGGTGGAATGTCAGGATGAGCGCTCACAGCATAAGAACAAGGCTAAAGCGATGGCGCTTCTGGTGTCACGTCTGGAAAATGCCAAACGTGCAGCAGCGGATGCAGCAACGTCGGAAATGCGCCGTGACCTAGTCGGTTCGGGTGACCGTTCAGAACGTATCCGGACTTATAACTATCCACAGGGTCGTATGACTGATCATCGTATTAACCTGACTTTATATAAGCTGGATGCGGTGATGGAAGGTGATTTGACTGAATTGCTGGATAGTCTGCACCGTGAATATCAGGCGGATCAGCTTGCCATGCTCGCACAGCAGAATGGTGGATAATGAATATTTTACAAGCGCTGGCTTTGCGTGGTGAACCAGAGAGCTATGAACGTCAGGAAAATGCCTGGTTGCTGGAACACATTACCAAGATTGATTCTTTTGATCTAGTGATGAAAAAGGATCAGGAACTGACACCCGAACAGGAACAGGCTTATGTAGATGGTCTGGCTCGTATCCAGGCCGGCGAACCTTTGGCTTATGTGACTGGTTCACAACCGTTCTGGACACTGGACCTGAAAGTAACCAAAGACACGTTGGTGCCACGTCCCGATACAGAAGTATTGGTTGAAACTGTACTTAAGCTGGACTTGCCTGAAGATGCCCGTGTGGTAGATCTGGGGACAGGTACTGGTGCGATTGCCTTATCCTTGGCTTCGGAACGTCCAGCGTGGTCAGTTACTGCAACTGATATTTATGAACCGACTCTAGAGGTGGCCAAGTTCAATGCTGAACAGCATGACTTGTCTCAGGTACAGTTTGTATTGGGTTCATGGTTCAAACCATTGGGTCGTCAGTTCTTTGATGTGATTGTTTCTAATCCACCGTATATTGATGCAGCCGATGAACATATGCAGGATCTGGCGACTGAACCAGAACGTGCTTTAGTAGCAGACAATAAAGGTTTGGCTGATTTAGAACAGATCATCGCTCAAGGCAAAAAACACCTGACTGTGAATGGTTGGGTAGTGCTTGAACATGGTTATGATCAGGGGGATGCAGTCCGTCATCTATTTACCCAGGCTGGTTATAAACAGGTGCGTACTGTTAAAGATTATGGCGGTAATGACCGAGTGACCTTGGCTCAGTGGCCACATTGATTTTCCAAATTTTGTTTTTAATAAAAAAGCGACCTTGAAGGTCGCTTCTTTAGTTTCAGGATTTTTTGATGACATCGCGCCAGCGCAGCAAACGATGTTCAAACAACTTCATAATACTGTCAGTAATCTTACCCAACACTGCCAGTAAAATAATGGCAATAATTACAATATCCGGTCGAGAGGTCTCCCGACCATCACTGAGTAAATAGCCAATCCCTTGAGTCGCCGCAATCAGTTCTGCTGCAATCATAAACATCCAGGACAAGCTTAAGCCGTTTCTTAAACCTGTGAGAATTCCCGGTGATGCCGCAGGTAACACAATCTGATGAATCTGTTGCCAATATTTTAGCCGGTAGACTCTGGCTACTTCAATCAGCTTGCGATCCACACCCTGAATGGCAGCAACGGTATTGGTATAAGTAGGGAAGAAGGCACCAATTGCAATCAAGGTAATCTTGGAGCCTTCATCAATGCCTAACCATAGTAACAAAAGTGGAATCCAAGCCAAACTCGGAATAGATTTGATTGCAGAAAATGTTGGTTCCAGGAAGTCTTCGGCATGACGATTTAACCCGACTAAGATCGCAAAAACTAGGCCCAAGCCACTACCAATGCCAAAGCCTAAAAAGACACGCCAGCTACTTGCCCAGAGATGCTGCCATAGATCACCTTCAGCCAGTTCGGTCAGAGACTGCCATAAACTGCTGGGTGCAGGCAGTAAATAAGGCTCAATTACACCATTGCGAACCAGAATTTCACATGACAAGATCAGGATCACCGGAATGGTGATCCCTTTCAACAGACGAATACCACGGGGAAGAGCAACAGATTTAGGTTGATTTTCCTTCACAAGTTGTTCGGAGATAGTGTTTGGTGCTGACATTACTTCTTAACAACCTTTTGCGCATATTTGCTATCAAAGAGCTGAGTTACGACCTGATTGACATTGGTGCCTTTACGTACCAAATCTTCTTCAGTCAGAATAGAACCTGCTTTTTGTAATGCAGCAATATGTTTTGCTGTTGGAATGTTTTGATCCAGATTGGTACGGCTTAGCTGTAATTTCGCCACTTCAATTGGCAGTTTGGCTTCACGGGCTAACAGTTCAGCCAGCTTATCCGGATTGGCTTTGGCCCATTTACGCGCCTGTTCATAGACTTTAATGACTGCATCAACGGCTTCAGGACTTTGCTTGGCGAAGTTTTCTTTAATACTGAGTACACTATATGAGTTAAAGCCGACATTGCGATACAGCAATTTCGCACCCGACTGCACCTGCGCAGAAGCCATCAGCGGATCAAGACCCGCCCAAGCATCGACCTGTTTACGCTCCAAAGCTGTTTTGCCATCTGGGTGTTGCAGGTGTACCAGCTCAACATCACGTTTACCCAAGCCGACGGTATCTAAAGCCTGCAGCGTAAACAGGAATGGATCGGTGCCTTTGGTGGCAGCAATTTTCTTGCCTTTTAAATCCTTGAGAGATTTGATATTGGAATCTTTGTTAATGACCAGCGCAGTCCATTCAGGCTGGCTTTGAACATAAACCGTTTTAATTGGGCTGCCATTGGCACGACTAAGTACTGCCGCTAAACCTGCGGTTGAAGCAAAATCTGTACTACCACTGTTCAGATATTCAAGCGAGCGATTACTGCCTTGGCTAAATACCCATTTAATTTTGGTTTTAGGCAGTGCTTTTTCCAGTAGTTTTTGCTCCTTAACGACCAAGCTGGTAGGTGCATAATAAGCATAATCCAGTTTTAATTCGCTTGGAATTGCCGCGACTGTCAACCCGCTCACTAGAGAGATAGAAATAGTAATTAAGCCTAATTTTGTTGTTGCTAAAGTTTTTTTCATGAGGAGCTCTAATTTATTTAGGAAATTTTCGACATAAATAGCGGTAAATGAATAAACAGACAAAAAAGAAAAACAGATAATCAAATCAACAAATAAAATATAAAGGTGTAAATTTTAATAAGTTATTGTTTATAATTAATTTAATTGTAATGAAGGTGATTTTTTTAGACTTAGCTGAAATTTCTACAAGATTATGGCTGGATTTGATAAGCAAATATTTTTAAATCTCATTGCATTGATTCTGTAGAGGATAAACCTCTATAAAAAAGCGACCCTCAAGGTCGCTTTTTTATTTATATTTTTACATTGGATAATCTTGTAGACAGTCAGAAACTTCAACCTGATCCAGTGTATTGGTTTCCATTGCCAGACATAGGGTTACCACTTTCAATGTGTCTGCAATGAACTGCTCATCTTTCAGTGCAATCCCTTGTTTCAGGCTTTCAATACGTTCAGCAGAGATTTCAAGTGCCGCCGCTGCGTCAAGAACATCAATACGATTGAGGAAAGTCACCACTGCATCTTTCAAAGCTGAATCAGATGCGTTCAAAATCCCTTGATTGAGCTGTTCAGAAAGAAGGTCCGCAGAATGAAATAAAGCATTAGAGAAGTTTTGAACCAGGTTTTGGCCAAGAACATCAGTCATGTTTAACATAAGAGTACCTTAAGTAGGGAGAGGAATGAGCAACTAAATAGATGCATCAAATTGTGTGAAAAATAATCTAAATTAACGATAAATACAAAGGTATTGGGATGACCGTAGAGTCTCATTTTATTTGATGATATAGCTTGAAAACCAGATGTTCTGCAAAATTAAAAACTTAAATAGAAAAAGCTGATATTAATTGTTTTTAAGTCTAATAGAATATATTTAATTGATAATTAAACTGCTGCGGTCATAGTTTGATTTGCTTCCTATTTGGGCAAAGATTAGTCTAAGAAAAATTCAAAATGACATGGATGAGCTATGAATATTCAAAATAAAGTCTTTGTAGTGACGGGTGGAGCTTCAGGACTCGGTGCCGAAACATCACGCTATCTGGTGGAGCAGGGCGCTCAAGTCGTACTGGTCGATATGAATCTTGAACTTGGGCAGAGTCTCGCACAAGAACTTGGGGAACAGGCGCAATTCCAGCAATTAGATGTGACTGATGAAACAGCTGTCAGTGAATTTTTTAAGATATTAGAACAGACGCATGGACAACTCAATGGATTGGTAAACTGCGCTGGTATTGCGCCATCTGCTAAAGTACTTGGTCGTGATGGATTGCATGACTTGGCGATGTTCCAGCGTGTGCTGAATATCAATGTCACGGGCACCTTTAATATGCTGCGCTATGCTGCTGAGCTAATTTCGAAATATGAATTAAAACAGGGCGAAGAGGAACGTGGTGTGATCATCAATACCGCCTCTGTAGCTGCATTCGATGGACAGATTGGACAGGCTGCTTATTCCGCATCTAAAGGGGCAGTAGTTGCCATGACTTTACCACTGGCACGTGAACTCGCTAAAAATGCGATTCGTGTCATGACGATTGCTCCAGGAATTATGGAAACACCGATGCTAAAAGGTTTACCGCAGAATATACAGGATTCTCTTGGGCAGATGGTACCGTTTCCTCCACGTTTAGCTAAGCCATCTGAGTATGCAAAATTAGTTGGGCATATTCTTGAAAACACCTATCTGAATGGTGAAGTCATTCGTTTAGATGGAGCAATCCGGATGGTAGCAAAATAGCCTAAGCTATATTGATTCCTTAAGTTACCGTTTAATGCTGATCCTAAAATAAGTGTAATGGATTAAAAGGAATTCAACTTTTTTCGAAATGTGAGCTTCTACTAAACTAAAAATATACTTTCAACATGCAAAAATTTAGCCTCTTAGATAAGAGGCTAAATAATAAATAAATTTGCTTTAATTTTTATAATTGTACTTTTGCATGATCAGTATCTGGCTCTTCAGGCTTGCCAGTAATATTGCCTTTTAAGACTTTCAGTAGATGAGTAACTTTATTGTCCTTCACATTCCAGTACTCTGCGCTGACTGCTTTGGCAATAAGCACACGTACACTCGGATCATCCTTGCCTTCGAACCAGTTTTCTGCCCAAGGGTTCCATAATTCTTCAATCAGGATACGGTCGGTACTGATTTCGCCATGAGCACTGATAGAGACATAGATATCATCTGATGGTTTGGCAAAGGATAAACCAAGATGCTGACGACCTGCATTAATTGCTTGGACAATATCATTAGTGTCTTTCATGATGAAATACAGATTCTGACTTTCATGCATTTTTTCTGAATTAAGCATGGTCATTGGCTGGGAGTGAATTTCTTGAGTTTCAGCCTGATGGCTGATCATAGTGAAACGCACATCTTTAATGAGTTCCCATAATTTTTCACGGTCATTGTGTTCTGAATATTGTTCTGTCATATGCTGCTCCATATTCTTGTTAAAGGTTAAATTTGGATAACGTTAAGCAGCTTAATCATATTTATAGCAGGATGCTGTAACTCTCACTGAACTCGTACATTTACATACTTAAATTGAGAAGAGCACTACACGAATTACCATTAAACAGGTTTCAGTTACAGCACAGTAAAAATTATCCGATAAATTTTTTAGATAGAAGCTAATAAGAGATTTGGAGCAAGCAAGGTCTAAAAATAATGATAAATTCTGCAACCTCATTGTAATTTAAATTAATTAGTTAATTTTGATATTGCATTGTAATTACAAATAATGGACGTTTTTGAGTGTTTCAAAATAAATACCTGATTTTATATTTTTCAAAAAGAGACTTTTAGCTAGTTTAAGTACTTATTCTTTAAGAAAGCATCAACCGAATTTTTGAAGCAAATAAACAGAAAAGGAGATCCGGATTAAGAATTCTGTCGATCCTATATAAAACCTAATTTAGGAAGAATGCGATATCTTTGGGGTCAATATAGTGCAGGGATTTTTGTTTTCCATTGACCATAAGAACGGCACAAAGATTTTGACCACAGAGAATTTTATAGGCTTCCTGATTTTCTTGAGATTTAAGTTGAACTTTTCTTAATTTTTCTGAGTAATTCATTAAATCATTTTGAGCACGTTGCTTTGCTTCAGTTTCGATATAAGATAAATATTTTACTGAGCCTAACAATAAGACCAGAATAAAGTAGGAGGCAAAAAGCTTACGATTAAATTGTCTTTCATTTTCTAATTCAAAAGAGCTGTTATGGATCACCGGTCTATGCTTTGTATCCTTATGAATAGCGATCCTTAAATTTTGTAATTTTTTATGGAGCCATATATTGCCTCCAAAATTATTAAAGATGGAAGGTACAGCAATAAAAAGTACAAATAAAGCCAAAGTAAAATACAGTGTAAGAACAAGGCTCTTTAAAAAGCCGTAATACAATTTATCTTGAACGGTAAGATTTAGTACAGTAATGTCGGCGCCAAATATACTGATATAACCTGCAAGAAATACCTGAGCTACAAGATAAAGTAGTGCAGTTAAAGCAGTAATGATCAAGGCGGCATCTAATGAAAAATTAAATTTCATTTTATCTAAGTTATTTTTGTTGAATGCTTTATTAAATGTTATTCATTATTTTAAATCAACAAGATGAATTGAAATTATAGATTCATCTTTTAAAGAACACGGACGGTATAGTGGTAGACGCTTTAAACACTGAATTCGAACTCACCGATGCGGAAATGCATTTGTATGCACGTCAAATCCTGTTAGAAGGCTGGGACATCGAAGCACAGGAAAAACTGAAATTTTCCGATATTTGTATTATTGGCTGTGGGGGAATTGGCTGTGCACTCGCGGAGTTACTTGCCCGTGCAGGTGTGGGAAAAATTACCCTGATTGATCCGGACACGATTGAGATCAGTAATCTGCAGCGTCAACTCACATTTACCCCACAAGATGTCGGCTTTTATAAAGCAGAAACGCTAGCGAAACGTTTGCAACAGATTAATCCGTATGTGCAAATTGAATATTATAATCAGGCAATATCTATCGATAATGCACAAGTCCTGATTCAGCACCAGGATTTGGTTTTGGATGGATGTGATCAATTTGAAACCCGTTATCTGGTGAATCAAACCTGCCGACAGTTTGATGTAGCATTGATCAGCGCCTCTGCGATTGGTCTACAAGGCCAACTGTTTATGGTGGAAGGTGATTCTGCCTGCTATAACTGCCTGTTCCCGCAAGAAGATCAAACTGATATAGCTATGCGCTGTGCGGATTCTGGCGTACTGGCGACAACACCGAATGTCATGGCAAGTCTGCAAGCACATCATGCTTTGCTTTATCTGGGACTTGGGAAAATGCCATTACGACAAAAACTGCTGTTATGGGATGGTCAGAGCATGCAACAACGTATTCTCAAATTTGAGAAAGATACGAATTGTCCAATTTGTCAGGCAAGATAGAACAGATCAGCCTGAATATTTGTTACACTCGAGAAAATTTGAAATTACGCTGACATTATGAAAAATAATATCTTCCTGGATGGTTTGCGTTCTGTGGCACGTGTCGGTGAAACCGCCGTCATTGCTGCACGTGCAGGCATCAAGTATGCGACTGAAAAACCAAGTAATGCTAAACTGATGCGTGAAACCTTTGAATCCTTAGGTTCAACATATATTAAATTAGGGCAGTTTATTGCCTCTACACCCTCTTTATTTCCTCGTGAATTTGTCGAGGAATTTCAGGGTTGTCTAGATCAAACCCCAAGCCTGCCATTTAGCTATGTACAGCAGGTGCTGGCATCTGAGTTTGAAGGCCGTAATCTGGATGAAATCTTTGCCTCGATCGAGGAAACGCCATTGGCTTCAGCATCTATTGCACAAGTACATGCTGCCAAACTGGTTTCTGGCGAAGATGTGGTGATTAAGGTACAAAAGCCAGGTGTAGAAACCATTCTTTATACGGATCTGAACGTACTACATTGGGCAACCAAGCTGCTTGAAAAAGCCGTGCCAAAAGTGAAATTTGCATCTTTGGCAGATATCGTTGAAGAAATTAAAACACGTATGGTGCGTGAAGTTGACTTTATTGAAGAAGCTAAAAATCTGGATGACTTCGTTAATTATCTGAATGTCACCAATAATCATGCAGCGACAGCACCAAAGGTCTATCATCAGTATTCCACGCGTCGTGTACTGACCATGCAGCGTTTGTATGGCGTGTCATTGACCGATTTTGATGTAGTGAAGAAAGTGGCTAAAGATCCTTCTCAGGTGCTGATTACTGCAATGAATACTTGGTTTGGCAGCCTGATGATGTGTGAAAGTTTCCATGCAGACTTGCATGCCGGTAATCTGATGCTACTCGAAGATGGCCGTGTTGGTTTTATCGATTTTGGTATTGTCGGTCAGCTGAATCCGGAAGTCTGGACAGCATGTATGGCCTTTATGGATGCACTGCAAAATACCAATTATGATCTGATGGCAGAAAACATGCTGAAAATGGGCATGACTGCAGTTGCCATTGACACGAAAGTATTGGCCGCAGATCTTGAGCGTTTATTTAGTGGTGTAATTATGGCAGATCCACAAGAATTGCTAAGTTCCAATCCAAGTGACCTTAATGATGTCATGATGGATATGGTCGCCGTTGGTGAACGTCATGGCATTCGCTTCCCGCGTGACTTCGCCTTGCTGTTCAAGCAAATGCTGTATTTCGACCGTTTCATGCGTATCCTTGCGCCATATACCGATATCTATGCGGATCAGCGCTTACAGATGATTCAGACAATTGACCCGAATTTATTGTTGAAGCATTAATTCTAAAAGATGAATTCCTCCCAACCTCCCTTTGAAAAAGGGAGGAGCTACACGCTCATAAAAATACTTCGAGATGTAGAATTCCCTCTTTCATAAAGAGGGACTTAGGGAGATTATTGAAGTGATTTTAAAACTCCTGAGCAGAAATATGGACGCAATTATCATTGAAGGTTTGAAGGTTGAAACAGTAATTGGCTGTTTTGACTGGGAACGTCAGATTATTCAGCCTTTAATGCTGGACTTGGCTATTCAGACAGATTTGGAACAGGCATCCAATTCTGATGCCTTGGCAGATACACTAAATTACGCCGAGATCTGTGAAATTTCCGCACAGGTAATTCAGCAGGCACAGCCAGAATTGATTGAACATGCAGCAAAGTTAGTGCTAAACACACTTTTTACTACCTTTACAGCAATTGAATCGATTAAAATTACTATTCGTAAGCCTGCCATTATCGCGCAAGCCAATTCTGTAGGGATACGTCTTGAACGCCACCGAAACGATATTCGCCTTAGCACTGGCGAGTAATTGTCATCCTCAGCAACATTTTCAAGCTGCACAACAACGTATTTCCACTTGGGGAGAAGTGCAATTCTCTCCCATCTATATTATTCCGTGTCGTGACGGGATTGGTGAGAATTACTGGAATTCAGCATGTCTATTACAGGTTGAAATGACAGTTGAAGAAATGCTTCAGCAGCTTAAACAGATGGAAGCGGATTCAGGACGAGTGCGTCCCTCACATCAGATCAGCCTGGATATCGATCTGATAGCTTGGGGCAGTGATTTAAGTCAGATGCAGTTTAATCCAAAAAAGTTACCGTTGGCTTTAGATATCAAAATTCCAATGCATGAGATCTGGTCACATCCGGCATTTGAATATGACCATCAACTCCAGTACCCACAGGTTAAACTTAACGCAGTGCTATAAATCCTGATGCTAAACCTTGTGCAAAATAGGGTTTAAAAAGAGGAGTGGAAGCATATGCTGGTATATTAAACGAAGTTTTTTCTAGGGTTAAACCTTTAGCAGTTGTGCTGATGTGGAGCACATGTTTTGTCAGTCTAAAGCGAGTTGCTATCAGATTAGTCCCTTATAAAAGCAAAAGATAAAAGGTTTCATAAATTAGAAAATTGTCAGATATATATATGCTGGTTTAACAACTGTCTAAAGAAGAATGCGATGGTGATATTGGCTATATGTATGAACTGAAAATTCAACCGGAACGGATCAAATTCAATTAGTATGACGTGGGGCCTAGACGAGCACGCTTAAAATCTAAGCTTGGCTAATCAGCGCACTTTTATATATTAAATAACAAGAATTGACCAAAATTGGTAAATTTAAAGAAAAGCACGCCGATTATTTTTTCTTGTTATAAAAAATAATCAGTAGTACGGTAATAACCGCTAATATGACAAGAATTATAACTGTTTCCATAACATGACCTTAATGAATATTTTTATTTTAAGCTTTTAAATTAGCAATAAAAGGATGGGAATGACCAGCAACCTTATCTATTTTATTAGCACTCCCGGAAAAAACAGGATATTTGAAGAAAGTAAAATTATAACATCTATTATCAACCCTCTTCTTTAAGAAAATGTGACGGTCTATGAAGAGGTGGGCTAGAAACTCGCTTATCTATATGACCTATAAACGAATAACAGAGCTTAGCTTTTATATTTGTTAATAAAATTATCAATATAAATAATAACTTAGAGAATATTTATTGTTGAGCTGGCATCACGATAAAGAGAATAATCATGAAAGAAAAAAATGCAACTTATCCATGCCTAGTATGTGGAAAATATTATTCCTTAAAAAATCTTACCCCGATGGGAACAGTGAGAAAAGTCATTACTGAAGAGATTGCTAAAGATATTCCAGACTGGTCACCTGACCATTATATTTGCCAGACAGACTTGACCAAATATCGCATACAGTATGTTCATGCATTGTTAAAGTCTGAAAAGGGTGAAGTCACTAATCTTGAATATGAAGTGATCAAGAGCATGCGCCATCATGAGCTGATTACCAAAGATGTAGAAGCCTCCCTGGAGCAAAAGTGGACTTTTGGTGAAAGATTGGCTGATAAAATTGCTTCTTTTGGTGGAAGCTGGTCATTTCTGATCTGTTTTACTATTTTTATTACCCTCTGGATCGGAATAAATACGATAGTTATCGTAACCAAACCGGTTGATCCTTATCCCTTTATTCTTTTAAATCTGATACTTTCCTGTATTGCAGCGATTCAGGCGCCGGTCATTATGATGAGCCAAAATCGGCAAGAAGCCAAAGACAGATTGCGTTCCCAAAATGATTATCAAATTAACCTCAAAGCTGAACTTGAAATCCAGCATTTACATGAAAAACTGGATCATCTTCTTCAGCATCAGTGGGAAAGACTGGCTCAGATACAGGAAATACAACTCGATCTGCTTTCTGAGATGAGTAAGAAGTATTGAGTATAGGAGCCTGAAACCTTTGTAGTATTTAGTGGATTGAATACGCATAAAAAGCCCACATCAGTGTGGGCTTTTCTAGCTTAGTTGTTAAATATAATAACTGGTCTTGGTCATTAATTTAGAAATGCCGGTCATGGCAATTTTGACCGGTAAAGGTAGATCTACACCACCCGCTGCTAATGCTGTATCACGGTGATGCAATTCATCTTCATTCATCTGTTCCAGAATACGGCGTGAACGCTCATCATGCGGTGGTAACTGGCTGATATGGTGTTGCAAATGCAGGCTGACCTGACGTTCTGTTTCAGCAACAAAGCCAAGGCTGTATTTGTCGCCAGCAATTCCGGCAATGGCACCCATCCCAAAAGAAAGACCGTACCAAACCGGATTCAGCAAGCTGGTATGACTTTCTAATTCTTTTAAACGATCTTCACACCAGGCCAGATGATCCTGTTCCTCAATTGCTGCCTGTTCCATTTCACGACGGACATTTGGCAGTTTGGCGGTCATCGCCTGACCATGATAAAGCGCCTGTGCACAGACTTCACCACTGTGATTCACCCGCATCAGACCCGCAACATGACGAGCATCAGAAACTGCCAGTTGGCTATCAGTATTTTCAGCAGGATTAGTGCGCTGTGCAGAAGTCGTACCTGGGACAAGACTACGTAATGCCTGGTCAAAAGAATGAATGAGCTTATCGACACCTGTAAATTGACGCATGCATTAATCCTCCAATGATGCTTGTGCAGAGTTGATCATCGGTTTAAGGCGCAGTAATAACCATAAGGTAAATATGCCGCTTAAGACCGCTGTAATACAGAAAAGTATTTTAAGATCAAACTTTAAGACACTTAAAATGATAATCGAAAATATAGCAGAAGATACCATGAAAACAGCATTCAGAATGTTATTTGCTGCAACCACCCGCGCACGATGTGAGCGGGGAGAATGTGCCTGCATCATGGCATACAGTGGAACAATATAAAAACCACCACTGATACCCAATAAGGTCACGGCAAACATCACATGGTAATAGCTCCAGCCCTGACGGAATACATCTGCCAGACCCAGCAGTTCGCCAGTACGCTCAGGTATAAAAGCCATGCTGACAGCCAGATAAATGGCAAAGACGGTCAGTCCAACTGCACCAATTGGCACCATACGAATATTAACTTCAGTCCCACCTAATCTACGGCATAGATAAGATCCCAAGCCAATCCCGATCGAGAAGAAAGTCAGCAGTAAACTTGCAACATTTTCAGAAGCATGCAGGTTCTGCAGGGTCAGTTGTGGAATCTGGGTTAAATAGGTCGCGCCGTAGAACCAGTACCAGGAGTTGCCAAGCAGAATCAGAAAGATCAAAGGCAGGCTTTTGGCATATTTCAGGGTTTGAAAACTGGTACGGAAAAAGTTCCAGTCAATTTGAATATCAGGTGCAGGAATGCTTTGCTTTAAAATAAAGCGGCTTGATAAATAACCGATGATGGCAATAACCACTACGGTTAAGCTGATCCAGAGTAAATTGCCAGCCGATGCTGCAATCACCGCACCCCCCAGAATCATACCGAATAGGATCGCCAGGGAAGTTCCAGACTGAAAGAGTGCATTACCTGACATCAATTCCTCTTTCTTGAGCACTTCTGGCAAAATTGCATATTTAATCGGACCAAAGAAAGTCGATTGCGTCCCCATTAAGAACAGCGCAAACAGTAGAATCCATAGATTACCCATCAGGAAACCGATAGTACCGAGAATCATCACCACGATTTCCAAGATCTTTAAATAACGAATCAATTGGGAACGTTCATATTTATCGGCAATTTGTCCGGCAGTCGCAGAAAAAATAAAATAAGGCAAAATAAAGAGTAATGCAGCAAGATTATTTAAGGTGCTAATGCCCGCACTTTGCTGAATCCATCCATACGTAATGACCAGTAATAATGCCTGTTTAAATACATTATCATTTAACGCCCCGAAGAATTGCGTCAAAAACATGGGTAAAAAGCGACGAGAGCCTAACAAATGTTCGTTATTGTTCATATTGGACGTGCTACATTAAGATTTATTAAGAAATGTCAGTGATGCGTGAACATCTTGAAAAATCATGTAAGATACCTTTGACCACGGAAATGGCAAAATCCTATAGATTCAAGTTTCTTAGCTTATATTTTTCGGTCAAATAATCAATTAAAGAATGTATTTGTTTAGAGTTTGCTATGCCTGCAAAAATAAAATTTAAAGAAACGATACTGAGTCAGAGCATGAGTCCACTCATATCTGCACCTACAGGCAGCTGCCTGTGCATGAGTATTTTCTTGATGATGTTGGCCCAACATGGCATGGCACAAACTCCAGAAACGGAAACACCCGTGGCAGTTTCACAGGCGGAAATGATTGATGAACTGTCTAAGCAGGCGGTGCAACAGGGTGTAGCTAATTCCGAAGACGAAGCTGCCGAGAAAATTGAACAGGCTTTGCAGCCAGAAAATGAAATAGACAGCCTGGAAATGCTGCAACAGCAGGAACAGCAAGGCGCACAGCTGGATGTATTTAAGCCGATTGAGTTTGAAGACCTAGAAGAATTACCGGTTCAACCGATTGATCAGGCGATGGCGGATGAAATTTACCGAGTGGCTGAGCAAGCCAAGCAGGAAGCACAAAGCTATCGCCAGACCCAGCAGACAGAAACCGTGGTTGCCGATATCAGCCAGCAGGAACTGGTGGAAATCAATCAGGCGCCAGTCAATGTTGATCAGCTGATGCAAAGTATTCAGTCTGACAGCCAGATCATTGTGCAGGCGAATGAAACAGGCAGTACCTTGCCGGAAATTCCTCCGCAGCAACTTACGCCAGCAGATGACAAGAAACCGAATATTTTTAAACGACTTTTTTATAAAATCCGTCCGCCACGCCAGATCATGACAGCTAGTGTGCCGCGGATTGATGCAGACGTGGTTATACGTAATGGTGAAAGCAGTACTCAAACGAGCAATGGATTAAGTTCGGCTGCACGTATACAGGCCTATGAAAACCTGGCAGAGAATATTGAAAATAAACTGTCGAGTTTCACTCAGGAATCCTTTAGCGATTTTCCATCTGCATTGCCACAATTACGTAGTCTGTCTAACCAGGCTGCTCAGGCAGTTGGCTTCTATAATACCGAATTCCGTTTTGAAAAACTTTCTGAATCACGCGTCAGGGTGCATGTAACTCCGAATGAGCCAGTCATCATTCAAAGCCAGAACCTGGAATTTACCGGTGCTGGTGCTGAGCAACCACAGTTCCAGGTCATTAGTGTATTGCCAGATCAGGAAGTGGGTGATGTGTTTAATCATGGTGAATATGAAAAAACCAAGGAGCGAATTGTCGAAGCAGCGAGTAATAACGGCTACTTCGATGCGCACTGGCGGCTGCATGATGTCAAGGTCGCACAGCCACAGAATACGGCAGAAGTAAATCTGCGTTATGAAACTGGCGATCCTTATAAACTTGGACCGGTGACCTTCCGGATGAGTGATCCGGATGAGGAATTCCCGCTAGATCCAGATATCTTGCAAAGTCTGGTGCCTTGGGAAGATGGTGCCGATTACCGTTTCTGGCGGGTAAACACACTAGCCAATAACCTGACCAACTCACGATATTTTAACTATACCCTGGTTGATGCGGTGAAACCGGACCCAGTTGAAGCGGAACTTGAACTGGCACCTGATCTGCAGTTGCTGGTCGATCAGCAAAAAATCTCTGAAGGGGTTTTGGCCCAGGAGAAAAAAGCCGAGGCTTCTTCCAGGGAAGTTACCCAAAACGTGGTTGATGAAAGCCAGTTTGCTGGTAGCCGTGAGGAAGAAAACCCGGATGTACGCGCCATGCGTACTGCGCAGGAAACCAAGGCCAATGAGCAGGAACGTTTAAAAGCCCAGGCACGTGAAGAGAAAGAGATTCCGGTAATTGTGACTTTGAATGCTGACAAGAAAAACAGCGCTGAAGTCGGTCTAGGTTATGGAACCGATACCGGGACACGTCTACGGGGTCAGTACCGCCGTGCCATCGTTAACAAACGTGGACATTCTTTTGATGCCAACCTCGAGCTTTCAGGAATCCGTCAGTCTATTGATGGTCGCTATAATATTCCATATAAACACCCGCTCAATGATTACATCAGTATTGTCGGTGGTTATGAGCGTGAAGAACGTGATGATGTTGCACAAGGTGATGGACTATTGATCGAATCTGCCGTAATTGGTGCTGATCGTTATATTAAAAATCCACGAGGAAGCTGGCAGCATACTTATGGCGTACGTTACCGTCTGGATCAATTGACTCAGGATGGTACTGTGAATGCTGATGATATTCCGGATGCCTTCCTGGTCAGTACTGCAGAAACCCAAGAGTCTTTATTATTCGGTTATGAAGTTGCTCGTACTACCAGTGACCGTCGGGTAAACCCAACCAAAGGCTTTAGACAGACCTATAAGATTGAACTGGGGAGTGAGGCGCTGTTGTCCGATGCTGATATGGCCATTGCCAATGCTGGCTGGCGCTTTATCTATTCACTGGGTGAAAATGCTGATCATCAGTTTGTCGGTCGTGCCGATGCAGGCTATATTTTTACTGAAGATTTTACCAAAGTACCGTATAACTTAAGATATTTCACTGGCGGTGACCAAAGTATTCGTGGTTTTGACTATAAGAGTCTGTCACCAGAAATCGATGGCTTTAAAGTAGGTGGACAGGCCCTGGCCATTGGTTCCTTGGAATATAATTATCAATTCAGGGAAGGCTGGCGTGCGGCAGTATTTGCAGATGCCGGAAATGCCTATGACAAGGACTTTAGTAATCCGACTGAATATGGGGTAGGTCTTGGCGTGCGTTGGGCATCGCCAATTGGTCCGATTCGTATTGATGTGGCCTCAGGCATTTCGGATGATAACCATCCAATCCGCGTGCATTTCTTTATTGGCTCACAGCTATAAAACAAACTGATTAAAAATTTTAGATATTTGGGAAGAACATGGTCGAGAACCAGCAACCACAAGAAGCAGAGCCGGAAAATACGCCTTTACCTAAAAAGCGCCGTATTTTAAGAAGCATCTTACTGTCGGTGCTGTTTTCTATTCTGTTTTTACTCGCGGCACTGGCGATCATGTTCTCGACGGATCGTGGCAGCAAGTTTTTACTGGATCAGGTATTGCAACGTCAGCAGATTATTCATTATGAATATGAAGGCGGTAATCTGTGGCGCGGCATTATTGTGCGCAATGTGCTGGTGACGCTCAAATCGGTTGATGTCAAAATCGACCGTGCCGATGTCATTCTAGGCTGGCGGGCAATTCTCAAACGGGAAATTCATTTAAATAATGCAGATATGCGCAATCTGCAGGTCATTAGCAAGAATCCGCCAAGTGATAAGCCGTTTTCTTATAATGATATTCGTTTGCCATTTGTATTGCGGGTCGATCATCTGGATCTGGATCACCTGCTGATTAAAACACATAGTTCCTCAGTTGATTTTTATGATGTGGTGATTAATGAGGGACTCTGGTCGGGAACTAAGCTGACCTTCGAAAATTCGCGTATGAATATGGGCTATCTGTATGTTTATGATGCCACGGGTGATATGGACTTCCATGGTAAATATCCACTGAATGCGACCGGCGTACTGAATATTCCATCATTAAACAATAGTCTGAATATTCGTGATATTCGTATAGCAGCCCGAGGTACCTTAGAGACTATTGAAGCCGGTGTTGCCACCTATACGCCAGACTTGCTGACTGGCTGGGCCGTGATTCATCCGATGAATTCACATGTGCCGATGTTTGGTAAACTTAAATTTGAGCAGTATCACTGGCCAATATTGGAAGATCAGAAACTATTCTCCAAAGATGGTATGGCGGAATTTAATGGTGATATCAAAAAACTGAATATTAATCTCAATACAGACCTGAGCGGCAAGGATATTCCGGAAGGCCAGTACAATGCCATGATGCATACCGATCTGGTCAATCAGCTGAATATTACTGACTTTAATGGACAATTAATGAAAGGTTCGGTCAGTCTGGCAGGTATGGTCGGCTGGCATGATCAAGTGACCTGGGATGTGTCTGGCCGTGTGAATCGTCTTAATCCTAAAGATAAAGTGATTCCACAGGTCGTGCAGGACTTTCTGCCACCAAGTCTGGATGGAAATATCGCTTCTAAAGGCACATTGGAAAAAGGTTTACACCTGACAGCGCTGGTTGATTTCGATCGTTATGAAACTTGGAACATCAAGCTGGATCAGAACGAAGCGAAAAATAAAAAAGCCCAGCCGATGCTGATGAATGTGGCATGGAAGAATATCGACCGTGCAGTGCCTTATGTAGGCTGGTTAAAGAGCGAATCCGGAGATGTAAATCTGGCACTAACCGAAGGTCAGCAGGACATCTTTGTAGCAACGCAGGTGGCTGCCCATGAGCAAGGTATGCTGCCAACAGGTATGTATCAGGCGAAACTGAATCTGAAGAATAACATTCTCAAAGTGCCAAGCTTTAGTTATGCTGCGCAAAGTGGTGGCCTCACCGGTAACGCCGTAGTAGAACTGCCGGATAAAAAACGCCAGTTAAAATGGAGCGCTGTGCTAAATGCCAAGAATCTGAATACGCAGGTACTGGCAGCGGCATCACCAGTCGATCGCCTCAATGGTCGCGTTACAGCGAGTGGTTATGCCAAGCCAAATCAGCAGATTATCAACTTAAAAGCGATTGATCTGACAGGACGCCTTGCTGGTCAAAATGAAACAGTGCGACTGACCGGTAGCAGTACGGCAGCATTGTTATTCCATGATGAAAAACGGGGCGGTGGCTTCAAGGGCTATGCAATCAATTATGATGGCAATTTAAATGCCAGCCAGTTCGCTGCAAGTAAAGGTTTACTCAAATTCAAGGTATCCGGTACACCTGAATTATTGAAAATCAATGAATTCAGGCATGATGGTATTGCCGGCAAGATCAATGCCAGTGGTCTGGTGAACCTGGCGAATGGTTTTGGCTGGGATATTAATGCTTCACTGGTTCGCTTTAAGCCACAATATTTTGCTTCCAGTGTCAAAGGTGAGCTATCGGGAAATGTGAAAACCCGTGGCGTATGGTCAGATGCGTTGAAACGTATTCAGATTGAACGTCTGAATCTTGCCGGAATACTGAATAACAAGCCGGTACGTGGTACAGGTAATCTGTCGATGATTATTGATAACAAACAGAGCGGATTTGTACCACAGCAGTTTGAAGCCAATAATCTGTTCCTGTCTTATGCCAGTAACCAGATTCAGGCAACCGGTAATGCACAGAATCTTCAACTCAAGGTGAATGCGCCAGCGCTCTATGAGTTATATCCAGGACTGCGTGGTCGTGCATATGGTTATATCAATATGCAGGCGCAGCCACGTTTGCGTGCTTCAACCAACCTGGCAGTTGATGATTTTGCCTTTAATAATCTGTTTAGCGTGCAGAAAATCCGGGTACAAGGCCAGTTGCCAACTTCACAAAGCACACCAACCTTGCTCACCGCAACCATGGATAACCTGCGTAGTGGTAATCGTCAGATTACCCGCGGTGAAATATCTCTAGCTGGGACACGTGCAGCGCATATCTTAAAAGTTCAGGCAGAAAACAAACTGTCCAAGTTTTATGTACAGTTGGCCGGTGGTTTTAATGCACAAAACAACTGGCTGGGGCAGATCCAAAATGGTGATTTCGATTCCCTGCGTACGCGTCTGGTACAGCGTCAGAATGCCTCTGTGATCTATAACACAGCACAGTCAGATCTGTTTGTCGGTGCGCATTGCTGGATGAGCCAGCAAAGTCAGTTGTGCTTTGACCGGCCAATACGTGTCAACAAGACACGTGGTAGTGTCTCATTCCAGACCCAGAACCTGGATCTTAATGATTTTAGTGCGTTCATGCCTGAAGGGCTGGCAATTACCGGTAAGGTCAATGGCTACGCGCGTGCAACATGGGCGCAAGGTGCGAAACCGAAGATTGATGCGCGACTTGTCACCCGAAATGGTGTGGTGGGGCTAGCTGCTGAAGATCCGCAATATCTAGGGCAGACCCTGAAATATGATGAAGTCGGATTGGTCGCGAAAAGTGTTGCAGATGGCTTGCAAATTCGTCTGGATGTGAAAACACCGGATATCGGAACGGGATATGCCAATGTCATTATTGATCCATATCGTGACAGTAAACCGATGCGTGGTGAAGTCGCTTTTAACGAAGTACAGCTAAAAGTATTCAAGCCATTTATTCAGGATGTGCGTACGCTGGAAGGCACCTTATCTTATGCGGGTAAGATCGGCGGTACACTAACCCAGCCATTATTAAACGGTGAGATTCGCGTAAAAGATGGGGCGATCAGTATGATTTCCCTGCCAGTGAATCTGACCAATGTGCAACTGTATTCATCTGTACGTCAGGATTCTGCGACAATTAATGGTGCATTTAACAGTGGTCGTGGTGTAGGCCGCTTGACTGGTTCGGTGGACTGGAAAAACGATCCACGTGTTCAGTTACGTCTCAAAGGTGAAAATCTGCTGATACGCCAGGCACCACTGATTACAGCTGTCGTCACGCCAGATTTGGCTTTGGACCTTTATCCATTTAACAAGAAACTCAGTCTGAATGGTTCAATAGAAGTTCCACGTGCTTTGATTTCTATGCCGGAAGCGTCTAAACCAGTTGTTAATATTTCTTCAGATGTCCGTATTGTACAGGAAGGTCAGGATCAGCTGGCAATTCTAAAATCAGCACGTCCATGGGATATTCGTGCTGATGTTGCGGTGTCACTGGGTAACCAGGTGATCTTCCAGGGCTTTGATAGCCGTATTCCATTGATTGGACGGGTCAACCTGTCTCAACGTGGTCTGGAAACAGCGATGCGTGCCAATGGTGCGATTGGTGTGTCCCAGCGGGTAAAAATCGAAGCGTATGGTCAAAGTCTGGATCTGAACCGTGCCATTGCCCGTTTTAACGGTCCATTGTCTAATCCGACCCTGGATATTGATGCCAACAAATCTGTACAAGGTAGTGTCGTAGGTGTACGTGTTACCGGTACAGCCTCAAGTCCTGCTATTCAGGTGTATAACGATGCCGGCTTGTCTGAACAGGAAGCATTAAATGCCTTGATCACCGGCCGGATCAATGAAGGTAGTTCAGCATTAAGCCAGTCTGAAAGTTTCAGGTCTGATGTTAACAATACCATTGCCGCTGCGGGGATCAGTTTGGGTCTAGGTGGTACCCGCGCATTGACCAACCAGATTGGTCGTACTTTTGGTTTAAGTGGTCTGGCATTGGATGCACAGGGTACAGGCGATGATACCCAGGTATCAGTTACCGGTTATATTACGCCAGACCTGTATATTCGCTATGGTGTAGGTGTCTTTACCCCCGTGAATAAACTGACTTTGCGTTATCAGATGAATCAGCGTCTATATCTGGAAGCGAGTCAGTCTCTCGAACGAGCCATCGACTTGTTCTATAACTGGCGTTTCTAAAAGAAAAAAAGCCCTTCAAGTGAGGGCTTTTTTTAATTGTGGAGTTGAAGCAACTCTTGTCTTTTTTAAATGATAAAGATGTATAACATTTCTAGCCTTGATGTCGGGTCCCAATCTGTCATATCTATGGGTTAAGTATATTGAGTAAAGGAACACATATGACCAATCTATCAGAGCAATCAGATAAAGATGTTACGCCACATAAAGAATCCAACGATGATAAGGGTAATCAGGCTTCTTATAAGAATGTTAAGCCTGAGAAAAAACCCAATGCAGAGCCTGAAAATCCGCTAAGAGAGCAAAAATAGACTGTTCTCATCTAAAAAAGCCTTCTTTATGAAGGCTTTTTATATTCGAAAAATAGCCTAAGCTATATTTTAAACCTTATTACTTGCGCTAAAAAATAAACATAACAGGAGATAGAACCTAAAGTTTATTCATTAAAAGTGTCATCTAATGCCTGTTGTACCGCATCGACACGTGTCTTACAGGCTTTATAGGCTGCCATGGATTCCTCAACAATCTTCATCAGATTATCAATATCAGGTTCCTGCTGGGCATCCAATAATTCCGCATTCCGTTTCAGAATTTCATAGCCTTCTTTAAAGCTTAAAGTATTGTCATTATTCATGTGGATTTACCTGTGTGATAGTGGCTACAAAAATTCCATCCTGCATTTCGACCTGCACCTCATTTTCAAGTTCATGGACTGAACGCACAGCATGACTTTGTTGACGGACGATGGCATAGCCTTTGGAAAGTACTGTTTTCGGATTCTGGATCAGCGTTTCACGTAACAAGGCTTCAATCTGTTGTTGTGCAATTCGGGTTTGCTGGCGGGCCAAATTGCTGATATTAGATTTCAATTGAGTAACTTCTTTGAAAGCATCCGAGACTTTGGCATTGGCAATACTTTGAATCAATGTCATCAATTGATCATTCTGGTTTTGATAGGCCTGAATCTGCTGCCGGGAACTACGCTGAATAATTTGCAGATTGGTAATGACATCCTGCACACGCTCCACAATGTGATTGCGAATCCCAGCGATGACTTTACTCGGGGTATCATAGGAACGATGTGCAATTTCATCCAGAATGGTCCTGTCTTTTTCATGACCAATACCAACCCAGATTGGCACACTACGCTTACACAGTAGGGCAGCCAGTTCATAATCATTCAGGTAGGCCAGATCATTGACTGCACCACCACCGCGGATAATCACGATTAAATCAGGCGCCGTTGTGTAATCTTCTGCCCACTGTTTCAGCCCTTGTGCCAGGCTTTGGCGAATACTTTGTGGTGCAGTATTTCCCTGAAAAGTCGCCGAGTGATAAACAAACTCGCATACCTGTGCATCCGCTAGTGCATCTGCATCCTTTTTAAAGTCACCTAAACCAGCAGCATTTTCAGGAGCAATCACCAGAATCCGGTTTAGGTCGAATGGTGTTGGTAATTGCCGGTTGCGTTCAATCAAACCTTCTGCCGTGAGTCGTTGTACGATTTCCTGATAACGTCGGGCGATATCACCGAGGGTATAACTGGAATCTATTTCAACGATATTCAGGGAAAAGCCATATTGCGGATCAAAACTGGCTTTGACCTTAATCAGAACATTTAAATCACGACTTAACTCAATCCCAGTTTCCCGTTCAAACGGGGTCACAATTTTCTGTGCAGCAAATTTCCAGATGGTGGCACGGCAACTGGCAATCACCTGATCATTGTCAGGATCTTTTTCTGCCAGTTCCAGATAGTAATGACCTGCCTTGATATTCAGGTTGCGTATCTCTGCCTTGACCCATACCGGTGTATCGAAGGTGAGTTTAATCACCTCTTGCACGGTAGAGAGATATTCCTTAAGCGAGAATTGGGGATCTTGCATAGCCGCAGAAAAGTTTAAAATTCAAGCAAATTTTAGCTTAAACCTGCCTATCACTCAAACCAGATTGCTAAGTATTCTTGTGGCTTAATTGCAGCAGGGCAATATAAAAGCATCATGATTTATCGCTGAGAGTAGCTTCAGCATTGATTTACATACATTTAGATAAACTTTCTTGGGTATGACTATGTTAAATTAAGTCGGAATGGTCCTTTAGAAGAAGATCGCCAATGAAAAGAATCATGCATCTGGGCATGTTGATCGCCGTATTAACAGGATGTGCAGCACAGCAGCCGGAAGAAACACCGCGTATTGGCATGCCGAATCCTGCCAGTGCTTATTGTGTGGATCAAGGTGGGAAGCTTGATATCCATAATGAAGTAGATGGTCAGGTGGCCTATTGCCATCTGCCAGATGGTAAAGTGGTGGAGGAGTGGGCATTGTATCGTAGCAATCAGGACATCTGTCTGTCTGAAGCAGCACATAGTCTGATCGGTCAGTCTGGTCTGAGTGAAGCGCAAATCAAAGCCAAAACCAAAGCTAAAATTGTGCGTATGATACAACCGGGACAAGCAGTAACTATGGATTTCCGTGAAGACCGTGTTACGGTCACCGTAGATCCAAAAACTGGGAAAATTGTTCAGTCCAGCTGTGGTTAAATCATTTTGACAACAAAGCCCTGTAGAGGGCTTTTTTGTTGCAGCCGGACTTGGCAAATTAAATGACAAATGCGCTGTGATCTTTTATATTGCCCTGCGTAAGGAGAAGTTCATGAAAAAGTTATTTGCTTTATCTGTTTTGGTGGCTTTGGCTGGCTGTGCCGAAAAGAAACCACTCACCCCTGAAGAGCAGTGGCAAGGTTATTGTCGTAGTGTGGGCAATGCTGCACGCAGTATCATGCTGGACCGTCAAAATGGCATTGAGAAAGAAAAAGCTGTTGAACATGCCAGCAAGGTTGAAGATGAAACTACCAAAGCATTCGTCATGACCATTATTGATGACGTCTATAAAATGCCATTGGATGAAATCACCAAAGATGTGAAAGAATCGCGTGAAAAAATCCGTGCTGAATATACTGAAAAATGTATTGCGACACCGCATGACGAATTGCCAGATTATAAACCGTTCTAAGGAACGGTTTTTTTTATAGCTTTGCCATATTCAAATTATTTTATGCAAGCGTGAAGAAGTTATTTATCTGACTGCTGATTTCTTATAAAAATAGCCTAAGCCTTTTGTACAATTTGTGACAAATTCTAAATCTAAAATATAGCAATACTTATCTAAATATCGAATAATGAAAATATCTCCAAAATAATTAGAAAGGAGCAACATTATGAACGTTGTGGGATATTTACATCATGCAGATCTGTTGCTCGAAGATGAACAGGGCATGGCGATCATTGGTGGTGGAAACTACGTGCTAAGCGTTGGTGATAAAGTCAGTTTAAAACGTATTCTCGATCAAAATAAAAAACTTTATCTGGTGCATATTTCCTTTGCCAGTAATAATCATAACGGCACCTACGAA
Source organism: Acinetobacter schindleri (assembly GCF_010918895.1). NCBI lineage: Bacteria > Pseudomonadati > Pseudomonadota > Gammaproteobacteria > Moraxellales > Moraxellaceae > Acinetobacter > Acinetobacter schindleri. Next base: position 1,323,547 of record NZ_CP044483.1, read on the forward strand.
GACCAATGTGTACTCAAATTTGAAGGCTGTCGTGATGCATTTAACCAATATTTGAGCACAAGCACAGTACACTAAGGTGGAGTATCTTTTTTCTTATAACTCAGGCAACATTCGTGTTGCCTTTTTTATAAGTGAAATTCAGCTAAAAGTGCTCAATTGGAGCTTAATTTATGCAAGAAAACAGATTTTTGATTATCAAATAATCATTATGCACATCATTTATTTACAAAATAATGAGCATCACAAAGAAACACTTTACTTGCATTAACTTTTAACTGGAATTTTAGTAAAATTTGAGAGTCCATATTATTTGTGAAGCTTTATAAAGTAGGAATTCACAGATAATTTTTTAAAAAAGAGGAATAAACCGTGCTAGAAGCTTACCGCCAACACGTTGAAGAACGTGCCGCACTCGGAGTCCCACCGAAGCCACTTGACGATGCTCAAACTGCTGCATTAGTTGAATTATTAAAAAATCCACCAGCGGGTGAAGAAGCATACCTAGTTGACTTGCTTGAAAACCGTGTTCCTGCAGGTGTTGACCAAGCTGCATACGTAAAAGCTGCGTTCTTAGCTGCATTGGCAAAAGGCGAAGCGACTTCTCCACTAGTTTCTAAAGAACGTGCGGTTTACTTACTGGGCACTATGCTTGGTGGTTATAACGTTGCTCCTTTAGTAGAACTTTTAGACGACGCTGCACTAGGTGAACTTGCTGCAGAAGCGTTGAAGAAAACTCTTCTTGTATTTGATGCGTTCCATGACGTTGCTGACAAAGCACGTGCAGGCAATGCAAATGCGAAAGCAGTTCTTCAATCTTGGGCTGACGCTGAATGGTTCACAAACCGTAAAGACGTTCCTGAAGAAATCAAACTGACAGTTTTCAAAGTAACTGGCGAAACGAATACTGATGACCTGTCTCCAGCACAAGACGCTTGGAGCCGTCCAGACATTCCATTGCACGCAAATGCAATGTTGAAAAACGTACGTGATGGTATCAACCCAGAAGTTCCTGGTGAAGTTGGTCCATTAAACCAGATCAAAGAACTGATCGCGAAAGGCAACCAGGTTGCTTACGTAGGTGACGTTGTTGGTACAGGTTCTTCTCGTAAGTCTGCTACTAACTCTGTGCTTTGGTTCTTCGGTGACGAAATTCCGCACATTCCGAACAAGAAAGAAGGCGGTTACTGCTTAGGTTCTAAAATTGCTCCGATTTTCTTCAACACGATGGAAGATGCTGGTGCGTTACCAGTTGAAATCGACGTAGCAAACATGAACATGGGCGACGAGATCACCCTTAAGATCGACAAAGCTGCTGCTAAAGTAACTGCGTTCAAAGACGGCGCGCAAATTGCTGAAGCAGATCTTAAAACTCCAGTACTTCTAGACGAAGTTCGTGCCGGTGGTCGTATTAACCTGATCATTGGTCGTGGTTTGACTACTAAAGCGCGTGAAGAGTTAGGTCTTCCTGTTTCTACACTGTTCCGTACGCCTGTACAACCTGCTGCAACTGGCAAAGGCTTCACCCTTGCTCAGAAGATGGTTGGTCGTGCTTGTGGTCTTCCAGAAGGTCAAGGTGTTGTTCCAGGTACTTACTGTGAACCACGTATGACAACTGTTGGTTCTCAAGATACAACAGGTCCGATGACGCGTGACGAACTTAAAGATTTGGCTTGCCTAGGCTTCTCTGCTGACCTGGTAATGCAATCTTTCTGTCACACAGCTGCGTATCCAAAACCAGTTGACGTTCAAATGCAACACACGCTTCCTGATTTCATCATGAACCGTGGTGGTGTTTCTCTACGTCCAGGTGACGGTATTATCCACTCTTGGTTAAACCGTATGCTTCTTCCGGATACAGTTGGTACTGGTGGTGACTCACATACTCGTTTCCCAATCGGTATTTCATTCCCTGCGGGTTCTGGTCTGGTAGCATTCGCTGCTGCAACTGGTGTTATGCCACTTGACATGCCAGAGTCTGTTCTTGTGAAGTTCAAAGGTAAAATGCAACCTGGTATCACACTACGTGACCTGGTACATGCAATTCCTTACGTAGCGATCCAAGAAGGTGACCTGACTGTTGAGAAGAAAGGTAAGAAAAACATCTTCTCTGGCCGTATCCTTGAGATCGACCTGACAGAAATGGAAACTGACCTGACTGTTGAGCAAGCATTCGAACTTTCTGATGCTTCTGCTGAACGTTCTGCTGCTGGTTGTGCGATCACGCTTTCTGAAGAGAAAGTTGCTGAATACCTACGTTCTAACATCACTATGCTGAAGTGGATGATTTCACAAGGCTATGGCGATGCTCGTACTATGGCGCGCCGTGTTGAGAACATGGAAAAATGGTTGGAAAATCCATCACTTCTTAAAGCTGATGCTGATGCTGAATACACTAAAGTGTACGAAATCGACCTTTCTACAATTACTGAACCAGTTCTTTGCTGCCCGAACGACCCAGATGATGCAAAACTTCTTTCTGACGTTCAAGGCGTGAAAATTGATGAAGTATTCATCGGTTCTTGTATGACTAACATCGGTCACTTCCGTGCAGCTGGTAAACTTCTAGACAAAGTACCTGGTGGTTCTTTATCTACTCGTCTATGGTTGGCTCCTCCAACTCGTATGGACGAACACCAATTGATGGAAGAAGGTTTCTACAATACTTATGGTAAAGCGGGCGCTCGTACAGAAATGCCAGGCTGTTCATTATGTATGGGTAACCAAGCACGTGTAGCTCCGAACACGACTTGTGTATCGACTTCTACTCGTAACTTCCCGAACCGTCTAGGTCAAGGTGCGAACGTTTACCTGGCATCTGCTGAGCTTGCTTCTGTTGCTGCTGTATTGGGTAAATTACCTTCTCCAGAAGAATACCAACAGTACGCTGCTCAAATCGACAGCATGTCAGCTGACATCTACCAATACTTGAACTTCGACAAGATGAGCGAGTATACAGATGCTGCTAAAGATATCGATACGAAGAAAATTGCTGCTGCTCAATTAGCTTAATGAGCGAGAAGGAGAAAAGCCGAAAGGCTTTTCCTGAGCGCAAGAGTAAATGTATGATTTACTTTGAAAATTAAGTTATAAGTAGTTTAAGATAAGGGCTGAGTAATCAGCCCTTATTTTTTATGAAAATTATATATTCACCTAATATTTCTCAATGGAAAAGTCCTCCAGTGTTACCATTTGATTCTTATATATCATTATCTCAAAATGAATGGGATGATTATGGTGATCGTACTTCATTAAATATTAAGGTAGTGATTGATAAGGTTGAAATTGAAGTTAACTCAGTTATAAAAATAAAAATTGAGAAAGAAAATTATACGTATAGTTATTTAAATAAATTAAGAAGAGAGGGATGGGATGGAGAATTTCCTATTCCAAATGTTAAATATATTTCGTTGCCTAATAATATTCTCTTTTATCAAGCATTACAGTCAAAACTAAGCCTGGATGAAATTAAAAAAATATTAAAAAAAATAAATGATGTAGTTTATTTAGAAAATTATGAGCCACAATCTGAAAATTTGATTTTAAAAAATGATGAAAGTTTCTATTCATCTTTATTGAGAGAAAGTGGTGAAAAATTAGCATACAAGGAAGGATATAATGTAATTATAGAGAAAAAATTTGGTATTAATGATTTTGAATATTTATTTGATGATAAGTATGATAATGAGAGAGTAGTAAAATTTAACTTAAATTCAGAGTTGTTGCCATACGATATAAATGTGTTGATTGGACCAAATGGAGTCGGTAAATCATATTTCATAAAAAATTTATTATCAGAATTATTGTCTTTGAATTTGGTAGATAATTTTAATAAGAAGAAAGATATTTTAACAAGCTTTAATCGTATAATAATGATTTCGTATAGTTTGTTTGAAGATTTTGATGTGGATTTAAAAGATTATACAAAAATTTTAGATAAAGAAGCTTATAAATATTTTGGTTTTAGAAATAGAAAAAATGATGGAAGTATTGGTGTAAGTCGAAGTACTCCAGTATATGATTCTGCATTTTCTCTAATCAAATGTATCACTGATGATAGGCAATTTGATTATATTAATAATTGGATTAGCAAATTTAGTACAGTTTTTGATGTATTAGGCAGAGCATTTGATTTTGATGAAATTTGTTTATATCGAAATAATAATAAATTGATTAGCCATCAGGAAATTTTATTAAATATTTACCGAGATAAATTTGAAGAAGAAATAAACTATTCAAAAGGAATTGTATTTAAATATAAAAATGAAATAGTGAATTTGAGTTCCGGTCAAAGATTTTTTTCATTTATGATCATAAATATTTTAGCTAATATTAAAAAAAATACTTTGATTTTTATAGATGAACCTGAATTATTTTTACATCCAGTTCTAGAGATTGAATTAATGTCATTATTAAAAGATGTTTTACAGAGATTTAACTCTAAAGCAATTTTAGCAACACATTCACTTTCAATAGTTAGAGAAATCCCATCACGTTGTGTTCATGTTTTTAAAGAGGAAGATGAAATGTTATTTATTAATCATCCACCTTTTGAAACTTTCGGTGGTGATCTACAGCGAATATCATCTTATGTTTTTGGGGATAACTCTGTATCTAAACCATTTGAAAAATGGCTTGACCAAAAATTAAAGGAATTTACTCCTAAAGATTTAATGGAGAGATTGGGAGATGAGTTAAATGAGGAAATGGCTATTAAGATTTTAAATCATGGTGATAATGATGTTTAAGAAACTGGATAAGCCGCAAATTGATTGGAAGTTGTATTTAGATAATTTTTTTGATTCTAGAACAAAATATAAAGAATTTTATAAGGATATAAAAGATGATTATATTGAAGCTCATTTAATATATGATAGAAATAGTGGTGACTTTAATAAAATTTTTCCATTGGATATAAGTAAATATTGTTGTAGTGTGGAAGATACTGCTGGTAAAATAGATACTTTAAAAAAACTTATATTTAAACAAGACAAGTTATTTTTGTAATTTACTTGATAATTTAAGAACTAATAATGGCTTACAAAGTTGTCCAAATTGTGGCGAAGATGGATCTCCAAATACATTAGATCATTACCTTCCTAAGCTTGCTTATCCTGAGCTTTCAGTTTGTATTTATAACCTAGTTCCAATGTGTTCTAAATGTCAAAATGAGAAGTCTATAGATTATAAAGATTCGAATAATAATAAATTATTCTTTCATCTATACTATGATAATTATGCAACTGATATGTATATTCTTGAAGTAATACCTCAATCTACATATAGAACTCCTTCTATTTCTATAAAAGTAAGAAATAGTGTGCCAACTGACCTTAAAAAAATAGCTTTAAGTCAATTTAAAGAGCTAAATTTAGCCAATAGATTTAGTAGTTTTATTACGCAAACCTATCTAACGACTGTGGATAATTTATTGTCTACAGATACTGATGTAAATGCATTGTTAAATATATTTATAAATATGCATATTAAAAAAGGAGTTAATAATTGGAATGTTATTTTATATAAATCATTACTTGAAAATAATAATTTTATAGAGTGGGTTAAAAAAGAGAGATAAACAATAGATTTTTCTTACATACACTTTTTTTAATTTTTTGAAGTAATAAAATGCCCAAACAATCTCGATTCCTCTGCATTGGCGGTTTCTTAAATGGAACTCAGGTTAAAGACCAAGGCGACAGCTTTGTCTGTGTCGAAAATGGCAAACAAGTAACTTACACTAAAAAAGAAATCTTCCATCAAGACGCTTGGGATCATGATTACTATGTCTGTGAAACCACCACAGACCAGCAAGCGAAAAACTGGGTTTATGATATTCCACCACATTAATTGTCTCTATTCAGGCTGTAAATCAAACAATTACTAGAAACAATAACTTGCATAACATTTCTAAAATTGATTTTTCATACTATTTTCCTAAAACTGTATGAAAATAAAGCCAATAGGGAATATTATGAATTATGAAATCGATGCCTTTGGCACCTTGGTGATTGCGGTATTTTTTCTTTTTATTGGGCGGTATCTTGTTAGTAAAATTGGCTTCTTTAGAAACTATAACTTACCTGAACCCGTGATCGGCGGCCTAATCGCAGCAATTACAGCTTTTATTCTCTATAAATTTTTTAATATCAGTGCCACATTTGACTCAGAAATCCAAACCATTCTGATGCTGATGTTCTTTACCTCTGTGGGTTTAAGTGCAGACTTTACCAAGCTCAAAGAAGGCGGGAAATCACTGCTGATCTTTCTGGTCTGTGTCATTCTATTCGTAGTTGTACAAAATGCGGTGGGTATGAGCTTAGCTACAGCACTTGGGCTTGATCCATTGATTGGTCTGATTGTTGGTTCTGTTACCTTAACAGGGGGTCATGGTACTGCCGGTGCTTGGGGTGAAGTGCTTGAAACTCAATATGGAATCCAGGGGGCGATTGTACTTGGTATGGCTAGTGCTACATTTGGTTTGATTATTGGTGGACTGGTGGGTGGTCCGGTTGCCAAATTCCTGATTAAACGCAATCAATTGGCGGAAACAGTAGCGCAAGAGACCAATGAACAACAACTTGACACTAGCATCAACACCGCACCCTTCGAATATCCAAAGAAAACCCGACTGATCACAGCCAGTAATGCGGTATCAACTTTGGGGATGTTTGCCCTATGTATTTTTGTCGCCAATCAGATGACAGAAATCAGTCAGGGAAGATGGTTTGAACTGCCAACCTTTGTTTGGGCTTTAGGGACAGGGGTGATTGTACGTAACATCCTGGAGCATGTGCTAAAAGTTGATATCTTTGATCGTGCCATTGATGTATTTGGGAATGCATCATTATCCTTATATTTATCTATGGCTTTACTGTCACTGCAACTCTGGTTATTGGCCGATCTGGCAGGCCCGCTTATTACGATTTTATTGGTACAGACAGCGGTATTGATCCTATTTACTGCAATTGTGACCTTTAGAATTATGGGGAAAAATTACGATGCAGCAGTATTGGTGGCAGGGCAGTGTGGTTTTGGTATGGGGGCAACACCGACCGCAATTGCGAATATTCAGGCAGTAACCAATAGCTATGGTCCATCACATAAAGCCTTTTTAATCGTGCCGCTGTGTGGTGCATTTTTTATTGATATTGTGAATGCTGTGGTGATTCAGAGCATCATTGCATTTTTTGGTTAAAGGTTAATACGACTTTAATATCATGCAGACATGAAAAAGCCCCATGGTTAGGGGCTAGTCGTATGCACATCTAAGGCACATACTGTAAGAGGCTCATCTCATACTGTAAGTATTAAAACATAAATCTCCAGTAAAAGATAATGAAACATCAACTGTTTAAAATGATTCAATGTAGGAACATCATTTTAATTTAAGTTTGTTCAAATTATAAAATTCAATTTAAATACTTTAGCTTAATATTGAAAATGCTTTTTACATTCTCTGCCAGCAAAGGTTCGGATACTGAGCCGTACCAATTTCAATCAAAAGGTTGAGAGAGATTATATTTCTAAAATTTAAATAAAAAGAATTGCTTTTAAATTAAACAATAACATCAAAAGTTTGCTATACAAAGCCTGACCGAGTTCTTAGAATAGCGGCTATTTTTCAATCTTAAAGCGCATTGATGCCAACCCAAGAACAGCTTTTATCCGTCATTCATACCCAAACAGAAATTATAAAACTAGGCCATGATCTGAATGCAGTCATGACACTGATTGCAGATAAAATTCAACAGATTACTGGTGCTCAAGGTGCTGTGGTGGAATTAAATGAAGGCGAAGATATGGTCTATCGCGCAGTGTCGGGCGGGGCAGCACATTTATTGGGTTTACGCCTTGCAAGAGAGAATAGCTTGTCCGGCTTATGTATCGCAGAAAACCGTATTCTATATTGTGAAGATTGTGAAAATGATCCACGGGTAGATCGTCAAGCCTGTCATCGAGTCGGCCTACGCTCTATGGCAGTCGTGCCTTTAATTCATGCCAATGAAGTAGTCGGTGTACTTAAAATCTATTCTGATCAAGTTGCAGCATTTAAACTTCGTGATTTAAAATTATTAAGCTTGATGTCCGAAACATTTGCCGCAGCGATGTATCATGCCACCAAATTTGATGCACAAGTATTATATAAAATGGCAACTCAAGATAGTCTAACCGGACTTGCCAATCGGGCATTATTTTTAGATTGTCTACGGCAACGCATGAGCTTGGCGGAACAGCAACAGCAATCACTAAACGTTTGTATGCTGGATATGGATAGACTGAAATCGATTAATGATCAGTATGGGCATCGAGTAGGAGATGCAGCATTAAAAGAAATTGCAACACGACTAAAAGCAATACTAGACGATGAGGTTGTCATAGCTCGGCTGGGTGGGGATGAGTTTGCACTTATCTTAGATATGAATACTGACCGAAATCAGGCTCTATTAACGATGCAAGATATTTCTCAAGCCTGTGATGCAGTTTTTAATTTTGAAGAAATGAGCTTACAGATTGGTTTAAGTATCGGACTGACAGTTTATCCTGAAGACGGTGTGGAAATTGAGACATTATTAGAGTGTGCCGATTTACGCATGTATGCGCAAAAACACCAACGTAAGCACCAGGGCATAAATAAAAACCATCAGGTTGGGTTACAGGCCTGATGGTATAAATCAACAAGTTGAAAAAGCATTAGATTGAAGCCATTTCCCGCTCAATCACAGGCCATAAATTCTGATGGCTACGTTTAAACATCAACATATGACCAATCGCTTTATGTCCAAAAGAGGAAGGTTTAAGTTCTTTATGACTGGTTTGGGCGTTTGGATATAAACGGATCAAATCTTTGACATTGGCTTCGGTCGCAATTTCATCATCCGAACTCCACAGCACCGTAATCGGGCAGGTGATCTGTTCATGATGATTTGCTGTTTTTGCAACTGTCTTGCCAATTGCATTGAGGACATAACCCGGCTTGCTACAGAACTGTGCCCACTGTTTGGCCACATCTTTAGGCAGGTTTTCACCCATACCAATCTTGCTGGTCGGGCCATAACCCAGTGTAAAACGTGACAGTGGAAAAATTACATCAAACATCACAGGAGCGAGTAGTTTGGTTCGACCTTTTAAGCCTTTCACATGACCGGTTGAGCCAGATACAGCGATGACTTTGGCTACTTTGTCATAGTTCGGTACGATCCCGAGTAACTGCCCACCAGCACTATGACCAACCAGAATGACTTGTTCAGCTTTGGTTTTATCTCTCAAGGCATCAATCGCAGCGGGAATATCTAACTGTCCCCATTGCACAATGCTGGCTTTAGATTTTTTTAAAGGACCATTCAGGGACTGACCAATACCGCGAAAGTCAAAACACAATACATCATAACCTTGTGCCTGCAGCCACACATTAAAACTGTGATAGAACTGTGCTGTAATTCCGGTCGCCGGGCAGATTAGTATAGGTAAAGCTTTTCGGCTAGCTGCATTGGTGGCGTAAAAACGTGCTGTCAATGGATAGCCATCCTTGCACTTAATGGTCAATGTTTCAAATTCGGACATGCGCTACACTATATTTTTGGGATTATTATCAAGAATTAATCTACACCAGTTCCGGGTAGGAGCGGTTTTAAAACATGACTAAAAAGTCAAAATAATGAACATAATGGAATTAGGATATGCAGCTAATCGAGCTTAGTCTGGCAGTTAAACTGGCAATTTTATTTAGTGGAATTTTCTTATGGGTAGGGATGTTGACAGGAGTGTGGAAATATCTGCAGATCCGCAATTCAGCCCAGTCACGGGCACATTATTATGTCGATATTGCCCATCGTAGCAGCTTGTTGTATGCACCAGCCACACTAATTCTTGCGGTATTGGCTTATTATTCTCAATTTTCAGAAACTATAAATCTGATCTGTGTAGTATTGAATCTGGCTTTTTTCAGCTTCTCAATTGGGGCTTATATTCTGCATGGCATGCTAAAAGACACCACCAACCAATTCAAAAAACCGCATCAATTGGGCAAGGTTCAGTTACCGGGCATATTGATGACTTTGGCGATGATCGGGTTAGTTGTGGCAGAACTGGGTGGAACAGGGATTTTACTTTGGGGCGCAGCACAGGGGCTGTTTTAGATTATTTTTATTATGATTAGAAGGAGAAATACTTGAATTGGACTTTTCTTTTTCTTCTACCACATGGATGAGTGGCCAAGTCATCCATGTGGTTCAACATCAAGTTTGATTAGCGATATTTCTGGTCAATGACCACCCATAGGTAAAATGCAGCCGAGACGATCAGCGCATACGCTAAATACTCTGGCTTTAAATTGCCTTGAATTACGCAGTGAACGATTAAAGTCAACATCAGCGCAAAGGTGGTGCTTAGAAACACCACAAGGTTAGAATTGGCTTTAAGAGCGTCAATGAAGACTTGCTTTTTGAAATGTACTGATAACATCTCCATCCCTCCTATTTTTAGTGTTATTGATGTCCAAAACTGAGTGGATTGATCAGAATTGAACATACAGTTGTACTTCGAATATTAGAACTTTTCAATAGCTCCGGATGACTGTTCTGGTGAAATACAGCAACTTTAGTCGTAGAGCTATAAAAATTATCAAAGTACAGCAATTTACCTGGACCATTTAAATGTTTAAATTAGGATTTAAGGCAGTGCTGGGTGATAAAACTTAAATGGCACAAGCGGAAAAATGCAAATTTTACGCCACAATATGTAGTTTACTCGGCAGAGAATGTAAGCACGTGTATACGGGATGCTGAAGAATTATAAAATTTGTTAGAATATTGATATAAGTAAATGAAATTGAATAATTTTGGAAATGATTAGGTTAGTTTAGCTAAACGAATGGTTAAATTGTGTATCAGCTAAATTTTTTTCTACTTTTAACTGAACGCTTGCTTAGTGATAATCGTGCAGTGAATTGAACCAATAAATGTCCGTTTGGGTAAAACCTGACAATTATTGATCACGCTTAAATCGTATTCTGGGTAAAAAGACGATTTATTGACACTGCGCAGAAAGATTAGTTTCTGATACGGTCAATCACAGCTGAAATCACGAGAACAATCAGGGCTGGGATAAGCCATGCCATGTTTTGTTCAGAAAGCGGCAAATTCTGAAGTGCAGCAGGTAAATCAAAACCGGCAACTTTAAGACCATCAAATATACCGAAAATAAATGCAACCAGTGTGGTGGGTGCAACAACTTGAGCAGGCTTTTTAAAGAAATGTCCACAGAAGCTCAGCAGGATCACTGCAATTGCAGGCGGATAAATCGCGCTCAGTACAGGCACAGAAACGGCAATCAGTTTGGTCAAACCAAGGTTTGAAATCACCAGCGAGAAGCCAACCAGAACAAATACAAAGGCTTTGTACGGTAAACGGGTAATCGATGAGAAATATTCAGCACATGCACAGGTCAGGCCGATCGCAGTTACCATGCAGGCAACAAAGATCATGATTGCAAGGAAATAGGCACCCATATCACCAAAGGCATGTTGTACGTAAGCATGCAGAATAATCGCACCATTGGCAGCATTTGGGGCAACTTCATGACTACCCAGACCCAATTTAAACAGGCTGAGGTAAACCAAGGTTAGGCCGATCCCGGAAATAATGGCAGCATTTACCGCATATTTGGTAATCAGCTTACGGTCAGTGACCCCACGAGAAGTAATTGCACGCACAATCACGATACCAAAGACCAAGGCACCCAAAGTATCCATGGTCAGATAACCATTGACGATGCCCTCAGTGACCGGGCTAGAAACATAATTACCAATCGCAGCAGGTGGGTTACTGGCAGGAATAAGAACTGCGGCCACCCCTAAAATGACCAAGGCGATAATTTTCAATGGAGACAGGAAGTAACCCACAGTATCCAGAATTTTATTTGGATACAGTGAAACCAGTGTCACAACAGCAAAATAGATCACGCTATAGATCAGCAGATTACTTGGCTCATTGCCAAAATAAGAAGAGAAACCAATTTCATAGGAAACGGTTGCAGTACGTGGCGTTGCGAATAAAGGTCCAACAGTGAGATAACAAACTACGGTCAGTAAAAGACTTGCAGCTTTACCTAAAGGTGAACTTAAGATCTGGATTGAACCTTCAACACGAGACAGTGCCACGATGGTGATAACAGGCAGGCCAACTGCAGTAAACAGGAAACCTAGAGCAGCTAACCATACATGCTCACCGGCTTGTTGAGCCACAATCGGTGGAAAGATAATGTTGCCGGCACCGATGAACAGTGCAAAGGTCATAAAACCTAAGGCAACAATATCCCGAGTACGGAGACTTGTCATAGAGGGAGAGTAAACGAACAAAAGAAAGCGATTTTAAAGGAAATATGCTGATTTTTGGAGCACATTTTGGTTTGAGCTTCGATGAATTTCCTTGAGTAATCTTCTGTTTAACTGATAGGTAGAACTTTGGTGAAAATAAATTTATGAATTCAATCAAATAAATTTATAAATCATAAAAATCATCATAAATTATCAATATTTCTAAAAAATCCTGAATAGTTTTATTTGTTTAATCTATAAGCAATACATATTTTAAATATACATTTTCCGATCGCTGTTATTGAAGGAATTCACCGCATCTTTCAGAAAAAGGGTCTATAATTCAAGGATTGACCAAGAGGATGAACACATGAGAGCTTCGACGATAAGTCTTAAAACTGAACAGGATATCGAAAAACTTCGTATATCGGGCCGTCTGGCTGCTGAGGTTTTAGCAATGATCGGAGAGCATGTGAAGCCGGGTGTCACGACAGAATATCTGGATGACATCTGTAATGATTTTATTGTGAATAAACTCCAAGTTATTCCGGCGAATGTGGGGTATTACGGTTATACCAAGACTACCTGCATTTCACCTAATGAAGTGGTGTGTCATGGCATTCCATCAGCAACTACCGTATTAAAAGATGGCGATATCATCAATATCGATGTTGCGATTATTAAAGATGGCTATTTTGGTGATACCAGTCGAATGTACTATGTTGGTACGCCTTCGGCTGAAGCAAAAAAACTGGTTGAAACCACTTATGAAGCAATGGTCGCCGGTATTCATGCGGTTAAACCGGGTGCAACGTTGGGTGATATTGGTTATGCCATCCAGTCTGTGGCACATCGTGAAGGTTATAGTATCGTACGTGAATACTGTGGTCATGGCATAGGTAAGGTGTACCATGAACAGCCAAACATTCTGCACTATGGTCAACCGGGTCAGGGTCTGGTACTAAAAAAAGGCATGGTATTCACTATTGAGCCAATGGTGAATCTGGGTAAAGCGCGTGTTAAAGAACTTAAAGATGGCTGGACAGTGGTGACTGCAGATAAATCGTTATCTGCGCAGTGGGAGCATATGGTTTATGTGACTGACACTGGCTTTGAATTGTTATCTCCATGGCCAGAAGGCACGGGCTCTTATCCTGCAATTTAAATAAAAGATAAATCTCTGATTGTGAAAACACTGATTTTTAAAAAATCAGTGTTTTTTTAATTGTAAATGAGCATACACATACGTTTTCAAAACAATACAAAATATTACGACTTGCAGTGGTGCAAATGAGATTCATTCTCTATATTTATATGAGTTAGATAGATAAGCTGTATCAATCTCTTTATCAATCTCTTTTATTTATTCTTGCTCGTATAATTAACTGATTAAGAGCCAAGAGAATGATCTAAGCGATATATTTTTTGATTCACAGAGTAAATATTGTTACCCCTTAATGCTGTAGTGACTCTGACTAGCTCATCCTCCGTAGATGAGCTTTTTTTTACTTATTATTTTATTTTACTTAGATGCTCATTAATCTAATCATGATGCAGGTGCTCAACCAGATAATCGATAAAGACCCGAACAGCAGGTAACAAGCCACGACGTGACGGATAAACCATATGGAAAATACCATGTGCTGCTTTCCATTCCGGAAGTACACGTACCAGTTCACCACGTTCCACATATTGCTGCACGACGTTATCAGGTAATAGGGTGATACCACAGCCTGAAGCAGCCAGTTGTGCCAGCATGCTTAGATCGGAGCCCAGTACTGTTGGCATAACGCGGATCTTTTTCTGTTGTTGAATATGATTGTGTAATATCAAAAACTGTTCAGTATGTTCATCCGCCATGCTCAGGATTTTATGCTCGGACAATTCTTCCGGATTTTTCAGATGACCAAATTCATTCAGATAGCCCTGACTGGCAAATAGATGCTGTTCGATCTGGTCAAACTGACGGATTACCAGATTTGGATCATCATCCAGACTGGAACGGACGCGTAGGGCAATATCAAAACCTTCATTGATGATATCCACACGACGATTTGTGACCATCATCTGAATTTTGATTTCAGGATATTGTTTCAGGAATGCAGGGAGAATGCGCGCAATTTCGTTTTGTGCAATGGATACTGGCAGGCTGAGTTTAATAATACCGCGTGGTTCAGTACTGAGATGATCGATCAGATCATGGGCGGCTTGGGCGGCACTGAGCATAACCTGGGCATGACGGTAAATATTCATACCGATATCAGTTACGGCAAAATGACGTGAGCTGCGTTGAATTAGCCGAACACCAAGACGTTCTTCCAGATTATAAACCCGGCGACTGAGTTTGGATTTGGGAATGTCAGTGGCGCGTTCTGCTGCACTAAAGCCACCATGTTCCACCACTTGGGCAAAACAATAAAAGTCATCCAGATCCGTCAGCATGAGTTCATTCCATATACGCAACAATAAGGTGATTAAAGAATTATTGTTGCAATGTGTCAATGCTGACTTTGTCTTTTTATTGACTATCTAGCTTCATTGAGCAGTTTATCTTTCAGATATTGCATGCCTTGGGTAGCAGTCATGGCAATCTTCTCAAACTGAGGAGGCAAGTGCTGCTGATTGGCTTTAGGATCAATATAGTAAGCGCTGCAATTTGATGAAATCTCATGAATCAAGCCAGCAACCGGATAGACCTGCAAACTGGTGCCAATCACAATAAAAATATCAGTATCTCGCACATAGTCTTGTGCTTCTGCATAAGCAGGTACAGCTTCACCAAACCACACGACATGCGGACGTAGTGGATAGCCATCCGTACAAAGGTGTTTATTGAGATCCAGTTCAGCACCATCAATTGGATAAAACTCGGTGGTGTATTGCGCTTTTGGCCCAGATGTTTTTGCCAGCCGGATATTGCCATGCAGGTGAATGACTTTTGAACTTCCAGCACGTTCATGCAGATCATCAATATTCTGGGTAATCACATGTATGTCATAAGCAACTTCCAGTTCAGCAATCAGTTGATGCGCAGCATTGGGTTGTGCAGCCAGAATCTTTTTGCGCCGCTCATTATAGAAGCGCTGTACCAGTTCAGGATCACGTCGCCATGCTTTTGGTGTTGCCACATCTTCTACACGATGCTGCTCCCAAAGGCCATCACTGTCGCGGAAGGTATTAATTCCGCTTTCAGCACTCATACCTGCACCAGAAAAGACCACCAGTTTTTTCATCTTGTTTCTTTTCTCCTCTAAGCTGCGTGATTGCTGTGCTTAGCACTGGCTTTTAAGAATGCCGCGATTTCCTTGCTAAATTTTACCGGTTCAGTCAAAAGGGGAGTATGCCCGGATTTTTCAAAACGTACCTGTTTGGCATGTGGAATGCTTTGGGCAATCAGGGTTTGACCTTCAACTGGATAAAGTTTGGATTGTGAGCCGCTAAGGAAAGTCACCGGGCATTGCAGTGTCTGGATCGCTGCCCGGTAATCTTCTCGATGATAAAGATAATTATTGATATACCAAGCCATATAGTCGACCCGGTTTGATGGTAATAGCAGACTTTGCAGGCGTGGCTGATTCAGAATCCATTCAAAGGCTTTCAGGCTGTATTTATTGTTATTTTGCAAGCCAATAAACTGCAGCCAAAGTTTGGCAATCTGATGGCGAGTGTTACTGTCCAGATCCTTAATGTATTTTACATTCTGATGTGGTGCCAGTAATTCTGAAATCTGGGTCAGAATAGAAATAAATACCGGATGATGTTCACCAAACAGGCCATAGCCCCAACTGTCATCTACCGGGATTTTTGGGGTCTGGTCAATATGCAGATAGGCAGTGATATGCTCGGCGAAATTAGCATAGTGCATACCATGCATGGCCGTAGTGGCACCCATGGAATATGCAATCACCATCACCTTATCAAGATATAATTGCTGGATTACCGACTGTACATCCAGCCAGTGACTGGAAATCGCATCCATATCTGGAATCTTGCAATCACTGGAAGCACCAAAACCACGCCACTCCGGAATAATAAATCTGAACTGATGCCGATGCGGATAGAGGAAAGCCGCCCATTGCCAGCTCAACATCCCCAGGCCGGACAACACCAGTACCGGCTGACCCTGTCCATATTCGCGTACAAAAAGCATTTCGCCATCGGGCATTTTGTAATATGACATCGACTGAGTCCTTATTTTTATATGCTAGCCAGCAGCTGCATTATTAAATTGTTTTAATTTTGGAATCATGATTTCTAACCAGCTAATCCAGCCTACTTCCAGATCGATACCCAGTTGCAGAATCATTTTATGAATATACAGTGTGCGGTTATTTTCGTCAGCTGTTGCAAAATCTTTGGCAAAAATCTGTCGGTAAATATTCAGTTTTTCCCGGTGTAACTCTAAATGCCTTTCTAGTTCTGGCAAAATAGTATTGCTGCCCATTTGGGCTTCAGCACGTAAGCGTACCATCAATTCTTCACGCAGTTGAGCTGGTGGACTTTGTTCCAGCATCCAGTTGGCCAATTCCTCACGTCCTGGACGTTCTACCTGATAAGTCTTTTTACGTGAACCGCTGTCTTCATCTTCTATGGTGGAGATCCAGCCTTTTTGTAACATGGCATTTAGTTCACGATAGATCTGCTGATGGGTGGCATTCCAGAAAAAGCCCATCGAACGGTCAAAGCGGCGTCCTAACTCAATACCGGTACTTGGTTTTTCCAGTAAACTGGTCAATAGAACATGCGATAAAGACATAAACGTCTCAAGAAAAATGACTCGAGATTATTATGCAACATGTTGCATAAAAATCAATTCTGAACTATAAATTAATGCAACAAGTTGCATAAAAGCTGATGACTGAGGGAAATTTCACATCAGCCGATATAACAATAGCCAGCTGACAGGCACGCTAAGGAGTCGAAATGTCAAAGTATCCGCATTTACTTGCCCCATTAGATCTGGGTTTTACCACATTAAAAAACCGGGTTCTGATGGGCTCTATGCACGTCGGGTTAGAGGAAGCCCCGGGTGGTTATGATCGTATGGCGGCATTCTATGCTGAACGTGCTAAAGGGGGTGTTGCTCTGATTGTGACTGGTGGCATTTCGCCAAATGATCACGGTGTGACTTTTCAAGGCGGCTCCAAGCTCGACACGATAGAAGAAGCTGAAAAGCACAAGGTAATTACTCAAGCAGTGCATGAAGCTGGCGGCAAGATCGCCATGCAGATTTTGCATACCGGACGTTATTCCTATCAGGCTGAAAATGTCGCGCCGTCTGCGATTCAGGCGCCAATCAATCCGGTCAAACCACATGCCTTAACTTCGAGTGAAGTCCAGCAGACTATTGATGATTTTGCCAACTGTGCACGCTTAGCCCAATATGCCGGTTATGACGGTGTGGAAATCATGGGATCGGAAGGCTATCTAATCAATGAATTTATTGCCGCGCGTACCAACCACCGTGATGACGAGTGGGGTGGCAGTTATGAAAACCGTATCCGTTTCCCGATTGAAATTGTGCGCCGGACCCGTGAAAGCGTAGGTGAGAACTTTATTATCATCTATCGTCTGTCGATGCTGGATCTGGTCGAAGGTGGTTCAACGCTAGAAGAAGTGATTCAGCTGGCACAGGAAATCGAAAAAGCAGGTGCAACGATTATCAATACCGGGATTGGCTGGCATGAAGCGCGTATTCCAACCATTGCGACCAAAGTGCCACGTGCAGCTTTTACCTGGGTAACTGAAAAGCTAAAAGGTTCAGTCAAGGTTCCTTTAATTACCTCAAACCGTATCAATACCCCAGAAATGGCAGAATATGTCCTGGCTGCCGGTCATGCGGATATGGTTTCCATGGCGCGGCCGATGCTGGCGGATGCAGAGTTTGTGGTAAAGGCGGAGCAGGGCCGTAGTGATGAAATCAATACCTGTATTGGCTGTAATCAGGCCTGTCTGGATCATATTTTCTCGATGAAAATTGCGACCTGTCTGGTCAATCCGCGCGCCTGCTATGAAACTGAACTGATTTTCAAAGAAGTGTCTACACCAAAAAATATTGCAGTAATTGGTGCGGGTCCAGCTGGTTTAAGTTTCGCGATTTATGCTGCAGGTCGTGGTCATCATGTCACTGTCTTTGAGGCATCCAATCAGATTGGCGGTCAGTTTAATATTGCCAAAACTGTTCCGGGCAAAGAAGAATTCTACGAAACCATTCGTTACTTTAAACGCCAGATCGAATTGCAACCCCGTATTCAGCTCAAACTGAATCATACAGCGACTTTTGAGCAGCTGCTGTCTTCAGAATTTGATGAAATCGTCGTAGCGACTGGGGTGAATCCACGTCAGCTGGATATTCCAGGCATTGATCATCCAAAAGTGCTGTCTTATCTGGATGTACTAAAAGAGCGTAAGCCTGTGGGTCAGCATGTCGCCATTATTGGTGCAGGCGGTATTGGTTTTGATACCGCGGAATATTTAAGCCATGAAGGTGAAAGTGGCAGCGTCAATCCGCAGAAATTCTATGATGAATGGGGAATCGATACCGGTTATGACAATGTCGGTGGTTTAAAACAGCCAAGTGTAGAGCAGCCAAGTCGTGAAATTTACTTGATGCAGCGTAAAGCAAAATCCGTGGGCGCAGACCTGGGTAAAACAACCGGATGGATTCATCGTACAGGTCTGAAACACCGCCACGTAAAAATGATCCCTGGTGTCAGCTATGAAAAAGTGGATGATCAGGGCTTGCATATTACAGTCAACGGTCAGCCAACGTTGCTTGAAGTAGATAATGTCATCATCTGTGCAGGTCAGGAATCTTATACTGCCATGTTTGATGAACTGAAACAGTCAGGCAAGAGCGTGCATCTGATCGGGGGAGCTAAAGAAGCCGGTGAACTGGATGCCAAGCGCGCGATTCGTCAAGGTGCTGAATTGGCAGCGGTGATTTGAAAATATTAAAACCTGCATTTCCGTTTTTTGTTTGCAAACCAAGATTTGTAGTGATGTAAACAAATGGATATGTAATTTTCCCTCTCCTTTAATAAAGGAGAGGGTTAGGGAGAGGATTTAACTATTAAATATATGACTCCCCCTTGCGAAGTAGAACTTCTCACCTTTAAAAAAGGGCGAAACTGCTTTCTAACAGAAAGGGGATCATATTTAAAGGCATCAATCTTTAGCGTTTCTATGCGGAAATTTAAAAAACAACAAAGGACCCAAAAATGACTCTACAAACCACCAAAGCTTCACTCGCATTCTGGCACGAAATGTTGGAAAGCCGTGACATGAATATTCTGAATGAATTACTCGCAGATGAAGTGGTATTTCGTTCACCAGTGGCATTTAATCCATACTCAGGTAAGCCTGTAGTCTTTTTTATTTTGACTAATGTGATTCAGGTCTTCGAGAACTTTACGTATCACCGTACTTTCTATTCAGAAGACGGTAACCATGTTGTACTTGAGTTTTCTGCCAATGTGGGGGATAAGAAATTAAAGGGTATCGATATGATTCAGTTCAATGATGAAGGAAAAATTATCGACTTCGAAGTGATGATTCGGCCGAAGTCAGGTCTTGAAGCGCTTGCTGCACAAATGGGACAGCGGATGATGGCCTTCCAAAACTAGTCTGATTCAGGAGCCATCATATAACCCGGCATGAAATTTGTAAGGCACTGAAGGACAACTGGATGGAAAGACAAATGAAAATGTTGATAAAAAAAGTAGTTCAGCTTTCAGGTGAATATTTGGACCGTGTGATTGGTGCGGACACGCCTACTTTATATTACAACCCAAATGGCGTATTTCAGAACCTGATTGATCATTTACCACAATTAAAGCAAAAATACCGTCCTACACCGTGGCTATGCAATGCGCATGCCCATATTCTGTATTTTGACTTGATCAAAAAGAAAACTATCAAACTAAAATATGATGCAATTGAGCAGCTGAACATGTCTGATGGCGGAATCACTGGTATTGCCTGGTATGGACTCGACCTGCCAGTAGATACGCCAACGATTGTTTTACTGCATACCATTACCGGTTCACCAGAATCAATGGGTGAGCTGGTCAGAGATCTGCATCTGCACACGGGTTGGCGAGTGGCATTATGTTTACGCCGTGGTCATGCCAATTTGCCGATGCCTGTTCCGAAAATGAACCTGTTTGGCTCCACTCAGGATTTACGTGAACAGTTACTTTATATTCAGGATAAATTCCCGCAATCTGAACTATATGGTGTAGGTTCTTCCGCTGGCACAGGTTTGTTGGTACGCTATCTGGGAGAAGAGGGTGAGCAAACTCCACTCAAAGCAGCCTTTGCATTGTGTCCGGGCTATAACACTGAAAGTGGTTTTGCTTATGTGCATCCATTTTATAGTAAGGTTATGGCTAAAAAATTACTGAAAAAATTTATTCATCCTTATCAGGACACCTGGAAAAATATACCTTCCTGGGAGCAGATTCTTTCCGTTCAAAATCTGGCCGATTTTGAGAAGCTGTATTTTCAGCTGGCTGGCTATGAAGACTATGAAACCTATACCAAGGCCACGAACCCAATTTATGTCTTTGAAAATGTCAAAATCCCATTGATGATTCTGAATGCAGAAGACGACCCAGTCTGTCATATTAATAATCTGCATCCATATAAAGACCGTATCCGTGCCATGCCGAATATTATTGTAGTTACTACGAAAAGGGGCAGTCATTGCGGTTTTTATCAGGGCTTAACCAGAACTGAATCATGGGCTACTCGTCTTATGGCACAGTATCTGAAGCAGCTTTCTATGGCCGCGGCAGCAATAGAAGAAGCAGAACCTGAATACGTAGCATTAAAAAACCCAGCATAAGCTGGGTTTTTTAACTGAAAAATAATCAGTTTTCAAGTGCTGGCGTAGCAGCTGCAATGGCTTCTGCCACAGCATCATCCTCTGACTGTTCTGCACCTGAATTGGTTTTAGGCTTGTATTCAGTCTCAGAATCCTGGGTGTTTGGTGCTTGAGCAGGTTGTGATGCTGCCGGTGCTGTAGCAGGAGTACTTTGAGCAGGTCGAGTTTCACGACGAATTTCAGTTGTGGTATTCGGCGTTTCTTCACGAATCACTTCAACTGTTTCAGGAATTTCCTCAATTAAAGGCTGATCTTGTTCTGCTGGTTCCAGTGTTTCGAAATTCGGCTGTTCTACTGGGGTTGCTTCCGATGCTGCAGCAACTTCAGTCTGTTCCTCTTCCTTTGGAGCTTCTTTCTTTACACATGCAGTAAGTAAAAGTCCGGTTGCAAGCGCGCCACAGATTAAAAGTTTCTTATTCATCATTACTTCATAGGTAAATGTAGAGGGGATTACAATATTATAGCAGTAAATTAGCAGATAGAAATGATCTGAACTTACTCTAATTTTTTATCGGAAATGCTGCTAGAATAGTCAATTGTTTATTGTTCTTTGAATTGATGCGGATTGACTTTGCTTTCTAGGTGCAAGGTAAAGTAAAATTGCGCAACATTGCAGGCCTATTTAGGCTCGATTGTACGAGAAACCCAATGACCCATTTTATTTTCGTTACTGGTGGTGTTGTATCATCACTAGGTAAAGGTATTTCAGCTGCTTCTGTTGCTGCACTTTTAGAAGCCCGTGGTTTAAAAGTGACCATGGTAAAAATGGATCCATACATTAATGTCGATCCGGGGACCATGAGCCCATTCCAACATGGTGAAGTTTTTGTTACAGAAGACGGTGCTGAAACAGACTTAGACTTGGGTTACTACGAACGTTTCTTACGTCGTGCGAAAATGACCAAACTGAATAACTTCACATCAGGTCGTGTTTACCAGGATGTTCTGAATAAAGAACGCCGTGGTGACTACCTGGGTGGTACTGTGCAAGTTATTCCACACATTACTGATAATATTAAAGAACGTGTACTTCGCGCTGGTGAAGGTTATGACGTTGCGATCGTTGAGATCGGCGGTACAGTAGGTGACATTGAATCTCTCCCATTCATGGAATCTGTACGTCAGTTAATGGTTGAACTTGGTCACAAGCGCACGATGCTTATGCACTTAACGTTACTCCCATACATTAAGTCTGCAGCAGAATTAAAAACCAAACCAACACAGCATTCTGTTAAAGAACTTCTGTCGATTGGTATTCAGCCAGACATTCTGATCTGTCGTACTGAACACGATGTTGATGCAGATACTACGCGTAAAATTGCACTGTTCACTAACGTTGAAGCACGTGCAGTTGTCGTATGTAAAGATGCGCGTACGATTTATCAGATCCCACGTACTTTCTATGAACAAAATGTTGACGATTTAATCTGTGAACGTTTTGGTTATAACGACCTTCCTGAAGCTGACTTAACAGATTGGGATAACGTTGTAGAAGCTTTACTGAATCCTGAATACACCGTACGTGTTGCAATGGTCGGTAAATACGTTGAACTTCCAGATGCATATAAATCTGTGAATGAGGCACTTTTACACGCAGGGATTCAAAACCGCGTTAAAGTTCAGATCGACTATGTTAATGCTGAAGAGCTTGAAAGTCAGGATGTAAACGAAGTACTGAAAGATGCTGATGCGATCCTGGTTCCAGGTGGTTTCGGTGAACGTGGTACTGAAGGCAAGATGCAGGCAATTAAATATGCCCGTGAAAATGGCATACCGTTCCTGGGTATCTGTTTGGGTATGCAGTTGGCAGTAATTGAATATGCACGTAATGTTGCCGGTATTGCTGACGCAACATCGACTGAATTCAACCGTTCAACCAAAGCTCCATTGATTGGTCTGATCACTGAATGGTTAGATGAGCGTGGTGAAGTGCAACAGCGTTCTGTGGATTCTGACCTTGGCGGTACAATGCGTCTAGGTGCACAGAAGTCTGAACTGGTACCAGGGACCAAGACTGCTGCTGTGTACGGTTCTGATGAAATCATCGAACGTCACCGTCACCGTTACGAAATGAACAACCGTTATATCCCAGTGCTGGAAGAGAAAGGCATGAAGATTTCTGGTTATTCACCGATCCAACATTTAGTAGAAACTGTTGAAATTCCTGAACATCCTTGGTTTATTGCGGTACAATTCCACCCGGAATTTACAAGTTCACCACGTGATGGTCATCCATTATTTGCTGGCTTCATCGACGCTGCAAAAAAACAGCATCAAAAAGCACAACAATTGGTTTCAGGACACAACTAGGAAGTTTAAATGTCGCAATTAAAACCACAAGAGATTGTACGTTTAGGCGATATACAAATGGCAAATCATTTGCCATTTGTACTATTCGGCGGGATGAACGTACTCGAGTCCAAAGACCTGGCTTTTGAAATTGCAGAAACTTATGTAGATATCTGTAAACGTTTGGGAATCCCATACGTATTCAAGGCAAGTTTTGATAAAGCCAACCGTTCAAGTTTGAACTCTTTCCGTGGCCCAGGTCTGGAAAAAGGTCTCGAGTGGTTAGCGGACATTAAAAAACACTTTAATGTGCCGATCATTACCGATGTACATGAGCCGTATCAAGCAGCTCCTGTGGCAGAAGTTGCCGACATTATTCAGTTGCCAGCTTTCTTAAGTCGTCAGACTGATCTGGTTGAAGCAATGGCAAAAACCGATGCTATTATTAACATCAAGAAAGCGCAGTTCCTTGCTCCACATGAAATGCGCCACATTCTGCACAAGTGTCTGGAAGCCGGGAATGACAAACTGATTCTTTGTGAACGTGGTTCAGCATTTGGCTATAATAATTTGGTTGTAGACATGCTGGGCTTCGACATCATGAAAGAAATGAATGTACCGGTGTTCTTTGACGTTACCCATGCGCTTCAAACGCCAGGCGGTCGTGCTGACTCTGCTGGTGGTCGTCGTGCCCAGATCACGACACTTGCACGCGCGGGTATGGCAACCGGACTGGCAGGCCTGTTCCTGGAAGCACATCCGGATCCGGAAAAAGCCAAGTGCGATGGTCCTTGCGCATTGCGCCTGTCACAGCTTGAGCCTTTCCTGGCGCAGCTGAAAGAATTAGATACCTTGGTCAAAGGTTTCGCAAAGCTAGATACACATTAATTCAATACACATTGATGCGTCTTTTTTGACGCATCATTTTTATTAATCAACTGAGGAATAGTTCATGAGTCAAATCGTTGACATTCGTGCACGTGAAATTTTGGACTCTCGTGGTAATCCAACCATCGAAGCAGACGTTATCTTAGCATCTGGCGTAGTTGGCCGTGCATGTGCACCATCTGGTGCTTCAACTGGTTCTCGTGAAGCTTTAGAACTTCGTGATGGCGACAAGGCACGTTACCTGGGTAAAGGTGTTAAAACTGCGGTTAACAACGTAAACACTTTGATCCGTGAAGCTTTGGTTGGTAAATCAGTATTTGAACAAAAAGACATCGATAACACGATGATCGCTTTAGATGGTACTGAAAACAAAGAAAAACTAGGTGCAAACGCAACTCTGGCAGTTTCGCTTGCTGCTGCACGTGCTGCGGCTGAAGAAAAGAAAATCCCACTTTTCCAATACATCGCAGACCTTCGTAACAACAGCATTCTGACAATGCCTGTTCCAATGATGAACATCCTGAATGGTGGTTCACATGCGGACAACAACGTTGACATTCAAGAGTTCATGATTGAGCCTGTAGGTTTCACTTCATTCTCTGAAGCACTTCGCGCTGGCGCTGAAATCTTCCATTCACTTAAATCAGTACTTAAAAAACAGGGTTTAAATACTGCTGTTGGTGATGAAGGCGGTTTTGCTCCGAACTTACGTTCAAACGAAGAAGCGATCACTGTTATTCTTGAAGCAATTGAAAAAACTGGCTACAAAGCTGGTTCTGACATTATGCTTGCGCTTGACTGTGCGTCTTCAGAATTCTACAAAGATGGTCAGTACATTCTTGCAGGTGAAGGTAATAAAGCATTCACAAGCAACCAGTTCTCTGACTACCTTGCAGGTCTGGTAAATCAGTACCCGATTATCTCGATTGAAGATGGTCTGGATGAATCTGACTGGGAAGGCTGGTCTTACCTGACTTCGATTCTGGGTGACAAGATCCAGCTGGTTGGTGATGACCTGTTCGTTACGAATCCTAAGATTCTGCAACGTGGTATCAATGAGAAAGTAGGTAACTCTATTCTAATCAAGTACAACCAGATCGGTACTTTGACTGAAACTTTAGATGCAATCTACCTTGCAAAAGCAAACGGTTACTCTACTGTAATTTCTCACCGTTCAGGTGAAACTGAAGATTCAACTATTGCGGATCTTGCAGTAGGTACAGCAGCAGGTCAAATCAAGACTGGTTCACTTTGCCGTTCTGACCGTGTAGCGAAATATAATCAATTACTTCGTATCGAAGAATTGACTAATGCTGCATATCGCGGTAAAGCTGAATTCAAAGGTTTGAACTAAGCGATTATCGTTGATGTTAAATGTATTCGACTCTTTGATGAGTAAAGTACTGTTGGGCCTTGCGATCCTTGTGATCGCAGGGTTTCAATATTTATACTGGTTTGGTGAGGGTGGTTATCAAGACCATCAGGCACTGACACAGAAAATACAACAACAAGTAGAACTGAATGAAGAGCTGAAAGAGCGCAACCGTGTGCTGGCAGCTGAAGTTTATGATCTGAAAAATGGTGATCAAGCCATTGAAGAACATGCACGTCTGGATCTGGGTTTAATTAAGCCGCATGAAACTTTTGTGCAGATGAGTACTATCAGTACCCAATATAAACCGATTTATCTCGATCAAAATTCTAAAGTAGACCTGCGTACCAATGAGTCAGCTGAAAATTCAAGCACACCATAAATTATGGGCTATCATTCCAGCTGCAGGTTCGGGTAGCAGATTCTCTAAAACAGAACTAAAGCAATATCAAATGATTCAGGAGCGTACTGTTCTTGAACATACGGTTGCACGTCTGAATCAACTTCCGCTGACCGGTTATGTGCTGGCGATCGGTAGTCAGGATGATGTTGCTATAACCTTGCCATTTTCCAATCAGGATAAAGCCCATTTTTGTGCCGGCGGTACAGAGCGGGTCAATTCTGTCCTCAATGCCTTAGCTTACCTAACTGAAATCACTTCAGAAGAAGATTGGGTATTGGTACATGATGCGGCACGTCCATGTGTCAGTCAAAATGCATTGATTGATCTGGTCAATACGGCGACTGAAACTGATCAAGCTGCTATTTTGGCAATTCCAGTCCGCGATACCTTAAAGCGCGTCGTACAAGGTCAGGATATCGAAACTACTGTAGACCGTTCGACTCTCTGGCAGGCACAAACACCACAAATGGCCAAACTGGGCCGGTTAAAACGTGCCATTGAACAGGCATTACAAGATGGTGCCAATATTACCGATGAAGCCAGTGCACTTGAGCATGTAGGTGAAACCGTACGTGTGGTACAGGGGCGATCTGATAATCTCAAAATTACCTATCCGGATGACCTAGAACTGGCTCGTCTGATTCTGGCAGCACAAGCCTAAATTTATTTGAAGAAATACATAATAAATAGAGCACTGGCGATCAATTCTCCGCTGCTTTCACTTATAATTTCGCCATTGTTAGTTTTGAACCTTTTGTCACAATGATACCTTCACAGCAGTATCGTTTTTTACGACAATCCGCACGTGATGGATTGAGTATAAAACACGATTCCTCAAGATGGACCAAGCTACATCTGGACCCGTGGTTGCTATGCTTCCTGTTACTGAATGCTGCCTTGGGGTTGATGGTAGTTTATAGTGCGACCTCTGAAAACTCAGGCATGGTGATCCGTCAGGCGATCAGTTTTGGTGTCGGTTTTGTGGTGATGTTTATCTGTGCGCAGGTTCCGCCAAAAGTGTATCAAGCCGCAAGCCCGTATTTTTATGCCTTCGGGATTTTTATGCTGCTGCTGGTCTTTGTGATTGGTGAAAGACGACTCGGAGCAACACGCTGGATTACTTTGCCGGGCGTGGGAAGTATGCAGCCGAGTGAAGTGATGAAATTTGCCATGCCACTGATGATGGCTTGGTACTTTGCCCGCAAACCATTTCCACCGAAGTTTATGCATATTGTTGGTGCCTTGATTTTACTGGGTATTCCATTTGTGCTTGTGGCATTGCAGCCTGACTTGAATATCGGGCTGGTGATTCCGGGGATCTTTGTTTTATTTTTGAGTGGTATGTCCTGGCGCTTGATTGGCGGTGCAATGGCAGCATTAGCTGTGGTCGCACCATTAATGTGGATGTTCCTGTTACAGGAATATCAGAAAAAACGTGTCCTGACGCTATTTGATCCTGAATCAGATGCACTCGGTGCAGGCTGGAATATTATCCAGTCTAAAATCGCCATTGGTTCTGGAGGAATGACTGGCAAAGGTTATTCGCAAGGGACACAGTCACATCTGGGTTATCTGCCAGAGCATCATACTGACTTTATTATGTCGACTTATGCCGAAGAATTTGGCTTTATCGGTGTATTTTTATTATTTAGTCTGTTTGCCGCTATTATTATTCGTTGCCTGATGATCGGAATGAACAGCTTTCATAACTTTGGCCGTCTATATGCGGGTGCTACAGGTCTAACCTTTTTCTTTTTCGTATTCCTGAACTCAGGCATGGTGAGTGGTATCCTTCCAGTGACAGGCGATCCATTACCACTGATGAGTTATGGCGGAACCGCTGTGATTTCTTTGCTCGCCGGTATGGGTATTGTGATGTCAATCCATACCCATCGCTAAATAATAGAAGAAAAGAAAAAGCCAGATTTATTCTGGCTTTTTTATTGCTTGAGATTTTATGTTATAAATATTCAATAACTTACATAAACAACTATATTTGCATATTGGGGACGAGATGAAGAGGTTAATGTTGGTGATTGGACTTGTAGGATTGTCAGCAACTGTATGGGCAAAGCCATTGAGTTCAGCGGAATTTAAATCTCAAGTTAAGCAGCATTATGATGCATTAGAGTTAAAACAGGCTGCACTCAATGTGTCGGTGGATCGTCGTGAGCATCCAACAATTATGATTGCTAAAGCATGTGAATATTCTAGAGGTCTAAAACAACTTAAGCAGTTTTCCGAACAAAATCTGCAGCTGGCTGAAGCCAAGGATGAACTACAATTTATTCGTTCATTGGATACAAGCTTTAATCAGTCCTTCATTGATTTGGGTACTACTTATGAAACGGGGTGCCTAAAACGGTAGGGGAGTGAATTCTACCTATACGGTTCACAAAGGCTCTAAAGACGCTTTTAAAATGGCATTTTTATTTGATTAAAAGTTAGGCTTTGCATTGGTTGGTTTTTTCCGGTCTATGATTTTGCTTTAGTCGCCATCCAGCAAAGCAGTGAACCAAAACACACCATCAATGCACCTTTCCAGAAGCTGAAGGTTAATTGTGTGCTCAAAATCAATGCTGAAACCACAGAAGAAAAAACCGGGATAAAGTATGAAGCTGTTGCCAATACAGTCACATTTCCATGCATAATCCCGATATTCCATGCCCCATAGCCAATGCCCATTGCAAAAGCAGCTAATACCAGATAAATGCTGGAATTCAATTCGAAATTCGGTATGGGCTCAGCAGAGAAAATCCATTGGGTCCATAGTACAATCGACACCCAAATAAAGAATAAGGTAATACCATTTTTACCATTGGCAGCACGAGCAGTCAGGGTACAATAGGCAGCCCATAGAAAGACACCGGTTAAAGCCAGTCCATAACTCAGTGGATTGGCCTGTATATTGGACAGCATTGTTCTAAAGCTAAATCCAGCTTCACCACCAAGCACCAGACAGATCCCTGCCACAGATAAACATATCCCGGGAAAGATAAGAAAATTGGCTTTCTGCCTGTTAAAAATAATTGAAAATAGAATCGTGGCTGTCGGCCACAGATAATTCACCATTCCGATTTCTATGGCTTGTCTGTTATTGCTTGAATAACCTATAGACAGGGCAAGACAAATTTCATAAGCCACAAAAAGCAGGCTTCCCCAAATCAGATATTTAAGGGGGAATTCTTTCAGATGTGTCCAGCCAAATGAGAACAATAGAATAATCGAGGCGCATGAATAGATTAACGCAGCTCCCCCGATCGGTCCAAAGTAATGACTGACTTCTTTGATGAGAGCAACAATGAGACTCCATAAGAAAACTGCCGTAAGACCAATCAATGTCGCTTTGTTTGAGTTCATTACTCTTGTTCAGGATAAATTTAGAAGATAGTTTAGGCCAAAATTGATAAAAATATCATTGTTCTTTTTAAAAATATGAGAGTAAAGATCTTGTATTTATCAAATTTAAGCTCTCCGAAAAGAGCTTAAATTTTGTTTGAATGCTCAGGCGATGAACCAGGTGTAATAGCCCCAGATCATTAAAGGCCATGCTAAAAATGGACTAAAGAGCCATTTCCAGAACCAGTGGCGTGGCATAAAGCCTATACCATGAACAAAGCCTCCAGAAATACCAATCATAATAAACATCATGGCTCGATGACTATATGCACCATTGTCATCCAGCATCGCAGCTGGATGTACCAGTAACACCGCTGCGAGTGGAAATGCCAGCAGGCAGGAAATCACCATCGCAAATTTGTTGGGTTTCTTGTCTATAACGGGTTTCTCTAGCGCAGCTTCAGTCATGATTTATTCCTCATCCAGGTCTTGGTGCTGTTCCATGTAAATTGCAGCAATCACACTGGCAAAACACGCCATAAGTACCCCTAGAATCCATGCAAAATACCACATAATTTCGTCTCCTTAGGACACAGTCTTAGTACAGGCTGTGTGAATTCTCTTGAATGTGTTTGTTGGTGATTACGCCCCACATCTTGTAGTAACACCAAGTGGTGTAAAGCAGGATAATTGGAACAAAGATACATGCAGCGACAGTCATTACCGTCAAGGTATTTTTACTGGATACTGCATCCCACATGGTCAAGCTGGCAACAGGGTTAATGCTAGATGGCATTAAGAATGGGAACAGGGCAAAACCGGCAGTCAGGATTGCACCGATCACCGCCATAGATGAACCTAGGAAGCTCAGGCCTGCTTTGGCTTTAGATGCAGCCAGCACGACAATAATACCGCCAAGGATACCCATAATTGGCGCAATCATGGTAATTGGATAAGTTGTATAGTTATTCATCCAGCCAGGGTTGCTATTGATCAGTACTTCTTTAGCCAGTGGATTTGCAACACCATTGGTGTCATATGGAGTCACCAGTGTATAACCTTGAATACCGCCGAAATATAACCATGCGCCAGCAGCAAGGAAAGTCACCAGATAAACCAGTCCCATAATTTTGGTTGCTTGAGCAGAACGTTCACGTAATGCACCATCAGTACGCAGCATTAACCAAGCGCCACCGTGTGCGCACAACATAGACAAGCTTACAATACCGCACACTAAAGCAAACGGATTCAGAAGAGCGAAGAAACTGCCGGAATAAGTTGAACGAACAGTTTCATCTAGAGTGAATGGTACGCCCAGGAACATGTTGCCGAAAGCGACACCGAAGACTAATGCAGGAACCGCACCGCCAACAGCTAGGCCCCAGTCCCAGGAATTACGCCATTTGGTATTTTCCAACTTGGAGCGGTAGTCAAAGCCGACAGGTCGCAGGAACAGTGCAAATAGTACTAACAGTAGCGCCCAGTACATGCCAGAGAAAGCAGTAGCATAGACCATTGGCCATGCTGCAAACAGGGCACCACCTGCAGTGATGAACCAGACTTGGTTACCATCCCAGTGTGGGGCAATTGTATTGATTGCCGCACGACGTTCCTGATCATTTTTACCTACAAATGGCATGATCGCCATTGAGCCCATATCGAAGCCATCAGTCAGTGCAAAGCCAATCAGCAAAACGCCAACCAATACCCACCAGATAATTTTGAGCAGTTCATATTCAATCATGATTTCACCTCGCCAGTTGCACCTTCTGGAAGAGCTGCAGCTGCGTCTTCTTGCTCGGCAGTTACTTGAGAATTAGGTTTTTCGAAATGGTATTTGCCAGTATGTAATGAGCTTGGTCCCAGGCGAGCGAACTTGATCATCAGGTACATTTCAATGATCAGTAATACTGTGTAGAACGCTGCCAGTGCCAGGATTGAACCCATAACATCGCCTGTGCTTAAAGTAGATGCAGACAGGTGGGTAGGTAATACTTCACCAATGGTCCAGGGTTGACGACCTACTTCAGCCACATACCAGCCAGTTTGTGCAGCAATCCAAGGCAGTGGTAAAGCAAACAGGGCAAATTTTAATAACCAAGGTTTGTTTTCAGCATTGCGTTTCGCTACAGCAAAAGTCGCTAATACGAACAGCAGCAACATCAGGAAGCCAGAACCTACCATGGCACGGAATGCCCAGAACAGACTTGGTACATGTGGAATAGTGTCTTTGGCAGCAGCTTTGATGTGTTCGTCAGAAGCATCGACGACATTTGGAGTGTATTTTTTCAGAAGCAGACCATAACCAAGATCTTTTTGGGTATTTTCAAATGCTGCTTTTACTTCAGGAGATTGATCGCCTGCACGTAATTTTTCAAGCTGTTCGTATGCCAGCATACCGTTGCGGATACGATCTTCATGTTCAACCAGCAGGTCCTTGATCCCTATCACTGGAGTATCTATTGAACGGGTTGCAATGATCCCCATGACATAAGGAATTTTGACTGCATAATCTGTACGCATGGTTTCCTGATTTGGGAAACCAAACAAAGTGAATGCAGCTGGGGCTGGTTCTGTTTCCCATTCTGCTTCAATCGCAGCCAGTTTAGTCTTTTGTACATCACCAATTTCGTAGCCAGATTCATCACCTAGTAAAATCACTGAAAGTGTAGAGGCCAGACCAAAAACTGCAGCAATAGCGAAAGAACGGCGGGCAAAAGGCAAGTCACGTTTTTTTAGCAGATAGAAGCTTGAGATTGCCAGAACGAAAATCGCACCTGTTACATAACCTGCAGAAACAGTGTGAACAAATTTTACTTGAGCGACCGGGTTAAAGATCAGTGCACCAAAATCAACCAGTTCCATACGCATGGTTTCATAGTTGAATTTAGAACCCACCGGGTTTTGCATCCAGCCATTGGCAACCAGAATCCACAATGCAGACATGTTGGAGCCGAGTGCCACTAACCAGGTTACACAGAGATGCTGAACCTTAGACAGACGATCCCATCCAAAGAAGAACAGGCCAATGAAAGTAGATTCCAGGAAGAAAGCCATTAAGCCTTCAATCGCTAGTGGTGCACCAAAGATATCACCTACATAGTGCGAATAGTAGGCCCAGTTGGTACCAAACTGGAATTCCATGGTCAGACCGGTAGTTACCCCGAGTGCAAAGTTAATCCCGAAGAGTTTCCCCCAGAATTTGGTCATGTCCCGATAAATTTCCTTACCGGAAATCACATAAGTGGTTTCCATAATGGCCAGGATAAAGGCCAGGCCTAAGGTCAACGGAACGAAAATAAAATGATACATCGCAGTCATAGCAAACTGGAACCGCGAAAGATCGACCACGCTTTCAGCAATCATCAACGTGTCTCCTTGATTTGGGAAGGACTGCCGGCAATACGCTCGGCAACTTGAGAGTCAAAATTTTTGGGAATCGTAGGCGCATCAAACCAGATATGTTTGATTGTCAGTAGTAGAATGACCTTGATGATTAAAATCAAAGTGATCTCTCTTACAACTTTTTGATTTAGATTTTCTGGAACTAAGCTCATGTAAATAAGCCTGTCTTTATAACGTGTTAATTTATTATTAATCTAATATGATAAAAAATAAATAGACTAAACAGTTTAAATAAACATATATTTATAACTATTTGAATATTAAATAATTAAAATTATAGTTTTTTAAAGAATAATCAAAATATTTGTGATTATTTTGTGTAAACATAATTATTTTTAAATCCGACTTTTTTACTTATATTTAAAAATTAATATCCTATTAAAATGGTTGGATTAAGAAAAAAATAATATTTTAAATCTTGATTATTTTACTTGGTTTATTATATTTTTATTGAAAATGAGAATAGATTAAAATTTTAGGGATTAAAACGAGAAGGGTATTTCGTGGAATCTAAAGGTGAGGTGGATTCTTATTATTGAGAAAAAGCAGGCAAAAAAAGAACATACATGCAGCATGTTCTTTTTAAGCTTTTGGAGGAGAGTAGAGCTTAGAAGTCGTAACGCATACCTACAGACAAGCCCATTGCAGTTTCACCTGCTGCATTTACACCTTGGGATGAACCTGCTTTATTACTACGTGCTTGTGACCAAGGGGTCAGGTTAGCAGCGTCATCATTCAGCATGGCTGCCAGGTTGCCATAAACGCGGAACTGTTTATCTAGGCGATGCTCTAAGCCCAATGCAAGTAAGGTTGAGTTAGCATCAGCTGTATCAATATCACGGTGGAAAACGTGACCGCGTAATGTATTTTTATCTGTTAGTTTATATTCCGCGCCTACACCGAAAACATTAGCATCCGCATTGGTGCCACTGCCATCATCCAGTGCAGTAAACTGGTAAAGTGCGCCCACATTCAGTTCAGGCGTTAATTTATAAGCTGCTGCTAAACGAATACCATCTCGTTCACCGCGGCTCACATCTTCTGCATAATGCTCATAAGCAGCCGCGACATCCCAGTTACCCGCGTTATAATTTAAACCTAGGTCATATGCTTGAGATTTTTCATTACTATCCTCAGTCGTATCATTGCTGATCATCGTACCATCATGTAAAGATAAGGCTGCTGTTGCAGTGAAACCACCACCAAATTTTGGTGTTTTATACTCAATTGTATTCGGGTTACGTTCATCGAAGCGGTGATTGTAAGCACGAGTGATATTACGCAAGTCGCCGACCTGGTCACCAAAGAAGTTTGCCGGACCACGTGCCGCTTTAAATGGGCTGTCAAAACGGCCCATTTTAACTTGACCAAAGTTACCTTTGACTCCGACATAAGTATCTCGGGTAGAGAAGTTTATAGAATCCTCACTATCATCCGATCCGCTAGAAAAGTTGATTTGCTGTTCGATCTGAGCGAATGCAGTCAGATCTTCATTAATCTTGTGATCGACTTTAAAGCCTAAGCGTGATGAGTTTGAGGATAAAGCCACCTCATTATAGTCCTTGCCGTCATCCAGATAATCCAGAGAAACGTGTGCACGACCATATACTTTAACGTCAGCAGCAGCTGCCATTACTGGTGTTAAAATTGTTGCCCCAACTGCCAATGCGCAAAGAGTTTTTTTCATGTGTAGCTCCAATAAGACTTGTTTTGGTCCTAACAAGGATGTTGTGGTAGCTTTGTTAAATTTTGCTACCGTCCTGTATTGGTGCTAAGTATCGATTACAAATAAGACAATAAGATTAAGGAAATATTTCAAATATATTAAATGTTTCGTTATGTAAAAATATGAATAGTATATGTTTTACTTTAAGAAAGTTATTATTAATCAATATATTAAATTGTTTTTTTTATCGGCTTTCATAAAGATTAATATTTTTGATTTTTGGGTGGTAAAAAAAATGGAGCCAAAGCTCCATTTCTATATCGGTTTAATCTAGCATTATAACGCTGCTTTGATTTTCTCAGCTAGCGCCTTGATTTTCTCCTGATCACCCATGACCAAGGCATGTTTGCCCAGATTGTGCAAAGAGGTAGGAACCAGATGGAAATGTACATGGGGTACGGTCTGACCCGCTGCGGTACCTGATAATTGCATCAGCACGATACCCTCTACACCTAGGCCTTTTTCAATGGCTTTGGCAATCTTTTGTACGATCTGAATGGTATATGCAGCCACTTCAGGATCCAGATCAAGTAGTGTCACCGCAGGCGATTTAGGGATGACCAAAGTATGACCGTCTGCCTGAGGCATGATGTCCATAAATGCAAGAACCTGATCGTCTTCATACACCTTGATTGCAGGCAGTTCACCGCGCAGAATTCGTGCAAAAATATTTTGATCATCGTAAGTCATGAGGGCATTCCTTGAACGTCATTGAATTAAATTATTTACAGTTCAATTCTTTCTGACGATCTTTGATCGCGTCAAGACGTTGTTGCTCTTTTTCTGAAAATTTTGGCTTGGTTGTGTAGCAATTGTCATTGCCATACTTTGCTTTGGCATCTGGATCTTTAAAACAGAAGCCCTTGGAAGCATAAATCACATCATGATCATTTTTCAGTTTTTTGCATTCTTGTTCAGAAGCTAAAACTGAAGTTGAAGCCCCTAGCAATGCTGCAAAACTCATCACTGTCGCAACAGTCAATTTTTTCATGCGGGTTTCCTCTGGTGTTGAATCATGTGTCTATACCTAAACACAATATTGGGTTTTGTTCTCACGATTCAATGGCGATATATTACTCAATAGTAATTTTACTCCATGATTCATACATTTTTATTGCAGCAGAAAAGTCACTATTTTCTTCTGCCTGAAGGTTAGCTGCCTGAATCAGGTTCTGGGTTAGCGATAGCAATGGTGCAGACAGCTTGGCATCACGAACCAGATCTACCGCAATCCCTGTATCTTTGGCAAGTAGCGGTAATGCAAAGGTAAGCGGGAAACTGCGGTTTAAAATACGCTGCGGCATCACGGTCTCAGTTACGTTACTTTTACCGCTTGATGCATTAATACATTCCAGTGCTTCATTCAAACTTACACCATGCGCTTTCAGCGTCATAAAGCCTTCTGCAACTGCACACAGGTTTACAGCCATTAACATATTATTGACTGCTTTCACTGCAAAGCCCGCGCCAGATTCACCAACATGTTTGATCAGCTTGCCGAAAGCCTGAATCGCGGGAAGGGCTTGTTCAAAACCTGCTGCACTACCACCAATCATAACAGTTAAAGTGCCATTTTCAGCACCGATCGTCTGACCGCTGACGGGTGCATCCAGAAAAATCACGCCTTGATCTGCTAAAGTTTCTTCCAGACGACGAGCGGCATCAGGTACACCACTGGTGCAGTCGACCCAGATACTGCCTGCTTTTAATTCCAGACCTTGGACTAAAGCTTCAACATCAGCACTGGTGGGTAAGCAGGAGAAGATTATATCTGCCTGGATGGCCTGTTCCAGACTTGCTGCCTGTGTACCATATTCAGTTGCATGCTGCTCTGCCTTGGTAGCAGTACGGTTCCAGACATAGACCGTATCAAAATGCTTTGGTAAATGCGCAGCCATGCGATAGCCCATAGCACCCAAGCCAAGAAATGCAACTGATTGAATCATGATAACCCTCAAAATCTTTTAATTAAAAATTATAAGCTTGAAGGCATCTCTCGAATTATTGCGCTAGTCGAGTAGAACGCTGCTCAAGCCAGGTGGTTAGTTTAGGCCAAAAAGTGTTGGCTGTCTTTTGATTTGACATTAAACCAAGGTGTCCACCTGGAATCAGGGTAAAAGTAATATCTTTGCTGCTGGTCAGCTGGGTGAGTGGTTCTGCAGCTTCTCGGGTAACAATCTGATCCGTCAAACCAGCACCGACCATGAGTGAGCAGGAAATATTTTTTAAATCAATCTTATTGCCATGCAGATTAATCGAACCATCTTTAAGAGGATTCTGTAACCACAGGTGCAGCACCATATCCTGATTGATTCCACCCGGGTAATCGATCATTTTATTCAGGAAATGACCCATGGTGGCGTGTTCATAGACATAGTCGGGTTTTTCCAGATTCAGCAAAAACTGTTTCTGACTTTTAAACCAGCCCACAGGATCCAGCAGTTTAAAGCCTAAGGCATTCAAAATACCTGGCGTATGAATATAGTGTTTGGGGATTAATCCCTTATGTACGGTATTTCGCAGGGCTGGATTTTGTGAAATCAGTTTATTGGTAGTTTCAAACAGTTTACCGATGCGGCCAGAGGCATAGCTGTCAATTGGACTGCCCATTACCATCAGGTTTTTCACATGCTCTGGAGAGTGTAGCGCAGTATATAGGGTGACAAAGACACCTGCCATACTCCAGCCATGCAGGGAAATATAGGGACTGTCTGCATGTTCGCAAATATGCTCTATGGCATCTGGAATGGATTGATCGATAAAGGACAGAAAATTCAGCTCTTTGTGTTTGAAGCTGAAACGGTTCCATTCCACCAGGTATACTTCAAAACCGCTATGCTGGAAATGCTTTACTAATGAACGGTAGGGATACAGATCATAAATACCCATGTTAATCGCCAGCGGCGCAACAAATACCAAAGGTTCCTTAAACTTTCTTTCAGGTGCTGGATAATGCCGGACTTTATATAATTCAGTTTCCTTGATGTACTCAAACGGGGTTTTTTGAGACAGCACCAGTGAGGAGCTGTTGAAAAACCGCGCACGCAGGTGCTTGAGTTTTTTCTGTTGACGTTGCAGATTTTGTTTTAACTGAATCATAAAGATAAATTGTCCGTGTGCGGTAGGGAGTGATCGAAGTCTAGGCAATAATTGCTTATTATGCCTTGACCTGAAATAGCATAGGCGCTCAAAATGTTGGCAATTTTTTACAACAGGCAGTCCGCCAGGGCTGAATTAGAGCGATGAGCCAACAAGACGATTATCAATTAGATACTTTAGCCATCCGTACAGGTCATACACGTAGCTTTGAGGGTGAGCACGGAGAACCGATCTTCCTGACATCTTCTTTCGTCTATGAAAATGCGGCCGAAGCGGCAGCAAAATTCTCAGGTCAGGAACCTGGCAATATTTACTCACGCTTTACCAATCCTACGGTAGCAATGTTTGAAAAACGTCTGGCTGCGCTTGAAGGTGCTGAGCGCGCCGTAGCGACCAGTTCGGGTATGGCTGCGATTATGGCAGTGGCAATAGCCTTTTTGAAAGCAGGCGACCATGTGATCTGTTCACGTGCAGTATTTGGTTCTACAGTTTCTCTGTTTGAAAAATATGTAGGCAAGTTCGGTGTGGCAGTTGATTTTGTGGACTTGACCGATGTCGATGCCTGGAAAAATGCAATCAAGCCCGAAACGAAACTATTCTTTGTAGAATCTCCGTCAAACCCACTGGCTGAAGTGGCTGATATTCAGGCGCTTTCAGATCTTGCACATGCTCATGATGCATTACTGGCAATTGATAACAGCTTCTGTACACCTGTATTACAACAACCAATCAAATTTGGTGCTGACCTCGTTGTATATTCAGCTACGAAGTACCTGGATGGTCAGGGTCGTGCATTGGGTGGTGCAGTTGTCGGTAATCACAAATTGCTTGAAGAAATCTTCGGTTATGTGCGTACCACAGGTCCATCTATGAGTCCGTTCAATGCCTGGGTGTTCCTGAAAGGTCTGGAAACCTTACGTCTGCGTATGCGTGAACACTCCGCAAGTGCACAGAAACTGGCTGAATACTTAAATGCACATCCAAAAGTAGAAAAAGTGTACTACGCAGGTCTGCCTGAGCATGTAGGTCATGAGCTGGCGGCAAAGCAGCAAACCGGCTTCGGTGGTATCGTATCATTTGAAGTGAAAGGTGGTCGTGAAGGTGCCTGGAAAGTCATCGACAATACTCAGTTTATTTCCATCACGGGTAACCTGGGTGATGCGAAATCAACGATTACTCACCCGGCAACGACAACGCATGGCAAACTTTCACCTGAAGCAAAAGAAGCCGCAGGTATTCGTGAAGGTTTAATTCGTGTTTCTGTTGGTTTGGAAGATATTGATGATATTATCCGTGACATTACACGCGGTTTAGATCTAATCTAATTTTTATAAATTTATGTTCGGAGATTTTTATGAACATTAACATGTTGATGCAGCAAGCTCAGCGCATGCAAAAGGAAGTAGAAACCAACCTGAAAAAAGCCAAAGAAGAGCTTGCGCTGGTAGAGGTTCATGCTGAAGCGGGTGGTGGTCTGGTAAAAGTAACGATGACTGCACGTAATGTGGTAAAACGCATTCAGATCGATCCAGAACTTCTACAGGATGATCCGGATATGATTGAAGATCTGATCGCGGCTGCAATGAATGATGCGGCACGCCAAGCTGAAGCAATTTCAGAAGAACGTATGAAGTCTGCAAACCAGGGCATGGGCTTACCTCCAGGTCTGGCTGGCCTGTTCTAAGGAAATTTGCGCAATGTTTAGTGATCGTTTTGATCAACTGGTTCAAGCATTACGCATCTTGCCAAGCGTTGGGCCGAAATCGGCTCAGCGTATGGCATTGCATCTGATCATGAAAAACCGTGAAGGTGCGATTGGTCTGGCACATGCATTGACTGAAGCGACCAACTATATTCATGAATGTTCAATCTGTCATTCACTCACTGAAGATGAAGTCTGTAATATCTGCACCTCAACTGAACGTGATGATGAGCTGCTTTGTGTGGTGGAATCACCAGCGGATGTGATGGCTATTGAGCAGAGTGGCAGTTTTCGTGGTAAATACCATGTATTGGGTGGACATTTGTCACCACTAGATGGAATTGGGCCTGAAGAAATTGGGATTCCATATCTACTCGAGCGTTTAAACAGAGGTCAGATTCGTGAAGT
Organism: Acinetobacter schindleri; assembly: GCF_010918895.1. Classification (NCBI taxonomy): domain Bacteria; kingdom Pseudomonadati; phylum Pseudomonadota; class Gammaproteobacteria; order Moraxellales; family Moraxellaceae; genus Acinetobacter; species Acinetobacter schindleri. The sequence continues at coordinate 1,363,378 of NZ_CP044483.1, forward strand.
GATTCTGGCTACGAATGCAACTGTAGAAGGACAGGCGACTGCGCACTACCTCATGGAAGCCAGCAAGCATTTACCGATTCAGATTACCCGGATTGCCCAAGGTGTACCACAAGGTGGTGAACTGGAATATGTAGACAGCCATACCTTAAGCCAAGCTGTACATAACCGCATGCGGATGAAATAAACCTGTTTCTCTGCATGCGTTTTACTAAAGAGAAGAGCAAGTTAGAAAAAATACAAGAATATTCATTTAATTTATCGATATTGTTATTGCGAAATTTTATAGCTAAATGTTTATTTTTTTATCATAAATATTATAAATATAAGTTAAGATAACTATATTCGGACATCCACATTACGCTGATTCAGTCATTTATGTTTCAATTTATTCAAGATCAAGCTGGACTCGATCAAGTACTTGCACAAATGGATCAAAGCTCGGTTTATGCTTTGGATACAGAGTTCATCAAGGTCGATACTTTATGGCCGAAACTTGGTGTGTTCCAGATTAATGTCTGTGGCAATGTCTATCTGCTCGACGGCACAACGCTGGATCTGACCGAGTTCTTCAAGCGTCTCTTTGCAGCACAACAGAACATTTTCCATGCCTGTGGAGAAGACATTGATCTGATCTATCACTATACCCAGCAAAAATCTCTAAGTAATGTTTTTGATACCCAAGTAGGGATGGCGTTTCTGGGGCATGGTTTGCAGGTCAGCTATCAGAATGCCTTGAAGCAGATGCTGGATGTAGAAATTGAAAAAGATCAAACCCGTTCAAACTGGTTGGCACGTCCTTTAAGTCATGAACAATTGTTGTATGCAGCCAATGATGTGCATTATCTGGTGCACTTGGGTGATCAGATCAAGCAGGAGTTGAAACAAAAGCACCTGTTAGACTTGGCACTGGAAGATTGCCGCTTCATGACTCGGGAAATTGGTGAGGAAACACCAACAGCCTTGTTATATCAGGATGTTGGTAATTATCGTCATTCACGCCGTCAGCTGATGCAGCTACAGCAGCTTGCAGTATGGCGTGAGCAGATTGCCAAGGCACTGAATATTCCGCGCAGTTTCATCATGAAAAACTCGACCATGATTAATCTGGTGGAAAAGAACCCTAAGAATATGTTCCAGCTCAGCACTGTGAAAGATCTGCGTGCCAATATTATTCGTGATCATGGCAAGATGATTCTGGATCTGCTGAAATTCTTGCCAGATCAATCAGAGTGGCCATTACGTCTGGCACGTCCTATCCGTCATTCTTCAAGTGAAGTCGGTACAAAAATTGATGCCATCATTCAAAATGTCGTAGATGAAACCTCCATCCCGAAAGAAGTCCTGATGCGCAAAAAATGGATGAATGCGTTGTACCAGCATGTTGTTTTCCATAATGATGAACAGGATTTGCCGGAATTTTTACTTGGCTGGCGTTATGACCATCTGACCAAGCCCCTGGTTGAACTGCTACGTCAGGATGAATCCTATCTTTCTAGACAGATGAAAGTTGTTGACTAAAGCCTGGATAGAAACTTAACTGCAAAACTGATTAAAGAAAGAGCAATTATACAAAATCACGACTGATGCGTTAATTATGGCTAATGCCTCAGGTGACGTTTTAAGGTATCCTTGCAACTGATTTTTCTAAATTGTTGTCTAAATCAAAATCATGCAAGTGTCTATCTACAAATCGAGCAAAAAGGATGAAATGTACCTTTATGTGGCTCGTCCAGCTGAAGAAAATGAAGCTGAAACTTTCGATCCACTTCACGTACTGGGCGAAGCTGTCCGCGTAGCATTTGGTCGTGCGACTTTTGTCATGCATCTTGAACTGAGCGAAACCCGCAAGCTGGCACGGGCTAATGTGCTGCACGTGATCGACTCGATTGAAACCCGTGGTTTCTTCCTACAAATGCCGCCTGAAGGTTTGATTAACCCGAATGCTGTAGAACCAGAAGGTCTTCGTGGTGCTTAATATTTATTCAGGAGTTGTGGAATGAATGGTTATGTAACTGTATTAGATTCAATTCCTGAAGAATCGATTGCCATCGCGGTATACCTGATAGGCAGTATAATTGCACTGTTGTGCTGGTATGGCGTGACTAAGCGCCTGCCAAAACCGGCAGGTGGCTTTCTCTGGATTTTAGTGTTTGCCATCCTGCTAACGCCGACAGTATCCGAAGGCCCGAATGCCTCATTAGCCCCAGCGATTTTCGGACTGATATTTGGTGTATTGACTAAGGAACAAGAACTGGTCTGGATCAATGCCTCACTCATTCTGTTTGTGATTGGTATTGCTTCACTGATCGGCTATTGCTGGTCAAGCTATGTAACAAATAAAGCAAAGATTGCTGTAAACAAAAAAACTTCACCACTGTAAATAAAAAAATAAGGTTAAATCATGTCTGTGGATCATCAACAGTTTTCTGGTACAAGTCAGTATATTGCAACTGATAGTTTAAAATTGGCTGTCAAAGCCGCACGCAGTTTACAAAAACCGCTGCTGGTCAAAGGCGAGCCGGGCACAGGTAAAACCCTGCTGGCAGAACAGGTGGCTGAAAGCCTGGGAATGAAACTCATCACCTGGCACATCAAGTCCACCACCAAAGCCCAGCAAGGCCTTTACGAATATGATGCAGTATCGCGTCTGCGTGACAGCCAATTGGGTGATGACCGTGTCTATGACATCAAAAACTACATCAAGCCAGGAAAACTGTGGGAAGCATTTAGCAGTGAAGAGCGCTGTGTATTGCTGATTGATGAAATCGACAAGGCAGATATTGAATTCCCAAATGACCTGTTACATGAGCTCGATAAGATGTCGTTCTTTGTGTATGAAACAGGCGAAACTATTACTGCAAAACAGCGTCCAATTGTCATCATCACCTCAAATAATGAAAAGGAATTGCCGGATGCTTTCCTGCGCCGCTGTTTTTTCCATTACATCGAATTTCCTGATGAAGCAACCATGCGTGACATCATTGATGTGCATTTCGAGAATATTTCAGCAACCTTGGTAAATGAGGCATTGCAAGTATTCTTTAAATTACGTCAGGTTCCGGGCCTGAAAAAACCACCTTCAACTTCCGAATTAATTGACTGGTTAAGTCTGTTAATGGCAGATGATATGCCAGAAGATGTATTGCGTAATGCCGATAAATCTAAAGCCATTCCACCGCTGTATGGTGCGCTGATCAAAAACGAGCAGGATGTCCAGCTGCTTGAACGCCTAGCATTCATGTCACGCCGTTAAGGGAGAAACACGCATGTTCGTGCGACTGTTTTATACCTTACGCAAATACGGCGTACCGGTATCGACCCGTGAGCTGATTGATCTGAATCAGGCAGTTGCCGCAGGACTGGTCTTTGCCGATCAGGACGAGTTCTATCAGCTGGCCAAAACCGTCATGGTCAAAGACGAGCGCTATTTCGATAAGTTCGATCGTGCCATGAAAGACTATTTTGATGGGATCGCCACTTTCGATCTGGATGAATTGCTGAATCAGGTGCATAAGCTGCCCAAAGACTGGTTTGATCTGGAACTATTGGAAAAGCATCTGACACCAGAACAGCGTGAAGAGCTGAAAAAAGCCGGTTCACTAGAAGAACTGATGAAAATGCTGGAAGAGCGCTTGCGCGAGCAGCATAAAAAACATCAGGGCGGCAATAAAATGATTGGTACTGGCGGCACTTCACCTTTTGGTGCCTATGGCGATCATCCTGAAGGTGTGCGTATTGGCGGGCCGGGGCGTAAGCGTTCAGCAGTCAAAGTCTGGGAACAGCGTCAATACCGTAATCTGGATGATGACCAAATTTTGGGTAGCCGTCAGATGCAGTTGGCACTGCGTCGCCTGCGTAAGTTTGCCCGTCAGGGTGCTGCTGAAGAACTGGATATTGACAGTACCATTCGTGAAACAGCCAAGCAGGGCATTCTGGATGTGCAATTGGTGCCGGAACGCCGTAATCGCATCAAAGTACTCATGCTATTTGATGTTGGCGGCTCCATGGATGCACACATTGCCCAGTGTGAGAAACTGTTTAGTGCTGCCAAAACTGAGTTTAAGACTTTGGAATATTTTTATTTCCATAACTGTCTGTATGACTATGTCTGGAAAGATAATTTTCGTCGTTCCAGTACCCGTATGAATACCTGGGATCTGCTGAATACTTATGGTCGCGATTATCGAGTAATCGTGGTTGGTGATGCCAGTATGGCGCCATATGAGCTGCATTCAGTGGGAGGCTCGGTGGAATATATGAATGATGAAGCAGGACAGGTCTGGTTACAGCGTCTGCGTCAGCATTTTGAAAAAACCGCTTGGCTGAATCCGGAAGAAGAGCGTTACTGGCACTATACGCAGACCATCGGATTGATCCAGCAGATCTTTGAAAAGCATATGTATCCAATGACCCTAAAAGGCATTGAAGATATGACCAAATATCTGGCGCGCTGATTCCATTTATCTATTGATGACTTTATTTATAGTTATTAGTCCTTTAAAACAAAACATTTTAATATAAAGTAGTTTTTATAAATTTAGTCCAGATTGTTAAGGATCGCTATGGATCATCAAATTAATGGTATTGCATTGCCAAATGAAGAGGGTTTTTTTGGGAACTACGGCGGTCAGTTTATTCCGCCAGATCTAAAACAGGCAATGGATGATATTAATGTTGCCTATCAGGAAATTCGTCAAACTGCTGAGTTTCAGAATGAATTAAAAGACCTGTTTGCAAACTATGTTGGTCGTCCGAGTCCATTATTTCATGCCAAACGTCTATCTGATCAACTCGGTGGGGCGCAGATCTACCTAAAACGTGAAGATCTAAACCACACAGGTGCACACAAAATCAATCACTGTCTGGGTGAGGCGCTGTTAGCAAAATACATGGGTAAAACCAAAGTGATTGCTGAAACAGGTGCCGGGCAACATGGAGTTGCTTTGGCAACGGCGTGTGCATTGGTTGGTATTCCATGTGAAATTCATATGGGGCAGGTGGATATCGAGAAAGAACACCCAAATGTGGTGAAAATGAAAATTCTCGGTGCCAAACTTATTTCAGTCACTCGTGGTACGGCTACCTTGAAAGATGCGGTAGATAGTGCCTTTGAAGAATATTTAAAAGACCCGAAAAACTACATTTATGCAATCGGCTCGGTAGTAGGGCCGCATCCATTTCCAATGATGGTGCGTGATTTCCAGTCGATCATTGGGGACGAAATCAAGGTACAAAGTAATAATCGTTTTGGTGCAAACCCGGATTATATCGTAGCTTGTGTAGGGGGCGGTTCCAATGCAGTGGGCGCATTCACCGCGTTTTTAAATGAACCAGAAGTAAAACTGGTGGGTGTGGAGCCGGCAGGTCATGGTCTGGATACTGACAAACACTCTGCAACCCTGACTTTAGGTAAGCCCAGTCAGATTCATGGTATGGCATGTTATGTATTAGAAGATGAGCAGGGTGAACCTTTACCAGTGCATTCAATTGCATCTGGTCTGGATTATCCGGGTGTCGGTCCGCAGCATAGTCTGCTTAAAGATTTGGGTCGTGTGGAATATACGACGGCAACAGATCAGGAATGTCTGGATGCCTTTATGACTTTATCACGTGTAGAAGGTATTGTGCCTGCACTGGAAAGTTCACATGCTGTGGCTTGGGCGATTCGTGAAGCAGGTAAATTGCCAGAAGATGTGAAAATTGTTGTGAATCTGTCAGGTCGTGGTGATAAAGACTCTGACTATGTGGCTGAAAAGTTAGGTCTCAACTAATCTAGCTATATCTGTAAATGAAAAACCGCTCAAATTGAGCGGTTTTTTATGTTTATCATTTCTTTGTCAATCTAATGTCATTACAAAATGGCTTTTTGAATTAATATTTAACCCGAAATATATTGTTGTAGTTGATCAATCAAAATTTGCTGATCATTCATGGCTGCTTTAACTAAGTCACCAATTGAAGCCAATCCCACCAGTTTTCCTGCTTCTACCACTGGTAAATGACGCAAATGTTTATTGGTCATTAAGCTGAGACAGTCCGGCACAGAAGTGTGGCAATCTACCGTGATTACATTAGAAGTCATGATCTGGCTGACAGTCGTATCAAAGGAAGTACGTTCCATCAGCACAATCTTTCGAGTGTAATCACGCTCGGAAAGAATTCCGATCACTTTATCTTCTTCGACCACTACAATCGCACCGATATCTTTATCTGCCATTAAAGTAATGGCTTCAAGAACCGTTGCTTCTGGATGAATGGTATAGATTTCTTGAGAGGGCTTGTCTTTGAGTACTTGCGCTACATTCGTCATTATTAAGTCCTTAGCTGTTATTATTTATCCTGAAGTTTAAGCTGTTTATCTTCAGGTAATTGCTGTACTGACTCTATAAATAACATGTTATGCAGCGAAGTGCAGCCCTTGTCCTGAAAAAAAGAAATGACGCACCTGTCCAATTGTCAGCTTAATTTGTTTGCCACTGCCACGTACCAGGACAGGAGTGACATTCAGACGATGCAAGGTGGGTAACAGTGCCCGCTCAAAATCCTCAGGCGTGATTTTGCGCGGAGTATAATTTGGCCAGTTCTTTTTGGCGTAATTTGCCGCATGAGATGAATTAAGCCAGAACGGGAACAGGGTTTCATCCTGATCGCGCATCATGCCCCAGCCTTCATGGAACAGTCCCCAAAGTACCCCGCAGTACATCATCGATTTCAGGATGGTGATTTTGACCGCAAGGTCTTTAGGCAGTGGTTGGATATCTTTAATATTTGGCATTTTCATTATGATCAAGCTATCGTAGAACAACGCTGTCATTTTAAGAAAACTATATGAAATTACTGTTTCAGCTTTGCAAGAAATCGTTATGTTAATGCTTCATCATGTATAAGTAATATTGTAAATATAAAAAAACGCCACCGGGGTGACGTTTTTTTAGGCTTGCATGGTGGCCATGTTTTGCCAGTATTGGGCTTTCATTGAGTCGCGCTCGACACGGAAACCTTGATAATAAAGTTCAGCTAAAAAAAGCGCCGCTTTACCATGGCCTGCACGTGCAGCATCTTCAAGTTGTTTGACAGCATCTGAAAAATTCATTTGTGACTGGATTGTATTCACAGCTTCAGCATACAGATGTTCAAGTTCATGTGGAGAGAATTGTTGAATCATATAAAAACTCCTTAATTTTAATTATGATTACGGATAGACTTTTTAGTCTAACTACAAATATAACTGGGTAATGTTAAACTAATATTACAGAATGGGTGAAAAGTCAATTATTTCATCGAATTTTATTTTTGTTATGTAGTTTACATGATTAAACTATCATCAAATATATTTTTTATTACTATAAGAAGTAACTATTAAGCTAACAACAAGGAGAATAACATGTCGCGCACATTAGATGGAATTGATTTTGATATTCCCCCGACAGCTGGCCAAGTAATGGCATTGGCGCAACTGCACCGGAAAAAATTAGATGCAGCTATTTTCCATAAAGAAATCCATCTAGGGGAATATAGTCTGGCACAGCGTAAAGCAGTCTATGATTTTACCCGTCAGCTAGACGAGAATCAGCGTGAACAATTCTACAAACTTTATAATTCAGAACTGGTACGTCTTGCCGATCCCGACCGCCTACACCCAGCCAGTGCAGAGTCTGGGCTGAGCAAGTTTGCTATCTTCCTGATTCTGGCAATTACTGCGGGTATGCTGGGAAGTACCGTTTTTATCGCTTTATTTAAATAGAACAGGCAATACTCAACTAAAGTAAGCCGTCTGCAAATCAGGCGAATTTCCGGTTGATTACTTGAACTTATTGCAATGCAGCCATACACTACTTTGAATTAGAGGTAGTGTATGGCTATTGACGTAGAAAAAATCAGGATATTTCTGTCCAAATTAACGCTGGAGCAAATTTATAACAGCGTTTTTATTTTTATTTTTTTATTTATTATGGTGCTGGCAAGTATTGCACTTTATCGTCCTGTCACTACGGTTCAATCTGAACAAATTCAGCAACTTTCCATACAGCAACAGTTACCACAAACGCAAGATATGGCTATAGCCTTGCTTGAGCGGCCAGCGGTTTATCGTGGACAATATCTTAAACTGATGCAGGCATACCAGCAGGAATCAGTCCGTGCACACCAGCTACCTGCAGTAAAAGCGGATCAGCCTTAAAATTTAAGGTGTGAGTATTAATTTTTCACTCGTAACCGTACTTGTTAAATTCGCTTTTAAGACTGTTTTTAGTTTATCTTTATCCAGTGTCTGACTGACCACCACTACGGTTAAACGGTCTGGATGCAGATGTTTGTGTACAGCATCTTCAACATCTTTTGCAGTGATTTTGGCTAATCGTTCTGGATAGGTGGCGAGATAATCGCGTGGCTCTGCATAGAATCCTATCGTTCCGAGCTGGGCGTTAATGGTGGCATTGCTACTGTAGTTATTTGGAAATGCCCTTAACATGCCAGATTTGGTTTCTTCCAGTCGTTTAGTATTTATCGGCTGATTTACAAAGTTGATCAATGCCTGATGCGCGACCTGAATACTGTCTAATAGCTGGTCTTGACGGGTCGAATAGCGGAAACTAAATACACCCGGTGCCTGAGTAAAGCTAAAAGTGCTATAGGCAGCATAAGTAAAGCCACGCTTGACTCTTAACTCCTGCATCAATACCGCATTAAAGCCACTACCACCAAATATACGATTCGCAACTTCTAAAGCCAGCCTATCTTTGTTAAAGCGACTGGGTCCGATATGCCCGAACATTACATGAGCCTGACTTGAGTTATAGGGAATATGGATTACCTCAATATCATTTTTTAGCTGTGGATCAGGCAATGACTTTGCTCGTGTGCCTTGCTTGAGATTTCCTGTAATGCGTTCTGACAGGTCTAAGGCTTCTTTGGGGCTAAGTTTTCCGGTAATCGCAATATTCATATTTTGCGCAACCAGAAACTGATCACGGAACTTCTTTAAATGTTCAGGATTTACTTTTTGAGTGCCGCCAATGGTACCTGTAATTGGCTGTGCGTAAGGATGCTGACCATATAAGGTTCTATAAAAGCGGATATCCATTAAGCGGCCTGGATTTTCCTGTAGCTGTTTTTGACCAACGTTGGTGTTGCTAACAGCCAGGCTGATGCTCTGATTTTTAAAGGAAGCATGTTTAAGTACTTCCATCATCATTGCCAATGCGGGTTCCAGTTTTTTCGGATCAGACATTACACGTAGGCGGATGACGAACATATCCCGATATGCCTGGGCACTAAATTGTGCGCCACTTTGATCAAAAACAGCCGCAATTTCCCGCGCAGTATATGTATCGGTTCCTTCCCGGATCAGTTTGGCTGCCATACTGGACAAACCAAACAAACCCTTCTGAATTTCCTCATCCCGTGCTGCACCAGCATTAAAGGTTAGTTGAATATCGACCATCGGCAGATCTTTGGTTTCGACAAACAGCGTACGTACTTTGTAGCGATTATTCAGCTCATGTACATAAGGTGCCTGAAACTGTCTTTCATTCTTGAGATTTTTTAAACTTTGTAGCAAAGGAATAGATTGCAACTGGGTGGGATTATCTTCCGGTATAACTTCTGTATTTTGAACACTTTCGGCCCAGACCACAGAAGCACAGTTCAACGCAACAATTAATAAACTATTCGAACATGCAGACTTGAACTTGATCATCATTGTGCTTTTGTTTCCGGTGCGAGGTATAAGGTACTGAGATTTTCACGAATAAAATAGCTATTCGCGACACGCTGAATATCGCTCATACTGACATTTTCATAATATTTAGGAAGTTCATCCATCAGTCGGTAACTTAAGCCGTTCACTTCCAGATTGCCGATCATTTTAGCCTGACCAGCAATACTATCCTGATTATAAATAAGGTTGGAAACAAAGCGGGTAGTGATGCGTTCAAGTTCATGCTTGGGAATATCTTCGGTTTTTAATGCATCAACTTCTGTCTGAATGGCTTTTTGCGCATCTTCAAAACTGACGCCATTTGCAGGTAATGCAGAAATACTAAACAGGCTGTCACCACGGTTATACGGATCATACGATACACTGACAGAAGTTAGTAGTTTGCGGTCTCGTACCAAGCGATCTTGCAGCCGTGAGGAAATACCACTGTCCAGCAAACTCCGGATAATTGTCAGAGCATAAGCATCCTGCGGATTGATTGCTGAAGCCAGTGATTTGACATTCCAGGTCATGTACAAGTTGGGCACTTGCACATCGGTATTGATTTCCATGTGACGATAGCCCAAGTGTTCAAACTCAAGTACATCATTGCGTTGGGGGGTAGCACGTGAAGGTGTGTCAGCAAAGTATTTCTGTACTTGTAACAGCGCTTGTTCAGACTCTACATCACCAACAATCACCAGAATGGCATTGTTCGGCGTATACCAGGTCTTGTACCACTGCTTTACATCGTTCAGCTGGATATTATTCAGGGTTTTCATATGACCAATCACCGGTTGGCGATAATGGCTGGTGGGATAACTGATCCATTTAAAACGTTCAAAGGCACGTGAACGAGGATTATCCTCGGTGCGCTGGCGGCGCTCTTCCATAACCACTTTCATTTCCGGCTCAAAATCCTGTTGGCGTAGCAGCAGATTACTCATACGGTCTGCTTCGAGTTCGAGCGCCATCGGGAAGTAGGCCTTGGGATAAAGCTGATAATAATTGGTGTAATTGGTAAAGGTTGCAGCATTGATACTGCCTCCATAAATCCGGCTAATCCGTGTAAATTCATCATTTGGAACTTTGCTGGTGCCCTTGAACATCATATGTTCCAGCACATGAGATATACCCAGAGTGTTGCCGGATTCATCCGTACTGCCGACTTTATACCAGATCTGGGTCATGACCATCGGTGCACGGTGGTCTTCCCGGATAATGACTTTTAGACCATTTTTCAGGGTGGTTTCAAAGGTACTACGCGTCAGTTCAGATTTGGCTTTTTCTATAGTTTGTGCCTGAAGCTGGCTGCTGCTTAAACACATCAGTATTGTACCAAGCGAATACATGTATCGCTTAAACTGGATTGGACGAGCGTGCATAAAAATAAGTGATTTGAACACTGGATATTCCAAAATAAGCAGATGTATTTATAAGCCATTTTAAGAATTGTGCAATTGAAAGCAAACCGGTGCTGTTGCTTTTTGGTGTAGTAGAAATGGAATTTTAATCTAAAGCTAAAACCTTATAACTTATGGTAGAATCCCATTTTTTAACGCAATGCTTTTCAAGGATTCGGCATGCAACAGCAATCTAATGAGCAAAACAAATTTTTGATTGATGCTGATATTGGAGATGACGATGTCACATTACCGAGTTTACCTGCGGTCAATGTGCCAATTATAGAAACGCCACGCGAACAAGCCGTTGTTTCAGCGCCTGCCGCAACAGAAATACCGAGTGAAGAATCTGCTCCTAAAGGCGGTTTCTTTAGCCGTATGAAGGAAGGTTTAACCAAGACCCGCAAAAACTTTGCAGATGGTATGGTCAATATCCTCATCGGTGGCAAAGAAATTGATGACGAATTACTAGAAGAAGTAGAAGAGCAATTATTGGTTGCAGATATTGGTGTAGATGCAACCAAGACCATTATTGCCAATCTGACAGAACGTACAGCACGTGGTGACTTGATTTACTCTCATTCATTATATAAAGCGCTTCAGGAAGAACTGGTGGCTTTATTGGCACCGCGTGTAAAACCATTACACATTGACCCGAACAAAAGTCCTTATGTAATTTTAGTTGTCGGTGTAAACGGTGTGGGTAAAACCACAACCATTGGTAAGCTGGCGAAGCGTTTACAAGGCGAAGGCAAGAAAGTCATGCTGGCAGCGGGGGATACCTTCCGTGCTGCGGCAACTGAACAGCTGCAAATCTGGGGTGAACGTAATAATATCGCCGTAGTTGCTCAAGGTCATGGTGCCGATTCTGCCTCTGTTATTTTTGATGCTTTTGAAAGTGCACGTGCCAAAGGTGTAGATGTCCTGATCGCTGATACGGCAGGCCGTTTGCATAACAAGAGCCATCTGATGCAAGAGTTGACCAAAGTGAAACGTGTAATGCAGAAGATTGATGCAACTGCACCACATGAAGTGATGCTGGTTGTAGATGCTGGTACAGGTCAAAATGCGATTAATCAGGTAGAAATGTTTGATGAAGCAGTCGGTCTGACGGGTATTACGATCACCAAACTGGATGGGACTGCGAAAGGGGGTGTGCTGTTTAACATTGCCAGCCGTACTCATGTTCCAATTCGCTTTATTGGTGTAGGTGAGAAAATTGACGATCTTCGTCCATTTTCTGCCAAGTCATTTGTTGCTGCATTATTTGAAACTGAAAATAAATAATCGTGTAATAAGTCACACAAACTCCGCTTAGCGCGGAGTTTTCTGTTTTTAGATCGATTGTTTGCTGTAAAAAGCAACAGCCTTGAAAGCTTATGTCATAAGCCTTTTAGTCAAAACCTTTACAATAAACAAGTCTACCTATTGGTAGGCATGTGTTGATTGGGGGAAAGTGTAAATGGCGTTATTAAATAAGATTGGGCATGTACTTACGGCAGACCTGACGAAAGATTTTAAATTTTCAAAAAAAAGCAAAACTGTACAGGGAGATGAGCTGACTTTTATTGATCAGCTGAAAAAGCGCCGTAGTATTTATGCTTTGGGGAGACGAGTTCATTATAGCCAGGCGTATATTGCTGAACTGATCCAAGCTGCGGTACGTAGTTGTCCTTCAGCATTCAATTCACAAAGTGCACGAATCGTGATTCTGTTTGGTGATTCACATTATAAATTCTGGGAAATCGTGAAAGAGGTCAAACGTCAGAAAATGCCTGCTCAGGTATTCGAAGGAATTGAAATCAAGATTGATCAATGTGCTGCTGCCTTTGGAACTGTTCTATTTTATGAAGATCAGACAATTATTCAGCAGTTACAAAAGAAAATGCCAATGAGTGCTGAAGATTTTCCGGTCTGGTCTGAACAAACTTCGGGTATGGCGCAGTTTGCTGTCTGGACAGCACTTGCAGATTCAGGATTAGGAGCATCCTTACAGCACTACAATCCAATGGTGGATCAGGCAGTTGCAGCACATTTTAAAATAGATGAAAACTGGCTGCTACGTGCCCAGCTTTGTTTTGGTTCTATTGAGCAGCCTGCAGAAGCCCGTCCAGATCCTAACTTTCAGGATCGCTTTCGCGTATTTACCTAAAATCATAAAGACCAAAAACCCGCTGGAAATGTTTGCCAGTGGGTTCAATACAAATATTAAACGTTAAAAATCCTCTTATTGTTCTATAAATAAAACACTACGTTTTTTATATACGCCTGTTTTTGGGTGATAAAAAGATTAATCTTTCTTTATCAACTTTGAACAAGACAAGATATACAAGAGGTTCTTCATGGCATTTTTAGATCAGATCAAACAACGTCGCAGCATTTATGCAATTGGTAATAATGTAAGCCTAGATCAGACAGAAGTTGAAAATACAATTAAGGAAGCGGTACGTCATAGCCCATCTTCTTTTAACTCGCAAACTTCTCGTGTGGTGATCCTGTTTGGTGAATCGCATCAAAATTTCTGGAATATTGTTCGTGATACTTTAAAGAAAATTGTTCCAGCTGATGCGTTTGAAGGAACAAATAATAAAATTAACAGTTTTGCAGCGGGTTATGGTACAGCCTTATTTTATGAAGATCAGGAAGTAGTGAAAGAGCTGCAAGCACAATTCCCATTATATGCAGATAATTTCCCGGTATGGTCAGAGCATTCTTCAGCAATTGCCCAATTTGCCACTTGGACAGCGCTGGCGGAGAAAAATATTGGTGCCTCTTTGCAGCACTATAATCCGATCATTGATGATGAAGTTGCGATTGCTTTTGATGTGCCTTCAAACTGGAAGCTACGTGCCCAACTTGTGTTTGGTTCGATCGAAGCACCAGCTGGTGAAAAAACCTTTATGGATGATGCAGAGCGTTTTAAAACTTTTAATTAATTGAGTTAAATAATAAAAAAGGAGTGCTTCGGTGCTCCTTTTTTATTTTGTATTCATTCAAGACAAAGTGCTTAGCTGAATAAATCAGATGGATATATAGATATATGCTTAAAATCTTGGCTATTTGTCTAAGTGATTTATCATAAAATTGTCACGTATACTCGGCATAGTGCAAGCAGACTTAAATAATCAGGAAAAAGAAGCGAATGAATTTACGTATTATGATCGCAGTTGCGACTTTAATGGGAAGTACTTCTGTTTTTTCAGCAGTGACCTTGACGGCACCAGAAGAAGTCAAGATTGTCGGGGTGAATGAGCGAGAAGTGAATAGTGGATTAATCCGTAAAAAACAGACTTATAAGCTAGATCCGGGTTCAAACAGTATTAGTGTACGTTATATCGAATTCTTCCAGCATAATGATAACAGTCATGACATTTTAAAATCGGATGTAGTAACAGTTAAAACACCTGAATTAAAAGATGGTGAAAGTTATCGTTTGGCTTTGATTAATGCACCTAAAGATTTTGATACTGCACAAAAATATAAAGACCAACCAATCATTGGTTTATACGACGCCAGAAATCAATTATTAGTACAACAGTCAGGCGCAAATAGTGAAACCAAACTATTATTGGGTAAAAGTGTATTAGGTAAAGCACTAGACTTGACAACTAAAACAGTTGCTCCTGCAAATCAGCCTGCGCCTGTTTATGCACAGGCAGCGGTATCACCAGTGGTAGCGAATCTAAATTCAGCTGAAACAGCAATAAAAACTTCCACTGACCAAAAGCTGATTCAGCTTTGGCAGCAAGCATCTAAAGAAGAGCGTCGGAAGTTTATGTTATGGCTAGCAGAGCAAGGGAATTAAAAAAACATGAAAAAGATCGGTTTATACCGATCTTTTTTAGTTTGAGAGCTAAACGTTACACTTTGAAAATATATTTCCGGCCAGAATGATGGATTTACACACCTAAAGCTGCTAAAAATACGCATTCAGAGTAAAAAATGAACGACCAAATCATATTTTTATATATTTTTATGAAAAGCACTTGCGCTCATTGTGAAACTGTATAGAATACGCAGCACACCAACGCAATGCATGAAACGAAAAGTTAAGTGATTGGGTTGGAACTTAAAACTGACGAGGTTTTAAGTAAGATCATTAAGAGATTATGAAGAACAACTTGTGTGGATTTTTACTGGTTGATTGATCGAAATTATTTTCATTGATTGATGGTAGAAATTACTCGAAGTTTATTTGAGAAATTGATGTCAGAAAATTGATGAGCCAAGATTTGGTGTTTTGAATAAAGCACTATTGATTTTAAACTGAAGAGTTTGATCATGGCTCAGATTGAACGCTGGCGGCAGGCTTAACACATGCAAGTCGAGCGGGGAGATGTAGCTTGCTACATATCCTAGCGGCGGACGGGTGAGTAATGCTTAGGAATCTGCCTATTAGTGGGGGACAACGTTCCGAAAGGAACGCTAATACCGCATACGTCCTACGGGGGAAAGCAGGGGATCTTCGGACCTTGCGCTAATAGATGAGCCTAAGTCGGATTAGCTAGTTGGTGGGGTAAAGGCCTACCAAGGCGACGATCTGTAGCGGGTCTGAGAGGATGATCCGCCACACTGGGACTGAGACACGGCCCAGACTCCTACGGGAGGCAGCAGTGGGGAATATTGGACAATGGGCGGAAGCCTGATCCAGCCATGCCGCGTGTGTGAAGAAGGCCTTTTGGTTGTAAAGCACTTTAAGCGAGGAGGAGGAACTCTAGACTAATACTCTAGATGTTTGGACGTTACTCGCAGAATAAGCACCGGCTAACTCTGTGCCAGCAGCCGCGGTAATACAGAGGGTGCGAGCGTTAATCGGATTTACTGGGCGTAAAGCGTGCGTAGGCGGCTTTTTAAGTCGGATGTGAAATCCCTGAGCTTAACTTAGGAATTGCATTCGATACTGGAAAGCTAGAGTATGGGAGAGGATGGTAGAATTCCAGGTGTAGCGGTGAAATGCGTAGAGATCTGGAGGAATACCGATGGCGAAGGCAGCCATCTGGCCTAATACTGACGCTGAGGTACGAAAGCATGGGGAGCAAACAGGATTAGATACCCTGGTAGTCCATGCCGTAAACGATGTCTACTAGCCGTTGGGGCCTTTGAGGCTTTAGTGGCGCAGCTAACGCGATAAGTAGACCGCCTGGGGAGTACGGTCGCAAGACTAAAACTCAAATGAATTGACGGGGGCCCGCACAAGCGGTGGAGCATGTGGTTTAATTCGATGCAACGCGAAGAACCTTACCTGGCCTTGACATACTAAGAACTTTCCAGAGATGGATTGGTGCCTTCGGGAACTTAGATACAGGTGCTGCATGGCTGTCGTCAGCTCGTGTCGTGAGATGTTGGGTTAAGTCCCGCAACGAGCGCAACCCTTTTCCTTATTTGCCAGCGGGTAATGCCGGGAACTTTAAGGATACTGCCAGTGACAAACTGGAGGAAGGCGGGGACGACGTCAAGTCATCATGGCCCTTACGGCCAGGGCTACACACGTGCTACAATGGTCGGTACAAAGGGTTGCTACCTCGCGAGAGGATGCTAATCTCAAAAAGCCGATCGTAGTCCGGATCGCAGTCTGCAACTCGACTGCGTGAAGTCGGAATCGCTAGTAATCGCGGATCAGAATGCCGCGGTGAATACGTTCCCGGGCCTTGTACACACCGCCCGTCACACCATGGGAGTTTGTTGCACCAGAAGTAGGTAGTCTAACCGCAAGGAGGACGCTTACCACGGTGTGGCCGATGACTGGGGTGAAGTCGTAACAAGGTAGCCGTAGGGGAACCTGCGGCTGGATCACCTCCTTAACGAAAGATTGACGATTGGTAAGAATCCACAACAAGTTGTTCTTCATGACGATGTATCTGAGGGTCTGTAGCTCAGTTGGTTAGAGCACACGCTTGATAAGCGTGGGGTCACAAGTTCAAGTCTTGTCAGACCCACCACTACTGACGAAGCAAGCAATTGCAGAGTAAAACAGAAGATCAGAACATTGACTTATTGATAAGCTGGGGACTTAGCTTAGTTGGTAGAGCGCCTGCTTTGCACGCAGGAGGTCAGGAGTTCGACTCTCCTAGTCTCCACCACTCATTGCGATGCAATGAGTTAAACATTAAGCAAACGAACTGATAGCTTATAGAGCTTAGTGATTAAGTTGCGTATAATGCGCGGCATTGTTATTAAGCTCTGTGATTTATCACAGTTGACTGTAGTCCGACGAGGATACAGTGAATCATTAACAGAATATATTTGAGTTGAAATAATTTGTTCAAACTCGTTTCAAGTAGGCAACTACAAGAAATGAGTTCTAGCGATTAAACTGAATCAAGCGTTTTGGTATATGAATCTAATTGAAGCTGTATAGTGATTAAGTTCACGAAACTCTAAACTGTAATGTTGATAGTACTACTTGTAGGTACTAGCGACTGTTTGGGGTTGTATAGTCAAGTAATTAAGTGCATGTGGTGGATGCCTTGGCAGTCAGAGGCGAAGAAAGACGTGATAGCCTGCGAAAAGCTCCGGGGAGGCGGCAAATATCCTGTGATCCGGAGATGTCTGAATGGGGAAACCCACCTGGTATAAGCCAGGTATCGTATGATGAATACATAGTCATACGAGGCGAACGGAGGGAAGTGAAACATCTCAGTACCTCTAGGAAAAGAAATCAATTGAGATTCCCTCAGTAGCGGCGAGCGAACGGGGAACAGCCCATTAAGTCATATCAGTTTTAGTGGAATGCTCTGGGAAGTGCAACCATAGTGGGTGATAGTCCTGTACACGAAAGGGCTGATATGATGATGTCGAGTAGGGCGAGGCACGTGAAACCTTGTCTGAATATGGGGGGACCATCCTCCAAGGCTAAATACTCCTGACTGACCGATAGTGAACCAGTACCGTGAGGGAAAGGCGAAAAGAACCCCTGTGAGGGGAGTGAAATAGATCCTGAAACCGCATGCATACAAGCAGTGGGAGCCAACTTGTTTGGTGACTGCGTACCTTTTGTATAATGGGTCAGCGACTTATATTCAGTAGCAAGGTTAACCGTATAGGGGAGCCGTAGGGAAACCGAGTCTTAATAGGGCGTTTAGTTGCTGGGTATAGACCCGAAACCGGGTGATCTATCCATGAGCAGGTTGAAGGTTAGGTAACACTGACTGGAGGACCGAACCCACTGTCGTTGAAAAGCCAGGGGATGACTTGTGGATAGGGGTGAAAGGCTAATCAAACTCGGTGATAGCTGGTTCTCCCCGAAAGCTATTTAGGTAGCGCCTCGGACGAATACCATTGGGGGTAGAGCACTGTTTCGGCTAGGGGGTCATCCCGACTTACCAAACCGATGCAAACTCCGAATACCAATGAGTACTATCCGGGAGACAGACTGCGGGTGCTAACGTCCGTAGTCAAGAGGAAAACAATCCAGACCGCCAGCTAAGGCCCCTAAATTATAGTTAAGTGGGAAACGATGTGGGAAGGCATAGACAGCTAGGAGGTTGGCTTAGAAGCAGCCACCCTTTAAAGAAAGCGTAATAGCTCACTAGTCGAGTCGGCCTGCGCGGAAGATGTAACGGGGCTAAAACTATATGCCGAAGCTGCGGATTTACACATTAGTGTAAGTGGTAGGGGAGCGTTCTGTAAGCCGATGAAGGTGGATTGAGAAGTCTGCTGGAGGTATCAGAAGTGCGAATGCTGACGTGAGTAACGACAAAGCGGGTGAAAAACCCGCTCGCTGAAAGACCAAGGGTTCCAGTCCAACGTTAATCGGGGCTGGGTGAGTCGACCCCTAAGGCGAGGCCGAGAGGCGTAGTCGATGGGAAATTGGTTAATATTCCAATACTTCTGTTTAATGCGATGAGAGGACGGAGAAGGTTAAGTCAGCCTGGCGTTGGTTGTCCAGGTGGAAGGTTGTAGGCATGTATCTTAGGCAAATCCGGGGTACTCTATGCTGAGAACTGATAGCAAGCTGTACTTGTACAGTGAAGTGGCTGATACCATACTTCCAGGAAAAGTCTCTAAGCTTCAGTTAAACAGGAATCGTACCCGAAACCGACACAGGTGGTCAGGTCGAGTAGACCAAAGCGCTTGAGAGAACTCTGCTGAAGGAACTAGGCAAAATGGTACCGTAACTTCGGGAGAAGGTACGCTGCCGGCGGTGATAGGACTTGCTCCTTGAGCTGTTGGCAGCCTCAGAAACCAGGCCCCTGCAACTGTTTATTAAAAACATAGCACTCTGCAAACACGAAAGTGGACGTATAGGGTGTGATGCCTGCCCGGTGCTGGAAGGTTAATTGATGTGGTTAGCGCAAGCGAAGCTATTGATCGAAGCCCCAGTAAACGGCGGCCGTAACTATAACGGTCCTAAGGTAGCGAAATTCCTTGTCGGGTAAGTTCCGACCTGCACGAATGGCATAATGATGGGGGCGCTGTCTCCAGCAGAGGCTCAGTGAAATCGAAATCGCCGTGAAGATGCGGTGTACCCGCGGCTAGACGGAAAGACCCCGTGAACCTTTACTGCAGCTTGACATTGAACTTTGATCTTACTTGTGTAGGATAGGTGGGAGGCTTTGAAGTCGCGACGCTAGTTGCGATGGAGCCGTCCTTGAAATACCACCCTGGTAATATTGAGGTTCTAACTCTGTCCCGTTATCCGGGACGAGGACCATGTCTGGTGGGTAGTTTGACTGGGGCGGTCTCCTCCTAAAGAGTAACGGAGGAGTACGAAGGTGCGCTCAGCGTGGTCGGAAATCACGCGTAGAGTATAAAGGCAAAAGCGCGCTTAACTGCGAGACCCACAAGTCGAGCAGGTACGAAAGTAGGTCTTAGTGATCCGGTGGTTCTGTATGGAAGGGCCATCGCTCAACGGATAAAAGGTACTCTGGGGATAACAGGCTGATACCGCCCAAGAGTTCATATCGACGGCGGTGTTTGGCACCTCGATGTCGGCTCATCTCATCCTGGGGCTGAAGCAGGTCCCAAGGGTATGGCTGTTCGCCATTTAAAGAGGTACGCGAGCTGGGTTTAGAACGTCGTGAGACAGTTCGGTCCCTATCTACCGTGGGCGCTGGAAATTTGAGAGGATCTGCTCCTAGTACGAGAGGACCAGAGTGGACGAACCTCTGGTGTACCGGTTGTGACGCCAGTCGCATCGCCGGGTAGCTATGTTCGGAAGGGATAACCGCTGAAAGCATCTAAGCGGGAAGCCTACCTCAAGATAAGATTTCCCTGTGACTTTATGTCACCTAAAGAGCCGTTGAAGACTACGACGTTGATAGGTTGGATGTGGAAGCATAGCGATATGTGAAGCTGACCAATACTAATTGCTCGTGAGGCTTGACTATACAACACCCAAACAGTTGTTGTATCAAGCATCAATTGATTCGATATTAAGCAAAGTAACTTGATTTAGTTAACGCTTAAGAACAAAATATACAACTCAAGTATCCCTGTTAATGAATTCTATTTGGTAGAAAGCTCAGGCATCTAAATAAGACCTAAGTGAGTATCCATAAACAGTTGTGCTGGCGACCATAGCAAGAGTGAACCACCTGATCCCTTCCCGAACTCAGAAGTGAAACCTCTTAGCGCTGATGGTAGTGTGGGATTACCCATGTGAGAGTAAGTCATCGCCAGCTCATTATTCTAAACACCCCCTGTCAAATGACAGGGGGTGTTTTTTTATGTCTAGGATTTAAGAAAGTATCTAAATATTGATTTTTAATCTAAACCCATAGCAGAAAATCTGCACACTATATAAATTCATAGTGGTTGCTATCTTCTAGGATGGATTCCCTGTAATCGATTTTAGTAGTTTTTTTAGCTGATGCTAAGTGCTGTATCGCTATTAAATACGTACCTACAGTGCCTAGGAGGACGGGTGGAAGGTGAATAACTTTGTTTTACCTACCACCCTGGTGATAATAAAACGTTTTGCGAGCTATCGGTAGATAGACTTGTAGCTAGATGGACTCAAATGCCTTATATGAAGGGTATTGATATCTACGGTGTATATTTCATAAAGGATGAAAGATTTACATATAAATATTATTTTTAGTCATATGTTGTACATTTAGATAGAAACTTAGATTATTAAATTGCTGGTTCTTTAATCAGGATTAGTTAAATTAAAATTGTGATTAATTAATATCATATAAATCAGGCAGAAGTAACAGCTGCTCCCGTGATGGCTAGTTTGGGCTCTGCCATTTTATTTGTCTTACTTTTAATCATTTCAGGTATAGTCGATCATATATTTAAATATGCTTTTCTTGCAGGAATTTTGACTGGAATTATGAGCAGTTATTATGAATCTTGATTATATAATATTACAAGCCTGATTCAAGCTTGTAATATTCATATGGAATCAGATTTGAAAGTTAGAAATATCCTGAGCAATTTTTTTCGTGCAATATAACAGTTGACCTAAAAGTACATCATTAGTGGTCATGGCTAGGATCAGCATAGGAAACTTTGGATGCGGAATTGCAGTTAGGATCGCTTTACCATTATTAGCATCCAGTGTAATGCTTTGACAGCCTTCCAGTTGTAATTCCTGCATAAATGCCTGGACCATAGCCACAATAGAACTACTTACCGCAGCAAGTTTTCCTTTACCGTTAGTTTTAATTTTTTCAAATGAGGCTAATTCAAATCCATCAGAAGAGCACAGCATGGTAAGTTCTATACCTTGCACATTGAATAAGAGTGCTTGAATCTGCTTGGCTGCAAATTCAGTTAATTCTTGGGGAGCAGTACGTTTTGCAAGATCATTTAAGGACATGGAATTTTCTTCAGACAGTAAGTTGAACTTCAGTTGTGGCGATCAAGGCATCAACCAGCATTAAAACATCATTTTTTTCACGGGCATCAATAAAGAACATTGGATAAGTACTGTCTTGCTTTTCAGCCCAGCCATGATAGAGAGCAGCATTATTTTTAGCTTTCTTATCAATATGCGTAATGCCAATCACAACGTTTTTAACTTTATCTTTGAAGTAATTGAGATAAAATTCTAGCTCTTCTAGTGGCTCATCAATACTGTCATCAATCAGTAATATTACTCCAATAGCGCCTTGTGTAATTACGTTCCAGATAAAATTAAAGCGTTGCTGGCCTGGTGTGCCATATAAGCCGACTTTGACCCCATCTTCCAGGACCAGTTCACCATAATCGATACCGACTGTTGTTAGTGATTTTTGGTGTGCTTCAAGGTCGGTATTAATTGCTTCGGTACTTAATACATCAATATTAGAAATGGTGCGAATGGCTGTAGTCTTGCCAGCACCCATGCTACCGGCAAATACCAATTTAAATTGGTGCAAGATCAAACTGAATTACTCCTAGATACCGAGCTTTTTACGTAATTTGCTAAAGAAACCCATCATTTTATTAGCTTCCTTTTGAACAGCGGTGGTTGCATGCTGTGTGAATTTGGCTTGATCTGATGAGATCGGTTCAAGCATATTGGCTAGTTGTGAAGCACATAGAAATTGATGAATATATTTTTCACCTAATTTCAACTGTTGTTGTGCATAGGCAACTGATGCACCTTCACTGAAAAGGGCAGCTAATTTGAATAGATCTTTGCGCTGGTCGAAATCTTTAATTTGTGGCCATTTAGCTAAGCGGTAATAGTCTGGATATTCAAGTTCAGCAAATTGCAGATGATGCCATACAAAATTCCAGATCCCTTGGTTAAGATCTTCTGGGCGCACTTGAGTGCGAAATTGCACAATACTATTTAAATCGGCAGGTTCAATGCTGAATTCTGAATCAGGTTGCGGATACCAGTCGATTGCTGGATAGAAGCAATGTTGTTCCAGATCGATAAGAGCTACACGTTTATCATTATTTTTGATTATGTATTTGCTATGACCTGATGGCTGAAATAGCTCATCTAGTATTAATTTAAATGACTGATATGCTATTTTGGCGCTACAAGAGGGTACTATTAATATGGGTTGTTCAATTGAATGAGGCGATTGAGTGCCTGATAAAAACTCACGTTGTAACCATTCAATTAAAGCATGGGGGTGCTCAAAGGGTAAGAACAAGGTATTTTCAATCACCTGAGATGACAATGCAGGGTTTTTCTCAATTTGTAGAAGTGTAAGATTATTACTTTTAATTTTTTGAATATGGGGTAAATCGACAAAATCAGCATTTACTAATAAAAGCTGTAGTTTCTGGTCAGTAAGATTGGTCCATACCAGATTATATTTTTCACTTAAAACATCAACCATTGTACTTTTAAATACATTTATTAAAGATAGGCTGAGGCCAAAAATGGAAATATAGAGAGTATCTTTCATGAGGATGTGCTCAATTTAAGGGTTACCGGAAAAAGTAACCCTCAAATAGCTTAATTAAGCAAAATCTAAACCTTTTTCAAAGTGTTTCAATTCATGACGTGCCATAGCCAGGTTTGAACGACTACGGTCAAGAACTAGATAAAGGAATAAATTTTCATTTGAATCAAGTGGGCGTAGCAAGTGATATTGTTTGCCTAAAGTGATTAGAATGTCTTCGATAGAATCATTCAGATTCAGGCTCGCTGCTACACGACGTTTAGCACGTACAACTTCTGTGTTGCCTGCAGCTGCGAGCTCAAGATCAATTGTATTATTGCCAAGAGTTGCTAATGCAAGACCACTTTCGCTGTCTACGAGTGCTGCTGCAACGAAACCATCAATATCTGTAAGTGCATCTAAAGTAAGCTTGGCCATACTATCCCCTGGAAAATTTTAAATAATGAAGATAAAAAAATTATCGCAAGAATGTTTATATAAAAGAACCAAGAATACAAGTTAAAATAAATTGAAAATATTTAGAAATTAGCTTATATGAAAACTATTAATTGAAATAGAGTATTATTTAAAATTAATTTAAAAATGATTTTATGTGACTTAATTCTTATTAATTTTAAATATTAACATCATATTTGAATAACTAATTGTATGTATAAACTGATTCATTATGTATTAATATTGTAAATTTTAAATAATATAAAAAAAATATAACAAATAATTTTAAATGTTGTATTAATAAACAATATAGGTTTTGATATATTTAAATCAAAATGTGATTTAAATGGTATATAAAAATTTAATAGTGATGTGGGTCAAATAATATTATAAAAGTGGAAAATCATGGTTTAGATGAATAATTAAGCATAATCTATAATTATGCTTAATTACATCTATTAGAAAAACTAAATTGAATTTTTTAACATTTTTTTATGATTAAGTACCTGTTTAGCGTATTTTTTACCTTGCTTACGCATCTTGCGATTATTTTCAAAACCAGATGGACCGACATTATAATATCCTAGCCCCTTTTTTAAGTCGCCTGCAGATTGTTGATAACGCGCTAATATATAGGAGCCACATTGGACATTGGTGGCTTCATGGAATAAATCAGCTCCACAACTGCTTTGCCAATAACGTGGAATAATTTGCATTAAACCCACAGCACCAGCAGGTGAGCTGACATACGGACGATAGGTAGATTCTTGTCGGATTACTGCTGCGACTAAGAGTGGATCTAAATTGTGCTGTTCGGCACTTTTAATAATCAGTGGCGATACGCGATTTGCTGTTTCTGGAGAGATAGAATATGCACTTTGTATCCCTTTGGAAAGTTTAGCTGAGCGTTTTTCTATGGAACCTCCACCTAAAGAAGAACATGCAGTTAAAGTAATTGCACTGCCTAGGAGGATGAGTTTTTTGAAATGCGAGGGTGTAAAAAAATGAGATAAAAGACGTTTTAAGGTAAATGACTTAAAGTAGGTCAAAATTAAATATCCGCATTATAAAATTAATTTGATACTAAAAAATGAACGGTTCAGCGTCAAGCTGATTAACCTTTTAAACCTGAGCTATAATAATTTTTGCAGCTTTTTAGCTTGATCTTTACTTGAGGCACTTTTATATAATTTTCAGCATCCAGATTTCACACGCTTCATTATGCCCCGTATTGCCCTCAGGATATGCCAGATGTTCAAAGCCCAGTTTTTCATAGAGTTTGACAGCTTGCCAAAGGGATTTTGTCGTTTCCAGATAAATCTTATGAAATTTCTGTTGTTGTGCGAAATCAAAAGCCAGATTCAAAATCTGCTTGGCAAACCCATGTTGACGAATGGCTGAGAGGAAGTACATTTTCTGGAGTTCTAGAATGCTATTATCACCTTGTAGGGGAGCAATGCCACCACCACCATAAACTTGATCATCTTCATCGACAATAACCCAGTAAGCAGCATTTGGTTGTTGATAAACCTGATATAAGCTGTCCAGAATAGAATCACCTACTGCAAAACCGGATTCAGCAGCAAGACCAAATTCAATAGAAACTTCACGAATAATTTTGGCAATTTGGGGATTATCCTTAGGCTGGATCGGTCGAATAGAATACATAAATCATGAAACATAAAAAAAGATGGAGGTTTTATAGTCCTAAAACTGTAAAAAATCCATCTTTATAGCTTATAAATCCATCAACGAGTCAGCATGTTCGAGATTCTGCAACCTACTTCAGCTCACTAGATGATTTACCCAGCTCACGACGAGCAATAATCAGCTGTTGGATTTGCTGGGTACCTTCAAAGATATCGAGGATTTTTGAGTCACGAGCCCATTTTTCGAGTAGCTCAGTCTCGCTATAACCTGCAGAAGATGCTAACTCGACGCATTTTAAAGTGATTTCATTAGCAATACGACCAGCCTTGGCTTTGGCAATTGAAGCTTCGCGAGAGTTGGGTTTACGATTGTCTGCCATCCAGGCTGCTTTCAGCATCAGCAGTCGAGCTGCTTCCCATTCTGCTTCCATCCGGTAAATCTGCGCTGCAATATGGGAGGTCTGTAAATAGGGTGTACCGTAATCCGTATCTAGCTGGTCTTTGAATATCTCTTTGATTCGTTCTAGAGATGCTTTGGAACAGCCAATTGCCATTGCAGCAACCAGTGGGCGGGTATTATCAAAGGTTTCCATTACGCCAGCAAAACCTTTGGCAACATCAATATCTGCATTACCCAACAGATTTGCCGCAGGCACACGACAGTCTACAAAGCTGATTGCGGCGGTATCCGAAGCTTTGATACCAAGTTTATGTTCCAGACGCTCGACTTTCATCCCAGGCGTACCTTTGAGTACCACAAAGGATTTGATTGCAGCACGCCCCAGGCTTTTATCCAAAGTTGCCCACACCACTACAGAATCTGCACGTTCACCTGAGGTGACAAAGATTTTTTCGCCATTCAGGATATAGTCATCACCATCTTTGGTTGCCGTAGTACGGATTGCAGCAGAGTCTGAACCACAACCTGGCTCGGTAATCGCCATTGCTGCCCAGGTGCCTTCAAAACGTGTCAATTGTTCCTCATTTGCCACCGCTGCAATCGCCGAGTTACCCAGACCTTGGCGTGGCATGGACAGGAGCAGACCTGTATCGCCATAACACATCTCAATAATACTCAGTGCAGTTGACATGTTGACGCCATTTTTATTAGACGTATCCGTATCACCACGTTTATTGACTGCGGCACCAGCATTCATACCTTCGCTACCAGCATTCATGCCATCTACAACAGAAGCCAGCATATCCAGCTCTTTAGGATAGGCATGTTCAGCCTTGTCATATTTACGGGAAATTGGACGTAATACATTCAGCGCTACTTCATGGGCCTGATCAATCAGTAATTTAAATTTTTTTGGATTTTGCAGATTCATTATAATTATTCCATATTCATGTCAATGATCAGGCATGCAGCCCACTTTGAATGACAGCAGTCGCGCGTAAGTCACGATACCAGCGTTCCACAGGATGTTCACGGGTATAGCCATGTCCACCCAGGATTTGCACGCCATCTGTGCCAATCTTCATTGATTTTTCTGCGCAGAGAATACGGGCCAAATATGCCTCACGATGGAAAGGCTTACCTGCTTCTGCAAGATTGGCAGCGTTCAGCACCAGCATACGCATAGCATCTGTTTCAATTGCCATATCGGCAATCATGAAAGCAACCCCTTGACGATGGGAAATGGGTTCACCAAACGCTGTACGTTCATTGGCATATTGAATACAGTATTTCCTGACAGCCTCGCAGGTACCGACAGCCATGGCACACCACATCAGATTACCCAGATCGATAAAGGCGGTGTAATCAAAATCTTCATCACCGAGACGTTGTGCTGGTGTATTGTCGAAATGCAGTGTGGCAGTTTCATTTGCTTTAAGACCCATCGCAGCTGACTTTTGAATACTGATACTCGGATCACGTTGCACCACAAATACATCCGGCTGACCATTGAGCATGGCACTGACCAGATAGATGTCTGCAGTGGCTGCGAGTAAGACCAGTGTTTTTTCACCCTGAATCAGATAATGATCTTGGTGTGGTGTTGCTTGGGTTGTAAGCCTAAAAGGATTGAAAGCCGGTATATTTTCCTGCGTGGCAAATGTGGCTCGAATACCTTTATCATTTGCGAAAGAAGCCAGATAGTCGGATTGAATCTGTTCTGAGCCCCATTGAGTCAGGGCATTAATCACACTAAAGGTTGAGAGCAAGCCAGCAGTCAGGCTAAAGTCTCCTTTAGCGAGATGTTCGGCAATCAGCACATTGCTTACAATATTCTTTTCAGTCGCTACACCACCTAAGGACTCAGGCAAGGCATAGAAGTTAAGTCCTAAGTCGGTACCATGTTGCCACAGAACCTCTGGAAAGATTTCAGCGTGATCTGCATCGTGAGCAAGCGGATAAAGTACTTCGGCTGAGAACTGCTCCATTGCATCTACGGTCATCTGCTGTTCTTCAGTCAGGCTAAGATCAAACAGGGATTTATTCTGATTTGGCAGGCGCTGTTTTTTAATTTTTTGTCCTGATTTCAGCAGCTTTTGTGTCTGGCTTAGGGTTTTAAAACTTGCCTTAGAGCTTTTATACAGGGACTTTTCAACGAATTTTCGTAGCTTAAACTGATCCAGTAGCTCACTGCCTGCAATTTTAGTCAGTATGGATAAGCCAACTCCTTGGGCCTTATTAACCATATTGCTCATTATCATTATCCTGTTATAAATGTTTTAGGTATTTTCAGAATTATGCTGACAGGTTGCCTGATAAAAAACCATGTCAGGAATGACATGATTGATTGACAATAATGAAGTAAATTTATTTTATTAAGTTTACTAACAAGTTTATGAAATTATTAATAAAATTATATTATTTAAAAATATTAGAATGCAAGAAATTGACCCGGATGACAGAAATCAACCGGGTCAACTTAAAATATCATTTGATTCTCTTTAGAGATGTTTCTTGATCATGGCACGCACATTAGTTTTGGCATCAATCACGGTCATAAAGGTATAAGCACCGATAAATTTACGGCTGATGAACATAAACTCTTTCGGTGGGACGCTGAAATAACGTGATGCCATTGATTTAGAGGCTTGTTGCATGACACGGCTATGCAACTGACTCTTTTTCCAGTCATAGCGATCCTGAGCATCCATTACGCCAGCTGGCAGGTCTTTATTGTTCATTGGCGAGCTAAATGCTTCAGTGGCCAGCAAGAAAACCTTGGCCATATCCGGTTTGATGCTTTGCGGAATCGAGTCAAAGAATTCATAACCAGTCATGGCTTTGACCATCATATCTGAATCATGATGATAACCCGCTTGAATCAGATTACGTGCCACATTGAGCAGATGCTGGTCAAACTGACGGATTGCACCGAAGTCGAGCAGGACAATTTTATCCTGTGCATCGTCACCATTGCCCAAACGTACCAGATAATTCCCGAAGTTCGGGTCAGTCTGCATTTCGCCCCATTCGAAAATCTCGCGTACTGCGATTTCTAGGGAAGCTTCACCGAGTTTATTACGACGTTCCTGTGGCAGAGACAGCATGACCGGACTATTGATTGGTACACCACGCTCATAAGTCATACAGAGCACGCGATCGGTCGAGTAATCTTCAATAATGGTCGGTACGATATAACGTGGATCATTTTGCAGACGTTGACGGAAACGGCGGGTTGTCGCAGCTTCAATTTTGTAGTCCACTTCACGATGCATCATTTCACGAACTTCATCAAACCACTGATCAAATTCACGGGTTTGCGGCACCATACGGGTCAATTTGAGCATGTTTTTAAACAGGCTCATATCTGAGTCAATCGCTTCTGCAACGCCTGGATACTGGATTTTCAGTACCAGTTCCAGCCCGTCAGATTTGCGTTTGGCGCGATGTACCTGAGCTAGTGAGGCTGTTCCTAAAGGTTCATGATCAATGGTTAAATCATCAAGTTTTGAACCAAGCTGCGCTTGTAACTGCGCTTTAATCGCAGGCCAGGCCAAGGCTACAGTCTTATTATTTAATGTATTTAATGCCTGAGTGATTTCTTCTGGCAGAAAATGCTCGCCATAGAGCGCCATCATCTGGCCAATCTTGACGATAGAACCTTTTAGCTTGCCGATTTCTGCAACCAGATAATCTGCCTGTTCTTTCATGGCTTTTTTGCGTTTTTTCTCTTTCTCTTCTTCACTTGAGAACATTGAAGTGGCATTTGATGCTGCCCAGCGGGTGCCTGCAAGTAGGGATGCCTTGGCGATCGATAAGCGTCGATCCATGGATGAGGTTTTCAGTTGTTTGAGCTTATCGTTCTGATCTGACATGTAGAATAAATCCTTTCCCAGCATATAGCAGAATAAATCATTGTAGCGGATATTAACCTGTCTTCACGTATTAAAAAAGTTTTAACAGATTGAATTTACGCTAAACATGATCAGGCTCGATGACCTGTATTTATATTAGCCAAGGCATTATGGCATCTGAAATTGAATTTTTAATTCAGTTCTTTGTTGCAACTGTTGGATATTTGTTTGAATGTGCTGTTGAATCAATGTAATCACGGACTCATGCTGAAAGCCCAGAGCATAACCTTTAACAATCACGATACTGGGCAAACTAAAAAACAGGTAGCGTGCATCTTCTAGCGTTGCCTGCTGAAAAACACCTTGCTGAATTAACATGTCTTGCAAAAATGCCTTTTCCTGCTGCACGTTATGAGACTGTACATCATCCCAATAATTCAGGCGCATGGCCATCAGGTTGTTATGCTTGTAGCTCATAACATTCAACTCGTTTACTTGTATATCTTCGCTATATAATGGAGACAATTCTGAGAGTTTCAATTGCTCATTTGCATAAAATCGATGCTTATAAAGGAATAGGAATTTTCACTGGACTCAGGTAGTATCGGAATATAACTTAAAACAAAATTGATGAGTGCGATTGTAAGCATCATGCCAATTTGGCAAAGGGGAATGTATGCGTTTTGCATGGCTATTAACTGCTATTCTGGCAGGTACAGCTGTATATACACAAGCAGCTCAGGATTATTCAAGGGAATATTCACAGTGTATGAAGTTCACCTATGGTGACCGTACCAAGACTGAAAAATGTATTGCCAAGGAATTAAAAGGGCAGACTAAAATCTTGAAAAAAAGCTATAAAAATTATCTTAAATTAAACGCAAATAATGCTGCTGTAGTAAAAAACCATTATGCTTTGTTTGAATCCAGACTGGACAAGCAATGTGGTCGTATCCGTGCTGGAAACTACACCAAAATCCAGCAAGGACAATGTGCCCTGGCCATGGTAATTGAGCAGTCCAATTATTATCAATCACGTTCTTTTGTCGGAAAACGCTGAGGATCTGATCGGTACTCAAAAGCATAACGGACATGTAAGTTTGTTATACTTTTTAAATTATGGCGAGAATTTGAGATTTATTAAAACTGGACAGAAGCGCTGAATAGGTGAGTCAGTATTATTTATCACCTACTTCATAAAACGTTCGATTTATCTCTCATACTTTAAAGCATTCAAATCCGGATTAAAGCGATCTATTGTTGACCATTCTCATCATCAAATAACAGGCTTCTAAAACCGGATTCAGCCAGAGTGGAGTCGTGCTGTTTTCGTATTTTTCATGGTTTTAGCATTATAAAAGCAGGCGAAACAAGGTATCATAAGGCGTTTTAAAATATGACCTCTGGAGACGCCTTAAGTGGATCGACCGACTATTAGCCCTGAACATTTGCAGGAAGCCGCTGAAAATCTAACCACCATTCGTGATTTTATCCGTTTTGGTGTTACAGCATTACGTCAATACGATGCGCACTTGGGCCAAGGCACAGAAGATTATTTTGCTGAAAGTTCAGCACTGGTTTTACAAACCCTTTCTCTGGACTGGAATGCTGATCCAGAAATTCTGGATTCAAAACTACTTCCAAGCGAAAAAGAAGAGTTTTTGAATCTGTTAGGACGTCGTATCAATGAAAGAATGCCGACATCTTATCTATTAAATCTGGCTTATTTCTTTGGCAAGCCATTCTATGTGGATGAGCGTGTACTGATTCCACGTTCACCAATCGTTGAGCTGATTGAAAACCGTTTTGCACCATATTGCCTGGGCGAAAATGGTGAAATGGGTGCAGCGGTAAATAACCTGCCAGAAAATCCGAATCCAAAAACACCACAACGTATTCTGGACATGTGCACCGGTTCAGGCTGTATTGCGATTGCATTGGCATACGCTTTTCCAGATTCTGAAGTGGATGCAACCGATCTGTCTAAAGAGGCTTTAGAAGTAGCGCAGATCAACTGTGAGCATCATAACAAGCAGTATCAAGTGGCATTGCTTGAATCGGACCTGTTCGCAAAAATTCCTGCTGAAAATCAGTATGATCTAATCGTGTCGAATCCACCGTATGTGGATGCAGAAGACATGGCAGATCTACCAGACGAATTCCACCACGAACCTGAAATGGCTTTGGCTGCAGGTCAGGATGGTCTGGATCTGGTACGTAAAATGCTGGCTCAAGCGGCTGATTACCTGACTGAAGATGGTCTGATTGTAATTGAAGTCGGCAACTCTGAATGGGCAATGAAGCAAAACTTCAATAAAGTTGATTTCCACTGGTTGCAGTTCCAGCGTGGTGGTTCAGGTATCTTCGCATTGACTGCAGCCCAATGCCGTCAATATCGCGATTTATTTATTCAATCGGTTAATGCATAAGGAGTCGTTCACATGGCAGGTAATAGTATAGGGCAACTCTTCCGTGTAACGACTTGTGGTGAATCTCATGGTGTTGGCCTGATGGCGATCATTGATGGGGTTCCACCAGGAATTGAACTGTCTGAAGCTGATTTGCAAAAGGATCTGGACCGCCGCAAGCCGGGTACATCGAAATTTGCAACGCAGCGTAAAGAGCCGGATGAAGTGGAAATTATTTCCGGGGTGTTTGAGGGTAAAACCACCGGCACTTCAATCGGTCTTTTAATCCGCAATACTGACCAGAAGTCGAAAGACTATGGCAATATCGCGCAGACTTTCCGCCCGGGTCATGCAGACTATACCTATACCCAGAAGTATGGTTTCCGTGATTATCGTGGCGGTGGCCGTTCAAGTGCACGTGAAACTGCAATGCGTGTGGCAGCGGGTGCGATTGCCAAGAAATTCCTGTTTGAGAAATTTGGTATTGAAATCCGCGGTCATGTCACCCAGATTGGCACTGAAAAAGCCGAGAAACTGGACTGGAATGAAGTTCCAAATAATCCGTTCTTCTGTGGTGATGTTGATGCCGTTCCACGTTTTGAGGCACTAGTCACATCGTTGCGTGAACAAGGCACCAGTTGTGGCGCGCGCCTTGAAATTATTGCCTCTAAAGTCCCAGTAGGCTGGGGTGAGCCAGTATTCGATCGTCTGGATGCCGATATTGCCCATGCCATGATGTCGATTAACGCCGTTAAAGGTGTTGAGATTGGTGATGGTTTTGGCGTTGCTGAGCAGTTTGGTCATGAAACGCGTGATGAATTAACGACGGAGGGTTTCCTGGCAAACCATGCAGGCGGTATTTTGGGGGGGATTTCTAGCGGTCAGGACATTCGCGTATCGATTGCACTAAAACCAACCGCTTCAATCACCACGCCGGGTAAAACCATCACCATCAATCGTGAAGATACTGACGTGTTGACCAAAGGCCGTCATGATCCTTGTGTGGGTGTGCGTGCGACGCCAATTGCTGAAGCAATGCTGGCGATTGTATTGATGGATCACTTTATGCGCCATCGTGCACAAAATGCCGATGTGGTTGCGCCGTTTGCACCAATTTAACCAAAATAATTCGCTTCTGATCTGAAGTGAATCCAAAAAGTCAGACTTCGGTCTGGCTTTTTTTATATCTGCAAAGGCAATAGATGATTTAGGTGAAGAGAAACTTATTTTTCTTATGCTTTTAAAAAGTTTAGGTTGATTAAAAATAAAGTTCGAAAACTCGTCCAAAAATTGATTCAAAAATTTTTAATGAGTTAGGAAAAGCTTAAAGAGGAGGTATTAAATATTGCAAAAGAAGAAAGCTGGACTTAATTGGTTTATTATTCATTAAAACGCATGAGAGACTTTCTCTAACTTATTATTCGTTGATTTTTCCACTACTTTTTCTCCTGAAACTCTTCGGTTGTTGTATCCTTAATCATTGACAGGCAATTGGGTTCGATTGCCACAGAATTGCATGTTACGAGTGGCTCAATGCTTCATACTATCTTCAGCGTCCTGTTTCCACTGATTGCCCTAATTACCCTGGGTTATACATTAAAACAAAGGCAATGGTTAGAAGACGGATTTTGGCGGGGAGCAGAAAAGCTAAACTACTATGTACTATTTCCAATCATGCTATTCCTGAATCTGGCTACTGCTCAGATTCAGATAGATATTATTCAGGATGTGGTGCTGGTTATTTCAATCATTACTGTACTGGTTTGTGCAGTGCTGTACAGTCTAAAAGCGATATACCGGATTAATTTTGCCCGATTTGGGGTCTATGTACAAAGCATGCTGCGCTTTAATACCTATATTGGCATTGCTGCGGTCAGCACCTTATTTGGTCAGGCAGGGATGACAGTATTTGCCGTCATTATGGTGTTCTTTATTCCAGTCGTAAATACCGTTTCTGTGCTGGCATTTACTAAACCGGCTGATATGCAGTTTGGAAAAATTTTCATATCCCTCGCGAAAAATCCACTGATTTTAGGCTGTCTGGTAGGTGGGCTTTATAATCTGTCCGGATTGGGAATATGGCAGGGTATGAACCAGTTATTGAAACAGATGGCAGCATGCAGTTTGCCTTTAGGTTTGATGTGTGTCGGGGCAGCATTAAAGTTTGGGCAAATTAATCTGGATTTATGGCGCATCGTCTGGAACACAACTGGGCGTATGATTTGCATGCCATTGCTTGGCTTGGGGGTATGCAAGATAATGGGAATTTCCACTCTGACCACTCAAGTGCTGGTACTGTTTTTCGCATTACCCACAGCTTCTGCTTCGTATGTATTGACCAAAGTTCTGGGTGGAGACAGTGAACTTATGGCGAAAGTTATTAGTGTGCAAACCCTGGTTGCAGGATTAACCTTGCCATTATTCTTAACTTTTATCATCTAGTTAAAAGAATCCAATAGAGAAATTTTTCACTCAAAATAGCCTAAGCAAATTAAAATTTTTAATTAACCTATAATCCTATTTCAAAAATCTAATCAAATATCTGCACCTTCATTTAGATTTCATTTTATAGCTAAGCGAGGATAACGTAGCTTTACTAATTACTGTGTCTTTACAACTTTGCACAGTAATTTTTTATTAAGCTCTATAGCATGGTATATAAATTGCAAAACAATACATATGCACATTATTGCAGGAGAGAAATGCACCCGCATTCGCCGAAGGAGCAACGACCCCGGAAACTCTCAGGCAGAAGGACTGTAATAATGCAAAACTCTGGAGAGAAGTGTTGAATCACTCACCGAAGGGGAAGGTTAAGGTATTGATCTCCAATACTGAAATCAAAGCTCTCAGGTAAAAATGACAGATGGGGCAGACATCATAATAAAAAAGGAGATGTCTATGCGTCATGTAATTGTCATTGGCGCCGGGATTACCGGCGTAACCACAGCTTATGAACTGGCTTTATTAGGTTATCAGGTCACTGTTGTCGACCAGCATCTTTACCCTGCCATGGAAACCTCCTATGCCAATGGCGGGCAACTTTCCGCCTGTAATGCAGAAGTCTGGAACCAAAAAGCGACGGTACTGAAAGGCCTGAAATGGATGTCGCAAAAAACTGCCCCATTACTGCTCAACCCGTCTTTTAGTATGCATAAATACAGCTGGCTAATGGAATTTATGGGGAATATTCGTCATTACGAAACCAATACCCGGGAAACGGTAAAAATGGCGTTATTGGCCCGTAAACGTTTATTTGAAATTGCTGAAACAGAACAGATTGAGTTTGATCTGGAAAAGAGGGGAATCCTGCATTTTTATCATACCGAGCAGGATTATAAGGTCGCGATGAAGGTCAATGATCTGCTTTGCAGTGGCGGTCTGGAACGTAATGCGATTTCCAATGAAGAAATTAAACAGATTGAACCCACTTTAACCGGTGATTATTATGCCGGCTTTTTTAGCCGTAGTGATGCTACCGGGGATATTCATAAATTTACTACAGGTCTGGCCAAGGCTTGTGCAGAAAAAGGTGTACTTTTCCTGTTTGGTCAGAATGTACAGGCAGTAGAGCAGAAGGATGACTATATCCGGATCAGCTGTATGCCGAGCAGTGAAAATTCCAATACCAATCCGCAAGAACGACTGGAACTGAAAGCTGATGCCATCGTGGTCTGTGCCGGTGTGGGTAGTTATCAACTCTCTTATCTGTTGGGTGACCGGGTCAATGTCTATCCGGTGAAAGGATATTCAATTACCGTACAGCTTAACGATGAACAAAGTCAGCAAAATGCGCCGTGGGTCAGCCTGCTGGATGAAAGCGCTAAAATTGTGCTCTCCCGATTGGGTAAAGACCGACTGCGTATTGCGGGTACGGCAGAGTTTAATGGTTATAACCGCGACATTCGTGCTGACCGGATTCAGCCTTTAATTGACTGGACACATCGTAATTTTGATATTTCCACTGAATATGTGATTCCCTGGACCGGATTACGGCCAATGATGCCGGATATGATGCCAGTCGTGCGTCAAGGAAAACACAAGCGGGTGTTTTATAATACCGGACATGGGCATTTAGGCTGGACGCTCTCTGCTGCGACAGCAGCAATGATCAGCCAGCAGGTGGCTCAAAACTATCCTGTAGCCTAAAACAAAAAAGATCATCCTCGGATGATCTTTTTTTGGTGGTGTTTCAAAAAGTATGCTGGCATTAAACGAATCCATTATTGATATAAAAGAACGCTAAATCAAAGGCTTTGTAATGATTTTCAAGCTTTTTGGAGAAGTTGCAGCTTCTCCTAAAGCCTCGCCTGATCCGATGCCGTAATCGACAATTATTGCCTTCTATACCCACAGTGAAAAATTTACCAATCAACTGTTTGCATTCTTTAAAGGTCGTAACAAAGCTATCCCAATGGTCACTTGATATACATGTATAGCTTACACCTAACTGCTTCAATTTTAATTTAAGTCGTTTTGCAGTGGCTAAATCTCGGTTACCCCATACATAAGCAACAATTTCACCTGTTTCTCGATGATAGGCATAAATTAGCCATTGTTTATTTTGCTTATGACCAACAAAAGTCCAAAACTCATCTACTTCAAGGGTTTCATAATGACTTTGCTGTGCTCGAAGTTGATATTTTGATTGGCTAAGTGTCCGTAGAACTTTACCGATACTTACTCTTTCAATTTCTGCTATATCCCTGACACCACTGCCTCGCACCATGAGGTGTAATATTTTGGTTTTGATACCTGAGTGACAGCCTTGATAACTGAGAGCATGATCACCAATAAATTGACGTCTGCATATTTTACATTGGTAATTTTGCTTACCATCTACTTTTGTGCCATTTTTCTTTATACTGTCACTTAGGCAGGCTGGACACTTGATTTCTAGAGTTATTCGCATTTCTCTATTTTATCAAAATCCAACCTGCTTTTTTTCAGCATACTTTTTGAAACACCACCCTTTTTTTAATTGAATGAGTTTAGTCATATAGGCGGTAGACACCGCTAAAGCGTTCACAGCCTTTCTGCTGGGTTTTTACCGAAAGAATGGCCTTGGTATAGTGGAATTCATATTTACAGTCGTTTTCGTTATCAGTGATTTCAGTTTTAGCTTCAGGAGTGGTATAAGCTAAAAAAGGAATAGTTTGAGTATCTATACGGTTTTTAGGACTGCGATAGGCAATACCTTCGATCTTGATGCGGTCTTTACTGAGCTGATGGATTTTCAGGTGTACCGGCTGTTTGGCAATCTGGCCCTGTTCAAATTTTAAATAATGCTGGGTCAGGCTTTGATTCAAAGAAATAAAGATATTCAGATCATCTAGACGCACATCAAACTGCTGTTTATAACAGTCTAGTGTTTTGCACTGTTGTAAGCGGTTTAGCCATAATTGATGCGTATCCTGAATAATACTTAAAGGTGCATCAGTAATCAGGTAGGCCGTGAGATACTGGCTCGTCAGATTTTTTCTAAATTCATCCAGAGGCACGGAACACAGCGTCGAGGTTGCTTTACTGGCTTGTGAGCTATCTGAACATTTTAGCGGATGTACGGATGCTGCAGCACCTGTTGCCAAAGTGCTCAAACCCAGCATGAGACCCAGAAGTTTCATCATTTTTATATCAGTTTTCAGCAGCATGATCGCTTATACTTTCACTGTGTTACGCTTGGTCTAACTATAGCGAAATAGAAACGAAGTGTACAAGATTTCAATTGGTTATTTCTAAGGATGAAAACAGTGGTTGCACAAATTCGAATTGGTCAGGGGCTGGATGTGCATGCATTCGAAGAAGGTGATTTTGTCACACTGGCAGGCGTGAAAATTCCACATACCCATGGCCTCAAAGCACACTCGGATGGTGACGTTGTATTACATGCATTATGTGATGCTTTATTAGGTGCATTGGCGCTGGGAGATATCGGTCAGCATTTTCCAGATACGGATCCTAATTTTAAAGGTGCTGACAGTCGTGTATTGTTGAAGCACGTGTATCAGCTGATCTTGGATCGTGGTTATGTATTGAATAATGCAGATATTACTGTGGCCTGTGAACGTCCAAAACTGGCAAAGCATAATCTGGAAATGCGTCAAAGCATTGCAGATGTACTAGAAGTAGATGTAACCCAGATTAGCGTTAAGGCGACGACAACAGAAAAGCTGGGCTTTACCGGGCGTCAGGAAGGCATTCTGTCTATGGCGACGGTCCTGATCGCTCATGCAAAGTGATCAGGATTAATCATTGCCAATTTAAGTTCTTCAGTTGCTTTACGGCCTTGTAGCTGTAAGGCAACAGCATGCAATAGACCCGTCCAAGTGTCGTTCGGTTCCCAGATCTGATGCAGGCTTGCTTGCGCCGTCGGTAGATCCATATCCATATAGTATTGGCGATATAAATACATCAGGCTGCTGACATGCAAGTTCTGGTTGCAATGTACCCAAACGGCTTGTTGCTTGATGAGATGATCAATCATGTCCAGCACTAGCAGGCATTGATCATCGGATGGCATTTCCCATGAAATTGGCAGCTGGATATAGTTGAGTCCAAGCTCCAGACAGATTTTATCTTCATGGTCCAGGTGAGGCTCTGCATTGCTCAAAGCTACATTGATAATGGTCGAGATCCCGTATTCCTTTATCAGCTTGAGCTGTTCTGCTGTCGGCTGGCCTGAAGTAAACAGGTGCTCATGGATGAATTGAAAATTATTAATTTGACAGAGTGCAGTTTCAATTTCATTCATCAGATCATTTTCCTTATGTAGAAATGCAAACGCCATCTTACGATGGCGTTTTGATCAATCGCTTAGCGATTTGGTAAAACGTCCTTTAACGCCTCATGCATATCAAGTAATGCCTTTTCAGTCGTTTCCCAGTCGATACAGCCATCAGTCACTGATTTGCCGTATTCCAGATCACAAAGGTTTGCCGGGATATCCTGACGACCACCTTTAAGATGACTTTCTACCATAATACCAACAATTGATTTATTTCCATCAATAATTTGTTCAGTGATGTTTTTTAGCACTAATGGTTGTAAGTACGGGTCTTTGTTTGAGTTTGCATGACTGGTGTCAATCATGATTTTGGTACTAACTTTCGCTTTTGCCAAAGCAGTCTCAGCCTCTGCAACAGAACCTGCATCGTAGTTCGGTTTGCCATTACCACCACGAAGTACTACATGAGCATATGGGTTACCAGAAGTACGAATGACTGCAACCTGACCTTGATCGTTCAGACCGAGGAAGCTATGACCGTGTTTCACGGATTGCATGGCATTGGTTGCAACAGTCAGGCCGCCATCAGTACCGTTTTTGAAACCTACTGGTGAAGACAGGCCAGATGACATTTCACGGTGAGTCTGGCTTTCGGTAGTACGTGCACCAATCGCTGACCATGAAATTAAATCCTGATAATACTGTGGCGAGTTTGGATCAAGTGCTTCAGTTGCACATGGCAAACCCTTTTCGTTCAGTTCAAGCAGAAGCTTACGGCCAATGCGCAGACCTTTTTCAATATTGAACGAGTCATTCATGTCTGGGTCATTGATCAGACCTTTCCAGCCAATGGTAGTACGTGGTTTTTCAAAATACACACGCATTACCAGATACAGGCTGTCTTTTACTTTTTCGCTCAGCACTTTCAGGCGCTCGGCATATTCTTTGGCAGCTTCAGGGTCATGAATTGAACATGGACCAATCACGACAAAAAGACGTTTATCGTTGCCATCAAGAATATTGCGAATCGTTTCACGACCTTTCAGTACGGTTTGATAAGCATTCTCAGTCAAAGGCAACTCAGTCTTTAATTGTGCTGGAGTTACAAGAGGAATCATGCTTTGGATATTCACATCATCAATATCTGATTGTGAAATAGGATTTGACTGTAGTGTATTCATTGCCGTCACTGGTTCGATCATACAAAAGGTTGTTTAATAGCCCGAATATAACATGAATGATGCGTCACTTTGTTATAAAAAAGATGAATAAATCTTTGAAAAAAAAGTGATGAATCTGAGGTTTAGTTTAAACGGCCTGAGATTTTTCTGCTTCCGTTACCAACTCGGGTTGAGCTGGTTGGGCAGGTTTAGATTTGACTGGATTGAGCATAAAGTTCACACCCAGACAGAACAGGGTAACACCCAGAATTTTACGGATAATTTTCTCAGGCATACGTGAACTGATCAATGTGCCGATCACGATTGCAGGAATAGAACCCACCAGTAACCAGCCTAACAAAGCAAAGTCTACATTACCTGCGCTCATATGGCCCAAGCCTGCGACTAAAGTTAGAAGTACGGCATGCACCACGTCAGAACCGATAATACGAATCATTGGCAAATTCGGGAACATCAGAATCAATGCCATAATACCGAATGCCCCTGCGCCCACTGAAGACAAGGTCACAAAAACACCAAGCACGATTCCCATGATGATAATCAGAGCGCGTTTTTTTCCAGATTTAAAATCGACTTTTTCCAGATCCTGGGTCATATCTGGCAGTTCTTGTTTACGGTATTTATTAAAGAACTTCTCAATTGAAGCGCGGAATACAATAGAAATACCGGTCAGCGTTAGCATAAAACCGAGTACCATGGTGAGTACTGCTTTATAATGGGTAGATTGACTGAGATAGTTCTCAAGTACCCAATGGGTTGCAAATGAGGCAGGAATACTGCCGATTGCCAGCCAGATCACAATGGGCCAGACAATATTCATTTTTTTTGCATGGACAAAAGAACCACAGAATTTAGAGATTGCGGCATATAGAAGGTCAGTACCGATTGCAATGTGCGGTTCAATCCGGAATAGGCTGATCAAAATAGGGGTCATCAGTGAACCACCGCCGACACCAGTAATCCCTACACAGAAACCAACTAACACACCTGCTAAAATAAACTCAATCGGACCAAACATGCATATATGCCAAAATCAAAAAACGAGCATATCTTATGACTATTAAAGATAAGTAGTTGTCTTGATTAATGATTTGCTTATTCCAAAATAAGATAAAGCAAGTGATTAATGAGGTGTTTTATTATCGAAAAAATTGGTGTAAAGGATAAGTCCGGTAAGCTTTCTAAAGAATTTTCTTATAGTTAGGAAATACGATGAAGATTGGTGGAATCGACTTCATGAAATATGATTAACAGTATATAATTTCTCCTTTATTAAAATAAGCAGATTTATTTGATTTAAAAATAGGCTTTTCGTGATAAGGGAAATTAGAAACTTGGTAGGTCATTTTTTATATCATTTTTCAATTGAGCATATTTGTAGTCATGGTAATCTTGGTCATTCTTATCTAAAGTAAATTCAGAAAATCCCTGTAGTCATCATTATATTTGTAGATATAGCGCTTTAAATTCTTAGATTCATCATTTTTCAACCATTTCATGCAGATCGGGATCAAGTTCAGCCTTAAGTTTTTCGTCTTATGCTAATATGCTGACAGCAATTCTCTGAGGATCACATCTTGCAAAAACGGAAGCTTAAAATTGGAATCGTCGTGGGTGAAGTATCGGGAGATACCTTAGGTGCCAGTCTGATTCGTCGTTTTCGTGAGCAGGGTATTGATGCTGAATTTGAGGGCATTGGTGGTCCACAGATGATGGCAGAAGGTTTTAAAACCTATTATCCAATGGATATTCTGTCAGTGATGGGTATTGTCGAAGTCTTAAAAGATATCCGTAAGCTGTTTGCTGTACGTGATGGACTGGTGGAGAATTGGACGAAAGACCCAGTCGATGTATTTATCGGCATTGATGCACCAGACTTTAACCTGCGTTTATCCAAGAGTATCAAGCAACGACAGTTGCCGATCAAAACCGTTCAGTATGTCAGTCCTTCTGTCTGGGCGTGGCGTCAGGGACGTGTGCATGGCATTAAAGCCAGTATCGATCTGGTACTGTGTTTATTTCCATTTGAAAAAGTCTTTTATCAAAAATGGCAGGTACCCGCTGCATTTGTCGGACATCCATTAGCGAGTCAATTGCCGATACAAAATCCACTGGCTGAAGCAAAGCAGGAGCTGGGACTCGATCCTGCCCAGAAATATATTGCCTTGCTGCCAGGTAGCCGCCGTGGAGAAATTGAACGTCTTGGGCCATTGGTGCTGGATACTGCACAAATTCTGCAACAAAAACATCCTGAATATATCTTCCTGATTCCTGCCATCAATGATGCACGTAAGCAGCAAATTCAAGCCTTGCTGCAAACTTATCCGGAAAGCTTACAGGCCCAAATTCGTCTGATGGAAAATACCGGTAGCGATTCCAAAATCGGTCGTCAGGTCATGAATGCAGCAGATATCGTCGCTTTGGCATCGGGAACAGCAACTCTGGAAGCAATGTTGTTACATCGTCCAATGGTGACTTTCTATAAATTACATTGGCTGACTTATCGTATTGTTAAACTTCTGGTGAAAATTCAGTACTATTCATTGCCAAATATTATTGCGGGCAAGAAAGTGATTCAGGAGCTGATTCAATCTGAAGCAACCCCTGAGAATCTTGCTGCCGAAATTGAAGCATTAATGAATATTGAAGCAGCACAGATTCAGGCGATGCAGCATCTGACCATGCATAAGCAACTACTTTCAGGGAATAGTGAAGATCCTGTGACTGCCATTTTAGAACTGGTAAAATAATCTTCTCAGCTATTGTTGACC
Source organism: Acinetobacter schindleri (assembly GCF_010918895.1). Lineage (NCBI taxonomy): Bacteria > Pseudomonadati > Pseudomonadota > Gammaproteobacteria > Moraxellales > Moraxellaceae > Acinetobacter > Acinetobacter schindleri. Next base: position 1,406,196 of record NZ_CP044483.1, read on the forward strand.
CTGATGCTGCTGACGATACTGGCTCGGAGTAAGTTCAAACTGCTTTTTAAAGCTCTGACTAAATGCAGTTTCTGAAGAATAACCTACGCGATGCGCAATCTGTTGCACGGTCATTAAGCCATCTCTTAGATAACGTGCTGCCAGACGCATCCGGTGCTGTTGCAGATAAGCCAAAGGCGGTTCACCGACCACTTGCGTAAACAATTGGGCAAATTTGGAACGTGACATATGACATTGTTCAGCCAGACTTTCAACGGTCCAGCTCTGTTCTGGCTGGCCATGGATGACAGCTAAAGCACTGGAAAGTTCAGGATGGCTTAAGGCATTTAACCAGCTGGAGGCATGCCGGGCATTCAAAATATAATCCCGCACACATTCAATAAGTAAAATACTGACCAGATGATCGAGAATACGGTCACGGCCCGGACGTGTATTTTGGGTTTCTAAAGCCAGGAACTGTAATCCGATCTGTAACCATTCCGGGGCTGAATCACTCAAAATATGCTGGATATGCAGATAATCCGGCAAAGAGGTAATTAGCGGTCGCGCCATCTGGATATCCATTTTTGAACGAATCGCCAGAATAAAGTTGCGTTGTGGCTGGACCTGACCGAAATCAATACTTTGCTGTGAATGCGAAGCAAAGAAGCTGTTAATGGGACTACTTTGTGTTAGTTCTTGATCATTTGGACAATGTAGCTGGTGCGCTTTGGCAGATGGAAGCAGAATTAGATCACCCTGCTGTAAGACAATGACATGGTCTGAATCTTCAAAGCTGAGCTGTGCCTGTCCATGCAAAATCACATAGGCCAGCATGGACGGTTCATGTCTGTATAACAGCCGATAAGGATGATGAACATTCAGATAGATATATTCTGATTTGGCTAAATGTATGTCATCAAAAATTTTACTAAGCGCATCCATGCGTGTTCTATTCTGAATTAAAAAGGTATTTTTAATTAAGTCTGCATGTGAATTGAGGTCAGAAATCGGCTGATCAGGACAAAGACGCTGACATAGCTTTTCTGGACGCTGACAACTGTGCACATGCGCTGAATTATTTAACTATAAGGGCAGGGTAACATAAAACAGGAGGGTCGCAATGAATGCCCCTGCAAAAATCACAAATATTCACCTGGAGCAGGACGCTCAGTTGCTGAAGGGCCGCCAGCTAGATAAAAAACGTTTCGGATGGCTGTTGAGTCCCGGTCTGCCAGTCATCGGTATGGGTATTTTGGCCGGCTACCATTTTGGACCGAAAGCCACCAAGAAAGTTTTTGCCTTGGGTGGTCCATTATTACTGCATGTCATCATTCCGACACTAGATGCTCTGATTGGTGAAGATGAAAATAATCCCAGCGATGATCAGATCAAAGCTTTAATCAAAGATCCTTATTATGACCGTATCGTAAAATTGTTTATTCCTTTGCAAATGGCTGCTAATGCTTTTGCAGGCTATGTGGTATCACGCCCCAATGTCTCATTGACCGATCAGGTTCTACTCGGGATCTCGATGGGTGCAATTAATGGAGTCGGTGTAAACACCGCCCATGAACTGAGTCACCGCCCGAATAAATCTGATCACTACTGGTCACATGCCAGCCTGATGCCATTGGCTTATAACCATTTCCGGATTGAACATCCTTATGGACATCATAAACGGGTCGCGACGCCTGAAGACCCTGCCTCATCAAAAATGGGGGAGTCATTTTACAAATTCTGGCCACGTACGGTATTTGGTGGACTTAAATCTGCAATTGAAATTGAAAAACGCCGTTTACAGCGTAAAGGCTTGAGTTTCTTTAGCAAGGAAAATGAATTGTTTCATGGCTGGGGGATGAGTGCTGCTTATCATGCCTTGATGCTGAAAACCTTTGGCAAGAAGATTATTCCATATACGTTAACACAGGCATTTTATAGCATCAGCCTGTTTGAAATTGTCAATTATATTGAACATTATGGTTTGAAGCGTGCTGAAACTGAGAAAGGTAAATACGAGCGTACTTTGCCTGAACACAGCTGGAACAATAACAATATTGTTACCAACCTGTTTCTGTATCAGTTACAACGCCATTCTGATCATCATGCGTTCCCAAGCCGGCCGTTTCAGGCATTGCGCAATTTTGAGGAAGCACCTGTCTTGCCAAGCGGTTATGCGACCATGCTGATTCCAGCTTTGATACCACCATTGTGGTATAAAATGATGGATAAGCGTGTGTATCAACATTATCAAGGCGACCTGAACAAAGCCAATATCTTGCCTGCTAAACGCAAGCAGATTTTCAGAAAATTTGGCATACAAGATAATGCAGCTTAACTATTTTCAGTTTTTAATATTTTCCAGGTTTTAATAAAAAATGCGCCTTTCAGGGCGCATTTTTTATTCATTTTTGTTAAATCTTAAAACCATTCTGGCTGCATATTCAGGCAGGTATCATCAAAGTTCATCAGTAATTGTGCCTGATGTTCAACTTCAGGCAGTTCCCAGCGGATAAAGTATTGAGCTGCCTGCATTTTTCCTGTCAGGAATTGTTGATCTTCCGCATAGTCAGACGAGGCAAATTTTAACTGTGCCTGATTCGCCATTTCCAGCCATAACCAGGCAATAATAGTTTTACCCATCATATCCAGATATAAACCTGAATTCGCCAATGCTGCCTCAACTCGGCCTTGATGCAAAGCCTGACCTAAAACCTGCGTGGTTTTTTGCACAGTCGCAAGATGCTTTTTAAAAGTTTCTGCCAGTTCAGCTAACTTATGATCCTGAATCTCGGATAAAGTTTTCTGGATACGCTGCATGAGCAGGCTTAAACCTTTACCGTTGTGTTGCCACAGTTTACGACCGAGTAGATCTAGAGACTGAATGCCATAAGTGCCTTCATGGATTGGATTCAGACGGTTGTCCCGGTAGCACTGTTCAATCGGATATTCACGGGTATAACCTGCACCACCCAAGACCTGAATCGCCAGGTCATTGGCTTTGGGGCCATAGGCAGAAGGGAAGGATTTGACCACTGGTGTAATCAGATCCAGCAAAATAGCACTCTCTTCATCCTGAGCTGCCTGATGTTCATCAATCAGGCGGGCTGCAAACAGACACAGTGCCAGTGATGCTTCAACATAGGACTTCTGGGTCAACAGCATACGTTTAACATCGCTATGCTCAATGATATTCACTGGTTTACTATTTGGATCTTTATCGGCTACCGGACGTCCTTGTGGACGGTTTTTGGCATAATTCAGAGACTCCAGATAACCACGATAGCCAATCATTGCCGCACCAAGTCCCACACCGACACGTGCTTCATTCATCATCTTGAACATATATTTTAAACCATGACCTGCTTCACCAAGTAAATAGCCTAAGCAATTGTCATTTTCCCCAAAGCTCAGCACCGTCGAGGTAGTCCCGCGATAGCCCATTTTATGCAGTAGGCCGGCCAATTGAACATCATTAGACTCATCAAGTGAACCATCGGCACGGGTCTTGAATTTTGGCACAATAAACAGGGAAATACCCTTCACGCCTTGAGGTGCATCCTGAATCCGGGCAAGCACAAGATGCACAATATTTTCAGTAATGTCCTGGTCACCCCCAGAGATAAACATCTTTTGACCTTTAATCCGATAGGATCCATCTGCCTGAGGGATGGCCTTCGTGGTCAGATCACCAAGGGATGAACCGACATCCGGTTCTGTCAGTGCCATGGTGCCAGAAAAACGGCCGCTGAACATATGGGGTACAAACGTGTGTTTCTGTTCCTCAGTGCCGAAAGCCTGAATCACATTGGCTGCGGCAGCGGTCAAGAAAGAATAAGCCACCGTTGATGGATTGGCAGACATAAAAAAGGCATTACACGCCATATGGACCAGAATTGGTAACTGCATACCGCCGGCATCATAATCATGTTGAGCGCAGAGTAATCCGGCATCGGCAAACTGGTTCCATGCAGTTTTAACTTCAGCAATGGTTTCGACTTTTTTGCCGTCAAAAGTTGGTTCGTGCTGATCTGCTTTGGCATTGTGCGGCGCAAAATAATCGGTAGCGATGCCTTTGGCCGTATCTAAAATACTGTCAAAGGTGGTTTTATCATGTTCCTGATAACGTTCAAGCTCGGTCAGCTGTTCCAGTTTAAAAACGTCATACAGCAGGAAATTCAGGTCTTTGTCATTGATAAGTTGAGTCATATTTAGTTTTAAATCGAGTATTCATATGATGTGTTTAAGACTAGTAGTTGCTTTTATTTTTTAGAATTGTCAATAATGACACTTAAGATGTGAAAAGTGACAATGATATTCAGATGAAAAAGGTGGTGGTTTTAGGTTTTGATGGGGCTTTAGCATCGGCTATTACTGGAGTCGTGGATTTATTTGCCATGGCGGGCGTGAGCTGGAACCGGATTCAGCAGCAGGAAATTCATCGTCTGTTTCAGGTAGAAATTGCCAGTGCTCAAGGACAGGCGATCCGTTGTATTAATGGGATATTGATCCAGGCACATTTAGCTTATGCAGATATCAAGGATGTAGATATTGCCATTGTCCCTACGATTGCCGGACCGATTATCGAAACCTTGCAACAGAATCCGGAACTGATCCGTTATTTAAAGGAAGCAGACCGGCAGCAGAAAGTGATTGCAGGAAACTGTACGGGGAATTTCTTCTTGGCTGAAGCCGGTATTTTGAATGATCGCCAGGCGACCACGCATTGGGGCTTTCAGGATATGTTTCAGACTCTTTACCCTAAAGTAAAACTTCATGCCGATCAGCTGATTAGCCGGGATCAGCATATCTACTGTGCAGGTGGTGGTCTGGCCTGGTTTGACTTAGGACTGCACCTGATTGAACGCTACTATGGTTTTGAGCTGGCGATGCAGTCAGCCAAATCCTTTGTGATTGATTATCGGCGTGACAGCCAGCTGTCTTATTCCTTACTAAAAATTGGCAAGCCGCATCATGACGAGCTGGTACAAAAAGTACAGGATTGGCTGGAACAGCATTTTCATGAAGCGCTTAATCTGGAACAACTGGCAACACGTTTTAACCTCACCACACGTACTTTGATTAGGCGTTTTAAACAGGCACTGGATGTGCCACCGAATCAGTATCTGCAAGCCATCCGGATTGAAGCAGCCCGTAAACGGCTGGAAGAAACCGAACAGGCTGTGGATCTAGTCATGCAACATGTCGGTTATCATGATCCAAGCTCTTTCAGGCGATTATTCCATAAAAAAACGGGGTTAACCCCGTTAGAATATCGCCGTCGATTTAGCCGGCGCTTTTAGCATGTCATCAAGTTGCAGCAGCTTTAACTTTACGTCCATGCAGCAGGTAATACCAAAGCAGACAGCTGAGTGTAATGACCGCACTATACAAATACAAATGCTGATAACCGATCTGATCCAGAAACTGGCCAATAAAATACGGTCCAAAACCAAGTGCAGCATCAAGAGCAATAAAGAAGGTTGATGTTGCCAGTCCCATACGCTCTATTGTGGTACTTTTTACCGCAATGGTCTGGCAAATGGATTGAATATTGCCATAACCAAAACCTAATAACGCTGCACTGGTAAGGAGCATCCATGAATTATGTGCCTGACTGAGTAAACCAATACCGATTGCCATAAGCACAATCGCAGGATACATGATGATATTTTCGCCTTTGCGATCCATCAATGGGCCGGTAAATGGGCGAGAAATCAAAATTGCGGCTGCATACATCAGGAAGAAGAATGAAGCCGCCTGCAACAGGTCAATTTCCTTAGCATACAGGTTAAGGAAAGACAGTACGCCGGAATAACATGCACCAGCAATCAGGATAATAACTGCAATAGGAAAAGCTTTAGGCTCAACAAACTGCGCCAGACGTGAAGTAGGCTGAGCAGACTGCTGCGTACCAGCTTTTGCAGTCAGTTTTACTTTTGAAGTATCAACACCAAAACTGAAGAGCAGACAGGTGAAAGCCACAATAGAAGTAAAAGTGAAAATCACCTTATAGTCATATTGTGACATTAGCCAGATCGCCAGGAATGGACCAACTGCAGTGGCTAGCGTACTACTGGTACTGAAGTAGCCAATGCCTTCAGCACGTCGGGTTGCTGGAATGGTCTGGGCAATGACAGTTCCAATAACAGTCCCTGCGACACCCATCATAAAGCCGTGAGCAAAGCGGATCGCAATCAGATAAGGTACATCCACTGGAATAAAATACAGACCAGAGAACAGGAAAAAGCCCAAGGCTCCGGCAACCAGACTGGCTTTGGCACCCAAATTGGGCAGGAATTTTCCTATCAGCAATCGACCGACTAAAGTCCCAACCACGAATACACCGGAGATTAACCCTGCTTGTGCAGTAGTGGCATCCAGTTCAGCTAAGGCATAACCAACACTGACAATGACCAGGAGATAGAACACCAGAACCAGCTGGAAGTTCATTGCACTAAGAAAAATAAAATTTTTCGTCCAAAGCTTAGATGGAGCCTCAGTCATGTTGAAGCTCCTTTCTCGCCTGAAGGGAATGCATAAACTCTAAAACAAAAGCATGAGCACGTTTCAGCTCATCTTTATTGAAGTCTTGCAGTAATTCTGCTTCCAGAACATCAATCTTGCCGCAACATTGCTGGAACTGTTGTTCACCCATTTCAGATAGCTGCAGTAATTTCTGGCGTTTATCTGTCATGGGTTGTGATTCAATAAAGTTCATTTCCATCAAAGTATTTAAACGCTTGGTTACAGCAGGTTTTGAAATCCTGAGTTCCTGAGCGATATCCAGCGCCGTACATTGACCATTCATTTTGATAATGACCAGACTTTGCCATAAGGAATAATTTAAGCCGTGTTCAATTAACACAGCATTCATTTCATCCCCGAGCAATCTTGCACAGCGTAATAATGCAAATCTAAAACGGGAGGTAGTATCCATAAGGAATAATGTTAACCTGGTTAACTAAATATGCTTAATTTACGCTTATAAATATGAAAATTCAAGTGATGTATCAGTTGCTTCGATATGGCTTAACAGATATTTCAAGGAGTAAATGGGCTAATCTGGTGGGAAAAATCTTTGGTTTTCTTTAACATGCAAATCTGGATGTGAGCAGTGGCTAAGGTGGATTTATGCAGGATTTAGATCTAACAACAATTATTAGTGAATGTTTTAAAAGCAGTTCTAATTTAATGATGGATTTACATCAACCAGCAATTACCTTACCTGAACAGCTGATCCACGCAGTTAAAGAGGCAGCACAGATACGCGCATATACTGAAACAATTCATCATGTAATGTTGCTGGATCAATTTGATGCTTCTCGACTGAGTTATGTCTTTAGTCCGCTTATTCTCTCCGTGCTAAAACATAAAACCATCTTTATCGCTCCAGCCAATACTGAACTGCAACAGATACTGGGAGAATATTTCCGGGTAGAAGCGCTGAAACTAAACCATACCCAAGCCTTACAGGAAATGGATATTTGCTTTGATTTGGCAACTGATGGTTGTTCCATGCCAGATTTACAGTGCTATGCCGTATTCAAGGCCTTACTTGACCCAAATTGTAAGAGCCTGATTGTCATTGGAAATGAACTGGATGCTGGGTTGAAAATATTACTCGAATCATTCGGTATACAGGTTATCCAGCACAAATTGATACAACAGAATTTTGATTTAACTGAAATTGAATTTAAAAAACTGTTATGGAAAAGGAAAACAGATTCAGTTGCCGTCACTTGTGAAGAGATCACGTCAGCTAATATTGAATTAGTTACTCAACTTAGCGGAATACAGCATGCCGATGCCGAGCGTCTAATTGATGACTTGATGTATAGCGAGCATCTGTTCGAAAAAGTCTCAGTCTTTGGCGAATTTACCGAAACTATTTATAAGCATCAGCTAAAATAAAAGATAGCGGAAAGGCATTATTGTCTCAGAGTTGTAGTGATTAGATTTTAGATATGCGCGCGGTGGCAGAGATGCCACACATTCCCCATCACGACACGACGTCGTAATGGGGGAATAAAAGACTTTTGCCTACTTTGAGTTTTTCCAAAGTAAGGTTCTGCCTGCACACAGCCACTTAGACTTTTAAAGAGAAGATAAAGCTGTGCAATACATAATTATAAATATTTATGAATATCATACATTTAAAAAATTCTTGAGTTGCTCTGATGATCTAATATATATCCTGATTAAAATTGTGGGACGGTAGTGAGCCCAAAGGCTCTTTATTCTGCTCAGGATTTTTTCTGTTTACGGTAAACACTTGGTCGTACCGGGTGTGTGCCGCGCCAGAGACCTTTCTTATTTTTCTTGGCATTGCTTTGCAGGCTCATCAGATAGGAGAGGTGTTTCTTGTCACGGATATATTCTTCATAAACCCAAGCCGCACCACGCTTGATCAGTTCTTCATTGACATTTTTACGACGTCGGTAAATGACTCCAACACAGCGTCCATAACGGTCAATATCAGTAATTTGCACACGGACCAGTCTATTCTTGATCATTTTTGAGACCAGCTGCTGGGATTCCTTGCCATAGGCCTGACTGGATTCAGGTGCATCCACATAGGCAAAGCGTAAGCGGGTTTCTGAACGACGGATATTGAAACGATAGCAGGTGAGGGTGTCGCCATCACTGACGGCCTTAACTCGACACCAGTATTTTTTGCCTTTTTTGAAGGGGCGGAACAGTTCTTGTAAAAACACCACAAGTTTGTGCAGCAAATAATAGGAGAAACATAGAGCCACAAGGCCAAGTACAATTTGCCAAGAAGTTGAGAGATGCAACAAAATTAAAATCCAGAACAAGCGCAGTCAGGTGAAGAAATAGCTGACTTATAAAGTGTTCATTCTAGATCAAAGCCTCACGTCTTAAGGCTTTGTAACCGTTTATACGAGGATTTTTTAAGCAAACAAAATAGCCTAAGCAAATAACAAAAAACCAAGCTGCGATTCTTAGGAATAAACCTTTAAAGCTCCATAAATAGCCTAAGCATTTTTAAAATTCACTTATAAAAATAGCCTAAGCAAAAATTTTATTAATCTCACTCCGTAAAAATTGATGTCTATTATTCTCTTGTAAATCCTTATACCAATACATCCCCATATTAATTTTTTGCAGTTTTACAGGGACTTCAAAAATTTTCAGGCTTTTATCAATATGCAAATGATTTAAAACATTTCGGGGAATGGTGAGCATCGCTGAGGGATGCTGCTGCAAAATCTGTAACGCCGTCGAGTAATGCTGACAACGCAGGAAAATTTGCCGAGATAGGTGATTACGGCTTAAATACAGATCTTCAACCAATACACCGGTCCGGCGCGAAGACACACCAATATGTGGGGAGGCGAGATAACTTTTTTCCGTGACTTGTTGCTGTTGAGTACAGACGACAAACTCATCCTGATCCAGTAATTCAAACTGGATTTTGTCGCCCAAAGGCTGTTCCAGATCGATCACAAAATCAACTTGCTGGGTTGCTAAATCAGAAACAATATTCTTTCGGTCCAGTTTAATACTGACAAACTGAATATCCAGATTAAAACGCTGAAAATGTGCGACCAGTTTTGGCAAGATCATCGGTTCAATTTCATCATGTACAGCAATCTTTAGATTTTGTACCAAGGTGGGCTCAAATTGTTGGTTCTGGATGGAAATATTCTGGATGGTGATGAGAGCATGTTTAATTTCTGAATAAATCTGTTCCGCAAACGGCGTTGGCTGCATTTTACTGCCAGTCCGTACAAACAAATCATCCTGCAGATGCTGCCTTAAACGTTGTAAGGCATGACTGGCAGCAGACTGGGTAATTGACAGGATTTGTGCAGCCCGGGAAATACTTTTCTGTTCAAAGACAGCAACAAAAAGTGGATATAAATTGATATCGATCCGATGGAAACTGCGAAGATCGATACTGTTTTTATTATGAATCTGCTGCATATTAAACTATGGAATAAAATCATTTTATTCATAATAGGTTTTAGGTTAAGGTCTTGTAAAGCAGAATAATCATATCCAGAGGAAAGTTGCCATGTTTGAGCTATCAGCACGTGCACAGGACTACGTTGAACGCACCAGAAAATTTATTAGAGATGAGATCGAGCCAATTGAGGCAGATTTCTGGCATCAGGTGCATGAGCTGAATCAGGGCGGTGACTGGACCAAATGGCAATGGCCGGCTGAACTGGAAAATTTAAAAGCCAAAGCCAAAGCAGCAGGGTTATGGAATATGTTCCTGCCATGTGCTGAATTGGGTCAAGCATTGTCGGTCAATGAATATGCGCATATTGCTGAACTGTCTGGACGTAGTCTGATTGCACCAACGGTATTTAACTGTAATGCTCCAGATAGCGGCAATATGGAAGTATTATGGCGTTATGGATCTGAACAACAAAAACAGCAATGGCTCATGCCGTTATTAGAGGGAAAAATCCGCTCGGTATTCTGTATGACTGAACCCGCAGTGGCCTCCAGTGATGCCACCAATATGCAGGCAACGGCGGTCATTGAAGGTGATGAAATTGTATTAAATGGCCGTAAATGGTGGTCATCTGGTCTGGGTGATCCAAATGCCAAAATCATTATCTTTATGGCACATACTCCCGATGAAACTAAAGACCGTCATCATCAGCATTCCATGGTTTTAGTTCCAGTCGATACTGCGGGCGTGAAAATCGAGCGTATGTTGCCCGTCTTTGGTGATTATGATGCTCCACATGGCCACGGCGAAGTTAGTTTTGATAATGTACGGGTACCAGTATCCAATTTTATTGGGGGCGCTGGTCAGGGCTTTGAAATTGCCCAGGGTCGTTTAGGCCCAGGTCGTATTCATCACTGCATGCGTTGTGTTGGCGCAGCAGAAAAATCTCTGGAACTGATGATTGATCGTGGCATGAGCCGCACGGCGTTTGGTAAAGAGATTTTGAAACTGGGTGGTAATCTGGAACGGGTCGCAGAAGCACGGGTTGCAATTGATCAGGCGCGCTTATTAACCTTGTATGCTGCCTATAAAATGGATACTTTAGGGAACATGGCGGCTTTGACAGAAATCTCGGCCATTAAAGTCGTGGCACCAAGTGTGCTGGAAAAAGTCGTGGATATGGCAATCCAGATTCATGGTGGCGCTGGTGTTTCACGTGATACACCATTGACCGGATTCTTTGCCCAGGCACGTGCACTACGTTTGGCAGATGGCCCGGATGAAGTACATAAGGGCATGATTGCAAAATTAGAGTTGGCAAAACGTGGTTATAGTACGCGTCGTAAAAAATAAGTCTTAAGTTTAAAGATATTTAGATAGTAAAAAGATTTTAAGGAAATATTATGGCAGTCATTGATGTCGGTGGAAAAGTTCGTGAGGGTGAAGAACTGGATGTCCGCGCTATAGGAAACTGGCTGATTGAACACGGTGAAAATATTGAGGGTCCAGTTGAAGTCACCCAATATTCTGGTGGTGCGTCGAACTGGACTTATCGCCTGAAATATAGCAATGCCGATTTAATTCTGCGTCGTCCACCTAAAGGCACCAAGGCCAAATCTGCACATGACATGGCGCGTGAATATCATGTACAACGGGCACTGGCTGATCACTATCCAGTTGTTCCGGAAATGTTGTTGCTATGTCAGGATGAATCAGTGATTGGCTGTGATTTCTATGTGATGAAACGCATTGAAGGCATTATTCCACGAGCGAACTTGCCCAAAGAGCTGGACTTCAATGAAGCTCAGGTACGCGAACTCTGTGTCAATGTCATTGATAAACTGATCGAGTTGCATCAGGTTCCTTATCATGGTACTGAACTGGAAAAGTTAGGCAAAGGTGAGGGTTACTGCCGACGTCAGGTAGAAGGTTGGGATAGCCGTTATGACAAAGCTAAAACGATTAACGTACCTTCATTTAAATATGTACGTAACTGGCTAAAAGATAATATTCCTGCCGATTCTAAAACCTGTGTGATTCACAATGACTGGCGTTTTGATAATGTTATTCTGGATCCTGACAATCCAACACAGGTGATTGGGGTACTGGACTGGGAAATGGCGACTCTAGGTGATCCACTGATGGACTTGGGTTCTGCCTTGGCCTATTGGGTGGAAGAGACTGACAATGCAATTTTTAAGGCAACCCGCCGTCAGCCGACCAATCTAAAAGGGATGTTTACCCGTAAAGAGGTTGTAGATTACTACCTGGAAAAAACTGGATTACAGCCAGAAAATTGGACCTTCTATGAAGTATTTGGCATTTTCCGTTTAGCGGTGATTGCCCAGCAGATTTATTATCGTTACTACCATAAGCAGACCAATAATCCGGCGTTTAAAGATTTTTGGGTGGTGATTCATGCATTGCATATCCGTGCCTTAAAGCTGATTGGCAAACAAAAGATCGAAGCCAATGATCTTGCCCAGAAGTATATGAACAAATTTAAAGAGTTAATGCCAAAATGACCACCATTTACCTGATTCGACATGGCCAGGCATCTTTTGGAGCAGAAAGCTATGATCAGCTTTCTCCCAACGGTGAACTGCAAGCCAAGTTACTTGGACGTTATTTCGATTCTATTCTTAAAGAAGCACCTGTGGTGATGGCTGGATCAATGCAACGTCATCAGCAAACAGCGCAATTGTGTCTGGATGAATGTTTTCCTGAAAGTGAATTGATTACTAATCCTGCCTGGAATGAGTTTAATCATACTCAAGTCTTTGCTAGGTATGAGCCGCGATTTAATCAGCCGGAATTATTAAAAGAAGATGTGGCACAACATGCCAATCCTCGAGCGTATTTAAGCAAAATCTTTGAAGGGGCAATTGAACGCTGGACGGGGGGAGATTATCACCATGAATATGAAGAATCCTGGCCAGACTTTAAAAACCGTATTGAATCTGCATTGCAAGATCTATGCGATGAACTGGCTGAGAAAAGACCGCGCTATGCTGTAGTGTTTACTTCAGGTGGCGTTATCTCGGTGGCAGCAGGCAAAATTCTAGGCTTGAGTCCGAGCAAAACTTTTGCCTTAAACTGGGCCATTGCCAATACCAGCATGACGACTTTGCGTTTGGTGGGTAATGAACCGCAGTTACTTAGTCTGAATGAACATCATTTTATTAAGGCAAATCAACCAGAATTACTCACCTGGATCTAAAAGATCTGGAACAAAATGATTTTAAAGGAATAAAAAATGGCTAAAACAATTCTAATTACCGGGGCAAGTTCCGGAATTGGTGCAGGTATGGCACGTGAATTTGCACAAAAAGGTTATAACCTGGCAATCTGTGCGCGTCGTATGGAACGTCTGGAAGCTTTAAAGCAGGAACTGGAAAACCAGTACGGGATCAAAGTGATTGCCAAAACCCTGGATGTGACCAACTATGATCAGGTCTTTGAAGTATTCCGTGCCTTTAAGGAAGAGTTTAGTAGCATTGACCGAATTATCGTGAATGCTGGCGTTGGTGAAGGTCGTCGTATTGGAAAAGGCAACTTTGCTATTAACAAAGCTACGGTGGAAACCAATTTTATTTCTGCCTTAGCCCAGTGTGAAGCTGCAGTGGAGATTTTTCGTGCGCAAAACTCAGGTCATTTGGTCATGATTTCATCCATGAGCGCAATGCGTGGTATGCCAAAACACCTGACCGCCTACGGGGCTAGTAAGGCAGGAGTCGCGCATCTTGCAGAAGGAATTCGTGCAGAGCTGATTGATACACCTATTAAAGTGACGACGATTTTCCCGGGTTATATTCGTACTGAAATTAATGAAGGTGCGAAAAAACTGCCATTTGAGGTAGACGAAAAAACGGGTTCGCGTTTATTGGCTGCTGAAATTGAAAAAGCACCGGTTAAAGCGTATGTACCAAAATGGCCTTGGTTACCGTTGGGCTTGGCTATGAAAGTATTACCACTAAAACTGGTGAATAAACTAGGATAATTCTTGTTTGGATGATCAAAAAGCTCCTAACGGGGCTTTTTTATTTTTGGAATTGAAACATTTTGACTTTAAAAATTAAGAAAATAATGTCTGGAAATTATTTTTTATAAATATGATTATACATTATGGTTTAGCATAGCTAAGGGTTGGTGAATATATGTATATGGGCTTATAACCAAATGAAAAAATTAGCTTTTATCATTATTCTGGTATTGACAGCAATGTCATATGCTCAAGCAGCATCTGATGAAGGAAAAAATCCGGATACGACCCGATTGTGTGAGGGAAAAGGACCTCATGTAAAGCTTACGGTTAAAATTGAGGGTCGTACCATAAAAGGCTCATGTCAGATCGGCTTTAAACCTGCTCAAGTAAATGCCTTGGACTATGAAGCAATGCGCGCTCCCGCTGTGCAAAATGCATGTAAGAGCAAAGCACGTGGTACGACTCTTGTCATGAATGTAAATGGTGAACAGATACCGGGTAAATGTGATCTGGTCTTTAAAAAAAATCATCGTTAAAAATATATTTAACGATTTCTTATTTCACTTTCTATAACCGCTATTATATTAAATGGGGATTTTTCTTGAGGAGAATAGATTTATTTTCCCCTAAGTTTTAAAATCGATTTCAAAATATTTTCATTAAAAATGAATTAAGCATTTAGCAATATTTAGATAGACAGGCTTTGAATTAAATCTCTTTCAAGCATCCAAATCCGATCTTGCCCCCATAAGGCGGAGTATCCTTCCACATAAAATGATGGAACTCCCTATAAGCCTTTATCTAGTAATTCTTTTCGATTTTCTTCAGCTATGATTTTCCAGCTTTCATCATTCAGTGATGCAGTAACTTCCAATTCTGAAATACCTACTCTATCTGCTAAAAAATGAAGTCCTTTCATTGATACTGCATCAACTCCATCTGCAAAAACACCTTTTAAAAAGGAATGTAAAAAAGCATTACCTTTTCCCTGTTGAATCGCATGATGCAACACTGCTAAACCTTGCTTCGTTGCTAATCCCACAGGATCAACTACACAACCAAAGGGTAAATTTAACCGGTTAGCTTCTCATTTTGAGTCTAATAAAATATACAAACGCTTCTCAATTGGAACGGGCAATCCTCTCATTACCATAGGCAGGACAAAACGAAGCTTCAATTCTGCTTGATAATGTTCAGCCAATTGAAAAATACGGTCCAAGGCAAGCCAAGTATAAGGACTACGCAAAGAACAGAAAAAGTGAATCACAGGCTTTATACTTTTTTCTGGTATTTCCTTAAAAATGAGTTGGGGTGGCGAGATTAAAGGTTCTAAATCAGAATCATTTGATAATCTTATTTTCATTAATCTTCTTTCTAGATAATGTAAACGATCAATTCCCCAATACCATTCTCCCTCAAAATAGAACATTGCACCTGAGTAGTGACCTAATTGATGCAATAGCGTGGTTCCATTGGGGGCCGAAACTTGATGCACAGGTGCTAAATTAAATTTTTTCGTCAGCTCAGCCGCATCCCGTTTTGCCCATTCATTTAATCGTTGTTGATCGGGGTTAATTTGTTTTGAAGGCTGGTCAAGTAAATACGTCTGAATGTGAACTTTATAACGCTGTTGTAATTGCGCAATTAATGAAGCACTTAACTGGCTATATGGATCATCAGGTTGATAAAAGTAATGTACTGTACCTTTAGAAAAAGTTAAATTACGTTTTACTTCGTGTAGATTGAAACGAATATTTTGTAATACCGGATTTGTAATTAATTGGGTGATAATTTTTGAAATTATTGGATTCATTTTAAAAGTCCATTTCACTAAAAATAGCTATTCATGCTATGAACTTATAAAAAGGGCAATTTTAACTCAATAACCAATAAGGTCATAAAATCAATTTTTTAATGAGAACAATATGATGCATACCGTCTTACCCTTAGATCAAAGTGCTGGACAGCAATTACGTATGCTTCGAA
Organism: Acinetobacter schindleri; assembly: GCF_010918895.1. NCBI lineage: Bacteria > Pseudomonadati > Pseudomonadota > Gammaproteobacteria > Moraxellales > Moraxellaceae > Acinetobacter > Acinetobacter schindleri. The sequence continues at coordinate 1,422,077 of NZ_CP044483.1, forward strand.
AAAATGAAAAGTTAAGTCAATTAGATTTGTCTATGATGACAGGTATATCTCAACGCTATTTGAGCTGTATAGAAACTGATAAAGTTATACCCAGTGCTAATACACTGCATATTATTCTTTGTGCCCTGAATGCTCCAATTGAACAATCCAATCTTATATTTTTAGCCTCAGGATATGCACCAAGATATAAGCCAGTGATTCAGATGCAAGATCAAGATATGATTAGCAAAGCACTTCATCATATTTTACACAATCAGAATCCAGCTCCAGCATTTGTGTTAAATAGGAATTGGGATATTGTAGAAATAAATGAAAGTGTTGATGCATTATTAGACTTTATGGAGCTTCCAGAACTACAAGCTAACTCCACAAATTTATTGGATCTGGTTTTTGAAACCGATCATTTTACTTCTCAAATTATAAATGTAAATGAAGTAAAAAGTATTATCTGGCATAGAGCTTCGAAAGAAGCGATTAGCAATTTAGCATTAGCTGAACGTTTAAAAAAATATCATTATTCAAAAGATTTTAAATACCTCATGCCATCAATGCCGTCCTTGGTCTTAATTCACATTAAAGCTAAACAAAATGATTTGAAGTTTTTTTCAACCTTCACAACATTTGGAATACCAAATGGGATTACAGAAGATTCTTTAAGAATTGATCATTTTATTCCCGCAAATGATCAAACTTGGGAAATTATGAAAGGTCTGTATATAGAATCAATCTAACACTCTTATAAGAAATCAAAAAAATAAGATTAAAAGTGTGGTTTTTGCTGCATTTATTTTGAATTTTGTATAGCCCCCCTTATATTAAATAGGTTCTTTTTATGAGTTCATCCTTGTAATGTAATGAGTTTTGTTCATCGATTATGTCTGTTACGGTTTGAAGCCATAAACCATCAGTTGCTAAGCGAATAAACTCCAGTTCTATATAATTATCAGTCTCTGAATATTGCTTTAATTTTTCTTTAAACCATATCCCAAACTTTTTATTGAATGTTGGATCACTGATCATCGTTTTAGTTAAAGCTGTCCAAGGAGACACCAAGCCATCTATACATGTCATGAAAGCACTATGTATATATGCGCGGGTAAACTTTCCATATTCTGTATCATCTTCTGCAATTAAGCTTTCTACCGCTTGATCAAGGTGCAGGATAATTTCAGAAATCATTGCGTCAACTAAAATATTTTTATTGGCGAAATGATGAAAAACTCCGCCTTTTGTAACTCCCACACCATTTGCAACATTCTGAATAGAAACAGCCTGAGTACCATTTTCAGAAGCCAATATAATGGCTTGTTCAATAATACGTTTTCGAATAAGTTCAGGTTGTTTCTTAGGTTGTTGCATTTTTTTCACTTAATGACCTGTGGATTGAGAGAATAGGTTGATAATGGCGACTCCAGATACAATCAAAGCAATACCAAGTAATGCTGGACCATCTAAAGTCTGCTTGAATAGAACGTAGCCAACTATTGCTGTTAAAACAATACCTACTCCTCCCCATATTGCATATGCAATGCCTAATGGGATCGTCTTGATTACTTGCGATAACAGGTAGAAAGCTATACTAAATAAAACTACCACCATAATACTTGGAAATAGTTTTGAGAAACCTTCTGATTTAACTAAAAAAGTACTACCTATGACTTCTGTAATTATAGCCAATCCTAATAAGCCATAGGCTAAAAGAAGAGCATTCATTTCAACACCTTCATATTTAACATACCAACCGATAGGTATGTTAAGCAAATAATGTTTTTTGTAAAACATATTTATAAAGGTTCTCTCCGTCCTTCTAAAATTAACATTATGTATGCTATATGAAATTTTCTATATTTTTCTTTAAATATCAATATATTGTTAAATTCTTTCTGATAGCTTAAAGGATTATAGTAGAAAACTTTTTGTTCTATATGTTAAACGCTTATTTTTTGAACGAAGCCTCACAATAGTAGTGAGAAATTATAAAGCTTTAACTCTTTTGGCAGGCTATCTGATCTTTGAAATCATAGTTTATAAAATAGATATCTCCTTAAAGATTAGTATATTTACTCAATTTTAAAAAATAGAATGCTTAAATAAAATACAATTTTATTGAATTAAAATTTATTTTGTAACAACTGCTTTTTTTCTAAACATCTTGCTTTTAAAACCAGAAATATCAACTTTTATTTTTCGTATTTTCCTTTAATGTACACCCGTCCATAAATTAAAGGTTGTACATATGTCTTCATCCTCGGATATGACCAGTCAGCAGCGGATTGCCAAAGTCAGAACTGTCGTCATGCAGGCTGGCGAGGACCTGCGAGCACGATATCCCATCCTGAAACATCAAAATTTTATTGGTGCGAGTATTCTGGCTCTTGCCTGGTCAGGCATGATTATATCTGCGTTCGCCTTTTATTATGGATATCTGACTGCATGGATCACCATTCCACTGATTGCCATATTTGCATCCTTAACACATGAATTGGAACATGATTTGATCCATTACATGTATTTCAAAAAAATGCCATGGGCACATCATTTAATGCTGGCTTTGGTCTGGTTGGCACGTCCGAATACGATCAGTCCGTGGGCACGTCGTCGCCTGCATCTACATCATCATAAATATTCAGGAACTGAAAGTGACCTGGAAGAACGTGGTATCAGTAATGGTATGCCGTGGGGGATTCGACGTATTTTAGTGATCAGTGACCAGTTGATGTCAGTCTATCTGCGGCCATTTCAGATGTTCAAAATGATCCACCTGTTTCTGGAAAAGCAGCCTGAAAAAGAACGTAAAATTGCACAAATTTCACAGCTGCTTGGCTTTTTGCCTTTAAGTATTGCTTACTACGGTTTGTGTTATGTATTTGCAGTATTTCATATTTCCAATGCGATCGTACCCATGTTTGGTTATGAAATGCTGTGGTCACAAGGCATAATCGAGGCCATGCCATGGGTTAATTTAATGGCAGTCATCTGGGTGCTGCCGAACTTTATCCGTTCTTTTAGTTTACAGTTTGTCAGTTCAAATATGCATTATTACGGCGATATTGACCCGCGTGATGTAATCAAACAAACCCAAGTCTTGAACCCATGGTGGATGATGCCATTCCAGCTATTCTGTTTTAACTTTGGTGCAACACATGCGATCCACCACTTTGTCGTAAAAGAGCCATTTTATATCCGTCATATGACTGCCAAGACCGCACATAAAGTCATGAAAGAAGTAGGTGTGCGCTTTAATGATATTGGAACATTCCGTCGTTTAAACCGTTGGAATGAAATTAAAGCTAAGTAAAATAATAATGAAGTAAAATCCTGCTATAAGCGGGATTTTTTTATTTCTATACTTTAATTTTTAATACAGAAATATTAAGAAGAATTTTAAGAGGTATATATTGATATTGTATTTTAATATTTTGATTATTAATTGTTTTTTATAGTGATGGCGAATACTTATTTAAAATACCATTGCCATTATTAGGCGACAAGGTATAGAAATGGGTAGAAATATAAATATGTGAATGTTCATAAAAAGTGACTATTAAGTTGTTACTCGAAAATTATAAACTGGGGTAAAATTCATCCTATCCTTATGTAAATTAATCTATTATGTTGCTCAAAGCTGCCACGATTGCCTTAATACCTGCTCTAGTCATCCAAGGTAATCGCGTCAAGAAAAAAACGCTACGATTACCAGAACCTGCTGGGGAACGCGAAGGTTTGATTGGGCAGGGGAAACCTTTATCCATCCTGATTGTTGGAGATTCGGCAGCAGCCGGTGTCGGGGTAGATCATCAAGAAGACGCATTAACTGGGGCAATCTTAAGTCAGCTCCAGCAAGATTATCAGATTCGCTGGAAACTTCAGGCGAAAACGGGAGATACGACTTCCAACGTCATTCGCGTATTAGAAAAAATTCTGGCTGAACACTATGATGTTGTGGTGACTTCAGTCGGTGTAAATGATGTTACCAAGCTGATACCCGCAGATGTGTGGATTAAAAAGCAGCAGAAACTTTATCAGGCGATTGAAAGTCGCTTTAGTCCTGAGTTAATTATCGCGGCCGGTGTTCCACCCATGAACATGTTCCCGGCTTTACCAAATCCATTAGCCTGGTTATTTGGTCGTTATGCCAAAGCCATGAACTCTGAGCTGGAGAAATTTGTCAGCAAGAAAGCCAATATGCAGTGGATTGAGTACGATATCAAACAATATCAGGCACTCAATCTGGAAATGGCCCAAGACGGTTTTCACCCGAGTAAAGAAGTTTATACGCTTTGGGGACAGGAAGTTGCTACAAAAATCCGCCAAAAATTTTAGAATAGAATTTTTATACACTAATTTAGTGGAATTTTATGTCGGATATTGAAACCCATCCTCTAGAACCTTTTTTACCGGAAAATTCCAAACTTCTGATGATGGGCAGTTTTCCGCCACCAGAAACACGTTGGAAAATGCGTTTCTATTATCCAAATTATCAAAATGATATGTGGCGGATATTTGGTTTAATTTTCTTTCATAATAAAGATTACTTTCTGGATCTTGCCAATAAGAATTTTCAGGAGATGCTGATTCGGGAATTTTTGCTGGAAAAAGGTATCGCGATCTTTGATACGGCATACCAGATCCGGCGATTGAAGGGGAATGCTTCAGATAAATTTCTGGAAATTGTTACACCGACTGATCTCAACAAACTGCTTGTTCAGATGCCTTTATGTCATAGCATTATGACCACAGGCGATAAAGCAACCGAAACCCTGATGCTATCTATGCCTGAAGGCACAGAAAAACCTGCTATCGGGCAGCCGAGTAAAGCACATTTTGCTGGACGTGAACTAAAACTCTATCGAATGCCATCATCATCACGAGCCTATCCATTGGCTTTGGAGAAAAAGGCGGAAGCCTATCGGGAATTGTTTAGAGATGCTGGACTGATTTAGGCTTTAGCGATAAATGTGAATGCGATACTTATACTGTTTACGTTAAATCTATCTTGATTGAAGCACATATTTCATTTTGGGATTAAGAAAATAAAATGCATGCATATTTATAGTTAATTACCAACTAATAGTAAGTATTAAATCTATGTATCCGGCATCATTTGTGGATATTCCACCCATTTAAAACCATGCGCCTGAAAATCCCGAACATGGCTAAAGTCAGACCAGATCAGGCGGCTGCCTTTGGTCCATCTTAATAGTTTTATTCTGCGATGGACCAGCTCCAGTTCAGCTTCAGTTGCAGGTCGCAGTTCACTGATTTCTGCATATAAACGTACACCTGGATAACTGCTAAATTTACCGCTCATTAAAGATTTTAGCCAAAATGACTGGCTACTATTTACTGCTTGAATACACGCTTTCGAACTATGTGGAAGGTTCTGTTTCAGGCTGGTACAGTAGCGGTCAAAGAAAAAGCCTGTGGGTTTATATTCATGTAAAAATAAAGTGCCGATGGGACTGCTTGTAGGAAATCCATCAGAGGTGATTGTAGATACCGAGCAGTGCATGGCAGCACGCTGGGCATCAGCAAAGACATTCCGGATCTTAAGCCAATCTTGAGGCTGAATATTTACCATCATAAGGTTATCTTCATTTTTTATTATTTTCATTAACATAGCATAGAGCATATATAAAATTGCCGAGACATTACGACTTACCATTCATCTCTATAGAAATTTTAAAATAAAAAAGGCGATTGAATCGCCCTTAAATGTTTTAGTGATGGCTTTAAATATTAACCATCATATTCCACATAATCCCAAAGATTTAAACGAGATTTAATTTCACGACGAATATTCGGTAATAAAGGCAACAGCGTGCCATCGATCCATAAACTCAAAGCTTGTGAAGATAGTAATTGTTGCTGCTCATCAACCAGTTTCGCACCTTTGACGACGACCAAAGTTTCTTCATTGACTTCAGTTTCTACACCTTTAAAGAGCACCTGCAGATCATAGCCAGAATCCTGAATCAGCCATTCCATTTCAATCTGGATATTTTCATTGGACTGGATGATAACCTGACCTTCAATCACTTCTGTATCAGAAATACAATCATGCTCTACACGGATTTTGGCGAGAAACCATTCCTGAGCGGATAATTCTTGAAGGGTTTTGTTTGGTGTGAGGATATCACTTAACTTAAACTGGCGGCTTAAATCAAAAAATTGCATGGGAGTGTGGCGAAAAAACTTCGCATAAAACTGGAAAAGTGTAATTTTAAGGCAATCTAGAGCTGTGGTACAGATCATGACCGCATTGATCGAATAAACGTCTAAAACCTGCACAATTTTCAATTAATCCTAAAATTAACAATCTCTAAAATGAGGTGGAAATTTAATTTTGTCATCTGGTTGTCATCACATTGCCCATTCAGCCGGAAAAGTCGTGACCAAATGCATCATAAAACGCTGGAATCGGGTTGTTTCAGGATCATGGGTAAATTTTAAAATTTTTCCGTCTTTCTGTTGGTCCAGCCAGATAATTTCCCCTTTATCATTCAGCTTAAGTTGATAAGCAATACGTGGCAGATATTTATCTAACGATGCTGCAATTTCATTTTGAAGTTTCTCTGATTCGATCACCAGTCCGACTTCAGTATTCAGGCGTGCTGAACGGGGATCAAAGTTAAAAGAGCCGATAAAGACTTTGCCATCCGCATGGAAAAACTTGGCATGCAGGCTGGAGCTGTTTTTATTTTTAGCTGGAATCACATTACCTGTCATTTTTTCATACCAGGTACGTTCCCGACGTTCGATATAAGGTTTAAATTCCCAGATTTCTATACCATTTTTGAGCAATTGATTACGGTATTGCTGATAGTAGGCATGTACCACAGGCACATCATTCGCCAAAAATGAGTTAGTGACTACCCGAATTTTCAAGCCATTTCGGGCACGCTTGCTCAGATAATCCGTTCCCCATTGGGTGGGAACAAAATAGGAAGACACCAGGTCTAACTGATTTTTTGGTTCACCCATCAGATCTAACATCTGGGTATAGATGAAGTCTTCATCATTTATCGTGTGACGTGCTTTTCTGGGGGAATCGGCAACAAAGTGTGCACTGGCCCATTGCACAGGTTGTGACTGTAATTGTTTGGCAATTTGTTGCTCGGCAATATTGACGCGACGCTGGGTCTCCTTGGCATCCAAACGGGTTTGAGCAAATAATTTTCTTAATTCAACCAAATCATCCGGTTTAGACCTTTCCTCTAAGATCTGCTGGATATCATAACTCAGTGTATCATTCCAGAAGTCGATAAAAGACTGGTTGGCATCTGTGACCGCATTGCCGGCAAAGAAAATATCGACATCGGTAAACTGAAAATCATTGCTGGCTTCAAAATATTCACTGCTGATATTACGGCCACCGGTGACAGCCACACTGCCATCGGCAATTATCAATTTATTGTGCATACGGTGATTCACTTTCTTTAAACGCAGCCCATAATCCAGGGCACGAAAGTGACGAAATTTATAAGGATTAAATAATTTGGTTTCGATATTAGGATGTTGGCTCAGCGCAAGCAGTTTATCATCCAGCTGGGTACCATTCTGGTCATCAATTAATAGCCGGACTTTAACTCCGCGATCGGCGGCATTGAGCAACTGGGACAATACCAGATTGCCAATAAAATCATCGTTCCAGATATAATATTGCAAATCAAGATGATGCTTGGCGTGATTGATTAGGTGTAGCCGTGCTGCAATACTCATAAAACCGTCATATAGCGGCAAATAAGCGGTTAAACCTTCCTGAACGTTTTCCCGGGCTTCGGTTTTTTGAATCCAGTGCTGGGATTGTACCGGCGTAATTTTTGCTTTAGTCGATATGTTTGGATCTAACTCACAGCCTGTCAAAAAAATGGATAAGCTAATAAAACTGATACAAAGTGTTTTAGTTCGGTGAGTCATTGAGTTTCCATTAATTATTTGGCTTTATTCTTCCCATATTAAGGATGTTAATGGTTGAATCTCAGAATAGAAAGAGGTTACTGTTAGTCATCTGTTAAATCAGCAAACAAAGGATAGTTTTAAATGAAATCACGTGCAGCGGTAGCGTTCGGTCCAGGCGAGCCATTACAGATCGTTGAAGTTGATGTCGCACCACCGAAAGCTGGCGAAGTTCTGGTAAAAATTAGCCATACAGGCGTGTGTCATACTGATGCCTTCACTTTATCTGGTAAAGATCCCGAAGGTGTATTCCCGGCAATTCTGGGCCATGAAGGTGCAGGTGTGGTGGTTGAAGTAGGTGAAGGTGTCACCAGCTTAAAACCAGGTGATCACGTGATTCCTCTATATACTGCTGAATGTGGTGAATGTCTGTTCTGTAAATCTGGAAAAACTAACCTGTGTGTTGCTGTACGTGCGACTCAGGGTAAAGGGGTAATGCCGGATGGCACCACGCGTTTCTCTTATAATGGCGAGCCAATTTACCATTACATGGGCTGTTCAACATTCTCTGAATATACCGTGGTTGCTGAAGTTTCTCTGGCGAAAATCAATCCGGAAGCAAATCATGAACACGTTTGCTTATTAGGCTGTGGTGTCACTACAGGTATTGGTGCAGTACATAACACAGCAAAAGTACAGGAAGGCGATACGGTTGCAGTATTCGGTCTGGGTGGTATCGGGTTGGCAGTAGTACAAGGTGCCCGTCAAGCCAAAGCCAGCCGTATTATTGCAGTAGATACCAATGCTGACAAATTTGAACTGGCAAAACAGTTCGGTGCAACCGACTTTTTAAATCCAAAAGACTATGACAAGCCAATTCAGCAAGTCATTGTGGAAATGACAGGCTGGGGTGTAGATCATTCATTTGAATGTATCGGTAATGTCGACGTAATGCGTTCTGCACTGGAATGTGCACACCGTGGCTGGGGTCAATCAGTCATTATTGGTGTCGCTGGTGCAGGTAAAGAAATTTCGACCCGTCCATTCCAGCTCGTGACTGGCCGTAAATGGATGGGGACTGCATTTGGTGGCGTAAAAGGTCGTTCACAATTGCCAGGAATGGTTGAACAGGCTATGAAAGGTGATATCCAGCTAGAACCATTTGTAACCCATACCATGCCGCTTGAGCAGATTAACGAAGCATTTGATCTGATGCATGAAGGCAAGTCGATCCGTACAGTAATTCATTTTAACTAAGCGGATCAATTTTAAAAGACCGGTAAATACCGGTCTTTTTTATGTTTATTTATTTTAAATTGGATACATTTGCCTCTTAAACCCTCACAGAGCTTAACTGAATCCGCACAAGCCTTCTAAAGTCATTTTGGCTCAGAGCTTTATAGTGATGAAAGCATATTGATATGCGTTAAGAAAACCATTTTCAACAATAAGGATAAGCTCTATGTCGAATGATAATTTTGATCGTGATTTAATCAAGAATTCTCCGAAAGAAGTACGTGATGATTTAAATGCCGATCCAATTACTGGTGAACCGGGTGCGCATCCGGTAGGTACAGGTGTCGGTGCTGCAGGCGGTGCAGCTGCAGGTGCAGCAATTGGTTCTGCTGCAGGTCCGGTTGGAACTGCTGTCGGTGGCGTAGTCGGTGCAGTGGTTGGCGGGTTAGCGGGTCATGGTGTAGGTGAAGTGGTAAACCCAACCGAAGAAGAAGCATATTGGCGTGAAAATTCATTAAATACGCCTTATTATACTGAAGCACGTACAAGTTATAGCGATCTGGATTATGATCGTGATTATCATACGGCGTATCAGATTGGTTATGAAAACCGTGCCCATTATGATGCTAATACCCGTTTTGAAGATGCCGAATCTGATTTAAGAATCAAATGGGAACAGGTAAAAGGCGAGTCGCGTCTGAACTGGGAGCAGGCTAAATATGCGATCCGCGATGCCTGGAACCGTGTTTCACGTTGATTCTGCTTTAATAATGAGTCACTGAATCTTGACAAGGTCTGAGGTAGCTTCAGATCTTGTCAAACTTTGGTATAGCTATGACAAATAGGTGGATTGATAAATAAAAATAGCCACACTAATAAATATTTTTTTTACAATTTTTACTTGTCAAATACTGATATACCGCGTATTTTAAATTTCATATTCACATTTTTATGAATTACATAACATGCTCAAGCAACCTGTAAACTTAAACGCTTATTATTATTTCTGGCAGTTTAGATGATTGCCTGAATGCGTTCGGGCAAGTAAAAGGTTGCCCACCCAGTTTATACCTGATCGGCAACCCTGATCAGGTTTTTTTATGCTTGTTATATTTACTAATTTTGGAGACAGCCATGACTTACTTTAACTATTCATACTTTAGCAACTTTTATTGGTTCTACTTTAACCAGTTGATGAACCTTAGCACACAGACACATAGACCCATAAAGCTCAAATAAAAGTTCGGACTGTATTGATCAGTCCAAAGGATGAAAGTCATGAATAGCGTTATTACATCACAACAACAGCAAACTGAAACTCTATTAAGCCTGCCGGCAGAATTGAAAGCACAATTGCCATTGTCTCCACAATTGGCTGAACAGATTGCCGGACAGCGACAAACCATACAGAACATTCTAGAGGGTAAAGATCACCGTCTGATGGTGATTACCGGACCATGCTCCATCCATGATGAAGCCTCCGCACTTGAATATGCAGAAAAATTAAAACAGTTACAGGCTCAAATTTCTGATCAGATTTTCCTGGTCATGCGTGCTTACATTGAAAAGCCTCGTACCACAGTCGGCTGGAAAGGTTTCCTATACGATCCTGTACTGGATGGTTCATCCAATATGCAGCTGGGTCTGCAAAAATCCCGCGAACTTTACCTGAACATTATTGGTATGGGCTTACCGATTGCTTCGGAGATCCTTAGTCCAATGGCGACGGCATACTTCGATGATTTACTGGCTTGGGGTGCGATTGGTGCACGTACCAGTGAATCTCAGATCCACCGCGAAATTTCTAGCCAAATGCCATACAGCATCGGTTTCAAAAATGGCACTGATGGTTCGATTCAGATTGCTTTAGATGCGATTCAGTCAGCTTCTCATCCGCATCAGTTCCTGGGCATGAGCCAATCGGGTTTACCATGTATTTTAAATTCCAAAGGCAATCCAAAAGCCCATCTGATTCTGCGTGGATCAAATAGTGGTCCGAACTACCAGTTATCTGAAATCGAGAAAATCAAAGCCAAACATTCAGCGGAATTGCCAGCATTAGTGATTGACTGTAGCCATGGCAACAGTTCCAAAAATCCGATGTTACAACCGGAAGTTTTAGAGCAGATCGTGGCAGAACGCCTACAGACCAATGTTCGCGGTGTGATGCTGGAAAGTCATCTGGTTGATGGCAATCAGAAAATTTCAGATGGTATGGTTTACGGACAGTCGGTTACAGATGGATGTCTGGGCTGGACAAAAACCGAACAACTGTTGTTAAATATGACAGATTCACTGCGACTGGAAGGTTTAAAGCGTAGTGCTTAAATTTACGGTCATGCCTTTCCTCACACTGTTGGGGGAAAGGCATGAGTGAATGCTACTGAGAGGAAGACTGCTTATAAAGTTTCGATCAGCACCGTTACTATGTAGAACATACAGAATAATAATCATTAAAAATATATTTATAAATACATCAAAAAATAAGTGATTTCACAATAACAATAATTTTTCAGGATCTGCATCAAACCGTTTTATATCGCGCGATGGACATGATCTGAGGGACCTGGATATGTATACACCCGAATTGCTCGATGAAGCACGTAAATTTATGCACCATATGCTGACCAAAGTGGTTGAATATGGAGGTTCCGATCTTTTTATTACCGCAGATTTTCCACCAAGTATCAAACAGCAGGGCTTGATGAAACCTTTTGGTCAGCAAAAACTGGCAGCGGATAAAACCCGTTTGTTTGCCTATGCTTTAATGAATGAACGACAGATCAAGGAATTTGAATCAGTGATGGAATGCAATTTCGGTATCAGTGTACCGGGTGTATCACGCTTCCGGGTCAATGTCTTTCAGCAACAGCATAATGTTGGGATGGTAATCAGAACCATTACTACGGAGATTCCAAGCTTTCAGCAATTAGGACTACCAAACTCTTTGCAACAAGTGATTATGGAAAAACGTGGGCTGGTTCTGATTGTAGGTGCGACAGGTGTTGGTAAATCCACCACACTGGCAGCCATGATTGATCACCGCAATACCTATTCTGAAGGACATATTATTACCATGGAAGATCCGGTGGAATACGTGTATCAACATAAAAAGTCCATGATTACCCAACGTGAAATTGGCGTAGATTGTGTTTCCTGGCATAACGCGCTGATCAATACCATGCGTCAGGCACCGGATGTGATCGTGATTGGTGAAATCCGGGATACCGAAAGTATGGAGCATGCGATTGCCTTTGCTGAATCCGTTCATCTGTGTTTGGCCACCCTGCATTCTAATAATGCCGATCAGGCTTTAGACCGCATTATTAATTTCTTCCCGGAAGAACGCCGCAATCAGCTGTTAATGGATTTATCCGCCAATATGAAAGCTGTGATTTCGCAACGTTTGATCCGTACCGAGGATGGGCAAGGTCGTCGTGCTGCTGTTGAAATTTTATTGAATACGCCGCTGGTGTCTGATTTTATCCGTAAAGGAGATTTTTACGAGCTGAAAACTATTATGGCGCGTTCGCGTGAACTCGGCATGCAGACCTTTGATCAGGCATTATTTGATTTGTACAACCAGGGAGTTATTTCTTATGATGAAGCCTTGCGTAATGCAGATTCGAGTAATGAAATGCGTTTGCAGATCAAATTAAAGAGCAGTCGCATCAATCCAGCTCTTCAGGAAGAAGGAAGTAAAATGACGATACTGGAACAATCCAAGGAAACTACACTTTCCAGAAACTGACATACTGCATTTTGCTGAAACCAAGCTGCAATCAAATGCAGTTGAGTTGGATGATAAATTTTCAGCGGTGGTTTAAAGATCATAAAGCTTTAGCCACCAAGGCTTTTAATTTAATTTCCTTATTCAAAAAATAGTATAGGGCGGATTTATTTCGATGAGTTTCCAATTTACTTTCCTAAAATCTGAACTCTAATTTATCAGTAGTTATAACTATTAGATTTTAATTCCATTAAGATCATTTCCCTTTATTTTTATTTTCCTTGAATCAGGTCACAGAATTATTTGAAAAAATTATCTTTATAAATCAAATGTATTTGAGGCTTTTAAAAAAACGCTGCACAATAAAATCAAAATATATTGATATGAGTCTTTTTTTGAAGATTTATACCATTGTGCATTACAGAGGAAAATATGTTCACGGCAGAGTTATTAGAAGAAGCACGTAAGTTTATGCATCATATGCTGACCAAGGTCGTTGAATATGGTGGTTCAGACCTGTTCATTACCGCAGACTTTCCTCCGAGTATCAAGCATCAGGGATTAATGAAACCTTTTGGGCAACAGGAACTTACCCCAGAAAAAACCAAACTGTTTGCCTATGCACTGATGAACGAAAAGCAGCGTAAAGAATATGAAGCAGAACTGGAATGTAACTTTGCCATTACTGTACCGGGCGTTTCACGTTTCCGTGTCAACGTGTTCCAGCAGCAGCTCAATGTCGGTATGGTGATCCGGACCATCACTGCAGAAATTCCGAATTTCCAGAAGTTAAAATTGCCAGAGTCACTCAAGCATGTGATTATGGAAAAGCGCGGTCTGGTACTCGTCGTGGGCGGTACAGGTTCAGGTAAGTCGACTTCACTTGCTGCGATGATTGATTATCGTAATGAAAACTCAGCAGGCCATATTATCACCGTAGAAGACCCGGTGGAATATGTACATAAACATAAGAAGTCAATGATTACCCATCGCGAGGTCGGTGTAGATAGCCATTCCTGGCATAATGCCTTAAAAAATACCTTGCGTCAGGCACCCGATGTGATTCTGATTGGTGAAATCCGGGATACGGAAACCATGGAACATGCGATTGCCTTTGCCGAAACAGGGCATCTCTGTCTGGGGACGCTGCATTCCAACAATGCCAACCAGACGCTCGACCGGATTATTAACTTCTTCCCGGAGGAACGCCGTAATCAGTTATTGATGGATCTGTCTTCCAATATGAAAGCGATTGTCTCTCAGCGTTTGGTCCGTACTGAAGATGGCAAGGGGCGTCGTGCCGCAGTCGAAATTATGCTGAATACACCATTGGTATCGGATCTGATTCTGAAAGGTGATTTCCATGAATTAAAAGCAATTATGGGTAAATCACGCGAACTTGGTATGCAGACTTTTGATCAGGCATTATTTGATCTTTATAACGAAGGTGCAATTTCTTATGAAGAAGCATTGCGTAATGCTGATTCGACCAATGAACTTCGTCTGCAAATCAAACTGAAAAGTACGCGTGCTAACCCAGCCATGAATAATACAGCCACCGCATTTAGTATGGTGGAAGAGAAAAAGCCGGATAATGAAACGGATGAAGATGCCAGTAGCACAGAACAAAGCTCATAAATCTTAGGCGTTTAAACTAAAAACCGACATGAAATAAGGTCGGTTTTTATTACTGGATTAAGCTATAACAGTTGTACGTTGAACCACGAATTTAAAATACAGCAGGCTCAGAGCTGTTAGAGCGGCACAAATAATAAAGGCGAAGCTAAAGCTTTGCCTGGTAATCATCATCCCAACGACTAATGAACCAATGGCAATGCCGATGTCGTAGCAGGTGTAGAAAGTCGAAGTGGCATAGCCAATCCGGTGCTTGGGAGCACGTTGAATGGCGAGAGTTTGCAAGCAAGGTTGAGCACTGCCAAAACCCAATCCGATCAGTACGGCTGCCAGCATAAATCCAGTCAGGGTATGAATCTGACTTAAAACCAATAGCCCCAGACTAAAGGTAAGAACCGCAGGATAAATTACATATTGTGGACCTTTACGGTCATAAATTTTGCCAGTAATCGGGCGTAGGCTCATCATGGAAATGGCAAAAACTACAAAGAATAAGCCTGCGTACTGCATCAGATGAATTGAACTGGCAAAGGGGGCAATAAAGGACATGATGCTGGCATAAGAGAAGGATATCATCATGGCCATTAAGGCAATGGTCAGGGATTTTCTCTCAACAAAATCACTTAAACCCCACTTGGTTTTTTCAGCTTCACTGTCTGGTTGTTTGACTTCTTGCACCGGAATTAGAAAGCAGAAGATATAACCGATAAAGATCATGGCTACCAGTACAGCAGTCACCATGGTATAGCTTAAATAAGGAATAAGACTTAGGCCAATGAGGGGGCCGAGTACAATTCCGAGATTCATCGACATGGCATAATAGCCCATGCCTTCGCCTCGGCGACTATCCGGAATAAACTGGTTTACCACAGGAACACAAACGGTAGTGAGGATACTAAACCAGACTCCATGGATTAAACGCAGAATATATAAATTGGTCATATTGCTAATAAATAAATAGCTAAAAGCAATAAAACAGAACATCGTCGCCGAGATAATTAAAGTACGGCGCTGTCCCAGTTTTTCAATAATCAAACCACTAAATGGGCGGATCAAGATTGCAGAAACCATGAATAGCGTCAGGGTTAATCCGGCTTGGGTTACGCTGCCCCCAAGTTCTTTAAGAATATAAATCGGTAAAATCGTAGTTTGAGCAAAATAAAAAATAAACAAAAACAGATTATTTGCCAGACAAAGCAAAAAGGACTTTGTCCACAACGGCGTTACAGTTGCGTTCATCATGATCCAGAAATTTTAATGTGAGACGCTAGGCCAAAATTAGTATTTTTTTATGGAACATGCTGAATGCGATATTCAGCAACGAAGCGTGTCACGAAGACTATATGGGAGATTATGTGAATAATACAATAAAAAACGACAAATGTGGTGTCATTTTAATATGTAAAAGGTCTTAAAAATTCAGGTATAAAAAAATCAGCCCGCAGGCTGATTCTTAAAACAGGTTAAATTAAAGCCCTGCTTCATATTCAGTATTGCTGAGCAGTTTTTCGACATCTGCGATATTATCTGGCTTGATTTTGTAAATCCAGCCTTTGCCATACGGGTCATCATTAATGAAATCCGGATCATCTTCCAGTGCCGGGTTAATTTCAACAACGATACCAGAAACAGGCGCATGGATATCTGACGCAGTTTTTACAGATTCGACAACACCTGCTTGCTGACCTGCGGTCACGTGTGAATCAAGATCTGGCGCTTCAACATAGACCAGGTCACCTAAAGCATCCTGTGCATGGTCAGAAATACCGGTCACCACAAGATCACCCTCAATGCGTACCCATTCATGTGTACTTGCGTACTTTAATTCTGAAGGATGATTCATTGATAACTCCTTAAATCGCTTAGGTTCATTTTTGACATGATTTATACATTCTTTTGCTGCAAAACAAAAGGCTTATAGATACGGATCTTTACGCCAGTTGCTTGGACTGCGACCACTCCAGCGTTTAAAGGCACGACTGAAGTTGGCGACATCACTATAGCCGAGTTCATCGGCAATCTGTTCCAGAGTGAAGTCTGTTCGTGAAAGCAGGGAAGTTGCATGACGATAACGTACTTCATCGACCAGTGTCGAGAAAGAAGTGCCTTCTGCGGCCAGCTGACGTTTCAAGGTACGATCCGACATATGCAGACGATCGGCGACTGCTTCAATACTAAGATAATGCTGTTCTGAATTGGTCAAAATATCCCGTACCCGCATGGCAATACGATGCCGTTCACCCAGTGCGGAAAGTTCTGCTTCACACTGGTTAATCGCAATCTGGCTGGCAATTGGGTCGGCATGCACCAGTTTATTCATCAGATAGTTTTTATCAAAGCTAAGTAACAGATGTGGCTGTTCAAAACGAAACTGATGCGTAGGGAATTTCACCATAAAGCGTTCAAAACCTTCCGGCTTTTTAAAATCGAAATCGATTTCTCCGGTTGCATCGCTGATCCCGGTAATGGCTTTAGCCATACTGATCAGACCGATCATCAGGGCGATTGAAATTTCAGTACGCAGCGGTTCCATCTGAATATCAGTTTGTAGCTGTACTGTGGCCTTGACCCCAAAGGTCGAGAAGAACAGTTGTAGGAAGGGCAAACGCAACTGAATAAAACGGTTGGCCAGCACCAAAGCTTCGGTAATATTGTTTGCCGTCATGATGGCATAGCCAATAAAGCCATGAATAGAAATACGCATCTGTGTGCCGAGGTGATAGCCCAAGGTCGGTTCACCAGTCAGCTTGAGTGCGTGTTTAACCATATCATTGGCAATGGCAGTTGGAATTCGGAACTCAGGGTCTGCCAGCTGTTCGCTGGTTAACCCAAAAGGTTTGAATAGCGACTCATCGTTATAGCCCCAGCGGGAGATAACGTCGAGAAGCAAAAGACCATAAACACCCGGGATGCCTTGGTCTTGGCGTGGAACAATTATCTTCATGCGCGATCCGTTGCACTCAGTCAAATTTTTTCTATTTATGTGCCCATATTGGCATGAACTAGCCAGTTTTATCTTTAAAATTGTTGGACAAAATGCTGAGCCTTACCCAAACACTTCAAGCAGATTAGCCTGAAATGTGGGTAAAAATCAAACTAAACTGCTGTAAATTCTCGCTTAAATACCAGAATATTTGTGGTTGAATTAAACAGAACCTGATCTTGCTGGTTCAAGGCCTGTGTTTCATAGCGAACGATGCCACGATCAGGTTTACGTTTGGAAGGTTGAATATCAGTGATGGTCACAATCACCCGGATTTCATCATCAGGTCGGGTCGGGCAGGGCCAACGCACATGCGAATCCGCTCCAATCAAACCATAAGCAACCGGGAAACATTCGGTCCATAAACGCATGACCACCGCAGCAGTATGCCAGCCACTGGCGGCTAGACCCCGGAAGATCGGATGCTGTTCGGCCTGTTCCGCATCGACATGAAACGGTTGCGGGTCATAGGCATGAGCAAACTTTAGAATTTCATCCTTACTCATGCGGTAAGAACGACTTTTAAATTCATCACCAATCTGCAGGTCTTCCAGGTATAACATGTTCTATCCTTGTTCTTTTGTGTCGTGTTCTATTAAAAATCCGCCAGTCTGACGTTGCCACAGATGCGCATAAATTCCATTCAATGCCACCAGTTCATCATGTGTGCCTTGTTCGACAATCTTACCCTGATCTAGCACAATCAACCGGTCCATTTGCGCAATAGTAGAAAGACGGTGAGCAATCGCAATCACGGTTTTACCTTTCATCAGCTCATCCAGACTGCTCTGAATTGCCGCTTCAACTTCTGAATCCAGTGCACTGGTTGCTTCATCCAGAATCAGAATAGGTGCATCTTTCAGAAAGACACGGGCAATCGCAATACGCTGACGCTGACCACCAGACAGCTTGACGCCACGCTCGCCAACATAGGCCTCATAACCACGCTTACCGCGCATATCGCTTAGTTGCGGAATGAATTCCTCTGCCTCAGCTTTACGCACCGCCTCAAACATTTCTTCATCCGTCGCATTCGGACGACCATATTTGATGTTTTCAGCCACACTACGATGTAGCAGTGAAGTGTCCTGTGTCACCATGGCAATATTCTTGCGCAGGCTATCTTGAGTCACATCTTCAATATTTTGTCCATCGATTAAAATACGACCTTGGTCAATACGATAGAAATTCAGTAATAATTGAATCAGGGTAGACTTACCGGCACCAGAACGACCCACCACACCGATTTTTTCACCCGGTCGAATGGTCAGGTTCAAACCATCAATCACGTTTTTGTCATTATAGGCAAAACAAACATTATCAAATTTGATTTCACCCTGTTTTAGTTCCAGTTCTTTAGCATCCGGCTTGTCCTGAATCGAAATTGATTTACCCAGAGTTCCCATGCCGTCCTGAATGGTTCCGACATTTTCAAACAATTGCGAGGTTTGCCACATCAGGAATTCGGCAATACTATTCAGTTTCAGTACCATCGCCGTAGTTGCAGCAATAATGCCGAGTTGAGCCTGACCTTCCATCCATAACCAGATCGCTGTCCCTAATACACCGCCATAGAGTACGAGGCTCAGCAATAAAATACTGATTTCATACTGGGCCCCCAGTTGCATCTGTTTATAAACCGTCACCATAAACTCTTGCATGGATGCTTTGGCATACTGGCTTTCACGGCCTGCATGAGCAAAAAGTTTAACGGTCTGAATATTGGTATAGGCATCGGTCACACGGCCAGTCATTACCGCACGGGCATCGGCCTGTTCATGCGAGATTTTGCTGAGACGGGGAATAAAATAGCTGGCAGCACAGATAAACAGTAGCAGCCATACCATCAGTGGAATAATCAGATAAGCAGAAATTGAACCGAGTACGATGTTAATGGTAATGAAATAAATCACTACATAGGCCAGCATATCGCCGAGAATGACCCAGAATTCACGGATCGCCAGTGAAGTCTGCATGACCTTGGCAGATAAACGACCGGCAAAGTCATTGTGGAAGAAATCCAGGCTTTGCTTGAGCAGCAGATTATGGAAACGCCAGCGCAAACGCATCGGGAAATTACTGTATAAAATCTGGTGCTTGATCAAGGATTGCGCACTGGCAAAGAAGATATTGGCCAGCAGGACTATAGTGAGTAAAGTCAGGTTGGTCGCATGTTGCTCCAAAAAGGTGTCTGGCTGACTTTGGCTGAGCCAATTAACCAGATCGCCAATTTTAGCATACAGCAAGGCCTCGAAACTGGCTGCACCCGCAGTACAAAGGACAAGAATCAACAGATAACGGCGTACGCCATAAGCTGCTTGCCAGACAAAAGGGAAAAAACTGGTGGGCAAGGGTTGGTTCAGATTTTTGGTGGGATAGGGGTCTACCAGCCGTTCAAGCCATCGAAACATTAGTGTGCTCTTTTCTCATGCATTTTGCTTTTCACGGATTATAAAGGATTCTGTTTTTATAAGGCTGAATTAAGGTGAAATTGCCACAAAATGATTAACTAAATCAAACTTTAGGTTGCAAAGCTTAAAACCTGGAAAAGTTAATTTCAGGTAAATAAATTTTAAAAAGACATTGATGAGATTACATGTCTAAATCAATAAAAAAAGCCTGAGATGACGTATCATTTCAGGCCTGGAGTAACTGCGTTGAAATTAAGTAATAATTGGCGAAGCAGGCGCTGTAAATACTTCCTTAAAATCGCTGCCTGAAGGTGCCTGATACACTTTCAGGCCAAATTCAGGAATAATTGCCAATACATGATCCATAATATCAGACTGAATATTCTCATATTCAGTCCACACCGTGGTATTGGTAAAGGCATAGATTTCTAGCGGTAAGCCTTCACTGGTCGGCTGTAATTGACGCACCATCAGAGAAAAGTCTTTAGTAATACCCGGATGCTGTTGCAGATAAAATTCCAGATAGGCACGGAACGTTCCTAAATTAGTTAAACGGCGCTGATTATATTGGGAATTATGCTGTAACTGCTGGTTGAATTTGACCAGTTCTTCAGTCTTGGTATTCAGGTAATGATCGAGCAGGATAAAGTTTTTCAGTTTGGTCTGTTCTTCCTCACTCATAAAATGCACGCTGCTTTGATCAATATGAATCGAACGTTTGATACGACGCGCACCAGCTTCCTGCATTCCTCGCCAGTTTTTAAACGTATCCGTCACTAACTTGTTGGTTGGAATGGTCGTAACGGTTTTGTCAAAGTTTTGCACGGTCACGGTATGTAATGACATATCAATCACATCACCGTCCGCATTCAGTGAAGGCATTTCAATCCAGTCACCGATACGCACCATGTCATAAGAAGAAATCTGTACTGAAGCTACCAATGAAAGAATCGTGTTCTGAAACACCAGCATCAGCACGGCAGCCATTGCACCGAAACCGGCCAGCAAGGTAAATACATCCTTTTTCAGGAAGGTACCCAGAATCATTAATCCACAGACAATAAAAATCAGCAGTTTCACTAGCTGCAAATAGCCTTTAATCGGTTTATTGCGTGATTTGGGGTTGCGCTGATAAATCAGGTTAAAAATATTCAGCAATTCACCCAGTGCTAGGGCAATGGTTAGGAAAATAAAAGCCTGAGCACCCATCTGTACAAAGGTCTGCACTTTATCTGACAAGTGTGGAACCGTGCTGATCCCATTCATAATCACAATGGCGGGTACAATATTGGCAATACGGCGAATTACACTGTGTTCCGCAAAGATCGTGTTGTTGGCAAAAGGTAATTTGGAAATCAGTTTACGAATTCCACGAACAACAACCTGTTTGGCAAACAGATTGGCGATAAAAGCCACCGCAATCACAATGCTTAAAGAAGACAGCATTTCCAGCCAAGGGTATTGATCTGCCCAATCTTGAATGTTCTGAATAAATCTAAACTGTTCCAACTGATCTTTCTCTTCAATGTAAAAATGCCATACAGTTTATAGGCTTAGAAATTATTTATTAACCTTGAATAACGTTTTAAAACATATCTGTCCCGTTACAGCATTTTGATCCTTCAATATTATGCTTATAAAAAGATACAAAAACGGATAGAGAAGCAGATTCTGCTTATTTAAAATTTGATTAACCAGCGGTCATCCTTATGACTTGTTGAAATGATCAGGAAAGTTTTAAAACTGTTAATTACATCAGATGAACAGGAGACTTTATCCGCATTTCATATCAGCTCCTAAGTAGCCCAACTATGATAAAGATGCACATCAAAGATCACCCTCCTACAAAAATACAAAGGGTAGAATTATGCAAAAACAGTTAGCAATTGTCGGTCTAGCCTTAGCGCTGAATGCCTGCGGTGATGGGAATGATGATATTTTTAGAGGTGTAGATGGTTTATCCTCAAGCCGCTTGACAGGTGTCTATCTCGGCAGTTTTACAGATGAAAATCTGAGTCCGCGCTCTATTCTAGGTGTGATCGAGAAAAATAGTAATTTCTGGTTATTGTATTCACTGCCAGCAGATAATGGTTATACTGGTATTATGCGTGGGCAGTTTTCTTTATCGGGCAATCGCTTTAGTGCGACCAACATTCGCGACTATAATTTTGCCCTGAATCAAACTGCTAGCGTAACCCTGAATGGTCATTATACGGCGGAAAAGAACCTGCAGGGAAATGTCAATAATACCAATAATCGGCCTTTTAACCTTATTTATAATACAGATTACAGCCGTGACAATACCAGTATATCCAGCCTGCAAGGGCACTATAGCGGTCGAACCACGACTTTAACCAATAATGTAATTACTACAGTCAATATAGACCGTTGCGGAGTGGTGACAGGAATTGTCGGCGATCAGGACAAGTGTGCATTTGCAGGAAGAGTGAGTTCGGAAAACAATGCGCCATATTTTAATATTCATCTGGTCTTAACAGGTTCTGCAAGTTCCGACTGTTTGAATGGGGCACAGGAAGTAGATGGGATATTGCTGAACCAGATTGATAGCCAGTCAATTTATATGATGGCCGAGAACAGCAATCAGCAGGATGCAATTCTGTTTATTGGACAGAAAACTCAAAATTGATCTTAGTCAGAAAGATTTTTAAACAAAACATCTAAGGGTGCTTTTTTATGATCTAATTTAAATGAGTTTTGACTTTTCAAATTAAATCATTCATTTTAAAACCATAATTATTTTAAGTATTTAATAATATTTTTGATTAAAAATACGGGGATAATATGACGATCTTTGTGGTGACCAGTCCGAAACGAGGTTCAGGTAAAAGTACCTTGGCAATGAATCTGACAGAATATCTGCGTCTTCAAGCCAGAACACTCTATATTGATACCGATGACGACAAGCAGAATTTTGAATGGGTGGCTTTGCATCGTACAGGTTTTGGCTTTGAACATATTTCCTTAAAAGACCATCCAGATGAGTTAATGCGGCGTGTAGAACAGGTCAAAACTCAATATGATGATATCGTGATTGATATCGCCGGGCATGATAGTTATGCATTGCGCTCGGTGTTAATGCGAGCAGATAAACTGATTATTCCTATGTCAGCAGAGGCTGAAGAGCAGGAGATGTATACTGAGATGCTGCAACTGGCCATCAGTGTTGCACAGTTTAATACCCAGTTAAAAATCTATGGAATACTGATGCGTGTACCTCAGCAGATCGAAATCTCGCAAATTGAAGCAAATCAGAATTTTCTCAAAGCCATTCCTGGTGCACATTTTTTGAATACTATTATTTATGAGGATGAAGCCTTTGATGATGCAAAGAACTTGGGCTGTAGCATCTGGGAACATTCACCAAAACAAGGGCAACGTTTTGATCAATTTATTCAGGAGCTAATGGCTGATACAGCACAGCCAGTTTGATTGTCTACCTCGAATCATTATGTTAATAGTGCTTAAAAAAAGCTCCCGAAATAGGGAGCTTTTGGCTTTCATGGATTACCACATCAGGTCATCCGGAATCACATATGCTGCATATGGATCTTCTTCATCGGTAGTCTGTTCATTCTTTTCGGAATTATTCACAATGATGAAGCCTTCCATTTTGGCATTGATACGATCCGCCAGTGCTTTAGGCAGGAAAGCATAGCTGTCATTTTCGCGGGCGATCACCAAACTGCCTGCAACCAGGGCATTATAAATTTGCTGATTCAGATAGACTTTCTTGATTTTAGAATCATCAATAAACTGATAGGAAATCTCACCATCAGTATCGCGAATTTTATGCTGATTGATCATCTGCATAATGGCAGCTTTGAGTTCTTTTTCCTGCAGCGCTGCCTTTTTCTCTTGTTCAATGGCCTGATCTTTTGCCAGTTTTTCCAGTTTGACCTGTTCAATTTTCGCCTTGATTTCAGCTTCAGTACTATCACCAGTGCGCTTTTCATGAACGGCCTGCTTTGACAATTTTTTTGCTTTCTTATTATCGACCAGACCTGCCTTTAACAATTGTGCCTGTAGTGCGTTTTTAACCATGAGTATTTCCAGAGAATTAATGCTATAAGCGTCGATAATGTAAATAAATGATCCAGTAAATCAGGCTTAGACTAAGGCTGAGTGCTGCCGGGATCAGGAATGCGTTTAATTTTAAATAAGGATAAATACAGCTGGCAAGAACACCGCCAATTAAAAATCCGATCAGGATCAGTAAATGCAGGATAGTCCGTCGAGATTCAACTTCCAGTCCACGCAACTTATAGCCTAATGACAGCCCAAGATCGGTTAATACACCAGATAAATGCGTAGTGCGGATAATCGTGCCTTTATAGTGACTGACCATGGCATTTTGCACACCCATCGCCACACAGGCCCACAGCAAGCCATAATGAGGAAAATACGGTAACAAGATCCAGCACAGGATAATAAAAAGAGCCACCAGACTGAGCGGATATCCATAACGGCGGCCTAGCTGAAAGTGACTATTTCCCAAGATAAGACCGCTATACATTGAGCCAATGACATAACACGCAGTAACCAGGCACAGATAGAGAATCTGTTCAGGCTGCCATTGCACCAGTGCCATGGCCAGCATACTGATATTCCCGGTCATATGGGAAACGGATTGGTGCAGGAGAGTAACCAGACCGAGTACATTAATCATGCCGGCATTCACGGCAAGAAAAAATGCACCCAGTTGAACCCAGATGGGTAAACGCTGTAATGGCATAACAACTCAACATCTATTGGCAAAAATATTGAATTATCAATATAAGATCAATTAGATGCGCGGTCTACAGCTGTAGTAAATAAAACGTCAGTTGATGAGTTGAGTGCAGTTTCAGTTGAATCCTGCAATACGCTAATCACCATACCGATTGCAAC
Organism: Acinetobacter schindleri; assembly: GCF_010918895.1. NCBI lineage: Bacteria > Pseudomonadati > Pseudomonadota > Gammaproteobacteria > Moraxellales > Moraxellaceae > Acinetobacter > Acinetobacter schindleri. The sequence goes on from NZ_CP044483.1 coordinate 1,446,879, forward strand.
GACCTGCATTGCGATATCAGAAGAAATACCAAACAGCCCACATGCCACTGGAATCAGCAGCAATGAACCACCGGCAACACCAGAGGCACCACATGCAGAGACTGCTGCAACCACAGACAGAATCAGCATGGTACTAAAGTCGGCACTAATACCCAAGGTATTGACTGCTGCCAAGGTTAGAACCGTAATGGTCACTGATGCACCACCCATATTGATGGCTGCACCCAGTGGAATGGCTACACTTGAAGTGGATTCAGACACACCTAAGCGTTTCGCCAGATCCAGATTTACCGGAATATTTGCAGCTGAGCTACGGGTAAAGAATGCAGTGATGCCACTTTCGCGCAAGCAGGTAAAGACTAGTGGATAAGGATTGGCACGTGTCACCAATGCAACCAGTAATGGATTCACTACCAGTGCTACGAAGGCCATCGTTCCAAGCAATACTGCCAGCAAATGACCGTAGCTTTCTAAAGTTTCCAGACCCGCTTCGGCAAAAGTAACTGCTACCAGACCAAAAATACCGACAGGTGCAAAGCTAATTACCAGACGGATCACATGGTTAATGGCATTTGCTGCATCATTTAATACGGTTTTAGTGGTTTCAGATGCATGACGGAATGCAATGCCCAGTGCCACAGCCCAAGCCAGAATACCAATGAAATTTGCTTCAGCAATTGCAACCACCGGGTTCGCAACAAAGCTGAGCAGCAGATTTTTCAGGATTTCACTTAAACTGCCTGGTGGCTGTAAGTCACCTTGTGCAGCGACGTCCAGGAACAGCGTACTTGGAAACATGATGCTGGCAATTACAGCACTCACTGCGGCCAGGAACATGCCGATCGCATACATGTACATGATCGGGCGCATACGGGAGTTGCCTTGACCCACTTTAAAGTTAGCAATGGAAGCTAGAACTAAAATGAAAACGAGGACAGGAGCGACAGATTTAAGAGCTTTAATAAAAAGGTCGCCTAGCAGACTGAGGTAGGGCGCATATTCTGGAAAAACCAGCGCGACACCAATACCAAGTATAATGGCAATGATGATTCGGGAGACTAAACTCATACGCGAAAGGGCAGAGAACATAAGGTTGCCTTGTGTAAATTACGAGGGCTAAATGCGGAAAAAATTTGCGTTATTTTATACTTAAAATTCTATGTGCTTAAAATATATTTTTAGTTTAAATATAAGTTTATGAAAATAAATAATAATTATAGAAAACCACCTATACTTTTTGTCTATAATTTAATCAAAATCAGGTTTTGGACAAAATTTTAAGATGAAAATGTATACCATATATTTATTATAGAAATGCTCTTAAAAAAGTGATCAATTTTGCTGATACTACGAGATGCCTTCAAAATTAATCACGTTGTTCCTGGAACAGTCAAATGAGTTAAATGGAATAATCTTTACTGTGATCATTAAACAGATCGGGGGAGAGATCCCGAATTGCCTGATAGTGCGTCAGATAAATCCGTCCACTGAGATGTTTAAGCAATTTGGATTCCTGTAAGCGATCCATGACTGGTCCTTTCACTTCAGCAAAGTGTAGACGAATATTGAGTTTGGACAGTTCTGTATTCAGATCTTCCAGCATTTCCAGAGCACTAAGGTCAATGGCACTGATACTGGAACAGTTCAAAATGACATGCTTAAGCTGGTCTTTATCACTGACCGCATTAATCAAAAAGCCCTTAAAAGCATTAGCATTCAGGAAGCTTAGATTTTCATCAATACGCAATGAAAGCACCTGATCTGAAGTTAGCACCTGATGGCGCTGCACGTTGCGGAAATGCTGGGTGCCTTCAATCAGGCCGACTACTGCAATATGCGGACGGGAAATACGCCACAGCATCAGCACGAAGGTGGAAATAATGCCAATGACCAGACCTGTCGAGATATCAATCAGCACCACACCAAAGAAAGTTACCCACATGGCAATCCCGTCTGCTTTGGAATAGCGCCAAGCGTTCATAAAGGGCTGGAAATCAACCAGTTTCCAGATCGATACAATAATCGTGGCGGCAAGAATCGCCAGTGGCAGGTCTTCAAAGAAACCGGTAAAAAACAGGCTGACCAAAATAATCAGCAGGGAAGACAGTACACCCGCCATTGGCGTTCTGGCACCAGCATCCGCGTTGACCACAGTACGTGACAAGCTACCAGTAACTGGAAAGGCAGAACTGACTCCGGCACTAATATTGGCAATACCCAGTGCAATCAGTTCCTGGTTACTGTTCAGTTGGCTGCGTTGCTGTAATGCTGTTGCTTGCGCGATAGACAGCGATTCCACAAAACTGATCATCGCAATCATGGTCGCGCCTGGCAGCAAGGTGAGCACTAAATCCCAGTTCCAGTGTGGAAAACTTAAAGGTGGAAATCCGGAAGGAATTGCACCTACCGTTTTGATCCCTTGTGTTTGTAGATTTAGATACACCACAGCCAAAATACCCAAAGCGACTAGCATTAATGGAACAGCACGCACCAGAAAATCAGTCGATCCAATCCGGCTTTGTACAGACTGGGATTTCAGAATTTTTGGAAGATAGATCAGCAGGCCAATGGACAGCAGCCCAAAAACCAGACTTGGCCAGTGAATCAGATGGAGATATTCCAACAGGCTAAACACAAATTGCTGAAGATTATTGGCTTGTAATGGCACATCGACCAGAAACTTAAACTGTCCAACCGCAATCAGCAGCGCAGAAGCAATAATAAAACTCTGAATTACCGGATGGCTAATCAGCTGAATCAAAAAACCAAAACGCATTAAGCCTAATAATAGGGAAATGATTCCGACCATCAGCGCCAATAAAGTTGCTGCTTCGATATAGACGGGTGAACCGACTTCAAATAAAGGATTCAGCGTGGCGAAGGTCATCATGGAAATGATGGCCACAGGACCAATCGACAAGGTACTGCTACTACCTAGCATAGCGTACAGAATCATAGGCAGGATACTGGCATATAGCCCCATGATCGGCGGCAATCCAGCAAGCATGGCATACGCCATACCTTGCGGCACCAGCATGGCAACCACAATTAACGAAGCCAGCACGTCGGACTTGAATTTAACCGGACTATAGTGGCTTAACCATGACCAGGCCGGTAATAATTGCAGCAGTTTTGGCTTCGAATTGGACATATAAAAGTCTAAATCACAAATATAGATATATTATGCACATTTTCTGCTAAGAAATCATGGATAAAAGTGGAGCTTGATCAACCCTCATATAAAAAATGACCTGACCAGTTCTTAGTAATGATTCTGTCTCAAAGAGATGATCTACATATTGAAGATCATCTCCAGTGCTAAGAGGAATGTTTAGACTCTAGATAAAATGCTTAAGCTTTTGCACAGTACAATTGATACAGCGTATTCAGGATGACCACCAGATTCTGATCTTTAATAGAATAGAAAATTTGCTTACCATCGCGGCGGGTACTGACCACATCACTTTTACGTAACATCATCAATTGCTGGGAAAGTGTAGGTTGCTGGATGTGGGTGAGATTTTCAATTTGGGAAACGTTGAGTTCCGCTTGGGAAAGATGACATAGGATGATGAGACGGTCAGTGTTTGCAAGAGATTTCAGGATGCCAACCACCTGATCAGCTGAATCACGCATGGTGGTGATTTCAAGATCGGTATTCATTCAGAATGTCCATAGAGATAAAATACAGCGCGAATGATTATAAAGGTCTGAATCCTTAAACATTTGGTAAAAATCACTTATTTTTATGGCTTTTTGTGAATTTAAATATCAATAAAAATTATATATTTGATATTAAATAATCAGTTATTTTTATTGTATATTAATAACTTATATAACAGTTGATTTGCCATAATAGAGTGCAGATTCCACTTTCTTCTACAAAATCTGAAAATACTTGTATGATGATAGTGCACTTCGAGCTAATAACATCAGGGATATACTAATGAGTACAGATGCAGCATTTCCTACGCCCAACAATCTGGGAATAGCGGTTTACAGTAACAATGCAGAAGCTATTGGCAATACACCTCTTGTGCGCATTAACCGTGCCATCACAGGTGGAGCAACTGTACTCGCGAAAGTTGAGAGCCGTAATCCGGCATTTTCGGTGAAATGCCGTATTGGTGCAGCGCTGATTGCAGATGCTGAAAAATCTGGCAAGTTAAAACCAGGCATGCACATTGTTGAACCAACCAGTGGCAATACTGGTATTGCACTGGCTTTCGTTGCTGCAGCAAAAGGCTATCCACTTACACTGACCATGCCAGCCAGCATGAGTATCGAACGCCGTAAAGTGGTCAAAGCCTTTGGCGCTAACCTGATTCTGACTGAACCTGCGAAAGGTATGAAAGGTGCAGTAGATGAAGCGGTTCGTTTGGTGACTGAACAGCCTGAAACATATTTCCTGCCACAACAGTTTGAAAACCCCGCTAACCCGAAAATCCACGAAGAAACGACTGGCCCAGAAATCTGGGAAGCGACTGGCGGTAATGTTGATATTCTGGTCGCTGGTGTAGGAACGGGTGGTACCATTTCAGGTATTTCACGTTACTTCGAAAAAGTCCGTAACAAGCCGATCTATTCGGTTGCCGTTGAGCCAGCTGAGTCACCAATCATTGCTCAGGCGAAACGCGGTGAATCATTGACGCCTGGACCACATAAAATCCAGGGGATTGGTGCGAACTTTATTCCTGGTAACCTTGATCTTGATCTGGTAGATGAAGTCATTGCAATTGACAGTACTACGGCAGTGGAATGGGCACGTAAAACGGCATCGCAAGAAGGTATTCTGGTGGGTATATCAAGTGGTGCTGCGATGGCTGCGGCTGCACAACTTGCAGCACGTCCTGAAAATTCAGGTAAAAACATTGTGGTAATTTTGCCAGATGGTGGTGAACGTTACCTGTCATCGATATTGTTTGAAGATATTTCTGCAGAATAATTTTCAGCAAGTATTTGGCAATACGTTAAAAGCCCGGGTTTATGATCCGGGCTTTTTTATTTTCACATAAAGACTTGACCTTCCAACTATGGGAAGGTTTAAGCTATAAGCTAGATTCAAACCACCAATAAAATGAAGGAGATGTGCCATGCAGGAACTGTCGAATACTCGACTGTATCAAACGACTGTACAGATTGAAGGCATGACCTGTGCTTCTTGCGTGGCACGGGTAGAAAAGGCTTTAAAGAAAATTGAAGGCGTAGTTTCGGCTCATGTCAATCTATCTACGGAAAAGGCATCGATTAGTGCCGATCATGTGATTCCCTGTGCCGAGATTATCCAGAAAATAGAGCGTGCTGGCTTTAAGGTGGTACAACAGAAATTCGAACTGGATATTGAAGGCATGAGCTGTGCCTCTTGTACTGCCCGAATTGAAAAAGCCCTCAAAAAAATTCCAGAAGTGCTGGAAGCCAATGTGAATCTGTCTACCGAAAAGGCTTATGTCACTGCAGTCAGTTCTTTACAGCCACAGGTCTTGGTCAAAGCCATTCAGAAAGCCGGTTTTGATGTCAAAGCAGATCAGCTTGAACTAAATATTGAAGAGATGACTTGTGCATCCTGCGTCGCTCGGGTGGAAAAAGCACTCAATAAAGTGGAAGGCGTCACTGCGGCCAGTGTCAATCTGGCCACTGAAACGGCACAGGTTTTTGGTTCAAACCTGAATATTGCTAATCTGATCCAAGCGGTTAAAAAAGCCGGTTATGAGGCACAGCTAAAAACTGCAAAAGTGAATTTTGCCGAGCAGCAGACCTTCCAGCAGAAAAAAGCTGAAGAAACAGCTTCATTGTATCGTGATCTTTGGATTGCCCTAGCGCTGGCATTACCGGTATTTATTCTGGAAATGGGATCACATCTGCTTCCGTCCTTTCATCATTTTGTTGCGCATAATATTGGTACGCAGAACAGCTGGTATATCCAGTTTGTACTGACCACTTTGGTATTATTGTTTCCGGGGCGGCGTTTCTACCAGCATGGGATTCCAGCTTTACTGCGACTGGCACCTGATATGAACTCGCTGGTAACGGTGGGTACAGCGGCAGCATATCTGTTTTCAGTTATCGCAACATTCTTCCCATTTTTATTGCCGCAAGCCACCGTACATGTCTATTTTGAAGCGGCAGCAGTCATTATTGCCTTGATCCTGTTAGGTCGCTACCTGGAAGCACGTGCCAAAGGCAAAACCTCACAGGCGATTCAATACCTGATTGGCCTGCAGCCTAAAACTGCACGTGTCTTACAGGATGGACAATGGCTGGACCTGCCCATTTCCGAAGTCCAGCAGGATATGATCATCGAAATTCGCCCGGGTGAAAAAGTCGCAGTAGATGGTGTAGTGACTTCCGGTCATAGCTATGTCGATGAAGCGATGGTGACGGGTGAACCGGTGCCTGTAGCCAAAAATATTGATGATAAAGTTGTTGGCGGCACTATTAACCAGAATGGAACCTTGCAAATCCGTGCGACCGCCGTGGGTGAAGATTCAGTACTGGCGCAGATCATTAAAATGGTCGAGCAGGCGCAAGGTGCCAAACTGCCGATTCAGGCAGCTGTAGATAAAGTTACCTTATGGTTTGTGCCTGCGGTGATGGGTCTGGCCTTATTGACCTTTATGGTCTGGTTCCTGTTTGGTCCTGAGCCACAATTAAGTTATGCACTGGTTAACGCCGTGGCAGTTCTGATTATTGCTTGTCCATGTGCCATGGGCCTGGCAACACCGACCTCGATTATGGTCGGTACCGGTCGTGCGGCAGAAATGGGGATACTGTTCCGTAAAGGCGAAGCTCTACAGTTATTGCAGCAAACTAAAGTTGTGGCAGTCGATAAAACCGGAACACTGACAGAAGGAAAACCTGTCATGACTGATTTTCAGGTGCTAGAAGGTTTTAATAAACAGCAGGTTTTGCAACTGATCGCCTCGGTAGAAGCCAAGTCTGAACATCCGATTGCCTATGCGATTGTGCAGGCAGCAAAAGAGCAGCAGATCGAATTAATCGAAGTAAGTAAATTTGATTCGATTACTGGTGCCGGGATCAAAGCACAGATCAATAATCAGGATATCCAGATTGGTGCTGAACGATTGATGCAACAGCTGGGTTTAAATACCGAGCACTTTGCTGGAATAGCCTCTAAATTGGGACAAGAAGGCAAGACACCGCTGTATGCAGCGCTCGATGGAAAACTGGCAGCCATTATTGCTGTAGCTGATCCGATTAAAGATACCAGCTTTAAAGCCATTGAAGAATTGCATCGTCAAGGTCTGAAAGTCGCAATGATTACGGGTGATAACCCACATACGGCGAATGCGGTAGCACAACAACTCAAGATCGATCATGTGATTGCTGAAGTCTTACCTCATGAAAAAGTCGATGCCGTAAAAATGCTGCAAAAAGAGCATGGCATTGTAACCTTTGTGGGTGATGGTATTAACGATGCACCGGCTCTCGCTCAGGCAGATGTCGGCATGGCGATTGGTACGGGGACTGATGTTGCAATTGAAGCAGCAGATGTAGTGCTGATGTCTGGCAATATGCAGCATGTCGCCACCGGCATTGGCATCAGTCAGGCCACCATCAAGAATATTCGACAGAACCTGTTCTGGGCCTTTGTCTATAATATTGCATTGATCCCAATTGCTGCGGGTATCCTGTATCCATTCTTTGGCATCCTGCTTTCACCAATGTTTGCCGCAGGTGCAATGGCTTTGTCATCGGTATTTGTTGTTAGCAATGCCTTGCGTTTAAAGCTGTATCAGCCACTATCAGCACAGGAGTAAATCAGTGAATATTGGACAAGCCGCCAAACGAGCTGGTATCTCGGCCAAAATGATTCGCTATTATGAAGAGATTGGTCTGTTACCTGCGCCGAAACGTAGTGAAAGTGGCTATCGTGACTATAGTGATGCTGATATCCGTATGCTCGGTTTTATCCAGCATGCACGCGAGCTGGGATTTTCCTCGGAACAGATGAAAGAGTTGTTAGGCCTATGGCAGAATGAAGTGCGGCAGAGCAGTGAAGTTAAACAGCTGGCACAAAAACATATCACTATACTGGAACAGAAAATTCAGGATATGCAGGCCATGGTCAAAATTTTGAAGCAATCGGTCGCGCGTTGTGCTGGTGATGAGCGTGCCGATTGTGCAATTTTAAAAGATATCGAGCAGGGACTGGATACAAATCCACCCTCCAGCCATCACTCAACTTCAAGTTAGAATAAATCATTCCTAAGGAGATAAGCACATGAAATTTCGTATTGAAAATATGACCTGTGGCGGTTGTGCACGTAGTGTTACTGCAACCATCAAGGATCTGGATGAACATGCACGTGTTGAAATCGATGTAGAGAAAAAGCTGGTTGAAGTAGAAACTGGCGTACATCAGGATGAAATCGTTGCTGCACTGACTGAAGACGGTTTTCCACCTGTAGCAGTATAAGTAGCGCTACGAAAGCAAGCCTGACCTGTGTGTCGGGCTTTTTTATACAGAGGTATTGTTGGGTGCAATCATCAAGGCTTGATTGACATAGAGTTCAATCAATCGTTCACGAGAACCGATAGCTTTTTGATAGCTGGTTGAATTCAGTAACAAGGAAGCGCCATAGGTCACTGTCCAGATAAAAGACAGATAATCCCGGATCGACATGCTACTGTTATTGGCATCCAGATATTCACGAGTAAGGTCACGGATACTCAGAATCCGTTCTTCACGAACCTGATACAGTTCCTGAAACAGTTCTTTCAGACCTTTTTCAGTATTGGTCAGGCGCTCCTCAATCATATGCAGTAAAATGGTTCGATTGGAATTGTGCAAATGATAAAGCATATATTCCGATACATAAGTCCGGAAGTCAGTATTAAAACGTTTGGAAATCTCTAGAAGACGCTGTTCATTTAAAATAATCAGTTCCAGATATAACTGGTTTTTGCTTTTAAAATGCTTATAAATGGTCCCCTTGGCAATATCCATTTCACTGGCAAGCTCATTCAGCGTAATGTCTTCGTTATTATCCAGAAGCAGGTTCTCGGCCATGCTCAGAATTTTTTCTTTACGCAGAAGAAAGTTCTGTTGTCTTACACTACTCATCTTATCTTTACTAACGTGTCGAAAAAGAACAATAACAGCCTAATTATTTTCAGATTAAATGAATATCAAACTATGGTCGTGCATGGTAATAAAATTGTTGGATAATTGATCATTTACTGGCTAAATTCATGAAAATGACCAGGATCTGGTGGCTAAACGGCAATGTAGAAGATAATTCTCATTGTTTTAGAACTTGACGGGGCAGCGATTTTAGCCGGGTAATTTTGAATCAGCTTCTTTAAATGCTTTGTCCAGTACATGACTATGAATAAAGCGCAACTTGTTTTTTACTACTTCGGTAAGCGTAAATGGATAGGCATCTTCCAGTCCCATGCTACGATTCAGGGCGTTCAGGTTAAACGTTAAAGTGATCCAGTTATCCAGAATGTGTTCAATGTCTTTGCCGCCAATCGGGCATTCATTAAAGGACATGCTGGCCAAGGTTTTACCATTTCCATCAACACGCAGACCACCATAAAAAGCGGTTTCCAGAGTATCCATAATATGCAGATAATGCGCCCAGGTTTCAGCCCAATCTTCCCATGGGTGTGCCGTCGCATAGGTGCTGATATATTTTTCTTGCCAATTTTCTGGCGCACCTTCTTCATAATGGCGCTGCAGCGCAGTAGCATAATGCTGACGTTCATCGCCAAAATAAAGTCTAAATTCTTCAATCAGTTCTGGATGAAGATGCTGCATGATACTGAAATAAAAATGCCCACTTTCATGGCGGAAGTGACCCAAAAGAGTGCGATAATTTTCACCCATATCAATACGCGTGGTTTCCCGATACACCACATCTGCTTCAATGGCATTCATGGTGATCAGGCCATTGGCATGCCCGGTTAACACTGGCTTACCATCCATAGGCAATAAAAAGTGAAAACGCAGACCAAACACATCATCATCTGTACGTTTTGGACGCGGCATCATATTCATGCGCTGGGTAAGATATAAAAAGCGCCGTTTGGCCTCTTCAAGCCGTCGCCAGTAGGTAATAACGTCGGGATCATCCAGATTGGGAATGATATGGGTCAGCTGACAGGACTCGCAGTAGTCCTCATCGCAATCGCCCGGAATCATCCAGTTACAGACCTGATAATGGGTATAGTTATAGCAAGGCTTATAGTGCGTGGCACGATATTCTGATTTCAGCGGAATCCACTCATCTTCACTGATTTTTTCAAAAGTGCACATGTCCTTTTCCGATGCGATATAACCAATCGGAGATTTGCAGTGATGGCATTCAGTAGAATAAAAAAAGATCTGATGCTCACATTTGGGACATTCAAAATATTTCATTTTCACTCCGTGAAAAGCGTGGAACCGCTAAGCCCGAGTAATTTTACTTAAATCCAGTTGCTAGCATATCATTTAAATAAAATTAAATAATTCAGATAATTAAGTCAAACTAACTAAATTATTAACTCAGCTGGCTGCTCTTATATTTTAGCCGCAATTGAAGATAGGTGAAATGTCATTCGTAATTTTTATGTAAGAAAATTGAATCCAATATCTTGGCACGATAAATGCTTTATTTTGATGCAATATTTTCTGTTTTTTGATCAATTGTTCCGCTTTGGAACGTGATGAATCAAATTGATGCATATAGGGCCAAGATGAAGATTTTTACCCAACGTCTGGAAGATGCCAGTCACTCTACTAATATTGAAAGCATTGAACTCAGCTTTGATACGCGTCAAAAAAGCCGTTTCCGCGCTACGCTAAAAAATGGCACCGATATTGGTGCAGATCTGCCACGTACCGGGATTTTACGTAGTGGTTCAGTCATCGCCACCGATCATGGTGAATTGCTGCGTGTTAATGCCAAGCCAGAAACCTTGATGCAGGTCACTGCAGATCATGAATTTGATCTTTTAAAGGCAGCCTATCACCTGGGTAATCGTCATGTGCCACTGATGCTGACCCCAACGGCACTGTATTTTGAACCGGATCATGTGCTGGCTGAAATGGTCGAAGGTTTAGGTTTACATGTAGATACCGTACAACATCCGTTTGAACCAGAGAGTGGTGCGTATGCACAGCATCAGCATGATCACCGTTTAAGTCCAATCAAGTCACTGCATCATGTCGCACATTAAGGCTTCTCAATTACTCAGCCTGCTAACCCTGTCTTCGACGGCACTACCGGTCGGCGCTTACTGCTATTCACAAGGGGTTGAAAGCGCGATTGATACCGGCTTGATTCATGACGAAGCTTCCAGCATTGCCTACTTTAATGAAGTGTTGGAAATGCTATTGCTGCGGTTCGAACTGCCGATTTTAAAACGTTTAATGCAAAGCTATGACGATGAAATCATATTTCAACATTGGGCTGAAATTTACAGGGCAAGCCGTGAAAGTAAGGAATTACTGGCAGAATCCCAGCAGCTGGCATTTTCACTGAATGCCTGGATTCGTGATGTACTCAAGCGACCAGTAAAAGTCAAAAAACAGTATGGCTACGTTCCAGTCTATGCCCAGTTGTGTGGCGAATTGCATTTAGAAGTCGATGATGTTCTGACTGCTTATGCATTTGCTGTTCTGGAAAATCAGGTATTAGCTGCTGTGAAAACAGTGCCTTTGGGGCAAATGAGTGGCCAACGGATTCTCTGGCATCTGCATGGAGAAATTCCGGCACTTATCGAGCGTGCCATTAACCTGAGTGATGATGAGATGAGTAGCGCTTTGCCGAATTACGCCATGCTGAGTATGCGCCATGAAAATCAATATTCCCGTTTATTTAGATCTTAAAAATTAAAGGAAAAATTATGTCAGAACGTAGTCCATTACGCGTTGGAATCGGTGGCCCAGTGGGTTCAGGTAAAACTGCTTTAACCCTGAATTTGTGTCAGGCCTTGCGAAATAAATACAACATGGCCGTGGTCACCAATGACATTTATACCAAGGAAGATTCGAACTTCCTGACCCGTAATGAAGCGATGTCGCCTGACCGTATTGTTGGTGTTGAAACTGGTGGCTGTCCACATACTGCGATTCGTGAAGATGCCTCGATTAACCTTGCTGCAATTGATGACCTGTGTGAAAAGTTTGATGGACTGGAGCTGATCATTATTGAAAGTGGTGGCGACAACTTGGCCGCGACATTTAGCCCAGAACTTTCAGACTTAACGCTTTATGTGATTGATGTTGCGGGTGGTGAAAAGATTCCACGTAAAGGTGGCCCCGGTATTACCAAATCGGACTTACTGATCATTAATAAAACCGACCTAGCACCGATGGTGGGTGCAAATCTGGATGTTATGGATCAAGACGCAAAACGTATGCGTGGCGAGAAACCATTTTTATTTTCCAATATGAAAACCAAAGATGGTCTTGAGCAAATTATTGAATTTATCGAAAAACAAGGTCTGTTTAAGGCATAGGTTAGTTAGTCAGGATAAGTGCACAACGAAATGAATAGCGTGGTAGAAGCAGAACGCGGCTCAGCAGCAAAACTCTGGTTTGCACGTTTACAACTGGGTTTCGAGGCCGATTTCAGTAATGGACGAACCATTCTGCAGCATCGCAAGCATGAGGGTCCAGTTCGTGTGCAAAAAATGCTGTGGCCTGAAAAAACCGGAGTCTGTCATGCAATTATTGTACATCCACCTGCCGGAATTGCCGGAGGAGATCACCTGAGTTTCGATATGCGCGTCGGAGCAAATGCGCACGGACTGGTGACCACACCAGGCGCAGGTAAATGGTACAAGACTAATCTGAAACAGGCCTATCAGCATATTGATATTCGTGTGGAAGAAAAGGGGATTTTTGAATGGCTGCCGCAGGAAACTATGTTATTTGATGGTGCCAATGCACATGCGTCCACCACTATTCATTTAGATCAAACTGCCAGTTTTATTGGCTGGGACATGCTGGTAATTGGTCGTCAGGCAAGATACGAGCAGTTTGAGCAGGGCGGTTATCGCAGCCGTTTTCTACTGTATCGCGGTGCAAAGCTATTGGTTGCAGATCAGCTGAAATTCTCCGGACAGGATCGCTGGTTAAACTCCTGTCTGGGTATGAATGGACATGCTGTGATGGGCAGTCTATGGGCTGTACCGCCTGAAAAATATCGTGCAAGTTTTTATCTGGATGAGCACATTGATCTGATTCGTGAACTCATCATGCGTATGGATGTGCCGGTGACATTAACGCTACTCGATGATGTGCTGATGGCGCGTTATCTCGGAGATGACGTGCGCCAGTGTCATGATGCATTTGCTGCGATTCGTGCACGACTACGTCGTTACTGGTTTGGATTAGATGAAGAGTTTCCGAGGATTTGGCGGACATAATCCCTCCTTGCGTAGCCGTGCTACTCACCCTTTGATAAAGGGAGGAGAAAAAGGGATTTAGGGAGATTAAAGAATCGTTTGACTGGTAAAAGAGAGGATCAATTATTTTACCTCTTCCTTGTGGTGTAGCAGTGCTACTCATCTCCTAAAAGAAGAAGGAAATCTACTTTCATTTTCCCTCCCTTTGGGAGGGAGTTAGAGGGAGGGTCTATGACAATGAAGGTTCACCTCACCCTAAACCTCACTTGTACGTCGCTTTTAAAGCAATGCTTAAAAGCTCGTTCAGGAGAGGGAACACTGAATGAATTTGCACACATTTTGCATTAAAAATATTGAAGAAATAGGAAATAGACATGGAACTAAATCCGACTGAAAAAGACAAAATGCTAATTTTTACTGCAGGACTGGTGGCAGAGCGTCGTAAGGCACGCGGGCTAAAATTGAATTACCCGGAAGCCATTGCCTTTATTTCTGCTGCTTTACTGGAAGGTGCACGTGATGGAATGACGGTTAGCGAACTGATGCATTACGGCACGACTTTGCTGAAACGTGAAGATGTGATGGAAGGTATACCTGAAATGATTGCTGAAGTTCAGGTTGAAGCGACCTTTCCCGATGGCTCTAAGCTCGTCACTGTGCATCAACCGATTGTCTAGGAGCATCATATGATTCCGGGTGAAATTTTTACGCCAGATACTGATATTGAAATGAATGTGGGCAGACAAACCTTAAGGATGACCGTGGCCAATGCGGGTGATCGTCCGATTCAGGTGGGTTCACATTTTCACTTTGCCGAGGCCAATGATGCTTTGCAATTTGACCGCGAAAAAGCTCATGGCTATCGCTTAAATATTGCAGCAGGAACAGCCGTTCGATTTGAGCCTGGACAAAGCCGTGATATTGAATTGGTGGCTTTAGCCGGTAAGCGTGAAGTGTATGGCTTTGCAGGTCGGGTCATGGGCAAGTTGGACTAAAGGAATACTTATAAAATGAAAATGTCACGCCGCGCTTATGCGGAAATGTTTGGTCCAACAGTTGGCGATCGTGTTCGTTTAGCCGACACCGAACTGTTTATTGAAGTGGAACAAGACCTCACCACCTATGGGGAAGAGGTCAAATTTGGTGGAGGTAAAGTCATTCGTGATGGCATGGGGCAATCTCAGCTTTTAGCCGATGACGTTGCTGATACTGTGATTACCAATGCGCTGATTGTCGATTGGTGGGGTATTGTCAAAGCAGATGTTGGTTTGAAAAATGGCCGCATCTGGAAAATTGGTAAAGCAGGCAACCCTGATATTCAGCCTGATATTACTATTCCATTGGGTGCTGCAACCGAAGTCATTGCAGGTGAAGGGCAGATTCTCACTGCTGGCGGTGTGGATACCCATATTCACTGGATTTGCCCACAACAGGTGGAAACGGCATTGATGTCAGGTGTGACCACCATGATTGGCGGTGGTACAGGACCTGCGGCAGGCACATCAGCAACCACCGTGACACCGGGGCCTTGGCATATCTCGACTATGCTACAAGCCATTGATGATTTACCGATGAATATTGGTTTACTCGGTAAAGGAAATTTAAGTCAGCCTGAGCCGATAGCCGAGCAAATTAAAGCGGGTGTGGTCGGTTTAAAACTGCATGAAGATTGGGGTTCAACACCTGCAGCTATTGATAACTGTTTAACCGTCGCAGATCAGTATGATGTACAGGTGGCGATTCATACAGACACACTAAATGAAAGCGGCTTTCTAGAAGAAACTTTGGCAGCATTTAAAAACCGTACTATTCATACTTACCATACCGAAGGCGCTGGTGGCGGACATGCGCCTGATATTTTAAAAGCTATTGGTCAGCCGAACGTATTGCCATCTTCGACCAACCCAACCCGTCCATATACCATCAATACGATTGATGAACATTTGGATATGTTGATGGTGTGCCATCATTTAGACCCTGCAATTTCTGAAGATGTGGCATTTGCGGAAAGTCGTATTCGCCGTGAAACTATTGCAGCGGAAGATATTTTGCAGGACTTGGGTGCAATTGCCATGATGTCATCAGACTCGCAAGCAATGGGGCGCGTTGGTGAAGTGGTGATTCGCACATGGCAAACCGCACATAAAATGAAAGTGCAGCGTGGACCTTTGGAGGGTGACAATGCCACACATGATAATAATCGTGTAAAGCGTTATATCGCCAAATATACGATTAACCCTGCCATTACCCATGGTTTAAGTCATGAAATTGGTTCGGTGGAAGTGGGTAAACTTGCCGATTTAATCTTGTGGAAACCTGCGTTTTTTGGGGTAAAACCATCCATGATTATTAAGGGTGGTATGATTGCAGCTGCGCCAATGGGCGATATTAATGCGTCTATTCCAACACCGCAGCCTGTGCATTATCGTCCAATGTTCGGTGCCAATGCTAGAGGCGTGCATAACACCTGCATTACCTTCTTGTCGCAAGTGGCTATCGAAGCAGGCGTCCATGAAAAACTCGGTTTGAAAAAGTTGATTAGTCCATGTAAAAGCACACGGGATATTCAGAAGAAAGATATGAAGCTGAATACTTACTGTCCTGTGATGGAAGTTGACCCTGAAATTTATGAAGTTCGGGCGGATGGGAAATTACTGACTTGTGAGCCTGCGGAAGTGTTGCCGATGGCGCAAAGGTATTTCTTGTTTTGATTTACCTCTCCCTAACCCTCTCCTAGAAGGAGAGGGAAATACTTTATTAATTTAATTGCTGCTATGTTCCTTCTCCCTGTGGGATGAGGAATATAATTCCGCAAGAGGATGAGGGAGTTGATTTAGTTTTTGATTTAAAAGAATATGGGTATAAATAAAAATATGACTGAAATGGAAAAAGATGGCTTTAGATTTAAATGATGAGGTGAGCGAAGAATTTCTCAAAGAGATAAGGAAAATTGCTAAGAAATATTCATCTGGTTTTGAAAATGAATTAAGAGGGGCGCTTTCTGAACAAATTTTAAAAATTAGAGCCTTTGTAGAAAGTGAAAGCTTAAATGAAATTTGTACTTATGTGTCTGTATTACCTGTTTTTGATTTTAAGCACCAACTAATGAATTATATGACTCGTTATCTGGGAGCAAAGAAGTTTGATGAAAATATAGATGATTTAGAAAACCAACTGCTTGAACTTGCCTATTCGATAATTTTTGCTTATTTGACAGAATATAAATTACGAAAACCCAATTTAGAAAAAATGGAAGCTTATGAGTTAATTGAAAATTATTTAAATGTTGGTCGATGGAAAATAAATAATTTTAAATATGCAGGAGATAAAATTAGTTATAGCATCTACCATCTTATTTTTAATATTATAGAAGATAGGTATAAAAAATCTCAGTTAATTCAGGCTGAGGAAAAATTCCAAATAATAGATAACTTTATTTCAAAAGTAGATGAATGGAATGAGTCCTTTGAACTTAAACATAAAGCAGTCTTAGATTTAGAGAAACAATTAGAAGAAAGTAAGCAGACTTATGATTTTGTCTTATTAAATAAAGGTTTTAAGGAGCTTTATGAACAGAAAAAATTAGAGTTGAAAGAAAGGAGAGAAGATTATTCGCAATTTGGAGCTACCCTAGTATGTGTGCCATTAGCTGTAATTATTGCAATCATTATTTTAATTTTGACAGGCTACGAAGCTAAATTAGCATCAATGTGGTTTTTAGTAATACCAATTACGACATTAATGTTATTTCTGTTTTATTTTACTCGAGTAGGATTGCAACATGTGCGTTCAGTTCAATCTCAAATGATGCAACTCGAACTTCGAATGGCACTCTGTCAGTTTATTCATAACTATGCAGAAGACTCTGAAAAATTGCATGCTAAAAATAAAGCAGGTTTTGAGAAATTTGAAAATATTATCTTCTCACCATTAGTTTCATCAGATGATAAAATTCCCACCACTTTTGATGGCATGGAACAACTTGCCAAATTAGTGAGTGAATTTAGAAGGTAATCCAAACTTTCCGCTATCAACTTCAAACCCTTTTTTAATTAGTCATCTCATCTGCAAAGGCTTAAAATTATTTCACTTTTAACCTAACAGCAGATGAGACATGGCAATCAGTTGGATCTTCTTTACCTTAATGGCTGCATTCATGCAGGCATGGCGTAATGCATTTCAAAAACAACTGAGTTCGACTGTTGATGTCTGGGGCGTAACGCTTGCGCGTTTCTTGTTTGGTTTTCCACTTGCATTTATATATATCCAACTACTGTACCATTTTTACCCAGTCATTGAAGCTGTGCATTTTACTGCAAAGTATTGGATATATATTTTCATTGCAGGAGTGAGCCAAATTCTTGCCACTGTACTGATGGTGCAACTGTTTAAACAAAAAAATTATGCAATTGGTGTCGGACTTGCCAAGAGTGAAGCCATCTTAGCCGCGATTATTGGCGTGGCTTTTCTATCAAATCACTTATCGTTCTTAGCCTGGATTGGTGTACTCATTGGCGGTTATGCAGTATTTTTACTGAGTAAAGGTAATCAACTGAGTGGACTATCTGCTAAAACACTGATGATTGGGGTAGGTAGTGGGCTTTGTTTTGCTATTACTTCATTATTGGTTCGTGAAGCCAGTCTAGAATTAACTAATTTACCTGTATTACACCGTGCATCTTGGGTATTGATTTCAGTCATTGGCTTCCAATGCATCAGTATGCTCATTTACCTAAGCCTATTTAGCCGTAAAACACTCGTCGCTATGCGCGAACGTATGGGACTGACTATGAAAGTAGGCTTTTGTAGTTTCACAGCCTCCCTTGGTTGGTTTACTGCCATGAGCATGATGAGTGTACCGGTGGTGAAAACCTTAGGGCAGATCGAGATTTTATTTAGTATGCTGATCTCGGCGTATTTCTTTAAAGATAAACTGGCCAAGGCTGAACATTGGGGACTGGT
Source organism: Acinetobacter schindleri (assembly GCF_010918895.1). Lineage (NCBI taxonomy): Bacteria > Pseudomonadati > Pseudomonadota > Gammaproteobacteria > Moraxellales > Moraxellaceae > Acinetobacter > Acinetobacter schindleri. The sequence continues at coordinate 1,465,203 of NZ_CP044483.1, forward strand.
GCTGGTGGTGATTGCGGCAATTTTAGTGATCTGGGCCTAGTTTTTATTTTATATGTTCCAGAAAAAAGCCACTGATGAACAGTGGCTTTTCTATTATTACAATGGGCTTTTAAGCTGCAATAAATTTTTGCACTGCCTGATTAAAAGCATCAGGTTGTTCGATATTTGAAATATGTGACGCATTGATTTCAAACAGTTGGCTGTTGGCAATACGATCTACCATATACTGACCATCAGCCACAGTCGTTACAGGGTCTTGCTGACCTGCAACCACTAAAACTGGCACAGTAATGTCTTTCAGTTGTTCGCGTACATCCGCTTTAGCCAAAGCTTCACAACAGTTTGCATAACCTTCCGGGCTGCCAGCTCCCAAGTCGTTTTGAAGATTATTTACCACTGTTGCGTTGCTTTGAATAAAGGGTTCAGTAAACCAGCGTGATGCTGCAGTAGAAGCAATCGGTTGTAAACCTTGTTCACGCACCAGCGTGGCACGTTCCAGCCAGGCCTGTTCCTGACCGATTTTTGCTGCTGTATTGCACACCACCACCTGATTAAAGCGTTCTGGACGGTTAATCGCCAACCATTGACCGGTTAAGCCGCCCATTGAAATACCGCAGAAAGCTGCTTTTTCAATATTTAAATGATCAAGCAGATTCACCACATCTTGACCAAGTTGATCAATGCTATATGGGCCTTGTGGTGCAGATGAAGCCCCATGACCACGGGTGTCGTAGCAAATCACAAAGAAATCTTGCTGGAAAAAATCAATTTGTGGTTGCCACATTTTGAAATTTGTACCCAGAGAATTTGAGAAAACCAGTGCAGGTTTTGCAGCATCACCAAAAGTCTGGTAATTAATTTGTGCATCATTTGATGTAAATGTTGGCATTAAAATCCCTCCCGACCTCCCTTTCTTGCATTTGATTCAAAGCAGTACTTTGAATCTACATTCAGGGAGGAGGTTTATATTTTTAATTGTCTTTTAGACACGTTCAATAATCAAAGCGATACCTTGACCGACACCAATACACATAGAGCATAGTGCATATTTGCCACCAGTCTGTTCAAGCTGGTTGAGTGCAGTCGTCACCAGACGTGCACCAGATGCGCCGAGTGGATGACCCAAGGCAATCGCACCGCCGTTCGGATTGACTTTTTCCGAGCCATCTTCAATACCTAGGTCACGAGTACATGCCAGTGCTTGGGCAGCAAAAGCTTCATTCAGCTCGACCACATCCATCTGCTCTAAAGTCAGACCGGTTTGTGCCAATAGTTTTTTGATGGCAGGTGCAGGACCAAAGCCCATGATGCGTGGTTCAACACCAACAACAGTTGAACCAATAATTTTGGCACGTGGTTTTAAGCCATGCTGAGCAACCGCTTCATCAGATGCGATTAAAAGAGCAGCTGCACCATCGTTAATTCCGGAAGCATTACCTGCCGTTACTGTACCGTCTGCTTTCACCACAGGTTTCAATTTCGCCAATGCCTCTGCTGTGGTTGAAGCACGTGGATGTTCATCTTTATCCACGACTACCGGATCGCCTTTACGTTGTGGAATCACCACCGGAATGATTTCTTTATCAAAGAAACCTTTGGCTTGTGCTGCAGCTGTACGTTGCTGGCTGGTCAGGGCAAATTTGTCCTGATCGGCACGGTTAATTCCGAACTGTTCAGCGACATTTTCAGCCGTTTGCGGCATGGTTTCCACGCCGTACATTTCTTTCAGTTTCGGATTGATAAAACGCCAGCCCATCGTGGTGTCTTCAATCTTCTGGCTACGGCCATACGCCGTTTCTGACTTGCCTATCACGAATGGGGCACGAGACATGCTTTCTACACCGCCGGCAATAATCAGATGGGCTTCACCGGCTTTAATCGCACGTGCTGCCATTGCAACTGCATCCATCGATGAACCACACAGGCGGTTTACGGTCGTTGCCGGTACCTGATAAGGCAAACCTGCAAGCAGGGATGACATACGACCGACGTTACGGTTGTCTTCACCGGCCTGATTGGCACAGCCATAGATCACGTCATCGACCTGTTCCCAGTTCACCGATGGATTACGTTCAATCAAAGCTTTGATTGGTACAGCACCTAAGTCATCTGCACGGAGAGGCGCGAGGCCGCCGGCATAGCGGCCGAATGGGGTACGGATAGCATCAATAATATATGCGTTTTTCATTTGTTTAATCCTTTTACCTCCCTTAATCCCTCCTGAAAGGAGGGAGACTTACCCGGACTCAAAAAGCTTTGAGTTTCGATATAAAGTCTCCCTTTCTTGCGCATCAACTTAAAGTAATGCTTAAGTTTTGCTCAGGAGGATGAGGAGGATTTTAAATTTCTTTAAAGCGTCTTAACCTTGAGTCGCATCAATCAACTTGGCGCCAGTCAATGACTGCAATTCTTCAAATGACAGACCTTCGACTTTCTCAATCACTTTCATACCTTCGTTGGTCACATCAATCACACAAAGGTCGGTATAAATGCGATCGACACATTTCAATCCAGTCGCAGGATAAGACAGTTCAGCCACAATTTTTGGCTCGCCTTTTTTGGTCACGTGATCTGTGGTAATAAAGACTTTTTTTGCACCCACAGCCAGATCCATCGCACCGCCGACTGCAGGAATTGCATCTGGAGCACCAGTATGCCAATTCGCCAAGTCACCATTTTCAGCGACCTGGAAAGCACCCAGTACGGCGATGTCTAAGTGACCGCCACGCATCATTGCGAAAGAGTCACCATGATGGAAGAAAGAACCGCCTTCAAGTAAGGTCACGAATTCTTTACCAGCATTAATCAGTTCAGGATCGCGGTCTTCTTCAGCAGGAGGAGGACCGAAAGCCAACAGGCCATTTTCAGAATGCAGGAAGACGTCTTTATCGCTTGGCAGATAGCTTGAAATCTTTGTTGGTAAACCAATACCCAAGTTCACATAAGCGCCATCAGGAATATCTTGTGCCACACGTTCAGCGATCTGGTCACGGGTCAGTTTGCTATAGCTCATTATTTATCTCCGATGCCAATTATTGTGCAGGCTTAACTTGAACAATGTGTTGAACAAAAATTCCCGGGGTGATGATGTGCTCTGGATCCAGTGCACCCAGTTCAACCACTTCAGAAACTTGAGCAATGGTCACATCTGCTGCCATTGCCATGATTGGGCCGAAGTTACGCGCAGATTTACGGTAGACCAGATTGCCCCAACGATCGCCTTTAGAAGCTTTAATTAAAGCAAAGTCAGCTTTAATTGGATTTTCTAAAACGTAGTCTTTACCTTCATAGTTCATGGTCGGTTTGCCTTCAGCCAGCAAAGTACCAAAACCGGTAGGGGTATAGATTGGACCTAGGCCCATACCAGCGGCCTGGATACGGCAAGCCAGATTACCTTGCGGTACCAGTTCCAGTTCAATTTTTCCTGCACGATAAAGCTCGTCAAATACCCAGGAATCAGACTGACGCGGGAATGAGCAGATGATTTTACGAACAGCACCAGCTTTAAGCAGTTTCGCCAGACCATAGTCGCCATTACCGGCATTGTTGTTAACAATAATCAGGTCTTTAATACCCAATTCGATTAAACCATCAATCAGTTCAGCAGGCTGACCCGCTGTACCGAAACCACCGATCATAATGGTAGAACCGTCCTTGATCTGGGAGAGTGCTTCTTTCAATGATAATGAACTTTTATCTATCATAATCTGGTCCTTACATATCCTAAACTGATGGATGTCTTTAAACTCGTTTTGAATCTGATGCTGTAACTGGAACTGCGTTACGGTTTTTCTGTGACAGCAGAAAATGTGCTACCAGGCCAATGCAAATTCCCCAAAAGACTGAACTCAGTCCCAAGAAATGCATGCCGGAAGCAGTCGCTAAAAAGGTGATCAGTGCTGCATCACGTTGCGACTCTTTGCCCATGGCCACGGAAATATTGGTGGCAATCGCACCCAGTAATGCCAGTCCTGCCAAAGCAGCAATGAGTTCTTTAGGCATCAGGCTAAACAGCATGACGATGCTGCCGGCAAATAAGCCGCCTAAAATATAAAAAAGCCCATTCGCCACACCGGCGATATAACGCTTTTCTTTCAGCTCATGTGCGTCTTTGCCTAAACACAATGCAGCCGTGATAGATGCCAGTACGATGGTAATACCCCCAACACAGGCCACAGCAAGCGAGGCAATACTGGTTGCACTAATAATTGGCTTGGCGGGCATGTCATAACCACTGAGTTTGATAATCGCCATTCCCGGTAAAAACTGGCCAGACAGGCTGACCAGAATCAGGGGGAGGGCCAGATTCAGGGTTGAACTCCAGGTCCATTCTGGTGCAATAAATTGCGGAATCGCCAGACTGAAATCTGCTGTGACCGGGTTAATCTTACCCAATAACATGCTTAAAACCACACCGGCAACCAGCACCCAGACCATGGCATAACGTGGACTGAAACGCTTGGCCAGCAAAAATACCGCCAGCATGCCAAAGACGATATAGGGCATGGTATCGGTCGCGGTAAACAACCCTAAACCAAACTGCAGTAAAATCCCCGCCATCATTCCGGCAGCGACTTCCTGAGGAATCCAGGACAGTAACTTGTCGAAATAACCGGTGATCCCAATGAAAAAAATCACCACAGCAGAGGTGATATAGGCGGCAACCGCTTCATTGAGCGAAATATCGGGAAACAGCGTGACTAATAAAGCCGTTCCGGGTGCAGACCAGGCAGTCACTACCGGTATTTTGTATTTAATCGATAAAAAAATACCGGCAAGTGCAGCACCAATAGAAATTCCCCAAATCCATGAAATCATCATGTCCGGGGAAACTTGAGCTTGCTGAGCCGCCTGGAAAAAAATGATCAGTGGGCCTGAATAGGAAATCAGCACTGCTAAAAACCCTGCAACAGTGGCTGAAATTGACCAATCATTTTTTAATGTCTGAAACAGGGTGTTCATTGGTGATGTGCCTCCTTGCGTCGAACCATGAGCCTGTTAAAAATCGTGATGATCAGGATTAGCCCTGATCACCACCACCGACCGGTACCACTGTACCTGTCATATAAGATGATTCATCCGAAGCCAAGAATACAATCGCATTCACTTGCTCCTGAATCGTACCGTAGCGTCCCATGAAAGTACGGTCAATGGTCTGATCAACCACTTGCTGCATCCATTCTTTTTCAGATTCAGTCAGTGGATTGGCATTGCGCGGTACTTTACGTGGCGGTGCTTCTGTACCACCAGTAGCAATGGCATTAACACGAATTCCATCTTTGGCATGTTCAAAGGCAAGGGAAGCGGTCAGGCCGTTCACACCACCTTTCGATGCCGAATATGGCACACGGTTAATGCCGCGTGTTGCAATGGAAGATACGTTTACAATGGTACCTTTCTGATTTTTAATCATTTCCGGAAGAACTGCGCGGCAGCACCACAGTGTCGGGAACAATGAACGGTTCACTTCCTTGATAATTTCCTCTTCAGAAAACTCCTCGAAAGGTTTCATCCAGATCGCGCCACCGACGTTGTTGATTAGCGCATCGACACGGCCATAAGTCTCAAGGGCTTTTTCAACGACTGATTGAGCACCAGCAAACGTTTCCAGATTGGCTTTGACGGTAATCGCATCACCGCCAGTCGCTTCAATTTCAGCCAGAACTTCTTCCACATAAGGGGAAAGGTCAGCCATGACGACTTGAGCGCCTTCGTTCGCCACTTGCAGCGCGACACCGCGACCAATGCCTTGAGCGGCACCGGTCACGATTACGACTTTATTTTCAAATCTTTGACGATTAGACATTGAACAAATTCCCTCTATTAGTTGGCAGAGAATTTTTCAAACAGGAAGCTTGCAGGTTTTACGCCTTCAGCATCTAGCCAGCCGCGAACTGCTTCTACCATTGGTACAGGGCCACACAGGTAGACATCTACATCACCACCATTTAGCCATTCGTTTTCGATATGACCGGTTACATAACCTTTACGCTTATGGGCAGATTCAGGGTTAGCAACCACTGTACGGTATTCGAACCACGGGAATTTTTCTTGCAGTTCGTTCAGTTTTTCAATCGCTACCAAGTCGAAATCATTGGTCACACCAAATACTAAACGCACTGGATGTTCTGAATTTTTTTCTTCCAGCACTTGCAGCATCGACATGAAGGGTGCAATACCTGTACCACCAGCCAGCATCAATACTGGACGGGTCACAGGGCGCAGGTAGAAGCTACCAAATGGACCAGTAAAGGTCATTTTGTCGCCAGCTTTGGCATTGGCACTCAAGAACTCACTCATTTTACCGTTTGGCACGTTACGTACCACAAAGCCGGTTAAACGGTTGCCTGGTTTAGAGCTGAATGAATAAGAACGGGTTTCAGTGGTACCTGGAATACCCACGTTCACATATTGACCGGCAAGGAAGTGGATGTCTGGTTGACCTTCATCTAACTGAATGTCAAAGGTAATGGTCGAATCAGACAGGTTTTCGACACGCGCCAAAGTACCCTGGAATGCATGAATTTCAGTTTTGCACACTTCAGAAGAAGCCTGGATCTGGAATACGGCGTCAGACGTTGGTTTACATTGACACGCAAGAATGTAGCCTTCAGCTGCTTCTTCAGGGGTTAATGCATCTTCAATATAAGTTTCTTCAGGCATGTCATACGAACCTGATTCACAAAACGCACGGCACGTTCCACAAGCACCATCACGGCAGTCCAAAGGAATATTGATCTTTTGACGGTAAGCCGCGTCTGACAGTGTTTCACCGTCGCTAACAGAAATAAAACGTGTAACGCCATCTTCAAATTGAAGTGCAACATTGTGGTTTGACATGGCTGAATATCCTATATAAATCTTTAAAACTAAACCTTTCAGCCAAGCTTCCGTTTGACTGAAAGGGTTTTTACCTTGCTGTAAATCAATACAGTCTTAAAGGTGATAGATGTCGATAACCTGATTGATGTAATCATTTTTCAGTACCACGTATTTGCTTAAAATTTGTGGTTTATCGCCTGAAAAATCGATTTCATAACGTGACATACCGAAGTAGCTGTAGCTGTTTTTATAACGGAAACTCAAGGTGTTCCAGTTAAAACGTACAGTGACCTTGTCGCCATCACGTTCAACAACTTCAATATTGCTGATGTTGTGGCTGGTACGTGTATCCGGCATGGTGGCAGATGAGCGTTCAGTCTTAATCCGGAACACGCGGTCTTCTAAACCTTGACGGTCTGGATAATAAATCAGGGAGATTTCAGACTGTGGATCTGTAGTCAGTTTGTCGTCGTCATCCCAGGCTGGCATCCAGAAAGAAGCAGTAGGGGCATAACAAGTTAACCAGTCATCCCATTGTTCATCATCTAAAAAGCGGGCTTCCTGATACAGGAACTGCGCAATATTTTCTAAAGTGATGTCGCTCATGCGTTTTCTCCTTCAGTAGATGCTGCAATTTCTTTTTCAGTCGCGATGCCTTTTTTGATCAGTTCTAACCAGTACTGGTGCTGAGCCAGGTATAGACCTTCATCTTCAGTTTTAATACCAGACAGTTTTGGTTTTAAACCAATTTCGTTGGCAGCATCGTCCGGGCCTTGGATCCAGTGTTTGGAACCGCGACACATATCGTTCCACTCAAGCGCGATACCTGCGTAACCAGCCTGACATGCACGGAATTCTTCAAGATCGTCTGGGGTTGCCATACCTGATGCGTTAAAGAAGTCTTCATACTGACGGATACGACGTGTACGTGCTTCCGGCTCTTCACCTACAGGCGCGATACAGTAGATCGTCACTTCAGTCTTATCGACAGAAATTGGACGTAACACACGGATTTGTGAACCGAACTGATCCATGAAATATACGTTTGGATACAGGCACAGGTTACGTGAACGTTCGATCATCCACTTCGCCATTGCTTCACCGTATTGCTCGGTATATTCATCTTTCTTGGCAAAGTTAGGACGGTCTTCCGGGTTAGCCCATTGCGTCCAAAGCAGCATGTGACCATGTTCAAAGCCGTAAGAACCACCGCCTTGTTTGCCCCATGAACCTGCACTCATGGCACGAATATTGTCACCCGCTTGTTTTTCTTTACGTTGCTGAGTCGTTGCAGCGTAGTTCCAGTGTACTGCAGACACGTGGTAACCATCGGCACCGTTTTCAGCAGTCAACTTCCAGTTACCTTCATAGGTATAAGTCGAAGCACCACGTAAAACTTCCAGACCTTGATCAGACTGACCCACGATCATGTCAATGATCTTGGTCGCTTCGCCCAGGTATTCTTCCAGTGAAGGAACATCTGGATTCAAGCTACCAAACAGGAAACCTTTATAGTTTTCAAAACGGGCAACTTTTTTCAAGTCATGCGAACCATCTGTGTTAAAGCAATCTGAATAACCAGCTTCTGCCGGGTCTTTTACTTTTAATAACTTACCTGAGTTATTAAAAGTCCAGCCGTGGAATGGGCAAGTATAAGTCGCTTTATTGCCTTTCTTGTTACGGCACAATTGTGCACCGCGATGCGAACAGGCATTGATCATTGCATTCAGTTCACCTTGACGGTTACGAGCAATGATGATTGGCTGACGGCCAATATAGGTCGTATAGAAATCGTTGTTGTTTGGAATCTGGCTTTCATGCGCCAGATAAACCCAGTTGCCTTCAAAGATGTATTTCATCTCCAGGTCAAACAGAGCTTGGTCTGTGAATACAGACCGGTGAAGTTTAAATTCACCAGATTCAAAATCGTCAACTAGAAGCTCATCAATACGATCAAGATGACTGGTGTTAATTACAGGAATACGAGGCATGTCCGTTCTCCGACTTTCCAAGGAGGGGAAGTCATCGGGATGAATCTAATGATTACACCCCGAATCCATTTTGTATTAAGCGCTTGCGCGGCGACGATCAACTTCAGTAGAAGGTGCGTCTACTTTTTCTTTCACAAGTTCAATATCAAATTGAATATGTTTGAAAGGACCTTTCAAACCACGTTTTGCAATTTCAGCTTCATCAGTTACGTCTACAGCAGTTGCCACCAGACCTTCACGAGTCGCGAATGCAAAGTCATCCCACAGGTACTGGTCGCCTTCGATGTTGAACTGAGTTGTCAGCTTGCGGTAACCCGGTGCAGAAACGAAGTAATGCACGTGTGATGGACGGTTACCGTGACGGCCTAATTTGTCCAGTACGAATTGAGTCGTGCCTTCTGGAGGGCAGCCATAACCTACTGGCATAGTGGTTAAAGCCACATATTTACCATCCTGGTCGCTGAAAATAGAACGGCGTAGGTTAAAGTCAGACTGTGACTTGTCAAAGAATGAGTAGTTACCCAGACTGTTGGCATGCCAAACTTCAACTTTGGCACCTTCAATGATATTGCCGTCAGTATCTTTAACTGTACCTTCAATGATCAGTGTCGGAATTTTGCCTTCTTCAGAGCCATCATCCATACGGGCAAAGCCGACAGATTCAGGAGCACCCGCCACATATAACGGACCTTCAATCGTACGTGGCGTACCGCCAGTAATACCTGCTTTGGCATCTGCTTCATCAGCACGTAAGTCTAAGTAGTGTTCCAGACCCAAGCCTGCAGCCAGTAGGCCCAATTCATTAGCTTGACCGGCATCGGTAAAGTATTCCAGACCTTTCCACAGTTCTGACTGAGAAATATCAAGATCTTCGATCGCCTGGAAAAGGTCACCTAGCAGGCGCACAACGATTTGCTGGAAACGCTCGTCTACAGGACCTGTGGCTGTATCCACGTTCATTTGTTTAACTAATGCATCAATTTGTTGACGGTTCATACTATTGCTCCTTAAGTATGTCTGTTTATTGGTGGCTGTTGTTTCAATCCTTATGGCTGAAACTTGGCTGCCACAGTCCTTTGTTAATTACCCTCTGAATACCCTCATCGGATGTGTTCAGATTTGACCGACCTGGCATGTTCCAGGTCTCGGTCATTGTGATCAGGTGTCATCTTCCCGGATTGAAGAAGGGTGGCGGTTTAGTGCCATGATTTCGATATCCATATATGGATACAGTGGTAAGCCCTGCAAAATGTTGTGCAGCTCTTCGTTACTTTCCACATCAAAAATACTGATGTTTGAATACTGGCCTGTGATGCGCCAGATATGGCGCCATTTACCTTGGCGCTGTAAATCCTGTGAATAGGCTTTTTCAACAGCCTTGATTTCGTTGGCTTTCTCGGCAGGCATATCCAGCGGGATATTTACATCCATACGTACATGAAACAGCATGTCTCACTCCTCAATCTAATTGCTTATTTACGGCGTAAATTGTCGATCTTGTCTTCATCCAGCTGAATGCCCAGACCGGCACCTTGCGGTAGATGCAGCTCAAAATTCTGATATTGCAGTGGTGTTTTCAGAATTTCTTCTGTCAGCAGTAGCGGGCCGAATAGTTCAGTACCATAGACCAGATTCTCAAAGGTCGAGAACAGGTGAGCGGATGCAATTGTTCCTACTGAACCTTCCAGCATGGTGCCACCATACAGGTCAATCCCTGCAAGGTTAGCCACTGTTGCGACATCACGGCCTTCCAGTAAACCACCTGATTGCGCCACTTTAACTGCAAATACCGAAGCTGCATTAGTACGAGCCAGCTTATAGGCAGTGCTTGGCCCCATCAGTGATTCATCGGCCATAATGGCAATATCAAAGCGACGGGTCAGACGTTGCATGGCATCAATATTGTCAATAGCACAAGGCTGTTCAATCAGGTCAACGCCACCTTCCTGTAGTAGAGTAATGCCCTTAATCGCATCTAGCTCTGACCAGGCACGGTTTACATCTACACGGATCGAAACGTCGTTGCCTAATGCTTTTTTAATTGCCAGAACATGTTCAACATCTGCTTCTACTGGACGTGAACCGATTTTTAGCTTGAAGAAGTTATGGCGTTTAGCAGCCAGCATCTCTTGTGCTTCAGCAATGTCTTTTTCAGTATCGCCAGAAGCCAGTACCCAGAGGACCGGTACGCCATCACGTAAACGACCGCCTAGAAGTTCAGAAAGTGGTAAACCTAAACGCTGCGCCTGAATATCCAGCAGGGCAGTTTGAATGGCACATTTCGCAAAACGGTTGCCATTAATATTTTTTTTGATTGCTTGTAATGTCTGTGCAACATTTAAGCCTGATAATGTTTTTAAAAGCGGTACAAAATAAGTATCAATATTTACTTTGACACTTTCAGGGCTTTCATCACCATAACCTAAGCCACCGATCGTTGTTGCTTCACCCCAACCGATGTAACCATCTTCAGTGGTGATTTTGACCAATACCAGGGTCTGGGTTTGCATCGTCGCCACTGCCATCTTGTGAGGACGAATGGTTGGAATTTCTACCAGCAAGGTTTCAACTGACTTATACATAATACGGGTTCACATTCTTGCTTTAATGCTTTGACTTGATATACCTTAAAAGAATCATAAATGGCTGTCGAAGACCATTTTTGCATTTTATTATATTTAAAAGGTATGCACGTTATGGAGCTCAGACATTTAAGGTATTTTGTAGCAGTAGTTGAAGAGCAAAGTTTTACTAAAGCTGCAGAGAAACTTTTTATTGCCCAGCCCCCATTAAGCCGTCAGATTCAAAATCTTGAGGCAGAACTTGGTATTGCGTTATTTGAGCGTGGCAGTCGACCACTTAAAACCACTCAGGCTGGTTATTTTTTCTACCAGCATGCGGTAAAAATTCTGGCCAATGCTGAAGAAGTGAAGTCCATGACCAGGCGTATTGGTATGGTGGAACGCACGGTTACCATGGGTTTTGTTGGATCTCTGCTTTATGGATTGCTGTCGCGCATTGTCTACTTATATAGGCAGCAACAGCCACACCTGAAAATTGAACTGGTGGAAATGACCACCATGGAACAGGTTAAGGCACTGAAAGAAGGGCGTATAGATGTTGGCTTTGGGCGTTTACGTATTTCTGATCCGGCATTAAAGCGGGTACTGTTGCGTGAAGAACGTCTGGTACTCGGTGTACATTCCAGCCATCCTTTATCTTCCCATAATAAAGGGATATATCTTGCTGATATTGTTGATGAAAAATTATTTCTCTATCCTAACCATACCTCTCCAAGTTTCGCCACCCAGGTACAGGGATTATTTTCAGAATATAATCTGGAACCACAACATGTCCGAATTGTAAGGGAAATTCAGCTGGCGCTGGGGCTGGTCGCAGCGGGTGAGGGTGTATGTATTGTACCGGAAAGTGCTCATTCGATTCAGTTAGCTCACCTTAACTATATCCCGATTCTGGACGAGAGTGCAGTCAGCCCGGTTTTTCTGACTATGCGCAATATGGACGAGAGTGAAGACATCATGTCCTTATTTGATTGTATTTACCAAGTGTATGATTTAGAAGCAATTAAATATGATAGAAACAGTTTTTAGATATGAATTTATCCCTGAATATACCGCGCCTTAGACTTAAGTTTAAGGCTTGGGCGGAATTTTCTCCTTACCCTCTAAAAAAAGTATGCAGTGATCTACGACTTTAGTGCAATCGGGAAATTTTGATAAAGAAGAAAATTTTAAATCCTCCTTTTATACCTATTTTGTTTGATTGCTGATCAAAGTGCTCTGACATTCAACCTTTTAGGTTCTTTCATACCCTAAACCTATATAAAAACCAGGTATTTCAGCCAGCAAACCTGATTTATGATGAAAACATCGGTCCTGGAAGGTCGATTCTGCCTGTAAACAACTTTGAAGGTATAGATATAGATATATTCGGTTTTGGACATTTATCCAGCCATGCTGCATTGTTGCTCCATTAATTGGAACGTTGCATTTGCAGGAGGCAAAGATGGAAGCAACCAAAGTCAATATCAATACATTAATTGATGAAGCGAAATTTACACCATTTCACTGGGGTGTTCTGATCTGGTGTTTGATCATTATTATTTTTGATGGCTATGACCTGGTGATTTATGGAGTAGCCTTACCATTATTAATGCAGGAATGGTCTTTAACAGCGGTACAGGCAGGGATGTTAGCTAGTACTGCCTTGTTCGGCATGATGTTTGGTGCCATGAGTTTCGGCACGCTGTCCGACAAAATCGGGCGTAAGAAAACTATTATGCTCTGTGTGGCAATTTTTAGCGGATTTACCTTCCTGGGGCCATTCGCCAGCTCACCGGTAGAGTTTGGAGTTTTACGTTTTCTGGCTGGTCTCGGCATTGGCGGAGTTATGCCAAACGTTGTAGCGCTAATGACCGAATATGCGCCTAAACGTATCCGTAGCACCTTGGTTGCCCTGATGTTTAGTGGTTATGCGATTGGCGGTATGACGTCTGCACTTTTAGGTGCATGGCTGGTACCACAGTTTGGCTGGCAGATCATGTTCTATATTGCCGGTGTTCCTTTATTGGCTTTACCGTTAATCTGGAAATTCCTGCCTGAATCGTTGATGTATCTAACCGTCAAAAATCAGACTGTAGAAGCACGAAACATCATTAAAAAGATTTCACCTGCTCAAGATGTTACAGAAAATTCTCAATTTGTCCTGAACGAAGTGAAAAAGGGTGATGAAGCGCCATTAAAAGCATTATTTCAGAAAGGTCGTACATTCAGTACCTTCATGTTCTGGATTGCTTTCTTTATGTGTCTGTTGATGGTGTATGCATTGGGAAGCTGGTTACCAAAGCTGATGATTCAGGCGGGTTACTCATTGGGTGCCAGTATGATCTTCCTGTTCGCCTTGAATATTGGCGGCATGATTGGCGCAATTGGTGGGGGGTATCTGGCTGATAAATTCCATATCAAAAAAGTGCTGACCATTATGTTCCTGTGTGGTGCATCTGCCTTAATCCTGCTTGGTTTTAACAGCCCGCAGTTTGTACTTTATACTCTGATTGCAATCGCTGGTGCTGCAACGATCGGTTCACAGATCTTGTTATATACCTTTGTTGCACAATATTACCCATCTACTGTGCGTTCTACCGGAATGGGTTGGGCATCGGGAATTGGTCGTATTGGTGCCATCGTTGGACCCGTTTTGACAGGTGCATTGCTGACAATGGAACTACCACACCAAATGAACTTCTTTGCCATTGCGATTCCAGGCGTGATTGCAGCGCTGGCTATTTTTCTAGTGAACCTGAGAGCTTCTGTAGATGGTGAAGTGCTTGAAACCTCTGGATCAAGCGAAGCCATACTTGCCAAAGAAGCGAATTAATAAAGAAAATATCAGTTAATAAAGTAAATATTTCAATGGAATAGGTCACCATCATAAATGGTGGTGATCGGTTGCTGGAATCAAATTGCACAATAAAAAAGCGAGTTTAGGATGAACATGTCGCAATTCACTAATCAACAATCAATCAACAATTCAACCTTCAAACGTAAAGTTTTGATGAGCATGATGGCAATAAGTATAGGCGGTATCAGCCTGTCAGCTATAGCGCAAAGCACAGCTCAATCCAGTCAGGATGAAATTGAGCAGTTGCGTCAGGAAGTCAAAGCCTTGCGTGCCATGATTGAACAGCAGCAGTCCCGACAAGTTACATATGCAGCACAGGCAACAACACCGGCAGCTATAGCACCAGCAGCCAAACCGGTCATGAAACTTACTAATGGTGCTGAATTCAATCTTTACGGGAATGTCCGTGCCGATGCCTCTTATCAGGCTGAAGGCGGTTCAGCAACACGTATGTATAACCAGATTAATGCTGTTCCACTTGAGGGTGTAGGCGAGCGCAGTGATGAGTTTAAATCGACACTTTCTGCAACCCGTCTAGGGATGGACTTTAAAGCTCCTGTAGGTGCTGGGGACAAAGCCCTGAGTGCTAAAGTTGAAGTAGATTTCCTTGGTGGCGCAGGTCTGGATAATTTACGTATCCGTCATGCTTATATGAGTTATGCCAACTGGCTGATTGGTCAGACCTGGTCAAACTTTGCTATACCGGATTATATGCCAGAAACTGTAGATGCTTTGGCCTATGCAGGTGGTGCAGTAAAGCGTACGCCTCAGGTTCGTCATACCAGTACCTTTAGTCCTGCTACCAATCTGGTTCTTGCAGTAGAAGATCCAAAAGATGCCACCATTACTGGAATCAAACAGCGTTTGCCTGCCTTAACCGCGCGCCTAAACCATAAGTTTGCTGATAATCTTAGCGTCAGTGCCCGTGCCATGGGGAATGAAAAGCGTGTCAATGAAGATGAAAAAATGGCATGGGGTGTAGGTCTGGGTGCAAAATATGAAGTTGTACCGGGTACTACTTTAAAAGCCGACTATTATCATGTGAAGGGCGATAGCAGCTTTGTGTCTTATGCTAATCCTGGTGTAGTTAGAGCGACGAATGGGGATCTTTTACAAAGTGAGTTCGACTCGATTACTGTCGGTTTAACTCAGCAGTTTAATGACAAGTTACGTGGTACCTTGGGCTATGGTTATATGAATTTTAGTAATGATCAAGACTATGTCAATGCACTAATCGCCTCAACTCCTGCGGATGCGACACAATCTAATGCGACCAAGGCTAATAAAGACTTATGGCAAGCGTGGGCTAACGTGTTCTATAGCCCAACCAAGCCTTTAAGTTTCGGTCTGGAATATGTCTATGGTGAACGTGAGGCATTAGGTGCAGCCACGAATGGCAGTAATAAAGGTGAAGATAACCGGATTAACGCCGTGGCGATCTATAGCTTTTAATACGTCTCAGATTATATTTTGAAAAGCGTGAACTCAGTTCACGCTTTTTTATTGTGTTCAATTTGATCGATGATCTGTTCTACAGCTCGAGCAAGTTCATCTGTCCATTCAAAAGAACAATTTAATCGAATAAAGTTCTGCGCTGCATGTTTAGGCCTGAACAGCAGACTCGGTGCAATGGAAATCTTCTGTTCAAGCAAATCTGTATAGAGCTGTTGCGAATCCATATCTTCAGGCAGCTCTACCCATAAAAAGTAGCCCGTTGGATAATAGTGAATCTTACAGTCTTCAGGTAATCTGGCTTTGAGTTCCTGATAAAAACGTTTTTTGTTCTGATTTAAATGACGGCGCAAACTACGCAAATGCTTTTCATAATGATGATGCGCAACAAAATCTACCAATGTATTCTGTAAAAGCGGACTCACACTCAGGGTACTCATCAACTGTAGATGTTGAATAGCATTGGAATATGGGCCTGCAAAGACCCAGCCCACCCGTGCACCCATGCCTAGCGTTTTAGAAAATGAACCACAGTGCAGCACCATATTTTCCTGGTCAAAATATTTCACTGGCACTGGTTTTTCCTTGCCAAAGTTCAGTTCCTGATAAACGTCATCTTCAATCAGATGCACCTGATACTGAGCTAAGCACTGTGCAATATTTTCTTTAAATTCTGTAGAAACTGTATAGCCAATCGGGTTCTGTGCGTTCAACATCAGCCAGCAGACTTTGATCGGATATTGTTTCAGGACTTTTTCAAAAGCTTTCAGATCAAAACCACGTTCAAGATCATCAGGAAGAGTAATGACATTTAGTCCCAGTCTTTCAGCAGCTTGCCAGGCTCCATAAAATACGGTTTCCTGTAAAAGAATATAATCACCCGGTTGGGTGAGTGCCTGTAAAGACAAATTTAGAGCATCTAGCGCACCGGACGTAATGACAATGTCATCTGAATGGCATGATATACCTTGTAATTGATAACGTCCGGCAATGATCTGGCGCAGCTCCAGATTACCCGGTGGCATATTTGGATGATTCAGATAGCTGTTTTTACGTTTGGAATGCTGGGATAATAACTGCATAAATTTGCTATTAAATAGCAGTTCAGGATTGGGGAATGCCGATCCCAACGGGATCATATCTGTTGCCTGAGTATCTTTAAGATAGTTAAATACCACCGAATTGATCTGTATTTTCTCGTGAGCTGCTAATGTTTCTTTAATGGAAGTTATTGCAAGATCAGCACGTTCAGCAATGTAATAACCGGATTTATCTTTGGCATACAGCCAGCCTTGTGCCTCAAGTTCCTGATAGGCATTTAACACTGTCATCAGGCTATAACCGGAAAGTTCGGACTGCTCACGCAATGAAGGGAGTTTGTTATGGGCTTTCCAGATGCCATCTTCAATCATATGGCGAATACTGAGTGCGAGTTTCTCAAATTTATACATACATCAAGAAAAATAAAAAATGGAAGTTTATCTGCATATATAGCATATTTAGTCAGGTTAAATATAACAGTTGGAGCAGTTATGATTTATCTGTTATATTTTTTTAAGCAGTATTTGTATCTACTCATTTTTTGCAATCGGGCTGAAAATAAGGATAGTCCCTAAATCCAGCGACAGGTGAGCAGATGACTCCAGACGAACAGAAAAAAGCACCGAAATATGCAGACAGCAGTATTTCTGATGAAGCTTTCAAAAAGATGATTATTTGGTTCGCTATTTATGCAGGGTTGTTTTGTCTGGGGGTGGTTTTAGTGGTCAACGCTGATAACCTGTTCTTCTCAGGACTCAAATAATAAAGAATCCCGGTTTAATGACCGGGATGTTTATTCATATAATTATTCCATTATAAAAAATGATAGTTTTTGATACTTTCATAGACGCCGTAGTTTTTGTCACATTTTGCTACTTGCTTTCATATTTTTCCTTGCTAGATTCAAGCAAGTGATGCGTTTATTTTGCAGTGTCTGCTAATCTGCGCATCATGCTTAAATAAAAATATTTAAAAATCTCGACAACAATATGGACGTATAACAAGGATAAAGGAGCACAACATGCTTGGAAATATGATGTTTCAGCCCTTACTGATCAGCAGCATGATTGAACATGCAGGACGCTATCATGCCGATACTGCGGTAATTTCAAAAAATACTGATCTCAGCATGACCCATACGACCTGGGGCGAAATTCGTAACAATGCCAAACGTTTCGCCAATGTGCTGAATCAGCTGGGACTGCAACATGGCGACCGTGTCGCGACCATTGCATGGAATAACCATCGTCATCTGGAATCCTGGTATGCCATTTCTGGAAGTGGCTTTGTTTGCCACACGATTAATCCACGTTTATTCCCGGAACAGTTGGTATTTATTATTAATGATGCATCAGACCGCGTAATCCTGTTTGATAAAACCTTTGTACCATTAATTAAAGCCGTCAAACCGATGTTAAGCAAGGTGGAGCACTTTATCTGTCTGGATGCAAAAGATGAGGCCATCCTTGAAGCTCTTCCAGATGTGAAATTCTATGATGAGCTGATTGCCGATCAATCTGATGATTTTGATTGGCCTGTACTCAATGAAAATGCAGCAAGCTCACTGTGTTATACCTCTGGAACTACAGGTCATCCAAAAGGGGTTTTATATAGTCACCGTTCAACGACATTACATAGTTTTGCGATCAGTTTGCCGGATTCACTGAATGTATCTGCACGAGATATCATGCTGCCTGTAGTACCGATGTTCCATGTCAATGCCTGGGGGACACCATATGCAGCAGCGATGGTCGGCTGTACTTTGATATTGCCAGGCCCAGGGCTAGATGGCGCAAGTTTAGTCAATTTAATTGACAGCTATAAAGTATCAGTTGCACTAGGTGTACCAACGATCTGGCAAGGTTTGATTGCAGCAGCGCAACAGTCGGGTTCCAAGTTAGAAAGCTTAAAACGCAATGTCGTCGGCGGTTCGGCATGTCCGCCTTCAATGCTAAAAGTATTTAAAGAACAGTTTGATTGTGAAACCATTCATGCCTGGGGTATGACGGAAACCAGTCCACTTGGCGCAGCCAATCAGATTAAAGCCAAACATCTGGATTTGAGTGAAGAAGAGCGTTTAGAAATTCGTCTTTCTCAAGGTCGTCCACCATTTGGTGTCGACTTGCGTTTGACTGATGAAGAAAATGGATCGAATGAAATTACTCGCGATGGTGAAACCACAGGCAATCTGCAGATTCGAGGTCACTGGATCATCAATAACTATTTTGGCAAGGAAGAATCTTCTTTAACTGCTGATGGCTGGTTTGATACGGGGGATATTGCCACCTTAAATGAAGATGGCTTTATGAAAATCAGTGATCGTGCCAAGGATCTGATCAAATCGGGCGGAGAATGGATCTCCTCGGTGGAACTGGAAAATCTGGCTATGGGTCATCCGCAAATAGCCATGGCAGCTGTTATTGCTGCACAGCATCCGAAATGGGATGAACGCCCAATCCTGATTGCGATTAAAAAACCTGACAGTCAGCTCACCGAGCCAGAACTGCTGGATTATTTTGCTGACAAAGTGGCGAAATGGCAGGTGCCAGACAAAGTAATTTTTGTCGATGCAATTCCACTGAGTGGTACTGGCAAGATGCTGAAAAAAGACTTGCGTGAAAAGTTCGGAACAGTATTGCTGCATCAGCAAACAGAGCTCAGCCCAGCTGTAGAATAATACCTATAAACTCTGCCAAAATAACAAGGCTGACTACAGAAATGTGGTCAGCCTTTTGCATATTTATAGCCATAAAGCTGATAGAAAAATAGTCAATCCATATAGGCGAACTGGCATGAAATGTCTTTCCGATTTACATGCCGAAAACTAACTTTAATCAAAGTACATCATTTTGTCCGACAAAAAACAGGAATTCTACCGACAGAAACATGATTTGACCCGAATTGACATGGAACGAATCATAAAAGCCTATATTCTGAATGCATAATAAATAGACAGATGTACATTAATTCTGTTTCTGTATGAGGTAATAAAAATGACAAGTATG
Source organism: Acinetobacter schindleri (assembly GCF_010918895.1). Lineage (NCBI taxonomy): Bacteria > Pseudomonadati > Pseudomonadota > Gammaproteobacteria > Moraxellales > Moraxellaceae > Acinetobacter > Acinetobacter schindleri. The sequence goes on from NZ_CP044483.1 coordinate 1,484,935, forward strand.
CAAAGCTACAAGCCTCACTGGATCCGAGAAGACTTCATTGATTTCATTGCTGAAAAAGTTCATCCAACTTTGGCATTGAAAAAAGTTAAGGCAGAAGTGATCAGCATCCAGCTTATTGGCAATGATTTTTATAAGATCCAGTTACGTCCAAATTTCAACTTTCAGGCTAAAAAATTTCAGCCAGGACAGAATGTAGCTGTCACTTTAAGGCTGGATGGTATTTTGCATCAGCGTCATTATTCTGTCGTTACAATGCTAAAAAATGGCGATGTAATTATCGCTGTTAAACAGCAGGGCAAAGTATCCCGTGCCTTGAGCTCCTCACAGCTGGGTGCTGTAGTAGAACTTTCACAGCCACAGGGCGAATTCACCCTGCTGAGTTCCCCTAAACCCATTTTAATGCTGGCCTCAGGCAGCGGTATCACTGCAATTTACTCCTTACTGCAAAAAGCCGTAGTGCAGTTTCAGCATCCGATTGATCTGATCTACTTCACCCGTGATGATGCGTTTCATGCTGAAATCAAAACCTTGGCACTGATGCATCCACATCTGAAATATCATCATTTTAATACTGTGGAGCATAAGCAGCATCTCAGCCTACAGTTACTCAACAAGCTGGTGCCTGATTTTGAACAACGTGAAATTTATGCCTGTGGTTCAGCTGCCATGATGAAAACAGCACACCGTATTGCTGAAAAGCTTTCCGTGAAATCCAGTTTCCATTCTGAATACTTCCAGATCGTGGTGGATGAAAAAGTTAAAGCACAACCTGTGCAATTCCAGCGATCGCATCAGGAGTTTCAGGCCAGTTCTACTATTCTGGAAAGTGCTGAACAAGCAGGTTTGCGTCCTGCACATGGTTGCCGAATGGGAATTTGTAATACCTGTTCCTGCACCAAAGTCAGTGGCTCAGTAAAAAATATTTTGACTGGTGAAATCGATCACGAGAGCAATACCCCGATCAAATTGTGTATCTCCCAGGCCGTTAGTCCTGTGGTGATTAATCTTTAATCCCTAGAAAAATAAGAAGGTACTCCCATGAATATGCAAATTGATTTTAAGCGGCACAGTAAGACCCAATTTTTAAGTCCTGAACAGATTGAGGAATTTGGTGCCAAGGTGGATGCGATCCGACGTGAGGTGATGGATGATTTAGGTGAAAAAGATGCTGAATACATCTATAAAATCCGTAATTTTGTCCGCTATAGCGAAATTGCTTCCCGGGGCATGCTGATGGTGGCCGGTTGGTTGCCACCAGTCTGGCTACTCGGTACAGGCTTATTGGGTATTTCCAAAATCGTAGAAAATATGGAACTTGGTCATAACGTGATGCATGGCCAGTTTGACTGGATGAATGATCCAAGTCTGAATGGTTCGACTTATGACTGGGATACCATTGCCACCGGTGATGACTGGAAATACACCCATAACTATATTCATCATACTTATACCAATATTGTCGGCATGGACCACGATGTGGGTTATGGCCTGATTCGTGTCAGTGAATCGCAAAAATGGGAACCCCGTTTTCTGTTTAATATTCCACTAACAATTCAGTTGATGGTGTTATTCGAATGGTACGTGGGTCTACAGCGCCTGCATCTGGAAGATGTAATTGCCTATAAAACCAAAACCTGGAAACAGGTTTGGGATGAAGCAGCGCCACTACGTAAAAAGATACGCTGTCAGGTACTGAAAGATTATGTATTCTTCCCGATTATTGCCGGCCCAAATGCCATTCCAGTATTTACTGGCAATGCAGTGGCCAATGTGATTCGTAGCCTGTGGGCTTCCGCTGTGATCTTTAACGGTCATTTCACGGAAGATGCTGAAACTTTTGAAATGGACAATACGGAAAATGAATCCCGTGCGGAATGGTATCTGCGTCAGATCCGCGGTTCGAGTAATTTCAGTGGTACCGAATGGCTACATATTCTAAGTGGTAACTTGAGCCATCAGATTGAGCACCATTTATTCCCGGACATGCCAGCGAACCGTTATTCAGAAGTGGCACCAAAAATCAAAGCATTATGTGCTGAATATGGTATCCACTATAACGAAGCCAGTTTTATGAAGCAGTTTTCGACCGTTTGGGTTCGCGTTGCAAAATGCTCTGTACCAAACGAATGGCATGCACAAATTGCAGAAAAAGTGCAAAGCGCAAAATCTATATTGAATGCTGTAAAAGCCAAGTTCTTTTAATCACTTTTCTTTAACAGCATTATATTGATGTTTCTTAACCAGTTTGGTACTCCTCAATAACTTTGGATGGGTTATTGAGGATTTTTTTATCTGAGCTTCTTATACATATCAACTTGGTTGTAGATTGTCTTGGATCTAGTGATATTAATTCCAAATAAGCTTAAAAAATGCCAATACCTTATCAAACTGAAGTATTTTAAAATATTTGATTCATTAGAATAATTAAGTAATACATCATATTTTATGGATAAAATATGAAGAATTATTTTCAAAAAAACACTCATGCAAAACAGACTTGGTACGGCTGAAACGCTTTGTCTACAACAACTCGCTAAACTTTAGGAAAGTTCTTTTTATAATGGCGGCGTCGTAACATTCAAGGTCTTAGGTTTGAAATATCTTAAATATTTTTCAGGAATCTCCTTATTATTGCTGTTAACTGCTTGTAACACCACTGAAGCGCCAGCTCCAGATTATCAGGGCAACTGGAAGAACACTCTGGAAAATCCAAAACTTGAAAATATCCTGGTAATTGCTAAAAATGGTGAAAATTATCTGATTACCAATACCATCAAAGATAAGGAAACCGGTAAAACAGAGAAAAAGAACCCGATGCCCGCGGCTGTGAATGAAAATGGCATGCTTCAGTTGAATGCAGGGGCGGGAATAGTCGATTTTGTAATTGATGAGAAAACTGGCAACCTTGTAGGGTCAGGTTCAGTCTACAAAAAAGCCAAATAATGCTCTAATCTAATCCATTTAGAAATAACAATATAAATGTCATGAAACGGAATTATTCATGACATTTATTTATATAGATATTTAAGCAATATGCCTTAATAATTCGGTAAAATCCTGCACAAAATAATTTGCTCTAGCTTTAATCAGCTCGATTTCATGAGCAGAATACTGATCATAAATTGCCACTACCTCTATTCCTGCATTATTCGCAGCTTCTACACCAATTAAAGAATCTTCAATAATCAGGCAATCTTTGGCTTCAATTTTAAAATGCTCAAGAACATTCAGATAAATTTCTGGATGTGGCTTGATGTTCTGGACATTTTCGCGGGTGAGGATTAAGGCAAAATCATCATCAAAGCTGATTTTAGCGTTAATATTTTGATTATTGTCCTGATAACGCTGCACATTGAATAAACTGGTGGTTGTGGTTAAGGCCAGTGGAATCTCTTGCTTTTTCAGGGCCTGGATTATAAGTTCCGCCTGAGGTTTTAATTCGACCACATGATCCAGAAAATGTCGTGAAATACTGTAACGGCGGTTTTTAACGTCTTCTTTGTTTAGTTCAAAACCGTATAGTTCTTTTAAATAACCACAATATTCCAGATAAGGATCAGGCAAATGTCGAAAGGCTGTCAACTGTAGATCCCGCTGCTGCTGGATCAATTTTAAATTGGCTTTTATACCGGAAAACTCATAAATCAGGGCAGCATCGACCTGATTCCAAATGCCTACAGAATCAATCAACGTACCATCCAGATCAAAACAGACTAGCTTTTTGTTCTGAAACATGACACTTTTCCCTTAATTTCCACAGTCTATTCTGTGCGGCTGAGTATATAACATGCGACTTAAGTGTTTCAGCTGAAATAAAAGATAAGGGTTATCCATTTTACATGAAGTGGTATTTGATAGAGTTGCATATCGGGTAAACAGTATTTTTATTGCAAAACACATCCTGAATGATCATACAGATAGTTACAAAGTGTTATATTTGGACATTGGCACTAGATCAAATTACGCGGATGATAGGATCCGCCAAAATGATTAAAAAATTGAAGGAAATGTGTTTCTGTGTTTGAACTTGACTGTAAATTGCTTAGCATCTTTTATTATGTCTACAAATTTAAGAACGTCTCCCATGCAGCCGATTATCTGGATATGAGCCAACCGACGGTGAGTAATCTGCTCAATAAAATCCGTCAGCATTATAATGATCCTTTATTTTTGCGTATTGGCAATGAAATGCTGCCGACGGATCTGTCAAAGCAGCTATTTCCTTTGGTCAGTGAAGCGCTGAGTAAAGTCGAAACCATTAATAATTTTACTATTGATTTTGATCAGACCACATCCCAGCAGCGTTTTACTCTGGCGATGACCGATGTATCGCATCTGGTTTTGTTGCCAAAAATTTCACAATATCTGAAACAGCACGCTTCGCATATTCGTCTGAATGTACGTCCAATTACTTCAGAAACCAGCTATCAAATGGCCAATGGAGAAATTGATCTGGCTTTAGGTTTTCTGCCGAATCTGGAAAATGGTTTCTATCAGCAGAAATTGTTTGAACAGTATTATGTGGTGATTGCAGCCAAAGACCATCCACGGCTGGTTGGCGACAGCCTGACTATTGAAGAGTATTTGCGTGAAACGCATATTGATATTGATGCCGGGATGGGACATTACCATATTGAAAACGAATTGCTGAATCTAGAACTCAAGCGAGACATTCTGATGCGCTTGCCAAGCTATTTAGGCGTAGGACTGGTGGTGCAGGAAACCGATGCAATTGCGACTGTGCCTTATTATTTGAGTGAAGTATTACTATCGCGTGGCAATCTCAAGATTTTTAATGCGCCGATTGCATTCCCGACCTATTCTGTGAAGCAGTATTGGCACATGTCCTGTCATCATAAAACCAGTCATCAATGGTTACGCAATATATTGCATGAGATTTTAAGTAAATAATCCTGCAGCTATAGACCCGGACTTAGTCCTCATCTATAGATTTTAAAATCCCGGCCTATGCTGGGATTTTTGTGTTTTGGTGCATCTTGATGCCTATAACAGATTCTTGCACCTGAATTGATCAGTTAAAACCCCAAAAAGTATTACTAAATGGAAAAACAGTATTACTAAATTGGCACAGCCTTTGCATCTATCAAACTCATCATAAAGTGATCTAGGGTTCCGATACATGAACATTCATGTATGTCTGAGACCGAGAGTTCACGGCGAAAGGAAACACTGATCGCTACACGGAGGGATAAAAGCCCGGGAGGTAAACCGTACAAGTTAGATGCAGAGGCTGTTATGAGCACAACTACTTATCACGAAGATTCCGCACTGTGGACTGAACTTTTACCGGGTGGCCATCACTGGTCTGCGCGCATTCAACGTGGCGCAGTATTACAACTTAAATCCTTGGGCGCAAATGCCAATGTTTCTCTGTTCTGTGTGAATAGCGAAGACAAGCTTGAAGCCTATAACATGCCAGACAGCTTAAAAGGTCAACACAGCGCATTTTTAAGTACAGGACACATTTTGGCGTCAGATTTGGGTCGTGCGATGGTGTCAATAGTCAAAGATGATCATGGTTGGAATGATGCTTTTTGTGCCCCAAGTACCGCACCGCAAATTGAAGCACAGTTTGGCATGAATACCTTCCAGGATGCCCGCAACGACATGTACCGCAACGGCAAAGACAGTTTGCTTTTAGAGATGACCAAGTTTGGTTTATCTGCCACTGATCTCAGCAATACATTAAATCTCTTCTCAAAAGTTCAACCGGATGACAACGGCAACCTCAGCTATGTGGCATCTGACAATACCGATCAAGTGATTGAACTACGTTTTGAAATGGATTGTTTGGTGTTTTTATCATCCGCACCACATGCTTTAGACAATAGCGCCGTGTATGCACCTGCCGATGTTCAATTATCTTTATATAAAGCACTTCCTTTAGGTGAAACAGACGTATGTCGTGATTCATGCTCGCAAAATCAGCGTGCATTCCAAAATAATAATCGTTATTACGCTCTTAGCGCTTAATTGGGGGAATACAACATGACAGCTTTAGTCAACCTTGAAAAATCAGTACTCAGCGAAGTTTGTCCTGCCGGTGAAGCGTGGATGTGCGAAGTCAAGAAAGGCCAGTATTTCCGTATCGTTGATCTCGAAGGCAACCAGGCGGTGGATACTTTGTTTATTTCCGCACATAACCCTGAAGAGCGTTATAGCGCAACCGATACTCTAACCATTAATCAGCAAATCTATTTAGAAGAAGGTACGGCTTTATACACTAACTTTGGCAACAAAATTGCCACCATTCATGATGATAACTGCGGTCGTCACGATACTTTAGGCGGTGCATGTTCATGTGAAAGTAACACGGTTCGTTATGCCCATGACAAATACCCAATGCACAGTTGCCGTAACAATTTCATGATTGCATTGTCACAGCATCCAATTGCGAAAAAGCATGGTTTAAACGTGCGTCATATTGGCCCAAACATTAACTTCTTTATGAATGTGCCTGTGACATCGGAAGGTCATTTGAAATTTGATGATGGTATTTCCGCACCGGGGAAATATGTCGAGATTAAAGCCGAGATGGATTTGATCGTGCTGATCTCAAACTGCCCACAACTGAATAACCCATGTAATGCCTATAACCCAACAAAAATTCAACTGATTGTCCGTGAAGGCGAGGAATAAGCCATGTTTAATAAAGTTCTCATCGCCAACCGTGGTGCAATTGCGTGTCGTGTTATTCGTACCCTTAAAAAATTAGGCATCCAATCGGTTGCCGTCTATTCAGAAGCCGACCGTGATTCATTACATGTGACTTTAGCAGATGAAGCTGTTTTCATTGGTGATGCACCTGCGAGCCAAAGCTATTTAAATGTCGATAAAATCCTAGAAGTCGCAAAACAAACCGGTGCAGAAGCGATTCACCCGGGCTATGGCTTCCTCTCTGAAAATGCCGAATTCTGTAATCTGTGTGAAGCACAAGGCATCGTATTCTTAGGGCCAAATGCCGAACAAATGAAAGCTTTTGGTCTGAAACACACCGCACGTGAATTGGCAATTCAAGCCAATGTGCCATTACTTCCGGGCAGTCAATTGTTGGCTGATGAAGCCGAAGCACTGCTAGAAGCGGAACGTATTGGCTATCCTGTGATGCTGAAAAGTACCGCAGGCGGTGGTGGCATCGGCATGCGTTTGGTCTGGAATGCTGAAGAGCTGAAAGATGCTTATGCAACTGTGTCATATTTAGCGCAAGCCAACTTTAAAGATGCAGGCTTATACCTCGAGAAATTTGTACAAAATGCCCGTCATATCGAAGTGCAAATCTTTGGTGATGGCAATGGCTTGGTGTTGGCACTGGGTGAGCGTGATTGTTCGGTGCAACGTCGTAACCAAAAAGTGATTGAGGAAACCCCTGCACCACACCTTAATGATACGCAACGTGCCTATATCCAAAATGTCGCGATTCAGTTGATGCAATCGGTGAATTACCGTTCTGCCGGAACCGTTGAATTTGTGATGGATACTGACACACAAGAATTCTACTTTCTGGAAGTGAATACTCGTCTACAAGTCGAACATGGTGTCACTGAGCAAGTCTTTGGTGTGGACTTGGTTGAATGGATGGTGACTTTAGGCAGTGGTGATTGGAAAGCACCAACGTCAAAACTTGAGTCTCAAGGTCATTCGATTCAAGTCCGTCTCTATGCAGAAGATCCAATCAAAAACTTCCAGCCAAGTGCAGGCTTACTGACTCATGTCGAATTCGATGAGAATGCCCGTAATGAAACGTGGGTAGAAACAGGCTCAAATGTCTCATCTTTCTATGATCCGATGATTGCCAAAATTATTGTGACTGCGGATGATCGTGAGTCTGCGATTCAAGCCATGACCGATACACTGGCTAAAACCCAAGTGGCTGGTATTGAAACCAACCTTGAATATCTGCAAAACATTATCGACTGTGATGTGTTTAAAGCCGGTACGCAAACCACACGCTTCTTAAATACTTTTGAATGGAAAACCCAAAAAATTGAAGTGTTACAAGCCGGTATTCAAACTGCGGTGCAAGATGTGACAGGTCGTTTGGGCTATTGGGATGTCGGTGTGCCGCCCTCAGGTGCGATTGATCCGTTATCTTTAAATGTGGCGAACCAACTATTAGGCAATGCACCAAATACCGCAGGTTTGGAATGTACGCTACAAGGCCCAAGCTTAAAATTCCATTGCGATAGCCAAATTGTACTCGCAGGTGGCGATATGCCATCGACTTTGGATGGCGTTCAAGTTCCGATGTGGCAAACCGTGAATGTGCGTAAAGGTCAGGTGCTGAAATGTGGCAAGATCGCCACAGGTTGCCGTACCTATATCGGGATTAAAGGTGGTCTGAATGTGCCTGAATATTTAGGCTCACAAGCAACCTTTACCCTAGGTCAGTTTGGCGGTCATGCCGGGCGTAATTTACTCATTGGCGATATGCTTCCAATTACGGCATTTACATCGACTGAAACTAGAGCATTGGCACCTGAACAAATCCCTGCATTCTCAAATACATGGGAAATTGCGGTGATGTATGGTCCACATGGCGCACCTGACTTCTTTACCAAACGTGATATTGATTCGTTCTTTGCGCAAGAGTTTGAAATTCACTTTAACTCAAGCCGTACAGGTGTGCGTTTAATTGGTGAAAAACCTGAATGGGCGCGTACCGATGGCGGTGAAGCAGGTTTACATCCATCGAATATTCATGACAATGCTTACGCCATTGGTGCCATCGACTTTACAGGCGATATGCCAATTATTTTGGGGCCAGATGGTCCAAGTTTAGGCGGATTTGTTTGTCCGGCGGTGATTGTCAGCTCAGAACTGTGGAAAGTGGGTCAGTTGAAAGCAGGCGATAAAGTTAAATTTGTGCCTGTCAGCTATCATCAAGCCAGCATTTTAAATGAAAAATATCATGCCATGCTGAATGCTGAAAACACGGCATTGGTAAACTTTGATGAAGCCTTGTATGCAGAGAAAAATACTTTAGAAACACTCATTTTAGATACTTTAAAAGCTGAAAATGGTGCGCCTGATGTGGTGTATCGTCCTGCGGGCAACAACTATATGTTGGTCGAATACGGCGATTTAGTGCTTGATCTGAATTTACGTTTCCGTATTCATGCCTTAATGCAGTGGGTCAAAGACCAGCATATTCAAGGTATTATTGATTTAACCCCGGGTATTCGTTCTCTGCAAATTCATTTTGATTCAATTCAACTTGAGCAAACTGATTTACTGCGTTTATTGCAAGTGGCTGAATCTGAATTGCCAGACGTAACGGAAATGCAAGTACCTTCACGTACCGTGTATTTACCACTGGCTTGGGAAGATTCACAAACGCAACTTGCAACCGAACGCTATATGCAAACGGTACGACATGATGCACCGTGGTGTCCTGATAACGTGGAGTTTATTCGCCGTATTAATGGTTTAGACTCTAAACAAGCCGTGAAAGACATTGTGTATAGCACCAATTATTTGGTCATGGGTTTGGGTGATGTGTATTTAGGTGCACCTGTGGCAACACCGCTTGATCCACGCCATCGTTTAGTGACCACAAAATACAACCCTGCACGTACATGGACGCCTGAAAATGCCGTAGGTATTGGTGGTGCGTATATGTGTGTCTACGGTATGGAAGGTCCGGGTGGTTATCAGTTTGTCGGTCGTACCACGCAAATGTGGTCACGTTACCGTAAAAACCCTGACTTTGAACAAGGTATGCCGTGGTTACTACGCTTCTTTGACCAAATTAAGTTTTATGAAGTGTCTGAAGCTGAACTCATGCAAATGCGTGAGGACTTTAAAGCAGGGCGTTTAAAACTGCGTATTGAAGAAGGTGTACTCAACCTCAAAGAATACAATGATTTCTTAACTGAAAACCAAGCATCCATTTCTGCATTTAAAGCGGTGCAACAAGCCAACTTTGATGCTGAACGTAAACGTTGGCATGAAGCAGGGCTTGCAGAATATGTGTCTGAAAGCCTAGATGCGGTGGATGATGGTGAAGGTGTAGAAGTGCCTGAAGGTGGCTGTGCGGTGGAATCGCATATGCCGGGTTCAATTTGGAAAATTGAATGTCAGTCGGGGGATATTGTGGAAGAAGGTGCAACTTTAGCTGTGATTGAAGCGATGAAGATTGAGATTCCAATTATTGCGCCTGAGCGTATGCGTGTCGATGCGATTACGATTGAAAAAGGGCAAACGGTGAAAACGGGGCAGGTGTTGTTTACGTTGGCGCCAGTGGCTTGATGAAATAGATATGAAAAGACCGTCCGTAAGGGCGGTTTTTTGATTAAAATAAATGAATAAAACCTCTTGATCACAATATTTATGAATGAAACCTATTACTTAACGTTCAAAGTCAAAGCTTTAGAAAATAACTCAGAATGGTCTAAATATAAAAATGTTAGTGCAACTTGTTGGGTAAAGGCATTTTCTGCAATGAGTGCTTATAGAGAATGTGTTCATTACTTAAAGCGTGAAAATCTTAAAATTCAAGGTTTAGATGATTCAATTATCAATGTGACACGTGAAATTTTTATAGACCGAGATATTGACTTAGAGCATTTTGATAATGCACAAAAACATGGATTCTCTATTTTTTATCTTGGGGTAGATGAAAGTTTAGATGAACCAAAATTTGTAAAATTTGAATCTGATGAAAAAATAGATATTGGCCAGATATTAAAGAATAAAAACTCAATGGATAGACATCAATTTTGTTTACATCCGAGAGCTGGAGACGAATGTGATAAAAAAATCATTAAAGCTCACTCAATTCAAAATAGTCAGTCTCTTTCATCTATTGCCAAAGATGGACACGTATATCAGCTAGCTCATAAATATAGACATCAAATAAGAACCTTTTCGGAATATGAAAAAATAGGAATAAATGAAGCTTCTATCTTTAAAGGTTTTTGTAAAAAACATGATAATGAAATTTTTGAACCGATCGATAATGCAAGACTAGAACCAAATGCAGAACAAATATTTTTATATGCGTATCGATCATTGTGTAAAGAAATTTATCAAAAATACAAAGTTATTCAAGTTTTGAAAGAAAATATTCCTTTGATGTCTACAAAAGACCAAGAGGACTTAGGTTGGCATTTACTTGGTAATAAGAAAGGTTATGAAGAACTTATAAAAATTAAGAAAAACTATGATGCCACTTTTCTGAATAAGTCATTTGATAAGGAAATTTTATATTTAATTTTTTATTCAGATACACCAATGAATCTAGCATTCTCATCATTAATTTACCCAGATTATGATTTTCAGGAAAATTTGTTGCAAGATCTAAGCGATCTAAAAAGTGACAGAGACTTGATTACCTATTTTTCAGCACCGATGAATGATGGTTGGGGCTACGTATTTGCTTGGCATATACAAGATAATGTTTCATGTGAGCCATTTATTATAAGTCTAGGAAGAACGATAGAAACAGGTATATCAATAGAACACACACTATTTCAATATATGATTTTAAATTCAGAAAATCATGCCTTGTCACCAAGTTGGTGGGAAAATTTAGAGCAATGCGAACGATCACAGATTATTTATGCCCTTAACCATAAGCTAGATATTATGTCTCGAAAGACTTCTAGCCAAGAAAATGATGATATCCCAGATGTATGTGAGTGGACATTTAATGATATTTTAACAAATATAGAGTGGTTTAAAGAAATGCTAGAATCGACCAAATAACAGGTCTTTTAAAAGATCTTTAAAATGGTAATTATTTGACGATTACTTGTATATCTAAGACGTCGCCAAGATGAACAATATTATCCACTCACGCTTTGTCGCAAGCTTTTCAGACCTTAAAAAAAACCCAATGGAAGTGGTCACTAATGGTTTTATCGAAACAATATCATTCTTAAAATTACATTAGGTGAATAATTTTCTTGTTAAAATCAAAACAGGAATTTTCAGGGATGACTGGAATATGGCAAAGAATCTACAAGAACTTTTAGGAAAGCGTAGCCTTGAAAGTCAAAAACGAATTTTAGAAAAGGCAAATGAAATTTTAAATAATCTTGTTCAAGAAGATCGTCAATTATTAAAAATTGCAGAAGAAGTTGAAACTGAAAAAACTATAAAGATAAGTATTAATGAGCTACGAGCTCGAGTTCACAAAAACCGCGCTTAATAAGGTTTTTGAGATGTTCAGCCACACTTTGATGCACACTCGAACCCCAATGGTGCAAAATGGGCTATTTTTTAGCCGAACTTAATAAAATTAAATCATCCTTATTCTGGCTTATATATGTATGTGATCGATTTTAAAAGCATTCTGCTTAAATCTATTCTATTTTTATATTGTGGCACGCTTAATGCTTTTATTTATATACAACCTAAATAGAGGAGAACAATACACTTGATCACTCAATTACAAACATCGGTTAACCATTCATGTATAAAAAGAATAGCAAGGACATGATCATCAAAATGGAATAAACTGGTGAAATACAAAACTTACTTTTGCTTTAGAACAAGCCCCATCTCACTGTTATGGGGCTTTTTTTCGCCTTTTTACCCAATTTTATTTATCACGTCCCAATAAGCACAAACTGGCACGCTTTCTGCATTTTCCTAAGTAATACGAAATTTTGGTTTTGTAATATCCACAGGAGATGCACATGAACAATCCGACATCAAATAAAAAAATGCATCCATGGCTTCACTTTCTGGTTGAGCTGCTCAGCGTACGCGCAGGCTTTCACATTAAACAGTCTCCACAATACCAACAATCCAAGGATCAACATCGTGCCTAAACAAAAATTGGCACGGATCAGTATCACCGTGCCAGAAACCACATTACAGGCAATGGATCAAAAAATTGTCGAGCAGCACTATGAAAGCCGCTCGCAGGCCATTGTCGACATGATTAACCGCCACCTGATTGATGATCTGGTGATTCGCGATGAAGTCATGGTTGGCACACTCACCTTGCTCTATGACGTCAGTCTGAAACCGCTGCGCAACCAACTGGTCGATCTGCAACAGCAGTATCTGGCACAAGTGATCAATTCACTTCATATCCAGCTTGATGATGAAAAAATCCTGCAAGTCATGCTGATGCAGGGTGCGAGCAGTGACCTGAAAGAAATTAGTGAACAATTTATTGCATTGAAGGGCGTGATTAAAGGGCATCTCGAACTGATGGATGCCGTCATGCCGCCTATTCCACAAAATACCGAACACACTTAAGGAGAACAGCTGTGCACAACTTATGGACAGTACAGGACTGGCAACACGCTTACCAGAATAACAATATCCAGCTCAATGACCTGATTCAGTATGTTGCCGATTTTAACAATGATGATCATGCCTGGATTTCAATTGCGACTGCAGAACAATTACAGGCACAAATTGATGCATTGACTGGCGCAGATATTGCAAGTTTGCCACTTTATGGGGTGCCATTTGCAGTCAAGGACAATATTGATGTTGCAGGATTCTATACCACTGCGGCATGTAAAGAAGCGGCTTATCTGGCAACTTCTGATGCGACAGTAGTCGCCAAACTCAAAGATGCCGGTGCGATTGTTGTCGGTAAAACTAATTTGGATCAGTTTGCAACAGGGCTGGTCGGTGTTCGCTCTCCGTATGGCGCGGTAAAAAATAGCTTTAATCCTGAATATATCAGTGGTGGTTCGAGTTCCGGTTCCAGCGTGGTGGTGGCCAATGGATTGGTACCATTTTCACTGGGTACAGATACAGCTGGTTCGGGTCGTGTTCCGGCAGGACATAACAATATTGTTGGACTCAAACCGACCAAAGGCTGGTTCTCGACCACAGGCCTGATTCCGGCTTGCCGCACCATCGATGTGATTTCGATTTTTGCCTTAACGGTGGATGATGCCTGGCAGGTGGCGCAAGTCATGCAGGGCTATGATGCCAGCGATGAGTATTCCAGAATGCATCCTCAGAATGTCCCTAGTCAATTTTCAAAAGGGAAAATTGCCATTCCAGATACGCTGGAATTTTATGGTGATGCCGAAACCGAAAAAGCATTTCAACTGGCAATCGAGCGCATACAAAGCTTGGGCTATACGGTAGAGCCGATTGATTTTGTGCCATTTCAGCAACTGGCATCAGCCCTGTATAACCGCTCTTGGGTTGCTGAACGGACCAGTGCCGTTGAAAAAATGGTGAAACGTGAGCAGACCCATGCCGTGATTGGTCAAATCATTGCACAGGCAGATCAGTTTAGTGCTGTAGATGCCATGCAAGATGAATATGAACGTGCTCGACTCAGCCGTATTATTCAAAATACCTTGGCGGATTATGATGCCTTGATGGTACCTACAGCGCCTACCATTTATCGAATTGCAGAGGTAGAAGCGGATCCACTGGTTAAAAACATCCACATGGGCGCTTATACCAATTTTGTCAATTTTGCTGATCTGTCGGCTTTGGCATTACCCAATAGCATTCGTGCCGATGGTTTGCCAACCGGTGTGACCTTTATTGCGCCGGCCTGGATGGATGAAGCACTGGCCAAGTTTGGGCAAAAATGGCAGCAGGTGAGTCAGTTAACACTCGGAACCTCTGCACGCACCTATGAAAAAACCACGGAAATTTCATCAAGTCATAGCGTCAAACTGGCTGTCGTCGGTGCACATCTAAGTGGAATGCCGCTGAACTTTCAGCTGACCACACGTGGTGGCACCCTGATCAAGCAGACCCGGACTGCTTCGCATTACAAACTGTATGCTTTAAAAAATACCACACCGCCAAAACCTGGTCTGCAATACAATGCGAAAGGTTGTTCAATTGAAGTCGAAGTCTGGGACATTCCGCGTGCACTGTTCGGGGACAGTGTTGCAGAAGTTCCGGCACCTTTGGGGATAGGTAATGTTCAGCTGATCGATGGTACTTGGGTCAAAGGCTTTATCTGTGAAGGTTATGCACTTGAGGATGCAACAGATATCAGTCATTTCGGTGGTTGGCGCGCCTATATCGAATCTAAAAAAGTCAGCAATACCAAGTTTAAATGCGCATGCATAGGGGAAATCGCACGATGATTAAAAAAGCCTTGTTGTCAGCATCTGTACTGACCACGATTTTATTAGCAGGCTGTGACAATACAGCCAAAGTACCGGAACCAAAAGCCAAAGCTGAAGGCAGCGTGAATACCAAGCCCATTACGATCGGTTACAGTGATTGGCCGGGGTGGGTGGCATGGCAAGTCGCGATTGAAAAAGGCTTCTTTCAAGAGGCAGGGGTCAATGTTGAGTTTAAGTGGTTCGATTATTCAGCATCGATGAGTGCTTTTTCGGCCAATCAACTTGATGCCGTTTCGGTATCCAATGGCGATAACTTGGTGATTGCATCCGGTGGTACCAAGGGCATCATGATCATGGCGACCGATTATTCAGCTGGGAATGACGTCATTATTGCTAAAAATGGCATAAATTCGATTCAAGAACTAAAGGGCAAGCAAATTGCGGTCGAAAAAGGCTTAGTTGATCATCACTTGTTAAATACGGCTTTAAGCGATGCGGGTATTGCACATACTGATGTGAACTTGGTCAACGCGGTCACCAATGAACTACCACAAGTCTTTTCAAGTCCTGATGTGGCTGCGATTGCGGTATGGCAGCCGGTGGCCAATCAAGCCTTGAAAGCCGTTGCAGGTTCCAAGATTATTTATTCCTCTCAAGATAAACCTGGTCTGATTTATGACACTTTAACGGTCAATATGACGCATTTGTCTGCACACAAAGAAGAATGGAAAAAAATCATTCAAGTGTGGGATAAAACGGTGAAATATATTAATGATCCAGCCACACGTCCTGATGCCTTAGCCATTATGGCAAAACGCGTTGGTCTTGAAGCCGATCAGTATGCACAGTTTATTGAAGGGACGCATTTATTGGATTTGGCAGCCAATAAAAAGGTATTTGAAAAATCGAACAACTTTGATTCACTCTATGGTTCAAGCTATCACGTCAATGAATTTAACTTTAAAAATGGTGTATATACCCAAAAAGTCGATGTAGATGGGGTCATTTATCCCGAACTTGTACAATCTTTACCATAATCTTTTTTATACAGGCTTTTCGTATCGAAAGGCCTTTTTTCGTTAAGGGGGCTGTATGTTAAAAAAATTATCTCTTTCTGTGTTGGTTGCTTCAAGCTTAATTCTCGTAGGCTGTAGCAAATCATCAGATACCACAACTGAAGCAAAAGCAGTCAATTCAAGTACTGCTCCGATCCGTATCGCCTATAGTGAATGGCCGGGTTCACTCGCTTGGGAAGTGGCAAAGGCAAAAGGATGGTTTGAGGAGGCAGGCTTAAATGTACAACTTGAATGGTTCTCCGACTATAACGCATCAATTCAAGCCTTTTTGGCAGGCAAAATTGATGGGGCGAGTGTCGCCAATGGCGATAACTTTATGCTGTCTTCACAAGGTGTGAACGGGAGCATTATTTTGGTCAATAGTATGTCGACCGGAAATGATATCATTATTGCGAAACCGGGCATTGAGTCTGTTAAAGAGCTTGCAGGGAAAACCGTTGCATTCGAGAAAGGCTTGGTCAGTGAATTGTTCTTTACCACCGCGATGGAGAATGAAGGTCAAGATCCGAGCAAAGTCAAAGTCGTTAATGCGGTGACCCAAGAACTATCACAAGTCTTTAATACACCAGGGATTGATGCGATCACGCTTTGGCATCCATTTGGTTTACAGGCCCTTAAAGCTGTACCGGGTTCTAAAGTCATTTATGATTCAAGCAAAACACCGGGATTAATTTACGATGTTCTTTCGGTGAACTTGCCAAACATTGAAAAACGTAAAGATGAGTGGACCAAATTGATCGTGGTGTGGGACAAGATTGTGAAATATCTTGAAGACCCTGCGACACGTGCAGATGGTATTAAAATCATGGCAGATCGTGCCGAGATTAAACCTGAACAGCTTGAAAACCTGATGGCGGGTACGACCTTGCTCGATTTAGAAGATAATAAAAAAGTCTTTGTTAAAGGTGATGGCTTGGACTCACTGTATGGTTCTTCTTATAACGTCAACAAGTTCAATATGCGTGTCGGAATTTATTCAGAAAGCCCTGTTGTCGAAAATACCATCTATCCACATTTGGTCAATGCTGCACAAGCTGAATAATCCATCTAAGCTTGATAAAAAAGGGCTTTTTAGCCCTTTTTTATGACTCACGATTTAAGCGAAGTTCATGCTTCAATCAGCCAAACTTTCTCAATATCATGTGCAGTGACCCATAACACATCACCACACTGCATTACCGCACCACTTCCAGCATTCTCTTGTGCAGTGATCTGCCTTAAAATCTTGCCAGAAATCAAATCAATTTCGATTAACAATAGATTTGTCGTTCTGACCCAAAGTCTGTTTTTAGATGCAAAAATATCCCCACCATCGCCATGTGCATGTTCAGGGAGTTGAATGGTTTGAACACACTCACAGGAGAGAGCATCAATTTTTGAAACCGTGCCATGCTTTTGATTAAGGCTAAACACATATTGATCATTGGCCGAGATAAACCAAGGGGTTTCATCAACATCAATCACATGTGTTACACGGTTTAAGAAAGGATCAATCCGTTGTACGGAGGCGTGTTGAGTGTTGGTGAGCCAAATTGCACCTGCACCATAGCAAACATTATAAGAGCTCGGTAAGACTTCAATATGTTGTTCAATTTGACCGCGACACGGTGCAATTTTGGTGAGTAATCCTTCTGCGGAGACCACCCAAATGGCATCATCGGATGCCGCCAAACTAAATTCACCCGTTAAATCCGCAAGACCCGTCGGAATGATGGCTAAAACTTCATTACTAATCTGATCTATTTTATAAATGGATTGATTTTCTAGACTCGCCACCCATACTGCTGAAAATGCACACACCGGAATTCCTGCAGCCTTAGGCACTTGAATTTCAGCCACCACCTGATTGTCTTGAGCCGAAAACTTTTGTAAGACATCCTGATTGGTGGCCCAAATATAGCGGCCATTACTCGCCATAAAGTCGACAAAACCGGAAACATGCCGAGTTTGTAGCGTAAGATGTTCAATGGGTACTTCATTTGATTCAAGCAAAACAGCATGATTCATCTATGTAACTCCTGCATATTGATGACAGCACGGTAGCGCAGTTTCCCCTGACGTAACTTCTCAATCGCATCATTGACTTTCGAGATGGGAAATTCCTCCACCCAGGGCTGTATATGGTGACGTGAGCAGAAATCGAGGAGCTGATGCATGGCAATCGGTGTACCTGTGGGTGAACCTGTTAGACTAATTTGTTGATCAATTAGCTGAAAGCTTGAGATTTTAAGAGGAGCTTCGACCAAACCGACCACATGAAACTTTCCTTCAGGAGCCAATAAGCGAATGTATGCATCCCAATCGAGTGCTTGATTGACCGTATCCACAATCAGATCAAAATTTTGTGGGGGAATATCATCAAGCTGAGTCGAGGAAAGGACTTGGTCTGCACCTAATTGTTTTAGTTCATCATATTTTGCAGGGTTTGAACTAAACGCAGTGACTTTGCAGCCCCAAGCTTTGTAAAGTTGCACTGCAATATGTCCTAAGCCACCAATACCAATCACGCCCACATGATGAATCGCTTGAATACCATGTTGCAGTAAAGGGGTAAATACCGTTAAACCACCACAGAGTAATGGTCCAACACTTTGGAGATCCATATTTTCAGGAATAGGAATCACCCAAGAGGCTTGCGCACGGACATGACTCGCAAAGCCACCATGACGTCCTACAATCGTGGATTCAGATTGTTTGCACAGATTAGGTTTGGCCGACAAACAAGGATGACACGTTTGACAATGACCCGATTGCCAACCTAAACCGACCACTTGATTGGGGACTAGATGTTTTACCGTGCTACCAAGCTTTGAAATACGTCCAATGACTTCATGACCCGGAACGAAAGGATATTGTGTTTGTTGCCAATCATTATCAAGCATAGAGAGGTCAGAGTGGCATAAGCCACAGTACATGACCTCAATTTCAACCTCATCGGGGTTTAAGTCGTTAAACTCAAACTGATAAGGTTGAAGTGCTTGCTTAGGCGCATGTGCGGCATAAGCAAATACAGGCATCACTTATGCTCCTAAGTCATCATAATTGTGTTTACCAAAATGGACATTTGGACCAGTCAGTTGAATTTCGCCACGTTTGACCATCTCACGCATATAACGAAAGCCTTGCGCACTGACTTCAAATAGATGTTGACCTGCAATCACAGGCGGATATTTCTCTAAAGCTTCTGGCGTTGCAAATTGAGGCAACGGTTTAATCTCGACATCATAGTCACAAGCAAAGAATAGCGGGAATGAATAACGTTCATCACGGACTTTACGAACACGATGAGAGGTTGCAGTAAAGCGACCGCCACTTAAGGCTTCAATCATGTCGCCAATATTGACCACAAATGCATCTTCAATGGGAGGTGCATCAATCCATTCACCTTTAGAGTTCACCACTTCGAGTCCTGCTGCAGTAGGTAACAAGATGGTGAACAGCTCCATATCGGTATGTGCACCAAAACCAAAGATATCTTCTGCTTCTAGATCATGTGGATAGTGCATTAAACGTAGTTGAGAGGTGGGTCGTGTGACTAAACGGTTAAGCGCATCGGGTTCAAGTTGAAGGGCCAATTCAAAACCGCGCAGCAGCACACGTCCTAAGGCAATCACATCTTCATAATAAGCGCTAACATCTTGCTTAAAATTCGGGAGATCGGCCCATACATTCGAGCCATGCATCGGTTTTTGAGCAATCACGTCAGGATCATCATCAGGTAAATCCCAACTCAAATCGAAAGCTTCTTTATTGTCTGTTTTGTTGGGTAATTCTGCCAAATCAGGACGATCAATCGCTTCAACACGTTCTTCACCCGGTGGCACATATCCACGATGCTTAATGCCAAATTTGCCGGCGTAATACTGCATTTTTTCTTCAAAGGGTAAGGCGAAAAATGCTTTAGCTTGGGCTTGTAATGCTTCTATATGTGCTCTCGGAATGCGATGACCCTTAATATATAAAAAACCGACATGCTCAGCCGCTTTGCCGAGTTCTATCGCAACCTGTTGTTGATCTGCAGGATCTGCACTGTACAACCCTGAAATATCAATGACAGGAATTTCACTGAAATCTTTTTCAATCGTTTGAATGCTCATGTTACCCCCTAAAATGAGGCACGTATGGTGTGGAACAATGCGTGCCTTGTGAATTTACTAATGTCTGCTTAAATTTCAGTACTGTTTGAAAAGACGTTAATAATGACGATGCCAAGCACCATAAAGGACAGCCCAATCAGCGCTGCCGTGTCCAAATGCTGTTTATAGAAAATCCAACCAATGCATGAAATCAAAATAATGCCTGCACCCGACCACAGGGCATATGTAATACCCACGGGGATGGTTTTCATGGTGAGCGCTAGAAAGTAAATTGCGATCAGATAGCCAATGACAGTGATCGTGGATGGAATCCATTGGCTAAAACCATTCGATGCTTTTAAAGCAGAGGTCGCAATCACTTCTGCCACAATTGCAATCATTAAATAGAGGTAAGCCATATTGATCTCACTTACTTGCTAGTACTGACTTTGGTCATACGAGGAATCACCGGTAAATCTGCCAAAGCAGGATCAAGTTCATCTTCTTCGGCATGCACCAATTGATCGACACGTTGACGTAAGCTTTTAAACTCAGGTGTCAGCATGAGGTCAGGATGACGTGGGCGTGGCAAGTCGACTTCAATAATTTCTTTAATCTCACCTGGGTTGGCTTTCAGTGCCACGATACGGTCGGCAAGTAGAATGGCTTCGTCCATATCATGGGTAACAAAAATGATGGTAATGTCGATGTTTTTCCAAAGATCCATTAAGTGACGTTGCATTTTTTGGCGCGTATGTGGGTCAAGTGCACCAAAAGGTTCATCCATGAGCAGAATTTTCGGTTCATTGACTAAGGCGCGGGCAATGGCGACACGCTGTTTCATCCCACCTGACAGTTGGTGTGGATATTGATTTTCGTATTTTTCTAAGCCAATGATGTTAATCCACTCGCGTGCTTGGGCTTCGGCTGCTGAATGACTTTGGCCCTTCATTTTTGGACCAAACATTACATTTTCTTTGACGGTTTTCCACGGAAAGAGGGTATAGCCTTGGAACACCATGCCACGCTCAGGACTTGGGCCTGTAATCGGTGTACCATCCACTAAAATCTCACCACTACTATATGGGTCTAAACCTGCAACCACACGGCTAAAGGTCGATTTACCACACCCAGAGGGTCCAATCACACAAATAAATTCACGTTTATGGATTTTGAGATCTAATGCATTTAAGACCGTGCGTTCTGTTTTGCCATGTTTAAACTTTTGTGTGAGTTGTTTTGCTTCTAAGATCACGGGACGTTGGTAAATCTTGTCAAAATAGTGACGTGAATCAAATGCATCAGTATGTTCAAGCTGTGTCATTAGTGTGCTCCCGCTTTCCATTTAAATAAACGTTGACCGATTTTCATCAGGACGACATCGCAGATCAGACCGATCATCCCAATAATTAAAATTGCAGCGAAGACATTGTCGAAATGTTGGTAGCGTGCTTGCTGGGTGATAAACCAAGTAATGCCAGAGGTGCTGCCAATCAGTTCAGCCACAATTAAGTAAGTCCATGCCCAACCGAGCAGTACACGCAAATTACGGTAAATTTCAGGTAATGCTGCAGGGATCACCACATGTAACAGACTTTTGAGTTTATTTGTGCCCAGAGTAAAACCGGCTTCAATCAAGCTACGGTCAACCAAGCGTGTGGTATTGGCAATAATCAGAATTTGTTGGAACAAAGTGCCAATCACAATAATGGCAATTTTTGGTGCATCGTTGATCCCTAAAATTGCAACGGCTAGGGCACCAAATGCAGGTGCAGGCAAATAACGGAAAAATTCAACAAAAGGCTCGGTCAGTTGGGATAGCTTGTTTGAAAAACCGCATAAAATTCCGAGTGGGACACCGACTAAGGAAGAAATAAAGAATGCAGTAAATACCAATTTAATACTGTGCCAAAGGCTTTCGTGAAACCATGGCGCATTGGCTTGGGCAGGCGGGGTGGTAAACGCTGT
Source organism: Acinetobacter schindleri (assembly GCF_010918895.1). Classification (NCBI taxonomy): domain Bacteria; kingdom Pseudomonadati; phylum Pseudomonadota; class Gammaproteobacteria; order Moraxellales; family Moraxellaceae; genus Acinetobacter; species Acinetobacter schindleri. The sequence goes on from NZ_CP044483.1 coordinate 1,507,090, forward strand.
TACCAAGGCTTTAGCAACCTCATGCGGTGCAGGTAGGTATATAGGATTAACTAAAATCCCTTGCGGTGGTGTTAGGCCTTGATCCACTGCATTCTGTGCCTCTGCATAAAACACATCTTTGTGCACACGACTATCGACTTGTAAAAAGCTGACACTACCCGATTGGGTAATCTGTACTTGCGGATGCCATATAAATGGTAAGTAACTTACCGCACACCAAATGAGAATTGGTATTAAAAATGACCCCAAGCCAAACAACAGTTTGTTCCTTTGACTGAGTTCACGTGCAACGTAACTCATAGTGTTGCCCCCAATATTACGTTTTTTATAAAATGTAATACTGACTAAGCAAAATGGATGCCATGATGGGCTGAAATCATCAGGATGATGAAAGAATCTGATTTACAAAGAAGAATTGAAAAGATGGAATAGGCTACTTACCTAACTTAACATTCTGATTACGTATAAAAACATAAAACCTAGCATTTTAGCCTTTATTGATTATTTTTTAACCCAAACTATTTCATATTTTTACATCAGTTTAATTCGGCTTTGTTTTTCCTTAAGGTATTGTCCACTTCTTAACTCATTGAATTATAAAAGGGGAGCAATGCTAGAATTTAAAAATCAAATCATACACGGCGCAATTTTCGATATGGATGGAACCATGTTTGATACCGAACGCTTGCGCTTTCAAACCTTGCAACAAGCTTCACGTGAGCTGATTGGCATTGAATTTTCTGAAAGTTATTTAATGCAGTGTTTGGGCCTTAGTGCTCGTAGTGCAGAGCAATTGGCTAAAGAGCGTTATGGAGAAGATGTACCTTATGCCGAGATTCGTCAACGTGCCGATGTGCTGGAACTGGAGCACGTGCGTCAGTACGGCGTTCCGATTAAAAAAGGGCTATTACAAGTGCTGGAACGCCTGCGCAAAGCTGGCCTGAAAATGGCGGTAGCCACCTCAAGCCGACGTGCGATCGCAGAAGAATATCTGATCAATGCCAATGTCTATAAGTTTTTTGATGTACTGGTCTGTGGCGATGAGATTAAACAGGGGAAACCTCATCCGGAAATTTTTATCAGTGCAGCCGAAAAAATCAATTTAAGTCCGGCCCAGTGCCTGATGTTTGAAGATTCTGAAAATGGTCTGCGCTCTGCCTATGATGCAGGCGGGATGACGGTGCTTTTCAAAGACATCAAAACACCGAACGAGTCGATGCTGGCACAAGCCCAGTATTATTATGAAACAGTCGAAGATTTCTTGACGGAACTGAACCAGTTTGTGCCTGTTCTGGACATGCCAGAACTACAGACTGCTTTTCCGCAAACACTGAATCAGTTGACTGTCGGGATTCACGGTTTTGGTGCAATTGGGGGCGGTTATCTGGCTCAGGTGTTATCGCACTGGGATGGGTACACACGTCCGCGCAAAATTATTGCTTCGACACGTAATCCGCTTTATCAATCTAGCGTTAATGCTTTTGGCACTTACTGTATTCGCTATGGTCAGAATTCGTTTGACCAGCGTATTGAAAATATGAGCGTGATTGATGCGCATGATCTGGAACAAATGCAGAACATGTATATTGAATCCAGTCTTGTAGCCGTCTGCGTACCTGAGGAAGCACTGGTTTCTGAAGCGGAGGTCATTGCACAGGGCTTATATGCACGCTATCTGGCTTATGAGCAGCAGGATCAGCCACTGACAGTTTTAATTATCCTGAATAAAATCGGTGCTAAACAACAGGTGATGCAGCAGATTCTGAATCGTCTGCGACGGATTACCGATGAACAGACCGCCCAGAAAATTATAGATCAGCATTATTTCTGTGACACCGTGGTCAACCGTATGGTGTCCAAGCTGTCAGACCAGAAACTGTATCGTCAACTGCGTATCAAATACAACATGTTTAAGCAGTATCAGCTGGATGAGGATCTGTCGGTAGTTGATCTGGATGATGCTACGGCACTGAATGCAGAACAGGAACATCAGGCTGGGCTATATATTGAAGACCTGCGCCGTAATTTCCAGCCGAGTCATATCCTGCAGTCGATGGATCTGATTCTGTTTAATGCTGAAACGGATATGCCGATTTATGTGGAAAATAACAGTCCCTTACTGGCCAAAATGCGGCAGATGATTCTGGTGGATGATATTGCTAATATCCAGCTGATTAAAAACCGCTTATGGAATGGCGTGCATGCAATGATGGCCTGGTATGCCAGTCTGCGTGGACATCCGACCATTGGTATTGCCATGTCAGATCATGCAGTCAGAAAATTTATGCACCAGTCTTTAGCTCAGGTGAAGCATAGTCTATGTTACCAGATTCCAAAACATGCCTCAGATCTGGAACGTCTGGCTCAAAGCTTTAGTGAATCCTGTGCCCATGCTTATCAGGATCCATGCGCACGTGTAGGTCGTGAGCCTTTAAGAAAACTTGAGCATAGTGAGCGGGTGATGGGCTCATTGGCCACCTTGCTCAAATATAGCTTGCCTTTTGATGTGGTTTTAAAAGGAGCAGTACTTGGTTATGTCTATGCTCTGGAGCAGGGCGTATGCGAACAGCAGGAACTGTTGATGCATTTGCAGATCCAGTTAAGACATATGGCATTAGAACCGCAGCTCTATGAGATGTTGTATGACGAAATGTCACAATTCATCAATCAGATCATTGCTGGAAAACTGTCCTTGCAGAAATTCATGCAACTGAATTTACAACAGGCATTCAGCTAAATAAAGTATTAAATTAAAAAGACCCAAAATTTTTCTGGGTCTTTTTTATGAGAATAGATAATGTTTTAAACAGCGGTCGCTTCTTGCTGATAAATACAGGATTGCGCAATCTGTTTTTTCTCGGCTGCGGTCATTTCAATATTTTCCCATTTTTCCATTTGCTGCAAGAGCCAGCTAAAATCTTCCAATTTGGGTTGGGCACTTTCACCATGCATATTACGGATAATTGTCTGAATCTTATGGAAGTCATAAACATGCTGATGATCAGAACATTCAAACTGGATAATCTTATAATCGACCAGCATCTCCCAGACTTCAGACAGGTCAGTTCTCTGTTGCAAATCGGCCTGGGCTTTCTGAATCGCAGTCACTAAAGCTTTTAAGGTCAGTGGATGTTGTTCTGCCCACTCCTGACAGACTGCTAATACTTTGTCTGCCACTGCAGGAATAATATTTGGGCTGGAAGCCACAATAAAACTATGACCTTCAATCTGTGCCTGAATATTCCACGGCTCGCCTACACAAAAGCCATCAAAGACATGTTGGGCAATACCTTTCACCATCGAGGGCGGTGGCGAGGTTAGCATATGAAAGTTTTTAGCCAAATCTGGATCGGTCAGTGCCAGCCATTCACGTAAACAGAAATGATGGATTGAATATTTATATACATGCGCCAGATTCACGCGTTTATTTTCTTTCAGTGCTTGCACGACTTTTTGCGAACTGGTTTTTTCATCGAAATCCGGATGTAAATCCAGCGCATAGCAAATATCCTGGCGCAGACTGATAAAGGCCTGATTAATGCTGAGTACCAAAGGCGTTTGCAGATTGGCTTTCAGTTGATCCTGACCAAGTGCTGCAGCTGGCAACATTGCAGACAGGCAGTGCGCGACATCAAGGAAGCCATAAGCCAGACGGTCACGCAGACTGGCCCATGAAGCTTCCCGGATCAAGTTCACCTTTAAACCTTGTTCCTGAAAATAACCCTGTTTTTCCGCCCATAAGATCGCGACACAATCGAGCAAAGGAATAAAGCCGATATTAATTTCATGCTGTTCCAGTTCAGACATTTTCTTCTCCTTATTCGCCCGATAACAGTTTTTGTGCATCCAGCAGACGTCTTGCCATTTCGCCCAAAGTTATGCGGTGACTCATGGCATTTTTGCGCAGCAGGGCAAAAGCCTGTCCTTCGCTCAGGGAATGCAGTTGAATCAGCAAGGATTTAGCTTTGTCGATGTCACGGCGGTCTGCCAGCTTATCTTGGGTTTCCTTGAGATCATTCAGCAGTTTTTTATGCTTATGGAATTGCTCAATGGAAATTTCCATGATGCTATTCAGCTTGCTCGGATCGATACCATCAACAATATACGCCGTCACACCCGCATCAATCGCGCTTTTGATAGTGTCTTTGTTGGAGTTCTGGGTAAAAAGAACCGTAGGTAATTCATACTGGCTGACGCAGCTTTCGATAATGTCTCGATGCGGGTGATCCATATTCAATAGAATGACATCTGCCTGCAGATTCTTGACATGCGCCATACTCAGATCGTGGACGATCAGGCAGGCAACGACGATAAAATCATGCGCAGTCAATGAATCCTGAATAAATTCAGCACGCTCGGCATTGTCATCAATGAGTGCAATTTTAAGTTTTGGCATATTACAGCTTTATTTTGATCCAATGATCGGTACATCTTGAACACATTTATATGCAATTTTTGCGCCATTTTTATGCAACGTTAAGCAGGGTTTTCTGTATTTTTATGATTCCTTTTTGTGCAAAAGCTTTGAAACAGTGCAATTCCATCAATGTCGTAGGGGATTGCAATGCCTATAAATAAGTTGAGCCAGCGCTTTATCCCTAAAAAATAAGTAAAAAAGCCTTTTTTATAAAATTGGCACAGATCCTGCTAAGTATTTAACAAGATAAGAGTATTGAGTCAAAGGCGACTTATACCTGAAAATTTAGACGGCCAATGACGTCCGTTCTGTTCGATTCTGACCTGCCAAAGCCACAGGCCAGGATATTTATAACGTTCAGTTCTGGAGGAAGATGGTCATGTCTTCAAATTTACAAGTTCAAAAAGCAACAAAAATAAGTCTATTCAGTTTTTCCAGCGCAGCGATGCGTGCCTTCCACATGAGCTGGCTGGCATTCTTTGTCTGTTTCTTCGCCTGGTTTGCCTGTGCGCCGCTGATGCCGGTCATTACAGGTGAATTCAATCTGACCAAAGCACAAATCGCCAATATCAATATTGCTGCGGTTGCTATCACTATTCTGGTTCGTCTGATTGTGGGGCCTTTATGTGACAAATATGGTCCACGTAAAACCTATTCTGCATTACTGATCATCGGCAGTATTCCTGTCTTTGGTGTCGCAGCTTCTAATAGCTACGAATCCTTCCTGTTCTTCCGCTTATTGATTGGCGCCATTGGTGCCAGCTTCGTGATTACCCAATATCACACCAGCATCATGTTTGCGCCAAATGTCGTAGGTACGGCAAATGCGACAACTGCAGGCTGGGGCAATGCAGGTGGTGGCGCCACGCAGGTATTGATGCCATTAATGCTGGCTGCCCTGGTGATGTTCGGTGTTGAACAGGCAATGGGCTGGAGAATTGCATTGATTGTGCCGGGCGTGATGATGGTGATAGTAGGCTTCCTGTACTGGAAACTGACTCAAGACTGTCCTCAAGGCAACTTTAGTGAATTACGTGCCCAAGGCGTCAGTGTCGGCAGCGATAAAAAAGGCGGCATGGCGATTCTGATGCATGCAGCGAAAAACTACCGTGTGTGGATCCTGTTTGGTGCCTATGCTGCCTGTTTCGGTATCGAAATCTTCATTCATAACATCGTGGCAATGTACTACGTAGAAAACTTCGAGTTTGGCCTGAAAGAAGCGGGTATGGCTGCGGGGATCTTTGGTTTGCTGGCGTTATTTGCACGCGCCTTGGGTGGCATCGTATCTGACAGAGTCGCACTAAGCAAAGGACTGGATGGCCGTACCAAAGTATTGTTCCTGATGATCCTTCTGGAAGGTGTGTTCTTGGTAGTGTTCTCACAAATGAACAGTGCAATGCTGGCAATCCTGACCATGACGGTATTTGCCCTGTTTACCCACATGGCCTGCGGTGCGACCTATGCGCTGGTGCCATTTATTGATCGTGATGCACTGGGTGGCGTGGCGGGCATTATCGGTGCAGGCGGTAACGTAGGCGCAGTTGCAGCGGGCTTCTTATTAAAAGGCATGCTGGATATCCAGACCACATTAATGGTGCTGGGTGGGCTGGTAGTGATTGCTGCGAGCTGTGTACTAATGATCCGCTTCTCGGTTGAGCATAAGGAAAAAGAACAGCGTCTGTTTGAACAAGCGATCCAGGATCGCAACCTTGCTGAAGCGCAAAATTAAGACCAAATATTTTAAAATTAGTAGGAAGTAAACATATGAAAATTATCATGATTGGTTATGGCATGGTGGGCCACAAATTTATCGAATCTGTACTTGAACAGGCGGGCGATGATATTGAAATCACTATTCTGGCTGAAGAACCACGTCTGGCATATGACCGTGTTCATTTAACTGAATATTTCAGTGGAAAATCAGCAAAAGACTTGACCCTTTGCCGTAGCGACTTTGCGGATGCATATGGGATCGACCTGCGCTTGGGCACTAAAGCAGTTTCTATCAATCAGCACACTCGTACTGTGAATACCCAGCATGGTGAAGAGTTAACTTATGACAAGCTGATTCTGGCAACAGGTTCCTATGCTTTTGTTCCCCCAATCCCGGGGAATGATCGTGAAAACTGTTTCGTTTACCGTACGATCGAAGACCTAGATGCCATTCGTGCAGCCAGCCTGAATTCAAAAACCGGTGTGGTAATCGGTGGTGGTCTGTTGGGTCTGGAAGCAGCTAAAGCCCTGCGTGATCTAAATCTGGAAACACATGTTGTTGAGTTTGCGCCACGTCTGATGGCAGTCCAGATTGATGATCTTGGCGGAAAAGTTTTACGTTCAAAAATCGAAAATCTGGGTGTAAAAGTTCATACCCAAAAAGCAACCTCATCTATTGAAGACGGTGCCAATGCTAAACATGTGATGAAGTTTGGTGATGGTGCTGAACTGGAAACCGATATTATCCTGTTCTCTGCAGGGATTCGTCCACGTGATGAATTGGCGCGTCAAAGCGGGCTGGCTATTGGTGAACGTGGCGGAATCATGATCAATGATTACTGTCAGACTTCTCATCCAGATATTTACGCGATTGGTGAATGTGCACTCTGGAATAACAAGATTTTTGGTCTGGTGGCTCCAGGCTATGACATGGCACGTATCGCTGCAAAGCATGTGCTGCAAGAAGAATGTGCAGCATTTGCTGGCGCAGACATGAGCACCAAGCTGAAACTGATGGGTGTAGATGTTGCTTCGGTGGGTGATGCACATGCCATGACACCAGGTTCACTGAGCTATTTCTACGCCGATGAAGCGGCTCAAGTCTATAAGAAAATCGTGGTCAATGCCGAAAAGACCAAACTGTTGGGTGCAGTACTGGTCGGTTGTGCCAAAGAATATAACGACCTGCTGCAAATGATGCTGAATGGACTGGCTGTACCTGAGAATCCTGAAAGCCTGATTATGCCGGGCTTTGATCAGGCGACTGCTAAAGCAGGTGGTAGCGGTGTGGATCTACTTCCAGACAGTGCAACCATCTGTTCATGTAATAACGTGTCTAAAGCAGATATCTGCTCTGCGATTGCTGATGGTTCAACTTCACTCGGCGCTCTGAAAAAATGCACCAAAGCAGCAACCGCTTGTGGTGGCTGTGCGCCACTCGTCACTCAAGTATTGAAGTCCGAGTTGCAACGCCAAGGCGTAACGGTAAATAACCATTTGTGTGAACATTTTGCTTACTCACGTCAAGAGCTGTATCACCTGGTTCGAGTTAATGAAATCAAAACGTTTGATGACCTGATTCATCAACATGGACATGGGCTGGGCTGTGACATCTGTAAACCGACAGTAGCGAACATTCTCGCATCTTGCTGGAATGATTTCGTCTTAAAACCAAGCCATGCTGGCTTGCAAGACAGTAATGACTACTACCTGGGCAATATCCAGAAAGATGGTTCTTACTCAGTCGTGCCACGTATGGCGGGTGGTGAAGTTACGCCTGATGGCCTGATTGCGATTGGTCAGATTGCTAAAGAATATGGCCTATATACCAAACTGACAGGCGGTCAACGTGTCGATATGTTTGGTGCACAAGTGCATCAATTGCCTGAAATCTGGGAAAAACTGATCAATGCCGGTTTTGAATCAGGTCATGCTTACGGTAAATCCTTACGTACCGTGAAATCTTGTGTCGGTAGCACCTGGTGCCGTTATGGCGTAGATGATTCGGTTGGCTTGGCGATCTTCCTGGAAAACCGTTACAAAGGCCTGCGTTCTCCACATAAACTGAAAATGGCCGTGTCTGGCTGTACCCGTGAATGTGCCGAAGCACAAAGCAAAGACGTGGGGGTGATTGCCACTGAAAAAGGCTGGAACCTGTATGTTTGCGGTAACGGCGGTATGAAACCACGCCACGCGGAACTACTGGCATTTGATCTGGATACTCAAACCCTGATCCGCTATATCGACCGTTTCTTCATGTTCTATATCCAGACTGCAGATCGTTTGCAACGTACTTCGGTATGGCGTGACAACCTGGAAGGTGGCCTGGATTATTTGAAAGATGTCATCGTGAATGACTCGCTTGGTCTGGCCGCTGAACTGGAACACCGTATGCAGCATGTGGTGGGTACTTATCAGGACGAATGGCGTACTGCGATTGAAGATCCTGAAGTTCGTAAACGCTTTAAAACCTTTATTAATGCCAAAGCTGAACTGCAAAATGATCCTCATGTTCAATTTACTGAAGTACGCGGCCAGATCCGTCCGAAAACTGAAGCTGAACGTGATATCACACGTATTCCAGTAGTTGAAGCCTGATTCAAAGCATAAGGAAGAAAGAAGATGACCATTTTAAAAGATATGAATGAACTGAATTGGGTGGAAGTGTGTGCACTGGATGACATTACCCCGAATACCGGTGTAGGTGCATTAATTGAAAATCAGCAAATTGCTTTGTTCCGTGTAGGTCATGAAAAGCGTGTTTATGCCTTAAGTAACCAAGATCCATTTAGTAAAGCATTTGTAATGTCACGCGGGATTCTGGGTGATCTGCAAGGGGAACGCGTCGTCGCTTCACCAATTTACAAGCAGCATTTCAGTCTGGCAACCGGACGCTGTCTGGAAGATAAAGACCAAAAGCTGCTGGTATTTCCAAGCAAGATTGAAAATGGCAAAGTCTGGATCAGTCCGACCCCTCAAAAAACCTATATCACCAACAACGGCACTTCTCAGGAAAAGATGAAGCTGGTTTTGGTGGGGAATGGTTTAGCCGGCATGCGCTGTCTGGAAGATTTATTGGATATGGCACCTGACCGTTATGAAATTACTGTGATTGGTGAAGAATCTTGGGGCAACTACAACCGTATTATGCTATCACCAGTACTTTCGGGTGAGAAAACTATTGATGACATCATGCTGCATCCACATGCCTGGTATGCTGACAAAGGTATCCGTCTGATTGCCGGTGATCCGGCGGTTCGCATCGACCGTCCTCGTAAACACGTATATACCGAAAAGGGCGAAGTGATTAGTTATGACCGCCTGATTCTGGCGACTGGTTCTAAACCATTTGTTCCACCGATTCCAGGGAGTGACTTAAAAGGTGTACTGAGCTTCCGTGATATTTATGATGTCAACAGCATGCTAGATTACTGCAAGACCCGAAAAAATGCCGTAGTCATTGGCGGAGGACTTTTAGGTCTGGAAGCAGCGTATGGACTAAAACAGCAAGGCATGAATGTGACTGTGTTGCACCTGATGGACCGCATCATGGATCGCCAGCTAGACAGTAAAGCCAGCCAGATGCTGAAAACAGCGATTGAGCAGAAAGGTATCACGATTCTGACTGCAGCGAATACCGAATGCTTGTTTGGTGAAGAAGGTCATGTGACTCAAGTCAAACTCAAAGACGGGACTGTGCTGGATGCTGATCTGGTGGTGTTTGCCGTGGGGATCCGTCCAAACATGGTTTTAGCACAAAGCGCAGGCTTACGTTGTAACCGTGGTGTATTAGTGAATGACACCATGCAGACTTTTGACCCAAGTATTTATGCGGTGGGTGAATGTATTGAACATCGAGGTCAAACTTTTGGTCTGGTTGAACCACTTTGGGGCCAGGCGTTTATTTGTGCATCACATCTGGCCGAGCATGGCAGTCTGACGTTCAAAGCACCAACTGTTCCGACTCAGCTGAAAGTAAGTGGCTGTGATGTATTTTCGGCAGGTGACTTCGAGCCAAAAGAGGATTTTGAAGATATCGTGCTAAATGATGAGAAACGTCAAATCTATAAACGCATTATTATTCAAAAAGATAGAGTAATTGGTGCAGTGCTGTTTGGGGATACTGAGGATGGTGCCTGGTATGCTGAGCTAATTGCAGATCAAACCCCAATTGCAACGATTCGTAACAAGCTACTTTTTGGTCGGGATTTTGCATTAAAGAAAGCAGGGTAATTAGATCTCTGTAATTAGTACTTCATAAGAAGGATGTCATAGCCTCAAATGGAGTGCTAAAGCAACCGTTTACGTGTAGGCATTCCCTTACTTTTGAAAGATCAAAAGTAACAAAAATCTTGGATTCCCATACATTACGTCCTGTAATGATGGGTATCGGTGGCATCCATGCCACCTCACGATAGTGAATGCTTACATGAATTTCATATTTCAAATAAAGCCAAGATAAAAATCGGAATTACGTGAATTTAGATAATTTAGGAGCACAGCAGCAATGAATAGTATCCCAGTGGTGGAACAACTGCATAGCTCCATAGAATTAAAAACTAAAACCACACAGACCACATGCCCATATTGCGGCGTGGGTTGTGGTGTGACTGCACATGTAACGCCGACCACATCAGGTCCGAAAGTGACTGTCGAAGGTGATGTCAAACATCCTTCGAATTACGGAAAATTGTGCATCAAAGGCAGTAATCTGGCAGATACTTTAGGACTGGAAACCCGTTTATTGCATCCAATGTCAGGCCGTAAAGACCAGCGTGAAGTTACTGATTGGAATACTGCAACTTCAACGATTGCCCATAAATTCCAGCAATACATTGAGCAGTATGGCCGTGACAGCATTGCCTTTTATGTCTCGGGCCAGCTGCTGACTGAAGACTATTATGTGGTCAATAAGTTTGTCAAAGGCTATCTCGGCACGGCAAATATTGATACCAATTCACGTCTATGTATGTCTTCCGCTGTAGCTGCACATAAGCGTGCCTTTGGTGAAGATCTGGTTCCAGCCAGTTATGAAGATTTCGAACATACTGACATGGTGGTGCTGGTGGGTTCCAATACTGCATGGTGTCATCCGGTGCTCTACCAGCGCATCATGAAAGCCAAGGAACAGCGTGACCTGTTCGTGGTCGTGATTGATCCGCGTTTTACCAGTACCTGTGAAGCAGCAGATCTGCATTTGCCTATTCTGCCAGGGCAAGACGTTGCACTATTTAATGGCCTATTACAGTACTTATATCAGCATGGTGATGTAGATCAGGAATTTGTTGCTGCACATACCCAAGGGCTGGAACAGGCCTTGACCAGGAGTACTGCGGAAGCTTCGATTGAAAATGTTGCGGCACGCACCGGTATTTCAGCTGCTAAGCTGAGTCAATTCTTTGAAAAATTTGCCCAGATTGACAAAGTCATGACGTTGTTCTCCATGGGTGTAAACCAATCCTCCCGTGGCGTAGATAAAGCCAACAGTATTATTAACTGCCATTTGCTCACCGGAAAAATTGGCAGACTCGGTGCAGCTCCATTTTCCATGACCGGCCAACCAAATGCGATGGGCGGACGTGAAGTCGGTGGCTTGGCCAATATGCTGGCAGCCCATATGGATTTAGAAAATCCGGAGCATCAACAGCTGGTGCAAAACTTCTGGCAAAGTCCATATATTGCCAAGCAAGCGGGTTTTAAGGCAGTTGATCTATTCCAGGCAGTCGAAAGCGGCAAGATCAAAGCCATCTGGATCATGGCCACAAATCCGGTCGTCAGCTTGCCCGATGCCGATCAAGTGAAGCGTGCTCTGGATAAATGTGAATTCGTAGTGGTCTCTGATATCTGTCAGGATACGGATACTACTCAATATGCTGATGTATTACTTCCAGCTTTAGGCTGGGGCGAAAAAGATGGAACCGTCACCAATTCGGAACGCCGTATTTCAAGGCAACATGCCTTTTTAGATGCGCCGGGTGAAGCCAAAGCTGACTGGTGGGCGATTGCACAGGTGGCGAAGCAAATGGGCTTCAGAGGGTTTGATTTTCACAATAGCCATGAAATTTTTAAAGAGCATGCCGGACTCTCTGCCTATCAAAATGTAGAAATTTCCCAACGTCTAGAAACCCCATATTTCCGTTATTTTAATCTGCAAGGCTTGAGTAATTTAACCACAGAAGAATATGACAAACTGGAACCAGTGCAATGGCCGGTTTCGGATAAACAGCAACCTGCTCAATCTGTAGGAAGATTATTTGCCCAAGGCCAGTTCAGTCATGCTGATGGTAAAGCAAGATTTATTGCAACTACTGCAATTGATCCGGTCAATCAGGTTTCCAGTGAATATCCTTTAATTCTGAATACTGGTCGGATTCGTGACCAATGGCATACTATGAGCCGCACTGGATTATCTGCCAATCTCAGCACACATCGTGCCGAACCGTATTGTGAAATTCATCCGAATGATGCACTGAAATACGGGATTCAGGATGGTGAGCTGGTCGAAGTTCGTTCTGAATGGGGACAATGTATTTTACGTGCTCAGGTTAGTGACAATATCCGTCGTGGTCAGGTCTTTGCACCAATCCACTGGAATGATCAGATGGCATCCGATGCACGTATCGGCAAGCTGGTGAATCCAGTGGTCGATGCCATTTCTGGCGAGCCTGAGTTTAAGCATACGCCAGTGTTGATTCAGCCATTCCATACCCAGTGGCAGGGTGTGCTGTATGTACGTGAAGGTTATGAAAGTTATGTGCAACCCTTTATTGATAAAACCATCTGGTGGACCAAGGTAAAGGCTATTCGTGCGACACGTTATGAAATTGCGGATCGTCAGAAATTCAATACCACAACCCAACAGTTAAAGAACTTATTGCCTTTTACTGAAGAGGACTTTGAATGGCTAAATCTGGAGGACCAGACCGCGCATATCAGCCATAGCATAGTGTTGCAGGACGGCAAGCTGATTGCCAGCCTGTATATCGCACCAAAAGAGCTGTTGCCAGATCGCGACTGGTTATCGGGGCTATTTCAGCGTGAACGACTCAGTGCCATGCACCGTAAAGCGTTGCTGGCCGGTCAGGCGATCTCAATGAGCAAGAGTGAAGGTGCGCTAGTGTGCAGCTGTTTTAAAGTCGGTAAAAATCGCATCATTCAAACCATAAAAGAAAAAAATATCACCAATGAAAAACAGGTGACCGCATGTCTAAAAGCCGGCGGCAACTGCGGTTCCTGCTTACCTGAAATTCGTGGCCTGATTAAAGCTTGCCAGACGGAGTCCGTATAATGAAAAGAATCCATAAGAGTATAAATTATCCACCCACCGATTTAGTCATCCTGGCCGGTGGCCAGGCGCGTCGGATGAATGGCATTAACAAGCTGCTGCAAAAGTTTGATGATGAAATTCAACTGATCAAGATTCACCAGCAGCTTAGATCGCGTGTTAGTCAGGTCTGGATCAACAGCCACCGTGATCACTCCATTTATGAACGCCTTATTCCATCAATCCGTTATTTTCAGGATGATGAACCGGGCTTTCACGGACCCTTGATGGGCATGAAAAGTGCCTGGTCTCATGTGCATTCGGACTACGTGCTGTTTGTACCATGCGATGTGACTTACATTCCAAAAAAGGTTATTTCTGGATTACATCGGGCCATGCAGCGAGATCCTCTTTGTGAAGTGGCTGTAGTGGAAATAAATGATATAGCGTTGTATCCATTCTGCTTACTTAAACGAAGCAGTTTGCCGACACTGGTTCAGCATCTTGAACAAAATCAGCGCAGCTTAAGACATTGTTTTGCGAAAATGCACATGCAAATAGCGCGATTTAAAAATCATGCACTGTTTTTTCACAGCATTAATTCCTTTGATGAATTGCAGCAGCATCAGCAACTGCATTTTCTCTAAGTGCTGATTGAGTAGTGCTTAAAAGTAGGGCAATACACCTGTTTCAAACCCTTATTTTTATTAAATTCCAATAAATCGCACTCAAATATTAAAAAACCGCAATTTCTGCGCAAAGTTGGAACACTTATTGCAATTTAACCCAAGAGCAATAGCAATTTAATAGGGCATCGGTCAGCAAAAAATTGGCTAGAAACAAAGTTGATGATCGCCCCTGATGGAATAAGCAATGAACCACATCAATCCTTTACAGCAGGCTGAACCAGTCCCGGTATTTCAGGATCAGTTTGGACGCAATAAGCGTAAGCTCCGTATCTCTGTGACGGATCGCTGTAATTTTAAATGTGTTTATTGCATGCCAGAACATCCGGAATGGATGAAAAAACACGATTTACTCAGCTTTGAAGAACTCTATTATTTTTGTGAATTCATGGTTCGCCGTGGTATTGAACAGATCCGGATTACCGGTGGTGAACCTCTGATGCGCCAAGGTGTAGTGCATTTTATTGCCGAACTACAGCAACTGAAAAAAATCGGCCTGAAACGTATTTCAATGACTACGAATGGTCATTATCTCAAACAATATGCAGCAGAATTAAAGCAGGCCGGGCTAGATGACCTGAATATCAGTCTGGACAGCCTGGATGCAGAGCAGTTTGAACAGTTAACTGCAAAAAAACTGCAACCCGTATTAGAAGGCATTCAAGCAGCCCAGCAGGCTGGCTTTCAAATCAAAATTAATACAGTACTCATCAAAGGCATCAATGATGACCAGATTCTGTCTTTGGCACACTGGGCCAAACGCGAACAAGTTGAATTGCGTTTTATCGAGTTTATGCCACTCGATGGCGACCAGAACTGGTCACGTGATCATGTGGTTAGCGAGCAGGACATTCTGGATCAACTGGCACAAGCATTTGAAGTAAAGATCAGACAAGGTCAGGGGGCTAATCCAGCACGAAGCTATTACATTGACGGTATGTCGATCGGCATTATTTCAACGATTACCAATTCATTCTGTAGCAGCTGTGACCGACTGCGACTGAATGCTCAAGGTGAATTCTTTAACTGCTTATTCTCAACTCAAGGTTTAAAAATCAAAAACAGTATTCAACAGTTAAGACAGCACCTAGCATCAGCTGAACACATGCTGCAACAACAGCTGCAACCCTATATCTGGAATAAAGCTGCTGGCTTTCATGCCATTCAGGCTCAGCAAAGACTGTTCAATCCCTCCCATAAAACCCATTCAAATTTCCGAAAAATCAGCATGCATATGATAGGAGGCTAAGATGACTACAAAACTTCAATCATCAATTACCGTCAAAATCGAATCTTTCGGTGCGATCGAACGTCAGTTGCCTCAAGATTTAACTGTGCAATGTCAGATAGACAGTCTGGTTGCCGATGTACTCAATAAAGTCATTCAGTCCTTTCCAGAAGCTTTCAACTTGTTAGAGCGTTGTGCCTGTGCCATCGGTGAAGACATTATTTCTCGTCAGACTCGATTAAACCAGGACAGTACTCTAGTGTTGCTGTCACCAGTCGCAGGAGGTTGAGATGGAACTGAAACAATTTGCCCGTATTCAGGACACACCGCTGCAACAGGACGTATTTGATGGGATTCAATATTTTCCTGAATGTGGGGGAATCGGTATTTTTGTCGGAACAGTACGAAATCATCATGAGGGTAAAGCGGTTAAAGCACTGAAATATACCGCTTATGCACCTGTTGCTGAAAAGATGATTCGCCAGATCGAGCAGGAAATTCAGGCTGAATATGGCGTGTCCTATGTCCGAGTTGTACATCGCATCGGTTCACTGGATATTGGTGATATCGCCATTATTGCCATGGCCTATGCACCACATCGTAGGGAAGCTTTTCAAGCCTGCGAAGAAGCCGTGGAACGGGTCAAGCATGAAGTACCGGTCTGGAAAGAAGAATTCTATATGGATGGCAGTAGCCAATATGTCGAAGGTTGCTGCATTCGTAGTGACCAGGGTTCAGATCATCACCCTCATAGAAAGCATGCGCATACGCATACTCATAACTGTACTGATGCACATAAATCGGAAAAATTGCCTTTGAACCTGATTCAGCCAGATGTTCCTGCTTATCAATGGCCGCTATAAATTCAAGTTTGAGTAAAAAATGGAAAGATTCAAGAAGGATAAGCCATGAAAGATGTCGGAATGAAACCGGAGAGTTACCGCACTGCTATTGCCACCGGAATTCTGCATGCGCCGCCACACTGCATTGAATTACTGCGTAATGGTAATACCGACAAAGGTGATGCGCTAAAAACCGCCCGGATCGCAGGGATTTTAGGCGCAAAACGTACTGATGAACTCATTCCTCTATGTCATCCACTGCCAATTTATCGGGCCGATGTGGAATATGAGCTTGAAGAAGCCCATGTAGTGATTACTGCGGTAGTGGAAACGATTGGTCCAACGGGTGTGGAAATGGAAGCACTGACAGCAGTCAGTCTGGCAGGTTTGACCCTTTACGATATGCTGAAACCACATTGTGAGCCGGAAGAATTATGTCTGGATCAGGTTAAACTGGGGCAAAAAAAGGGTGGAAAATCACATTTCACTCGTGTTTTGAAAGAACCTTTACCAGCCTCTGTCATTGTACTTTCTGATACCGTGGCATCGGGCAAGAAAGCCGACACAGCCGGGCAGAATGTGATGGAAATTCTGGAAGAAGCTAATTTTGGCTATATCCACTATCAGGTGATTCCGGACAGTCCTGAACAGCTAAAAGCTTTAATTGAACAGCAAAAAAATGATTATCCATTAATTCTGACAGTGGGTGGTACGGGACTCGGCCCTAAAGATCTGACAGTGGAAACTATTCAACCCTTACTAACCCGCGAAATTCCGGGACTGATGGAAGCTGCACGCAGTTTTGGTCAACGTCGTACACCTTACGCAGCACTGAGCCGCGGTGTCGCAGGTTATATTGAAAACAGCCTGATCCTTACCTTACCGGGTAGCCGCCAAGGGGCTAAAGAATCCTTAATGGCGATTTTACCTGCACTCGTACATCTGTTTGATGTACAGAAAAATATTCCCCATGTAGGAGGCTATGAATGAACTCTGCTGTAACGACAGAACATTCCGCCTGTGGCAGTGAACCCGGCCTAATTTCTGTCGATCAGGCTCTGCAGATGATTCTAGATCATACTGATCATCTAGGCATTGAAACACTGCCCTTAAGTCAGGCACTGAACCGTTTCGTAGCCGAAGATATTTATTCAAAAACTCAGCTGCCGATATTTTCGCAAAGTGCTGTAGACGGTTATGCCATCTATATGGATATGGACATGCCAGTAGAAAGCAGTTTTGAGCTGATCGGTGAAATTCGTGCTGGACAGGGAGCTGATCTGATACTTGAGCCAGGTCAGGCAGTACGCATCTTTACTGGCGCGAAAATTCCGTTGCAGACCACGACGGTGGCAAGACAGGAAATTGTACAGCTCAGGGACTCGACTATTATCTTGACTGAAGCCTTACGACTGGATGCTGATATCCGTCAAGCCGGTGAAGAAATTCGCATGGACCAATGCCTGGCTGTTCAGGGGCAGCAGCTCAGTATTGGAACAATTGCAGCCTTAAGCATGGCAGGGATCCGGGAAGTTTCAGTTTATCGCTATCCTAAAATTGCAGTGGTGATTACTGGGGATGAAGTGGCTGACACTGTGGAAGACCTGAATTCCGGCAAAATTTTCGATACCAATGCTCCTTTAATTCAAGCCTGGTTCCAGTCCAGAAACCAGCAGGTTGAGATCATGCATGTTGCCGATACCGAACAGGCGGTCAGCGCACTATTTCAAAGGCTGAGAACCCAGTATGATCTGATTCTGACCACCGGTGGTGTATCGGTAGGAGATTATGACTTTGTCCGCCCGGTAGCACTGAAAATTGGTTTTGAACAGTTATTCTGGAAAGTCAAACAGAAACCTGGCAAGCCAATGTTCTTCGCCAAATCTGAGCGACCCGATCAAAATCCATGTTATTTACTCGGTCTGCCGGGTAATCCGGCTGCAGTCTATATAGGCATGCAGGTGTATGTATCAACCTTAATCAGTACGTTACAAGGTCAAAAGCAATTACCGCAATGGTTTAGTGCAGTAATAAGTCATGACTTGAAAGCTGATAGCCGGGAACGTTTTTTGCGTATGGCAGTAAGTTTTGAATCGGGAATGTTAAAGCTTTCCAGCTTGCCGAAGCAACAGTCGCATATGCTGAGTAACCTGATGCAGGCCAATTGTATTGTCCGTATTCCGGCAGCGCAAAGCATCCAGGCCGGTCAGATCCTGCAAGGTCTGTTTATTTAAGGGATATGTCACCGATGAAAAAGGGATTGATCTTATTCAGTGCAGTTTTCCTGTCCTGTTCAATCCAAGCCGGCAGTACCGTCCGAGTCTATGCGGCTGCCAGTCTGAGCAATGCTGTGACGGATATTGCCAGACGTTATGAAAAACAGTATCCCTCAATCAAAGTAGTGCTGGTCTTTGCAGCGTCTTCATCGCTCGCCCGGCAAATTGAAACTGGCGCACCGGCTGATATTTTTTTCTCTGCCGATCAGGACTGGATGAACTATCTGGTAAAAAAACAAAAAATAGCTAGATCTCAAGTAAAGCCCTTATTAAGCAATGAACTGGTATTAATCAGTCCTTTACAGCGTCAGCAAAGCTTTCAGGCCAGTTCTCAATTTAATTTTGCCCAGTCCTTTCAGGGGTATGTATGTACCGGACAAATGGAATCTGTGCCTGTCGGCAAATATGCCAAACAGAGTCTAACCAATCTGAAATGGTTAAAGGGTCTGCAAGGCCGCATTGTCGGAACAGATAGTGTACGTTCGGCTTTGGCTTTTGTGGAACGTGGTGAATGTCAGGCCGGGATTGTGTATAAAACCGATGCGTTACAGAGTAAAAAAGTGAAAATTGCTGGGGTCTTTCCAGCTCATACGCATAGCCCGATTGTCTATCCAATTGCATTGACTCAGCAAGGCAGTAAAAATGCCGATGCAGTCAATTTCATGCGTTTTATGAGTCAGCATACCGAGGCGAAAAAGATTTATCAGCACTATGGTTTTAAACTCTAGGATGGTTCCAGTATGCTGACACCAGAGGAACTCAGTGCATTGTATCTGTCAGCAAAAGTTGCAGGTTTTGCCACAGCGATCAGTTTGCCGTTTGCCATTTTATTGGCGTGGATTCTGGCACGTCATGAGTTTCGCTTGAAATATGTGGTGGAAACACTGTTACACCTGCCGATGGTTTTGCCACCTGTGGTATTGGGCTATTTATTATTGATTGTCTTTGGTGGCAATGGCTGGATTGGACAATGGTTGCAGCAGTGGGGCATTCAGCTGGCTTTTAACTGGAAAGGTGCAGTGCTGGCCGCCATGATTGTGGCTTTCCCCTTAATGGTGCAACCGATCCGGTTGTCCTTTCAAATGATTAATCCGCAACTGGAACAGGTAGCAAATTCTTTGGGTGTTCAGCCCTATAAAGTCTTTTGCAGTATCAGCCTACCGCTGGCGTTGCCCGGTATTCTGATTGGCAGTATTCTCTGTTTTAGCCGCAGTCTGGGAGAATTCGGTGCTACCATCACCTTTGTTGGCAACATTCCTGACGAAACCCGCACCATTCCGATTGCGATCTATTCCCTATTACAGCAACCTGATGGCGAACAGATGGCTTTACGACTGGTGCTTTTATCTCTAGGTCTGGCTTTTGCAGCATTATTGGCGAATTACTGGATTATGCAAAAATATCAGCAGAAAATTCAGGAGCGCTAATGCTGCAGTGTGAGTTTCATTATCAAAAGGATGCCTTTAGTTTAGATGCAGCAGTCCAGATGCAGAATTCTGTCCTGGGAATTGTTGGACCTTCGGGAGCAGGAAAAACCACTTTTCTTAAATTACTCCTTGGACTCTATCAACCACAATCTGGCCATATTCATTTAAATAAACAGATCCTGACTGATACAAATCAGAAAATTCATATTCCCATCCATCAGCGTAAAATCACTTTGATATTTCAGCAGGCGATGCTGTTTCCACATATGAATGTTGAACAGAACCTGCTTTACGCTAAAAAATGGGGCAAATTGGAACAGGAAAAATTCCAATTAAAGGAGATTGCTGAATTATTGGAAATTGATCATCTATTGCAGCGTCGGGTTCAGCAATTATCGGGTGGGGAAGCACAGCGTATTTCGATCGGACGGGCACTGTTGTCCAGTCCTGAATTACTGCTCTTGGATGAGCCATTGACTGGCCTGGATACCAAACTGAAACAGCAGATCCTGCCATTTTTTACTCGCATCCGCGATGAAATACAGGTGCCGATGATTTATGTGACCCATCATCATGAAGAGCTGGAACAGCTGGATGCAGAAATTATTGAATTACAGGATCATCAGCTAAGCAATTCGCCGAGATAACTTTTTTTAAGAATACTTATAAAGAGAAAATAAAATAAATTTCAAGTAATTTGGCTTGGCGTATAATCTTAAGCCATTACCGGATACTACATGGATGAATATGACGGATATTGCACAGACCGAAGTAACGCGGTCTGCCTCAAAAATGGTTTTACCCATTGTCTTTGCTGTTGCCCTTGCACATTTCTTAAATGACCTGATTCAAGCCTGTTTACCAGCCATCTATCCCTTATTGAAAACTAATTATGACCTGAGTTTTGGTCAGATCGGCTTAATCTCTCTCGTGTATCAATTGACGGCGTCTTTATTACAACCTTGGGTGGGCTTCTATACTGACAAATATCCAAAG
The DNA here is from genome assembly GCF_010918895.1 of Acinetobacter schindleri. Taxonomy (NCBI): domain Bacteria; kingdom Pseudomonadati; phylum Pseudomonadota; class Gammaproteobacteria; order Moraxellales; family Moraxellaceae; genus Acinetobacter; species Acinetobacter schindleri. Next base: position 1,527,939 of record NZ_CP044483.1, read on the forward strand.
CCTTATCTTTTACCGATCGGTATGGGCTTTACCCTGTTTGGGATTCTGCTGTTAGCTCTATCTCAGAGTTTTGTAATGCTATTGGTTTCCGCTGCAATTATCGGGATCGGTTCTTCGACTTTTCATCCGGAAGCATCGCGTGTAGCGCGTATGGCTTCTGGTGGCAAGCTCGGTACTGCACAATCAGCCTTTCAGGTCGGTGGCAATAGTGGCTCTGCAATAGGACCGTTACTGGCTGCACTGATTATTATTCCAAATGGACAAGCGTCTTCGGCATGGCTGATGCTGTTTGCTGCTTTTGGCATATTTGTATTATTTAAGGTTAGCCGCTGGACCATCACAAATAGCCAGACACAACTGAAAAAGATGGGTGCTACAGCAGCGTCCAAACTGCATGGAATCACTTTAATCCGTGCGCTTGGTGTCATTGGTATCCTGATGATCGCCAAATTTACTTATACCGTGAGCATCAGTAATTATTTTACTTTTTACCTGATTGATAAATTTGGTATCTCAATCCGAGATGCGCAGCTCTATCTATTTGCCTTTTTGGGCGCCGTCGCTTTGGGCACTTTCTTTGGCGGGCCGATCGGCGACCGGATCGGCCGTAATGCAGTGATCTGGTTTTCCTTTTTAGGTATGGCACCATTTGCCTTACTCATGCCGTATGCCAATTTATTCTGGACTTGTATCTTTTCAATTTTCGCTGGCCTGATTTTATCGTCAGCATTTTCAGCGATGGTGGTTTATGCTCAGGAAGCAGTACCAGGCCGTGTGGGTACGATTGCCGGTTTGATGTTTGGCGTAATGTTTGGCATCAGTGGGATCGCAGCAGCAGGATTAGGTTATGTGGCAGATCATACCAGCATTGCCTGGGTATTCCAGTTATGTTCATACCTGCCATTATTGGGCATACTGAGTTTCTTCCTGCCTAAAACTCAAAAATAAAAACAGGATCAAGACCTACGTTCAAAACAGAATATTGCCTATCTTAAAACCTCAAAGATGAAGCATTTTTGAGGTTTTCTTTATATTTCATCTGAACTTTATAAAGGGAAGATTAGGTAAAAATATGTGATTGATATTACATTGCTTTATTTAGTAAATATTATATTAGATTATAATGAATAAAATATATCCAATTTAAGAATTGGAATAATAATTGCTTAATCTAAAACAAAGAAAAATCAATTCAGTAATTACAAATTTGGAGGGGAAGCGATGAAAGTAAGAATAATATTTACTCTCGCATTATTAAGCGGCATTTGCATGTTTACGACCATCACTATGGCAGGTGAGGGTGGTTTGCATTTTGCAGAAAAAAATATTGCTAAGGCAGCAGAATATCTTGAGAAAAAGAAAATAACGGTAGCAGATAGCGAAGTCTTACATGCCAAAACAGTCGAAGCTAAAATTCAAAAATAAGTATTTAAGCTATCCAGAATAAAGCTCACGCCATCATGAGATGGGTGAGCTGTTCTGTAAGTTATATAGCTCCACTAACTGAAATATAATTTGCATAGATTCATAAACAGCATTTCTGTAGAGATAAATTTTTACTCCTACAAAAGATGCCTAAATTGCTGCTAATCCAGTTTCGCTGGTTCTGATTCGCACGACCTGCTCTAAGGGCGTGACAAAAATTTTGCCATCACCAATTTTATCGGTACATGCCGCTTTAATAATACCTTCAATGACCTGATCCACCTTTTCATCCGGGACGGCAACTTCTACTTTTACTTTCGGAAGGAATTCAGCACTATACTCAGCACCATGATACATTTCAGAGTGACCTTTCTGGCGCCCGGCACCTTTTACCTCAGTGACTGTCAAACCATGAACACCCTGATGAGAAAGTTCAGCACGTACATCATCGAGTCTGAATGGTTTAATAATTGCTGTTATTAATTTCATCTCGATCTCCTTGGCTTATCTTAATTCTTTAAAAATAGAAGCCATTGAAGAGAGATACAATTTAAATATGTATTTACTGTTTCAAATTCACTTCATAGACACGAAATCCGCCTGAATGATTTTTCAGATTGCTTTTGTATGAATAAAAGGGAGGATTAAGTTAGAAATGAGTACTGTTACTTTTTTTAATCTTATTTCTTTGCTTTAATTCTGCTTATCCTGATTTAACCTTAACCAATCCTCATTTTTAATATAAAAATAATTAATTCAGAAGCTTAGTTTAAAAAATTATTTTCTAAGTGATTAGCAATGGAATAGTGACCAAACATTTATTAAATACAGCTTCACAATTCAAAAGAATTCCGCTAAAACTACAATCAAATGTTAATAAAATGTAATTTTTTGTATGAAAAATTTATTTTCAGCACTCATTGCTGTTGGGGCTCTAACGGGTTGTATCAATACCACTCATATGGGACACGGAGCTGACCGTAAACAACTCATGTTGTTATCTCAAGATCAGGTCGTTGAACAGGCGAAGCGTAAATTTACCCAAAAAACGGGACTTATCGAAAAAGAATATTCAAGTGAAGCTGAAATACGTTGCGCTAAAATTATGAACAGGATAATTCCTTATACGGATCATTACATTTCAGCAGATCGAACAATTAAATGGGGCGTTCATCTTTATCATTCAGACAAATCCAATGCAGGTGCCTTGGCTAATGGGATGATTTTCATGAGCTACAAGATGGTAAATCGTGCGATGCTGGATGATGAAGCGCTGGCGTACATTCTGGCGCATGAAATGGCACATGTTATTCGTGAGCACCAGCGTGAAACACAGAGCTGGAAATATATTGTAAGTCCACTTTTAGTGGGAACTGCCTGGGCAACAGCAGGAACTTCAGCACTGATTACGGGCATATTACATGATGGGTATGGTAGTACCTATCAGCGCCGCATGGAGAAAGAAGCAGATTTGTTGGGACTCGAACTCATGGCAAGAGCAGGATATAACCCTAAACAGGGAATTGCAGTATTCGCTCAGTTCTATCCGACTTTTCTGAAAGAATACCCGATACAAAGCAAATTACCTGCATTTATGCAACAGCATCCATCTTTAAAGCAGCGTTTAAAATATGCTGAAGAAAATCTGGATAGCCCGATGGCGCTTTATGATAAAAGCACTACGGAACAGTTGAGCTCTAAAAATCTGATTGAAATCAAACAAGATCCGAATACGAGGTTACTGATTAATGGTCAACTGGTACGTAATATTGATATTGAGTCGATCACCAAGGATGCAGAAGGTAAGCTCCATTATGTACTCAAATCGAATGTGCAAACCAGCGTCACCAGTCAAAGTCCAGTGAGTCAACCCAAAGACGCCTTGAGCACAGTGAAAAGGGTGCTATAACTTGATAAACATGGATTTACCAGACTTCAACAGCATATGATTTATAGTGTTTTAAACTGAAATCAATTGTTTGATGATGCGTTGAAATGAATGAGAGTAAATACCAAGAAATTAACCGCTAAATTGCTCACGGCCCATTGGACACGTGAGCAGGACATTATACTGATTGAAAATAATAATTTACCTATTGAACAACTCAGTGAAATGCTGAAATGCAGTCAAGAAGATATTATGGCCCGCCGAAAAGTCTTAGGGCTAGTGACGCGCAATAAACAGTTAAGACGGCTTTTATAATGATTGAATTAACCTTGCATGATGCCATTTACGCCCGTGACAATCATATCAATCGCAATTGTCCCAATCAGCAGTGCAGCAACACGACCAACAATATCGACATATAAATCGATATAGTTGGAGTATTTATGCTGTAAATGATCATGTAAATATTTCATCAGAATTAACAGGCTACAGGTCAGAAACAGGGTAGAGAAAATCACCAGAATGGTTTGCCATAAACTGAGCTGAATGCCGGTAATCACGGATGCCGAAATGGTTCCTGGACCAATCATAAAGGGCATGGCAATGGTGCCCGCCAGATGACTGGGTGCACCACGCATGACCCCAATCGTATCGGCACCTTCAAATACATAACGATAGCCAATCACCAGAAAGATAATACCGCCAAAAATCTGAAAGGATTCAAAGCGGACATGCAGCACTTCCTGAAAGAAGGCTTCACCAGTTTTTGCAAAAATGATGAACACAATAAAGCTGATCAGACTGCCCTGAATCAATGCCATGTTGAATACTTTAGCCTCGGAATTACGGATAATTCCGAGCATGTAAATACTCATCAAAAAAGGATTGAGCAGGGAGAAAAATAGGGCAAAGGCATTTAAAGTTTCTGACATTATTCAATCCTTTTTAATGGGTCTTATCCTAAGATTCGCGATCCGGAAACAGTGGGCGTTTACCCGGACTAATCCGGTTGATATGCAGATACATCATATGACGTTCATATTTATCCAGAATGTCATTGATCACCTGTTCTTTGCTATAACCCACCAGATCATTGCCCTGAGAACCTTCAAATAGGTAACTTTCCAGACGGTAGTAATAGCGTTTGGTACGTTTCCCGCGGGCACTGAAGTTTGGCGTGTCATAACGTACTGGCCAAATGGCATAGACAAAGTTTTCTTCTTCATCTAGCTGAATAACCAGATCCAGATGATAAAGTTCAGGTTCATGATCAACCGGTTTTTCCTGTACATCGACTTGTATCCCTTTGCTGATCAGCTCGCTGGCTACAGCCTGAATTGCCGGTTTACACACGTCATCCAGCATGTTTCGGGTTTGGTTCAAGCTGGGATGCAGCATGACCCGACTCAGGCGTTTCTTCCAGTTAAAAATATCGACATTGCCGACCACAGGCGCTGCATTCAGACTGGTACTGGCTTGACGGAAATCTTCAAGTCGCAAAGATTTATATAAACCTGCCATCACAAAGAAGATCACGAAACTAAAGGGCAGGCCCATAATAATCGTGGTGTTCTGTAATGCTGTCACGCCATTGGCCATCAGCATCGCCAAGGTCAGCAAGCCAATCGCAATCGCCCAGAAAATACTGAGCCAGCGTGGAGAGTCATGCTCGATATTGCTAAATTTAGTGGTGAAATTGCCTAATACCAATGCTCCAGAATCTGCCGAGGTCACATAGAATAATAAACCGGTAATCGTGGCCACGCCTACGGTAAACATAAAGCCGGGATATTGGGCTAACAGATCATAAAAACCGTGGGCCGGGTTATCGAGAACGGTCGCTGCTAACTGAGTATTACCATCAAAAATAACGCTATATAAGGCGCTGTTACCAAAAATAGATAACCAGGTCAGGGTAAATAACAATGGAATAACCAAAGTCCCAGTGACAAATTCACGAATGGTACGACCACGTGAAATCCGTGCCAAGAACAGCCCCACAAAAGGTGACCAGGCGATCCACCAGGCCCAGAAGAACAAGGTCCAGCTATTCATCCATTCTTTCGGCTGCTCAAAAGGAAAACTGGTCAAAGACAGTTGAGGAAACTGGCTGATGTAGTCGCCAAAGTTCTGGATCAAGGCACCCAGTAAAAACTCGGTATTGCCGACAAATAGAATGAACAGCAGTAATCCGATCGATACGTAAATATTGATCTCTGAAAGAATGCGAATACCTTTGTTGACCCCCGCAGCGACAGAAAAAATCGTAATAATCACGGCCACCAGAATTAAAGCGGTCTGGACCCAGAGATTTTCCGGTAAACCAAACAGCACATGCAGACCATAATTTAATTGTACGACGCCAATACCGCAGGTGGTGGCAATACCAAAAATCGTCCCGAGTACCGCAGCAGTATCTACTGTATGTCCAATTGGACCATTAATTTTTTTACCGAAGATGGGATAGAGTGCCGAACGGATGGTCAGTGGCAGGTTATAACGATAACTGAAATAGCCCAGTGCGACCCCAATCAGTGCGTACATACTCCAGCCGGTTAAACCATAGTGAAACAGCGTCCAGACCATGGACTGACGTGCAGCCTCAAAGGTTTCGCCTTCACCCACCGGTGGATGCATATAATGGGAAAGCGGTTCTGCCACCGAGAAAAACATCAGGTCAATCCCGATTCCGGCAGAAAATAGCATCGCCGACCAACTCAGTAGACTAAATTCTGGCTTGGAATGTTTAGGACCCAATTTAATTTCGCCATAACGTGAGCAGGCGATAAAAAGGATAAAGACCAGATACAGTGTTGCCGCCAACAGGTAGTACCAGCTAAAGGTCGCACTGACCCAGTTTAAAATATTGGTAATAACCTGATTGGCCTGTTCATTAAATAAAATGGTGATGATAGAAAACAGCAGAATAAGCGTTGCCGAAAAATAAAAGACCACTTTATTCAGACTATCTTGCACCTCTTCGTTTTTCTTTTGCATAAATCCATGACCATCGTTTTGTTGCCGGATGATCTACAGTGCAGTGTGATTTGAAAGCAAGAGCCTGCGGTAAAGCTGCCTTGTTTTTGTGAATTACAAACTTTTGCAAATCCAAAACAAACTGCGCTGTACATCAAGGGTGAGCTGGCACTATAATTTTTATTAATTGAACGTTCAATTAAAAAAGCGTTTATGAATTGTTACATCACTCTGCTATTGATCTAGCAGAATGGTTTTCTATTGTTATATTCGTTATTCAGGTCAGTCTTATGCCAAAAGTTGGTATGCAGCCGATCCGTCGCCAGCAATTAATTGATGCCACCTTAGCTGCCGTGAATGAATTGGGTTTTGCCGAAAGCTCAATCAGTCAGATTGCCCAGCGCGCCGGAGTATCAACCGGCATCATAAGTCATTATTTTGGCGGTAAAAATGGGCTCATTGAAGCAACGATGCGTTATTTATTGCAGCAGTTAGGTAAGTCTGTTGCAGAAATGCAGTCCCAAGTGGATAGCACACCTGAACAACGTTTACTGGCCATTGTGCGAGGCAACTTTGCTGCCCCACAAACAGATAAAGCGGCCATGAAAGTCTGGCTGGCATTTTGGGCCAGCAGTCTGCATCAACCTGATTTACACCGTTTACAGCAGGTCAACCATTACCGGCTGCATTCCAATATCAAGCATGAATTCATGAAAGTGCTGCCTAAGGCACAAGCTGAAAAAGCCGCTCAAGGACTGGCTGCGCTGATTGATGGCTTCTGGTTAAGGGGTGCACTGATTAATGAAGAACTTGACCCTGAAATGCCGATAGAACTTTGTAGTGACTATATCCGACAGCAACTCAAGAATGACTCAACTGCGAGGGAATCCCATTGACACACTTTAATCTGCAACGTCCTTATATCCACGGACAATTTGTCGATGCTATATCCAACAGCACATTTGAAACAATTAATCCGGCGACCGGCGAAGTTCTGGCGGAAGTCCAGATTTGCAGCAAAGACGATATCGACCGTGCAGTAAAATCTGCTCAGCAAGGGCAAAAAGTCTGGGCAGAAATGACGGCGATTCAACGTTCCCGTATTTTGAACAAGGCAGTTGCTATCCTCCGTGAACGTAATGACGAGCTGGCACGTTTAGAAAGCCTCGACAGTGGTAAAGCATTCAGTGAAACATCCACCGTCGATATTGCGACAGGTGCAGATGTACTCGAATACTATGCGGGCATTTTGCCAGCATTAGAAGGCCAGCAAATCCCGCTCAGAAGCAGTTCTTTTGTTTATACCCGCCGTGAACCTTTGGGTGTGGTTGCCGGAATTGGTGCGTGGAATTACCCGATTCAAATTGCCTTATGGAAATCTGCTCCTGCACTGGCAGCGGGCAATGCCATGATCTTTAAGGCGAGTGAAGTAACGCCTTTAACTGCATTAAAACTGGCAGAAATTTATACTGAAGCAGGTGTACCGCATGGTGTATTTAATGTGGTGACCGGTAGTGGTGAAATTGGTGGCTATCTGACTTCACATCCGGACATAGCCAAAGTTTCATTTACCGGTGGTGTCGCGACCGGCAAAAAAGTCATGGCCCAAGCTGCGAATTCCAGCCTGAAAGAAGTGACTATGGAGCTGGGCGGAAAATCCCCGCTGATTATCTGCGAAGATGCCGATCTGGATCTGGCAGCAGATATAGCCATGATGGCCAACTTCTACAGTTCCGGTCAGGTCTGTACCAATGGTACTCGCGTATTTGTACCTTTAGCCTTAAAAGCAGAATTCGAAGAAAAGATTTTGCAGCGTATTCCTTATATCCGCATGGGGGATCCACTTGATCCTGAGACCAATTTTGGTCCAGTGTCCAGCTTCTCTCATATGGAAAAAGTGCTGGATTATATCGAACAGGGCAAAAAAGAAGGCGCTCGTTTACTTTGTGGTGGTGGCCGTGCCGAAGATGAACAATTTACCCAAGGCGCTTATGTGCTACCTACGGTATTTACCGATTGCCGTGACGACATGACGATTGTCCGTGAAGAAATCTTTGGTCCAGTCATGAGTATTTTGAGTTATGACTCAGAAGAAGAGGCGATTCGTCGAGCCAATGACACCGAGTATGGTCTGGCAGCTGGTGTCGTGACGCCCAATCTGGCACGTGCGCATCGTATTATTCATCAAATCGAAGCTGGCATTTGCTGGATTAATACCTGGGGCGAATCACCGGCAGAAATGCCTGTCGGTGGCTATAAACATTCGGGTGTCGGTCGCGAAAACGGGATTGTCACGCTACAGCAATATACCCAGACCAAGTCAGTTCAGGTCGAACTCAGTCTTTTCCAGTCTGTATTTAGCGCATAAGGGAGGATTGGATGAATTACGATTATATTATTATCGGCGCAGGTTCTGCGGGTAATGTACTGGCTGCGCGTTTAACGGAAGATCCAGAGATCAAAGTCTTGTTGCTGGAAGCGGGTGGTCCGGATCATCGACTGGATTTTAGAACCCAGATGCCAGCCGCTTTAGCTTATCCCTTGCAGGGACGCCGTTATAACTGGGCCTACCTGACCGACCCCGAACCACATATGAATAACCGTCGGATGGAATGCGGTCGTGGTAAAGGCTTGGGTGGTTCTTCGTTAATTAACGGCATGTGCTACATTCGCGGTAATGCCATGGATCTCGAACAGTGGGCCAGCCTGAAGGGGCTTGAACACTGGAGCTATGCCGAATGTCTGCCATATTATAAAAAAGCGGAAAGCCGTGATATTGGTGGCAATGATTATCATGGCGATTCTGGACCGGTTTCGGTGGCAACGCCTAAACAGGGCAATAATGAACTGTTTCATGCCATGATCGAAGCGGGTGTACAGGCCGGTTATCCACGTACCGATGATCTGAATGGTTACCAACAGGAAGGCTTCGGTCCTATGGATCGAACTGTGACGCCGCAAGGCCGTCGTTCCAGTACAGCACGTGGTTATCTCGATATGGCCAAAGGTCGCGACAACCTGACGATTATTACCCATGCCATGACCAATAGAATTCTGTTTAACCAGAAACAGGCGATAGGTGTAGAGTATTTCGAGGGGCAAAATACCTTGCAGCCGATTCAGGTGTTTGCCGATCGTGAAGTGCTACTTTGTGCTGGTGCAATTGCATCACCGCAAATCCTGCAACGTTCTGGTGTGGGTTCGGCTGAACTGTTAAAAAGTCTGGATATTCCTGTAGTTCAGGATTTACCGGGAGTGGGTGAAAACCTGCAAGACCATCTGGAAATGTACTTGCAATATCAGTGCAAAAAACCGGTGAGCTTATATCCGGCTTTGAAATGGTATAACCAGCCGATGATTGGGGCAGAATGGTTATTTTTGGGTAAGGGCATTGGCGCGAGCAATCAGTTTGAAGCAGGTGGTTTTATCCGCTCTTCAGATGAATTTGAATGGCCGAATATTCAGTATCACTTTTTACCGATTGCGATTAACTACAATGGCACCAATGCCATTCATGAGCATGGTTTTCAAGCTCATGTTGGTTCAATGCGTTCGCCGTCGCGTGGCCGTGTCCGTCTGAAATCCAAAGACCCGTTTGAGCATCCAAGTATTCTGTTTAACTATATGAGTACGGAACAGGACTGGCGCGAGTTCCGCGATGCGATTCGGATCACTCGGGAAATTATGCAGCAGCCGGCACTTGATCCCTATCGCGGTGAAGAAATCAGTCCGGGCAAAGAGGTACAGACTGATGCCGAGATTGATGAATTTGTGCGTCAGCATGCAGAAACGGCTTATCATCCATCCTGCAGCTGTAAAATGGGTGAAGATGACATGGCGGTAGTCGATGGTTATGGACGCGTACATGAAATGCAGGGTCTGCGTGTGATTGACGCCTCGATCATGCCTTTGATCATTACCGGTAACCTCAATGCAACTACAATTATGATCGCTGAAAAACTGGCAGACCATATTCGTGGCAAGCCTGCTCTTGCGCCTTCATCTGCACCTTTCTACAAGGCATCTCACGCTTAACTCATAGCTTCATTTTCTATTGCCGAGTGCAAACAGGAATAAAGCAAAATTTACTTTACCTCAAGCTTTATAAGGCCGTCACCGGTTTAGGTCTTATTTAGCCTGTGCTTAATACAATTTATATTTTATGAAAATGTTATATAAAGCAGTGCTGTTTGGCTGTGCTGCTGTTTCAAGTCTTTACTGTTATGCCGATGATGCGGAAGTAAAAAAAATAGAAGCAAGCGGAAACTTGAGTGTGGTCTCCAAGTACGTCTCCCGTGGTTTAACCAATGCACCTGAAAATGACGACCTTGCTGTGCAGGCAGCATTGAATCTGGCTTATGGCAATTTTTATGTCGGATATTGGGGATCTACGCTTGGATACTCTTATGCAGAAGTGCAGGGACGTTCGGGACATCGTTCAGACAAATTCGAGCATGATTTTTTGCTGGGTTATACCCATAGCAGCGAAAACTATGACTGGGATTTATGGAATGCGACCTATTATTATCCGGGCGGTGAGAACACCACTGGAAATGAGTTGGGCTTAAATGTAAGTCGTGCATTGAATGATCAGACCAGTATCGGCGCCAGCGTATCGACCTATCTGTATGATGTGGCTTATGCCAATCAGGGCGATACCTTTTATATGCTGAATCTGAGCCACCAGTTAAATGATCGTCTGAATGCCAGCGTTACGGCAGCAGGGAGCTATTTTAACGATGAAGGCAAATATGAGGGTGGTGAACTGGGCTATACCGAAAAGCAGGTTGCCTTTCGTTATGCTTCTGCCGGACTTAGTTATACGCTTTTACCGCAGTTGAGTGTGTCTGGTGAATATATCTTTGGTGGTTATGACCGCTATGATGACAAGCAGCGTAATCTTGCAGTATTTGTACTGAGTTATGATTTCTAAAGTTATCTCAGACTAGGCAGGTGAAAATCTGCCTTATCCGCCATGTTAATTGATAATATAATTCATGACTTGAAGTTGATTCATGCTCCGGCAGCTCAGAAAAGACTGAAGGTCTGGTTTAATCTGGCAGAATTTCAGACAAATATTATCAATTTCATAAAATAATTCTATAATAGCGCCCATTCTCGGCAGCGTTATCCAGACACTTAGTCAAATGGCATAACCTGACCATTTTCTATTTTTCATTCAAGTTCTCCTCCGTGAACCGGCTTGTATATTCAGATTCAGCATCTTATCTGTCCGTGACGGCACATAAGAATATTTAGGTATCCACATGGAAATTAAGGTCAATTATCTCGATAATCTTCGTCAGGAAGCCAAGTTCGATGACTTCACGGTGATTGCCGATCAGCCGATCCGCTATAAAGGCGATGGTTCGGCACCCGGCCCATTCGATTATTTTCTGGCGTCATCGGCACTTTGTGCGGCTTATTTTGTCAAAGTCTATTGCGCAGCACGTGACATTCCGACTGATAATATCCGCCTTTCGCAAAATAATATTGTTGATCCTGAAAACCGCTATAAACAGATTTTTAAAATTCAGGTGGAACTGCCGGCTGATATTTCTGAAAAAGATCGCCAAGGAATTTTACGTTCGATCGACCGTTGTACCGTCAAGAAAGTAATTCAAACCGGTCCTGAATTTGTCATTGAAGAAGTGGAAAGTATTGATGCGGATGCTCAAGCCTTGTTAATGCCAAGTCTAGCTTCTGAAAACAGTACGTTTATTCCAGGTAAAGACCTTCCGCTGGAAGAAACGATTGCCAATATGTCTGCCATTCTAGCAGGGCTTGGCATGAAAATTGAAATTGCCTCTTGGCGTAATATCGTGCCGAATGTGTGGTCGCTACATATCCGTGATGCGCAGTCGCCAATGTGTTTTACCAATGGTAAAGGTTCAACCAAAGAAAGTGCGCTGGCATCTGCCTTGGGTGAATTTATTGAACGCCTGAACTGCAACTTCTTCTATAATGATCAGTTCTGGGGTGAAGATATTGCCAATGCAGAATTTGTGCATTATCCAGATGAAAAATGGTTCCAGCCAGGTCCGAATGGCGAACTACCTGCAGAAGTTTTAGATGAACATACCCGTGAAATTTATGATCCTGAAGATGAGTTATTGGGTACCCATCTTTATGACACCAACTCGGGTAATAAGGCTCGTGGCATCTGTTCATTGCCATTTGTACGTCAATCTGATGGTGAAACCGTTTATTTTCCGTCGAATCTGATTGAAAACTTATACCTGAGCAATGGTATGAGCGCCGGGAATACGCTGGCTGAAGCGCAAGTACAATGTCTGTCTGAAATTTTTGAGCGTGCAGTTAAACGCGAAATTCTGGAAGGTGAACTGGCACTTCCGGATGTGCCTGAACATGTTCTGGCAAAATATCCAAAAATTGTTGAAGGCATTAAAGGTCTGGAAGAACAGGGCTTTCCGGTTCTGGTCAAAGATGCGTCATTAGGCGGCCAGTTCCCGGTGATGTGTGTCACCTTGATGAACCCGCGTACCGGCGGTGTATTTGCCTCATTCGGTGCCCATCCTAACTTTGAAGTGGCCTTAGAGCGTAGTTTGACTGAATTGCTGCAAGGTCGTAGTTTTGAAGGTCTGAATGATCTGCCAAAACCAACCTTTAGCAGCAATGCAGTGACTGAACCGAATAACTTTGTTGAGCACTTTATTGATTCTAGTGGTGTAGTGTCTTGGCGTTTCTTCAGCGCGAAATCAGATTATGATTTTGTCGAGTGGGATTTCACCAATAATGGTCAAAACTCGAATGCGGATGAAGCTCAGGAATTATTCACGATTCTTGAAGACATGGGCCATGAAGTTTATATGGCGGTGTATCAGCATTTGGGTGCCACCGCTTGCCGTATTCTGGTACCGGGCTATTCGGAAATCTATCTGGTAGAAGATCTGGTTTGGGACAATACCAACAAGGCTTTGTTATATCGTGAAGATATCCTGAATCTGCACCGTCTGGATGATGAACAACTGCAAGCATTGGTTGAGCGTCTGGAAGAAGCAGATGAGGATGACTATACCGAGATCAAAACCTTGATCGGTATCGAGTTCGATGAAAATACTGAATGGGGCCAGCTCACTATTCTTGAACTGAAACTTCTGATTTATGTGGCTTTGCAGCAATTTGAAGAAGCTAAAGATCTGGTTGAGCAGTTCCTGCAGTTTAATACCAATACCGTTGAACGTGGCCTGTTCTACCAGTGCATGAATGTCGTTCTGGAAGTCATGCTGGATGATGACATGGAACTGGAAGATTATGAGCACAACTTCCGCCGTATGTTTGGTGATGAACGTATGGATGCGGTGATGGGTTCAGTTGAGGGCACAGTTCGTTTCTATGGCCTGACTGAAACCAGTATGAAGCTTGAAGGTCTGGATCGTCATTTACGCCTGATTGATAGCTATAAAAAACTGCATGCAGCACGTGCCAAGTTTGTAGCCCAGCAGTAATCCATAGATAGCTGCATCAAAAAACCGCCTCAAGATAGGCGGTTTTTTGATGGCTTTAAATATCTAAGATTTACAAATCAGACAAATTCCTGACAAAAAGCTACAGTATTTTGCGCCAATACTGGGCATAAATTAATTCATAAACAGTGATTTACATAATGAATAGTCAAATACTCACTTTGCTATTCATCTTTAAAAACCCGATAAAAGAATCTTAATGATATTTAATGAGGAAGATGAATGTACCTCAAACAGCTGGTCGAACAATTAAAAGTAGAATTTAATTCTTCTTCGACTGATCCTGAGCAGCGGATTGATCACGCTTTACATCAGCTGATTCCACACAGTCTGGAGGTGCCATACCCGGGTGAAGGACAGACCTTAAAACGCTGGCAAATCCTGAGTCAGGTTGCTGCCATAGACTTGAGTCTGGCCAAGCTACATGAATCGCATCTGGATGTACTGGCGATACTGCATGAACTACATGCTGATCCTGAGCAGATTGTCGGATTGACTGCTATCTGGGCAGCAGAAGGTGGTCCTAAACCTTTACAGCTGGAAGATGATCTGCTTTCCGGAATTAAACCATGGTGTTCAGCCGCGGGTCAGGTACAGCAGGCTTTATTGACCTATCGGGATGAAGAAGAACACTCGCAACTGTTACTGGTAGATATGACCCAGCATGGGATTCAGATCAATACCAGTGCCTGGCATGCTGTAGGGATGCAATATACACGCACGGCTGAGGTCAGCTTCAATCAGGTCAAAGTCAAAACCATCAGCAAGCCAGACTATTATCTGGATCGTCATGGATTCTGGCATGGTGCGGCTGGCGTCGCTGCCTGCTGGTTTGGTGCAACGCTCAAACTGGCCGGTTATTTAAAACATGCCATGCATCATAAAACTAATCCATTTAGAGAAATGTATCTGGGTGAGGTCAGTAGCAAGCTGTATGCAACTCGTGCACTATTTCATGAAACTGCAAAATTGATTGATGCCGACCCTAGGCATAATCATGAGTTAATGATCCGAGCTTTACGTGCCCAGGTCGAAGACACTGCACTGGCAGTACTGGAACTTTGTGGTAAAGCCTTGGGTGCAGCACCATATTGCCAGGAGGCGGATTTTGCCCGCTGTGTAGCAGATTTGCCCGTATTTATCCGGCAAAGCCATGCTGCATTTGATTTGCAGTGTATTGGTCAACTGACGATGGAGGATGAACAGACATGGGCACTTTAAAACATCCAATCGTTGAAGACCGTATTATTCAGGGTGAAGGAACAGCGCTAGAAGAATGGCAGCAGAGTCAGCAGCTCCATCATTTAAAAGCGCTTGAACTGAGTAAAATATTTCCCCTAAATAGTCGCATTTGTATTGTTGCTCCACATCCGGATGATGAAATTCTTGGCTGTGGCGGACTGATTCAGCAGCTGGATGCAGCGGGTTATGAGATTGTTCTGTTTGCAGTCACCAATGGCACAGCCAGTCATCCCGACTCGAGACTATATACACCAGAGCAGCTGGATCATATCCGACCTCAGGAAACAATAAATGCTTTAGGCCTTCTCGATCTGAAACAATCGATACCGCGTATTGCGCTGAATATCCAGGATGGTGAGGTAGCGCAACAACGTGACCAGTTAGCAGCTGCTTTAAAACCGTATTTGCAAGCAAATGATATTCTGGTAACCACTTTTGAACATGATGGCCATCCTGATCATGAGATTACAGGTCAGGTAAGCAAACAGCTTGCAGCAACGCATTCTTTAAAATGTTTACAGGTGCTGATCTGGACCTGGCATTGGGCCAGTCCTGGAGATAATCGTATTCCCTGGCATAAAGCCCTTAGACTTGAACTCAACACAAAGCAGTTAGCGCGTAAAATACAAGCCATGCAATGTTTTAAAAGCCAGCTTGAACCGGACTCCAGTACAGGTAAAGCTGCTATCGTATCGGGCAGCGCATTAGCACGTCTTTTACAGCCATGGGAGGTCTATATTGATGACGAAGGCCATCTATAATCATGACTACTTCGCCGAGCTGTATCGCATAAATAATGGCGATCCCTGGCAGTATGAACAGCGCTGGTATGAGAAGCGCAAACGCGATATGACCTTGGCTGTACTACCTTATCCGAAATTTAAAAATGGTATTGAAATTGGCTGTAGTAATGGGGTACTGAGCGCCGAGCTGGCTGAACGATGCGAAGCTTTACTGTGTATGGATGCCAATTCGACCGCCATACAGCTAGCGAATCAGCGCCTGATCCATGATCATGTCAAAGTGGTGCAGGGGATTGTGCCACTGGATTTGCCAACACAGCAGTTTGACCTGATTGTTGCCAGCGAAATGCTATATTACCTTGAAGAAAATATTCTGCTGCAACTGATTGAATGGATGAATACGCATCTCAGTCCACAAGGCTGTATTGTGGCTTGCCACTGGAGACATGCGATTGAAGGCTTCAGTCTGAATGGAGAACAGGTTCATCAGATTTTAAAACAGCGATTGCATTATTATCACCACACACAGTTACAGGATGCCGATTTTTTTCTGGATGTCTGGACACATGACGTAAATTCGATAGCCGTACAGGAAGGATTATTATGAAAAAAATTGGTGTTGTCATTCCGGCCTGTAACGAAGAAGAAGAAATCGAACATTGTCTACAGGCACTGGAACGGGCACGCCAAAAATTTTATCAAGACATGTCTCAAAGTCATGGCATACAAATTCAAATTCTAGTCGTGATGGATAGCTGTACTGATGCTACAGCAGAAAAGTTAAACACTTATAATGTTTTAGCTATAAGTTGTAATTATCGTTGTGTAGGAAAAACCCGTGATCTCGGTATACAGCATTTGATCCAACAAGGCTATGACTGGATTTGCTGTACGGATGCAGATTCCAGAGTACATCCAGACTGGTTTAAGACCATGCTGCTGCATCAGCCTACACATGTGATTTGCGGAGTCGTTGAAATTGCGCAATGGGATCACTTAAGTTTAGCTACCCAAAAAAAATATCTGCACCATTATCAGGATCATATGGGGCATCGGCATATTCATGGGGCCAACCTTTGTTTTAAAGCATCGAGTTATAAGGTTCTTGGCGGCTTCAAACCTATGCCATGTCATGAAGATGTAGATCTGGTTAAACGCGCAGAAAAAATGGGAATGCATATTACCTGGTCTAACCAGTTGAGAGTGGTGACCAGCAGTCGCCTGATTTCACGTGTCCGTGAAGGATTTTCACAATTTTTATGGAGCATTGAACGACAAAATCAGGATAACAAATCCAATACAAAATGCCTGAGAAAAATTATTTGAAAATTTTTGAAACTATATTTTTCAATGAATCATAGGCTTAACAATTTGGCCGATTTTTTTGATTAAAACCTATTCCATTTAAAATAAAACTGCTTATAATTCATCCAAATTAAGCCCTGTGAACTAATACATTTCAAGTATAAGTTCATGGGGTTTTTCTATGGATCAACGGTTTGGGATACCGCACCGAAATTTTTACTGGTTCTTACTATGTACGCTCCGTTATTACCTGCTTCTCTTCGTGCGCTTCCACGTAGTCATTGGCAACGTATTGCCACTGCACTATGTTTTTTCGCTCTGGGTTTTAGTACTGCTGCCTGGGCACCGTTGATTCCACTGGTGCAGCAGCGCCTGAATTTAAGTCATTCAGATTTCGGTGTGTTATTGCTTGCCGCGGGCGTAGGTTCAATGATCGCCATGCCATTGGCAGGTCGTATGGCACATCGTTACGGCTGTCGTTCTGTTATCGCTACAGTATTGGCCGCATTTGTTTTAATTCTGCCTGCATTGGCATTTAGCCCGACTAAATTGCTATTGGCAGCCGCTTTATTTTGCTTCGGTGCTAGCGCTGGCGCACTCGGCGTATCGGTTAACCTTCAGGCAATTAAACTGGAAAGTCAGCAACGTAAAAGCATGATGTCACTGTTCCACGGCGTATGTAGCTTGGGTGGTTTGGCAGGTGTGTTAGGTATGACCAGTATGCTGGCATTTGGTCTTGCACTGCCTTTAAGTGTACTGGTGATCAGTATGAGCATTTTACTGATCATGGTATTTGCTGTGCCATTCTGTCTAAAAGCAGAAGCTGCAGCTGAAGCAACAGAATCTGAAGATACTACCCAGAAAGCTGCCCATAAACCACGTCCAACATTTGCAATTCTTTGCATGGGATTGATCTGTTTTATCGCTTTTCTGTCTGAAGGCGCAGCGATGGACTGGAGTGGAATTTACCTGAATACTCAATTTAAAGTTCAAGCATCTCAAGCTGGTCTAGCTTACAGTTGCTTTGCTGCTTTAATGGTTGCAGGACGTTTAAGTGGCCATCTGATTATTCGCTTCTTTGGTGAAAAGAACACGATTCTGTACAGTGCCACTTTGGCAGGTTTGGGTCTTCTGACTGTGGTATTTGCACCAGTGTGGTATGTGGCTTTGATTGGTTATGCGATCCTGGGTCTGGGTAGCGCAAATATCGTTCCGCTGATGTTCTCACGTGCAGGACGTCAAACTGAATTACCCAAACATATTGCTTTATCTTATGTTTCTGTATTTGCTTATACCGGTTCTTTGCTTGGGCCAGCATTGGTGGGCTTCGGAAGCGAGATCATGGGTCTAAGCCAGGTATTTTTTATCATTGCAGTTGGCCTGATCAGCATTACTGTACTGAACCAGCTGACTTCTGCTCCAGCAACTGCAGCAGAAGCAGAAAAAACACAAACACCAGCATAAAGCTGGTGTTTTTTGTTTAAATCAAAGCAATTTAATGCTGTAAATAAAGATCGTGAGAGGGTGACTTACTAAGTGGCTGGTAAATATACTGGCTACTTACATGTTTAAGATCTTTTAAGAAACAATCACGCCAATGTACAATGTCATAGTCCATCAGGCCTTGAAATAGCGCCTGATAACGTGCAATACGTTCAGACTTCGGCATTTTCACTGCCAGCTTTAAGGCTTTGATCATGCTGTTGTTATCATAAGGATCGACCAGTAAAGCTTCACGCATCTGCTCAGCAGCACCCGCATATTTGGACAGAATCAAAATGCCCGGATTTTCTGGATCTTGAGCAGCAATATATTCCTTCGCTACCAGATTCATGCCATCACGTACCGAATTGACCCAGCAGATTTCCGACTTGCGATATAAACGCATCAAGGCATGATGGCCTAAAGCATCATAATGACAGTCAAAGACCGGTTGATCTGTATGAGGGAAATCCTGATTCAGCTGATCGACACCTCGTTTTAAATCCCGATATAGATTGGCATAGGTCGGAACTTCCAGTCTGCAAGGACAGGCAATCTGAAACTGGCGTATCTTCGACAACATTTCAGGAGTTTCCTGGAAACATTGACGCAGCGCATCCACCTTCTGTAATAAGCCCTTGCTATAGTCAATTCGGTCTACTGAAATGATATGTTTAACATCAGGTGATGAACTGAAATCAAATGGCAGTTCAGTATGAGTGAGTTGTCCCGCACGACGCTGGATTGCAGTAGGATGCACACTGATCGGATAAGCTTTTACTTCTACCTGACGCTGTCCATTACGCAGAATATTGTTGGTATGTGCAGTTAGAGATAGGGTAGTTTTCAGGAAATCATAACAGTTTCTCTGATCCTGCTGCGTTTGCATGCCAAGCAGGTCGTACTGTGCCAGATGCGCTGCAAGATGCTGGCTGCAGGCTAGATCTTGCCATTTTTGTGTCTCTGGAAATGGAATATGCAGGAAGAAACCGATACGATTGCGCATGCCCAACTGACGGCAGTAATGTGCAACACTTAAGAAATGATAGTCATGCACCCAGATCATGTCACCCGGTTCGATAATTTTCTGCAACTGGCGGGCAAACTTAAAATTGACATCCTGATAGATCCGGTAATCCTGATCTGAGTAATCAATATATTGATTCTGGTCATGCATTAGCGGCCATAGTGCACCATTCGCAAAACCACAGTAAAAACCCTGATATTCAGCTTCAGAGAAACTACAGGTATGATATTCAATCTGCTGATCTTTCAGGACGTCAAAGGAATTCTGCCTATACGCCGTCTTTTTGCCATTCCATCCCATCCAGATGCCACCTATACCATTTAGGGCATCTTCCAGAGCAACCGCAAGACCACCTGCCTGAGTGGCATTCGGGTTCGGTAATGTTACACGGTTGGATAATACAATGAGTCGGGACACGTTTTTTCTCCTTTCATTTCTTGTTTTAACGCTTTTAGTGATGTTAAAAATTCATGTAAGAAAAAACCGACATCTGCCACGTCGTCTAAACGAGCTTTGGCTGCGCTTTCTCCTGGGCCAACTTTGATTGACATACCTCCATAGTCATTAATGATGTGAAAACCAGCTTCATCCGTTAAATCGTCCCCAATGAAAATGGGGTAAAACTGCTCAGCTTCAAGATCCTCTAAAATATGCTGGATTGCCGCACCTTTATTGCAACCGTGGGGAACCAGTTCATAGACACATTTGCCGCTTTTTAATTCAAAACTTGAAAATTGTTTAAGATAATTATCAATAATGGCTTTTGCCTGATCTGCATATTCAGGATGTTCACGGAAATGCAGAGCAACTGAATGGGTTTTGTGTTCTACCCGAATCGGCTGCCATTTATGCTGCTGCTCAAGCACACTAGATTTGAGTTGTTCGAGTTCTTTGTGATTGATATAAACAAGTTTTTGACCTATACCATCTTGCTGTAGCAGCTCTATGCCATGTGATCCGATAATATTCCAGCGATAAGGCTGAATCAGTCGTTGTGCTTGCTCGATAGAACGTCCGGTAACCAGATATAAAGGTAAAAATTGCTGGATTTGTGCAATATTATTTAGGGTGGAAGAGGGGATAAAACTCTGTTCAGGATCTGGATGAAATTCTGAAAGTGTACCGTCAATGTCTAAAAATAAAATACAGGGTAAGGAATTATATTTAGCTCTCCAATCCAGCTTTTTCGCTATCTCGGTATAAATAGAATCTAGAACAGCATTTGTAGTTTTCATTGTTAGGGTGTAATAAATTACAGTCTCTTGATGCATTGATTATTTTTATAACATGTCAAGATCTGTGATCTGCTTATTCCTATAATGAATAATACATTTCACCTATCTACTGTAACGTTGCAATATCTTGTAAAAATGTCTTGAAAATCACATTTGTATAAAATTCTCTCTTGATCAGAAATTTCAAAAATCTATCAAGATATGAATAAGCATAGTTTTGTATAAGAATTTTTATGACAGACAAGAAGCATTGTCAGTTTATAAATGCAGTGTTAAGAAGTGATCTAAAAAGAAAAACAGAGAGAAGGAGATCATTTCGTCAAATCAAACTTAATAAAAACTATGAATATAGATAAAAATGCATGGCTCATTGATCGAGGAATGCATCATCATAATAATTAGGATATAAGCAATGAAGCTGCTCAATAAACTTTGTGCTGCCATGGCAGCGACGGTCACTGTGGTTGCAGTGACCGTGGGTGTGGTCAATAAAACTTTCACCCCCCTCAGCAAGTCACTTCAGATTTAAGTTACCTAGAACCACAATCTTTTACTGACTCTACAGGCATGACACAACCTGCCATTACATTAAAAATACTAAATTAGGAACACGACAGTTCGAAAGTCAAGTTCAACGACCATTACTCACAAATGCAGATGCAAAATGGAGCAATTACACTCGCGATTATGATTATCCCAATATGGTCACTTTGCCTGTACAGTGGATTAAAATGCGTGATGGTACCAAAATCGCAATTCGTGTTACCTTGCCAGCTGATCAGAATAAACAACCTGATTTTACTAAACCTCATCCAGTGATTTTAATCCAGACAGCCTACAATACAGGCTTTGCAGGCCAGATTGCGGATATGGCAGGCGGCCCGAATCCTGAGTTTGTACGCTGTGGTTATGCCACAGTAGTTGCCGATATACGTGGTACCGGTTCTTCAGAAGGGAGATGGCAGGCATTTGATGGCATTGAACAGCAGGACAGTTTTGAAATTATTGACTGGGCCAGCAAACAGTCATGGTCAAATGGCAATATTGGTCTCTATGGTGTTTCTTATCTAGATATTACCAGTCTGCTGGGGGCGTATACCCAGCATCCAGCCGTAAAAGCCGCATTTCCAATGGTACCAATTGGTGATGGTTACCGTGATATTTTATTCAATGGCGGCAGCTTAATCCCAACTTTATCCCATTATGGATGAGTCTGGTTGACTTGCTGGGTGTATTACCAGTTGATGCGATTCAAAATGATCCGGTGAATGGTATTACTCTAGGGCTGGATAAAATTCAGAATTTGCTGAAGGCAAAGCCTCACCATCAAATCATTCTTGTTTTCAAAATTAGCTTTTAAAATATAAGTTGGGTTAACTGCTGGGAATGTTATTAGCTATAAATACAAATTGAATAAATATCATTATTATTATTTAAAACTGAAAAAAACTAATAGATAAAAATTTTATGCTTTATGATCAGCATATTGAAATTGCTTTATGAAAATTCTGCAGGAAGACATGTTAGAACTTCGTCATTTAAAAACTTTAGTTGCTTTACGAGAACATGGTTCATTGGTCGCCGCTGCAGGAGATCTGTGTCTTACACCTTCAGCCTTATCTCATCAATTGCGTGAAATTGATCAATGGTTTGGCGTAGAAGTCGTAAATCGCCGCAGTCGGCCTGTGAGCTTTTCCAATGTTGGACAGCGATTACTTAAACTGGCAGATGAAATATTGCCTCAGGTACAGATTGCTCAAAGTGATATTACTCGCATTGTCCATGGACAGACGGGACGTATTATTTTCTCATCTGAGTGCCATAGCTGCTTTGACTGGCTGATGCCTTTACTCAATCAGTATCGTATTCAATATCCAGATGTAGATTTAGACTTTGCCTCTGGTTTTGAAGCCAATCCGCATGAGCTGTTACAAACTGGTGAGTTTGATTTGCTGATTACCGCCGATCCGATCGCATTAAAAGGGATAGAGTATTTTCCGATTTTTGAATATGAATCACGTTTGGTACTTTCCAATACTCATCCACTGGTACGTGCCAAAGAGATTAGAGTACAGCAACTGGCAGAAGAAACACTGGTGACTTACCCGGTGGATAAACATCGCCTGGACATCATGTCACGCCTGTTTATTCCAGCCAATATCTTGCCAAAACAGATCCGGACGACTGATTTAACCCAGATGTTGATTCAGCTGGTGGCAAGTGGACGCGGAATTGCAGCATTGCCGGACTGGGTCGTAAATGAATATGAGCAAAAAGGCTGGGTAAGCTCACGCCGTCTGGATTGTGTCGCACCTGAAGGGTTACGTCGTACTTTATTTGCAGGCTATCGCACTGAGGAAAAACAGAAAGATTATTTTGAAGGATTCCTGAAGCAGTTAGAACGGTTCTCCAAGAAAAGAGAGGCATATTATGATTAACGTTTGTTATCATTTCTTTGAAAGCATGTGTCATTCAAGAAAGACTCTGATCCACTGTTCAAACTGAAAGCTTGAAAATAATAATCCAGAATCAGAGCCTTTCATTTCAAATCAAGCCGCAAATAAAGGACTGAATCCATGCTTACGCAGCAATTTCCGGTACATGCTGGAACTGCGATCTGCCGGGAAATGTGCTTCTAAAGACAAGTCTAAAGGCAGATATTCAGGTTTCTGGTTTTCGACGATTAACCGGTCTTCTTCAAAAATTTTCAGGTTAAAGTCATAGGCATCTTGAACTGGCAGGTCTTTGTCATAATTCCGGCAGATGGGTGCAAACAGCCGCGTAGTACGTGCTGTCATAGGCGAAGCTGCATTCATAATGACCTGTTTGGCATCATTGGGAAAATGAATGGTCAAGGTCGCGGTAAAGGGTACACTGATCTCAAAATGGCGTAGCCATTTAAAGTCTTTTGCACCGCGCTGATCCAGCCCGATCGGATAGCGTCCAACGGTACTGATATAGTCAGCAGCAAAACCATCATCGGTTTCATAGGTTTGATAATCGGGTACTTCTGAATTATCCGGATCGCCAAAAGTATCTGGATGTACCCATGCAAAGTGTGCGACATCAATAAAACCTTCTAGCTGCCGACCGGCAAAACACTGAATATCAACTTTCGGGCAAACCAGTTGTTGGTAATCTGCTTCATCCCAGTAAGGCATTTGCGGAATATTTGCTTCAGCCTGTTTATCTGCCAGCAGTGAGCACCAGATCAGACCATATTTTTCTACGGCGGCATAGGTTTTTAGATTGAAACGCTCAGAGATTTTTTGCTGCGGATGGGCCGGGATACGATTACATTTTCCACCTGATCCAAAGCGTAGACCGTGATAAGGACAAACCACACCTTGTCCATCATTTTTTCCCAGACTTAAAGCAACCCCTCGATGTGGACAGGTATCTCGCGCCACAATAATTTCATCCCCGATTTTATAAATTACCAAGGGCATATCCAGCAACATGGTCCCGATTGGCTGTTCAGAGACTTCGCGTGCCAAGGCTACCGGATACCAGTATTGCGCTAACAGATGCCAGTCATGTTCTGAAAATGTCATATGAACAGGTAAGTCAGGCTGATACGTGAGGAGGGTTTTACTATTCATGATTGCCTCAAATCGGTGTTATTCGATTGAATATAGATCAACAGCCTATTCACCGAAATTAGAGAAATCTGTATGAGGTATTGAGAAAATTAGAACACTCTTTACCATTTGAAGATCATTCTCTTTTATATGTGAGCATATTTTGAGAATTAACGCGTTTTTACGGAAAAGGTAGACATCACAAATCATTTATTAGGCTGCTTGCTGAGAAATCTGACTTTTTAATTGTTCCATCTGTTCAATAATATGTTTGATCATCAGCTGGGAGGCTCGTGATATCTGACGTTTTGGCGCCACGCAAAGGGCAATGGTCAAAGGACGTACACCTTTTTCCGTAATCAGTTTAAAGATCAGTTCATCGCGTTGTAGTTCCGGGAAGACATCCAGATAACTCAAGATGCCAATACCGGTATTGGCCTTGATCATGCTGTTCATCAGGCGGATATCATTAGATTCCGTTTTGCGTGCCGGAATGAATTTGTGATGTTTGTACATGGCCTGTACATAGTCATGAATGATCAGCGGCTCTGCTGCAATAAAATGATTGTCATCCAAGGTATCTGAAAAATAGATTCGTTCAGCCTCAGCAAGGGGATGCTGTTTGGACATGACAAAGCCCAAAGGCAATTCCAGAAAATGCAGCACTTCCAGCTGATGATGGGCTTTGGGATTAAGAATCAGCCCGAAATCCAGTTCGGTATCGATAATTTTTCGGGCAATTACTTCACTGTCTGCCACCCGTATATTGAAATTAATCCAAGGATACTGCGCGTACATATGCTGTAGTGACTGCATTACAAAGCCTTCGTTCAAGGCAGAAATTAATCCAAATTCGATACTGCCACGTTTGAGTCCCTGAATTTCATCAAAGCGGATACAGGTCTGCTGAAACTCCTTTTGCCATTTTAGAATATCCGCATATAACATTTCACCCGCTAAAGTTAACTTCAATCCGTTGGGCAAACGTTCAAACAGGTCAATACCTAATTCTTCTTCAGCCAGGGCGATCTGCCGGTGAATCGCAGATACCGAAATAAACAACTGATCTGCAGCCTTACGTAAACTGCCACTTTTCGCCACTGCTATAAAGTAATCAGAAAAGCGTGAAAACGGGGTATTTATCAATTTACTCAAGCCTGTTTCACCTGTACTTAAAATTCAATAAAAGCTTTATGCGAGTTTTATGCCAAAGCAGGAAGCTAAGGCCCAAGCTAATCAAGTATTACAAGGTGCCGTTCTAATTTTTAGAATGATTTATACGAAACATTCTAATAGACGAAAAAGTAAAAAAACGAGTAATTTCAATTGTAATTAACCGGAACGCTAGCCAGCACAAGCCACGTTTCAGGGGATTAAAAATATTCAGGATTTTGCAGAAAAAAGGTTTCATATGAACGCTATTCCAATGATCAATGTATTTAGCAAGCCATGCTACAGCCAGTTTGATGATCAGGATTGGGAAATTCTGGCGCATCATTGGTATCCGGTTGCACGTATTCAGGACGTGAACGAAAAGCCACAGCAAGTGACTTTGCTGGATGTCAAACTGGCAATTTATAAAACTGAAAGCGGCGTCATTCATCTGGTACGCGATATCTGTCCGCATCGTGGTGTACCACTGAGCAAGGGCTGGGTTTCTGGGGAAAATATTGTCTGTCCCTATCACGGTCTGCAATACAACGAACAGGGAAAATGTATCAAAATCCCAGCGCAACCCGAGTTGACTAAAATCTCAGACCGTTTCTCGCTCAGCAAATTTCCAGTCGTAGAAAAATACGGTCTGATCTGGACCAGCCTGTTTAGCCGAAATGAAAGTGCTGCCAATTTCCCGGTACTAGATACCTGGGATACCGCAGAACATCAATCTATTTTACCGCCATTTGTGGATATTTCCGGTTCGAGTGGTCGTCAGTTAGAAGGCTTTATTGATGTCGCGCATTTTGCCTGGGTACATCACAATGCTTTTGCCGATCGTGATAATCCGGTGGTGCCGAAATACAATACCGAACGTACGCCATATGGTCTGCATACTGAATATGTCAGTAATGTCAGCAATTATCCTCATGGCATGCAGCATCTGGCACCTGAAGGATTTTTATGGAAACGCGTGTTTGATGTCTATCCACCATTTTCTGCGATATTAACTGTGCATTTTCCAAATGAAGGCATTCTTAAAATCCTGAATGCCTGCTGTCCAGTGTCACACAACCAAACCAGACTGTTTGTACCATTAACCCGAAATTTTGATACCACTGGCGATTTACAGGCAGTTTATGATTTTAATGCACAGATCTTTGCTGAAGACCAGGAACTGGTAGAAAGTCAAAAACCGGAAGAGCTGCCACTGGATATTTCCATGGAAGCACATTTTGAAGCAGATCGCTCATCAACAACTTATCGACGTATATTGGCAGAATGGGGATTAAGTAAACGTTATATTGTTTAAAATAAACCAATATATTTTTATTTAACAAGCAAGGGTTATATTTAAATAAATCATATTTCCTTAAAATATAAATTCTCCATTTAAAATTTATTATGGTATAAATAAATGAGCCGTCCAAATCATCAGTAGATATTAAAGTTTTTAAGACTTTCCAATGACGTGGGACGGCGTGCTACCCAGCTGGGACATCATCCCTTTGGAGCAGTACTGGTGGCGCCAGATCATGAAACGGTGCTGCTCACCCAATGTAATATTGATACGGTCAATCATGCAGAATCAACATTAGCCCGTATTGCTGCGACCAATTATCCAGCAGTTTATTTATGGCAATGTACGCTTTATACGGCAGTAGAACCTTGCTGTATGTGTGCTGGAACCATCTATTGGGCCAATATAGGCCGTGTAGTTTATGGTATTTCGGAAGGACATTTAGTTGAATGTACCGGTAATCATCAGGAAAACCCAACGATGAGTGTCAGCTCACACTATATCTTTAGCCATGGATAAAAGGAGATTGAGTTGATTGGACCAGTACCTGAGATTGAAACTGAAACGGTCAGTTTACAACAGCAATTCTGGCAAAGCAGATAAGCCTTTTTAGAAGAAAATCCCATTTTAAGAATGGGATTTTTTATTTTTACAGAAATTATTTTAAATATAAATGCACATTTTAATAACATTTAATTTTATCAAATGCACCTATTTAACTCATTTTATTTAATATTAAAAAAATTATTTATTAATAAATATTAAAATAATAAAATATTACTTTTATTTTAAAAGAAATAAATTAAATAAATCATTTTTTAATCAAGTTGGAATAGTTATTGCTAATTATAAAAAGAACCGATTTTACTCATCTGAGTAAAGTTATTGATTAGTGTGCATGGGGCACAAGTACAAAAAGAGCGGAAGAGAATGAAAGAAAAAAAGATCTTTAAAACCGGATTCAAAACACTGATGGGGATACTATGTGCGGGTGGCCTGGTGGCGGCATCAATGACTCATGCACAGGATAAAGCAGCATTTGTATATATTGGCCCAACCAGTGACCATGGCTGGACCTATTCACATGATCAGGGCCGGATCAAGGCTGAAAAAGCGCTGGGCGGCAAATATAAAACCTCCTATATCGAAAATGTTCCAGAAACTGCCGATGCAGAGCGTGTTATCCGTAACCTGGCGCAGCAGGGCAATAAAGTCGTTTTTGCCACCTCATTTGGCTATATGAATGCCATGGAGAAAGTCTCCAAGCAGTTCCCGAATACGGTATTTATGCATTCCACTGGTTATAAGCAGGGCAAGAACCTGGGGGTATATGACGTTCGTACCTATGAGGGTGCCTATATGCTCGGTGTGGTTGCTGGGCAGAAAACCAAAAACAATGTTTTAGGTGTCGTGGCATCATTCCCGATTCCTGAAGTGGTGCGCAACATCAATGCTTATACTTTGGGTGCGCAAAGCGTGAATCCAAAAGTGAAAACCAAAGTGATCTGGGTCAATTCATGGTTTAACCCGGGCAAGGAACGTGATGCTGCATTGGCATTGATTGCTCAAGGTGCCGATGTGTTAATGCAAAATACTGATTCTCCGGCAGTCGTTCAGGCGGCTGAACAGAAAGGGGTCTATGCATTTGGCTGGGACTCGGATATGAGCAAATTCGGTCCTAAAGCCCATCTGGCGGCTTCGGTACTCCATTGGGAAAAAATCTACACCCCAGTGATGACTCAGGTCAGCAATAAAACATGGAAGCCAAGTGCACTGTGGTATGGGGTAAAACAGAAAGCAGTCGATATTGAGAGCTTCGGACCAATGGTAACCGCAGGTGAGAAAAAGAAAGCACTTGCTGTTCGGGATGCGATCCTGAAAGGTACCTTGCACCCATTTACTGGCCCGCTCTATAAACAGGATGGTTCAATGGTCATTGCTAAAGGTAAAACACTGGATGATGCCACCCTGAGCAAAATGAACTACTACGTAAAAGGTGTAGAAGGTTCACTTCCGAAATAAAAAACAAAATAACAGACATCACATCATTCTAAAAACAGGCTCATGATTCATCTGGTCTTTAGCAAAAGGCAGATGAATCAACCAGCCGCATAAATCAGGGCACTTATGATGAATCCAACACATGATCTGTCTACACCTATGCCCAAGATGAATACAGGTTCAGGCAAGGATATTCCGCGACTGGAGCTGGTCAATATCTGCAAAAGCTATAATTCACTCAAGGCAAATGACCAGATTCATTTGACTGTATATCCTGGACAGATTCACGCCATCTTGGGTGAAAATGGTGCTGGGAAAAGCACCCTGATGAAAATTATTTATGGTGCAGTCAAAGCCAATCAGGGACAAATTCTGTGGAATGGTAAGGAAGTCCGAATAGACAGTCCTTCAATGGCAAGAAAACTCGGGATCGGCATGGTCTATCAGCATTTTTCCCTGTTTGAGACCCTGACTGTTGCTGAAAATATTTTATTGGGACTGGATGAAAAAGTAGATTTACCGAACCTGAGCAAGAAAATTATTGCCGTTTCTGAACAGTATGGTTTACCTGTCGATCCGCGAAGGGAAGTTCATTCCTTATCGGTAGGTGAGCGGCAGCGTGTAGAAATTATTCGTTGCCTGTTACAACATCCAGCGCTGATTATCCTGGATGAGCCGACTTCAGTTTTGACACCCCAAGCGGTACGGCAGTTATTTAAAACTCTGCGCATGCTGGCATCTCAGGGAGTTTCTATTTTATATATCAGTCATAAACTGCATGAAATTAAAGAACTCTGTGATGAAGCCACGATTTTGCGTAATGGACAAGTCACCGGAAACGTCGATCCACGAGAAAAATCGACCAGTGATTTGGCCCGCCTGATGATTGGCCGTGATTTACCCACTTATATACGCGCAGAATATCAGGGCATACCAGAAACCTGTTTTCAGGTTGAAAATCTTGGCTATCAGTCTGATGATCCTTTTGGTGTGTCCTTACAAAATATCAATCTTAGCGTTCAGGCAGGTGAAATTGTCGGTATTGCCGGTATTTCCGGAAATGGACAGGCCGAACTGCTGTCTTTATTGTCCGGGGAAGCGCTGACCAAAACCGGCAGGCTTTATCTGGAACAACAGGAGATTACTGCATTAACTGCTGGCCAGCGGCGTAATGTGGGACTTGGGTTTGTACCGGAAGAACGTTTAGGTCGTGGTGCCGTCCCCAATATGACATTGGCTCAAAATGTGCTATTGACCGCCTATCGTCAGAAATTCACCCGTTGGGGCTTAATTAAATTCTCAGATATCCAGACTTTTGCTGAAAAAATTATCAAAAAATTTGGGGTTAAGGCCAGTGGTGCGAACGCAGAAGCCCGTTCTTTATCGGGTGGGAATTTGCAAAAATTTATTGTCGGCCGTGAAATTCTGCAGAATCCAAAATTCCTGATCGTGGCTCAGCCCACATGGGGCGTAGATGTAGGTGCTTCCATGTTTATCCGCCAGACGCTGATCGATCTGTCACGTCAAGGGGTCGGTATTTTGGTGATTTCCGAAGAACTGGAAGAACTGTTTGAGATGAGCGATCGCATCTGTGTACTCGCCAATGGCGAGCTGTCGAATCCAGTTCCAACCCAGCAAACCAATGCAGAAAGTATTGGCTTACTCATGTCTGGCATTCAACGCCATGAAGCGACCTCGAACACGGCAGAGGAGCAACACGCTCATGCTTAAGACTTTATTAGAACAACAAATGATTTTGGGAGGATGAGCACATGCATTTACTCGAACCACGTGAACATCCGTCACAACTGATGAAATGGCTGTCACCAGTTATTGCCCTGGCAGCCATGCTGGTCGTTGGCAGTATTTTATTTTTAATGCTGGGGATTAGTCCTGCACAGGCCATGTATGTGTTTTTTGTTGAACCGCTGATGACCTCCTATGGCTGGAGCGAGTTGGCCGTTAAAGCAGGTCCTCTAATTCTGATTGCCCTGGGTTTAGCTGTTGGGTTTCGTGCCAAACTGTTCAATATCGGTGCCGAAGGTCAGCTGATCATGGGTGCCATTTTTGGCGGTGGTATCGCACTACTGTTCCATGAACAGGCAGGTTGGTGGATTTTACCTCTTATGATTTTTATGGGTGCAATTGGCGGTGCCTTATGGGGCGCAATTCCTGCATTACTAAAAACCCATTTTAATGCCGAAGAAACCCTGACCACCTTGATGATGAACTATGTCGCACTGTTTGTATTGCTCTATCTGGTTAATGGTCCTTGGCGTGATTCAGAGGGCATGAATTTTCCGCAAACTGTCATGTTTAGTGAAAGTGCCATTTTACCGATGATTCTGGAAGGAACACGGGTTAATGCTTCAATCTTTATCATCGCTGTGGCTGTGCTTTTGTTCTGGCTCTTTATGCGTAAAAGCATGACTGCTTTTAAATTGGAAGTCAGCGGACAGGCTCCTCTAGCTGCTAAATATGCTGGTTTCTCATCTTCCAAAGCGATCTGGCTGAGTCTGGTGATTTCCGGAATGATGGCGGGGATTGCCGGGATATGTGAAGTAGCAGGCCCAATCGGTCAGCTGAATCCGAGCCTGTCACCGGGTTATGGCTATGCCGCAATTATTGTCGCTTATCTGGGTCGTCTGAATCCGATTGGTATCGTACTTTCCGGATCGTTAATGGCATTGATTTATCTCGGTGGGGAAATGGCACAAATGCAATTACAGCTTCCGGTCGCAATTACCGGGATATTCCAAGGCTTGCTGCTGTTTTTCCTGTTGGGATCGGATGCCTTGATTGAAAACCGTTACCGCTTTGCCAAAAAACGTGTAGTGCCTACAGCTGAACCTGCTTCGGCAAATGCTTAACAAGATCGGAGGAAAAACAATATGGCTATAGAAATGACCGCAATTCTAGCCGGCACAATCGCCGCAGCAACGCCTCTAATCTTTGCCGGTTTAGGTGAGTTGGTGTCACAGCGCACTGGGGTAATTAATTTAGGCGTAGAAGGCATGATGCTGGTCGGTGCCATTGCCGGTTTTGCCTTTGCTGCCCAATATGAAGCCAGTGTATTTAGTGCCTTACTGATCGGTGGGCTGGCAGGTATGCTGATGGCATTGATTTTTGCTTTCTTCACCTTATCACTTAGTACTAATCAGTCGGCCTGTGGTTTAGCTTTAACTATTTTTGGGCTGGGTATTTCTGCATTTTTAGGTCAGAACTATGTCAGCATGGCTTTACCGGGTTTAAGTAGCTGGAATATACCTGTACTGGCAGATATTCCCTTCATTGGTCCAATCCTGTTTCAGCAAAACTATGTGGTCTATCTGTCCATACTGGCATTTTTTGCTGTGTGGTTTGTATTGGCAAAAACCCATCTGGGCTTGCTGTTAAAAGCAGTAGGAGAGTCACCTGAAAGTGCACATGCCATGGGTTACCACGTACTGGCTATTCGCTACGGCGCCGTCCTGTTTGGCGGCTTGATGGCAGGTATTGGGGGAGCATTCTTATCTACTGTATATACCCCAATGTGGATTGAAAATATGGTCGCAGGTCGGGGCTGGATTGCAATTGCTCTGGTGGTCTTTGCTGTCTGGAAACCATCCCGACTGATGCTGGGTGCTTATCTGTTCGGTGGTGTGACCATCCTGCAGTTTCATGCGCAGGCATTGGGGATCAAAGTACCCAATGAGTTTTTAGCAGCTCTGCCTTATCTGGCGACGATTGTAGTACTAGTCGTAATTTCCCGAGACAAGAAACTTTTGAAGATGAATCTGCCAGCGTCATTAGGCAAAACGTTTGTGCCTTAAACCTATCAATTAAAAAGATGATATAGAACAAAATGAAAATATTAGCAGCAGCCTATGTGCTGACCATGAATAGTCAAAATGAATGCATCAAAAATGGGGCGATATTGATTGAGGGAGACCGAATCAAGGCCATAGGAACCAAGACCGAACTTATCCAAAAATATCCCAATGTCATCGTGCGTGATTATCCTGAAGCCCTATTAATGCCAGGCTTAATCAATACTCACTGTCATTCCGGACTATTAAGAGGCACTGCTGAAGGACTGCCAGTATGGGATTGGCTGGAACAGTTTATTGATCCCATGCATCGTGTGCTTCAACCTGAAGATGCCAAGGCTGCCTCGTACTTGTGTTATGCAGAAGCGTTATTATCCGGTACCACGACCATTGTCGATATGTGGCGCTACATGGATGGTAGTGCAGAAGCAGCACAACAGCTCGGTATCCGTGCAATCTTGGTACCTTATGTCGCCGAGCACCCTGACCATGACTATTTTGAAACCTTAAAAACGAATGAAGCCCTAATTAATCGTTGGCATCAGCAAAGTCATGGCCAAATTCAGGTCTGGGTGGGCTTAGAACATCTGTTTTATGCTGAACCTCATGCACTCAAACGTATTCAAAGCTTATGCCAGGATTATCAGACCGGTTTTCACACCCATAGCAATGAAAGCCAGTTTGATGTCCAGGAAAACTTGCGCCGTCATGGTGTACGTCCAATCCAGACACTGGAACAGCTGGGTCTTTTAGATTTTCCACATACCTTACTTGCACATTGTGTGTGGGCAGATTCTAATGAAATTCGAATTTTGAAAGAACACAATGTTGGAGTTGCCCATAATCCAGTTTCAAACATGAAACTGGCCTCAGGTGCTGCGCCTGTACTGGATATGCTCAAACAGGGGATTGCTGTCGGTTTAGGCACAGATGGAGAAAAAGAAAATAACAATCTGGATATGTTTGAGGAAATGAAGACGGCTTCTTTATTGGCCAAGTTTTCTTCTTTGGATGCAGCAGCCCTAGATGCATGGTCTGTTTGCCAGATGGCCACCTGCTTAGGTGCAAAGGCATTGGGCATGCAGGATCAGATTGGTAGCCTGCAAGTGGGGAAACTAGCTGACATTATTGCTGTAGATATCGCTACCCCACGTATGACGCCGTTGGTGGATGAAGGCCGATTATTTAATTTATATACTAATCTTGTACATGCTGTTCAGGGACAGGATGTCATCATGACCATGGTTGGCGGTAAAATTGTCACTGAAGGTGGGCAATTGCTGAATGCAGATCTACAAAGCTTAATCGATGAAGTCAATCGGGTTACACCTTTACTCTTTAAACGACGTGATGCATGGATGGCACACAGAGGTAAAGCTATCAATGAATTAAATCGAAATTCAGCTGAGGAAACTGAATAAATACTAGCTTAGCAATGAGCTATATTGCAGACTGTATAAACCAGTAACCCAAATTTAAACCTGTATACCTATCCTAATCGCATCGTCCTATTTTAGTGATTTCAAAGATTCCACATATCATGATGACGCTAAGCAGAAATATTCGAGGAGCAGATTATGCTGCCATTTATGTGGTCGGAGATCTACATGGTTGTTATCGCCTTCTGATGCAAGAATTGGAAAAAATCCGGTTTAATTTTGAGCAAGATTTGTTGATATGTACCGGCGATCTGGTGGATCGAGGCAGTGAAAATCTGGAATGTATTTCTTTATTAGATCAACCCTGGTTCTCCAGCGTCCGAGGCAATCACGAGGAAATGTGCATCAAAGGGCGTGATGATGTATGGATTCAGGATATGCATGCACGAAATGGTGGTGAATGGTTCTATCTGTTATCCACCGAAAAACAGGATGAACTCAGCGAAATCTTATCTAAGCTTCCATTGGTCATTGAAATTCAACTTGAAGATAAAAAGATTGGCATTTTGCATGCGGATATTGATATCCATGACTGGAATCAGTTTAAGACAAACATTGCCAAAGGCGAACGAAAAATTCCGGGTTTAACTTCAGCTTATACTAATGCGTTATGGGGAAGAGGCCGTATCCGGCATCATTCCAAGCGCTATGGAACCGTTAAAAACATTGATGAGATCTATTTAGGGCATACCATTGTGAAAAGACATACCCAGATTGATAACTGTCACTATATCGATGTCGGTTCCTCTTATACCCAGAAGCTGTGTATTGTCAAAATTAAATGAGGATAAGGGTGGTGGTATAAAAGATCTCCTTACGAAGAAATAAAAAGCCATCAATATGATGGCTTGATTAAACGATTAATTAATAGGTTTTATAAGGTAAAAACTTGCCAGACAATACGACATTTACCCGGTCACCGTTTGGATTTTCCTCACGCTGAATATCCATGCTGAAGTCGATTGCGCTCATAATACCATCACCGAATTCTTCATGGATCAGCTCTTTAATAGTCGAACCATATACATTTACAACTTCATACCAGCGGTAAATTAAAGGATCAGTAGGAACACTGGTTGGCAAAGAGCCTTTATAAGGTACAATTTGCAGCCATGCCACCGCCTCATCACTAAGGTCAAAAATCTGACCAATTTTCTCTGCCTGCTGTTTATTAAATGCCATTTGTCCTAGGCAGGCAGCCGTTACCCATTCTTTAGAAAGACCAATTTCTTTGGCGACATTTGCCCATTTAATTGACTTTAAAACTTTCGCTGAAATGATCATGTCAGTTACTTGTTGACGATGGGTAATCATAAAAATCTCCAGATTATTTTTGAAATACATTTATATGAATTTTCATTAATGCAGTTCTCATGCCAACTAGAGAACGAAACTAGTTTTAAATAGAGCGTAAAAAATTGAATGATTTTTAAATAATTTATGGCACATCTTTTGCTTCATTTATAACAAGCATGGCAATGGCGCCATAACAAAATTACCTGTTCTGATATTTAAGGCAATGACGCCTAAGGTTTTAAAGACCTTAGGCGTCTTTTTGTTTAAAAACAGGTCCAGATATTAAAAATGAGGACGATGACATGGCATATCTTGCTCCTGCAGAGTTTGCAAAAAAAGTGGTAGATGCGGGTGAATCCAAATTACATATGGCAACCCGTGATGTATTGATTCGTGCCTTTATGGCAGGTGCGATTTTGGCACTGGCAGCGGTATTTGCCATTACCATAGCCGTGCAAACAGGATCAGCACTGATTGGTGCGCTCCTGTTTCCAGTTGGTTTTTGTATGTTGTATTTATTAGGCTATGACCTTTTAACTGGGGTATTTGTACTTACGCCGTTGGCATGGCTAGATAAACGCCCAGGGGTGACATGGGGACGTATTCTAAAAAACTGGGGCTTGGTGTTTGTAGGGAACTTTACAGGTTGTTTGGTTGTTGCGGTGCTTATGGCAGCGGTTTATACCATGGGTTTTGCAGCGGATCCAAACCCTGTCGGCGTGAAAATTGCGCATATTGGCGAGGAGCGGACATTAGGTTACGCCGAATACGGATTCGCCGGCTGGATGACTATTTTTATCCGTGGCATGCTGTGTAACTGGATGGTGTCATTAGGTGTCATTGGCGCGATGATGTCTACTACCGTGAGTGGCAAATTCATTGCCATGTGGATGCCAATTATGCTGTTCTTTGCCATGGGCTTTGAGCATTCTGTAGTGAACATGTTCCTGTTTCCATTTGCCATGATGATGGGCGGTGACTTCTCGATTGCTGACTACTTCCTATGGAATGAATTGCCGGTTGCTTTGGGTAATCTGGTGGGTGGTTTGGCATTAACAGGTCTGGCACTTTATACCACCCATGTCCGTACTGGTGTTAAAAAAGAATTTTAATATTCACCATTTTATAAAGGGATCATATAGATCCCTTTTTGAGCTTTCAGCATGAAAAAAACATTAAAAGTTAGTATTGGGCAATATTCTACTGCCGGAATTAAACAACAGAACCAGGATTTCCATGGAGTATATCTGCCCGAAGGACATGTGCTGAAACAGAAAGGGATTGCCTGTGTTATAGCGGATGGAATCGGTAGCAGTAATGTCAGTCATCTTGCAGCAGAAACCGCCGTTGGCAGTTTTTTATCTGACTATTATTCTACTTCAGATGCCTGGAGTACACAGACTTCAGCAGAACGGGTGATCCGCGCGACCAATTCATGGCTTTATGCACAGACTCAACAAAGTCAAGGACGTTTTGATAAAGACCGAGGTTATGTCTGTACCTTATCTGCACTGATTTTAAAACAGCAACAAGCCCATATTTTTCATGTTGGTGATAGTCGTATTTACCGCATTCGCGATCATGAAATTGAATTACTGACCCATGATCATCGTGTCTGGTTGTCATCCAGAGAGCATTATCTCAGCCGAGCCTTAGGTGCAGATTATCGTATTGAAATTGATTATCGAAATATTGAGCTCAAAGAAAAAGATATTTTTTTACTGATGACCGATGGGGTTTATGAATTTGTCACAGATCAACAATTATTAGATTTAATTTTAATAGATGCAGATTTAAATCAACTTGCCAAAGCATTCGTTGAAAAAGCTTTAGAACAGGGCAGTGATGATAACTTAAGTCTACAGGTGATCCGTGTAGAACAGTTGCCTGAACTGAATCAGTTTCATATTCAGCAGGATTATGTATTTCCACAACAGCTCAGTAAAGGTGAAGTTTTTGAAGGCTATGTGATTGATAAAATTTTGCACCAAAATCATCGCAGTTGCCTATATTTGGCACACGATACTCAGCAGCAGCCTTTGGTCATAAAAACTTTGGGAGTAGATTTACAGCAAGATAAGCATGCCGTAGAGCAGTTTCAACTCGAAGA
Source organism: Acinetobacter schindleri (assembly GCF_010918895.1). Taxonomy (NCBI): domain Bacteria; kingdom Pseudomonadati; phylum Pseudomonadota; class Gammaproteobacteria; order Moraxellales; family Moraxellaceae; genus Acinetobacter; species Acinetobacter schindleri. The sequence goes on from NZ_CP044483.1 coordinate 1,565,440, forward strand.
TTGGGTATCAAAACGTCTGAAGCATGACAACCTGATGCAGTGTTATCCACATAACACTGAGAAAAAATATTTATTCCAATGTTATGAATATTTGCAGGGTGAAACCTTAGCTCAATGGCTGCATCGCCAGGAAAAGCCTTTAAAGCTCGATGATATTTTACCAATTTTGCAACAAACGGCCTTGGCTTTAAATGCAATGCATCGGCTGGAGATGCTGCATCAGGATATACGGCCAAAAAACATCATGGTTTTAAATGCAGAAAATGCCATGAAAATTAAACTGATTGATTATGGTTCAACAGCAGTAAGAGGTCTGGTCGAAATTAATCCTAAACATGCGAATCGAGCACTCGGAACCTTGGCATTTATGGCACCGGAGTATTTTACTGATCATTCACCATCTGTACGTTCAGACCAATTTTCTTTGGCGGTCATGGCCTATTATTTACTCACCAAACAATTACCTTATGGGACAGATTTAGCTCGCTGTAACAGTGTAAAGCAGCTTAAAAAAGTTCAATATCATTCCATCAGGAAATATCGGCCTGATTTACCTATATGGTTAGATAAAATTTTAGGCCAAGCGCTGAGTATTGAACCGACACATCGTTTTGAGGCCTTGTCTGAACTCATTCATAATCTAACGCATCCTTCCAAAGAATTATTAAACTCTAAACCACCAGCGATCATTGAACGTGATCCTTTACGTTTTTGGCAAATGAGTTGTGCCGTATTAGGGCTATTATTTTTACTGAGTATTGCATGGCCATTTATTTGAAAAGACAGGATCAAACTATGCTTAAAATTAGCGGTATATAGATAAGTTTTTATTCAAACTAGACCATGAGATTGAATGTCAAAAGCGCAGCAATCAATCAACAACCAGATAAAACAAGAACCCTATAGTTGTCATTTGAACAGACTTCTAAGATAAGCAGATAACAACAAAAAAGCAGGGAACCAAAATGTCTGCTCAAATTTTATCGTCTATCCTGAGTACTGCCATAATATTGGCATTCGCTGGATGTACATCGTCATCTAAGTCTCCGATTACAGACAGTTATGGTCCTCAACCTGAGCTGCCTGAACCTAAATCCAGTTTGTTCCCTGTCGTTAATATCGCACCAGCCAAAGGCTGGCCAGTAAATACTATGCCTACACCGGCTGCGGGTTTAAAAGTGCAGGCATTTGCCAAAGGTCTTCAGCATCCACGTTGGCTCTATGTTCTGCCGAATGGAGATGTATTGGTGGCGGAAACCGATGCGCCGCCCAAGCCTGAAGATAGTCAGGGGATTAAGGGTAAAATCATGAAAGTGGTCATGAAAAGGGCAGGATCTTCTCATCCAAGTCCTAACCGTATTAGTCTACTTCGTGATAATAACCATGACGGCGTTGCTGATCAGAAAACAGTATTTTTGCAGAATTTAAACTCGCCATTTGGCATGACCCTAGTTGGAAATACACTATATGTAGCGAATACAGATGCTTTAGTAGGTTTTCCTTATCAGCCAGGTATCACTCAAATCAAAGAAAGTGGTCGCAAAGTATTGGCTTTACCGGCAGGTCCCTTAAACCATCATTGGACCAAAAACGTGATTGCCAATCCTGAAGGAACCAAACTCTACATTACAGTTGGCTCCAACAGTAATGTAGCTGAAAATGGCCTAGACCAAGAAAAAGGACGAGCTCTGATCATGGAATTTGATATGGCCAGTTCTAAGGCACGGCCATTTGCAACTGGCTTACGTAATCCTAATGGTATGGATTGGCAGCCTCAAAGTGGAGCATTATGGACTGTAGTCAATGAGCGGGATGAAATCGGGAATGATTTGGTACCTGACTATATGACCTCAGTGAAAGACGGCGCTTTTTATGGCTGGCCTTATAGTTATTATGGTCAACATATAGATACACGGGTAAAACCACAAAATCCCGGACTGGTAGCACGGGCGATTAAACCGGATTATGCATTGGGCAACCACACGGCATCATTAAGTTTGAGTTTTTATAAAGCTGAGTTAATGCCTCAATATCGCGGTGGTGCACTAATTGGTCAGCATGGTTCTTGGAACAGAAAACCACATAGTGGCTATAAAGTAATTTTTGTACCATTTAGTAATGGTCAGCCTTCCGGTACCCCACAAGATGTCCTGACAGGCTTTTTAAGCAAAAATGGAGAGGCATTAGGAAGGCCAGTGGGTGTAACAGTAGATTTATCAGGCGCAATATTGGTTGCTGATGATGTAGGAGATACGATTTGGCGTGTGTCACCAGATGAACAAGTCCGTTAATCAGCAAGAAAAGGGATAGAGATATTGATGTTTATATTCAAAAACTTAAATACCAGTATGCTATAGTTTTACTTGGGAAAATATTCAGAAAAATAAAAGCCTTATAGTCTCTCCCAAAACTATAAGGCTTAGCGGCTGTAGTCTCTTCTTTTATTACTTACTATCCCGGTAAGTTCGCTGTCTTGGCGACTTTATTATCGTTATAATGCGATTATTATCAGCTTTCCTTGCTGACTCTTTATGTGAAATATAATGTCAAAAATTTTGACGATAGAAAATAGGGTAATTACTCTAATTTGTGTAAGCAATTTCCTACAAAAAAATAACACTTTTATACAAAATAAAACATTATATGAAAATTCTTGTAAATATATTCATTTCCAATGCACCTGAATCAGATTATCTCGATGATTTTTATTAGAAAATAATTAATACGGTATATACCCTTTAGGTATCATTGCTTGAGCAAATGACTATAATTAACCTCTTCTAAGAAGCCAATTTAACAAATTAATAGCAATCTATATTCTCCATCATTTTCAACAGGAGCTCTATGCACACAGGGTAAAACTTGCTGTGCTGGATGATCAACAGCGAGTCGCCAGAGATTTCCCGTGCCTAAATTGACAGGCTTTACATCAGCTTTAGCCCGATAATGCAGATCGAAGAAATATTCTTCCAGAAACGTCTCAAACTCAGTTTCTGATCCGTCATGTAACTGCTTGAGTTGTTCCCTGATTTCAGGAATCAAGATTTTTTGCTCAACCTGGTCATTGGGCAAAATCTCACTTGCAGCACCGTGATAGGTGCATAAAAATGTATCCGTTTCGATAGGGGAGCGATCCACATGGTAGGAATAGACATCGGTCGAAATAAAATCAAACTCATCATCCCGTTCATAGCATTTCAGCAAATTCAGGCAAGGGGAAGCGCCGTAGTCAGTCAATAGCTGCATATCTTTTAATATGATTTCTCTAGCCACATGACCCTGTTCAGAAAGCTGAAGCGCCAAAAGATCTTCAACAGAAACTTCAATCATATTTTCTTTTAAATCTAGTTTAGCGACGATTTCTTTAAAATCACCAGACAAATTTCTAGACCAGCAGATGGCATTCGCCTCGCCCAGAAAATCCGAATATACGAGTTCAGAAAAAGTTGAAACCACTCGAACTTGAGGATTGCCAGAAAAGGTATTGGTCATTTCAAAATGAAGTCGCTATTTATAAATCGTGCTCAATAATACACTTTGATGTTTAGAAATGAATAATGATCAGCAACATAAACTAGGATCTTAATTTTTCTATTAAAGTATAGATCATTATTTATACACTCTACTCATCAAGATGAATTTAACTCATCTTTTACTGAATTTATATCGTTTTACTCATGTTTGGATTCACGCTTAAATACAGCCATACAGAAATTTGCTTTTTTATAAAAATTTAGGGTGGCATATCTCCATGAGTACAGCATTCCAATGTTCAATTAAACGTATTCGTTTTGATGAGAACTACGAACCAGCAAACAATACACGTCTAACCACCAATTTTGCCAATCTGGCACGTGGTGAAAGCCGTCAGGAGAATCTTCGTCGTACACTTGCGATGATTAATAACCGTTTTAACAGCTTGGCAACGGCAGATAACCCTAAAGGTGATCGTTATTCACTGGAGATCGATATCATCTCTGCTGAAATTGATATTGAGGGCAATGGTCAAACCTTTCCATTTATTGAAACCTTGAAAAGTACCATTATCGACCATCATAGCAATGAACGCATTGAAGGCATGATCGGGAATAGCTTCTCATCTTATGTACGTGATTATGACTTCAGTGTGGTATTGCCATCACTTGGCTATAAGGCCAATGAAAAACCTAAAGACTTTGGTGACCTGCACGGCAAGCTGTACCAGCATCTTGTGAATTCAGCAGTCTTTAAAGCTGAATTTAATAAACAGCCTGTGATTTGTCTGAGTGTTTCAACCACGAAAACCTACTACCGCAGTGCCAATGTGCATCCTGTTCTAGGCGTGGAATACACCAATGAAGAGCATTCCCGTACCGATGAATATTTTAAAAAAATGGGCTTAAGTGTTCGCTACTTTAAACCTGAAAATGGCAATGCACCCTTGGCATTCTATTTTGCAGGTGACTTGCTGTACGATTACACCGATTTTGAACTGATCAGTGCGATCAGCACCATGGAAAGTTTCCAGAAAATCTATCGTCCTGAAATTTACAACACCAATTCACCCGCAGGTGTGGTGTATCAGCCTAGCTTGAGCTATGGCGACTATTCATTGACCCGTATTGTCTATGACCGTGTTGAACGTGGGGAACTGGCAGTCAAACAAGGTAAATGGACAGAGGAAAACTTCATTAAGCCATATAAAGACATTCTGGATGAATGGGCTGCCAATTTTAAAGTAGCAACGGCTCAGCAAGACAACGCTGCCTGATAGATCACATATATAAACGAATTTAGAGAAAGAAGATTAGACATGGCACTTTTACAACCTGAAAAGTTACTCCCGACCTCTACAGCAGGCAGCTTGCCAAAACCGTCCTGGCTGGCAGAACCTGAAAAGCTCTGGTCAGCTTGGAAACTTGAAGGTGAAGAACTACTAGAAGCGAAACGTGATGCCTTAAAACTGTCTTTGCATGAACAAGTCCATGCTGGCATTGATATTGTCAGTGATGGTGAACAAACCCGTCAGCACTTTGTGACCACGTTTATCGAGCATCTAGAAGGGGTGGATTTTGAAAAACGTGAAACCATGCGTATCCGTAACCGTTATGATGCAAGTGTACCTTCAGTAGTCGGTGAAGTTTCCCGTAAAAAAGCAGTGTTTGTGGATGATGCAAAATTTTTGCGTAGCCAAACCACGCAGCCAATCAAATGGGCACTGCCTGGCCCAATGACCATGATTGATACGCTGTACGATGGTCACTACAAGAGCCGTGAAAAACTGGCATGGGAATTTGCCAAAATTCTGAATCAGGAAGCACTTGAGTTAGAGGCAGCAGGGGTTGATATCATTCAGTTTGATGAGCCAGCATTCAATGTATTTTTCGATGAAGTGAATGACTGGGGCGTAGCAACTTTAGAACGTGCGCTTGAAGGTCTGCAATGTGAAACTGCGGTACACATTTGTTATGGTTATGGCATTAAAGCCAATACCGATTGGAAAAAGACCCTCGGTAATGAATGGCGTCAGTACGAAGCAGCCTTCCCTAAACTGCAACAATCTAAAATTGATATCGTGTCACTCGAGTGTCAAAACTCGCGTGTACCGATGGATCTGATTGAGCTGATTCGGGGTAAAAAAGTCATGGTCGGTGCGATTGATGTTGCAACCAATCAAATCGAAACGCCTGAAGAAGTTGCCAATACACTGCGTAAAGCCTTGCAATTTGTGGATGCAGACAAATTGTATCCATCAACCAACTGCGGGATGACACCTTTATCTCGTCAAGTGGCTCGGGGCAAACTCGAAGCACTAAGTGCTGGGGCTTCGATTGTTCGTCAAGAGCTGGGCGCTTAGCAGGAAATGGTCTTCACCAGAGGAGGGTAAATGATCCATAAATTATTTGCCTGACTTTGAGTAAAGGCAGGTTACATATACATTTGAGACAAAAGAGATGATTGAAGCAACTGACTTTAGAAATGCAATGTCCTTATTAACCACGGCTGTAAATGTGATTACGACCGAAGGTGTAGCAGGAACACATGGCTTTACCGCATCTGCCGTTTGTAGTGTGACGGATACACCGCCGACATTACTGGTTTGTATGAATCAATCTTCTCGCTCGCATGCACATTTTATGAGAAATAACGTGCTGGCAGTAAATGTACTCAGCACGCAGCATGAATACATCTCCAATGCATTTGCATCTAGTAAATTCAGCTCAGAAGAGCGATTTAAGATAGGCGAGTGGACAACTCTTAAGACAGGTGCTCCAATTTTAGAAGATGCTTTGGTGAGCTTTGATTGCCAGATTGAAGAAATTCAAAAAGTGGGTACACACAGTATTTTCTTATGTCGAGTCATCGCGATTAGACGCAGTCAGCAAGAGGAAAGTCTGGTGTACTTCAACCGCGCATATCATCAGGTTGGTCAACTAGAAACTGCGTAAATGTTCATTACTTTAATATTGAATTCTTTTAAAGTGTGTAGTCGAGACCAGAATCCTAAGCCTGGTTCATAAAAATTAGGCTAATCAAAGTTTAGTAATTTGATTTTTAGCTTCAATTTCTTCGGAAAATTTCAAAATTAACTTTGATGAACATCAATATTGGAATTACATATTTAACTGACGTCTACCTAAAGTCTGCTGCACACTTTTTTAGTTTTTTAGCTAAAAGGGTTCAAGATTCAGTTTCCTTAAGAATAGGGAATTAATTTTTTTAGTTTCTTTTACTACTAGATTTTAAAATATCTATTTTATCGTAATCTTGAATCAGTATGCCTTTATCTACTAAAAGCTCTTTTATACTGTTGTTTTAATAAAATACTTTATACTGCTAGATGAAAGCATCTCATGACATGCAGGACAGCCCATGCGTTTCCTCCAATCTATAAGAACAGCGCTTCAGTCCCGACTTTATTTCTTTATTATCTTTCCATCTATCCTGATTTGGTATTTTATTTTCTATTCAGCAACTCATTTAAGCTGGTCTACCTGCATTTTGATGAGCTGGAACATTACCATTTATGCTTACTTACTTTTTACTATCAAAAAGCTCTGGCACATAGACCATCACCATATCCTACAACGTGCCATACAACAGGATGCCAGCAAATGGGTCATTCTGGTGCTTGTCATCATCACTTTAGTGATGTGTTTTATTGCCATAATTATTGAAATTCATCATTTACCTAAAGATGCTGCCATCAGAACCGGCCATTTAGGGCTATCCATCCTGACTATTATTTCGGCCTGGTTCCTGATGCACACCATTTTTGCAATTCATTATGCCCATGACTTTTATTTAGCCCTAGAAAAGCATAAACATGGCGGACTGGCTTTTCCTAGTACGCCAAATCCAACCTATCCCGATTTTCTGTATTTTAGCTATATTATTGGCACTTCAGCGCAAACGGCCGATGTATCAATTACTCGCCAACCCATGAGAATACTCAATACTTTACATTTGCTTCTGGCGTATGGATTCAATACCACGATTTTGGCCATCGCTATTAATGTAACAGCAACCTTTATCAGTACTTGAAAACACAGCATTTAATAATAAATAAACTGTAGTGATAGGACTGTGACTTGTAAATTTCTCAGATGTTAAAATGAGTGCAATTGGAAAAATGCAATCCATGCAATAAAAATTGGTAAATCAGAGCGCTCACCCATTCATGAGCTGTTCTGAACAAGAGTTTATTAAATAAAGAGTTGTTTCTTCAAGCGAAATAAATATACGATCATGATGTTGAGAACAAAAAAGAGACTATACCGTGCGTCATTCTTATCATCTTGAAAAACATTATTTTGAACGGGCGGGCTGGTTGCGCGCAGCTGTACTCGGGGCAAATGACGGAATTATTTCTGTCACCAGTCTGGTGGTGGGAATGGCAGCCAGTGGCGCGTCTACACATACCTTGTTGGTGACTTGTGTAGCCGGATTAATTTCCGGAGCTGCGTCAATGGCTGCTGGAGAATACATCTCGGTCAAATCCCAGCAGGATATTGAAAAGAATGATCTGAATATGGAGGCACGTGAGCTTAAACGTCATCCAGAACATGAACTGAAAGAACTGGAAAATATTTATATCCAGCGTGGCTTAACCCCTGAGGTGGCCCAGCAAGTTGCCTTGCAGCTCACCGCACACAATGCTTTAGATGCACATGCCCGCGATGAAATTGGTATATCAGAAAACACTTCGGCTCAACCTTTTCGGGCTGCATTTTCGTCCGCTATCGCTTTTACTATAGGCTCACTATTTCCTCTACTTTCTATTTTGCTCTTGCCTGAACAGTACCTGGATAAAGGCGTGATGCTGATCGGTGTGCTTAGCCTCGGGATTATGGGCGCACTGGCAAGTTATACAGGAGGGGTGAGCATCTGGAAAGGTTCGGCCCGAGTCATGCTTTGGGGGGTGATTGCCATGCTATTTAGCTCCTGGATCGGCTCATTATTTAATGTGGCTGTAGCTTAAATGTACTCAGGATGTGCTTTTCAAATTCGCTCTAGTCAGGGAATCACATCCTTTTTAAAACAATAAGTCTAAACAAGGGTGAAACAGTAGCATTGAAAATTTTATGAAGTTCGCAAAGAAAGGATTTTAAGTCATTTTTAAGCTTCAGATTTTAGGCTAAAGCATCTTAAAGTCTTTGAACTAAAAAAATGCTTAAGCTGCCTTCTTTTCCCGGTCTACGCCAGATCAAATCCATCAGCCTTGCACGCTTCAACCTGTTACTCGCCATTTGGCTAGGGCTGGTCTTAAACTTTGCTTTCTGTCAGAAAATCCATCAACTGACGCCCTATACCAATCTCAAGGCAGGCGCATTGTTGGCGGCTACAGTCCTGGTGGTTATCGGCTTGTACAATCTGGTCTTGCAATGGCTGAACTGGAAATGGAATGTCAAGATACTGGCCAGTGTGCTGATTATTCTGGGTGGTTTTAGTGCTTATTTTGTCAATAGTCTGGGGGTGGTAATTACACCGGACCAGATCCAGAATATGCTGCAGACCGATGCCCGTGAAGTCCGTGATCTCTGGTCAGTACGACTGTTGATCTGGACGCTGGTCTTTGTGGTTTTGCCGCTGTGTATCGTCTGGATGCTGAACATTCAGCCTGCATCTTTTGGGCGTCAATTGTGGCATAAAAGCCTGAGCAGTCTGCTTTCGGCCGTATTGATCCTAGGACTGTTATTCTGTTTTTATGTCGATTATGCAGCCATCTTCCGCGAGCATCGTGATCTGAAGGGCATGATTTCTCCGCAAAACAGCATTGTATCCACCGTATCCTATTATAAAAAGAAAGTACCTAAAGCCAATTTGCCTTTGATTCCTTATGGTGAAGATGCCCATCTGCTACAGCAGGCTCAAATACAGAAGCAACCTAAATTGATGGTGCTGGTGGTCGGGGAGACTGCACGTGCCGAGAGTTTTGCTTTAAATGGCTATGCACGTAATACCAATCCTGAACTGGGCGAGTTAGCGGTGATTAATTTTAGTCAGGTCAGTTCCTGTGGTACAGCAACCGCCGTTTCAGTCCCGTGCATGTTTTCGGGCATGTCCCGTCAGCATTATGACGAACAGTTAGCTAGCCACCGTGAAGGTTTACTGGATATCGCTCAGCGTGCCGGTTATCAGGTGACCTGGATCGACAATAATTCTGGCTGTAAAGGGGCCTGTGACCGGGTGCAGCAATATCAGATTCCTGCCCAACTGAAACAGAAGTGGTGTGATGCTGCTGGTGAATGTTTTGATGAAATTCTGGTGGATAGCCTGAAAGATTATCTGGCACATCTGGACAAAAATAATTTGAAACCGCAGTTAATCGTGTTACATCAGATGGGCAGTCACGGGCCGGCGTATTTCAAGCGTTCCAAAGCGCCGTATCAGCCGTTCCAGCCGACCTGTAACAGCAATGCCATTCAGGGCTGTAGCGCTGAAGAATTAAAGAACAGCTATGATAATTCGATTGTCTATACAGATCATGTGCTCGCTCAAATTGTCGAGACTCTAAAACAGCAAAGCCAGTATCAGACTGGTTTTTGGTATCTGTCTGATCACGGAGAATCGACCGGAGAGCATGGTTTATATCTGCATGGTGCACCTTATAGTATGGCGCCGACCCAGCAAACCCATGTTCCGATGCTGATGTGGTTCTCAGAGCTCTGGACGCAGCAGAATGCCCAGCAGGTGAGCTGTCTCAAAGCACAGACCAAACAGGCGCGCAGTCAGGATCATCTTTTCCCCAGCTTATTAAGTCTGCTGGATGTAAAAACGCAAGTGGCTGAAGTTAAAAATGATATGCTTGCACAATGCTCATCATCATTAAAGAACAGAGCTTGAAATGCATAAAATACTGATTATCGAAGACGACTTTATGATTGCCGAGTCGACTGAAACCTTGCTCAAGCTGCATCAATTTGATGTGCATTGGGTCAACAATGGTCTGGATGGTTTAAAGCAGTTACAACAGCAGGCTTATAATATTGTCCTGCTGGATCTGGGCCTGCCGATGATGGATGGTATGCAGGTGCTTAAACATATCCGGCAGAAGTTTCCCAATTTACCGGTGCTGATTATCTCTGCCCGGGATCAGTTACAGAACCGAGTCGATGGACTGAATCAGGGGGCAGATGATTACTTGATTAAACCCTATGAGTTTGATGAACTGCTGGCCCGTATTCATGCTTTGATCCGACGCAGTAGTCCCCCAAATACCGGGGCAGAGAGCCATAAAAAGTTATCACACAGTGGTCTGGAATTGGATCTGGAGCAGCATATCGCATGCTTTAACAGTCAGCCGATCGAGTTGTCTAATCGGGAATGGTCGATTCTCACCGCATTACTCACTCATCCCAGCAAAATTTTTTCTAAAAATGATCTAGAAGACAAGCTTTATGACTTCGATAGTGATGTCAGCAGTAATACCGTTGAAGTGTATGTGCATCATCTGCGGGCGAAATTAGGCAAAGACTTCATCCGTACCATACGTGGTCTAGGATATCGCTTAGGATAGAGCCTTATGCAGAAACGTTATTCTTTGCAAAAACGCCTGATTATCTACATTTCGTTATTTAGTCTGGTACTGGGCTGTATCCTGATTTTCGCTGCCTACCGGATTGCCCTCGAAGAAATAAATGAAGTGCTGGATAAACAGATGCAAAGTCTGGCCGAGCGCATTGCGGAAAATCATCCACGACCGCTACAAAGCCAAATCGATCTGGAAAAACAGTACAGTGAAGAAGATTTGTTTGTAGATATTTGGTCCTATGCAAATACAGCTACTCCCTTGCATCCACAGGATGTGCTGGTTGCACCGGTCAAGAAAGCAGGTTTTTACAAGCATCAAACGCCGTATGGCACCTGGCTCACCTATATCATTCCAAGTGACCAGTTGCAGATTCAGGTGAGTCAGCAGCAAAATGTCCGGCAGGAGCTGGCGCTGGAACTGGCTGGCAATATGTTTCTGCCTTATGTACTTTTCTTGCCTTTTGCCGTGTTCGGTTTAGGCTGGATGATCCGGAAAAATTTTCAGCCGCTGCATGACTTTAAAACGGAACTGGCCAGCCGTAAGGCACAAGAATTAAAACCAATTGAAATGAAAGATTATCCTATGGAGCTGGAACCGACCATTCAGGAAATGAATCATCTGTTTGGTCGAATTTCCCTGGCTCAACAGGAACAACGTCAATTTGTCGCGGATTCTGCCCATGAATTACGCACGCCACTGACCGCACTCAACTTGCAGCTGCAAATTTTATTGCAGCAGTTTCCGCAGAGCGACTCGCTCCATAATCTGAGTCAGGGCGTTTTGCGCATGCAGCATCTGGTCAACCAGTTATTGAGTCTGGCCAAACAGGATGCCTCCGACAGCTTAACCGAGTCGGCACAAATGCTTTCGCTCAATCAGATGACCGTGGCCTGCATTGAGCAGCTGATTCAGCTGGCCTTACAGAAAGAGATTGATCTGGGCGTAGAACAGCAACAGGAATTGCGAATTCAAGGACAAGCTTCGACCTTGCACTCGATTATTTATAATTTAATTGATAACGCGATTAAATACACTCCGAAAGGCGGCGTGATTAATGTATCGATTTTTCAGCAAGGCCAGCAGGCAGTTTTACAGATTGAAGATAGTGGAGCCGGGATTGATCCTACACAATTCACCCAGATCCGGCAGCGTTTCTACCGGATTCATAACCATGCCGAAATTGGCAGCGGTTTAGGTTTGTCAATTGTAGATAAAGCCACCGAGCGCTTGGGCGGAACGCTGGAATTTTCGCAAAGTAACAGTCTGGGTGGCCTGTGTGTACAGGTCAAATTTCCTGTGATCGAAGCCTAAGTGGATAGGCTTTGGTTTTTAGGCATTAAGGCTGTCTGATGTTCATGTGCATGGGAGTGGCTTTGTCCAGCGGCAGTTTGTGGCTAAATAGCGCATAGCCAATGACATTCATGCACCAAGTCATCCAGCCGGTCCACAGGTTATGACTCAGGAAATGTGCGCCGCGCATCATTTGTGCCCAGCCCATGACGAAGCCTAAAATCAGTGCCGCGATCAGGAAAAAATAAGCCCGCTTGCGGTTAGCAATCCGATAGACAAAATAGCCAGCCATCAAGGCAAAACCGCTGGATGCATGTCCTCCGGGAAAACAGTGTCCGGCAGTGGCACTCAAATCCCACAAAATACCATCATGGGTAGGAATAATCATATCCCAGGGACAGGCATGCGCCGACTGGGATTTTAAAATACCAATTGAGGCCGTGGTCAGCACCACCATGCTAAAGAAATAGCCAAATTCCCAGCGCCGTTGATGCCAGTTCTGCCATTTCAGTGAAACTAGCCAGCCGGCTAACAATGTTATGTACACCAGAATCAGCAGATTTTTGACATAGTGGTGATTGAGTTCTGCCAGTGCCCAGTGTTGCCGCAGGGGAAATTGTCCCTGATCATCAATGAACGGATAGATCAGCTGTAAATCAACCCTCCCAGCTACATCAAAAAAATTCCAGAGCATCAAAAAACTGAAAATCAGCAGCAATGTTTGTGTTAGTAAAAACCGGGAATGCTCGAATATCATTTTAAATCTTCCATTTTTCTTGCTGTAGCAGGCGCGTGGTCAAATCAAATGGCCCGCTAAAATAAGACCCCAGGTCACGGTAATTAAACTGAGTGCTACAAACTGGGCGGCGCTGCCCATATCCTTGGCATTTTTAGACAGTTCATGCTGCTCCATGGAAATACGGTCTACCACCGCCTCAATCGCCGAGTTAAGCAATTCAACGATTAGCGCCAGCAGACACACAGCCACCATCAGCGCTTGCTCAACCCGGCTCACCGGCATGACAAAGCTCAGAGGAATCAAAATCAGGTTGATGAGCAGGATTTGCCGGAAGGCCTCTTCATTTTGAAAAGCTGTTTTAAAGCCGGCCACGGAATAACGGGTCGCATTCAGAATACGCTGTATTCCCGAGGTGCCTTTATAGGGTGAACGGTAGGAAGACATAGCTGTCATGAGTCAATAAAAGGAAACTCTAACTTAAGATTGCAGGCTTAAAACTCTCTTAAAAAAAATGGTCTCTATGTGTTTTTTTAATAAAAATGATATTTAAATTTATGTGCAGAATTAAGAATTTTTTAAGTTTGGGCGTTTATCTTAAGTACTAAGTTATTTTTCGTGATGTGATCCACATGACCTGCGGCAGATTCGATCTTGAATCATTCTGTTAAGAACAAGAGAAAGTATTTATGCCTAATTTAACTGCAACAATTATGGATGCTACTTCTGGTATTGGTCAGGCTATTGCAAAGGTTCTGGGCCAAAACGGGGTCAATCTGGTTCTTATTGGGCAGAATCAACAGATTCTGCAAAGAGTACATGACAATATAGCCCAATGTTATCCACAGCTAGAACTGGATTTAATTCATTGCAACTTTGCCGATCAGCAAAGCAGGGAAGAGCTGGTAAAAGCTCTTGCTACGCTGAATAAACCCATTCACTACTACATTAACAACATCAGTATCAGTGATTTCAAGCTATTTATACAGCAGCCGCAAGAAATCATGGAACAAATGATGCTGATTAATGCAGTTTATCCAATGCAGCTGATACAAAAGATCCTGCCATTGATATCTATCAGTCCGCCTGGCCAAGTCATTAATGTAGGTTCAACCTTTGGCAGTATTGGCTATCCTGGATATGCGAGTTATTGTGCCAGCCAATTTGCCCTGCGTGGTGCAACCGAAGCACTAGCCCGTGAATACAGCAAAAGTTCAATCAGATTCAGATACTTTTCATTACGGGTTACCGAAACCAATATTCATCATTCAAATGCAATAGAAATGAATATCAGACTGGGAAAAAATATTGACAGTCCCGAATTTGTTGCTGAAGAACTGTATCAGTTTTTACATCGAGATTGTCAGTCGTATCAGGTCGGCTATCCTGAAAAAATTTCGATAGCTGTTAACCAGATTTTACCAGACTTAATATCAGCATCGATTAATAGAGAGTTACCAACGATTTGTGAATGTGCTGAAAAAGTTGCTAGTTTCTAACTGTGATTCACAGACTGAAGAAGCAGAATATTAATATAGTTCCCTTAGAGTGGCAGGTATCAATCCCTCCTTGGATACCTGCTTTTTTTTAGAAAAATACTCAAAACTAAAGCTGCAAATTACAAGTCTTCCAAGTAGAAGATAGCTGAAGCTATGATTAGTTGTATTGGATTTCACTTATATATTGATCCGAAGTCCACTTCATACTTTAATATTTATATCAATTTAACTCTAAACAAAAATATTCTTTTTATTGACCAGTTAACTCTTAAAATTAAAAAACATTCAAAAATTAAAATGCCGGCATTGAGCCAGCATTTTAATTTAAGTGAGCTATTTAACCGGCTATAACACCGCCATCATTGCGCGTAATCACAACAGTTGCCGAACGTGGACGTGCGGTCTTATTCGAACGATCTGATTGACTTGCAGGCCAGTTACTGGTTGGAGCATCAAAGGTTTTAGAATCTTCACCTGGATGCTGTACATTGATGAAAATGGCTTTATAGTCCGGTGTCATGGTCACACCTGTAATTTCACACTCTTTTGGACCAGTCAGGAAGCGACGTAAATTTTCATCGGTCACTTGGGCACCCGCAATCGTCGCTTGACCATTAGAGGTTGTTGCTGGACCACCATCACCTACTTGTCCAGGCAGGGCAGCCAGCATCATACAGTTAGTGGTATCTGTATAAGCGCCGTCGTCTGTCTGAATCCAGAGTACGCCACGAGGATCAAACCACATACCGTCTGGTGAAGACAGATCATTATTATCATTTAAACCCGACAGGTTGATATTGGCATCCATCGATGCTTCAGCACCGAATAGGTAGATATCCCATTCAAAGCTTTCTGATGCAGTGTTTTCTTCCTTAAAGCGAATAATATGGCCATTCACATTACCTTTACCGCCTTCAGGATCTGAGTAATTACGTGGGTTGGCAGCATCAACAGGTTGTGTTGAACTATTGCCACGGTTACTGTTATTAGTCAGGGTAACGTAGACTTCACCGTTCTCCGGGTTAACGGCTACCCATTCAGGACGGTCCATCTTCGTTGCACCAACGGCATCGCCTGCCAAACGTGCAAAAGTTAATACATCCGCATCAGAGCTAAAAGGATATACCGCATTTTCTGCAGTTAAACCATTTTTACCGTGAGCAAGTTCAATCCATTGACCAGTTCCATCTGCATTGAACTTGGCAACATAGAACTTACCGTTATTCATATATTTGTCACCAGCACGGTAGCCGGTATTGATATCTTTTGGATCCCATTTTGCATCAGAGACAAATTTGTAAATGTATTCACCACGTGAGTCATCGCCCATGTAGAAGGCAAACTGTTCACCTTCAATCGCACGGCTAGCACGACAGTCTTCGTGAGCAAAACGGCCCAGTGCAGTACGTTTTACCGGATTTGCACTATTATCAAATGGGTCAATTTCAACAATCCAGCCAAAGGTATTTGGTGCATTACGATAGTCTTGACTTGCAGAGGCTTTGGTTACGTTAGCTGACCAGCGGTCATACATATCTTGTGATTCAACTCCAGCCTGAGCTGTTTCCCATGCATAACGTGAAGATTTATCTAAATAAGCAATACGGCCTTGCTTATCGAGTTCAGGAATTTTTTGATTGAGGGCATCTTTAAGATAAATGATGCTGCCTTTTTCATCACGTTTAACTGTACCATCGGCATTTTTTTCAGTTTGATATGAAATATCTAAGCCTAAGCCATAACGCTTAAGTGCAGTTTTCTCAGCTTCGCTACGATCTGCATATTGGTCTGTACCTGAACGCTGGAAATAACCAATAAAGTTTTCCTCGGCAGTTAAATAAGTGCCCCATGGTGTATAACCATTACCACAGTTATTGTGTGTACCACGAGTCTGACGACCGGTAGGAGAGAAAGCAGTGCGGACTAATGGAGAGTTTGTCACCGGCCCAGAAAAATCCATCACTGTTGAAGCCGTAATACGGCGGTTAAATGGTGAGGATTTAACGATTTCTACCGCTTGAGTTTCGGTATTTTTCTTAATATGCACAATTGAAACACCATGTGCATTCACTTCACGGATGACTTCATCTTCTGGACGACGACCATCAACTTTTGTTGGTCCTTGAGGATGTAAAAAAGTTTGATTGATATATTCATGGTTCATCA
This sequence comes from Acinetobacter schindleri, assembly GCF_010918895.1. Taxonomy (NCBI): domain Bacteria; kingdom Pseudomonadati; phylum Pseudomonadota; class Gammaproteobacteria; order Moraxellales; family Moraxellaceae; genus Acinetobacter; species Acinetobacter schindleri. Next base: position 1,582,145 of record NZ_CP044483.1, read on the forward strand.
CCAGCAGGCCATGCTCAGATGCATTCTCGTCATAACGGCCAGTCTTAGTGCTTAAACCAAAATAGCTCATACCATCGTGGCAGTCACCAGAACGGAACTGAAAGCTTGGGCCGTTCGGAATATTGTTATCGTCCCAGTCAGAGTAGATAGGATGAATTGAGTCACCCATTGCATATAGGACAGTGGCTGTATAGCCTTCAGGAACCGTAACCCAGTCATCCAGGTTTTTTTTCACTGGGCTAAAACTTAATTTTTCTGGACGAGCATTGTTGTCTGCTGGCGGATTCGGATTGCTCTCATCGTCCCCAATATTGCCATTTTCATTGTCATCGCTACACGCAGTCAGGCTAGAAGCCAGTGCCAATGCTGCAGCCCCACTTGCAGTCTTTGCAATCAAGTCACGACGTGACATAGATTGTTCTAGAATATCCCGAAAATGATGATTATCTGAAGTGTTATTGTCCAGTTCCTGATTTTCATCATAAGGTAGGTAATCTGTCATTGTTTTATTCCCACAACTAAGGTTTGGTTGTTTTAAAGTCAGAAATAAACTAGCAGTTAAATATGACTAAAAGGTGAAGCTTTTATTTCAAAATAATTAAATAAAACATTTATTTATATAAATAAATTAATGTTAAAAAGCCCCCAGTAAGGAGGCATTTTTTCTTAATTAGCTATTTTTCAGATGTCGCTTTTCCAGAAATTTTCCCGCCATTAAACCTAGCTCAAACAGCAGCCACATGGGTACAGCCAGCATGATCATGGACAGGGCATCAGGGGGCGTTACAAACATGGCCACAAAAAAACACCCCACCACAATAAAGCGTCTTTTTTCTACCAAAGTCTGTGTGCTTACCACACCGATCAGAATCAATAACAGGGTAATAATCGGAATTTCAAAGGTAAATCCAAACACCAGAAAAAGTTTTAAACAGAAGGCCAGATAACTATTAATGTCAGTCATGGGCGCGACAGTTTCAGGCGATACACTGATAAAAAAATGCAGGATAGACGGCAAAGCCACCAGATAGGCAAAAGCGATACCCGCATAAAACAGGACAATGCTGCCAATCAGGAGCGGCAAAGCCAGACTTTTTTCTTTTTCATATAGTGCCGGCTTAACGAAGGCCCAAAGTTGATACAAGATAAAAGGCATGGCGATCAGCAGGGCAACAAAAAAGTTCAACTTAAACGGCGCCATAAATGTCGCAGTTACATCGGTGGCAATCATGGTAGAACTTGCCGGTAACTGGGCACGTAAGGGCTCGGATAAAAGCTGATAAGTATGCGTCGCAAATGGTAGCAGACAGAAAAACAGTCCGATCAGTATTCCCACAATCTTGAAAAGATGCTTGCGCAGAATCACTAAGTGCCGGGTAATCGGCATTTCTTCTAGGTGAACTTTCTGGGGATCGCTGCTGGCTTGAGTCGACGGTAAAATATTCATACGGCCACCTTCATGTCAGGATATTTTTTTCTTGCTTGGCGACCTGCCTAGCCGGAGTTAAATGAACCGGGGAAAGCGGTTGATTGACCAGTTCATAACTTGACTGAGTTTTCAGTACCGGCTGTTCTGAAATTTTTGTGACCGGCTCAATTGGTGCATTGAGATCAGCCATTTGTGCTTGCATTTTGGCTTCCAGTTCCTGAATACGTTTCAGCTCGGATTGCATTTGCTCACGTAGTTCAGACAGACGCAATTCACGGTCAAGATCATTTTGTATATTGCTGACGGTTCTTTTTATCTTGGTAGACCATTTACCTATAAAACGAACTGCCTCAGGTAGCTTATCTGGCCCGAGCACTAGAAGTGCAATTACCCCAAAGGCTAGCAGCTCAGTCATTCCAATATTGAGCATGACGATACCTTAACTTTTGATTGAACTCTCGCTGACTTTAACTTCAGCATCAATAGTGCGGGGCTGTTGAATTTTTGCTGCTTCAGCCTCTTCTTCACGCACAGATTTTTTAAAGTCCTTGATTGCACCGCCAACATCTTTGCCCAGATTTTTGAGTTTAGACGTGCCAAAAAGTAAAATTACGACGATTGCAAAAATAAGTACGTGCCAAATCGATAATCCTGCCATGTTGTCCTCATTACATCTTTTTTAAATTTATGGGCTTATCTCAACATTAATAAATGACAAATCCATGACGTTTTGATGGCAGTTTGGAGACAGGAAGCAAGAGGGAAGTTCGCAATGAGGTGTGCTATTTATTTTTTTAAATTTTTCTGGTTTATAAACTTAGTAAAGTTAATATTTTAAGAAATGAAAAAAAGTAAACATCCCCAACTAAGAATATCTGAATTACCATTCTCCACGATTATCTTTGTAGATATACCGTGTAATTCAGAAAGCGTTTATTAGCTAATTATTCGCTATATAGCGAAATATAGAGGTATGAACTCTAATGTTCGCCATATAGCAAATATAAGATAAATATATTAAGATATTCGCCATATAGCAAACTTATATATACTGGTTAGCAATATTTCGCTAAATGACGAACAGATGGGGGTGGTTTTATGGCTAGTCGTGCAGAGATTGGAGTAAAAATACGTGAAGCAAGGCGGAAATTAGACTACACACAACAAATGATGGCAAAAAAATCTGGAGTCAATAAATCTACCATTTCTGAAATAGAAAATGGTCGTTTCACAGGCTCATTTGATATTTTTGAACGTCTAATAGATGCGGTTGGATTGCAGTTTGAAGTCACGCCCAAAAAACGAAATCTGCCAAATTGGAATGACATCGACACTCTATTTAGTGAAGAAGATTGATGGACAACTTTCAATTACCCACAGAAATCAAGTCTATTGAAATATTTACAGATAATTTCAAACAGGGCTTGTTGACGCATAGTGGTCATTATTACTATCAACCAGTACAAGAACAAAGATTTGTATCTCTTACAATGACTTTACCGGATATGCAGGGATATTCACATGGGGCATTACATCCTATTTTTTCCCAAAATTTACCAGAGGGGCATAATCGCCATTTTATTGCCAGTAAACTTGCTCGATATGCCAATGTAAATGAAATGTATTTATTGGCTCTGCAAGACGCTAATGGTATTGGCATGTTGTCCTATAAAAGTGAATTGCAATTACCAGAAGTAGAAATAGTTAGCCTCGATGAAATTCTTAACTACAATAGCCAAGTTCCACTTTTTCCACAATTATTAGAAAAATACTATTTACGAAACTCTTTAGCTGGAGTTCAGCCCAAAGTTAGCATTCCTAATGTGACTAGTCTAACGGAGCGCACTGTTCAACAAAAAGACCTGATTGTTAAGTCTTATGATGCAGACTTTGATTTGCTTACGGTAAATGAATTTGTCTGTATGGAAGCTGCTCGTCATTGTGGTTTACAACCACCAAAAACATATCTATCAGCCAATTTAGAAACCTACATTATTGAGCGTTTTGATAAAGCTGCTGATGGAACCAAGTTAGGCTACGAGGATTTTACTACTCTTCTCAAAAGATCTAATGACCCAAACGAGAAGTACAAGGGGAGCTACGAAAACTTGCTGAAAGCCACCTATCTATACACCCGAAGTGAAGCAGAAGTCGTAAAAATGTATAAGTACATTGTTTTTAATTGCCTGATCGGGAACGGTGACGCTCACCTTAAAAACTTTGCTCTGCAATACACGCCAGATATGAGTGAGATCTTTGTATCACCACCTTTTGATATCACACATACACTCATTTATAAAAATATTGATGATCAGCTTGCCCTTAAAATAAATGGCAGTAAGCAATTCCCAACTAAGGCAGAGCTGTTGAAATTGGCTGAAAGTCCTGAATTTCGCATTAGAAATGCCAAAGAAATTATAGAGTATTTCAGTGACCAAATTGCTAACTATTTAAAGTTATCCAATGAAATTGAATACTTAGATGGATTGCGAGAATCTATTGAGCAGAATCTATCAAAGGTAATGAGCACTCATTCAATCAAGCCTGTATATAGACATGACAAAAAGAAAAAGTACAAATAATCCATTCTAGAATAATTTACAACCGTAGTAGCTACTATTATTGAGAGATGCCCTCAGAGACGTGGGATTTATTTTCCATTCAATGATATAGAATAAACCCGAACAGACTGGTCATATCGGTAACAGGCTGACATTTATTGAGGGAGGGAAGTGTTGACTTAGGTATTCCTTGGCAGTTTGGCGGGATCAGAGATAGTAATATTGCGGTTTTGAGATTAGTAGATATAAGTAACACCAGAATGGATTTCTCAGATTTACAGTAGAAATTTTTTTAAAAAGCTTGAATACCAAGATGCAATTCGCAAGGAAGGTGAAGATTTTGCGATTGAATACAAACGAAAAGCTTTGGTCGCTAATGTATAAAAATCGATGAAAATTTTTGATAGATCGAAGATTTTATTTGATAAAACTAGTAATGATTTTTTCCTAAGTGAGTTTTATTTCATTATTAGCTTTATTTTTTCGCAATTTCATTTTTAGCTTTAATTTCTACTGAAAATTTCAAAATTAATTTTTATGAACAACATATATAGAGATAGGCTATCTGCATAACATCCTATTTAACATAATATACATTATACGAAATCAGTATGTTACTCACCATTCAAAATGTCTATATTCTCACCAATAAAAATGTCTAGTTTATGATGGTTTAAACATCATGGACTGGATATGAAATATAGATGCTGATCACTATGTCTGACAAAGAAATTCAACGTCTTGCTGTTCTGCAAGACGTTCGAGATCATCGTATTACACAAGTCCGTGCTGCTGAAATCCTTAATCTTTCAACCCGTCAAATTACCCGGTTATTACAGAAGCTCAATCAAGATGGTGTTTCAGGTATGGCGCATGCCAGCCGTGGTCAACCTGGCCATCGTCGCCATGATGATTTATTAAAATCAAAATGTCTTTCCATTATTTCCGAACATCTGCTGGGATTTGGACCTACCTTGGCCCATGAGAAGCTCAGCAGCATATTTGACCTGAATATCCCGGTAGAAACGCTTCGGCGCTGGATGACTGCAAATGACCTCTGGATTCCGCGATCCAAGCGCCTTAAACGTCCATATCAGCCACGTTATAACCGTGATTGCTTCGGTGAGCTGATCCAGATTGATGGCTCATATCATGACTGGTTCGAAGGACGCGCTGCTAAGTGCTGTTTATTGGTGTATATCGATGATGCCACTGGAAAGCTGTTGCATCTGCGCTTCTGTGAGGCAGAAACGACCTTCGACTATATGCTTTCAACCCGAGCCTACATTGAACAATACGGTAAGCCTCTGGCCTTTTATAGCGATAAACATTCGGTCTTCCGAGTGAACCAGAAATCGAGCCAGGACAGCAAGATCACGCAATTTGGCCGGATTCTGAATGAGTTAAACATTGATATTATCTTTGCCAACTCACCACAGGCTAAAGGTCGCGTAGAACGCGCGAATAGAACCCTTCAAGACCGTTTGATCAAGGAGATGCGTCTGGAAGGCATCAGTTCAATTGCCGAAGCCAATGCCTGGTTACCCTGCTTTATTGAGCATTTCAACCAGAAGTTCGCCAAGTGTGCGCGAAATTCAAAGAACTTACATCGTCCGCTAACAGAGTCTGATGCTGAGCTGGAGGATATATTCACCTGGCAGGAACCGCGTAAGGTCACGAAGAACCTCACCATCACCTATGACAAGTGTATTTATCTGCTTGAACCGACAGAGCTGAATCATAAGCTTGTTGGGCAATACATTTCATTTCTGGAGTACCCGGATGGCACTGTGGCGATCATGCATGAAGGACGGAAGATCAACTATAGTGTCTTCAATAAACTGGCTGGACTACAGCAGAATGAAGTGGTTGAGAATAAAAGATTAGGCTCGGTTCTGGCGCATATCCAGCAACAGCATGAAGAGTTGGAAAAACAAAATAAACGTTCCCGTCTCAAGAAAAGTATGCCGAGTCGTAAAGCTCAGAAAGCGGTTATTGAACAAAGAAATTTAAATCCTGTGCTTGACTCTTGCAGTTAAAAACAGGACATTTTAAATGGTTTATCGCATAGACATTTTAATTGGTGAATAACACAGTAATAAAGTGGTTATGAACTCTATGGGCAAGTGGCTGAATCCGTTGGACTCACTTGGGGCGGTCGCTGGAAATCAATCAAAGATTATGGTCATACTGAATATCGGATGCCCGGTCTGAAAAAAACTGCTGAAATGGCAGCCCAGCTGATTAATGAAGGTCAGCTACAGGCAGCTGCATACTGACCTTCAAGTTCTAACAGATTTTATTGTTGTGCATCCAGAAAGGCTTGCATATGGTTCAGCACCTCTGCTGGCTTTTCACCATGTAGCCAATGCCCTGCGCCTTCAATGAGTTCAACATTGGCATGCGTAAACTGACGTTCAATCGCAGCGAATTGCTCTGGTTTGGAAATATAAAATGAGTTCCCGCCTCTTAAGAAAAGAGCTGGTATATCAACTGGCGCGAGATCTTTCCAATGTAGAATATCCTGATAATGATTATATAATGCCTGCACATTAAACAGCCATTGTCCTTTATTAAAGGATTTTAGCAGGAATTGAATCACCATTTCTTCTTGTAAATATTCACGCATGATTTTTGTCGCATCCAAGCGTGAATTGACGTTGGCACGCTCTACAGCAAATAAAGCCTCAAAAATTTTTACATGATGATTTTCATGATATTGAATTGGAGTGATATCAAGAACCACCAGTTGCTCTACCTGATCTCGTGCAATATCAGCCAGCTTCATGGCAACCTTGCCGCCCATAGAATGCCCCACCACAACAAATTTTGTGATGTTGAGACTATTTAGGGTTTCAAGCACATCTTCTGACATGAGATGGTAATCATGTTGCTCGGTATGTCCCGATAAACCATGATTGCGTAGATCTAACTGAATGACTGTACGTTGACTTGCAAAATGTCGCGCCAGCATTCCTAAATTACTCAAGCTTCCGAATAAACCATGAATGAAGACCATTGGTACAAGTGTAGAGTCATCATGAGTGGTGATTTGGTAGTTGAGGATCATTTGAGAATTCCGTGATTTCATATTTCAGTTGTTGATATTGGAATTTTATTGGAAATTAATCAATTGCCAATTCTTAAAATTATTAATTTTGCTTAGGCTATTTATATTATATAGAGTTATTTGCTTAGGCTATTTGTCAAACTTATTTTTAGCGTTGTGAATGTAGTCTTTTGTTCCTCAATATTTGAATGAATCATCAGGCATAAACTAAAGGAATCTTGTTGAATGAGTACGAGGAAATAATTGAATGTTGATTTCGGGAATATGGTCTTAATTTTTCAGTAAGACATCAATGGATTCAAAACCGTCTCTCCCCGTTATGATTATCTTCACTATATATAATTTCTTAGGCTATTTTTTGATGATACGGAATGAAAAAGTTATGCTATCTCACCTTCCGCATTAATGTTTAATAATTTTAACCAATACTTAATTTTTCTTGGTATATTCCCCGGGAAAATTCTCATCCATCTTATTTTTATGTAGTTTTAATAAATTAAATATCAGAAAATTAACCTAATTCAAAGGCTTTGATTTATCTTCTTTAGCGGATTGCTCTGCCCTGCTCTTACAAAATACGCCTGCAGTCATGCCAGAATTGTTAATGCTCTGATTTTGACGGTCCAGATAGTTCTGTGCAACCATCTCCATCATGGAAGCCATACTCAACTGGCTATTTTCCTGAGAAGCTTGCAAAATATTCTGATAAGCCTGAATGCGATCACATAATGCCTGACGTTCGGTGCTGATACTCGGCTTTTCTGACGCTGTATGCGGTTCATCTAGAATGGCTTTGCTTTCATTAACCACGCGCGTTTGCTCAGCAATATACTGATCAAATTGCTCTTGGGTCATTTTCTCGGCTACGGCGTAATTCGTGATGAATACACCGTTAAGCCCCAGAAAAATAGCAAATGCTAATCGGTTCATTCCTGACCTTCTTTCCATACATCTTCATAATCATCAGCATCGATCATGAAACGAAAGCCTTGATCTAGTGCCAGATAAGGAAGAACTTCTGGAGCAATATCCTGTAATTCACGTACAGTCATAATTTCAAAGTCAGCATCGCTGGATACTTGTTCACCGCCGTAGATATACCAGCTCACTTTTGTCGCTGCATCTGGGGCCTTGCGAATACCAACAATGGGGTCCTGATTCAGGGTATGGACGGCCACTGCAATGACGTCATCCCCACTCACCTCTACATAAGCAGAACCGACTTCTTCGCATAACAATTTCTGTTCAGCAATAAGCTCTTGAAGCGGTGAAAGTTTCTGGGTGTTCTTTGACATGGCGCCATTTCTCTTAGATTTAATGCGCCCTAAGTGTAGCCTAATTTTTATGATTCGGAATATGCTTTTATCGACTTTAAAGTGGCATCTACCTATAAGAATTTAGACAGATGCCAGTTTTTCAAATTATTGGAATACTTTGAAACGGTCTTGATCCGCCATAAAGTCTTTGGCACGCGCCTCGCCTTCTACTGAACCAAATACCAGTTGTGCTCTCAGTTGCCAGTTTGCTGGAACGTCCCATTCTGCATGAACCTGTTCATCTACGATCGGATTGTAATGCTGTAAAGATGCACCCAAGCCTTCAGTATGCAGTGCTGTCCAAGTCGCAAACTGAGCGATCGCAGTAGAATGTTCTGCCCAGATCGGGAAGTTATCTGCATAAGATGGGAACTGATCTTGTAGGCCTTTCACGACATCTAGGTCTTCAAAGAATAAAACCGTCCCTAAGCCTGCAGCAAAAGTCCCCATTTTCGCTGCGGTTTTTGCAGCACTTTCTTCATCTTTGGCATAACTTTTTAATTTTTCTGCGACAAAGCCCCAGAATTTCTCATGTTCACCATTAAACAGAATCACGGCACGGGAAGATTGTGAGTTAAATGATGAGGGACTTTGTTTAATAGCGTTTTGAATCAAATCAGTTAGGAATTCAGGAGATTGTGTGGCATTCTTGCCAATCGCGTAGATTGTACGGCGTTTTGTAATTAAATCTAAAAACTGATTCGACATTAGTGAAAATCCTTTGATATATCTTCGGAAAAACTGGAACCTTCACTTATTTTTATGAAGGAAATCTAATAAATAAGAATTCTATAATTCATTTACTCATTAGTACTTATAGCTTAAGAAAATATGCTTAGAATAGCTATATTATTAAAGTAATATCTTTATATATTCTCATGATAAAGAATGGCTTATTAATTTATTTTTTATCAAAAGATAAAATAAATGCCCTTTTATGAACCAATTTCTGTTTTAAAATAAGTCATCATGTTCAATGATGCAGGAGAATTTTTTTGAATGAAAAATAGAAAGATTTGCTTAGGCTATTTGTGAGAATTGAACTCATCAAATAGTTTTTTGAAACCTATTAAAATTCATCCCCCAAATATGGAGGATGATATTAAATTAATCAGTTTAAATTTACTTAGAATTTGGCATTAAGGACTTGAACAGAGACTTTATTTTTCCACAGTTCACGTAATACTGGCAGATAAAACTTCTCGCCCAGATCAACCAGTTCAGCATCAATCAGAGCATGGATATCATGCATAAATAGATAATCCAGCTCTACAGTCGTGAGCTTCATATGCTTTTTTTGATATTCCTTACGCTTCTGCTGTGCCTGTTTAACAAGCTGATCTGCAAAGGCTTTATCTTTGAACTGAGTAATTGCATTTAAACGCAGTTCAATAATCCCCCAACCAGCTAAAAACATCTGGAAAGTTTCAAAATCATTGGTCGTTGATTCCCATGACATTTCATCCAGATTTTCATTATCGGGAAGTACAGGTAAAAGAAGTTCCATAACACTTGAAAAAATCTTTTTAAAATTCAGAATAAATTTAACAGGATGCTCACCTGGATAATCCTTGAATTGCACCTTTCTTTGAACATCTGTTAAATAAATATCAAGCATAAAACAATCATCAGTGGTTAATCTCATCTAGTGCTATTGTACGCAACTCTGCCTGAGATAAAAACCACTGCTGACTATTCGATGATAAAACAGGTTTAAAGATTGAAAATAAAAGCGTTACAAGTTTTATTTCGCATTCGCTGAAACCATTTTTTCAGGACGGACGACTTCATCAAACTGTTCAGCTGTGACTAAACCAAGTTCTACCGCAACTTGTTTTAGAGTTTTACCTTCTTTATAAGCAGTTTTGGCAACCTTGGCTGCATTCTCATAACCAATCACCGGGTTCAATGCAGTAACAAGCATTAATGAATCATGTAAGAAATGCTCAATCTTGTCACGGTTCGGCTCAATACCGACGGCGCAGTGATTATTGAAACTATTACAGGCATCACCGAGCAGCTGAATGGATTGCAACAAGTTATACGCGATTACAGGCATAAATACATTCAGCTCAAAGTTACCCGATGCACCTGCCACATTAATGGTAGTGTCATTTCCAAGCACTTGTGCCACGACCATGGTCATCGCTTCGCTTTGAGTCGGATTCACCTTACCCGGCATGATGCTAGAACCCGGTTCATTTTCAGGAATACGGAGTTCCCCAAAGCCGCAACGTGGCCCACTGGCTAACCAGCGAATGTCATTGGCGATTTTATTCAGACTCACCGCTAAAGTTTTTAATGCACCGGAAGCAAAGACTGCCGCATCACGACCTGCCAAAGCTTCAAATTTGTTTGGTGCAGTGACAAATGGCAGTCCAGTCAGTTTTGCCAGAGTTTGCGCTGCTTTTACTGCATAGTCAGGATGGGCATTCAAGCCTGTACCTACTGCTGTCCCCCCTAAAGGCAATTCATATAAACCATGCAGTGCCTGTTCCAGACGCAATAAACCGTGATCTAGCTGAGACACATAACCACTAAATTCCTGACCCAGTGTCAACGGCGTAGCATCCTGTAAGTGAGTACGGCCAATTTTGACGATGTCTGAGAATTCCTGAGATTTGGCATGCAAGGTATCACGCAGTTTTTTTACTGCTGGAATCAGTAATTCATTGATTTGCAGACTTGCAGCGACATGAATTGCTGTTGGGAAAGAGTCATTCGTTGATTGAGCACGATTAACATGATCATTCGGATGAACCGGTTTTTGAGAACCTAAAGGATTTCCCAGATTCTGGTTAGCGATATTGGCAATCACTTCATTACAGTTCATATTGCTCTGCGTACCAGAACCTGTCTGCCACACCACTAACGGGAATTGACTATCCCATTGCCCTGCAATCACTTCTTCTGCTGCTGAAACAATATAACCTGAAAGTTCATGCGGAATCTGATTTAATTCGGCATTCGTCAAGGCTGCCGCCTTTTTAACCAGACCCATGGCACGAATCATGGGCCGTGGCAGACGTTCATTACCAATTTTAAAGTTCTGCAAACTACGCTGAGTTTGTGCTCCCCACAGTGCTTCACTGGGTACAGCAACTTCACCCATGGTGTCATGTTCAATACGTGTTTGCATATTTAACCTCTTTATAAAGTTTTAATATTTCCTTGTTCCATCTTAGGCAAAATAGAACAGTATGTAAATGATAATTATTATCAATAATTGGGATAGCGTTAATCGGTATTATTGCCCACGTAATGTGTTCTGATAAAAACGCCACTCGTCTTCAAGCATTTGCCGAATCGAACGCTGAGGCTGCCAGTTTAAAGTCTTCCTGGCCTTTTCCGCCTTAGAGCCAACCTGATCTACTTCCGGATTAGTGTAATATAGCGCCTCTTCCGTCTTGATATTGATTTGCGTCACTTCACCAATTTCATCGAGCAATTTCTGAATCGAAATCAATTCGCCCGCTATATCAAAGGCTTCACAGGCAAAACTTTGTGTACTGAGCCATTGCAGACTCTTAATGACTGCATCACAACAATCTAATACATGCAAAAAACTGCGTTCTACAGTTTTATCTTCAGTATTGGCCTGTTTTCGCAGTTCAATACTTTCCCGCTGTAAGGCCCCAACCTGCATGGCCAAAGGCACGATATTTTTTGGTAGCGGCGGTACCACTTCACCCAGTACCCCATGTTCAAAGGCACCCGAAATATTGCATAGTCTGAGGATCGCAATTTTCCATTCATTATCAGTACGTGCAGTATCACGGATAATTTCTTCTACCATCTGTTGAGACTTGATATAAGGGTTTGGATAACTGAAATTAAATGGTGTTTCTTCAGTCAGATCAGGACTGGATTGCCCATAAACAGCAAGGCTGGACAAATGCACAAGATTACGAACACCCGTCCGTTGCATGGCACGTAAGAGACTCATAATACAACTGACATTATCATTGTAATATTCCAGCGGTTTTAGTACCGATTCTTCTAATGATTTAAAGCTTGCAGTATGTACCACGGCGTCAATGGAATTCTGTTCAAAGACTTTGTTTAAAGCAGGCGTATTACGGATATCAATTTTAACAAAAGGCACATACATACCGGAAATGAACTCAAGACGTTCTAGTGTCTGCAGGCTGGCATTGGCCAGATTATCGACCACAATGACCTGTTGCCCTTGTGCGAGCAGACTTAAAGCAATATGAGAGCCTATAAAGCCTAAACCACCGGTCACTAAAATCATTGTATACTACCTTTTTATTATGTAGCCCAGATCAACTGCTTAGGTTGATCAAGCCTGTAGTGAATTTCATGAGCACCTTAATTCTTATTACCTCCGCCCCGACGTCGATACATGCGTGGCATGCCTTGGGACTTGCCAAAGCATTAAAGCAAAAACAGGAAGACTTTCGGGTTTTCTTTTACCAAGACGGTGTGTCTGTTGCTAATGCTTTGCAATGGGTACCGGATGACCAGCGTCACCTGACCCGTGAGTGGCAGTCCTTGCAAATACGTCTGCCCGTATGTGTAAGTGCGGCGTTAGCGCGTGGTATCACAGATCAGGAGAATGCTCAACGTCACAATATTCAACAGCATAATCTTGCAGATCAGTTTGAATTGGTCGGATTAGGGGAACTCGCTGATGCTGTTCAATCTGCACATCGTCTGCTTCAATTCTAATCGGTCTATTTTTTGGGATATGTTGCTTTTAAAAGGTATATTGTGTGAAATCTGTACTCGTTATATTAACTCAATCGAATCTGAATTCCTTGCAGGTTCATGAAAGTCTTTCTGCGACCATGGTACTTGCGACCTTTGGTTCAGACGTAAAAGTCTTATTACAAGGTGCTGCTTTAAGCCTATTACGTTCAGATCTGCAATTTGAACAGCTTAAACATGCGTTCAAAATTGCTTCCAACATGATCGATAGTTTTGAATTTTATGATCTGACCCCAATTCTGGTAGAAAGTAAAAATCAAAACTCGCCTTTTATACAAAATACTGAGCAAGAAATTGAATTTATCGAATTAAACCCCGCCTTTATTCAAGGCTTTGACCATGTATTGTATTGGTAAGGTTGCTCACCATGTCTGATAAAACTCTTTATATGATTCAAGCCAGCCATGCGGCTACAGCACAGATTCTCGAACAACTGTCCCAACTCTATAGCGAAAATGATCAGGTAATTCTGATGGGCGATGCAGTCTTGTCAGTTGAGCATCCATTTATTCAGCAGCTGAAACAGATTTATATGCTGAAAAATGAGGCTGAATTATTGTCTCAACCAGAAGTAAAAAATTTGAAAATTATTAACTATGCCGAATTTGCAGAACTATGCCTGGGCTTTAGTCGCTGTATTTCTATGAAGTAACACATACGGATCTATCATGAATTTAGAGTTAGACCAAGATGGTCATTTAGTGGACTATACCATCTGGAATGAAGACGTCGCACAGGTGCTTGCCGAGAGCTTAGAGTTAAAACTGACCCCTTGGCATTTTGAAATCTTACAGGCTGTACGTCAGTTTTATCAACAGTTTGGTCATTCTCCAGCGACACGTCCTCTCATCAAATTCCTGATAAAAACTGTAGGGCCTGAAATCAACAATGCTGTACTTCAGGAAAAATTTAATACAGGCTTGGTAGCACGCCACCTTAGCCGTTTGGCAGGCATTCCTAAACCAGCGAATTGCCTTTAAGCAGATGTATAATCACTACTCATGCAAGTTTAAAAACGATACAGTCTACTTAACTTGCATGAGATGGTTTTTATACCCTGTAGCTAAGAGTATAAAGTCTGCAATCATACAGACCTTCATCGCTCAGCTTAATTATGAAGCTCACGTTAATACATCAAACTGGTATTGTTCACCTCTAGATCATACCGTGCTTAAACTCATCTCATCAGAAATTATATGTGTTTCATAATAAGAATAACGCGTTTTCAATTTTGCCGATGCTCGTGTCAGTTCATGTTGGTACTCAGGCAAGAATGTCTGTAGCAAATTAATATTGGCGAGTGCCTCCTCCTGTTTAAGCGCCTTATTTTCCAATAATGTTTGTTGCCTGTTTAGAAATATTCTCAGCTGCAAATATTCAGGCTTATGTCCATCCTGCATTGCAAATAGCATACTGGCAAAATCTGAAACAAACTGAGCGCGCTGTTGGTTCAAAGGCTGAGATTGATTCCGCACCACTCCCTGACGCTGTACAGCCTGATTCAAACTTTCTGCCTGACGGTCTAGAAACGGCGTATGGGTATTCATCCCATAAAATGCTAAACTGCTGGTGCGCTTCAATCCCAATTCTTCCCGATGGATTTCATTATGGACCTGATAACCAATCAACCATAAGATTAAAAATAGAGCCACAGTACTAAGCAGGTAAACGCCTTTTTCATTCATATGCCATCTCCCGGTTAAAACCGTGCAGAAGTGATTCCCCAAGTGACAAAAATAGACAAACAGCGTTAAACCAGATAACGATCTTCATGAGCAATGCTCCAATTTATTTTTCTTTTAATTTCTTATTGTTGTAAGTAACTCATGGTTACCTTTGCATTAAAACAATATACAAATGCAAAAAAAATGTGTAGCGCTTTCCGACCAAAAGAAAACCCGAATTTTGCTCTCCGGGTTTAATTAAAATACTAATTAATGTCTTTTTAATACATTAAATTATTCATCAACTATATCAATAAAAGGTGCATTTAAAACCTTGGCTAAATCTGCTGGGTTTAGACCAATGTCCAAACCACGCTTGCCACCACTGACATAAATTTTATTCAGCCTTTCTGCTGATACGTCAATCACAGTTTTCAGGCGTTTCTTTTGTCCCACTGGGCTGATTCCACCCACCAGATATCCGGTTAATCGTTCTGCCTGTTTAGGATCTGCCATCTGCAATTTTTTACAACCGAATGTAGCAGCTACTTTTTTAAGATTAAGCTGATGATGAACAGGTAATACTGCCACAAAATATTGCTTTTCATCCGTGACTAATAGCGTTTTAAAAACCTCTTCAACAGCTAGGCCCAGTTTCTCTGCTGCTTCTAAACCAAAGCTTTTAGCATTGGCATCATGTTCATATTCGTGAATGCTATATTCGATTTTATTGGCTTTTAAAAGTTTGCAAGCTGGAGTCATGATATTTGACTATTTTGTTTTAGATAGCTGCATTATATAAAATTCACACCTTTCTCGAACATGTCTAGACTATTTATAAACCATATTATTCGATAAAGTTTCTACGAAAAGCCTTATTGCAAGAGGGTGAGTATCGTTGAGTTGACCTCCTACGACCATTCACCGACTTAGTAGACGACCTTTTGCCAATTTAAATGCTTTATCTTTTGGCTGAATATTCAGCATTGAATACAATTCTATGAACATTTCAGTCAATCTCACTATTTTGCGATACAGGAATTAAAAATAGGGCGAATCAGTAAGTTTAACTCACTACCTGATTCCACTGTTAAGCTCAGGAGTTGACTCTTTTTCTATGCATACTCACAACTCTAAGGGATCTTAAAATAATAGCTGATTGAGATATTTTTTAATTTAAAATAAATTAAATTCAATAACTTATTTAATAAAATCCTATATAATTAGAATTATTATATAAAAACCATTCATGGGCACTTTTTAAACAGAATTTTTTGTCACTAAAATTTAAGATGAATAAGCTTTAAACCTTAAATACTGCAAACATCTAGCAGGATCTGATCAAAAATAGTTGACTTCTTTATTGTCTGTCGGCAATGTTACATAAACATTATTAACTGTTTTAGCCAATTAGGCTTACAATGTAAAAATCCGACATAACTCCCATAAATGTCATTTTTTAACATTGCCAATTCCTTGCAAAGTTCTCATTATATAGCCCACTATCAGGCAGGCAACTTCTACACCAATTCAGACAAAATTTTTATAAAATGTAGAATTTCATGCCATAATAAAGGAAGTTTGCTGACATCTTGCAAACTTTTTTTGACACTTTTGAATTGGAGCAAGCTGAATGAGTTCGACCATTTTGGTCATTCATGGACCGAATCTTAATTTGCTGGGAAAGCGTGAACCAGAAGTATATGGTCACTTGACTCTTGATGACATCAATCAGCAGCTCAGCGTTCAGGCTAAAAATGCCACACTAGAATTAGACACTTTCCAAAGCAACTGGGAAGGTGCCATTGTCGACCGAATTCATCAAGCACAACAAGACGGCGTGCAATACATCATTATTAATCCTGCAGCTTTAACGCATACCTCTGTTGCAGTGCGTGATGCACTTCTTGGCGTTGCCATTCCATTTATTGAAGTCCATTTGTCTAACGTTCATGCACGTGAGGCATTTCGACATCATTCATATCTGTCCGATAAGGCGATCGGCGTGATCTGTGGTCTGGGTGCAAAAGGCTATGCCGCTGCCCTCGATTACATCATTGAAAAAATTCAATCTTCTAAGCAATCTTAATTAGGAATACTGTCTCATGGATATCCGTAAAATCAAGAAACTCATCGACCTGATGATTGAGTCTGACTTACAGGCGATCGAAGTTAAGGAAGGAGATCAATCCATTGCCCTGACTCGTCGCAATCCAGTGGTTGCAGCAGCTGTTCCTGCAATGCCTGCACCTGCAGCTGATGTACCTGCTGCAAAATCTGCACGTGGTGCTGTGGAAAAATCTCCGATGGTTGGTGTGTTCTATGCAGCACCAAGTCCAGGCGAAGCACCATTTGTGAAAGTGGGTCAAACTGTTTCTGCTGGTGAAACACTTGGTATTATTGAAGCCATGAAAATCATGAACCCGATTGAAGCAACTCAGAGCGGTGTGATTGAAGAAATTCTGGTGAAAAATGGTGAAGTGATTCAGTTCGGTCAGCCACTTTTCCGTTACCGCGCTTAATCACCTCGGGGATTCATAATAATGTTGCAAAAAGTTTTAATTGCAAACCGTGGTGAGATTGCCCTGCGCATCACCCGAGCTTGCAAAACTTTAGGAATTAAAACTGTCGGTGTCTATTCAGATGCTGACAAGGACTTGATGCATCTACGTTTCTGCGATGAAGCAGTATGTATCGGTCCTGGCGCAAGCAGTGACAGTTACCTAAATATTCCAGCAATTATCACAGCAGCTGAGATTACTGGTGCGGATGCGATCCACCCAGGTTATGGCTTTCTGTCTGAAAATGCTGAATTTGCTGAAATTGTTGAAAGTTCTGGCTTTATCTTTATTGGCCCACGTCCTGAACACATTCGCCTGATGGGTAATAAGGTTTCTGCCATTATTGCCATGAAAAAAGCCGGCGTACCAACAGTACCAGGCTGTGACCATGCAGTAACCATCCACAATGCCCTTGCTGAAGCCAAAGAAATCGGCTTTCCGCTGATCGTAAAAGCTGCTGCGGGTGGTGGCGGACGTGGTATGCGTATCGTTGAACGCGTGGATACCCTGCTCGAGTCTGTACAGGCGGCACAACGTGATGCAGAAATGTGGTTCGGCGATGATACGGTTTATATGGAACGTTTCCTGCAAAAGCCGCGTCATGTTGAAGTACAGATCTTAGGCGATGGTAATGGCCATGCGATCCACTTGTATGACCGTGACTGTTCTTTACAGCGCCGTCACCAGAAAGTACTGGAAGAAGCTCCTGCACCAAACCTGCCTGAACAGGCACGTGCTGACATTCTGGAAGCTTGCGTAAATGCATGTAAGTTAATGCAATACCGCGGTGCGGGTACCTTTGAATTCCTGTTTGAAGACGGCGAATTCTTCTTTATTGAAATGAATACCCGTGTTCAGGTAGAACATCCTGTCACTGAAATGGTGACTGGTGTTGACATCATTGAACAACAGCTTCGTGTCGCAGCCGGTCTGGGTCTGGATATTCAGCAAGAAGATGTCGTTGTTAAAGGTCATGCGATCGAATGCCGTATTAATGCGGAAGATCCATCTACCTTTATGCCATCTCCGGGCATGATTGAGACTTTTTACACACCAGGTGGTGCAGGTATCCGTTTAGATTCGCATATCTACCCAGGTTATAGCATTCCACCGTATTATGACTCGATGATTGCCAAGCTGATTTCACATGGTAAAGATCGTGAAACAGCCATTGCCCGTATGAAGCAGGCGCTTGATGAAATGATTCTGACTGGCATCAAGACCAATATCCCGCTGCATAAAGATCTGATCCTTCAGGATGAGAACTTCTGTGAGCAGGCAATGGATATTCACTATCTCGAAAAACATCTGCTTAAACAACTTGAAGGTGCTGAAGAAAAGGCTTAATCCTCTCTCAGTATCCTCAATAAAAAAACCGCTGATCATTCAGCGGTTTTTTTATTATCTGTAACCTTAAGGAAGAATACGTCTTAAAGTTGCAAAACACTGTTCTGCCTTTTCAGTAGCACAGAAATTAATCGTATGTGGGTTCTGCCATTTCACAAAATACTGTGAGACTTCACCAGACTGATCTTCCTGATTGCCAGAACAGTCTTTCTGGTTATTGTCATATTTCACCTGAAGAATTAAGGCCGGAACCTGAGCGGTGGTATCTTGCGGCAACTGATAGTCATAGATGCCTGATGACCATTCATCACCACTTTTAATAATCACATTGTTATCACTTTTAAAATTATAATATTCAATACACTTGCGGTTAGTCGGGATTTCCATTCCCCATAAGCCCATGATTTCAGGACGTGTTACGATACGGAAGGTATTGGCAACAGCTGAAGCTTGTGCTGCTGTTTGGGTATTTTTATTTATATCTGCAGCCATCGCCCAGGTGGTTAAGGTAAGCAGCATAAGGCTTAGACATGTTTTTTTCATATTAAAAATAGTATTCCTTGGATTGTCCCTAACTTAGCATATTTTTGACAGTGGGGAGTATGGCGAAAAATCATTTCATCTACTTAAATAAAAATATCAGCTAGATACATAATAGCCATTTCTTTTCCACATTATTTTGTTTATATTTTGTACTTATGCGATTTTAAGTATTGATTAAATTACAAACAATCAAAAACAAAAAGAAAGATCTCAAAGCTTATTTAACTAAAAAAACAGCATGTGATTTTTCATTGTAAATATACTAAGGTAGCTTCATTTTGCGATTTGCTGATTTTAAAGAAAAACAACTGGATCCGGATAGCTCTGCATATCTCATTATTGCGCTGTTAATTCTTATCTGTAGCTTTATTGGCATTGCAACGCGACCAACCGGCTATTTAGCATTTTTATGGCCAGCCAATGCAGCCCTACTCGCCTTCTTTTTACGCTTTCCACAACTCAACAATAAAGGTGGCTGGCTAGGTGCGTTCAGTGCTTATATGTTTGCAGACCTGCTCACAGGTGACTTTTTTCTACAAAGCTTTTTTCTGACACTTTCAAATCTGTTAAGCACTATCGTTTCCCTATTCTGTATTCGCTATTTCAAAATTAATTATAAGTACTACAACAGCGGGTTTACCTTTATTCATCTGTTCGGTATCTGTGCCTTCGCAGGATGTCTGGCCAGCGCAGCATTTGCAGTGATTACTCTGGTGAATATCCCCGGTTCCTTTATCACTCCGGAAAACATGAAATCTGACTTTTTCCTGTGGTGGACTGGGGAAATGGTTAACTATATTATCATCCTCCCTTTGGTACTGGCCTTTCCTAGTGCCAAGCAAATTCGTTATTTTGCGAAAAATCGCAGGAAAAAATCTTATTCTTTCAGTTATTTTTTTCCGATGATCACTGTCGCAGTCTGTGTGGTTTTAACTCATATTTTTGCCGGGCCTGGCGCATTAATCTATCCTCTGGCCGCCTTAATCTGGGCAGCACTCACTTATCGTATTTTTACAATCTCGATTATTAATACACTGGTTCTGATTACCACTTACAGTAGCCTGACACAGATCTATCTGGCTGATCAAACCCTTGCAGATTCTACGACTTTTGTATCTTTACGTATCGGCCTGTTTATGCTGGCACTGGCACCACTGATTCTATGCATTATCAGCCAAAACCGGAATGAGCTGTATAAGCATGTGCTTTATCTCGCCAATTATGACAGTTTGACACGCACTATGAACCGTCATTATTTCTTTAAAGAAGGTGAAAGTTTACTAAAACAGTCTAGAAAATTGTCGTTCTCTCTTATTATGCTGGATATTGATTACTTTAAACGCTTAAATGATCAATACGGCCATCATGTTGGTGATGCAGTTTTACAGCAATTCTCTGAATTGGTGCGTACCAATCTGCGCAGCTGCGATCTGTTTGCCCGGATTGGTGGTGAAGAGTTTGTCGTCTTAATGTGGGATATAGAGCACGATGAAGCGCATTGGGTGGCTGAACGTATTCGTGAGCTGGTGCAGCAAACACCAATTTATCTGGAACACGGCAAATCGGTGCATATCACGGTAAGTTTGGGTATTACCCATCAGGAAGCACCACAGCAGACCGAATTGCAGGATCTGATCAATATTGCAGATCAGGCGCTTTATCAGGCCAAGCATATGGGTCGTAATCAGGTCGTACTTGCATCTTAAAATTTTTAACTTTTATTTATTCAAACAGGGAATGTCATGAATTATCAGGAATATCTTAGCTATGATGGTCTGGGACTGGCCGAGCTGGTCGCAAAAAAAGAAATCCATGCTTCAGAGTTACTGAATATTGCTTTAGAACGCAGTAATCAGGTCAATCCTGAATTAAATGCCATCGTGATCCCGATGCATGATTATGCCTTAAAACGTACTGAGGCAAATTTATCAGGTCCTTTTGCAGGTGTGCCCTTCTTGGTTAAAGATCTGTTTCAGGAGTATGCCGGTTATCCGACTTCTTATGGCTGTACTGGTTTTAAACGTATTGGCTATATTCCGGATACCAATGCGGAAATTGTGAATCGCTGGGAAAAGTCCGGCATTGTAACTTTTGGCCGCACCAATACACCTGAATTTGGAATCAAAGGCATTACCGAGCCAGATGCCTGGGGTAGCTGTAAAAACCCTTGGAACTTAGCCCATAACAGTGGCGGTTCATCAGGTGGTTCTGCTTCTGCTGTTGCCGGGGGGATCGTGCCGATTGCGGGTGCGGGTGATGGCGGTGGTTCGATTCGAATTCCTGCTTCTTATTGCGGTCTGTTTGGTTTGAAACCAAGCCGGGGACGTACACCTTGGGGGCCACAAATGAGTGAAGCCATGCATGGTGCAGCGATTCAGCACGTTCTGACCAAAACCGTTCGTGACAGCGCTGCGATGCTGGATGCTACGCATGGTGAAGATCATCATTCCATGTTCAAGATCGAACGACCACATACGCATTATCTGGAGATTATTCAGCAACCACCGAAAAAACTGAAAATTGCATTCAATACCAAATCTCCTATTGGCACCAAAATCTCCAAAGATGCAGTTCAGGCCATCGACCAGACAGTGAAACTTTTGGAATCATTAGGACATGAGGTAATTGAAGATCATCCAGCGATTGACGGGATGCAATTGGCTAAGGATTTTATTACCACCTGGTTCAGTCAGTTCTCTTATATGCTTGAGGAAATCCGTAGGCAATATCCGTCTAAATCAACTGATTTTGAGCTAGATTCTCTGGTGTTATGTGCTTTTGGTGCCAAGACCACGGCGATTGAATACATCCAGAATCTGAACAACTGGGGTGTCTATGTTTCCCAGATGAATCATTTCTTTGATTGCTATGATTTATACCTGACACCAGCAACGGCATCGGTGGCTCCACGCAATGGTGAAGTAAAAACACCCGCTTGGCAAAAACCGATTATGAAAGCATTACTGGGTATGGGAAGGGCACATCTATTGGCGCAGGGTAAACTGATTGATCAGATCGTCAAGGAAAACCTGAAATGGGTGCCATTTACCCAGTTATCCAATATCACTGGCCTACCCGCCATGTCAGTACCACTATACTGGAACGAGCAGAATCTACCATTAGGATCTCAATTTATCGCGCCGTTTGCTCGTGAAGATCTGTTATTACAACTGGCTGCGCAACTAGAAGAAGCGCAACCATGGTTCGATCGTTATAAAGATATTCAGATCTAATAATTCAAGAATCATTATTTCAGGTGGACTTTGTGGGTTCCACCTGATTGGGTAAACCAGATAAAAATAGTAAACCCATTAGCGTAGCCACAGCGGCATATATAAAGATAGTCGCACCGCCAAATTGATCCCAGTACTGACCAGCAAGAATACTGCCACTAGCGACGCCAATCCCCCACATGGTGCTATAGAGTGCTTGACCTCGTCCCTGCTGTCCTGCCGAGAAATTCTGGAAAATCACCCGCATCGCAATCATATGAAACAGGCCAAAACTAAAAGCATGAATACTTTGTGCCATAAACTGCACTATAAATGGCGAAGGCAGCAGACCTACAATCAGCCAACGCAATCCTGTCAGCAACAAACAGATTATTACCAGTGTTCGCCACGACCAGCGATTAAAAAATAAAGTCGCATAAGCAAACATGATAATTTCCGCAATCACCCCAACCGACCACAGTAGTCCAATCTGACTGGTACTATATCCATGCTGACTGAGAAAATTGCTATAGAAGCTATAAAATGGCGCATGGGAAAAAAGCATAATCAGCTCAATGATGAAAAAGCTGTAAACCACTGGCCGTTTCAAGATTGGCCATAACGGTTCAAGCTGTTTTTGTGCAGATGGCGCCGTCGAAGGTTCCTTAATGCTAAAGGACCAGATAAAAGCAAGAAATGAAATACACAGTAATAATACTGGCAGCATACTGACCGGGATAATTTCAAATATTGCTCCAACAGCAAAAACACCAACAATAAAACCCACCGATCCCCATTTACGCACTTTGCCATATAGCTCGGCACGTTTTTCTCCGAGCCAGAAAAGCGTCACACCTTCAAATTGCGCCAGAATCGCATTTTGGAAAAAGCTAAAAATTAGCATCAGCAATGCCACAGACTGAAAGCTGTTTGGAACGATAAAAATCATAAACCAGATACAGGCTTCCATCCAAGTAGCAATGCGCACCAGCAGCATGCGTTTGCCAGATTTGTCAGCAATCCAGCCCCAAATGAGGGGTGCAAAAAAGCGAGTGACAATGGCAATTGAAGATAGAATCCCGATCTCTGAATAACTGAAACCTTGATCTTCAAGATACAAACTCCAGAATGGCATGAATGCGCCTACAATGGCGTAATAAAAGAAATAGAATCCGCCAAGTCGCGACTGGATGGGAAGATTGAGCATTAAAATAGGCTTACCTAATGATTTATAAACTTAAAAGATTTAAAAATGAATCACATTGTATTCGTTTGTCTCCATTTCAACTCAACAATCTATAAAATTTATTTTTTGTGAATTTTTAGATTTTACGAAATTACTTTTCCAAAATTTTAATCAATTTCTTGTTGATTAAATCATTGTCATACCTCAAATAATGTCAGAAGCTTCTAATTATCAATAAGAATATTCATCCTATTTCATTAACATTTGATACTTGGTATATTTTTTATGAGCTTTTGGTTCATTACAGCTTTATATGAATGAATATCTACAAATAATACTTCATAAAAAACCTCCCGAGGGAGGTTTGATTACAAAGTATGGGCCAATACGTAGATGACTGTACTAATAATTACGATAGCCAATAAAGTTATTAATATTTCAAGCTTAGTCATTAAAGGACACTCTGACTTCTTGTTACTTATATTGTAGCCTATCTTAACACTGAATCCTAAATATAAAGGATTACTAGAAATTTTAAAATATTTGCACTTTATTAATTCAGATTAAATCTAATGAATCCAGTTAATTATATTTTCTATCATTAAATCGACAGACGGCTTACTTCCAATATGCATCTTTAAAAATTTGACTTTCATTATTCACCATGATCATTTTCATCAAAATCATTGAACCACGTACAAAGCTTTATCATTATGAATTTCTATTGAATATTTAATGATATTTTTTTAGCTTCTAATAGACCAGCCCTGACTTCACCTTAAGAAACAGGGTAACTTTATATCCAAATGTATCTAGCCCTACTGTACTAAACCTATTTAATTTCTTTCAAGCAATCGCGACATAACTTAATTTCTTCGCTATCAGCCGTACATTCAAACTCAATGGTACTATGTAGGCCAAATAAGCAAAGCACGAACTGGAACATATCGATCTCCTTGCTTTAGTGCTCCCCTATTCAAGATATAAGGAGAATGATCCCTAGAATTTAAAAATCTCATCTAACTATATAAAATTAATAGAAAATTAAACCGATCAATCCCTAATTACCATTTTATAGTCCTTAGCCAAATATTTTCTCTTAAAACTATTTAAAGATAACTTCTGAATAGATTCATGTAAGTATAGGAAATATACGTTAATAGTTCTTACCCGTTAGTTTTATGTTTCTTTAAGTACTTGTTAAACAAGTATGATGGCTTCTCATAAATATATAAATTGCCTAGAAAGCTACTAATTGCAAAATCAACAAATACTCAGCCTAGTCGTTTCTTCAGTTAAACAAGGCTAAGGATTACTTTAGCTAATATTTGCATTTGATTGTTATTATTCCTTTCTAAATAGTCAAAGACCTCACTCATTTGTGAGGCCTTTGATCAATTTATTCAGGAATATTTGGTGCCTTAGATTCTGTCCCCGCTTCGTGATGAGAACAGTTTTTTGCATTTCCTTTTTTATATTTAGCCTTTTTATAACAATATCCAGCTAATACACCTGCGCCAATCAATGTTAATAATTTCATTGCTCACCTCAATAGATTAGAAATAACAACCTCTATAGGTATCATCTATATGGATTGCATTCCAAAGCTATTTGGAAAGTTTTTTTAAATGAAAGGTTAATTTATGTGTATAAAATAAAAAAGCCCACATTCCTGTGAGCTTCCCCCTTAACCATTTTGCGCTGATTTAGGATAGTTGATAAAATATACAACGATCAAACAATAGACAATCTATAAAAAATATAAATATATATAGGTATTAAATATATATCTATATTAAATAAGTCTGAAATTTAATTATTGCAACAAATAATCAAACCAGCAACCTAGTTCTGAAGGTAATAAAAACCACCCGAAGGTGGCTTAAATTTGTTCTATTCTTATTAGAAAACTATTTTTATTATTGAGTCTTCGACTCTCCCCATACCTGTTCATTATTTTTTACGACCAATAGGAATCTGGCGTGCCATCGCCTTTTCAGGGACATTCCGTTGCAGCTCTATAGTCAATAAACCATTGTCATAATCTGCCTGCTGAATCTCGACATGCTCATCTAGGCGTAACGATAACTTAAATGAACGGCTTGCTGCATATTCTTATATAAATATTCAACGTTTGGATCATTTTTTTCTTCTTCTACTACTTCACCAATTATAGTCAGTACCTTGTTTTCCAAATTAATCTCAAGTTGATCCTGATTAAATCCTGCAGTTGCAATAGAAATACGATAATTATTATCTCCTGCTTTTTCAATATTATAGTGGGGATAGTTTGGCGTATCGCTTTGTAATGCAAAATCGAATAGATCACTTAAGCGGTCAAAACCAATACTCCGACGGAATAGTGGTGATAAACTGAAATTACTCATCGTAACACCCTCCTGATTTTATAAACTAGCTGAGACTTCATTATCGATTCTGATAATAGAATAAGAAGCAATATCTGGATTGCTATCTTATTTATCAGGGTACATGCAGGTATTTTCAACGGCAGAAATAAATGAAAATGCATTTCTTACCTTATTTATATTTTTCTCGGGAGATTTAGAAAAAATTATATTTAAGCAAGTATTTAAAACATCGTTTTTTT
Organism: Acinetobacter schindleri; assembly: GCF_010918895.1. Lineage (NCBI taxonomy): Bacteria > Pseudomonadati > Pseudomonadota > Gammaproteobacteria > Moraxellales > Moraxellaceae > Acinetobacter > Acinetobacter schindleri. Next base: position 1,608,373 of record NZ_CP044483.1, read on the forward strand.
CTTAGGAAAGGCAAAAAATTAATATTTTTTTATAAAAAAAACCGCACCTTGGGGAAGATGCGGATAAAACTCGATATTTAATCAAGTGTGGAGCTTTTTGAACACCTAGTAAAATAATCAAGATTCAAGAAACTGTCAATAAAATATTTAACTAAAATCTTAATTGATAAAGATAAAATTTCCTATTTACCGGGTTTTATGAGCATCTATCTAAGTAGGCTCAATCCTTATTGTCACCTACCTCGCCCCCGTGGACCTGATGATCAATTTCAGTTGCACCCTTCAAAGCCAATAAACAAAATATAAGGTTTAGCATAATTTTTCTTCCTATGAATAAGTTTATGGGAATGTTTAAGTATTTTCCTCTTTTAACTACCTTGATTTAAATATCATCTTATTAAAAATTAAATAAGATCATTTACATCACATTAAAAATTTCCTGAATCTAAGAAAATTTGAGGAATCTACTTAACAATATTGTTCCAGCAATTAAGCCGAGAACTCTTTTAATAAAAATCTATTTACTGTCTCATCAAAATCCGGATTTGCGAGAATTGGCTGATTATTTTTAATAACTTGATAGCAACAGCTTGCAGCCACACCTACACCTAATAATGTCAACAATTTCATTGTTCACCTCAGATACTAAAAAGTTAAACTTAAACTATCATTCAAAATTGTAGCCTTCCAACTTAGTTTTGATGATTTTATGTTCTGTATGTAATTGAATGTAGGTAAGATAAATGGTGTTGGGTAAAAAATATACAGTTAAGTAAACATTGTAATTAACCTACTGTCTAGCACCACAGTTTTGTCAAAAAGGTCAATTCAGGTTAATTATGACTTAAATTACTTCTGTTTAATTATGTCCTTATTCTAATAAAAATAAAATAACAGGCATCCGGCATACTAGGTCTGAATGCATTACATGACCAGTTTCTTAAAGAGTAAAATGTTTATATTTCATGTTTAATACTGAGTGGAAAGTTATTCCAAACCTGCAAAAAGTGTAATTACGTTTTTAAGTGGTTTTGTGTCTATATTCATCTTATCTTAATTTTTATTACAGATAAAAATTAGAATGTAGAGGTCAATTATGTGCTCAAACTATGAGTTTCCTTCGAAACAACGCTTGTCTTTACTCGACATTCATGAAGAGCAGCTGGAATTAGAAATTAAATCTCATGTCTATCCACTTGCACCTGCTCCTATCATTATGCGTGGTACGGAAAATTTTGAACTCGATATTGCCCATTTTGGACTAATCCCTTCCTGGGCGAAAGAATTAAAATTTGGTCGTCACACCTATAATGCACGTACTGAAACAGTTGCCGGCAAACCCAGTTTTCGGCATGCCTGGGTAAAAAATCAATTTGCATTGGTGCCTGTAGATGTGTTCTATGAACCTAAATATATAGATGGAAATTCACATTGGTTTGGAATTTCACATGCAGATGGTAACCCTTTTACTGTTGCTGCAATTTATGATGATGCCCATATTGATGGCAAGAGAATCAGATCTTTTTCAATGTTGACCATGAACGCAGATAAACATCCATTTATGAAACAGTTTCACCGTCCAGACGATGAAAAGCGTTCGATTATTGTCATCCCGGAAAAATTGCGCTATGACTGGTTGCACTGTAGTCATGAAGAAGCCAATGATTTTTTTATTGAAATGAAAGACGAATTTATTGCCAAGCCTCAGAATAAAGAAAATTTATTAGATAAGAAAAATTAAGTACTCATAACAGCAGTCAGTTTACTTATTTAAATACTTATAGAGCAAAAATATTTTATTAACAATTTTTAAAAGACAATTAAAAGCCCAAATAAAATTGGGCTTTATTGGATTAGAATTAGTTTCACTCTTCCACTTCTAGAGGATCACCATCTTCCGGACGTGTATGACGCGTAGCATCATCTGCCGGGTCAACACTTGAACCATCTTTAGTAATTGCATTATATAATTCATCTTCCTTCTTATCATCGATAAATTCCTCGTCATCAAATTCCAGAGGCTCATTATCATCATCGAAGTTTAAAGGCTTTTCTTCATCTTTCATGGCGATCCCTTCATAATTATCATGAGAAATTCTTATGCTCAAACATTGGTTAAAGTTATTCAATAGTCAACAATCATCATTTGTGTAACTAAAAAGAAAGAAGAGTAAAATTTAAAATGTTTTAAAAAACTATCCGCTAATTCTTCTCTTAGCCTAAATCTATAATTTAAATGATTTAAAAATAAAATCTTTCTTGAAAGTAAGCTAACAAAGATAATCAGTTATCTTATACCTGATTAAAATAGAAATTTTATTAAGGGATGGATACACAACAAAACCATAACCTTCTAGAGATACTACATAATAAAACTCCGATTAGAATTATTTTTAAAACATGAGTTTATCAGTTGTATTTCATGCGATATTTATATTGATATCGAGGTTAATATGAGTAATCGGCATATCAAAGAAATAATTTCCTCAGCTGGACGTAACTTGCATACCATTATCATCACTGCGCGAGAAGATGATGGTTCAATTGAAACACGCGAGGCGGAACCTTATAGTTATCGTCGTAAAGGTAAGACTGAGAAATTTTTTTGTTATGACATCCGCAGAGATGGTATCCGAAATTTTCATGTTGATAATATTATTTTCGTTGAAGAAACAGAAAATACTTTTTATCCACGCTGGCTCGTAGAGGTTTAGGCTTAAACTTCATCAATAAAAATTAAACTGATCTAAAAAAGCCCGCCTATTATATTGCAGGTCAATTCTAACAAGTTTAATAATAAATGAAATTAACGAATTTTCTTATTGATTAATTTATGATCAATTCAGCTTTTTGATTTATAGAGTAACCAAAAATTTAATCAACTATTATCTATTTAAATGACATTTAAAAATAAGATGCATAATTTTTGGGATTGTACTTTATTATGCATTTTTTTCATCAATGTCCTTCCAAACTTAAATTCAGTTATGAAACCCAAAAGAAAACCGCCTTATGGCGGCTTTCTTCAAGTTTCAATACTTAGCGCTGTTGTCCGCGTTGATTTTGTTGATCACGCTGATGAGCTTGTTGTGTTGAATCTTGCTGCTGACCTTGTTGATTAGGCTGCTGTTGCTGTTGCAGATCCTGCTGATTCTGTTGATCTTGCTGGTTCTGCTGATTTTGCTGACGTTGATTTGGATTCTGTTGATTTTGCTGGTTAGGCTGTTGCTGTTGCTGTTGATTTGGATTTTGCCATTGGTCTTGCTGATTTTGCTGACGCTGTTGCTGATTCTGGTTCGGATTTTGTTGGTTTTGGTTAGCCATTGGAGACGCTCCTTTTTCCTTTATAAGTAAATGAACCGATCTTTACGAGTTCAGTATTTACTCTACAGCCTTCTGCATAAACTCCAAGTCATAACCTGTTACAGACTAATTCAATGTAAAATAATTTGATTTAAACCATTGATAATGCATTTTTACACTTACATTATTTACCCAAGCATCTCGTAAATAATAAGAATGGCTACTAATATGTGCAGATGAAATCTATATCTTAAAAAATGCAAAATTCTAATTTTATAAAATATAAACATTTTATGTATAATTCGTAAAATTATTAACTATGAAACTTAGATTTAATATTTTTTCAAGACATCAAAACCTATATAAAGATTCTAAATACTTTATACAGGGAAGATCAAAAATTGGTTATACACTTAATTAAAATACAAGTCATTTTTGAGAAGATTAAACAATTGGGTTAAGTATGGGGCGAAGACCCAATTACCGAACATTCTAGTCTAAATATATTCAAGTCAATTAGTATAGCTTTCTATCATATTATAATTTTGTATATAAGCAGAATCGTCAATCCCATGCACTACGACATAGTTTCCGCAATCTGTAACCATCTGAAGATTGATCAATACATTCACTTATGCAGAAAGACTAAAAATAAAACCAAAGGAATTACTGCTGATAAAAGTTTTTTCATGATATTCCCCTAAAAATGAAGGAAAATTTTATTTTTAATTATTAGTATATGATTAAAGCGAGGAACAAAAACAAAACAAAACAAAGCAACCCTTTTAAGATATTAATTACTGCATTATAAACCCTTTATATTATAAATAAAAATAAGTAAGCAAATATTTTATAATATATTGTTATCTAATAGTTTATTAAAAAAACCTCTAAGAAAGAGGTTTTTTAATCTTATTCAAATTATCAATTAAATCGCGACCATTTTTACAATAATCGTTTGGGTATCTTCTTTTTCATCGGGTAATTGCAAACGTTTTAACTCCTTGCTTTTCACCTTTAATTTTAAATTCTGGTAGGTAATAATCGTAGGAATCTGATCAAAATACTGTGCATCCGCATCAATTTCTTCCTGAAATAAAGGGGTACCCAACTGATAGTCCAGACTTTTCAGGACTACATATTTAACTGTAGTTTTCATTGTAACAACCTACTTTCATCAAGCACTTTATTTTTATTTTTACCACTGTTTAAGCTGAGATGATACCGTTAAATGCAAATTTTGCTTAACTCTTGGTCAAACACACTCATTCGCTGAATTTTGAACATGTGTATCTCATATTTAGCTTTTAACAGCATGTTTTGTATAAATGTATACAATCGTAAGGGTGATTGAAGAATCCGCATTTCGTCTATACATTGAATATATCACCCTCAAATAAAAATGATAGCCATGTTAAAAGAATGTTGGGATTTACTCGAACAAAAAAAACTGAAAGTTGCTTTTGTAGAAAGTGCAAGCTCAGGCTATTTAAGCAGCCAGTTTTCGCTTTATAAAGAATGTGGTGCACAAATTTTACTCGGTGGACTGGTTTGTTATGATGCCAATCTGAAAATGTCAATCTTAGGGGTACCTCAGGATTTAATTGATAAATATTCCCCAGAATCCCCGGAAGTGACGAATGCACTTGCGATTACCGGTCAGAAGCTGTTTCAAGAAGCAGATTTGATCGTAGCTTGTACCGGCTTGCTCAAACCTGGTGGCAGTGAATGTAAAGAAAAGCCGGTAGGAACTTTTTTTGTTTCGGTTTTCTATAAAGGTCAAACTTATGATTATCGCTATCTGATTGATGGTACACCTGAGGAACGCCTGGATATATTGACGGAACAGATTGCGGATCAAATGATGGATTTAATTGATAGCAAAACTGCTTAATTTCGCGTCTTTATAAAAATTGGTGGATGAGGATAATGATGAAAGCCAATATTAGTCTGTTTTTACTTGGTCTTTGTATTAGCCCATTGAGCCTTGCGACGGTGGGTGGCCCACAAAACCTTGAAGTTTTGGGTTATGAAGCCAAGGACCAAAAACTCTATCTGTTGCGCCATTATCTGGATGGGCGTGGACGTCTGCCTCAACTGTATTATTATAATTTTAAATCCAAGATGCCAAACCAGCTGATTCAGGTCAATTCCCTATATATCAATCCTAAAACCAAGAAAATTGACTATGATCAGAATAGCAAGAAGTTTGATCAGGAAATTGCCAAAATCAAGAAACGTTTGACTCCGGTAGTTCCTCTTCCGAAGCAGAATATTCAGCTCAAGTTACTAAAGACCAGAAAAGGCACTGCACCTGCATGGCATGATCCGAAACAAAGCGTACCTAAATGGACCTATCAATATCGGATTGAATCAGGTCACTATAAGAGTCCAATACAACAGGCTATCAGCTATAAACCCGATTTAAGGTTAAATCAGATCTATAAAATTCCGAAACAGGATAAATTACTGGTCACTGTAAAATATTTAGGCATTCAATTTGAAACTGGGTATCACATTGAAGATCCCGCCCTGCTCAGCCGTTAAACGAAAATTTAATAAAACTAGAACTAAATAAAAATAGTGTATAAAAAAATAAGGTCTCACTGGAGACCTTATTTTTTATTTACAATAGCTGTAACTTAAACTGCTATGGCGCCGCGCTCAGCAATTGGAATCACTTTACGTAGTTCCGGACCCGTATAGTCTGCGCTTGGACGGATAATACGGTTATCTGCGCGCTGTTCCATCACATGCGCTGCCCAACCGGTAACGCGTGACATCACAAAGATCGGTGTAAACAGTTTGGTTGGAATACCCATGAAGTGATAAGCAGATGCATGGAAGAAATCAGCATTACAGAATAATTTTTTCTCACGCCACATGACTTCTTCACAACGGACTGAAACTGGATAAAGTACAGTGTCGCCTACATCTTTCGCCAGCTTCTCTGACCACTGCTTGATAATGCCATTACGCGGATCATTGTCTTTGTAGATTGCATGACCGAAGCCCATGATCTTTTCTTTACGTTTCAGCATACCCAGCATTTCACGCTCAGCTTCTTCTGGCGACGTCCAGTTTTCAATCATATCCATCGCGGCTTCATTGGCACCACCATGCAGGGGACCACGTAGTGAGCCAATCGCACCGGTAATACAAGAATGCAAATCAGACAATGTCGATGCACATACGCGTGCGGTGAAAGTTGAAGCATTGAATTCATGCTCTGCATATAGAATCAGTGATACATTCATCACCTGCTCATGCAGCGCATTTGGCTTTTCACCACGCAGTAAGTGCAGGAATTGAGCACCGATTGAATCATCATCGGTATTTTCATCAATACGGATGCCGTCATGGCTATAGCGATACCAGTAACAGATAATCGCGGGTAGCGTTGCCAGAATACGATCCGCTACATCCTGCTGTTCAGCAAAAGACTTTTCTGTTTCCAGATTACCCAGCATGGAGACGCCGGTACGCATCACATCCATTGGATGCGAGTCCGCCGGAATGCGTTCCAGCACTTCTTTCAGTGCTTGCGGAAGGCGACGTAATGACTTTAGTTTTGCCTTATAAGCTGCAAGCTGCTCAGCAGTTGGCAATTCACCAAAGAAAATCAGATAAGCCACTTCTTCAAACTGGCAGTGTTCTGCCAGATCCTGCACATCGTAACCACGATATGTCAGTCCTGCACCGCTTTTGCCTACTGTTGAAAGTGCCGTTTTCCCTGCAACTTGTCCACGCAATCCTGCGCCAGTGAGTACTTTTCCTTCAGCCATTGTTTTAATTCTCCTGCTTAAACAGTTTATCTAATGTGTCTTCGAAGCTGTGATAATCTAAAAATTCGTAGAGTTCTTTTCGTTGCTGCATTTTGTCCAGTACATTTACCTGAGTACCGTTTTGACGGATCGACTGCATCACTTCTAAAGCCGCCTTTTGCATTGCACGGGTAGCTGACAGTGGATATAGCACCATACGAATGCCCTGCTCAGCCAGTTCTTCGGTGGTGTAATACGGTGTATCACCAAATTCGGTGATATTTGCCAAAACAGGTACACCCACCGCATCGCAGACTGTTCTATACATGGTGATGTCCGTCATTGCCTCAGCAAAGATCGCATCCGCACCCGCTTCTACACAGGCGCAAGCACGATCAATCACAGCCTGTAAGCCTTCTTTTTGCAAGGCATCGGTACGTGCCATGACCACAAAGTTAGAATCCGTTTTGGCATCCACTGCCGCCTTGATCCGGTCTACCATTTCCTGTTGCGATACGATTTCTTTATTTGGACGGTGGCCGCAACGCTTTTGTGCTACCTGGTCTTCAATATGTACTGCTGCTGCGCCAGCTGCAATCATCTGCTTAATGCTACGAGCAATATTAAATGCACCACCCCAGCCTGTATCAATATCTACCAGTAATGGCGTATCCACACGTTCAGTAATACGGCGTACATCTTCAAGGACATTATCAAGACTGGTCATGCCCAGGTCAGGCAATCCATAAGAATAATTGGCCACACCGGCACCAGAGACATAAAGGGCTTTATAACCGACCTGTTTCGCCATCATGGCTGCATAGGCATTTACGGTTCCAATGATTTGTAGTGGTTTCTCAGTTTCTAATGCTTCTCTAAACTTTAAACCTGCAGACATTTGTTGTGTCATCTTCCCTTTCCACAGTGTTGGCTATAATTATTGAAGTTCGAGTATACCTATTCAAAATGCTCAATCCATGGCCTGATAGAATAAAAACTCTAAAACTTTAGTCAAATAATGCGGATAGATTTAGCATAAATCTTAGTCAAGATAATAGATACAGCAGTCTCCATGAAATGTGCGCACAACTTTGTTATGATGGCAACTGAAATAATCGAAAAGTGCTGATTTAGTCGTCAATATGCAGGATCTCGTTCAACTGGAACCCTTAGCCAAAGATGTGCCACAGACCAAGCGTAGTCATGAGCGCTGTCTCGCCCTTTTGATCAGTGCAACAGAGCTGTTCCTGGAACATGGTTATGATGCTGTATCACTGGATGATATTGTCAATCATGCCGGTGGCTCCAAGGCATCTATTTATAAATACTTTGGCAATAAAGAATGCCTGTTTAAGTCGATTTGTGATTATCGCCGTACCCAGTTCTTTAAAGATATCTGTCTCCCCTTCTCTTTAGACAGTTCTAAAGATTTTAGAAGCTATTTAATTCAGACCTTGCTGAACTTCTACCAGCATATCAAACAGCCGGAAAATGCTGCATTTATGCGGCTGGTGCTGGAACAAAGTGGACGCAATCTGGATATTGCTCGGCATATTCATGAACAGGGACCAAAACATATCCAGCACTCTATTGCTGAAGTCTTGTCACAGGCACATGCCAAAGGTCTGCTCAGCTGTCCAAATCCATTATTTTCTGCACAATTGTATTTCGGTATTTTAAGAAATATGGAATGGCGCATTTTAATGGGTTTGCCAAGTGATGAAACTGATCAGGAAACTGTCGAATATGTGAATTATTGTGTCGATCGTTTCCTGGACGGTCATCAAAAGGTCTAGTTTTTTTGCAATTTCCTATTCATATAGTATATTAGCCGATTCCGTATTTTTTTAACTAACCAACAACTAATTGTTGAACCAGTTTTTCAGCAATTATTGTGGAGTAACGAATGGCTCTCCGTCACTTTCTGACTTTACGCGATCTATCGACTTTAGAACTTAACCAGATACTGCAACGCGCCATCGAGCTCAAGCGCAAACAGCATAACAATGAAGTTTTCCAACCGTTTGTTGGTAAAGTTATGGGAATGATTTTTGAGAAATCCAGTACCCGCACGCGTGTTTCGTTTGAAGCTGGCATGACCCAATTCGGCGGCAGCGCAATTTTCCTGTCTTCACGTGATACTCAATTGGGCCGTGGCGAACCTATCGAAGATTCTGCACGTGTGATTTCAAGCATGCTTGATGTAGTGATGATCCGTACTTTTGGTCATGACATCGTTGAACGTTTTGCTTCTTATTCAAAAGTACCTGTGATTAATGCTCTGACTGATGATCACCATCCTTGCCAGCTGCTTGCTGACATGCAGACTTACCTGGAACATCGTGGTCCAATCGAAGGTAAAACTGTGGCGTGGATCGGTGATGGCAACAATATGTGTAATTCATATATTGAAGCTGCGCATATGTGGGGCTTTAAGCTGAAAATTGCTGCGCCTAAAGGTTATGAGCCACAAGAAAAATTCCTGTCTGAATTTGCACACTGTGTAGAGCTGGTTGATTCAGCTGAAGATGCGGCAGTCAATGCTGATCTGATCGTAACTGACGTTTGGGCAAGTATGGGACAGGAAGAAGAACAGAAAATCCGTGAAAAAGCATTTGCTGATTATCAGGTCAATGAGCGCTTGATGGATCTGGCTCACCCCGACTGCCTGTTTATGCACTGTTTGCCAGCACACCGTGGCGAAGAAATTTCAGAAAATATGCTGGATCACAAAAATGCCGTGGTTTGGGATGAAGCTGAAAACCGTCTACATGCTCAGAAAGCATTGGTTGAATTTCTGATTAATGAAAATCTGAAAAAAGACTAAATTTTCTTTCAATAAAAAAGCACCAAATCCGGTGCTTTTTTATTACTCAAAGATTAATGATCATCTTTTAAATATTTTGGTTCTTTCGGTAATTGCCAGCTACAGAAGAAACATACAATCAGCATTACAATGACATACACGAAGAAGGTATTTTCAATACCTGCTGATTTAAACTGTAATGCGACCGAAGGTGCTGAACCCCCAAAGACGGCATTCCCCACTGCATAAGAGAAACCTACTCCTAAAGCTCGTACATGTGGTGGGAACATTTCTGCTTTTACGATACCGCCAATCGAGGTATAGAGACTCAGTAACATCATCAGGAAAATCAGCAATAATGCAACGATCACTGGGGTATCACTGAAGACCCGCATACCGACCGCCATGACCGGATAAATCGCAATCGCCATCAACCCACTAAACAGCAGCATACAGAGTCGACGACCAATTCGATCCGATAAAGCACCAAAAACTGGCTGTGCAATCATCAATATAAAGATACAGGCCGTCATAATAAATCCGACAGTCTTTGGATCAATACCGATATTGGTTAAATAGGTTTTTGAATAAACCGTAATCACATAGAAGCTTAGTGAACCCGCTGAAGTATAGCCAACCACCAGCAAGAATGTTTTCCAATGGTTCTTGAACAATTCTTTAAGTGTACCTGAATCTTCCTTATCACTATCTTCCGTAGATAGCGTTTCTTCAAGACGGCTACGTGCCAATAAAGAAACAATTGCCGCAATACCACCAATCACAAACGGGATACGCCAGCCACCATCAAGTAACTGTTGTTCGCTCATAAAGCCCAGGAAAATAACCCCGAGTAAACTTGCCAGCAACTGACCACCGGTCAAGGTCACATATTGGAAAGATGAGAAAAATCCACGCTGACCTTTTAAACCCAGCTCACTCATATAGGTCGCAACAGCGCCATATTCACCACCGACTGATAAGCCCTGTAACAGACGCACCAGCAGCAGCAAGAATGGTGCTGCCATACCCACCTGCTCATAAGTTGGTAAAGCTGCGAATAGGAATGAACTGATGGCCATTAAACAGATCGAAATGACCATGGATTTTTTACGGCCATGTTTATCGGCAATACGACCAAATAGCCAGCTACCTATCGGGCGCATAAAGAAGCTGGCAGCAAATACACCCCAGACATAAATTGCCTGAGTTGAACTGTCCATATTTGGTGCAGTGAGTGCCTTGGTAAAATAAACCGCAAATACAGCATAGATATAAAAATCGAACCATTCGACCAGGTTACCGGAGGCTGCCCCGACGATTCCTTTAATACGACTGTTTTTTTCCTGCTTGGAATAAGCTTGACTCAAAATATGACATCCTTATTTTTAAATCATTGAAGTTTCTTGTTTATAGGCAAATATTTTATGCCTTTAAACTTAGATATTTTTTTTGCATGCACCCTACGTACTTACCGGTATGCTGCGTGGGGAGGTGTAAGACTATAAACCTAGATGAAATCCCATACAAAAAATAAAGTGTAATTATTGATAGATTTTTCACATAAAAAGTCTTTTAAACTTCAATATTTAAAAATAAGCAAAAAGAAGAAATCCGAGGAGGCAGGAGAATTAACCAGGTAGAGTTGCGTACAGATCTTATCCATGCTCTTATAATCCGCAAAACACAGTAATAATTTGTGGCCTTAAATGAAATATAAAATAAATCTATTCACTGCTTTAACCCTTGGCATTAGTTTTCTTAGTAGTCAGGTTAATGCTTCCGAATTTGATCAATACCTGCAACAGCAACAGATCATTGATTCAAAATTTAAAATCAAGAAAAAAGCAGAACTGAATGAAATGCTGGCTGTATTAAGTGCGGAAGATTCTAAAACTTTGCCCCTGCAAATTGATCACAACACAATTATTGAACGACTGAAACTCACTGCTAATAAAACCGAATTAAAAGGTTTAATTATTACTCCCGACTTTGCCCAGTTTGAAAAAGATCTAGGTCCTAAGGAAGTGACTCAGCTTATCCGCAAAAACTTATTACAGAACTGCGGTATTTTCTTTGAGCACCGTTATCAGTTAGAAAATCCCTATAAAGTGATGCTAGAACTGAGTTCCACTACTCGATCTTATGACGTTGAAATATCGCAGAAGGACTGTAAAGGGAACTAAGTTTCTACAGGAAGTAAATCAACGGATTAAACCTTGGGGTTGCATGATAATAATCAGCGCCCCAAATATCACCACTGCACCACCAAGCAAATCCCATCGAGACAGGCTGATCTGATCTACAAAACGCAACCACATCAAAGCAGTAAAGATATAGATACCACCATAAGCTGCATAGATCCGGCCTGAAGCAGCTGGATGCAAAGTTAATAGCCAGACAAAGGCCGCCAAAGCCAGAGCTGTCGGAATCCATAACCAGTGACTTCTTCCCTGATTCAAAATCAGATAGGGAAAATAACAGCCTAGAATTTCCATCACCGCCGTGACCAGGAACAGACAAAAAGTCGTAATAAGTTTAGTGAACTGAAATTCCATATTTTGTTAAATCTAAGCCAAGCAATAAATCTTGATCAGATCATAGCAATAAAGAAATAAAATAACCCGTGCAAGCACGGGTTATTTTACGATGAGTAGAATTTAGGCTGGTTCAGCAGTCTGATCTTCAAACACTTCAAGTTTCAAGCCTACAGCTTTGCCATTTTCTTTCTTCACAGATACAGCAACATTACCGCCATTATCTGCCAGCTCACCAAACAGAATCATTTCTGCCAATGGTTTTTTCAAATGCTCCTGAATCAGACGCTGCATTGGACGCGCGCCCATCAATCGATCGTAACCATTTTCAGCCATCCATTCACGTGCACTCTGATCCACTTCCAGAATAACTTTCTTCTCATCTAGCTGTGCCTGCAATTCGGTTAAGAACTTGTCGACTACATTTTCAATGATCGTACTTGGCAAGGCCTTGAACTGGATCACACCATCGAGACGGTTACGGAATTCAGGTGAGAATGCTTTCTTCATCGCTTCCTGGTTATCATTGCTGTTGTCTTGTTCCATGAAACCGATACTGACACGTGAAATGCTTTCGGCGCCAATATTGGTGGTCAGTACAAGCACCACATTACGGAAGTCTGACTTGCGACCGTTGTTATCGGTCAATGAGCCATGATCCATAATTTGTAGCAACAAGTTAAATACATCCGGATGTGCCTTTTCGATTTCATCCAGTAGCAATACACAGTGTGGATTCTTGTGAATCGCATCGGTCAACAAACCACCTTGGTCAAAACCAACATAGCCTGGAGGTGCACCAATCAGACGGGATACCGCATGACGTTCCATATATTCAGACATATCGAAACGAACCAGCTCCACACCCATCAGTTTTGCTAATTGTTTGGTGACTTCAGTTTTACCAACACCCGTTGGACCAGCAAAGACAAAACTACCGACTGGCTTATCTGGAGATTTCAGACCTGCCCGAGACAGCTTGATTGCGGAACCGAGTGCTTCAATGGCTTCATCCTGACCGAAGACCACACGTTTCAAATCACGCTCAAGATTTTCTAATACAGTCTTGTCATCTTTAGAAACTGTTTTTGGTGGAATACGGGCAATTTTCGACACGATGTCTTCGATATTTTCTACCGTAATCAGGCTATCGTCTTGCTCGGCTTTTAAACGGCGTTGCGCACCCGCTTCATCGATCACATCAATGGCTTTATCTGGCAAGAAACGGTCATTAATAAACTTCGCTGACAGTTCTACCGCTGATACCAAAGCCTGATCTTCATATTGAACATGATGGAAATCTTCAAACTTAGATTTCAGACCACGTAAAATATCAATAGTTTCAGAGATAGAAGGCTCATTCACATCAATTTTCTGGAAACGGCGCGATAAAGCATGATCTTTTTCAAAGACCTGACGGTATTCCTGGAATGTGGTCGAACCTATGCAACGCAATGAACCATTTGCCAGTGCTGGCTTAATCAGGTTCGATGCATCCATGGTGCTGCCCATACTAGAACCTGCACCAATGATCATATGAATCTCATCAATGAACAGCACTGCATCCGGTTTTTTCTTTAAAGCATTGAGAAGTTGTTTCAGACGTTTTTCAAAGTCACCACGGTATTTGGTTCCTGCCACCAGTGCACCGATATCCAGACTATAGATTTCGGCATTTTCTAGTGGTTTAGGGGCTTTACCATTGACAATCAGCCAAGCCAGACCTTCAGCAATCGATGTTTTACCCACACCTGGATCACCGACCAGCAACGGATTATTTTTACGGCGACGACAAAGAATTTGTGCAGCACGCTCAATTTCTTTTTCACGACCAATCAATGGATCAGTTTTACCTTTTTGCGCTTCGTGATTCAGGTTAGTGGTGTACAGATCTAGTGGACCTGAAGCATTGGATGATCCAGTTTCGCCATCCAGTTCCTCAAGTTCTTCTTCGTTCTGCACTTCTTCCTTGCGGGTACCATGCGACAGATATTGAGTCAAGGTTAAACGGTTAATCTGATGACGTTTCAGCAGATACACTGCAAACGAATCACGCTCTGAGTACATCGCAACTAGAATGTCCGCACCTTCTACCGTACGGTCTCCACCACTTGACTGTACATGAAAAATGGCACGCTGCAGAATCCGGTCAAAACTTTCAGTCGGATGAGGTGCCTGATCGTTATTTTCGCCGAGTTTTGGAGTGTGTTGTTCTACGTATTCTTCAAGTTCTTTACGCAGCACAATAATGTCTGCACCGCATGCTTTAAGGGCATTCACGGCAGAATCGTTGTCGAGTAAAGCCAATAACAAATGTTCTACTGTCAGAAACTCATGTCTCTTTTGACGAGCCATGCTAACAGCCAAACGTAGTGATACTTCTAATTGACGACTGAGCATGCAACCCCCTTAATCTTTAGGCTCTATCTGGCAAAGTAAAGGATGACCTTGTGATCGAGCGTAATTATTGACCTGGTTCGCTTTCGTTTCCGCAATGTCTCTTGGATAGACGCCAGCAACACCTTTTCCTTCATAATGTACAGTTAGCATTACTTGCGTAGCTTGGTCAAGATTCATTGCAAAGTATTGTTGTAAAATTTCAATTACAAACTCCATGGGGGTGTAATCGTCATTCATCAATACCACTGCATACATCGGTGGACGCTTCAACTCTGGCGGTGCTGTTTGTACTGCAATATCAGCATCTTCATCATGAAAAGGGTCATTTGCCAAGCGTGGGCTTATGTGCCAGTCAACCACACCGGACTGATTAAAAGAGTTCTTGATTTCACTTAAACAAATATGACGCTTGTTGCTAGGCATAAGATTTACATTTCACACTTTAGTTTGCATTGGCTTCTGTCTGAGGAATCTCTGACAGGAATGCAGATTGATTTTCAATTGCCTCGCCCTTACTCCAGCTAAAACGGCGGGTAACAGGCTTGCTTGTACCAGTCAGGCGAACTTCTATAAATTCTGGTACAAAACCTTTCGGCATCGTCCAACGACCAGTCAGACGTTCATAATTTTCGAAATTGAAGTTTTTATCTGCCAAAGGCACAACTAAAATTTCAGTTCCCCGAATCAGGCGTAATTCAACCGAACCGGAAACACGCCCTTTGCTTGGACTTACCTGAATCAGATCAAGCTGATATTCAAAGGCATTTTCAGGCAGAGGCTTTACTGCCAGATGCTGAACAGATAAAGGCATACCACCACGCTGACGCAGTACTTCACGATATAAGGTCGCTAGGCTTTCTGCCTGCGTATATTCATCACGGGTTTTATTCATCGCGAGATACAGGTCATTGGCATTACTTACGGCCAGATCACGTTCCTGCGTTGCTGTATTCAGGGTTTTATTCAGTGTTTCCAGACTGGCTTTCTGCTTTTGTACGACTTCAACCAGCTGTTCAGCATCCGCCTCAAAACCTACAACGGTCAGACCTTGACGATGACCTACCGAATAGCCAAGTAAACCACTACTCAGTACCAGAATTGCAGCACCTATCGCAAGTGGCGTGTTCCCTTTCAGAAATGGCATTTTCTTCTTGTCATCTGTGGTCAGATCGTGAGGTTCATTATTCGGCATTGTCATCTCTTCTATCTTTTTCAAGACACACATTTAAATCGAAATTCAAATGTGTGTGAAGTTGTAATACGTTTTTTATGGTAATAAAGCAATGTTTTGCAAGCCAGCATTTTCAGCAAAGCCAAACATCAGGTTCATATTCTGTACCGCCTGACCTGCTGCACCTTTCACCAGGTTATCTTGTGCAACCAGAATAACCAGTTTCGTTGGTTGAGGCTTGTACAGTGCAATACGGAGTTTATTGGCACCACGTACTGAACGGGTTTCTGGTGAACTGCCTGATGGCATGACATCAACGAACTGTTCATTGACATAGAACTGTTCATAGAGTGCCTGCAGATCTACTGTCTGGCCTGCTTCAGTCAGGTCAATGTAAATGGTTGACAGCATACCGCGAATCATTGGCACCAGATGCGGTACAAATAAAATATGGTCAAATACACCTTTTTGACCTGAGATATTTTCTAACGCTTCTACAATCTCAGGATGATGACGGTGACCTGCTACGCCATAAGCTTTAAAGTTATCTGCATTTTCAGAATAGATCATGCCGAGGCTGGCTTTACGACCTGCGCCTGAAACTCCTGATTTAGCATCAATAATAATACTTTCAGGTTTCACTAAGGCTTCCGCAGATTTTAATACTGGTGCAAGGCCGAGCTGCACGGTTGTTGGATAACAACCCGGGTTACCAATCACATTCGCCTGTTTGATCTGGTCACGATTCAGTTCAGACAGACCATATACAGAATCTTGTAATATAGATGGACAAGCATGTTGCATGCCATACCATTTTTCAAACTGTGCCAAATTCTGTAAACGGAAATCTGCGGCAAGGTCAATTACCTTGGTATTTGCAGCTAGCAGTTCTTCTGCATGTTTCATAGCAACGCCATGTGGTGTCGCAAAAAATACGACATCACAAGATTTTAATAAATCAAGGCTGAGATCAGAAAATTCAAGATCAGTATGACCACGCAGGCTTGGGAACATATCGTCTACACGGCGGCCTGCTTCGGTACGTGATGTCAGTGCTTTGACGCTAACGTTTGGATGTCGCAGTAATAGACGTAAAAGTTCAACGCCTGTATAACCTGTACCACCCACAATACCCACTGAAATCACGATAATTACCTCTAACTAGATGTTTCCTTTATGCCAGGTAGTATGACAGGAAGTTCACGTTTTCTAAACTCTTTCACTGAGGAATGCTAATTTTTTATATATTTTGAAATGCATGTTTAAAGATAAGATTGAAACACCTTTATGTGTGTTTGGTCGTTACTGGAGTAGACCAACTATAATGACAAAGATAAATTACAAATAAGAAAGCAGGTAATGCCAGAAAGATAATGGCGTCTAGTCGAATCATAAATGGAATTAACCCTAAAATGGCCAATAGTGTTGCACTGGCTGAAAATTTTTTAGGTATTTGACGATGTTTAATCCATAAAATAGCCATATAAAATAGCATTCCCCACGCGAGCACTCCTGTCAGCATAAAAAATTTGACGGTTAAAGGATAATCCATGGGTAAACTTGGGAAAAAAATACTGTATAAAAATAGTCCGTAAAAAAACAGCGCAGGAAGCGAGACTATAAAAATTAAAATTGTGAGGATTAACCGCATCATGAGGAGTTCTAATTTATCGTTATCATTGGTATTATATTATCGAATAAGCATATAAATGCACAGTCAATGCTACATAGATGCTTCAAATCAATAAAGTCGCCGTGGCGACTTTATTGATGTAAGAATTAAATGGTGAAAAATCCATGTGTCCCATCTTTTTTAAGTTGATCGACTAAACCAAACTCCCAATCCAGATAGGCTTGCATTGCTTCATGTGAGTTATCCGTGCCTTCATATGGACGTTTATAACGATCAATTTGCGGTGAAAGTGCTTGTACATTGTCTACAGTTAACGCATAGCCTGCTTTTTCCCAAGCAACATTACCACCATCAAGTACATACACTTTTTTATGAAATGCTTTAATTTCTTCCGCAGTATAATGGGCCAAAACTGAACGACCGCATGTGAGAACTACGGCGTCTTTAGCCTGAAATGCAGCTTGTTGAATTCGTTCAACTGCTTCGGCCTTAAGTAGCCATGCAGCATCCGGAATATGCGCTTTCTTATACAGTGCAAAAGGCTGCACATCCCAAATCGCGATATTTTGAGTTGATTTTAATTCTTGCAATTGCTCTGGACTAATTAATTCAACAGTATTGACTATTGGTAAATTTGGTATCCACGTACCACGTGTGGTTAATATTTCTGAAAAATCTGTTTCTAGCACATAAACCTCCCAGTTCATCTGCCCTAACCAAGATGCAGTCATGTAGGCACGAATCAGTTGATCATCAATGAGTACAATTCGTGCCCCACGGACTGCTGCGTTGTGATCTGTTTCTTGAACCAGTTGTCCACCTGCAACCCAACGCGAACCATCCAGATGACCTTGGATATATTCCTCTTCATCACGGACATCAAATATATAGGTTGTACGTTGAGTTTCAGCTTGTAGTTTTTGAAGCTCCTCAAAAGATATGATTCGAACACGCGCTTTTTGTGCCAGCACTTTGGCATTTTCTAAAAGCTCCGGTTTTAGCTCTGTCTGCACAGCCTTAAATGATCGGGTTTGAGCATGTTCCAAACTTTGACCCGCAAGGGTCCAACCAATTGTGCCATTTCGAAGTGCATAAACCGGATGTGAGATTTTGGCATTAAGCAATGATTGTGTGCCAATAATGCTACGGGTACGTCCTGCACAGTTCACAATAATGGTGGTATTTTCATCTTTCACCAAGTTTGGTGCACGGTAAACCAATTCAGCACCTGGCACGCTTCGACCCGATGGAATACTCATAGTGTTATATTCATCAAAACGACGGGCATCTAAAATGACGATATTTTCGTTCGCATCAATTTTTTCTTGAACCTCTTCGGCACTCAGCGACGGCGTATGTTTATAGTGTTCAACCCATTCACCAAAGGCTTTGGTTGCAGAGTTCACATCGATAAATAATTCACCCCCATCACGTGCCCATGCCTGGGTACCTTCCTTTAATACATGGACCTGACGATATCCATAACGAATTAATTTTTGATAAGCACGTTCTACTCGGCCATCTGCATCATCATAGAGTACGATTGTGGTGTCTAGACGTGGTATACGATTCAAAATTTCGATTTCTAAACGTGAAAGAGAAATATTAGTGCTAAATAAGGGATGAGCTTGTGCATAGATATGTTCTTCACGTAAATCGACAATGGCGATTTCTTCACGCGCAAGTAGTTTTGCTCGAATCTGGGCATAATTCAGTTCTGGAATCTGGAACATGGAAAATCTCCTAGATTTGCTTAGGCTATTTATAAAAATAGGAAAAGCCTCGATAAATGTCGAGGCTCTGGGCATTATTGAGTGTTATAGAGATCAGATGTTTTGGCATCAATCGTATTGGGAATCAGCTTTTCATTGAAGAATGCATCTGAAATTTTTTGCTGCTCTGGCATATCTTCAATAGTTACGGATTTCACGTTATAACTTCGGTTAGCATTGGCTTTTAATACCACTTCCTGAGGTAAGTTACCCCATAATGGTGCCAGGATTTTTGCCGCTTCATTCGGATTGGTTTTTACCCAAGCTGCTTTTTCTTTTAAGGTATCAATCACATCATTCAAGATTGCAGGATTTTCCTGAGCAAATTTATGACCAGTTAAGTAGTAACGTGTATAACTTGCTAACCCTTCACCTGAAGCGAGGACTTTTGCATTTTGTACAACTGTACCACTTGAAACATATGGCTCCCAAGTCACCCAGGCATCTACACCACCATGTTCAAATGCTGCACGGCCATCTGCCGGGCTGAGCCATGCTGGAGTAATATCTGTAAAACTTAAATCTGCCTGATTGAGTGCTGCAATTAACAAGTAATGACTACCCGCAGCTTTGGTTACTGCAATCTTTTTGCCTTTCAAATCCGCAACAGTTTTGATACTGGAATTTTGTGGAATCAAAATTGCCTGTGCATTTGGAGATGCAGTTTCTTTGGCATAGTAAGTCAGATTCGCTTTGGCTGCCTGGGCAAATACGGGAACTGTATCTGCCACATCCGCAGTCACATCAACACTGCCCACATTAAGTGCTTCAGCCAAAGGCTGACCGCTGGTAAATTCATGCCAACTGACTTTGACATTCTTTTCTGCCAGTTTCTTTTCAAGCTCACCCGTTTCTTTTAACAAGGTCATGAGTGTAGAAGAACGCTGGTAACCAATACGCACTGTGTCTGCCGTATAAGCCGTTTTTTCGACTTTTTCTTTTGGTGCTTCTGCCTTATTACATGCAGTTAAAAGCACACTAAAGATTAGCGTGAAAATAAATAATAACCTGGATTGAACCATCCTCATCTACCCCATATGCTGGAAAATACGTTTCTTTGTTTTATGCCGAAAGCAGCTCAGAAACTTTTAATTTTTCAGCATTCTAGAAAAGCAGGTTCTGAATTAAAAATAATCTATTTTCATAAGTGCAGCAGAAATTATTCGAACTCGTATTTATATAAATTTATGATTTAAATATTATTTTTAAACTATTCCTTATTAAATGATTCTTGCATTAATTCTGACTGACCCACCACCATGGCATAAGGGTATTTTTCAGAATTTTGCGATGGTTTGAATAAGCTGGATCATGTTTCGCCACTTCAGTCCAGAAACGCGGGCTATGATCAAAATGCCGGGTATGTGCCAGTTCATGCACGCAGAGATAACGGACGATATTTTCAGGAAACAAAATAATACCGCTATTCAGCATAATGTCATGTCTGGCAGAACAGCTGCCCCAACGGGTTTTCGGCTGGCGGATATTACAGACATTGAAAGATAATCCTGTTTCCAGACTAACCTGTTCAAGATAAATCGGTAACTGTTGTTTGGCATAGGCAATTACAAAAGCTTTTAAGTAGCTTTCAGGATTTCGATTACTGATATAGAGCATATAGTTTGCATAATCCAGAATAAAATTATGCTTCTGGGCCTGGTATTGAACTGATATTGGCTGATTCAGATTAAATAGCTGCAAGCTAGCAGGTAAACTACGATCAACACTTTGTATTTTTTCCTGCTGGGATTGCCAGGTTTTGAGTAACCAGCTTTCGGCATCATTAATAAAATTCTGGATTTGTTTTTTTGTGCAAAATACGGGTGCAGTCAGGCGAATTTGAGTACCATCCACACGAAGCTTTAAACGTGTTGAGCGAATATTTCGGACAATTTGAATTTCAGGTAAGTCGGATAAGGTCATTTTTATTCTTTTTTAATCTCCGCAAACCCCTCTTTCTCAAAGAGGGGCTTTCAAAAATCTCCCTTCTTGCACTTGTTTTAAAGCAGTGCTTTAAAACTTCGCTCAGGGAGATTTAGAGGGATTTTTTCTAGAAAGTTTAATTAAACCGCAGTACGCTCTTCAATACCGTTATCAGTAGCAACCACAGCAATATCAGCTTTATTTAAGGCAAAGATACCGTTACAAACAACACCTGGAATGTCATTCAAAGTTTTTTCTAACTCTAATGCATTCAAAATATTTAAGTTATAAACATCCAAAATTACATTACCGTTATCGGTGACTACACCTTCACGGTACGCAGGGTCCCCCCCTAAAGCAACAATTTTACGTGCGACTGCAGAACGTGCCATTGGAATCACTTCTACAGGAAGCGGAAATTCACGGCCTAACTGTTCCACCCACTTAGAATCATCGACGATACAAACGAATTTTTTCGCAATAGATGCAACAATTTTTTCACGTGTCAGCGCAGCACCGCCACCTTTGATCATGTGCATATGGCGGTCGATTTCATCCGCACCATCTACATAGGCATCCAGACCGCCTACGCTATTCATATCGACAACTTCAATGCCTAATTTTTTAAGACGTTGTGCAGTGGCCTCAGAACTTGCAACTGCTGCTTCCAATTGAAGCTCAGGCAAAAGTTCGATTAAGAAGTTGACAGTACTTCCAGTACCGACGCCTAAAATGCCCCCTTTTGGTAAGTGCTTTAACGCAGCTTTTGCTGCAGCTTGCTTTTTCTCATCTTGGGTTGCATATAGACTCATGACATCACTCAACTATTTTGGACTTTCGCAGTATTTTTAAACCGCAAAGCCGCGTGGTTTGTTACAATAAGTGCTTATTTTAAACTGTTAGATGGAAAATTAACATGCTGTCTCGTTTGGTTCGACAAATTTTACAAGCAACTGTATACGATGTTGCAATCGAAACCCCACTCGAAGCAGCGCCACGAATTAGCGAACGCTTAAATAATAACATTCGCTTTAAACGTGAAGATTTACAACCGGTTTTTTCATTCAAGCTACGCGGTGCTTATAACCGTATTAGTCAATTACCGAAATCACAACTCGAACGTGGCGTTATCACAGCTTCAGCAGGCAACCATGCCCAAGGTGTGGCGCTGTCAGGGAAAAAGCTGGGGATTCGCGCGATTATCGTGATGCCAAAAACTACGCCTGATATTAAGGTTCAGGCGGTAAAACGCTTAGGTGGCGAAGTCGTATTGCACGGTGACTCATTTGACGTTGCCAATAAATATGCCATTCAACGTGCCGAAGAAGATGGCATGACCTTTATTCCACCTTATGACGATGAACTGGTGATGGCCGGTCAAGGCACCATTGCCAATGAAATTTTGCGTCAATGGCGTGATGTAGAATATGTCTTCGTTGCTGTTGGTGGTGGTGGTCTGATTGCCGGTGTTGCAGCATACTTGGGAGATGTTGCTCCGCATGTCAAAGTTATTCCTGTGGAATATGATGAATCCGCGTGCTTAAAAGCAGCCTTAGAAGCCAATGAACGTGTGATTCTTCCATCTGTCGGTTTATTTGCCGATGGTACGGCGGTGGCACAAATTGGTGAAAAACCATTTGAGGTCATCCGTCTGCAAAAATCAGATAATTCTGGTCCAATTGTTGAACCTGATGTGGTACTGGTCAATACTGATGAAGTCTGTGCAGCAATTAAAGATACCTATGACGAATGCCGTAGTATTGTAGAACCATCTGGTGCAATGGCGTTGGCAGGGATTAAAAAATACGTCGCTGAACACGGCATTCAAGGTAAAAATATCGTGTCGATTGTTTGTGGTGCCAACATGAACTTTGACCGTTTACGCTATATTGCGGAACGTACTGAACTCGGTGAGCGTAAAGAAGCCATCTTTGCCGTGACCATTCCTGAACAGAAAGGCGCTTTCCTGAATTTCTGTCGTGCCCTGCAAGGCCGTAACATCACCGAATTTAACTACCGTGCCAGCGATGCAACCGCAGCTCAGGTCTTCGTGGGTATTAGCCTGAAAAATGGCGAAAAAGAACGTCAGGAAATTTATGAAAACCTGAAATTCCAGTATGACGTTGATGATCTGTCTGACGACGAAGTAGCAAAACTGCACATCCGTTATCTGATTGGTGGTCACGCAGACATTGAAAATGAACGTCTGTTCCGTGTCGAATTTCCGGAGCGTCCAGGTGCATTATTGACTTTTCTTGAACGTCTAGGCCCAACTCATAACATCACCCTGTTCCACTACCGTAACCACGGCGCGGCTGAAGGTCGTGTACTGGTCGGTTTGGAAGCTGAAGATGCAAAGCAGAATCCAGACGGTTTGATCGAAACTCTGGAGAGTATCACCTATCCATATGACGAGATTACCAATAACCTGGGTTATCAACGCTTCCTGAAATAATTTCTGATTCTGATATCTAAACTAAAAACCGTCTTTCGAGGCGGTTTTTTGATATAAGCAAATAAGAACGCAGGTCTTTGATAATATTTATGTAAAGCAAATAGCTGAAAAATTAATTAAGCACTAAGATAAGCACGTAAATTAATAGAAAGCGCATGTATAAGCGCAGCAACTTTAGGAAAAATACATGGCACTGTTTGCTGTGATCGGTTTAGGAAGTTTCGGTGCCACTGTTGCCACGCAACTGATGTCACTCAAACATGAAGTAATTGGCATCGACCTGAATAAAAAATATGTTGAAAGCATTTCAGATGAACTCACCCATGCCGTGATTGCAGATGCCACGGATGAACATGTGCTGGACGAACTAAATGTTCAGAACTGTGAAGCGGTGGTGGTGGCGATTGGTGAAGATATTGAAGCCAGTATTCTCTGCGTCCTACATCTCAAGAATATGGGGGTTAAAAAAATCTGGGCCAAATCCAAGTCCAAAGCCCATCATATGATCCTGACCCATCTTGGGGTGGATAAGATTATTCATCCCGAGGAAGATATGGGTGTTCGGATTGCGCAATCCTTAAGTTATCCGATGGTCAGCCGCTATATGGCGCTTGAGGATGATCGTTATTTGGTCAAAATCGAGATTCATGCCGAACAAAGTGGTATCAAACTCAATCAGCTGATGGATCATGCACCAGAAATTAAAACCATTCTGCATAAGCGTGGCCCCGTGGTGCAATATATCCTCGATCCCCATCTTATTCTTAAAGAAGGTGATATTCTGCTTGTTGAGGGTTTGCTGGAACCTTTACGCCGCCTGTCCAAACATTTTAAAAATCTATGAAAATAACTGCTCATAAAAACCGGACCATTAATCTCAGTCCACCCAGCATTATCGCATTGGGATTTCTGGCATTGATTCTGATTGGTTCCATCTTGTTAATACTGCCAGTTTCCCATCATGGTGATATCACCTGGTTTCAGGCTGTCTTTACTGCAACTTCTGCAGTGACTATTACCGGTTTGTCTGTGGTCAATGTCGGAGAAGCTTATACGGTCTTCGGCAAGATCGTGATCATGATTCTCCTGCAATGTGGCGGACTCGGCTTTATGACCTTTGCCATTCTGGCTGCCATGAGTCTGGCGCCCAAAATGGGACTAAGGCACCAGGTTATGGCTCAGGAATCCATTGGTCAGACCAGCCTGAAAAAGATCAGTACTACCATTAAAGGTGTGTTTCTATATTCGCTGTTCTTTGAAGCAATTGGCACAGTAATTCTGACTATTGCCTGGCTGCAGGACTATAACTTTGCCCAGGCTTTTTTCTACGCTTCCTTTTATAGTATTTCTGCCTTTAACAATGGTGGCTTTTCCCTGTTCCCGAATAGTCTAATGAGCTTTGCCGATCAGTATCTTATTACCTTCACCATTAGCATGCTGTATATCATTGGCGGCATTGGCTTTCTGGTGTTGATGGATGTACGACAGCATAAACGCTGGCGCAAACTGAGTACCAACAGTAAGCTGATTTTGAGTACCATTGCTGCACTTAATCTTTCTGCCTTTATCCTGATCTGGATTCTGGAAGCTTCTAATCCTCAAACACTGGCATTGATGAGTGTGGGCGATCAGGCGGTCAATGCCTGGTTCCATGCCACAGTACCGCGTTCTTCAGGTTTTAATAGTCTGCCGATGGATCAGCTGACCAATGCGTCCACCTTAGTTACCATGTTCCTAATGTTTATTGGTGGTGGTTCTTTAAGTACCGCAGGTGGCATTAAGGTCGGAACTTTTATCATTGTAGTGATTAGTGTAATTAGCTTCCTACGGCGTGAAGATGAAATTCGTTTATTCAAGCATTCGATTCCAGAGAAAACTACCTTTAAAGCGTTGGCAGTGGTCTGTATTACTGCCCTCCTGATTGCAACCGGATTTATGAGTCTGCTTATTCTGGAGCCAGATCAGGACTTTCTGGATCTGTTGTTTGAAACGGTTTCTGCCGCATGTACTGTTGGGTTGTCTCGTGGCGTCACTTCTGAATTACAGCCAGCCAGTCTGTTGATTCTGATGCTGTTAATGTTTGCAGGTCGTTTAGGTCCTTTGACCTTGGCCTATTTTATTGCCACACCGAAAAAGAGCCGCCTTAAACATCCACCTTCAGAAATTCAGGTTGGGTAATTTTGATATAAAACAAAAAATCCACGTCAGCGCGTGGATTTTTTGATGATAATGCTTTTTAGAACCAGTTCATTAACGAAACACCCAAGCCGACATACGTCGCCTTATGATTATAGTCGATCAGGCTTTCACCGTAGCCATCAAACAACTGGAAATGTCCACGCAGACGACCACTGATTGGGAATGACCAGTCAAATTGCGCTGCACCACGACTGTCATCACCGCCTTTTAAGGTATGACGCAACATGAGCGAAAAGTCATGATCTTTCCAGCGATAAAATGCAGTCAAATCGCCACGACCGACATAGTCGACGATATCCGGGTTGTTATCATCTGGCAGGTCTTCTTCAAAACGATACCAAGGACGTAGCATCAGGGCAAAGTTATTACGCTCAAAGCCCAGATTCAGCATCACCCGGTTCCAGCTACGTGATAGTGGATCCGAACGACCATTAGACTGATGATTAAAGGTCAGACCTAGCATACGCCAGTCCAGACCAAATAAATCGTAATTGGTTCGGAATACAATACTGGCTTCTGGTTCATAATTGGTTTCACGGAATGGACGTGATTCTTCAGAGTTATATACCTGCCAGCGTGAAGACTGGGTATACGCCAGCCAGATATCACCATTATTACCAAAAATATTTTCTACTGCTTTGGTTTTTAATGAAAGCTGAAACTTGGCTTCCATGGATTTCAGATTCTGATCTTCCGTCACCGTATTACGTTCATTCGGACTTTCAGGAAACTCATTTTTCTCAGAGGTCCAAAATCCTGGTAATACATACACCGGCTGATAAGAACGGATATTCCAAGTACCCAGTTTACTTTCCGGTGAAAGTTCCCAACGGCTGTCCAATAAAGACAGGTTTGGTTTCAGTGGCGAGCCTTCACTGACCGTTACTGTAGAAACAGTTTTATCAATTCTAGCTTTCAGGTTATCGGGTTCAGGCGCAAGTTCAGCAGCTGCGCGGCGTTCAGATACCAGTACCACTCTTTCAGCTTCTAGTACTTTGAACAAAGCATCATAACATGCTAGACGTTCTGCACTGGTTTCTACCGCGGCACAGGCCTCAGCCGTTGCTGGCATCGGACTGCTGGGGATAGTTGTTTGATTTTCTTCTGCATACACCTGCGCCCCACCCATGCAGCCCAGCAAAATGCTCAGCTGCAAAGTTGGGCGCTTAAACGAATTAAGCGCCATTCAATTTTCCTTTTTTCTTTTATTGAACTTGTTGAATCACAAATCCGAGCTGTTCCAGTGCTTCACGTTTTGCTACTGGTGCAACCACTGCACGCGATGGCTGTTGTTCTACCAGATATTGCTGAGCCACACATTTCAGGTCATCCAGCGTCACATTGAGCAGACGTTCACGTAACTGCTTACGGAATGCCGGAGTACGCTGATGCAGGTAAGCATAACAAGCTGTAATTGCCTCACCTGCTGGTGAACCCGGCTTATCCATGCTGGCAATCAGACCCAGAATCGCTTCTTCCAGTTGATGTGGCTGTTGTTCTGCATTTAATAGCCACTGAACACTTGCATCAAAGTCCTTGAAAGTCTCTGCTAAACGTGGATCACGGTAGCTGTAGAAGCGGAATGAACAGGCATTACCATCATAGCTGGCACCGCCACCATAAGCACCGCCTTTTTCGCGGATCGCACTATGCAGGTATCCATTACGCAAATAGCCTGCCAAGACCATCAATGGTGCTGCATCAGGATGAGATACTTCCACTGCCGGATAAGCTGCTGCACAGAACTGAACATTGGCCTGAATCAGCCATGCCTCATCTGCTTCATTCAATACTTTTTCAGTTTGAGCAAGTTGTACCGGATTACGGTCCACAGCAACTTTATCCCAAACATTCTGAACTTCTTCTACCAGATGATCCGCTTGCGGTTCTTCACAGACCAGTAAGAACTGTTTTGGTGCTTGCAGTAAAATACGGTGAATACGTTTCAGCTCTTCAATCATGGCATCGTAAGCAGCTTCATCTTTCTCAATCTGAGCAACCAGACTCATCAGCCAGTTCAATGCACCAAGACCAGTGTTATGATAATCACGGGTCGCTAAAGCACTGTGCTGACGTGAAGCTACCTGCATCGCATAGCTATGGCCTGAGCCCGAAATACGCGAATGCCAGCGTGTTTTACGCTGTTGCAGCAATTCAATAATACGGCCTTTTTCATCAAAACGAAGCTGCTCAAAACCGGTTTTCAGCAACTGAATCGCTTGTAGGTTATTTACCAGAGATTTAGTTGTGAGCGTTAACCAGGCAGAAATCTTATTCTTGTCATCTACTTTTGAACGTAATGAAGCTCCCATACCCAATCCACCGCTAACAGCAGTCTGGATTTGCTGGAATTCAAGATAGTCATAATCGCCCGCACCCACTTCACCGACCAGAATCGACAGCAGGTTAAAATATGGCGATTGCACTACTTCGTCAGGAATCTGTACCAAGACTTGTTGGTAATAAATACCATTGGTACCCGCATAATAAAGGTTTAATGGCGTATCGATGCCATTGGAAATCACTTCACGCAACTGACCCTGTACGATCTGCATTTCAGCAGGCACATCTTCTAGGCCAACCTTAGGTAACAGGTTCAGGTCATCCGGTGTATCCTGGCGGACTTTTAAAGCTTCAGTCTGCGCAACGATTTCAGCTTTTTGTTCTTCAGTCAGTGTCTTGCCAATTTCTGCCAGTCGTGCTTTTTCCGCTTCAGCTTCTTTGGCAGATTTGGTGGCATCTGGAACCAGTGTCAGTTGCACACGGTGCGGGTTATCAATCAGATGTTCTTTGATCAGATTAGACAGCCACATTGGGTCTTTCAGTTCTTCTTTAACTGCGGCAATTGCAGAATCCACATCCCAGACTTCAACCGGATCACGGTGATGAATTGCGCTACCTAAACCATTCAGGATCAGGCTTAAACCATATGGCGTACCATCACCATTGATTTCACGCTGATGCAATTCAATCTGATGCAGAATCGCATCTACTGCCTGCTGATCTACCGGTTTCGCAGCAACATCTTCCAGAATCTTGAATACGCCATTTTTAAATTCTTCAGCATGTTCTGGATTTGAGCCTTGAACTGCGCAATAAAAAGTCATTTCAAAGTTAGAGTCATCAACCCCCATGAACGGGCCTGTTGCATCTGCATAACCACAGGTTTCCAGATAATGACGCAGTGGAGATGCCGAATCTTCTAACAGGATACCTTCTACCAAACGCATACCCAGACGAAGTTTGATTTCGCTTGCTTCCGGTAGTAACCAGGAAATAACGTGATAGGTTTTATCACGTAAATCCTCTGCATCAACTGCATAAGTATCAGTCACCGATACCGGTGCAGACAAACGGGTTTCTGGCGTTGAGTATAAGGTCTCACCCTGTTCAAATTTAGACAGTGCCAAGTTTTCAAACTGTTCTTGCAGTTCATAAGCTGACTTGTTGCCAAAGGTCATGAATACCGCATTACTTGGATGATAATGTGACTTATAGAAATCAACTAACTCCTGGTAAGTCAAATCAGGAATATCTTTAGGATCACCACCAGAGTTGTAGTGATAGGTGGTATCCGGGAACAGGTAATACGCCAGCGTATGATAGAGCTGATCTGAAGGTGAACTCATTGCACCTTTCATTTCATTAAACACAACACCTTTGTAAACCGGTTCACCATTTTCCAGCTCAATACGGATCCCTTCCTGGGCAAAATCCAGCGGATTCAGGTTCGCTGCAAAAGCAGCATCCATATATACTTCTAACAGGTTCTGGAAGTCTTTATCATTCTGGGTGGCAAACGGATAAGCTGTCCAGTCCGCCGCAGTAAAGGCGTTCATGAACGTGTTCAGGGAACGGCGAATCATCAGGAAGAATGGATCACGTACCGGAAATTTTTCTGAACCGCAAAGCGCGGTATGTTCAAGAATATGCGCTTCGCCTTTAGAGTCCATTGGCTGCGTACGGAAAGCCACTAAAAAGACATTTTCATCGTGATTGGTCGCCAGGTGATAATGAATGGCGCCGGTCACATTATGTTTATATTCAGACACTAAAATGTCTAAAGCATCAACATGGTGTTGACGTACCAACTGAAACGCAGGATGTACAGTTTGTGAAATGGTTTCAGTGACATCTACAGTCATGCGATCTCCTAATTTTTAGATAAAAAACAACTGATCGCATTATAGCTTTAGTTTTTGTTATTATTCACGCTGAAAACCAATCATTTTGATCGAATTAAGTAAACTTGGTCATTCAGAAAATGAATCACCAAGTTTATGAACCGTATTTGTTAAATTGAAAATCGGCTAGATCAGATATTTAAAGTAATTGTAATTCGGATGGTTTTCGACAAACACATAATTTTGCTTCTGGTAAAAGCTCGCCGCCAGTTTGGTTTCAGTATGCAGGCAAAGTGCAGAATAATGCGGACGTGCTAACTGTTCCAGATAAGCCAGTAATTGCTTGCCTACTCCATGCTGGCGATATTTCGGATGTACATAGAAACGACGTACACGGCCAATACGCTCTTCCACACCATCTGGTCCCCATTGCTGGTTCAAACTGCCACAAGCAATCAGCTTGTTTCCATCATAAGCCACAGCAAGATATTCATTATCTTTACTGAAGGAGTTTTTTCCTGTGCGATATTCTTCAACTAATTTCTCAATTAAATCATAGCCTTCCTTTTTTGCCAGAGCAGCAAAAGTTTCGATTTGATCTGGTAATTGCTCGGCTTTTACGATTTTAATATCCATATATACACACTGTCAGAAATTGTAGTCTCGGCTCAACCTGCATTTGCATGAATATGCAGTTACAGGTGATATAACACTTATAAATAAAATCCGCTATTTAAATCAATGGCACGACCGCAGGATTACGAAATTTATCTGCTTTAATTCGACCAAAGTGCGAAATGAATGCCTTACAGCATACCCTAAAACTTTTTGAAAATGATTCAACACTCTATAGCAAACCTGAGCATTCGTGTAAACTTATGACTTTCGTTTTTGAATGTGACTCTCTGACATGGCAAATGTTGATCTTTTTGCAATTGGTAATGCGCTAATTGACCAGGAATTTAAAGTATCTGACGACTTTTTAACTGCACACAACCTGCAAAAAGGCACCATGCAACTGACTGATGGTGAAACACAAGCTGCACTGTATGAGAACCTGAAAGCCACGCAAAACTATAAAGGCCAGGCTTCTGGTGGTTCAGCTGCAAACACGACTGTGGCTTTTGCTGCGCTCGGTGGTTCAGCTTTCTATGCCTGCCGTGTCGGGAATGATGATCTGGGTCAAATCTATCTGGATGGTTTAAATGAAGCCGGCATACAAACCACAACCCGTTCAATCAGTGAAGGTGTTACTGGTACCTGTATGGTACTGGTAAGTCCAGATTCAGAACGTACCATGCATACTTATTTGGGGATCACTGCGGAACTGACTGACGTTCAAATTGATTTCGCATCTCTCAAAACTGCAAAATGGCTATATATCGAAGGTTATCTGTCGACTTCAGAGACTGCTCGTCATGCTGTAGAACAGGCACGTACCATTGCTCGTGCCAGTGATGCGAAAATTGCTTTAACCTTATCTGATCCAGCCATGGTGCAATATGCACGTGCCGGCCTGGATGAGATGATTGCAGATGGCGTAGATCTATTGTTCTGTAATGAACAGGAAGCGTTGATGTACACTGAGACAGAAACGATTGAAGCCGCTTTAGTTAAATTGCAAGAAATCAGCCAACACATTGTCATTACATTGTCAGCCAAAGGCGCGTTGATCTGCAATGAAGGTCAAAGCTTTACTGTACCGGGTCGTGCTGTAACTGCAGTTGATACCAATGGTGCTGGTGATGCCTTTGCCGGTGCTTTCCTGTATGCACTGAATGCAGGCCTAGGCTGGAAAGTTGCAGCTGAATTGGCAATTCTGATTTCAAGTCAGGTGGTTTCACAATTTGGCCCACGTCTGGCCATTGCTGACTATGCTGCGTTATTAGAAAACTTCCAAAAGGAATGCGCTTAATGTTTAAAATTTGCATGACCGAAGACATCCCGGAACGTGAAGCACGTTCTTTTGAAACGCCAAATGGCGACACCATTTTCATTACTCAACGCGATGGTATGTTCTATGCTTACCAGAACCTGTGTCCACACTTGCAGGTTGAACTGGAGTTTCTGGAAAACCAGTTCCTGGATCGTGATCAGGAATTTATTGAGTGTTCAACCCATGGTGCTTTATTCCTGGTTGAAACCGGAGAATGTATTTCTGGTCCATGTCAAGGTCAAGCACTTGAAAAAGTAGAGATTAACGTGCATTCTGATGGTGGGATTTACCTCACAGAATAACTCTGAAATTGGACGCTACCATGCCGGCATTTTTCGTAGACTATAACTTGATGCCTTTTCATTTAAGTTTATTCGCTGTGATTTTGCTGGGCGTGGTAGAAACCTTAGGTTATTTATTTAAAATTCGCCCGACGAAATTTTTGAAACAAATTTCCCCTTTCTACTTCCGCAATCTCGACCTGCTTAATGTTAAATTTTCGAAAATTTTAATTGTATTTTTCCTGCTGATGAATTTCAGTGTTGCTGGTTATGTGCTGCAACTGCTGATCTATTCTCAGGAACAGGAATTTCTACCGGCGTATTACCTGATTATTCCTGCGCTGATTATTGCGATTTTCTTTACAGTATTTATGATTCACTGTCTGGATCAGGTGATTCCACCTAAATACAAAAAACATCATGTCAATCTGATTGGTCGTCTGGCAACCATTTCCAGTGGTAATGCCCGTCCCGGATTTTCAGCTCAAGCCCGTGTAAGGGATGAATTTGGTCAGCTACATTATGTGCAGGTCGAGCCGGAATTTGGTGAGCTGGAATTCCAATCTCAGATTATTTTAATACGTCTGCGCAAATCACATTATGTGGCCAAAAAAATCAGCAAATCTAATCGTCTGTTTAGCCTGGATTTGGAACACTCATAATTTATAAAAATACAAAAAACCCAGCATTTATAGCCGGGCTTTTTTAAAGAAATTTCAGTTAACGCTTTAAGAAACCTGAAACCATATTCAGGACATTCTGAATATCATTATTGGCTTCCTGCTTGCTGGTTTGCTCACCCTGCGGAGTTAATGAATCAATAATCTGCGGTAAGACTTTAGAAATGGCACTATATACATCCTGCTTTGGGGCATGCACCTGCTCAGCCACCTGTTCTACTTCCTGATCATCAAATAACAGCTGTAACTGCTGGTTATCCACGGGCGCATTCTCACCAGGACCTGTAGACACCCAGTCATCAACCTGAGTGTTTAAGCCTTGACCTTTAAGCTTATCCAGTGCTCCCTGTAAACCACCCTGCTTTTGAATCCAGGCAAGTACCAATGGCAATACGGCAATAAGTAAGGTCTTGGTTCCACCTGCTCCGAATCCTGATGATCGAGGTTGCTGATGCGTCTGCTGATTTGGCTGCTGCTGTGGCTGACCAACACCACCCAGTTGACCCAGTACAGAACCTAAAATCCCGCCCAAGCCGCCTTGCTGGGATTGACCAGTTTGATGCGTATTACCCGGATTTAACTGTCCAAGTACGGCACCAAGAATTCCACCCAACCCACCTTGTGACTGTTGCGACTGGTTTTGGGATTGATGCTGATTGGTATTCTGCTGTTGCTGACTACCGCCCAAGGCCTGCTTGGCCAGCATCTCTACAATATTACTGAGGTTTGTCATACTGCTTATCCTGTCAATCTTTCTTACAGCATACGTGCTGAACAGAAGGTTGAAATGGATGAATATGTTAATATTTGCAATAAAATTTAGTAGATTTTTTCCTTACCAGCGGAACTTATTCCAATTTTCCGGGTTGGCCCAGAATTTGGAATTAAACCAGTCTGGTACATGCTTATAATTCAGAATATTAAATTGCCATAGGGCAAAGTCGGCCTTATGTGTTGTTTTATCAATAAGTTGGGTTAGTCCTAAAGAACGGAGTAGTTTCTCATCCTGCAAACGGCTTACTACGACCAAACGTTTTGCAAATAAGTCACGCAGCTTGACCAATATCTGACTGATCAATTGATCTGATAACTCACTCGTTTCAGGTGTATCTAGCATCACTACTCCCAGATCATAACGTTGCTGAAAAGGCAGACTTAAAAAGTCAGATACGCTAAAATAATGCCATTGAATGGACTGATTAAACTTGATTTGGGTCAAATCCTGACCAATACAAATCGCAGTTTTTATGGGCTGTTCCTGCGCAAAATCGTCTAGCATCGAAGTGATGACATTCTGTTCAGCCATAACAGCATCCTTATGATTTAAGTGAGTAATTTATATGGAACT
Organism: Acinetobacter schindleri; assembly: GCF_010918895.1. Lineage (NCBI taxonomy): Bacteria > Pseudomonadati > Pseudomonadota > Gammaproteobacteria > Moraxellales > Moraxellaceae > Acinetobacter > Acinetobacter schindleri. The sequence goes on from NZ_CP044483.1 coordinate 1,642,702, forward strand.
TCAAGGCATTTGCCATAAAATGCATGCCGGTCTCAAGAACCTTAGTGTAACTGATCAAGATATACACAGGGCAAATGTTGAATATAAATTCATATTAGATCGTTCAGAAATTGATCTTCCATTTAGTCTGGGTCAAGAAATCGAGATCGAATGGACCGGTAATATCTACTGCGTGTCTTGTGGTACCAAAACATCAAAATCATTTTCTCAAGGTCACTGCTTCAAATGCTTTAAAACCAAAGCATCTTGTGACATGTGTATTATGAAGCCTGAGAGCTGCCATTATCATTTGGGTACTTGCCGTGAAGACACCTTTGCGCATGAAGTATGCTTCCAGCCTCATATTGTATATTTAGCCAATTCCAGTGGACTTAAAGTCGGAATTACCCGTGTCAACCATATGCCAGGACGCTGGCTGGATCAGGGTGCAACGCAAGCCTTACCCATCATGAAAGTAGGTTCTCGTCGTCTTTCAGGTCAAATGGAAGTCATGTTCGGCACCCAGGTTGCCGATAAAACTGATTGGCGCAAACTGCTTAAAGGTGAAGCTGAGCCCCTTAACCTGATTGATATCCGTGATCAGCTTCTGGATGAATTCGAACCGCAAATTACCAGTATTCGTGATGAATTCAGCATGAGTCTGGACTTTAATGAAAATGTCGAAATTCTGGAGCAAGAACGCCCACGCGAGTTTATCTATCCGGTAGAAAGCTATCCTGAAAAGATCAAATCACATAATCTGGATAAAACCCCAGTGATCCGTGGCAAATTACAAGGTATCAAAGGCCAGTACCTGATCCTGGATACCGGTGTTATTAATATCCGTAAATATACCGGCTATGAAATTAAGGTTCGTGCTGAGTAAATCGAACTATTTAAAAAGCGGGATAAAATGTCCCGCTTTTTTATTTACTCATCAGGGAATTTACTACCAAAATTTAAAACACGTTTCAGTATTTCAATGCATCCTTGACTCTAAAGATGGCGCTCTTATAGAGCAAAAACTTTTCCAGAAAATAAAAAAACCAGCTCGAAAGCCGGTTTTTTTAAAGGAAAATCTGTTATTTGATTTTCGCTTGCGATTTCAGATAACGCGTATAATCATCAAATTCTTGCTGACCACGTAACTGGGCATAAAGTTTTGCCAGTTCAGTACGCTGTTCTTCACTTAAGACATCAATCGGATTCTTCTTCACTTCAGATACAGCAACTACTACCAGCTCATTAGGCAAGCTTGCAGTCGTCACAGACCAAAATCCAGCTTTAGGTGCTTTCAGGCTAAATGCTGCACGCTGTACATCACGTTTTAGCAAGCCTTCAGCACGGGTATAGATACCCGCATCTTCAAACACCAGATTACCTTTTGCTACAGAAGCAGCAGGTTTGGTCTTAAACTCATCCAATGATTTCTGAATCTGGGCTTTTGCAAGAGCTCGCGCTTTTTCTTCAATCAGTTCTGCTTTAACACGTGGTTTCGCTTCCGCCAGTGATTGCTCACCTGCTGCATGGTAATCACGCACTTTTACCCAGGCTACATCACCGTTTGCCAACTGTATGCTAGATGATACATTACGGTCACCATTCTTCACATCGTCATTGAACAGCTTCACTTTCACATTGGCATCACTGAGTAATGGATCCCGTGTAGACAATGTCACGCCTTTGGCTGATTGTACGCGAACATCTTTAACTTCTTGTGTTACCACATCCAGTGAGTCACTGCTGACCACCATATCATTCAGGCTATTCACAGTATCAGAGAATGCATTTGATTTTTTAGAAGCCAGCACCTCTTCAGTCAGACGTGCTTTTTGTGATTCAAATGATGGCACAGCTACATCAGGTGCCTGTACAGCAATGATGTGATAACCATAATCTGTTTTCACGGGTGCAGAAACCTGACCAGATTGTAATGAAGCAACAGCTTTATCAAAAGCATTACCGAACACACCCGCTTCATAAACTGCGATTGCACCGCCTTTGGCCTTAGATTCAGGATCTTCTGAATACTGAGCTGCAGCCTGAGCAAATGTTGTACCCGCCTTGATCTTAGCTGCTACATCTGTTGCGAGTTTTTGCGCTTCAGCTTCAGAACGGTTATCCGCAGTGATCAGGATATGTTTCACTTCTGGCTTAGCAGTCGATTTTTGCGCCGCGACAAAACTGTTATAGGCATCTTGTAGTTCGGCATCGGTTACCGTAACAGCAGCGGTATTAATATCACCCGCTTTTAAAACTACGTAATCTACATCCACACTTGTTGGCTGCTTGAATACAGTCTTATGCTTTTCATAGTAAGCTGCAATTTCTGCATCAGTAACTTTAACGTTTTTCTTGTAGTTCTCAAGATTAACACTGGCAATATGCACATGACGCTGTTCAGTCTGCAAGTCAGCAATCTGCTGAATTTCCAGTTTACTAACCAATGGATAGTCAATAAATGTAGATGACAACATTTTAAGAGCATGGTCGGTGCGTAGACTTGCAATCAGCTGCTGGCTATTCATGCCTACAGAGCGCAAATAGTTTTCATAGAGCGCATTTGAAAACTGACCATTTTGCTGGAAACTCGGTTGCTGAGCAATCATTTGCTCAATTTGCTGATCACTGAGACTGATGCCCAAGTTTTCAGCTTGTTGGAGCAAAACTGTACGTGCAACCAGCGTATCCATAGCTTTTTGATCAATGAATGCCTGATTTAATAATGTTTCATCGCCATTGGCATAACTGAGATATTGTTCTTTAAATGATTTTGTCAGAGATTCCAATTCTTTTTTAGAGATATCTGTGCCATTTACCGTCTTGGCTGTATCTTTGTTCCCACCACTAAAATATCCTTCAATACCTACAAGCGCTAAAGGGGTCAAAAACAGAACGAGCAAGACCTTGCCCAGCCAACCCTTAATAACTTTACGAAAAGATTCCATAAGTATTCCAATATTTTATTTGCATGGGATTTTACCCGAAAAAACCCACTGAATGAATGTGTTAATCCTGACTATTTAATTAATCAATAAAAAACGCGCCTAGTGAGGCGCGTTTGGTTGCTGTTGGCGATTAAGCTACAGCGTCTTTCAAGCCTTTACCAGCTTTGAAGCTAGGTACTTTGCTTGCTTTGATTTCTAGCGTAGCACCAGTTTGTGGGTTACGGCCAGTACGTGCAGCGCGTTCTTTAACGCCGAAAGTACCAAAACCAACGAGAGTAACTGTATCACCTGATTTAAGCGCTTCAGTAACAGAAGCAATTGTAGCATCTAAAGCCTTACCAGCGTCAGCCTTAGATAATCCCCCTTTCTCTGCAATTGCATCAATTAATTCTGATTTATTCATGAAAATTACGTCCTCTTAATATCGTTTATTTAAGGTCCAAGAATTTGTTTAAATTGCCATAGCGACTTTATAACAATGGTTTAGGGCTAAACGCAATACTCTTCGACCTCTTTTTTTTAAAAAAATAAGCGAAAAAAACATTGAATAATGAATAAAGTCACTTTCGTTGTGATTTTTTAGACAATTCATCCTGTATTTTCCCCTGTTCTTCCATCAACTGATCGACTTTAGCATGCAGCTGCAGGATCAGTTTTTCTAGATGCTGTACGTCCTTCAGCGTCACTAATCCTATACGATTCAAGGAATGATGAACAGAGTGATCAATTAATTTTTCAACTTTATCTTTGGTATCTGTGACAGACTCTTTGGCCTTTTCTGAGACTTTTTCGACAGTTTGGTCGGCAATGTCAGTCGTTTTGGATTCTAGCTCTTCTCCCACCTTGACCAAAGAGTCGAATAATTTATTGCCTTCTTCTTCGGCGCGAGAGAATGCACCCAGTCCAGCCAGCCAGATTTGTTTGGTATATTTTCGAAAGTCAAGGACCGACTTACGCTCTGATCCTGATCTCAACTTAGCTTTTGATGTTTTTTGTTCTGTTTCCGGAATTGCATCCTGTGCCGCTTCAGATTTGTCCATGTGCACGCCTCCTGATTATTTTCTATGCAAATTTTATATAGAAATCTACAAAATTACAGCATATTAGCAAATTTAATACTTGCCAGTTTTGCTAAACTGTTCTACAAAGCAATTTATTTCATGTTTTAAGTTTAATCCCTGAAATATCAATTAGGCAGGATGCTTTATATTTCAAATTTTTCAGGAAAGGATTGGTTGTATCTATGAGCGAATCGCAGCAAAGTCAAAAGCAGCCGCACTTATTGCTGACAATGACTTTAATTGTTTTAGAAACGATTTTCACTTTTATTCTAAAACATGATCGCGTTGTTGCATTACAAGCTAAAAAGTTTATTGATGAAAATATCGCTATTAAGATTAATAGTTATATTCCTTATTTCGACTTTTATGTGCAGTTTACCGATAAAGGTCTGCTATTTGACCATAAAGCGCCAAATAAGATCATTGACCTTGATGTGCGGACTAATCTGTCCGATCTGATCAAAATCTTTATTTTTGGCAATCGTCGCAGTATTAAGGCTATGCGTATTGATGGCAATCAGATCCTGAAAGACGAATTCCGTGATCTGCTGACCCTGTTTGCCCTGCCGAAACTGCTTGCTGACTGGAAACAGTGGCTGTATGAACCAAGAGACGAGTCTGAAGTCGTTACTTCACGTAATCGTCTGGCCCCACTTCTAGATAAAATTGACCAGCAACGTTCTAAAATTAACACCCTACAAGTAGAAGTTAAGCAGTATGAAAACCGGATTCGACGCATGCAACGTCGTCAGAAGCAAATTAATATAATCTTTGGTCTTATTACCGTAGGTTTAATTACGTTATTAGTATATAATTGGCTTGCTTAATAAAGCCTTCTTTTTGGTACGATTTAACGTTTCATTTTGCATAATAAAAAAACTTGACTATTTTAGTCAGGATTCTTAAAATCGACACATCTAGTCTAACCATGTGTATCGAATCATGCGCTTAACCACTCGCGGTCGCTACGCAGTGACTGCTCTCCTTGATTTAGCTTTGCAGCCAACTGAACAAACGATCACGCTTGCTGAAATTGCAGCTCGTCAAACTATTTCTGTTGCCTATCTTGAGCAGTTATTTGCGAAACTAAAACGTCATGGCTTAGTTTCAAGTGTCCGTGGTGCCAATGGTGGTTATCATCTGGCGCGTAATGCTCAAGACATCACTGTGTTAGAAATCATTGAAGCTGTAAACGAAACCGTTGATGCTACTCGCTGCGACCATAAAGGCAATTGCCAGAATGGTGCGATGTGCTTGACTCACGATTTATGGCAGGAACTCTCCCACCACATTGCCGATTATCTCGCAAAAATCTCGCTTGCTGACCTCGTAGCACGTGACAACGTTCAAACCGTTTCACTACGCCAAAATTCAGCATCTTTTGATTCAGCTCTTTTATCGGTTACAGGTATTTGACATGAAACGTCCGATTTATCTTGACTATGCAGCAACCACTCCTGTAGACCCTCAAGTTGCAGAACGCATGATGGAATGCTTAACTTTCGAAGGTACCTTCGGTAATGCTGCATCTCGTTCACATGCATACGGCTGGCAAGCGGAAGAAAAAGTTGAATACGCACGTGAACAGGTAGCTAACCTTATCAAAGCTGACCCACGTGAAATCGTATGGACTTCTGGTGCGACTGAATCTGACAACCTTGCCCTAAAAGGTGTAGCTCAGTTCTATGCATCTAAAGGTAAACACATTATTACGTCTAAAATTGAACATAAAGCAATTTTGGATACATGCCGTGAGTTAGAGTCTGAAGGCTTTGAAATTACTTATCTGGAACCACAACCAAAAACTGGTTTAATCACCCCAGACATGGTTGAAGCTGCAATTCGTCCAGATACCATTCTTGTCTCCCTGATGATGGTAAACAACGAAATTGGTACCGTAACGGATGTTGCTGCAATTGGTGAAATCACTCGTGCCAAGAAAATTTTCTTCCACGTAGATGCTGCACAGGCTGCAGGTAAAGTTGAAATTGACCTTTCTCAACTGAAAGTCGACCTGATGAGCTTCTCTGCACACAAAATCTATGGTCCTAAAGGCATCGGTGCCCTGTTCGTACGTCGTAGCCCACGTGTACGCCTGAAAGCACAAATGCATGGTGGCGGTCACGAACGTGGCATGCGTTCTGGTACGCTTGCGACTCACCAGATCGTAGGTATGGGTGAAGCATTTGAACTTGCAGGTAAAAACTTGCATTCTGAACAAGCGCGTTTACGTGTACTTCGTGACAAACTTTGGAATGGTTTACGTGACCTTGAACAGGTATTCCTGAATGGCCACGAAACTTATAACGTTGCGAACTACCTGAACGTGAGCTTCAACTTTGTTGAAGGTGAATCACTAATGATGGCTCTGAAAGATGCAGCAGTATCTTCAGGTTCAGCATGTACCTCTGCAACACTAGAACCGTCTTATGTTCTACGTGCATTGGGCCTATCAGACGAATTGGCACACAGCTCAATCCGCTTTAGCTTTGGTAAATACACCACTGAAGAAGATATTGATCATGTACTTGAAGTCACTAAAGCTGCTGTTGAGAAGTTACGTGAACTTTCTCCGCTTTGGGATATGTACAAAGAAGGTATCGACCTTTCTACAGTTGAATGGGCTGAACACTAATCTTGTATCGAAGATAACAGCATTTATGTTGTTATCTCATTGATAAAAGTTTTTTAATCCCCATATTTAATATTAGGCTGACCCCGAGGTTTGGAGAAGCAACATGGCTTATAGCGAAAAAGTAATTGACCATTACGAAAACCCACGTAACGTTGGTGTTTTAGACAAAAATGCAGAAAACGTAGGTACAGGCATGGTGGGTGCACCAGCATGTGGCGACGTGATGCGTCTTCAGATTCAGGTGAATGATGAAGGTGTAATCGAAGAAGCACGTTTTAAAACTTATGGCTGTGGTTCAGCAATTGCATCTAGCTCACTGGTAACCGAGTGGCTAAAAGGCAAAACTCTGGACGAAGCTCAAGCGATCAAGAATATTGATATCGCAACTGAACTTGCTCTTCCTCCAGTAAAAGTACACTGCTCTGTACTTGCTGAAGATGCCATTAAAGCTGCTGTAGAAGATTATCGTAGCAAAAAAGTGAAAGCTTAATTGCTGACGTGTATTTTTGAAGAAAGATTAACGGAGTTTTCATGATCCATTTAACTGAAAATGCTGCAACTCATATCAGCAATTACCTGAAAAATCGTGGTAAGGGTGAAGGCATTCGCGTTGGTGTGAAAACTTCAGGCTGTTCTGGTCTGGCTTATGTGCTTGAATTCGTCGATGACGCTGATACACATGATGAAGTATTTGAACAGTTTGGTGTTAAAGTTTTCGTTGACCCGAAAAGCCTGGTTTATCTCGAAGGTATGGAGATGGACTACGTAAAAAATGGTCTGAACGAAGGCTTCGAATTTAACAACCCGAACAAAAAAGGTGAATGTGGCTGCGGTGAATCCTTCACTGTATAAGGCTTAATCAGCGTACATTTATCCTTGCAGCATTAAAACAGTGTCATCTACACTGTTTTAATTGCATTTAGGCAGTAGTTTTTAGCTGTACATTGCAGTTAATTTGCATATTAATCGTGGATCCAATCTCCCATGAATCATTTTGAGTTGTTCAACCTCCCTGTCGCACTTGATATTGATTCAGCTGCTTTAAAAGCTGAATTTTTAAAGTTACAGCAACAATATCACCCAGATAAAGCTGCAGACAAAGACCAGGCCCTGATCAAATCAAGTGAAATCAATCAGGCATATAAGGTCTTGTCGGCCGTGGATAGTCGCGCTGCTTACTTACTTTCATTGAAAAAACAGGATTATCATCTGGATCAGTCCATCAGTGATTTTGAGTTTCTGCAAGATGCGCTTGAAATTCGTGAGCAGCTTGATGATGCAGCTTCGGCAGAAGACTTATCTTCCCTAAAAGTTGAAGTTCAACAGTGGATTGATGGTCTGGTGCGTGAATTCAAAATAGATTATGAAGAGGAAGACTGGGCTGAGGCTCGCGATACTGTGCGTAAACTGCGCTTCTTTGTCAAAGTCATGGCCGATATCGATAAAGCGGAAGACCGTTTCCTCGATGACGACAGCTTTGACCTCGATGAAGATTTTTAATTTCTCTCTTTAATATTTAACGTGCAAAGGATGTAACACTATGGCTCTCTTGCAGATTGCAGAACCAGGTCAATCAAGTGCACCGCATGAACACCGCATTGCGATTGGTATCGATTTAGGCACCACCCATTCTTTGGTCGCCACGGTTCTTTCAGGTAAAGCCAAAGTACTTAATGATGAACAAGGACGTGTGTTACTTCCTTCTATCGTTCATTATGCAGAGCAAAGCACTCAGTACGGCTATGAAGCTGCACCATTCATAATGACCGACCCAAAAAATACCATCGTTTCTGTAAAGCGTTTCATGGGTCGTTCTCAAGCGGATATTAAATTCCAGCACCCGTATACCTTAGTGGGTGAAGCGAATGAAATGCCAGCGTTTGAAACTGCTCAAGGTCGTAAAACACCCGTCGAAATTTCAGCACAAATTTTAAAACAGCTGAAAGACCGTGCAGAAGCAAGCTTGAAAAATGAGATTAATGGTGCTGTCATTACAGTTCCTGCATATTTTGATGAAGCACAACGTCAGGCAACTCGTGATGCGGCACAACTGGCCGGTTTAAATGTACTTCGTTTATTGAATGAACCTACTGCTGCTGCTGTAGCTTACGGTCTGGATCAGGAAACCAACCTCAGTACAGATCGCAACTATGTGATCTATGACCTAGGTGGTGGTACTTTTGACGTATCTATCCTGCGTTTCTCGCAAGGCGTATTCGAAGTATTAGCGACTGGTGGCCATACTGCTCTGGGTGGTGATGACCTAGATCGTCTGATCCTAAAATGGGCCAAGAAACAGCTGAATATTGAAACCCTTAATGATGCTGAATATGCACATTTCATTACAGCTGCGCGCAAGGCTAAAGAAGCACTCTCTGATGCTGAATCTGTAGAAGTAAGACTGCTGGATCATGTCTTAACATTAGATCGTCCAACGTTTGAAGAAATCATTAAAGTTGCACTGGATAAAACGATTAGCGTTTGTAAACGTGTAATGCGTGATGCCAAACTGGAACTGGATGATATTCAAAACGTGGTTCTGGTAGGTGGTTCTACCCGCTCCTATGCCGTTCAGAAAGCAGTGCGTGAAGTTTTCAACCAAGAACCTCTATGTACGATCAATCCGGATGAAGTAGTTGCAATTGGTGCCTCGATTACTGCGAACCAATTGATTGGTAATTCAACCGACGGTTCATTGTTATTAGACGTAACACCATTGTCTCTAGGTCTTGAAACCATGGGTGGTCTGGTAGAACGTCTAATTTCACGTAATACCGCGATTCCTGTGGCACGCCGTCAAGAATTCACCACCTATCAAGATGGTCAGACCGCGATGTTGATCCATGTAGTTCAGGGTGAACGTGATCTGGTGGAGCATTGCCGTAGCTTGGGCCGCTTCGTGCTGCACGGTATTCCGCCAATGACTGCAGGTCAAGCACGTATTGAAGTGAGTTTCCAGGTGGATGCTGATGGTCTTTTAACCGTAGCTGCGCAAGAAACTACATCTGGTGTAAAAGCACAGATTGATATCAAGCCATCTTATGGTTTATCGAGCGAAGATACAGAGCGTTTACTGCTTGAAGGTTATAAATTTGCTGAAGAAGACAAAAACCTGCGTCATCTTCAGGAAACCAAAGTTGAAGCACAACGTGAACTCGAAGCACTTACTCAGGCCCTGAAAATGGATGTGGCGTTGTTAAGTGAGCAGCAGCTTACTGATCTGCAAGCTGCTCAAGCCAAGCTTGAACAAGAGCTGCAAGGTACAGATATCAAAGCGATTGAATCTGCCGTAGAACAGCTTAAAATACATAGTGATGCATTTGCTGCTGCTCGTATGAACCAGCATATCGATGCAGCACTGAAAGGTACTAAACTCGACGACTGGTCAAACTCAAACTAATTTAAGGTAAAGACTATGCCACGTATTAAAGTTCTTCCACATGCGCAAATTTGCCCTGAAGGTGCTGAGTTTGAAGTTGAACAAGATGCCAATTTATGTGAAAGCCTGCTAAATAACGGGATCAAGATTGAACATGCTTGCGATATGTCATGTGCATGTACCACATGTCACGTGATTGTGCGTCGTGGCTTTGACAGCCTAGAAGAAATGAATGATGTTGAAGCAGATCTGTTAGACCGTGCATGGGGCCTTGAGCCTGATTCACGTTTGTCTTGTCAGGTCAAAGTGGTGGACGAAGATCTGGAAGTTGAAATTCCGAAATACACCATCAACCATGCTTCAGAAAATCACTAAGCGATTTTCATAAAAAACCACGCTTGAGCGTGGTTTTTTTACATCTGATCTTTATGGTGATTGTTTTTTCTTAACTCGCGCGACTGGTCTTTTTTTCTAATTGATCTGACCTGGTTTCATATTCCTGCTTCTCAGTCTCTTTTTCTAATACCACAGGTTCTGCTGTACTCGCTGGTAGATGTTCAATGACTTCATCTTCAAGTTTTAACTTTACAATACCTTGTGAATTGGTCATCTTCTGCTGGGTCTGAATCCGCTTGATCATATTTTCAAGCACATGGACCAGTTTAGGATATTCGTAGTTTTGCACTTCATCCAGATTAAGTAACAGATGGAAACCTTTATATTCGTAATCAAACCAGCGTTGATAATCAATTTTCTCTGAAGTAAATCGCTCCATTACCTGCCAGGTACGTACTGGCTCTTTAATCCCCTTCAGGAATACTGGTTTTTTTCCTGCACAAAGATAGTCATTCTTGATAAGTGTATGGGTATCTTCAGAAATCAGGATTTCATCTACTTCAGCAGCACATTGTAATCGTGCTGCCAGGTTGGCATCCCGTCCCACAATCGTATAAGCCATACGGTGATTAGCGCCATAATTGCCAACGTGACAATAACCCGTCGAAATACCCATACGAATATGTAGCGGTGGATAGCCCATTTTCACCCAGCGTTCACGCAGGATTTTCATCTGCTGACGCATGGCAATCGCCATATCCAGACAGTTTTTGGCATCCTGCTCAACACCATCAGAATGCGGATCACCGAAAAAGATCAGGATCGCATCACCCATGAATTTATCTACCGTGCCTTCATAGTGCTTGGCGATTTCTGTCATGTGACTGAGATAGTCATTCAGCAGGAAGGCCAAATCATCTGGAATCAGCGTTTCAGAGAGTTCCGTGAAACCCTGGATATCGGAAAAAAATACGGTAAGTTTCTTACGTTTATATTCAATCTTGGCTTCAGACTCACCTTTCATAATTGATTGCCATAGCTGCAAGGGTGCATAACGGCTCAGCTGGTTGGCAAATTCCATATAGCGGTTCATCTGATCATAATAATGATTCTTTTTCTGCGCCATATAACGTGCACGCGTGGTTTGATAGTAATTCCCTACACCAAAATAGGTCACCAGACAAAGGAAGCCCAGAACTGTCAACTCATTGCTGGTTGGCTGAAAATATTCACCAAAACCAAAGATAAAAATATTGCAGAAATAAAAAATGGCAATACCGATCAGGCTTGCCAATGAGAACGTCAAAAATGAAATTTTGTTACTGATTGCGGTATACAACAATGCGACCAGTCCCAATAAAGACAGTACCAGACTCATATGCATTGCAGAAAGAATGACTGCAATTACAGCAATGTCGAGCACAAAGAAGACATTACGCTTGATACTAGTATTGTAGCGATAGATGAGCCAGCGCGACAGCTTCGGCAGAGCCAGTATAATCGCAAGAAAGAAAAACGGGATAAAAATCTGGTACTGCGTATCAGGCTCTGTATAGTGAAAAACGACGATGACCAGCGACAGCATGATATATCCCATCAGTCGATGGAAATATTCAAACTGTTTCGGCTCTTTATGTACCCAATCGTCTATTTGCACTCAGTTGCTCCTTGCAGCACTGTATAATTTACAGGCCTGATTGCAGCATGGGATCAGATTAATCCATACGCCAGTCGAATGGCATATCTCCCTGACCACGTAGAGCCAGCATTAACGTCTGACGCATATGAGCAAGAACTTCACTGCTATAAGGAACCGCAGGTGTTCCCCAAACTGGTTTTGGCCAAGCCACATCATTCTGGTAACGAACCACATGATGAAAATGTAGCTGTGGAACCATATTACCTAATGCAGCCACATTCATTTTGTCTGCACGGAATACACGCGCAAGCTGACTAGACAACCAGCTTGATTCACGCAGGAACTGTTCCTGGTCGGCCTGGCTAAGTTCATATAATTCTGTAATGCCCGGCACACGTGGAATCAGGATTAACCACGGAAATTGCATATCATTCATCAAACGACATGTTGATAAAGGAAAGTCGCCTACAAAAAACGTATCTTGAGCAAGTTGAGGATGCAAACTAAACATATCTTTATAAATGATGCAAAATTAGAATGATGGCTAATACTAACATATCCAGTGCTAGCTGAATATTGTGAGCAATGTGTTTAAATACAAATTTGGATGATTTGTTATGAACTCGGTCACAACTCAGACTTTACCGAATCACACAAATTAATCAAGACTTTCTTTCCATTGAGGGGTGACTTCGCCATCGATTTAAAAGAATGGTCAGAATTCCTTTTCTGACCCATTTTTTAAAACCTTTTTAATGCAGCTCTTTCAGCAGGCTATCCAGCAAATCGTTTAAAAACTGAATACGTTTCTGATAGTCTTCGAGCATGACCATGACTTTCAGACGTTGCCCGCCATTCATCCGGAAATAGGTCGGATGTTTCTGCATCATCTGGATAATACTCATGGCCTGCACTGGCGTATCCGGAGCAAATTCGATATGCCCGCCCTGACCGCCAATGTCGATTTTGGTAATGCCCAGCTGTTCTGCTTTCAGACGAAGCTGATGTACTGCAAATAGCTGCTTCACTGGCTGTGGTGGAATACCAAAACGGTCAATCAGCTCCATACGGATATTGTCGAGTTTGTCTTGGGTATCGGTATTACTGATACGTTTATAGAACAGCAGACGCTGATGTACATCCCCCAGATAGTCATCCGGAATCAAGGCTGGCATATGCAGATTAATTTCTGCCGTTAAAGATAATGGTGCATCAAAGTTCGGTGTCTTGCCCTTTTGAATGGCTTTGGTGGCTTTTTCCAGCATTTCCATATACAGGCTATAACCTATCGCCTGCATCGAACCACTTTGCTGTTCACCCAAGAGCTCACCTGCACCCCGGATTTCCAGATCTTCGGTTGCCAGCATAAAACCCGCACCCAGATTTGACGCTCGCTGAATCGCATCCAGGCGTTTTTCAGCATCGCCTTTTAAGCCTTTGATCGATGGAACCAGGAGATAAGCATAAGCCTGGTGATGAGAACGACCAACACGCCCCCGCAACTGGTGCAGCTGGGCCAGACCGAGCTTATCCGCACGTTCAATAATGATAGTATTGGCACTCGGCACATCGATCCCGGTTTCGATAATAGTCGAGCACACCAGAACATTGTATTCCTTGTGATAGAACTGCTGCATGACCTGCTCCAGTTCACGTTCACGCATTTGCCCATGGGCAACAATGACACGCGCTTCTGGTACCAGTTCACGTAGGCTTTCTGCAGCACGGTCAATGGTATCCACTTCGTTATGCAGGAAATAAACCTGACCACCACGCAGCAATTCACGCAGAATCGCCTCTTTAATGGTGTCATTGGTCTGTTCCTGCACAAAGGTTTTTACTGCCAGACGACGTGCTGGTGGTGTCGCGATGATTGAAAGATCACGCATACCACTAAAAGCCATATTTAGGGTACGGGGAATTGGTGTTGCGGTCAGGGTCAACATATCTACATCGGCACGTAGCGCCTTGATGCGTTCTTTGTCCCGCACCCCGAAACGGTGTTCTTCATCGACAATCATCAGGCCAAGATTGTTGAATTGGACATTTTCCTGCAAAATTTTATGCGTACCAATCACAATATCCACTTTGCCTTCTGCCAGGTCATCAATCGTTTTAGTATGTGCCTTAGAAGAACCGAAACGTGACAACACTTCAATGCGTACTGGCCAGTCCGCAAAGCGGTCTTTAAAGGATTCATAGTGCTGTTGTGCTAACAAAGTGGTTGGGACCAGAACTGCGACTTGACGGTTATTCTGCACCGCCACAAAAGCAGCACGCATTGCGACCTCAGTTTTCCCAAAGCCTACATCACCACAAACCAGACGATCCATTGGTTTGGCCTGCTGCATGTCATATAAAGTTGCTTCAATGGCATTGGCTTGATCTAACGTTTCTTCATAGGCAAAACCGCTGGCAAACTGCATATACAGGCTTTGATCCAGCTCAAAACTAATCCCGGGCTTGGATGAACGTCGTGCCTGTATATCTAGTAATTCGGCTGCGACATCGTGAATCTGTTCCAGTGCCTTACGTTTTGCTTTGCTCCAGGCATCTGTTCCGAGCTTATGTAGTGGTGCCAGATCAGGATCACCACCACTATAACGGCTGATCAGATGCAGATTGGTGACTGGTACATAAACCTTGGCATCATCAGCATAATCCAGTTGCAGGAATTCATGGTCCTGATCGTCAATACTCAAGGTAATCAGGCCGGCATAACGCCCTACGCCATAATCAATATGTACAACTGGGGCACCAATGGTCAGCTCGGTCAGACTGCGAATCAGGAATTCTTCGGATACTTCCTGTTGACGCTTGCGACGGCGCTGTACCACCCGATGTTCATAGAGCTGGTTTTCCGAAATCACAGCGATACGATCAGTCAAAACCAGACCACGTTCTAAGGGTGCACTGGTAATGGCAATCGCATGTAATGATGCGACAAAGGCATCAAAATTCTCGACAGTCGGGATATCCCCCAGACTTGGACGCAGTGCATCTTTTAGAGTTTCTCGGCGACCTGCACTTTCAGCCACGAGTAGAACAGGATGATTAGCTGCATCGATATATTTTTTAACTTCGATGAATGGCTTTTCCCGTTTCGAATCGACCGGCAGTCGTGGCGGTGTCTGAGTATCCAGATTTATCACACCCGCTTTTTCATCAAAAACATCTTGAGAGGCAATAATGCGACCAAACTGGTTCAATTGTTCCAGCACAAGATTAGTCTGGGTAAACAGCATTTCCGCAGGCAGAATTGGCTGATCCACATTATGACGGCGATCCTCATAACGACGTACCACTTCAGCCCAAAACTGGTTTAATGACTCTTCCAGACCGCGATCTGTAATGACAATGCCATTCTTTGGTAAGTATGAAGCCAAAGTGCTGTAAGCTTGCATCGCTTCTGCACTAAAGAAAAGTGGCATGTAAAATTCAATACCGGGCGAAGCAATACCATCCATGACATCTTGATACATCGGGTTTTTCTTGGGATTTGCTGTGGGGAACAGCTCACCATAACGGTCCCGGAAAGTGGCGCGCCCTTCTTTCAGTGGAAATTCTTGTGCTGGTAATACGGTAAATTGTTCTAAAGTTTGCGTAGTGCGCTGGGTTTCCGGATCAAAAAATTTCAGCGTTTCAATTTCATCATCAAACAGGTCAATCCGGATCGGTGCATCCTGACCAGAGGCATAAATGTCCATGATGCTGCCGCGGACTGCAAATTCACCATGGTCATATACCGTATCAACCAGATGGTAACCCGCCTGAATCAGTTTTTTCTTTTGCTGTTCCAGATCAAGCTTTTGCCCGACACGAATATCAAAGTGTTCACCCAATACCCATGAGCTTGGTGCTACACGCTGAGCCAGCGTAGAAGCAGATAACAGCAACACCCCGGTTTGCGGCATATTGGAAAGAATTGCCAGACGTTCAGAGACAATGTCCTGATGCGGAGACAGACGGTCATAAGGCAAAATTTCCCAGTCTGGAAATATAGTCGGCTTGATGCCATAAAATTCCAGTTCACTTTCCAGCTGACCAAGGTGCTGATTATTGCGTGCCACAATCACAAATAACTGTTTATGCTGCTTGGCAATTTCCTTCAGCAATAATGCTGTGGATGATCCCTGCAGGTTGCCTAACCAGCGTCGTTCACCAGCTTTGAGTTGTTTTAAATTGAGTTGGGAAATTTCTTGTTGGAACATGTATATAGCTTTAAAGTCTAAACAACATGTCCCTTATACTATCACGATGGTATCTGCGCATTTCGTTATTTTTATGCAGTCTTTGCTATCAGGAAAATAATGGTTTCTTTCCACTTCAAATGCTATTTTTTCTCACGCAGAAAATTTCGGTAATAATCATTCAACTTTTTTACGATTACTTTAAATTGCAGCAAGTTTTCTTCAGTATTGCCCAATCTTGAATTAAAACGTTGATTGGCAATTTCCAGATCAATTTTTTCATTAATGATCATGGCTGTAAAATATAATTCTTTCAGATCATCAAATGTTTTCATGCGTCGGTTAGACAGATATTCTAGTCTTTCACCTAACTCTTGATTCAGGTTAATCCCATCTACGATATAGCCAGTTTCTTCGGTATATTGAATATTATTTTCTTCTAGATAAAGCTGTGCAGGAGAAGGTTTATTTGATTTGAATAAAGTGCTGATTTTATCAAACATGCTATGTTCCGAATTCATCGTGGGATTTATCTAGTCTAGATGAAAATACCCCAAATCCACAGACTGGATTTGGGGTAAATGGTTAAAATCAGCACGATCCTATAAATCGTGATTCAAAGCCTTAAGAGCTTCAGGACACTTGTTCTAACTGATTGATCTCACTAGGTACTTCCGAGACCAGATTTTCAAAGGCAAAGATTTGATCTAACTGAGCCTGACTGAGCAGACCCAGCTCCAGTACGACTTGAGGCACAGTTTTATTTTCACGAATACACTGTTTTCCGATTTCATCACACATGGCATGCCCTAGCAGTGGTTCCAGCAAAGTGATAATGCCGATACTGCGCATCACGGCATTTAAACAGTTCTGCTCATTGGCCTGAATACCGGCAATACATTTTTGCTGTAGCGTCTGCATACCGTGGGTCAGCAATTGAATCGATTCATTTAAAGATACCGCGATGACAGGTTCCATGACATTGAGTTGTAATTGTCCAGCTTCTGCCGCCATGGTCACGGTCAGGTCATTGCCAATTACCCGAAATGCAATCTGATTCACCACTTCCGGAATCACTGGATTCACTTTGGCTGGCATGATCGAAGAACCTGCCTGTAATTCTGGCAAGCGGATTTCTGCCAAACCGGTACGTGGTCCAGAACTTAAGAGACGTAAGTCATTACAGATTTTGGACAACTTGACTGCCAGACGTTTCAGGCTGCTAGACAGAATAATGAATACGCCACAATCACTGGTCGCTTCTACATAATCTTCCGCGCCTTTTAAAGGCAGACCAGTAATGTGTGCCAAAGTTTCTACAGCACGCTTGGCATAACCCGTTGGTGTATTTACACCAGTTCCAATTGCTGTTGCACCCAGATTAACTTCCAGCAATAACTGACGCATCTGCTCAATCAGCTTAAAATCTTCTTTTAATAAAGTCGCAAAAGCGCGGAATTCCTGCTCCATAGTCATAGGAACAGCATCTTGCAATTGAGTACGGCCCATCTTGATCACATACTGAAATTCTGTAGCCTTACTATATAAAGTATCAATCAAAGATTTTTGCACATTGAGCAGTTCATCTAAACGTGTATAAGTCGCCAGGCGCAGTGCCGTGGGATAGACATCATTGGTAGATTGCGATGTATTCACATGATCATTCGGATGCAGAATATGATATTCCCCTTTACGATGCCCCATCAGTTCCAGCGCACGGTTGGCAATCACTTCATTGGCATTCATATTGATGGAAGTCCCGGCTCCGCCCTGATAAGGATCCAGTGGAAAAGCATCCTGCCAGTTTTCCGGATGTTGAATCAGCTCATCACAGGCTTGCTGAATGACTGCACATTGTTGTTCTGAAATTTTCTGAAAATGTAGATTGGTTTGTGCAGACGCTTTTTTAACTTGTGCCAAAGCGCGAATAAAATGTAACTGCTGTCCTACAGTTAAACCTGATATCTGAAAGTTTTCCAGCGCACGTATAGTATGAATTCCATAATAACTATGCTGTGGAATCTGTTTTTTACCCAATAAATCCTGTTCGATTCTGTTCAAGTCAATTTGAAGCATATTGTCCATATTTTTTACTCTTGGCGATGATGCACCTTGATGGTGCTTTTTCACTATGCGCGGAGTGGTGAGAAACAAATAGAAATCTTTTAAGTGATATTTGCAACAAAATATGTCTAGTTCGCATTTGCTGTTAGTTTTGTAACTTTGTGTAATAAAATAACAAAAGTTTAATGATTTTAACTATTTATTAAAAATTAGCTTCTCAGCTCTAAATTAGACTATTCTTGGCTTTATTTAGTCATTTTAAATTCCATACTATTCTATTTAAAAAATCAAATTTACATAAAGCATACATAAAAACTGCTTAACTGTTACAGAGTGTAATTTTTAAACCGTGTTTGAATCACTGCCCTGTGAACGCAGTACAAAAAATCATCCCGGATGATGATGTGCAATATTTAAGGATACTCTGCCTATGAGCTCGCTAAACCCGACACTGATTACTTTTCTGTTTTATATCGTCGCCATGATTGGAATTGGTTTATACGCCTATCGTGCGACGTCCAATTTTGATGAATATATTCTGGGTGGGCGAAGTCTGGGCAGTGTAGTGACTGCACTTTCGGCAGGCGCCTCCGACATGAGCGGCTGGCTGCTGATGGGTCTGCCTGGTGCAATTTATCTGTCTGGCTTGTCTGAAGTCTGGATTGCGATTGGTCTGATTATTGGTGCCTGGCTGAACTGGCTCCTGGTGGCTGGCCGCTTGCGTGCCCACACCGAATACCAGAACAATGCCCTGACATTGCCCGATTATTTTACCAGCCGTTTTTCGGATAAGAAGCGGATTTTACGCTTGCTCTCTGCAATCGTGATTCTGGTGTTCTTTGCGATTTACTGTGCTTCCGGCATGGTTGCAGGTGCACGCTTATTTGAAAGCCTGTTTGGCTGGGACTATACCACTGCACTCTGGCTCGGTGCTGTTGCCACGATTCTGTATGTGTGTATCGGTGGATTTCTGGCGATCAGCTGGACCGATACCTTTCAGGCCGGTTTGATGATTTTCGCCTTGTTAATTACCCCGATCATTACCTATCTGGCATTGGGTGATAATGCTCAACAGGTCGGTACATTGCTTGAAACAGCCCGTCCACATGCATCCAATATGCTGGAAGGTCTGAGTATGGTGGCGATTATTTCAAGTTTGGCATGGGGCTTAGGCTATTTTGGCCAACCGCATATTTTAGTGCGTTTTATGGCGGCAGATTCGGTAAAAACCATTCCTGCTGCACGTCGTATCGGTATGACCTGGATGATCCTGTGTCTGGTGGGTGCAATGTCTGCAGGTTATATCGGAATTGCTTATTTTGCAGCAAATCCTGATTTACCTGCTGCAGCGATCGTGAACCAGAATCCTGAAACAGTCTTTATGGAACTGACTAAAATCCTGTTTAATCCTTGGGTGGCTGGCATCGTTTTGGCTGCAATTCTGGCTGCGATTATGAGTACTTTAAGCTGTCAGCTGCTAGTCTGTTCTACAACTCTTACCGAAGATTTATACAAAGGTTTCCTGCGTAAAAATGCTTCGCAAAAAGAACTTATCTGGGTTGGCCGTGGCATGGTGATTGTGATTTCCCTGATTGCAATTTCCTTGGCAATCAATCCGAACAGCAAAGTTCTTGGTCTAGTGGCTTACGCGTGGGCAGGCTTTGGTGCAGCGTTTGGTCCATTGATCATCTTCTCGCTGTTCTGGAAACGCATGACTCTCAATGGCGCAATTGTGGGCATGGTAGTAGGTGCAGTAACCGTAATTGCCTGGAAAAATTATATGGGCGATACAGGTCTGTACGAGATTATTCCCGGCTTTATTCTGGCAGCGCTTAGCATTGTGATTGTTAGTTTGCTAGATAAAGCTCCAAGTCACGATGTAGTCAATCGTTTTGAACTGGCGAAAGCCGAATATCAAAAAGAAATGGCAGAAATGAAGAAATAGTCTTTCTATTTCAAAAACTAAAAGGGACTTTATGTCCCTTTTGTTTTATCAGCATTTTATACTTTAGCTTTGGCAGGTACTTTCAGCTTGATCTGCTGGGTTTCCTTAATTACTTCCATCACCGGATAACTGCGGGTTTCTTTTACGCCCGGCAACTGCCACAGAATATCTCCGGAAATTTTACGGAATTCATCCATATTCGCACAGCGGATTTTCACTACAAAATCAAAGCCACCACTGATCATATGACATTCCACAATATCCGGAATATGCTGCACTGCTTCAGAAAATTCTTCCAGTACATTCGGTGTAGTTTTATCCAGCAGTATCTCGACAAAAACTACAAAACCGTTATTCAGCTTGACCGGATTCAGACGGGCTTCATAACCGAGAATAAATCCTTCCTTGGTCAATTTCTGCACCCGTGCCAGTACTGCTGTTGGTGACAGGTTCACCATTTCTGCCAGTTTGATATTGGAAATTTTCGATTCAGATTGCAGCAAATCAAGAATACGAATATCTATTCGGTCAAGGCTTACATATGAGCTATTCATTAGAATTATTCTCTAAAAATGATACAAACTATAGTGAGATATTCGTCAATTATTTTGGGATTATAGATTAAAACTCATTCAACTCAAAGAACCGTTTGACGCAGTACAGGAAGTCACTATGTCCACCATCCTACGCCCAAATTCGCACTCGAATGCCATGCAGCAGTCGAATTATATTGCTGAATTTAAGGATAAAAATGAATATGAACAGCGCATTAATTCTGCATGGCGACGTGCAGAATCCGAGTGCGTGGAAACCCTGCTGGAACATAGTGAAATTTCCTCTGAACTGACGGACAAAATCCAAAGCCTGGCTTTTGATCTGGCGCATTCCTTGCGTGAACGTAAAGGTTCAGGTGGCAAGGCCGGCATTGTGCAAGGGCTATTACAGGAATTTTCGCTGTCTTCTCAGGAAGGTATCGCATTGATGTGTCTGGCAGAAGCTTTGCTGCGTATTCCGGATACGGCGACCCGCGACCTGTTAATTCGTGACAAGATCAATCAGGGCAACTGGAAAGAACATCTTGGGCAAAGCCAGCTGATGTTTGTCAATGCTGCGGCCTGGGGACTGATGCTGACCGGAAAGCTGATGGAAACCCCACAACAGAAAAACCTGTCAAGTCTGTTAACTGGCCTTTTGGCACGCAGTGGCCGTGGCATTATCCGCAAGGCGGTCGATGTGGCGATGCGTATGATGGGTGAACAGTTTGTGACTGGCGAAACCATTGATGAAGCCCTGAAAAATGCCGAACGTCTGGAAGAAAAAGGTTTCCAATATTCTTATGACATGCTGGGTGAAGCAGCACTAACCGATCCGGATGCAGAACGTTATTATCAGGATTATCAAAATGCGATTCATGCCATTGGTCAAGCATCAACAGATAAAGATGTTTATAACGGCCCGGGCATTTCCATCAAACTGTCTGCGCTGCACCCACGTTACCAGCGCTCACAGATGGATCGTGTTAATGATGAACTGTATAGCAAAGTACTAAATCTGGCGGTTCTGGCGAAAAAGTACAATATCGGTCTGAATATCGATGCGGAAGAAACCGAACGTCTGGAAATTTCCTTAGAGCTTTTAGAACGCCTGTGTTTTGAACCGACACTCAATGACTGGAAAGGCATTGGTTTCGTGATTCAAGCCTACCAGAAACGCTGCTTCTATGTAGTGGATTATATTATCGATCTGGCTAAACGCAGCCAGAAACGCCTGATGATCCGTCTGGTCAAAGGTGCGTATTGGGACAGCGAGATCAAAAAAGCCCAGATCGAAGGTATGGCGGATTATCCGGTATTTACCCGCAAGGTACATACTGACCTGTCCTATATTGCCTGCGCACGTAAACTGCTGGCAGAACCCGATTATATCTACCCGCAATTTGCCACTCACAATGCACAAACTGTGGCCACCATTTACCAACTCGCCAATCCGGAACGTTACTACGCTGGTCAATATGAATTCCAGTGCCTGCACGGTATGGGTGAACCGCTATATGAAAATGTGGTCGGTGACAAAGCGGCTGGCAAGCTCGGTATTCCATGTCGTATCTATGCCCCAGTCGGCAATCATGAAACCCTATTGGCCTATCTGGTACGCCGTCTGCTGGAAAATGGTGCCAATACTTCTTTCGTGAACCGGATCGCGGACAAGAGCTTAAAAGTTGAAGATCTGATCGAAAATCCTCGTCAGACAATTATAAAGACCGCTCAACAGGAAAATGTATTGGGTGCCAAACATCCTCATATTCCCTATCCTCAAGATCTTTATAGCACACGTATCAATTCATCTGGACTGGATCTGGCCAATGACGCGGAACTCAATGCTTTAAATGAAGTTGCAGCAAGTCTGGCTGATACCCAGTTCCAGGCAGCAGCAATGGGCACAGCTTTTTCAGAACCTGATACAAGTAATACTGTACACGTAATCAATCCAGCCCAGCATCAGGATATCGTCGGTACCGTTTATGAAGCAACGACTGAACAGGCAGAAATTGCCCTGATCCAAGCTGCCAATGCACAACATTTCTGGGCCAATCTGCCAAAGAATGAACGTGCCGCCTGTCTGAATAAAGCCGCCGAGCTGATGCAGCAACGCCTGCTGCCCCTGATGGTTCTGCTATCGCGTGAAGCTGGTAAAACCTATGCCAATGCCATTGCTGAAGTACGTGAAGCGATTGACTTCCTGCGTTATTATGCTGGCCAGATGTCAGATTTACCTGGCAATGTCCATATCCAGCCTTTAGGTACCGTACTGTGTATCAGCCCTTGGAACTTCCCGCTGGCGATTTTCACCGGCCAGATTTCTGCGGCATTAGTAGCGGGCAATACTGTGATTGCCAAACCGGCTGAGCAGACCCCGCTAATTGCTGCCCAAGCTGTACAAATTCTCTGGGAAGCTGGCATTCCACAAGATGTATTGCAACTGTTGCCCGGCCGTGGTGAAACCATTGGTGCCCAGCTGAGCCAAGACTCCCGCATTCAAGGCATCATGTTTACCGGTTCTACCGAAGTAGCAAAAATTCTGCAAAGAACTGTAGCCAAACGGTTAAACCAGTTTGGTGAAAGTGTAACCCTGATTGCCGAAACTGGTGGCCAGAATGCCATGATTGTGGATTCATCTGCATTGACCGAACAGGTAGTGCTGGATGTGGTCAACTCTGCTTATGATAGTGCTGGTCAGCGTTGTTCCGCCCTGCGTGTATTGTGTGTACAGGAAGATAATCTGGACACTGTACGCCATATGTTAAAAGGTGCCATGCAGCAGTTGCGTGTTGGCAATCCAGTTCTGCTCAAAACGGATATCGGACCGGTGATTGATGCCGAAGCACAGCAGAATATCCAGAAACATATTGATCAGATGCGCAGTAAAGGTCATAAAGTCCATCAATTGATGTTTAATCAAGATGCTTCCGATTTGGCTCAAGGGACGTTTATTCCACCAACCTTAATTGAGCTGCCAAACCTGAATGATCTGGAACGTGAAGTCTTTGGTCCAGTGCTGCATCTGATTAGATATAAAGCCGGTGAACTGTCACAGTTATTGGATCAGATCAACAGCAAAGGTTATGGCCTAACCATGGGCCTACATACCCGGATCGATGAAACCATGCAGACCGTGATTTCAAAAGCACATGTCGGCAACCTGTATATCAACCGCAATATTGTCGGTGCTGTGGTGGGTGTACAACCCTTCGGTGGTGAAGGTCTGTCTGGGACTGGTCCGAAAGCTGGTGGTCCACTCTACATCTACCGTTTAATGCATCAGGTGTCAGAGAAAAAGCTGGCTCAGCCTTATGCAATGCAGCCTGCCCAAGTTTCCCTTGAAAATCCAGTAATGCAGGACTTTAAGGCTTGGGTATATAAAACTTTCCCAAGTATTTCCTTAACCACTCCAGCTAAAATCACAACTGGGCACAGCTTTAGCCTGCAAGGTCCAACAGGTGAAGAAAACCAGTACATGATCTTGCCACGTGAAAGTATATTATCTCTGGCAACGAATGATGCTGATCAGATTCAGCAATTACTGGCGATTTTATCGGTGGGTAGTCGCCCGGCTGTACTGGCAGACAATACTTTCATACTTAAACATTTACAAAGTATGCCAGCAAAAGTGGTAAAGGCCATTAAAGTGATTAAAGATATGGAATCTAGTGATTTCGAAGCTGTACTGCATCATGGTGATGCTTCTGCACTGATTGATCTACAGCAGCGTATTGCAACACGTCAAGGTCCAATTGTAGGTATTACTCATCTAAGTTCCGGAAATTATGAGATTCCGGTAGAACGTTTTGTAATTGAACGTGCAATTAGCATTAATACCGCAGCAGCGGGTGGTAATGCCAGTCTGATGACCATGTCAGGCTTATAAACAGCTTTATCACTTATTTTATTTTAATTTCTTTCCTCTTAAGGCCAAATCTCTCCCCTTTGTAGATTTGGCCTTTTTTTAGCAGCTTTTCCAGCCTGTTTCCCTGAATAGTCTTAGGCAGAACAGCAATTTTTTGCTACCATCTTGGCTTTCAAAATATTTGCGATTTTTACTGCATATGACCTCATCTTATCAGCAACAACTGGATGCCAAAGTTGAACGCATTAGCGCGCAATTTGCCGAATATCAACCACCTGCTTTAGAAGTATTCGAATCACCTGAACAGTACTATCGCATGCGTGCTGAGTTTCGGATCTGGCATACTGAAGATGACCTGTTTTATGCCATGTTTGAACGTGATGAGAACAATAATAAAAAAGTCATCCGTATTGATGATTTTCCGGTTGCCGACCGCAGTATTAATGCCTTAATGCCACTCTTATTGGCAGCACTTAAGGCTGAGCCTATTTTATCAAATCGTCTCTTTGAAGCGCATTTTCTTGCCACTTTAAAAGGTGAAATGTTGGTATCACTGGTTTATCGTTGCCCACTGACTGCTGAATGGGAAGCTGCCGCTAAAGCCATATCAGCACAACTCAATATTAAGATTTTTGGTCGTAGTCGTGGGCAGAAAGTCATTTTAACTGATGACTATGTTGTTGAAGAATTGACTGTGTTCGATCGCAAGTATCAATATAAGCAAATTGAAAGCAGTTTTACTCAACCTAATGCGCAAGTCTGCCAGAAAATGCTGGAATGGGCATGCAATGCTGCACAGCAGTCTGATAAAGACCTATTGGAGCTTTACTGTGGTAATGGCAACTTTACCTTACCACTCTCTACCCGCTTCCGTCGTGTATTAGCGACCGAACTGGCGAAATCTTCAGTCTATGCAGCTGAATGGAATATTCAGCAGAACGGTATCGACAATATTCAGGTAGCTCGTCTGTCTGCTGAAGAATTCACCCAAGCCTATAACGGTGAACGTGTGTTCCGTCGTTTGCAAGAAGCCAAAATTGATATTTCAACTTATGACTTCGATACCGTCTTTGTCGACCCACCACGTGCCGGTATTGATTATGAAACACTCAAGTTACTGCAGCGCTTCGAACGTATCCTCTATATTTCTTGCAATCCAGATACATTGCATGACAATCTGAAACAGTTAGCTGAGACGCATAAAATTACTAAATTTGCCCTGTTCGATCAGTTCCCATATACCCATCATGTGGAGTCAGGTGTGCTGCTGGAAAAACGCTAAAAATATTGTTTCAATTTATTTTTTTGTTACATAAATGGAGTTTCTAATAGCTCCATTTTTTGTTTTTAAAATAATGGACTTATACATGAATTCCATTATTTCAACTGAATAATATCGTTTGAAACACCAGCTGCAATCGGAAATTTTGAAGACCGTTTGCTGCTTTTATCACATAGGCCCTATTGCTTTATTTATTTAATTGGCTATATTTCAAGCTATGTTAGATCATGTATGAAGGCTCTATGAGTTTTTGGCAAAAGTTGTTCACTGCTGAACAACAAAATGAACACAAGAATCAAATTGCTTGTGTTGAAAATGACTGCGCTTGTAAGTCAAATGAACAGCTTCTTGAAGCATTGGCAAAAGCAACTGATGAAGACGTGATTGTCGGTATCAAAAAAGTTCTCGCTTCTCGCGGCTATAGCCGTAAGGAACTGAATGAACTGCAGAACTTGCCATTACAGTAGTGGTCAGGCTTTATTTTAAAAAAGCATTTGTGAAAGCAAATGCTTTTTTATTGGCTGGAACTTTTAAATAGAAGCATTATTCAATCTGTATGTTCAGCTCTAGCTCTTGTCTTGGTTGAGTAGTGATCCTCAATAGTGCTTAGGCTATTTTAATCTTAAGCTTTCTACTTTTTTTCATCATTCCATTATTAACACAACTGATCAGTTCGCTGATTTTTCAGACATAAACATCGATAAAATCACAAAAACCCGTTAAACTTGATTTCTTGAAACATTTGTACATCAATTGGCATTCAGTGGCATATGCAACAAACTCAACGTTTTCCCTTAGGTGCTCACCTTATGGTCAAACACTTCGGCTATACCCATCATGGTATTTATGCCGGACGAGGTCGTGTGATCCATTATTCCGGTTTTGCGCACTTATTTAAAAAGCACCCGATTGAAATTACCTCGATTGACAAGTTTAGTCATGGTAAACCAATCCAAGTTCAGGAATATGCACATACCAAATACAAAGGCCGTAAAGTTGTGCGTCGTATGCGTTCACGCATGCATGAAAATAATTATCATCTGATTATCAATAACTGTGAACATCTATGTACCTGGGCGATTACTGGCGTGGAAAGCAGCCCGCAGGTGATCCGCATGATGAACCGTCTGACCACCATTGGTTATATCAGTTCGATGATGAGCTTCATGAACAGTATGTTCCTGACATTAACCACCACTTGCTTTGCATTGGTACTATATATTAAAAAGAAATTACGCGACAAAGCAAAACGACGTTTGCAGCAATACCGTGAGCTACAGGAACAGTTCCAGGAACATACTCAGCAACCTGAAAAAACGCTAATTAAAAGCCCCAAATAAATGGGGCTTTTAATATGGATGAAAATAACTGACTTAACTCAGATGCCCTTTCCAAGGCTTTAAAGGTTCAGGTATTTCCCGTCCTATAGAACTTAAAGTTTCCCGTTCGACCAAGCGCACGATTGAATCAAGCGCCAGGTCATTGTCCTGTAGTCCAAAAGGTTCTTCTAGCTCGGCACTCAACTCATCCAAGCCTAAAAACAGATAGGCAATCAATGCCACTAGGACTGGCGTCCATAATCCCAAGTTGGCTTCCAGGCTGAAAGGCAGAATAAAACAGAAAGAATATACTGCTCGATGCAACAGTACGGAATAAGAAAATGGCAACGGCGTCGACAGAATCCGGTCGCAACCTGCCTGAATATTTCCGAGCTCTACCGTATACTGATTCAGGTTATTATAAATAATATCGGAGATCTGCCCTGATCGATAACATTCTACTAACTGTTTCTGCATCTGTTCCAGTACCCATTGTGCAGGATTAACCTGCTGCTTAAGCTGATTGAAAGCAATTGGATCAAACTGAGTATCAGGCTGGTAATGCTCAATGTTACTCTCTTGCTGACGCAAACGATCGCGCAATAAATGAGTAAACAGCATCATCCGGTATAAGAGCAATTCCCTGTTTTCAGTATCGAGTATGTGAGTATCCCGACTCAGGTGACGCGTGGTGGCGATCAATGCACCCCAAAGCTTACGCCCCTCCCACCAGCGATCATAACAGGCGGTATTCCGAAAACTCAGGAAGATCGAAAGAATTACCCCAAAGATGGTGAAGCCAATTGCAGGCACTGCAGGCAGGCTAAAAAAATGCTCCCGACTCAAATAAACCAGTACCCCAGAAATCAGAATCACTGAAATAAGCGCGGGTAATACCTTGGGCAAAATGGTGCCATGCCAGGCAAACAGCAGGCTAAAACTATTACTTTTATCACGGACGATCATGTTCTTGTTTTACACTCCATAGAAATAGCCCAACCGAAGTTGGGCTATCTAAAGGTTTATTAGAACCAAACTGTTTTGACTCTGCCGAAGCCAATTTGCCTTGGTAGAAGATAGTCAATACAATTTAAATCACTCACCGGATACAACTTATTTACCTGGCTTAAAGCTGTCTTTTAGATCCAGAATACGGTTAAACACTGGCTTTTCGCTTGAGTGATCATATTGATCTGCCACAAAGTAGCCTTCACGTTCAAACTGGAAGCGATCTTCCGGTTTAGCCTCTGCAAGTGCTGGCTCAATCACGGCTTGTACCACTTTCAATGACTCAGGGTTCAAGTTCGCCAGGAAGTCATCACCAGTTTCTGGATCAGATTCAGTGAACAGACGATCATAAATACGAACTTCTGCAGAAATACCTTTGCTTGCAGATACCCAGTGAATCACACCTTTCACTTTGCGGCCTTCAGGGTTTTTACCTAAAGTTTCAGGATCTATTGAACATTTTAGTTCAACGACTTCACCATTTTCATCTTTAATCACCTCATCACACTTGATGACATAAGCATGACGAAGACGCACTTCACCGCCAGGAATCAGACGTTTAAAGCCTTTAGGTGGTTCTTCTTCAAAGTCTTTACGGTCAATGTAAATTTCAGAGGTCAATGGAATCAGACGCTCGCCCATATCCACATTTGGGTGACGAGAATGCGTCAGATCCATATCCGCTGGCAGATTGGTTAAAGTCACTTTTAGTGGATTAAGTACTGCCATACCACGTGCAGCCGCATTTTCCAGAGACTGGCGAATGCAATACTCCAGCATTGCTACATCGACGATACTGCCATCAACCTTAGATACACCTACACGCTTACAGAAGTCACGCAGACCTTCCGGGGTGAAACCACGACGGCGCATACCTACGACAGTTGGCATACGTGGGTCATCCCAACCATTCACATATCCGCCTTCAACCAGTTTACGCAGCTTACGCTTAGAAGTAATGGTGTAGTCGACATTCAGACGGCTTGACTCATACTGACGTGGAACAGCTGGTGATTGAACTTTCTCGATCACCCAGTCATAGAATGGACGGTGATCCTGAAATTCCAGTGTACATAAAGAGTGTGTTACACCTTCAATGGCATCTGATAATGGATGCGCATAGTCGTACATTGGGTAGATTTTCCATTTGTCGCCAGTCTGATGGTGTTCAGAATGCAGGATGCGATACAGAATCGGATCACGCATATGCACGTTTGGAGACGCCATGTCGATCTTGGCACGAAGCACAGCCTGACCTTCCGCAAACTCGCCATTGCGCATTTTCTCAAAACGCTCTAGGTTTTCAGCAACAGTGGCATCACGTTGTGGCGAGTTTTTACCTGGTTCTACAAAGTTACCGCGATTTAACTTGATTTCTTCTGGAGACTGTAAGTCCACATAGGCATCACCCTGTTCGATCAGTTGAATAGCCCATGTATAAAGCTGATCAAAATAGCTCGATGCATAGCGCGGCTCACCATTCCATTCAAAACCTAACCATTTCACATCATTGGCAATACCATCAACATATTCTTGTTCTTCAGCATCCGGGTTGGTATCGTCAAAACGCAGATTACATAAACCATTAAATTCTTGAGCAATACCAAAGTTCAGACAGATCGCTTTTACATGTCCGATATGCAGGTAACCATTTGGCTCAGGTGGGAAACGTGTCACCACTTGTTGAGTACGGCCTGCTTCTAAATCATCAGTGATGACCTGGCGCACAAAGTCTAAGCCCGGTTGTTGTTCCTGCTGCTGCGCTGAATCGACTGCATTCTTGTTTTGGGTCGGGTTCTCGGGCAGAGATGTAACAACATCATTTGGCTTCATGATCAATCATTCACTTCTAAAGTTAAAAATAAGGGTTTTATGTCCTGTTACGGGAGGCTTTAGACATGCCGTAAAACATAAACTAAAGTCCCCTAGTTTAACTTTAGGTGATCAATCTCTCAACTGCTAACTGTGGCATTTGTTTTCTATTCAATCATTTTAAAATGATCAGGCCAGGTCTGCTGTAATTGCATGCAAATTTGGACGAATGATCCGGAGCTTTTTCATAAATATAATCGCATGTCGCTGTTTAAGAAAAGAAACATACTCTTTCAAAAAAATGTGTCATTGTTAATTGGTAAAGCGCAGGCAATTATCTGGATTTACCTGCTGGAACAATGCATAAATAAGATACGATTTTCAGAATTTTATCCGAGAAAAGTATATTTTTGCTTGCCTTGTCGATTACAGTTTGCTTATGCTTCTCTCATTCAAAAAAACCCATGACTTCAAAGGTCATGATCAGGAGATTACACAATGAGTTTTCCTCAAGTCGAATTAAACACCAATAAAGGTCGTATTGTTCTTGAATTAAACGCTGAAAAAGCACCTAAAACAGTGGCAAACTTCTTAGAATATGTACGTGACGGTTTTTATGACGGCGTAATTTTCCACCGCGTTATTGATGGTTTCATGATTCAAGGCGGCGGCATGGACGAAAACTTCAAAGAAAAAGCAACGCGTGACGCGATTGAAAACGAAGCTGACAACGGTCTGAGCAACGACGTTGGTACCATTGCAATGGCACGTACTCAAGCACCTCACTCTGCTTCTGCTCAGTTCTTCATTAACGTGAAAAACAACGCTTTCCTTAACCATACTGGCAAAACTGCACAAGGTTGGGGTTATGCAGTATTTGGTAAAGTTGTTGAAGGCATGGACGTTGTTGACGCAATCAAAGGTGTTCGCACTGGTAACCGTGGCTACCACGCTGACGTTCCACTAGAGAACGTTGTAATCGAATCTGCAAAAATCATTTCTGAATAAAAAACGTCCTCTCCGTTCTTTATGAGTTTTAAAGCGATGCTTTAAAACGGTGTAATGGAAAATCCCTCATATGAATGAGGGATCTAGAGAGGAATAAAAGGAAAAGATTTGTGACCCATCTGTTTATCGCCGATTTACATTTGTCACCTGATCACCCTCGACTCGTTCGGGGGTTTTTAGATTTATTAGATGCCTATAAAGATAAGAATACCCAACTCTATATTCTGGGTGACTGGTTTAATGCCTGGATTGGTGACGACTATACCGCTCCTTGGCTGGATGAAATTATTGAGCATTTAAAACAGTTTACCAAAGCGGGTAATCAGGTTTATTTTCTAGTCGGTAATCGTGACTTCGCTTTGGGCAAAGATTTTCTAAATCAGTTCACAGGACAACTTTTGCCCGATGTTCAGTTCTTAACGATTACTGGCAAAAAGATTCGTATAGAACATGGCGACGAACTCTGCACTGATGACATCAGCTACCAAAGATTCCGTAAAATTATCCGTCATCCCTGGTTAGTCGGCTTTTTAAGAAAAATGCCGTTGTCTTTTCGTGCCCGGTTGGCACAAGGTTTCCGCAAGAAAAGCCATGAAGCGCAGCAATTCAAAAGCTATGAGGTTATGGACGTGAATCAAGATGCTGTTAACACCGCACTACAAGATGTCGATCTGCTGATTCATGGTCATACTCATCGTGCCAATATTCATGATGTAAATAGCAAAAAGCGGATTGTCTTAGGCGACTGGAGAGAAGAATCTGCGCAGATTCTTGAGCTTTCTGGTGATCCTGAGCAAGAAATACAGCTGACGACTTGGTATTACTAAATATAGCGGAATTACGACTAAGAAAATTCACTTGCTCTTTATTAAAATGATCAGTTATCATTCAATTAATTTTATTATTTTTCATACACATAAAATGAAATCCAGTTTTCAAAAAGCTAATAGTATATTTCTTATATTTGTGTCCTTAATATTTGCAGTTTCTACTCTTGAAATTGACCCAAATCTAAGTCAATTTGTTAATAGCTACTTCACATTTTTATTAATTATATTCCTCATAAGTCTCTCATTTTTGATATATGACCTCATTGTTTTTCTAAAACGTCAAAAAGAACAACGAGATTTAATTTCAAAAACACAAAAAGAATTTATCAATTCTTTGACAAAATTATCTTATGAAGAGAAGAATATTCTGTCATTATTTATGGATGGAAAAGTTCAAGAAAAGAGTTTAAATTCTAATGATCAAGCAGTAGCTTGGCTTGAAGCGGTGAAGTTTATTTACAACACTGGAAGGCTAGAAGGTAATAAAAAAATTTATCGCATTGAACCTACTCTTTCAAAATATTTGATGCAAAATCCTAATACACTTTACTAATAAAAAGCCCTGAATTAATCAAGGCTTTTTATTTTAGGTGATTATGTAGGTACATAATGTGAAAAACTGTTTCATCAAGGTCCTGCTGAAGCTAACTTAAAAAACTGAATTACTAAATCTAAGCTAAATAATAGGCAACTGGTTACAGTTGTCTTTCTCATTTCAGGATGTAGAAAGCAGATTAATATCCACCTTCAGATTTCACCACTTCAGTACCCTGCTTATATTTAAATAACAGTTCACGCAAAGAATTCATCAGTACACTGGTATCCACGCCGACCGCAACAAATTCAGCACCCAAATCGAGATATTTTTGAGTAATATCATGTTGTGTCGACAGAATACCAGCCGCTTTACCAGCAGCACGAATCCGCTGAATCGCGTCAATCACGGCTTTTTGAACTTCAGGATGATTTGGATTGCCTTGATACCCCATGGTCGCAGACAGATCCACTGCACCAATAAAAACACCATCAATACCATCGACCTTTAAAATTTCATCCAGATTTTGCAGACCTTTTACCGATTCAATCTGAATCAACAGACAGATATCTTCGTGGGCGGTTTGGTAATAATTCGGAATACTATTCCAGCGAGTAGCACGAGCCAGCGCTGCACCAACACCCCGGATCCCTTCTGGTGGATAACGTACCGCTTTTACCATCAGCTCGGCCTGTTCAACCGTTTCAACCATGGGGATGAGTAAGCTTTGCGCGCCAATATCCAGAAGCTGCTTGATGAGCTGTACACTGCCAATGGGTGGGCGTACCACTGCCTGCGATGGATAGGCTGCAATACTTTGTAGTTGCGATAACGTGGTTCTTAAATCACTAGGTGCATGCTCACCATCAATC
Source organism: Acinetobacter schindleri (assembly GCF_010918895.1). Lineage (NCBI taxonomy): Bacteria > Pseudomonadati > Pseudomonadota > Gammaproteobacteria > Moraxellales > Moraxellaceae > Acinetobacter > Acinetobacter schindleri. Next base: position 1,675,948 of record NZ_CP044483.1, read on the forward strand.
AACAGCCAGTCATAGCCGGCATTGGCAGCAATTTCTGTACCGTAAGCATCTGCCAGACCGACCCATAACCCGATTTGCTGTTCAGTTTTGAGTTTTCTTTTGAAGTAATTGGTGTATTGCATACGCCCGCTCGCTTGCATGTTATTGCTTATAAGCTTATTAAACGCCTCTTGGCAAAAAGTGCCAATAGTGAAAAGCTCTTTTATCATTAGCCAAAGCTCTAAGTGCTAACATTATAAATAGTAGATATCTACACAACTTATGCTTTGCCTGAAGGAAATTTATTGTAATAATCCACTTCACTTACAGTATGACTTTACTGTATGCCCCCATCCAAGATCAACAAAGACGAATGGAGTCCAGTTATGGATTTACTTAAGGTTTCTGAATCTCGTTATACGACAAAGGCTTATGATCCATCCAGGAAAATTCCGCAGGAACAGTTTGATCGTTTGACCGAGATTCTTCGCCTGGCTCCCTCTTCAATTAATATCCAGCCCTGGCATTTTTTTATCGCTGATCATGCGGATGCCAAAGCACGTATTGCCAAGGCTTTAGTGGGTACATATGCCTATAATGCACCAAAAGTATTGGATTCTTCGCATACAATTCTTTTCTGCACCAAAGCTGACATTACTGAGCAGCATTTAAATAATCTTCTGGAACGTGATGATGTACTCGGCCGTTTTAAAGATGAAACCGCCAAAGAAGCACAGCGCAATACCCGTACAGGTTATGTTGAATATTACCGTAATGAAAAAGGAGATATTCAGCGTTGGGCGGAAAACCAGACCTTTATTGCACTGGGTCAAATGTTAATTGCTGCAGCAATCGAAGGTGTAGATGCAACGCCCATTGGTGGCTTTGATGAAGGCATTCTTACTGAAGAATTGAACCTCAATGAACAAGGCTTGATTCCATCTGTAATTATGACTTTGGGTTACCGCAGTGAAAATGATTTCAATGCCAAGCTGCCAAAATCCCGTCTGAAAGCTGAAGATGTTTTCACCAAACTGTAAGCATTTTATGTTATAAAAGGGGCGCAAAGCCCCTTTACTTGTCATTATGGGCCTAATTTTTGCTTAACTAAAGAACACTTATAATTCAGAATAACAATAGAGGTATCCATGTCAGTTCTTCCATCCAGACCAATTAAATTTGAATGCAAACACTGCGAAAAAATCTATCTACATCAATATAAGCATGAACAGCATCGTTATCCGCATTGCCCACACTGCCGACAGGCTGGCATGCTTCTGGGCTTGGCTGAAAAAGAAGACCTGATTCGTCTGCCACTAGATTATGCCAGTGCCTATGTCAAGCAGACATGGCATAGGCTAAGCAGATAACACTGGCAAGCCCCAGCACTAACCCGAGACTGCTTGCAGGCTTTAGACGCTCTTTAAAGAAGACCAGGCCTGCAAGTACCCCAAATACCACTACCAGAATATTCATTCCCGCAAACACAATCGCTGGTGTATCTTTTAGCAGCATATGCGCTTTAACATAAAATGCTATATTGGCGAAGTTCAGTCCCCCTAGAACCAGCCCGGCACCAATATGCTTCAAATCACCAAAATGATGATATTTAATCACTAGATAAGTCATTGAGAAAATAAAGGCACAGATGAACATCAGGTTCAGCGTCACAGCGAACTGCAACCCCAAACTGGTGGTGTATTTCAATAACACATCAATCAGTGCGTATCCGACCCACACTAATCCCAGATACAGCATACCTCGAGTTCCTGTGCCAGTATCATTTCGATTGGACAGCAGGATACAAATCACCGCAGTGATCCCGAGACCGATTCCAATGATTTTCAGCTGGCTAAACTGTTCCTGAAAGATGAAGTAAGCTGCTGCAAGAGAAAGTACGATTGATAGACGCTGGGCGATTTCTGTCTTTAGGATCCCCGCTGTTTGCAAAGCCCGAGCCAGTAGCAGAAATACACTTGGCAACAAGATGCCTAAGACAAAAATCAGTAACCACGGCGTATGAGTGACTGATACATGTGCCAGATCGGGTTTAAACCAGAAATAGCAAAGAACACTTGCTGTGGCATAGTTCCATGCAATCAGATGAATGGGATTGAGTCCCCTGTTCCTTCCTGTCTTGAGTAAAATCGAGACCATGACACTGCATAGTGCAGCTGCAAAGATCAGTTCCATTGCATGCTCATCAGTATTTTTAAGTACGCTATTTTAATACAAAAAAAGCCCACAAGATTTTTGTGGGCTTTCAAGCATGATTTCAGGCTAGCAATTAGTAGCGAGAAACCATTTTTTCCAATGAAATTGGACGAATCTTGTCAGCATTACCTGCTGTACCAAATGCTTCGTAACGATCTACACAGATTTGCTTCATTGCTTCAACGGTTGCAGCAAAGAATTTACGTGGATCGAATTCACTTGGTTTTTCAGCCATCATACGACGCATTGCACCAGTTGAAGCTAAACGTAAGTCTGTGTCGATATTGATTTTACGGACACCGTGTTTGATCGCTTCAACCAGTTGCTCAACTGGAACACCATACGTTTCTTTGATGTCGCCGCCATACTGGTTAATTACAGCTAACCATTCTTGTGGCACAGAACTTGAACCGTGCATTACAAGGTGCGTATTTGGCAGTGCTTCGTGAATTTCTTTAATACGGTCGATCGCAAGAATATCACCTGTAGGTGGACGCGTGAATTTATACGCACCGTGAGAAGTACCTACAGCAATTGCTAAAGCATCGACGTTAGTATCAGCAACGAATTGACGCGCTTCTTCAACTGAAGTTAAAAGCTGAGAATGATCTAGTACGCCTTCAGCGCCCACACCATCTTCTTCACCGGCCATACCTGTTTCAAGGCTACCCAGACAACCAATTTCACCTTCAACAGAAACGCCACACGCATGCGCCATTTGTACCGTACGACGAGTGACATCGACGTTGTATTCATATGAAGTTGGTGTTTTACCGTCTTCACCCAAAGAACCATCCATCATCACTGATGAGAAGCCTAACTGGATAGAACGTTGACATACGTCAGGGCTGGTACCGTGGTCTTGATGCATTACCACTGGAATGTGTGGCCATTCTTCGATTGCTGCCAAAATCAGATGACGCAAGAACGGTGCACCTGCGTACTTACGTGCACCCGCAGATGCCTGTACGATTACAGGTGAATTTGTTTGGTCTGCTGCCAACATAATGGCACGCATTTGTTCTAAGTTGTTTACGTTAAATGCTGGTACGCCGTAAGCATGTTCGCCGGCGTGATCCAAGAGCTGGCGCAATGAAATAAGAGCCATAATATCCTCCCAGTGAATGCCACATATTCTACATGCACAAAGGTTTCAATTCAGCAACAAATAACACTATTTAAAAAAAATCCCTGCAAATGCAGGGATTTTGTCTCACATTGACCCAATTAAGGTGCCACAGCTTCCGAAGTTGCTGCGACTGAGTCGTCTGCAGTCGCTGCATCTGCTGGAGCATTCGCAATTTCAGCAGGAATGTCGGTATTTTTTTCATCTAGAACCGGCTGATCAATTGCATCAATCGCTGCTTGCTGTTCTGGCGTTACAGTCTCATCTGCTACGGCTGCCGAAGCTTCTGCTTCAGCTGCTGGGGTATTTTCCTGTTTCGCACATGCAGTCAGTGCCAATGATGCTGCCAATAATGCCGCTAAAGTTAACTGTTTTTTCATCACGTAATCTCATCATTTGGTGATTTAATGTGTGCATCTTATGACAGATTTATTGCATTTTAATGACGAAGCCATGAATGATAAGTTTCCGCTGTCAAAAAAATGACATAAAAAAGCTGGCACTTGGCCAGCTTTTTTAGGCTAAAACATGCAATTAAGCGCGTTCTAGGAGTACCGCAACTGCAGGAAGGGTTTTACCTTCGACAAACTCAAGGAATGCACCCCCACCAGTCGAGATATAACCAATTTTGTCAGCAACGTTGTATTTATCAATCGCAGCAAGCGTGTCACCACCACCTGCAATCGAGAAACCTTCCGATTCAGCAATCGCTAACGATAGAGTTTTCGTGCCTTCACCGAATTGATCTACTTCAAATACGCCCACTGGACCGTTCCAAAGAATCGTTTTAGACGTTTTCAAAATTTCAGCAAATGCTTTTGCAGTTTCTGGACCTACATCAAGGATCATGTCGTTGTCAGCAACATCTTCAACTTTTTTCACAACCGCTTTAGCAACAGCTAATGAGCCCAGGAAGTCATCAAAATTGATTTCAGATGCATCAGCAACCACAACGTCCGTTGGAAGTGGAACAGAAACTTTGGCTGCAATTGCTTTAGCTGTATCGATCAAATCATTTTCACACAGTGATTTACCTACATTGTAGCCAGCAGCTGCAAGGAAAGTATTCGCGATACCACCACCTACGATCAATTGATCACAGATATCAGAAAGTGAAGTCAATACGTCTAGTTTAGTTGAAACCTTGGAACCAGCAACGATTGCAACCATTGGTTTTTCAGGAGTTTTCAACGCGCGACCCAAAGCATCCAATTCTGCTGCAAGTAAAGGACCTGCTGCCGCCACTTTCGCCAGACGAGCCACACCTTCAGTAGATGCTTCTGCACGGTGTGCTGTACCAAATGCATCCATTACAAATACGTCACAAAGTGCTGCATATTTCGCGGCAAGTTCAGGGTTATTTTTCTTTTCACCGATGTTGAAACGACAGTTCTCAAGTAAAACCACTTGACCAGGTTGAACTTCAACGCCATCCAGGTAGTCAGTGAATAACTTTACTTCCTGACCTAATGCTTCAGTCAAATATGCTGCTACAGGTGCAAGTGACTGTTCAGCTTTAGGCTCACCTTCAACTGGACGACCAAGGTGTGAATACACCATAACCGCTGCACCTTTTTCTACGGCAGCTTTAATAGTTGGCAATGCTGCGCGTAAACGTGCATCGCTAGTAATCACGCCATTTTTAACAGGGACGTTTAAATCTTCACGAATAAGAACGCGCTTACCCGCAAGGTCAAGGTCAGTCATACGTTGAAAGTTCATCTAGAGCTCTCTTTATAGATATTAAAAACGAGGCGATTTTAAATGATTATGCAGAAAAAGGTTAGCATCTTTTGCAGAAAAGCTAACGATTGCCAAAGTTTTGTTATGATAGGAAAAAGCATCCATCAGATTCCGTACCCATGTCGATACATCCAGATCCAGATTTAAACCGTTTAAATGTTTTGGGCGAGCCATTGGCGAGCTGCTGTTTTGACCCGATTACCGGCTACTTCCGTAATGGTTTCTGCCATACTTCCCCTAGTGACCTGGGCCAGCATACAGTTTGTGCACAGATGACTTCGGAGTTTTTAAATTTCTCCCAAAAAGTAGGTAATGATCTGATTACGCCTTTACCAGAAGTCGGTTTTCCGGGGCTTCAGCCAGGTGATTTCTGGTGTATTTGCGTGACGCGCTGGGTAGAAGCTTATGAAGCAGGCCAGGCGCCACCAATCAAGCTGCAAGCCTGCCATAAAGCAGTTCTAGCCTATGTCCCTCTGCATGTTTTAGAAGAATACGCTGTCTAATGAATACCGCAAAGATTATTCTGGCCTCTTCCAGCCAGACCCGTAAAGAATTGATGAATCGCTTACGTCTTGACTACGTATCGATCGTCCCGGATATCGATGAATCACCACAAGGTGAAAATCATGCGGATGACTTAGCCAAGCGACTGGCTTTTGAAAAAGCCCGACATGTGGCTGAGCAACACCCAGATGCAATCGTCATTGGCTCTGACCAGGTGGCTTGGCGTGAAGGCGCACCAGATATCTTTATTGGCAAGCCCTTAACTGCTGAAAAAGCAATTCGCCAGTTACAGGCCAATTCAGACAAGATTGTATATTTCAGTACAGCACTGAGCGTGCAACAGAAATCTAGCGGTTTTGAGCAAACTCTGGTTGAGCATTATAAGGTAAAATTCCGCAAGCTATCTCAAGCTGAAATCGAACGTTATATTGACATTGAACAGCCTCTGCACTGCGCTGGCAGCTTTAAATGTGAAAGCTTAGGCATTAGTCTGTTTGAAGAAATGATTGGTCAGGACCAGACGACGTTGATGGGCATGCCGATGATCAAACTATGCAATATCTTGCGTGAGCTGGATATTCTGTTGCCTTAAAAATTAGTAAGAAAGCAGTTTTAGGACTGCTTTTTAGCAACTATCGATCAGGTAAATATTTAACCAATAATCTGTTGCTGCTCAGATAAAAGCTGTTGCAACATGAGATCTGATTGATTTTCCAATATCAACGGATCGCTGGCTTGCGCAACCTCTTCAGCATCAGTTTGAATCATAATTTGATCCCCTTCATTCCCTACTACAATAATATTGTCTACATGACTAGAATCAGAAAGCAGCTCAGCTAATGAAACTGTATCTGATCGCATAAAGTCGATATTCATCAAACTACTTTCTTTTTCTATACCCTCTAACAACAGATTCATCTGATTATTTAAATTTGAAATTGCATCCGCTGTATTTAGTATTTTATAAACTTGCGTATTGCTATCCAAGCCCGAAGAAATGAAATCTATGAGCTGTTTAGCATCAATAATGTCCTCGTTCCTATCTGATGGAATAACATCATGATCAGTATCAACTGCCCCTTGTTGCTCTTCAGAGCTATTCCTCATAAATTCTCGTGATGTTTTAAACCTGCTCACAGCTTCTTGATCAGGAACGGTATATTCATTTTGTTCAACTAGGTTAAGTCGAGCTAGTCGAAGTATTGGATTTGTTGGTTCTGGTTGCCCCGGCTCTGGCTCAGGTTCTACCGGCACTTCTGGTTCCGGCTCTGGTTCTATTGGTACTTCTGGTTCAGGTTCTACTGGTACTTCCGGCTCTGGTTCCGGTTTAGGCTCTACCGGTACTTCTGGTTCAGGTTCTGGCACTTCTGGTTCTACTGGTACTTCTGGTTCTGGTTCTGGCTCTACTGGCACTTCCGGCTCTGGTTCTGGATCTACCGGCACTTCTGGTTCCGGTTCTGGCTCTACCGGAACTTCTGGCTCAGGTTGTATCGGTACTTCCGGCTCAGGTTCAGGTTCTGGCTCTACTGGTATTTCCGGTTCAGGTTCTACTGGCACTTCCGGCCCAGGATCTATTGGCACTGGCTCATTTAGCTCTAACTGTTCATCATCTTCAACCTCACCACTGTCTGTCGCTGCAACTCCACCAATGAGCAATGTACCAATCGCTATCCACTCCCAATTTTCTGCAAGAAACGAGGAAGATGGTAATAATGTATCTGTCCTTGAAATCTGCTTATATTGCTTGGTCACCTCATCAAACCAATACAAAGTACCGCTTTGCTCTTCAATCACAAGACTAGACGTTAAACCTTCATGATTGTTTGCATAAAAATTTTCAACTACCAATCTTTCGCCATTTCTCAATACTAAAATCAGATTTGTACCGTCTTGAGACATCTGGACAATATCTGATTTAGAAATTTTGATTTTTACAATGGAGCTTTGATCAACTCGAACCGTATCAGCATTCATCTGTATTTTTTCTTTTGTTTTTTTATTAATTAATTGAATTTCTTTCATTTTATTTTCCAAATTATTTTTATTCTCCTTACAAAAAATTGTGTCATTTCGTCACTTATGTCAATCAAAGTATGTTTTTCACTATTTTATTTACGTAATTATCACTTTTAATTGAGCTACTCTAATTTGGTTCATATCTTTGTAATTCTTATCCTTCATTCAAAATGCTATTCTTCTTATTCAATTTTTAAGAGCGCTAAAATTTTTTAATAAATTAATTTTTAAATAAAATTCTCATCATTTATTTTATGAAAATAAATATTACTTAGTTTGCTCTCCTGCTATTTATAAAAGCTCTATTTCTCACCATCTCGCTTGCACCATTCAATAACTCAAGGGACAATAAGCAAAATTTATCTTGTAGTTAATCCCATGTCCCAATCTTTAGATGTATTAGGCGGAATTACCGCTGAACAATTCCTTGCTGAATACTGGCAGAAAAAACCTCTCCTAGTACGTAATGCCATGCCTGAAATTGCTGGCCTGCTTGAACCTGACGATGTCATGGAGCTGGCTCTGGATGAAAATGTCACTGCACGCCTGATCAAGCAAAAAGACCGCGACCCGAACCAATGGTCAGTGAAATCTTCACCTTTACTAAAAGCTGATTTCCAGAAGATGCCTAAATTATGGACACTCCTTGTTCAGGCAGTAGATCACTATTCCTTTGATCTATCAGAACTCTGGAAAAAATTTCCATTCATTCCACAATGGCGCCGTGATGACATCATGGTGTCGTATGCGCCTCAGGGTGGTTCTGTAGGCAAGCATTTCGACTTCTATGATGTCTTCCTTGTACAAGGTTATGGTCACCGTCGCTGGCAATTAGGTCAGATGTGTAATGCAGAGACTGAACTTGTTCCGGGTCAGCCATTAAAATTACTTCCAGAAATGGATGTAAACTTTGATGAAGTCCTTGCTCCAGGCGACTTACTGTATGTTCCGCCTGGGCTTTCACACTACGGCGTAGCTGAAGATGACTGTTTAACTTTCTCTTTTGGTTTCCGTATGCCAAATGTCAGTGACATGATGGATCGTGTTGGAGACAAGTTTGCTGAAAATGAAGTCTTACGTAATCCTCTGACCGATATCATTCGTGATCAAATCAGTGCTGCTGGTGAAGTCACAACTAATGAGCTTGAATATCTGAAAAGTAAAATCATGGAGCAGTTACATAACTCCAATGTACTTGAAGATGCCATCATGAGCCTGATGTCTGAACCTAAATACCCAGAAAATATTCCAGAAGCTGAAGAAATTGGTACTGGCGACCTGGAAGAAGCATTAGACCAAGGCTATAGCATTATGCTCGAGCCTGCATCACGCCTGCTTTATACTGAAGAAGATGATAAAATACTATTCTGGGGCAATGGTGAAGGTTTATGTATCTCGGAAGCTTTTGCAGAAAAACTCAAGCTGATCGCCAATGGTGAGTCTGTGATGCTCAATCTGGACTTTGCTGATGAAGATATACTGGAAGATCTGGCAGATTTGCTCAATGAATCCATCCTCATGCTGGTTCCGCCTGCTGAAGAAGAAGAATAAGAAACAAAAAAGAGGATCATTTGATCCTCTTTTTCGTTGGTGACCTAGGAAATTCTTTAATTAAAAAATTTACGAAAATTAAGCGCCATACTGACCTTTTAGATATTTCACAATATCTTTAGATTCGAACATTTTTACATTGGTATTCGGATCGACCAGATAAGGCACCTGGATATTGTTCCCCATCATGGTGAACAGCTGTTCGCGTTTACCGCCTGGCAAGGGCTCGTATTTTCCTGGCTTTAAGCGTAGCTTGGCTGGGCCATAATCTTGCCAGCGTTCTTTCGCCACATTGTGGTAGATATAAGGAATTTCCAGCTCAGACAATACACCACGGACTATACGGGTATACGGGCTGGCTTCAAACCCCCACAGCTCCAGAAGCTGTTCAGGTGCAGGTTTATTTTTCTTTAATGGTTTTGCCATACCACCGCGTAAACCGTTGACCATCGTACCAGCAATTGCAGCCACCGGCACCTTTGGATAATTTGAATATTTCGCCGGCGTCTTACCAGTTTTGCCATAATGCTTAAACAGATGATGAATGATATCCTGAGATTCGTAAAGTTTATCTCCTGTATTTTCATCTACTAAAAATGGGAACTGGAGTTTGCCTCCTTGCTGTTTTACTTCAGGACGGAAGCGTTTACCGCCTCGTGGGCATGGATACACTTCATAATCAAGGTTGAGTAAAGTCATCACTTCACGGACACGGCGACAGAATGGCGAGCCTTCGTACTCATAAAGCTTTAAGGGTTTTTCAGGCTGGTTTGGAAATGGCGTTCCGGAAACTCCTCGTCCACCTTCCAGAAATGCGGATGCCAATGCCTGTGCTACTTTAATCTGATGGCCTAACATATCGTCTGTCCTCTTTATTGTTTTAAAGCCGTGAAAGCAGCAATCTAAACTGACTGACTTTCACGGTATAGCTGATTTTTGTATGTTTTCAATAAACAGGATTAGTCCACCAGTTTTTCTTTAGACAGCACGATCCCGTTATTGTCCGCATAAACGTATTCACCTGATTGAAAAGTCACGCCGCCAAAGTACAGTGGAACATCGACTTCACCAATACCTTTGCGATTGCTCTTTTGAGGAATCGAAGCTAAGGCATGCACACCAAGATCCAGTTCGGCAATCGCATCCACATCACGTACACAACCGTAAATAATTACACCATTCCAGTGATTCTTTACTGCTGATTCAGCAATCAGGTCACCCATCAGTGCACAGCGCATCGAAGCACCACCATCCACCACCAGGACTTTGCCTGTACCATCGGTTGCCAGTAATTCTTTGACACGAGAATTATCTTCAAAGCACTTTACTGTGACAATCTGGCCACCAAAGCTTCTACGTGCCCCATAGCTTTTAAAAAACTTGCCATCCAGGCATGGTGTTACGAATTGCAGGTCTTTATCTGGATTATCATCAAGCAGGTCACAAGTTACAAATGGTACGCTGGACACGATTTTTACCCTCATTTCATTTTTTGTATGGCTAAATTATCATAAATTTCAAATTTCACAGTCTGATTCAGGGCTGCATATACCATAGTATGAGCCACCTGCTCGGCTGTCACTGGCTTGTATTTAAAAGAATCCGGTACCAAATGCGAAAACTTGCCATAGAGTTTCTGTGCAGCATCTTCCAGTAAACGTTGATGACCACGTTCACCCATTAATAAAGATGGCCGGATCAGACTGATTCGTTCCAGCGTTAAGGTCTGGATATAATCTTCCAGCTCGCCTTTGACCCGATTATAGAAAAACCAGGACTCAGCATTCGCCCCCATGGCACTAATCAGCAGATAATGCGCATCCGTCTGTTGAACCAGCTCGGCAAAATGGGCATTGATGGTATAGTCCACATTATAAAAAGCATCTTTGGAACCTGCCTGCTTTAAGGTTGTACCCAGACAGCTGAAAGCATGGGTATGTCCGCTGACATCCTGATCATTCAACATCAGAAAATCCTCAAAGACCAGTTGTTTGACTTTGGGCCATTGCTCAAACTCTGGCTGGTGCTTGCGTACCACGACACTGATACGCTTGCAGCTCGGCTCATTAACCAGCTGTTGTACCAAGCTCTTACCCACAAGACCTGTGGCACCAATGATGATTGGATATGTTATGGTTTTAGTCATTTTTTGTACGATCTCCCTGCCTGAATACTAATCTAACGTTTTCTTTAGAATTTTTCTGCAACTAAAATGTTGTCAAAGCATGTCAAGACTTGACTTAAGCCCTCAGTTTCCTCAAAATATGGCACTTGTTTACGGGCTGGTGATAGTTCTTCTGATGTGGTTTTCAGTTGAGTTTCAGCCCGCCCAGACCAATCTATTTCAAGGAGTGCACGAGTGGCAAACTCTGCTCAAGCAAAAAAACGTGCTCGTCAAAACGTTAAAGCACGCAAACACAACGCAAGCTTGCGTTCTATGGTTCGTACATATCTTAAACGTACAGTAGCTGCTATTGCTGCTGGCGACTATGCTGTTGCTACTGAAGCTTACAAAAAAGCTGTTCCAGTAATCGACCGTATGGCTGACAAAGGTATCATCCATAAAAATAAAGCAGCTCGTCATAAGAGCCGTTTGAACGCGCAAGTTAAAGCATTAGCTTCTAACTAATCGCAAATGAAAAAAGCCCTTTTAGGGCTTTTTTTGTGCCCAAAATTTAGTAAATCAACAAAATGATCTATTCAATAAAAAGATCATTTTTTAATAAATAGACTTTACAAGATTATTTCCACTCAATTCTTCTTCCTTATTTCCCAATATTTTTAAAATATTCTTTAAAACTTATGGAAATCCTATTTCGCACCAAAAATAAGATTGATAAAAGTAAGAACGGCAATATCAGCCAGTTTAATATTTGAATTATTGATCCTTATCCATAGAATGTGGCGTTGTGGTCTTGTCCTGCTCTGGCGAATCCGTATCACGTTTCTGACAGGCGGTTAGACCCACCATAATAACCAAACTTAAAATTGTGATAGTTTTCATTGTTTTTCCTATACTTTGGATATCTGTTTAAATATCAGCATAGTGATTTTTGATGATTATTCTATTTCACTTTCATAAGACAAATGTAAAAGCTCAACCCTCATGATTGAGCTTTTAACTTATTTCCTGGTGTGTAATTCCGCATTCTGAAACTGGGAAATATCCAGTTCATGTACCTTACCGCGCCAGATCCATTTCAGTTTAGACTCCTCAAACACATCGCCTTCAAACCAGACAAACAAACCTTCCATCATTTTCGGCCAGTCTTCCCGACTAACTTCCTGATGACCTGACATGACTGCAATCATAGCTGCCAGAATCGTGTCATGACTTACTGCCAGACTGAGTCCATACGGCGTTTTTGGATGCGTGTTATAGATTAATTCCAGCACATCGACCACCCCATGAATCGGATGCTTCATGCCCGGCAAGGCGTTATTCACAAAGCTATTAATAAAACCTAATGCACCCTGTTTCTTGAAATATGGCCCAGCCTTCTGAATATCTAGTACAAAACTGCCAGGCTCGACCAGTAAGCCTTGTTCGATAATTTCAATGTTATGGGTATGCGATGCCTTATTGGTTGTATCTGCACCCTCAATCATAAGGGCGGCAGTATCGACACAACGCTGAATAGGGCTAGAGATACAATGCTGAATATGACGATCAGTTTGATTGACCAGATAAGCCCCCCACTCCTGCGCCAGATCACGCCCCTGTGATGTTAATTGCAAGTCGTAGCCTGCCAGGCCTTGACCAGCAACTTCTTCACGCAAGGAATGACGCGTAAACAGAGTCACAGGTGTCTTCGTATCAGGCAATAAATCTATTGCGCTGAGCATACTCGGTGGAAGCAGTTTTAATGCCACAATCTTGCCAACTGGTCTATCAACGGAATCAGCTTCACTATAACATGAACACTACACAGCTCAATCACTGCCTTGCATATCAGCCAGTGCCTTAAAGGCCAATATCTTCATCTCTTTGGTCTTATAGGCAATAAAACCACCATTTAATAAGGTCTCACGCTGATTATAACTAAATGGCCGTCCTTTAAAATCTACCAAACCACCGCCAATACGTTCCAGCAAACATTGCCCGGCACTAGTGTCCCATTCACAAGTCGGATGGAAACGCGGATAAATATCCACCTGATCTTCCAGAATCATGCAAAATTTATAAGCACTGCCAGCTTTAAACTCCTCAAACTCAGTAAATTTAGCCAAACTTTCCAGATAAGCCGCATATTTAGGCTTTTTTTGGCTACTTTGACTTAGACCAATATGCACCGTGTCTTGTTGAGATGCTGGAAAATATTCATGCCAGCAATCTTGCTGAATGTCATATTTTAGCGGCATACCTTGTTCTGGACAAAAATAAATAAGCTGTTGTGCCGGAATTGCAAGAATGGCAAAAGTCGTCAGATTATCTTTGACCAGGCTCAGATTAATGGTGAATTCTGGTCGTTGATGCAGAAATTCCTTAGTGCCATCCAGAGGATCGAGCAGCCAGAATGTAGACCATGCCTGACGGTCCTCCTGTTTACCTTCTTCAGAAAGTAACGGTAAATCAGAAATTTCAGCGAGGACCTGAGTCAGAAAAGTATTGACCCGGTAATCGGCTTGCGTCACAGGCGAATCATCCTTTTTCCTTTCAATGTCAAAAGCAGCACCGGAACAATATTGCTGATATTCTTCTCGCAAAATTTCACAAGCCTGTGTCAAAATGGGCACAAACTGCAAAATCATCGGATCTTGTGGTGCTGTTGCTGCTTTAAACATAGAAAACCTTATATGCCGAATTGCTCAGAAAAACCGCCCATTATTTTTGATATGGACGGGACCCTACTTGATCTTGCCTATGACGATTTCATCTGGAATGACCTGCTTCCTGTCCGCTATGCTGAAACGCACCATTGCAGCTTGGAGCAAAGTCGAACAACGCTTTATGCATTCTATCAAGAACATAATCATACCCTAAACTGGTACTCATCGCGCTTCTGGACAGCTAAAGTCGAAGTGGATGTTCTGGCCATGCAAATTGAGCATAAAGATAAAGTTAGCTTACGCCCTTATTGCTTGGAATTACTCGATTATCTTAAAAATAATGGCTATCCGATCTGGCTGGCCACCAATGCCGACTGTGCAGGACTCGCCTTCAAACTGGATCATCTGAATCTCAAAGATTATTTCAATGTCATTGTCAGCTCGGAAAGCATTGGACATGCCAAGGAATTTGTAGAATTCTGGCAAGGTCTGAATGCTTTGCACCCCTTTGATCCTGAGCAGGTCTATTTTATTGATGATACCGAAAAAGTCCTGAATGGTGCCAAAGCCTATGGCATTCAGAATCTGTTCAGTATTAAACAGCCCTCCTCCAGCAAAGTTGCTCGCGAGACTTGCAATTACCCGATGCTGCACCAATTAACAGATTTAATCACATATTTAAATCAGGCTGAGGTTAACAAGCAATATGCGTAAATCGTCTTTACCCGAAGATGCGGTAGGCATGCGTATAGATAAATGGCTGTGGGCGGCACGTTTTTTCAAAACGCGCTCCATTGCCAAGAATGCCATTGAAGGCGGCAAGGTGCATATTGGCGGCGAACGTGTCAAAGTCTCCCGTGAAGTCCGGATCGGCATGGAAATCACGGTCCAACAAGGCATTGACAAGAAAACTGTTGTTGTCAAAGAACTATCTGATGTCCGTGGCCCTGCTCCAGTTGCGCAAACACTTTATGAAGAAACTGAAGTCAGTATTGCCCGACGGGAATTGATTGCATCACAAAGAAAGTTGCATAATCTTGCTCGTCCGGATCACCGACCAAGTAAAAAAGATCGCCGTGACATCAGTAAATTTAGAGACGAAAATAGTCAGCTATTTGACCAACATTGGTCATATAATGATGATTAAATTCAAGCGTCAGCGTATGTCGTACATGCGCTGAATTTTATAGAATATCAGGGAACTTTCTGTCACTATTATACCTGTGGAACAAAGCTCTAATTTAAGACATCCACTTGAGTACTAATTTAGTGACATCGTATTGAGGTTGTAAGATGGATGAGAATAAAAACAAGGCGCTGAATGCTGCCTTAAGCCAGATTGAAAAACAGTTTGGCAAAAACACAGTAATGCGTCTTGGTGACAATACCGTTCAAGCAGTTGAAGCTGTATCTACAGGTTCTTTAACGCTTGATATCGCGCTCGGTATTGGCGGTTTACCAAAAGGCCGTATTGTCGAGATCTATGGTCCTGAATCTTCAGGTAAAACCACAATGACATTACAAGCGATTGCAGAATGTCAAAAAGCTGGTGGTACTTGTGCATTCATCGATGCAGAACATGCGCTTGATCCTCAATATGCACGTAAATTGGGTGTAGATATCGACAACCTGCTGGTATCTCAACCCGACCATGGTGAACAGGCACTTGAAATTGCCGACATGCTGGTACGTTCAGGCGCGATTGACCTGATCGTTGTCGACTCCGTAGCTGCCCTGACCCCTCGTGCTGAGATTGAAGGCGAAATGGGTGACTCACACATGGGTCTGCAAGCACGTTTGATGAGCCAGGCACTGCGTAAAATCACTGGTAATGCCAAGCGTTCAAACTGTATGGTGATCTTCATTAACCAGATCCGTATGAAGATTGGTGTAATGTTCGGTAGCCCAGAAACGACTACTGGTGGTAATGCACTGAAATTCTATGCTTCTGTACGTCTGGATATCCGACGTATTGGTCAGGTAAAAGAAGGCGATGAGATTGTAGGTTCTGAAACCAAAGTCAAAGTTGTGAAGAACAAAATGGCGCCTCCATTTAAGGAAGCCCTATTCCAAATTCTGTATGGTAAAGGTGTAAACCATCTCGGCGAACTGATTGACCTTGCAGTACAGCAGGAAATCGTACAGAAAGCCGGTGCTTGGTACTCTTATCAAGGTGACAAGATTGGCCAAGGCAAGAACAACACTATTCGTTATCTGGAAGAGAACAAAGCACTTGCAGATACCATTGAAAAACTGATTCGTGAGCAGCTTTTGACGACAGGCAATGTGGTTGAAGATAAAGACGAAGAAGAACCAGTAGACTTTCTGGATGCATAATCCTTAAACGTCTTACAGAGCGCCCTACGGGGCGTTTTTGTTATTATGGACAGGTAATATAATGAATTGGATTCACTATGTCTGATGCAAAGTTCACTAAGCTCCTGGATTATGAAACCATCAAGCAACAGTTTGGCGATACTAATGATTCACCCCAGCCAGTAATTCCTCCCCAAGCTGACGCCCTGCCCGAGTTTGATCCTGAAGAAAGCTTATTTGATAACAAGCAGGAAGATAAAAAGAAACCGGGCTTAACCGGCTCCCGTTTGCGCTCCTACGCCTTTGCAGTACTGACCCGAAAGGAATATGCCAAAGCGGAACTGATCGAGAAACTGTGTTTATATGCAGAAAATCGTGATGAAGTACTGGAACTTGTCGATGAACTTTCCCGTGAGAATTACCAAAATGACCAGCGTGTTGCAGAAACTTTGCTTTCCAGCCAAAAGCGCAAAGGTAAAGGTCCGAATCAGATTAAAATGAAGCTGAAAAGCAAGAAGATTGATACAGCTTTAATTATAGATGAACTGAAAGAAACCGATTGGGTTCAGCAAGCTTATGAACTGAAGCTCAAGAAATACGGCCCTGAAGTTACAAAAGATCCCAAAATCAAAGCCAAGCAGATTCGTTTTCTCATGTACCGTGGTTTTGAAATGGATGCCATTATGAAAGCGATTAACCGTAAAGTAGAAGATTGATTACTTTTTCTAAAGGTCTCAATGACTAAAAGTCTTGAACATTGAATTTTAAATAGTATGGTGAACAAGCTTAAATAGAAAATAAAACAACCATTAACTGAGTATTAAAATAATAAGATATACAGCTTGAGCTTATAAATAAAAGATTAGATATGAGAATAGAAAATTCAAATTGGTATTGTTTTTATTATATGAAAAATATGGTGGCAACCCTACCAGCAAAGCTTCGGCACATCGCAGTTCTACTACCGTTGCTACCTTCCGGTCCTGGCGGGGTTCGCAGAGTGCAATTGCGAAGTAACCGGCAGGGCTACCATTGCAAGAACAGAGTATAGAGATTTTTAATGAACTTGCAAGCGAGAATACCAAAAAATCTGGTACAAGCTATCCATTTGATTATTTTAAAAACAATGTAGGATTAATTCAGGATTTTCTGTAAATCCGAGATACAAATTCCTGCCCGGAAAACCCCTTCAACTTTGTAAAAGCATGTTGCAATTCCCGGCAATGCCGTTTTAAATGTGTGGCATATACATTGAATAATTTATTTGATTGACCACCTTGAACGTTGGTCCATTCAAAACAACATGGATAAAATAGATGATGTTTAAAAAACATGTCTTATGCGCGTTCAGCATGCTCTGTACCACTTCGCTCTTTGCTGCAGTTCCAATTGAATCTCGAGGCTTAAGCCAGGGTGGTAACAGTACAGCACCTACCAACACCCTGCCTGCGATTTCCTCAGGAGTAGATACCCCGGTACAGACCAATATGAGCTGGCAATTGCTGCAAAAAAATCAGCAACTGGAAAGTGATATTCGTGGCTTGCGCGGCAAGATTGAAGAACAGGACAACGAAATCCAGTCGCTAAAAAGTGAACTGGCTAACCGCTATGCCGATCTCGATCAACGTCTTGAGTTATTACAGCAAAAGATTGATCCTGAACAAGGCACTGGGGAGGATAATCAACAGGATACTGCACCCAGCTCAGGAGCAGGCAACAGCAAGTTAAGCCAAGCTCAAATATCAACAGCTTCGAGCTCTTCTGCCCAACCCTCCGAGTTAGAAAAAGCTGCATATACAGTAGCCCTGGATGCCTACAAGAATGGCGGTGCCGCAAAAGCGATTGCACCAATGCAGAATTTCATTAAGAATAATCCAAACAGCGTGTATATCAGCAATGCCTACTTCTGGTTAGCAGAGTTTAATCTGTCGATTGATCCCCCGAATTTTACTGAAGCGAAGCGAAATTATGCCATTGTGGCAGACCGCTATCCGAATTCGGCAAAAGCTGCTCGTGCTTTGTATCAATTGTATAATGTCAGCAGTGAAGTAGAGAAAAACAAGACTTTGGCTGCACAATATAAATCTCGCTTGTTGAAAAATTATCCGCAGTCTGAAGAAGCTAAATTCTTTAAATAAAAATATTCAGAAATAAAAAAAGACACCTTTTCAGGTGTCTTTTTTTATAAACAGTCTGTTAACGCACAATACCACGTTTAGACTGCTCCAAAGAATCAAGCAAGCGCTGTGCTTCAGCCACTTCTGGCAGAATCTCTGTACGAATTTTTTCAATTGCTTCTTGTGTGGTTAAACCTGATTTATAGATCAGTTTAAATGCCTCACGTAGGCCATTGATTACATTTTTCGACCAGCCCTTACGACGCATCCCTTCCACATTCATTGCAAATGCATGCGCAGGATTGCCGGAAACCATTACATAAGCAGGCACATCTTTAAGAATCAGTGATGCACCACCAATCATGCTATAAGAATCAATCTTACAGAACTGATGGATACCTGAGTTCCCCCCAATCACCACATAATCACCCACATGGACGTGACCAGCTACACCCACATTATTTGCAAAGATATTGTGATCGCCCACCATGCAGTCATGTGCAATATGCGTATTTACCATTAGCAGGTTATGACTGCCGATTTTGGTAATACTATTGTCCTGAACAGTACCACGGTGCAGACTGCAATGTTCGCGAATTTTGTTATGATCACCAATCTCAAGCCAGGTTTCTTCACCTGCATATTTCAGGTCCTGACAAACTTCTCCCACACTCGCAAACTGGAAAATCTCATTATGTTCGCCAATGCGTGTGTACCCACCCACAACGACGTGTGAATGAAGTTTGGTACCTGCACCAATAGTGACATTTGGCCCAATAATACAGTAAGGACCAATTTGAACATCTGAAGCAATTACTGCAGATGAGTCAATAATGGCAGTTGGATGAATAAGGGAGTTATTGCTCATGCCTGCTCGACTTTCTGATGCGAAACCATAATTTCCGCGGTTGTTGCGACTACGCCATCTACTGTGGCTATACAATTATATTTGTAAATGCCACGTTTTTGCATCACTAATTCAGCTTTTAATACCAATTGGTCGCCTGCAACCACTTGTTTTTTAAATCTAACCTTCTCAGCACCAGCAAAAAGGAACAAAGAGCCCTCTGTTGGAGTCTCATTGTTCATGACGAAACCAAGAATACCTGCTACCTGTGCCAGTGCTTCTACAATTAGCACACCTGGCATGATTGGGTAATTAGGAAAATGGCCCTGTAAAAACTCTTCATTAATTGAAACGTTTTTATAACCCACGATGCCATTATCAGTAATATCTACCACGCGATCCACAAGCAGGAATGGATAGCGATGAGGCAAATACTCACGAATCTTTTGAATGGTCATTGGCAATTCAGGCTTCGTGAATGTAGGCAAATTCGATTCTGTCATCATAATTATTTACGCAACTTAAATGTTGATTCAATGGACTCAATTTGAGACTGCATATGATCAAGGCGTTTCATTATCTGGGTCAATGGCACATCTGCTAATTGTCTAATGCGAACCACTGTGCGCTTCCACTTCTGATTTTCAAACAATCCGATACCTGAAGAATATTTTCCAGCTTCAGAAATATTATTTGTCACCATTGACATTCCGGTCAAAGTCACATTATCCACAATATTCAGGTGTCCTGAAATCGCTGTAGCCCCACCAATGATACAGTTTTTGCCAATACTGGTACTGCCTGCAATCGCTGTTTTTGCTGCAATGGCAGTGTTGGCACCAATTTTAACGTTATGGGCGACTTGCACAAGGTTATCAATAATGACGCCATTTTCCAGAATTGTGTCATCCAGAGCACCACGATCAATACTGCAATTAGAACCAATACGGACATCATGACCAATACGTACCGACCCTAATTGTGCAATGCGGTGCCATTTACCTTGATAAGGAGCAAAGCCAAAACCTTCACTGCCAATGACGCTGTTGGCATGGATACGTACCCGGTCACCAATTTTTGTCGTACCGGTCAAGGTCACATGAGCATCAATAAAACAGTCTTTACCAATTTCTACCTGGTCATCCATCTGCACATGAGACTGAATGACCGTATTTGATCCAACTACACAATTTTCACCGATCACCACATAGTGACCAATATAGGCGTCATCTGCAATTACAGCCGAAGGATGAATCTGTGCCGTACTTTCTATACCACGTTGAGTCTGCTTTTGCTCAAATACATGAGTCAGCATTGCAAAAGCAAGATAAGGATTTGCCACGACAATAAAGTTGTGATGTGAACTTAGCTGTGTTTTAAGCTCAGCTGTCACAATCAGAGCACCTGCCTGGCTTTGAGCTGCCTGTTCCAGATATTTATCAGCAGTAACAAATGCCAGATCCTGTACTGTTGCATGCTCAAGACTTGCCAAGCCTCTTAACTGCAAATCGGACTGACCTATACACTCACCTTGCACCAGACGAGCGAGGTCAGCTAATTGAAGCTGTTGATGATTCATTGATTATTTAATTGCATTAACCTTTTGAATCATTTTATCAGTTAAATCATATTTAGGGTCATAGGCAAGCGCGCTATTTTTATTCAAAACCACATCCAGCTTGTTTTCTTGGCGTAATTGTTCAGCGACTTGCTTCACACGTGCATCAAATACAGTACGAACCTGCTGAATAGAGCTTTGCGCGCTAGTCTGTATAGCTTGCTGTAACTGACCTAACTCTTTAAATTTTGCCTGATATTGTTCTTCGAGCTTTTTCTTATCTGCCGCACTCATTTTAGGGTTTGCCTGGGCACGTTGCTGAATGGCTTCCAATTCCTTATTTAGCTGCTCAATTTTGGCGGTTTGTGGTTTGATAGTCTGCTGGAATGACGTATTTTGCTGTTTTAGATATGTGCTATTTTCTACCAAACGTTCTAGATCAATTACTCCAACACCAGCTGCCTGTACCGTTGAAGTTAAAGTTGCCACAGCGATACCCATCGCCATCATCATTTTTTTCATCTGTATTTCTCTATCTATAAAAATGGCCTTACAAATAGTAATTTCTTACTATTCACAAGGCCAAGTAATATTAACTTTGGTTAATTAAATTAGAAGGTACGACCAATTTCGAATTGAACACTCTTAGTATCGTCACCTTCTTTATCATTCAACGGATATGCATAACTTAATGATAATGGGCCGATCATAGTAATCCAAGTAAAGCCGGCACCCACGCTATAACGCATGTTATCCAGTTCAAAACCGAAGTTGTCTTTACAATATTTTCGCCCATTCACTGAAGAACCATTAACAAAAATATTTTCATTTGAGACATCACACTGTGTATCAAAGACCTGTGCACCCTCAGCAAAAATAACAGGTCTAACCTGACGTGCCCAATCTCCTTTAAATGGAACTGGAAGAGCAAGTTCAGCACCGAATTGCACAAGTGCATTACCTCCTACTTCCTCTGGAGATCTATCTATTTGACCTGTATCAGAGAAATATACACCTGGATATTTAGGTCCTAAGGTACTGTTTTCATAACCTCTTACTGAACCAAAACCACCCGCATAGAAGTTTTTGTAAAATGGAAGATCATTACCATAACCAAGCTTACCATAGCCACGCGCTATAAAATTCTTGCCTAATGGGAAATAAGCTTGCGCATCGTAGGTCAGTTTTTGATATTCAACATCGCTACCTGGTAATGCAATTTCTGCATTAACACGATGTGATGTACCTGTCGTCGGGAAGATTGGACGATTTAAAGTATTATATGACCAACCTAAATTAAGATTATAAGTTAAAAAATCGCCTTTAAATTCTTGTCCATATGAGATTGGATCAGAACAAGGCTCAAAACCTATTACATTTCCATTCTCATCCTCAATTGGCACTAGCGACTCTGCACAATATGTATTAGTTTTAGTTTCCTTACCACCATTTCTTTCTAAATAGTCCGCTACGTAAGTAGAAACGTATGGACCAGTCGTAACATCGGTCTGATCAATATTCAGACCAAAACTAATACTCTGGTTCTCATCGATTGGATAACCAAAGTTAATCCCACCACCAAAACTATCTGTTACATAGTTGTTGACGTTATAGTCATCATCCAGCTTGGTTTTACGGTAGTACAGGTTATAACCGCGACGTACGCCATCGATAGTAAAGTATGGATCGGTTACACTCAGGTTATAGTAATCTTGAGTTTCAGAGCGTGATAGATCTACCGATACACTATTCCCTGTACCCAGGAAGTTGGTTTGACTTAAACCAGCCTGGAAGGTCACACCACCACTTTGCGAGAAACCAACCGCCAAGGTACTTGTCCCAGAATGCTGCTCTTCAACTGCAACATTTAAATCAATCTGATCCGGCGAACCAGGAATACGCGCCGGTTTAATATCAACCGATTTAAAGAAACCGGTACGTTCCAGACGGACCTTAGACAGGTCAATTTTTTCGTTACTCGCCAGTGCGCTTTCCATCTGACGCATTTCACGACGTAATACTTCATCCGCAGTTTTGTTATTACCAGTAAAATTAATGCGACGTACAGTCACCTGCTGACCTGGGTTGATGTAATAATTTAAGTCAACCAGTTTAGTATCTTTATTAATTTCTGGAACAACATTTACTTCAGCGAAATAATAGCCAGCATTACCATATTTACGCAGTAATAACTGTTTAACTGCATTCACTTTTTCCTGTGAATAAATTTCGCCATCTTTGTATAGTTGTAAAACTTTGAGTTCATCTGCTGAATAAAGCGCATCACCCAGGAATTTGGTCTCACCAAATTTGAATTGCTCACCTTCATCTACCGATACTTCAATAAAGACATTTTTCTTATCTTCACTCAGGTTCAGACTTGAGTTATTGATATTGAAGTTGATATAACCACGGTTCAGGTACATAGCACGCAAAGCTTCAAGGCTTGCTGCCATTTTCTCACGTGCATAACGGTCATTACGGGAAATAATCGAATTCCAAGAGCTTTCCTTAATTGCAAAAGCCTGCTTGATCTCATCTTCTTTAAAGACCGTATTCCCAATAATATTAATGTCAAAAACTTTTGCAGCCTTACCTTCCACAAATTCAATCAGAAGATCGACACGGTTATTTGGCTTCGGTGTAGTCTTTACTGTAATGTCTGCATCATAACGACCTTGCTGCATATATTGCTGTTCAAGCTCGGTTTCTACAGTTTGCAGAGCAGATTTTTTTAGAACCTCACCTTCAGCAAGACCCATTTTTTTCAAACCTTCTTCCAAAGCTTCCTTCGGAATCAGCTTGTTGCCTTTTAGTTCAATCTTGGAAATAACCGGGCGTTCAACCACCTGGAATACTAGCGTATTTCCAGCTTGAGTTGCCTTGATATCATCAAACAAGCCTGAGGCATACAGACTCCGGATCGCATTGGCAATAATCGGATCATTGACACGATCACCACTATTGATTGGCACCAGGCCATACACATTTTCGGGAGTGAGACGAACCAGTCCGTCAAATTTTATATCTTGTACTACGAATTCATCTGCTGCATATACTTGTTGTGCAACTGCCATAGCACTAACGAGTGCCAAAGGCATAAATAAATGTGTGTGCTGCATGCCAGTCTTTTCCGCTTGTTAATTTATTCCATCTACGTTGTTATAAACGCATAAAATCATTAAATAGTGCAAGTAGCATCATACTACCCAGCAATACCATACCAATTTTTAAGCCAACCAATTGTATTTGTTCAGAAACAGGTTTACCACGTAATAATTCAATAAAATAGTAAACCAGATGTCCGCCATCAAGCATTGGAATTGGCAGTAAATTTAATATCCCTAAACTTACACTCATTAGCGCCATAAAGGAAATAAAAGTTTGCCATCCCATTTCCGCACTTTGACCTGCCACTTTGGCAATCGTGATTGGACCAGATAAATTATCCAGACCAATCAGACCACGAACCATCTTCACAATCGAGTTCAGAATCATTGAAGACAGTTGCGTCGTTTTGTCAAAAGCCATGACCAGTGCTTCAGTCGGACTATATTGAATTGTCTGTTTATATTCTGCCGGGATTGTGATTTTGCCTGGGTCACTTTGTACACCCAGCATACCCGTCACTTTACCCATGTTGTCACGTTTCGCCTGTGGCATCACCTGTAAATGCACCACTTGGTTATTACGTAACACATCTATTTTTAATAATTTTTCTGGTGATGCCTGGACAACCTGTACCACATCAAACCAGTTTTTCATCGCCACCCCATCAATGGCAATGATCTTGTCACCTTCCTTCATGCCTTGGCGGATTGCAGCGCCATCGTCACTGAGCTTAGATACCACTGCGGGAATTTCTGGACGATACGGTATAAAACCTAAAGTATCCAGTGGAGACTGTGACTGATCTTTCAGAAAACTCTGAATCGGCAATTGGAAACTTTTTATCTGTCCATCACGTTCAGCCTGAATCGTAATCAGCCCGGTTTCACCGACACGATCAACCAAGGCATAATTCAGCTTTTCCCAGGTTGCGACTTCGGTGCCATCCACTGCGGTAATTTTGTCGCCTTGCTGCATTTGTACAGCAGCGGCAGGTGTATTAGGCAGAACTTGACCTACACGGGTATTTAACTGCTCTTGTGCAGGTAAAAATAAAATCCAGAATAGAATCACTGCAAAGAAAAGATTAATTAAAGGACCAGCCGCAACAATCGCGATACGCTTCCATGGATGTTGACGGTTAAATGCTTTCGGTAGATCCTCTTCAGGTACATTACCTTCACGTTCATCCAGCATTTTGACATAGCCGCCAAATGGCAAAGCAGAAAGCTGATACTGGATACCAGATTTTTTTGAAGTCCATTTGATTAGCGTTGGACCAAATCCAATCGAATAAACTAAAACCTTTACGCCAAGTTTTCGAGCTACAAAGTAATGTCCAAATTCATGGATCGCAATCAGGGGACCTAATAACAGAATTGCAGCTGCGATAATAAACAAGGCGTTCATGGCTTAACTTCCTTTATTCACAACGAATTGACGGGCGATATCACGCGCCTGCCGATCAGCCTGAAGAATCACTTCCAGCTGATCTGCTGTCTGATTGTCCATCGAATTCAGCGTATGTTCAACTATCTGAGGTATTTGAGTGAAAGTAATTTTTTCATGCAAAAATGCTGCCACGGCAATTTCATTGGCTGCATTCAGAATAGCAGGCGCAATCCCGCCTTGCTGCATTGCCTGGCGTGCCAGTTTTAATGCAGGAAAACGCTGGGTATCCGGTTGCTGGAAATTCAGTTGTGAATGTACAAATAAATCTAATGGCGCGACATGCGTACTGATCCGCTCTGGCCATGCCAAGGCATGTGCAATCGGGGTACACATATCCGGGTTACCCATTTGCGCCAAAGTTGAACCATCTACGTATTGAACCATGGAGTGAATAATACTCTGTGGATGCACGACAACTGTAACAAATTGTTCTTTTACTGCAAATAAATGACAGGCTTCAATCAGTTCCAAACCTTTATTCATCAAGGTTGCAGAATCTACTGAAATTTTCTGACCCATCGACCAGTTCGGATGCTTGCAGGCTTGTGCTGGTGTGACCGTCTGCAGCTGCTCGAAAGTATGATTTAAGAATGGACCACCAGAGGCAGTTAACAGAATCTGCTGTACACCCAGTTTTGGCTGACCGTTACGCTCAGCATCGAAGTAATTCGCCGGCAAACACTGGAAAATTGCATTGTGCTCTGAGTCCACAGGTAGCAATAAAGCCCCATGATCACGAGCAGCCTGCATCATAATATCACCAGACATCACCAAAGCTTCTTTATTAGCCAACAGGACGCGTTTTCCCGCTTTGACCGCAGCCAATGTCGGCAAAAGGCCAGCTGCACCAACAATCGCCGCCATGACTACATCTACTTCTGGATGTTCAGCAACTGCAATCAAGCCTGCTTCATCTGGTAAAATTTCTATTTCGGATAACTGTTGCTGTTTCAGCAATTGTGCCAGTTCATCTACTTTAGAGGCTGGCACCACAGCGATTTTTGGTCGAAACTGCTTACAGATCTCGACCAGTTCAGCAATACGGCTTTGTGCAGTCACAGCATATACGCTGTAAGCTTCAGGATGTCGCTGCAGGATTTTTAAAGTACTTTGCCCAATAGAACCTGTAGCACCCAGTATACAAACAGCTTGTGACATTTATAAATCTACGCCAATTAGTTTTAAGACATACATGCCTGCAGCAAAAATCGGCGCTGCAGCAAGGAGAGAATCAATACGGTCCAATACACCACCATGTCCTGGCAGAATACGTCCCGAATCTTTAATACCAGCACGACGTTTGATCATCGATTCAAACAGGTCGCCAAGCACAGAACTAAAGACTGTTAATACTGATAAAATCAGGAATAAAAGTAGTTCGGGAATACTGATATCGAGATAAAGTAATGTGACTGTAATGACAATCAACATGGATGTGACGATTCCGCCATACAACCCTTCAACCGATTTGTTTGGACTAACTTTCGGTGCGAGCTTTTTATTGCCAAACTTGCGTCCAATAAAATAGGCACCACTGTCTGCCCCCCAAACCAGCAAAAACAGATACATTAACCACCAAGGTGAATTCTGCCAGACTGAATAGATTGCAGTGACCGCCGCCGAGATCAGGATCACGCCAATGCCATTTAAAGTAACATTGTACCACCCATCATATTCAGGATAGGATTTAACCCAATAGATGCTGAGAATCCAGGTCAAAATCGATGCCGCCCAAAGCAGCATGGAGATGTCTGAAAAATAAAGTGCAAGTGCTGAAAGAACTGCTGTGAGTAAGCCATAACCCCAAGCAAACGGCTTAATTACTTTTTTCCCCTGACGTGGCATGAGTTTAAACCACTCATAACCTGCCACGCCTGCAGCAACGACCATCAACACAAACATTGGGTAATATGCAGCAGTGGCAAACATACAACTGAGTACAACAGCCACCAAAACCAATGCGGTTATAATCCGCTCTAACATGTATTAATTCTCAAGTTTCTCTTGCTGAATCTGTTCTGATGTCTTACCAAACCGACGTTCACGCCCACCAAATACGGCAAAGGCATCGTCAAGTTCTTCCGTGGTAAATTCTGGCCATAAGGTTTCAGTAAAATACAGTTCCGCATAAGCTGCCTGCCAGAGCAGGAAGTTTGACAAGCGGAAATCTCCACCGGTACGGATTAACAGATCCACAGGTGGTAAATCACTAAGACTTACATATTGACCAAAAACATCAGCATTAATTGCATCAAGTTCTAATTTATTTGTTAAAACATCCGCAGCAATTCGCTTCGCAGCCTGCGCCATATCCCACATACCACCATAGCTAATGGCAATAGTGAGCGTCATGCTATCGAACTTAGCAGTCCTTTCCTCAGCATGCAACATTAAAGCTTGCAGCTCTGGAGATAAACGGCTGCAATCACCGATAAAGCGTAAGGCAATATTGAATTTTTCCATGCGCGGTAACTGTTCATGGATGGTGTCTTCGAGCAATCGCATGAGCAGATCCACTTCATACTGCGGACGATTCCAGTTTTCACTCGAAAACGCAAATACAGTTAAAGCCTGGATTTTTCTTTTTCTACAGTGTTCTACAATCGGGTCAAGAACGCTTTTACCTTCCTGGTGTCCTTCACCTTTTTGCATCTGATTTTTTTTGGCAAAACGATTGTTGCCATCCATGATGATGGCAACATGTTTTGGAAGACGGGAACTCTCTTCAAAAACGGTCATTGATGAATTAGACCTTCATCAATTCAGCTTCTTTTGCAGCCAAACGTTTGTCAACTTCAGCAACATATTTATCGGTAATTTTCTGGATTTCGTCAGAAGCACGACGTTCTTCATCTTCAGAAATTTCTTTTTCTTTCAATAAAGCTTTGATATCGCCCAAAACATCACGACGAATGTTACGAATCGCAACTTTAGCGTTTTCAGCTTCGTTACGCGCAACTTTCTGCATGTCACGGCGAGTTTCTTCAGTTAACGCAGCCATTGGTACACGAATTGCGTCAGCAGTAATCGGGTTAAGCCCTAAATCTGATTCACGAATGGCTTTATCAATTGCAGCAACCATTGAACGTTCAAATGGTTGAACCAGCAAGGTACGTGAATCTTCAACACCTACGTTTGCAACCTGGTTCAATGGCACGTCGGAGCCATAGTAAGGAACCATAACACCGTTCAGAATCGATGGATGCGCACGTCCAGTACGAACTTTGGCAAAACCATGCTCCAACGAGTCAAGTGACTTGTTCATACGGTCTTCTGCGTCTTTTTTAAGATCGTTAATCATATGATCTTCCTTACTTAATTCTAAAAAATGTAAAAGCTAAATTTTGACTAGTATAAAGTGCTTCAAGGCTCACGTCATTAATTGGTAACGTGAGTACCCTCTTTTTCACCCATCACAACGGACAATAAAGCACCAGACTTGTTCATATCGAAAACTTGTAGCGGTACGTTATGATCACGGCATAGGCAAATCGCCGTTAAATCCATCACACCCAGTTTTTCATCAAGCACTTGGTCAAAGGTTAAGGTTTCGTATTTAACAGCATCTTCAAATTTGCTTGGATCTTTATTATAGACACCATCAACCTTGGTTGCTTTCAGAATCAGGTCCGCTTCAATTTCAATACCACGCAAGCAAGCTGCTGTATCAGTGGTAAAGAACGGGTTACCTGTCCCCGCAACAAATACGCAGACTTCACCACGCGTCAGGTGACGAATCGCATCACGGCTTGAGTAAGATTCTACAACGGTGCCAATTGGCAATGCTGAAAGTAAACGTGTCTTGATGTTACGGCGTACCAGCGCATCACGTAATGCCAAGCCGTTCATCACAGTTGCCAGCATACCCATCTGGTCACCGGTTACACGACCAACCAGACCATCTTTCTGCAACTGGCTACCACGGTACAAGTTACCACCACCGACAACAATACCGACCTGTACACCCAATCCAACTAGGTGTGCAATCGCCAAAGACATCTGGTCAAGGATTGGTGCATCAATACCCATATCCTTGTTGCCGGCAAGCGCTTCACCTGAAAGTTTCAGCAAAATACGGCCAAAACGCGGCTTTTTAGAATCCAACATCATCAAACTCCAAATTATTTCATTTAATTTTATCTAAGTATTAGGCTGATTTAATCGAAATCAGTTTTGCAAACAGGTCATATTCGTCCGCATCGGTAATTTCGACTTCAAGCAAAGCACCTGTCTTAATCAGGCTCTTGTCGATATCTTCAACAAATACATTCCCATCAATCTCTGGTGCATCGGCGTAAGAACGTGCTACAGCAACCGGGAATTCCTCTTCCAGATCATCGACCAGCACTGTCATTTTCTGACCGATACGCTTTTGCAGCTTGGCTGCTGAGATCGCTTGCTGGACCTGCATGAAACGTTCATAACGTTCTTGCTTGATTTCTTCCGGCACGTGATCTGGCAGATCATTCGCTGCTGCACCTTCAACTGCTGAATAAGTGAAACAACCCACACGATCCAGCTGAGCTTCCTGCAACCAGTCCAACAACATTTGGAAGTCTTCTTCGGTTTCACCCGGGAAGCCCACTACAAATGTCGAACGCAGCACCAATTCAGGACATTTTTCACGCCATACTTTCAAACGTTCTAATGTATTTTCACTGTGCGCCGGGCGTTTCATCAGCTTTAATACTTTAGGACTGGCATGCTGGAATGGAATATCCAGGTATGGCAGAATTTTGCCTTGTGCCATCAGATCAATCACCGCATCCACATGTGGATATGGGTAGACATAGTGCAGACGCACCCAGATGCCTAACTGACCCAGCGCTTCACACATATCATAGAATTTGGTCTTAACTGGCTGACCATTCCAGAAGTCAAGTTTGTACTTGGTATCTACGCCGTAAGCAGAAGTATCCTGGGAGATGACGAGTACTTCTTTTACGCCAGCACGTTTTAGCGCTGCAGCTTCTTCAAGCACAGAACCGACTGGACGCGATACCAGATCACCACGCATGCTTGGGATAATGCAGAAAGTACAACGGTGGTTACAGCCTTCTGAAATTTTCAAGTACGCATAGTGTTTTGGAGTAAGGCGAATGCCTTGCTCAGGAACCAGATCAATAAATGGATTATGTTTTGGCGGTTCAGGGACATATTGATGAACCGCATCCATTACTTCTTCATAAGCCGCAGCACCAGTCACTTTCAGGACATTCGGATGCATTTGGCGAATCTTGTCTTCGTCTTTACCTAGACAGCCCGTCACAATCACGCGACCATTCGCGCTCATCGCTTCACCGATGGCGTCTAGAGACTCTTGTACTGCAGATTCAATAAAACCACAGGTGTTTACCACTACTAAATCAGCACCGTCATAATCCGATGCGACATCATAACCTTCAGTCTTCAACTGAGTTAAAATTCGTTCAGAATCTACCAATGCCTTAGGACAACCTAAAGAAACAAAACCGACTTTGGGGGACTTCATGAATCTGCGCTCCACTAGAATGCGCGTATTGTATGTCTTTTCGAAACATAAAAACAGTTGAAATGGAGACTGATTACATCAAGCACCAAAATAAAGCCATAAAATATTCAATATAATTATACATGCACCAAAATTGAACATTTATGATTTACATGCTGATTTTTATCAGCTATACCATTAACAAATCATGCATCTTCATGACCCCACTTCCATTTCATTGCAATAATTTAGGGATTATTTAAAAAGTTGGCGTGCATTTTGCTTAATGTGCATCAAATGAGAACTTAAGACTTTAAATTTTGCTTTATGAAGATGCCATTGCGCTATTTTAATACAGGAAAACCATCGCTAATGGATCAGCCCCTTTCCATCGACTATCGCCTTTTGGTGGACAACCTGACCACTGCTGTCATGCTGATTGATAGCAACCTGAATATCTATTACTTGAATACTGCCTGCGAGGCCATGTTCGATATCAGCTTGTTACGCGCATTTGGCACACCGGTATTAAATATCCTGCAAGCCCCTACAGATGAGTTCAATACTGAAGAGTCGCTGTATAACACCCTGCATACTGGACAACCTTATACCCGCCGTGAAGCGACCATTATTGTCAATTTTAAAGACATTCATGTGGATTACACGGTTTCGCTACTGAATGCAGGCAAACCACATCACCCCTTATTGCTGATTGAGCTGAATCAGCGTGACCGTATGCTAAAAATCTCGCGTGAAGAAAACTATATTCAGCAACATCAGGTGGCGCGCCAGTTGATCCGTGGTGTAGCACATGAAATCAAGAACCCGCTTGGTGGTATTCGTGGTGCAACACAGCTTCTCGCACGTAGCCTGGATGATCCGAAATACAAAGAATTTACAGATATTATTATCAGTGAAGTGGATCGCCTGAGAAATCTGGCGGATAGTATGCTGGGCTCACGTCAATTGCCAAGCTATGAAATGGTCAACGTGCATGAGCCTTTAGAACGTGTCCGTTCACTAATTGTAAATCAGACCAAAAAGAAAATTAAAATTACCCGGGACTATGACCTGTCCCTGCCAGAAGTTTTAGCAGACCGCGATCAGCTGATTCAGGTCATGCTGAATATCTGTGTGAATGCGGTTCAGGCGATGACTGAAAACAAAGACTTCTTTGTCGAGCATCAGCCTGAACTGATTTTAAGAACCCGTATTCAGCGTCTATATACTATTAATGGTGTGATTCATCGTTCAGTGGTACGCATCGACATTGAAGATAATGGTCCGGGTGTACCAGACGATATTATTGAAGCCGTTTTCTACCCGCTTGTGACCAGCCGTGCCAAAGGAACCGGCCTGGGCCTCAGTATTGCTCAAAATATAATGCACCAACATAACGGAATGATTGAATGCCAGTCAGTTCCAGGAAAAACCGTATTTAGCTTATTTTTACCTTGGGAGTCAGATCATGTCGCGAAATAAAATATGGGTGATTGATGACGATCGTGCCATGCGTTGGGTACTCGAAAAAACATTCAAAGAAGAAGGTTTCGACGTTACCAGTTTTGAAGAAGCCCAGTCAGCACTTGATCAGCTGAGTGTGGATGCACCAGATGTGATCCTGACCGATATCCGAATGCCGGGTATTGATGGCTTAACCTTTTTAGGTAAGGTCAAGAATACTAATCCTGATCTGCCTGTCATAATTATGACGGCGCACTCGGATCTGGAATCTGCAGTATCAAGTTATCAGACCGGTGCCTTCGAGTATCTGCCAAAGCCATTTGATATTGATGAAGCGCTAGCATTGGTGAATCGTGCCATCCTGCACATCACCAAGTTACAGCAACAGGAATCTGCAAAAGCGGCTCCAACAATTCAATCGACTGAAATTATCGGTGAATCTCCTGCAATGCAGGAAGTATTCCGCGCTATTGGCCGTCTATCTCAATCGCATATTACTGTTTTGATTAATGGTGAATCCGGTACAGGTAAAGAATTGGTGGCACATGCTTTGCACCGCCATTCACCACGTAGCAATAAGCCATTTATTGCCCTGAACATGGCAGCGATTCCAAAAGACCTGATTGAGACTGAATTGTTCGGTCATGAAAAAGGTGCGTTTACGGGTGCCAATACCCAACGTCAAGGCCGTTTCGAACAGGCTAACGGCGGTACATTGTTTCTAGACGAAATTGGAGACATGCCATTTGAAACCCAGACCCGTTTACTCCGTGTCCTGGCAGATGGTGAATTTTACCGTGTAGGTGGTCATATTCCAGTTAAGGTCGATGTGCGTATCGTGGCAGCAACTCACCAGGATCTGGAAAAACTGGTACACGATGGCCGTTTCCGTGAAGACTTGTATCACCGTTTGAATGTAATTCGTATTCATATTCCTAAACTGGCACACCGTTCTGAAGATATTCCAATGCTGGCACAGCATTTCCTGGCACGTGCAGGCAAAGAGCTTGGTGTCAATCCGAAGATTCTGCGTCCCGAAACTCAGGAATATATGCAGAAGCTGCCTTGGCAAGGGAACGTGCGTCAGCTGGAAAATACCTGTCGCTGGTTAACGGTGATGATCACAGGTCGTGAAGTTTATCCAGAAGACTTGCCACCTGAGCTGAAACAAATTCCTATCCAGCAGGACAACGGCGCACCAATTCCAAATCTGAATCAGGTTGCTCCGCACCATTGGGATGAACTACTGAACCAATGGGCAATTCAAAAGCTAAAAAATGGTGAGATGAAGATTCTCGACATCGCAACACCAATGTTTGAACGCACGCTGATTAATGCAGCCCTTCAGCAAACGCGTGGCCGTAAACGCCATGCTGCTGAGCTTTTAGGTTGGGGTCGAAATACATTGACGCGCAAACTTAAAGAGCTAGGTATGGACAGTGCAGATGATGATGTTGAAGAAGAAGTTGAAGGTTAATTTTTAAAGTCAGCCACAAAAAAGCGCCAATTGATTTGGCGCTTTTTTTCATTCTGAGATTTAAGCGGTAAGGCCAATATAACGTGAATAACCTTCCACACCCAGATCCGATTTTAAAATTATAAATTCCGGATAAGTACTAGTAGTCAACTCTGTGAACATATTGACCTGATCATCATTAGCATGTAAATCATCCACAGTATGTTGCATGGTCTGCTCAAACTCATCGGTAATGTATTCAAAACCAATATCCATGGCAATAAACAGAGTATGTTCACAAGGCTGGACATATTGCTCTTCTTGCCAGTTAATAATCTGTTGCTGGCAATGTAGGCAGGCAATATTGTCGGTCGCGTCTATATCCAGCTCAATTAACTGATAGCTCATATCTCAATTTCGTTTTTTAGTTCAACTTATATTAACAAAAATTACCTGCGAAATAATCTGTCTAAATATCTTCAAATAAAAAAAAGCCGGCCATCAGACCGACTTTTTTCATAGATAGATTACTTAAATTAGTGCTTGTTTTGTGTCTTATAACGGGACAAAGCAGTGACTGCCACAGCAGAAATCACCACAGCCGGCAAGCTGGCCCACAGAATACCTGTTGTTCCCAAGCCCAATGCCAGAATCTTGCCAGATAATAGTGGACCAGTCATGGCGCCCAAACGCCCGAGTGAAATTGCACTTCCCACTCCCGTAACTTTACCTGCCCCTGAGTAGAAGATTGGAGAAATACCATACAGGATAGATTGGCCACCGGTAGAGAAAATTCCACCCATTAAACCGGCCAAGATCAGCAATGGAATTACTTTACTGGTAAAGAGTAAAATCAATGCAATTGCCAGGCCTACATAAATGATAGCAGCCACTTGCCAGAGTTTCAGGCGATCTAATAAATAACCTAGCCCTAAAGTACCAATTACAGCACCAACCTGGAAGATCAGCATGATACTAAAAGCTTCCTGCTTGGAAAGCCCTTGTTCCATCAGTAAATTTGGTAACCAGCTGATCAGGATATAGTTAATCATTAAGGTAAAGAAAAAGCCGAACCACAATGGCACAGTACGTTTATATTGTTCCTGTTTAAACAGTACTTCAGCCATATTGGGTACTGCGATCTGTTGCTCAGTCGTTTGAACTTTAACAGCACGCGGTTTGTCTTTTAAAATCATAGCCATGAAAGGCAGCAGAACCAAGGGGGTCAAACCACCGATCAGGAATAATGTTTGCCAGCTAATATCCTTAAAATAGATTGCCAGCCCGGCAACAAAAATCGCACCTACAGGCAAACCACAATACATTAAGCTATTCAGCTTACCTCGATTACGTTCAGTCGCCTCATCCCCCACTACTGAAATCATGGTTGGCATCGCAGCCCCTAAGCCCAACCCCGTCAGGAAACGTGCTGCATATAAAATTTCAATACTTGGTGCGATCGCTGTAAGTGCAAAGAACACCCCGAAAATAGCCACCGACAGCATTAAGACTCGTTTCTGACCTAAATAGTCCGCGATACGCCCACCAAAGAAAGCGCCGAATAACATACCAAAAACGCCGAGACTAAATACATAGCCATTTGCACCTGATCAAGTGCAAACGTTTCTGCAATACCTTTGGCTGCAATTCCAGGGGCTTGTAAATCAAAGCCTTCAAAAAATGCGACCCAGAAACACAAAAATATCACCAGAAATTTTTGTATTTTTTCCTTTTGTGTCAACATCATGATTCATCTTCCTCAATTCCAGGCTTTTTTTGGCTTAGCCCACTGCCTAATTATTAATCTAATCCTTTCGAATAAATAGCACTACAATGGTAGGATTTGAAATGTAAGGATTTGCTTTTTCACCTCCAAATAAGACTTAAAAACAATGACAGTGATTCTATTTTTAGATGAAAAATTATTATTATTATTTTTCAATGATTTATTTTATTGGTAGCTTTTAACTATGGAATCATTCATCTAGGTGATTATTAACTTTTATTTATAAAAAAACCCGCATTTTGCGGGTTTTTTAACATCAAATCTTAGGCAGATTTTTTTGTTTGTGCATTCTTGCGAATCGTGATCATCACCAGTTGAACTGCAGCAGGGGTTACACCCGGAATACGGCTTGCTTGTGCAAGCGTTTCAGGACGAACATCTTTTAACTTCAAGGTAATTTCACGAGAAAGACCTGAAACGATGTCATAGTTAAAATCAGCAGGAATCTTGGTTTCTTCCAAACGCTTCATTTGCGCAACATCTTGGTGCTGACGGTTAATATAACCTTCATATTTCACCGCAATCTCAATCTGGTCGCCCACCTGAGCTGACACGTCAGAACCTGTTAATTCTGCAATTTGAGCAAAGGTAATATTTGGACGTTTTAACAAATCAATCGCTGAACATTCTTTAGAAAGGTCTGCACCTGTCATCTCAACGAATTTTTTACCCATTGGGTTGTTTGGCGCTGCCCAAAGATGTTGTAAACGACCTGTTTCACGTTCAACCGCTTCCATTTTCTCGCAGTAAGCCGCCCAACGCTCATCATCCACCAGACCCATTTCACGACCAATTGGTGTTAAACGTTGGTCTGCGTTGTCTTCACGCAGCATCAAACGATATTCCGCACGTGAAGTGAACATACGGTACGGTTCTTTAGTACCTAAAGTGATCAAGTCATCAACCAACACGCCCATGTACGCTTCATCACGTTTCGGGGTCCATTGCTCTTGATCCCACGCACGGCGTGCAGCGTTCAAGCCTGCAAGTAAACCTTGTGCGCCTGCTTCTTCATAACCTGTTGTACCGTTGATTTGACCCGCAAAGTACAAGTTATTAATCGCTTTGGTTTCTAAAGTGAATTTCAACGCTTGTGGGTTGAAATAATCGTATTCGATTGCATAACCCGGGCGAAGAATGTGCGCATTCTCCATACCACGAATTGAGCGAACCAATTCAAATTGCACGTCAAATGGAAGTGAAGTCGAAATACCATTTGGATACAACTCGTGTGTATCTAAACCTTCAGGCTCTAAGAACACTTGGTGTGAGTCTTTATCGGCAAAACGGTGAATCTTGTCTTCAATCGATGGGCAATAACGTGGACCAACACCTTCAATCACACCGGTATACATGGGTGAACGGTCTAAACCACCACGAATAATGTCATGAGTTTTTTCATTTGTATGCGTAATGTAGCAGTTCACTTGCTCAGGGTGCATAGATGCATCACCCATGAATGACATGGTCGGAGATGGGAAATCACCCGGCTGTGGTGTCATTACAGAGAAATCAACTGAACGTGCATCAATACGTGGTGGTGTACCTGTTTTTAAACGACCCACAGGTAAGTTTAATTCACGTAAACGATGCGCCAATGAAATTGATGGTGGATCGCCTGCACGACCACCGCTTGATTTCTCAAGACCGACGTGAATCACACCACCTAAGAATGTACCTGCAGTTAACACCACAGTTTTGGCATCAAAGCGAATACCCATTTGGGTTACTACACCTTTAACGGTATCGCCTTCAACAATCAGGTCATCCGCTGCTTGTTGGAAAATATCAAGATTCGCTTGGTTTTCTAATGTTTCACGAATCGCAGCTTTATAACGTACACGGTCAGCCTGCGCGCGCGTCGCACGAACCGCAGCACCTTTACGTGAGTTTAAAGTTCGGAATTGGATACCGCCTTTGTCAGCAGCAAGTGCCATTGCACCGCCCAAGGCATCAATTTCACGCACCAAGTGCGATTTACCAATACCACCGATGGCTGGGTTACAGCTCATCTGCCCTAAAGTCTCAATATTGTGAGTTAAGAGTAAAGTCTGTCGACCCATACGCGCCGCAGCCAATGCTGCTTCCGTACCTGCGTGACCGCCACCGATCACAATGACATCGTATACTTTAGGATAGTGCATAGTGGTATTTGAGAGATTAAAAAAGGATAGCCGAAGATTATAGCAAAAATTGCAGAATAGTTGACAAATTCAATGGAATTAATTCAAGGTCACCCTATCGTATTTTTATAAACCTTCTTAATTGTCACTTAATCTTTCATTTTTTAGCAAAACACCGATAAATCAATACATAGAGCTTGTATTTGTTACCTGATCGCAATTGTGTGCAGCTGAGTATTTTCTAAGATGTAAATTTGACGCCACACAAAGAAAAAAGGTGAAATAAATGGATAAGAAAATATTATTTTCAATAATGCTCGGTGCACTATCAGTAACAGGTATGGCAACTGCAAATGATAAGGTTGCTAAGGTTTACAATCCAGATTTGTATCAGAAAGTCTGTAAAGGCAAATCAGCTGGTGATGCCGTAACTTTTGCTCATCGTGGCATTATCTGGAACGGAACCTGTGAACCACAGTTTTTTTCCAACTCCAAAACAGCCTTAATGGGTGATGAAGCTGAAATTTACAGTGCTTGCCAGGACGCTTCTGGAAACACCACAACCACTGTTAATGGTCGGGAAATTAGTGGTAAGTGTGCTTTGGGCTTCACCCCTCCTCGACCTAAATAAAACTCTTTGAAGTGATACAAGAATAAATGGGCAAAATTGAGGTTTTGCCCATTTTCTATTGATTATTTAATAATTTACGTTAAACTGAATTTAAAACTGAAGATCCAATAATAAAAAGGACATTCTATGGATTCGGTATTTTTCGTTTTTTTATTGCCGGTGCTGCTGGCAATTTTGATGATGGGGTTAGGACTTGAATTACGCGTGAAGGATTTTATTCGTGTACTCAACTATCCTAAGATCATTTTTATTGCCTTATTTATCCAGCTGATCCTGTTGACCAGTCTGGCTTTTCTGATTTGTATCATATTAGATTTGCCGCCGCTACTGGCTGTGGGTTTAATGCTGCTGGCAGCCTCTCCGGGTGGACCAACTGCCAATCTGTTCAGCTACCTATATAAAGGTGATTTGGCGCTTAACTTCACCCTGACTACAATTAATACTTTTATATCGATCTTCACCCTGCCTTTTATTATTAATTTATCCTTACATTTTTTCCTGGGCAGTGACGATACCATTACCATGCCAGCCATGAAGATGGTTCAGGTATTTTTTATCATATTACTTCCTGTTATCTTCGGTATGGCATTACGGGCTAAATTCCCAAGGCTCACAATCACTGTCAATCGCTCAATGCGTATTTTCGCAATTGGCTTCCTCATTGCATTATTTGTATTTGCAGTCGTACGCGAACGCCATAATCTGATGGAATATTTCAATAGCATCGGAATTGCGACCGTAATTTTTGGCTTTTCCAGCCTGTTTATTGGTTATTGCCTACCTTTACTGCTTGGTATTCCAGACCGTCAGGCACGTGCTTGTACCTTTGAGGTGGGCATTCATAATACCGCTGTTGCCATAACTATCGCTATTACCGTATTAGGCAATAATACTATTGCCATCCCTGCGGGTATCTATACTATTGTCATGTACACTCTTGCCACTTTTTTTGGCATTATCCTGAGCCGTCAACGCATCATTTATCAGAAATCCAAGCATCGTTTATCAGATTTGTAAACACACTATATAAACCATAATTTCCTCTGTATGCTGGACTTAAAAATAGATAAAAAAGACATTTAAATAAGGAGCATACAGATGGATTCTGGCTTTATTACCATATTGTTACCACTGGCTTTAGCGATCATTATGATGGGGCTTGGACTTGAACTTACCCCACGTGACTTTAGC
Source organism: Acinetobacter schindleri (assembly GCF_010918895.1). NCBI lineage: Bacteria > Pseudomonadati > Pseudomonadota > Gammaproteobacteria > Moraxellales > Moraxellaceae > Acinetobacter > Acinetobacter schindleri. The sequence goes on from NZ_CP044483.1 coordinate 1,715,370, forward strand.
CGAGTGACCCGCCATCCCAAAGCTGTACTCATCGCACTTTTCTGTCAGCTGATTATCCTGGTGGGAATCGCCTTTGTACTATGTAAACTACTAGCTTTACCACCACTGTTATCAGTCGGTTTGATGCTCTTGGCTGCTTCTCCAGGCGGTGCCACAGCCAACCTGTTTAGCTACCTATTCAAAGGTGATCTGGCGCTGAATATTACTTTGACAGCAATCAACTCAGTCATTGCTGCAATTACCCTTCCTTTAATTATTAACTTCTCGATCTTGCACTTCATGCAGGATAGCCAGCAAGTTGGCCTGCAATTTGGCAAAATTCTGCAGGTCTTTGCGATTATTCTGATTCCAGTTGGGATTGGCATGCTGATTCGTCATTATGCACCAGGTGTGACAGCAAAATTGAATCGACCACTGCGGATTTTTGCTATTACTTTTCTGGTTCTTATTATTGTCGCAACCATTGTGAAGGAACGTGCCAATATAAGTGAATATCTGACTCAAGTCGGACTGGCAACTGCCTTATTCTGTATCCTGAGCCTTGGCATCGGCTATCTGGTTCCACGACTCCTTAACATTAATAGCGCTCAAGCCCGCGCCAGTGCTTTTGAAATCGGCATTCATAACAGTACCCTTGCGATGACGATTGCCCTGACCGTGATTGGCAGCTCAGCAGTAGCAATGCCAGCGGCAGTTTATTCTATTTTTATGTATATATTTGCTGCAATTTTTGGCACTTTACTGAATCGACTTGCACCGCTTCAGGTACAAAAACCCCTGACAAATCTAGATTAGATAAAGTCTAAAACCTTCAGAAGGATGTCTTAGGCATCCTTTTTTTATTTACACCTGCACAGCAATCTAGCCGCACAAAAACCGGAACTTCCGTTACAATAGCTTTTTGAAAAGATATACATAAGGTTATTTCTGTGAAGTGGTTACAAATTCATATTACGGTTGATCAGGCTCAGGTTGATTTCACTGAAACATTACTCAGCTCGCTGGGTGCGGTGAGCGTGACGCTGGATGATGCTGAAAATCAGGATTTACTTGAACCACTTCCAGGTGAAACACCGTTGTGGAATAAAGTGATTGTTACCGGTATTTATGCACAAGAAGAAGGCGAAGAAATCGATGTCGATGCACTCGAAACCTTTATTCGTGCACAAATGCCTGAAGCGCCTATCCGTCATGAATTTCTGGAAGATCAAGCTTGGGAACGCACCTGGATGGATGCTTATGAACCAATTCAGATTTCTGACAAGTTCTGGATTGTGCCAGAATGGATGGAACCACCTGAAGCAGATGCAGTAAATATCAAGCTCGATCCTGGTCTAGCTTTTGGTACAGGCAATCATGCTTCTACTTTCCTCTGCCTGCAATGGCTGGGGAAAACAGATCTCAAAGACAAAACCGTCATCGACTATGGCTGTGGTTCAGGCATTTTGGCTGTTGCTGCCCTGCTACTCGGCGCGAAAAAAGCATATGCAACCGATATTGATCCACAAGCAGTCTTGGCCACCCAACAAAATGCCGAACTTAATGGTGTACTTGATCGGCTTTATGTAGGCTTACCGGAAGAATTTAACGAAGAGCTTGGTGCAATAAAGGCAGATGTTTTCGTTGCTAATATCTTGGCAGGTCCACTGATGATGCTTGAACCACATTTTGCAGAATTGGTAAAAGCTGAGGGTGAATTCGCACTTGCGGGTGTTATTGAAGAACAAGTTACTGATGTTACTAGCATTTACTCTAATCATTTTGATATATTAGAAGTAGCGAAGCGTGATGAATACTGGTGTCGAATTTCTGGTAAACGCCATAAGAATTAAATAAGCGTGAATGTATGAGTGATAAACGAACCCTCTGCCCGACTTGTTTCACAATCTACAAAGTAACGGTTGCTCAGTTAACCATTGCTCAGGGTATGGTTTGTTGTCCCAAATGCACCACCTCATTTAATGCACTTTCTCATCTGGTGACCGAACCTCAGCCTTCGGCCACTGGCACCCCCCCTGAAGCTAATGTTGAGTCTCTTAGTCCAGCTCAAGCTACATCACAATTTGATGCAGACTTATATAACAGCAAGATTTCTTCTCGCCTCAACAATCTTCTACATATTTTTGATGAAAAAGTTGAAAACTCGAATATTGATCTCAAAACCTATTTGAATAATCTAAACTATTTTAGTACCGAGCCCATCAGTGCCCTTCCAGCCATGAACTGGGAAGAAGATACAGATGACAGAAGTCAGCGCTCTATCTTGCAATATATTGGCTGGACAGCAATAAATGTATTATTACTCGGCATATTGGTTTTTCAGTTCTTCTGGTTTAATCCACAGTACTTAAAGAATAGTCATGTGATGGGTACAGCGTTTAATGCTGTTTGTGATGTATTCAATTGTTCTAATATGGAAGAACATTACGACCTGATTAATACCAGGAATGTTAAAGTCACGGCATCAGATTCAAAGCAAACCCGGTTCACAGGTGAGCTGATCAATTATCATGACCGCAGCCTGGCCATGCCAGTTTTGCGTCTCGACTTAAAAGATAATGGGGTGATTACTGCTTCCTATACGCTTTCACCTTCAGAATACCTGATTGAAAGTTTAGTGAGCATCCAGCGTATTCCCCAAAATAGTCCTTTTAAATTCGACTTTCAGGTTCCAGTCAAGCGAAAAAGTTTCGATAGCTATAGTTTAGAAATAATTCGTCCTTGATATTGAAAAAAACTATCAAAAAAGACAAAAAAACTAAAAAAAAATGCAGTTTTCTTGCTCACTTTTTTGTAGACAATGGTATTATACGCGCCACGAAAGCTATGTGCTGCCAACTCTTCGCTAATTTTTCACAACAAATACAGTCTTGCTAATGCGCTCTAACACTTATTGCGTATCGTGCAGATTTTTTTGTTTGATTTTTGGTCGGTAACAAAAATTTAACAATTGTTACGCTTATATTTCGACCAACTGGCTGAGATGTGTCAAGCTACATGCTCAATGTAATGACCATGTTTTAGAGCTTCTGTTTTAGGATCTAAAACAGAAGCTCATTTAATTTATAGACCACTTTTATATATCACTTTACCCAAGTGGTATTTGATTTTTCGGATTAATTCGCATGAATAGCAAATCTCCTATTTTTACTGCACAATCTGATGTCGCTCTTCGTATTCACGTAGATCGCGCAGTTCGCCACTATTTTGCACAACTGCAAGGCGAGCAACCTTCTCAGGTGTATGACATGGTGCTGGCAGAAATGGAGAAGCCTCTTCTATCTGTAGTTCTAGAATATACGCGTGGTAACCAGACCCGCGCTGCTGAAATTCTCGGCTTAAACCGCGGTACTTTGCGTAAAAAGTTAAAAGCACACGGTTTAATGAGTGAATAAATGATAAAATGCTTGCGTTAATCGCAGGCATTTTTTTTGACTGTAAATTAGCTATTTAGATTTAATCTGTTCCTTGGTAACTGTGACGAAGATCATGACTATTAAACGCGCTTTAATCTCTGTTTCCGACAAAACCGGTATTGTCGAGTTTGCACAAAACCTTGCTGCTCTAGGGGTAGAAATTTTATCTACTGGCGGTACATATAAATTGTTGAAAGACAATAATGTCGCTGTAGTTGAAGTTTCAGAGCACACTGGTTTCCCAGAGATGATGGACGGCCGTGTTAAAACACTACATCCGAAAATTCATGGCGGCATTCTGGCCCGTCGTGGTCTAGACGAAGCTGTGATGGCTGAACACAACATCGATGCGATCGATCTTGTTGTTGTTAACCTATATCCATTTGCTGCGACTGTAGCAAAACCAAACTGTTCACTTGCTGATGCAATCGAAAACATCGACATCGGTGGTCCGACTATGGTTCGTGCTGCTGCAAAAAACCATGCTTCTGTCGGTATCGTAGTGAATGCATCTGACTACGCAACGGTAATTGCTGAGCTTAAAGCGGAAGGTGCTTTATCTTATGCAACCCGTTTTGACCTGGCGGTTAAAGCATTTGAACATACTGCGCAATACGATGGTATGATCGCATCTTACTTAGGCGCTCGCGTAGGTGTCGAGGAAGGTCAGGCTGACAAATTCGCGCGTACTTTCAATACACAATTGAACAAAGCTCAAGACTTACGTTATGGTGAAAATCCGCATCAGTCTGCTGCATTCTATGTAGATCCAGCTGCAACTGAAGCTTCTGTTTCAACTGCAAAACAGTTACAAGGTAAAGAACTCTCTTATAACAACATTGCGGACACAGACGCTGCACTTGAATGTGTTAAATCATTTGCAAAGCCTGCTTGTGTCATCGTTAAACATGCCAACCCATGTGGCGTTGCAGTATCTTTAGACGGTATCAAAGCTGCTTACGATCTTGCTTATGCAACTGATCCAGAATCTGCATTCGGCGGCATCATTGCATTCAACCGTGAATTAGATGTTGAAACTGCACAAGCAATTGTTGACCGTCAATTCGTTGAAGTAATCATCGCTCCTAGCGTTGCTGAAGGCGTGCTTGAAGTCACTGGTGCGAAGAAAAATGTACGCGTACTAGTATGTGGCGAACTTCCAAAGATTGACGAACGTGCTGCACAACTTGACTACAAACGCGTAAACGGCGGTTTGTTAGTTCAAGATCAAGACTTAGGCATGATTACTAAAGATGATCTTAAAGTTGTGACTAAACGCGCACCAACTGAACAAGAAATTGATGACATGATCTTTGCTTGGAAAGTTGCTAAATACGTTAAATCTAACGCAATTGTTTATGCGAAAAACCGTCAAACGATTGGTGTTGGCGCAGGTCAAATGAGCCGCGTAAACTCTGCTCGTATCGCTGCAATCAAAGCTGAACACGCAGGCTTAGTGGTTGAAGGTGCAGTAATGGCGTCTGATGCATTCTTCCCATTCCGTGATGGTATTGATAACGCTGCAAAAGCAGGTATCAAGTGCATTATTCAGCCGGGTGGTTCTATGCGTGACGAAGAAACGATTGCAGCAGCTGACGAAGCTGGTATTGCAATGGTGTTCACTGGCATGCGCCATTTCCGTCACTAATTGATGGATTAAATTGTAATGACAATGTCATTTACATTAAGAGACATAGATTTCTAATCTTGCATAAAGTCCTCTCCTTTAAAGGTTGAGGACTTTATGTCATTTTCGATTCATGGAGTATGAACCGATGAATATTTTAGTTTTGGGTAGTGGCGGTCGTGAACATGCATTGGCATGGAAAATCGCGCAAGATGAACAAGTTACACAAGTTTTTGTTGCACCGGGAAATGCGGGTACAGCAACTGAACCAAAATGTGAAAATGTCGCACTGAACATTTTAGATAACACCGCAATTATCGACTTTGCTAAAAACAATGCCATTGAGTTGATCATTGTTGGCCCAGAAGCACCACTGGTAAATGGCGTAGTCGATGCATGTCGCGCGGCAGGTGTGAAAATTTGGGGCCCTACCCAATTTGCAGCACAGTTAGAAGGCTCTAAAGCATTTGCCAAGCACTTCTTAAAACGCCATAACATTCCAACTGCTTTCTATGACGTATTCACAGAAGTCGCTGCTGCTAAAGCATTTGTTGAAAAAAATGGCGCGCCGATCGTGATCAAGGCGGACGGTCTTGCTGCGGGTAAAGGTGTGATCGTTGCGATGACCAACGAAGAGGCATTTGCTGCGATTGATGACATGCTTGCAGGCAACAAATTTGGTGATGCCGGTTCTCGTGTGGTGATTGAAGAATTTTTGGCAGGTGAAGAAGCATCATTCATTTGTATGATTGATGGCGACAACATTTTGCCAATGGCAACCTCACAAGACCATAAGCGTATCTGTGAAGGCGACCAAGGTCCAAACACGGGCGGTATGGGTGCTTACTCGCCTGCACCTGTAGTGACTGCAGACGTATTTGAAAAAACTATGAATGAAGTGATGCGTCCTACCGTTGAAGGTATGAAAAAAGACGGTCATGTTTATACTGGTTTCTTATACGCAGGCTTGATGATTGATGAACAAGGTCAACCAAAAGTGATCGAGTTCAACTGTCGTTTTGGTGACCCTGAAACTCAGCCAATCATGATGCGTTTAAAATCATCTTTGGTTGATTTGGTTCAAGCAGGCATCGAAGGTAATTTACCTGCGCAAGCTGAATGGGATGAGCGTAAGACTGTCGGTATCGTGCTTGCATCTAAGGGCTACCCTGAAACCTCTAGCAATGGCGATGTGATTTCAGGTTTAGATACTGTGATGGCAGATGCGAAAGTATTCCATGCAGGTACAAAAGCTCTTGAGAATGGTGACATTGTGACGGCTGGCGGTCGTGTACTTTGTGTAACTGCACTTGGTGATACCATTGGTGAAGCACAAGCCAAAGCTCTCGAGCTTTGTGAAAAAGTAACGTTTGACGGCGTTCAATATCGTAAAGATATTGGTTACCGTGCGATTGCACGTGAAAATGCTTAATTCAGTTTAAGCATTAAAAAAACCCCGCTGAGTGCGGGGTTTTTTATTATAAGATGTACTTAAATCATTTCATCAATAAGAACATATGCTAAATATCTTTAATAGAGCCTCTGATTCAATCCAATATTTAGGCACTCCATATACACAAGACTGCATAGAAGCGCTTGCCCTAGTTCTTCAAATCGAAGAACAAGTTGAAATGGCTCTTATTTTAACAAATAATCATAATCATTGTTTTTTAATTCAAGGATATAGGACTACCTATCTAATTAGATATGGATTTCGATCTGATCATATCTCAGAAGGCTATAAAGGTTTTGTAAAAGCTTTAAAACTTTTGCAACGACATGAAGTTGAAATCAAAGAGCTAGTTATATCATCAAAAGAATTTGAAACCATTCAACAAAATTCCTTAAGTGATAGCAATGTACAATCTTTCTTAAATAGCCCTTATAAACGGACTCATACAATTTATGAGCATATTAGTAATCTAGATTACATGCTTAAAGAACCTTTGAAAATAGATAACTATTACCCAAAAGAATTACCATTAAATTTAATTGACGAAAGAATTTTAGACTTAGCTTTAAGTTTCAAAGAAGATGCTGATGCATCGATAATGAAAGCCTATACTCGATTAGAAGACATTATTCGTAAAAAATTAAATTCACAAAAATTCTCCAGCTCACTCATGGAAGATGCCTTTTGTTCAGATTTAAAGAAAAATAGATTATCTCCTTTTAAATGAGAGACAGAAAATGAGGGGTCATCTACTGCAATTGGAAGACTATTTACAAATACATTTAAAGCTTATCGTAATCCACGAGCGCATAGCGAAGTGAAGAAATCCACCTCTCAACTTCAAAGAGAGTTTTTATTAATAAATGAACTTTATTTACTCGAAAATGAATCAATTCAGCGATAAGTATATATAAATATGACAATCCACCTCCAAACCCCTCGCCTGATCCTCCGCCAATGGCAAGACTCCGACACTGCCCCATTTATCCAAATGTGCGCAGACGATGAAGTCATGCGTTATTTTCTTAAAAAACTCGATGCTTCCGAAACCACTGCATTTATGCAACGCTTAAAGGATGCCATTGAAACACGTGGTTGGGGTTTATATGCAGTAGAGCTTAAAAGCTCTGGCGAATTTATTGGCTTTATTGGGTTACACGTGCATCCGCCTGAGTTTGAAATGGCAGATGCCCCTGAGATTGGGTGGCGCTTGTTACCGCAATACTGGAATCAAGGCTATGCAACTGAAGGAGCCAAAGCAGTACTGAAATATGCCTTTAGAACCCTGCGACTTGAAAAAGTCATTTCTTTTACTGCTCGCATTAACACACCATCCGAACGTGTCATGCAAAATATTGGCTTAGAAAAAGTAGGAGAATTTGACCATCCGCTTGTATCTGCCGATCATATCTTGTGTAGACACGTACTCTATGAAAAACAGCGTTCGGATTATCTGCATATCCCCTTCTGTTAAAACATGCTTGCAGTATCATGAACTAAGAAAACCAAGATCAGATCCTGCATCGCCTAGTGAGCATGAAGGAAAGATTTATCTCGTTAAGATAGAATTTTCTTAATTTCCCAAGAATAAGATATTTTTCTTATATTTATCTATATGCATTTTTATGCTTAATATCGGCAAAAATATTATAAAGACCATCTTTTCATCAAAATGAATATTCAATTCATTTAAAGTAAAAATAATATATTGTAATTACTAATATTTTTATAAATTAGCTATTCACTTAATCAGATAAGTAATCATTTTTTATTCACTATATTGAATAAACAATAATTGGTATGATTGCGTCCATCCAGAGCATCATTTACGACTATATCTTTAAATAATCTCTATTTACTTTCTCCAAATAGAAAAAGTATATAGCGTTTAGTGAACTCTAAACCGATCAAACTAACGTGAACTTATTGCAGTACATTTGCATTTTCCCTGCCAGAGTCAAATGCAATATTGATCTAAAGTCTGAGGAAGAGATCATAAAACTCCTCTTTCACATGACCTTAAAATGCATATACTTTAGGCAACACGAGAATTAGGACATCTTTATGAAAAAGCTACTTGGCGTTTTACTCAGTGCATCAGTATTGACTTTAACTGCATGCGGAAAACAAGAAGCCCCTGCAACGGATGCAGCACAAAACAAAGATTCAGGTGAACTGCAAACAGTGACTATGGCTTCTACAGGTTCAGATGCTGATATCTGGCGCTACATTGCCACTTTACCTGAAACCGAGCAGGCCGGCATCAAGCTGGATGTAAAAAACTTCACCGACTATGTGTCGATGAACACTGCTGTTGCCAATAAAGAAATTGATGTTAACGCATTCCAGTCTTATGCCTATATGGTGGCTTATAATGATGCTAACACACAAAAGATTGCCCCACTTTCTACGACTTATCTTGAGCCAATGGGGATTTACTCAAGCAAAGTAAAAAAAGTAGAAGACTTTAAAACTGGCGCTACCATTGCCATTCCAAATGACGGCGCAAATGAATCACGTGCACTGTTATTATTGCAATCTGCGGGTCTGGTAAAACTTAAACCAAACTTTGATCTGGTTAAAGGTACGCCTGCTGACATCACTGAAAATGCGAAACAGATCGTGATCAAGCCGATTCAAATGGCAACAGCAGTACGTGTAAAAGACGAAGTCGATGCGATTGTATTAGGTAATACCCTAGCAATGGAAGGTGGTCTGAACGTATTGAAAGATGCAATCTACTATGAAGCCATTGATCAAAGCACTAAAATGAACGTGAACGTTTTAGCAGTTGCAGCCGATCGTCAAAATGATCCTGTACTTCAAAAAGTTGGTCAGTTGTATCATACTCCTGCTGTGAAAGCCTATGTTGATGAACACTTTGGCGGTACAAAGGTTGCGGTAAACAAACCGGTAACTTATTTGACCGAAGTAAAGTAATACAATAATCAATACTCAAAACAGGCAAGGATAACTTGCCTGTTTTTTTATTCGTGATGCAGTATTTGACACTATGATTGAATTTAAAGACATCTCCAAACAGTACGAGCTGAAAGGCCTGACCTTACATGCCCTGAACCGGATCAACCTGCAGATTCCGACTGGCAGTATCTTTGGCATTATTGGCTATAGTGGTGCCGGTAAAAGTACCCTGATTCGCCTGATTAACCTGCTGGAACGACCAACTTCGGGCCGGGTAATAATTAATGGTACAGATTTTACTGCTTTGGATGCCAAATCATTGCGTCAGGAACGTAACCAGATTGGCATGATTTTCCAGCATTTTAATTTGATGCAGACCAAAACTGTGGCTTCCAATATTGAAATGCCAATGAAACTGCTTGGCTGGAGTAAAGCTGAACGGGAAAAGCGTCTTGAAGAATTGCTGGACTTTATTGATTTAAAACATAAACGCAATGCTTTTCCAGATGAACTTTCTGGCGGTCAGAAGCAGCGTGTCGGTATTGCCCGTGCCTTAGCAAATCATCCAAAGATCTTGTTATGTGATGAAGCAACCTCAGCACTCGATCCGCAAACGACTAAATCTGTACTGCAACTGCTGAAACGCATTAATCAGGAACAAGGCATTACGATTGTGATGGTCACCCATGAAATGGATGTGATTGAAACTGTGTGTGATTATGTGGCAGTCATGGAAAAAGGTGATGTGATTGAAACTGGCTCTACCTTACAGATTTTCAGTCAGCCTCAGCATCCGACCACGAAAAACTTTATTCAAACCGTACTACAGCAAAACTTGCCCGTAAATATTCTGACGAATCTGGAAAATCAGAATCACCACAGTATTTATTGTTTAAAGTTCCTGGGTAGCTCAGCGCAGGAAACTGTGATTCAGGGCGTGATTAAACAGTTTGATATCAGTTTGAATATCCTGTTTGCCAATATGACTGAAATTAATGGTTCGGTGATTGGACAGATGTTTATCCAGCTTCTCGGTGATCCTGCACAAATTACAGCTGCAATACAATATCTCAGAGATCACGGCGTACAGGTAGATCAGGCAGGAGTACAGGAATGAGAGACTTAATTGTACAGTGGCTTACTACAATCACTGCGCCTTTCTGGAAAAGCTCGCTGTCGATGGACCAGTTCGTGACTGCACTGCAAGAAACTTTCCATATGGTGTTCTTCGCGATGCTGTTTGGTTGTATCTGGGGTTTTATTCAGGCGATTACTCTATTAGTTACTCGTCCAAATGGAATTTTGCCAAACCGTGTGATTTATCATGGTCTAAATCCGATTGTAAATGCACTGCGTTCTCTGCCATTTATTATCTTGCTGATCGCAGTAATTCCACTGACTAAATTTCTGGTTGGAACATCAATTGGTACTTGGGCAGCGATTGTGCCACTGACTATATATGTCGGTCCTTATATTGGTCGTCTGGTAGAAACTTCTCTGCTGGAAGTCAACGAAGGCATTATCGAATCTGCCCAAGCCATGGGCGCAACGCCAATGCAGATTATTTTCAAGTTTATTCTGCCGGAAGCGCGTAGTTCGCTAATTCTGAATCTCACCACTGCCACCATCAGTCTGATTGGCGCAACAGCGATGGCAGGTGCTGTCGGCGCTGGTGGTATTGGCGACTTGGCAATTTCTTATGGTTATCAGCGTTTTGATACCTCAGTGGTGATCATGACCGTGATTGTCTTATTGATCCTGGTACAAATTGTACAAAGTCTTGGTGACTGGTTATCACGGCTTCGTTAAGTTAATTCTCTGAGTAAATAAAGCCCTCTTTTTGAGGGTTTTATTTTCTACCCATAAAATATCTGCATCTTAAACATGGAAGCGAACATTTGATACATGACTTAGCAGCATGGATGCTGCCGTTGATCTGTCTTGCACAAGCTTTAAAGCAATGCTTAAAGCTTGCTCAGGAAGTGCCATCAGATCAACAAAGGGTTTTTTTTACTTTTGGCCCGTCAAAAGTAAAGCATAACTACTCAAAATTTAAATTAAAGTAAAAATAATGAAATTCTAATTTTCAAATAACTTCAGCAATAAGCTTACTGACACTTGAAATTTTTCTTTTACTTTTGAAAGATGAATAGCACTGCTATGCAAGGTAAAAAATCTTCTGTTGGCTTGATGATACTTCCCTGTATCACAAGCCAACGGCGACATCCATGTCGCCTAATACAGATTCAATTTAGGGAGAATAGTTCTATTCCAATACAGTGATGAACCTAGCCTTAAGTCAATTCTCAATTACAATCTAAAAGTTCAGCATTTCCCCTCAATTTCAAACTGAAACAATAAATCCCGTGCTAAACTATCGAGTGGTTTTTGCAGGGACTCATTTATGCACTTTGTTCATCTTGGTATTCATACAGAATTTTCGATTACTGAATCCATCGTACGGATACCAGACCTGGTCAAAGCTGCCGCAAATGACGAGATGCCAGCACTCGCGCTAACCGATTTGTCTAATCTGCATGCCGCGGTCAAATTCTATAAAAAATGCCTGGATAAAGGTATTAAACCAATTCTGGGTTCTGAAATTCGCCTGAATGATGCCGAGCATCGTGTCACCCTGCTTTCCATGACCAATAAAGGCTGGCGCAACCTGACCGAACTGGTCTCTGAAGGTTATATTAGCGGCCAGCAACTGGATATTCCTTGTGTACAAAAAGATTGGATCTTAAGGCAGCACGATGACATGATCGTATTGCTGGGTATGCAATCTGATGTCGGCAAAATGCTGATTACCTCAAATCCCGATAAGGCTGAACCTTTACTACAAGAATGGGTAGAGAAATTTGGTAATCGCGTATATTTAGCGCTTACTCGTACCAGTCGTCCTAATGAAGACCTTTTCATTGAAGAGGCGGTCAAACTCGCCAAAAAATATAATATCGGTGTAGTCGCACATAATGACGTGCACTTTATTGCACGTGAAGATTTTGAAGCACACGAAGCACGTGTCTGTATCGCCGATGGTTATGTGCTGGGTGATAATCGCCGCCCTAAAACCTATAGTCCTGAACAGTATTTTAAAAGTTCAGCAGAAATGGCAGAGCTTTTCTCGGATATTCCAACCGCGATTGAAAATACGTTTCATATCGCAAGACGCTGCAATGTCACCTTGCGTTTAGGCTTTAATGACCTGCCAGACTATCCGATTCCGGAAGGTCATACCATAGGCAGTTATTTTACCCATTTGTGTGAAGTCGGTCTGGAAGAACGCCTAGACTTTCTGTATCCCCCTGAACAACGTGGTGAGGACTGGCCGGAAATCCGTCAACCTTATGATGAACGTCTGGCCTTTGAAATCAAGATTATTCTGGACATGGGCTTCCCGGGTTACTTCCTGATCGTAATGGACTTCATTCAGTGGTCCAAAGGGAATGGTGTGCCGGTAGGTCCGGGCCGTGGTTCAGGTGCCGGTTCTCTTGTAGCCTACAGTTTAAAAATTACTGATCTTGATCCACTGCGTTATGACCTGCTATTCGAACGTTTCTTAAACCCGGAACGTGTTTCAATGCCCGACTTTGACGTCGATTTCTGTATTGCTGGTCGTGACCGCGTAATTGATTATGTCGCACGGACTTATGGTCGTGAAGCAGTCTCCCAGATTGCGACCTTCGGTACCATGGCGGCCAAAGGGGCAATTCGTGACGTGGCACGTGTCCTGGGTAAATCCTACGGTCTGGCTGATCGCATTTCCAAACTGATTCCCACCAAACCTTTGGGCTTAAGCCTGGAAGAGTCTCTGGAAGCCGAGCCACAACTGAAAGACGTCGTTACCAATCCCTCCAATCCGGATTATGACGATGCTTCTGAAATCTGGGAAATGGCGCTCAAGCTTGAAGGTATTACCCGGAATACCGGTAAACATGCCGGTGGTGTAGTAATTGCACCAACCAAGCTGACTGACTACTCAGCTGTGATGTGTGATGCTGATGGTACTGCGCGTGTTGCCCAGTTCGATAAGGACGATGTCGAAGCAGCCGGCCTGGTGAAGTTCGACTTCCTGGGTCTGCGTAACCTGACCGTAATTGAAGATGCGGTTAAGAATATCAATAAGCGTATCCAGAGCGATAAACCGCTAGATATTGCTTATATCCCGCTAGACGACAAAGATGCTTATCTGGTCTTTGCCGAAGCCAATACCACCGCGGTCTTCCAGTTTGAATCCGTGGGCATGAAAAAGATGCTGAAAGAAGCTCGCCCAAGCAAATTTGAAGAGATTATCGCGTTCGTATCGTTGTACCGTCCGGGTCCAATGGACCTGATTCCGGACTTTATCCATCGTATGCACGGCGGTGAGTTTGAATATCTGCATCCCCTGCTTGAAGGCGTATTAGAGCCAACTTACGGGATTATGGTGTATCAGGAACAGGTCATGCAGGCTGCACAGTTCTGTGCCGGCTATACCCTCGGTGGCGCAGACTTGCTGCGTCGTGCCATGGGTAAGAAAAAGCCTGAGGAAATGGTCAAGCAGCGGAAGATCTTCATTGAAGGTGCTGCGAAAAAAGATATTGATGAAGCCACAGCTAACCATATCTTCGACTATATGGAAAAGTTTGCCGGCTATGGTTTTAACAAATCGCATGCGGCAGCTTATGCTCTTGTTGCTTACCAGACGGCGTGGCTGAAAGCCCATTATCCGGCTGAGTTCCTGGCAGCGGTGATGTCTTCGGAAATGCAGAATACAGATAACGTGGTATTCCTGATTGATGACTGCCGCAAGAATAATCTGGAAGTATTACCACCATCCGTCAATATGTCGATCTACCAGTTCCATGCTACTGATGAAAAAACCATTGTCTATGGCCTAGGAGCGATTAAAGGCGTTGGTGAAGCGGCTATGCAGTCGGTAATTGAATCCCGTCAGAAAGAAGGTCCCTATAAAGACCTGTTTGACTTTTGCCACCGTATTGACCTGAAAAAAATCAATAAACGGACTTTGGAAGCCTTGATTCGTGCCGGTGCTTTGGATTGCTTGGGCATCGAGCGTGCTGACCTGATGGCACAACTCCCTGAAGCGGTACAGGCTGCGGATCAGGCTCGCCAAAACCGTGAAACTGGTATTATGGACCTGTTTGGTGAAGTTGAAGAAGTTCAACGCAAACCCTCTAAGCCAGTCAAACCGTGGTCCGATGAAGTCCGCCTTAAAGGCGAAAAAGATACGCTTGGTCTATATCTGACTGGTCACCCGATTGATGTTTACCGTAATGAGCTGAAAGCTTTTGTACCGTGTCAGATCAATGAACTGACCCCAACCCGCCGTGGTGTGACGACGGTATTTGCAGGTCTGGTGGTGGATGTAGCCAACTTCCCGAACCGGATGATGGTGACGCTGGATGATGGTACGGCACGGATTGAAGTCTCCACCAATCATGAACGTTTTAACCGCTTTAAAGACATTGTTCAGGTGGATCAAGTGGTGGTGATTGAAGGCGAAATTTATGAGCGCGAAGGTTTTGACCGTCCAATGGGTCGTCTGACCAAAGCCTTTAGCCTGAACGAAATCCGCCAGAAACGAGCCAATACCATCAAGATCACCCTGCAAGCGGAACATTACAGTAAAACCCTCAGCCGTGATCTGCAACAGATTTTAATACCATATACCAATGTGGATATGAGTACGCATATTCCAGTCATTCTTTATCTGGATTATGACTATGCAACGACTGAGCTGCATCTGGGCCTAAACTGGAAAGTTGCTCCGCTGGATGAACTACTGGTCAAATTACGGGACTACTTTGGTAAAGCTGCCTTGCATATTGAATATCAGGTTAAATCTAAAGCTGCCCGTGCGGTGTCTTATGAAGAAGCCAAGCCGATTGAAGTGCCGCCTCCTCCTGCAGATATGAGTATGGATGATGCCTTGGCGCAATATGAAGCCGAGTCTCAGCCGCAATATTCATAAATTCTGACCTTTAAAATATTTATATTGGAATCATCATGAGTCAAATTGACAATGCTGCTGTTTCAGCACATCTCTCCCATGTGCGTATTGTCATGGTTAATACCACCCTGCCTGCCAATATCGGTAGTGCTTTACGTGCCATGAAAACTATGGGCCTGTCCAAGCTGGTTCTGGTTGCACCAAAAACCTATCCACATCCGGATATTGATGCCTTGGCTGCAGGTGCGACCGATCTGATCGAGCAGATTGAAATCGTCGAGACACTGGAAGACGCGATCAAAGATCGCCAGATCGTTTTTGGAACCAGTGCACGTAGCCGCACGATTCCCTGGCCTCTTCTGGATGTGCGTCCTGCGGCTGAAAAAGCGCTGTCTGCGGTCGTGCAAGAGCAACAGGAAATTGCGATTCTGTTTGGTCGTGAAGACCGTGGCCTGACCAATGAAGAACTGGCAATGGCGAATTATCACCTCACTATTCCAGTGAATACTGACTACGGCGTACTCAATGTCGCACAAGCAATTCAGGTCATCTGCTATGAACTGCGTATGGCTGCATTGGATCAGGTAGAACATCCACGTGATGCTAAAGCCACCATGCAGGTCATTGATGGCATTGAAATGGAATGGGATGAACCGCTGGTGAATCATGAACAGATGGAACAGTTCTATCCTCATCTGGAAAAAATGCTGGCAGAAATTGAGTTTATGGATCCTAAAAATCCACGATTGCTACCTTTACGCTTGCGTCGCCTATTTGGACGTATACAATTAGATCGTATGGAATATCATTTACTCCGTGGTATTTTCAGCCGGGTTCAGGCCTTGAATAATGGCACCTGGAAGAAATCTTCACACACTACCCAACAGGACAAGGATCAAATCTAATGTTTAAACAGCTCAAAGAGGATATACAGGCTGTCTTCGCGCGTGATCCTGCTGCACGCAACACCCTGGAAGTCTTGACCACATATCCTGGTATTCACGCGCTGATGATGCATCGTGTGGCACATGAACTGTGGAACAAAAACTGTAAAGGCACAGCACGTGCTTTATCCTCATTCAGCCGTTTTGCTACAGGAATTGAAATCCATCCGGGTGCCAAGATTGGCCGCCGTTTCTTTATTGACCATGGTATGGGTGTGGTGATTGGTGAGACAGCTGAAATTGGTGATGATGTTACTCTTTATCACGGTGTGACCTTGGGTGGTACGACCTGGAATAAAGGCAAACGTCATCCAACCCTGGAAGATGGTGTGGTTGTGGGCGCTGGCGCAAAAATTCTCGGTCCGTTTACAGTTGGTAAAAATGCCAAGGTCGGTTCTAATGCTGTTGTAACCAAAGCCGTACCGGCCAATACCACAGCGGTCGGTAATCCTGCCCGGTTTATTACCAAAGACCAGCCGAAAGATGAAGCTGAAGCACGTCGACGTGATTATGCAGAAAGTATTGGTTTCCAGCCTTATGCAACGACACAAGATCAGTCTGATCCGATTATTGAAGGTATGCGGGTTCTACTTGACCGTATTCAACAAAATGAAAAACGCATGAATATGCTTTGTAACCGTTTATCTATGCTTGACCCTACTTTCAAGAAAAACCAGCTGAATGAACATCCACTCAGCAAGGAAGATCTAAAGATTCTGGAAGAAGCTCGCCGTGAGTGCGAAGCACAGACTTCTCAGTCTAAGGCCTGATCAAAAACGGTAACACGCCGTAACTTGCATGTTCGCTACAGTTTTCTTAGACTGACGAACATGCAATCTCACAATTTTTCAAAATAACATAAATGGATGTATATCATGACATTTAAGCCTTTGGCACTTGCCTGCTTCGCAGCGCTGGCATTGACCGCATGTTCAACTCCATCTTCAAAGCAAGACACACCTAAAAATGCAATGGTGTTCGCTGAGCCGGAACTGACCCCACCCTTTTATGCATTAAATCCATTCAATTATAACGAACCACCTCCATTTGAAGTGCACTTGCAGAAAGCTGCTGCTGCGCCTGTCACCAAAATGGTGGTGAACCGTGCTGATAACCCATCAGAAAAAATTACCCTTGATGTGAATCGTCTGATCATTCCAACCGTAAACAGCAATACGCGTTCTATGCGTTATGCGACTTTAGCTGGGCCGAATGAAATTGATATCACTGAAATTGATGATTTCTTGCAATTAGTTGAAGGTAAAGCACGACACTATCCACCACGTTTCAGTGACCGTCAGGAACGTAGAGGCTTTGAACTGAAACTGAAACGTGTCACTCAGGAACTCGATACTTTAGCTGCCAACAATAATGCCTCTTTTGATATTTTAATGCGTGCATTTAAAGCCAGCGTTATGGCGCGTAACCTGGACCTAGGTTCAGTCTATACTACTAAATCATTGGCTTATGCACAGCGTATTCTGAAATTGAACCAGGATGATGCTGAAGCCAACTTCTGGTTCGGTTTTGGTCTGTCTGAGGGTGGCGGTCAGCGTGAAGCGATTCCTTATCTGGAAAAAGCCATGAAAGCTGGTGTTCAGGAAGCCTATTTATCTGCGGCAAACAACTACATTGCCATGGAAAATAAAAAGAATGCAGTTCAGGTGCTGAAAAATTACAAGGTGAAATACCCACAAGAAGCACAAGTAGCAGACCAGCTGATTCAGGAAATTGAGAAGCAAGGTCGCTGGAATGTATGGCAAGTGCTGACACCCAAAAATTAAAGTGAAAATGCTCGTGATCTGAGTTACAAAATAGACTGCTTCGGCAGTCTTTTTTCTGATAAAAATAAGTAGAATACAAAACATTATTTCAATATTTAACTGAGCATTCAGATTTCATATGCACTATAAAATGAATAAAGCATTCGTCCTCTGTTCACTCTTATTCACCACAGTCCTGACCGGCTGTCAGGTGGTCAGTGTGAAAGAACAAGCCTTCAATGTCACCATCAGTAATGAACGTGACAGCATTTTAACCAGAGATAAACTGAGTGAAGCCAGCCTGAATGTTCTGTCCATGACTGGGCGTGAAGCACGCATCTGTACTGAACAACCGCAGGAATGCGTAGAGGCACTCAAGGAGATCCCGCAGATTCTGGACGAACAGCTTCTGTCTACTGCCAGTGAGTTGTATCTGGCCAAATCGCTGCAATTGGGTAAAGGTTCAGAATGCAAAAGCAGCGTTCTGACCAAGACCCAATCTGAAGAAAAAAAGCAGCTACAAAAACAGAATATCCAGAAATGCCAAGATCAGCAGCTGGCGATGCTGGATCAAAGTATTCGTTATAGCTATGCCTATCTGTTCAAAACCCAGCGTGCGCCACAAGATCGTATCTTTGACAACCGTCAGGTACAGATTCGTGACTTTTATAACCTGGCGATCTCGCATTTGATCCATGTTTATTCCGAGCGTCATCAGGCCAAAGAAGGCAGCCGCAAGATTCAGGTCGGCAACAGCATTTATACAGTAGATTTCGAAAACTATCCTGAAATTAAGGACCAGCCTTTTGAGAAGCTCATGTCGACCTATAACATGAATTTCTCTGGTTTACGTTCAATTACCCGTCGAGATGGTTTTGGTTCGGAATTTGTAGTGGTCCTTCCCGAAGAAAAACGTATCACACCAAATAAAAAATATATTGTCGACCCACTGAATTTCAAATATGCAGAAGGCAGCAATCCGAATATTCATTCGGCGCGTTATCTGGCCACTACTATTACCGCAGTTCCTAAATCTGCGACCAGTATTGATCAAATTATTAACGGTCCGGAATTCCAGCTCAAACTGCATGATCCTTACAAACATGAAAAAGTAACTGTTGCAGGTAAACAATATGCGCTGGCTGCAAATTTCTCGGCACCCTATGGCCTATGGCTGGCTGAAAATAACTTAGGACGTGCTGCCTATCTGGTGCTGATTGACCGGGATGACAACCTGATTATGCCGCATCTTTATATGCTCGAACCCTACAACCCGAAGAAAAAAGTTATTGTCCTGATCCATGGCTTGGCCAGCAGTCCTGAAGCCTGGATCCGTCTCACCAATGACATCATGGGTGATCCGGTACTGCGGGAAAATTTCCAGGTCTGGCAGGTATTCTATTCAACCAATATGCCAATTCTGGAGAGCCGTTATCAGATCAATGCCCTAATCCAGCAAGGTTTCCAACGCATCAATGCGCAGGATCCTGCCAAGAAAGATGCCGTACTGGTTGGTCATAGTATGGGTGGGGTGATCGCCCGCCTCTTGGTAAGTGATGCCAATCTGATTCCACGTACTGAAGAGCTGATTAATAATAGCCGCCGTATCGAACGGTTCCGCAATAATCCATTATTTAAAGCACGTTTGCAGCTTAAACCGATTCCAAACTTTAGCCGGGGGATTTTTTTGGCTACCCCACATCGCGGAACTGATTATGCAGATCGCTGGTTTACCTTGGCGGCCCGTAAAATTATCCGTTTACCGGGCGCATTTCTGGGCGCATTTGCAGATACCTTACAAGGTGATATTGGACTGGATGATTTCATCAAGGAAGTTGGCCATGACATGATTCAGAACGGTCCAAGCGATTTATCCAAAAATTCGAAATTCAATGCCCTGACCCGTGATGTCGTGCCATACAAAGGCTTTAAGTTCCACAACATTATAGGTAATACGACAGATAGTACCGATAAATCAGTGATGACAGATGATGTGGTTCCCTATCAAAGTGCCGAGCTAAAAGGTGCAATTTCTGAGGAAATTATTAAAGGTGGTCATTCGATTCAGGAAACGCCTGAAGCTGTACTCGAGTTACGTCGTATCTTAAGGTTGCACCTGACTGAACTCGGTTTATATCAGCCGCAAAAAGTACTGAAATAAGTATAAAAAACCGAAGTTAAAACTTCGGTTTTTTTATTTTCTCTCTTGTGAAATAGTTATAAATCTCAAGTTACTTGATTTCAGGTAATGGAAATTGATGAGCATTTCTAAGAGATGATAAAGATAGTAAGACAATCAAATTAATTTCTTGTGATTTATATGAAATATAATTTTTTTATATATAAAAGGATATTTCTTGAGCAGGATACTTTATCTGTGCTATCAATAGTTTAACCGTTCGATACAATACAGTATCAGTAGTTAAATGACTTTATTTGCTTAGTAATGGTACTTTATGAAATTAGCTGGCTCTAAACAGATTAGCCATGAAAAAGTAAATGAGCTGATTGCACATGGACTGAACTATGTGTATTTCAGAAAAGAACTCGAGCCAATCTATCGCCAGCAATACCGTGACGAAGCTGCTTATGAATTTCGTTTTCGGGGCAGCATTATTCTGGTTCTGTATTTTGTGCTCAGTTACGGGATTTTTCAGACCATTTCAATCGATGAAAAACTGATTCATTGGCTTTCTCTGTATGCCTGGGTTGGGGTAATTACCATCGCAGTTTGGTTAATGTCGTTTAGCAAGCCGTTTAATCGTTTCTTTGACCTGTATACCACGTTAGGTGCGACCAGTGCGGTCGCGATTTCTTTTGTGATTATTCCCGTGATTGGCCAGGATATTGATAATGATGCCCTGCTGCACGTGGCCATGATGTATGCAGTCGTCATTAACTATAGCTTTGTCGGTATGCGCTTTTATTCAGCACTCATTGCGGGTTGGGGCGGTGGACTGATTGGTTATCTGGTCACGGTTTCTCTCAACTACAATATTGACTGGACCTTTTTACATCGTACCTATACGTTTAGCAGTCTCCTTGGGATGATTATTGCCTATGCGATTGACCGCCAGCATCGTGAGAACTATTTGCAGAATTGTATTATCGAACTGCATAAAGAGGAACTGACTCAACAGGCACAAGAACTGGAACGGCTGACCCAACTTGATGCGCTCACTGGCCTTGCTAATCGACGCTATTTGACAGAATATCTGGACACGCAATGGCGCCACGCACTACGACATCAAGCGCCTTTAAGTATCATGATGGTGGATATAGATTATTTTAAAAACTATAACGACCATTTTGGACACATTGCCGGTGACGCATGTCTACAATTGGTAGCCCAACAGTTACAAGGCATTTCTTCCCGCAGTATGGAACTGGCAGCACGTTATGGTGGAGAAGAATTTTTACTGGTTTATCCTTATATCGATGAATTAGAAATACAGAAAATTGCCCAGGAGCTGATCCAACGCATCAATGCTTTGCAGCTGTTCCATCCTGCCAGTCAGGTCTCGGGTCATGTCACGGTGAGTATTGGCTGTGCCAGTATCAAGCCTCAGGAAAATGATCGCCTGGCTGATTTTATTGCTCAGGCTGATGAAGCGCTGTATGCTGCAAAAGCAGAGGGTCGTAATCGTTTTAAGATCGCTCCTCGTCAGTCTAAAAACAATGTATATATGATTTAGGCCTGACTCCGATCCATATTTTTCGTGTTTAAAACCGGCAATCTTTCATTAGACTCGACAGAAGTCATCGAATCCATTTCTTTCTAAAAATTAATTTTGCTAGACTTAGCTCAATACACATTTTGCATGGCTGTTTTGATGGTTTCTGCTTGGGCAAATGAATAGCGACTATATTGCCTTCAGCTCATCAGCCTTAACCAGTCTGCCCATTATTTTTTAAAGGATTTCTTCTTAATGACCAGTTCAGAACTCATGGCTGATCTTTCTACCCTAACACCTATGATGCATTAGTATCTTATTATTGATTTTATTATATTTTTTATAACCACTTGAGATTTAGTACACTAAAAGGTATACATAATAAAAAAGCATGCCTCTAAGAGCATGCTTTTCCGTTTAAATCTTCTATCAGTAACTCTATCATATCATGCTGATGTTTTTCTA
Source organism: Acinetobacter schindleri (assembly GCF_010918895.1). Lineage (NCBI taxonomy): Bacteria > Pseudomonadati > Pseudomonadota > Gammaproteobacteria > Moraxellales > Moraxellaceae > Acinetobacter > Acinetobacter schindleri. Next base: position 1,737,590 of record NZ_CP044483.1, read on the forward strand.
TACTCGCTTCATTCCACTCAGATTCGTTCTTCTCAACAATCTGCATCATCAACTCTAACTTCAAACTGATTGGTACTTTCGTATGCTTCCTTAGCCAATTCGCTTTTTGAATCGGCATATCATTAGTAAGTGAAGAGTTTTCACTTTGATTCACTAAGCCTAAATTACCAAAACTATGTAACACCGATTTATCAGTAAATGCATCGCCTACTTTAGGTTCCTGTGGATAAAAATGCTCAATCGAGTCCTTATAACTAAAGTAAAACTTATTATGACTCCCTTCTTCCTTCTTTAACAAAAGATAATCTAAATAGTTAAAACAGAAGTAAGGAATCTTTCCATAAGTAAACTGCGTTTTTATGTCTTCTGCAGTGACCGCAGGGTTACGATCAAATTCATCGCCATACATGAAACTTTCATAGTCTTGCTTTGTACTTAAGTACCGCTTCTTGATCAAAGTACGTGCCAAATTTTCCACAAATGCAAAATAGGCAGTTAAGCTAATTCCTTTGTCACTATGATCTATGAGCCAATATAAAACACTCAACAACCAGTTCTTACGTGCATGCGTAGGGTAGGAAACATGAAATGCTGATAGAAGCATCACAAGGTTTCTTTGACCGCCTTCTAATGCTAATTCATTTTCCCCTTCCTGTTCAGATTGTGAAAAGGTATTTACATAGCTCACATTACCAGAACTATAGTATTTAGGCTTCTTGAGTGACCAACCTTTATATTGCGGACTATTCTCACGTTTGATGACATACAGATCGAAGAGATATCGTGTTTTCAAAAGGAGGTAGACAAAGTCTTTTGCATGACTTGCATCTACAATCGTGTTTTTAAAGCTGTCTAATAACGTCTTATCATCGAGTGCAATCTTGCTAGCGTCGTCATCTTTCAATTGAGTTTTGACATATATTTTCAAAACCTGCATCAGGAAGTTTGGATAATCAATGATGCTTGCAAAACGTTCACTCGACTCTTCATTTGGCTTCTGACTCACAGGAACAGGATTAAGCTTTAGAATTCCTTCCAAAGTGAGCTTATCCCCATAAGAGCTCTTCCCCTCAGTACTCGCATCTTTCGATGGAGTTTCTCTAGGCAGGCATGACTTAAGGTGTTCATAGTCTTTGACACACCATTCATGATATGAACCACCAAATATTTGCTTTCTATCTGTGGGGCTAAAACCATATGCCACATATTTGTACATATCTTGGCAAGCTGACCATACCTGATGAACAACATGACGATCTTCATTCTCAGCACTTAACAAACTCAGAAAATGAGCCTTAATCACTTCATGGGCTTCTAACTGTTCCCCACGGTTATTCAGTGCATCAAAATAATGTGTCACATCTGCAAGCTCTGGAATCATGGTACGTAAAATTACAACATGATCCAATAAATAGTCTGCAAACTCTGCAAGCCTATCTTCTTGGACAATCTTGAGGCATTCTTCCTGAATAATGCGATAACCTCTGAGAATAGCGTGATCCCCATATTCTGCATTTAATCGTTCTATTTTTTGTTCAATAGATTGATCACTGACAAACTTCCAAAGTGAATTTAGGAGAATTGCTGACTTTTCACGGCTTTCAAAACTTAAATGTATGCCATTAAATTGATCTAGCTTTTTATTTTTAAGTTTAGATTTTAAGAATAAAGCTAAAAGATTTAAGGTTGTGAAACGTTGCTGTCCATCTAATACTTCAAAGTAATGCTCTTTTTTTGCGACCACCAAACTTCCAATATAATAGTTTGCACGACTGGTCTGTGACTTTAGATAATAATCATAAACATCCTGTATCAATGCTCGAATCTGTGGTCGTCCCCAAGCATAATTTCTTTGGTATACAGGAATTTGGTAGTTAATATCTTCGCTCAATAGTTGCAAGATGGTATATGGCTTTGAGGGCGCTTTAGACATTATTCTTGCTCCGCCATGTATTTCATTTCTTTGAACAATTTTTCAACACCTTTAGCTTTGCTTGTTAGGCTAGCTTTAATATAGATATCCAAGGAAAAATTAAAAAAGTCTTTCGGTCGTAATGATTGATCCAAACGCCTAAAGAGATTCTGACCTATCACATGGTTCTCAATACTGGACTCATAAATACTGGATTGCTTAAGGCGTAAACTGTATGCCCAAATAAATCCTATCTCCAAAGCATTAGAAAACTCCGCTTCGCCAAAGCGATCATAGTAAGCCAACAAAAAAGCATTGAGCACTTTTCGGACATAGCCATCACCTGTTCTGTTCTTACCCGTATACTCATAGTCTTTAGGATTGGTACCATTAATGACTGTCCAAATTTTTTTCGACATTGCTGTGGTTAATAATGGCTCCACCCAATCGTCATAATCTCGTAAATTAAGTAATGCTAAAGCTTTGCTTTCATAATGGCTAAACCACTCAAAAAAACGTCGCCCATTGATCATGGTTTGAGTGATTTGAAATGGGTAAGCCAAATGTATGTTATCTACCTTACGGAAGCGATCATTGTTGTACTCATCAACCATACTGTGCAAGATACGATATGATTGGCTCAGTGGAAACTGATCTTCCTGATGCAGTGACAAACCTTTAAAACCTTCCACCTGCTCTTTACCAAAGGTGAATGCCTTTTCCCCTTTCGTCCATTGTCTGATGGGATATAGGAGATGAGAAAATATCCGATGAACTTCCTGCTCATCCCTCTGCTCCCATTGCTTAACAGCTTTCGTTTTCAACTCAGATTCTGATGGATCAAATTCTCTCAGGTGATATGCCTTCAACAAATCATGTGGATGAAGATCTAATCCTCTCGAATTCTGCGAGTCAAAAAATTGGAATGCTTCAGAAAGTTTGCTTAGTTCAACAATCACGAACTCACATTTACTTAGAAGAATATCAATATATTCTTCTAAAGGCTTTGAGCGAGGTTTATCAATCAGCTTTTCAACAACTTCGTAATTGCGACGCAAATTTTCTTGGCTAATACGACATGCAGGAATACCCAAACTGAACTCAGGCAACGCTAGCTTGTTAAGTTGAGCTTTTTTGGCTTTCAAAGCATGCCAAATTAAATAAAAAGTGAGTGTGCGTTGCTGACCATCTACGATATCGCTTTTTGCTTCTATAGAGCCTTTATGTAAAACAATTGTCCCTAGACGATACTTATAACGATCATCATCACGGTTCTTTGCTGTAATACCTGCAACAAAATAATCTAAGTCATCAAACAGTGTTCTGACATGCTTTTCTGTCCACTTATAAGGACGTTGATAATCAGGAATAGTTAAATGCTGTTCGTACAGTTCTTTTAACGAGATCACTCTCGGAGTGAGTGTTGCAGTGGTCATATTTTTTCGATCTTAATTTCTAAATTTTCATCATGCAGATTGCTCAAGATATTCTGATAAATCTTATAAATATCAGCATCTTTAATAACAAAAACCACCTCATCAATCCATGAATAATTTGGCAAGGTAGACAATAATGTTCCTATCGCTATTTCTCCTGCCAATTGCTTTGGAAAGGCATAAACACCAGTAGAGATAGAAGGAAATGAAACTTTTTTAGCACGTACTTCATTCGCTTTGATCAAGGCATTTGAGTATGCACTACATAGTAATTCTGCTTCATTATGCTCACCATCCAACCATCTTGGTCCAACAGCATGGATAAGATATTGTGCTGGTAAATCGCCTGCAATGGTGACTTCTGCCTGCCCTGTAGGACATCCTCCTTTAAGCTTATTCAGCTCTATACAAGCTTGCTTCATTTGCAAGCCTGCTTTTTTATGGATGACATAATCTAGACCACTACCACCTAATAGTGATTTATTCGCAGAATTCACAATTGCGTCCACAGGGTAAGTGGTGATGTCTCCCTGTAACAATGTCACTCGCTTTTTAGTACTCATTACAATTTCAAACTATATCGGCTTAATAATTCAGATGTTTTTACATGTAACTCTGCAAAGTAACGATTACGCTTGAGCAATGGCGGTTTTTGAATCGGGAGTTCTTTAATTTCATGCGACAATGGAAGACGCTCGGTAAAATTAAAGTTATCTGCCACTTTATCAAACTCTGGCTTTTTCAATTGCTCATCACGACAGAAACCCTCATAGGCTTGTGCTCGCTCTGCATCCCAAAATGCTGAGAATGCCTGCTTCACTGTTTGACCTGTGATCATCTTCGGCAATTGTTCATTGATGAATTTTTCAATCAGGTCTTTTTTGTTATACATCTTGGCATCATTGTTCAGCATATCCATCAACTCTTTTTTGCGTTGATCTTTCTGTGCCTGAGTTGATGCTCCTGCAATCAGTCCAAGCAGTGCCATGATGTAATCTTGATTCACTCGATCGTTATGCACCAATTCAAGTTGGAAGTCGATATCATCTAAGACAGAGACTTTGTCCTTAGCATCTGATGGCTGTTTGATGCGGTTATAGAGGTCTTTATATTTCCCTTTATAGTCCTCCAAATCTTGCGGACTAATCGGTGCCTTATTTTTATCAAACTCGGTAAACATATTGAGTAAGTTGCTCAGGCGTAGAACCTCTCTAAATGTTTCCACGAATTTTAACTGTTCAGCTTCAAGCTTTAAGTCATCTACATTCTGACAGTTTGGCGTCAATGTTTTTAACTGTGCTACTGCTGTTTCGTACTGTCCTAAGAAAACACTCATTTCAGGCACAGTGACGATATCAACGGTATTTTTATTTGAGAATAAAGCCAGTGCTTTATCTGTCGCCTGTTTTAAATTGCGATAACACACGACGTTACCGAATGGCTTAGATGGTTTGTATACACGGTTGGTACGCGAGAATGCCTGAATCAAGCCATGATATTTTAAGTTTTTATCGACATAGATTGTATTGAGTGGTTTAGAGTCAAACCCTGTCAGGAACATATTCACCACAAGCAGTAAGTCGATCTGCTCATCTTTTTTATACTTGATGTTATAGAACTTCACACGCTTACCGAGGTTCTGATAATACTCATAGAAGCTGTCTGTGGTGTTGTAGCTTGATCTATAGGTTGCATTGTACTGTGCGATATAACGATCCAATTTGGCTTTACGTGACTCATCTACGCTGTTTGGTGCATCCACAGGCTCTTCAGCAATCATGCCTGCTTCAGTTTCTTCAATGCTTGCTTGCTGATCTTGCTCTTCTGTCGCATATGAAAATATCGTTCTAACGGAGATAGGCTGAAAATAGCTTTCATTGCGTTTCGCCTCTTCCGCCATTTCTGCCTGTACTTTCTCAAAGAGCTCATAGTACTGAATCAAGTTCTCGACTGAACTAACACAGAACATGGCACAGAACTCTCGGTTCTTAGTCTTTTTGTCATGGATACTTAAAATATGACGAACAATTTTTTCCAAACGTTCTGGATTGTCATACAGCTCTTTGGTATCAATTCTTTCAACCTGCTCAGTTGTCCCACTAGCATCCGAACTGCTGTATTTACCCCAATAATCAATTTGAAACGGCAATACGTTTCTGTCCGTGATTGCATCTACAATCAGGTATTCATGTAGTCTTACAGGGAATAGATACTCTGTCGTAAAGGTTTCGCCTGATTTCTTTAAACTGTTGGTTGCAAAGATCGGTGTGCCTGTAAAGCCAAACATCTGTGCATTTTTAAAGAAGCGTTTGATGTTCTGATGTGTTTCACCAAATTGACTACGGTGACATTCATCAAAGATAAAAATGACTTTTTCATCTTGTAGATCCGCCATCTCTTTTTGGTGTCGATCTTTGGTAATTGCATTATTCAGCTTTTGGATGGTGGTGAGAACAAGACGATTATCTAAAGAGCGTAACTGTTTGATAAGATTAGCTGTGTTGTTGGTGCTGTCTACAGAGCCTTCTCGATAGGCATTGAATTCTGTATAGGTTTGCTCATCTAGATCCTTACGGTCAACCACAAAAATGACACGACGAATTTCAGGATTTCTAATCAGCAATTGACTTGCCTTAAACGAAGTTAATGTTTTACCTGAACCCGTTGTATGCCAGATATAAGCATTTTCCTTTGAGGTCTGTACGTGCTGAACCATACGCTCAATCGCATAGATTTGGTATGGGCGCAGAATCATCAGAAATTCATCTGAGTGATGCAAGACAATGTACTGAGACAACATCTTGAAAGCATGTGCAGGATTTAAAAATGCTTTCGTAAATTCTGTAAGATCATTGATGTTTTTATTGTTCTCATCTGCCCAAGGGAAAGCGAACTCAATACTCTGCGTACCATTAGCATAATACAAACAGTTGACGCCGTTGCTAATCACAAAGAATTGGATATAGCCAAATAATCCTTCCCCTGCTTTATAGGCTGTTTTTGCGTATTCGATGGTTTGCTTAAAGGCTTGCTGTATTTCTACGCCACGGCGTTTCAATTCGATTTGAATCAATGGAAAGCCATTCACCAATAAGGTGACATCAAAGCGACTAGTTCTGCCATTTAAAGCAGAATGGTCAGATACAATTTGGTTAGAAACTTGGTAATGGTTGTCTGTTGTAGTTTCACCTAGAAAGCATAGGTGTTTGACTGTGCCATCATCGAATTTCAGTGGGAAGCGGTCACGTAACAGCTGTGCCTTTGCAAACACAGAAGTTTCTTTGGTGAGGTAATGCCAGACCTGTTTCCACTCTTGTTCAGAGAATGGATTTGGGAGTTGATTCAGTTTTTGAATTTGCGTTTTGAGGTTATCAAGCAATGCCTGTTCTGTACGCAAAAACATGCGTTCATAGCCTAGCCCTTCAAGTTGTTGAATAAAGCTATTTTCTAACTCAAGTTCTGCTTGTGTACCCACTCTTTCATCTCTTCTTTAATATTTATAAAGCAATGATTTACATCATTTTAAAATGTTAAAATACCACTTATTCAGTGCATTTCATATACAACGGAAGGTTTATGGCTATTTTTGATGAAAAATTTAGTGATTCTTTTTATTTTCTAACAGTTGATGGAGAAAAACTCTTTCCTGTCATGCAAGAGAATGAGAAGACCAAGGAACTACATTTTAGAATAGGAGCTAGCGGTTCAGCTCGTGTTTTAAACGATGTAGATCCTAAAAAGTGTGCTTTAGAAGTAAGCGAGTTGGAGATGTTTGATGCTGTTGTAAATCAAGGTTTCTTTACACGAATTAAGCTCGTAAAAGGTATGAAAAAGCCTCAGTATAACTATCGCAATAAAAAAAGTCGGGGAGTAAAAGAGCTAGTAATTAATCCTGATTGGTTGCACCTCAAAAAGTAATATACCAATGAACTACATAGCTAAAAAATCAGAGCCCTAAAGCTCTGATTTAATGAATCTCTATAATTTATGACCCAATATAATCTCCTTCTGGAGACCACTTCTTTTCTTCAAATTCCCTATAACTAGGATATTCATACGTATCCTTTTCATAGTAATCATCTCGCTCATAGCGATAAGGCTCATAATCATCTTTTTGATAATCATCGTCTTTATCGTCTGATGAAAAACATGAAACCAACAAAAAGAGGATAAAAGCCAACCCCAAAAGCATTTGGAAGATTTCCCAAGCCTTTGCTAAGACCTGCTTTATTCGAATCCACAACTCAGACACATGAGAACTCACTATTTCATCAAGCGTAAAAATTGAGGATTATTCACCTTCATTTGCAGATTGTTTTTGTATTCTTCAATCGTTCCTCGAGCACAAAAACGCTTGCCCACCATGCCATCAATACGCCCAAAACGCTCTTCAAACCATTTGTAGTTATTGTCCCAAACTAACAACGTAAGTGTTTGATTCGGGTACGTTCTATCAAGATTCAAGTAATGGCGATTGTCAAAGTGTTTGACTTCAGCCAATTGACCACATGCCATCACTGATTTACCGACATGAAATGGTGCTTTAATTGCCTCAATTTTAACTTCCTGAGCTGTAGCACTAACACTTGCTATAGCCAAAATAGACGTCGCTAAAATTTTTTTAAACATGTTCTATCCCCTGATACATTTAATGATGTGAAATTTGATTTTCTATAGAGTTAATAACAATTTGAGGAATACCCTTATAGCTTTCGATTAAGCCAGTGATACAAATATTGCTACCCTCTGATGCTGGCATGATGTTATTTGACCAAATTACCGCACTGAATTTATGTTTTGGATATCTTCCACCAAAATTTATATATGTTGCTTTTGCTGTTTGTGAAATTTGACTGACTTCACCACAGACAGTCATATTTTCCCCAATATATGCATCGGCTTCATAGACTGAAATCTGACTGGATGACGATAAATTTGTATCGTCTTTATTTCCTTCAAATGGATTTGCGACAGTCGGTTCAACAATCTCTCTTAGTTGAGCAACAGGTTGAATTTCAGATGGTGTACTTTCTACCTGTCGTTTATTGGCTACTACTGGAGTAAATCTCTCAGGTAAATTTTGATTTTCCTGACCAATTAATGATTCTTCTTGTGACGGAACAGTAATTTCATCTCCTATTGCAGAAGTACCAAAATCTGCTTCAGACCTCGAATCACTTTTCGAAACTATCAAGTAACCTACTATCAAAACGATGAAAACAATTAGGCAAGCAATCATAGCCTTGTAGTGCTTATTCTTACGCATTTGTTCTTGGTAAATAGGATCAAGCCCAGCTTGCTTTCTCAGCTCTAAGTCTTGTTCAGCTTTCTGTCGCTGTACCTCTAGCTCTTGTTCAGTTTTCTTTCTCTGTGCTTCTAAGGCTAATGCATCTCGTTTTTTCTTTTGCTCAAGATCGTATCGCTCTTTTTCTTTCAGCTCCTGATAAGTCTCTGAAAAGAAATTGCAAATACTTAGAACAATCATGACCGCTACGAAAATTGCAAAACCAATAGCAAATTCAAACATTCCGTTTCTCTTTAAATGATTTGTTCCAATGAGCCAACAATCATCTGCGGTTTGCCCTTGTACTCTTCAATCATCCCTTTCACGCAGAGTGTATTATTTTCTACGTTTTGAAGTTGTTGGCTGACATCCGAATTATTGTTCCAAATAACAACAGTAAAGGTCGGATTAGGATACGGTCGATCAAAATTCAAATAGACTCCTTTAGAGAATTTTTTGTATTGTGCAACTTGACCACACACAACTTTATGCTCACCGACATATTGTGAGCTTTGTGAAGCTTCAATATAGTTCTGAGCAGAACGATGAGCACTTAAGTCATTTTCCTGTTCTGAAAAACCATCAGAAGACTGAAGTGCTAAAATCTCATTGTTTGGAGTTGTTGTTTTTGACTGAACATAGACTACAGCACCGAGTACAATTGACGCCATTACGCCAGCACCCATAAGAACATACTTACGTATTTCTTTTTTGACTGAGCCTAATTGTTCATTTTGTTGAACTTTGATATCCGTTAATTCTTTCCGAACTCTCTCGAGCTCTTTCATATGGTTCTGCTTGAAGGTGTTAAGCCCACTACGGACTTGACCCAGCTCACCTGTTATATCAACTGATTGATCTTGACTGTCTTTGACTTGGAGTCTTTCGTATTCTGCAATTTTTGCTTCATATTCTTGAATGAGGCTTTGAATCTGCTTCTGCTTTGAAGCATCAGTAATTTGTCGATTTACTTGTGCTTTTAAAGCTTGACGTATTTCAGAAATGACTCGTTGCTGTTGGTTAAATGCTTTTTTATTCGTATAACGCAACACAATACCAAACTGTTGGATCAAATCATTTTGGCGTTCGAGGAAATCGTTAAACTTTTCATAACCTTTATTATTGATTTTGGCATAACCATCTAGTTCAATCGGTAGTTTATAACCTTTTGTTTCGTTGATAATCATGAAATCGATATAGCGATTACCTGCATTACTGTCTTTAAATGGAAATTGAGCAACAACATCATCGGGCGTAATTTCTGGGATTTGGCTTAAAATTTCATCGACAAATTTTTCTTCATATCCGACGATATGCTGAATTTTGTATCGATTTTCGTATTTCCATTTTTGCCAATCTAACATCATAGTTACCCAAAATTATTATTTAACCAATTAAAGACTTAGAATAGTCCGTAGAAACCAACAAAAATATATGTCTATAGTGAATACAATGAGACTTTTCTTATTCACTATCGATAAGACTTCATTGCGCTACCATTTTACTTTTCAAGTATTTTTAGGCAAGTCTACGTGAGAACACATCGACTTCAAATGTTCAAATTAAGATCGATATAAACCATCATAAGCACACTTGAAGTTTAAAAATCACAAGTCTTTTTGTGAGTAATTTTGATTAAACAAACATCTGCTGTAACCAGCCTTTTATACCGCACGGATTCTGTATTAAAAATTTTTTATTCATCTTCAAAAGTTTGTCTAAGTGGGTTATTAAGAGAATACTTATAAAAAACTTTTAATTTCTCTATCGTCATTGGAATACCATTTACAGTTTTATGGAGCATGGCATGACAATTTGGGCAAACAGGTCGTAAATCTTCTTTAGGATCTACTTCATATTCTTTGCCAATGTCATGTAACGGCTCGATATGATGTACATGGATAAAATCTTTAGCAAATGAGCCATACATATGTTCAAAGCTCATGCCACAGACATAGCAACGTGTCCCATAATGTGCGATACATTCAGCTCTTGCTTTGGGGCATCTTTCATAACCATTTACAGTGACGGTTATTTTTTTGCCTTCTAAAAATTTAGGACTATCAACACCTGCTTCATCTGGATAATCTGCTTCTACCGTCTCGCCAGCGAACTCACTTGCAATATAATCCAAGAAAATACAAATCGAATCATCTTTAGCTTTATCTCGATCTGTACGTCGCCCCTGAATTGGCGCTTCAGGAATTAATTTTTGTCGAATAAAAGCATCATAAGAAAGCGAAGGCTTATCCAATTTTTTTAATTTTTCAAAAATGGCATATCCCTTAATGCTATCGAGTTGGGTAGTATCTTTCCAAAATGCTTTTTGTGCGAGTGGATACTCCGATCTATCAGCATGTCCAATGACTTTAAACTGATACATGACCTTGGATACAGGTTTTGTGACATACACATATACAATATCGTTAACCTGTAATCCTTTGTCTTGATTCGTTGTAGAGTTTTTCCAATAGATTTTAGGTAAAGCATCAAATGCTTTATCAAGTTCAAAATCGTCGTAATCTACTGTAACTAGCCAATTTGCCATTCTAAAAAATCTCCCCTTACGAAATGGCGTTTCTCATCTCCTAAAAGGAGAGGGAAAATCCTTTAAACAAACATTTGCTGTAACAAGCCTTTTTTCCATTGCTTAGTTTCTTCGATTTGCTGTGCAACCTTATCAATCTTTTGATCGATAGCACTTAAGAAATTAGCGATTTTGGTTTGTTCTTCTAAGCAAGGAAAAAGTTTTTCATACTCAATAAAGTCTTTAAAATGATTCCTTCTCTTTTCAATTAATGAACCTGTTGACATAAGATTATAAAAATCAATCATTGGCTTACTAATAGCAAAACTTGTAAAATAATCTAAGTGAACTATGTCCTCATTGATATAAAAAACATTGTAATATTTTGATATTTTTACTAATTTTTTAATATTACTTTTTGCTATTGCACCAAAACGTAAATTCATCGGATTCATAACGAAGTCATTAAAATGTACTTCTTTGTAAGCATTACTTTCATCTTTAACTAAGAAGTCTCTTGTATAACGTTCAGTCTTTTCAGTAACCCCTTTTTCAATTGTCAAACTACACAATTCAACTTCAGAGTTGCTACAAATTTTACTACGCTCCTCAATAAAAGTTTTAAATTTGAGATTTTTCCACTCTCCAAACTCACTGCCATCATCAGCTTTAAAACGAATCTGCTGACTAAACAGCTTTTGCATCATGCCCTGTTTATATTGGCTCAGCAGTTCGTGTTTTTGCATCAATTGAATAATCTTTTCATCCACGACGGAAAGAAAAGATGCGATTTTGGTTTGTTCCTCTTTCGATGGCATTTCAAAATCAATTGAACGGATTGCCTGAAAATTTAAGCCCTCTCGTCCACCACCTACTTGTTTGGACTGAATATGATTTTGACCATTCTCAGAACTCAAAAATGATTGAACAAAAATAGGATCATCATTCGGTGTACGAATAATACAAACGTGTTGATTTACATTACCTTCTGAAAAGGTTTCAGGTACGACACAACTACGCCCAATAGATGCACCTGTGATATTTAACAAGATATCATTAGGTAAGACCTTACTACCTGACATTTTCGCATGTGTCGATTCAGGTATATACGCAACATCATCCAAGATAAGCTGATTATCGTTAACGTTTTGACTTCGTATAAAAATTATGCCTTCATCAACATAAGCTTCTGATCCACCTCGAGGTGTACTACCACTGCCAACTTTCGTAGAAATATCATTAATGGATTTTAATAACCAATCCCCATCAAACTCTTTAAAGCGTAACTTAGGCGTCGCCATTACTTCACCTCCGCAAATGGTGAATCAATCCCTAACTCTTTACAGAAATTCGCAATCACAGCATCGGTTTTTTGGCTTTCCACTTCCAAAGCTTGAAGCTGTTTCGCAATCACATCTAAATCAATTTCAGCTTCGGCTTCAAAAGTATCGACATAACGAGGAATATTCAAATTGTAATCGTTGTCTTTTACTTCTTTTAAAGACGCTACTTTGGCGTATTTCTCAATATCCTGACGGTTTTCATACGCACCAATAATATTGTCTAAATGCTCAGGCAATAGCTTGTTTTGATTCTTCTGCTTCTCAAACTCATTACTCGCATCAATAAACAGAATATTGTCTTTATGCTCACGGTTTTTCTTCAGTACCAAAATACACGTCGGAATAGTCGTGCCGTAGAAAATATTGGCAGGTAAACCAATAATCGCATCCACCACATTCATCTTTTCAATCAAATGCTGACGAATATGCCCTTCACTTGAACCACGGAATAACACCCCATGTGGTAATACAATCGCAAGCGTACCTACATCATTAAGGTGATACAGCATGTGCTGAACAAATGCCATATCTGCTTTTGAACTTGGTGCAAGTTTGCCATACGACTTAAAGCGCTCATCACTTAAAAATAACGGATCAGCAGACCATTTTGCAGAAAACGGTGGATTCGCCACAATCGCATCGAATTTCATGTCCAAGTGCTGTGGTTTCTTTAAGGTGTCTTCTTGCTTGATATCAAACTTAGAAAAATGAACATCATGCAAAATCATGTTCATTCGTGCCAAGTTGTAGGTGGTACGGTTCATTTCCTGACCGTAGATCGCATCGACATTGTTTCCGACTTCACGCTTCACTCGAAGCAATAAAGAACCTGAACCACACGTTGGGTCATACACGCTACGCAAACGATCTTTGCCAAGCGTCACAATACGTGCAAGCAAAGTAGAAACGGTTTGAGGTGTATAGAACTCACCTGCTTTCTTGCCTGCACCAGAGGCAAACTCACCAATCAGGTACTCGTAAGCATCACCCAGTACATCGGCTTCGGTATTTGAAATATCAAAATCAATCGCATCTAAATGTACAAGGACTTTAGAGATTAGCTCATTTCGATCTGTCGCATTATTGCCAAGCTTGGTCGAAGTAAGATCCATGTCCTCAAACAAGTGTGCAAAGTCTTCAGATGACTCAGCATCAAGCGTACTCTGCTCAATTGCTTTTAGGGTTTGAATCAGTTCATCTAAAATAAATTCGTTATTCTGAGCACGTTCAGCGAGGCTATGGAACAGTTGTGCAGGCTGTAAGAAGAAACCCATGTTCTCAAGGCTTTCTTGCTTAAGTGCTTGTAAGAACTCCTGATGCTCTGCGTTATTGGCATCTAAATCTGTAAACTGTAAGCCTTCATCTTTTAGCTCGTGGTTGGCACTGTTTAACACTTTTTCCGACAAGTACTTATAGAAGATTAATCCCAAAATATAATCACGGAACTCATCTGCCCCCATTTTGCCTCGTAGGTCGTTGGCAATATTCCATAAGCGTTTTTGCAGTTCTTGAAGCTGTACTTGGGTCATGTTAAAAATCAACCAAAATCATTATTTTAGAATGCGGTTACTTTGCCATAAGCCAAATGCGATATAAAGAGTAAAACATGAAAAAGGAGGCTTTCGCCTCCTTCTTATAGTCACTTCACGATGATGATGTCTGGTGAAATTTCTTTCGAGTGATAGTAGAGATATAGATGACTCGATAAGAACTGTTGAAATGACTGCTTGACACATTCTTGATCAAAACCATCTAAGCCATGTATATCAAGTGGATCTGCGTTCACCTTAAACATATACGTAGAGTGTTCTATTGCTGAATTAAACCCTGCACTCTGATTCGGATCTAACAGTATTGAGTTTGTAGTAAAAATTAATTTCCGATCTGTAATCACAAAAATCTGTGTGTAATATGCGCCAGAAAGATCACGGTATGTCCTGTGAAACAAATGAAAAACACCTTGTTCATTTTCATGCAACAATTCACAAACGACTTGCTGTGCTTGAATCGAAATTTTCCTTTCAATCTCATCTTGAGTTAAATGTGCAATGTTCAATGTCAAATGATTGACTGTAACCACCACTAAATTTGCTCTTTGCTCCTTGTTATACACTTTTCTAAACAAAGCCATAACACTCTTGAGTTGATCACTCATCCACAGCTTACGCTCAGCCATATCTTTCATATGCAATGTGCTAGTAGAGAATCGTTTGAATGCATTCAAAATATTTTCTAAGATTGGTGCAATACAGCCGATATAGTTCTGATCCGATAATTGATAAGTATTGATTCGAGTCGGCAATAGCTGAATTGCTGGCTCAAGCACCTCATTCATCTGACGAATATGCTCTGCGAACTTATAATTTTGATTATTAAGCGCATATGCACCTATTGGGATATACATGTTAATCATATTCATGTAATCCAATGTCTTTTCTGATACAGGTACAATGATTTGGGCTCCTGCATATGATTTCTTTAGCTTAAACAGTTTAAAGCTTTTCTGTGTGATTACTGAGAACTGTTGTGAACAATGCTGGACGACTCCCTCACTTGCAATAAACGCATATGGTGATTCAATGGATAGGTCTGTATTTGAGTAAATATATGCTGGTTGAGCGAATGATAGTTTCATGTGTTAATTCCAAAAAATAGAGTTCAATATCGAAAATTGCTTAGGCTAATTTTTAAGGTTGTCCCGAGGTCGACCTGATTGAGACTTTTCAATCTTTCTGGTACTCGTACCAAATACCCGATATTTCTTGAGTGTCTTTTCCATCAAAAATTGATCCGTTTTAGATAGATAAGACATGACAATCTCTAAGTTTTTTCTTGCCTCTTCGTCATCGTGAGAAATGCAACCAATTGCTAGGTTACGATATTTAAACTTACTCGCATTACAGTTGTGGAAGATGCCCTGATCATCTGTAACCTGTTTCCATAGCTCACCTAGCTTTTGAGCATAGTAAGAATCTTTACTATGCTTACTGCCATCCATAAAGAAAATGCAGTGATAGTGATAACCCTTTTGTACTCCGTACTCTAGCTTCCAGATATAGCCTTCAATACCTTCAAGCTCCCCTTTATTCACTAAGATTTTCTTCAAGAACTTGGACATCAACGTCTTCAAATCACTTAGCGATAAATTGGTCTCTGCTTTCAATGCGAAGTCCACTCTCTTAATGAGCAACTTGCATTTGAGTTCAAACAAGTCGTTAATCAGCTTCATCCCTTTTTGAAATTGATTATCGCTACGCTCCAATCTATTTTGTACTGCCTGCTTATAGGCAGGCTGTTGCGTCAACTCAAATATTGCACGTACTAAGTTATTTAAGAAATTGGCTTTTACCATACCAACACGAAGTGAAGTAATTGGAGTGGATTGATGCATTTTCCAAAAGATTGGCTCTTCTGTACTGATCAACATATGAGCTGGAATATGTTTCTTGATCGCTTCGTCTAGAACTTTTAACTCAGGAACATCAAATCGTTCATTCAAAATACTTGGTCTTTCAAGTGAGTTAAACAACTTGTGTAGTGCTGTATTTAAAGGTCTATACTGACCTTTACGATCCATCTCATACAACATATCAATATTATTTTGATCAATGAGTTGAACGATATTGATACCGTTAATTGCATCATGTACTGGCACATCAGCATGAACTTCTAAAGATCCGTCTTCAGTCTGACGCATCACCAATTCGTCATAATTCATAATGACAGATCTTGGGACATCAAAATACTTACGATTGATCTGTTTGGTTTCTGTGTTCATAGATTACTCTATTATATAAATTTTAAGTTGAGCTTCCCTAGCCAATGCCATGTAGAGCATTGGCTGGTATAACTTAGTCAAGTACTTTTAAATATCTAAGATATTGTTTATTAATACTATTAATTAAACATATATCCTAAATTGTGATTGTTCTGCATCTACGAAATATTGGTTGATACCCAATATAGGTAAACCCTATAAAATCGTGTCGTAGACTTAGATGACTGAATGGAAAGTTAATCAGCTAAAACGCTCATTCGCTTTGCTCTCTAACCATTCCAAAACCTCATGTTCTAACCATCCAACAGCATTACGACTCAACTTAAGTTGCTTAGGAAAAGTCTCGTCATAACGACTAGACTTTTCATTTAATTTTTCATATAAAGTTGAGCGACTTAGACCACTAAGCTTGCTGACCTCATTCATTCGAATGATCTGCATTTTATTTCTATCAATTTGTTCCATATGTGCTTTGCACCCTCTTGTTAAGTACAAAGCAATATTGGAATAAAAATATAGGAATTGAATCAAGTACTTTTTTCCTATAGCACTTTTCAAAATCAACATCATGAAAGAAAAAGATAATTTTTTATACGTGTTAGAAGACTCTATGTATTTTCTGACCCAATCTATTCTAATGTTAGAATATGAGAAACTTCACGCTTTAGACAAATGCCCATGCAATTTTGAAAAACTTAAAGAAATAAACGAATACATTTTAGGTAAAATCGACCGACTTCTTGACGAAGAGAAGCTTAAAATTTCAGAATATCATCTAGTATTAGAAAGTGATTGGCAGTGCAAAAAAGACAAATACGAAATTCTTCGATTTGATTTACTACAAGCATTTTGGTCAGAATACCAAAATAATGGCTTCACCTTGTTTCAACTCAGTACTGATTATTTTGAAATCTCATATCAATCATTAAAAGACTTTTTTTTCATGTGGATTCAAGAAGTCTTCAGACAATTCCCAGAACATGTTCAACATCTCAATATTTTAGCTATACAGTACAATTTAAGATCAATGAATAAGCTGTACGCAATCGAAGATTACTTTGTAGAGCTATATGTTAGTTATCATTTTATCTACAAAAGAGTTTTTCAACAGCCCCATGAAATTTATAAAATATTAAATAATATTAATCATATAGCCCCATTTAAAGACCTCACACATGGAGGTAATGATTTTAATGTATTAAAGAAAAAATCTAGCGAAGCTGACTATTTGATTGGACTGCAAGTACCAGTAAAAGCTCAAGGCAATATGATAGATGTACTTCATAAAGTTTTTCTGCAAATGATTAGCATGTTGCTTCTAAACAAAAATAATGATACCCCATCAGAAACTCAATTACGGCAAGCAGTTGAAATTGCAACAAGTTTACTCACACTCCAAAAGCGAAATCACTATCCATTAACACAGCGAAAATCACCTCTCAAAGCTTTAGAAGCGCTACTTTATCAAAGCTATAAAAAAAAGCATCCCACAAAAAACTCAAATGACTTCATGAAATATTTAGAACAATTATTTATAGAGAAAGAGTTCACTACCACTCGCTCTAAATCTAAGACACACGGTTCGGATAGGCAAACTCCAGTAAACACAAATGACTTGACCTTAACTATAAATATTCGGAATTATCCTCCTCTAAATGAACTTAAAAAAAAGCTAGCGTCATGCCCACGTACAGATGAGATCGATAAAATTTTTAAACATATCGAACAACAGAGTGAAATTGAAATCTGCTTTGGTTCAGTACGGAAAAATGCAGTAAATATTTTCACTAGATTCAATGAATACTTTGCCCCAAAGAACAAAGGTGATATTGTAAAAATCTACCAACCAGCATCTAACAAAGCTCAAATTACGACCGTCAGTTTGCAAAATCTTTATGATGCTGAAGCAGGTTACTCTATCGAACAGATGCTTAAAAACATCGAAGAGCGTCGATTATAATTATCATTATATGTCCAAGACTTAGCTCATCTTTCCATTCAAAAAGCCTATCTTTCCAAGCACTAAAATGCACGTTAAATCTCACATTTAGTGCTTGACTGACTTTATATATATGTGAATAATTGCCATCAGTGGTGATATTGACCTTGCTAGCACATGGCAAAAAAAATAATTGAAATACCTATCTGATTTTTTATTCATAGCTGTGATCTTTATGTTGCGCTGTGAGGTAAAAAATGTGCGCCTCATAGAAAAAATGCAACGATTAAAGGTGCAGATATGCCAATTGCAAAACACGTCTCGTTATTAGTTGACCTTCTAAATACACCTGTTTGGTCAGTTCCTGATTCAGAAAAAACTTCTTGGTCGTTTAAGCATTCTCACGGATATGACCTTCTAGCCTGCATGTGCGATCTCAATAAATATGATTTTGAACGCATTGGTTTTGTATCCTCAAGTTTGATGTCATTTGTGCCTACTTATCAGCCTTATTCAGATGACCTCAATCTAGAAGTTTTAAATGCTATTCGGCAAAAAATCAAAGATAAATTAGGCTTCACAGAAGATCAAAAACATACCTTAGATATTATTGTTGATCGTGTTACAAGATATGGTTTCATGATTGACCAAAGTATCGTTAGACATCCCGACCAGCTTACCGCTATGGTTAGAGAATTGTATGAGTCTGAAGAGTCCATTTTAGAGCATCTTGACAACCTCATCGAACTAATTGAAAACTTAACTTATGCCCTAGATCACAAGAAAGGTAAAAAGTTGCAACCTATTCAATATTGGTTATTACACTGGTGTTATGCAACTTTATTCAAACATCAAACTGCGCTAGAAAAACAGATCATTGCGGAAAATAGAATTCCTTCAAAATCTAAAGCGTTATTAAGCGTATATAAGCCTTATTTTGACAATGCTTACCCTGCTCTCAAAAAATATTATCAAATTTGCCTAGAGCTGAAATTTGATCAAGCAATGGAATTACATAACAAATTAAATAGTTTCCTCGGCTCACAATACTATGAAACAACCCATAGTTTTGCCGTAACATCACAGAAGACTGAACCTGAAATCTTCGTTTCGAATGGCATCGGATATCCATACTATGAAAACACTACAAATCTTTTTTATAGAATTACTGAAACTGGATTAGGGCTTGAAAAAGGAAACTCTTTTTACGAAGTATTAGATTCAGGTTTTGATACAGACTTATCTGAGGAAGAGCAAGCCATTTTAACCTACGTAAAACGACTCTTTAGAAAAGATGATGTTGGATATGAGCTTCACTTTGAAGATGGTGGATTTATAGATAAATATACATATTTGTTTTCGGATGATTTCCTGAAGGAGGCTCAAGAGCGTTACAAAGCTATAATGCCTTGGACTTTAAAAAATATTGTAGAAACAAGAGCAAAGGAAATCTATAGCCATATGTATAGACACTACATAAAACATAAAAATTTTGATAGCTATAGCCTTCCCAACATTACTAGAACTGTTGAGCCACTAAAGTATTCTAAATAATTTCAGATATATAACATCCTCATGAGAATCATGAAGCTCTTTAGAGTACACATGAAAAATGAATATCAAGCCTGCCATCGTGCAGGCTTTTTTATGCCCAAAATTTAGGAGTCAAGTCATGAGCTTGAATTGTCCCTTTTGTCATTCAACTGACATCATGCTTGTTGAAGCAAATGCACAACAAGCAAATTCAACATTATCAAATCTTGCATCACCCGCAGCTTTAGGAGCCTTAGGCACAACTGTTGCGAAGTCTTTGAACTTGCCTCCCATCATTGGAGGAATTGCAGGAACTGTACTTGGTGGTTTGTTTAATTCATTTACAGAGCAAAGCACACCTTCGCAGCAAAGCTTGTGCTTCTGTCATAACTGCTACCAAAAGTTCCCCACTCAATATCTGAATTAAAAATAGATCCAATTTTTCAATATGATTTTAAAAAGGAATAAAACTATGGCACATCAACTTGAACAAATGGCTTATGTCGGTGAAACCCCTTGGCATGGACTAGGGAATCAACTAAGTCAAAACCAACCGATTGAAGTTTGGGCACAGCAAGCAGGAATGGATTGGTGTATCGAATCATCTGATGTCAGTTACATGGCTCAGAATGAACGTGGTCAAAGCATCATCATACCATTTGAAGAACAGCGAGTATTGTACCGCTCAGATACCCATGCACCACTGTCCGTAGTGAGTCAGCGTTATCAGGAAGTACAACCAAAAGAGATTTTGGAGTTCTACCGTGATCTGACTGAACAATCAGGCTTCGAGTTGGAAACAGCAGGAGTACTGAAAGGTGGTAAGAAGTTCTGGGCTTTAGCACGTACAGGACAAAGCACAGCATTGAAAGGTAAGGATGTCAGCAATGGCTATGTGCTACTAGCATCAGCATGCGATGGCACATTGGCAACTACAGCACAATTTACGAGTATTCGAGTCGTGTGTAATAACACACTTGCCATTGCACTTAAAGGTGCAACTGCAAGCGCAGGTGTGGTTAAAGTACCACATAGCACCAAGTTCGATGCAGAGAAAGTAAAACAGCAATTAGGTATTTCAGTTCGTGCATGGGATGAGCACATGTATGAGATGAAACAGCTTACTCAGCGTAAAGTCAGTCAACAGGAAGCCAAGGCTTACTTTGATGCCGTGTTCAACAATAGCACCATGTCAATTTCTGATCCTGAAGAGAACATCATTCAATTCTACCGTCAGGTAGCAAGCAATCCACCACAGCAAAACAAGACTGAACCCAATGGCAGAGCCATGACCAAAGCCTTAGAGATGTTTAATGGTCAAGGGCGTGGAGCTGATCTTTCATCTGCTAAAGATACAGCCTATGGCTTGCTATGTTCGATCACCGAATTTGTTGATCATGAACGTCGTGCCATGAGTACAGATCACCGTTTGGACTCAGCATGGTTTGGAGCTGGAGCTAATCTTAAACAACGAGGACTAGAACAAGCCTTATCTTTAATTGCCTGAGTTAATTTAAGTCTGAGGCTTATAGATAGCCCCTGTTTTTAACCACCATCAACATTTATATCGCCATACCAGACTTAAGGTCAGGTATGGCTTTTTAATGCACTTTTTTCTAAAAGTAAAACTTATAAGTAAGGACAAAACTATGAATCAAATTGCACCGATTACAAATCAGCCCATACAGAGAAATCTTCAAACTGTAATCAATCCACTGACTACCGCCAAGCGAGCAACTTCTGCAAAACGATTAGTGAATACCAAAGATATGGCATATCAAGATTGGCTTGAAGTCCGTAAACAAGGTATTGGTAGCAGTGATGCTTCAACGGCGTGTGGCTTAAATCCCTACATGTCGATGCTTGAACTATGGCTGATCAAAACAGGTCGTCAAGCTCAGTCTATTGAAGATGAAAGCTCAGGTGTTGCACCGTTATATTGGGGTAAACAACTTGAGCCTTTAGTCGCTGAGTATTACAGCATGCACACCAACAATAAAGTACGTCGAGTCAATGCTGTTTTACAGCACCCTGATCCCGACAAGTACTTTATGTTGGCAAACTTGGATTACGCTGTTGTAGGTAGTGATGAAGTACAGATACTTGAATGCAAAACTGCAGGAGAACATGGGGCTAAGCTTTGGCGTGATGGTGTGCCTTTGTATGTCTTGTGTCAGGTACAACATCAATTGGCAGTCACTGGAAAACAGTCGGCACATGTCTGTGTATTGCTATGCGGACATGAGACTAAGATTTTCAAAGTAACACGTTCTGAATCTGTGATTCAGCACATCATTAATGCAGAACGTTATTTTTGGGAATGTGTGGAAAAGGATATACCACCATCTGTTGACGCAAGTGAATCTGCATCCAAAGCGATTCAGCAACTCTACCCAACCCATGTACCACTAACAGTTGAAGATCTCTCTCAGAATGAAACAGCCAATCTCATGTTCGATAAGCTAATCAAACTGAAAGAAGAGATTCAGCATAAGCAAGAACGCTTCGATGAGCTAAAACATCAAATCCAAATGATGATGAAAGATGCAGAGCGTGCCACGTTTAGCCGTGGTTCGGTAGTTTGGAAAAAATCCAATGATAGTGTCAGCTTAGACACCAAATCATTATTAAAACATCAGCCTGATCTCATAGCGCAATATCCATTGAGAAGACAAAGCAGTCGTCGATTCAATATCTATCAAGACTAAATAGATCCTTCATTACTTTCACCAAAACGGCAAAAACTCCCCCAACTCGCCAACACTCGAAAGTGTGGCGAGTCCTATTGGAAGTTTTTGCCTTTCATTCTGATCTTTTATCTTTGTCTTACATATCAAAGGGTCAGTAATAAAAAAATACTTGGAGCAGAACTTATGATTAAAGGTTTAGCAATTACTCCACCAATACTAGGGCGGATTAGTATTGGACGAGTTGTAGAGAAGAACGGTAAACGCTTACCTGAAAAAGATGATCAATTTACCATTACCTCACAGATTCAAAATAAAGAAGGCTGGGTAAAACATCCTTTAGATGAACAGCTTCGTTCAAATGCGCCCAATCAAAAGCTTCGTACAATTCCTGTGAGAATGATTTTCAATGATCCCGATCTTAATTTACGAGCAGAGTACACAATGTTTGATCGTCAGACTGGACGACCTGTCTGTGTAGGTGATGGTCAAACTTGTCAGCGTTTGACCAACCAAGGTATAGAACAGTATCCATGTCCTTCTCCTGATTTATGTCCTTTAGCTCAGGGAGGACACTGCAAGCCCTATGGACGTTTGCATGTGAATTTAGATGAGTCGGATGAATTTGGCACATTCATTTTTAGAACAACGGGCTTTAACAGCATACGGACTTTGGCAGCTCGATTGAGCTATTACCATGCAGCATCAAATGGTTTGTTGTCATGCTTACCGTTACAGCTCATTCTCCGTGGCAAAAGTACCACTCAAAGCTATCGACAGCCTGTGTACTACGTTGACTTAACTTTGAGGGATGGAATAGATCTGCAGTCAGCGATTCACACTGCGCGGGAGATTGATCAGCAAAGTAAGCAGTCGGGATTCAATCAAGAAGCCTTAGATCGAACCGCACAGCAGGGTTTGGCTAATGCTCTATTTGAAATAAATTTAGAGGATGGTGCAGATATTGTTGAGGAATTTTATAGCCTTACCAATACCGCATCTCACGTCCACCCACATTCAGAGGATGAGCCTTCAGTTTATGATATACAAATTGGTTTGAAAAATAGTGTCTCGGCATTGAACTAAAAAAATTTAAGACAGAACACAAGCTTCTGAAGGTGTTCTGTCTTAATCTTAATATGGAGATAACTTCAACATTCTATATTCTTTATCTAAATATTCATCCACAGCATCCAAATCTAAATCCCCCTCTCTGAATTTGGCTTGGACTTCTTTCAAAGCTAATAATGAAAATCTAGACCAACCTATAAGATTTGTCCTCAATAAAAACTGTACTGGCTCACCTGCTGATTTAATTCCGGCATCAAGACCATCAATGATACACAAAGCACCATGTGCCACTAGAAGCATTCTTCTTACCTCAGGTACATTTACTAGAGGAATACAATCTAACCAATCTTTATGATGATAAATTTTTTGCTTCAAAGACCACATAAATCTTGTCAATAACTCAGTAATAGCTACAGGGATTGCCATTGCCATACCATGTCTAAAATCATATCCAGCTTCAAAAACTTTAACAGCTAAAGTAGCAAAGCTATGCCTATGTTGACCAAAAGATCCAAAATTAGCAAATTGAAGCAAAGAATAGAACGGAATTGGAATGCCTGACCCCCGACCTAATGCACCTGATGAACCTGCCACATCCGAAAATAAATGTCCTAACCAGTTGATAAAACCACAATATATCTTGGCAATTAAGTTACCACCTTGAAGTTCATTAGTAGCTGTATTAACCCTGATCAACTTGGATGTTTCACCCACCTTAATCCCATGGTCATTAATTACATCAAATATTCCTACAAATGATGCAGTATCATTAAATTGATCTAACAATGAAAAGAATAATCCACACAAATCTGGTGAATGACCAAGACTCTTTATGTGGTGGTTTTGCGTGCTCATTTTAAATAACCCATCAACATCCGCAGAATGCCGATGATCATAGTTAACTTTAAAAGTACGCTCCAAGAAACCAATAGCACTTGATGTAGGATCTTTGCCTTCTTTTGCGCCGTTCCAACCATTCATTTTTGCAAAAAGTTGAACTGCTTGATTTGTTGCACCATCAGTTAAGTTACCTAGAGGGCTCTGTCCAGGCATTCCTACAAATAAGACATCAACTAAGCCACCAATTACTCCACATGTGCCTGCAATCATATAATCGTATTGATCGCAATTTGCATTCTTTAACGAAAACTCTTCTTTGATTCTTTTTTGTAGGGCGATCTTCTGAGAATAGGTCATTAAATCATTAAAAGGATCTTCAGAGACATAAATCCCATTACGTTCCTGAAAATCTTTAAGAGATCTCTGATAGTCCGACCATGAGTCATCTTTCGAGAGAGTTATAGTGTCAAGTAAACTTAAATGTGTATAAGTAGATTCTGGTATTTGGAAAATTTCTTCAACTTCTTTTTCTTCTTCAACAACAAAAATGATTTCTTCATCATGAACAATAGAAAAATCTAGTAGCTCTCTTTCAACATCCCCTACCAAGAATTCAGAGTTAGTCAGTGCATCTTGAGTTTCCAAAAGAATTTTGTCCAAATCAGAATTAAGCTGGTTCATTACACCATCTATCTGCCCAAGCTTAGCTTGAGCAGAAGATAGCTGAAGATCTTGCATAACTAGACTATATGCTTGCTCATCTACAAGATCTTTTTTAATCATGTGAATAAACCTGTGAGCGCTTGTTTTGTTTTGCCTGCAAGTACATCACTCACATTAAAATATCCGATCACATCGAAAGCTTTAGATAGCTGTAAAAACTCAGATTTTTTAGAGTTATCTATAACTAATCTCTTAACTATTTGCTTTTCATTGTTTTTTTCTACAACAACTTCCTCTTCAATATAAAACTCCATAATAAAATCGTAGAATTTTTTCTTCGTTGGTTCTGTTGTTAAAGCCTTTAATTTAGAAATATCTAAAACTAATGGACATTTAAGCTTATTAGAATCTCCCTCAGCTTGATGCACTTTATGATTCAAAATATCTGCCGCACCAGTAATCCCTTTTAGCATAGACATTTGTTGTCTAAGTTTTGCATTTACTTCTAATAATGCTTTGGCATTACCACTAACTTGACTCACTTTCTCAATGGTCTGATTCAATCTAGAAGTAACGTAATTAATATCCCCGACAATAGTCGATATTGTATCTTGCGTTTGCTTAATGACTTCATTAAGCATTAATTGTTTACGCTTATATTTACTTAGCTCATCCGAACCCGTTAGTTTTTTTACACCTGCATACGTACCTACACCAATCAATATAGCAACCCCAATACCTGTTGCCATACTTGAGAAGCCCAATACCCCTCCCATTCCTAGCATAGCCAAACCTGATGTCATACCAGCGGCAGACATCCCAATCACTGAACCTGACAAATATACTGCAGCTAAAGGTGTACCAACAGCAGCTGCTTTTGCTGACAACTCAGAGAAGGCTTTTTTCATTTTATCGTCTGTGAAATCCTCCTCTAACAATTTATAGTCCATTTCCAATGCCTCAATAATGATACTAATATCAGCTTCATTGATTTGAAAAAGTGAACGATTTTGGTTGAAAAACTCGAATTGCAGGAGGTCTCGACTTTGGGTTGAGAAAAAGATGTTTATCAAATCTTTTGCCAAGGAGATATGAACAGTATTGTGTTGACCTTCAACAATATTACTATTCATTTCATCAAATAATTTTTTTGTTTCTAACAACCCTTCATAATTAAAAAGGTATGTTCTTACATCAAATCGGCTTTGTTGCTCCAAGCCAAGACGATTCATTAATAAAAAGATTTCTGCCAGTTCATTTCTATCGATAACTTGATCATTTGCATAAGCCATATTAACGATAATTTTTAAATAAGCGATTTTTAACTCTTCACTCATTTCCTCTAATGGAATTGACTGCCGTTGTTCCTTAAAGTCTTCGAATTGCGTCGATACATGATTCAAAATACGAGTTAATTCACTATAACTACAAGTAGTACTCATATTTTCTAATTTAATTTTTTCTTCTTTTGTAACAACAACTACATGAGGAAATTTAGGGTTAGTTTCTTCAAATCTAACAGCCACTATTTCATTAAACTTAATAGCTACTGGATCGGCAAATGTAGGTTTTACAATCAATTGCTCACCTGTAAAGAGAATACCATCTGCTCCACTACCAAATACTGTAATGTCCAATAGAGCTACGACATTGTCAGGACTACCAGAATATTTAAAAGACTTCACAGCATTGTTAAGTTTCTTATCAGGTATATTGGGTGCAACGTGTACATTGGATTTATGTAATTTTGGTAATTCTTGACGTAAATAGCTATTAATATTAGACATGCTTCCCTCTATTTTTTAAGAAATTTTTTGTTAATTTTCAGGGACAAATTTACATTAATTGTATAATTAATCAACTAATACTTTGGTAATAAAAATGATAAAGCGACAATAATTGTCGCTTTATTTAACTTCTAGATAGTAAGTTTACTCAATCAGAGACTCCATGTGATCAGCCCACTTCTGCAACCACTCAGCACACTCTTTTTCATAAGTATGTAAATCATAAGTTCCCTGTATCCCTTTTTTAGAATGACCCAATACTGCTTCTGCCACCTCTGCCGGACAACCCAAACGTGACAACCCTGTACGTACCGTCCTTCTTAAGTCATGTGGATTCCAATCATCCATGTCATTCAACCACAACTGTTCAGGTCTATATGTTTGTTTATACATCATCTTTTCAGGATGTTTCATTCTCCATTTACATTCTGTAATCGTCTTTTGCAAAAGTGGCTTTCCACTTTTTTCCATTTGAAAAACATATTCCAAATGCTTATTAGGAAGATTTTCAATAAACTCAGCACACTGACGAGATAGTTGAACATAGCGTTCCGAGCCATTTTTACTCTGTCTGATATGCCATGTTCTAGACTCTAAATTTATATCTGCCCATTTAGCTTCGCAGACTTCACCTGTTCGGCATCCTGTCCAAAGTGTGATCATCAAGACTTGTTTATGTTTTGCTGAAAACCCTGAAGTTGGCAACCACTGCAAAACACGCCTTAATTCATCATCACTTAAAACTCTAGTTCCTTTCGTACAAGTCAGCTTTAATCTAGCTTGTTTCGCACTAGCCTTAGCCAACAAAGCTGGGTTAGCAAAATCCTCTTTAAACTTCTCAAGCCCAATAGCGTACTCATAAGCTAAAGTTAATTCAGACAAAACTCTACCTGCTTGGACATTGGCTCCTCTCGCTACTATATCTGACACCAACTGCACGATATCTTTACGAGTAATTTTTTCAGCAGGTAAATGCCCTAAAACTTTTACAGCATCTCCATACAGCGTTCTTCTTGTTTCATCTTGCCCCTTCTTCTTACGAGACCCTCGAATCAATTTCTTTAACCCTGATCTTGGATCATCTACGTACCTATCTTCGATTACGTTTGTAAGATATAACTCGATTAAATCTTTAACTGTAAATTTATAAAGTTCCTCTTTCTCTTTTTCTGCTTGAAGCTTAGTTAGCCTTTCCAATTTTTCTTCTTTTGCATAAGTACTTGGGCAAATGCCTGAACGCCTTTGAGCTTTTAACTTTTGCAACACAATCCTTGCTTCAGCTAAAGATAGTTCAGGAAAAGTGCCTATCTTCATTTTTTTTAACGAGTTATCGATAGGACTACGATAACGATATATAAAAGATGTTAATCCAGTCTTCCCTTTATATACTCGCAAGCCTTCATTTTCACCTATATCAGCTTTATAACTATCATTCTTCATCTTCTCTATCGCTTTAGCAGATAAAGCAACTTTTTTCGTTGCTTGAGTTTCTTTTTCACTCACCTAGAAATCCCCTTAGAAACAAAGCCACAGTTTTTGTTAGAATCCGTTTCAGAAATTCAAAAATCGACTCATCTTATTCTTAGTATTTTAACAACACACCAAGAAAAGGTACACCAAAAGGTATACTTATTCATTGGATTGTTCAGGTTTAGACAAGATTCAATAGGATTCGTCAGGAAAAGTTTTGTATGCAATTATTTGTAAATATTATTAATTTTAAAGGTGTTAAGTGATATGAATACAGAAAATATAGTACCTGACCCATCCACACTAACACCTATGATGCAGCAATATATGTCTGTGAAGATGCAGCATCCGCATTCATTGATGTTCTATCGCATGGGTGATTTCTACGAACTGTTCTTTGAAGATGCCCATAAAGCAGCTAAAATTCTTGGCATTACCCTAACCCATCGCGGTAAGGCCAATGGTCAGCCGATTCCAATGGCAGGTGTGCCTTTCCATGCGGCAGAAGGATATTTGGCCCGTCTGGTAAAAAAAGGCGAAACGGTAGTAATCTGCGAGCAGATTGGAGAGGTCACAGGTAAAAGTCCGGTTGAACGTGGTGTGGTTCGGATTATTACTCCAGGCACATTAACCGATGATGCCCTGCTGGGTGCACATCAAACTTCTAATCTGGTTGCGCTATGCATTCAGCAAAATAAAATTGGTATCGCTCTACTGGATTTAAGCGCCGGTATTTTCAAAGTTCAACAGATTGATTATGACCTGAACCAGCTGGCAATTGAGCTGGCACGTCTGATGCCAAGCGAAATTGTCGTAGATGAGAATCTGCAAGAGCAGGATCTGGTTGAACATTTGAAACGCCAACTGGATGTACCAGTCAGCAAACGCCCAAATGTCGACTTTAACCTGAACAATGCCCAAAAGACTTTATGTGACCAGTTTGCTGTCAGTACACTGGCAGGTTTTGGGATTGATCACCTGCCACTCGCCAAAGCCGCAGCGGCTGCATTGATTCACTATGCCAAAGAAACCCAGAAAACTGCGCTGCCGCATATTCGTAGCATTCAGCTAGAACAAAGTTCAGACTTTATTGCGCTAGATCCGGTTACTCGTCGCAATTTAGAGTTGATTGAACCCTTATTTGAACATGGTACTTCACTGTTCCAGTTAATCAATGATTGTCAAACAGCAATGGGTGGCCGCCTGCTGAGTCGCACCTTGATGCAGCCCTTACGCGATACTGCCATTCTGGATGAGCGTCTGGATGCTACTCAGGTATTATTAGACGGCTTTCATGAATCGCCAGTACGTCTGGTTTTAAAAGAAATCAGTGATATTGAACGTGTATTGAGCCGTATTGCATTGGGCAGTGCACGTCCACGGGATCTGGTTCAGCTGCGTCAGGCCTGTGCTCAGATCCCGTTCCTGCGTCATGCACTACAACCGATGGTCAGCCAGCAGCAGTCCAAATTACTCATTCAACTGAATGAAGAACTTGGTGATTTCCATGGTCTGCATGAACGTTTGATGTCAGCCATTGTGGAAAATCCACCAGTTCTGTTACGTGATGGGAATGTTATTGCCGAAGGTTTCGATGCAGAACTGGATGAGTTACGCAAAATTCGCGATCATGCCGGGCAATTCCTGATTGATCTGGAAATCAAGGAACGTGAGCAGAGCGGCATTCCAACCCTGAAAATCGGCTATAACCGTGTTAGTGGCTACTATATTGAATTGACCCGTGCACAGGCTGAACAGGCACCGGAACATTATATTCGTCGCCAGACTTTAAAGAATGCCGAACGTTACATCACGCCAGAGCTGAAAGCCTTTGAAGATAAAGTCCTTTCCAGCGAATCGCGTGCACTGGCGCGTGAAAAGTTGATCTTTGAAATGCTGCTGGATGAATTACGCGAGGATATTGGCAACCTGCAAATGATGAGCAGTGCCATCGCACAGATCGACCTGCTGTGTAACTTTGCGCATCAGGCACGCCTACGCAACTGGTCACGCCCGAAATATAGTCCGGAAATTGGCTTAAAAATCCAGGCGGGCCGTCATCCTGTTGTGGAAGCTTTAAGCAAAACTGCCTTCACTCCGAATGATACGCAACTCGATTATCAGCATCGGATGGCCATTATCACTGGTCCAAACATGGGCGGTAAATCTACCTTTATGCGTCAGACTGCACTGATTGCCCTGCTGGCCTATTGCGGTAGCTATGTTCCGGCACAGGCTGTAACCTTGGGGCCAATTGACCGCATTTTTACCCGGATCGGTTCGGCAGATGACTTGTCTACAGGTAAATCCACCTTCATGGTAGAAATGACCGAAACTTCGCAGATTCTGCATCATGCGACTAGTCAATCACTCGTGCTGATGGATGAAGTCGGTCGGGGTACCAGCACTTATGATGGTCTGTCCCTAGCTTGGGCATGCGTACTTGATCTCACCCGACGTATTCAATGTTTATGTCTGTTTGCTACGCATTATTTTGAGTTAACTGAACTGGCCAGCGAATCAGGTATTGATAACTATCATGTGACTGCCCGTGAAGTGAATGATAACCTGATTTTGCTGCATAAAGTGCAACAAGGTCCAGCCAGCCAGAGTCATGGCCTACAGGTCGCCAAACTTGCCGGTATTCCAGCAAGCGTAATCCGGGAAGCACAAAACCGACTGCGTATTCTGGAAAAGCAGCACCATACCAAGCCTCAAAGTCCACAACCTGATCTGTTTGCGATTGAACAGGTCGAAACAGTCGTTGAGCGGATTATTGAGGTGGAAAAACCATCGGCTGCACTTGAACTGCTGGAAGACATTGATGTCGACAGTCTCAGTCCGCGTGAAGCCTTACAGCAGCTTTATGCACTGAAAGATCTACTGAAACTACCAGGCTAAACTCTTCAACCGCTTCATTCAGTATGAGGCGGTTTTGTTTTAGGTAGTTATAATCTCTGAATTTGATATCTGTATCGGTTTTTTTGCAAAAATAACAGCCCTATATATAACAAATATCAATAAAAGGAATTGTTAGTTGCTGCGGTTTTTGCCTAAAATACACATTAGTTATTAGAACCATATTTTTTAGGTAGCTGTCGCCATGACCTTCGTTGTCACTGAAAATTGTATTAAATGTAAATATCAAGACTGTGTTGAAGTTTGCCCTGTAGATTGTTTCTATGAAGGTCCGAACTTCCTTGTAATTAACCCGGACGAATGTATCGACTGCGCGTTATGTGAACCAGAATGTCCTGCAAATGCAATTTTCTCTGAAGATGAGTTACCTGAGGGCCAGGAAGTATTCATCGAATTGAATGCTGAGCTGTCTCAAAAATGGCCAAATATCACCCAAATTGGTGATCAGCCAGCTGACCGTGAAGAATGGAATGGTAAGGCAGATAAACTGCAATATCTTGAAAAGTAATTTTCAAACCTCCAAAAAAGATCAGCATAGTCTGGTCTTTTTTTGTACCTGATGCACACATTTCATTGCAATTTATCCTGAATTTCTTCGCAAAAGTGGACTAAAATAGCGCTATTTTATAAATACCTGATTTCTAATAATGAAGCATTTTTACAAGGGATTATTGGGTCTCAGCATGATCCCTTTTGTCATGGTGGGCTGTACCACCGCGACAAAGAAACCAATAACCTTGCCAGATGGAAAACGGATTTACATTCCTCAGGAACAGGTTAAGGTTGACCGTAAGGTGCTGCCTAAGAGTATTCCTTTTGCCTATACCAACTGGGCAGCCGTAGCAAATAACCTCTCTCGTGTACGCGAATATGAAGTATTTTTAGAACGTAATTCGGTAGGCAATATCATTCCAAGTTTTGAATTGATGCGTACCGCACGTGACTGGTCGCGTTGTGGTGGACCGCAGTATATGGTGCCAAGCCGTGAGCTGTGGAGCAATCAGTTGCCAACGTTACGTGTATTTAAATATCTGGTTGCAGCCAATGTCCTCAATGATTTCGAAGTGACCTCAGTTTATCGTGATCTGCCGCTCAATAAATGTGCTGGTGGTGCTAACTCTTCACGTCACCTGTATAACTCTGCGATTGATTTCCGTATTGGCCCGGAATTCCCGCAACCTGAAGATTATGCCTATATTGAGAATACCAAGTTCAAACTCTGCCAGTTCTGGATACAGCATGGTCAAAGCCTGAATATGGGCTTAGGTCTATATGCTTCAGGTCAGATCCATATTGATACCCAAGGTTACCGCACCTGGGGCCCGGATTTAAGCCGTAGATCTTCAATGTGTAATTACTAAGTCATTTCACCTACAATACAGAATCTGTAAATCGTTCTGTATTGTTCATTTTCAAAGCAAATATAAAACAATAAATTGCGCTCCACTGCGAAAGGTTTAAAATGCCTGCATCGCAACAAAGGTGCTCAAGCTATGCAACAAATGTGGACAGATCTCGACAATTATATTGATTCACATTTAATTCCAGATGATCCTATTCTGAAACAGACTCTTGAAAATACAGCTGCGCATGGATTCCCTGATCATCTGGCGGTAGCTGCCAATCAGGGCATGCTGTTACAGATGCTGATTCAGATGAATGGCTGCAAGCGTGTACTTGAACTCGGAACTTTTGCTGCATATAGCACCATGTGGCTGGCACGTGCCCTGCCTGAAGATGGTTATATACTGACCATTGAAGGTCGTGATACGCATGCCGCAATGGGTCAGGAAAATATCGAGCGTGCCAACCTCAAACAAACAGTCGAACTTAAATGTGGCCGTGCAGCAGATATCCTAAAAGCCCTACCGGAAGATACAGAACCATTCGATTTTATCTTTATTGATGCGGATAAACAGAGCTATCCTGAATATCTGGAGCTCAGCCTGAAACTGTCTCGTTCAGGTACAGTGATCTTTTTAGACAACGTGATTCGTGCTGGAGCAATTATTGATTTGGACAATAATAAGCCAAGTATTGAAGGTATTCGCAGCATGTTTGAAGCAATGCAGAATCACCCGCGCCTACTTTCCAGTACCGCTCTACAGACCGTGGGCAGCAAAGGTCATGACGGTTTTGCACTGGCTATTGTCAAATAACAGTCTGAGAGCAAAAAACACCCAATAAAGTATTTTAAATATATAACAATAACTTATGGAATGTAACCACAGAGTTATCCACAATATATGAGGATAACTCTGATTATTTTTAAATCAAACTGTAACAATTTCCAACTTCAAGCTTTTTAATTTCGTGGAATTGTTATTTTAACTTTATAACGCTTTTTCCAATATTTTCCTTTACTTGGCAACCAGAAGCGGTACTTTGGAATTGCGGAAGATGGTGGTTGCGATACTACCCAGGAAGAACTGGTGGATTTTGCTGTGACTGAAGGCACCCAGCACAATCAGCTGAATTCCCTGCTCCTGCTGATAAGACAGAATGTTCTCTGCCACATCACCATAGCGGTATTCAGGAACAACATCCAGTCCGGCTTCTTTCAGATAGTTTAACGGTTCATTCAGAATTTCTGCATGATCTCCGACATACAGCAAATGACACTGTAGCAGTTTCAGCAAATCACTTTCTGCAATGCGTCTCATCATCTGGATACAGGTTGGTGAATATTCGTAGGCAAAGATAAAACGTGTCGGCGGCTTAAAGTTTTCACCCACTGTCATTACCGTACAATTGGCACCACGGATAAAGTTTTCCACATTGGTACCCATCGGCTTATTTTTCTCAGCCGAGCGTTCACCCAAACGTCCAATGACGACAATATCATCGGGTCTGAGTAACTGAAAGCTTTGTTCCAGGAAATCCCCTTTTTCCTGAATATGGATGGTGTTGATATTGTGTTTTTCTTTGATCTGGTCAGAAATGTGTCGCAGCAGATTATTGCTATAGTCTAAAGCCAGTTCACTCTGTTTCTGTTCAAGTTCAGCCAGTTCTTTTAGCAGCATGGCATTGCTTTCAAAACCAATCACACCACTAATTTCCCCCAAATGATAACTTGCAGGGTAATAATCCAAAACTTGCAATAACACCAGCTCACGATGAGTCTGCTTGGCAATCCATGCAGCCGCTTCTGCGAGGGCATTAATGCATGGAGAAGAATCAATGCAGGCAATGACACGTTTCATGTTTAGCCTCTCTCATTATAATAAAAGTTCTTAGATATTTTTAAGTTAGCATAGCCTTCGGCAAATGTGCAGCGAATTCTGTAGCACAGGATTTGAATTATGTTATTTTTTATGTGACGTTCTAGTGGCTTATACATTTTTGAACTACCAGAACCATCCTTGTATCGTCTGAAACTCTAATCACGTATTAATCTCGGTAGCGAATCAGTTTGGCCGGGTTACCTGCAACGATCATGCGTTCATCCAAATCTTTGGTCACCATACTGTTCATACCAACAATGGCCTGATCCGCAATTTTCACTCCGTCTTTAATGCCGACATGAGCACCCAGCCAGACATCACGGCCAATTTCAATCCCTTTGGAACGCACCGGCTGTTTATAAATGGGCTGTTCCAGCTCCATCCCATGATCAAAAGCGTACAGGTGACAATAGGCCGCCATACGCACCTGATCATGTAACTTAATTCCTACCCGTCCACCATCCAGAATACAGTGGTGATTAATCGCGACTTCATTGCCAATTTCTAGTGGCCCATGCAAGGTACAGTCCGCTGCGATAAAGCTATGATCACCAATCACGATTTTTCGGCCCGGTTCAGCGAAGATATGGGCCAGTGGTGAAATAAAGCAGTTCTCACCAATCTCGACTGTTTCCATTTCACGCAGATAGTCCTGATATTCGCGCTGCCACTGTTCTGCCCAGCCCCGGTTTTTAGGTTTGAGTGACCAGTATAGCCACGGCATATAATTAAGACGATGCTTATGCTGCTCGCGGTATTTCAGTAGAGGATCCTGCTGCTCAGTCATCTTGGGGCTCATCTATAATTTTTAAGGCTTCACGTCCGCGGCTGATATCCTGAATCTTCAAAGCAAATGGCTCAATCTGATGTTTCTGCATTTGCGCAATAACCTCGACGCCTTCTGCGGTATAATTTTCCTGATAATCAATCTGTTGCTGATTTAGCTCATACTGAAAAATAGCCCATTCACTAAAATTACAACGAAAGGACACTTTTTTCTTTTCAATTAGTTCAATCTTTTCAGCCAGGACCAGGCATTGCCCCGCACAGCCCCCATAAGCACGAACCAAACCACCCGTACCTAGCTTGATTCCTCCATACCAGCGATTCACCAGCACCAATACATTGGTCAGCTCATTGCCTTCAATGGTCGCTAAAATCGGTCGACCTGCGGTGCCAGAAGGCTCGCCATCATCATTAAAACGCACATTATGTCCAATTTTCCATGCCCAGCACTGATGCGTCGTGGTGGTATCACGATAAGCTTCCAGAAAATCCTTTACATCCTGTTCGGATTCCACCGGCGTAGCAAAGGCCTGAAAGCGGCTCCTCTTGATCTCTTCTTCAAAACTGACAAGGCTGGCAATAGTAAAAGACATTGGATTCAAACAATAACATCACTGTGTTGCAGTATAACGTGTTTGCTAGCACAAACAAAAAAGCCCCTATACATAGAGGCTTGATTTTGTACAACTACTATGAAGGATTAGCGTTCACGTAATGCTTCTTTGGCCTTGTTAAACGGTTTAACCAGATAATCCAGTACGGTTTTTTCACCCGTACGGATATCCACGGTTGCTACCATGCCCGGGGTGATATTAAATTCCTGTCCGGCTTTATTGGTCAGTTTGTCATTTTCGGTACGGATATAAACGCGGTAGTAAAACTGATCCTGCTTGACTTCATCACGTAGAGTATCGGGGGAAATCACAGTAACTTTACCTTTCAGGCCGCCATAAATCGAGTAATCATAAGCGGTGATTTTGACCAGCGCTTCCTGATCCGGACGGATAAAGGCAATATCACGTGGTGAAATACGCGCCTCGACCAGCAATTTTTCATCCAGCGGTACAATCGTCATCAACTTGCCGTTTTGTGGAATGACGCCTCCCAAGGTCATGACATCAATTTCCTTCACCACGCCACGTACTGGCGATTTGAAAATAGTCCGGTTCAGCGTATCGGATTTACCACGTACCACCTGTTGCTGAGTTTCCACATCAGTATTAGCTTTGGCAAGTTCTTCACGCGCTTTCACAAAATACTGATTCTGCACATCATTCATCTGGTTTTGCAGGTCATTGGCTTCACGCTTTAAACGCAGAACTTCCACTTCGCTTGCAGCACCTTTTGCAACTAATGGTTCAGTCATAGCCAGTTCTTGCTGTACCAGTACCAAGGCCTGCTGTAACCCTGCTAAAGATTGTTCCAGATTAGCACGACGCGATTTATATAATGCAGTTTCCTCTGCCACCAGTTTTGGCTCTTTCAGCACCTCTGGCGGGAAGGACAACGGCGCACCAGTGACTTCAGCACGTAAGCGTGCCGCAGTTGCACGCGAAGAAATTAACAGAGAAGCCGATTCACCTACATTGGATTCAAAACGGGTGGGATCCAGCTGTGCCAATACCTGACCCTGCTCGACAATTTCACCTTCTTTGACGTTCAGTTTGG
This sequence comes from Acinetobacter schindleri, assembly GCF_010918895.1. Taxonomy (NCBI): domain Bacteria; kingdom Pseudomonadati; phylum Pseudomonadota; class Gammaproteobacteria; order Moraxellales; family Moraxellaceae; genus Acinetobacter; species Acinetobacter schindleri. The sequence continues at coordinate 1,774,457 of NZ_CP044483.1, forward strand.
TGAGGATACCACCTTCTAGAGACTGAATAACCTGTTCCTTGGAAGAGGGTATCACTTTACCGGTGCCTGTCGAAACTTCTTCCAGCTTGAACAGCCATGCCCACGTCAGCAGAATCAGTAAGCCTATGCCAATGATCCAGATAATCACACTTGATTTTGGCAAAGGTGGTTCCTGAAAGCTGACTTTGGTTGAACGCTTGATTTCCTGTTGTGCACTCATGCGCTTGCTCCCGTAACACGCTTCGCTCCACCTTGTGATTGGTTCAGGATCTGGTCCCGCGGACCATCCATCACAATCTTGCCGTCATTTACGACAATAATACGATCTACCAGTTCAAGTACCGCACGACGATGTGTAGCCACCACCATGGTTCGGCCAATCAGATAAGTCTTTAAATTATCAATCAGCTGTTTCTCAGAAACATCATCAATGGCAGCAGTCGGTTCATCCAGCAATAAAATTCGTGGTTGGCGAATCAGTAAACGAGAAAGTAACAAGGCTTGACGCTGACCACCAGAGAAGCCCACACCACCTTCCAGAATAATATGGTCCAGGCCTTCTTTCTTTTCCTGAACAAAGCCCAATGCACCTGTGAGTTGCAAAGCTTCCAGGATTTGCTGGTCAGTTGTCAGTGGTGCACCCAGTGTCAGGTTTTCACGAATGCTGCCATAAAATAACTGTGAATTTTGATTCAGTAGGCCCATATCACGGCGCACATCTGCCGGATCAATCAGGTTCAGGTCAATCCCATCAAGTTTAACCTTGCCCTGTAACGGCGTTTGCATACCGGATAACAACTGCAATAAGGTTGATTTACCGGCACCATTACGGCCCAAAATCGCAATCTTCTCACCAGGCTTGATGTCTAGTTTTGGAATGACTAGAGTCGGTTTAGGGTCATCTTCACCATATTTGAATACTGCCCCGCTCAGCTCGTACTGACCTTCTAGCAATGGGCGGTGAATCAGATGAGAATAGTCCGGCTGATCTACCGGCTTTTTCATCAGTTCATCCAAACCGTTTTTCGCGACTTTCGCCTGCTGTAAACGACCCAGGACACCGGTAATTTGGGAAATTGGCGCAAGCATACGCGAAGACAGAATTGAACAGGCAACCAGTGCACCTGTGGTCATTTCACCTTCCATAACGGCAAAACAGCCCACTAACACGACGATGGCAAATGTCAGGCCTTGAATCTTTTGCGTCCAGGCGGTCATCAAACCAACGATTTTACGTTGCTGCATGCTGACATCGGCGGACACTTCATTCATATGGTTCCACTGGTTCTGGAAACGCGATTCAGCACGCAGTAGCTTGATGTCTTCAATTCCTTGTACTGCTTCCACCAGCAATGCATTACGGATTGCAGATTCACGCATGCCCATTTGTGCCAGCTCACCCAGTTTTTTCTGTGCCAGAATCCCCGGTAAAATCATTATGGGCACGACTAACAGCATCACCCAGAACAGGTTTCCGCCAATGAGCCAGAAAATCCCCAGGAACAGGAAGAAAAATGGCAGGTCGGCAATTGCAGTCACCGTAGTAGACGTCACCAGTTCACGGACGCCTTCCAGTTCACGAATCTGTGAAATAAAAGTGCCAGTAGATTTTGAACGCTCTTTATTTTTAATGCGTAAGGCATGACCAAAAACCTGGTCAGAAATACGTAAATCAGCGCGCTTGCCGATAATATCAGACAGATAGATCCGGGAGACGCGTAAGGTAAATTCGAAGATTGCCGCAATCAATACACCGCCTGCCAGTACCCATAAGGTCGGGATAGACTGTGAAGGAATGACCCGGTCATACACGTTCATGGAAAAGACAATGGTCGCCAGTGCGAGGATGTTCGCGATTAAAGAAGCAAACATCACATCGATATAACGCTTCCAGTCATTCAGGACAATTGACCAGAACCAGTTCTTTTCGAAAGGCTTGATATATTCATCGACCCGAGCATCAGGTACTGAAGACTCAGGACGTAAGATATAAAGGCTTTTAGCACCCTGCTTCAGATGGTCCAGGTCAAAGACCTGAGACAGCCCCTGATCGCCACTGAGCTGTACGCTAGCATTGCCTTCACTATCAATGCGCTCGATGACACCCACTTCGCCATTTTCAAATTCCACCAATATTGGCAATTTCCATGGACTGAGCAGACTGGCATCAAACTTGTTTTTACGTACATTTAAACCGATCTGACGCGTGACAACTTTGAGCAGCTCATCAACATCATGATGCTGGTTCCAGTCGAGTTGTAAGCGGATTCTTTCCTCAGATGGCTCGATGCGATAATGCTTGGCGATATTAAGTATCGCCTGAAGCCACGGCTGATAATTTATTGTATTACTCATGGCTGTACTTCAAACCCCTGAATAGAAATACGGTTAAGGTCATAAAGATCGCGTGTACGACCAGTGACCTGAATGTACTGAACAATAGCGGTATAAATATCGTAACGCGCAGTTTCGATTTCTTGGGCTGCGCTGTGAATTGCCTGCTCTGCATTAAGCAGATCGACTACGGTTCGAGTACCGAGTTTATATTGTTCCTGATACAGCTCTCTGGTGCGCACAGTGGTTGCACGGCGCTGTGCCAGAATGTCCATTTGTCGCTGTTTATTTTCAATCTGTTCGCGAATCAAGCGGACCTGATCGACTACATCCAGATAGGCAGTATTGACCTGAGCACGTGCTGCTTCTTCAGCAAAACTGGCTGCACGGGTCTGTGATCTGGTCGCCCCACCTTGATAGAAATTACTGGTGGCTTCAATCATCACAGAGTTATAAAAGCCATCATCTTCATTATTATTCGGATTGCGACCATTAATGGCCTGACTCATACTCCCTTTGATATTAATGGTAGGATAAGTATTTAGCTTGGCCTGCTCTTTTTGCGAACGTGCCACTTCCACGCCAGCATGTGCCAACATCAACGTCGGAATACTGGTAAATTCAGGCTCCTGGTAAAGTCCGGCCTGTTGAATCAGACTATCTGGAATTTCCCACTCTACATTGGATATATCAAAGCCGAGTAAAGTGCGCAGTTTTTGTTGATACTGACGTAACTGGGTTTGTTGCACAATCAGGTTATTCTCTGCAGCTTCCAGATTGGATTGGGCCTGAATCGGATCGGCCTGACTGCTGATCCCGGCTTTGGCTCGCAGATTGGCAATTTCCGCAATTCGTGCAATCCCTTGTTTCTGCTGCTCGGCAATCTTGGTGATTTCCTGATAGCGCTTGATATTGACAATGGCATCTGTCACTTCAAGTGCAATCTGATCCAGACTGACTAAAACCCGTGCCTGCGCTTCGGTAAGCTTGGCTTCTTCAGTGGTTACGCTGGATTTTACCTTGCCAAAATCATATAGCATTTGGGTCGCATTCAGAGAAACTACCTGACGACCGCGCTCACCCTTGGTTAAATCTGCTGTTCCAAATCCACCCGAAATCTGTGGATAATATTGTGCCTTTGCGACATCAATATTGGCAGCCTGAGAGGACAGCGAAGATATACTTTGTGAAATCTCGGGACGACGCTGAACTGCTGTAAGTACAGCATCCTTGAGATCAATGCGTCTGGGAATGCCCATGGCTGGAATACTATTCTGGGAACGAGTACCATTCTGAAAGCCGCCTACTTGGGGCAACTCCTGAACACGTGAGGTATCCAGCTGATAATTACTCAAATCCCGCAGATCAACCGTATGTGAGGATTTCACAGGTTCAGGGGAGAATAGTTTACTGACCCCTTGTTTGAATCCCTGAAAATATCCCTTTTCCGTATCTGCCGCATAAACCTGAGACATTTGCAAGGGCAATAAAAGGGCGATAAATACCCTTTTTTTTCCCTGTAAATTACCCCGAAGTTTATTAATTTTTTTTGCTTGCAATAGCATGATTATTGGTGTCGTTTTTAAACTAACTATATACCAAAAATATTTTAAAATTGATGATACTAAAATATTTTCGACGAAAAAATCCCACACAACAACGCTAAAGTTGACTGTGTGGGCTTGATTAAGGTAATAAAGCCGAATTACACGGTAAAGTCATCACCCAGATACACTTTTCTAACAGTTTCATTATTCAGGATTTCTTGTGGTGTACCTTCTGCAATCACTGCACCTTCACTGACAATATACGCATGCTCACAGATTGCCAAAGTTTCACGCACATTATGATCAGTAATTAATACCCCAATACCACGATCTTTCAAGGTTGTGATAATGTCTTTAATATCTCCGACAGAAATCGGATCGACCCCGGCAAAAGGTTCATCAAGTAACATGAATTTTGGATCAGCTGCCAGCGCACGGGCAATTTCCGCACGACGACGCTCACCACCAGAGACACTCATGCCCAGAGAATCTTTGATATGGGTAATCTTAAAGTCTGCCAGCAATTCTGCCAGGCGCTGCTGACGCTGGGCTTTGGTCAATTCCTTACGGGTTTCAAGAATCGCCATGATATTTTCAGCAATGGTCAACTTCCGGAAAATAGAAGCTTCCTGCGGCAGATAACCAATCCCTTTACGGGCACGTTCATGCATAGCCAAATCTGAGAGATCCAGATCATCCAGATATATTTCACCTTTATCCATACGCACCAGACCAACCACCATATAGAAGCTGGTGGTCTTACCTGCACCATTCGGACCAAGTAAACCAACGATCTGACCACTTTCCATGCTGAAGGATACATCCTTCACCACCCAACGTTTACTATAGTTTTTCGCCAGATGTTTAATGGTTAAGGTTTGAACCTTTGATTCAGCCATTAGTCACGTGCTCCCGGGAAGGATTTAGAACTGGATGGTGGAATCACAATCTGTACACGACCTGAAGAGGAACCGGTTTTATTTGGCGTACCGACAGCTTCAATATCCCCCTTATTCATACTATATCGAAGCGTATTACCACGGATACTGGCTCCATCCTGTTCCAGGAAGGCATTACCTGTCAGGGTAATAATACCGGTATCAGCATTGTAGACAATCTTCTGTGCCTGACCTTTCGCGATTCCTTTAGCAGCATCGATTTGTTGCTGGAAACGTGCAGGACTGCCATTTGCTGTAATCGTGCTGATTTGCTTCTTGCTGTTCAGGTTTGCCACAATTGAGTTTGCCTGAAGTTTCATAGTCCCTTGCTCAATAATGACATTACCAGTATAAGTCGTGATACCGGTACGCTCATTAAAAGTTGCACGGTCAGCTACCAGCGAAATAGGCTGCTGACGGTCTGAAGGAATTGCAAGCGCTGCGAGTGAAGTAAACCCGAGCACAGCAGCAAGCGCAGTACGCTTCAGGAAAGTAGTCGTCATTTTAGGTTTAAGAATTTGGTTCATACTTTCCTCGAATATTAAAAAATTCGTATTGACCGTCATTTAGATTTGCCTTCAAGCCCTGACTGATAAACTCAGCTTGTGGAGTCGTTACTTCTACAGCTTTATCCGTTTCAATTTCTCGTGTTTTAGGGAAACCTGTTAACTCTTCTGTCTTGAACTGAAGCTGACCATCTTGCAGAATCTTGGTTGCTACCACCTGCTGAGAAAGGATCACTTTAGTATTATCCTCGTACCCATTCACAAGTTTGGCATAAAAAGTAGAATCTACTTTGCCATCTTTGTACATAGAAGCATTCATATTTTCCAGCTTCGAGGTTTTTTTCTGCATATCCTGCTCGAGTCGATCGACTTGAGCACGAACAGCCAGCTCACCTTTTTCATCGGTTTGTGTCAAATTAATATTTTCAGCTGTGGATTTCATACTGCGTGCAGCATCTACCTGAAGCTTATTGCCACTTCCACTGAAATAATAATAACCACCACTTATGGCTGCGAGAATAATCGCGGTTACGTATAAAACTTTAGTATCCATAAGCGGTGTACTTAATCCAGAACGTATAGTTGATTAATATGGCGCACGAGTAAACTTTTCAAGTAATTCTTGGTAAACACCTTTAGACATTAAAAGCATGTCACAGATCTCACGCACCGCACCACGGCCACCCATCGCCTGAGTCACCAGATCGGCACGACGACGTACTTCGACATGACCATTTGGAACTGTCACTTTCATGCCAGCAATGGCAAAAGCTGACAGGTCAGGCCAGTCATCGCCCATATACAGGCAATCTTCAGGATCGATATTCAACTGAGCGCAAGCTTCTTTGAGGGCAACGCCTTTGTCTTCACGTCCCTGATAGACTAGGTCTACACCTAAATCAGACATACGTTTTTGTACAATATTACTTTGACGTCCAGTGATGATAATCACTTTAATTCCAGCTAGCTGAACCAGTTTCATACCCAGACCGTCACGAATATCAAAGGATTTGATCTCATCACCCGTATTGGTCAGCGTGACAAAACCGTCACTTAGAATCCCATCTACATCAAGCACCAGTGCTGCAATATGACGTGCCTGCTCTAATAATACATAAGATGCCATCTATTAATTTACCCCAGCCTGAATCAGGTCATGCATACTAATTACACCAATGACTTTATTGGCATCATCAACAACTACAAATTGATTAATTTTACGTTCATTCATACGTTCTAGCGCTGCTACAGCACGTGCTTCCTGAGAAATCGTCAGGGGATTTTTGATCATCACTTCTTGAATCGGCAGATTGACATCAAAACCTTGCTGCTTATCAATCAATCGGCGCAAGTCCCCATCCGTGAAAATACCCAGCAAAACATCATTTTGATCGACAATTGTGGTTAAACCTAGGCGTTTATTTGAAATTTCGTATAAAACTTGATTCATCGGTGTATCTGGTGACACTTTTGGCAATTCCGAACCTGTATGCATGAGATGTTTTACATGCAGCAATAAGCGTTTACCCAAGGCACCCGCTGGATGTGAAAGGGCAAAATCGTCAGCAGTAAAACCACGTGCATCCAGCAGTGCTACAGCCAGGGCATCGCCTAACACCAGAGTCGCTGTAGTACTTGAAGTTGGCGCCAGACCAAGCGGACAAGCCTCTTGAAGATTACCCAAAGTTAAAGCGACATCGGCATTTTGTGGCATAGGGCCTTTGTCGTCACCACTAATGGTAATTAAAGGAATTTCCAGACGCTTGATCAAAGGCATCAGCATCATGATTTCATCACTCTTGCCTGAGTTTGAAATGGCAATCAGTACATCACCCGGCACCAGCATGCCGAGATCTCCATGTCCCGCCTCACCTGGATGCATAAAGAATGAAGGCGTACCTGTAGAGGCAAAAGTCGCGGCCATTTTGCGGCCAATATGCCCGGATTTCCCCATCCCGGTAATCACCAGACGCCCCTTACACTGCAGGATAATTTCACATGCCTGACTAAAACGCTCATCGATTTGGGCAGCTAAAATCTGTAATGCTTGTTCTTCGATACGCAGTGTTTCAAGTGCAACTTTCTGGAAGTCTATTTGATTTGGCATATTTGGTGGGTTCAAAGTAGGTTTACCTTAACTCTATATACAGAGTTGACTCAGTCTAGCAACAATAATTTTCGCAATTTTATCATATCTATGCAAATTACAGGTTTCAAAATGTATGGCTTTTCATAAAACTTAAACTGAATGTTTTGAAATTTGCCTGACTAAAAGCCCCTCATTATTCAAAATTTAATCATATAAAATCAGTTCTGATTTTCCTTTTTATTTTGCACAGACAATAAAAAACCCCAATCTTCCGATTAGGGTTTTTTGAATTTTGGAGCGGGAAACGAGACTCGAACTCGCGACCCCAACCTTGGCAAGGTTGTGCTCTACCAACTGAGCTATTCCCGCAATATGGGAGTGGATTATAAAGAGTTTCTGCTAACTGTCAACTCTCTATCGTTTCAACTGTCGAATTAATCAGCACGACGCCATACCGTACCTTGACGGGTATCTTCCAGTACCACTCCTTGGTCTAATAAAGACTGGCGGATTTCATCGGCACGAGCAAAATTTTTCTCTTTTTTGGCATCCTTACGTTGCTGGATCAGGTCTTCAATCTGCGCTTCAGACAAGCCTAACGCTTCTTGACCAATATCAGACTTCAAGAATTCATCGACATTGTGCTGCACCAGACCTAGAATATTGGTGAGATGACGCAAAGTAGAATAATAAACAGCGGCCTGTTCCTGATTCTGATCTTTTACCGCACGGTTTAGCTCTTTGTTAAGTTCAAACAATACAGCAATGGCTTCTGGAGTATTAAAGTCATCACGCATGGCTGCATTGAAACGCTCAACAAAACTTTGATTGAATGTATCAACAACTTGCTCGCCATATACCGCTTGATAAGCTTTAAAGGAATGATAGAAACGCATCAGCGTATTTTTCGCTTCTTTTAATGCTACATCAGAGTAGTTCACTGGGCTGCGATAGTGTGAAGACACGATAAAGTAACGCACCACTTCTGGATGGAATTTTTCAATTACATCACGGATGGTGAAAAAGTTACCCAAGGACTTCGACATTTTTTCGCCATCAACATTAATGAAACCGGCATGCATCCAGTAATTCACATACTGCTCACCTGTCGCTGCTTCAGATTGTGCAATCTCGTTTTCATGATGCGGGAAGCTTAGGTCAGCACCACCGCCATGAATATCAAAGTGATTGCCCAGGCAGCAGGTTGACATCGCAGAACATTCAATATGCCAGCCTGGACGACCATTGCCCCAAGGAGATGGCCAAGAAGGTTCATTTTCTTTGGCGTGTTTCCAAAGTACAAAGTCAAAAGGATGTTTTTTCTCAACTTCCACATCTACACGTTCAGAAGCACCTGCTTGCATATCTTCCAGTTTACGGCCTGAAAGACGGCCATATTTGGCAAATTTTTCAACTTCGAAATACACATCCCCATTATTTGCTGGATATGCAGTACCTTTTTCCACCAACGTACCAATCATATTTTGCATTTGATTGATGTAATCGGTGGCTTTTGGTGCTTCATCCGGTGCAAGACAGCCTAACTTGGCAAAGTCTTCATTCATCGCATCAATAAAACGACTGGTGAGTGATGAAATGCTTTCCCCATTTTCATTGGCACGTTTAATAATCTTGTCGTCAATGTCGGTGATATTGCGTACATATTTTACTTTCCAGCCCTGACTGCGCAGGAAACGGATAATATAGTCAAATGCAACCACGGTACGTGCATGTCCAATATGACAGTAGTCATAGACCGTCATCCCACAGACATACAGATCAATCTGACCTTCTTTACGAGGTACAAATTCTACTTTTTTACGTTGCTCTGAGTTATATAGAACAAATGGTTGCATAGGTCTTCTAGAATGCTTTTACAAATGATGGCTCATCTTAACCTAAGCATTATTTTTCATAAAGTTTTAAGATATGTTTTTATAAAATTAGCAAATTCATTAATGAATTTAAGAGTTAAAAAAAAGACCAGTATCTAACTAGTCTTTTTTCACTCGTAGTTTTAGTGAGTTTTAGAACTAAGTTTCACTTTTGCATTGGACCAGTGCTTCTTTAGTTTTTGGACCAAAATGATTTACGATGCCCGTGCTACGTACGTTGATCCAGTTCTGTTCATCTTTCTTATAAAAGTCGACATCAAAACCTGTGTATGCAACCGTAAATTGATACTGCGAACTATCACTTGCTTTTCTGAGCTGACGTACAAATTTCTTTTCAAATGCACCCAACTTTTTCTTCGCAGAAATCAAACGCAAAATGCTTTTATCTCCGATTACATAAGATAAGTTGTTGGCTTTCTGCACTGAACAATCAAGGGCGTATCGACCTTGAAAATCACCTAAATTTGCTGATTTTTTTGTTTCCGTATTTGCATTTGCTAGAGTGAATGATGCTGTAAGGAGTAATACAGACAATAATGATTTTTTCATGTTTGACTCGATATTTGTAAATGACAGTTCATCAGGAGAAAGCGATTCCACTTTCTCCTAATCGATGAATTAACCAATAAGTTGTTGATTTGCGATTAATTGATTGAGTAAATCCAGCTGGGCTTGCTGTGTATCAACAGTTTGATTCTCTAGTATCAATAGATCGGTTTTTTGGAACTCATCTGCCTTACCATCACGGTCAATTTGAACGATAGCTTTACCATCTGCAGTTTTTCCGATCGAGACAAATTCTTTCAGATCATCACCTTGCTCATAACCTACTAACAAGGAACTTACATCGATTTTGTCGGCATTTTCATCTGTTAATGATGTTGTTAAGTGGAAGTCAGTCCAAGTATCTATGCCGTTACCACCATTATTATGAGACAAATCTAAAACATCAAAAATTACAGTGTCAGAGCCTGAGCTTAAAGTATATATATCATTAGAAGCTGAACTTTCAACTAGATTATTAAATTCATTCCCTTGAATAACTTTAGCAACACTAAATTCTATCGCTGCTTTATCAGACTCGCCTGTTGGAGAAATAATTTCATAGTCGAAATACTCTCTACCACCACCAAGACCGTTTGGCGTGAATACGTAACTACCATCTGATTTTACTACAAGATCACCATAACTACCGTAAACTGTGATTTCTTGAACTTCATTAGAACCTAAATAAAGATATTTATTTCCAAATTTCACGATAGCTTGATCTTTTAGACCAAGCGCGAATTTATCGTTAGAAAGGAAATTACCTATAACCTGGCCAGCTAGATAATCGGCATCTTTGCCAGTAGAGGTCCATGAATCATGGTAGTTATATGTTTGAGAGAAATTGAAACCATAATCCATTCCTGTACCATTATGGCCATCGATGGAATATTTCACTGTATAAGTACCAGATTTTAAATTCTCCCAAGTATGTGAGAGCGTATCTTTTTGCACATCTTTAAGTGAAATTGTATCTCCTACTTTAGAATACGTAACCTCTCCAGTTTGGGCATTTTTAACAATTTTATATAGCTCAAAATGCAAACCTGTCTTGTAAAGACCTTTAATATCCAAATCAACATTTAATGAGAATGTTAAATCTGTCGTCATATATGGCGTATTTACAATCTCAATAACTTTTGATTCCTTGTCCTTAATTTCATCCCATATTGGTAAACGGAGTCCTGTCTTTTCATCAATAATGACTTGTTCGACTTTATTCACCATTGGTGCAGCAATATCAATTTCCTTTTTTTCTGAATCAAATTGCTTATCTTGATTTGCATCAACAGTAGATAATTTGACATTTAGGATTGAAGATACAACTTCACCATTCGCTTCTTTATACGAATAGCTAAATGTATCGATCATGCCAAACTGCGGTATTTGATAAGTAGCATCGACGAAATACTCATAAGTACCATCTGCATGGTACGTTAATGTTCCATATGTGCCCTTCACTACAGTCGATTCCAGACTTTCGACTTTTTTTCCATTTAAAGTATAGATTTTTCCATCAACTGGAATATCTAACTGACCTGAAACCTCACCTTTATATACGATTGGATTATTATAATCTTCTATAGTAATCTCTTTAACTTCCAAAGTCGTACCGCCAAGAGCACCAATTCCCGCAGTGCTCTTTAACAATGCTACATACTCCCCTTCAGGGAAATCAAGATTGATCGGATCTCCGATATGAATACCGCCTAAAGGAATAAGTACCGTGACAGGAAGAATCACATAGTTTGGTTTAGAGTAGAATAATTCAAGCTGGCCATTATCAAGTTTCTTATAAACTTGGAAATCAAATATACTCGCGACTGAAACAGCCTCATATGCACTTGCATGGAACTTAATATTTGCCAACTCACCCGCTTTGACGCTAATGTCAATACTATTATCCGATGAGATCACACCTGCATCTACAACATCACCCAGTGAAATTTCAGCAACACTAAATGCTGTGGCATCAATTTTACCCTTGGTTATCGTATTGAGATTGAGATCTTTAAGCTCAGATTCTTTAACCAAAGTCTCAACTGTTGGCTCAATCTCTAATAATGCAACTACAGTTGATAAGTCATTCTCTGTATTTGAGAAGTCTAAAGTAATTTTAAGTTGTGCATTATCAGATTGGCCAGAAATTGGGTCATAAATCGTATATGTAAATTCTTCTACATCACCATAGTTAAAGTTTTTACTGTTAAAGGCTTCATAACTATAAGTACCATCTGCTGAAATGGTTAACTGGCCATATTTACCTTGAACTGTCACTGCATCAGTGATTTGATCAGTTTTAACTGATACCACAACGCCTTTAGCATCTATCACCTGCGTAATAAATGAACTCTCAATATTTGGCCCTACATCCTGTCCTTTTGCTTGTAAATCAATGTCATTAATTAAGTTACCTTTAGCAATACCTGAAACAGAGATTGGGTTAGCATAGTTCAACACTTTATTCTGTGTTGCTTCAAGCGTATAGCCATATAGTGCATTTACACCGCTTGTAGGCTCTAAAACTGCATAATATTGGCCCTCTTCAAACGTATACGTAACAGGTTGTTTAGAAGCACCACCTAAGAGTGCTACGCCAAACCAGTTCTCTTTTAACTCGACTAATTCCAATTTATTCGTTTTTTCATTTAATTTATAAACATACAAATTGTAATTAGTGAGAACCTGAACACCTCCAGATTTTCCGTTAAAAGTAATGACCTGTTCCGTTAACGGATCAACTTTAAACTGCAGTGAATTTTTAGGTGTTAAAGCCCCAAGATCAAGTACACTGCCTAAACCAATATAGGCAACGTTCACTGTTGTTTTAGAATAGTGCTCTTGAAGTTCATCCTTCGTCATGAATTTTTCAGAAGGAGCTACATTTAGATTTAGATCAACATTATTGTCTATAGCAAGTAACTCTTGAGTTGCCTTTGAAAGATTGATTGTTAATGTTTCAGAACCAACGTTATTAACAGTATATTTAAAGGTCTCAATCAAGCCAGAATTTGCAAACTCTGGACTAACTGTATATTCATATTCTCCATTTGGCTGAATAATCAATTTACCGTATTTACCATTAATTACTGTAGAACCATTAATTACTGTAGAACCATTAATTACTGTAGAACCATTAACTTCCGTTACTACAGATTCACTATCTTCATTTGATGATGACTTATCTGTTGTAACCTCAACTTCTTTCACGACAATATTATCTAAAGCATCATTTTTAATAACGTTGCCTACCACCTTATAGAAGCTTGTTGAAGGACTTACAGTGACTGTCGTTTCTTGTAGAACGCTGACTAAGTTATTCACAAGATTACCGACAACAATATCAATTGCTTCGTCAAGGGCTGACACAAGTGGTTTCAGTAAAGATGTACCAATTACTTTATCGACTAATGCTGATATCGGGAATGTGATGAGATTAACTGTATTTAAAATAGCAGTTAAATAATCAATTAAAGTTGCACCTGCTACCGAGTCTTTACCTAAAATCAGTTTCAATTCTTTAATTAAGGCATCTTGATTATCTTTACCTAGTAAATACCCCCCCTGACCCAAATTAGCCAACTCGATATCACTGATCAATTTTTTCAGTTCACTCTGGTCTGCATATGTTGCGATTCGATACTGACCTGGCTCCAAACCACTAAATGTGACAGAAGCGCTATTGTTATCAATCGCTCCTAACGCATATTGAGTTCCTAATGATGCAACAACACCATTTTGACCCATTGGTGCAGAAATGATATTAACCCACTCACCTGTTTCAACATTCTTTTGCTGTAAAACAACGCCATATGCCTTTGCAACAGATAATAATGAACTAGTATCTAAACTTACCTTAACTGAATGATTACCTGCATATTCATCAGCTTCAAAGTTAAATACTGTTCCTGCCTTAATCTCATTTTGCGTGCTATTCGTCACATTGAATAAATTAAGAAAATCACGTCCTGAAGCAACTAAAGTGTCTTGATTAACAGATGTTGGCACACCTGAAATATTATTAAAATCAGACACCAATCCACTCAATAACGAGTCATTAGATAAAATACCAGTATTAAATTCTGAACTACCATTGCCAGCATCATCTTGAATCGCATTTTTATCTTTCAAGTCTTTATCTACATAAGAAACCTGAACTTTATCGGATTGATAAATCGGCTTCACAGTTGTGATAACAACTTGCTGATCAACGATTTCAACCCCTTGAATCTCAACAACCTCATCCGTATTTTTGATAATCACAAAGGAGTCGAATGTAGGAGGATTATCGTTATCAAGCAATTCATCAAATTCTAGAACGATCTTTCCATCCTCATTAATATAACTATTCGTATATTTAGGAGCTTTTAAATCTATAGCATATGGAGCATTTGCTGTTTTATTCGATTCATTACCCGCTTTATCTTTGAATGTTACTTCAGCAACAACCTCACCCGCCACATCTCCAAATGACGAACCTGATAATACCGCAGTCCACGTACCTGATTGTGCATCTATAATCGCATTAACTGTTTCATTACCCACTGTAACTTGAATTATAGTTTCAATGCTATCAGCAGGAATTGAATTTAATTTACCAACAATCGTAACTTTATCTTGAGATTCTGCAATATTCACAATGCCATCTTGTGCAACAGTTTCGATTGTGAAGATCACGCCGTCCAACGCTGGTGGGATGATATCAGATTCAAATCCACCATTGGCTTTATCCAAGACTTTCTCTGAACCCGGGTTACCCGCAAGATCAGTATAAGAGCCTTCTTTAAGTATAAGACTTGGTTGATCTGTACCTTCTTGTACAAATTCTAAAGTCCATACCGTTTTGTCTGTTGCAGATTGTTGAAGGTTATTAACACTACCACCTACTGCGACAAAATCATTAATGTCGAGGCCTTTAACTTCTTCACTAAATTTAATGGTAATGGTTACTTTTTCACCCTCAGCTAAAAGCGTATCCGATGCTGTGATACTCTCAATTTTCGGTGCAGTTGTATCTACCTGGTAGTTCGCAATAGTTGAGATTGTTGAACTATTACCGGCAGCATTTTTTAAAGTAGCTTCAGCAAAAATCTGAATGCCTTTTAAGAAGTGCTCACCCGCAATATTTGCTGTCCATTCACCAGTCTCTAAGTTAACAATTTGTGCTTCAACAACTTGACCACCTACTGTAACTTTAATTGCTGTAAGCGTACTGTCTGATGGAATTAAGCTTAACTTACCAACAATAGGAACATTTAAAGACGTTGATTCTACGGCATTGACAATACCGTCAGTAGCAATACTTACAATGTTGAAAATTACATCACCTAATGCTGGTGGTGTGATGTCCGATTCAAATCCACCATTGGCTTTATCCAAGACTTTCTCTGAACCCGGGTTGCCTGCAAGGTCTGTATACGACCCTTCCTTTAGTTTAAGACTTGGTTGATCTGTACCTGCCTGTTTAAAGCTTAAAGTCCAGACTGTTTTATCATCTGCAGACCGTTGAAGACCTGAAATCAAGCCACCTTTCGCTTCGAAGTCAGAAAGTTCAAGGCCCTTAATCTCTTCATTAAAGGTAATCGTAATTGTGACAACTTCATCTTTAGCCAGAACTTTATCTGCAGGCTCAATACTTTTAACTTCAGGCTTACTTAGGTCTACTTCATAATTTGAAGCTGTACTCTTGGTGGAAGTATTACCCGCTTGATCCTTAAAGGTTACTGTCGCATTAACTTCACCAGCTACATTACCAAATGATGCCCCTTGAAGTTGTGCCGACCAAATACCATTTTTAAAATCAAAAATAATGGCATCAACAGTCTCTTCACCTACCGTAACTTGAATCTTAGTTGCGATGCTATCTTTAGGTATCGAGGTCAATTGACCAATTACAATAACTTTGTCGTTTGATTCCTCAATATTAATTACACCATCTTGCGCAATTCTATCAATTTTAAGGATCACATCATCTACTATCGGCGGGGTGAGATCTATAATCGCTGACTCTGTAACACTGTCAGAAACATTGCCTGCTTTATCTTTAATTTCTACAGTAACATCAAATTTACCTTCAGTTTTTCCCTCTAAAGGTACATTAACTACAATTTTACCTGCTTCAACATCTTCTTGTGTAAGTGCATGCTCTTCACCATTTACGATCACTTTATCCTGATCTGTTAAGCCTGTAGGTAAGTCTATAGTGACTTCAACCTTATCATCTTGAACTTCTTCTTTATTGATAAATGAATCACCATTACCGATGATAACATCCTGAGGCTTTTTCACTTTTGTTACTGCTTCTGATGATCCGCCACCCCCACTACCTCCTGCCGCACCCGCAATTAGACCAATTCCACCAAGCGCTAAACCAACAAATGGCCAAACACTTACAAATGAACTTTCTGACTGCCCATATAATAATGGTTCAATCTTATCTATAGGGTTATAAGTAACTGTTTTAAAATCAAATAAAAACAATTCTGCTTGCTCATTTCTAAAAACTAGCGAGCTTTCTTCTATATTAAAATTATCAACTGCTATTTTTTCACCGTTCTTTAAAGTGATTACTGCCTGATTATTTAAATATTCAATCTTTTCTATATCTTCAACTTTTACATCTATTAAGACAATGGAGCTATCAGTTAATTTAATTTTATGTAAATAATTTTTTATTAAACTATTACTACCATTTTCTTTTGCAATAACTTGAACCTGCATAGGAGCCCCTAAAAAAACCAACCAAAATAATCAGAATTAATTAAACGTTTATTTTGTTTATTTTTCAAGTATTTAATTTTTCCAAAATTATCTTACAAATTAAATTAATAATCCCAATTGATTTAACTTAACAACATGAAATCATTATGATTTTATCCATTCCAATTTTACTAAATTATAAAAATTAATAATTATTATCTTTTATTTATATAAAGATCTTTATTTTAATAAAATAATAGACTTAAGTCTAAATCCATTTATTATCTTAAGATAATCTTAAAATTTAATTCAATATAGTAAATTAAACATTAAAATATTTAATTTACCTTAAATATATTTATGTAAATCTTCAAATGTAAACCTAATTCAACAAATGCAATCTCCTGCATAGATTCTGTTATGAAATGTCAGGTCTTAGCCTATTTCTGGAAAATCTCCCTAATATATTTTTCTGTCATTACACTAAACAATGGACCTGAAAATATATGAATAATTATCCTGAAACCCCAAATTCAACCGAAACACAAGACCATCAGCCTGGTGTTCAGACTGCAATGAACCCAGAGCCAGAGATCATTAAACCTCACTATAAAGGTAGCGAGAAATTAAAAGGCAAAGTTGCTCTCATTACCGGTGGAGATAGTGGGATTGGCCGTTCGGTATCTGTCCTGTTTGCCCGTGAAGGAGCGGATATCGCGATTTGCTATCTGGACGAAGATCAGGATGCAAAAGATACAAAGAAAATGGTTGAAGCAGAAGGACAGCGCTGTCTACTGATCAAATGTGACTTGCAGCAACCAGAAGAAATTCAAGATCTGGTGAAACAGACTATTCAGGAATTCAAGACAATTAATATTCTGGTAAATAATGCAGGAGTACAATATCCGCAGAAAAGTATTACCGATATCTCTCCTGAACAGCTATATAAAACTTTTAACACCAATATTCTGAGTATGTTTCATTTAACTCAGGCGGTTCTCCCCCATATGCAGGCAGGTGACAGTATTATTAATACTACCAGTATTACCAGCTATCACGGACACGATGAACTGATCGACTACTCCAGCACTAAGGGTGCAATTACCACGTTTACCCGTAGTCTTTCGACCAATTTGCTGAAAAACAAGACAGGTATTCGTGTTAACGGGGTTGCACCCGGCCCGATCTGGACCCCACTTATTCCAAGTAGTTTTGACGAAGAAACCTTAAAAGAGTTTGGTAAACAGACACCGATGGGCCGTATGGGACAGCCAAGTGAAGTCGCTCCAGCCTATTTATTTCTGGCTAGTGAAGAAGCCAGCTATATCTCGGGTCAGGTGATCCACGTAAATGGTGGCAGCATTGTTAATGGCTAAATAAAAGCTTTAGGATAATGGCTCTAGGGTCATTATCCTTTTCAAACTTAAGATTTTAAAATTGACTTCATCTTTAGACCTAAAAATAAGACAGATATAAATGTTCCCGTCATTTAATGACCTATAAAACAATTCAAACAAATCCTGACAGAAGCTTACTTTGCCTAAATCAAGTCCTTGTTATAGTCATTCCCATATTAGACCGCATGTGAGGAGCAGACTATGTCTAGAGGTGATAAATCTGCCTATACGGAAAAACAGAAACGGCAAGCTAAACATATTGAAGAAAGTGAGAAAGAACAAGGACGTTCTGAAAAAGAGGCTGAACGTATTGCTTGGTCTACAGTCAATAAACAGGATGGTGGCGGAAAGAAAAAGAAAAGTTCTGATCAATCGTAATGATGTTTTCTAAAACATTTCATATATGTAGGTGTTTAAAACGTTTGTTTTAAGGATTACCACAAAATATCAAATCCAAGTTGTTTTAAATTTAAGTTTCCAGTTTAACGATGGCAATTTTTCTCCTATCCATCTATCCAATAATTTTACTTATTAAATTTTAAATCTGACATAATCTTAGGTAAACATATGAAAATTTTGATTGTTCTGACCTCCCATGATCAACTTGGTGACACAGGCGAAAAAACCGGTTTCTGGCTAGAGGAACTGGCTGCCCCATATTATCGATTCATTGATGCGGGAGCCGAAATCACTTTAGCCTCCCCCCAAGGTGGTCACCCGCCGCTTGATCCTAAAAGCAGTGCTGAAGATGCCCAAACTGAAGCAACCAGACGTTTTGAAGCAGATGAAACTGCCATGCGTGCTTTAGCTAATACCCATAAATTAAGCGAAGTAAATGCAGATGAGTTTGATGCCGTATTCTATCCAGGTGGGCATGGTCCGTTATGGGATTTAGCCAATGACTACACTTCAATCCATTTAATTGAAGAAACCTTGCAATCCAATAAGCCTGTCGCACTGGTCTGTCATGCGCCAGGAGTACTGAAAAAGGTAAAAGATAGTGAAGGCCACTCAATTGTGTCAGGCAAATCAGTAACTGGTTTTAGTAATACCGAAGAAGAGGGAGTCGGCCTGACCAATATTGTTCCATTCCTGGTCGAAGATATGCTGAAGGAAAATGGCGGTCACTATTCCAAAGCTGATGATTGGCAAGTTCATGTGCAGCAGGATGGCTTACTGATTACCGGACAAAATCCAGCATCATCTGCAGCAACGGCGGATGCCCTGTTAGATTTATTAAAATAATATCCTGAAGATGCCCATGAATAAATAACTCCTGATTTCTGCTCAATTCAGGAGTTATTTAAACAATTAAATCATGACTTAAATCCATCAACCCTGAAAGCCTTTCTCAACTCACGGTACATCAAATGGTGATGGATCCCATGTACCTCGTTCAAGTTCTCTTAATTTAAACCAGACATGCACAGATTCGCGCTGAAAATTCCGCATGACATAGCTATAAAGTCTTTCAGAAATAGGAACTTTAAAACTCAATAATCGATGTAGCATGAAGGCTAAATCAAAATCTGCAATACTCCATTGTGAACTTAACCATTGATCAACAATCAAAGCCTCACTTACTCTGGTTAACCGATCAATTTCTACCTGAGTATGCCGGTCTGGAACATAAGGTTCTGGTAATGGCTGAAAGATACCCGTGGAAGGCATATTTTGACATATCAGACTAAAATCAGATTTAAGCAATGCCTGAACCGCCCGACATTTAGCACGCGCCCGAATATCTGCCGGATAAAGAGCCGGATAGTCAGGTGCTGGAAAAAGCTCATCCAGAAATTCAGTAATTGCCATGGATTCAAAAATTGACCAGCCATCCACAGATAAGCAGGGAATTTTTCCAGTTTTACAGATTCTTAGATAGGTATCTGATTTATTTTCATCCTTATCCAGATCGATTTTAATCTCTTTAAAATCGACATGTTTTTCTCTAAGGGCCACAAAAACCGACATGGCATAGGGACTTAATCTTTTACGATCAATATAAAGGCTTAGATTTTGCATAGCATGGCTCCCCTAATGGAGTTGTTATCAGTATATAAAACTATGGGATTGCATACGGTCATCAAGTTCCAAGTTATACCCAAACTGAAGTGAACAATAGCGGAGTATCTTTACAGAGTTTAAGCAATTGCAACCAATCCACTGCTAAATGGAGGAGCTCATTGAGCTGCATTCAGCTTTCCAAGTCATATGATTCACGTTAAATTAAATCATTTCTTTGATCAGTCACCATCATGCTTAATTTTGACGAATTTCCAGACACGGTCTATGCCATCCAGCATCTTGCCTTTGAAGACCTTGGCACGTGGGAAGATACTTTCTATCAGCTCGGCCTACGCGTACGTTATTTTGAAGCAGGGGTCGATGACCTGACCCAGGCATTTGAACATACAGGTCTGACGGTGATTTTAGGTGGTCCAATCGGCGTTTATGAAACTGAAGACTATCCTTTCTTACAACAGGAAATAGACTTACTGAAAGTTCGTTTGCAGCAAAATTTGCCGACTTTAGGAATTTGTTTAGGTGCACAGCTTATTGCGCATGTATTAGGAGCAAAAGTGTATGCAGGTCATAGCAAAGAGATTGGTTGGTCCAAGCTTAGCCTTACATCTGTAGAGAATAATCCACTAAAAAATCTGGAAAATCTTGAAGTATTACATTGGCATGGTGATACGTTCGACCTGCCCACAGAGGCTGAGCTTCTGGCAAGTTCTGCGGTCTATCCAAATCAGGCTTTCCGGATTGGCAGCAATATTCTGGCACTGCAATTTCATGCTGAAGTGGAAGCTGAGCGTCTGGAGAAATGGCTGATTGGCCATACCTGTGAGCTGCGTCACGCGAATATCGACATTGCAGCCTTACGTGCCGACAATCAGCAATATGCTGCTGCTTTAGAAGCTGTATCGGTATCCATCCTTCAAAAATTTCTCAAGCACATTCAAACCAGCTAATTTTTATTCTTCAAATTAAGTGGATGATAAAAGCATATTCTTTCAGATTAGCTATCTACTAATTTCTAGCAAAGCTTAATTTTCATCCATAAAAAAGCACCCTACAGGGTGCTTTTTAAATTTGTCTTTTCTTATTTTTTCGCAGCGGGTACAGATGCTTCAGTGGTAATGTTTACAGTAATTTTATCACCGACATTTGGCACATAAGCGCCAACATTGAAAGCTGAACGGTTAAATGACGTGGTCGCATTGAAGCCAATTGTTTGCAGTTTTGTCATTGGATGAACGGCCTGTTTATTTAATACTGCATCCAGCACAACTGGCTTGGTTACACCTTTTATAGTCAAATCACCGGTGATTTTATATTTGTTTTTACCTAAAGCCTGAACCTTGGTACTTTTAAACGTGATGTTTGGATATTTCTCTACATCAAAGAATTCTGCTTTTTGAATATGCTCATCCAGTGCTTTAACATTGGTATTAATACTCGATACCGGAATAGTTACATTTACTGATGAGTTAGCAGGCTTTTCATTATCAACCGTAATCGTGCCCTGAATATCACTAAAGTTCGCAGATGGTGTCGAAAAACCAAAGTGACTCCAGCTAAATACAGTCGCGGTATGGCCTGGATCAATGGTATACGCAACCGGCTTCGCCATAGAAAATGTTGCTACTGAAGCCAAAGTCAGGCCCAAAGCCAATGTCTTGAATTTCATATCATAACCCTCTGTTTTGAATAGGTTCTAATCTAGCTTAATTAGAATTATTTGCACCGCTAAAGATAGAACGATTTGTTGCATGCATGGAACGGTAAAATTGTAAGCATGATGACTTTGTCGATATTAAGTCATCTTATATTGAATAAAACCGGTTTTCTTGGCAACCTGATCATAGAGCTGCTGTGCTTGTCGATTGCTCTCATGAGTTAACCAATACACTCGATCACATCCACGCTGTTTGGCATCTATATATACTTTCTCAATCAAGGCTCGTGCCACACCCCGCCCTCGAAAATCAATATGCGTATAAAGATCTTGCAAATAGGCATACGGCGTTAAAGTCCAGCAGCTGTCATGTTGAATAACATGTACAATGCCAACGACCTGCTGATTCAGAATCGCTGCGAATCCATACATATTGCCGAATGCAAGATTAGTAAGCCTTTGCCAGGTATGCTGATTTACCTCTTCACTGAGCTGAGTCTGATAAAAATTCTGGTAATCCAACCATAATGGTAGCCACTCCTGCTGTGTAATATTTTCTAGAGACTCAATTTGAATCTGGTCTTGTATCATCATTTTTATACGATTCTTCTATTTCAAATAGATTCAATTAGCTTAGGCTATTTTGATGATTAAGATAAGATATGTTTTTATTTTACTCACGCCAATTTTTTAAAATATATCTATGACTCATACAGATGATTATTTTTGTACAAAAAAAGCCCCATGTGGGGCTATTTAAGTCTTCAATTTTAAAGCTTTTCCACCAAAATACGGTCAATCTGCTTTAAACCAGAATGTTTTTCATGGTTCTTACGACGTACTTTAATGATTTTTTCAGCCGCCAGATCCTGAAGTAACAGCTCAACTGCCATCATTGCTTCAAGAGGCAGATCCTGCCCGATCCATTTCTGTTCGCCTGCATCCATTAAAGTAATTTCATCGTTAATTTGTTCATACAAGCTCATGTTCATCTCACTCTTTCATTTCGACTATGGGAGAACTTTTTAGCGGTTGCCACATGAAAACAACACTAAAAAGTGAAAAACAAAAGACGCCCCAAAACTGGGGCGTCCTTTAAAAACTGTTTAATCAGTTGATTAAGCAGTAATCTCTTTTACAGCTGCTACAACTGCTTCAGTGGTAATACCGAAGAACTGGAACAGATCTTTCGCAGGTGCAGATTCACCATAAGTGGTCATACCAATCACACGACCGTCAAGACCTACAAATTTCCACCAGTAATCCACATGTGCAGCTTCCACCGCTACACGTGCGCGAATCGCTGCAGGTAGAACTGCTTCACGGTAAGCAGCATCTTGCTTCATGAATTCTTCAGCACATGGCATAGAGACGACACGTACACCTTCAAGTTGTGCATACGCTTCCATTGCCAGAGATACTTCTGAACCCGTTGCAATAATGATCGCTTTCAATTCGCCTTTTTCTTCAGCCAGTACATAACCACCTTTCGCAGCGTTCTCGATTTGTGCTTGAGTACGGGTCTGGAATGGCAAGTTTTGACGAGAGAAGATTAATGCCGTTGGGCCTTCTGAACGCATTAAAGCTGATTTCCAGGAAATCGCTGCTTCAACGGTGTCACATGGACGCCATGTATTCAGGTTTGGTGTACCACGTAAAGATGCGATTTGTTCAACCGGTTGGTGCGTTGGGCCATCTTCACCCAGACCGATTGAGTCATGCGTATAAACATGAATTACGCGCTGTTTCATCAGAGCAGACATACGCACTGCATTACGTGCATATTCCATAAACATCAGGAATGTTGCTACATACGGAATGAAACCACCGTGTAGTGCTACACCATTGGCAATTGCAGTCATACCAAACTCACGTACGCCATAGTGTACGTAGTTACCTGCCGGATTGTCCTGTACGCCTTGCGCACCTTTCCATAAAGTCAGGTTAGAGCCTGCAAGGTCAGCAGAACCGCCAAGCACTTCAGGCAAAGAAGGCACAAGTGCTTGCAACGTATTTTGGCTTGCTTTACGTGTCGCAATCGTTTCTTCTTTTGCATTTACTTCAGCAATGTAAGCATCTGCTTTTGCAACAAAGTCAGCTGGAAGATCACCAGAAATACGGCGTTTTAATTCAGCTGCTTCAGTTGGGTATTTTGCTGCATAAGCGGCAAAAGTTTCATTCCAGGCTGCTTCAGCTTGTGAACCTTTTTCTTTGGCATCCCATGCTGCATAAACTTCAGCAGGAATAACAAATGCTTCGTCTGACCAGCCAAGCGCTTCACGAGTCAATACGATTTCATCATTACCTAAAGGTGCACCATGACAGTCTTCTTTACCCTGTTTGTTTGGTGAACCTAAACCAATCACTGTTTTACACATGATGATAGTTGGTTTGTTCGCTTCAGCTTTCGCTTCTACAGTCGCTTGACGGATTGCATCTGCATCATGACCATCAACTTTGATGACCTGCCAGCCATAAGATTTGAAACGTTGCTCTGTATCGTCAGAGAACCAGCCTTCAACTTCGCCATCAATCGAGATGCCATTGTCGTCATAGTAAGCGATCAGCTTGCCTAGACCCAAAGTACCCGCTAATGAACATGCTTCGTGAGAAACACCTTCCATCAAGCAGCCATCGCCCAGGAAGCAGTAAGTAAAGTGATCAACAACTTGAATATCGTCTTTGTTGAATTGCGCAGCAAGCGTTTTTTCAGCCAGTGCAAAACCTACGGCATTGGCAATACCCTGGCCTAATGGACCAGTAGTGGTTTCAATACCAGGTGCATAGCCCAATTCCGGATGACCTGGAGTTTTAGAATGCAATTGACGGAATGATTTCAAATCTTCGATTGAAAGATCATAGCCCGTTAAATGAAGAAGTGCATATTGCAGCATTGAGCCGTGACCGTTCGACAATACAAAACGGTCGCGGTTCGCCCAATTCGGGTTAGTTGGGTTATGGCTTAAAAATTCGCGCCAAACCACATCAGCGATGTCTGCCATCCCCATTGGAGCACCTGGATGTCCTGAGTTTGCTTTTTGCACAGCATCCATTGCCAATACACGAATTGCGTTTGCAACACGACGTTCATTAAGCGGGGTTGTCATAAATCAGTGTCCAAATAATTCAGAAATAGAAAATGATGAAAAGACTTTCAAAACTGCTGCATATTGTCTTAAAAAAACAGCGAGGGGTAAAGACCAGCCTACAATATTTATCACTTTATTGTTGTTTAGATTGGTCAACGTACATTTAATCTACACTTTTAAGTACAGGCATCGATTAATACTCAATTTTCATCACAATAAAAACCCTAATTTTCTTATGTTTTACAAGCGAGTTCCCTTCTATCAAATTTTTATTATTCTCTTAAAAAGGTCAGCCACTTAAATATACATATATGACTTTTATTGATTCAAATTATTTCCCTCATGGGCAGGACTAAAAATAAACTAAAGCTCGCTGCTGTATTTTACCTTTTGCCCTCTTCTTCATTTTCAGTAAATAAGGCCTAGTCTTTAGGTTTACATCCAATGAAGTTTTATAAATTTTAGATCAAAGTCTTGATGCAATTCTTCTATATATTATATGCCGATCAGATTAATAAAGTTTTTAGCTCATTAACCTTAGCTTAAATCATCACGATTGATGGAGTTGTTTGCGACAGTAAAATGCATTTTCAAACAATAAGATTGCTGCTTTTTTGGAAAAATTAATCTAAGGCATAAGAGGCCTAGCTCTGCAGCTACAAAAAATGACCAAAAAAAGCTGCCATATTTTTATTGAGCAAAACATAAGCAAAAGCCACTGATATAAGCGGTATATCAGTTTTTCAAATACTAATATTCAAATAAAAACAAATTAAATTGAAACAATTTCAGCCAATTTTACCGTTCAAACCTAGTCCTTCGACGCAACACGATGTAACATATCGGGTCTTTAAATTTAACTGTGATAGGACTTATGCGCGAGTACGCTGTATTTACCTCGGAATCTGTAAGCGAAGGCCATCCAGATAAAATGGCTGACCAAATCAGTGATGCCATTTTGGATGCAATCTTAAAAGAAGACCCATATGCGCGGGTTGCTTGTGAAACGCTTGTAAAAACGGGTGCGGTTGTACTTGCCGGTGAAATCACAACAACTGCAAACGTCGACTTTGAAGCGATCGTACGTCAAACCGTAAATGGCATTGGTTATCATCATTCTGATCTTGGCTTTGATGGTTCAACCTGTGCCGTGATCAACATGATCGGTAAACAATCCCCTGAAATTGCCCAGGGTGTAGACCGTCAAAAGCCAGAAGATCAAGGTGCCGGTGACCAGGGCCTGATGTTTGGTTATGCCAGCCGTGAAACTGACGTATTAATGCCTGCGCCAATTTCTTATGCACACCGCCTAATGGAAAAGCAGGCTGAATTACGTCGTAATGGCTCATTGCCATGGTTACGCCCAGATGCGAAAAGCCAGGTAACTTTCGCTTATGAAAATGGCATGCCGGTACGTTTAGATGCAGTGGTCCTTTCAACTCAACATGATCCTGAAATTTCACAAGCGAACCTAAAAGAAGCTGTGATTGAAGAAATCGTGAAGAAAATCATTCCAGCTGAAATGTTCCATGCAGAAACCAAATTCCACATCAACCCGACCGGTATGTTCGTAATCGGTGGTCCTGTAGGTGACTGTGGTCTGACTGGCCGTAAAATTATTGTAGATACTTACGGTGGTATGGCGCGTCATGGTGGTGGTGCATTCTCTGGTAAAGATCCATCGAAAGTTGACCGTTCTGCTGCTTATGCAGGTCGTTATGTAGCGAAAAATATCGTTGCTGCTGGACTTGCTGATAAATGTGAAATTCAGGTGTCTTATGCAATTGGTGTGGCTGAGCCAACTTCTATTTCAATCAATACCTTTAATACCGGTAAAGTATCTGACGAGTTGATCGTTCAATTGGTTCGTGAGCACTTCGATCTGCGTCCATATGGTATTACCCGTATGCTAAACCTGATCCAGCCAATGTATAAGCAAACAGCAGCTTATGGTCACTTCGGTCGTGAAGGTTCAGATACTGCATTTACCTGGGAAAAAACAGATAAGGTTGAAGCATTACGTGCTTCTGCTGGTCTGTAATTTTTCTTGCTTAAAAAGCCTGCCTTCGAGCAGGCTTTTTTGTTTTCAATAGTTTATAAAATGGTTGACAACATTTACACGAACGCCACATTTTGTAGCATTCTGAAGCACGTGATTCCGATAATATTTTTATATCAGTGATCTATGACAACAAAAGGATATAACACAATGAATAAACTTCTTATTGCTTTAGGTTTGGCGACAACTGTGGCACTTGTAGGCTGTAGCAAGGAAAAACAACCTGAAACTGGCGCAAGTACAGGTGAGCACCTGGAGAATGCTGCGGAACAGGCAGGTCATGATATGGAAGATGCGAGCCGCGAAGCTGCAGCTGAAACCGACCAAGCTCTGGATAATGCAGCGGCAAATACGGCGGAAGCAACAGATAGAGCAGCTGCAAGTGCTGAAGCTGCAGCCCAACGTGCTAAAGAAGCAGCCAAAGATGCAACAGCCTCTGTTGCAGGTTCAGTTGAAGAAGGCGCAGCAAAAGTACGCCAAGAAGCTGAAAATTAATTCTGGTTAATTAATTCTTTTTCAAGGCTCCAGTGCCTTAAAAAGCCTGCATTTTGCAGGCTTTTTTATTCTCTCATCTATCTTTTCAGATTTGATACCTGGAAAAGTGAATCCTGCAGCCGGACTCAGCCAATTGATCTGGATTTATATTATGTGTGATTACTCAAGAACTGGCGTGAATTTGCAATATAGCTGGACTATTATGCATTGAAGCCCCGGGCTATGCTTAGGATAAGATTAGTATTCATGTCAATATTTTCGCTAAGTCTTTAGAGGCTAGCAGATCAGCTCCCCTTGTCTTTTCTCTAAGAACATTATTTCCCACGTCTTAAATCTTGCTCAGGCTTAAGCAACTGATCTCAGCTGCCGCAATAATTGTAGGTATGTTTTCACTGACAATTTTAGACGCGATTACCAGCTTATTTTACCAAGACGTCAAAGCTAAGTGCCAGTTAATATATTCCCTTTGTTCGTATCGCTGCCATGTTGTTCCTTTACTGGAATATCTCGCTCTTTCACATCAATCTGATTTAATATAAATTAAATTGATATGAAGAATCAGATATTGGAATGTAAATTCTAGGTTTTGGACTCGCTTTGAAAAAACAGGCCTGTAAAATGACACACTTTATTTTTTGATATTTTATCTCTCCTATGTCAGTGATTGCTGCATCCTCAAACCGCTCTAATATATCAGTTTGGGTATCATTTATTTTACTTGCTTTAGGTACAGTCGGTGCCTATCAAATCGTAGGGCTGAATCAGGCGCTTTTATTCCTGGTCGGTGGTGCCTTGGGCATGACCCTGTACCATGCCTCTTTTGGTTTCACTTCTAGCTGGCGTGTGTTTATCAAGGAACGTCGCGGTCGTGGGTTACGCGCGCAAATGATTATGCTCGCTCTGGCAGTATTGCTTTTCTTTCCCGCCCTTGGTGCTGGTGAGCTGTTCGGTAATCCTGTCAAAGGTAATGTTAATCCCGTTTCCATGTCAGTCATGATTGGTGCCTTTATTTTCGGTATTGGTATGCAGCTCGGTGGCGGCTGTGCATCAGGTACGCTCTATACCGTTGGTGGTGGTAGTGCGCGTATGCTGGTAACTCTGTTCTTCTTCTGTGCAGGTTCGCTGATTGCAACGTCTCATCTCGACTGGTGGTTTAATCTGCCACATCTGGCACCAATTTCGATTGTGAAAAGCTTCGGGGTAGTGCCTGCACTGTTACTCAGCTTTCTAGTATTTGCAGTTATTGCCGCTGCGACTGTGTTTCTCGAAAAGAAACGCCATGGCAGTCTGGAAGCTGAACCACAAAGCCAGTATCAAGGTTGGAAACGCTTTCTTCGTGGTCCATGGCCATTGATCTGGGGCGGTATCATTTTAACCCTGCTTAACTTTGCGACTTTGGCACTGGCTGGACGTCCATGGGGGGGTAACTTCTGCCCTTGCCGTTTGGGCAGCGAAATCGGCAAGTTTCGTAGGTGTAGATGCTGCTTCTTGGGCATATTGGCAGCAACCAGGCAATGCTAAAGCATTATCAGAATCACTATGGTTTGACATCACGTCGATGATGAACTTTGGCATCATGCTTGGCGCCCTGCTTGCTGCAAGTCTGGCAGGTAAATTTGCACCGAATTTCAATATTCCAAAACGTTCATTACTGGCAGCTGTCATTGGTGGCTTGATGCTTGGCTACGGCGCACGTTTGGCTTATGGCTGTAACATTGGCGCATACTTCAGTGGTATTGCTTCAGGCAGTGTACATGGTTGGTTATGGCTGGTATTTGCCTTTGTGGGGAATGGTATTGGGGTAAAACTCCGTCCGATTTTCTTCCCGGGCGAAAAACCTCAGCCAGAAAAACTAACCGGCTG
Source organism: Acinetobacter schindleri (assembly GCF_010918895.1). Lineage (NCBI taxonomy): Bacteria > Pseudomonadati > Pseudomonadota > Gammaproteobacteria > Moraxellales > Moraxellaceae > Acinetobacter > Acinetobacter schindleri. The sequence continues at coordinate 1,803,593 of NZ_CP044483.1, forward strand.
TTAATACTCCAACATAAAAGAAGCCCATCTGATGATGGGCTTCTTTTATGCACTGAATAATTTTAAAAATTTATAGTGCCACTTTTAGATTACAACCATAGTTCATGGTTTGTTGTACCTGACGATAGCTGGTATAGCGATCCAGAATAAAGGTATAGAACTGATCAGCCGTTGAGAAATTCGCTTTAAGATCTTCTTTTTCTGTATTTGGCAGCTGAATATCATTCACTAAATTAAGATTGTAATGCCCCAGTCGATACATCTCGGCAAAATAGCCATTCATCATATCGCAATAGGCCATTTTACTGGACTTAAGTGCTGTGCTTGCGACCAGATGCTGATTCAAGGTTCTCAGGTTATTTACATCTAAAGGGAACTGATGCGCAAAGGCAATACTTTCGACTTTCTTAAACTGGCTAAAGTCAGTTGCCAGTTTTTGATTGAGGGTATCAAAGCGTTGCTGTAATTCCTGAGCATTTTTAACCTGATACTGAGCGGGGTCGACCTCAACCTTTTCGGGTTCTTGCGAACATGCAGTCAACGTCAAGCCTAGCGCCAATGTACTCAGCCATACCTTCATAAACACATCACTCAATCAAAAAACAATAACGTTCTGATTATGCCTGAAAATGCTAAAGCATGTGTTTCAAAGTGCTTTTTCATTCATATATCGCCAATAGCGTTTAGGCACATATTGAATATGCAGCTTCATATTCTTACGTGCCTGAATATTCACACTATGAAAATAGTCTTTCCAAAGCTGGTCATAGAGTAATTCCTCATCATCCAGTTCAACGCTGAAAGACTGACTATGTCCAAGCCGGACTTGTGGATCTATCTGTACGGCATTCATTTCTACCTGATGTAATTTTTTTAAATCATAGTAGATACCATATTTGCGCTGTTCATCATAAATCAGCCAGGTCTGATCCTGGTAACGTTCCTTGAAGTGTTTGCTAATAATCGGTAGCACATTAAAATCTGGCTTGATCAAACTTAAGAACAAACCATCCTGACATTTTTTGAAACGCACAAAAGCTTCCATCCGGTGCTTTTCACGTCCCACCTGTTTTGCCCATTGTGACATGCCCAATACCGCAGCATGACCATAGTCTTGATCCACTGGCCGCTGACTCTGAAAAACATATACTGCAAAGTCAAACAGGACCTGGAAAGCCTGTTCTTGCTCCGCCAAAAAGGTATAGTAAAAAGCCCTCAAGCTGCCTGAACCAACTTTCTGTTTTAAGCCTTGCCAGACACGCTGGCCATGCGCATCATTGGACGCCACATGAATAAAATCATCAAACAGACCATTTTGTGCATGCGGATTGGCAGTAATTCTGACCTCAAATTCACGAAATTCAAAAGCACGAAATACGCAGCTCAATAGTCCTGTCATTGTGCCATCAAAATAGTAACAGGCCATCAGAACCCTAATCCCAGTTGAGGTGAAAGTTGCTGCTGATATTTTGAATAACCCGACTGCAATATCTGCTGCCGAATCTGTTGTGATTGCTGTTCTTTTTTAAATTTTGGTGTATCGGCGCAGTGGATAAAATGCTGCGCACGGTTATAAGCTACCCCCATACGTTTCAGCTGATCAATATGAATCTGACCAAAACGGCGCGCCTGAACGATTTTTTTGGCTGAACGCACTCCGATTCCCGGTACTCGCAGAATCATTTTATATTCGGCTCGGTTAATATCGACTGGAAAGGCTTCCGGATGACGTAATGCCCAGCTGAGCTTCGGATCAATATCCAGTTCCAGATTCGGATGCTGATCATCGACAATTTCTTCAGCATCAAAACCATAAAAACGCATTAACCAGTCAGATTGATACAGCCGGTTTTCACGTAATAATGGTGGCGCTGAACCCACGGCCGGTAGTGCTTTTTCTTCAGCATTAATCGGGATATAACCGGAAAAATACACACGCTTTAGCTTAAATTCCTTGTAATGCCGATCCGCCATCAAAATGACATCACGATCCGTTTCACTATGCGCCCCAACCACCATTTGTGTAGTCTGGCCTGCCGGTACAAATTTGGGTACAGCCTTGATAATTTTACTTTCGTCTTTAATCTGAATCAGACGATCACGCACAATGCCCAGATCTTTTTGTACTTCAGCATGAGTTTTCTCTGGGGCAAATTTTCGTAATCCATCTTCTGTGGGCATTTCCAGATTGATACTCATCCGGTCCACATACAGACCTGCTTCAGTAATAATTTCCTGCGAAGCTCCCGGAATGGTCTTAAGGTGAATATAACCATTAAAGTTTTCTTCCAGCCGCAGTTTCTTGACTACCTGCAGCATACGCTCCATGGTGTAATCGGCAGACTTAAAGATACCTGAACTCAAGAACAGCCCTTCAATATAATTACGACGATAGAAGTTCATGGTCAGATCAACCACTTCCTGCACGGTAAAAGCGGCCCGTTTTACATCATTGGAACGGCGTGAAACGCAATACGAGCAGTCATAAATACAGACATTGGAAAACAGGATTTTTAGCAAGGAAACACAACGGCCATCTTCAGTATAGCTATGACAGATCCCGTTGCCGGTATTGCCTAGACCTTTATCTTTATTCTTTCGATTACTGCCGCTAGATGAACAGGACACATCATATTTGGCAGCATCAGCGAGAATCTGTAGTTTTTCACGTATACGATCAGACATGAGTTCAGGAAAATTTAACTAAAACAGCATTATAAAACTGCAGAATTTCACCTACTATGCAATCGATCAGTACAGCGACAATGAGTGTCGCCGCAAATGTAATGCTTATGTAACTATAGTCGAATATTTCAAAATAAAATAACCAATATGATTTGCTTAATTTTTAAGGCGAAGGCACAGTAAGGTGATAACAAGGAGCAAAGCCATGTCTTTATTGGAAAAATTAGGCATTAAACACCCAATTCTGTTAGCACCCATGGCCGGTGTCTCCACACCTGAGCTGGCCGCTGAAGTCTCTAATCAATGTGCTTTGGGTTCATTAGGATTAGGTGCCAGTAGCGTACAGTCTGCGCGTGAACAGATTCTTAAAACTCAGGAGCTAACCGATCAGCCTTTTCAAGTCAATTTTTTCTGCCATAAAACTGAAAACTTAGATGACACTGTCGCTCAAGCCTGGATTGATCAGTTCAAGGATAAATTTGCCCAGTTTGGTATAGAACCACCCAAAACCTTGAAATGCATTTATCCAAGCTTTAGGGACAATGATGATTTCCTGAATCTGGTTCTGGAAACACGTCCAAAAGCGGTGAGTTTTCACTTCGGTATTCCGCATTCGCATCAGGTTCAAGCACTTAAAGAGGCTGGAATTATCACCATGGTTTCTGCGACCAATCTGGCTGAAGCACGTGCGATCGAGGCTGCTGGCATTGATGTGGTGATTGCTCAAGGTATTGAAGCAGGTGGGCACCGTGGAATTTTCAGCACCAAATTTGATGCCTCAGTCAAAACTTCGAATTTAATCAAGCTGATTAAACAGTATTGCTCCTTGCCTATTGTAGCCGCTGGGGGCATTATGGACGGCTATCAGGCACGACAGATGCTGGAGTTTGGTGCTGAAGCCGTTCAGCTGGGAACGGCATTTGTACAGTGCAAAACCTCTAATGCCAATGAAGCCTATCGTAAAGCCTTGTTATCTAAACCATTGACTCAAGTGACTGCAAGCATTTCTGGTCGTCCTGCGCGTGGCATTATCAATCATTGGCATACTGATATCGACACCCCGGATCGTCTAGATGTACCAGCCTATCCATATACTTATGACCTGGCCAAGCAATTACATGCAGCAGCCGTTCAACATGGCGATCATGGCTATGGTGCTTTCTGGGCTGGCTCAAACGCCGCACAAACACGCGAAATGGAAGCTTCGGACCTGGTTAACCAGCTGGTTCTGGAGATTAAACATCGAGAATAAGCAGTTTTTCTTCTCATTAAAATAAAAAAAACCTCTCAATATTGAGAGGTTTTTTTTATGAGTAATAGAAGTTAGCGAGTCGCACGATGCCATGCATCTTTCACTGCAAACTTGGCTTCTTCCCAATTGAGACGGGAGTCACCTTTAACCTGTTCCCATTTGGTACGCAAATCAGGCTCAGCTTCATTAAATTCTTTACCGTCATAATGCGCACGATTTTCATAACCGAGGCGATATGCGCCACGATAATCCCGATCATAGTCTAGATCACCATAGACATTACGGCTTTCACTATAATAAGGCGTCTGATGATGCTGTTCACGCCAGTAGTGATCATCGTCCTGTAAATTTTCTGAACCTGAAAGTGCAATACCTTCTGGTGTATCTAGCGTAGGTCGTGCTGATTCTGCCATTTCATTTCCAGCTAGACCACCTACTACTCCCCCAACAAGGCCGCCGACGACTGCGCCTGCAGGACCACCGACTGCTCCAATCGCCGCACCAGCTGCAGCGCCACCTAAGGTTCCAGCACTGGTAGCCACAGGATGATCACCTGCTTCATTCATATCGGGAACACGATGGCTTTCGGTATCTGGTAAATTTAAATCTGGGCGTGCACTGCCTGAAATGGTCGGGCTGCTTTTCAATGCTTCATCATCTCTTAATACATCAGTCCGTTCTTGAGACAAATCACGATGTGAAGCTGGGTTAATATCTGAAACTGGTCGATTGGTATTTGTCATTCTAAATCTCCCTTGATCTTTTATAGCCAAGATGGAAATCTCATCTTGTCTTTGATTTATTTATAATAGAGAAAATTCAGGTTAACACTGTCCAAGTCCTGTCCCGTTTCAGTGAATATATACTACGCTATGTACCTGTAGACTACGGATGTAACAGGCATGTCTAAATTGCATGAATAAACATCAAATAAGTATAGTTTTTATAACGAGGTAATTATAATTTTTCGAAATCCTCAATTTTGTATTTATTCATGAATAGTCGTTTTAAATACATTATCCACTTGCCCATTTTCAATGATGACTGTCAGATGCCTCGGATATAATAGACGTATTAAAAATAGCTAGTCTTAATCTGAAGGATTTAGACTACTGTAAAGCAAATAAAGGTTAGATTTGTATTTATAGAACAATAAAAAAACCTCTCCGAAGTAGAGAGGTTTTATCTAAAGATGTGGTTTAGCGAGTTGTGCGATCCCATGCATCTTTGACTGCATATTTAGCCTGTTCCCAGGTCAAACGAGATTCACCTTTGAATTGCTCCCATTTGCTTCGCAAGTCAGGTTCAGCTTCATTAAATTCTTTACCATTGTAATGTTCACGATTTTCATAACCGAGTTGGTAAGCCCCGCGATAATCACGATCATAGTCCAGATCCCCATGCACATTGCGGCTTTCACTATAATAGGGTCTGCTTTGATACTCTTCGCGCCAGTACTTGTCATGGTCTCCTAATAGACTCGAATTTTCAATACCATGGTCTGGATGATCTGGTGTTGAAATATCCTTACCTGCGATTCCGCCAAGTACGCCGCCAACAACTCCGCCAATCAAGGAGCCTCCTGGTCCACCCACCATACCAAGTGTTGCGCCAATGGCCGCTCCACCCACACTTCCGGCACCGGTTGCCAATGCCTGATCTCCAGTTTCAGCCTTTTTCTCATCTGGATCAAGGGTTCTTGTAGTATCTGCTGGATTTAAATTAGGATCAGTACCTTGTGCGATTGAAGGATCCATTTTCACAACTTCTTCATGTTTTATTGCGTTATTGTCCTCAACCAGATCGGTTTGAGTAGTTGGATTAATCTCTGAAACTGGACGATTAATATTTGTCATTCTGATTCTCCCTTGATTTTATTTAGACAAAATTGAAATTCATCTTGCACATGTCCTTTATCATAGAGAAAATTCAGGTTAATACTGTCCAAGTCCTGTCCGGTTTTAGTGAAGTTAGTACTTAACTCTGTACAGGTATTTCCATCATGTAAACGCCTGCTGTATTGCATAACATAGATATAAAAAAGGTACTGTTTAAACGACAGTACCTTAAGAAGGAATTCATTTCAGGTAATGCGGAAAATCAGGTTGTTTCCAGAAGATTCACCTGTTCGACCTGCACATCACTCATGATCTGACCATGCTCCAGCAGATTATTGAAGTAGGCTTCTACCACTTTATATTGATCTGCGGTACTTTCCACCTTATACATATTCTGACGAAACTCATTGCTGGAACGGAGACCTTTGGTATACCAAGCAATATGCTTACGGGAAATTCGGCAGCCAGAATATTCACCGTAAAATTCATACAGTTCAGCCAAGTGACCCAGTAAAACCTCTTTAACTTCGGCAATACTTGGTGCAGCCAGCTGTTCTCCAGTCTTTAAATAATGTGCGATTTCACGAAAAATCCATGGACGTCCCTGCGCTGCACGTCCAATCATCACCGCATCGGCACCGGTATAATCCAGTACATATTTGGCCTTTTCTGGACTGTCGATATCTCCGTTTGCAATCACGGGAATATTCAATATCTCCTTCACATCTTTAATCAGTGAATAGCGCGCTGTGTTTAAATACATATCTTCGCGGGTACGGCCATGTAATGCCAAGGCCGCAATACCGGCTTCTTCTGCCCGCTTGGCCACACGCATGATATTTTCCTGACCATTTAAATAACCCAGACGGGTTTTTAAAGTCACGGGGACATCAACTGCAGCAACAACGGCATCCAGAATACGTGCAACCAGATCTTCATCTTGCAGTAATGCCGAACCAGCCAGCTTGTTACAGACTTTTTTAGCTGGGCAACCCATATTAATATCAACAATTTGTGCGCCGTTCGCAACCTGATACCGTGCCGCTTCTGCCAGATCACGCGGATCTGAACCGGCAATTTGTGCAGAAATTGGTGCCAGTTCGCCATCGAAATTAGCACGGTACAAACTTTTCTTACTCATGCGCAGGGTTTTGTCTGAAGTCATCATTTCACTAACAGCATGACCTGCACCAAAATATTTGCATAGTGTACGGAACGGACGGTCTGTCACGCCTGCCATGGGAGCCACCCAAAGTTTCTTATCTATTGATCTTCCAAACAATTCTTCAATTACATTGTTTTTACTCAAAATCTTTAACCTCGTTTAACTTCGTTTAGTCGCTCCGTATTGACTTCTTAGGCACTTTAGTTGCACCCTACTTGCACCACAACATTTTTATGGTGCAAATTCATGGGTACGGTCACTAAGCGACAAACAAAAGACGGTACAACTCGGTATAGAGCTCAGGTCCGTGTACAACGTCAAGGCTATCCTGAATTCAAGCAATCCAAGACTTTCAGCAAGAAATCACTAGCTGAGGATTGGATTAAACGCACAGAAGCAGAAATTGAATTGCACCCTGAAAAAATGTTGAACCCTGAGGTGCAACTTAAGCACAAAACTCTGAGAGAATTCATCAATCAGTATTTAGATGAAGCGGACAGCTTTGCTCGAACTAAAACAGCAGCTCTACAGCATATCGCTAGTTTAGATATTTCTGAAAAGAATATCTATTCCTTAACACGACAAGACTTTTCCGATTACGCAATTATGCGCCGTAGAGGTGATCCAGTTAAAGGTACCGACGGCGTTGCACCAGCCACAGTGTTAAAGGACCTTAGTCATATTAAAGCTGTGATCGTGCATGCTGAATTTGTTTGGGGTGAGCCTTTAGAAAATGTCTTAGTCGAGTTTGAAAAAGCCATGATCGGTTTGCAAAAGTCTCGTATCGTGACCAGATCCAAACAGCGTGATCGTTTGCCTACGGCTGAAGAACTTCAAATGCTGACCAACTATTTCTATAAAAGTTGGAAGCGTGTCAAAAACTCTACCCCCATGCACCTGATCATGTGGTTTGCTGTATACACCGCACGCCGCGAAGATGAATTGTGCTCATTGCGTCTGGATGACTTTGACGACCTGAATAGCCAATGGCTCGTGCGAGATGCTAAGAATCCAAACGGATCTTTGGGCAATCATAAATATGCTCACATGGAACCAAGGGCCATCCATATGATTGATGAGTTCATGAAGCCAGATGTCCGTGAACGTATGCTTGCCTTAGGTTATGACAAAAACATTTTAATACCGGTGAATACTGCAACTGTTTCGACTTACTTCACCCGGGCGTGTAATGCATGCGGTATCACTGACTTAAGATTCCATGACTTGCGCCATGAAGCTGCTACTCGCTATGCAGAAGATGGTTTTACCATTCCTCAGTTACAGACCATTACTCTGCATGAGTCTTGGAATACCTTAAAGCGGTACGTGAACCTAAAAAAACGTGGTACACGATTGGAGTTTGAGGAAGCGATCCGTGTTGCTGAAGAAAACTATAATAGTTATTACAAGGAATGGAGTAAGAAACAACGCTACATGGCATTGGTTGATAAAAACGATGCTTTTGAAGATGACGGCGTAATTAATGTTGATTTTGATTTCATTAAAAAGCATTTGGATGTATTCATTGAGATTCACCAGAACAATAAATATTTTAAACGCCTGCATGTGAATAAGCTGAATAGCAACAATCCATTTGCTTGGGATAATGAAAATAATCGTTTTGTGGCTGATGATATCCAATTAGCTTGGGAAGATTGGTTTATTGAGAATGGAAAAGTAGACTGGAATGAACTGCCCGAAGGAAGTACGCATTTTGCGGTTAAAGACCTCACGATTGTGAAGAAATTAAAGACACGTACATATTTATGGGATAATTCTATTCAAGGTTGGATGGATAGCTTTGGGCAGTATTCTATTAATGAAAAGCAGACCTTAAAAAGGTTTTAAAAAATTGATCTCAACCATTATATAACTGGAATCAACCTAACTTATGAAGAACTTAAATAAACTTGCGGAAAGAAAAAAGGTTCAGGATGTTTTATTTAAAATTTATAATAATACATTTTCATCATTAGATATTGATTTTCTTTTAATAAAATTAAGAGAACATTCTAAATACGGAAGTATTTTTCAGGAAATTGCACATTTTGCTGCTCACAATGAATACCGTGATAAGGGCCAAACATTTTTCCATATGAATGGTTTTTTTAGCAGTATTATATTTCTTATTAAGCACTGTTTAGATCAGAAAGATCCTTTAGATTTTAATAAACCTATACCAGCCTATGTTATTAATAAAATAAAATTCAATGCAACCTTGGAAAAGGATCATTTTAATAATAAATTTAAATGCTCATATACGCAATTTGAAAGTAAATTTAATAATGCATTTCAAAAGATTAAAGGTACAGATACATATAAATTAAAAGGAACTTTAAAAGGCACCTTAAAAGCCATTGTAGATCATATGCTTTTGATGCTAATGGTTGAGCCTGCATTCACAGGGGATCAAATAATAAATGAGATGATGTCTACTTTAAGAGAAAATAAATTTGAGGTAGATGACGCTCTTTTTATGGAAAGATCAAGTAAAATAATTCTCTGTGTTTTACTATTAATGAATGGAACTGAGTATCGAATAGATGAAAATTTTAATTCTTTTTCTTTTATAAAAATTTTAAAGGAAAATGATCAAGATTATATTCAGTTAGCCTCGCATATAACATATCTTTACAACAATAAAGATATGACTTTTATATTCCCTTTAATATCAACAACTATTAAACCTTCTGAATATTTATCAAATCATCTTTTATTAACCGACTTAAATACCTTAAATCCTCATAATTTATTTATAAATAATGATGGAAAGTTAGATCTGATAGGCAGATAGATTTTTATAAAAATCCATAAAAAGTCCCTCTATTTTATAGAGGGACTTTTTATTATGGCCATGCGTCACTTAATTGTTTTGCATCAGCTGCGTGTTCATCAGCTCGTTGCGCCACTGTTCGATATTCATTGACGCATTTTTCGAGTACGACACCGCTGGCACTGGCGTACTCAATGATGGTTTCTCGGGTAGCTGTGGACATACGACTTGAGGCAGTATCGATTTGCTTTGACAGCCGATCAATAGCGGACTTAGCGCTATTGCTATCAGCAATAATTTGTTTGATATCTTCACGATGTTGAATCTCCGCTTTGAATAGCTTTTCAGACCATTGTTTTTCTTTGGCGATTGCTTCAGCTTTCGCTTTTTCGGTTAATGCCTCAGCCTTGGCCAGATCAGTTTGATATTTTGAGTCAAGTAGTGCGTAGTCATCTTGCCAGCTGGAAACTCGCCATGTCTGAATTCCAAAGCCAATGAGCGCAAGTAATAAAAAAGCCGCCAATGCAATGATGACGGCTTCATAAAACTTTGTGATAAATCCTGTTATTATTTCTTTCATTGTGCCCCCATACATTTACTATGACGTTCAAGTTGTCGAGTCCAAACGCCATAACAGTTATTTGAACGAATCGAACAGTCACGCTTTGCAACGTATTTCCATTTGAGTAATGAATCACAGGCAGCTTTATATTTTTTGGCTTTAAGGTTGCGCAACATCGATGAGCTGGACCAGTTTGCGGTACCATATTGATATGTGAAATCTAAATATAGATCGTATTCATCCTGTGAAATTGGTACGTTCAAAATGGTTTTATTGAACCGTTGCGCATCTTTATCCATGTGAAGCTTCAAATATTGAAGCGCGGTCTTACGATCAATCGCAGGATCTGTCATCTTGACTCGCACACCGTTTGGATAGACAGTGGTACCGTGGCCAATTGTTGGCACATCCCCTTTCACTGGAATAACGGGTTTTGCTGTATACCCTTCTTTTTGTGCTGTCGCTTGAACTTGCTGTTCACTAGGACCAGTTATAAAAATGCCGCTTAATAAAGCGGCAGCAACTGTTGAACCAGCGACAAATAATTTAGTCTTGTTTTGCATCACATTGCCCTCGCAATTTTGCAATTTTCAGTTCATGTTCTTCTTGTTCACGTTGATCTTTACGTTTTTGAAATTGCTTATTTGATAAGTAATTTGCAAAACTGATTCCAAGACCAGCTAAACCAATCAAAACACCAATCAAAAAACCCCAGTCCCAAGTCGCAAGCCAGGAAATAATTGTGATGCCTGTGCCTGCTGTCGTCGCTACAGGCCCTGAAGCATCCACCATTTGTGTCGCATTCGACATTGTGCCCCCTATTTTTTTGGCAATAAAAAAGCACCCGAAGGTGCCCTGATTTTGGTTTGTATTATCCATCAGCCGTGACTTGAGTAAGCTCTGCTGAGTAGTTCCATGACGTCTGTTTCCACACGTCACGTGCAGCCACACGAATATAGTAAATTGTGGTCGAACTTAGACCGGTGATCATGCAAGCATTCTCGGTACCAGTCCAACGTGCAGCAGTCGTTTCAGGATCAAATCCTTGTGTCGTACTAATCCAGACTTGATAGTCTTTTAAGTCTGGTACTTCACTTGGAATCCACGTCACTGTGATTGATGTCTCTGCCGCCGAGGTATAAACACTGGTCAAAGCAGGTGGCGCTGCATTGCTGATATTTAACTCACTAAAGCCACTAATAAGCGAACCATTCTTACTTGCAACGCGAACTGTGTAGGCACGTTGAATGCCGTCAATCTTCGCCTCTTCCATGCTGTATGAATAGTCTGTATTCGTGGTTTGAACTTCACGCAGTAATACACCACCTGAACGGATTTGAACCACATATCCAGTTGCACCAGCTGTCGCTTGCCACTGAACCTTAAAGCTAGTACTCACGAAAGCAGATTGAAGAGATAAACCTTTCACGGATGGCGGTGTACCACCCGTTACGGTGTAATCGTAAGCTGCTACTTCATCCAGAGTTTCTTCTTTTTGTTCTAATCCATTGAAACTCGTAAACTTCAGATAAATCTGCTTACCAATCATGTTTGGATTAAATTCATACTCAAAGATCGCACGATCGATACGAACAAAAGGTTCACCAGCGTTATGCGCTATAGCTTGGCCATAGCGACCACGCAATGCACTACTTAATGTATATAAACCCGAACCATCAAGGTTGGCATTCACATAACTAAAGAACTCTTCACCGACTCGGCAAAGTGTTGCATCCACTTGTGCCTCTTCCAATGTTCCGCTGAATAACTGACTAGAGGTATTCAGTTGAACTTGCATTGAAGATGCGCTAGCATTGATTGCAGATACCAAAGTACCGTAACGCGCTGATCCATAGATCGTACCTATGGCTTCATAAGTCTCGTTGTCTAAACTTACCCATACGGTACAACCGCCCCAATTCAAGCCACCAGATGCCGCAATCCAAAGCTGATTTTTACCCCCAGTGAGGTCAAGCGGTGGTTCAAAAATGACAGGTGCATTCACATTACCTGGTTCTTCATTACCACCCTGATAACCATTCGAAGATTGAAGATCGTACTCAACTGCGGAGCGTGAACCGACTGCCAGCTCTTCAGCTGTAATCGTCAGCAATCCGTCTTCATCTTCCTCTACACGTGTAATACGTACAGGGAATTGATCCAGACCAAGTGATTCATCAGTAATGGTCACAATGTCCATGGGTTCAAGCAAACAGTATTTCCAACCAAGCTGGAACTCATATTCATTACGAACATACAAACGGCGCTGTAACAGCAACTGAGCTGCATGACGTGCGATATTAGGCTCACAGAAAAAGTCATACTTGACTGGATCCTGAGTGCGTAGACCAAACATTTCGATATTTGCTTGGTCTTTCGCTTCTACTGTCTCAACATTGTACTGATTAAAGCGGTTGGCATATTCGATCTGTACATGATTAAACGCATCAGTATCACGACTACGGCGCACCAGTACCGGTTCATCCCGACTCATAAAATCATCATCGGTTAAGTGATAAACCGGTGTTAAATTGGGTACATAGGTTGAACCATTACCAGTGACTGCACTATCACCAAAAGAACGGATCTTTAAGCCTTCTGGACTTGGTACCACGGCGCAATTTACAGCTTCCACGATCTCTGCAATGGTTTCATGTGCTGGGCGTTGTTCAGTAAAAACTGGACTAATCAATAAGCCTGTCGCAGCACAATAATCACGAAACTCAGTCAAATTGACCATATCTAGGTTAGGTGCAGCACCATAACGTGGATTGGTCACGTAGTCTTCAATCACATCTGCTGGATTTGCATCAGGCTTTGATCCTGAATAGCTTGAATAGCTGGTTGCAACTTCACCCTTTTCAAACTGAATGTTTGAATAATCCATACTGCTCGATTGATACAGATCAAATACGACATATTTGGCACCTGCAGGCACAGTAATCGTCAGAGGCATTGATGAATTGGTTGCCAATGTACTCGAGATAACAGCCGAATCCTGCGCATCACTAAAAAACGCATAGTAATAACGTGTTCGACGTCCACTCAGCGTGTATTTTTTACCTGGTATAACTGGCAGAAAGTTTGTACACCCATGACCGGTATATGAAATCACACCGTTGGCTGCAACAGTTTTGTTGTGGCGCACCGCATCACTTTTGAACAGGTTTTTAGATTGAAACGTAATATCGCTGATTACTTCAAAATTGTGATTCGATAATGCTGCGCTGGCTCCCAACTCATAATTAGCACATGCAACATATCCTAAATAAGGATAATGCAATGCCTGATTTGGATGCTTAGAGACTAAATAACCCCATACAGGATTATAGTCGCCATCGAACAATTCAAAGCCCAGCTGATCAATCGGCTTGATCTGAATACCATTAATTGCTTTTGTGACGATCTGCTCTTTGTCACGCCAGATCGTGCCAATATCTCGAATCTTGTTTTCACAAAGTCCAAGCATCATTGAAGCACTGTATGTGTAAGTAGTAGTTTTTGTTTTAACTGACCCACCACCTTTACCACCTGATTTTTTTGTTGTGGTATGCGCCGTTGCCAGGAAGTCACCATACCAGAACATATTAGCAGCTACACGATTTTTACCATATACCAAAGGCTGACAAAGACCGTACGCTGACTGTTGAATCCGCATCGAGTTAATACGTTTGTCTGTAACACTGACCGTGCTACTACCCCCAAAAACTCCACCCATAGTGTTTACTCTTTTAGTCGCTTCATACGAAAAAACCCGGCAATTCGCCGGGCTAAACTTCCTTTTGTGCCATCCTGCAGGATGACGCCGTGGTTGATATAAGAGTGAATGATTGTTGGCCACTCTATGACAATTGCGCCATGACTGATGCATTTTCCAAAATGATAAAGAACAATGTCACCAGGCTGTGGATCATCAACTTCAAAGCACACTGATTTGACGTGCTCTAAATATTTTTGCCCCATTTGATGAAGATGCCAATCGGGAGGATATGGACGTGGATCTAAGTGATCCATTAAGCCCACTTTCTCGTAGACTTCACAAATCAAAGTTCCACAATCTACACCTACACCTTTGACACGACCTTGGTGATGGTATGGTGTGCCAAGCCAAGTCATCGCTTCTGCAACAGCTTTGAGGTTTTTCATAATTGATCCAATAAAAAACCCCAATCTAATTAAAGATCAGGGTTGGTGGTGGTTTTGGTTTGTAGGGTGTTATTTAAATTGATTACTCAGGTATTGAAACTTAGGAGTCATCTCAAAATAACTAGCAGAAGCTTTTGACCCTAGAATGCTTATATGCACCCCATCTAAACTATACGGATACCCTGCTTCTGTTAGATGTGTTTTAGAGTACAAATCTGCTCTTTCTAAAAAAATGACATTAGAGTATTTACTAGCCATTTTTTTTACTATCTCATTTGCCTCTGCAGACCTAAGATCATAATCATCATCACTCTCTAATTTAAAATCATTTCCAAGCCAGATAGCTTTTTTGTAGTCTTTAGCTATATTTTTATTAAAAGAATAAGGTGAAGGCATAATAATAATCGGGATACTTAACTTATTAGCCTGAACCAGCAGATTCTCGAAACTATTTAATTGATTTCTATCTATTACATTTTTCCAAAATCCAGCAAAAATCAAATAATCATACTTTTGTAGATTTTCTGACAAAAATTTTCTATTGATCCTGCATTGCTCAAAAGCTCTTAAAGCCATTAGGTCTGGAAAATCATCACTTATGGATGGATAACACCAGTTTGTACTCACCGCATGTACTTGGGTATTGAGCTTTTTGCCTACCTCATCCCAAAATGGAATATTATGACCGGCAAATGAATCACCAAAAAGCAAAGCCTTATTATTACTATTTTTAATTTCCCCTACTTTACAATTCAATCCAGAATCACCTATTTGCAAGGAATTAATATTACTTACATCATAAAAACACCATCCATTATTTGGAGAAGGCATAGCCAGCTCTTTTGTTTCTTCTAAATAACTATAACTTGCTCTTTGTGGGATTCCATTTTTAAGGAATATCAATGCGAAGATAGAACTTAGAATTAATGTAATCGATATCAGAATAAAGGCACTTTTTAATAATGAAGTTTTATTCAAATATATCCGTGAGGGTGTTTCTATGAATCTATAACCCAACCAACCTAAAATTAAGGAAAGTAAGATAGCTATAATAATCATTAAATTATCATTTTGATATCCTAAATACCCTAAAAAAAACACTATTGGCCAATGCCACAAATAAATTGAGTATGATGCATCACCAGTCAACTGAAATATCTTGGGTTTTGTTAAGAAAGAATTTTGATTATTTGCCACTAGTATCAGCATCGAGCCAAAAACTGGCAATAGAGCATTTACGCTCGGCCATAATGTAGTTTTTTCAAAAATAATAAGGCTTGTGATGATTAGTCCAAAACCTAAAATTTCAATACTTTTTCTTAAGAAATTAGATAGTGCAATTTGGCTAAAATAGGCATATACCAAACCACCGGAAAGCATCTCCCAAGCACGAGTTGGAATCATATAAAATGCCGTACTTTGGCTAGACTGACTAATTTTGTACGACAGAAAAATAGAAATAAAAAATCCAATTACAATCGCACTATTTAAAATTGTACGATTTTTCTTAATCTTTCCAATTATTAGTAAAACTATCGGAAGTATTATATAAAACTGCCACTCCACAGAAAGAGACCAAGTGTGGAGTAGTATTTTTTCATGTGCAGCTGTAGAGAAATAATCACTAGACTCCCTTAAATATGCAATGTTTGATAAAAAAGTAATACTGGAAGCTGCATGTTTTCCGTAGGTTTTATAATCCTCAGGTATTAGTAAGAACCAACCAGCAATCGCAATTACTGTTGTTAAAGCTAAAAGAGCTGGCAAAATTCTTATGCCGCGTGCTAAATAGAATTTCCATATTGAGAATCTATCTTGCATCAACTGATCGATTATAATCTTTGTCATCAGATAGCCCGAGATAACAAAGAATACATCTACCCCGATAAAACCAGAAGAAAATCCTGGAATTTGAAAATGGAAAAGAACCACCAAAGCAACGGCATAGGCTCTTAAACCGTTAATATCGTATCTAAATTTTGATTGCATTATAAATTGATGTGTTTAACTGTAAAAAATTCACAGTAGTATATTGCTTAACCGTCTAATTTAGGTGAAAGATATATAAACTTTATTTCATTAATGGGATACAGCATACCTGAAAGGCTGTATCCCATTAAACATTAATTCAATACAGAATTTGGCAGAGTTGCCGCAACCCCTTTAAATTCTAAGCTCCCTCCATTTCTAGCGTTTAAATGAGCAACAACATAGATTTCATCATCGTAAGTTACATCTAGAGCATTAGTAACTTCAATTAATGATCTAGCACAGGGTACTAAATTGAACTTCACAGATTTTGTTGCCTGACTAATTGACGCAATGATAACGTCTACATACGCATCTTCTACAGCAGTCGTGGCTCGCACTTCCATATCCGCAAGGCTGCTAAATTCTGTCACCAACGTAACCGGTAGTTTGACATAATGGTAAAGTCTCTCAGGGTTCACTGAGTTGTATGGGACTTGCGGTTTATATGGATGGGGTATAGATGTATGGACCTGTAAGCTATAGGCCATTTTTACTTTACCATCGTGCCCAACAGTTAAAGTTGGCTTATATAAATCACTGCTCATCCCTTGCCAAAAAAATCTTTGCGGTAGAACTGTAAAATTGACCCCGTCGGTTGACGTTGCTAAATAACCGTTGAACACACAATAAAATTTCCCGTTGTTATAGTGCATCCCAAAGTGCCATAAGACACCGCCAAAATTATTAGTCTTAGATAATATTTCAGGACTATCCCAGTTGAAAACATAAGGGTTACTTCCTCTGTAACGAACCGTTGATAGGGAGTATCCAGAAGTTGGTACAGAATTTAAATTGGTACGTACATACATATACCACTCTGAATCACTAACTTTGACAATTTGCGGCGCGTATGCTCGACTAGAACCTGCCCCACCAGACCCATAATAATATTTAATATGATTACGAATGCCGTTGGTCTTAGTAAATAACAACTTTGAGTTGGCTTCGTTATATGGCATTGTTGAACCATCTTCCCTCACGATTTCCCAATCTTTTCCGTTATTAGTACGCAAACATATAATATATTTGTGATCTCTGGTCGATGACCCCAATCCAAAGTTATACAACACATACATATTCACATAACCATTATGATATGAAATAGCCGGGTCATGTGCTAAATAAGTGCTAGTTACATCGCTAACCTCTGTAACAGTCTCTTTAGCAAATTCAAACGATCCTGAAATAGGTATCGGCATGAAACCAGTTTTATGATTAGAGTTCCAGTAAACTTCAGGTAATTTAAAAGCAATGCCGCCTGATTCGAGTTCAGTAAATCCGCGCACACGCATCCATTCGATACCATCGTTGCTTACAAACACTTCAGGGTCTTCAAACTGCTCATTAGCGTTAGGCCATACTGAATTAATCATCCAATATTTATATCCACCGACAGGCTGACTGCAATAACAAATGTCGGGATGGATATATTGAGAACTTAATGTTTTACCCATAACATCCGTATTTTGTTGGGCAATCGGTGCAATGGCTAAGTTATAGTCAACTGAACTTGGCGCTCTCAATAAAGAAATTTTGGGATTGTTCGGATAATTTGATTTAGAGTCAACATAAATATTTGCTTTACCTGCAAATCCTGCGGTTTTAGAAGCAATCATTGCCATCTGTTGATATTCTTCACCCTTAGAACCAACAACATTTTGAGACACCACACCGTTTAGCATGCTCATAGTCACCGCAACAGGCTTAGGGTCCGGTTGACTTTGATTAGATACAGTCTTAGCAACGCCGACTTGTTGAAATTGTGTAAACTGAACACCATTATTCACACCTTTGATTTTTTCAGATTTGGTAATAACCTTCGGATGTATTTCGCCGTTCTCAAATAAAAAATCTATATTCCCATTTGGTATATATGTTGAATCTATTGTAACCCTTAGTTTGAAATAGTCCGCAATCCTAGTGCTTACCCACTCTATATCCACCAGTCCATCCTCATTTGGTTGAACTATGATATTCGTTCCTAAATCGGGACTAACCATTACACCTTTTTCATTCTCGAAAGTTACCTGAATATACACCCCACCCGTTGAAGCTTGCTTACCAATACGGGTTATTGAAAAACGTCTGTAAGAACCATCGGGTTTGCGTAAATCCTGCTTCCCTTTTTGGAACTCAACCTTTTTAACGAAATGAGCAATGTGAAGCCCATTACTAGCTTTGGCGGTTTCTTTGAAGTAAGGGCTAATTAACTGATCACCAGTGGGGGTTTTATCTATGATAAGACTTTGGTGCTCCCCATATTTGAAATTCTCAAACCCGTCATGATTTTTTAAATTTGTCACAATAGGTTTGGAATTATCAGGGAAATAAGTTAAATATTTCTTTGCAATGTCCCAGTTGCCGGCACCGTTTGTCACTTGTGTTGATGTGTTATATGCTTCTAAAGTAATGCCGATATATTTAGCATCAGCGGGTATAGTACGCGATACAACGTTTACAAAACCACCGACATACGTACCAGAGATTGTTTCACCTACCGCGTTCAAAAAACCGAAACCAAGGTTTGTAAAAGGCTGTAATTGAGATACGACCGATAGCTTGTTTTCAACCCCGTCTGTATAGGTTCGGTGAATTGGTATAATCGCAGACCTGTTTAGCGGATGTTCTGAAGAAAGCACTCCAGACCCGCCAATTGTAAAACCCTCATAAAGCATACGATCGTCCACATGGTTGATTTTACCCTCAGCGATTGTGTTTGTTGGTCTTAACCATAGACGTTGTATGTTCCAATTCGATATTTTATCGTTAATGAAAGTAAGTTTTTCTACTTCATTATATGTGATAGTTAGATTTTGCTTGCGAAGTTTCACCGGAACAGCCGCTATCGCCTCGGCTCTAGTCAGATTGTAGTTATTCAAGAAAGCAGACGAATCAAACTCGCTCAATGGGTCGATTACATATTCCTTTATGTTTTCAGTTGTAAACGCGTTTGATTTCGCTATAGCTAATTCCTCACTGGCTAATAATGAATCAGCGATTTTGCTGACAATTTCTTCACCTGGGATATAACTAGATGAGAAGCTGCCCGCATGCACAGCCCAGTTAATCGTATCTGAAACATACCTAGTATTTAAAATTAAATACTTAGCGCCCATTGGAACTGTCGTTTTTCTATATGAAATGCCCGTTAACACATCGATCTCGGGCGTTACTATCGATTCAATTCTTGCTTGAACTCTGTTAGTGTTTGGATTATCCGCATAAAAGGCGAAGGTATAATTTTTAGTGGGTACGTTGAAATCTTGCTTATCGTTCATTATAAACAAGACAATGCCCTCGCGCACAGGGATTACTACTGAGTCATAATTTACTGAACTAGACAAGGCATAAATAGCATTGATACCTAAATTAACATATCTCGCCGATTTATCCCCAATTTTATTGCCATTAACATATTCATAAGAGTAATTAGTCCGATTATCAGTATACTCTTTAGCTTGTGTTAATGGATCATAATTACTCTTTGTTAGTGTTGCTGCGCCAGACGTAGCCTTGTAATACTCACCACCATTTTCAGCACTCATTACTTTTACAGATACGCCCATTGGAATATTGGCAATATCAGCATTAGCAGCAGCAAGCGTTGCATAAGACTTATAGTAACCATTTCCAATCGCAGCTTGGCGCTTATCCAATTCATCAGTAAAACCAAGCAGTTTTTCCATCGCCTGCTGAAATTTACGTTGAGTAATATTTGTACCAATAAACTCTAATATATTTGGTAAAGGCATTTTCCCACCCCATAAAAAAACCCAGCTATTGCTGGGTATGGACTAATACAAGTTAAGTTAAACCGCTGTTTCTGGTACCGGTATAAATGGCGCACCACGGAAGTGTTCTTTATTACTAAAACGATTAATACACGTTTCAAGTCGCTTATCACATCCAGGATAAACTTTAATACGCTGTCCTGATTGCGGTGTTTCAAGCAGTGGCAAGGTCAGCAACAAAGCACCTGATTCATGCAACCGCACGGTACGCTTTAAGCCAGCATTCCCTCCATCAAGGAATTCAATCACACCCTGAGTAAACCATCCTTGAGGCTGACTTAAGCTGCATAGAATTCGTGCTGTCGTGCTTCCTGACTCAATCACTGTATTCACTAGGTAGTTTTCACGGCGTAAAGCACATGCACTATCAAACAGCGTGTTATTACAGCTCGGCTGGTACAAGTTGCGTGGCATTTGAACAGCTAAGTCATCCAAATCAGAAGCCACACTCACATCAATTCGATTACGATCAAATTTAGGCTCAATCAAACGCCCTTCAAAAAGTACTACGGCGCCAGCACTGGTATCAGTCGGACGACTAAGACTTAAGAAAATCCGTTCAAGTTTGAAGCGTGCGCCATCCATTTGGCCGTTATGGAATGCCTGAACTACACGTATACCCTCAAAGGTTTGTTCATTCGTCACTTCAATGGTCACACTTAGATTATCGACCTCAACTCCAAGCGATAAGCTGATACCTTCACGTGAAATAACAGGACCTTTCGAACTGTAGTTATAACCACCAACACTTAAATCAAAATCATAGTTGGTGTATCGGTACACATCACCTTGTACAGTAGTGATGGCGTACAGATCTGCCATAACAAACTGATCTTCATTTAACATAGCAATGAGCTGTGGAGATGCTGTTCTCATACCTTATTTCCCAATGAGCCAATCATTTCAACCTTATTGGCTTTCCATAACTTGCTCATAAAGTTGGTGTATTGCTGTTCATCGTCAGCAAATCGACAACGATAGTAATACGTGCCTGATACCGTTAGCGTATCGCCTTCTGCCAGTGGTACTGGCAATGTTATAAAGCCATTTTTACTGATGCTGTATTGGGTTTCCCACATGCGCTCATCCAAATCAGTCCACATTGGTTGATCTAAATCATCTGCCCACATCAGTGGATCTTCTGACTCAAATTCTTGTGTATGTGCTAATGGTATCTGGGATATATACATCTGCTTATGTAGCTGAAAATTGGTAGTTTCGCCATCACCAATAAAAGTGCATTTAAACTCGCAATCCTCAGGCATCTTGAAAAGAAAGGAATCGAATGCACCACGGCGCTCATGAAAAAAACTTTCGAGCTGTTGTAGTTCATTACGTCCTTTCGATTCACGCAGAAAGCCGAATGACAAAGATATTTCATACTTAGGAACGGCCTGGTAACTTGCTCGAAGCTCCCGACCATTCACTGATTCCATAATCTTTGTATTGAAAATGGGTTTTTTGCTGAGATCCCATTCCAGTCCTGGCAATTCAGGAAACAATACATCAGACACGACTTTCTCCCTTATCGACCAAAATTACGGTTATAGCCTTTCAAGCCACCTGCCAATTCACGTCCATGCTTTTCTAGGAATCGACGTACATCTTTGGAATCCCAAGCCTGAATCGTGAAATTATTAAATGTTTGCGCTGAACCACCTTGCCCACCACCTACTCCTCCATCGGAGGTTAAGCTTTTACCCAGGGCACGGATCGTATTGGCATGCTGTTTAGGCAAGACCATTTCCTCTTCGTGCAATTGAGTTACTGGATTCACACCTGCAGGAATGTCGTAACCTCCTCGAGCAGATTTGATTTTGCCAGCAAGACCACCGACCAATGCCAATGCAGAAGCACCAGCCGCCACAGCAAGCACTGGACCAATGTAAGGAATGGATACCATAGCTTTAAATGCACCCGCCATGGCTTCCCAGGCATACATCATGATGGACTTAATCGCTTCACCCGCTTTGATGGCTAAACGTGCTAAGGCACCTGTACTGGTTGCCATGGTTTTGGTGGTTTCACCAGCCACTACGGCGCCAGTCTGTGCAGCTTGACCTGCTACTTCAGCAGCGGTTTCAGTTTTGATGAATCCAAGCTTTACAGCCAATCGAGTGGCTAAACTTGCAGCATACTTTTTCATTGGCGCCGTGATCATGCTTTGAATAAACGCCCCTGCCAGTTCTGTAAAAATGGCATTCATGGCATTTTTCCAAGTCAGCGTTCCATTCATCATGGACTGAATGCCCTTGTCCCATAGACCAGACATTCGTGACGTTAGACCACCAAACTTATCCTCAAAGTCTTTCATTTGGGCATCTGAAAGAACTCCAACTTGCTTGGTATCGGAAACCTTTTGATCAGTATCCAAATCAGAAATATTGTTCATAATCTGATTCTGATTACCCTGTTTTCCTGAAATACCAGACATTTGATTTTCTAAGTCAAGGCGCTCTTGCAAGCCATTACGCTTGATAGCTCTGAGCTGATCCTCTAACTCTTTTTCAAGCCGTGCTTTTTGAACATTTGAAATTTTCTTAGCATCGAATTCAGCTTGGATATTAGCCTTTTCAATCTCATAGATTCGCTGAGCTTGTTGCTGCTTGTTTTGAATTTCAGCTTCGCGAATAGCTTTAATTTTTTCAAACTGTTCAGCATTTAATGCAGTAATCTTGTCACTGGCATCCTTTTCAGCACGTACCTTAAAAGCAGCCTTTTCAGCATCAGTGATTTTGGCTTTTTCAATTTCTTTAAGTGCTTTTTCAAGATCCAGCTTTATTTTCTGTTCTTGAGTAGCATACTTATACCGAATATCAGCAATTGCTTTAGCTTCTTGCTCAGCAGCTCTTTCCTTTGCTTTTGCATCAGCATCAGATTTAGCTTTTGCCGAACTTCCTTTAGAGTCTTTGACCCCTGTGCCAATACCCTTATTTGAGTTAAATGTTGGTGATGGTGTAGGTCGTGGTGCAGTTCCGACTACAGTAGGATTTTTTAAGAACAGATTCTGGAGTCTTTGCCCACCTGTTGTTGCAGAATTGACAATAGCCGAACCTGCTGTGCCCCAAGCATTAGCTGTGTTGCTTACACCAGTATTCCAACTTGTTTTTAGATTGGTTAGACGCGACTGCATCTGACCTGTATAGCGATCAGTAATTGAACCTAATTGTGATAGACCACTTTCCCATGATGCTTTGGCAGCTGAGAAGTTAAAGTTCAAAACATTGCTAACAATATTACCAAAGGTCTGAAACTTGATAGACAAGACATCAAGGCCGTATTGAATCGTATCTCGGAAACCTCCAAACACATTCATTACAGTATTCACTGAAATGTTGATTGCTTGGCACACTGTAGCAACGACCGCACGAATAGCAGCAAAAGCAATTTCGATACTAACTTTTAGCCCAACAGCTACGGCTGCAAATCCATTCATCGCACCAGCGACTAGATCCATAAACCCTACTTGTTGAATAGATCCATCACCAATATCAGCAGTTAAATCACTCCAAATACCGCCTATCGTACTAAATACACTTTGAACAATATCGAGGAGGCTCTCGAATGTCGTGATTATCGCCGTGACTGCACTATCAATACCCTCTCTGGATCTTGATGCAAAACCAAGGAAATCATTTGCTAAGTTTGTCAGCGCCGGTGCTGCTTGAGCTGCCAGTCTTGTAAATACGCCGTCGATTGTCTGCTGAATTGTACTTAACGCAGTATTAAATTCCTTAGTCTTCGCAATTGCATCCTGATCCATAATCAAGCCAAGCTCATGCGCTTGATTTGAATATTGCTTTAACTTTTCTGCATTATTCTCGAGCAATGGAGCCAATAGCGTTGCATCATTAGCGATTGACTCCATGTAAAAAGTCATCTCAGCTTGGGATACATTTGCTTTCTCTAAAGTTTGATAATACTTTTCGAGGATTTGTGGGCCAGTAAGACCTTGGAACTCTTTGGCGGTTACACCTACCTTTGGCGCAATTTTTTCGAAGAAATCAGCCATTTCTCCGCCACCAGTTTGCATAAAGTCACCAAATTTATCATTCACATCTTTCATGATGTCAGATAGCTTGTCTTGTTCAACCATGACGGATTTAGAGGCAAATGCCCACTCTTGGAATTCTTTTGTGGTTGTATTAGCCAAGCGTGCTTGAATTTCCAATTCCTTAGATGCTCGACCAACTTCAGACGTTAATGATGCCAATCCAGTAACCGCTGTCCCAACAGAAGCTGCTATACCAACTCCGATCGCGGCAAAGCTTTTAGTCAGGTTTCCTGAAATTGATTTGCCAATATCTTCAAATCTATTGTTGATATTCTTTGTTATGTCATCCAAACCAGTTTTAATGCTTGAGAAATCCAGCTTAAATTTTACTTTACTCCCTGTATCCTCAATTCGTTTGGCGCCGTCGCTAACGATCTTTTCAGCATCATCCATGCCCTTTTTAAGGTCAGAAGTCTTCGCACCAACGTGCACTTCCACTCGATTGTTGCTCATACTTTCCTCTTTAAATAGGCATAAAAAAACCGCCTTATGGCGGTTTATTGAATTCAATAAGTGATATTTAAAATTTTAAGGCGGTTAATTTTGTATACGTCTTGCTGTCAGTAGTAGCTAACATTTTTCTTCCATCTACAAACTTCATCACAAAGGTGACCTCTTTACCTTTACCACCTAATAATAATCCAGCCAAAAGTCCTACGGGTCCTAAGATAGCAGCTCCAGCTACCCCCCACCCAACCGTGCCGCCAATTTTCTTCACATTTTCTTCGGAAGCTAATGCCAGCTCTTCAACCTCTACTGAAGAAAATGTATGTGATTTAGCAAAAAAACCGTCTCCATTTCCCCAAGCAGGCGTAATCGTAACTATACCCATCATAATTGTGATGGATCCTTTTCCTTTATTAAAATCACCCGCATGTATCTGTAATGTTGCCACAATAAATTCCGATTAATTTGTTATTGAATCAACTTTAACCAACTCAAAAGCTTTAATCAATTCGGGCAGCCTTAGCCACCCTGAGGAAAATTTTGCAGATCAGCGAATAGATCATCTTCATCATCGCTTTGCGTATCATCTGAACCTGTACTGTCTTCAATCCCCATAAATGCTTCAAGGATCCGACACAGACGCTGAATACCAACATGGCTGGGAGGACACTGCTTGTGATACGCATTCAATGCTTTGACTCTTGGGAAATCCAATTCATTACGCACGTAGTCGTAATCCTTGCCCAATGTAAGCACCAAATGCGTGTACAGCTCCTCCCAGTCTATTCCCCCGAATCAGTGGCCTGCTCGTCTTCCCCTGTATAAACCAGACCAGAAGCCCCCATGACCGTCTCAAATACGGCGTTAACGTGACCAACATCAAGCAGTTCATCAGCAATGAAGTCGCGGGTAATGTCAGGATAGTTACGCTTTAAAGAGCTATGTGCAACATCTGCCACTAAAGCAAAGTCACTTGGATCAAAGGTTTTCAGCTTTGGCATCAGCTTTTCAGCAGCACCTAAGGACAACGGCGCAAAAATCCAAAACTGGCCATTAATTTTAAGCGGGTTACCACGTGGGTTTTCGATCTGGTTAAATTGCATCTAGTATTACTCCGAAGTAGTCCATTTGAAGACACGGCCTAAATCATCGGCCATTGGTTGGAATTCAAACTCAGGTAGATCGTAATCATCCTGTTTTGAACTGAACGCAAGCTTATTGCTAACACAGCGGAAGAATTCCATACCAAAGAATTTACCTTTGTAGTCCCGGAATAGATCAACACTGAATTCAGGTGTATAACCCATATCCAAGTTGCTTACGACACCAGACTTGGCACCTGCCACCGTCGCCGTGTATTTGAAGCTGATAAATACCGTTTTACCGACATCAGCTGCTGCAAAGGTATAAACACCTGTCGCTTCATCCACACTGTATTGACCTGCAACCGGTGCACTTGCTACACGCTTTAAAGGAACTGCTTTGGCATCTGTCACACCCAAGTCTTTCAAGAATGTGCCGCTGTTCGGAACGACTGGTGTTACTGACGCTGCAACGACTTCACCATTGATGGTTTGTGCTACTGCAGTAATACCACCTTCAGTGACCACGCCACCAAAGAAAATGGAATTCAACAATGCGCCGTTGATGCGACCCATTGTTGCTTTACACTTAATTGAACCTTTACCGCGTGCCGCATCCACGGCGAACTGACCACGGCCATAGAGTTCTTTTAAGTCATAGCTGATATCAACTGACGTTGACTGTAGTACGCCCACTTCAACTGGTGTGCCGTTGGTGATTGGATTACCGTGCACATCCTGTAATGGTGTGGCAAAGATTTTACCGGCACCAAATAAATATTGAGCCATATCGACCTCTTAAAAATGAGAAAACCGCCGTAGTGGCGGTCATGGAATTTATAAATTGCTTTAGGTAGTGGTGAGGATCCGGATCGGAATAATCGAAATCCCTTGGTCATCAAGCATGTTTTCCACTGCTTCAAAAACTTCGATCGTACCCTCGATCCAACAATGCTCGACCAGTCCACCTAAGGTTTGGTATTCGCAGATGTCAGGATGATCAGGTGCAAGCTTGGCACGCACTTGATCAATCATCTGATTTAACTGTATCGACGGCGGTATCGTTGGATCTGATTCATGAATGTAAACGTACACTTCTGCTTCAAGTTCAACCTTGGCATCCAAACCCTTGATAGGCACTTCAGTTTGATTGCCTTGCGTCACGAATAAAGCTGGACGCTCTTCAGGTGCAACATGATTGAAATGCTTTAAACGGCGACTTGTGGTTTTAATCCCCTCGATGCCTGACAAGCGATTAAACAATGCCTGGTAAATGGCTTCACTATTCACTGCTTAATCCCCTTTCAATTGCAGCATCAATATTCTTAGGTACGATCTTCGCTATCTCATCCAATGAATCACGCATGAAACGGCGCTCTTTCATATCCACTTTACGTGAATGGGCTTTGATCATGATTTGACGTGGTGTGATCGGCTGACCAAAGACTTTCTTAATCATCCGAAGATGCGCCTTAATCCCCATCGCACCTTTAAGCCCAAATTCATGAGCAAAGGCATACGGTACCAAAGCACCACCCGCACCGACTGTCCCCTCGATCCAGTCCTTATCCTCTTCCACCTTAGATGAAACGGATCCTCTTAAACGTCCAGACTGCACATTCAAACGCTGACCTGTCAGCATGTCTTCTTGAATGGTGCGCTGAAGTTTAAGTGTGAGTGCATTTACCGTGCGCCGTATTTCAGCACGTACACGTTCATTGACCTCGTTAAAATCAACATCAGCATCAACACGGTAATCACTCATACATCACCTACTTTGCAGCTGCAGTTTCCTTTTTAGGTTCTGCTTTGGTTTCAGGTACTGCACGTTTAAAACCATGCGGTGCCAAGATGTGTGCAATGTCGGCATCCGACTCGATCACACTATCTTTAACCTTGTATGTGGTGCCTGCAATTTCAAGCGAAGTCGCTTTAAAGTTTTCAGGCGCTTTATACTTAAATGACATGCCTTGCTCCTAAACAACGAAAGCACCAACGCCCAAACGATTGGGATTGGTACCATCATTGCCAATTGGAATTGAATTTTTTAATGCCAGGTAACGCTGGCCATAAATGCTTTGGTTGTAAAACGCATCTGTACCCGAACGTGAAAAGCTCACGCTCTGCCCTGCAATGGTCATACTCGACGCATCTGAAAAGCTGTTGCCTGACTTTGATTTGAGTGCAACCTTGAGAATGTGTGCTGCATATAGACCCACAGCACGTTCTTTCAGATCACCAAATTCAAGTGACTTCACAACGAGATCCGCTTCCTCTAATGCGTCTGCAATTTCTGCATCGGGTAGATTCATCAGCGCCGTGTCGTACTTAAACTTCAACTTAAAAGCTTGTGGGTCCATAGCTCACCTTATTCAGTGGCTTGAGCAAGTTTTTCTTGTAGCTGCTCAAGGGTTTCATCTTCAGCAAAGGTGATTTCAAGATCGGTCAGTGCTTTACGCACGTCATCAATCGTGAGCTCAGCAGGTTTGGATTCATCCTTACCCTTACCGTCATCTTTGCCCGATTGAGCACCTTTACCACGACCACCTGAAGCAGGTTTTAAATCACCAGCTTCCGCAATTTCTTCCACAGTAAGCTCACCTGCATCAAGCAGATGCTTGGCAAACTTGTTCTTTTGAAGTGCTTTGTGCTGATCGGCTTCGAGCGCTACGGCGATACCTGTGGGCAAGGTTGCCACACCCGCAAAAACAAAAGCGGCATTAGAGCCGCTGTATGTGTATGAATGTTTAGCCATGTGGTTTTAGTCCTTATGCATGGTCAAGGTAACGAAGCGAATCAACACGCTTCAGCCAAACGCCCTGGTATTTGTAGTGACCAGGTACAAGCACATCTAAGCCTTTCGGTTGCGCCGTCAAGAACTCAACGCTGTTACCTTTAAACTGAATGCATGATGGATCACGGCGGTAGATGATCGAGCGGTCAGCACCTGCGGTACCTTTACCATTGCCACGACCAGAACCACGGATGGTCAATGGCTTGCCTTGAGTAGCGAAAATGTTCTTTTCAGTTACCCAATCAAGGAACGTTTTACCACCTGAATCAGCCACAATACGGTTGGCAAGATTCGAATATTGATTCGATGCCAGGATGTATGTGTCAGGCTCAATCGATGCATCACCATCAAACTGATTCGTTGCATCTGCAAGTGATTTATTGAAGTCTGAAAGGACTTGTTCAATCGTTGCAGTACCCCAGTTATATTGCGCTGTCACGACTGTCACACCAGTCTGATTCAGGAAGCCATTGACCTGAGTGAGCTGACCGCTTGCATTCGCTGTGGTGTAGCCATACCAAGCCACATTCGACATGTGTTTTTCAGCAGCCAAATTCGCAGCCTGAACTTTGTCAGCTTCCAATGTAAGGTTCATTGCCTGAGCGGTTGCCAACTCTACAATTGAATATTGGTAACCGATCGTGCCGACTTTTACAGGCAATTGCACAGTGTCGTATTCCACTTCTGCAAGCGGGATATCATCACCAGTACCAGAATGATCTTTACCGATACCCACGCCTTTTTTACGTGACAAGATTTCACCACCGCCGTATGCAGCCTGCACATTGGTCACTGGAATGAATTTGGCATAGTCCAGCACTTGTTGAAGCTGTGGAGTGATTTCATTTTGCTCTTCAAGCTTAATGAAAAGCTGTGCCAATGCATCCATATTGAATGCATCACCCACCTGTGCCTGAATGGCGTATGAAATCGGCGTTAAACGCGCTTTCATTTTTACTAATTTGCTCATGTTCTATTAAGCTCCACGAAGATTAAGAAGGGCTAAACCATCGGCACCAGTCACAGATTCCCATACTGCCCCTGGTAATTCGGTACCATCTATTGAAGATGAGGAAAGAGAACCTAACGGCGCTATAGTCGTACCATTTGCAGTTTTCACGTAAACGGCTGAGGTAATGTCAGTGATTGGCGCTGTAGGCTTGACCCAGATCGCTCCTTCAAACATCACAGGGACCATATCAGCGGCTTTATAGGCTTCTTTGCCAGCCGCCGTTTTGCCTGATTTACCAACGCCGTGGCGTACCACGACACCAAAACGTGTAGGTGTAGCACCTGCCACAGCAGTTACTGATTTGCCATCAGTCGTGCGGACAACCACATCACCGTCATTGACTAAAGTCAGACCTGAAAGTGGTAATGACAGTACAACCTCTTTGGCAGTTAAACGGCCACGCTGACCGACCACCGCATTTAATTGCTGAACCATGATTCAAGTTCCCCTTAAATTGTTTTGTATGCAGCAGACTTGTCATAACCCTTATTTTCTTTAGGGTCTTGAGCTTGGTTTTGCTGTTGTTGCTGTTGATGTAATGCATCACCGACTGCATTGCCTGGTGTGGTCGATTTCACTGCTGACAGTGCACGGAAGACCGTGTCGATCTGTTCAGGTTTAGCATCACCGACGGCGACACCACCGAGTACAGCGGTCACCAATGTGTCACCTGCTTTGGCTGCAATCACATCACGTTTAATTTGTTCACATGAACAGCCTTCAGTTTTGATACCTGGTACCAATGCCACGGCGTCCGCAACCACTGACGCACGTTCAGCTACGACCTGATCAAGCTTTTCAGGAGTGATTTGGTTTTTCTCGAGATCACCCACTTTTTGCTTAAGTTCTGCGTTTTCAGTCTGCAAGGTATCAACCACTGCTTGTACAGCTGGTAATTCATCACCGATGGCAAATTGTTTGTCACCGACTTTGAGTTTTGCTGCTTTTAAGTTTTCAATCTGGTCTTCTTGTTGCTTTACAGCATCAGCTAGCGCTTGATTGTCACCAATCTCAAAGCGAATACCGTTTACTTTAATTTCCATCTTTTTCCCCTTTGGGTTTGGTTTATGGTCACCGACGCGACAATCACCGCCACAGCGACCGTATTTCACCAGCGCCACGTGATTGCCTTTAAAATTGATAAATTTGGCTTGATACGGCGTACCATCTGGCGCCGTGCCTTGTTCAAGGACAAGATCAGCTGCATAGCCCAATGAGATCTCAACGCGCTCATTGTTTTGGATTAAACCGATACTGTTCTGATCTTTAATAATCAGATCACCGACCAAGAAATCGCCCTCTTGACGCACGTTGAAGCATTCGCCAATGTGGTATTCCTTCCAGTTGGAAGCATTGATTTCATTTTTAGGTGGGTGATAGTCCGTTGCATCT
This sequence comes from Acinetobacter schindleri, assembly GCF_010918895.1. Classification (NCBI taxonomy): domain Bacteria; kingdom Pseudomonadati; phylum Pseudomonadota; class Gammaproteobacteria; order Moraxellales; family Moraxellaceae; genus Acinetobacter; species Acinetobacter schindleri. The sequence goes on from NZ_CP044483.1 coordinate 1,834,617, forward strand.
ACACCTTGAAGGCTATTGATGACTTCAGGCTTGAATAGGTCCTCAGCTGCCACATAGACATTGATGACCTGATCCGCTGAATAGCCTTCCAAATTTGGAAATTCATAAGCGTAGTACTGACGGACTTGAGGTGCTTTAGCCAAGCGCACATTGATACATTTCAGATACCCTTCTTGAGTAAATGAGCGTGTACTTTCGCTTGGTGCAAAGTCACCAATTTTGAGTTGGTAAATGAGTTTCATGAGTTAATGACTCAGCTTTTGTAAGATTCCGCATAAGAGAAGTGCACAGGCCACAATTGCCGCCATGTGTAAAAAGCACCAACCAAACAGTCCTGAATCGTTTTCTGGCTCAGATGCTCCAATCTTTTGCAATGGTGGAGGTGGCACAAATTCAGGTTTAGGCTCCAGCTGTTTTGCTGAATTTTGGGCATTAAAAAAGAGCCCATCGGCTCTTAATTTTTTCATTACTCGACTCACATCCTGGTGATTCAATGCTTCAATATGAAAATTACAGCTGGTCACCCTATTTTTGTTTTGAGCTTCCAGACGGCGATAAAAACGCTCCTTGGAAAATTTCTTTTTACGCATGACATCACCTTTCTGTGGGCAATAAAAAACCCACCGACTGGTGGGTTGTAGAAATAGTAAAAATTAGGTAGCAGGCAAAGGAGCACTTCCAGGATTATCATTAGTGTCTTGAATTAAAGCATTGACTTGTTGCTGTGTAATTGGAACACCGACACGAGTATCAGCCGCTAGTTTTTGGAATGCTTCAATATCACGCACTTCATATTGTTGCTGAGTAGGACTCTGCTTTGTCATTTGAAGCGCTTGCACTTCTGCATCAACACCACCTTTAGTCATATTCTCTACACGCTTGATTGTCCTGCCTGCGCGAGTCGAAGCAGATGAAATGCTATCATCGAACTCCGACAATTTTTCTTTAATTGTTTTTGCCATTTTTTTTTGACGCCTTTTTTACCTAGGTTCAACTAACCTATCATTGAAGGAATCAACATAAAATATCCTAAATTGTTACTAAATCTACTCAATCAGAATATCCTCATAATTCGGCAACGCCGTGCATCGACATCGAACTGGTTGACCTGGATGACCGCCTGAAGGTGGTTCATCCCAACGGAATGTTTGACCATTTTTAATCCGATGATCTGTTCGTACACGCTCATCTTTTGCTGACTGCCATACATAAGTTTCAACACCCATGGATTCCTGACGCTTCTTATTGATAGCACCGTTGATCTTGCCCATCTGATCAGAAGCAATTAAGCGTGCACGAAAGTCCGTACTATGACCGAGCTTTTTAATTTCCTGAGCCAGTTCTTGGTTAGTTTGCCCTGTTTGCAAGGCATTCATCACTAAGGCTTCAAGCTTATCAGTGTACTGACTTGGAATAGACTTAATCAGAGAAACGTTTGCAGCAATCTGATTATCGATTTCATCCTGAATATCGGCACCACGGAAAAACGGCGTAAGGTCCACACCAAGAATGGTCTTGGTATGACTGGCAATCTGCTTGTCTACTTCCTTACTGGTATCCATCACCACCTTAGTGGCCAAAGATACCGACACTTCAATGGTGTACTTCACCATCTTTTCACGTAACGCCGTGAATAGATCCGTCACCCAGCTATCACCAATGTTTTGACCTATCGTAGGTAAAACAAAATCCTTGGTTTGTTCCTGGCAATATTTGGATATTTCTAAAAGCTGACGTGTATAGAACAACTCAACACGGCGATTGACCTTAACAGCCTTAGGCTTAGCCTTACGACCTTTTTTGCGTTTCTTGATCTGCTGAAGCTGAGGCTTAAGGATCTGTATGATCGTCGTCATTGGCTGTCACCATAGTTTCCAGCAATTTGATGTGATCTTCACTAATCACAGAGTAAACGCCGTCGATATTAAGCTGACGTGCGATCTGTGGTTCAGTGATGATGCCCATATTGAGATACTTTTCATCACGCTCAGCATTCGCTTTTTCCACTTCCGCACGGACTTTCGCATCCAATTGCCAGAGTGGATTAAACACCACATTAAGTTCAGGAATTTGACGCCCAAAGGTAGACTGACAGATCACAGTGAGGAACTTCATCAAGATTGGCTTAAGGTCCCATTCCTGTTTCGTTGCAATCGAGTCGTAATAATTACGAGTGTCATGCTCACCAGTGGCATTCATTCCTGCAGGTGATTGGCCAAACAGAATCGTATAGGGAATATCTGCCGCGCCAGCTGTCTGAATCGAGAATTCACGCATCATGTCAGGCAAGCCAGCGAAGTTATATGTCTTGGAACTGTATTCTTCCTCAGCATCAAGGACCAGCATGCCATTCAAGCTTTTCATCAAGCCCACAGACATAAAGCGCTCCATGACTCCTTTCATATCCTCTTTGATCTTGTCGACTAGGTTAGGTGTTTGAATGACATCAATCTTCGATTCATGAATCAGGCTGGCGGATCCACGCTTAACACTGGCATGATCAAGTAGATCCTCATAGACTTCCTGCAAGATACTTTGAGGTTCTTCATTCACCACATCAGCATGCGCAATACGAATCAAGCGTGAATGGTGAATGCGCTTTTTCGCCTCATTGCCCATTTTCATCTCGTAAAATTCAGGCTGTTTTAGCAATCCACAGCATGCCGACGGCGGTAAATAACTGTTTTTATCCGCCGTGATGTATTTCTTTTTCACGACCGTGAAGAATTCCAAACGGCCTTGACCAAGTTTAGAAATATCTAAAGGTTGATCTAAGGCAGCACCGTCAGCCGTTCCAAGCAGGATGTATACAACGCCGTAGAGGCGAGAAAGAATCAGGCCTGATAAAAGCACATGCTCTAAATGAAACGCCTTACACGCTTCCTCAAGCCGTTTTAAATCATCACCCTGAATCCCTTCATAGAACCATCCAGCACGAAGCATGTCTGACGCAGGTCGATTGACGATACGGCGTGCGAGCCAGTTTTGGTAAACCGCTTCAAGCTGATCATCGTCAATGTCTTTCCGTACGAACTTACCATGCGAAGCCTTGTCACGCTCGGTACCAATATTCGATACCAAGTTTGTATATGCGCCAGCATCACCAATGGTGTTGATTGCCTGTTTTACTGCATCAGCTACAAGCGTTTTAATTTTACCGCCTGTATCCGACTTTTTATCTTTAGCCATAAATACCTCTAATCAAATACAGTCGGCTTTTTCGCAAGAGAATCATTAATCGCATCAATCGTTGGATCCCATTGGTCATCATGCTCATGGGTGAAATCAGCTTTTAAGCCCTCAATTTCCTCAATGTAGTTCAGTAACCATGGTGCGCTCACTGGCAGGACCACACGGCGATCTTCAACATAGAACACCACGTCCATCGTTCGAGTCAGTTTGTCTGTATCACGCTGAATCGCTTTGATTGGCAATGTCGTTTCACGAGAGATGTTCTGGATCAGCATCGTTCCAGACGCTTTGTCCTCGATAGCCATGTAACGAAGTTTGCCGATCTTGGTATTGCTTTCCTTGTGCTTATTGATGAAAGCCTTGGCTTCCTTAATCAGCTCAGGTGCTTCCCATTTGCCACGGCGCACATCAATGATGTAAAGCCGGTTGTCATACCCAAGGCCTGCACATAAGAAAACTGAGTAGTCGTTATGTTCTTTAATCTTCTGTGCTGTATCTGCCCAGATCGCACGCCATTTCAAAACTGGTAACTCAAGGTATCGATCAAACCATTCAGCCTTGACCAGATCTCCACCGAGCTTTTTCGGTGTCTGCTGATACTGACTGCTGAATGTATACCGAGATACCGTAGCGCCGTCTTTGTCTTGGCCACCTTTCTCCAGCTGCAGTAACGACAGTAAAGATTCTTTTAATGGCCAGTAGCTTTGACGGCCTTTTTCGTCACGTTCGACATCTCGCGGCACTTTTTTTCGAATGTGCTCAGGCAATGAATTGATGTAATCATCATCAATCAGGGCTGGTATCGAAATCTGATGCCAATTGCCCGGGACGTTACCCGTCATCACAAAGTTAGTCGGATCCTCAACGTGTAAACGCTGCATGATCAGAATAATTGGTGTGGAGGACTTGGCCTTACGTGAGTTGACCGTGTTCAGAATCTTACGATTTGCTTTGTTACGTGCCGTCTTACTGAATGCATCCTCAGGCTTGAGCGGATCGTCCAGGATAATCGCACCGGTAAATCCATTATCAGCCAATGTACCTGCACGGCGGCCCGTAACCTGACCACCCATTGAAGCAGAATAAACGTGCCCTGCCTCATAGCCGTCTACAGTCGTTTTCCAGCTTGCCTTAGCATCGGTACTGGTCGAGATCTTAACTGGCCATAAGCCCTGAAAATCTGCCGATTTAACGATGTTTCGCGCCGTGGATGAAACATCCTCTACAAGTGACTGTGAGAATGACAAATACAAGAATCGTGAGCGCTGGTTTCGGGCGATACCACGTGCAATCAGATTAGTCAGTAATTCAGTCTTACCTGAACCAGGTGGAACGTTAATAACTAAATTTTCGATTCGTCCGGCAATGACTTCATCAATGGCCCAAGCTATGTATTCATGGTGCCAATTGACCGAAAACTTAAAGCCCATGCGAGGCAGAAAAAAACGGCGCGTAAAGAATAAATGTTCTTTCTCGCACCGTTCCTGTTCGATCTGCATTTCCAACAAGCTAGTATTTACTTTCGAGTTCATCCATCACCTGCCTTACCAATTCTTTTGAGGCAGTTACATAGGTTGTGTTTTCATTCTGCAAAGGACCGCCGTCTGGACCAGTTATTTCCTGCTTGGTTGTACGTGCGTCCGTTTCCTGATAAGCCAATTTCAACAGATTCTGTTTGGATGCTTTGTTCTTTCCAGCATCCTCATACATTTTCTGAATTTCTTTCAGTCGAAATGCCTGGTTTGCGATCGGAATATCAAAAATATTCTTTCGGAAATCCTCACGTGTCTTATCAAACAGATCCTTTAATTTCTTGCTGAGATTTCTGCCTGCATACTTGGTCGGGTCGTAATTTTCACACTGCCGACGATCAATTTCGATGTTAAATCTTTGCATGACAGCATCTGCTACTTGTTGAGGTGTTTCAAAGCAAGCAAGAGACTGAACTATAAAGATTTTTACAGGCTCTTTTAGTGCCGCCATAATTACCCCTTTGTCATGCTACGTCATGCAAGATAGACAAAAAAAAGAGCCTTTCAGCTCTAACCAATCACACAATTCCCACAACACGCGGCAATACTCGTTTCAGATACAAACGGCGCATTCTTGGCAATTTCCAAAAGTCGTTTTACAGACTCGTCTGCACCCCATCGTTTAACTTCACCAAAGAACACTTCAACATCATGGCCAGCCAGGTAATGCTTAGGCAGTCCGGTCATATCGCTATAAATGATTTCACCATCTTCATCACGTTCTACACCGATGTGATAAAGCTCATGCTCAATCAGGCGACAAAACTCACGATCCGAAGCCTGTTCACAGAATGCTGCATCAACAGTAATTAAATATTGAGGTACAAAGCCAAACCAGTCCCGCATCTGTTGTTCCTGACGTGCTTTTTTCCAGCCACCCTGGTTAAACATGACCTTTTCACATTGTCCCAGCACCATACGTTTTTTTGCTACGGCGGCAGATGAAGCCCAGGCAAATGCAAGAAACTCCTCATTGTCGTGAAGTAGCTCAGCAATATGATCATGATCGGGGTTATGTAGTTCACCACCGAGAGTAAGCCAGTTATTCACGACCCATTCTTTAAGCTCTGGTGCCGGTGCCAAGCGAATGGCTTCTTCTTCCTCGGCCTGATCAATCAGATCCGTCGGTGGGAATGGTCTGAACTGTTCCATCTTCTAATCTCTCTAACTGACTTCGAATCCAGTTAATTGCATAACCCGATTCAATTTGATGGGGTTCAAGACGCACAAATATATAACCTTGATCTTCAGCAAGATCATACTTATTAAATGAATTCGCTATCTTTCTTCCGCCGCGACCAACCGCCCATGGACTGCCCGCAATTTCTATAAGAAGATTCAACTTCACAATATAAAAATCAAACCGCCAATTTTTGGTTGATTCAAATTGAAACTTCCGTCTGTAGCCAATTCGGTATTCTTCTAATTCTTGAAATAAGGTTTCTTCAGCTTCTAAATATTTTTCTCTAGCCTTAGGTAGAGGTTTATTGCGGAGTTTGGTTTTGATTGGGCCTTTGGCGGTTAAGCATTTATAGAGGTCTGGATCCATGAATATTACCCAATAAAAAACCATCCGAAGATGGTTTTTTATTATTCAGTCTTGAGCTATTAGCCACAAGATGCTTGAACGATAATTTTAGTTTGTGGGTCAGTTACTACCGTAACTCTCTCTAAACGGTAATCTAAAGTTACCGGTTGGCCAGGTGCTACCATACGTACAATTTCAGCATTAGTCTTGGCTTTAATTGCTGCTTCAGATAAACCAGTTTGTCCAACAAGTTTGGTTGCTTCCTCTGCTACACAGCTAGTCATCGTATTTGGTTGATGAGAAGGCATCTGTTCAGGATTATTTGCACACGCCGTCAATGTAACTGCTACTAGAATTAAAGATAAATTCTGGATAATTTTCATAAGTTTCTGTCTTGTTGGAATAAAAAATTAATCATACCGAATAAGAAAGTATCGGTTGCAGGCTTAACAACAGTCTATATATTCTGCTTAATCAGAAAAATAATGAACTGTCGCAATAGTTATCTAGTGCATTCCCCAGACTTTTAACAGTGATAACGGGAAAACCTCCCAAAGGAGGTTCTATGCATAGATTTAAATTTTAACCACAAAATGCCTTAAGAATAGTTTGGGTTTGTGGATCAGCAATTACAGTAACTCGTCCTGGATGATAATCTTTAGTTATAGGTTGGCCCGGTGCAACCAGTCTAACAACCTCAGAATTTGTTTTTGATTTGATATCAGCCTCGCTCGATAATGTCGTACGTGCTAATTTTGCTGCACTTTCAGGCACGCATTTTTTCATCATCTCAGGCTTGTGAACAATTTCTGTATCAGGAGTACCTGCACAAGCAGTCAAAGTCACTGCTGCAATAATAAGTGACACATTATAAATAATTTTCATAAGCTTCTATCTTTCACATATAAAAGCAGGATGATACCTAGGTCGGCTTGAGCAAGCCTAGCCATATCAACAATGTTAATACACTTCTTTAAATATTGAAATTTAAAAAAACCCACTTAACTCTCCCAAATTAAGCAGGCTCATGTCAGGTCAACAATCTCTTTCATTGTTTTTATACACCTGTATCTTAGCAAATAATTTATCTAACTAAATATAATTATTTGCTTCTTTAGACCAAGGGATAATCACCCAACCTCTTTCAAGCAATCACGGCACTCTTTCTGGTTATCACTGATCTCAGTTACACCGTGAAGACCAAATAAGCAGAATATAAATTGGAGCATACTTTTCTCCAGACAAAAAAATACCTCCTTTATAGGGAAAGGAGGCAGAAACTTAATAGAAACTACAGCCATAGAATCTGGCCCGAATTATATACATAATAATATTATATACAAGGCTTATTAAAATCTTGGTAAGACAGCCCTCTTCGCGGGGCCAGACGCTACTCACAATCACACACACCTAACATGCACGGTCTGCTTTACTTGCTTTCAATCCTCTTTAGGTCGGGGCGCTACTCCCTAGTCTAGATTCCCGAAGGAAGTTTACTCGAAGGCATGTTCCACTGGTCAGCACTCCAGTAGGCTTAGGTCGCCTTTTTACAGACAATAAAAAGCCCACTTACTCGTCAAAATAAGTGGGCCAGTGCTGTAGTCACTTTCTTCGTATTACGTCTTCTTCTTATCGCAAAGAAAATATAACACCAAGGCTTCGATCAGAAAGTATAGAGAATATTAAGAAACTGTTTTCAAATGTTTAACTTAAGTTAATTTTCTTTTCAGGTAATAAATTCTAAGCATTAAAAAAGCCCACCTTTCGATGAGCCTATAGCTTACTTAAGTGGCTAGACATATATGCCAGATATTGTTTCTTATCTTCAAAATCAGGTATTTCAAAAACCCAAAATACATAATTCTTAGATCTAAACTTAAATTTTATATTCGCAGCTTTAACTTCAACAATTGCATCCTCATCCCGTATTTCAGCAAATAGCTCTAAAATTGAGGCAAGGAATCTGAGTTTATTAACTGCTTCATATTTCGATGGTCTATATAGTTTTAGTGCTTCAGCATATATAAGCTCACACCATCCATACTCATCTTCATCATCCATTCGCTCTCATTTGATTATTTAAAATAGATAACGGAGTCGACTTATAGCATAGTGGATACTATTAAACTGCTTTTTAGCTAAATATAAAAATAGCAATCCTTTAAATAACAAAAAGCCCACCATTTGGCGAGCTTTCTTTAATAACAACAGTGCAATTTACTTACACTTCGTCGACTGTAGCACAAATATGCCATACCCCGTATATACACGTCAAGCACAATTTCTGCCCAGCTCTTCAACCCCACCTATTTGCTTTTTAGTGAATTTTTCAAACTTAAGGTTTGGGTAACGTGATTTAATGAATGCCAATCCACATTTAATATCTTGCTGAATTTGAGAAACGTAAGTGTCGTTACTTAGTGCAATATCACGAATTGATTTATTCATCACATAATGCGACCAAATAGCACCAATCCACTCCTGAACTATCTCATCATCAATAGATTGAATATCTAAAAACAGTTTATGAATTGCACGTGCTTCATTATTATCAATCTGACAGCATGTGCCAGTACGCTTTACGCGTAGTCGATCCACTAAGCTTTCATTGTTCATATACATTGCAAGCAAAGTTTCACGCTGTTCTTGAGTGATACGCTTAGTTGGCATTGTCTTCACAACCATTACCAGCCGTTCATTATCACCATTGATCCAAGCTCCTAGCTGACGTGACCACTCTTCAAAACTATACTTAGCCCAATTTGTTGCTTGCATAATTGTAAGCGCTGCATTCATCCCCAATCCCCTATCATTTTCTCTATTTGCTGGATCGCATGACCTGACTTCACTTGATCCGTACTAAACCGTATTACCTGATAACCCATCATCGTTGCTGCGTTATATTTTTTCATGTCACCTATATACCCCCTACCCCTTGTATGACGTCCACCACTCCAGATCCCACCCTCAACCTCTACCAATATCTTTTTGCCTATTAAGTGAAAATCTGCTCTCCATTTCCGCTCAGGATGAAAATAAAACTCCTGCTCAAAATCTATTTTTAAAGTCTTTAATTCCCTGGCCAGTTTCGCTTCAAACTCATTCGGTATTTTTTCGCCTTTGACCTTAGGACGCTTGGAACGCCCTTTCGACCCGATGGCTTTAACCATTTTCTTGTATTCAGCGATTGAATAGCTGGTCATGTATCACCAAATAACTGTTTGGCCTTACCTGTCAGGTAGTATCTGTACTCTTCACCATTTTTGACTTTGGTATATAAGAGGCCAATCTGAACAAAGTTTTTTAAATATCGCTGTACCGCACGCTTCGTCACATTTGGCATAACTTGCTGCTGAATTTCGGATGCCGTTGCTACTGGAGTGTTTTTAACAGCCAGTAGGACATCAATTCCGCGATCTAGAACGGCAGCGCTATTGAGCTTTGAAAGTGATTGGTTCATGCGGCACCTCTCACATCCAAGCGAGCACCGATACGATCAGCCTCACGCTTAAATTCTTCCAGCATGTCGCTTAGCCCAAACTGATTGCCACGACTCACAAGTTCTTTAATGAACTCATCACGAACTTCTTGCATTTCTTCATCGTGATTGCATTGATGTTCTTCACACTCATGCGTTTCGCATTCAAGGCATTCAAATTCATATCCCTGCTCTTGCATCTCATCTGCCATATCACTCAGGTCAGACGGTGAAGCTGAAGCAATAAATGCAAGTACATCTTCAAGCGTTATATTCATGCCGCCACCTGCTTAACTTTTGCCTTAAGAGCAGCACGCTGATTACTGATCGCTTTAGCTTCCTTGCAGAACTCACAGCGGCATTTATGTTTGTTGTATGCGTAAACAGTGCCGTGATTGATTACTGGCGCATATGCAAGGCCTTCCAGTTCTTCGCACCAATCCATTGTTTTTTGATCTCTTATATTTTTCATTTCACATCTCCAATACGGCACATGAATACGATGTTCATTCCACCCCATGACGGGCGATTAAAATTTTTAAGTTCTTTTCTCAAAGACGATTCAATGCTTGCTCTGGTTTCAGTTTTGTATGGCATTGGGCTTTTGAAGATGCGCCTTGCATCCTGATAAGCCTCTACGGTTACTGTTCGCGCTTGACGATCAATTGCAGTCACTTGGACTTCGACACTCACACCCCACCCCCTACACGCTGATCTGCCCAATTGCATTCCACCAAGGTTAGGCCACCTTGCTGAAAGCGCGACCATAGACGGTCACCCAAGTCTTTTTTTAGCTCCTCAAGGGTTAAGTTTGAAATCAGCATGGTTGGCTTCATACGGTCATAACGTGCATACAAAACCTTGTGAACCAACTCCCGGCGCTTATCACGGTCATGCAGTCCATATTCATCCAGGATCAGCAAGTCGTACTGCGTAAAGTCATAGATCACTGATTTTTCAGTTGCATCTGGTGCATCCCATGCGTTCATGATTCGCTGTGCCAGATCTTCACTAGTGATGTAGCGTGCGTACTTGCCCTTGTTGAGCAGTGTTCTTGCAGTTGCGCAGCTCAGATGGGTTTTACCTGTACCTGTAGGCCCTACCATCACGAAGTTATTTTTGTCGCCGTTGATCATGTTCTTTGCAAATGCGACAACCTGATTCAATGCGTTTTGGTGTCCAGCGTGTTGAACGTTGTAATTTTTAAAACCTGACTGAGCATGGCGCTCTGGAAGTTGAGCACCTGAAAAATGCTTTTCACGTACCTGACGATCTACTTCAGCTTGTGCTTTAGCCAGTTGTTCTTCGTGATACTCTACGGCGCATTTAGGGCACTTGTGATATGGACCTGCTTGAACCATAGCGACCTGATGCTTGTCACAAAACTCCTGAACTGGTTTCAAAGCAAAAGAAATCGATTGCATTGCGTTCATACGAAGTCCTCCGGAATTTCAACAGTTGAATTCACCGGAGCATGGTGCGGTGCTGGTTGGTTGTTCCAGGCAGCATTCACGTTTAAGCCTGAATTTTGTTTTTCAGAGAAGGCTGGTGCTTTTGGCGTGAATTTGCGTTTGATCCACTTCACAAAGTTTGAATACATCTGGGTGTCTGTAATCAAGCCTGCATTCAAACGTGGTTCGTAATGGGCATTCACTTCAAGCAAAATCTGATTCACCAGCTCTTGAGTCATCGGAGTTTCCCCTGATCGTTGTAACCAGGAATTCAGAGAATGTAAGTCTGGTGTCCAGAGATTCAATACCTGATCAACTGAATTTTCTTGCGCGTTTTTCTCTTTAAAGTTTTCTTTAAATGTTTCTTTAAGTGTTTCTTTAATAGTGCCCCGTTCAACGGTACTAGTCCCGTCACCTTTCGCGGTACTAGTCCCGTCCCGTTTGGTGGTACTAGTCCCATCACCTTTAAGGGTACTACCATCATTCGGTACTAGTCCCCTTTCGCGGTACTGGTCAGGAGTGAATAAATATTCATTCAAACAGCCTGTTGTTCTCTCAACTTTGATTAAACCCAACTCTTCCAGATCACGAATACATGCCATAACTGTATCGCGTTTTTTGATACCGCAATATTTTTGAAATTGAGTGATAGCAATTGGATGTGAGGCGCGATCAAACCCTATGGTTTGACGCATGACAAACATTAAACACTTAAACGCCTTATCGTTTAACTGAGCCATAATCTGGCTATCAATTAACGTGTTAGGCATCTTGGTGTAGCGCTCTTCTTTATTCGACATAGCTTTGCGCTCATTTTTTGGGAAATGAACTACTTGCCCTTGAGGTAGCGGTGGTTCATGTGCTAAATTTGATTTCATATTTAAAGCTCTCCAAGCGTTTTGAATACAAAAAGCCTGACCTTCCACGTCAGGCTTTTTCTTTGCCTAAATCCCCGTGAATCCCTTCCAATCCCTCTCCAAAGCTAACGTCTGTAGACAGATCCCTTACTAAAGCTGTTAATCCCAAGCGCTCGAATGATTTTGCTTGTAAATTAAGTACATGCCACTCACCGACGATTTCTTTCTCTAGGAGATACGCCAGGTATTGGGCAAGGTCTTTACCCTTAATTTCGGCAAGTAGTTTTGCCCGCTCATGGATTTCAGGAGATAAACGAACATGTGTAGATTTCTTTTCAAGACTCATAAATTCACCTATGCAACTTTTTTGCTGTGTTTGATTGGCTGCTTGCCATTAGCTAGATCTCTAATTTGGTACTCACGCGCCAGCGGTATCTTTGATTCATCCCACTGGCTTATAGCGTTGTGGGTAATTCCTAGCTGCTCAGCAAGCTGGGTTATTGAGCAGTCCAGGAGCCTCAATGCTTCTGACTTGGTCATATGAGAATTCTCTTAAAAAGTAACTTAACTTACCTTATTAAACAGCATAAAACTTACCTAGTCAAATGGTAAGATTTCTTACATAGTAAAATGGCTTAAAATTATGGAAACATTAGGCTCAAGACTTAAAACCTTAAGAAAAAAGATAAAGCTCACCCAGCAACAAATTGCTGATGTAATTGGTGTTTCCAAAACTTCAGTTATTTATTGGGAAAAAGATGACAACATCCCAAAGCATGAAAGCTTAACGGCTTTAGCTGAAGTATTAGGGGTTACTACTGACTACCTTCTTTATGGGAAAGGTAGTGCTGTTTTAGATACCAATATCTCCTCTCCAATCCCTTTAGTAGGTCGCTTAATACCAGTTATCTCCTGGGTGCAAGCCGGCAACTGGACTTCCGTTGAGTCCGTTCCTGAGGGAACGCAATTTGAAGAATGGCTACCGCCAAACCCTAGATGTGGGAAGAATGGTTATGGTTTGGAGGTTGTAGGTGAATCAATGCTTCCAAAGTTCATGCCTGGTGACAAAATTTATGTAAATCCCGACTTTCAGCCAGATAATTTAAAAACGGGTGATTTGGTTATTGTTTCTTGTGAGGGTGATGCAGAAGCAACATTTAAAAAGCTAATTTTGGAAGGGGGCAGTATTTACCTTCAGCCTCTAAATCCTAGCTGGCCTGAACAAACAATCCCTTTGATAGATGGTTGTAAGTTAATTGGCAAGGTTGTTGGATTGTACAGAGATGTTTAAAGAGTAAGTCACCGCTGACTATGTGGAAATAAAAGCCGCTATATGCGGCTTAGGTATTCGGGACCATCAATCCTGAATTGCGGATTGATACTCCGCTAAAGGTGATGTGAATTGCAGTATTGTTTGAGTGTAAATGGTTTCGCCCATCCAACCTTGTGGGTAAATAAGCGAAGGCACGATCGACAATAAAGCAGTAATCTGAGCTGAACGCCCCTCCGGTGTGGCCACACCTTCAGGGCAAGCGCCCGGCATGGCGCTATATAAATACACGCACCAATATAAATATTGGTGGGCGCCCGCCAGTGAATTACAAGGTACATGCCATGTTTTCATTGACGTTGCGGACCAAGAAGGGATTGAGAGTATCAGTAAAGATAAATCTTTATGCGGTACTCGCATTCCTGACTTGGTTTGCATAAAACCGAGGGGGTGTGATAAGCACCCCCTCACCTATATTTTAAAATACATAAAATTAAATCAAAAAACAAATGCCGCATACCCGAGCGGCTCTTGGATCGGGTGGAGAAAATAATGACAGAAGTGGTTCAAATGAAAGACAATTCAGAAGATCGTGTTGCTTATGATCTCATGGTTTTGATTGCAAATCATGAGAGAGGTGTGGGCGCAAATAAAAACATCACTATATCTGATGCTCAGAAGAACCGAGACTATTGGCTAAAGCTTTACTATCAATCACGTAAAATTGTTCAGGGGGTAAAGCCTGAAAATCTTCTTTAACAACCCTTAAAACATTTCGTATTAATAGCTTGTATAAATTTCTCAATATCTTCTGGTTCAACAATTCCTCTTGAGATTAGAGTTAGTATTAGCTGAAATGTTTGTTCTTGATTCATGTGCGTAAACTCCAAACAACCCACCCCAGCGGTGGGTTTTCTTTTGTCTATTAAAACACAAAATAATAATTAAGTAACTTTTATTACTTTTAGTATTGACTTATAAAGTAAGTTATCTTACCTTTATCTCACAGACAACAAAAAGCCCCAGCGTAGCGCGAACTACCTGAGGCCCAACCCACTCTCTCTCAGTGAGTAAATAAATTATGAACGTAAAATCAAATCCTTTCAACTCTGCAAAAGTGTTTCTTGCTTCTTCAGCATTAACACTTGCTGCCTTAGCTCTAATTGCTAAACCGGAAGCAACTGAATACAAGCCAAGCTATAGCAATTCCCAGCCTTCTGAATACGGCGTGCAAACTCTTAAAATCGATGGTGAAACTGGTGTTGCTGTTATAAAGCTTGATGGCTTCCGTGTACAGGTTAGTTTTGACTTTGAGTCCTATAAAGACAGCTACGGCGTTCCAGGCTCTGACTTTACAGCGGTTGAAATCACCAATTTAGCCGTTGACCAGATCACGGATGCCAATGGCAATCCATATAACGACTTCACTGATTACAACGACCACCGCAATATCAATTTATTGCTCTCCACTTTCATTGAAAAAAATAACTTGGTGGAGGTGTAATCATGGCACTACCTATCATTCCAGCTGATCAGCCTTTACTAGTTTCAGCAATTATTACTTACCTGTATGCCGATCCAGGCTTAGGGAAAACATCTATTGGCTTTACAGGTGACAAGGCTATTTCTTTTGACTTTGACAAAGGCGCGCACCGTACCGGTGAACTTCGTCGCGGTGCAGTTGTCCAGGTGAATCAATGGGCCGATGTTGCGAACCTTACACCTCAAGACCTGGCACCTTATAACACCGTGGTTATTGATACTGTGGGCGCAATGCTGGAAAGCATCAAGACTCATCTAATGCTAAACAGTACCAATAAGCAGAAAGATGGCTCACTGAAACTTAAAGCCCAGGGACTGGCCAATAACATCTTTAAGCAATACGTGAACACGCTGATTTCTGCCGGTAAGGATGTTGTGTTCATTGCACATGCATCAGAAGACCAGAACGGCGACCAGGTAATCTATCGTCCTGATCTGGGTGGTAAGAACCGTAATGAGCTTTACCGTATTGCAGACATCATGGGTTACCTAACCACGGTTACCACTGGTGAAGGTAAACATGCCCGAGTAATCAGCTTTAAGCCTTGCCCTACCCATCACGCTAAGAATGCCGGTGGCCTTGGCGGTGAAACTGGTGAAGTGTGGGTGCCAGATTTAAAGGCCAGTCCTACGTTTCTGGCTGACTTAATCAAGCAGGCCAAAGATCACATTAACACCATGACACCAGAGCAACTTGCAGCAATCAAAGCTCAAGAAGATTTGGAAAATTACATTCAAAGCTGTGCTGAAGCGCAATACGCAAGTGACTTAAATCAGCTCACTGAATCTATTGATAAGAATCACACGTATTACAAGCAAATGCGCGCAGCTCTGAAAACACGTGCTGAAGAAATGGGATGTCAATTTGATAAAGAACGTGGTGCATGGTGTGAACCTGCTGAGTTTTTTGGGCTTTCAGATCAACAATTAGCTGAATTTCAAGACTTCATTGATGCACGTGGCCTGGATGCAAAAACAGTATGTGAGCACCTGGGTATTGACGCACTGAACCAAATTGAAGCCAGCAAACTGGCAGCGGTACAACAGGAAATTGAACAATTAGCAAAGGAATCAATGGCATGAAAATTTTAAATAGCAAAGAAGCTTTTGAGGCAATGATGGCTAGCCGAAAAATTATGTGCCGCGCCGTTGGTGAATTGATGGATTTCGATGATCTGGATCGTTTCCCGGCAACTATCTTTGCAATGCCAGGCTATGAGTTCTCTATCAAAGTTGAAACTATGGAGTTGGCTGGCATTACCTTCACTAAGCCTTTAACTCTTGATGACGTCGTGGAAGATCAGGAAATCTTTCTAGTTTACCCTAATCACATTGCACACACTCAATTCACTTCACTGTCTGGCAAGTATGTTGAATGTGTAAAAAATGGTTTTGCCCAGATGGATCAGGAGAATGCTGAATTACAGCTACAAGCAATTGGTAAACTCCTTGGACGAACTATTGCTTACCCTTTGACGATAGAAAGTCATTACAAGCCTGAAAAGAAGCGTCGCAGCCGAAAAGCCAAGGAAGATACTGAACAGGTTGGCATACCAGCTGGTCCAGGTAATTCCATACCAAATATCGAGAAGCAGCCTGAACTAGAAGTGATTCAGCCCGTTGAGGCTATAGCACAAGAAAACACATTTGGAAGTCAGTCTAATATTCAAATTACCGAGCAAGGTTCGATTGCTATAGCAGAAGACGGCTTGATCGATGATTTGATTGAAACTGACCCCGTAAAACTTATTGAGAAGTTCACAGCACAAATTGACCAGTTTACTAATCCTGATGACGTTCTTTCCTTCCGCCACGTATTTCTGGCCAATGGACACTTAGATCAAAAAGATCAACAGCACTTGTGCAAACTGACTGAAGATAAATTGCTTGAACTGGATCCTGAGCAATACACGCCTAAGGTTGAACCTGAATCAATCGCAGATGAGGTCATTGAAGTCGTGCAACCAAGTTTGATTGATGAAATTGATCAACAAGCCACTAAGGTTGTTAAGGACAAAATCTGTAAAGACATGATGTCAGGTAGCGGTCAATCAAGCTATCCAGTTGATATGCTTTATACACAAAAGAAAAAGATGCTGATTAACCGCATTCAGGAAATGGATTCGATTGAAGCTTTAGAACGACTGGCGCCAGCAATACCAGCTGCAAAATTCAATCCAGAAGATCACCAGGAACTATTGCAAATTTACGCTGAGCGTAAAACTGCAATGCAACATGCTGATTACAACAGCGAGGCATCATGAGTTACCAGTATTCATCAATGACCCGCGTGCTGCTTGTGCAGTACAAGGGTCGGGTTAAGACCTACAGGAATGTCAATCTGTTTGGAATTGAAGATTGCATTAGAGACTTTGTGAATAGCTGGGGATATCGATGATTTTCCGAATTAAACAAAAGCATGAGCTTGGCTTTAAGTTATGGCTCGAAAAGCTTGGATACACCAAGAAAGAACTTGCAGATGGTAGCTCAACATTTTCAGGCAAAGGCACACGTAAAGCATTGAGCTATGTGTTTTTAAAGAAAGATTTAACAGGCAATGCGGCATGTCAGGTGTTATTTGATGAATATGAGATGCACTTGCGTTGCCCAATGTATTTAGATGTGGAGATGGCGTGATGGAAGATAACAAATTATGGGCAGTCAATATTCCCGAAGAACCTGATTCAGAAGAAATTTTATACCCTGTTCCATCAAAAGAATTGGGTGAGCAAGTTGTTCAACGTTTGCGTAGAGAGGCTATTGAAGCATTTGAAACAGTTGGTGAGTGCATTGCTGAAGCGGTCACTCTTGAGGAATGGAATCTTTCCGCTGATGAACATTCTAAATATTTGGAAGAAAACCCTAATTGGTGGGATGAAACTACCTTTTTAGATGGTGAGCTGGCGTGATGACTAATATCCAAGTGGCCAACTTTATTATTGGTGAACTACATAAAGAATTGCCTTTTGACCTGGTATTAAACCAGGCAGAAACAGAAGCATTTTTGACATTTGCTGAAGGTTTTAAGGGAGATTTACGACTTCCGATGACCTGTAAGAATGAATCAACCATCATTCAAATCAATAAAGAAAATGTAGATGCAATCTACCTCATGCTTTCAACCCATACCGAACAGCATGAATTGCCGGAGACGGTAAAACAAAGTTTAAAGGAGATTTCATAATGGGAGCAGCTATGAAAATTGATGATCCAGTTGATATCAGTTTTATGTTACTCATGAAGTATCGTAAACCTGTAATCAAACTCGAAGAACTCTTGCCGGATTACTTGCCTCATCTTACAATTGAACAGGCAAATAAGCGTGCAAATAAATGTACACTTCCATTTCCTGCATTTAAATCAGATGGAAGAAACTCACCTTTTTATGTTCATTTAAGTGATGTGGCTTTCTGGCTCGAATCAATACAAAAAGAGTCTAAGAAAGACTGGGTCGCAATGAACCACTAATGGTAAATTCTTCAAAATATCCCGCATGGATGCACCTATTTTGCACCTTGCACCATGCGGATACACACTAAACATATAATAATTATAATTTTTTAATTTAAATCTATCCCACCTGCCATGGGAGCAACAATCAAATTATTTGATAGTTGATACGGACCAATATACATATAAATTCATCACTTTGTTGATGAGCATAGTATACTGCATCTGCCTTGATCGCTCATCTGCTGGAATCTGATTTAGACAACATGAACAACACACTTCACCGAATTTTTACTGTTAAATCGTGGTCTGTCCTTGCTTTATCCCTAAGTCTTGCTGGCTGTGGCAATGGTTCCTGGTGGTCTTCTGATGAGCCAACTATGGAAGCTGACCAGATACCTAAAGCGATTCCATCACGTGTCAGCAATCGTGATTCATGGGCTAAAGATATCTATGATATTACCGAACAACTGGGTATTCCCCAGACTAAACAGAATATCTGTACCATTGTCGCAGTGGTGGATCAGGAATCTAATTTCCACGCAAATCCAACTGTTGCTGGTCTGGGCGAAAAAGCAGTAAAAGAAGTTCAAGGCCGTCTGGAAGAAAAATTTACTGAGAAACTTGGTGAAAGTATCGGTGGAACAGTTGCAGGATATTTCCAGGATGTTCTGAAGAATCATCCCACTCCGGATAACAACTATCTCAGCCAGATGCGTAAGGTTAAAACTGAACGTGAACTGGATGAACTGTATCGTGAAATATTTGACTATATGGCCAAACATTATCACGTGAGTGCGCTGACGGGTGCAGCCAAACTCTTTGGTCAAAACATCGGCGAAAAGCTTAATCCGATTACGACTTTAGGTTCGATGCAAGTGCATATTAGCTATGCCAAGGAGCATAAGCGTCAAGGTGGCAATATCGCTGAACTGCGTACCGATCTGTATAGTCAGTATGGCGGTCTGTATTATGGTATTCATCGTCTGATGATGTATCCGGCAGATTATGATAAACCGATCTATCGTTTTGCCGACTATAATTCAGGCATGTATTCCAGTCGTAATGCTGCCTTCCAGAGCATGCTCAATGATCTGACTGAAGCCGAACTGGATCTGGATGGCGATCTCTTGCTATATAGCAAGGATGGCAGTATCCGCTCTCAGAAAAGTCAGTCTGAACGTGAATTAATCAATGTATTTGCCAAGCATAATTTCATTATTACTGAACGTCAGATCCGGGCTGATTTAAAGAAAGAAAAAGAGAAAGATTTTGAAGACACCATGACCTATCGTGGCGTTAGCAAGCTTTATCAGGAAACAACCGGTAAAGACCCTATCTATGCCATCATGCCTGAAGTGGTCATTTCCGGACCAAAATTAAGTCGTGATTATAATACCAACTGGTTTGCTACCCGCGTCGATGGTCGATATCAAACATGCATGCGCAAAATCAAGAATCTAAAACTCTAGCCTTATTTGATTTTGATGGAACCCTGTATCTGCATGACAGTTTTACCGGGTTCATTTTTTATGCCTTGAGAAAACGGCATATTGTGAAACGTGGCATGCAAATTTTGCCATGGATTCAGGCCTATTATTTAAATTTCTATCCGGCACACCGCATGCGTCCTAAATTGTATGCTAGCATGTTTAAAGACAGTGATGCCGAGGAAATTCTGCAATTGGCTCAGGACTATGCGCAAAAACTGCTACTTAAATTAAATCCCAAACTGTTAGAGCAGCTTAGGCAACATCAAGAATTAGGCCATGAAGTGGTGCTTGTTTCTGCATCTCTGGATTTATATTTAAAACCGCTCTGCACATATTTAAATATCGATTTACTCTGTAGCGAAGTTGAAATCCAAGCCTGGAAAATAACAGGGTTTTATCAGACTCCCGACTGTAGTAATGCGCAGAAGAAAATCAGGATTTTAGAAAAATATCATTTAGATAATTATGTCGCGGTTTATGCTTATGGCAATAGTCTTGAAGATAAGGAAATGCTGGAGCTAGCTGATCATGCTTATATGGTGGGTGTCGATAATTCTTTGCCTGAAATTAGCACTTATCAAAAATTGGCTTAAATATCATTCCCAAAATAAAGCCTCAAAAACAGTTAATGAAATTGAGGCCAACTACAAACCTAACTCAATAAGTTACAATACATCATTCCAAGAAAGAATTTTGGTACTTGTCGGTTGCGTATCTGTAAATTCAGTATTTGAATTATTTCCAAAATATTTACTATTATACTGAATCATAAAATTACCACCGCCATTAATAATAGAAGATTGTGTTCCAAATTGAAATTTAGGTGTTTCAGTAGTTCCTACATTTTCAATATGACCTGCAAAAACAGCCCCATCAATATTCATTCCACCAGAACCATTTACATCAAATTTCTCACCTAGGGCTAAAATTATACCTTGGAATTTTTTACTACACTGATTGAATGCATTACCACTAATTGTTAAGTTTTTATATGCAATGATGATGCCTGAACATGGTAATTTACCTGCATAGTTCTCTCTATAAACCGTTGCTTCTTTTAAAGATGCCAATTGATCGGCAAGGTTCTTTACCTTTTCAGCATTGCCCCAATCTTTTAGATCCGTAACGGATACACATGGCGTTGAACAATCTTTACCTGAGTAATTATCTTCGTTTTTCTTTTTTATATCTGCAATTATTTTATCTTGTGCATTAGCATTTCCTGTAGCAACTGCTAATTTATCTCCACCGTTAATTGAAGCACCTGAACTTGGAGCTGTAAATCCATTTAAAATTCCTGCAAATGTTAACGCTGCTGGTAACTCTGGCAGTGAAAAAGGCTTACCTCCTCCCAAAGTCGCCAACTTGATTTTATAAATGCTTTCTCCCAATATTGCTGAACTATCACCCTTATCTTTAACAAGATTTCCTGTAATATACACAGTAACCGTTTTATTAACATTATCCCAGCAAGGATTTGTACCACATGGATTTATATAATTCGGATCAATCCAATAATATCCATTGTCCCCAAAATTAGCTTCCAATTTACCCATGTTACTGTAAGGTAGATCATTTTTCCAAGCACTCTTCGCTGATTCATCTGTAGGCCAACCATGCTCTTTTAAGCGTTTTTCAAACCAGCTTAAAAAAACTGATGCACCCTGTTCCGCAGCATTGGTCGTAATGGTTTTATTATAAATATTTGCGGTCATTTTATCCTGCATAATGGTACTACGCATAGCATACAAACCCAAGATCGCTGCAACGAGAAGCAAAATGATAGTAAAAACCAATACAAAACCTTGCTGTTTTTTCATAAAAAATATCTCTAATTATCTTTTGACATAAAGTTAAGCTCTTTAATACTGCAAGATGCAACACAGCTGATTGGGGTTATTTTAATGTAAAATTTAGTATTCTTCTCGCCTAGTGCATTAAAAGATAAAATTGATGTTTTGCTACTTACACCCTCTGCTGGTAGTGTTACACTAGCTGGTGTCTGACCATCTATCCCCCAAGAAATTTTCCAATCACTTAAATCATTATTATTCTTTTCTAAGTAGATTTTGATATTAGTACCTAATTTAATATTTTGATTTCCATTCGTTGAAAATTTAGATAATAATGTTTCACTCTCACTACCAATCTGAATTGTAAGTAAAGATAAAACGTCTGTAAGATTTGATATACTCGTTGGCTTATCTTTTACTTCCTTTTCCTTTGCTTCTTCTTTTGCCTTTAGTTCATCCTCTGCTTTTTTGTCTGCCTTTGCTTCTTCCTCGAGCAATTTTTTCAATTCTTCTTCAGTTAATTGAGACTTACCACCACTAGATAAGTTAGCTGTACTACTTTTCTGATGAGAGGTTGCAATAAATTCAAGTACGGGTTGCTTGGCTAAACCATCCTGCACAATACTGATTTTTGTTTGAACACTCGTAATATCATTCCATACATATTCCACAACTGTATCGACACTAGCATCACTCTTAAAATATGGTGTATAGGCCACAACACCCGATTTCTGAATACCGTAAGAAAATTGTAAGTTACCTATATTTTTAGCCAACACATAGAATTTATCTGGATCATTATTCCGAATACAAAGCAACTGATTATTTTCTAACTTAAGCTTGTTGGTCGATGACACACTAGAAACCCCCAAACAATCTCTTTGACTACTGTCAAAATTAATTACCAACTCATTATTCGAAGCAGGGACTGAAAAAGAATTTGCTTGACGAACTAAACGGGTAATAGTTGTGATGGCGAAACGAAACTCTTCCTGGGTACGGTCCAATCTACCTTTTTCCAGCAGCATTTTTTGGTTGCCAAACAAAATTGCCATAGCTCCACCAGTCACAACCAACCCGACTGTCAGACCTATCATTAATTCAACTAATGTCACACCGGCCTGAGCATGCTTGAAAGAAGACATTTTTTTCATTGATCAAATCCGAATAATGATTAGGTGGTACATACTGGAAGCGTAAAATTATAAGTAAAACTTTGTTGGGTGACTGCAGTTCCAGCAGCAGCTTTATCATTAACCCACGAAATTACAACTTCATAGCGTTGTTTAGTTGTATCTGGCTGTGTAACTGTTCCCTGCCAACTTTTTAAAATTTGGTGCATCGCCATTTGGTTCGTATCTAGGGTTCCAGCTTGAGCAGGATTCCAGCGATTTTGCCAACTGCTTTTAATATTTCCATACTGTGTAGAAAGGGAACACCTGTTTGCCCACATCCTATCGACCAGATCATTCGCCTGAATATTTGCAATAGTCCGTTGCATAGCTAATTGACTTTGTTGTACAGACTTAATATGTAAAATTCCAAGACCCAATATTGCCCCTGCTGTCAGAAACATGGCAATAAGTGCTTCCAATAAAGTAAAGCCCTGCTGAGCATTGAAATTTTTCATGGGCATGTAATTCCTTTGATTTTTTCAGCTCGACCGGAAACAGAAATACAAACAGAATACTTATCTTGGTCTGTCATACTCACTTCAATTCGAGGTGTTCCCGTTGTTGCACCAACACTATTAAATACAACACGACTATCAGTATTATTTGGGCCGGTAATCTCGAGATTTGGATCATCAAATTTTAAAACAGAATAAATAACAGAAGCATCTGGATTGGTAATTTGCATCACCAATCCAACATTCCATTGATTTTTACTCGTGTTAACACAGGTTGAAGCATTTGAACTAGCACAAATCGTTACTGGACGGCCAGTACGAATAGCTTCGCTGCGTGCTTGCTGCATAAAATCAACAATCGCACTGGAGGCTGTTTTTATTTTGCTTGATTTGATTAAGTTCACCATGGAAGGTGCTGCAATCATTGCTAAAATTGCCAAGATAGCCACAGTGACAATCAGCTCAAATAAGGTAAAACCTTTATTTGATTTCATTTCCAGCAACCACTTGTGGTCGGAGTTTTCGCTCCCTGTTCATTCAACGTCAGTGTTCCACATTGAGTATCATTTTGTCTGGCGGTGGGTGTTGCTGTAATCTTGAAACTTTGCTCTGAAGTGGCATCATCATCAAAATCAAAAGTGTAGTAATCACTAATATTTGTAGGTGACATCAAACTACTCGGAATGTTACTTTCGGCAGGGTAGCTAAAACTTGCATTATATTGGCTCTCCATATACTGAGCCAAATTCAGCATTGCTGCCTGCGCATCTGTGCGGTGTGCTCTTACAACATAGTTACTATAATTAGGTAGAACAATTGCTGCCAGAATCGCAATAATCGCAACCGTGATCATTAATTCAATTAGAGTGAAACCCGCCTGCATAGATCGACGACTACCATCTCTATTTCTATACATTTTGTTACACTCTTCACCATTTACATACAATTGATGAAAATTACCACAATTTCAAAAATCTAAAGTTAGCAAAAATGCTCATTATTTTTAAGTGATAGCTCATTTAATTTATAAAATAATAATTATTATCATTAATATTCAATAATTCATAATAGTTTAACTTATTTTCAATATAATTTATAAAACATATTAAAATCAATTTATTATAAATATACGTTCATATTTATTTACTTTAATGAATTTTAAAAAATCGCTATACATATTAATTAAAAATACTCTATAAGAATATATAAAAATCAATTTACTTTTCTTTTAAATTAACAATTGTCAAAAGTGCTCAAAATAAAAGTTTAAATAAAAATATTTCCTATCAAAACTTAACAAAAAATAACCATTTTTAAATTTACCCTATTAAAACTATAATTTTTGGTGGTGTTTCAAAAAGTATGCTGGCATTAAACGAATCCATTATTGATATAAAAGAACACTAAATCAAAGGCTTTGAAATGATTTTCAAGCTTTTTGGAGAAGTTGCAGCTTCTCCTAAAGCCTCGCCTGATTCGATGCCGTAATCGACAATTATTGCCTTCTATACCCACAGTGAAAAATTTACCAATCAACTGTTTGCATTCTTTAAAGGTCGTAACAAAGCTATCCCAATGGTCACTTGATATACATGTATAGCTTACACCTAACTGCTTCAATTTTAATTTAAGTCGTTTTGCAGTGGCTAAATCTCGGTTACCCCATACATAAGCAACAATTTCACCTGTTTCTCGATGATAGGCATAAATTAGCCATTGTTTATTTTGCTTATGACCAACAAAAGTCCAAAACTCATCTACTTCAAGGGTTTCATAATGACTTTGCTGTGCTCGAAGTTGATATTTTGATTGGCTAAGTGTCCGTAGAACTTTACCGATACTTACTCTTTCAATTTCTGCTATATCCCTGACACCACTGCCTCGCACCATGAGGTGTAATATTTTGGTTTTGATACCTGAGTGACAGCCTTGATAACTGAGAGCATGATCACCAATAAATTGACGTCTGCATATTTTACATTGGTAATTTTGCTTACCATCTACTTTTGTGCCATTTTTCTTTATACTGTCACTTAGGCAGGCTGGACACTTGATTTCTAGAGTTATTCGCATTTCTCTATTTTATCAAAATCCAACCTGCTTTTTTTCAGCATACTTTTTGAAACACCACCTAATTTTTATTAAGTATATGTTCTGCCTTTATTTTTAATATAGAATTAATTTTATCTATACAAAGATTACCAATAAAAAACCACTTCAATTGAAGTGGTTTTTTATTAAATTATAGAAACTTATTTTCTAAACGGAAATGCATACTTCACAATACGCTTAATCACACTGCCGTACTGTTTCACCAGACTGGCATTGTTATAGTTCAGACCATATTTTTCACAGACTGCCTGAACTTTTGGCGCCATTTGACGATAACGACGTGCCGGCACATCTGGGTATAAATGGTGCTCAATCTGATGGCTCAAGTGACCAGTCAGAATATGAAACGCTTCAGAGCCTGTCAGATTCGATGAACCACGGATCTGTCGCATATACCAGTGACCACGGCTTTCATTTTCCAGTACTGATTTCGGGAATACTTCAACATCCTTAGTAAAGTGGCCACAGAAAATAATACTAAATGTCCAAACGTTACGGATACCATTTGCCACCATATTACCAGCAAACACCGGCAATGCAGCAGGACCTGCAATCAACGGGAAGAAGACATAGTCCTTAAACAGCTGTTTGGTAATTTTACGCTGCATTGGTTTCCATTCTTCTTTGGTCTGTTCCTTGGTTTTACGACCCTTGAAGTATTTACCCAGTTCAAGGTTTTGAATCGCTACGCCCCATTGGAACAACAGGCAGAATGGAATGCTGTAAATCGGTTGTAATAAATAAGATGGCTTCCAGCGTTGTTCAGGGAACAGACGAACCAGACCATAGCCGATATCATCATCCATACCTTTAATATTGGTATAGGTATGATGTTTAAAGTTATGGGTTTGACGCCAGTTATCAGAAGTACCCACAATGTCCCATTCATAGGTCTGGCCATTCATCTTAGGATCATTCATCCAGTCGTACTGACCGTGCATGACATTATGACCCAACTCCATATTTTCCATGATTTTGGCAAAACCAAGCAGACCTGTACCTAAAATCCATGCTGGTGGGAACCAGCCTGCGAACAATAACGCACGACCCGCGATAGAAGAGTAACGAATTGCAGAATAGACACGACGGATGTATTTCGCGTCTTTCTCACCCAAGTCATCTAGCACTTCCTGCTTGATCGCATCAAGTTCACGCGCAAGTTCGTCCAATTCTGTCTGTGTCAGTTCACGGTTTTTTGGATTTTTAAAATACTGAAATTTTACTGGCATATTCATAGTGATCAACTCGCTTATAGGTCGATGACAAGGTCAGTCTGCGCTGAATTCACACAAATTTTCAGGAGGTTTCCTGGTTCTTTATTTTGTGCGCCATTGACTAAATTTTTGGTAGAACCTTCAACTTTATTGCAAGCGCATTTATTACAAATACCCATACGACAGCCATGGTTCGGTTTAATATTTTGCTGTTCCAGACTCGCCAGAATAGACTGACCTTTTGGAATGCTAACAACTTTATTAGATTGCGTCAGTGTGACATTCACAAAGCCTGTTTCAGTGTTATCGTCCAGACTCATGCTGAAAGCTTCAGACTTAAATACTTTGGCATGAGCAAACAGTATTTCTGCCTGAGCGACAAAACCTGATGGACCGCAAGCATAGACTGTTGTCTGATCAATATTTTGAAGATCGGCCAGATGACTTTGATTCAAGCGTTCTGCAACTGGTTGTTCCTGAGTCGCGAATACTTTAAAGCTAAAGTTTGGATACTGCGCAGCAAATTCTTCAAAACGTGATTTGAATGCGACATCTTGATAATGCTTTACCCAGTACAGAAGCTGTACTGGCTGTTGACTCAGCTTGCCAGTCTTGCTTAATGCTTCGAGCAAACTCAGCATAGGTGTAATACCACTACCCGCTGCCAACAACAGCATTGGTGTTGCTTCAACAGCTAAAGTCATATCGCCAAATGGCAAACCGAATTCAATAATGTCACCAACTTGAGCTATATTTGCCGCCCAATGACTTACCTTGCCATCTTCAACTTTCTTGATGGTCAGTAACACATGTTGCTGATCCAGCTGAGTCAGACTATAGCTACGCTCGTAACGAATACCATTTACCACAACGTAAACTGGATGATGCTGGCCCGCTTCGCCAAATTTGAACAAGCGATTGACCAGAATTTTCAGGCTGACCATATCCTGGGCAGCATTTTCTTTATGCACAATCTTGCCCAATGGCTGGTTCAACGACCAGAGTGGGTTAAATTTCTGCATCCAGAAATTAATCGCATGCTGATCAATCACGCTTTCTTTAAAGAAATCGATCGGCGATTTACGTTTTGCGAGTACCTGCATCTTCATAGCAATCTTGTTGGGTTTTGAATTATTATACACATGTATATATATTTGTATATATACATGTATTGTTTCTATTCATTTCACAAGTTTGCTGGGCTTCGCTATAATACTGGAATGCCTCATATCCAATACATGACGAGTCTTCAATGAAAATAAGCAGTGACGCTTCCCTACTCAAAACAAAGAACATTGATGAACCGATCATTGTACGCAGCGTGGGGCGTAAGGCGACCATTACCAAAGAAGAACTGTTTCAGGCAGCCTTGAATCTGATTGGCCCACAAAAAAGTATTGCCTCTTTAAGCCTGCGTGAAGTAGCACGCGAAGCCGGTATTGCACCGAACAGCTTTTATCGTCACTTTAAAGATATCGATGAACTGGCAATTGAACTGATTGACCGTGCCGGTCTGGTTTTGCGTAAGATTCTGAATGAATCGCGTTTAAAGGCATCGAAACAGAACAGTATTATCCGTAGTTCAGTAGAAGTATTTATTGCCCAGTTAGATGCTGATGAAGGCAACCTGAGTTTGTTACTCCGTGAAGGCTATACCGGTTCACAATCATATAAACAGGCGGTAGAACGTCAACTCCAGTATTTTCAGCAGGAATTACAGGAAGACCTAGTACGTCTGGAAAGACTAAATAAAAGCCGTCTGCTCTATCCGGATATTGCTGCCAAAGCGATTACCCAGCTGGTATTTAACATGGGTGCCAAAGTGATAGATATGCCAGCTGATGAACGTCAGGAAATTGCTGAACAGACCATGATCATGATCCGCATGATTTTGGAAGGTGCTCGACATCTCGATCAGTCTCAAATCCGTTAATCTTGATGAATACAAGCTAAATAAAAAGAGATACCGATCATCTCTTTTTATTCGATATTATCCCAAAGTTTTCAGTTTGGCTTTTACATATTCAGCTACCTGTTTTGGCTGTTCCAGTGGAAACATATGTCCACCTGGCAAGACTGAATAATCAATTTGATAAATTTTCTTTAAGCCTTGCGGCAGACCCTGTTGATAGAACTGGCTCTGTTCTGCAGTGATGAGGTGAATGGGAACTTGCGGTGCTTTACGCGGAGTACGCCACCACCAGGCCGGAACTGTCCGAAAGATTTCTGCTTCAACCTGTTTTGGAATTTTTAAAGTTACACCACCGCGCTGTTGATCTTCAACAATTCCACTGTCGATATAGTCCTGAAAACACTGTTCATCAAAATGCTTAAACAGACGATTCGATCTCAGCGCCTCTACCGCGTCCAGCTGAGATGACCAGTGGTCTTTACGCTTTAAAGTAATACCTGCCGGAGTAAAGCGATCAATACTTTTTAAATTGAACTTTTTCACCAATTCAAATAACGCACTGTTTTTCCCAATCACAAAAGGCGGATCCATAATGATGAGCTTAGAAAATAAAGCTGGTTTTTTATAAGCTGCCATCATCGTAACCAAACCGCCAAAAGAGTGTCCAAGTCCAATCACTGGCTGTCCTGAAAATTGCTGTTCAATATCGGCAATCACCTCATCCACCAAATAACGCCAGTCTGTGGTAATTGGATAATCTGGATTCATGCCGATCAAAGGAATACTTTTAACCGTATATTCATCCTGAAAACCGTTCAGGAACTTCCGATAAGTCGCTGATGGAATGCCATTGGCATGGGTAAAATGTAAGGCTGGCTTCATGCGGTTATATAGTTTTTCAATCCATGATGTCTGCAAGCTTAACCTTAAAGATGACTAAAAATGAGCACATATTCTTCCTAAGCATGACCTTGAAGTCACCGAATGAAGAATAAAAGCAGCTGGATTATTTTTGCGAAACTGTCAGATGCTGATTTGCCAGAAACTGGGCGCCACAACTGGCTTTGTCACCTGCGACAATCACCGCCCGCCCTAAAACAGTAATGGATTGATTTTTAGCAATGGCGGTCACTACGCTATTGCACTTGGGACAGTAATGCTTCATGCCTTGCAAATGCACAGCGATGCCGTGAATTAATACAGAATTTTCCGCTTCGGCAACTACACCACCATGTGAAGTTTGCGAGCCTAAAGTAATAAACGCCTGAGACATTATTTTGATTTCTTGTTATGATTTTTTACTATTTTAACCGAAGATGATTTTTAACAACAACTATTTACTGACAGCTTATATCTTCAAACAAATATTCTTATCTAAATGAAATAGTTTTAATCATATAAATCCTCATAATTTCAATCCAGATTTCTTGTAGAAAAATAGCCATAAAAAAACAGCCCGAAGGCTGCCTTTTCTTAGATGATTGTTATGGTTTAACCACCACCATCACCTGAATTGCTTCTGGGGTTACAGACAGACCATCCAGTAAGCTTAAACCTTCTTTCTGCAGTTTTTGCAGACGAGAAATTTCATCTTCACGGATGCTTGGGTTGAACTGTTTCAGGTAAGTCAGACGGTCAATTTCATATTGCCATTTGCTGCCATATACTTCCTTCGCCTGTTGCTTGAATTGCGGCAAAGCAGCTCGAGCCAGTTCCAGTGCCTGTTGATAACGTGCTTCAATTACTTCACGACGCGCTTTCACGACCTGACGGCAGCTATTGCCATCCAGATGATGTAAATATGGTTTCAGAATTTCTGGCGCAATTTTTTGCGACAGATCCTGACCTTTTTCACTGAGCAATACACGAACCAATTGTTGTGGCAAGCTTGATGGCAAGTTCAATGCTTTCGGTGCCACGACATCCACTTTAAACCAGACTTCAAGCAATACTGAACCTTGTGGCAATGCAGCAGACTTCAACACCGCAACATTGGTACTACCAAATCCTTGTGTATTGATCATTTCCATCACACTTTCAGTGAATGGATGTTCAAGCGTCAAGTATTGAGCATCTTCACGGATTTGTGCCTGATCACGATAGAAAGTTGCAGTCATGCCCTCTTCATCCAGAGTCAGACCTTGCACCTGCATTTGATCGGTTGGCTTGATAATCACCGTACCATTACTTTGCTCATCAAAATCAATGTTGGTCGATGCCATAAAGCGCTTCATGAACATTGGCAAAGTCGTATTATCGTCATAGTCTTCAAGCGCAGTGACGATTTCCTGTGCCACCATTGGACGGCAAGAGTTGTATTCCAACAGACGGTCACGGCCTTCTTGCAGTTCTGCTTCCAGCGCCTGACGTTGTACGGTCACTTCCTCTAGCAGGTCTTCAAAAGCCTGACCTTTATCAGCAAGTAAACAGTCTTTTAATTCAATAATGAAGTTTTCTTGCAATGTTTGCGCAGTTGGCGAAATATTGCTGAAAATATTCAGTGCTTCGTTATACCAGCGGAACATACGCTCTTGTGCAGTACCGACCAGATAAGGCACATGAATCTGGATACGATTTTCCTGACCGATACGATCCAGACGACCGATACGTTGCTCAAGCACATCTGGATTTGCTGGCAAGTCAAATAGGATCAGGTCAGAAGCAAACTGGAAGTTACGGCCTTCAGAACCAATTTCTGAACACAGCAAAATCTGCGCGCCATAAGACTCTTCAGCGAAATAAGCTGCTGCCTGGTCACGTTCCAGCAGGCTCATGCCTTCATGGAACATCGCAGTACGGATACCAGCATGAAGACGTAGCACATTTTCCAGTGCTTCTACTACTGGACCACTACGCGCAATCAAAAGCACTTTTTTGTGTTTGAGATCAGTGCGGAGTTTTTCCATCAACCACATTACTCGTGGGTCTGATTCCATCCAGGAACCATCAAGCTGTGATTCTTCGGGCCACATTTGTTCACGTAGCTTGCCATTTTTAGACCAGTTTTCAGGTGCTGGTAATGGTGCTGGCTGGCAGTCCCGCCCCGGGAAGCCCTGAATGGCTTCACGGGTATTACGGAACAGGATACGGCCAGTACCATGGCGGTCCAGCAGTTCGTGAATCGCACGGAAACGTTGCTCAGGGTTATCTTCAATACGATGACCAAGCAGACCTTCAAGTGCTGCCAGATGCCCTTCTTCAAGTGGCATATCTGACATTAGCACTTCAGCAATTTTTGCAGTCTGCTGATATTGTGCTTCTTCATCCAGGAAACGGTCTAATGAACTGAAACGTTGTGGATCCAGCAAACGTAAACGCGCAAAGTGCGATTCCACACCCAGCTGTTCAGGTGTTGCCGTTAACAATAATACGCCTGGTGTTTTTTCAGATAGTTCTTCAACCAGATCGTAACGGTCGTTACCACCCTCTTCTTCACTCCACATCAGGTGATGGGCTTCATCGACAACAAGAAGATCGAAACCAGCTTCAAGCGCCTGCTCACGCAGGTCTTCGTGATCAATCATTAGGTCAATAGAAGCAATAATGCGCTGTTCAGTCAGGAACGGATTTAGATCAGGATCGTGTTCTTTGATCGATGCAGTACGGGTTAAATCAAATAGTGAGAATTCCAGATTGAAACGACGGCGCATTTCAATCATCCACTGATATTGCAGTGAATCTGGTACCAGAATCAGAATACGTTCAGAACGGCCAGTTTTTAACTGTTGGTGAATGATCAAACCGGCTTCAATGGTTTTACCCAGACCTACTTCATCCGCCAGCAATACACGCGGTGCAAAACGTTTACCGACTTCGTGTGCGATATACAGCTGATGCGGAATCAAGCCTACACGTGAGCCAACCAGACCACGTAACGGGCTGCTTTGCATATTGGCTTGCATGAGCATAGCTTCAATACGCAGATCATACCATTCTTTATAATCAATTTGGCTAGCCAGCAAACGGTCTAATGGCTTAGACAGTTGAATGGTTGCACCAATACGGGTTTCATTCAGAGCTTTACGTTCCTCAGTACCATCACTTAAAGTACGTACAACCTGATAGCGCACCACGCCGTTGCGATCTTCAAAAGATTCAACTGTCCAGGTATTGCCTTCCTGGTCTTGCAGTTCATCATTTACATTAAAAATGATACGAGACAAAGGCGCATTGCTACGTGCATAGACACGGGTTTCGTCGCTTTTCGGGAATAAAATACTGACCGATCGCTCATCAACATCAATGAGAACCCCCAGACCGAGTTCTGTTTCAGTATCTGATAACCAACGTTGACCAATAGCAAACTGCTGCAATTTTTCCACCCTTATCTTAAGTACAAGACTGTAAAGATTATGCTCAAAAATAGCACATCATTTGAGCAAAATTTCACACCTTTAAGCAATATATTTTGACACAAAGCCCACCAAAAGTGGGCATCAATAACGACGATTAAACGAGTATTTCCTAGAATGGTGCCGGGCAATGAAACTCGACTTTTTCTGCATTTTTAGGATGAATAAAACTGAGCTGTTCTGCATGCAGGCACAGGCGTGGCATCAACTGTTGCTGTTGCACTGTAGCATATAAAGTATCGCCAATAATTGGATGACCGAGATACTGCATGTGTACACGGAGCTGATGTGAACGGCCGGTAATGGGTGTCAGTTTGACGCGAGTAACGGGCTGTCCCTGAATTTCAAAATGCTCGACTGCCTGCCAGTGGGTCAATGCGGGCTTATTATGATTTGGTTCAGCAACATGTAATGGTGGACGGCTTGGATCATAGATCACCGGTATATCGACAGTACCTTCACCGTCTAATGTTCCGGCTACAATAGCTTGATAGGTTTTATCGGTTTGGCGTTCCTGAAACTGGCGCGAAATAGATTTTTGTCCTTCACGGCTTAAGGCAAAGACCAGAATTCCAGAAGTATCCCGATCGAGACGATGAATAAGTAGTGTTTTTGGTTCTAATTCTACTAATCTGTTAATCAGGCAATCTTGCAAATCTTCTGTTTTACCGGGTACCGTGAGTAAACCTGCCGGTTTATGAATGACCATAAAATCGTCATCACGATGAATCAGATGTTCGGTTAGAAAATTGCTCAAAGTTCAATCCCTGGCTGATCGCGCAAAACAAGGCGGCAATGATAGAAAGCTTGGCACAGAATTACAATGTCGTTTTCTGTAATTGCCGATGAAATTTCCGATTATATTAAGAAAATTGCCCAATTCGTGATTATCTGCGTGCTGATTGCAGAACAAAACTCACCAGTTCTTCTAGTGAAGGATATTCATAAACATCTTCATAACGGATATTTGCACCATTAGCGCGCCACACACCAACCAGGCTTACTACAGCGATCGAGTCCAGTCCGTATTGTCTTAAATCTACATATGGATCAATATCTAGTGCATCCATATCCAGCTGTTCTGCTACTGCTAACATAATACCTTTGCTCGACAACACATATTCTGCTGGCGCACTCAGATTCCATAATCGAGTCAACCTATAACTATTCATATGATGCAAGCCTTGTGCCGAAATATTATCGATCCACTGAATGTGCTGTTCCTGATTTGGCAATAGGATCGCATCATCAATCACGCAAATTTGCTCAGTCACACTTTGTAAATGTGGCAGGATTTGTTTCAACATTGGGGTGATTGTGCCTGCAAAGATTAACTGTGGATGGGTTGAGGCATATTCACCGAGTTGCTGCATACCTTGAATCAGATCATCACCGTACAGATCAACAATGGGAATATCGAGTGCTTTGGCTTTGTTGCTGATTTGAATCAGGTTGTGCATAAGCACACTGTCTTGAATGCCCTGTATCATGCGTAGATTTTGTAAGCCTACAAGAACTAAAACAGATTGTGCTGATGCCAATTGCCATTTGGCTTGAGATGGTGCGAGTTGGATTTTTTTAGGCATTGGGTACAGCATAGAATTCTCTTTGGGCTTAAGACAGTTAGCATTTATGGTGAAGGTATATGCTAACTGAGTTTGAAAGGTACTCAATACTTAAAAAGTCAGCAGGATAAGATTTAAACAAAGTAAAAAGGACTTATATCTACACTCAGCCATTATAGTAGTTATATGCAAACTGATTAGATGATTTTTAAACCAAACCTTTGATTTTATATGGTTATGTTATTATTAATTTTATAAAAGATTAATAAAAAATAACAATGAAAGCATTAATAACAGTTGGTTGTAAAACTGATCATGGCGGAATCATTACTCTTGGCGATCCTTCTTTTTTGGTAGCTGGGAAAGCAGTGCATTTGGATGGAATGGTACATTATTGTCCTAAATGTAATGTCCTATCCAAAGCACTTGCTTCTAATCGGGGTTTTATGGTTGTGCTCGGTAGAAGTATTGTTGCAGTAGGAGACAGGTCAACTTGTGGTTCAAAATTCCTGAAAATTTCTGATTTGGCTGTCATGAATAATGGTATGGTCTCAAGTAAAAGTGATCAATCAACACCCTATATAGCTGATAAATATATTGAAGAAAAAAAAGTAAAGACTATCAATAATATTTATTGGAGCTATGGAGACAATTTTATTCTTTTAGAAAAAAAGTCCAGATTTTTTGATGACTTAAATTTGCATATTGAAACTTCCGGTTATGCACAAGGCGATATTATTACTATCGAAATAAAACCAGAACCTTCCGAAATAAACGCATTTAACCCTTTTACTATTTCACTTGATATTGATGCTGAAGGTAAGGGGCTACTTAAAAATATTTTTCAAGGAAAAACAATAATAATTGATACGGAATACTAAATATGGTGAGTATAACTGCAACGGCTGGTGGGCGTTCTTCAACCATACAAGCAAAAAGACCTTTATTTTCCGAATTATGGAAATATTATCCCGTAAAGATGCCAGCAAGTGATGTGTATTCTATGGTGGGAGGCCAGGCGATCGCTTTATATCAAGAAAATCCTACCGGGTATGCAAATGCCTGTGCTTTAAGATTAAGTAGATCCTTCAACTACGGTGGAATGCCAATTAAACAGTCAACGAGAGGTTATAAAGTCAGAGGAGCTGATCATAAACCTTATTTACTGAGGGTTCGCGAAATGATCACCTTTGTTGAACAAAATTTAGGAAATGCGGATCTCTCCTTCAAGCCTCAAAATAACCAAGATTTATCATCACAATTAAAAGGAAAAAAAGGAATTATTGTTTTTAAAGTCTCTGGTTGGGGAGATGCTTCTGGACATGTCACTTTATGGAATGGAAATGATTGTGGAGATAGCTGTTACTTTATTCATAATACACCTAGCATAAAAACCACAGATATTCTGTTTTGGAATTTAAGATAATGAAAATTATTGCCATATTTTTTAGTTTTCTAGTGATGAGTGCATGTTATGCAAACGATTTAAATAAATCCATATCAAATGCAGATGAGCTCAATATCAAAAATTTTGGATTTAGTTATTGTATGACGATGACTCAAGATCAAGCTCTTAGTTCGGAGGCAGCTCTAGCGATGGGCGGATATTTCCAACATGGCTCGTATGAAGAACCTGCCTATAAAAATTTAAAAAAATATATAAATCAATACATGAAAACTAAAACTAAGGTATATAAAAGTAACGCAATGCCTGCGATATTAATGCATTGTTTAGATCTGTATAATTCGACAGAATATAAGGAAATGATTAAACAGCAGCATCACTATCTCATCCGATAGTGATTTTTATACTCGACTTGAGAATGTCAGCACCATTCTCAAGTGCCTAATGTCTAGCTCTGCTGCGCCAAAAACTTCTCAATCGCCACCTGTGCAATCTCCGCATCTTCAAATGACTTTACACCAGATACACCCATCGCACCCACCAACTGCCCTTGATACAGAATCGGCTCACCACCTTCCAACATACCCGAGAAGGTATCCATTGTCAGAAAGCCCATCTGGCCGCCTTTAATAATATCTTCAAACAGCTTGGATGGACGGCGACTCATGGCAGAACACTTGGCTTTTTCCAGACATAAATTGGCGGTCATAGGTGAAGCACCATCCATACGTTTCATCGCCAGCAAATTACCCGTTTCATCAACTACAGCGATACTGACATTAAAGTTATTCTGAATCGCATATTGATGGGCTTGGTCTAATAAAAATTCCGCATCGCTTAAAGTCAAATAATGTTTGGTTTGCATTTTGATCTCAAATTAACTGAAGCTTCCCTCTCCTTTTAGGAAAGGGTTAGGGAGAGGTGTGATTTTTATTTACAACGATGAATACCCTCTCCTGAGCGAATATTAAAAGCATTGCTTATAAAATGAAGCCCAAGAGAAGGTTAGGGAGGATTCTAAAAAAGCAAATTTACTCTTTCATTTCTGCAAAAGTTTCTTTAGCAGCCTGGATCGTGAATTCGATATCTTCATCGCTGTGTGCAGCAGAAATAAAGCCGGCTTCAAATGCAGAAGGTGCAAGGTTCACACCACGTTTCAACATACCGTGGAAGAATTTACGGAAAGCATCGACATCGCATTTCAACATTGAATCGAAGCTGGTGATATCTTCCTGATCGGTAAAGTATAGACCAAACATACCACCAACTTGTTGGGTCTTGAATGGAATACCAGCTTCATCCGCAGCTGCTTGTAAGCCAACCAGCAGTTTCTCAAGCTGCGCAGTTAATTTCTCATAGAAGCCCGGTTCACGCAGATGTTTAAACATCGCGATACCAGCACGCATTGCCAGTGGGTTACCTGATAAAGTACCTGCTTGATACACCTTACCAAGCGGTGCGATGCATTCCATCACTTCACGTTTGCCTCCGAATGCACCCACTGGCAGACCCGCACCGATGATTTTACCCAAAGTGGTTAAGTCAGGAGTTACGCCGTAATGTGCCTGAGCACCGCCAAGACCAACACGGAAACCTGTCATTACTTCATCAATAATGAAAACTGAACCATGCTCATCACAGACATCACGAATGGCTTGAAGAAACCCGTCAATCGGTTTCACCAGGTTCATGTTACCTGCCACAGGCTCAACAATCACACCCGCAATTTCAGAACCGAACTTGGCAAAGCATTCTTTTAAGGTAGCGATGTCATTATATGGAAGTGTTAAGGTATGTTTGGCAAAGTCCGCTGGTACGCCCGCAGAAGTCGCTTCGCCCTCGCCTTTGGTCAACAGGCCTGAACCTGCTTTTACAAGAAGTGAATCCGAGTGACCGTGGTAACAACCTTCAAACTTCACGATCTTATCACGGCCAGTATAACCACGTGCCAGACGGATCGCAGTCATCGTTGCTTCAGTACCTGAGTTGGTCATACGAACCAGTTCAATTGATGGCATGATATCGCAAATGATATCCGCCAAAGTCGTTTCATGAACCGTCGGTGCACCAAAGCTTAAGCCATCTACCGCAGCATCCTGAACAGCTTTAATAATCGCTGGATGCGCATGACCCAGAATCATCGGGCCCCATGAACCAACATAGTCCACATAACGTTTACCATCAACATCGTATAGATAAGCACCTTGTGCCTTTTCGATAAAGACTGGCGTACCGCCTACGCCGTTAAAAGCACGTACAGGTGAGTTTACGCCACCTGGAATATGTTTATTGGCTTGTTTAAATAGTTGTTCTTGCTTTGGAGATAAACTCATGAGAATCACTCAACTCAAAAAAATAAGGTAAGAAATAAAAAATTAAGCTTGTTCAGCAAATAGTTCTGACCAGTCATACACACGTTGACCAACAGTAGACATTGAACGACCTAAAACATCGCTAATAACCGCACAAAGATCCGCACCTGCCTCAATCACCTCTTTCGAGTTTTCAACAGTTAAGCCACCAATTGCACAGATGGGTACATTTAATTTTTGCTTGGCCAGTTTTAAGGTTTCCAAGCCAATATTGCCCGCTTCAGGTTTGCTATCAGTGGCATAGATCGCGCCAAATGCCACATAATTTGCACCATCTGCAATGGCTTGCTCAGCCAGCTCAAGTGAGTTGTTGCAACTACGACCAATCAAAACATTTTTAGGTAAACGTTCAACAGCTTCCTGAATTGAGCCATCACCCTGCCCCAAATGCACACCTATGCCATATTTCACCGCAGTTTCTAAATCATCATTAATCACAAATGGAACTTTATATTGTTCACACATTTGTTTCATATATTCGATTTCATAAGCCTGATTTTCTTTCG
The DNA here is from genome assembly GCF_010918895.1 of Acinetobacter schindleri. Taxonomy (NCBI): domain Bacteria; kingdom Pseudomonadati; phylum Pseudomonadota; class Gammaproteobacteria; order Moraxellales; family Moraxellaceae; genus Acinetobacter; species Acinetobacter schindleri. The sequence continues at coordinate 1,873,271 of NZ_CP044483.1, forward strand.
CAACTTTTTTACGACGATACTGAAGCACTGCAACTTCATAAGTTGCCATCGCACCTTCAAGTTTCGCGAGAAGAAGTTCAATTGGATCATCATTGGTAATTAAATACAAACCGCGCATGACTGCCGCCATTCAAAATACATCAGCTATTATAGGCATAACCAGGAGCATGATGACACCATGCAAACTTATATAACGACATATTTTCAGTAAATAAATACAAGGAATGCAGTATCAAAATAACCAGTTCATTTAATGTGGAAAATTAATAATTTCAGGGATAATTCATATCTGCTATTTGACTTAAATAAATCACATAAAAATAATCATCAGTTATGAATCACTCATTTGATACCCTGATTTTTATGCACCCAACTTGTAGGAACATTGCAGAATGTCAGATAATAATTTTACCCTGCCAGATTTTGGACATAAAAAAAGCCCGGAGAAGGTCACTCCAGGCATGGAAAACTGTGTAATTTCTGTGCTGTATCTTTTGGTAAAATATTACCTTTAGACAACGCCTTAATTATTAGAACATTAACTCTAAGCTTGCAAGCGTTTTCATGTAATTCTGATGACCCATCAATACATTTTTTTATTTTTTAATCAATTCTAACTTGGAATCTTGTCCTGATCACGATTAATCAGGCTGATATTGCCACGCAAAACATCAGCAAACATACGCCAATCCGAGACAAAACTATACAGCGGCTGCTTAAAACTGGCAGGCTTGTTTTTCTCAAAAATAAAATGTCCGATCCAGGCACAGGCATAACCCGATGCCAGTCCATAAAGAAAATATTTTGGTTTACGCTGTATGATCGCCTTGCCAAAGAAATACAGCCCGATACTACTTCCTGCTACATGCAGACGGCGACTCATGATATTGCGGTGTTCAGTCAGATAAAATCGATAAAATTCATGATAATCACGGATCGGCATTGGCTGGCTAACTGCTAGCGTCAGATCCGCTTTAGGTTCTACTTGTGCATTCATGGCATCATCCTGATATTTTTAATTTCACATTAGCGGATTATTTAAACATTTAAAAGTGCGATCTCATGCAGTGAGATTTCTCAGCTATGTTTAATTTTCCTTGAATCTAGCATGCTTTCAACTGCTTAGGTATGAATAAATTCTATTAATTTAAACAGGTTCATGATTTTTTTAGCCTGGTCAAGTCTTACTAAAAAAATGATTTTAGTTACAATCTTCGACTTAAAAATTAAAAACATGATTGCAGTGTGTATGTGCTCACATCCACAGCATATACAAAGCATCATCAGCTCTGTCTATCACCTTTATAGACAGTACAAACAGGATATTTATCATGGTTGAAGTTGAACTTAAATTTCAGATTCCTGCAGCACGCCGCTCTGCGCTGTTAAAGGCACTTGATCCGAAGAAGTCCGAACAGATTCAACTGCAAGCCAAATACTATGACACCGAAGACCGTCTGCTTTCAAAAAGTGGCGTAGCCCTGCGTCAGCGTCTGGAAGGCACTCGTTGGGTACAAACCTTAAAAGCAGCCGGTAAAAGCCATATTCAACGTTTTGAACATAATCATGACCTGGGTGAACTGGAACGGGCACCTGAACTGGATCTGAATATTTATGCCACTGCACCAGAAGCGCAACAAATTTTAAATAACGCGCTGGGGGATCAGATCAGCCAGCTCAAGCTGCAGTTTGAAACAGATATTACCCGTACCTTGCGTGTCATTGAATATGAAAGCACTGAAATTGAAGTTGCTCTGGATATCGGTACGATCCGTACTCTGGAAGCCGAGCAGGAAGTACATGAGGTTGAATTTGAACTAAAAAGCGGCTCAGTTGAACAGTTATTGGCTTTCAGCTTTGAATGGGTCAAGAAATATCATCTATGGCTCGATGTGCGCAGCAAGGCAGAGATCGGTAACCTGCTTGCAACTCAGCAAAAAGTCAGTCCGGCAACCCAGGTAAAAGAATTCCAGCTCAGCAAAAAAGATAGTGCAGCCAAAGCTTTATGTAGTCTGATTGCTCAGCAAATGCAGCATTTACTGCCCAATATCGCAGCGATCTCGGCACAGGTCGCAGAACAGGATCATATCGATCAGGCTCAGCAAGCGCTAGAGCATTTGTATCTAAGTGTTCTGTTATTTAAAAACTGGCATTCTGGCATTTCGGATAAATGGGCACATCAGCTGGAAGCTTTTAAGAAACAGTTTGAACACTTGCAGCATTTACAGCATATGCAAAGCACATTAGCCGCCTTTTTACAGAATCCGACCACTGCAGAAAACCTGAGTAAAGATATTCTATATACTAAGGAAAAACTGGGTAATCTGGTGAAGTCGACACAGAATGTGCATCACTATCTGGAACTGCTGATCTTTAGCCTGAAAGAAGATGTCAAAAGCACACAGGATTTAAAAACCGTAGCGCAGGCAACTTTGCAACAGCAATATAAAGCTTTACAAGAGCAGATGAACCAGACTGAAATCCATGATTTTGAACAACTGGATCTACTTGCGGTGCATATTCAGGAACTGAAGTTCAGCTTTCCAATTCTAACTTCAATTTATGATGTGAAAAATCTACAGAAATACAGCAAGGCGCTGAATGATGCACAGCTGGCAGCAACCGAATACCAGACTCTAGCTTCCTCAGCAGTCTATATTCAGCAGACTGAGCTTGAAGCCAGTGACTGGTTTATCCTAGGCTGGCTGACTGCAAAGCAGGAAGTTTATGCACAAAAACTGCTAGAGGCCACAGAACAGTTTCTGGTGAGCCGCAAGTTTTTAAAATAAAGTCGCTTTATCAAGTTTTATTGCAGTTGTAGAAAATCCATCCTAAAGCACTTCAATCGCAGAGGTGCTTTTTTGTTGCATTTGCAGCTTATCTTTTCCAAACGCTTTGGGCTATATTCACTATTATAATTATTAGACGCCGTATCGAGGAGGAGCACCCGATGGCAGAAATCGAACTCAAATTTCAAGTTCCCTCCCACATGCACGCACAGCTGCAACAAGACTTCATCAGTTTAACGCTAGTGCGTAATCATCTCTGGGCTCGTTATTTTGATACGACTGAGTTACAGCTGCGTGAACGTGGTATTGCTTTACGGCAGCGCCTGGAAAATGAAATCTGGCTACAGACCCTTAAAGCTCCCGGGAAACAGCCTTTTGAGCGTCTAGAAGTAGAATTTGAGTTAGGAAAAGAACAGCCTGAACAATGTGACCTTAAACACTATAAAAATTATCCTGAAGTCAGTGAACTGCTCAAAGAAGCATTAGGGTCACTAAAAATTCCTTTACATCTGCAATTTGAAACTGAAGTGCAACGTTCTATTCATGTAGAAAACTATAAAAACAGTGTGATTGAAATTGCTTTTGATCAAGGTGAAATCCGGCATGGTTCAGAATTTATTGCTATTTATGAGCTGGAATTTGAACTCAAACAGGGACAGCTGAGTGAACTGATCGAATTTGTACAACCCTGGATCCAACGTTATGACTTATGGCTAGACAGCCGTAGCAAGTCAGATCGTGGCTATGCTTTGCTTGAAGGCAGCAGCATTACACCTGCTCAACATCAACTGCCGCTGGTATTAGGCAAGGATGATAACTTACATGGTATGTTGCAGAAAATTATTAGAAATACCTTGCAGCACCTACTTCCTAATGCAACGGCGCTATCTACTGAATATTATAATAGTGAACATATCCATCAAGCTCGGGTCGCTATCCGTCGTCTGCGCAGTGCCTTACGCTTTTTTAATGTCGATGAGCTAGAAATTCCTCCTATTTGGGTGGAGCAACTGACTGAGCTTTTTCAGCAACTCGGTGCAGCACGTGATCGCGATGCCTTGGCAGAAAGCTTATTGCCACAACTTGAAGCTGCCGGATCACCGATTCTGAGCTTACCACCGGCAACAGAAGAAAATGTCCATGTAGAACAGGTGTTCCGGGAACCAGAAACCAATTATCTGATACTGGACTTACTCCGTTATAGTGAAGCAGAACCTAAACAGGTCACCACAGATATTCGTGTACTGTATAAGCGTCTAAGTAAATTACATCAGCAGATTTGTGCCGATGCTGAACAGTTTTGTGAGCTGGCAATTGAGGATCAGCATCGTACCCGTAAACGGGTAAAGCGTTTACGCTATAACATCGAATTTCTGCAAAACCTGTTTCCAGCCAAACAGGTGAAAAATTATCTCAAAGCGTTAAAACCGCTACAGGAAAGCCTGGGTCAATATAATGACCTGCATGTTGCAGAAAGCCTATATCAGCCTTATGTAAAACGAAAGCCTAAAGCATGGTTTGTGCTAGGCTGGTTACATGCGGAGCAACAGCGGCTGCAAAAGGAAATTCAGGCAGAGTTACAGCAATTTGCCCAGGTACAACCTTTCTGGAAAAAATAGATCAGTAAATACTTAGCGATATTTACCGTAAACTTTCCAGGTATTGTTGTCGGCAAGCGGATCGTTATAACTGTCACTGCGCTGTTTACGTGGCTTATCTCGTGCATCTACCAGTTCGAAATGCTGCTCTACGCTCAGGACAATACCATTCACATAGAATCGAGTGCGAGTATATTCACTTTGCCCATGCTGGAACACATAAGTGCGCAAATCGACAAATTCGCGATGTGCTACCAGTGCTGCTGTCTCATCACTATCTAGCCAGCGTTGCATCGCCTGAATCTGCTCTGGCTCAAATTGACCGCATTTTTCTACTAGACTGGCAATACCACGAAAAGTTTTTGATTCTTTGGCACGGGTTTTATTGATCCGGATACGATCGACGTGAAAATAGAATAATGGCAGATTTAAATGGCTCGGCAGATGAACCGCATCCAGTACTTCATCTTCCATAAAAGGCTGAAACAGATCCTGCGCCCTTTCAATCAGACCCGTCCACTGATGATAATATTCTTCCACCTGCGACTTGCTGCCATAATAAATTGGTAGTCCTTCAACATTGGTCAGATTGACTGGTGGCCAGATATTTTGGCGTAATAAGGCAATGTCACTTTTCAGGCTTTGTACAGCGATTGCATCTTGCATGGGAATCACATTTTTATGCTTAGGCTATTTTTAGATTAAGGCAAAGGTTTAGTTTCTGCAAGGCTTTGCCTATAATAAGTCGATTAAGATTTTAGTGTCAGGAAAAATTCATGGTTCAAAAGATTGAAGCGACCGATGTAACCGAAGAAGAAGCGTTAAATGCTGCATTCTTTGAACGTGCTGATGAATTTATCAAGCAAGCCAATGAGTTTAGCCGCGTAGAAAAAGGCTCTCAGGAAAATCCTGCAGAAAAGCGTGGTCAGGTCAGCGCTTCGATGCTGTTTGCGACTGCCCGTTTTAATACCTGGGTGGCAGCCAACAATTTCAAAGACGGCAATGAAATGCGTGATGCCAAAGATCAGGTGATGTCTTACATTCTTCAGCAGTTCCAGATGATGCTGGAAGACAATTATGATGAATACTGCGAGCAGTTCGAAAACTATTTGCGCTTCCGTCATAACGAAGAATTCCATGCTAACAAGCATAAACATGATCATGACCACGATCATTAATGCTCAGCCCTTCGGGGCTTTTTTTATACCTGGCATTTTTAGATCAACTTTTTGCATTGACGCCTGTGTGATTTTACTTCTATATAGCTATAAGAATAATTCCAATAACAACAAGGAAAGTCATGCAGCTTAACTTCCCCATCATCGACCCACATATCCATCAATGGGATCCCTATCATACCCCTCATGCAGCTGCGCTGGCAGTCAAACTCTTTGGTAAGCATCCTCGCCTGCTGGACCGTATGGTGCGCCTCCTGAATCCCAAACCAATTATTGAAACGATAGGCCTGACTGAACACATTACCGCACCTTATTTACCTACCCATTACAAACAGGATATTGCTCATTATCAGGTCGAACAGGTGGTACATATTGAAGCAGGCTGGCATGAACACAAAGGCACAGGTGTCGTGAATGAAACCCGATTTGTAGCTAGTCTGCCTTTTCAGGCACACGATCTGGCATTGGGTGCAATCGTGGCTACGGCGGATCCACGCAGGAAAGACTTTAAAAAGTTACTGCAACTCCATCAGGAAGCTTCGCCCAAGTTTCGTGGGATCCGTAAAATGGCTTCCGTGCATCCAGATAAAGGCGTGCATGCCTGGGCTGATGAACCACATTTGTATCTTAATAAAAAATTCCTGAAAGGGTTTGAACATCTGGCCAAATCCGGGCTGAGTTTTGATGCCTGGGTCTATTCCACTCAGATTTCTGATGTGATTCATCTTGCCAAGACTTTCCCTGAAACACCGATTGTTCTGGATCATCTCGGCACGCCTGTTGGACTATTTGGCACAGTGGGTAAAGGTACCGGAAAAACTGCACAGGAAAGGCAACGGATTCTAGAAAACTGGCAAACAGATCTGGCCAAACTGGCAGAGTGCCCGAATGTCATGACCAAAATCTCTGCGCTATTTATGCCAGTGCTGGGTCATCATTTTCATCAGCAGCGCCAATTAGCTTCCAAAGCGCAGCTGATTGAACTTGCGACGCCTCTGATTCAGCATGCCCTAAAATGCTTTGGATCGGATCGTGCCATGTTTGCCTCCAATTTTCCAATGGATCGGGTCAGTGCAAATCTAGTTGATATCATTGATGCCTTTAGCGATATCGTACATAGCCATGATAAAAATGCTTTAAAATCTGTTTTTTATGACAATGCTAAAGGTTTTTACCGGCTTTAAAGGTTGAGAAAATGGCCAGAAATTATGGAATATCTATTACCTCTCACCTATGGAAGATATTTACTACTATTAAAGAATAAACATTTCCCTTCCTTATAAAAAAACCTCCTGTTTGGGGAGGTTTTTTAGTCAGTTATCTATCAGAATTAGACAGATTTAACGTTTCGTAAGCGTTGCCTGATTTACTGGCTGCCCATATTGATCCGACATCACTTCTACCAGCTGATCAGTATTCAGATACTTCTGAATCACTGCATCGATATCTGCTTTGGTTAAGGCTGCCACCGCGCGGTCACGTTTCTGACGATAGTTCAGGTCACGGTTTCGTTCCAGCTGAGGCACCAGCATGCTATGAATACGGCGATCATCTTCCAGTGCTGTGACACGTTTTTTCAGAATACTGGCTTTTGCAGCTTCGACTTCTTGTGCAGTGACACCTTTGCTACGTAGCTCAGCAATCACTTTACGTATTGAATCCGATACTTGGCCAGAGCGTCCTGCGGTATAGTTTGCGCCAAAGGCCAAGGCACCGGCATTGTCCCATTCAGCGAAATCTACATTGGCACTAAAGCCATAGACCAGGGCATTCTTTTCACGTAATTCCTGTGCCAGACGAGAAGACAATTGTGAATCACCCAAAATGTGTCTTAATACCAGTAATGCAGGTACATCTGGATGATCTGAACCCACCGGAATTGAAATGGCGGCGACATAGCTGCCAAACTCACGCTGTTCCGATAGTGCATGTACCTTTTCAGCAGTACGCGCGACATATTCAGACTTGAGGCGGGCATAAGGCTCATTGCTCTTCCAGCCCTCAAACTCCTGCTTGATCAGCGTCTGCATCGCCTTAGGTTTAAATTCACCAGTGACCGCAACGCGGGCATGATGGGTTTTAAAGAAACGTTGATACAGTTGCTGGACCTGTTCACGCGTCGCTGCGTTGATCTGCTGTTTAGCCAAGTCAGGCTCAAAATGATAACGTAAATCTCCCGGCTCATAACGCTCGAGCAGACGCGCAAAGGTCAGACTAGTCACCGTATCCGGTTCTGTATAAGGACGATCCAGCCTGGACAAGGACTGAGACTTGATCAGGTCAAACTGGCTCTGTTCGAAAGTTGGATTCTTCAACACGTCCAGAATATATTTAAAATATTCCTCAAAATGTTCCTTCTTGGCTGAAATCGAAATATTCAGGCCATTGCCTGCAGCACTGACATTTGCCGAGCCACTCACTTCAATGGTCTTGTCTGAAATCTGTTGCAGGCTCTGAGTCTCAGAGGCACGCATGATCAAGTAAGCCATCAGATCCAGCAATTCACTTTTATGTTTGAGTGTTTCAGCCGTACCAAAATCCAAGGCAATCGTCGAGTAGACTTTGTCATCGCGAGTCTGGGTTGGGAACAAAGCATACTGAATACCATTTTGCAGTTTGCCACGCTGGATCTGCTTTTCTTTGCTGGTCAGTAGCTTTTTAGACTCCTTCACATACTGTTTCACTTCCGCCTGGTAAACCGAAACATCTTTTAATGGTTCTTCAGTGACAGGTTTTAGATCCAGGGTTGGTTTGGCTTCTGCAAGCTGCTCTTGCTGTTTGGCTTTTTTCTGATCTTCAGCCGTAGGTACAATATTGCCCTGAATGCGGTATTGCGCCTTAAAGAAATCTTTATAGATGGTGTTGGCATCAGCTACAGTCAGGTTTTGAATTGCATTCAGGTCCTTAAAATATTTGCTCCAGTCCCCATTGGAAGAGGCAATATAATCACTCAGGCGTGAACCTAGCGCTGCTGCATTATTTTTAATGTTTTCAGCGGCATTACGGCTCATATTTTTGACGCGGTTCAGCTCAGTTTCATTAAAACCTTTGCCTTGCTCGACACCAGCCTGTAATGCCTGTTCCACCTTTTTCGCATCATGATTTGGCGCATAGACTGCCCCCATGAAGACCATATTAAAGTCCTTATCTAGCCAGGTAGCAGACTGTACAGCTGTCGCTGTTCCCTGCTCAACCACACCCTGATACAGATGCCCGCTTGGCTGTAAGGTATAGAGCGTTGGTGTTACCGATAATGCGTTCTGCTTAGCTACTTCTGAACGGTTCAGATAGATATTGAATTTGGCAAAATCACTACCCTTGGCCACAGTAAACTCACGCTGTTTAATCTTTTCAGGACTTAACTCCGGCACTTTCGGCTGTTCTGGTACAGAACGTGCCTTGATTGGACTAAAATGCTGGTCAATATATTTCAGTACCTGTTTCTTGTCGAACTTGCCTGAAATTACCATATAGGCATTATTTGGTGCATACCAGGTCCGGTAGAATTGATTCAGTTCCTGCATATTGATCGATTGCAGCTCGTTTAAATCGCCAATTGGCAGACGACCGAGATGCTGGTTGCCATAAGCCGATTTAAAGATTTGATCCATCAATACTGAAAATGGCTGATCCAGACGGATTTCACGTTCACGTTTAACAATATCAATTTCAGTTGGTACATATTTTTCTTGTAGTACCAGCTTATCCATCCGTTCTGCTTCAAGCTGAATTACCGCAGCCAGTGCAGTGCTTTCAGGGCGAACCAGATTGGTATATTTGGTAGAATAATAATCCGTACTGGCATTCGATGAGAGTGTGTACTGATCCAGACGACGCTGAAATTCATCGCCTTTAATATTTTCAGTCCCTTTAAAGGCTAAATGTTCTAATAGATGTGCCAGACCACCTTTCCCCTGCGGATCGTTCAATGAACCGGTGAAATAGACCGTATTCATAAAAGTCTTATTTTCTTTGTCATTTGGTGCAAGGACAATTCTTAAACCATTATCCAGTTTATATTCTTCAATATTTTGTTCTGTTTTTACCAATACTGGTTGAGCAAAACTGAGCGTCGCTGCGCCCATTAAAAACATGGAAAGTGTTAATTTTTTAAAACGTAGTGACATTCTGGATCCAGCAAATTTAAACATGAACTTTTTATTCAGTGAACATCATAGAGAATGACTCTCTTGTTGTGAGTTGTATTTTTATAAAAGCTGCTGTTCACAGCAGCTTTTAGATATTCTATCTGATTAAAGCAGAATTTCAGCTTTCATATACAGCTTGCCATAACCTGAAATTTCAATCCGGTCATTATCCTGCATCTCGCAATACAGCACACCACCCCGGCTTGATCCCTGATAAACAACCAGCTGCTGTTTTCCGAGTTTTTCTGCCCAGATCGGTACGATTCCGGTATGAATTGAACCTGTCACCGGATCTTCATTAATGCCATTACTTGGCGCGAAATAACGCGATACACAGTCATACTGTTCTGCACCCGCCGTTAAGGCGACATCCAGCAAGGCGCCAGTCGCTGTAATCGCGGTACGGCGGTCATTGACCTGTTTCAGTAATTCAAAATCCGGAGTCTCATCCAGCACATCCTGTACCGACTCATATTCGATAATATAGGCCTGTTCATTTAAATAGACATTTTTAAAAGATTTGGTCAAAGCTCCACGCAACATAGCAGGATATTCATCGACCAAAACTGCCCGACGGATCGGGAAGTTCATACGGATTTTTCCATCTTCATCTTGACTAACTGTAAAAATACCGAGATTTTTTACATGAAATCGAATGGTTTTATGCGAGGTATAATCCAGAAATAATACAAAGCTGCTGGCCAGGGTCGCATGCCCACAGAAATCAACTTCTTTCGTTGGCGTAAACCAGCGAATTTCATAGTTTTCTGCATCAATGGTCTTCACAAAGGCAGTTTCAGATAAATTATTTTCCAGCGCAATGTTTTGCATCAGGCTCTCATCCAGCCACTCATCCTGCACAATCACCGCAGCGGGATTGCCCTTGAACAGCTCCGTAGTGAACGCATCCACTTGATACATTTTCATTGCTTAAACTCCTTTTGTTTAGCGCTTTAGTTTAAAAGCTTTTTTCGCCAAAAAAATTTATATATGTTAATAAGCCAATAAGTGCATAATTTTTAGCACGTACATTTGTTTATTTTAAGGTTTGCAATGTCTAATCCCCATCTGAAAGCTGTACCCTTGGAAAAATCCTATCGTTTGCTCAATCATGGTCCAACGGTGCTGGTCTCTGCCAGAGATCAGGAAAATACGGATGTTATGGCCGCAGCCTGGGCTTGTGCACTAGAATTCCAACCAGCTAAAGTCACTGTAGTTTTAGATAAAAGTACCAAAACCAGCAAAATTATTGAAAATTCTGGCTACTTTGCTTTGCAAGTTCCCACGCTTAAACAGCTGAACATGGTGCAAGCTGTTGGAACGATCAGCATGCATGATCAACCTGATAAGTTAGAACAATGTGGTGTGGAACTGTTCCAGTTTGATCAGTCAGACATTCCGGTTGTAAGTGGTTGTGCAGCCTGGCTGCTGTGTGAACTGATTCCTGAACCCCATAATCAGCAAACTCATGACCTGTTTATTGGCAAGGTCATTGCGGCTTATGCTGACGAGCGCGTGTTCCGTGATGGACACTGGTATTATCAGGACGTGGAGCGTGAATGGCGCAGCATTCACCATATTGCAGGGGGGCATTTTTATAGCATTGGTGATCCGGTTTCAGCGGATGATATAGACTGATCACCCAACCTATACACTCTTAAAATCAGATACATGAATCATCCATAAACATCGATCCAGCATCTGCATATGCCGGGTAATTATGCTAATTTACTAAATAACTTCGAACGGTTTAACTGAAATGATGCCTTTCAAAATTCACTGTATAGACGTCAAAAATAACTTACAGAATTATATCTGGCTGCTGGAACATACAGACTCCAAACAGGCCGTGGCTGTTGATCCCACAGAAGCCGGACTGGTACAGGAATATTGCCAGCAGCATGGGCTTGAACTGGCACAAATCTGGTTAACCCACTGGCATAAAGACCATATTGGCGGTGTACCCGAACTGATTCAGGATAAAAACATTCCGGTATATGGTCCTCGTGAGGAATTGAGTAAGATTCCATTCATCAGCCATCCTCTGGATCATGATGATGAATTCGCTTTTCATGGTATCGATGTCAGCATCATCAGTGTACCGGGACACACTTTAGGCCACATTGTCTACTTTATTGATGTGCTAGATGTGCTGTTCTGCGGTGATACCCTGTTTGCGATGGGCTGTGGCCGGGTGTTTGAAGGTACTTTTGAACAGATGTACCACTCTCTATCCCGTCTGGCTGCATTCCCCCCGCGCACCAAGGTGTACTGTACACATGAATATACACTTTCCAATGCCCAGTTTGCACTGCATGCAGAACCAGATAATCTGGAAATTCAGGAGCGCCATGAACAGGTCGAACGTCTGAGAATGCTAGGTCAATGCACCTTACCCAGCACGATTGAAATTGAACTTAAAACCAATCCTTTCTTGCGTGCAGACAGCGTTGAAGAATTTGCCCGTTTAAGAACCTTGAAAGACAATTTCTAATTAGGATTTTAGAGAATCTGATTGCTTTGCGCGTAGGCATCCAGCTCTGCTTGGGTCGCAACGCGTAAAGCATGCATTTCATCCACCCGAACCAGTAATAAACCGCCCAGTGCTGGCTGATAACGTCTTGCGCTCCCGAATGGCGTATATGCCACTTGAGACTGTACGGTAAATTCAATCCAGTCCTCATGTCCCAACATGACAGCAACCGGTGTCTGATCCTCTTGCTGCATACGTTCAATGCAATCCTTTACATATTGTTCAATATTTACTTGTGTCATATTCAGACTCACTATTTTTTGCAAGTATAAATTATTCTACACATTGATCGAGGACCACTTATTGCAAAAAAATGGTCAATCAGATGATTGCTGCAATCTTTACCCAAATTGAAATGAATAACAATTCGATCAGTTGTAGACTCCCCCTAGCTGCAACATACTCAAAACTTTATTATGCTTAAATTTTAGTCAATCAGAGTGCGATTTCTAATATTTAGTTACAACATCCAAAAGCATTCATAAATCATAAATTTAGCTATTTATTAGTGAAAGTTCATCCAATTATTTGTCTATAAAAAAAGCATTTTCAGGAAATTTAAAGAATTTTTAAAATTTCCCCCTTTAAAAATTTTTTATTCACCCTAATTTATTAAGGAACAGTGATGAAGGAGTTATCTCGTGAAAAAAGTGGTGAAAGCAAAAAATCTTCTGGCATTCCGTCTATGGCTTGAAAAATTGGGGTATTCCGTACGTACCTTGGCAGACAACCGTGGTTTTACATTTAGTTTTAAAAAAGAATATGGTCTGGTGACCTGTGATCTCTCTGGTAATACCCTTGCAATGCAATTGGGTGAAGAATTCGAAGACCATTTGAAAGCTTAATTTGCGTCACTTTTTAACGCGAAAGATCAATTCAAACATCTTAAGTTAACGCCAAGCTAGCCCATTTCGATGGGCTTTTTTTTATAGCTATAAAATTTCAGGCGAAAAAAAACAAGGCATCAACCTTGTCTCTTTTGAGTGGTGGGGACGGAGAGACTCGAACTCTCACACCTCGCGGCGCTGGAACCTAAATCCAGTGCGTCTACCAATTTCGCCACGTCCCCATCGGCTACCAACTTATCGCTGGATTTCTCAAACTTTAATGGCAGAGGATCAAGGATTCGAACCTTGACGAACGGTTTTGGAGACCGTCATGCTACCATTACACCAATCCTCTACTCGACCATCTCTACTTATTCTCATAAGTAAATTTGGTGGGGACGGAGAGACTCGAACTCTCACACCTCGCGGCGCTGGAACCTAAATCCAGTGCGTCTACCAATTTCGCCACGTCCCCGATGGCTGTGTATATTATAGAGATCATTTCCCTTTGACAAGCCACTTTACATGCAATTAGAGTCTAATCTGCTATAAATTAAGCAGTTAAATCTATTTTTTTATTTTTCATCAAATTAATAAAGAGAAATGCATCATTTTTATTCTTTTTCTATAAATCGATTCATTGCAATCATTTTTCTGTCTCCTCTGCTCGTTTACTTAAATATAGTGAATCAAAGGTTTCCTTATAGTTTCAATTCCAATCACTTGGTCTAATAAAGACTCATTCATCTACTCTGCCAAATTTCAGGCAAAAAAAAACAAGGTATTCAACCTTGTTTTTTTAAATTTGGTGGGGATAGAGAGACTCGAACTCTCACGCCCAGAAGGCGCTGCGACCTGAACACAGTGCGTCTACCAATTCCGCCATATCCCCGCTGAACTGTATATTATAGAGATCAAGCTTTATTGACAAGCGCTTAAATAAGCAATAAAGCCTTATTTAATCAAAAATTAAGCAATTAACTCATCCAAGCATTTTGATAGTCAAATTTTAAAAATTAAAAACAATTTGATCCAAAAACTTTTATTCATTCAGATTTTTTCAATTGCCCCATTTTGAGTGCGCTTACATAAGTAATAATACAGATGGTTAATCATTATTAATTTAAAAAACACAATAAATCTTGGCTCTTTTTACCAACTGGATTCTTTATAAAAACTGGCTACCCTTTTCTATCTGCAAGTGAGCAAGAGTATCTTTTTATGCATTAAACTCTTTGGCTTTTTTCTGGATAATCGATATAGAGTTTAAAAGAACCGTATGTTTTTTTTCAAAAACTGAATCAGAGATAAAAAGCTTGCCATTAAATTTCAGGCGAAAAAAAACAAGGCATCAACCTTGTCTCTTTTGAGTGGTGGGGACGGAGAGACTCGAACTCTCACACCTCGCGGCGCTGGAACCTAAATCCAGTGCGTCTACCAATTTCGCCACGTCCCCATCGGGTACCAACTTATCGCTGGATTTCTCAAACTTTAATGGCAGAGGATCAAGGATTCGAACCTTGACGAACGGTTTTGGAGACCGTCATGCTACCATTACACCAATCCTCTACTCGACCATCTCTACTTATTCTCATAAGTAAATTTGGTGGGGACGGAGAGACTCGAACTCTCACACCTCGCGGCGCTGGAACCTAAATCCAGTGCGTCTACCAATTTCGCCACGTCCCCGATGGCTGTGTATATTATAGAGATCATTTTAGCCTGACAAGAACTTTTTCATAAAACGCTTATCATTTGATTAAATAAAAAACAAAGTATTGATTTTTGTATTTTTATCAGTCGATTACAATTAACAAAGCAGCTTTAATCTCTTCAAAATCAGCAACCCTAGCCGACTTATGCCGAGCAAGCATACCTTTTAACACAGTTTGAAAAGACCTAAATTTTTTTGGAAGATTAATTTCCAATCGTTGACAGTGTAGATAAGCCCAATCCTCATAATTTCCAGCACTAAGTCGTGTCTGACTTAACCATTCCAGCCAGATGATTCCTAATGCATAAATATCCGATTGAATCGTTTTTGCTTCGGCGTGAAATAATTCTGGCGCCATATAACGTGGTGTTGCATCTAATGTTCGAGGTGATTCATCCGAGATTCGATGTGCCTGTTCAAAATCAATCAAACAGACCCGCCCGTTGCACTGGACAAAATGTTCTGCTTTTAAATCATGATGTAGATAACCATATTGATATAACTGCATCACAGCATCCAAGGCTGCAAGCAAATGTTTCTGAATCTCAGACACGCTTAAATCAGCCGGATCAATCGCAAAATGAGAAGGACAATCCTGTAGCAAGATGCCCTGCTGAAAAGTTTCACCCCCAATAGTGATGTCTGAATTAATCAGTAAATGCGGCGCCAGAAATTTGGCTAGTGAATTATTATATAAATGCTGATAAAAACCGAATTCATTTTTAAAACCATGCTGACTATATACAGTTGAGTTTTTCGCTTGCACCTTAAGCCAGTAAATTTCTCCATCCAAACTGCCTTTATAGAGCCGACGGCCAAAAGCCAGACTTCGCGGCTTTGTGTTGAGTTCAAATTTTATCTGGTTTAAGTCATGACTAGATATCAACTGGAATATATTCTTCTTTCTGCTGTTCAGGTGCATGTTGATAGGTTAAAAGTTCCAGACAATGCTGTATGGTTTTCCCTACCCGCTCCTGGGTTTCAATCATGGAAATTTTCGGCCAGGTGGCACGTTCGCCTTCACGTTGCAGGATTTTAAACAGGTGTGGCCGCGGGTTTTGCAACATATAAGTATAATGACGCAGACCATATTTGCCGACAATATTCACATCACCATAATAACGCTGATCGACTACACCATAACCATGGTCCAGCAAACGGCGTACAGGCGGTACACTTCCCACCCGCTCACGGGTAAAGTCCATCATGCCTTTGGCAAACACCTTACCTTGGCGTCGTGCAATTCGTTGTGGCCAGCTCAGCATATCCTTACGGAATCGAGCTGCATCGTCCTGCATGAAAGGCACAATGTGCGGGTTCACCTGACTGGCGATGGTATAGTTAATATTGTACAGCCGTGCCATTTTCTCCTGTGGGAAATCACTGCGTACACTACCATCGACCCAACGTGTCGAGGACATATAGGGTGTGAATTTGCCATCATTCCGCTTACTGGTCAGGCGCACAGGTGGAAATAGAATCGGTACAGCACAGGATGCGAGTACTGCACTCCAGACCAATAGATCCGGTGCAGTATAAGCATTCATAATCCGTGCATCTTGAGTCGCATCATAAGGTGCAACGGCAACATTAATATGTAAGCCTGATTTTTTAAGGGCTTCATCAAAAGTGAGATTACCTAAATTTTCAATCAGGAATTTTTTTAGGTATTTCACATCTGCCAGACCGCCATTACCCTTCATCAACTCACGGAAATTCCGAAAATGAAAGGCCTCATTAAAGAAATTGTGTCCCTGAAGAATATCTGGATATTCAGATGGCTTGGATACCCCCAACATGGCTGTCATGATGGCACCAGCACTCGAGCCCGATACCACTTTCGGCATCAAATCCTGTTCCATTAACGCCTTACACACACCAGTATGAAATAGTCCCAGCGTTGAACCGCCAGAAAACATCAGTGCTGGCTGACCATAAGCACGCTGGCAACGTTCAAAATATTCTATTTTTTCTTCGAGCGTCAGACATTCACATTCTTGCGAAGCGATATAAGCCAGTCCTTTACTTACTTCTTCAACATAATCTTCAATAATTTTTTTAGTGCCAACATACGTTTCTATAAATAATAAAGGATGCGCGATATTGGCAATGTCATAACTGAGCCCTTCTCGCAAGATATGCATCAAATCACGAGTACGCTTTTGCAGACGGTATCGTCGAAGTTTACCCAAACGATGAGAGATCACTTCTGCATCAAAATAATCGGAAGAATTATCAAGCTTCCATTCCTGCGCACCTGATTCTTCATCCAGTTTTAACGCAATGCATTTCCACTCCTCATAAGTTTCCGCAGTCTGCAATTGTTGCTTTAATTTCTTGATGCGATAAGCCTGATGAGGATTAATCTGATGAGTAAAATCTGTTAACAACATGCTATGCGTGATCCTTATGTTTATTTTTGCTGCTACAAGATCTGTCACATACTTAAATTAAGCAGATCATACGTGCGGGACAATAGCGAAAAATCTCCTTTCTTGGGCAAATTATAACATTTTTCTAGCTTTGACTGCTTTTTTTGCAGTGGTAGTATCATGAGCATAATTTAAATGCGTAATCTGAGATCATGGCTACAATTGATTTACCCGACCATATTTTAAATGCCCTTTCTACTGTCCTTCAGCAGCTTCAGCAAAGCCTGCCGGAAGTTAAAACCGTACCGGATTTCTCTGCTTATGCCTACAAATGGCAAGATGGCCAACTCAAACCAATTTATAAACTGAGAGCGATTCAACTGGCTGATTTGAAAGGAATTGAAAAGCAAAAAGAGAAAGTGATTCAGAATACCTTACAATTTCTAAATAACCTGCCTGCCAATGATGTACTGCTCACCGGTTCGCGTGGTACGGGTAAGTCCTCTATTGTTCGTGCCCTGCTCACTGAATATGCTGATCAAGGCTTACGTCTGATTGAAATTGAACGTGATGATTTATCAGATTTGCCCGAAATCCAGAAACTCATTGCCGACCGTCCGGAAAAGTTCATTGTTTATTGTGATGACCTGGCCTTTAATGCCGAAGATGAAAATTACCGTAGTTTAAAAAGTGTATTAGATGGTTCATTGCAATCCGGTTCTAGTAATTTTGTGATTTATGCAACCAGTAACCGTCGTCATTTACTGCCAGAGTTTATGCATGAAAATACGCCCGTTACTAAAGTAGATGTTCCACAATATACCGAATTACATCCCCAAGAAGCGATCGAAGAGAAAATTTCTTTATCAGACCGTTTTGGTATGTGGCTATCTTTTTACCCGATGGATCAAAATCTTTATCTGGAAATTGTAGAGCATTACCTTGAGAAGGCGGAAATGGAATTGACTATAGAAGCCCGTGCTGAAGCTTTGCGTTGGTGCCAGGGTCGAGGTCAACGTTCAGGTCGTTCCGCTTATCAGTTTTCGAAGCACTGGATTGGTTCGCAGCAGCTTAAAACTTTAAATTAATTGACTTAATTAAAAAAATATCAGCTCGGTTTTGTTTCACTATGTAAATATTTTCAACAAAACTGAGCTTTAAAATAAGCATAAAAATCCTTAAATTATTCAAATATAAAATAATTTTATGATTTTTTATCTTATAAACACACTTTATAAACTTACATACTAAAACAAATAAATACAAAAGAAATACATTGAATTTTACCATTATTTCTCCACTAACTTTTTCAAATTATTAATAAATTCATCTTAATTCTAAAGTTCATATGAGCACTTAGGTAATTGTTTATTAAAAATATTTAGAGTATTTACTCTAAATAAAAAAATTATTTCATCAAGTTGATCTTATTAATAATCAAAAGATTAACTCTTTTTATCCTAATTACCTAAAATTGTAAACCTACAATAATCATGCATAATTTCCATGAATTTAAGATGTAGTGATTACTTTAGAACTTAAAAAACCACTATGTCTTAAAAGTGATATATCAAGAAAAATACCATCTATTTACATAAATTTAAAAAATAGATATTGAGGGAATAATCATGACACTTCGATTCAAAGTGGGTGGCGTAGCACTGTTAAGTACTCTATTAATTGCATGCGGCGGCGGTGGAAGCAGTAGTAACAAGACGCCAGCAACCAACTTGCCAGAAAATTTACCAGAAGCAATTTCACCAGAAATACCTGATGACTTTGTTCCTTTTACTGAATATGACTTGCTTGATAAAATCAAAGATAAACTTACCGGCCAGGAAGGTACCAGCGAACTTGCACATAACTATAATGAAGCCTTAGCCCATATGGTGGGAGAAATTTTTGCTGATTATCCCCTTGGTCGTACAGGACGTGCTGTGCAGATTTATAATCTTGGAGTAAACAGCATAAAGATTGGTAATTTAACGTGTGCTGAAGTTACAACAAATGGTAATACCAAGACACTAACCTTAAAGTCAAGTAAAGAAACTTGTATTGTTCTGGACAAGACATTTTTAGCAGGTTCTAAAATCACACAAATTACTAATGGCAATACAACCACCGTTTTTTTTGACAATGTACGCTATGGACATAACTTGGATTTTAGCTTGAAAGATCAATACTTGATCTCTGGCTCGATTCAATATACGTCTTCTAAATCAGACATAGGTCGAGAGCGTAATTATGATATTTCCAACCTGAGCTTCCAGCGTGTAAAAACAGATAGCAATAAATTGCCAGAAGGTGATGTTTATAATGCTGAAAGCCGAGAATACCTACAATTAAAAGATTATTCCTTTAGTTTAGTTGATGACTTTGGCAACGATAGTCATGGTATACGAACCTTAAATTCAAAGGGTACTGTGATCGGTCAACCTTTAGATGCCACTTTCAGATATACCTTTAGTTTCGATACAGGTTCTACTCCATTTATCATGAAGGAAATAGTGGCAAATAATTATCGTCATTTGCCTGAGCAAGGTAGTGTCAGCATAACGCATCAAAAAGGCTTATTTAACTCGCAGCTAATCACCAGGATTAGCCAAGACTCCCCGCAGTCATTGAAAGCTGGAGTGTATCTCGCTAATGAAAAAGTAGATGATATTCTTTGGTCCAATATTATTGGTAAATAATCCAACTCCTATTTAAGCCGATGATTCCATAATTTGAATTGTCGGCTTATTTTATCAAGTAATTTGCAGCTTATTTTGATGAGTTAATTGGTAGGCACATAATGATGCATAAATCCCACTCAAAAAACCTGAAATACTTCTTGTTCTGCTTGTCACCAAATTGTATTGACCTTTCAATAGACTGAATAAGGTTTCTATTTTATTACGCCGTTGTAAGGGATATTCAGCTGATTCGCAAAGCTGTATAGACTGCATATTTTTTCGAGGATAGGTAATTAAATCAATACCCTGGTCTTTTAATCTATTCTTCAATTCTTGGCTGATGTAGCCACGATCTCCATACAACTTTGCTTCCCTCTCTTTAACCAGTTTTTCAACTATTTTGATGTCAGCAACACACCCACTGAATGAAGCAGAACAAGCGATTTCACCAAATTGATTCATCGCAATATGTAATTTGCAGCTATAAAACTATCCCATTGAGCTTTTACCACGAGAAGCAATTCTAGCTAATGATTTATAACGTTGAATCCGTTGATTTTTATAGACATCTAAATTGGTTGAATCAATCTGAAAATATTGGCTATATTGATTTTTCGTTAAAGCTACATGTAAAGCATGCAGGGCCAATTGATATTGATCAGATGACTCACCTTTTGGCAACAAGGTAAACTTTTAAATAAATGTCTTTTATCCTGTTTCCGTCATGAGAGAAATGCTTTGAAATGAAAGTATTTATACCAAATAGCAATAAAGATGATTTCTGAAATACTCAAGTGAGCTGTTCTGATTCTTGATAACCACTGGCTTTACTTAAGGAATTGCCAATAAATTGCTTCGAATTTAAGAAAGAAATTATCAATTAGACAGAATAATTCGGTACTATTAAACATTAGGACTAGAGCATAGGTTTGGTGTGGTAACTTAACTGATGGCTCTACTCCTTCTTTTTTCAGGTTAATTTCTTATCCACAATTCGGGTTATTTCTCCTGAAATATTTGGCTCAATTTCAATATATGAGGGTGAGCTACCCCAGGATACATCAGGGCTTAAATTAATTTTTCTAAATGTTGTTTTGCCCAATCATTCAATCCTAATGTTGAAAAAATCACATAACAAACATGATGGTGGACATTTTCAGTGCTTTGCTCCTGCCCTTGGATTATCCATTGCCTAATATAAGAAAAAATACCCTCTATCACAATTTTAAAAACATCTTGTGGCAATACAGGTCGACTAATTTGGCTCGGCAGAATAGAAAACCAATACACCAATAAACTCACATAATGTGCTTTAACGACATTTAACTCTGCCACTACGCTCAAAGTACTATAAGGAGCCAAAGCAAAAAAAGCGCTGGCATAAATTTTATTTACTGTAAGTTGTTGTATGAATGCCAATGTCGAGACTTCAAATGCCCGCCGAAAGTCTGTTTGATGATCACTATAAGTCTGGACAAGTAATTTTAAGTGTAAAGAGCTGAGCTTTTTAAAACAGTAAAAATAACAGGCTTCTTTGTCGGTAAATAATTTATAAAATGTTGTCCGCGATACACTCGCCTGCTGAATAATATCTTTGACACTGGTCGCAGCATATCCTTTTTGATGAATACACAATGCAACAGCTTCAATCAAACGTTCTTTTTGTGACTGTAAAACCAGTTCGGGTGGAAGATGATTGGTTCCTCTTGGCAACTTGCGACGAAGTTGGAGTGAATTCTCTTCAAATTCTCCGCCTTTCTTTAACCAGTTCTGCTCATACAGATTCAATTCCATCGTATAGATATTCCGTCAAGTTAATCATATTGATTTTATTATTTAAATATATAGAAACATCGTAATCTAAATTTTCTAAAAAAATTCATTGTACTGCTCATTTTCCAAAAAACATAAAAGTAAAAAATACTTGTCTCTATAAGTACGTTTGTGTTTATATGAAAAATATAGGATTAAACAATTAATATATCGTTTAAAAAAACCTAAAAACAACAAGATATCCAATTATTGATCAGCAACACAAAAAAATGCTTAAAGCAACATCATGAGGATGTAATGAGATGAGTAAGGAACACTTTATTGATACGGTCAAAGCCGTATCGCCAAACCCCGCCAATGCCGTAACTTATAACAAGTGGAAAATTTTATTGTTATTATTTCTGGCCAACATGCTGAATTTTTTTGATCGCACAATTCCTGCCATCATTATCGAACCACTGCGTTTTGAATTTAATCTAAGTGACTTACAACTGGGCTTTGTTGCAGCATCATTTACTTTAGTTTATGCAATTGCAGGACTACCCTTTGGTCGATTAGCCGATAAAGGCTCGCGTAAAAAAATTATCGGATGGGGCTTAATGGCATGGAGTGGTTTTACTGCTCTTAATGCTGCCGCATGGAATTTCGTGTCTTTCTTCTTGGTACGAATGGGGGTCGGAATTGGTGAAGCAAGTTATGCACCTGCAGCCAACTCCCTCATCGGTGATTTGTTCCCGGCCGAAAAACGCGCACGTGCCATGGGCATTTTTATGTTGGGATTACCTTTAGGTTTAATCTTAGCCTTTTTTACAGTCGGTGCAATTGCAGAGGCATTTGACAGTTGGCGTGCACCCTTTATTGTTGCCGCAATACCTGGTTTTTTACTGGCTATTTTCTTCTTCATAATCAAAGAACCACCACGCGGTGCGAGTGAAGGTGAACACTATGTTGCAAAAACCGTTCATCAACCTATTCGTACACTTTTGAAAATTAAAACCCTACGCTGGATTATTTTATCTGGTCTCAGCGTCAATTTTGCAGTGTATGCAGGCAACTCATTTTTTGTACCCTTATTTCAGCGTTACTTTGGTTTAAGCCTGACTCAGTCAGCCGTTACCACGGGGTGTATTGTCGGAATTACTGGACTCATAGGTTTAACTGTAGGGGGTGTA
This sequence comes from Acinetobacter schindleri, assembly GCF_010918895.1. Classification (NCBI taxonomy): domain Bacteria; kingdom Pseudomonadati; phylum Pseudomonadota; class Gammaproteobacteria; order Moraxellales; family Moraxellaceae; genus Acinetobacter; species Acinetobacter schindleri. The sequence goes on from NZ_CP044483.1 coordinate 1,896,050, forward strand.
ATTGCCGATAAAATTCATCAGCGTTTCGCACGTGGTCGCCTGGTATTTGGTGCTATCTGTTTATTAATTTCAGCCATTAGTATTGCAATTGCTCTATATCTTGGCAACGAATCCCTTACTGCTGTTGTCATCTTACTCAGCATAGGTTGGTTGGCTTCATATAACTATTACACGACCGTTTACCCTGCAATTCAGGATGTCGTCGAACCTAATTTACGCGCAACAGCCATGGCGCTCTATTTTGCCTGCATGTATATTTTAGGCGGTGCTTTCGGTCCAATCGTCGTGGGCGCATTGTCTGACCACTTTTCTCAAGCTGCAATGTTGGCGTCAAATACAATGATTATGACTGAACATTTTAAAGCTATAGGTTTACATAGCGCATTATTTGTTATCCCTGTTGCGTTCTTCTTTACAGCAATTTTCATATATTTGAGTTCACGTACCTTTATCAAAGATGCTCAACGTAGCAATAGCTGAAGTTTATTTAAGATAGATTATTGAATACTTAAACAATGCTTAAAAAAATGCCAATCTTAATGATTGGCATTTTTTTAACTTAAACTTGAGCTGGATCCGTCAACTCGGTCATCGGCCAACGTGGTGTCGTAGTGACAGCCAATCCATCCTGCTGCCCTGCTTTCAGACGTTGATAACCGGCAAAGGCAATCATGGCACCGTTGTCGGTACATAAAGCCGGTTCTGCATAGTACACAGTTGCTTTTATTTTCGCCAAGTCAGCCTCTAGGCGTTCACGTAAACGCTTGTTAGCACTGACACCACCCGCAATCACCAGACGTTTTAAACCGGTTTGTTTAAGAGCTTTAACTGATTTTTTTACCAAGGTATCGACAATCGCTTCCTGGAAACTGGCAGCAATATCGGCATCACGATTTTCATCACCTAATTTCTTCATTTGCACAGAAACTGCAGTTTTCAAACCACTGAATGAAAACTCTAAACCTTGATGCAGCATTGGACGTGGAAAAGCAAATGCATTCGGATCGCCCTGTTCAGCCAGTTTGGAAATATTCGGACCACCTGGATATGGCAAGCCCATCATTTTCGCGACTTTATCAAAAGCTTCACCAGCCGCATCATCAATCGACTCGCCAAGGAGCTCATATTGACCAATGCCATAAGCGGCCATCAATTGCGAGTGGCCACCTGACACCAAAAGAGCCACGAACGGAAATTCCGGTGGCGTTGCCGAAAGTAATGGTGCCAGCATATGACCTTCCATATGATGTACACCAATGGCTGGTTTATTCAACGCAAAAGCCAAGGTACGGCCAAACAAAGCACCGGTCATTAACGCACCCATCAGCCCCGGTCCACGGGTATATGCCACTGCATCAATTTCAGATTTTTTCACACCACTCTGTTCAAGCAGCTGATTCATGAGCGGAATTAACTTACGCACATGGTCACGCGAAGCCAGTTCAGGAACTACACCACCATACTCGGCATGCAGTTTAATCTGGCTGTGCAGAACCTGGCCGCGTAAACCCAGTTCGCTATCATAAAGCGCGAGTCCTGTCTCATCACACGATGTTTCTAAGCCTAAAACGATCATTAAACTGCCTATAACCTGTATCAAATCAATTGCGACAACTATTATAGACTTGTGATATGAGATGTAAATGAGTAAAATACTGACCTTCACTTGTGATTGAGGGCAATTCAGCCCGAGATCTTACCCTAACTGATATGAGGATTCTTCATGCCACAAGTTAAATTGAAAGAAGGCGAACCAGTAGACGTAGCTATCCGTCGTTTCAAACGTTCATGCGAAAAAGCAGGTGTTCTTGCTGACGTACGTAAGCGTGAATTCTACGAGAAACCAACTCAAGAACGTAAGCGCAAAAAAGCTGCTGCTGTTAAACGCTACCAAAAGAAATTGGCGCGTGAATCAGTACGTACGACTCGCCTTTACTAAGATTAATTTGTGATTGACTGCCTGGACTAAATAAATGACTACTTTAAAAAACCAAATAACTGAAGTTTTGAAAGCAACAATGCGTGCTAAAGAAATGGCTAAGTTAACGGTAATTCGTAGTCTTCAGGCAGCAATTAAGCAAATCGAAGTCGATGAGCGCAAAGAACTTGACGACGCTCAGGTTCTTGCGGTCATTGAAAAGCAAATTAAACAACGTAAAGAATCGATCAAAGCCTTTGAAGGTGCTGGTCGAGAAGATTTAGCTAGTAAGGAACAAGCCGAAGTTGAGGTTCTATCTCAATTTCTACCAGAAGCTATGACTGAGGAAGAACTTGATTCCATCATTGCGCAAGCGATTACAGCGCAAGAAGCTACTAGCATGAAAGATATGGGTAAGGTGATGAATTCTCTGCGTCCGCTCATAGCCGGGCGCGCCGATCCTGCACAAGTTTCAGCTAAAATCAAAGCTAAACTGGCATAATCCCCTGCTTTAAATCTCTATTTGCGTTGAACTGACTTAATTACTAGCCAGTTCTTAGCAATCCAAATTTCTTTTTTAATTTTAATAAATCACAAATTACAATTTACATTTTTGCTTTGCAGTAATTGCATCATTTTTGAAGATTTCACCTGATCCACAATATCTTGCCGTGTCAGTTTTTGTAGCTGAAAGTCTAGTGCATCACGATTTTTATCAGTTGCCTGATAAAGCTGATCTACATAACGCCTGACGATCCCACAAAATTCCACCTGTTGTGCTGCAGTTAAATTCTGTTGTTGTGGATTTAAACTGCGCAGAAAATCTCGTGACTGCTGGTGATATTCATCGCTGATACGCTCTACTGCCCGCACATAATCCTTAGTGCTCGCTGCATAACTATGTGATATTCCCCAAACCAGAAACAGGCACAACAATGTTCTTTTCATTCATGCTTTCTCATGTGCTTTCATTTGCAACTCAGCATAGTACAAGGCAAACTTGAAATAAAGCACAGAGGTTGATGTAGTTCACAGCTTTAATAAGTAATTTTTATGAGAAGATTAAATCTTGTATTTTCTTTCCTGCTGCATCTGTTTTAAACGTTGTGAAATACTTGCAGACAATGACTGATTCTTCTTACTAACTCGCTGTGCATGTAGTAAGGATTTAATAGCTGCCTCCTCATTTCCCGTCCAATATTCTACTTCAGAACGGTAACGCAGCACATTAATCGTTTTAATCTCAGATACAGGCTCGGCATTGGTTGCTGACAGCATTAAGCGCCAGGCACTTAAATCACGTGAATTAGCATTCAGGAAACGTTGCACGATCATCTTGGCTTGATCGGTTTGCTTCATACGGATCAATACTTCTGCATATTTATAATTGAGTGCCCGGTTTTCCGGCATAATGGATGCTGCAGAACGCACACTACGCAGAGCTGGCTCCAGCTGATTTTTCCCGAGATAAATATCGGTCTGAAACAGCACCAGCAAAGGATGAATCTGATTATGCTTTTTTGCCTGGTCTAATGCCTGTTGTGCATTATCCTCATCACCTTGTTGCAGATAATAAGCAGTGAGTGCCAATTGCCCTGCAAAACTGTTTTGTCCTGCTAAAATTTTTAATTGCTGCTCAGTCGTCTGACGGGACAGTACTTTGCTATACCAACGAATAATCTCAAAATTCTGGTCTATCAGCTTTGGTTTAACTTTCGGCATCTGATTGGCGCGTAAACGCGCCTCACTCATACGCTCAGTCGTTAAGGGATGAGTAAACCAGAAATCTGGCAGAAAGCTTAAACGGCTGGTTGAACGATGCATCACCTCAAAGAAATCAGCCATGCTCTGCGGGTTATAGCCCGAAGCATACATATACTGCATACCGATCCGATCTGCTTCACGTTCCTGATTACGACTATAAGAAAGCTGCTGATCCATTAAAGCTGCTTGTGAGCCCATCATTACGGCTGCACCCGCATCACCATCTGCTTGCGATGCCACTAAGGCTCCGACCAGGATTCCCGCGAGTGCTAATAATCCCTGTCCTTTAAATGCTTCTTGGGATCGACTGTAATGACGTTGTGTGACATGTGCAATTTCATGCGCCATCACACCGGCCACTTCATCCATATTACGCGCTGAATTGAGTAATCCCATATTTAAGGCAAATAAGCCACCAGGCACAGCAAAAGCATTAATCTGGGGATCATTAACCACAACCAGGCCAATTGGTTGCTGTAATTGAGTCTGGCTGAGAATATGTGAAAACACTGAAAATAACTGGTCTTCCATCCAGGGATTTTGCACCACAGGTAATTGTTTCTGTACTTGACGATAAACCTTTTCACCAATCATGCGCTCTTTTTGCTGATCTATCAGCCCTACACCTGCTCCAATTTCTGGAACAGTAAACTGACTAGACTGGGTGTTAAAAGTATCGGAAGCGGTATGCCCTATCACCATACATGCGCTTAATCCACAAGCCAAAACCAAACGTTTCAATGAATAAATCTCTAAGCCTGATTACGAAACCTGCTTGAATATACCATTGAAAAAAGGGCATAAACGCAAGGAAATGTTATTTAATATTATTTAAAATGCGGGTTAACTACATAGCGTGGTACACGTCCTTGCAAAGCATCCACCAGGTTGTGATATGCCAGTTCTGCCATACGCTGACGTGTTTGCGCAGTTGCCGAACCTACGTGCGGCAAGGTAATCACATTATCAAGTTTAAATAGCTCTGATTCTTGCAATGGCTCTTTTTGATAGACATCCAGCCCTGCGGCAAAAATCTGACGATTTTTTAAAGCCTGAATCAGTGCCTGCTCATCGACAACTGAACCACGGGAAATATTCACAAAGACTGCATGCCGCTGCATCAATGCCAGTTCTTCTGCACCAAAAAGTGCTTTGGAATCTGCATTTAAATCCACTGCGACTACCACAAAATCAGAACGCTGTAATAAGGATTTTAAATCACAATATTCTGCATTTAAGCCTTGCGCCAGCTCCAGCTTTTCACGACGGTTATGATAAAGCACATTCATATTAAAGCCATGAAAGCCACGTCGCGCGATTGCTGCGCCAATATGACCTAATCCAATAATTCCTAAAGTCTTGCCAAAAATATCTACCCCGAACTCTGCTTCGCTGGCGGTACGCTGCCACTGTCCTTGCTTGGTCCATTGATCTAAATAAGTTACTTTACGCGCTGCGGCCATGAGTAAAGTAAATGCAAGATCAGCTGTGGTTTCAGTGAGCACATGTGGTGTATGAGTGAGATAAATTTTCTTTTCATTTAAATATTCAAGATCGTAATTATCGTAGCCAACACTGACACTGGAGATGATTTTTAGTTTAGTCGCAGTTTCCAGATTATTTCGATTGAGCAGTCGTCCTGCGCCAATCATGCCATCTGCATCTTGTGCATGCTGCAAAATCTGTTGATTGACATCACCCAGCTTGGGCTGGATATATACCACATTATATTGTTGTTCGAGTTTGGCTTGAATCTCTGGAGGAATTTGACTAAATACAACAACTTTTTGCTTCATGCTTATTTATTCCATGCTGACAGGCCTACTTTGCATAAACTGCCAGAGTCGCTTTTTAAGGATTGGCCGATCCAGCATCTCCTGCAGGGAGGCCAACTGGGTAATTTTACTGTTTGAAAGATGTGCAACAGTACCAAGAAAAATAATATTTTTATCGTGACTCATGCCATCCAGAAAACCCTGGATATAAGACTCCACGCCGCGTCCATCCTGCACATTATCCCAAGGAAATGGCCAGTTCAGCTCTGCAAACTCACCCAACATTGCACGTTGGATATTCGACCACAGTAATTGCTGATCTTCAGTTAAGCTCGTGGCATCAATGACAATAATACAGTGTGCAAGACTTAATGCCTGCAGGCTAAAAGGCGCGACCTCAACAATTTCGCGAAGCTCATGTACCAGTTCTGGCTGCGGCTGTATTTCCATTGTTGGCATTATAACGACTGGCGCAGGCACTTCTACAGGTGCAGATACGACAGAACGTTCAATCACTGAGGCTTCAGCTTTAAGCTCAGGAAGGATGATTTCACTCAGGACTTCAGGTTGTGACTGGTCACGCCAAAGCGCCGGCTGGTGCGATTGACACGGCTCCGCCCGAGGAATCCAGATATCAATTCCTAGTGTCGCCAGTATGTCACGCTGATGCCCTATCATCTTGTCTTCATCACCTATTTCAGGCTGAATATTTTAGCGGGAATCCACTTCCTTTGCCGAACTTTTTCGGATTTTTCACTGTACATTACAATTGATTTGTAGCAAATTTGATTTTAGTCATTCTCTTCGGGTTGTTTACATGCAGGTTCAAACATTATTTAAAGATCATGCGTGAGTTAATAAATACTTTCAAGTCTGAATTAAATAATCATGATGCTGTTCTTTTTCTGCATCTGATCCACAATTTCATCTACTTCAAAACCCAAACGCCAATACAGTAATTCCATCACGTCAAATTCATCCTGAGTGATGATCCGATCATTCCAGAGACAGATTTCCGCAATGCCCAATATACTCAGTCGATCACGCAGTAACAGGCCAGAAATATCATTCAGAATTTCAGCCAGATCAATCGGCTCATCTGAAATTTCGGTATACATTTCCAGTTCTTTTTGAGTCAGAATACGTTTTAAAATACGCTCGCGAACATCCAGCTGATTATCACTATTGATCTGCTGTACATGCAGCAATGCATCAATCAGGCGTACGATTTGTGGTTTAACTTCTTCCAGTGCCGTCGGGGTATGTAGGGGGAGTAGATTCAGCTCATATTTCACACATTCAAGCAACAAGGCATCTAGCAGACCAATTTCACCATCTTCCTGAATAATCCGTGCCAGTTTCATCACGAATTGTCGTGCTACCGTGGTCGGCATGCCACCAATATTTTTGCAGGCTTGCTGAAAAATCGAGATATGCACACGCCCGTCCAGATTTAACAATGAATCTACAATGGCCCGGCTGACTTCAGCATCGGTGGGAATAAATTCCCGATATTGCCGGATCATCAGAATTGCAACCATGACCTCTCGTGACCCAGTTGCAGTTTGCAATGCGCGTTCAATCAGTTCTGGTCGTGGTGTATTGGCACGATTCTCCGGATTCAGTGGTTTAACTGCATCCTTGATCGCAAAGCTGATCGGCGACAGACGTAGTAAAGGCAATGGCTGTGGCGAACTCCAGGAAGCTGCACTTGTGACCGCCATTTCTTCGAGTGACCGAAACAGACTAAATAAAGGCTGATTTTGTAGTTTTTTTAGGTTTTCAAGCTGCAGATCCTGAATCAAGGAGGGATTCATTTCATAGATTCGCTGCTCAATACTGGGATGAATATTCAGCCAGTTCTGCTGACTGAGGGAGTTAGCAAAACACATATGTGAAATCGACTCTGCATATTCACTATGAATCTGTGAACCGGAATGATGCACATAAATCCGCAGCAAAGTCTGTACATTGGCATCATTTTGAATCAGGCGACGGGTTTTCTGATCATTCTTGAAAGTTCTGCCACCGAGCGAAATATATTTAATGAAACGGGTAATCAGCACGCCTAGGCTACCAATCAGCCAGATCACCGCTCCAATACCGACAAACAGTGTCTCAAACTTGTTTTCTGCCGGCATACCATTCCGATAGAATCCCCGTTTGGCAATCTTACTGCCCCATTGACTAAAAATGGTCAGGCTGCTATAGAGAATCTTGAGCCGGGTATTTTCTGCCGCTTCCCCAGAAAGAATCTTGTTAAACTCATGGCTTAATAAACCATACAGTTCAATTTCATCCAGATTTTGCAATGCCCCCCAAGTCAGAATAATGGCAGTATTTCCCGGGTTAAAACCGGCAGTCAGTGCATTGACTCCAACTTCATCAGGCAAAACATACACCGCAGGAGGCTCAATCAGAAAAGTATCTGCCAATTGTTCAGCAATCTTCAGAGCGACGCTTTCTTCCGGTACGCTTTCAATCAGACTCAGGCGACGCGCACCCATCTGCCGTGCCAAGGAATAACCACCGGCACGAAAGACATAAAATTCATAGAGTACTGACACCACCATGATCGAACCGACCAGAGCTATCAGATAAGGACTCAGCACATGCCAATAAATAGATTGAGCAGGATCAAAATAATAGACCAGCAAACCAACGACAGTATTAATAATTGCTATCGTCAATAGCACAGCAATCAGACAGACACTGGCTGGCCATAGCATATTTTTATTCTTGATAAACGCATATCCTACGCTTTTCAATGCTTCACCCTGATCACATTGTTCTAGCTTTGCCCAATCATAAATGAAAAAAGCGGGAAATTCCCGCTTTTTTCATGATTTTAAAGACTTAGACTTCGCGCACGCCAGTCAGGTCTACTGATGCTGCATCGATATTTACATCAATAAACTTGTCACCTTTTTTGGCGCCATCATTACGCTTTTGCTGTAACTGGTCAAGGTATGCTTCATCAATACCACCAGCCACATATACGCCGTCAAATACAGAACAGTCGAATTCACGCAGGTTCGGTACAATCTTGGTACGTACTGCATCTTTCAGATCTTCCAGATCTTGGAAAATCAGACGGTCAGCACCAATAATTTCACGAATTTCCTCAACACTACGTTCAGATGCAATCAGTTCAGATTTTGCTGGCATATCGATGCCGTACACGTTTGGATATTTTACCATTGGTGCAGCAGACGCAAAGAATACTTTTTTCGCACCAGAATCACGCGCCATCTGAATGATTTCATTACACGTGGTACCACGAACAATTGAGTCATCGACCAATAGAACGTTTTTACCCTGGAATTCCAGCCCAACCGGGTTCAGCTTCTGACGTACTGATTTTTTACGCAGTTGCTGACCAGGCATAATGAAGGTACGACCGATATAACGGTTCTTCATGAAACCTTCACGGAATTTCACGCCCAGCGTATTTGCCAGTTCAAGCGCAGAAGTACGTGATGTATCTGGAATTGGAATTACCACATCGATATCATGTTCATCCCCCCACTCGCGCAGGATTTTATGGGCCAGTTTCTCACCCATTTTCAGACGGGCTTTATACACTGAAATACCATCAATGATCGCATCTGGACGCGCAAAGTACACATATTCAAAGATACATGGACGGTATTCTGGCTTTGCAGCACATTGCTTGGTAAAGAAGTTCCCTTCAGAGTCAATGAAAACAGCTTCACCTGGCTCGATATCACGTTCAACTTTAAAGCCCAACGCTGTAATCGCTACAGATTCAGAAGCGATGATATATTCCATACCGTTTTCAGTTTCACGCGAACCGTAAATCAATGGACGGATACCATTAGGATCACGGAAACCAACCACTCCTTGACCTGTAATCATGGCAACAACTGCATAACCACCTTTGCAGCGCTCATGCACGCGTGTTACGGCATGGAAGATATCTTCAGAGGTCGGTACCAGTTTGCCACGCTTCTGCAATTCGTGCGCAAATACGTTGAGCAGAACTTCTGAATCAGAATCGGTGTTCATATGACGTAAGTCAGTCTTGAACAGGTCATCATGAATTTCTTCAGCATTGGTCAGGTTACCGTTATGTGCCAGCGTAATCCCGTAAGGAGAGTTCACATAAAACGGCTGCGCTTCAGCACTACTTGAGGTACCCGCAGTTGGATAACGCACATGGCCAATACCGTAATTACCTTGTAATGCACGCATATGACGGGTATGGAATACATCACGCACCATACCAACATCTTTACGAAGGAACAGGCGACCTTCATGACAAGTTACAATCCCAGCTGCATCCTGTCCACGATGTTGTAACATCGTTAATGCATCAAACAACATTTGGTTAACAGCTGATTTACCAGCAATACCAACCACTCCACACATAGCAACCTCGCAGACAAGCTAGGATTAATAAAAAGGATTATTCGTAGACTCAGCCGATGATTTGCTTTTTACAGCAGGCTCAGCTGATACATCTGAAGATTTTCTGGAATCTTCCGACTTGATATGTTGTAGGGCTTCGTTTGCAGCATCTTTGGACATCTGAGTCGCCCATGGCGCATAAGGAAGCAAAGTCTGAATTACTTTGGACTGTTTCCAGTGTGGTGAGCTTTCTACCCACGGCCCGATTCCCTGCATGGTGATCAGGACAATCAGCAGCCCTTTCAGGCTGCCAAACACCCCACCTGCAAGACGGTTTAAAGGTCCCAGTTTCAGGGTTTTCATCACACGATTGAGCAAGAAGGTTACTATCCAGGTCAGAACCACAATCATGAGGACGATGAAAGCAAATGCTGCAATTTTTTGTACCACTGGATCTGTACTGAGAGCAGTCATGGAAGGCGCAAGTAGTGTTGAATATTTCGCTGCTACAATGAGCGCAAAAATCCAGCCAGCTAAGTTCGCAAAGGCTTTAATAAATCCTTGACGCAAACCGTTTAGCCCTCCAATGAGCAGTATAAACAGTAAAAAGATGTCAATGGCAGTCATAGAATTCAGAATGCTTCAACACAGTCTTTTACAAGTGTCGGACCTGTATATATGAGGCCACTATAAACTTGTACAAGGCTGGCACCAGCTTGCTTTTTGGCAGCGGCATCGGCACCCGAAAGAATACCACCCACACCAATCAATGGAATTTGTCCTTGCAACACATCTGCAAAGGCTTTTAAACATGCCGTACTTTTCTCAAAGACCGGCGCGCCCGACAAACCGCCTGCTTCTTCAGCATGCTCCAGACCTTCAACACCTTCACGAGACAAGGTCGTATTGGTCACAATCAAACCATCAATCTTGAATTGCAGCAATTGCTGGGCAATAAATGCAATATCTTCAGCTTCAAGGTCTGGTGCAACCTTCAGAACCAGCGGTACATAATGCTGGTTTTCTTGAGCAAGCTCAAGCTGACGGTTTTTTAGCGTTTCCAGCAGCTCGGTGAGCGCATCACCACTTTGCAGGCTACGCAGGTTTTTTGTGTTGGGAGAGGAAATATTAACAGTAATGTAGGAAGCGTAATTATATACCTTTTCCAGACAGATTAAATAATCATCAACTGCATTTTCAACCGGAGTTACAGCATTCTTGCCAATATTAATCCCCAGAACACCTTTGAATTTTGCAGCTTTAACATTTTCAATCAGTTTGTCCACGCCTTCATTATTAAAACCCATACGGTTAATAATGGCTTTCGCTTTTGGCAGACGGAACAGTCGGGGTTCCGGATTACCGGGCTGAGGACGCGGGGTAATAGTACCGATTTCAATAAAACCAAAGCCTTGACTTGCAAGAGCATCGATATAGGCACCATTTTTGTCCAACCCTGCCGCCAGACCTACCGGATTCGGAAATTCGATTCCCATACAGGTCACTGGTTTAGAAGCAACGTTTTGACGCATCATCCCCATGGCATGGGAGGATTTCAACAGTGATAGTGTCAGCTCATGTGCACGCTCTGGTGCTAAAGAAAACAACAAAGGGCGGGCTAGAGAATACAACATATCCAGAAAAGTCTACTGCTTTTTAAGTCGGCATATTATAGTCACAGCCCGGTAAAAAAACCATGCTTTGCAAATCTTTATTTTTACCGTTTATAGGACAGTCGCTGTTAATTTAATCTGTCCGGCATCACTGATAAGTTCCATTTTTTCAACAGTTAAGCCACTCTGGGCCAGCTGGGTCAGAAAATTAGCCAGTACAGAATAATTTTCATGACTGACATTGAGTAAAATTTTACCTTCCTGCTGCTGGGATGAAACCGACAACCGCTGCTGCTGGGCAGCACGCTGCACTTTTTCTGAGGCATCTAATTGCAGATCGCCTGCTGGCTTCATGGTCGCTGCATTACTCTGCATCCACACTAAAGTATCTTTTAAGGTATTCAGGCGCTTTTGCTGGGTATCCGCAGCTCTGTGCATATAAAATAGTGCCGAACCGACTGCAGCCACAATGACAAAGATTGTAGTAAAGATCACCATATAGCGTTCACGGGCGCTCAAGCTATCCAGATAATCTGTAATGCGTTCAATGCGCTGGTCCAGCCGGATTTGAATATTGTCGAGCATTTTCATTATTGTATTCTCACCGATCCGATCGCACCTGCACCATTGGCCTGTACATTACCCAGTTCAACTTTAAAACCCTGCTGTGTCAGCTGACGGGTCAAAGTGCTTAATGCATCAGAAGAGTTCGCCTGCAGATCCATATTCAGGCTTGAAGTATCATAACTGACCCGCTGCGCAATAATCTGGTTTTGCATTAATACCGGCCCCACCCGACTAATCAGATCAAAAGCCTGAGTATTCGCCACCTGACTTAAACGCATCTGCCCTTCAAACTGGCTTTTGATATTCTGCTCGTTTACAGGATAGTTCTGACCAAACCAGTATTTGAACTGATCAATCGCTTGAGAAGCAGTCTGATTGGCAATCTTTTTATATTGATACCAACGCACAGCATCATAACTAAACTGCAGCACCAAAATACCCAAAAACACAGCAGCACAGGCTTTCCAGTAACCGGAAACCGGTGTATCTGACTTGGCTTTAGGCAAGACATTAAAAGGATGCTGTTTGGCTTTTTTCAGCTGGGGAAGGCTGTACTGGAACGACTCAACCTGATCATGGGTAACAACGGCTTCCAGACTACGCAGCTGAGCGTCATTCAGGTTACTCACCTTGTAATTTACATCTTTAGGCTGATAATCCAGATAAAGACTCAGATCATCCACCGAATGACCCACATATTCCGATTCGCGAACCAGTAGTCGCCCAGCAAGTTCCGCCAATACACGTTGATTTTCTTCAGGAACAGGCAGGACCAGAAAATCTGGCAATAATGCCGTGACCTTGACCGGAAGAAGGTTCAATACATGCTGCATGGTTTCTACAGTTGAATTGGCAATTCCCAATACACTGAGCTGATCGGGCTGCTGAAAATGATGAAGCACCTTCATCGCATCAACCGGTAGAATGACATATTCCTCCAGCAAATACTTGATTGCCTCCTGCCCCATTTTCTTATATTGGACTTTGGACATGCTCTGCTGCAAAATCTGCACATGACGACTCGGGAAAAAGACCGTTGCCTCTACCCCATGTTGCCCTTGGATTTCCTGAATCAGTTGCTCAAGTGTATCTGCACTTTTCCAGAATCCCCCATCTGACCATTGCCAAACCCCATTGGCTTCTGGCATCCATAAATACAACATCGATTGTGTTCTGCCGTTTTAATAGTTTTTTATACTGTTGGAATAAAGCTTTTTAACTGTGTCGACAAACCTGCTGCAATCACTGCCTGATCATAAATGCGAGCTTCTGACAAATGAAAAGGATGGAAAGACTCCTCTGTCAGAATGGAAGCAATATGTGCCACCACATTCATATGGCAGACCACGACAATTGATTCATACGGCAACTGAGACAACCATTCCACAGCCACTTTGGCATCATCATCCGGCTTAATGGTATTACAGATCACCACTGGTACATCTTTATAGAAAGCCTGCAAATGTGCCAGAGTTTCCTGAGCACGAAGCAAAGGACTCACTACAAAGACTTCAGGTTTAACGACATCTTTCAGGTATTGAGCAGTCTGTTCTGCCTGTAGATGTCCACGTTCGGTCAAAGGACGCTTGGTGTCGTTACCATTTACCGGTGGAGCTGCTTCGCCATGACGTACGAGTGTCAGTTGCATACCATTTCCCTATTCGTTCATTCAAGCTGCTGATCAGGTCATAATATGAGACTGATCATACAGTTCCATCACTTATAAATCAGACTTGATGATGTGGCAAGACAAATTCCACATCACTGCGATGACCATTTTTCATTAAAGACACTGCAATACTCATCGGCGGTGCACCTTCAAAGATCACAGCATACAAGGCACAGGTAATTGGCATGTATACATCCAGTTCTTCTGAACGTGCTTTTACCTGTACAATAGTATTAATCCCTTCCGCCGTCTGACCCAGTTCAGTAGTTGCCTGTTCCAGAGTTTTACCTTTACCCAGCGCATAACCAACCTGATAGTTTCGGCTTAACGGACTATTACAGGTAGCGAATAAATCACCTACACCCGACAGCCCCAGGAAGGTTAATGGATTCGCACCAAGCTTCACCGCAAAACGGCTCATTTCTGCCAAGGCACGGGTCAGAATCATACTCTTGGTATTTTCACCGACGTTATAGGCGGCTGCCATACCCATTGCGACTGCATAGATATTTTTCAGCGCACCACCAAGCTCTACACCATGCACATCATCGCTGGCAAAGACACGGAATAAAGCACTGTGCAAAGCTTGCTGTACTGCATAACGCACCAGTTCAGAATCACTTGCAATCACAGTCCCTGCTGGCTGGCCCGCCACAATTTCCTTCGCCAGGTTCGGGCCTGAAAGGACCCCATAAGGCACTTCAGGTAATTCTTCCCGGATGATATCACTCATAAAACTAAAGGTTTTCGCTTCAATACCTTTGGTCAGTGAAATCACGGCCTGAGAGCTAATAAAAGGCTTAATCTGCTTCAGTACATCACGGAAGGAATGGCTTGGAATTGCCACCAGAATAATATCACGATCACGTACTGCTTTTTCTAAGTCTGAAACTGCCAGCAATGCAGGCTCGAGCTGAAAATCTGGCAGGTAACGCTTGTTCATATGCGTGGCATTAATATCCGCAGCCGTGGCTTCATCACGAATCCAGATCATGGTGTCACAGCCATTGCGTACTGCAGTATTCGCCATTGCTGTACCAAAACTACCACCACCCAACACTGTAATTCGCAACGCAGTCTTACGATCAATTTCTACAGGTTCAACCAGATCTGAAAATTTTAATTCTGACATGTGTTTCTAATATCCTTATCTAGCCAAATTAACGTGATGGATTCCACTGGCTGACAAATGCTTCTGTATGGATTTCTGCACGTGGCGCAATAGTTTTTGCCGCCGTTCCAATATAAATGATGCCTGAAACCAGATCATCACCTGAAATTCCTAAAGCCTGTTTAAAGTATAGCGATTCTACTACAGCACCACTACGCCACATGGTCGAAAAACCTTGAGCTTGCAGGGACAATAAGAAATTCTGAATTGCGGCACCAGAGCTCAGAATCTGCTCAAAATGCGGCACCTTGGGATGATCTTTTAAACGGGTCAAAGCCAGAACCAGTAAAGGTGCACGGAAAGGATGATGTTTTACCCGCTCAATCTGAGCAGCTTCAGTTTGACCCAGATCGATTAATGCCTGGGACAATAACTCACCAAAAGCTTCACGCTTATCATCTGGAATAACTACAAATTCAGTAGGTTTTAAACGGTGATGATCTGGTGCAGTCAGTGCAGCCTGAAAGGCTATTTCCAGCTGTTCAGCATTGGGTGCCGGGGCAATCAGCTGACCAATAGATTGACGTTGATGAATATTCTGATGAACGATTTCGATCGTTGATTCGGTCATTGCCTTGTATTTCTATACTTAAAAACTGTATTCAAGATTAGCATATTCATCTTGGGATTCTCTATATCCTTCATTTTTATTCTTCTTGCTCAGATACATTTAGCTCACTGTTTTCGTTTCTGATAAAAATCATTAAATAGCGTTTATGAGAATGACATGGCTAATACTGAAAATTTCCAAATTTATACATGCTGTACAAACTCTAAAGATTATTATGTGATTAATTATACGATTATCTGATCTTGACGGGTTTTTAGACATGACAAAAATATTAACAATGGGTGCAGCTATTGCCACTGCACTCGCTCTGACTGCGTGTAGTACTAATCCAACCACCACAACTGCAATCCGCAAAGAAAATAATCAATTTGAAGTCACCGGATTAGGTAAGACCCAAGTCATTGCCAAAAATAATGCCGTGAACGCCGCCTCTAAAACTTGTGGTTCACGATCAACAGCTATTATTGTAGATGAACAGTCCACCTATGATGGCGCACTGAAAGGCGTGGTAGATGAGCAGACTGGGCAGATTATTCAGGCTGCTGCCACAGTACTTGGTAATATTGCAGGTACAGGCAATAGCATTAATTCAGATGATGATTACCAAACTACCCTGACTTTCCGTTGCCAGTCTAACTAAAGCATTTTTAGCTAGATAAAAAAACCGCTCAATGAGCGGTTTTTTTACGAACTGGAAATTAGCAATAGCCTTCCAGGCGGGTCAATGGTAATTTTTGACCAATCGCTTTTTCAATTTCTGGAAGATAGAACGCATCGTCTTCCGACAGGAAACTGATACTGACACCACGAGTCCCGGCCCGTCCCGTACGACCAATACGGTGTACATAATCATCAGACTGTTCTGGCAGGGTAAAGTTCACTACATGCGATACACCATCGACATGAATACCACGACCTGCTACATCAGTTGCGATCATGATATTGTGTTTTCCATTTTTAAACTGGTCCAGCATTTTTAAGCGCTTGTCTTGGGCAATTTCACCAGACAGCATCACCACTTTATAGTTGTCACGTTTCAGATGATCATAGAGTTTACGCACCTGATCACGACGGTTGGCAAAAATCATGACCTTCTCAATCGGTTCATCACGTAAAATGTCTTGTAGCAGTTTATATTTATCTGCCTTGGCAACCATATATACACGTTGTTCAACATCCGCATTGGTTTTCTTTTCTGGCTCAATTTCAACCGTTACGGGTTCAAATAACCACTGTTGTGCCAGATTCAATACGTCATAGCTAAAAGTTGCTGAGAACATCAGAGTCTGGCGCTGTTCCTTGCGTGGCGAGAAACGTACGATACGTTTCACTGAAGGGATAAAGCCCATATCCAGCAGGCGGTCTGCTTCATCAATCACCAGGAATTCAATCTGATCTAACCAGACTTCTTTTTGTTCAACAAAGTCAATCAAGCGACCTGGAGTAGCAACCATGATGTCCACAGGTGCCTTATCGAGCTGTGCTTTTTGCTTGTCAAAATCCACACCACCAAGCAGCGTCACGACACTCAGGTCAGTAAACTTGGTCAGCTCATGCGCGTCACTTTCAATTTGTAGTGCAAGTTCGCGAGTCGGTGCCAGAATCAGTGCACGTGGCTCACCACGGTAACGCTGTTCCTGAACAGGATTATTTAATAGATCATTGATGATACTCACCAGGAAGGCCGCTGTTTTGCCTGTACCCGTTTGCGCACGACCAATTGCATCGTGACCTGCCAATGTGAATTTTAAAACCTTCTCCTGAATAGGCGTCATATAAGAAAAGCCTAAAGCATCAATCGCTTGTTTTAGATTAGGATGTAAATTTAAGGTTTCAAAACCAGATGACATAAAGCGGTGCTCTAAATAGATAATCACTAAGATACAGACAGTATAAACAAAAAACGCCCCAATTTATATTGGGGCGTTTTATTAGCTTAATCCGAAGATTAGTCTAATGGTTGAACTTCTTCAGCCTGGAAGCCTTTTTGGCCTTTTACAACACTGAATTCAACACGTTGGCCATCACGAAGTGAACGGTGACCGTCACCTTGGATTGCACGGAAATGAACGAATACGTCATCACCACCATTGCGTTGAATAAAGCCGAAGCCTTTAGTATCGTTAAACCACTTAACTACACCTTGTTCGCGAGCAGCTGTCATAAGTTAATCCTCATTGTACCGAAAAGAAGGACCACCCGGTGTTGCAAACAGCAGAGCAAACAAGTTTGAAAATATTATTTTTAAGCTTGTAATCATTCTGTAAAACTATTAACAAAATCCCGGTTACATCCATTTATTTGCAGGACGAAAAACAATCAATTTGTTTATCTAAAATCCCACTAACTCATCGAGCTTAACATGGGTTTATAACAATTAATAGCCTTTTTTTAGGTTTGTTCTAATTGATTTCGCTATTTTTTTCAGAAATTTGCATAAGGTCTTTTTAATTATTATTTCGTTTATATTTTTTTAAAAAAGTTGGGATTTGGCATCCTATTTGCTAATATTTAAACCCCTTTTAAAGTCGAATGAATATTACGGAAATGATTGACAACGCAGATCAGATTCGCACCGTCGATGCCATGGGTAAACCATGCCCTATGCCGTTATTGATGTTAAAGCGTGCCCTGAAAAGCCATCCCGGCGAAACCTTTCTGCTGAAATCATCAGATCCACACAGCCAGATTGATGTTTCGCGTTACTGTGAGTTAAATCAGCTGAAGTATGATATGCAACGAATTTCCGACGTGGAGTTTCACTACATAATTGAATCTTAAAAATTTTCAATTAAACTATTTATCTCCACATTCGTATAAAAGTTTACATATCTCTACCCAAAAATCCATCATTTGACTGGAGATTGGATTAACATAAATCTTAGATTTGGGAATGATCCCGTTATTCCTCAAGGAGAACACATGAGTGACAGCAGCAATCAATTGATGCCCCTGTCATTATCGGCGCCAGGTGTCAATCTCGGTGCTTATATTAGTACTGTCAATCAGATTCCTATTTTAACTGCCGAACAAGAAAAAGAGTTGGCAGACCGATATTTCTATGACCAGGATCTGGACGCAGCAAAAATGCTGGTGATGTCCCACCTGCGTTTTGTAGTCCATATTGCACGTAGTTATGCAGGTTATGGCCTGCCTCAAGGTGACCTGATTCAGGAAGGTAACCTTGGCTTAATGAAAGCGGTTAAACGCTTTGACCCGAATATGGGTGTTCGTCTTGTTTCCTTTGCCGTGCACTGGATTAAGGCTGAAATTCACGAATATGTAATCCGTAACTGGCGTATTGTCAAAATTGCGACAACTAAAGCCCAGCGCAAACTGTTCTTTAACCTGCGTAGTTTGAAAAAGTCATCTAAAAAGCTGACCTTAGATGAAGCTCGATCAATTGCCAATGACCTGAATGTGACCCCCGAACAGGTTCTGGAAATGGAAGGTCGATTGACTGCCTATGATGCAGCATTTGAAGCTTCAGGTGATGATGACGATGAAGGTTCAGGTCATGTCGCTCCAGCGCTGTATCTGGAAGATAATCGTTATGATCCGGCACGTTTGATTGAAAATGAAGACTATGAAGAACAAAGTACAGCCGCCCTGCACGATGCCATGGAACAACTAGATGACCGTTCACGTAACATCTTGCAGCGTCGCTGGCTGGATGATGAAAAATCTACCCTGCATGAGCTTGCCGCAGAATATAATGTTTCTGCAGAACGTATTCGTCAGCTGGAAAAGAATGCCATGGAAAAAATTAAAGTTGCGATGTCTTCTAACTAGGTTTCATGTATTGTATATAGAAAAGCCTTCAGATCTGAAGGCTTTTTTGTCTTTTAATACGGTGTTTCAGTCCGTACTTTTATGCTAAGGTTAAGCGCAAAATTTACAGGAAGATCAGTTCAGATGTGGATTGCAATTTCAGCGATTAACCTGGCTCTTGCCGTAATGCTGGGTGCTTTTGGTGCGCATGGCTTGAAAGCACGTGCAACTGAAGCACAGCTTGGCTGGTGGCAGACTGCAACCGATTACTTTTTCTATCATGCGCTCGGCTTGTTGCTGTTAGGCATTCTGGCAAAAGTGATTCCACAGTTGCCGATTAAACCAAGTTTTATTTTGATTCAATTGGGCATTTTACTGTTCAGTGGTTCACTTTATATTATGGCACTTGGTTTACCGCGTGGTTTAGGTGCAATTACCCCAATCGGAGGCGCACTGATGATTGCAGGCTGGCTGATCCTGGCCTGGAATGCATTTAAATACATCAAGTAAGAACTGATCACATTCAGAGGGTGCCAAAATGAACATCTATATCAATGGCGAACAACAACAGACTGACTGCACCACCTTAATGGAACTGGTTCAGCACCTTGCGCTTGAAGGTAAGCGCTATGCCGTTGAAGTCAATGAAATGATCGTTCCCAAAAGTAGACTGGCAGCAACGCCAATCTGTGAGGCAGACAAAATCGAAATTATTCACGCTGTCGGTGGCGGCTAAGGTTCGGAAATACTATGCAAGATTTACTTCAAATTGGCTCACGCCAGTTCCAGTCACGTCTGTTAGTTGGTACAGGAAAATATAAAGACTTACAGGAAACAGATCAGGCAATTCAGGCGAGTGGTGCTGAAATTGTTACGGTTGCAATCCGTCGCGTGAATATCGGCCAGCATCCAGACCAGCCGAATCTGTTATCCGTGATTCCACCCGAAAAATATACCATTCTGCCCAACACCGCTGGCTGTTTTGATGCTAACAGTGCTATACGCACCTGTATGCTGGCACGTGAACTGCTGGATGGTCATAACCTGGTAAAACTGGAAGTTCTGGGTGATGAAAAAACCTTATATCCAAATATCACTGAAACTTTAAAAGCAGCACGCACCCTGATTGATGATGGTTTTGAAATTATGGTGTATACATCAGATGATCCAATCGTGGCACAGGAACTGGAAAGCATGGGTTGTGTTGCGATCATGCCTTTAGGAAGTCTGATCGGCTCAGGTCTGGGAATTCTGAATCCTCATACCATTTCTATCATTAAGGAAAATGCCAAAGTGCCTGTACTGGTCGATGCTGGTGTCGGCACAGCCAGTGATGCAGCAATTGCCATGGAACTCGGTTGTGATGGCGTGTTGATGAATACAGCCATTGCAGCAGCACAGAATCCAGTCTTAATGGCATCTGCCATGCGTAAAGCAGTAGAAGCTGGTCGTGAAGCATTCTTAGCGGGTCGCATGCCACGTAAGCGTATGGCCAATGCCAGCTCGCCTGAGACAGGTTATTTCTTTAAATAAATTCGTTGATAAGAAAATTAAGTGCAAAAATAAAGGACTCAATCGAGTCCTTTATTGATTTGCTGTGGTGTATTAAGGAATCAGTCCTTCATCACGCATAGCGATCTGTACTGACTGACGCTCTGCGACTTTATTACGAATTTGAATGATATTTTTATAAGGTGTCAAATCGTGTTCGATATGATTTGACCAGTTAGTAAGTACAAACAGATAAGCATCTGCTGGTCCAAAGTTATCATCCACCAGGTAATCATTGTCTGATTCACCAATGGCTTTATCAATGTAACTTAATAAGCGGTCAATTTCTGCATACGCCTTTTTCTTGGCTTCCTCATCCATTGGCGCACCAAAGAACACCGCATAAGCATCATGTAATTCTGAGTTTAGGTAACCTAACCATTCCAGGACTTTGGCACGTCCCATACCTGATGGAGGAATTAAATCTTGTTTTGGATCGTGTTGTGCCAGAAATGGAAGAATCGCAACGTTCTCAGTCAGAATCAGGCCCGGGTTAATTTCCAGTGCTGGAACATAGCCTTTTGGATTGATCTCGTAATAATCTGTGCCTTTCTCAGTTTTATGCGTTTTTAAATCAACACGTTCCAAATCAAAATCAACATTAATTTCATTTAAAATAATATGTGCTGCCAACGAGCATGCACCAGGTGCATAGTAAAGCTTCATTTCTGATCCTTGTTATCTACTTCTCAATGTTTTAAATCGCTTCTAACAAACTTTCAAGTGATCAAACCTGTAAATTGCAAAAAAGCGTAACTGCCGCCAAAAGACATTTACTCCTTCAATATTGAGTATATTCCAGACATTTTCAAGTCATTCTTGTGTGGATTTTTATACTAGGACGATTAAGATACGCGGGGTTAAAAGTGAAATGATGAAATTCTGTGATAAGTCTGAAAAAAGAAGAATGGTTTTCCAATATCCGGACTGATGTCCTGGCTGGCCTGGTGGTCGGATTAGCCCTCATTCCAGAATCGATTGCGTTTTCTGCCATTGCTGGCGTCGATCCCCAAGTCGGTTTGTACGCATCTTTCTGTATCGCGGTATCTATTGCCTTCTTCGGTGGTCGCCCAGCAATGATCTCGGCAGCAACTGGTGCGATGGCGCTCCTTATGATTACTTTGGTCAAGGAGCATGGTCTGCAATACTTACTGGCTGCCACTGTATTAACCGGGATTATTCAGGTAATTGCCGGTTCATTTAAAGTTGCCAAATTGATGCGCTTTGTTTCGCAATCAGTGGTCTATGGCTTCTTGAATGCCTTGGCGATTCTGATTTTTGTTGCGCAAATCCCGGAAATGCAAAAAATGGATGCAATCGGTTATCTGTTTGTTGCAATCGGTTTGGCAATTATCTATTTATTTCCTTTTCTTCCGAAAATTGGTAAAGCCATCCCTTCTCCACTGATCTGTATTATCGTTCTCAGCGGTCTGGCTCTTTTCCTCGGATCAGATATGCGTACCGTGAGTGACTTAGGGAATTTTCCAGATACCTTACCAGTTTTCTTGATTCCAGAAATTCCGCTGAACTTTGAAACACTACAAATTATTTTTCCCTATTCAGCGACTTTGGCCACTGTCGGTTTACTTGAGACTATGATGACCACCACTGTAGTCGATGAAGTCACCGATTCTGAAAGTGACCGCCATCAGGAATGCCGTGGTCAGGGTATGGCCAATATCGTCAGCGGTTTTATGGGTGGAATGGCCGGTTGTGCCATGATTGGACAGTCGATCATCAATGTCTCGTCTGGTGCACGTACTCGTCTGTCTACGCTTGTGGCAGGCGTCTTCTTACTTTGCCTAGTGGTATTTCTAAAAGATTGGCTGGTTTATATCCCGATGGCAGCACTGGTAGCCATTATGATCATGGTGTCATTTACCACCTTCCAGTGGGGTGCTATCCAGCAGTTTAACAAGCATCCGCTTGCTTTTAATGTGGTGATGATTACTGTTGTGCTGGTAGTTTTGGTGACCCATAACTTGGCATTAGGCGTATTAATCGGCGTGGTATTGTCTGCCCTGTTCTTTATCAACAAACTGGAAAATACGGTTCACGTATATACTCATTTGATAGATGAACGTTCTCGTCGTTATGTGATTTCCGGGCAGATCTTTTTTAGCAGTTCAGACCGTTTCTATCAGCTCTTTGACTTTAAGGAAAATCTGGCAGTTGTTGAACTGGATCTGACCCATGCCCATATTTGGGATGTCACTTCTGTGAATATGTTCAATAACGTCGTACAGAAATTTAAAGCGCAAGGAGTTGATGTTCAGGTGACTGGACTGAATGAAGCCAGCAGTACTTTGGTCGACCGTTATCAAACCTGATCATCATTCATATGATTTAAAAGGGCCAATTATTCCTTTTATTTTTCTGAGGAATAAGCTCAATGCCAGTTTTTAGTAGTGAATTCCCGAGAAAAGTTTGACTTGCTCCGCTCAGGACTTAAAATACCGCATTCTGAATTTTTAGATTTGCCAAAGTTATGTCGAACGATCAATTAGACCAGCAAGTCGTGGAGCTGGACAATTTAAGCGAGCACCGTGAAATTGTGACGTTTATGCGCCGCTCAGCGCCATTAAATACCTCTCAACGTACTGCGCTTGAACAATATGGTCACTTAATTTTGGAATATCCGGTGGGTGATTTGCGCCAGCATTTTGAGCACCCTGAACGTCCGCTGACTGTAGAAATCGGCTTCGGTATGGGTCGTTCACTGGTATTAATGGCCAAAGCCAATCCTGAACGTAATTTTGTCGGTATTGAAGTGCACGTACCCGGCATCGCACAATGTGTGTATGAAGCAGGTATGGAAGGCTTAACCAACTTGCGTGTCCTGGATGCCGATGCAATTCAAGTCCTGCGTGAAATGCCGGATAACAGTATCAACACGGTGCAGTTGTACTTCCCTGATCCATGGCAGAAAAAACGTCACTTCAAACGCCGTTTCGTATCGCATGACCGTATGCCATTGGTTGAACAAAAGTTAGAGCTCGGCGGTACATTCCACGCTGCGACTGACTGGGAACCGTATGCTGAATGGATGCTGGAAGTTCTTGAAGAGCGTCCACGTTTGGAAAACCTAGCAGGTAAAGGCAACAGTTATCCTCGTCCTGACTGGCGTCCTCAAACTAAATTCGAGCGTCGTGGTATTGAAGCCGGTCACAAGATTAATGACTTTATCTTTAAGAAAATCTCTTAATCCAAGATGAATCCAAAAAAGCGCTGATGATTCAGCGCTTTTTTTATAAAAAAAATTTATCTTTGAATTAATGAATGATCGCGATCAGAATACCTGAAATCAATTTTAGAAAGAAAAATAGATTGATCATCTTTATACCTGGCAATTTTCCTAGGCATCATTCACTTTAACGCAAGAAGATACGATAAATCAGTTTCAAAATCGAACTGCCATACGGTGGATAAATCAGCTTCATCAAACTGAATTTTGGACGGCTAAATACCGACTTGGCATGACTAAAGGTCTTAAAGCCTTCATGTCCGTGATAATGCCCCATTCCAGATGGGCCAATCCCGCCAAAGGGCATATCCTCCATACCTGCCGTCATCAAGGTTTCATTGAGACAAACTCCACCACTGTGTGTCGTATGCAGGACTTTTTGTTGCTCAGCTTTGTTATAGCCAAAATAATATAGCGCCAATGGCCGGTCATGCTGGTTGATGTAGTTAATTACTTCATCCATCTGCTCATAGCCAATGACGGGCAGAAGTGGACCAAAGATTTCATTCTGCATGATCAGCATATCGTCACGGACATTGGTCAAGACCAGGTGCGGCAAACGGCGCCCATCTACTCCCTGTTCAATCTGATGCAACTGTGCACCTTTGGCCTGAGCATCCTCAATATATTGCTGTAATCGAGCAAGCTGCCGATCATTAATGATGGTTGTATAATCCGGATTGCTTAAAATACTATTTGGATAGAATTGTCGAATAGCATCGAAGTAAGCTTCAATAAAAGCTTGGATTTGTGACTGATGCACAAATGTATAATCTGGTGCTACACAGGTCTGCCCGGCATTCATGGTTTTGCCAAAAGCCAGACGGCGTGCGCTTTCCTGTAAATCAGCATCTTTCGCGACTATAACAGGTGACTTACCGCCGAGCTCCAGTGTGACTGGGGTCAGATTCTCCGCCGCCGCATGCATCACATGACGTGCAATTGAAGTCGCGCCAGTAAAGAGCAAATGATCAAATGGCAAATTAGTAAATTGCTGCGCGACTTGTGCATCCCCCGTAACTACAACAATCTGGTCAGCTGGGAAATAACGGGCAATCAGCTGTTGAAACAGACTGGAAAATTCCGGGGTATATTCACTCATTTTCAGCATGACCCGGTTACCCGCAGCCAAGGCCTGGCCCAAAGGACCTATGGCGAGGAAAAGCGGATAATTCCACGGCACCACAATACCAACCACGCCTACCGGCTGATACATCACATAACCCGTGGCTGGCTGAAACAGAATACCAACCTGACGTTTACTCGGCTTCATCCATTTTTTCAGATGTTTCAAGCTGTGTTTCAGTCCATTCAAACTGGTCAGCACTTCAAACAGCTTGGTTTCGTCAAGACTCCGGTTCGAGAAATCCCGACTAATAGCAGCAGCCATCTCATGCTGATGCTCCACCACCATTTGATATAGTGTTTTAAGTTGCTGTTGACGCTGCTCATAGTCTGGATATGCTGCTTGCAAACATGCCTGGCGCTGCTGCTGGAAAATATCCTGCATGTATTTGGTAATATCTAGGTTTGCACCTTGTTCCCATGACGTCATATACGGTCCCTATTTATTCCGTAAAAAGAAATTCTCATATTTTTAAGCAACTTTCGATGTTTGCTGTCTTGCCTGGATCAGATCCACAGCTTTTTCTGCAATCATAATTGTTGGTGCATTGGTATTGCCATTCACGACCGATGGCATGACTGAAGCATCAATCACCCGCAGATTTTGAATGCCATAGACACATAATTCAGGATCGACTACAGACATATCATCAACGCCCATCTTGCAACTACCGACTGGGTGATACACCGTATCTACCCGATTGCGTAGGATTTCCCGAATATCCTCATCATTTTTTACCTGCGCAGTAAATAAATCCTGCTTATACAGACTGGAAAGCGATGGTGACTGCATCAATTTTTGTGTCAGTTTAAAGCCTTGGACCAGATCATCCAAATCGCGTTCATCGTTCAAGAAATTTGGATCAATCAATAGCGGATCATGAATATTTGGCCCGCTCAGTTTAATTGAACCACGGCTGCGTGGATTTAATAAACAGACATGACAGGAAATACCGTGGCTTCTGCGGAACTTACGTGCATGGTCATCCACTAATGCCACCACGAAATGCAGTTGCAGATTGGGAATTTTCAGTGCTGGCGAGCTTTTAATGAATCCTCCACATTCAGCAAAATTAGACGCAATCATGCCGCGGCGCTCACTGCGATATCGCCCAATCTGCTTAAACATATCCAGTGAACCTGACATGGATATCCCGAAAGTTCCGGCAAATTCCTTGACGCTATAGCCGAAAATAAAATCGGGGTGATCATGAAAATTCTTTCCAACCCCTGGCAAGTGGTGCTTGAGCTCGATACCGTGTTGTTTCAGTTCTTCAGCATCACCAATTCCGGATAGCATCAATAGGTGTGGAGATTGCATGGCACCGGCCGAGAGCAACACTTCCTGTCGCGCTCGTAACGTTTTTAATTGGCCGGCATGTTGCACCTGCACCCCAACTGCCGATTTTTGTTCGATTATAATTTTATGCGTGGTGGCTTTAGTCCATATGGTCAAATTCGGACGATTCAAATGTGGAAACAGATAAGCTCGAGCTGCGCTACAGCGCTCACCATTATCATGAGTCACCTGATAAATCCCTAAGCCTTCCTGCTCTGCACCATTAAAATCATCCAGCACTGGATAGCCCTGCTCACGTGCTGCCTGTAAATATCGCTCATGGAAAATACTGTCTGTTTGCACATCGGATACATGTAAAGGGCCTGCATTACCATGATATTCATTCTGAATGCGATGGTTATTCTCAGATCGGATAAAATATGGCAGTACTTCATCATAAGACCAGCCAGTACAGCCTTGTGCTGCCCAATCATCATAATCGGCACGATTGCCACGGATATAAATCATGGCATTAATTGCTGAGGAACCCCCCAGACATTTACCACGTGGCTGATAACCTTTACGTCCATTCAATCCTTTTTGTGGAACGGTTTCAAAAGCCCAGTTGTTAATTTTGGTTGGTAAACTCATGACACAGGCTGCCGGAATATTTACTGTCCAGGCATTGCCATGCCCACCTGCTTCCAAAAGACAGACAGAAATAGTGGGATCTTCACTGAGACGGCTGGCCAGTACGCATCCCGCGCTCCCTCCCCCAATAATGATGTAGTCAAAGTCCTGTTGCATTGTTATTGTTCCATTTTCATTATTATCTTCTCAACTTAAGATATTTTCTGAAAATAGAACAATTGATATTCAGAATTAAACTCGATGCTTGATCGAGAAATCTGCATGCAATTCAGTTACCTATATGTTTTTTAGGTTTAGGAAGCTTGATGTCGTTGCAAGATCTGCTGACTCATCAAGGCATATACTTCTGCCAGATCATTACGTTGTGACTGTTCCAACATGGATTGGTGCATATTCAGAATATTCTGATCTCCCCGCATAGCAGGACCTGTCTGCATCTGGCGTGGATCATTCTGTGTCGCTTTATTTGCTGTTTCCAGAATTAATGGATAAAGCAGACCAAAATCCACTTGCTGTGCATCGACTACCTGTTTGGCCATGTCATAACAATAGTTACTAAAATTACATGCAAAGACTGCAGCTAAATGCAGACTTAGGCGTTGCTCTGAACTATACGAATAGACTCTACTGCTTAGGCTATTTGCTAAATTTTGAAGGATATTTTGGTCTTCGCGATCATGTGCTTCGATAAATAAAGGTGTATTTTCCCAGTTAATCTCACGTTCCAGACTAAAGGTTTGTAATGGATAGAATACACCAGCACGTACATGGATTTGTTTCAGCACATCTAAATGAGTACTGCCGGAAGTATGTACGATCAGGTTATTCGGTAAATATGGATGAATCTGTTCAATAACCATGGCAATTGACTGGTCACTAACCGCAATAATGGCCAGATCCACACGATTATCCAGTTGCTCAGGCTTTTCAATTGCCTGTGCCTGGAATTGATCTGCCAGTTGCTGGGCCTTTTCCAAGGTCCGGCTATAAATCTGCACAATCTCATGCTGTACTGACAATACATGAGCAAGATGATAAGCCACTCGCCCTGCCCCAATGATAGTAATCCGCATTT
Organism: Acinetobacter schindleri; assembly: GCF_010918895.1. Taxonomy (NCBI): domain Bacteria; kingdom Pseudomonadati; phylum Pseudomonadota; class Gammaproteobacteria; order Moraxellales; family Moraxellaceae; genus Acinetobacter; species Acinetobacter schindleri. Next base: position 1,924,165 of record NZ_CP044483.1, read on the forward strand.
ACTCATATTCCTGAACAATTGCGCACAGCATGCCAATAAAAAAAGGACGAAGCAATTCGTCCTTTTCATTTTGATCAATCTAGTTAAATAGGCTATTTAAATAAACCGTTCTTTAGTCTTAAATTTACACCTTCTGTTTTACACCTTGGTCATCGACCGCACGTACAGTCCCAGTGTTGGTATTCATGACTTCAAAGGCAATACGACGGTTTTTATAACGGTCTACATCTTTAGCATTTGATGCATTGGGTTGAGCTGGCCCCATGCCTATCGCATTCAACTGGGCAGGATCGACCCCCTGTTTCACCAGATAGTTAACAATCGCCTGAGCACGCTGTAAAGAAAGTTGTTTATTTAGTTCTTCATCGCCTTGAGCATCTGTGTGACCAATCACTCGTAAATGAACTTGTGGCGCACGTTTCATTAAAGCTGCTGTCTGATCCAGAATCGACTGATTGATGGTCGGGATTTCAGTTGAACCTGGAGCAAAGTTGATTGCTTGCAGATTTAAAGCTGTCGCAACATCTAAAGCTTGGATTTGTTCTATAGGCATACTTGCCAAGACTTTTTCAGCTTCATTGCTCGGCGTATTAATCGCCTTTGCAGTACTAATAGGTTTTTGGGTAATGACCGTCATATTTTTTGCCAGCTGGCGAATTTCACCTGCGATACGTTCAGCATCGGCTGAATTCCCCGCTTGTACAGAAACCTGTTTTCCTTCCCAATGCAAACTGACATTTGGCACACCCTGCATTGCTTTTAGTACAGATGGAATCGTATCCTGATCGGTGAATTCAGAATGGTAATTATCATTACTTTCTGAACCGCAACCGATATTATAATTAAAAATCTGTTTGATCTCGTTTTGTAAAATTTCCATATACTGAGGATCATTAATCTGTACCTGACAGCTAGTAATCTGCCCCTCACTTCCAGTACTTAATTTTAGAAATGCAGTTTCAGTTGCGACTGCTTTAGATGCATTTTGCATATCCCGGATATCATCTGGATCATCATCACGTGTACAGCCTCGGAAGAAGAACATAATTAAAGCAGCCACGATAATAAAGGCAATGATCGGAATTAAAAAACGTGATCTTCTTTCTTTTTGAATCGCCGGTTCAACAGGTTCAGGGTCAATCCCCGGTACAGGTGTTGGATGATGGCCAACCAGTGGCGATGCACCTATAGCAAGTAACAGCTGTGATGCCCAGGTCGGCAACGCTTTTTGAATTGAATCATTATTGGTTTCAATTACATAATTAATTGCATCAGGATTAGATGCATCAGCTTCTGTTTTTAGATACTCAATAGTTGGTTTAATCGAACGGTTTAAGGTCTGTTCAAGCTGCTCTTGTGGCACGCTATCGGACAGGCTGGCCAGATGCTCGAGCAGACGTTGTTTGATTTCAGGTTTTTCTGTGAACAATTCACTAATCTTTGGATTTAATTGCTGACTGAGAGTTTCTGCCTGTTCCGGATGCACACGCAATATACTCAGGAAAATAGGATAAAATTGCGCCAGCGCCTGCTCTTTGGCAGCAACATATTCTGTTTCGCCTTGCAGCACCGTCGGAGTAACATGATATTTTAATCGTTGAATCAGGTCGTCATTCATAAAGTCACCATTCTTTTGATTTTTTAATGATTAATATTTATTCAGTTTAAGACCCGATCTTTTTAGAAAATGTAAATAGTTGTATGAAAATCATAACATTTCAATAGTACTAGTTAATGATATGTTTACCAAAATAAAAAAAGTCAGCCGAAGCTGACTTTAATAAAAACAATCAGGAACTGATTTATGCTGGCACAAAGCTTTGTAAAACTTTTCCTTTAACCTTTTGATTGATCAATGGTGTATTTTTACCTTGTGACACAATGCTCTCTTTCGTCAAAGTCCATTCTATTTCAGGATCAAGCAACACCCAACCTGCCTCATTCATCCAGCGCTCTTGCATTTTAGCGACCTTGGCAGGTGCAATCGTCACTTTCTCTACCCATTCCAATGGACTAAACAGACCTTCTTTGATCAGTTGCAAACCAAATGGAAGGAAGGTATCAAATGCAGTAAAGCCAGGCTGAGTTTCTGCAAACGGCGCCATTTTTGCAGAGCTGCTGAGTGGTTCGTGATGGGTACAGATCGCATCAATCACTCCAGACTTCACGCCTTGACGCAGTAACTCTTTATCTGATTCAGAACGTAATGGCGGACGAACATGAGCCAGTGAGTTAAAGCCGTCAATCAGTGCATCAGTTAAATGTAACTGATGCATCGCCACATCACATGTTACTGGGAGACCTTTTTCTTTGGCAATGCGGATCAGCTCAACCGAAGCACCACAAGATAACAAACCAAAGTGTGCATGCACTTTAGTCGCTTCAATCATCAGCAGATATTTAGCAATCGCGACAGTCTCTGCCAGTGCCGGAATCATTGGTAAACCTTGACGTGATGCAATAAAACCCTCATGCACACAGCCATCTTTGGCAATTTGCGGTTCTTCTGCATAGAACACTACAGTCAGGTTAAGACCTGCTGCATATTCTAGGGTACGCAGGACTACATCATCATTGGCAAACGGCGCGCTGGCATTGGATACAGCACTACAACCACCTTTTTTCAGACCCGCCATATTTGCCGGCTGTTGTCCATTTAAACCTTGTGTCTGCGCACCAATCACTTCCAGATAGATGCCGCCATCCAGCATGGCTTTTTCAACCAGACCATGAATCAAGGCACCATTGTCCTGTACGATTGGCTTTGAATCAGGTGGCGTAAACACATGCAGAATACCGTTTTCACGTGCTGCCTTGCCTTCAGATTTCAAGGTACCATGCTGTTGCTGACCAGGTTCACGTAAACGTGCACACAGATCGACCATAGTAGGCATCAGCCATTTACCTTGACCATTAATCGTTTCTGACACATTTGCAGTTTCAGCAATACGCTTACCATTTTCCAGATAAACTGTTTGTACACTGTCAGTTTTTTCGATTGGGTCTAGAACTCGAACATTCTCAATTTTAACAATAGACATGACTTATTCCTTATACCGCAATCGCTTCAATCAAACCTTGTTCCTGGAGCTGGCCCTGCATTGAAAGTGCCAACACCGCCATACGTACTGCAATCCCGTTGGTCACCTGATTCAGAATCACTGACTGTGGACCATCTGCGATACTGGAATCAATCTCTACACCACGGTTCATTGGACCCGGATGCATCACGATACAATCGGGTTTCGCCATGGCAAGACGTTCTTTATTCAGGCCATACATTTTGTAGAATTCAGCCTGTGAAGATAGCGCTGGTGAATCAATCCGCTCGTTCTGAATACGTAAGGTAATGATCACGTCGCAGTCTTTAATGCCGTCTTCCATATTATTGAACAAACGAACTTCTGGACCGTAATCATCGAAGCCATAAGGAAGTAAAGTATTGGGTGCAATAACACGAATATCTTTACAGCCCAAGGTTTGCAAAGCTGCGACATCCGAACGCGCTACACGTGAATGCTTGATGTCACCAATGATGGCAATTGAAATATCTTCAAAATTCTTTTTGGTCTCACGGCGAATCGTGAGCATATCCAGCATGGCTTGAGTTGGATGGGCATGACGGCCATCCCCCGCATTAATGATGGCCAGATTCGGACAGACATCTTTGGCAATAAAATGCGCTGCACCAGAAGATGAATGACGTACCACGAAAATGTCCGCTGCCATTGCTTCAAGGTTCCACAAGGTATCGCGCAGCGTTTCGCCTTTAGAGGTACTTGAACGTGCGATATCGATATTAAGAACGTTAGCAGAAAGACGCTTTGCAGCTGCTTCAAAAGTGGTACGGGTACGGGTAGAGTTTTCGAAGAAGAGGTTCATTACCGTTCGCCCTTCGAGCAAATTATTGGTAATGAGCTGATTTTGGTCATTAAAAAAGGACGCCGCAGTGTCCAGTATTTTTGTAAGAGTTTCTTTAGAAAGACCTTCGATAGTCAAGAAGTGTTTTAGATTGCCTTCTTTATTGAGTTGAATCTGGCTCGGTGTATGCAATGCAGCCAAGTGCATGAGAGATTCCTTATACGTTAAGTCAACGTATTATACAGAGATTCACTTCTGTTCGCACTTGGGAAATCGGCTACTTGTACAAAAACCGACTTGATAATAAAAATTGATTTTGAAATTCCTATGTATTTTTTCAATAAGATAATTTAACCTTTTTCTCAGATTGCTATTTTTTTGCATGCAAAAAAATGAGTGCATCAGTCTGGTGCATCTGCACTCATAACCAGCTTAGCGCAATGCGCCAATATAACGATGGGCAACCTGGGCGCGATGAATATCTTCTTGTGTCGGTTCCACAACAATCCAGTCATCCTGAACATGCTGAGTTGTATCTGTTAGAGATTCATCCTGATCCATAGACAGATCGAAAACCTGTCTTAATTTTTCTACCAGTCGTGATAACTCCTCATCTTGAGTTGCTATAGCCAGCTCAATCACATGCTTTGCATAGTCTTTATTTTCAGACAGGTAGATTGCATCAATTACACGACCGGAAATACGTCTTAAACGCGCATAAATTAAAGTTGCAATTGAAAAGCTATCCCCATTTACCATTTTAAACCCCCAATTATTTAAAAAATGAGACTGTAGCCCCTCCCCAGTGGCTACAGTCTCATTTTGTATAAGGAGCAATTTCCATACCAATTTGATTCACTTATCATGTATTTAATATTTATTTCATTGTAGCGGGCTTGTTCAGGTGAAATTTCAAAGCCAATCGAAATAATTTCAAAAGCTTTAAAAGGCAAAATACGGTAAACTGAGCACAGTTTTTATTTATTCTTTTCCGGTCTCTCTATTTTATGAATACCTCTTCACGTTTAAGCAATTATTGGGTCACCTGTGCCGATGGTCTGGAAACCTTATTAGAAGAAGAAATCAAAGGTTTAGGTGTTCAGGATATTGAACGTTTCCCGGGTCGTCTGACCTTTAAAGGTACACTGGAAAATGCGTACTGCATCTGTATGTGGTCGCGTCTGGCTTCACGTGTCCTGATGCCAATCCACACACATGAAATTGAATTCTCCCATGATGCGCGTGATGTGGCTGAAGAGCTTTATGAAGGTGCAATCAGCTTTGACTGGTCACTAATTTTTGCACCACAAAGTACCTTCGCAATTCGTCTGCATGTCGAACGTGATATCAAGGTCAATACCCAGTTTGCCACTTTGCGTGCTAAAGATGGTGTTGTGGATTCATTCATGGAAGCCGTGGGTAAACGTCCAAGTATTGATACCAAACAGCCAGAAATCACCATGTATATTCTGGCTGGTAAAAAAGCTCATACCTACTGCCTGGACCTTTCTGGTGATTCTCTGCATAAACGTGGCTATCGTCGCTTTATGACTGAAGCACCAATCAAAGAAAACCTGGCAGCAGCGATCCTGCAAAAAGGTGGCCTGAAAGACATCAACCCGGATATCGTGGTTGATCCTATGTGTGGTTCAGGTACCTTTATTATTGAATCTTTAATGATTCTGACTGATCGTGCACCAGGCCTGGTACGTCGTTTCGGCTTTAACGGCTGGAATGGTCATGATCATGAACTGTGGATGGGTATTAAAGCCGAAGCTGCTGAACGTCATAAAGCTGCGCTGGAAAATCCATTACCAAAATTTTATGCCTTCGATGCTGACTGGGAAGCGGTAAAAGCCACCAAGCAAAATATCATTGCGGCAGGTTTTGAATCAGCGCTTGACCAGATTATGATCGAAGAACGTACCTTAAATGACTGGCCTGATTTCCAGGCCGAAGGCAAGAAAGTATTCTTCGTGACCAACCCGCCTTATGGTGAGCGTTTAGGTGACAAGGCTTCTAACCGTGCGTTGTACTTAGGTTTGTCTAATCTGCTGCAAAAGAATTTCCCCAATCAAAAAGCAGCAGTGATTGCGTCACAAGTTGAACAGGCGGATGTCTTGGCGTTCAATGATCCGCAAATTCTACGCCTGATGAACGGTAAATTACCGATCTATATTCGTTTTGGTACAATTAAACCGGCTGCAGTGGTACGTCCATTCCTGGAAAGCTGGCAGCCACAGCAATTCGAGCCAATCGAAGGTGCGATGGAATTTGCCAACCGTCTGACCAAGAATATGCAAACTCTGAAAAAATGGGCGGTGAAAGAAAATATTCATTGTCTACGTTTGTATGATGCAGACTTACCTGATTTTAATATCGCAGTAGACCTGTATGGTGAGCGTCTGCACGTTCAGGAATATGCCCCACCGAAAAAAATTGATCCTGAAAAAGCTAAAAAACGTTTTAACCTGGCTTTGCAGGCGATTCGTACTGTGACTGGTTTAGGTCGTGATGCGATCTTTATCAAGACCCGTGCCCGTCAGGAAGGCAAAAACCAGTACACCAAACAAAGCACGGCGTCTAAACGTTTTATTGTGCAGGAAGGTCAAGCCAAGATTCTGGTCAACCTGACCGATTATCTGGATACCGGTCTGTTCCTGGATCACCGTCAGATGCGTTTACGCATTGCCCGTGAAGCTAAAGGCAAACACTTCCTGAACCTGTACAGCTATACCTCTACGGCAAGTTTACATGCAGCACTGGGTGGTGCAGCCAGTACGACGAGCGTGGATTTGTCCAATACCTATTTGAACTGGTCAAAAGAAAACTTCGTCTTGAACGGCCTGACTGTAGATCATGCTGATGAGCAACATCAGTTCTTTGCATCTGACTGTTTCGAATGGCTGAAAGAAGGTCATGAGCAATATGAACTGATCTTTATCGATCCACCAACATTCTCTAACTCGAAGAAATTCTACGGTACTTTTGACGTACAACGTGACCATTTGTCTTTGATTAAACGTGCTATGAACCGTTTAACCACTGAAGGTACACTCTACTTCTCAAATAATTATCGTGGCTTTGAAATGGATGCAGAAATCTTGGCATTCTTTGATGTGGAAGAAATCACCCATGAAACCATCGGTCCTGATTTCAAGCGTAATCAGAAGATTCACCGTGCATGGAAAATCACCCATCCAAAAATGTAATTTGATAGTGAATTAATTTCTTTCATCAGGATTTACACCCTCTTTCTTTTTCTCGCAGAGGGAGAAATGAAAAGTGGTGCGATGGAAGAAGTAAGTACCATAAAGAAAAACCCAGCCTAGGCTGGGTTTTTCTTTTCCGATCAGTTTAGATTAGTTGAGCTTCATTTTATCAAAGACCAGTTCACCATTTTCAGCGCTAACCACAATGGTATCGCCTGGGTTGAATTTACCTTCAAGAATGTTTTGCGCCAAGCCATTTTCTATACGTTGCTGAATCGCACGTTTCAATGGTCGCGCACCATATAGAGGATCAAAGCCTACATCGATCAACTGGTCAAAAGCACTGTCTTCCACGGATAAGCGCAAGTCGCGCTCTGCCAGACGTTGACGTAAACGGTTCAACTGGATATCAGCAATACCACGAATCTGGGCTTTTTCCAGTGAATGGAACACCACAATCTCATCGATACGATTAATGAACTCAGGACGGAAGTGTTCCGACACTGCATTCATCACCACACTACGTACCTCATCTCGGGTCGCACCACCACCCAGTTCACGCACATCACTTGAACCCAAGTTAGAAGTCATCACGATCACGGTATTTTTAAAGTCCACCACACGGCCTTGTGAATCCGTTAAGCGGCCATCATCCAGTACCTGTAATAAAATATTAAATACATCCGGATGCGCTTTCTCAACTTCATCAAACAGCACCACGCTATAGGGTTTACGACGTACCGCTTCAGTCAGCACACCACCTTCTTCATAACCGACATAGCCCGGAGGCGCACCAACCAGACGGCTGACAGAATGTTTTTCCATAAATTCCGACATGTCGATACGGATCATTGCATCATCACTGTCAAACAGGAAGTTCGCCAAAGCTTTGGTCAACTCAGTCTTACCCACCCCGGTTGGCCCCAAGAACAGGAATGAACCACTAGGACGGTTTGGATCAGACAATCCGGCACGTGAACGGCGTACTGCATTCGACACTGCCACGACAGCTTCTTCCTGACCGACGACACGTTTATGCAGGAATTCTTCCATATGTAGCAGTTTGTCACGCTCACCTTGCAACATTTTTGCCACTGGAATACCAGTTGCAGCACTGACCACTTCAGCAATCTCATTGTCAGTGACTTTGTCACGCAATAGTTTTGGTGCTTCACTTTCTTCAGCTGCTTCAATACGTTCCAATTGCTTCTGTAACTCAGGAATTACGCCATACTGATAACGTGCCGCTTCTGCCAGATCACCCTCACGCTGCGCTTTCTCTAACGCAATGCGGGCTTGATCCAGCTTCACCTGAATGTCTTTATTGCCCGCAACCAGCGCTTTGTCTGCACGCCAGATTTCTTCCAGCTCGCTATACTCTTTCTCAACTGTAGCAATCTGATCTTCCAGATATTTCACTTCAGACTTGGCACCCGAATCCTCATCTTTTTTCACCGCTTCCAATTGCATTTTCAGCTGAATTAAACGGCGTTCAAGTTTATCCAAAGCTTCTGGCTTAGAGTCCAGCTCCATTTTGATACGAGATGCTGCTTCATCAATCAGGTCAATCGCTTTGTCTGGCAACTGACGGTCAGTGATGTAACGATGTGACATTTTAGCTGCAGCGATAATCGCAGAATCCAGAATCTGTACACCATGGTGAGTCGCATAACGGTCTTTCAGACCACGTAAAATTGCAATGGTATCTTCTACACTTGGTTCATCCACCAATACTTTCTGGAAACGACGTTCCAAGGCTGCATCTTTTTCGATGTACTGGCGGTATTCATCCAGGGTCGTTGCGCCCACACAACGCAGTTCACCACGTGCCAATGCTGGTTTCAGCATGTTACCGGCATCCATGGCACCATCGCCCTTACCTGCGCCCACCAGGGTATGCAGCTCGTCGATGAACAGAATAATTTCGCCTTCATGTTTGGCCAGGTCTTTCAGAACAGCTTTTAGACGTTCTTCAAATTCACCACGATATTTGGCACCAGCCAGCAATGAACCTAAATCTAGTGACAGAACGCGTTTACCTTTCAGACCTTCTGGAACCTCCCCATTCACGATACGCTGTGCCAGACCTTCTACAATCGCAGTTTTACCGACACCAGGCTCACCGATCAGTACCGGGTTATTTTTGGTACGGCGTGACAAAACCTGAATGGTACGGCGAATTTCATCATCACGACCAATCACTGGATCCAGCTTGCCTTGTAATGCGCGTTCAGTCAGGTCAATGGTGTATTTATTTAAAGAGTCACGCTGATCTTCATGATTATTGCTCATGACTTTTTCATTGCCTCGAATTTGATGAATGACTTGTTTTAAGGTCTCGGCTTTAACACCTACTTCACTTAAAAGTGATTTGGTTTTGCCTGTTTCCGCTAATGCTAACAATACCCAGTCAGTAGAAAGGAATTCATCCCCTGCTTTTTGGGCAAAACTATCTGCCAGATGCAGAACTTTCGCTGCTTCAGGACTAAGGTTAATATCGCCGGTGGACTGGCTTAAAGTCGGTGCATTACTCAGCGCGGTTTGCAGTTTAGTCTGCAAATCACGTAAGTTCGCACCTGCCTGTTGCAGCAGACTGATATTGGATGATTCATCTAACAAGGTTGCCAGAATGTGAATACCGTCGATAGAAGCATGGTCCTTACCCATTGCCAAGGATTGTGCATCTGAAAGGGTTTGCTGCAGACGATTTGTAAATTTTTCAAAGCGCATTATTGTTATTCCTCACAACAAATTTTTAACTTAATTCATATATGGGAGCACGCACACAAATTTCAAATAAATTTATATATATTTTTCAAAAACTTAAAATAAATATCGGCAGTCTTTAATAATAATATTGGTATAGTCAAATCATATTTCAAGTGAACAAAGAAGAATTTTTATTCAGCCACAAACTTAATCATGTGAAATAAAAAAGCCTTTATCAATAAAGGCTTTTCCGGAATAAAATTATAAAAATTATGGTGCCGGATTCGGCTGCTGACGATGAATCGCTTCAATGCCTTTCAGTATTTCCTCAGGCAGGTTGACTTCAAAAGCCTGAATATTTTCTTTTAGCTGATCCAGATTAGTTGCACCAATAATCGTGCTGGTTACAAAGAACTGCTGTTTAATAAATGCCAATGCCAATTGAGTCAGGGTCAGACCATGCTGCTCTGCCAGTTGTGCATATTGCTCCACTGCCCATTCACTTTCCGGATTGCTATAACGGCTAAAACGCGAGAATAAGGTGACACGAGCCTTGGCTGGACGCGCACCATTGCGGAATTTACCCGTCAGATATCCGAATGCCAGAGGTGAATAAGCCAGTAAGCCTACACCTTCATATTTGGCAATTTCTGACATACCGATTTCATAGGTACGATTCAGCAGGTTATATGGATTCTGTACGCTGACAAATTTTGATAATCCCAGTTTCTCGGCCAGATGCAGGAACTTCATCGTCCCCCATGGGGTCTCATTCGACAGACCGATATAACGGATACGGCCATTTTTAATTTCATATTGCAAGGCAGTCAGGGTTTCTTCGAGATCCGTCACTGCGCGGTCTTCAGCCGCTTCAGCATTGCCATAACCGAGTTTACCAAAGAAATTCGTTGGGCGTTGCGGCCAGTGCAACTGGTATAAGTCAATATAATCGGTTTGCAGACGTGACAATGACTGGTCTATGGCCGCTGAAATTTCATCTGCCCCAAAACGGGTCTGTCCATCACGGATATGACTACCACCTTGTGATGGACCAGCGATTTTGGATGCTAAAAACAGTTTGTCACGACCGCCACGTGATGCAATCCAGTTCCCGATAATGCGTTCTGTCGCACCTTGGGTTTCCGGTTTTGGTGGTACCGGGTACATTTCTGCGGTATCCCAGAAATACAGTCCTTGATCCAGTGCATAATCGAGCTGCTCAAAAGCTTCTTCCTGGGTATTTTGTTCACCAAAGGTCATGGTGCCTAAACAGATTTCTGGAAGTAAAATACCGGTATCTGCAAGTGGTTTGAATTGCATGAATAATTCCCTGTCTATTCTAGGTTTGACTTATCATAATAAAGTACACCTAGAGTATAGAAGGAAAGCGACGGGCTGAAATCATCTTTTCTAAGAAGTTTGTTCTTATTTGTGATGTTGGATTTTCCGCAGCTATAAAAAAAGCAAACCCGAAGGTTTGCCCTTTTCTCAAAATTACAGCTTATTCATCTGAATCATCTTCAGCTGGTAATTCATTCTGTTCCAGTGAGGCATCAAAGATCAGAATTGCTTTACCATCCGTTTCGATCATGCCTTGCTCTTCAAGGGTTTTCAGCACACGACCGACCATTTCACGGGAACAACCTACAATACGGCCAATTTCCTGACGGGTAATACGGATCTGACGGCCATTTGGCAAGATCATCGCTTCAGGCTGAGCTGAAAGATCGATCAGACAACGCGCGATACGACCAGAAACATCAATAAATGCCAGGTCGGTTACTTTACGTGTCGTATTCTTCAGACGGCGAACCAGTTGCGCAAATACCGCATAACTCAAATCAGGATATTGTTTGCTCAGTTCATGGAAGTTCTCGTAGCTAATCTCTGCAATTTCACAAACGTCACGCGTACGCACTTCTGCAGTACGTTGTGGATTTGCTTCGAATAAGCCCATTTCCCCAAAAAAGTCACCCGCGTTCAAATACGCCACGACAATTTCACGCTCATCATCTTCACGAAGAATGATCGATACAGACCCCTTCAGAATCAAATATAAAGATTTAGATTCTGTTCCTGCATCAACGATCGTTGTACGTTTTGGGTAACGGTTGATATATGCACGTTTTAATAATGCCTTCACGGATTCTGGCAATTGCCCCGGAGAAAGTGCATCTGTGCTTAATTGTGAAAAGTTTGAAGTCATGCTAGCAGTTCCAAATAAGGATAATTTTTAGATCGCACAAGACCTAATGTGAACTTGTCACACAGTGGGAATGAAATTCCTTATCAACCCAATTTATGTTAGTGTACAGTTACTTCGTAAATTTATAGCTTTTTTTAGGTAGTTGCAATGCAAACAAGCGTTCATTGGTTAGAGAATGTTGCTTTTGAAGCAAAAACGCAAAGTGGTCACAGCATCGTCATGGACGGCTCGCCAGAATATGGTGGTGAGAACCGTGGCCCTCGTCCAATGGAACTTCTATTAACCGGTTTGGGTGGTTGTGCTTCGTTTGATATTGTCACCATTTTAAAGAAGGCACGTCAGGATATTACCGATGTTCGTTGTGAACTCAATGCGGAACGTGCCGATACTATTCCTGCGGTATTTACGAAGATTCACCTGCATTTTGTGGTGACAGGTAAAGGCATTAAAGAGAAACAAGTGGCTAAGGCTGTCGAGCTTTCTGCCGAAAAATACTGCTCAGCCAGCAAAATGCTGTCTGATGGCGGTGTGGAAATTACGCACGATTTTGAAATTATTGAAGCTGAATAATCCGGCTGATCTAGTTATAAAAGCGGTCACTTAGACCGCTTTTTCTTTATCTGTTATTTGATATCAGACCAACACCATTTTAAGAAGTCAAATAAGTTGAACCATCCTCAAAAATCACCTGCTTTTCAGGCCATCTAAGAGCCGCTAATTTGCTTGAAAATTCTCGTTGCTGCTGCCGATCCAGATAGCGTTTCCCGACTGAATAATCCACACAGAACACATTTTGCTTATGCCCAAACCACTGTAGCGGATCAATCTGCTGAAACAGGCCAGCTTTCACTTCAGCCAAGTCAAATTTACGCCAGTAATGACCAATAATGACGGGAATATCCTCCTGATAATCCTCCCACCAAGGCAGACGGTCTTTCATGCGCCACTTGCCTCCGGCATAAATGGGCTTGTCTGTCATATATTCGGCACCAGAGGTCAACACTTTGATTGGATTATACATCTGCTCAATCCATTCCTTTTGTGCCAGATATTTCAGCCAGGGAATATCGCTATTCGGATCAGTGAGCGCTTCACGAAACTGATCTGCTTCCTGGAATGCCTGTTCTGTAATACCTGCATCAGTAATATGTTGCTGGGTCTGCTGGACAAAATGTTCATAGGCTTCAAGTAAATGCAGCTTGTCCAGTGCTTTTAGTTGTTGAATGGAGTGTGTATCCCAGCAGGCATGCACAACCCGGATTTGATCTGATTCCAGTGCAATGGGCAAAGTTTGCAGAAATTGTAGAATCCACAGCTGGTCTTCTGGTGTAGCAGATACAGAGTAAAAAGATTTATGGTCATCCATATGCGGTGATCCAAAATACCAGCCATTGCCTTCACGATAGGATTGATTTAGCAGGTTCAGCTCATGGTTGCCCAGCACACAGTAGGCATGGCCCCGCTCCATTAGAATCTTCACTTGCTGAATTACCGCGACGCTGTTTTGCCCACGGTCACAAAGATCACCCACAAAGATCAGCTTACGCTGTTCTGGATGCTCACCTTTAAGATTATAGCCCATGACATGTAAGAGACTGTTTAAGGCGTCGATCTCACCATGAATATCACCCACAATGTCGAACCGATCTCCCTGAATAGGCTGAATGAACTGATATGACATTCAGACACCTCCTCGACATTTGAGTCCTGCAATTACTCAGACTGAGTATTAATCTAATTCTTTCAATATATTCATTATATTGTCTATACCTTTAATCGGGTGTTCAAGCTAAATTTTTGGGCGTTCAAAACGAATCTTCCTCTTATTTATATGAAATGGCTGTTTATTCATTTCACCTATAGCCCTAAAGGGATGCTTCGTCAATAAAGCATCCCTTTAGTTTTCATCATGGTAAATAAAAACCGGTGCCTAAGCACCGGTTTTTATTTCACTTCACTAAGCTGATAGTCAGGCCAGCTTCTAATTAAGCCTGTAGTGATTCAATGATCTGGTTCAATGTCGCACTTGGACGCATTACAGCATTTACTTTCGCAGGATCAACTGCGTAGTAACCACCGATGTCTACTGTTTTACCTTGAACAGTATTCAGCTCTTCAACGATTTTCGCTTCGTTTTCAGCCAGGGCTTGTGCGATAGGCGCGAATTTCGCTTTCAATTCTGCATCTTGGTCTTGTGTAGCAAGCTCTTCAGCCCAGAATTTAGCCAGGTAGAAGTGGCTACCACGGTTGTCTAACTCGCCAGTACGACGTGATGGAGACTTGTCATTGTCAAGCAATTTACCAGTCGCAGCATCAAGTGTGTTTGCAAGTAGTTTCGCACGTGGATTATTTTCTTTAATGCCCATTTCTTCTAGAGAAACAGCAAGTGCCAGGAACTCACCTAGAGAATCCCAACGTAAGTGGTTTTCTTCTACCAGCTGTTGTACGTGTTTAGGTGCAGAACCGCCCGCACCAGTTTCGTACATGCCGCCACCCGCCATTAATGGCACGATAGAAAGCATTTTCGCAGAAGTACCCAGTTCCATGATCGGGAACAAGTCAGTCAGGTAGTCACGCAGGATGTTACCAGTTACTGAAATAGTATCTAGGCCACGAGCAACACGTTCAAGTGTATAACGCATCGCACGTACTTGAGACATGATCTGGATGTCTAGACCGTCAGTGTCATGATCTTTCAAATAAGTTTGAACTTTCTTGATCAGTTCGTTTTCGTGTGGACGGTACGGGTCAAGCCAGAAGATTGCAGGCATGCCAGAGTTACGTGCACGCGTTACAGCAAGTTTTACCCAGTCGCGGATCGGTGCGTCTTTCACCTGACACATACGCCAGATATCACCTTCTTCCACGTTTTGAGACATCAACACTTCACCTGTTTCCAGGTCAGTGATGTTCGCAATACCTGCTTCAGGAATTTCGAAAGTCTTGTCGTGTGAACCGTATTCTTCAGCTTTTTGCGCCATCAAACCAACGTTAGGTACAGTACCCATTGTACGTGGATCGAAGTTACCATTCCATTTACAGAAGTTGATCATTTCCTGGTAAATACGTGCGAAAGTAGATTCAGGCATTACCGCTTTACAGTCGTAAGGTTTGCCGTCAGCACCCCACATTTTACCACCACCACGAATCATTGCAGGCATAGAAGCATCTACAATTACGTCGTTTGGAGAATGGAAGTTAGTGATACCTTTCGCAGAATCAACCATTGCAAGCGCTGGACGGTGTTCTTGACAAGCGTGTAAGTCACGGATGATTTCTTCACGTAAAGAAGTCGGAAGTGTTTCAATCTTCTCGTAAAGGCCAGCCATACCGTTGTTTACGTTAATGCCTAGCTCATCAAACAGTTTACCGTGTTTCTCAAACGCTTCTTTGTAGTAAATGCGCACACAGTGACCGAATACGATCGGGTGTGACACTTTCATCATGGTCGCTTTAACGTGTAGAGAAAACAGGATGCCTGCTTCTTTACAGTCATCTAATTCTTTTTCATAGAAGTCGCAAAGCGCTTTTTTGCTCATGAACATTGAGTCGATGATTTCGCCGTCTTGAAGCGCAACTTTTGGCTTAAGAACAATGGTTTCACCAGACTTAGTGATTAATTCCATTTTCACGTTACGTGCGCGGTCTAAAGTCATCGACTTTTCACCGTGGTAGAAGTCACCTTCGTCCATATGTGAAACGTGAGTTTGTGACCACTGTTTCCACTCGCTCATAGAGTGCGGGTGTTTTTTCGCGTAGTTTTTAACGGCAGTTGGGGCACGACGGTCAGAGTTACCTTCACGTAATACCGGGTTTACAGCAGAACCGAGGCATTTACCGAAACGTGCTTTAAGTGCTTTTTCTTCTTCAGTAGTTGGGTTTTCTGGATAATCAGGAATTGCATAGCCCTTAGACTGAAGCTCTTTAATACATGCTGTTAACTGAGCTACAGAAGCACTGATATTAGGTAGTTTAATAATATTTGTGCTTGGATCTTGTGTAAGACGGCCTAGCTCAGCAAGGTTGTCAGCTACTTTCTGTTCTTCAGTCAGGTAGTCTGAGAATTCTGCGAGCACGCGTGCTGCAACAGAGATGTCAGTTTTGACAATCTCAACGCCAGCAGGCTTAGTAAAGGTCTCAATGATCGGCAGTAGCGAGTAGGTCGCCAACAATGGCGCCTCGTCGGTCAGTGTGTAAATGATTGTTGACTTTCCACCAGCCATATATAGCCCCTTGCGTTTGATAGAGTTTTGAGGATCAAGCTTTTGACTCAGACCCTGTGAACCGATATGTTTGCATTAAACCTTGAGAGTATCGTATCTCCTTGCTTTACAGTCAACGAAATATCATTTCAAGTTGTGATTTTGCTGAAAAATTATACAATTTGTTGCAATTTTCTATTGATTATAATCCAATCAATTTACTCATCTTTCATATACAAAAAATCTATTATTCTTATTCTGCCTATTTTTAAAGAATATTTAGCAGTTTTTCTAATATATAGTTTTTTTAGAGCTGTTAATTTCTAATGAATCCTTAAGTTTACTTAGTTTATTCACCGTATAGAAAATAGCTTTTTTATAAGTACCTATACTTTAAAAAGTCAAATGGATTATTCATCATCATCATTTTTAGCACTATTTCAGGGCAATTAAAGCTTTTAACTATTAAAAGAGACAAAAAAACGATGAGTGGTTTTATTCAATGTTGGACTTAATGACAGACTACTTGAAACATCTTGGTCAATTTAAAGAAAATCTGAATATGTTAGCGAAAATGATGATTTTACTGTTTTTAATTTTATTCTGATTATAGTGTTTTAGATGAATAAATTGGCAAATTTAAGCTAAAAAATATACTTTTTTATTTATCAGTAATCTACTCCAGGATTGTAATTTTGAGATGTTCATAAGTGGCATTGCTTTACTATTAACACAATAAATTATTGTAGATATTTGTTATAAAAAAGCCTTCAGCTATAAAACTGAAGGCGAAAAAAAGTCACGTAAAAGAAAGTCATTTAGATAGCAAATTAAAGTGATTCAAGTAAAGTTAAATATAGTTAGCTATCAGTACACATCCTAGCGATCATATTCTGATGGACGTAGTTTGATTCAATATTAAAGAGCAACAGGCCTTGTTGTTCATTGCTCTTTTCTAGATTTATGAATCAGTATTAATGCTTAGGCTATTTTCCAATCCTGTCTTTTATTCAATGCCCTTTATAGCGTCCCGGTCGATGATTAATCGCCAGAAAACTTCCCATGATCACTGCTGCCAGAATTGACCAAAGCACTTTATCAAATGGCACAATCCAGAGTGCAAGTAGCACCACAATACAGTCAATTACCATCTGTACATTGCCTGCTTTCATACCCCACTTTTCCTGTGCATATAGGGAAATGATGGTTGCACCACCGAGACTGGATTTATGTCGGGCCAAGAACAGCACACCGGTTCCCATCAGAAAGCCACCTGCAATCGCGGCAAAAGCTGGATGCAGATAATCAATATGCAAATACCGAGGTGCAATAAAGGTAATCAGTGAGAGTAAAGCGACAGAAATAAAAGTCTTGAGCGTAAATTCCCTGCCAATATATTTCCAGGCGAACCAGTAAAAAGGGATATTGATCACAAAATAGATTAGACTGAAAGACCAGCCTGTGGCGTAATGCAGCACAAAGGCAAGCCCTGCGGTACTGCCGGTCAATAAGCCCGCCTGAGCAAACATGGTCATACAGATACTGACAAACAGAGAACCTGAGAATAAGGCCTGTAGGTCTTCAAACGCAGTATGTTTTCTGGTCTCCTGCGGTGCAGGATGACGCGTCGGGTAAATCACCCGAGGATTAGATTGAATTGCCATATACGCTAACCTTTAAAACTCTTTTTCGCTTGTGGCGAAGCTGAGGGTTTAATTTAGGCTCTGCACTTCTGGCACAGAACCTGACGGTATGTTGTTATTGCAATTTGCTTGCCAGCAACAGGCACCAAAAACTGATTTTTATATGAAATTTATCATTCTCTATGTCATAAGATATTTGGCACTAGGCTTAGATTAATACATTGATCTCTCCAGAAGAAAAAGAAATTGTGAACTAATGCTTCTAAACAAGTATTAACATTTATAAAGCACTTATTAGGATTATTAGCGAATCATTAAAACCATTTACATCGACAACAATTTTTTAAATCAGCCGAGCTATAAATACAACAGACTTGGGATGTTTGGTTTTTATAATAGAAAAAACATCCAATAACGTGATTCATGAAGAACTAGGTAAACTCTTATGGCAAATCCAGATGAAAACAAAGAACTTGAGGAAGCATTGAACGAAGAATTTCCTGAGGAGGAATTAGACCCGCAAGAAAAGCAGGATCGGGAAATTCAACGTGGTCAATTAGGTGTGGATAAAGATCCCCAAATCAAACGCGACCAGATCCGTCAAAGACATGAGGATGAAGAAGATGAGAATCCCTAGCCAATCATCTTTATGGTATTGCAGGCGTTTAGCATTATATTTGGCTTGAACTACCCTACCCCCTGAAAAATCCTGAAAATACAGGGCTGTCCTTCTGCTTTTGATACTTTTTGAAAAACTCATCCTATTGTAGAACATGAGCGACATGATCAAAATCAGAATAGTTTTGTTCTTATAATGATGAATGAATAAGTCATTCCTTCGGTTCTTTCTCAACCCTTTGCGTTCTGGTATCACTTTGAATCAAGCCATCGACCAGATTGATGGTACGATCACAGGTGGCTGATAAACGCGGATCATGGGTGACTAAAAGTACGGCACAATCCCGTTCCTGATGCACCTTACGAAATAGCGCAAACATTTCTTCCGCAGTTTGCGTATCCAGATTTCCGGTGGGTTCATCCGCCAGTAATAAAGCTGGATTGGTAATTAATGCACGGGCAATCGCAACACGCTGTTGCTGTCCACCAGACAGCTCATTCGGTTTACGATCAGCAAACTTTTCCAGTCCAACTGCTGCCAATAATTCACGTGCCTGATCAATTGACTGTTGATCTGGTCTGCCGTGGGTCAACATTAATGGCATTAAAATATTATTGAGGGCAGTAAATGCCTGAATCAGATGGTGAAACTGGAAAACAAAGCCAATACTGTTGCCTCGCAGTGCAGTCCGTTGTGTATCTGTCATTTTACTGGTTGGCTGACCAAGCAGATATAATTCACCACTGCTCGGCTGATCCAGTAATCCCAGAATATTCAATAAGGTACTTTTTCCTGAACCTGAAGGACCAATCAGTGCAGCAAAATCCTGACGCTCAATACATAGGTCAATACCGTGCAAAACTTCCACTTCATTTGGTTGACCGATGTTATAGGATTTTCGCAGCGCCTCTAAACGCAAAACTTCCTGAAACTGCTCAGACATGACGTATGGCCTCCACTGGGTCCAAGGCTGCTGCACGACGTGCTGGTATAGCGGCTGCCAGTACACCGGTCAAAGTTGCCAATAACAGCGCGAGAAGTACCAGTTCAATAGGTACCGGAATATAAAATAGGCCTGGGCCAAAATTATTAAAAATCCATACCAGACCATAGCTGGCAGAGCTTCCAATTGCCGAACCGATAAGCCCAAAAATCGCCCCCTGAAATAGAAATACTCTTAAAATTTGTGTTTGGGTTGCACCGGTCGCGCGTAAGATTCCAATTTCCCGGGTTCGTTGCACCACGCTAACCGACATGACACTGGCAATACCAAAAGCGACTGAAACGGCGACGAAAATAATAATCATATTGGTCGAGAGACTTTGTGAGGAAATCGCATTCATCAACTGCGCATTGGTTTCAATCCAGCTTTCAGCCTGCAAGGACGTCAGACGTCCTACCTGATCCGCAATCTGGTCTGCCTGAAAAAGGTCTGTTACCCGCAGATCAATTACCGTCACCCCACCCGGCAACAGCAACAAAGACTGTGCCTGTTTCAAATCCAGATAGATATAGCGTGCATCCAGCTCACGCACCCCTAACTCAAAAATCCCGGCAATATTTACCAAGGTACTTTCTTGCTGCCCGGTATCCAGCCGTAATTTACTCCCTACCTGCACACCAAGATCTTTAGCCAATTCACTGCCAATCACGACATCATCCGCACCAATCCTTAACTGACCGCTCTGTAAGTATTCTTTTAAAGGAATAATCTGCTGATAACGTTCCAGATCAATCCCAACCAGTGCAACAGATTCGATCGCATCCCCACGCTGGACCAGAGCCGGTCCAGAAACAACAGGTGATACTGCAGTCAGAACGGGCAATTGATCCAGTGTCGTTACAATTTGCTGCCAGTTATTAATGGAACGTAAACGTTGTGCGCGCTTATCTTCCAATACAAGCTGAATAATACCTTCTTTGGTCGGTGCGACCTGATTGACTTCATCTGGAGACAATAAACGGATATGTGCCTGGGTCCCTAAAGTCCGGTCAATCAGATTGGATTGTAGACCTTGAATCAATGCTGTAATAAATACAATCACAGCCACGCCCACTGCAACTCCGACAGTGATCATGATGGATTGTGATCGTCCTTCACGTAAGAAACTGACCGCAATTGTCCATTCGGTCCATAGCCGTCCGAAAAAGTTTTTCAATCGAGTTTCACCGGTATTTCGTTTTTAGTATTGCTTTGATTGGCAGGATTTTCAGTTAGGATATTTTGCGGTTTTATCCGTACTCGCGCACCATCTTCTAAAGAAGCGTCTGGATTAGCCAGTACCTGATCACCCTCCTTCAAACCTGAAATTACTTCAGCACGATCCAGACCACGCAAGCCTAATGTGACTTGTTGACGTTGAACCTTACCATTGCGTACCAGTAGTACTGTCGCTTTATCTCCTTTAAGACCGGTAAGCGCATCATTAGGTATGGCTAAAGCTCGCTCGCGGCGACCCGTTTCGACATTGACTGAAACCGTCATATCCTGACGTAGAAAATCAGGTACCGGGTCTACAGTAAGTTTAAGCTCAACTGTTCCACGTTGCGGATCGATACTTGGGGCAATAAAGCTAATCCATGCAGGGAAAGTGTACTCTGGATAGGCATCAGCAATCACCGTTGCTTTTTGCTGTAAAGCCAGTCGCGATAAATTACGTTCATCCAATGGAACGCGAATTTCAGTATTACCATTAATGGCAATAGTAAATAAGGTCTGTCCCGGCTGAACCAGATCACCCGGCTCTACATCGTGAGTCAGTACTGTGCCTGCGACCGTCGCACGAATTTTGGTTTTGTCCAGTTGAACCTGAGCAACTGCAAGCTGCTCACGCAATGAGGCTTCTTCAACCTGTCCTTGTGCCAGTGCAGCAGCTTTGAGTCGTGCGGTTTCGAAGTTATTGCGTGCGACCCTTTCCGCTTCGACAGCCTGTTCAATTTCTTCAGCCGAAAGAATGCCTGGCTCGGCATTACGTCGACGGTTGGCTTCACGGCTGGCCTGCTCAAGTTGAGCTTTGGCCGAGGCTAATTCTGCTGCGGCCTGTGGACGTCGACTTGTGGCTAATTCGGTCAGTGCAACTTCTGCTTGCCGCACCTGGGCAGCCAATTCATCTGATTTCAATACGACCAGCAGATCGCCTGGTTTAACTTGATCACCTTCCTGAACGCGTCGTTCCAGCACAACACCAGCAAGCTCACTGCCAATGTCAGCACGAGATACCGTTGCCACACGTCCTGTTGCTACCACATTTTGTACTAATGGCATCGCCTTTAAGGTATAGCTCGGCAATTCCGGTCCTTTCCACCAGCGAAAAAGTACAAAACCCACTATCAGGACCAGTAATATAACAATCAGAATTTTATAGCGGGCAGCACGCACATGGACATCTCCGAGGATTTTTAACTGCATATTCAATTAAAAAGGTGTAGAAGTATTTAGTTGTTTCGTAATCTTTAATTTATAACAAGTTTTTATGATGATTTCATATACCAGTTTATTCAACCCTCTTTAGTTTCAATTAAACTGTAAAATTATTCTTTTTGAATCTGCCCAGATTCATTTTTTGTATCAGACATTATGAATCAAGAAAATATTGCTCATGAAGATCATCGTCTTAGCTACTCAAAAAAGGGTTTATAAGTATATTACTTATAAACCCTTGCACCTAGTTCCTGTAATCTGATCACTTATTAAAATGTAACCCGCTCATATCGACGATATTCAGGCTTCCAGAAATTCGCTTCAATTGCTTCTTTCAACGTTTCTATAGTTGCCTGAGGTGCCACCCCATCTTGTATTGCTGCTTGCGCAACTCTTAATGCAATCACCTTGGAAATCTGCTGAATCTGATCCAATTCAGGCAACAAATCCGCTTTCGGATCTTTCAATTTCGGTGAGCATTCAGCTAATGCATTGCTTGAGGCCATTAACATATTATTGGTCACGCGCTTCGCTCCAGATGCAATTACCCCCAATCCAATCCCAGGGAAAATATAGGAGTTATTACATTGCGAAATGTTATAAATCTCTCCCTGATAATTGACGGGTGTAAATGGACTACCTGTGGCAATTAATGCTTTCCCATCTGTCCACTGGATAATATCTGAAGGAACCGCTTCCACTTTGGAAGTTGGATTAGACAATGGGAAAATAATCGGATGCTCACAGTGCTCAGCCATCGCTGTAATGACATCTTTACTGAATAAGCCCGGCTGTCCAGATACACCAATAAGAACTGTAGGTTTCGCAAATTTCACCACATCAAGTAATGAAATCGTACTCTCCGCATCTGCCCATTTGGCGATATTTTTTGGATCCTGAGCTAATTTTCGCTGGAAATCTAAAAGATTTGGCTGATTTTCAGTAATCAGACCAAAACGATCCACCATGAAAATACGTTTACGTGCCTGAGCATCCGTTAATCCTTCCGCCACCATCTGGGCAACAATCTGCTCCGCAATACCACATCCTGCAGAACCTGCTCCGAGGAAAGCTACGGTTTGGTCTTTCAGTTGTTTATTAGAAGCATGTGATGCTGCAATCAGGCTACCTACTGCAACTGCAGCTGTTCCTTGAATATCATCATTAAAACAGCATGCTTGATCACGATATTTTTCTAATAATGGCATCGCATGATGTTGAGCAAAATCTTCAAATTGAATCAGGACATTTGGCCATCTTTTTTGAACGGCATGAATGACCTGATCAACAAAATTGAAATACTCATCGCCACTAATACGCGGTTTACGCCAGCCCATATAGATCGGATCATTTAAGAGCTGTTGATTATTGGTTCCTACATCCAGCGTAATTGGCAATGTATAAGCCGGACTGATTCCCCCACATGCGGTATATAAGGCTAATTTTCCAATCGGAATACCCATTCCTCCGATCCCTTGGTCACCCAGACCTAAAATCCGCTCACCATCTGTAATCACTACGACTTTGACATTTCTGCGATTAACGTTATGTAAAATCTGATCAATGCCCTCACGGTCAGCATAGGAAATAAATATCCCACGATGCCGGCGATAGATATCTGAAAAGCGCTGACACGCCTCACCTACCGTTGGGGTATAAATGATGGGCATCATTTCACTTAAATGATTTTCAATTAAATGATAAAACAGCGTTTCATTGGTATCTTGAATGTTACGCAGGTAGATGTGCTTATTAATATCATCATTAAAAGAACAGTATTGCTGATAAGAGCGCTGACTTTGTTCTTCAATAGACTCAATGACATGCGGGATAAGTCCATGTAAATTAAAACTCTTTCTTTCTTCTTCGGTAAAAGCAGAACCTTTGTTTAGAAGAGGCAGCTCAAGTAACGTATATCCTGCGTATGGCACATAAAGAGGACGTTTCTCTATCTGATTTTTAGTCACTTTAATTGACTCACTTCTGGAATTTGACATAACTCTCTAAAAATAGCTGAATAAGTTCTATATTTTTATCTTATCGCTATTTCTAATATTTTAGATATTTTAATAATTAATACTAACAAAACGAGTATTTAGTAAATTAATGTCTTACAAAAAATATCAGCAAACAAATTATTTTTTATGCATACTTTAAAAGATCCTATTTTTTTCTTTTTTAAAATTAGGTAATATCAAAAAATACTCAAGCTTATAAACCAATAAAATCAGTTACATAAACCAATTTAATAAGTTAAAAACAGATTCAAATCAAATAGAAATTTTGCGCTAATGACTATATATTAACCAGTTTTATTTTTAATGCATTATTATGCTAAATTTCATAGATTCTTATATTTTTAATCATTACGTTAAATTTATAAATTCGCCTTAATTAAATAGCGAAAAATTATTATTTTTAAGAAAATCTCAAAAAAACAGGAAATTATAATTAAGGATAAAATAAGTTATCGTTACTAATAAGCAAGGAATTAGTAATAATTTATAATTTGTTAAAGATTTTATCTAAAAAATAATCATAAAAAAACCTAATACCTAGAGAGGAAATAGCAAAATCAGAATAATAAAAGAAGAATTTATATATGGCTAAATTAGATTATATAAAAAGGCTTAAATTAAAAAATGTTATAGTATTTAGAGATTTTAAAATCTTGGTAGGTATATCCAGACTCGAACTGGAGACCTCTACGATGTCAACGTAGCGCTCTAACCAACTGAGCTATACACCTAGAATGTTACGCATATTATAAATTTTTGAATCTTAAGACAAGTTTTTTCCTTTATTTTTCAGTGTATATGCACATTTTTTAAGCAAGTATCTGAATTTATTAATATCCTTTTGGTCAGGCTTATAAGCTGAAAATTGATTTCTCTCATAGATTTGTATAGCTTCATAAAAAGACGTAACCTGATCTGAGCTTAAGGAAGCTGATATTCGAAGCATCCACTGTTTAAATGTTTCAGCCGGCTGCTTACGCATCTGAATAAGCAGGGAACGATTAAGCTGCTCTATGGCTAGCTCGAATGGTGAATTCTGTCTTCGCTTTTGAATATAAATCCATAAGAAATAAGATGCGATCAAAGATGCAATACCTATTATAAGTATCCACACAGCTGCATAAGCAGAGTTCAAGCCAAGTTTAGACATCCAGCTGCGTTGTGAATCTGCATTATAACCTACCACCTTACTTTGCCACTGATAACTGGCATAGTCACTCCATATCCTCAACTTGGTCATAAACTGATATTGCTGTGTTGTCCATGTTCTACCCTCACCTAAAACTGCTGAATTTTCAGACATCAAGTTTTGCATACCATTATCAATACGTTGTGGAGCAATAATGGCAGTAGGATCAATTCGCTGCCAGTGCTGGTTCACCCAGACTTCAGTCCAGGCATGCGCATCCATCTGGCGCACTTCCCAACTCTTGCCATCAGGTGCGAGTGAACCACCTTGATACCCCGTGACCACACGTGCTGGTATTCCTGCATAACGCATTAGCATGACAAAACTGGATGCGTAGTGCTCACAGAAACCACGGCGCGCATTAAACAGAAATTCATCCACCCGGTTTTGGCCTAATGTTCCTGGAGTTAAGGTATATACAAAATTATTCGCCCGGTACCAGTTCAACACATTTTGAATATAGCGCTGTTGACTACCCTCGCTCTGTTTAACTAAATTTGCTGCCAGTGCCTGAGTTTGAGAATCATATTGAGCAGGCGTTCGGGTATTCATATATTGCAGATAGTTAGCATTTAAATGAGGCTGCTCTACTTCTGTTCCCACCCAGCGTAGCTGAATCGGTTCCACTCGCTGAGTTAAACGGCGCGGCACAATTCCCCAATCATAACGGTTATAATAACGACGCTCTAAAGGGACTGATTTATCCAATCCCATCACCCAGAGTACGGATGGATCTGAAGCCAGATACTGATAATCCCAGCCCGATGCCAATGAGGCAGAATCATTCTGTTGGCGGATTTGTGGCTGCTGATTGACTGCACTACTGGTCCAGGTTTGACCATCATATTCATCTAATACCAAGGCACGCCAGTATAATTCTGCACGCGGAGGTAGCTTGCTTACATCGCCTATAATTCGGAACGCTAATGTACTCGACTGAGATAACTGTGCAATATCCCCCGGAGACATCCTGTCACTAATTCCGGTGACCCCTTTATTTTCAGGAATGGGGATATGCCACATCGGTGGCAAACGTGGAAAAAAGATAAAGAGTAAAATAAAAAATGGCAGTGCATAGAGTACAAATTTGCCGACATGTTTAACATCTTGTTTTAATGTGTTCTCCTGAGCCTGTAAATCCTGCTTAAATTCACCTACCTGAATACGATATAAGCCAATGAAACAGCTTAGTAAGCAAAGCAGAATCCCAAAAGCCATGATAAAAGACTGGCTATACAGGAAAGTACTCGCCGCCACAAACAGGGCAAAGTTAAATAAAATAATCAGGTCACGTTTAGTACGGGTTTCAAAAGCCTTGGCAAATAAGAAAGTGGAAAGCACAGCAACACCCGCGTCTACACCCAAAAAGCTTTGATGTGTAAAATAAATAACTGCAAGTGCTATGACTGTCAGCAACAGGGTCCATTTTTTAGGAAAAGTCTTTTGCTTTCTCAGATTCAGCCAGAGTAATACCAGCATCAGGGCAAAGATGATGCTGAGTCCTGCAGGCAGATAACTCACCTGTACAGCCAGAATTAAACTGAGACTGAGCAAAATGGCTGTGCGGATATTTGCATTCATCATGTCTATCCTCTTAAGCCTGCGCCAATAAAAGTTTGGCCTGATGCATCTGTTCAGCGCCATAACCTGAAGCCAGTTCTGCATGGGGCAAATGCAGGCTATAGGCCAATTGCTGTTGTTCACATTGTTCGACCAGCCCCATCATCCATTCCAGCTTTTCTTCATGCGATGGGCTTGGCATATGTGCATAATGAATCTCTATACTGTGCTGGTTCTGATATTGTTCAAAGACCTTAATATATAAACCCTGCCCACGCGCTACCTGTTTCCAGGAAACAGCCTGCAATGATTCCCCTGTCTGATAACTTCGTAGTTCTCGAAACTCATCCATTTCTGGCTCAAAACTTGGCAAATGCTGCTTATTTTCAGCAGTCGAATACTGGGCTTTCGGTGCTACCCATGCAAAGCGCTGGTGATAAAGATAGGTCCAAGCTCTTACCAGTCCAAAAGGATAGACCGAATATATCTGAATGGCCGGATAGACAAATTTTCCACGCTGTTCAGCATAAAAGGAAAGGCTAAATTTTTGCCTGGTCTGATTGACCAATACCTTATAAAGCTGTTCACCTGCCTGAATATACAGATATCGTGATTGTGCGAATGGTTGCTGAAAATGGAAATGCAGATTCAGGTCGTGTCCCACCTGCCCGATTTCATCTGTAAGCAGCTCGATACTTAACCCATGCAGCTGCTTAAAAGTCAGATAAAAACTGATACACAGTACGGCACTGATCAGAAAGCAAAAACCTAGAATCAGGTTATTGGCATAATTTACACCTGCAATAAAGGTGATGAAAATAAGTACCAGATACAGATAGCCCTGCTGATAGATAAAGACTAGCACATCACGTTGTGAGAGCTGTTTTTGCTGTGCAAACTGAAAACGTTTACTTAACCAGTTCTGCCAAAACTTTCCCAAGATCTGGCTCCTAGCTTATCGCCACTTGCTGCATGAGATTTAAGGTTTCTGCCTCACTCAACCCTAAACGATGCGAAGCCACTGCCACAAACACAGCCTGTACATCATCTGGTGTAACGAAAGCACGATTCTCAATCAAAGCATGTGCCTGAGCTGCCCGTTTTAATGCCAATAAGCCACGTGTTGATAATCCATAACGGTTTTTTCGGGTTTCTTCAGCCAGATCCAGCAAATATTCCTGTATAGGTTCGCTGATATAGATCTGATTGACCAGTTGCTGCAGCTCTAAAATCTGCTCTTCACGGAACACATGGGCCAAGGTTGCAATTAGGGCAAAGCGGGATTCTTGCTGCAATAACAGTTTTTCTGCATGTCGGGATGGATAACCTAAAGATAAACGCATCAAGAACCGATCTAGCTGGGATTCTGGCAAAGCATACGTTCCGCTCTGGAATAATGGATTCTGTGTTGCAATCACCCAAAATGGTTTAGGCAAGGCATAACGTACTCCATCGACTGTCGCATAACCTTCTTCCATCGCTTCCAGCAAAGCACTTTGGGTTTTGGGGCTGCAACGGTTAATTTCATCTGCCAGAAGAATCTGGGTAAAGATTGGACCCTGCTTAAACTCAAATTGATGTTCTTTCTGATTAAACATGTTGATGCCAATTACATCGCTGGCCAGCATGTCATTGGTAAACTGAATCCGTTGAAACTTTAAGCCGGCAAGATGAGATAGACTGCTTGCCAATGTGGTTTTACCTAAACCCGGCAAATCTTCAAACAGAACGTGTCCACCAGCAATCAGGCAACACAATGCCAGCCGGGTTTGTGCCTGTTTATCCAGCACAATTGCATTAATTTCTTTAAGGAATTTTTCAATGCTGGGAGCATAGCTGGCAATTTGCTGTTCAAGCTGAGTATTTATGTGCGCTATATCATGATTTGCTTTTTGCTTTACGCCCCACATCACAAATTTTCTCATTAAAATAGATACTTGTGATTAACATACACTGAATTTAAACCACACTAAAGACCAATAATATATCTTTACACTGAGTCATTTACCTAATCATCAGAAATATCCAATAAAAACGGTTTATTTAAATATTTTAATCTTGCCTATTAACTTCTCTAAAGTTAGAAGCTGCTTAAAATATATTCCAATCCTTCAGTAAAGATAAATTGCCTCAAATTATCTAATTGGGTTTCTCTACATTTCCAAAGTCACGAAACGAATTTATCATTCTCATTTTTACAGGTATAAAAGCCATATCTTAAAAGTATATTTTTAAGTTATTTGTATAAAGTTTAAACTTGATGATAAATATAAATCAGCGCATAGACTTGTATAACCATCTAATATTTAATCTCTCTAGCTTTCGTAAAATGTAAAAAGTGCCCCGAAAGGCACTTTTTTTATTCATTCATTAACATGGACATTTTTTCATGCCACCGCCAGCAGAGGGATAACGTGCATCCACACAATGACGATAGAAAGTTTTAGCATCCATCGCTTCCAAATCTGGATGATGTTTTTTCATATGTTCCAGATAGGTCTGATAATCAGGCACTCCGACCATCAAACGGAAACTCTGCTGCAAACGTTGCCACAGGGTCGCAATACGTGACCAGTTTTTCGGGTTCAGGATTAAATCCTTTTGCGACATGACGGTCATTTTAATGATCTTGTAGATCACCGCTTTTCCGCCTTTGGCAAATTTCAGATTCATACCAGTCTCCTTAGTGATGTGCTGTAGGTTTGATCTCAGCAGGATCGCGATAAATCGCTTCAGCTTCATGTACAGTTGGTTCCGGATTTGCCAAAGCACGGCGAATCACACCAATTGCAGCAAACAGCATGACGAAAGCAACAATCATAAAGAAAGCACATAGACCCGCATTGATCTGATTCGATAATGCCACTGTGTGCATCTCAGCCACGGTTTTTGCTGGTGCCAGAATTTCATTATTGGCAATTGCCGTGTTAAAACGATCCGCTTGTGCCAAGAAACCAATCTTCGGATTTTCATGGAAAATCTTCTGCCAGCCTGCAGTCATTGAGGTAATGAACAGGAATACAGTTGGAATAATCGTCACCCAAACGTATTTCTGTTTTTTCATCTTAAACAGGATGACGGTACCCAGAATGAGTGCCATTGCAGCTAGAATCTGGTTACCGATACCAAACAGTGGCCATAAACTGTTAATCCCACCGAGTGGATCGACCACGCCTTGATAAACGAAGAAGCCCCAACCAGCGACAGCGACAGCTGTACCTAATAAATTACCAAAGAAATTATGTGACTGTTTTACTGCAGGAATCACGATACCTACGGTATCTTGAACCATAAAGCGACAGGCACGAGTACCGGCGTCAACAGCAGTCAGGATGAATAATGCTTCAAACAGAATCGCAAAGTGATACCAGAATGCCATCATTTCACGGCTATTGAAGATTTCGGTAATGATATGTGCCATACCAATCGCGAAAGTCGGTGCACCACCAGTACGCGACAGAATCGAGTTTTCACCGACTTCCTGCGCCAGCAAAGTCAAGGCTTCAGGGGTTACTACGAAACCAAGGGTTCGTACTGCTTCTGCTGCACTTTCTGCCGTAGTACCAAGTAATGCGACTGGCGAGTTAATCGCGAAGTAAATGCCTGGATCCAGAATCGCAGCACAGATCAAGGCCATGATCGCCACAAAAGATTCCATTAACATACCGCCATAACCGATCATACGGATATCGCGTTCGTTGTTGACCAGCTTTGGTGTGGTTCCTGATGAAACCAGTGCATGGAAACCGGAAATCGCACCACAGGCAATGGTAATAAACAGGAATGGGAACATGGAACCTGCAAATACAGGACCAGTACCATCAATAAATTTGGTAATTGCTGGCAGTTTCATTTCTGGCATCGCGAACAGAATACCAATCGCCAGACCCGCAATCACGCCAATTTTCAGGAAGGTAGATAAGTAATCACGCGGTGCAAGTAACAACCATACCGGCAATACGGAAGCAATGAAACCGTAGATAATCAATGCCCAAGTCAGTTCAGTACCTGACAAAGTAAAGAATGGACCCCAGTATGGATGTTGAGCAATAGTTTCACCGTAGATAATGCCGAGCATCATCAACACGAAACCAATAATGGAGACTTCTGCGATTCGTCCTGGTCGGATAAAGCGCATGTAAATACCCATAAATATTGCAATCGGAATCGTCGCAGCAATACTGAATACACCCCATGGGCTGTTGGTTAAAGCTTTGACAACGACTAGCGCCAATACCGCCAAGATGATAATCATCACGCCTAAGGCACCGAGCATGACAATAATACCGGCAAAAGTACCTAGTTCCTGTTTGGCCATTTCACCAAGTGAACGACCATCGCGACGAGTTGAAATAAACAGTACCAGAAAATCCTGAACTGCACCGGCAAGTACCACACCGACTAATAGCCAGATCGTGCCCGGCAAATAACCCATTTGTGCTGCCAGAATTGGCCCCACCAGTGGACCTGCACCGGCAATCGCGGCAAAGTGGTGACCGAAAAGCACCCCTTTATTGGTGGGTACATAGTCCAAACCATCAGCCAGACGATGGGCAGGCGTTAAACGGCGCTCATTCAGTTCAAAAACTTTATTGGCAATAAATAAACTGTAAAAACGGTAAGCGATGCTATATACACAGGCAGCTGCCAGCACCAGCCAGACTGCATTGACATGCTCTCCACGGCTAAGTGCAAGAATCCCAAAGGATACTGCCCCGACAATGGCTACAAGGAGCCACATAATTTTCGAAGTCATGCTCGACTTCTGTTGTAAAGTTTCCATTCAATCCCTCATATCTGTTGCATTTAAATCAGCGTGATTCTTTTTGTTCGAGGTACTGCTGTTTTCCCTTGCGACTTTACGCCTGTTCTTTTTTGTTGCCTCTAAGACTTTGGCATAAAAAAGGGGATGATTTTCATCATCCCCTTTGATAATAGTCTATTTTCAGACCATTATGCACGTTCTAGGTATTCACCTGTACGTGTATCAACACGAACTTTATCTTCTTGCTGAACAAATAATGGAACACGTACTACCGCACCTGTTTCCAGTTTCGCTGGCTTACCGCCACCGCCAGAAGTATCACCACGTACACCTGGATCAGTCTCAACGATTTGCAATACCACAAAGTTTGGTGCATTCACTGTTAAAGGAACGCCATTCCAAAGCATGATGGTACATTTTTCATTGGAGTCATCTTTTAACCATTTTGCTGCATCGCCCATCGCGATTTTATCTGCTGCAATCTGTTCAAAAGATACTGGATCCATGAAGTTCCACATTTCGCCATCGTTGTACAAGTATTCCATTTCTACTTCTACGATGTCAGCAGCTTCTAGTGAGTCACCAGATTTAAATGTTTTTTCTAACACTTTACCTGATTTAAGGTTACGTAATTTTACGCGGTTGAAGGCCTGGCCTTTACCTGGTTTTACGTATTCGTTTTCCATGATTGAACATGGGTTACCATCAAGCATAACCTTAAGGCCTGACTTGAAATCATTCGTAGAATAATAGGCCATGACTGGCGCACTCCAAACTTACTAACTTTAATCTATTGATGCTATGGG
Source organism: Acinetobacter schindleri (assembly GCF_010918895.1). Taxonomy (NCBI): domain Bacteria; kingdom Pseudomonadati; phylum Pseudomonadota; class Gammaproteobacteria; order Moraxellales; family Moraxellaceae; genus Acinetobacter; species Acinetobacter schindleri. The sequence goes on from NZ_CP044483.1 coordinate 1,956,376, forward strand.
CTGTTGCAATGTCATTTAGCAAGTCTGACACGAACATGTAGTTGCCACATGCACATTCATTTAATGTTGCGTATTCTAAATGACCAATACACCATGCCGCAACGAAAAATTCCTATTTAACAGACCTTCACTGACTAAGTTACAGTCAGACATACCATCGAACAAATTATTCAGTTCCTACCATCTGCTGATCATTAAGACAAAGCTTTATATAATCTGCTCAACTAATACATCAAACTTTATCCAATACAGGCACATTCATACTATATATAAACTGTTAAACTAATCGCTTCAGCTTCATCGCTTCCACTTTTACTTTATTCTTCCCACATGACAGACTTTTTCTATCAGGAACAAAACTGGCAGTCACAACTGAGTGACTTGATCACAAATCCGCAGGAATTATTACAACAACTGAAACTCTCACCTGAGCAGCTACTTTCTGGCGCAATTCTGGCATCAGAACAATTCAAGTTACGGGTACCACGTGCTTTTGTTGGCAAAATGCAGATTGGCAATCCACTTGACCCCCTGTTACTGCAAGTCCTGCCACATCATCTGGAACTGGAAGAGCATCCGGGTTTTGTTACTGATCCTTTGGGTGAAGAACAGGCTAACCAGCAGCCAGGCGTCCTACATAAATATAAGTCACGTTTTCTGCTGACCCTGACCGGAGCCTGTGCCGTACATTGCCGATATTGCTTTAGACGTCACTTTCCTTATCAAGAAAATTTACCTAAAAATGAAGACTGGGAAAATATTAAAAGCTATCTGCTAAGCCAGCCAGATATTAATGAAGTGATCCTGAGTGGTGGTGATCCACTCACTCTTTCTAACCGGAAATTAAAACTCTGGATTGAACGTCTGGAAACTTTAACTCAACTTAAATTCTTAAGAATACATTCACGAGTTCCGATTGTAATCCCAAGCCGAATCGATGACGAGCTGACAAGCATGTTAAAAAACAGTAGGCTACGTATTATTCTGGTGGTACACTCAAATCATGCATCTGAGCTGGATGATTACACCTGTAGCAAACTGAATCAGTTGGTTCAGCAACAGATTACCGTATTTAATCAGGCAGTGTTACTCAAAGGAGTAAATGATACTGCACCAGTTTTGGTCGATTTAAGTTATCGCTTGTTTGAAGCCGGAGTGATGCCGTATTATTTACATGTACTTGATAAAGTAAAAGGGGCGCATCATTTTGATTTGTCACCTAAGCATATAAACGAGATTTATACAGAAGTTTTAGCGAACTTACCCGGGTATTTGGTACCTAAACTTGTTCGGGAAATTGCGGGCGAAAAAAATAAGACACCGCTTTTTGGGGTTTCAACATTTTGAGTTAAATAATAAATGAGTAAACATAATTCAGATATTTTTCAAACGCCGACGGAACTTAAACTGGATCAACTGAGCTTTTGTCCAGCCAATGTAAAAGCCTTGCAGGAATGGGTTGCAGGAATTTCGATCCTGCAACTGGGGACATCCTCCAAGTCACTGTTCAGTGCCCTACTGGAAATCTCTGAACTGAAGTGCTCTGAAACCCTGCGTTTTGACCTGATTCAGGTACTGCATCCGACTCTTGAAAATGTACTGACCAGCCTGGAAAAACACTTCGTCAATCAAGGCCTGATTACTACTGACCGTAATGACCAGATTATTGAACTGGCAATGCTGCTGCGTAGTCATTTTGCCAAGGCCTATATTGATATTGCCAAGCGCTGTAATCATGAGCTGAATCACAGCAGTTTTTCTTTATTTAAACTGGGAAAAAAGAAAAGTCTGACCACGGCACGTATGGTTTCGATTTACTATGCCTTACAACAGCTCAGCCTGCTGCTGTATCAACAGCATATGCTGTATGGCAAGCCAGTGATGGGCCAATGGCTTGCAGCTCATCAGCTGCTTGAAATTGCAATGCAAAATAATTTCCATCAGAGCAATATCAATCAGGTCCTGGGTACTCAGCATGAGCTACAGAATATTTCGAATGCGTATGCACAGCTGATCCTGCTGGAAATCTTTAATACTCATCAAATCCGACCGGCAGAAATTCAGGGACTTTATCTTTGCAGTTTTGACTGGGCCAAACTGGTTCAGGTTTTACCTAAAGAGACTACCCTGTCCCGCTATGCAGTCGATAGCAGCAAAGACTTGCCACCAGTATATAACTCGCGTCTGAATGATCATTTCAAGCCGAGCATATTTATTGCCACTCAAAACCTGATGGAACATCTGGCGGGTACACAAACCAAAAATGCCCAGTATCTGTCGCGTAATGAAAAATTGTTCCTCACCCCAGCGCTGCATTTCCATATCTATAACCTGTTGACCACGACCATGGAACGTCGTCATGAACGTTATGAATACTCAGCGCATATCAATATCTGTTTTGGTTTGTCGGCTGCACATTTCTACCTGTCTCAGGGCAAAAACTTCCATGAAACCCTAGATGTTGAAGGCAGCTACAACTTCCAGAGTGAAAGTAGCTTTGTCAGCGCATCAGAAAATGCTGTACCAGGTTCGTTTAGTCATATCAAAGCCTTAGATCGTGAAGCCAAGCAGATTCACCATGCCGAAGTGCTGGACATCAGCGTCAATGGTTACCGGATTAAGTGGACCGGCTTTACTCCATCGAATCTGAAAACCGGCGAATTTATTCTGGTTCAGGAAAATGCCCAAAGCCAATGGCGTGGTGGTGTGATCCGCTGGATCAAACAGTCAACAGAAAAAAGTCTGGAACTAGGCTTGGAAATTCTGGCGCAAGACCTGTTCCCATGTGCAGTTTATGCACGGACCGACCGTCATCTGAAAAGTTATCAGCCAGCTTTACTGGTACAGATAACCCAACTAGATCAGATTTCGAATAGTGTTATTGTGTCAGGTGTACAGATGTTTAGGGAAAAACAGACGATTCACCTGCGTGTTGATGGTCGTGAACTAAAAATCTATCTGACCAAAGCACAGCTGATCACACAAAGCTTTATTCGATTTGACTATGAATTATTGAATGATCAGGAAGAACAGATCATTAAAGGCTTTATTCACAAGCAAATGAATGAAATCAATAATCACGACTTATGGGAAGCATTGAAGTGAGAAATCCATTATTGTCTAAAAAGTTAAAACGTACGGAAACACGTTTACTGATTATTGATGATAATCAAATTAGATTTAACCAGATTCGTGATCTGTTGACCGCCAATGAATATCAGGTGGATGCAGTTCTACTAGATGACCTGCAGAACTTTGAAAAGCAGTTAAATTTCAACTGGGACCTGATCATCTTTGGCCGTGCGTATGACCTGAAATATGAACAGGCACTCAGTCTGGTACGCTTATCGAAACAGCCAAACTTACCGATTCTGCTGCTTAAACCTGATGACTATCAGGCTAATCAATATACCGGTTATATCCAGAAAGGTGTGTATGACATTTTGAATCTGGAATATCCAGAACGTTTTTACCTCGGTCTGGTACGTGCCCTGTCGTTCAGCCGACTGACCCAATCGCAGCAACATTTAATAGAAGAGCTGGAAACAGCACAAACTCAGGCACAATTACTGGTTGAGGACAGTAACAAAGCGGTAGCCACCATCCAGGAAGGCATTCACATTCAGGCCAATGAAGATTACCTGAAACTGTTTGGCCTGAATTCTGAAGATGACATTATCGGTTTGCCTTTACTGGATCTGTTACAGCCACAAGATCTAAACGAATTTAAGACCCGTTTTAAGAAAATTTCCCAAGGTCAGTTCGAGCTGGGTGGTTTTGAAATTCATTCAACCAATCCAAAGATTGCTGCAGTCAACCCCCTCAAGCTTGAGTTCCTGGCTTCTACCAGTGAAGAAGATGCTCTACAGCTAACGATTGATACTGCTAAAACTCAATCTGCTACAACAACTGAAAAAGCAGCAGTCAGACCAAGTACTTTACAATTACTAAAACGCGAGCTGAACCGCGAGCCTGCCAATGCCAATGCATTGATCACCTTCTCTCTTGCTGCTTATGAGCCTCAAATTCTCAATGCAGATTGGGCGATCTACACAGGCTATTTCCATGAAGTTAAGAACTTCCTGAAAGAACAGGTTCGTGTATTGCTGTTTAAACTGGAACATGATGTCCTGGTCGGTGTCATTCAGGCAGATTCTCAGGAAATTCTGGAATCTAAACTGATTGGGTTAGCTGCATTAACCAAACCGCAGTTGATTACAGTCAATCAGCAGACCTGCTCTCTGAACTTACGCATCGGTTATACCAAACTCGACGGTGAACTACATGATGAGGCACAGCTGGATCAGCATATTGCTCGTGCCTTCTCTACACCATTACCTCAAGCACAACAGTCTTCCGAATTTGTGCTGGATATTCCATCGGATATGCTTGCACCTGCAGAAGCTGTTCCAAGTCTGGAGTTCAGTATTGCCGAATCAGCTGCAGCCCAGTCAGCCTCTAGTCCAGTATCTGCACCAGTTCCAACGCCTGTAACACCAGCTACAGCCGCAGCACCTGTAGCGATGCCAGGTTCAATCCTGCATGCACTGCGTCAATGCTTGGAGCGTGGCGAAATCCATCTGAAATATCAGCAGCTGTATGACAAGGAAGATAGCAATCTGTATACCTATGAGGTTACGAGCGGTTTTATTTTTGAAAATAAATGGCAGGATATTTCCAAGCTGCTGGAACTGCGTGAAGATGATGAACTTTCAATCAAGCTAGATCGCTGGATTCTGGTTGAGTCTTGCAAGCAACTGCATAACTTTATCACCCAATATCCTGAAGCCCGCTTGATCGTAAACCTGAATCGTGCCGTGCTCTTCAAAGACCGTAGTTTTCCTGAGTTTATCTCCAAGCTGATTACGATTATTCGCAGTAAATTAAAGCATCCTCTCACTTTACAATTTGCTGAAGAGGATCTGATTCTGAACCGCGAGGATGCGCAGAAATATATCCGTATTCTGCGTGACCATGGCGCAGAGATTGCGATTCGTGAATTCGGCAATTCGATGTATAGTGAAACCTTGCTCCGTGAAATGGATGTAAATGCCTTAACGATCCATCCACAGTTAACTGCACAATTGAATTCCAACACCGAGGAACTTCAGGAAAAAATCACTGGATACCTGGAAATCAAACCGGTTTATCTCCTGTTACGTGAACTGAATGATATGACTTCTTTTGCTAATGCTTGGAATATCGATGCACGCTTCATTCAAGGTGATTACTTCCAGAAAAAACTGGATCATTTGATTGATGTACAGGAGCGCTAAGCTCCTGTACAAAGCTTGAATACTGTAAATTCACAAATTTCAGGCACAAAAAAACGGGCAAATTGCCCGTTTTTTTCATTTTGGGTATTAACGTTTAACAGAACGTGACATACCAGCAAAACGTTGTTTGAACTTGTCGATACGACCGCCAGTGTCAACGTTCTTTTGCTTACCAGTGTAGAATGGGTGGCAAGCTGAACATACGTCTAGGTAAAGCGTTTCTTTACCAACAGCTGAACGAGTTTCGATTACGTTACCACATGAACAAGTAGCAACTAGTTTTTCATATTTTGGGTGAATATCGGCGCGCATGGTCGATTCTCCATAAAGATCAAGAAGGTTTTGCTGTCATCGCAATTGATCACTCTCAGAAACTGAGGAAAGGCCAGAATCAAATTCAGGCAGATCAACACCACAACAGACCATTCTTTTGGCCCACCGAGACGGATACCGTCAGAGCTAAGCACAACAAGTTGGGCAATATTATACGTGAAACAGATTTAATATGCGAATTATTCTTCAGTTTTAACTTCAACCTGTTTGGACCACATATTGGCAACAATGCCGCAAACCATCAGCTGAATCTGATGGAAAATCATGATTGGCAATACAATCATGCCAATTGGCTGACCAATAAACAGAATTTGTGCCATCGGCACGCCGCTGGCTAAAGTTTTCTTGGAACCACAGAAAAAAATAGTTTTTTGATCCGCTTTATCAAAACCAATCCAGCGCGGCACAAACAGGGCCAGCAGCATCACCACAGTCAGCAAGACTGAACAGGCAATAATGAGCAGTAATAAGGTCGTTAAGCTTACCTGATGCCACAGCCCTGCCACAACGGCACTACTGAATGCGCCGTAAACCACCATGAGAATCGAACCCTGATCAAAAAACTTAACGATTTCTGGCATTTTCTTCATTTGTGGAAATACCCAAGGACGCAGAATTTGTCCAAGGATAAATGGCACCAGAAGCAGTAAAGTGATCTGCACAATAGATGAGGTGGGATCAAAACCATGTTGTGACTGACCCAAAATAAAAAAGGCTACTAATATTGGGGTAATAAACATACCAACAATATTGGAAAATGAGGCACTACACACTGCACCGGCGACATTACCCTGTGCCACTGAAGTAAAGGCAATCGAAGACTGTACTGTTGATGGCAGGAAGCACATAAACAGGAAGCCCCAGTACAGTTCCTGACCCAATAACGGAACCAGGACCGGCTTGGCCAACAGACCAATTATAGGAAACAGTGCAAAAGTAAATGCGAACACCAAGGTATGCAGCTTCCAGTGCATCAATCCTTCAACTACGGCCTCACGTGATAACTTGGCACCATGCAGAAAGAATAAGATAGCAATCGCAATCGTGGTAATAGATGAAAAGATTTCAGCCGCCTGTCCTGATACCGGAACAAAACTGGCAAGTATCACCATTATAAAAAGCAGTATAGTAAAACGGTCCAATGCCAATAACTTAAGCATATCCCTTCATCCCTTAAATTTTATTGTTTGATATAAAAATGCCCGGCTATCTTAACAGATACCGGGCCCAGGCTATGCACTCAGATTGATGTAATCTTTTCATCTCTACATGAATACATTTCACATATCATGCTATCTAATTAACACTTAGTTGTTACGTGCGTTATGGTCCTGCTGAATCAGTTCAATTTTATAACCATCTGGATCTTCAACAAAGGCAATTACAGTCACGCCACCTTTCATGGGGCCAGCTTCACGAACTACCCTGCCGCCACGTGCCTTGATTTCTTCACAGGCTTTATAAGCATCATCGACTGCAATCGCGATATGACCATAAGCATTGCCAAGTTCATAACTGTCTGTATCCCAGTTATGTGTCAGCTCGAGCACGGTATGGTTTTCTTCATCACCATAACCTACAAATGCCAGAGTGAAACGACCTTCTTCATAATCACGCTTACGAAGTAAAGTCATACCAAGCACTTCAGTATAGAACTTTAATGACTGTTCCAGATTGCCTACACGTAACATGGTATGCAGCATGCGCATATTATTCATCCTTATTGCCAGATTGTTTTTGGTGTTCACCGAGTAATTTTCCAACCCAGACCACTAAAATGAGAATCGGAATCCCGATCAATGTAGTCATTAGGAAGAAGTTCGGATAACCGATATTGGTGACTATAGTACCCGAATATCCCCCTAAAATCTTAGGGGTTAGTGTCATAAGTGAGCTAAAAATCGCATATTGGACTGCAGTAAAAGATACGCTGGTCAAGCTGGATAAGAAGGCAATAAATGCTGCACCTGCCAGACCGGCAGCCAAGTTGTCGACGATAATCGCAAAATACAGCCAGGCATCGCTATATGGCTTGATCACCTTGCCTGTCACTTCAATATCAGTATTACGATTCACATCCACAGGAACCAGTGGCTGGATATCTACATCAAGCCTCTTGGTATTTTTAGCATCATTGCTCGTCTGATAGACATGTGTCACTTGCTGAACAGCTCGCTCATCCTCCATCAGTACCGCACTGATTAAATGCGCTGGCGCAGATTTCAGTTTTTCTGCTGAAATAGCTGTACTAAACACCCCCTGTTCTTCCAGCTTGGCTTCAAAACGCTCACCATTCAGTTCATAAATGATCTTCTGATTATCTTGTAAAGCTTCACCGACATATTGACCACGAACCACAATACTTCCTTCTTCATTAGCATGAAGGGTATTGTCGCTGGTAATTGGTAAAACCTGCAGCTGTGCATTACCTGAAGTCTGCAGCAAATATGGCATGGACAGGCTAACTGTACTATCAGTCGTATTAGCATTGGCATAAGCCGCCTGAACCTGAATCTGCTTGGCATCAGCGAGTACCTGTACTGGTACTTTCACTTTCCAATAACCAACTTCATCCGTGTCTGCCTGATAGCGTTGCTGTCCAACCTGAATATCTACCGGATTTAGCTGTTGCCCGGATTTAACCAAACCAATAAAGATCAGATTGGTAGAACAGGCCAGAATGGCACCGACAAACATCAGCTTCATGATATTCATCTTCTGGGCCAATAATCCTCCCAGGAAACCACCTAAGAGGGAAAAGATTACCCCATAAACCTTCACTGCTTCAGCAATCTGCTCCTTGCTAAAGTTCATGTCCTGATAGAACACATTGGAAATCACACCAGCAATAATGTCTGAAACACGATAAAAACCAATCAGCAATAACAGGACCAAAGCCAGTTTTAGGCCATAGCGCTTGAAGAAATCCGCAACCGGATTGACCCAGGTTTCATAGGCCATTTCCCGATTCACCGCACCTAGCTTCACCAAGGCGGTACCCACACCGAATGCGACTGCACCAGATCCGATAAAACGCAAAGATTCAAAAGTAAATAATGCAAAGGTATCCTGAATGGCAAACTGTTCGGTCAACATGCTCACCAGGTTACCTGAATATACATAGCTCACTACAAAGCTGATGACCGCGACAAAAAACACCCCCACCAGGCGGAAATAATCACTGCGCACATAGTGTTTACGCACACGATCGACCTGTGGTTCGCGGATTGACAACGTCGTGATAATCCCCACCAGCATCACAGCCGCCATCGCCAGATAGGTCCACTTCCAGGCATCATAAATATAGTTACCTTTTGCGGTACCTAGGTAAGCAGCAAGGAACAATGCGCCCGCACCAGCGACAATCATACCAATACGGTAGCCTGCGTTATAAGTTGCAGCCAGCACGGTCTGCATCTGGGTTTCTGCCAGTTCAATACGGTAGGCATCAATCACAATATCCTGAGTTGCTGCGGAAAAGCCAAGCAAGACTGCACCAAGCGCCATCTGCTGAAGATGTAGTTGTCCTAAAGCCGGATCTGAAAAAGCCATAATACAGATCGCGCAGACAATCAGAATTTGTGCGATCAGCAACCAGGCACGACGTCGACCTAAAGCCCTAGTCAGGAATGGCACTGGTAGTTCATCAATCAGTGGTGCCCAGACAAACTTAAAGGAATAACCCAAGGCAGCCCAGCTAAAGAAAGTTACTGCACTTTTACTAATACCCGCTTCACCGAGCCAGAGAGACAGACTTGAAAAGATCAGAAGAATCGGGACACCCGCTGAAAAACCCAGAAACAGCATGATCAGCGCACGCCGATCCAAGAAAGCTGTAAAGGCGGATTTCCAACCCGTCGTTTGTGTTGTCATTGCTTTATTATTTTCCGCAAAAAACCAGTAGCTGCTATTCAATCCTTTAATACAGGATCTTTCAACAAGATTTACCATTTTCTCTGCATAGATCATTTTATTTTTTTACGTCAAAAGCGACATGTTGGCTTGAATTTTCCGGCTAATTCTGTATACCTTAAATCATTAATGCACTATTTCGTTTTGGACATCAACAGTGACCCAGAGACTCGATCAAATTCATTCTTCAATAACCGCCAATACGATTAACACTACCCTAACTGCACAACAAAACCATGCTGAACTATTAAAGACAGCATTTGAACAAAGCGAAATACAACCTACTCTTGAAAAAACCCGCTTGCAGCCCACGCAACTGACACATATTCCAAAACTGGATAAAATTCCGGCGTCGACCAAGCGTATTAAACCACTCAATAATTTTCTTGGTCAGGATCGTGCACGTGCCTCAGTTGAAGCCGGGATTGCCCTGCCATATTCAGGCTATAACATTTTTGCTGTCGGAACCGCAGGTCTTGGCAAGCGCACCATGGTCAAACGTCTGCTACAGCAACATGCCAAAACAGTAGCAACACCAAATGACTGGGTTTATGTTAATAATTTCCAGAATTCCCGCCAGCCGATTGCATTGCAGTTTCCTGCAGGTCAAGGTCCTAAATTCCAGGCAATGCTGCATCAAAGCTGGCAAACCATTCTTAAACAGCTGGAACGTCGTTTTACTGCGGAAACCTATTACAACCGTATTGAGATGATCCGTCAGCAAACCGGTGATGAACAGCAGCAAGCGCTGATTGAACTGACCCGTGAAGGTGAAGAATTCGATCTAAAACTGATTTCTCGCAATGATGAGCACTGCTTCGTACCGGTTCATCTCAAAGATGACAAGTTACAGGAAATGACACAAGATGATCTGAATGCACTGAGCAATAAAGATCGTGCTGAAATTGCCTCCAACATGCGTTACATGGATAAAAAACTGGAACGCCTGGGCCTGCACCTCGGTGATCTGGAAGATGATGCCCGTGACCGTGTACAGGTACTCAACCGTGAGATTGCCAAACAGGTGGTTGTACCGCGTGTTGAACAGATGCTGGCTAAATTTAAAGATGTAGAAGGCCTGGATAAATATCTGAAATTCTATGCGGAAGACATCATTAATAATGTCGAGATTGTGCTGGAACAGGAAGAAGATGACTTTACTCCTGGCCTGTTCAGTCGTGTGCCGTCCCGTTATCAGGCCAATGTCATTGTGACATATAAGCCAAACAGCGGTGCGCCGGTAATCTTTGAAGATTTCCCAACCCATTACAACCTGCTCGGTCATGTAGAACAGTTAACCCAGAACGGTACGATTACCACTGACTTCACCTTGATCCGTCCAGGCTCAATGCATCGTGCCAATGGCGGCTTCCTGATGATTGAAGCCGAGCAACTCTTAGAACAACCGTATGCATGGCAAGGCCTAAAACGTGCATTGAAATCTGGTCAGCTGAAACTGTCTTCTTTAGAACATATGCTAACGTTAACTGGCAGTATTTCAATTGAGCCAGCGGCAATTCCACTTGATATCAAGATCGTGTTACTAGCTGAACCAGAGATCTATTATGAAATTCTGGAGCTCGAACCTGAGCTGGGCAGTATTTTTAAAATCCGTGCTGACTTTACAGATACATTACAACGTAATGACGAAAATGAGCAGGCCTATATGCAGCTCATTGCTGATTACGTTCAGGCAGACAAACTGTTGCCTTTTGACCGTTCTGCTTTGGCTGCCTTATTGACTGATTCAAGCCGTCAGGCTGAAGACCAAAGCTCCTTGTCATTACATGCGCTGACTTTGGGGGATTTGATTCGTGAAGCGCATCATCATGCCTTTAAAGCTGATGACAAAATAGTTTCAGAAAAACACATCAACACTGCCCTGGATCATCGCAAATATCGCTTAGGCTATTTACGTGAGCTATATTGGCAAGATCTGTCTCGTGGTACCCAGTTGATTGAAACACGTGGCCATCGTCTTGGTCAGATCAATGCCCTGTCCGTTATTCACTATGCGGACGTGGAATTTGGTTTACCATCACGCCTGACTGCCTCAGTGTATCAAGGTGGTGGTGACATTCTGGATATCGAACGCAGCGTGGAACTCGGTGGTTCACTACATGCTAAAGGCGTATTGCTAATGGCGTCTTTCCTGAAAGCGCATTTCGGTCGTGAACAAACCCTGCACTTCTCTGCAGCTCTGGCGTTTGAACAAAGTTACGGCCAGGTGGATGGTGACAGTGCTACTGTGGCTGAACTTTCTGCATTGATCTCAGCCATTAGCCAGTTGCCAATTGACCAGTCTTGGGCAATTACCGGTTCCATGAACCAGCTCGGTCAGGTACAGCCAATTGGTGGGGTAAATGCCAAGATTGAAGGCTTCTTCGATGCCTGCAAATTGCAAGGCTTGACTGGCAAGCAAGGTGTAATCATTCCGCGTCAAAACATGCAGCATCTGATGCTGCGTAAAGATGTAATTGCAGCAGTTGAAGCAGATCAGTTCCATATCCATGCAATTGATACCATTGATCAGGCACTGGAAATTCTAATGGCACGTCCGGTTGGCACCCTGGACAAGAAAGGCCGTTACAGCAAGCATTCGATTTATGCTGCGGTGATGGAGCAACTGGATTACTGGCAAGCTATTGAAGATGGTGCCGAGCTTGAAGAAGAAGAGCCAAAGAAAAAGAAAAAAAAGAAAAAAAAGAAGAAAAAGAAAAAAGACAAAGCACCAGTAAAGGATATTCAGGCAGATCCAGATGCGCTTGCAGCAGCACTTGCGGCTGAATCAAAAGAACTGGAAAAATCTGAAACCTCTGAGAATAAGGCAGAAAACTAATCCTGCCCCTTTCCATTTTAAGTGTTAAATTTCAGTCATAAAAAAGCGCTTCTCTGGAAGCGCTTTTTAACATCTGCAAGTCTAATAAAACTATTAAGCTTCAGGTGCCGGGCTGTATTGTTCAACTAAAGACTTCAATTCACCTTTCTGGAACATATCGAGCATGATATCGCTACCACCGATCAATTCACCATTGATCCACAATTGTGGGAAAGTCGGCCAGTTCGCAATAACTGGAAGAGTTGCGCGAATGTCTGGGTTTTCCAGAATATTCACATAAGCAAATGGACGACCAATTTGACTGAGTGCTTCAACCGCACGAGCAGAGAAACCACATTGTGGGAATTGTGGTGTGCCTTTCATATAAAGAAGTACTGCGTGTTTGGCAATTTGGTCACGAATTAACGCTTCTGTATCGCGTGCTTGTTCAGTCATTGATATATCCTCAATAAATCTGCTTCGCATTATACTCAAAATGAACTAAAACAGTATGTCTAAAACAATATTTCATGTTTTATTTACAATTCAGCTTTTATTCTGTTTGAGATTTTGCTTATATAGGTCCTGTCGTTATGTCTATATATGGCATCTATGACTTCAATTTTCAATCCACCTAACAGATAAGAGTTAGTCATGAAGAACATTACCCTTGCTCCTGTGCAAACTGATCAACCTTCACACTTGATGCCGGTATTTGGCCGTCAGCCGATCAGTTTTGTCCGAGGACAAGGTGCTTATCTTTATACTGAAGATGGTACTGAGTATCTAGATGCTCTGACCGGTATTGCAGTATGTGGGCTGGGGCATGCCCACCCGGTACTTGCTGAAGCAATTGCTGAACAGGCCGCAACCCTGATTCACACCAGCAACCTGTTTGAAGTACCATGGCAGACTGCTGCTGCACAAAAACTGGCTGAAGTTTCAGGCATGGAAGAAATTTTCTTCTCGAATAGCGGTGCAGAATCCAATGAAGGTGCAATCAAGATTGCACGTAAATTTGGCCATATGCAAGGCATCGCTACACCAAAAATCATTGTGGCTGACCACTCTTTCCACGGTCGTACTTTGGCGACCCTCTCGGCGACAGGTAACAAAAAAGTTCAGGAAGGTTTTGGACCGCTGGTTGAAGGCTTTATCCGCGTACCATTTGGTGATATCGAAGCGATTCAGGAAGCAGCAATTAATCACCCTGACATCGTAGCTGTTTTCGTTGAACCGATTCAAGGTGAAGGCGGTGTCAATACTGCACCACAAGGCTTCAGCTACCTGGAAGAAATCCGTCAACTGTGCAACCAGCATAACTGGCTGATGATGCTGGATGAAGTTCAGACAGGTAATGGCCGTACCGGTAAATACTTTGCATATCAGCATACCAATATTGTTCCAGATGTACTGACCACTGCCAAAGGTCTGGGTAATGGTTTTCCGATTGGTGCGGTGATGACCCAAGGACGTGGTGTTGGTGTTTTAACTGCCGGGAACCATGGTTCGACTTACAGCGGTACAGCATTAGGTTCACGCATTGTTTATACCATCCTTGATATTATGCAAAAAGAAAATATCGTGGCGAATGCAGCTGAAAAAGGTGCTTATATCGTTGAGCAACTCCGTAGCCAGCTTAATGATCAGAATATCACTGTTCGTGGTTTTGGTCTGATGATCGGTATTGAATTGCCAAAAGCATGTGGCGAACTGGTAGATATCGCGCGTGATGAATATAAAACCATTATCAACGTAACTGCAGGCAATGTGGTACGTCTGCTGCCTACCCTGAACATTACTCAGGAACAGGCCGATCAACTGATTGAACGTCTGGTTAAAATGATTGAAGCATATCTGGCTTAATTTCTTAAAAGCCAGAAACATAAAAAGCCGCATCAAGCGGCTTTTTTAATTCTTTGCAGTTTATGATGCGATTTGCAACAAACGTCCGCCAGACAACTGGCCAAAATATTGTTTCAAGGTATCAAGACAACGGAGAATTTTTATAGGTTGTTGTTCACGTTTTGGCATGACTGCATATAGCGTAAATGGTTGTAATTTCCATTCAGGCAGGACTTCAATCAAAGAGCCGTTTATTAAATCTTTTTGTACATCCAGATATGACATGCGGGCAATGGTATTGCCATGCAGACACATCGACTTCGCCACAATACTGTTATTGGTGTTTAGTCGTGAGCTCAGTTCAAGTTCAACTTTTTGGGCTGTATTGACATGCTGGAAATAAAATTGTTGATGATTGTTCAAATGACTGAGTGACAAAATGTCATGTTGCTTCAGATCATCCGGCTGTGTAATTAAAACAGATTGATTGATGTAACTCGGAGCTGTTACCAGAATCTGTTCAATCTGAATAAGTGGAACGACTTCAATATTGCTATCGTCGATGACTTGATCAAGGCGCAGTTCAATATCAACACGACCATCCTTCAGGTCAAGCGGTTGATCTTGTGTTTCAAACTGCACTGTCAAACCACGGTGCGCAGCCATCCAGTGCGACAATGCCGGAATCACATGCATTGAACACAGTTCTGCAGTTGCGACGATACGCAGGTCACCAACCAGATCATCACGTAGCTCATTGATACGGACTTTGCCACGTTCAGCAGCGGATAACATTTCCTGACAGCTATAGAAAAAAGCCTGGCCTGCTTCAGTCAAACTCAATTTTCGTGTAGAACGGTTCAGGAGAATCACTTCCATGTCCTGCTCCAGCGATCGAATCTGCTGGCTTACGGCACTGGTGGTAATACCCAGTTCACGTGCAGCACCGCTAAACGAGTTTTTCTCTACAACACAAGCAAATACGCCCATTGCTCGAAGTTGATCTAACATAAATTCCCCTCTAAACTTATGAGGTGCTTCATCCTTTGATAAAAGCAACTCATTGTATTATACGGTGAAATTTAGCATTTGCACCTTTTTATTCAACTATTCGGTAAAACGGATGCAGGATTCACCGGTTTTCCATCCAGACGTACCTGGAATTCAAGCATGGTACGGGTTGTACCACTTGAACCCATTTCTGCAATCTTCTGGCCTACGGTTACATTTTGACCACTTTTCACGTTAAGTTTACTGTTATGTGCATACGCAGTGATGTAGCCATTAATATGTTTGACCAGCACCAGATTGCCGTATTCTTTCAGACCATCAGCGGCATACACCACCTGACCATCAGCAGCGGCAAATACCGGATCACCAACATTACCTGCGTAACGTATGCCCTTAATATTTGAAGCCAGATTGTATTGCTGCAATACTGCACCATTCGATGGTTTTACCCAACGTAATCCGGATGACGGTACAGTTGTCACAGGAGCAGGTGTAGTGACTTTTGGTGTTACTGATGTTGTCGTTTTAACAGTGGTCTGCGCTGGAGTCGGCGTTGGAGCCACGACAGTTTTACGCTGGATAGGTGCTGAAGTATCAACGACTTGAGTAGTCGTACTGCGTTTGGTATTTTTTAAACGGATCGATTGACCGACATAAATACGATATGGCTCCGGAATGTCATTCATTTCCGCAACACTGATATAGCTCAGACCATAGCGTGCTGCAATGCCACTTAGGGTGTCACCTGAACGAACCGTATAAAAATCAGGTGCTGCAGCATAACGTGCGGAATTATTAATATAAGGTTTGGTTGCACACCCAGTTACGATAACTGCTGAAACCACTGCTGTTGTGAGTACTAACGTTTTAATCAGGCCTGTAGGCAAAGCAATAAAGCGTTTCGGTGACACCAGGAACATTATCTTCCTCTCTAACATCTATACGGTTTAAAAAACTCGATTAGATTAGCAAAAAAACACAGCAAATAAGGTTGCAATGTCCATCTATTCACAAAGTTATAACATTAGTTAGATTTTATTTAAAATCTGACCCTGTAATTCGTGAAGTACGTCATAGTTTGTAGCATCCATCTGGATTGGCGTCACACTGACATAACCATTGGCGATAGCAAAAAAGTCTGACTCAATTTCAGTTCCTTGATGCTTTGGCATTGCAACTGCTTCACCAGATAGACCAATCCAGTAAACCTGACGGCCACGTGGATCCACATGACTGCTAATGGGTTTAGACTGGCTACGGCGACCTTGGAAGGTCACTTTGGTTCCTTTTAGCTCAGCGATATCCGGAATATTGACATTAAAAATCTGACGCTCAGGCAATGCTGGCAAACCTGCTGCAATAAAGTCATGAACCCATTGCGCTGCAACACGATAATCTTCTGGTGAGGTATAAGCACGCACGTTTTGCCCACACAAAGAAATAGCCAGTGCAGGATGTTTTGCTAGACGACCTTCAAATGCTGCCCCCACTGTGCCTGAATACAATACATCATCCCCCAGATTGGCACCGCTATTAATGCCACTCACCACAAGATCGAATTCGACATCAAACAAACCATTCATGGCCAGATAGACACAGTCTGCCGGAGTACCATTTACTGCCCAAACATCTGGAGCAATCTGAATCGGTCGCAGTGGACGGTCAAGGGTCAATGCACTGGAAAATCCGCTACGTTCGCTTTCAGGTGCAACAACCACTACACGGCCTAAGGCTTTTAAGCTCTGCGCTAGTGCCTGTATGCCCGGAGCAAATACGCCATCATCATTTGATATCAATATATTCACAGCAAAATCCCGTTCGTCCCAAAAAATGACTGGTTGGGACATTTGTTTGTATTAGCCACGGAATTATATATATTTATCGTTCAACATCCATCTTTAATATATGTGGTTCATGATGATTAAAAATACGGTTGCTGTAGCCGCACTGGCTTTTGCTCTGACTGCTGGCCTGAGCTCTCCTGCTTTTTCAGCTGAAAATTTATCTGCTGAGGTAGATTTGACTATTAAGGAAGACCTGGCTTCAGTCCAAGTGCTCACTGAAGTTTGTCCGGGGATTGTGGGTAAAAATGCCAAATTTGAGCAGAACACTCAACAGCTGATTAAACAATACTTATCCGATTATTCTGATAAATCGATGACTTATGACAAGATCCAGCAGGACAAGGAATATCAGTCAGCACTTCAAGAAGCACGCCAGGAAGCCAAGCAAACCGCTAAAGATGAACATCAGGCAGTGTGTAATGACCTGATCACTCAACAAATCTAATTCAGACTTTCTGACAGGATGATGCAGCGCCATCATCCTGTTTATATAACGATTTTCTCCATTATTTTACTGCTTCCTTACATTTTTAATCTTTTCATTCCTTCAAAATTAGTTAATCTAAACCCATCTTAATTTCTAATTTGAGCTTTTGATTTTCAATGAAAAATTTATTCATTAAAGCCTTTGGCATTTTTACTCTTTCAACTTTCAGCATTTTGACTACACAAAGTTTTGCAGCCGATACCAATATTGAAGTCACTCCAATTCAAGAAGTGACTCAGCATGAGCTTGCGGCCATTTATGTACTTTCAGAAATCTGCCCAGGTATGGTGAAAGACCAGAATAAATTTAAAGCGGGTTATAGTCAGCTGGTCAGTGAATATATGCCTGGTCAAAAGAACCCAGTAGAAGCCTTGAATCAGCTTAGCAAAAACACAAAATTCCAGCCGATCCTGAAAGAAGCACAACAGGATGCGCAGAAAGCAGGTCAGCAGAAAAATCAAGCGATTTGTACAGAACTCACCACTTATAGCAAATCCTGATTTTTTTCTGCCGCCATGCTTACAATACTTTTGAAATAAGCCGCTGCAAACCGTAGAAGTCCGCCTAGCTTTGTCCTAAAATGCTAGGCTCTTCGTGCTTACATCAAGATATTGGAACCTACTAGAAATGACCCAAAAAACTGCTCTTGCTGCATTATTATTAATTCCTAGTTTTAGCTTTGCAGCAACTGTCCTATCTGCACCACCAGAATTGAATAATAAATCTTATGTGCTAATGGACTACGAAACAGGGCAAATTCTCGCATCTAAAAATGAAAATGAAAAACTAGCCCCTGCTTCAATGACTAAAATGATGACCAGCTACATTATTGAACAAAAGTTATTAAGCGGTGAACTGACTGAAGATGAACAGGTTCGTATGAACGAATCGGCATGGTGTCGCGGTAGTAGTTCTGAATCATGTATGTATGTTCCGCTAAACGGCACGGCAACAGCACTTGAGATGCTGCGCGGTATCATCATCCAGTCAGGTAACGATGCTTCCAAAGCAATGGCAGAACATATTGCAGGTAACGAGGGTACCTTCGCACATATGATGAACCAGGAAGCAAAACGTATCGGCATGACCAATACCAGCTTTGTAAACTCAACCGGTATGCCTGCGGAAGGTCACTATTCGACTGCCAAAGATATGGCCATGCTGGCACAGCACATCATTAAAGACAGTTCAAAGTACTACCCGATTTATTCTGAAAAAGAATTTACTTTTAACGGAATCAAGCAAGGCAACCGTAATGCCCTGCTGTATACAGATCCAAGTGTGGATGGTTTGAAAACCGGTCATACCAATGAAGCGGGTTACTGCTTAACGACTTCTGCAAAACGTGGTCCAATGCGTTTGATCTCTGTGATCTTCGGTGCGCCATCTATGCAGGATCGTGCAACACATACACGTGAACTTTTGGCATGGGGTTTTGCAAACTACGAAACTAAAAATGTTCAGGCCGGCAGACAAGTCTTAGCCAAGTCTAAGGTGTGGTTTGGTAAGGAAAATGAAGTTCAAATCGGCCTTGCTGAAAACTTCAATGTGACCATGCCAAAAGGCAAAGCGAATGAGATTAAAACGCAAATCGTGGTTCAGCCTAAATTGACTGCACCTTTAAAACAAGGTCAAGTGGTAGGTAAATACGTTGCTTCTCTTGACGGTAAAGTGATTGCTGAAAAACCGCTTGTTGCACTAAAAGCTGTAGAAGAAGCTGGTTTCTTTGCGCGTATGCTGGATCATATCAAACAGTTCTTCAGTAACTTATTTTAAGTTTAAACAGACTGTTTTAGCCTTAGACTAAGACCAAAGCACTCATTCAGATGGGTGCTTTTTATTTTATACTCTATACATGACGTTTAAACTTTTAATGAATAGACCACTATGAGCCAAAACATACGTTCTTATTTAGACATGATCCCACAGATTGATGAATCTTGTTATATCGATCCTATGGGGATTGTGGTTGGCGATGTGGTTTTGGCTGAGAATGTCTCGGTTTGGCCTTTTGCCGTAATTCGTGGTGATGTCAATCATATCCGGATTGGCAAGAATTCCAATGTGCAGGATCATGCCATGTTGCATGTCAGTCATAAGAAAGCCGATAAGCCAGAAGGTTCGCCACTGATCATTGGTGAAGATGTCACCATTGGTCATCATGTAAAATTACACGGCTGCACCATTGGCAATCGCGTTTTGGTCGGTATTGGCACGATTATTTTAGATGATGTGATTGTTGAAGATGATGTGATGATTGGTGCAGGTTCACTTGTTCCGCCAAATAAAGTTTTGGAAAGTGGTTACTTGTATGTAGGAAGCCCTGTGAAAAAAGTGCGTCCACTTACCGACAAAGAAAAAGCTTTTTTGCCGTATTCAGCACAGAATTATGTGAAGGTTTCAGTTAACTATAAATAAACTTTAGACAATTTCATTTGTCGAAAGCTTAAATCTTCTGTATGTTCATTTAAAAAATAATTCAAAGAATAAAAATCATGAAACATACAGAAGATCATCATTGCCCGGATCGCAATGAACTATTAAATCAGACCAGAATTAATATTCGACAGTACGGCGTACAAATCATTTCGATCACTCATACTGACTATTCCCCGCCTTTTAGCTATAGCATTGGCTTATATGAAAGGTTCCAGCATCCAGAAATTATCTGTTTTGGACTCACTGCTAAACTTAGTCAGACTATTCTGAATCATGTGACTGAGGTCGTTCAAAAAGGTCAACGCATCCAGCTCAGTAACACGTATCCGAATGTATTTTTTAAAGAAAGCCGCTGTAAGTTTCTAAAAGTTGATCGTCGAAATATCGGTGACTATTTTGGGATTGCGCAAAGTTATTACCAAGATGAAGCGTTTCCAGCCTTACAATTAGTCTGGACAGATCGGAATGATAAATTTCCTTGGGAAGATGGCTTCGAGGAAGTTTTTGAATTTGATCAGCCCCTGCTGGATCGCAATGCCGAGTTTAAATTCCGCGAACCACGGAATTTAGGCATTTATACGACTAGGCAATGGCTGGAACTGGAGCAGCCAATTGTTACCGTATTGCATGAACGCGATGGTGACTGGCAATTTTTGACAGCAGAACCCTTGGCTGAGGAGGATTGTATACTGGTTGGATTAGAGCACATCCTCCAACACGATCCAACCTTAAATGAAGTATTCGACCTGCAATATGGACAGGCAGCTGACCGGAAATTTATCGGAGATGAATGGGTGATTACAGCGCTAGAGGATAATGATCAACTCGCTGGTTGAAATAGTAATTTTAAGATGATATTCAACTCTCTTTAAACACCTAATATTTCATTTAAAAAAAATTAAATACCGGGAGTTTTATAGCAATATCATTTCATGAATATCAGAATGGCCACTTCATTTCGATTAGCCATTTTTTAAATTACGGAATAATCAGATAATCGTTCTTAAAGCTGTTCGCTTCAAATTCCCCTTCGATCAAATGTATAAATTTCTGATCAATCTGGTTTAACTCTAAACAGTCATCGACATCAATCACTGCATCGGTATGTGGTTTAAACCAACCTTTTTCCATTGCCATTTTGCCCTGTGCCTTGGCTTCTGTCTTGTTTTTGGCAGCCACTACCAAATATTTATGTATTTCCCCAAACTGGTCCGGAAGATATGCACCCAGATTAATCAGGAACAGTTTTAAACGGGTATTTACAGGCAGATCACTAATCTGGACCTGATAATTTACTCCTTGATAACTCACTCCATTGATTTTCATCCAGCCATCGACATGTAGCCCCTTTTGCAAACCAAACCATTGTTGTTTTAAATAAGGATACGCAGATTCAATATCTGAACTAATCACAGGAATTACATCATGTACTTCTACATTGGCTTTTTCATGTTTACCGCCCAGTAAGGTGATGTAGAAGTGCAGTTCAGACATAGGAGATTCCTTTAAATAGTAGAATAATAAAGTAAAGATCCATAGTTTAAATTAATTCGATTTCATTAGTTAAGAAGTATTCTCTACTCCGACTTACGAATAAAATGATATTTTTCCTTATTTTATAAAGTTTTAGGTAAATATTTTTAGGAGATATCAATAGAGTTCTATTTCGTATAACAGCGATTATATTAAATGGATTCACTTTTGATGTTATACAATTACCTAGATTTGAAAATAAGTACTATACATGTTGTAGTATTAGTTTAGATCCAAACATAGTATAAGACGTTATTGTATAACATCAGTTAACTTGATAAATCCTTTAATGGACTCAGTTACCTCGATATGTCGAATAACCATACGGACTGAGTAATAAAGGAATATGGTAGTGATTTACCGAACCATCTGTTTGGAAAATCACAGGAACTTCGGGAAAGAAGGTTTTCTTATTATGTTTATTAAACCATTCACCCGTTTTGAAAGTCACTTTATAAGTAGTGTTTTTAAATTTCTGATTCTCTGGAAATAATTCGGTTATACGTCCTTGTTCATTGGTTTTAGCTTGTGAAATTTGCACCCATTTTCCATTTTTTTGCTCTTCTAAGGTTACATTCACCTCAGGTGATGGTAAACCATTTTCCAGGTTAAGCACATGCACGCTTAAAGGATTTTGTGCCATGCTCCATGTTGAAAATAATACTGAGCCTGCAAATAAGCATAATTTTTTCATAACAGTTTTCCTCTATAAAATGATATTGTCTTAAAATAATTTAAGGGTGTTATCTATCCCTTGCTGCGCGCATTGGTCATCTTGTAATGACCCTCCTGCACCTGCCACACCAACTGAACCCAGCAACTGCTTTTTATAAAAGACTGGTACGCCTCCGCCTAAAAGCAACAATTCGGGTAAGCTGGTTAAATTCTGTGAATCGCTATTCTTCTGAGCATTACGCATAAATTCTAAGGTCGTAACCTTGGTTGAGTATGCGGTAAAAGCTTTCCTTTCTGCTGCGATGAGATTATGAATACCCACTGTTTCATGACGCTGACTTGCCAAAACATTGCCACCTTGGTCAAGGATGACCACCGCCGCAGGTTTTGCCATATCGGTGCAAGCTTGCATAATGTTTGTCGCAAGTTGATTCGCAACCTTTAAGTCCATCACATAACTGGTTGATGGAGCAGCATATGCAAGTGAGCTACATAGAATGACCGGAACACATAGAAGTTTTTTCATGAGTTCTATTAAGCTAAATGAAGAGATGACTTAGCTTAGTCAAAATAAAGCCGTTACTGCATGACAATGAAATTACAGATTTGTAATGTTGAGGCAGAGAAATTGATATAATATTTTTGAAATGCATATACTTATTGTTGAAGACGAAACTAAAATTGCTGAATTTTTAGCAAAGGGCTTAAATGAATCTGGTTATTTATCCAGTATTGCTCATGATGGATTAACAGCCCTTACATCCTTACAAGAAAAAAATTATGATTTAGTCATTTTGGATGTCATGTTGCCTGAAATTGACGGTTGGCAAGTATTAAAGACGTTAAGAACTTTCTCGCAGATCCCTGTACTCATGCTGACTGCAAAAGATCATGTTTTGGATCGAGTTAAAGGCTTAGAGTTAGGGGCAGATGACTACTTGATTAAACCCTTCTCCTATATTGAACTGTTAGCACGAGTCAAAAGCTTATTGAGACGTAGTGTAAAAACAGACGCCGAATACTATCAAGTAGCGGATCTGATTTTATATCGACTGGAACATACAGTTTATCGAAACCAACAAAAAATTGAGTTAAGCGCTAAAGAGTTTTCGCTCTTGCAATTCTTAATGCGGCATCAAGGGGAGTTATTAACCCGATCGCAAATTGCATCTGAAGTATGGAACATTAATTTTGATACGGACACCAATGTGGTCGATGTGGCAATTCGTCGATTACGCGCCAAAATTGACGACCATTTTCAGCCTAAATTAATTCATACTGTTCGAGGTATGGGTTATCGCTTAAGTGCCAATCCATGAAAAGTCAGCTACAACACTTGAGTTTAACCACACGCTTAAGTATTTCCTTTAGTATTATTTGTTGTACTGTATTTTTGGGTATTGGTTTACTGTCGTATTACAACATGCAACAGTTGTTAGCGAAGCAACGTGATCAAAATTTAACGGCACGTATGGAGCGTATTGAAATTTTTCTTAAAGATAAAGAAAGTTTTCAAATCCTAGTTCAGTACCCTCGTCTGTATGAAAATATGCTAGGAAAAGAAGATAATCTTTTAATCTTAAAAAACCAACAACAGACCTTAATTGAGATTAATCCGCTTAACGTCCATATTCCTGCTATGGCGGAATCAACAAAAATTACCTTTTTAGATAATCAAGATGAGTTCGCTACAACTCGTTTAGCCTATAAAACGGTTGTTTTTAATCATCAATATTATCAACTCATTGCTGGTACACAATTCGATGAAGCCCAAGCGACTTTAGATCAATATTTATGGAAATTGATTCTCTATAGTCTACTGGGCATTATTATCGCCAGCTTGCTTGGACGCTGGGTCGGCTTATATTTATTGCAATCTTTAAATCATCTGATTGAGCAAACCCGTCAAATTCAGGGGACTCGACCACATCAACGAATCGAAGCTCAAAGTACCACAATTGAAGTTGAGCACCTCCGTTCAGCCATGAATGCGATGTTAGAAAAAATTCAACTAAACTATGAACAATTGGCACGATTTTCTGAAGATATTGCACATGAACTGAGAACCCCCTTAAATAATTTAATGGGTCAGACACAAATCATGCTCATGCAATCTCGCTCACAACAAGAACTGGAACAGCTTTTATATTCTCATCTTGAAGAATATGAGCGCCTTAGTAAAATGATCGATAATATGCTGTTCATCGCCCGTTCTGAACACAATGATTATATTATCGACAAAAAAATCATTAATTTATCTACACTGATTTTAGAACTGGTGAATTACTTTGAATTCTTGGCTGAAGATAAAAAAATGGTTTTTAGTCTGGAATTAGAACAAGAAATTCAAATATATGGGAATTCAGATTTACTCAAAAGAGCGCTATCCAATCTGATCATTAACGCCATTGATTATGGTCTTGAAGGTCAAGACATCATTATTTCAACAAAGTTAATAGACAATGTTTGTCGTATTGAAGTATTAACCAAAAATATTTTTATAGATGAGCATCATTTGAAGCATTTATTTGAACGTTTTTATCAAATTGATAGTAGTCGACATTCCAAAGCAAAAACGGGCGGTTTGGGGCTATCAATCGTGAAATCTATTATGATGTTACATGATGGGGAAGCATATGCGTATAACACCCAGCAAGGCATTGTATTTGGTTTAAGCTTAGACCTGAATGTTGTTTAAAGTTTATGCTTAATATTTCTCAATTAACATGATGCACGTTATAAGAAATTATTTTTTATAATTCATAGTTTTGTTATACACATAAAAGCTTAATGCTGTTGAATTGAGCTTTTTTAGTGATTTTCAGTGTTTCACGCTTAAAATAGAGGCAATATTTCATAAAATTGCTTATTTATTTAAAACTAATAATTTTTTAGTAGCTAAAGAAATCCCCTCTCAACATAGCCACACACCACAAAATTTTATACAATAGTGCATCATTTTCCATGGTGCTGTTTCTATGACTGCTTGGACTGCTCACGTCACTGTCGCAACCGTTGTCGAAAAAGACGGAAAATTCCTTTTTGTAGAAGAACATACAGAAGGTGTGACACACACAGTATTTAATCAGCCAGCAGGTCATGTAGAATGCGGTGAAACCATTGTCGAGGCCGCAATTCGTGAAACCATGGAAGAAACCGGACATACGGTTGAAGTGACCCATCTTTTAGGCATGTATACCTATACCCCGCCGATGTTCCCAGACCGTACTTATTTTCGCTTCTGTTTTTTAGCCAAATCGGTTGATTATGACCCACATGCAACTTTAGATACGGACATTGTCGGTGCAGTCTGGATGACTTTAGATGAACTGCAAGAGTCAGCTCGTGCGCGTAGTCCGCTGGTGATTAAAGCCGTACGGGATGCGCTTTCTGGTCAAAAATACCCTTTATCGCTCATTTACGAGCACCAAAACTCTCCCTTAATTTCAAATTTGGATGCCTAATCCTATGCAACAACGTGTCATCGTCGGAATGTCTGGTGGTGTAGATTCATCTGTGTCTGCAGCACTCCTACTTCAACAAGGTTATCAGGTTGAAGGTCTTTTCATGAAAAACTGGGAAGAAGATGACGGCACAGAATACTGTACGGCAATGGATGACCTTGCCGATGCTCAGGCCGTTTGTGACAAGATCGGGATTAAACTGCATACTGCCAACTTCGCAATGGAATACTGGGATCGCGTATTCGAGCATTTCCTGGCTGAATATGCGGCCGGCCGTACCCCAAACCCGGATATCTTATGTAATAAAGAAATTAAATTCCGTGCCTTCCTGGATCATGCGATCAACCTGGGTGCAGATTTTATTGCGACGGGTCACTATTGTCGTCGTGGTGAAACCATGACGAACTCTAAAGGTGATCAATATGCACCTTTATTGCGTGGCGTAGACAACAATAAAGACCAGACTTACTTCCTGCATGCCGTTCATGGTCGTGAAATTAACAAGACCCTGTTTCCGGTTGGTGAAATTGAAAAGCCGCAAGTGCGTAAAATTGCAGAAGAATTAGGTCTTGCTACAGCGAAGAAGAAAGACTCGACAGGCATCTGTTTTATTGGTGAACGCCGCTTTAATGACTTCTTGAAGCAATATTTACCGGCTCAACCCGGAAAAATCGTGCTAGAAGACGGTAAAGAGGTTGGTGAACATCACGGCTTAATGTACTATACGCTCGGTCAACGCGGCGGGATCGGTATTGGCGGTATGAAAGGCGCTGAAGAAGGTGCCTGGTTTGTACTGCACAAAGATATCGAGGGTAACCGTCTCGTGGTTGGTCAGGGCCATGAACATCCACTAATGCAAAGCACCATGCTTTGGAGTGAAGCGATTGACTGGGTAGCTGGTGAGCAGGAGATCTCTGAATCAGGTTTCCGCTGCACGGCAAAAACCCGCTATCGTCAGCCTGATCAAGCGTGTACCATTTATAAGGATCCAGAAACACCCCAAGGTGTTCGGGTAGAATTTGATGAGCCACAACGAGCTGTGACCCCAGGTCAAAGTGTGGTGTTCTACTCAGGTGAAGTATGTTTGGGTGGTGGTGTGATTCATCATACCAATGCACCTAAACCTGATTTTATATAAGGATGAGGTCGGCATGACGAAATTACCTTTTCAACAGGCCACAGCGTTGAATGTTCGTCAAAACCGTGCTTTGGCGTTAGCGGGTGTGTTTCAGGCCACCCAGCTGACCCATATGACTGCTTTAACCGGTCAGCAAAGCATTGGGGAAAGTGGTAATTTCTATTTTGAACAGCTGATTAAAGCCAGTTTAAATATCCGACCAAGCGGCTCGCTCAATGTCCAGACTCTGGATTTGTTTAATCAGCTGGCTGATATTTCTCTCGGATTAAAGACCTTAGAAAGTTCCATTACTCAACCCTTCGATACCAGCCCAAAATCCAGACTTCCAAAACTCTCCTCTACCAAGCTGCCAATGTCCTATGCGATGGCACTTCTTCAGTTAGAAAAGAAGGTCTATAGCAATCCTAAATTTGTTGAAATTATTGAACAATCCCAGCAAAAAATTCTAAGACAGCTCTCCTTTTTCGACAATAACTACATGCACCCCAGCATCATTGCCAATCTCGCACAAACCTATGTGGATACTGCCGGACAGATTAATCCGCGCATTATGGTGCGTGGTAATGCTGAAGCCTTTAAAGATGCCGGTCACACCAACCGTATTCGTGCTTCATTGTTTACTGGCCTGCAGATGGCGCATCTATGGCGTCAACTCGGCGGCAGTTCCTGGGGTATGGTTTTTGGCAAGCGCAAGCTGCTACAGGATATCCAAAATCTCGCGCGCTTACAGTTTCAGGCAGTTTAACTGATGCTGTACGTGTATCTCGTTTTTCGTTTAATTCCAAAATTTAGGGAATCGATATGAACGCTTTAACTGCACTTTCTCCATTAGATGGACGCTACGCTAGCAAATGTGATGCGCTGCGCCCTTTTCTTTCTGAGTTTGGTCTGATCCATGCTCGTGTGACTGTTGAAGTGCGTTGGTTACAAGCGCTTGCCAACCGTCCTGAAATCACTGAAGTGCCAGCTTTCTCATCTGAAACAAATGCAGCACTTGATGCGATCGTTGCAAATTTCTCTGAAGAAGATGCAAACCGCATTAAAGAGATTGAACGTACGACTAACCATGACGTAAAAGCGGTTGAGTATTTCCTTAAAGAAAAAATTGCAGGCATTGAAGAACTGAAAAATGCAGGCGAATTCATTCACTTTGCATGTACTTCTGAAGACATCAATAACCTGTCTCATGCATTAATGCTGAAAAGTGGTCGTGATGTACTGGTTGAGTCTATGCAACAAATCATTGATTCAATTGTTGCTTTAGCTGAGAAACACGCTGACCAACCAATGTTGTCTCGTACACATGGTCAAACAGCGAGCCCAACCACTTTGGGTAAAGAAATGGCGAACGTGGCTTACCGTCTTGCCCGTCAAATCAAACAGTTCAAACAAGTTGAGCTACTGGGCAAAATTAATGGTGCAGTGGGTAACTACAATGCGCATCTTTCAGCTTACCCAGACATCAACTGGCCTGCACATTCACAAGCATTTGTTGAATCTTTAGGTTTGACTTTTAACCCGTACACCACTCAGATCGAGCCACATGACTACATGGCGGAACTGTTTGATGCGCTGCGTCGTTTCAATACTATCCTGATCGATTTTAACCGTGACGTTTGGGGTTATATCTCGCTTGGTTTCTTCAAGCAAAAACTAAAAGAAGGCGAAGTTGGTTCTTCAACTATGCCGCACAAAGTTAACCCGATTGATTTCGAAAACTCAGAAGGTAACTTGGGTATTGCCAATGCAGTTCTTGCGCATCTAGGTGAAAAACTGCCTATTTCTCGCTGGCAGCGCGACCTGACTGACTCAACTGTTCTTCGTAACATGGGTGTAGGTTTTGCGCAAAGCTTGATCGCGTTTGAAGCTTGCTTAAAAGGCGTGGGTAAACTTGAACTGAATGCTGCACGTATTGATGAAGACTTAGACAATGCTCAAGAAGTCTTGGCTGAACCAATTCAAACGGTTATGCGTCGTTATAACGTTGAAAAACCATATGAAAAATTAAAAGCATTGACTCGTGGTCAGGCAATGACTCGTGACATGATGGTTGATTTCGTAAACGGTAACGAATTAGAAACTGTTCCTGCAGCGGATCGTGCTCGTTTGGCTGAAATGACACCTGCAACCTATACAGGTAATGCATCTGAACAAGCAAAACAAATTAAAGACTTAATCGCTAAAATCTAATTTAGACAATTAAGACCAAAAGCGAAGCTCCGGCTTCGCTTTTTTTATTTATAATCATGTCTAACTTTAAGAAAAATGATATAGAAATAGATGATGGATCATCGATTAAGCAGCAAACATTTTGTTAGTTTAGGGATTTTGGCAATTGCGATTATCTTTGCCAGTATTCAGCCTTTAGAAATGGAATCTTATCTGCTCCATCAAACAGGTACGGTTTGTATGATCGTTATGTTGATCTTTTGCCTGTATAAAATCGGATTGAGCTTTTTCAGTTTCAACCTTTATCTGGCTTTTCTGCTGATTCATGTGATTGCTGCACATTATCTGTATTCTTATGTACCTTATAATGAATGGACTCAGACACTCTTTGGCTTTGACCTGAATGCTGCCATGGGCTGGTCGCGCAACATGTTTGACCGTTTTGTGCACCTAGCTTTTGGCCTTCTACTCTACCCGGTATTTTACCGGCTGTTTCAGGTCTGGCTGCCGCAGCAAAAACCATTCACAGTTTTCTTGTTAGTCATTCAATTTGTCATGGCAACCAGTCTGATTTATGAATGGATCGAATGGCTGATTGCGATTGGCTTATCCCCTGAACAGGCAGAAAGTTATAATGGTCAGCAAGGCGACATGTGGGATGCACATAAAGATATGTTTTTAGCAACAGTTGGGTCGATGTTTACGGGTGCACTGATGCTGATTTCACAAAATAAAAAAAGCTCATTAAAGTGAGCTTTTTAGATCATCATGAATTAAAGTTTTGAATCGTGGATTTAATTACCTTCCTATTTTTCAATTATGGAAGTGGGCAATATCGCTTCCAATCATCTTTCATTTTTTGCAATTCACTCCCCGTCAATATCTCGCTGTAATAAATATAATAATTTTTATCAGGATATTGGATTGTATGGAGGAACATCATGCCTCGTAGCGATACAGACAGTTCTTCTGGAAAATCATTCAGGTTTAATTCTTCGAACTCATAGTCAAAATAACAGTTTTGCGTTGCAAGATATGCTTCAGCGACAGCCATGTTTCTGCTCTAACAATAAAATATGCTTTATTTTATCTGATTCGCTTCAGGACTGGTCTGCATTTCAGTCGGTTTAATCCATTTAACCAGCTTAGATTTTGACAAGTGTGGGTGTTTAAACTTATCTAAATACTCAAAACAGACCCTTTGCCCTTTCGGCAGTTTCTCAGAATCCTTATCGAAATATAAATAACGACTATACTTGGCACCATTGAAGCGAATGATTACGCTTTCATGCTGAGTTCCACCTCGAGTTTTATATACCTGATAAGACTGCACCACACCACATTCTTTCGATGGAGTAACGGGTGGATTATTTGGCTTTAAAACACCATATAATAGAAAAATACATGTACCAGGTAGAAAGCTCAGCCAAAACAGAATCTTCTTCGAATCATTATTTATGAGTTTGGCTTCAGCATAGAGCATACATAACATCGGAATAAACACGATGCTAAAGAATCCCAATAATAAAATAAACGTGAGCATATGAGCCTAGACTCAATCAAAGTACTTCACTTATATCATAATGATTTGATTTCAAAAATGAAAAAGCCCACCGAAGTGAGCTTTCCATATCATTTTCAGAGCAATAAATTAAAGTTTCGGATCACGCATCTGAACCAGATTTGAATTGGCTTTCGTCAGCGTGTCGACTACTTTGTTCATTACAGCAGGAATTAGAGAGTCAGCAATTTGTGCTGCTTGCAACCCCAGTTTTTCACCTAAAGTTGGTTTCTTACGCGTATTGATCGTATATACATCATGCTGAGGCAATAAACCCAACACGTACTCATCCGATGTTTGCAACTTATCCACCAGATTTAGATCCAGCGCATCCTGACCATACCAGTGCTCACCTGTTGCCACTTTTTCAACATTGAGTTGCGGACGATACTTTTCCACAAAATGCTTAAACAGCGCATGCGTTTGCTGAATTTCTTCTTCAAACTTGGCTTTACCTTCTTCAGTATTTTCACCGAACATGGTTACGGTACGTTTGTACTCACCTGCCGTAAACAGTTCAAAGTCAATCTTGTTGTCTTTCAACAGACGGTTAAAGTTCGGCACTTGAGCAACTACACCAATTGAACCCACAATCGCAAACGGGGCAGAAATAATTTCGCTGGCAATACATGCCATCATATAGCCACCGCTAGCAGCGACTTTATCGACGCAAATCGTCAAATGGAATCCTGCTTCACGTAATCGCACCAGTTGGGCAGCTGCCAGACCATAGCCGTGCACCATACCACCTGGACTTTCCAAGCGTACGATTACACGGTCGCGTCCAGCTTTTGCTGTTGCCAGAATCAGGGTAATTTCTTCACGTAGCTGTTCAACTGCAGAAGCAGCAGTATCTCCTTTAAAATCGAGCACGTAGATTTTTTCATTAGTTTTTTTACGGGCACGTGCTTCTTTTGCCAGTTGCTGACTTAACTGCAACAGCTCCAGTTTAGAGGCAGTGGTTTGCGCAATTTTTTTTCGTTGTTCATTAATACGCGCATTCAGGTGACTGATACGGATTTCAGCCGGTAGTTTCGGAGTATGAAATAACATATAAAATCTATTCTCAGTTTAATTCGGGCTATAAACCTTAGATTAGGTCAATTTGGTATTTTTTCAACCATATTATTGACTGAATTCTCTCGCACTGCTCTTAGTTGCAAAATTCCATATTGTTCTTGTATTTTTGCAATTGATAACCACCGTAGCATTAACGGAAATTGTATATAGTAAAGCATCCCGATAATAACAGCATTAATCGGCCACCATGCGAGAATCCAGAAGCTCGATCCTCGGCTACTCGTGAATGGTGTGACCCAAATATACATTGCAATACAACCATAAATCACCACACCAATCATTAAATATTGAAACCATGGATGTTTCAAAAAATGCCGAGTCATTGAGTCACTTAACTTTTGCTGACCAGACCTGTCATTATCTACACTTTCTACCACTTGTTTTAATTTGAACTGATACTGCGCATAAGCTCGAATGTATGCATTCCATTTTCTTCGGAAAGCGACAGAGCCTTCGAGTTGCTTAAAACGCAGATAGATTAGAGGTACAATGAATATGGAAACCGTCACATAAACATCATATAACCAACGATGATAATTGCTCATACCTTGACTTTGTGAAGTGGGAAACCACCCCTCATGCAGAACCAAAGTCGCCATAAAAAGACTAATACCAACCAGAAAGATGCTTAGATTTCTTGGAAAATTCACTGAGCCGAATAATGCTCGATAGAGCGCTTGCTGTGTTTCAGCAACGACCTTGCCTTCTTTTTTGGTCAAATTATAATTACGCATCTCAATTTAATTTTATAATTTTAAAAAATCACATACAGCATAACAAAAAAAACAGAATCCTAAGATTCTGTTTTAAAATATTTTTTAAACGCGTATTAACCAAAACGACCAGTAATGTATGCTTCTGTCAATTGATGATCCGGCTGGCTAAAGACTTTTTCTGTCGAATTCACTTCAATTAAATCACCTAAATGGAAGTATGCAGTTCGATCTGACACTCGTGCCGCCTGCTGCATTGAGTGAGTCACAATAGCAATCGTATATTGGGTAGAAAGTTCGGAAATCAGCTCTTCCACTTTTGCTGTAGCAATAGGATCCAGCGCTGAACATGGTTCATCCATCAGGATGACATCCGGGCTTACCGCAATGGTTCGCGCGATGCAGAGACGTTGCTGCTGACCACCAGATAAAGTTGTTCCCGGCTGATTCAGTCGGTCCTTTACTTCATTCCACAATCCGGCCTTACGTAAACTATTCTCGACAATTTCTTCCAGATCATATCTATCGCGAGCCAGACCATGCAGTTTTGGACCATAGGCCACATTGTCAAAAATAGATTTTGGAAATGGGTTTGGTTTCTGAAATACCATGCCAACCTGCGCACGTAGTAATACTACATCCAGATTAGGATCATAAATATCTTGATGATCCAGCAAAACTTTACCTGTCATACGGCAACCATCAATGGTGTCGTTCATCCGGTTAAGAGCGCGCAGGAAAGTCGATTTACCGCAACCCGATGGACCAATAAAGGCGATCACTTCATTTTCATAAATGTTCAGGTCAATACCTTTGATCGCTTCGAGTTCACCATAGTAAACATGTACATCCTGCGCGCTCAGCTTGACATTACCCGTCTTGTCTTTTTTCTTATTTTCAGCTTGGGTCTCGAACTGAGAATTATATGAAATCAGGGGCTTGGTTGCAGCGGCATCTGCAATAAATTTATTTTGCTGGAGGTTCATGGATAGATCCTTTTTTAAATAGTTTGAAATATTCATTGTTTTCATTATTTTCTCCTTACCAACGGACTTCAAACTTCTTGCGTAACCAGATGGCTAAGCTGTTTAAGCCAATCATCATGACAAGGAGAACAATAATGGCGGCAGCAGTACGACCTTCGAAGAAGTTACGCAAT
The DNA here is from genome assembly GCF_010918895.1 of Acinetobacter schindleri. Taxonomy (NCBI): domain Bacteria; kingdom Pseudomonadati; phylum Pseudomonadota; class Gammaproteobacteria; order Moraxellales; family Moraxellaceae; genus Acinetobacter; species Acinetobacter schindleri. The sequence goes on from NZ_CP044483.1 coordinate 1,989,833, forward strand.
TCATTACCCTGCCACAGGAAAATCTGTACAGGCAAAGCAGTCGATTGATCTAGTGGCGTTGCCGGTACGCTAGCAACAAAGGCGCTCATCCCGATCAATAACAGTGGTGCGGTTTCGCCAAGTGCCTGTGCGACACCAATAATCGCTCCGGTCAAAATACCTGGTAGTGCGAGTGGTAAAATATGATGGAATACAGTCTGTAAACGTGAGGCACCCAAGCCTAAGGCTGCCTGACGAATTGATGGTGGCACAGCTTTTAGAGAAGCTCGTGTGGTAATAATCACGGTTGGCAAAGTCATCAGACTAAGTACCAGACCACCGACTAATGGCGCTGAAAGTGGTAAATGCATCCAGCCGATGAAGATTGCTGCACCAAGTAGACCGAAAACAATAGACGGAACGGCTGCCAAGTTATTGATGTTGACTTCAATGACATCGGTGATCCAGTTTTTTGGTGCAAACTCTTCCAGATAGATGGCTGAAGCTACACCGATTGGAATCGAGATAAAGATCACGATCAACATCATGAACAGCGAGCCCATGAATGCACCTGCCAAACCAGAGGTTGCAGGCGAACTACGAGAGTCCGGATTGGTAAAGATATTGGTATTGAAGCTGTTTTCGATCACGCCTGAAGCTTTCATGTCATCAGCAATCTGGCGGACTTCAGGACTTAGCTGTTGCTGCTCATCTGGCAGGTCACGGTCAATATTACCTGCAAGCCATACATCAACATTGGCGTCGGCCAAAATTTTAACTTCCTGGGTTTTCCCGACTAGACTTGGATTGTTCAGCACCATGTCACGCAGACGATAGGCTTCTGAACTGGTATATAAATAACCCAGTTCATCACGCTGGTTTTCCAGCTTGCTGTCTTTGGCAATCATACCGTTAATGATCAGGGCATCCCAGTCGACCATGCCAGCCTGCATCTGCCAATCCACCATACGCTGTTCAAACTGTGCAGGAGACTCGCCGGCAGTCTGTTTGGGTTGTGGACCAATATTGACAATTGCCGGATCGAAATGGATAGGCAGGCTCATACTGCTTTGCCAGAATGCCGGCAAGCCTTTGGCCAAGATACTACCGAACAGCAATACGACAAAGAACAGACCCGCCAATACTGCAGAAAAACCAAGCATACGAAAGGTTTTTTCTTTGCGATGGCGCCGTGCAAGAGAGCTTTGAATGGTCTTTTTACGCTCTTCACGCAGCTCAGCATTAACAGATGGATCAATACGCTGATCTAAAGGTGTGGTATTTGAAGTACTCATTAGTCGTATTGCTCACGATATTTACGCACGATGTACAGTGCGACAATGTTCAAACCTAAGGTAATAACAAAAAGAGTCAGACCCAATGCAAACGCAACCAGTGCTTGTGGACTGGCAAAGTCAGTATCGCCAGTTAACTGGTTCACAATGGTAATGGTTACAGTTGATACCGCTTCCAGTGGATTAGCATGTAACAGCGGGCTATTACCTGCTGCCAGTACTACAATCATGGTCTCACCAATCGCACGGGATGCTGCTAGCAAGAAGGCACCGATAATGCCCGGCAAAGCGGCTGGTAGTACCACCTGGCGGATCGTTTCAGATTTGGTTGCGCCTAGACCCAGTGAACCGTCTCGTAAGGCACGTGGTACCTGGGTAATAATGTCATCTGATAAAGAAGATACAAATGGAATGATCATGATGCCCATAACAAAGCCGGCAGTTAAGGCACTGGTCGCATTAATATCAACACCGACCATAGCACCGAGCGTTTTAATAAATGGGCCCAGAATCATCAAGGCAAACACACCGTAAACGATGGTTGGAATACCAGCCAGAACCTCAATAGTCGGTTTTGCCCATGAACGGAATTTTGGTGAGGCATATTCGGACAGATAGATCGCAATCATCAGACCCAATGGAACTGCTACCAACAGGGCGATTCCACTGACCATCAAGGTGCCCCACAATAAAGGCAACAGGCCATAACTTCCTTCAGCATTGCCTGAAGTGCTAAAACCAGGGTTCCATTGTGTGCCAAAGAAAAAATCAATTGGGCTGACGAAGCTAAAGAAGCGCATTGCTTCACCAAACATCGACATAACAATGCCGAGTGTGGTCAGGATGGCAACACCAGAACAGAGTGCCAAGCTGATATTGATAACTTTTTCAACCTGATAACGTGCACGTAACTGATTACTGATACGTTTTTTGGCCCAAACCAGTCCAGCAACAGCAACAGAGATCACCACCACCAGCTTGGCATAACTGCTGATGCTCATGATACGTGCCACCTGCTCTGCTGCAGCCAGTTCATAAGCCTGTGGTGTATCACTAACGCCAAAACCGGAAGCCAGTGCCTGCACCCGATCCACGATCACACTTAGAGCTGCAGAATCCATGCCTGCGACCATCTGTTGTGGCAGGTGTTTCAGCACCAGCTGTTCCAGGAGCACAGGTTCAACCAGATTCCAGATCATGAAGATTAAAAATGCAGGAATACCACACCATAAAGCCACCATGGCGCCATAGTAGCCGGGACGCGAATTCAGCATTGCTGTGTTTTTGCCTTGGCCTGCCAATTTCTGGCTTCGACTTAATCCGATCTGATAGGCAACGGCGATAATCGCCAGTAACACACCCAGGAGTAGCAGATTCATGTATGCTCCACTGTTTTTTCAATCTTCATATTTTTAGAAAACCTATCTATGACTAAAAGCCGGTGACCGTTTCCAGCCACCAGCTATTTCAATATTTGCTTACTTCACTACAACTACTTTAGCTGCCTTAAAGTTAGCAAGTACTGCTGCACGTTCCTTATCAGACATTGAAATCAAACCTGCTTTTTCCAGTTTCGATCCTTTACCAGATACTTTCTTGCTCAGGAAGTATTCAGTGAACTGTGGCAAACCTTTGATTGGTTTCAGGTGTTCGCCTTTCACATAGAAGAACAATGGGCGAGATACCGGATAAGAACCATTCAGGATGGTCTGCTCAGATGGTGCAACGTTGTTAACTGTTGCAACACGCAGCTTGTCACGGTTCTGGTCATAGAAACCTAGACCAAATACACCAACTGCACTTGGAGAGGTTTTCAGACGTGCCAGTGTTTCGGTGTAGTCACCTGAAATTTCAATAACACGACCATCTTTACGGAAAGTGGTACAGGCTTTCTTTTTGGCATCTTTATCTAAAGACTTAATTGCAGCATATGTTTCACAACCTGCATCCACCATCTTCTCCTGGAAGACTTCGCGTGTTCCATGATTCGAAGCAGGGATTACCAGTGTGATCGGCTCATTAGGAAGTGACTTGTCAATCTGGTTCCAGCGTGTATACGGGTTAGCTACCATTTTGCCGTTGGCTGGTAACTGTGCTGCCAAGGCTGCAAAAACATGTTGTGGACGAAGTTTATAAGCTGCTTTTTTGGCATTCGATGCAAAGACAATACCGTCATAACCGATTTTGATTTCTAGCACCTGGTTAACGCCATTCTTTTTACATTCTGCCAATTCGGAACTTTTGATCTGGCGAGATGCGTTTGCGATATCGATGGTATTATCACCCACACCATTACAGAATTGTTTCAAACCACCTGACGAACCGCCTGAGCCGACAACTGGAGTTTTAAACTGCGGGAAAGTGTTGCCAAATTCTTCAGCTACAATACTTGCATATGGAAGCACAGTTGAAGAACCTGCGATTTGAATTGTGTCGCGTGCTGCATTCGCTGCAGTCATGCCTAGCCCCATCACTGCAAGTGCAAGTGTAATTTTTGTAAAGCGCATTCTGTATCTCTCACAATCATTTAAATTTGGAGTACGCCACTTTTTTTGTCGTGTTGTACTTGTTTCGATACAAGTATTTTGATTTTTAAATATGACAGGCGGGTTACAGATTTATGAAGATTTTATGATAAGTCTTACAGCTCCAAATAAATTAAAAATATTTATTATTTTCAATGTATTATAAATTATTTAAGAATTTTTTCGACATTTTTATAGCAACTAAATATGTAAAAAATTTTGTATTTCTTACAAAGAATTTCTTTTTTTACCACAATTTTGATGCATGAATAACCACTATTTAAATTCGATCTAGAAACAAATAATCTTTGTTGAAATATAAAAAAAGGAGACCAATAGGCCTCCTTTTTCACACCACAATCACTTATGCAATTGGTGGTGTATAAGTACCGTCAGCGATGGAATCCTTGATTCGATCCGCTTCTGCAAGCACCAGTGCCAGCAGGTTCTTCACGTTTTCAAGTGTTGCCACCGGACTTAAAGTCGTCATTTTCAGAGATTGAACCTGACCGACTTTAGTTACACCAATGTTCGCTTCACCACGCGCAAACAGCTCATCTGCTACATTCTGGTTCAGGGCATCCACAAACTCAGCTGGATAACCTGCTGGAACCACACGGAACAATACTGATGCAAACTGTGGCTCAACCAGAAGTTCCAGACCATCAGTTGCCTTGATGTAGTCTGCCACTTCACGTGTCAATTTCACGCCATGATCAATCATTGAACCGTAAAGCTCTTCACCCAAGGCTTCAACCGTCATCCACAACTTCAACGCATCGAAACGACGTGTCGTTTGCAGTGACTTCGATACCAGGTTCGGAACACCGTGCTCTTCATCATAAGCAGAGTTTAAATACTCTGCTTCATAATGCATGAAACGATAGTTCGCTTCATCTTTGAGCAAGAATGCACCACATGAAATCGTTTGGAAATAATGCTTGTGGAAATCCAGTGTGATCGAATCAGATAACTCAATCCCATCCAGCATAGAACGATAGTCATTGGATAGAATCAGTGCGCCACCCCATGCCGCATCGATATGCATCCACGCGCCATATTTATTGGTGATTTCACGAATTGCTTTCAATGGATCAATCGCGCCCGCATCGGTTGTACCTGCGGTTGCTACCACACATGCGACGATTTTGCCTTCAGACTGAAGATGCGCCATGGTTTTTTCCAGAGCATCAACATCCATCTGTGCATTTTCATTTACAGGAACAGTAACTACTGACTGGAAGCCCATACCCATCATTGCCATGTTCTTTTGCACAGAGAAGTGCGCATTTTCAGAACAGATGACTTTGACGTTACGCATCGCGTCCGCAGGAATACCATCACGCTGAACCGACCATGGATTACCGTTTTCGTCTTTCCAGTTTTTCGCGATGCAGGCATCACGCGCCAGCAATACACCCATCAGGTTCGACTGTGTACCACCTGAAGTGAATACACCCGCCTGACCTGAACCATAGCCCACTTTTTGACGTAGCCAGTCAATTAACTGCACTTCCATCAATGAACCCGCCGGACTTTGATCCCATGAATCCATGGATTGGTTAGTCGCATTGATCAGCACTTCCGCAACCTGGCTTGCCACCATGGTTGGACAGTGCAAATGCGCTAGAGAATGAGGGTGATGTACTTTCAAGCTTTTGTTAAGGAATAGCTCAACCATACGCTCCAAAGATTTTTGAAGACCCAAACCATCTTTAGAAGGGTTGAAAGAAATTGCGCTACGCAATTCCTTGATGCTGCCACCCGTGTACATTTTGTCATTTTGCAACCATGCTGCAACCGCTTCGGTCGCTTGGTCCATCGCTGACTCATAGTCAGCGATAGATGCAGCATCATTGCAGAGTAACGCTTTACGATGTTCTGCAAAATCTACCATAAATTAAGCGCCTCGAACTGCGACTAAAGCTTCAGCAACCGCTTTCTTGAAGCGAACCAGAACTTCTTCACACTCTGCCTGAGTAATAATCAACGGGCAAAGTAAACGAATTACTGTACCGTTACGACCACCTTTTTCAAGCAACAGTTTGTTGTTGAAACAAGCAGTCTGGATCGCTGCAGCCAATTGACCATCAGCAGGTAAAGAACCCATATGATCAGCAGGTTTACGTTCGTCTACGATTTCAACACCGATCATTAAGCCACGACCACGCACGTTACCGATACATGGGAATTCAGCAGCTAGCTTTTTCAGTTCAGCTTGCAGGAAATCACCACGTTCTTGTGCGTTTTGCGCAAGGTTTTGCTCTTTAATGGTATTGATCGTTGCAAGACCTGTACCCATTGCTAGCTGGTTACCACGGAATGTACCGGTATGGCCAGCAGGTTGCCATGCGTCGAACTTACGTTTAATACCCAGTACCGCAAGTGGCAGGCTACCACCCACGGCTTTAGACATCACCACCACATCAGGTTCGATACCCGCGTGTTCAAATGCAAACATTTTGCCTGAACGTGCAAAGCCCGCTTGAACTTCATCAAGAATCAATACGATGTTGTGCTTTTCAGTCACTTCACGGATTTTCTGTAACCATTTTACTGGCGCAGTCACCACACCGCCTTCACCTTGAATTGCTTCAAGGATTACAGCTGCTGGCTTGGTTACACCGCTTTCAACGTCTTCAATGAAGTTTTCAAAGAAGTAAGTTAAAGCATCAACACCCGCTTCACCACCTAGACCCAATGGGCAACGGTATTCATGCGGATACGGCATAAACTGAACGCCTGGCATTAAACCATTTACTGCATTCTTCGCCGACAGGTTACCTGTCATGGCAAGAGAACCGTGTGTCATACCGTGATAGCCACCAGAGAAGCTGATCACTGAACTACGACCGGTAAAGGTTTTGGCAAGTTTAATCGCTGCTTCTGTTGCATCTGCACCAGATGGGCCACAGAACTGTAAGCAATATTCTTCTTTACCACCTGGAAGGTAGGAAAGAAGAGCTTCAGTGAAAGCATCTTTTAAAGGAGTGGTTAGATCCAGGGTATGCAGTGGGAGACCGCTTGCAAGCGTATCCTGGATACTTTGAATCACTGCAGGATGATTATGGCCCAAAGCCAATGTCCCTGCCCCAGCTAAACAATCAAGGTACTCAGTACCTTCAACATCGGTAACCCAGCAACCTTGTGCTTTCGCTATCGCTAACGGTAATTTACGTGGATAACTACGCACATTCGATTCCATCTGACTTTGGCGAGTCAAGTAGTATTCGTTTGTGGAATTGGTGGCAGGGTTTACAGAAGTAACGCTCATATCGAATTACCATCTCTGATATGGGTTGAAAGAAATAAGTCTGGTGACGTTTGGTCCTTTGACTCGGTGCTTTATAAGATTTTAGTTAGCCATAATCTTAGTTAACTAACTTAGGAGGCGGATGATACCGAATTTTTCAGGAAAATAAATAACTTTCAACTCAATTTACCTGAAAATTTATCGAAAAAAAATATCATGCCTGTCTAAGCTCTAAATTATCATCTTAACGTGTGACAAAGGAAAGAAAAGCAGCTTCTTTTATACTTTTTTGTAGCCTTTCAGAAAAGTTTGCAATGATTTTAATAATGCATTAATAAATATATAATTTTTAAAATAATTAAACTTTAAAACTACAGAAAAAATAATCAAAAACTTAACACTCTTACCACAAATATTTCGCAAAAAGAGCACAATTGAGATTTAATATCTGAGGATCAGCCAAGATGGCTAATTTTAAGAAAAACAGGAAGAAAATATGCGCCTCCTAGCATTGTCCAGCCTTATACTTGCAGGCACCTTGGCGAGTACTGCATTTGCAGACCAAAATGAGCCACTGAATTATAATATTATTAATATTTCAGCAGAGGCCAGCCGCGATATTTCCAATGACCTGATGCATGCCAATTTATATGTAGAAAAATCCAATAAACAGCCTGCTGAGCTTGCAGCGCAAATTAATCAACTCATGAACCAGGCCATCAATGCCGCAAAGAAATATCCGAGTGTGAAAATTGAAACCGGTTCACAACACACTTATCCAGTCTATGACAATGACAACCGTAAACTCAGAGAGTGGAGAGCTCGTGCTCAGGTGCGTATTGAATCGACTGACTTCAAAGCGGCTTCACAGCTAATTGCCGAATTACAGCAAAACTTCCAGACTGAATCAATTAACTTTACAGTATCTGAAGCAAAACGTAAGAAAATTGAAAATGAGCTGATGCTGGAAGCATCCAAAAACTTCCAGCAACGTGCACAAAGCCTGGCTCAGGCTTGGAACAAAGCTGGATATCAACTGGTAAATATGAATATTAACACCAATAATTCAGGCTACCCACCGGTTCCACGTATGGCAATGGCCAAAGCGGCTTATGCAGAAGCAGCTATTCCAGATCAGGAAATGGCAGCGGGTGAATCTAAAATGACCGTGAGTGCCAATGGTTCGATTCAGTTTAAATAAGTGTTAATAAAAGCACTCTGATTTTAAGAACCACCCTTTTGGGTGGTTTTTTATCACTTGAGTTTGCTTTAAAAAATCAATGCTACAAATTCATACATACTTCGGTATAAATACCACTTTAATCGGTTTAGAGTAACCGGCATTCATATTAATCCTCTCACTTTATGTCCCTTGATCAACTAAACCTGTATCTGTTTCATCTTCTCAATGTACCTGACCAAGCCTCGATCTGGATGATTAACTATGCCAGTCTGATAGCGCATGATCTGGTGTATTTATTTCTGCTGATCTTTGCCATAGCTTGGCTACGTGGCAATCGTGAAGTGAAAACCGTGATTATCAAAGCCTTTATCTTCACTGCGATTACCTTATTCATAAGTGAAGTTTTATCTGCTGTGTTGAATACGCCTCGTCCATTTGTCATGGAAATTGGTCATACCTTAATTGAGCATGAAGCCACAGGTTCTTTTCCCAGCAACCATATGAGTATTTTTAGCGGGATTGCTCTCGCCTATTATTTTTCACCACAACGGGACTTGGGGCGACTTCTGCTCTGGACTGCCTGGCTGGTAGCTTGGTCGCGGATCTATGTCGGTGTACATTTTCCAATTGATATGGCGGGAGCTTTCCTAATTGCACTTGTTGTAAATCTGGCTGGCTTATCACTCTGGTGGAAATATCAGGAAAAACTGATGGATTTTATCCTGAGCATTTATCAGTTCCTGTTTGCGCCTTTAATCCGGATGGGCTGGATTAAATAAATCTAATGAAAATGCCATAAAAAATCCCGCTCGAAAGCGGGATTTTTTACATTTCTTTAACTTAATAGATCGACATATGATTGCGGTGAATCATTTCCAGTGAACGGGCTTCACCAAGGACTTGATGCACTTTGTCTGATGCTAGACCTTTGACGATCTCAGCTGAACGTGAACTAAAGTTCACACGTCCGACCGCAATACGGTGACCTTGTGTATCGACACATTCCACCACATCACCACGCTCGAAATGACCTTCAACTGCTTTAACGCCTACCGGTAACAGACTGCGGTGATTTTCTTTAATGGCCTTAACAGCACCATCATCAATCACCAGACGACCTGCCGTTTGCAAATGCGCTGCCAGCCATTGCTGATGTGCAGTAACACGATCATCATCAGTGATGAATAAAGTGCCCAACATTTCGCCCGTCATAAGACGTGATAAAACGCAGTCACTGTCACCACTAGCAATCAGCGTTGGACAACCCGACTTCGCAGCCAGACGTGCAGCGCGGACTTTGGTCAGCATGCCGCCACGACCAAATTTGCCACCACCGCCAGCCATATCAAATAGACTCTCATCCATCGCACGTACGGTATGGAACAGTTTGGCATCCGGATTAGAACGTGGGTCCGAATCAAACATGCCTTCCTGATCGGTCAGGATAATCAGCAGATCCGCATGCACCTGACCTGCTACCATGGCAGCCAAGGTATCATTATCACCAAAGCGGATTTCATCGGTCGAAACAGTGTCATTTTCATTAATCACCGGAATCACACGCCATTCAATCAGGTGCTGCAAGGCATCACATGAATTGAGATAGCGGCGACGATCTGCCAGGTCATCATGGGTTAACAGTACCTGAGCAGTCTGGATCTGGTGTTTATCCAGCACGCTTGACCAGGTATGAATAAGCCCCATCTGACCAATGGCAGCGCAAGCCTGAAGACTGGGTAGATCGGTGGGTCGATTCTCTAGTTTCATTCGAACCATACCTTCAGCCACAGCACCTGATGACACCAGAATAATCTCGTGTCCTGCATTGTGTAGATCTGCGATTTGTCCCGCCCAGTGCGAGATGGCATCTAAATCTAAACCTTGCCCGTTTGCTGTGAGTAAAGATGATCCGATTTTAACAACGATTCGTTTACAACCCTTGAGCTGACGTTGCCCATCTACCACTTCTATCATCTTGTCCTCAGACTTATCTTTAAAAGATTAACGTACGTAATATACTTCTACGTCGCTGTCGTCATCATCTTCATCATCAAAGTCATCGCCACCCAGACGTTGAGCGCGACGCATTTCACGATAAGCTTCTTTCGCAGCAATCGTTTGTTCACGTGTTTCAGCTTCCAGCTGATCACGGAATGCTTTCATTTCTGCTGCATATTCTGGATCTTCAACTTCACGTTCGCGTTGCTGTTCGATTTGATCCATCAGGTAGTACACAACGTCTTTCGTCCCTTCTGCCGTTAAGCCAGAAGTTTTAAAGACAGGGCCTTCCCACTGTAATTCTTCAAGAATATGGTTACACCATTCGTCACGTGTTTCTTCTGCTAACTGGTCAACCTTGTTCAGAACCAATACCACAGGCAATTTAGAAAGCGTTGGCGAGAATTTCTCGAGCTCTGCGATAATTGCTTTGGCATTGTAAGCAGGATCTGAACCATCAATCGGTTGTACATCGACAATGTGTAGCAAAATGCGTGTACGTGCCAGGTGTTTCAGGAAGCGAATACCCAGACCCGCACCTTCAGCAGCACCTTCGATCAGACCTGGAATATCAGCCATCACAAATGAACGGTAACGATCCGCATCCACAACGCCCAGATTTGGCATCATTGTGGTAAATGGATAATCTGCCACTTTCGGTTTTGCAGCAGATACTGCACGAATAAAGGTTGATTTACCTGCATTAGGCATACCCAGTAAACCAACATCTGCAAGCACTTTTAGCTCCAGACGGATTTCACGGAATTCACCTTTAACACCATGGGTACACTTACGTGGAGAACGGTTAGTCGACGATTTGAAGTGAGTATTACCCAAGCCGCCATCACCACCTTGAGCAACCAATACCTTTTGACCGTCTTCGATCAGGTCACCAATAATGTCGCCAGATTCACTATCTACAATAGTTGTTCCTACAGGAACTTTTAAAATAACTGATTCGCCACCACGACCAGCACAGTTTGCGCCAGCACCGTTCTTACCACGTTCAGCGCGAAATCTACGGGTATAACGATAATCTACAAGGGTACTCGTGTCGTCGTCAGCCTGAACATAAATGCTGCCGCCACGACCACCATCACCACCATCTGGACCACCAAATGGTACGAACTTTTCACGGCGAAAACTGGCTACGCCATTGCCACCGTCGCCAGCCTCTACGGTAATGACTGCTTCATCAACAAAGCGCATATTGCCAATCCTCTAAAAACTTTAAAACCGCCTATTCTGCCATATTTTAAAGCATTTCTCGACTACATTTATGCACTATTCCATGAAGATCGCTCATTTCAAGGGTAATTTCATTCAGCTTGTCTCAAAATACAAAACAGTCTGAAAAATATTCAGACCTATAAAAATTCAAAATATAGTTTTTAAAGCTTAATTGATCGTTTTTTATTATTTCTGATTTGGCATCGAGCTGCCTATAGTGCTCAACGTCGAAAAAGAGTCTATGGTATAGCTATGACCACAGAAAAGAATTCTGTCAGCCCATTGTCATCACAATTTGTATTACTTATGGCAATGGCATGTGGTCTCTGTGCAGGATCAGCTTATTTTAATCAGCCCTTGATCTATTCAATCAAGGAAAGTTTAGGAATTACAACCAGTCAGGCTGGCTTAACAGTAGTGATCGCCCAGATTGGATACGTACTGGGCTTAATGCTGTTAGTACCATTGGGAGATTTCCTGAATAAACGCAAGCTGATTCTCAGTCTGATGGTCTTTGCAGCTATTTCACAGATTCTGCTTTCATTCAGTACGACTTTATCAACGCTTTATGTGTTTACCTTATGTGCGACATTTGGCGCAATCTCGGCGCAGGTTTTAATTCCTTTTGCTTCTACGATTAGTCCACCTGAATCCAGTGCTACCATTGTCGGTAAACTGATGAGTGGCTTGGTGATGGGCATCATCCTGTCGCGGACTTTTGCTGGCTTTGTTTCGACCTACTGGTCTTGGGAAGGTGTTTACTTATCTAGTGGAATCATTACCCTGCTTTTTGCTACTCTCATGTGGAGAAAACTAGCGGATACTCAACCGCAGGCGGGTTTGACCATTGGCAGTATTTATCGCTCTTTATTTGTCATCGCTAAGCAGAACCCGCATCTGATTCGTCGTGCCTGCGCAGGTGCTTTAGGCTTCGGTATTCTATCTATGGTCTTTACTTCAATGACCTTCGTACTAGGTAGCGCACCTTATCATTTCACTGATTTCGAAATTGGCCTGTTCGGCTTACTCGGTGTGATTGGAATTTATTCATCAAGCTGGTCAGGCAAAACCGTAGGACAAGGCAGAGAAAATCTGGTCGCCAAGCTATGTATTGCTTTAATGCTCGGCTCTACACTGCCCTTATATTTTGCCCAGCAGAATATTGTGATCTATGCAATTGGCGTATTGATGGCTTATTTTGGTCTGACCGCATTCCATGTATTAAATCAGAATCTGGTTTATCGGATTGACCTGAAATCACGTTCACGGATTAATGCAGTATATATGACCATTTATTTTAGTGGTGCAGCTTTAGGCTCACTCGGTGCGGTTTATACCTGGGAGCACTTTGAATGGGTTGGTTGTGTGGTACTTGGCCTTGTTTTCTCGATTGGGATTTTGCTGATTGACCGGTGGGATTTTAGGAAGATGGAATAATTTTATATTTAATAGATAATAAATTCATTTTTGGTGTTTTAAATATGCCATAAGCAAGAATTTAGGTTCTTTAATTACCACACGCATTACCTCAATTATGAAAGGAAAATTATTATCTAGAATGATATTGTTAAACTCAGCTCCTTCAAATTTTTCTAGTGTTTTATATACTCTTATAATTTCATCTTTTAACTCTAATAGTTCATCATGCTTATTGAAGGTAAGTTCATAAAAAAACTGCGCTTTCGATCTTATTTTTAAAGCTATATTCTTAAGATTTTCGAGTTCTACTATGGCTCTTCTTTGGTTCATAATTACACTATGAACTTCTAAGCATTGATTATCATAATCATTATTAACATTAATAATGATTGAGCTTCATTAGCTATTACTTCACTATTTTTCTGAGTCTTCCATTCCTTTGAAATCAGCCATGCAACCCCAGCTGCTATAAGCGTGGCCGTTGCCCCTCAATCCCAATTAGATATATCCATTTATTATATACGCTCTTTATTTTCTAAAATCTCCGGCAGACTACGCTCTAACCAGCCAATCAGATAATTTATTTTTTCTGCGGCCTGTGAACCGGTAATGGTCAACTGATATTCCACTTTCGGTGGTACGACCGGATAGACTGTTCTTAAAATGAAACCATCCCGCTCCAGCATTTTTAAAGTCTGTGCTAGCATCTTTTCACTCACCCCTTCAATTCGCTGTTTCAACTCGCTGAAGCGATGAACGCCATCACTTAAACAATGCAACACCAGAATCGACCATTTATTGGCTAAGTGTTCCAGTATTTCACGTGAAGGACATTCCGTTGATAAAACCTGACCCAGCAATTTACTGGTTTCATAAGCTGACATAATATTTCTCTTAATTTATAAACTTACTTTTCAGCATGTACTTTCATTTAGAAAGTTATCAGATCAAGAATTCATCAGCAAGGTAATATTCAAATTAATATTCCATTTCAATCCAAAAATTAAACCTAAAAAATATGCAATAAAAAAGAGCCTCAAATGAGGCCCTTTTTTCAGCTCAATACTAATTATGCATTAGTTTCAGCAGGAACTTTTGGATAGCTTACGCCGCCCATTTGTTCAGCAATACGTAATACCTGGCAGCTATAACCTACTTCGTTATCGTACCAAACATAAGCAGTTAAGCGGTTGCCTGAAGTGATAGTCGCTTGCGCGTCGAATACACCTGCAGTACGTGAACCGATAAAGTCAGAAGATACCACTTCAGTCGAGTTGGTATAACCAATTTGACCTTGAAGGTTAGAATTGATAGAGATTTGGCGAATATATTCATTCACTTCATCACGATCAACTTCTTGACCCAAAGTCAGGTTAAGAATCGCAAGAGATACGTTTGGTGTAGGTACACGTACAGAGTTACCTGTCAGTTTACCTTGAAGTACTGGAAGCGCTTTTGCAACGGCCTTAGCAGCACCAGTTTCAGTAATTACCATGTTCAGTGTAGCAGCACGGCCACGACGATCAGCTTTGTGGTAATTGTCGATCAGGTTCTGGTCGTTCGTGAACGAGTGAACTGTTTCAACATGACCATTGATCACTGTGTACTTGTCGTTTAACACTTTCAGTGTTGGCGTGATCGCGTTCGTTGTACAGCTTGCTGCAGAGATGATTTTGTCTTCATCAAGGATGTCAGCCTGGTTTACGCCATATACAACGTTCTTCATTTCACCTTTACCAGGTGCAGTCAGAATGACACGCGCAGCGCCCGGGCATTTCAGGTGTTGAGCAAGACCTTCCGCATCACGCCATTTACCCGTGTTGTCGATTACTAGTGCATTTTCGATACCGTATGCAGTGTAATCCACTTCAGATGGATTAGATGCATAGATCACTTTGATGAACTGACCGTTTGCAATGATTGCTTCGTTTTCTTCATCTACAGAGATCGTACCCGCGAATGGACCATGGATGGAGTCACGACGCAATAAAGACGCACGTTTTTCAAGGTCACCGTCAGATGATTTACGAACTACGATTGCTTTCAGGTTCAAGCCACGGCCTAGACCTGACTGGCTGATCATCAAACGTGCAAGAATACGGCCGATACGACCAAAACCGTAAAGTACAACGTCCTTACCTTCAACTGAAGTTGCATTGCCTTCAAGAGATTTCACAGCGTCAGCAACGAATGCGTTAACATCACCACCTTTTGCTTTGAATTCAACAGCAAGTTTGCCTAGATCAATTTCAGCAGTACCGATGTTGTCAATTTTCGCCAATGCTTCAAGGATTGGGAAAGTGTCTACAACAGAAAGCTCAACGTCCAATACACGAGTACGACGATGCGCTTTAAGGATCTGGATTACAGAACGGTTAATTAAAGAGCGACCGTAAACTGTAGCTACAATATTTTTTTCACGATATAACTGACCTACTAGGGCAATCATACGCTCCGCGAGTTCTTCACGGTTTTTCCAGCGACCTTGGTGCTCTGCATGGAGGGCAACGATAGTGTCTTTGCTCACAGATACGTCCTCTAATTAATTGTAAATCTAAGCATAAATTTCAAAACCCCATAATTGTAATGGAATTAGCCGCAAGTTTGAATCAAAAGCTGCCAAAGTCCTGAGGAAAAAGGCCTATATTCACTATAAATTTTGAAAATAGTTGTAATTAGTCAGATGATTTTGCATTTAAAAATCGAAAAATAACATTTTTCAAGCTCTAAACCAGATTTTTGTTAAATGTTGTTTATTCACATAAATCTAAATCTCGAAGTTAACTGCATTTTCATGATCCAGTTGCAGCCTGCTGCCTGCTGAAAAATTCATATCCAGACTCATAGAAGCATTAAAGTTTTCTACATCAAAATCATAATAAGTTTCTGGCAAATGAATCAGTACAGGTAAACGGGTGAGACCATTATCCCCACAAGGAAAGGCATAGTGACGCTCAACTTTCTGAAAACTTTGCAAACTTTCAAATTCTAGAAATACACTGCTGTTTTCATGGGTTCTTGGCACCTGAATAATTTCCAGGAACATACTACGTTTTAACTGCTGCAATTTATTCAGTGCTATTTCTATTGCCTCATCTGAATTATCTTTACGCCAAAGCTTTTTCAGCATGGATTTTTTTTCATATTCGGCTTTCTGACGGTTCAACGTATTGATATATTTTTTCAGATCCCGATATTGCTGCACATTATCGGCAATCGTAGTTTGAATATCTTTAATCGGCTGCTGGGAACGCTGATGCATTACCTGCCATTCATTCCGGTTCATCGGAATAAAGGTTTCACCCTTACGCTTTTCCAGCAAACGGATAAATGCCAATAACTTATATTCGAAATTCTGGATATAGGAATTAAACATAAATCCTGGCTGAGCTTTGAAGTCCCGGTAATAGGCTAAAATTTCAGTAAAGATTTTATGTACATGCAAATAGAGATAAGCAAACTCTTCAATATGCGATAAATGATCACGAATCGCATCCCGCATTGGCAGCAGCAATTCCCGCGTCAGAATTTCCTCCAACTGCTTCAAATGGCGTTGCGCCACAACATCGGCATTCTTTTCAACCACCTGAACCGGTTCGACCAGCAGAGGCAATAACTTTAGTTCAGAGACCTGCTCCAGATTATGCACAATGTCCCTGACGTCCAGATGGATCTGGCTTTGCAAGGTTACCATTCGCTGCAGCTGGGATTTCAGGGTCTCCACTACCTCTTCATTCATATCCTCTTTCAGATCCAGAACCAGAATATTCAGATAGACTTGACCTTCTAATGCACCTTTTTCTTCTATGAGGAAGCGACGAATAGAATACGGGTTTTGCTGTACATCCATCACAGGCGCAACGATAAATAAAAACTGTGAAGTGCGGACAATATCAAAATGACGGATTTGCTGTTCTTTAATCAGAAAATAACGGAATAGCGGATGTTGCATTTCCGCAGTCTGTTTTTTTAATAAAGGTTTATACCAGTAGCCCAACAACTGTTGCTTGATAAACACTTCAATAATGAAGCATTTAACCTGCTGTTCAGTGAGCTTACGTACGCCCTCAACCGGCTGTAATTGAAGACCACGAATAATTTCAGCAGCATTCAACAAGAAAGTACGACGTAGTTCCAGCTTTTCACGCTGCATCTGGAAGTTTTCATTGACTTCAATTTTATCAATCTGCTCGAGTACGTTTTCCAGGTAGTCTGCAACTTGCAAGCTGTCATTTAACCCGAGCAGGCTTTTCAAAGAGAGACCGAACGTGCTGGCATAATAACGCATCTGGTCATTCAGAAATTTTTGGCTTAGAGCTTCTACCGAATGATGAGCCTGATAACGGTATTGATTGGTTTCCTGATCCCAGAGAATTCTTTTTGGCTTTAAAATCTGAAAATCGATACTTTCCTTGAGCTCAGGTGAGATATCTGCCAGAACGGCTTTAAGCTCCCGCTCCCATTCTAAATCGAGGCTCGGCTCCAGTTGGGATAAACGTGCACGTAACTGATATGGAATCGCAATCTGTGACATGTTTATCCCCTTTAAATATAACGAACATTCTTTTAAACAAAATGGTACATGAATTAGATAACATTTACGTCAAAATTATCTGACGAATATCACACTTATGCAAATAGCATTATTCATTATTTTTTTTGAGTTTTTCCATTTTTTCAGCTTTTTTTTCAAGTTCATCTTTTTTCAACTGCTGCTGTTTTAAATGCAATATTCCTTCCACAATCAGCACCATCACCGCTAGCCAAATCGGGATATAGGTCAGCCATTCTCCAGATTCTACCCGTTCCCCAAGTGCCATCGAGGCAAAAGCCAGTAACACTGGCTCCAGATAGCTCAGCAGACCAAAAATTACGAAAGGCAGATAACGGCTTGCCAGAATATAACTACCTAAGCCTAAAGCACTTAAGAAACCCAAACCCAACACTGCCAAGATGAGATGAGGGAAACTGACCATCAGCTTGAGAGAATCGCTATGTACAAAGCCCAGATAAAAAGCCACTGGCAGAATCAGACATAAGTCCCACCAGAATCCACCCAAGTGATCCGTACCAAAGCGACGGCGCAGGAAAAAATACAGTGGATAAGCCAAAGCTACATAGACCGTTTCCCAGGCAATAAAACCAATCCGCCAGATTTCATGTCCCACGCCTATTACCGCACAAACCACCGCCGCCATCTGCCAGGCAGACAGTTTTTCTTTATAGAGCACACAGCCAACCAGGACCATCACCAAAGGCAACAGGAAATAACCCAGCGACACTTGCAGGCCGCGACCATTAATCGGCCCCCATAAAAATAACCAGAGTTGGGTTGTACAAAGTAAAGAGCTGATAATTAACCAGATCAAAAACGTCGGCTGTTGTAGAATTCGCTTAAAAATACTGCTGATATGATTGAGATCACCTGACCACCACATAAACGCCGTCAGAAATGGGAGGGTCGCCAACATACGCCATGCAAAGGTTTGCTCACTGTCTAGTGGCTGCAAAAAAGGCGTGAAAATATAAAGCACACCAAAAACCAGTGACGCCAGCACTGACAGCGCAATCCCTTTATACATTCACTACCCCAAAATCTCTTTGCGCGCATTATATCGGGATGTCTTCAAGAATACTTGTCTCTATTCTTTGATCGAATGATAAATTTTCAATGTGTAGCTTCTGATTGTATAAATATAAAAAAACCATGCCGAAGCATGGTTTGAGGATAAACTGAGTTTAGCGTGCAGTTTGTTTGGTATGAATCACATCACTCAGGTCATAACCGACTGACTGAGCATATTGTAAATATTCATTCACTACATTTTTATCCAACTGCGGATCACGTGAGAGTATCCACATATATTTACGTTTAGGCTCACCGACCAGAACGGTTTGATAGTTTTCATCCAGTTTCAAAACCCAATAATCACCACGCCCGACAGGAATCCAGCGAATAAAGTCTGGCAAGAAACTGACTTTTAATTTGGTATTTTGGGGTGGATTCTGCACAAATGCCTCACCCACTGACTGGGTTTGTTCACCATCTTTTTTAATACAGCGGTTATCAACCACGATATTGCCATTTTCATTCAAAGTATACGTTGCTGTGACATCACGGTCACACTTATTCTGAAAATATAAAGGCTTACGCGCCACTTCGTACCATGTACCCAAATAACGGTCCAGTTCAACTTTTTCCACGGTCGGTAATGACTCTTTTTGCGCATATGCCATGGTCGTAGCGCCCAAACCCAGAAGAACAGCACTACCAACCGCAATTTTGGCAATTTTTAGACTTGCCTGAGAAAAATTCTTAGTTGTCATAAAGTATCCTTTCATTCACACAGATGAGTGAACCACATGTTTTTGTAAAATTTTATCTGTAACAACAATAACGTCATCGTGTGAATGATTGTGTATCGATATGTAAGATTTATGATTAGTTTTGCACAACTAATCATAGGCAGATCAGATGCTTAACTCAGCATCTGAGCCTTCAAGCGCAGAATTTCATCACGCAAACGCGCTGCCTGTTCAAACTGCAGTTCTTTAGAAGCTTTCAGCATCTCTTTTTCAAGCTTAGTCATATGCTTTGCAAACAGTTTCGGATCTGCCAGCAGATGCCGTTCATCCGCACTTAAAGCTTTAGCCTGATCTGAGATACGTTCATCAATTTGATCATCATCGAGCACCTCTCCAGTATCGATTTCCTTGATCACCTGACGTACGGCACTGCGTGGGACAATACCATGCTCTTCATTAAACTGAATTTGTTTGGTACGACGACGATCCGTTTCGTCAATTGCTTTTTGCATGGAGTCCGTAATCCGGTCCGCATAAAGAATTGCTTTACCTTTCAAGTTACGTGCAGCACGACCAATGGTCTGAATCAGGGAACGTTCGGAACGCAGGAAACCTTCTTTATCTGCATCCAGAATCGCAACCAAGGACACTTCTGGCATATCCAGACCTTCACGTAACAGGTTAATCCCGACCAGCACATCGTAAATACCGGTACGCAATTCATGAATAATTTTTACCCGCTCTACAGTATCGATATCTGAATGCAAGTAGGCTACCTTTACGCCATATTCTTTCAAATACGAAGTCAGGTCTTCTGCCATACGTTTGGTTAATGTCGTCACCAGTACACGTTCATTCAGATCTTTGCGGATATTAATTTCGGACAATACATCATCGACTTGGGTCAGCACTGGACGGATTTCAATTTCAGGATCGACCAATCCTGTGGGACGCACCACCTGCTCTACAATCTGTTCTGACTTTTCCAGTTCATATCGTGCTGGCGTTGCACTGACATAAACCGTGGTTGGAATAATACGTTCCCATTCCTCAAATTTCATTGGACGGTTATCCAGTGCGCTCGGCAAACGGAAACCATAATTCACCAGATTTTCCTTACGTGAACGGTCACCCTTATACATTGCACCAATCTGTGGAACTGTTACATGTGATTCATCAATAATCAGCAAGGCATCATCAGGTACATAATCAAACAGTGTTGGCGGTGCTTCACCTGAGGGACGGCCAGATAAATGCCGTGAATAGTTTTCGATGCCATTGGTATAGCCCAGTTGCTGCATCATTTCTAAATCATAACGGGTACGCTGTTCGATACGCTGTGCTTCCAATAATTTGTCATTTTCACGGAAAAACACCAGACGCTCTTTTAACTCTTCCCGGATGGTTTCAATGGCACGGGTCAGATTATCCTTTGGTGTAACATAATGACTTTTTGGATAAATTGTCACACGCGGTACTTTGCGGATCATTTTGCCAGTCAATGGATCAAACCAGCGGATCGAATCTACCTCATCATCAAACAGTTCGATACGGATCGCATTCTGATCCGATTCGGCAGGGAAAATATCAATAATTTCACCGCGAATACGATAGGTACCACGCAGAAACTCCAGTTCATTACGAGTATATTGCATCTCGACCAGACGGCGAATAATGTCATCCCGACCAATACGATCCCCTTCCACCACATGCAGCAACATGCTCATGTAGGCATTCGGATCACCCAAACCGTAGATTGCAGAAACTGAAGCAACAATAATGGCATCACGGCGTTCTAATAAAGCACGTGTTGCGGATAACCGCATCTGGTCAATATGATCATTAATTGCTGAATCTTTCTCGATAAAAGTATCGGAAGATGGCACATAGGCTTCAGGCTGATAATAATCATAGTAACTAACGAAATATTCCACCGCATTATTCGGGAAGAATGCCTTAAATTCGCCATAGAGCTGTGCTGCCAAGGTTTTGTTATGTGCCATGACAATGGTCGGGCGTTGCGTCCGCGCAATTACATTGGCCATAGTGTAGGTCTTACCGGACCCTGTCACGCCTAGCAATAGCTGATTCTTATAGCCCCGTTCAATTCCCTGAACCAGTTTTTCAATGGCTTGTGGCTGATCGCCAGCAGGTTGATAGCTGGTCACTAAATCGAAAGGGGTTTTATCAGACATAATTTGCGGCAATTCACTGGCAATATTTTGTTGTTCTAATTATGGGGTTAAATCTGAATTACTCAATGCCTAAACAGGTGTCTATTTGGTAAAAATTGAAGTCTATAAGTAACTTAATAGAATGATTACAAAACAGTTCCATCTCATCTTATCCGCTTTGAATATTTTATTAAATTTCAAAAATATTTATTTAAAAATTAGCTAATAATATTTAAGAACTCAAGCAAGTGGCACTTTAAACATCTCTATGAAGATAGGTAAAATTCAGTTACATAAAGTTCTAATTTCTCTTGAGACTTTTGCTTTCTTATAGACACAATTTGCCTTGACCCCTAGCGATTTCAAAGGCAACATGAAACCAATAAGGATATCGAATCAAAAGCCATGACTTACCAATACCATGATGAAAGCATCGTCAAATCCTTGCCAGAAAATACTGTATTTGTATTTGGCAGCAATATGGCAGGGCTGCATGCAGGCGGTGCCGCAAGAACAGCGCTTGAGCACTTTGGTGCTGTAGAAGGGGTTGGTCGTGGCTGGTCTGGTCAAAGCTATGCTATTCCTACAATGAATGAGCATTTGCAACAAATGCCATTGTCACAGATTCAGCATTATATCGATGACTTTAAAATTTATACCAAGAATCATCCGAAAAATAAGTATTTCCTGACCTCGGTCGGCTGCGGCATTGCAGGTTATAAAGTAGAAGAAATTGCGCCTATGTTTAAGGGGATTTCACATAATGTGATTTTCCCGCAATCTTTTCGCCCGTTTGTAGAAAAACCGCTTCCGAAATTGAATGAAAAATTCCTTAAAACCATTTTCCGTGACTCTATCATTTTTGCTGACCCCACCGATGAACTGATCGAAGTGCTTGCAGTGACCGATAGTGAAAAAAGCCTGGCTAAAATTTTACTGAATACCCAAATGTATCCAACAGATAGTAATGGCCGTGATCGTGTTTTTGAGATTCAGGACATTTTGCATAATTTGAATGGCAAGGTTTTCGATTTCCAGAACAATTCTGAAGGTCCTATGGTCTTTGGTGGTGTGATTCTGGCACTGCTTGAACTGTATAATATTAATGAACAGGATTTTTCAGATGTCTGGCATGGTAAGCGTGAAATTGCGCCACCAAAGCCTGAAAATAAAGCACGTAGAAGCCTTCTCTAATTTCAGACTTAGTATCAATCAAAGCCAATTCCTGAATTGGCTTTTTTATTGTGAAATATAAAAGGTGATCTAATAAAAATAGCATTCAATTTCAAGATAAATATTTAATTATCACATTATTCTAAAATCATTTTTTTGGTCTTATACTTGCCTCATTAAATTAAATAATAAAATTGAGCTGCTTGAATGAACATGCTGGATTCTCCAATTTTTGAATTATCTCCTATTGCCATGTGGCTTGAAGATTTTAGTGAAGTAAAAAAACAATTTGATCTCTGGCGTGCTCAAGGGGTGCAGGATTTACTCACTTTTTTGCAAGAAGACGAATCACGTATTTTAAAATGTGCGAAAAAAATTAAACTGCTTAAGGTCAATCCTAAAACACTAGAGCTTTATCAGGCAGATGACTTTAACCATCTAAGTCAAAATTTGGATCTTGTGTTCAAAGAGGATATGAGCAAATCCCACATCCAGGAACTCGTCGCTCTATGGAATGGAGACACCCAATTTTCCCATTTAGCAGTAAACTATACCTTGACTGGTCAGCGTCTGGATATTCAGCTGAAAGGAATTGTCCTGCCACAACATGAGCATGATCTCTCCCTACTCTTGATTACTACTGAAGACATCACTGCTTATACACAAGCTCGTCGTTTAGAAGAACAAAATCGCCATCTGGCTGAAGCTCGTTTTATTTATTCACCGGCTTCATTATGGATCGAGGATTTTAGCCATATTAAAATTAAACTAGATCATTTACGTGATTTAGGAATTGAAGATTTTCAGACTTTTCTGGATGTACATCATGATTTTATTTATGAATGCATTAGAGAGATTAGAATCATTGATGTCAATCAGGCCACTCTCGATCTGTTCGGCGCCTCAACCAAAGATGCTCTATTAAAGAATGTACATAAAGTCTTTGCTAAAGAAATGGTACAGACCTTTAAAGAACAACTTATTGAGCTTTGGAATGGTAATCTGCATCATCAGCGTGAAGCCGTAAACTATGCACTGGATGGCAGTATCCGTCATGTCCTGCTTCAATTCACAGTATTCCCTGATTACCTCCATGACTGGAGTATTGTTCAAATTGCCCTGACAGATATTACCGCACGTAAAAAAGCTGAACATTATCTGGAATATTTAGGCAGACATGATGTCTTGACCCAACTATGTAACCGTTCATTTTACATGCAGGAACTAAACCGTCTGGAGCGTAATTTACTACGTCCAGTATCCTGTATTTTTATGGATCTCAATGGACTCAAAGAATTAAATGACTGCCTTGGACACGATGCTGGAGACAACCAGTTACGTCGCGTGGGTAATATCCTGAATCAACTTATTCAACATACGCCCTATTCTGCCTCTCGAATTGGTGGAGATGAATTTGTAGTCCTTTTACCTGGTGCGGATCAAACTGCTTTGCAAAATTGTCTCAATAGTTTGCATGAACTTTTAGTGGTTGATAACCAGTTTTACTCACATCAGCCAATCAGCCTATCGATCGGACATGCAACCAGCTATGCAGATGAGCGTCTTGAAGACATGCTAAAACGTGCCGATCAAGATATGTATCATCAGAAAAGAAGTCATTATCAAAATAATGACCGCAGAATGCCAGCTTCTCAGTAAGTGGAATGATTTAAATAGCAATAAATAAAAAAGCCATGGTTAAACCATGGCTTTTTTATTAGAAAACTTATCGTTTTCCCATTGAACGACGGGTGCCACGTGGTGGCATCCAGGTTCGATCAGCATAACGTTGTGGCTTGGGACGAAGATCCTCTAAGATCTCATCTGTTGCACCTTGATCAGCTTGCTTCAATGGAAACGGCAAATTAACTAAAGGCTTTTTCTTGGGAGTATTTGGGGAGCTCATCAGCTTGACTCAATAATAACTCAGTCTATTGTACAAAAAAAAAGAGCGAGATGTAAAAACAAGTCTTTTTATTGTGTTATCAAACGATGTTTCATTTAATGTTGCTACCATTTTTTGATTAAAAAAACAACGTCTCAAGTATTCCATTTATCTTAATTTAAGCAATTTTAGAGTAGAGTAAATACTCTATAATTATCCAAATTGAGCTTATAACAATCCGTCATTTAAACTTCATGGAGTGAACTTTAAGATGAAAAAATCAACTTTTATATGTATGGCTACCGGACTTATTGGAATTACTTCCACCACTCAGGCGGCCGACTATTCAAAATATTTCAGTATGGAAGCCGAGGGCTTTAAGCGTTTTTCAGTCTCAGTGGGGGCTTTACATGTCATGCCACAAGGTAAAGCACAGCCCGTTCGTGTAAATACTGCTATTAATGAAGGCTATCAATCCAAAGTTGGAAATATTCAGGCACAAACCGTCATAGATAACCTTGATCCCGACCGTAGACCAAATCGTTTTGTTGAAGGATTAGTCAGACTCATTGGTGCATTTGGGGGGCAAGTATCTAGTGGCCTTTCTGGAGATTCTTATGTATATGGTCTTTCAGAATGGGATAACCCGGGAACAGGTCTTGAAGCAGATGATGTCACTACGCTTGGCATCATGACCAATTATTTCTTCACTGATAACGTTTCATTTGAAATGAAGGCTGGTATTCCCCCCAAAGTAGATATCAAAGGTAAAGGTACAATTTATGCCCCATTTGCTGCTGTGGCAACGCCTTTGGGTGGAATTGCAGGCAATTTAAATCTTGCCAATGATATTAGAATTACAGACTTGGCGCAGTCTAGCAAAGCCGCTGAAGCTCGTGCATGGACGCCTGCTTTTGAATTCCAATATCATTTTGGTAAGACAGGAGTAAATAAATTCCGCCCCTATGTAGGAGTAGGGTTAATGTATGCCTACTTCAATGAACTTGAAATGGATAAAGGCATTGAAGCTGATCTGGTTGCTGCAGGTCATATGATCCAGAATATTATTAATCAGAATGCTGGTGCTTCTCTTGAAATGAAGGACAGTAATGGCAGAATGAAAGTGGATCTCGAAGCTACCGATGCTTTTGCTCCTGTGGTGACTGCCGGCTTTACTTATGATTTCAATGAGAAATGGTTTGCAGTTGGCTCAGTGTCTTATGCCCATTTGCAAAACGAATCTAAGATTACTGTAATCAATGAAAATACCGGGCAAACCTTAATCAACTCTAAAGCCGATGTAGAAATTAATCCGATCCTAGCTTATGCAGGTATTGGTATGCGATTCTAAGACAGTTCAATTTTAAAAGCAGAGCTTAGCTCTGCTTTTTTAAGTTCGGAATTCACCAAATCAGCCAAGACTCTGCCCAATCTCCAGATTCTACTCTGGACCTATCTATTCTCCATAAACATTGAATCTATAAAAAAAATTTATCTTTTAAGTAATTATTATTCTATCGCGACAACAAGTCGAATCGACTAACATAGATTGCGATACTCATCGTACAGATTTCTTATGACCCACAGCCAGTTTTCCAAGCCACTTATTTATATGCTTATTGGTTCAGCAGTGATTCTGGCATTGTCTTTAGGTGTCCGTCATGCATTTGGCCTATATCTGGTGCCGATGAGCGAAGAGTTTGGCTGGGGTCATAATGTTTTTAGCTTGGCTATTGCCATGCAAAACCTGATCTGGGGTGCAGTACAACCGATTACCGGGGCATTTGCCGATAAATATGGTAGCAAAATTGTGGTGGCTGTAGGCGGAGCCTTATATGCAATCGGTCTACTCTTGATGGCAGTCAGCTCAACCGGCTTACTGTTAAATCTGAGTGTGGGTCTGATTCTGGGTCTAGCGCTATCTGCAACTTCTTTTCCGGTGTTATTGTCTGCAGTCGGACGTGCAGCACCACCAGAAAAACGCAGTCTAGCCATGGGCATTGCCAGTGCAGCCGGATCTTTTGGTCAGTTTATCATGCTGCCCTCGACCCTGCTGCTGTTACAGAATGTCGGATGGTCAGCCGCACTGATGGTCAGTGCCATTTTAATCGCACTGATTGTACCCCTCGCCTGGATGCTGAAAGCACCGATGTATGTTGCTGCTAATGCCATTCCTACACCCAATAAAGCATCACTCAGTTTTAAACAGATTCTAGTGGTGGTTAAAAACCATAAACCTTTCTGGTTTCTGGCACTGGGCTTCTTTGTCTGCGGGTTCCAGGTAGTCTTTATCGGAATTCATCTGCCTGGCTATCTGATTGATCACGGGTTTAATGCCACTACTGGAACAATTTTCCTGGCTCTGGTCGGTTTGTTTAATGTGGTCGGCACCTATACCGCTGGCTGGCTTGGTGGGAAATACTCTAAACCGCACTTATTGATGGGTTTATATGGCCTACGCGGCATTGCTATTATTGCATTTTTACTGCTGCCACTCAGCACATGGACAGTTTATGCCTTTGGTGTCATCATGGGTTTATTATGGTTGTCTACCGTACCACTGACCAACGGTATTGTCGCCAATATGTTCGGGGTTAAGTATCTGACCATGCTGAGTGGTATTGTATTTTTCACCCATCAGGTTGGCTCATTCTTTGGTGGATGGCTTGGTGGTGTTAACCATGATATAGCAGGCAATTACAATGCAGTATGGATGCTATCAATTGTATTAAGCATATTTGGCGTACTGGTACATTTCTGGGTTAATGAGGAGCAAATTGTCCATGACTGATTCTCTGCTGAAACTCAAAATCTCGATTGCTGTGGCAATCCTGCTTTTACTCACATTGTCGATTGCACTATGGTTGCAAACCCCTGAACTGTTTGAATACTTTAATCAGGCTTTCTGCGCGCATTAAACTGCTGAAATAGCATCAGTAAATTTCACTATGTTTCAGCACAAAAACTAAAAGTAGTAAAACCCAACAATTACTATATTTCTTTATTATTTCAAAATTTTAGAATTCATAATAATTTTGCGCTGTCTGGGTTTAAGTTTTTTCATATGTTTTGATTATCATAAATAAAGTTGAGGCCTCGTAATAACAAATTTATCCCAGTGATCACGAGCAAAGTATTAGTTAGAATTGTATTCCGAGACAATCAGGTCATTCCATCTTCCCGGCACTCTTTCCAACTGATCATTACCCTTTCTTGAAACGCTATAGCCTGGCGGATTTCCGTCCATTTTAATAAAAAATGAGAATAACGAGAAAGGTAGCCTAAACCTTTGATAAGAATGACTCTGCATATAGATTGTCTACCATTAAGACTGTAACCGCATCAAAAATCTTTTATTTTCAAGCAAAAAGTTAACTCTGAATATTAGGTTTGATCTAATCGATCTTTAACAAAACCAAGCAGCTGTTTACTTTTTCTCACTTAATCTGTCTGGTGTATTTTCCTTTTTCTGCTTAGCGTATTAGAAAATCAGGATTCAGCATATAAATAGAGGAAAAGACCATGAATGAGCTTCAATTTTCAGATTGTGTTCGGGCCTGTATGAGCTGTTCACTCGCATGTGCCAACTGTGCTAGCGCCTGTCTTAAAGAAGAAGATCTGGAGATGATGCGGGAATGTATTCAACGCTGTCTGGATTGTGCAGATATTTGCCAGCTTTGCGCCCGTATGGAACAGAAACAGTCTCCTTTCATGCATGAGATGTGTGAACTCTGCGCCAAAGCGTGTGACTACTGTGCAGAAGAATGTGGTCAACATCAAGACGATCATTGCCTGCAGTGTGCCGAAGCATGCCGTCGTTGTGCTGAAGAATGCCGAAAAATGGCGGCTTAAAAAATTAATTTGATAATCCTGTTCTTCATTTCAAATGGCATAGGTTAATAGTTGTATGCTCAAACCATTCCAATAAAAAAACCCGCAAGCAAATACTTACGGGTTTTTGATCTAACTTGAATTAATCAAATTAAAATAAACGGTTCATACCATTCAGTGTCGCTACACGATATGCTTCCGCCATGGTTGGGTAGTTAAACGTGGTTTCCACGAAATACTTGATGGTATTGTTCGGGCTGTTCATTACCGCCTGACCAATGTGGATAATTTCAGAAGCATTGTTACCAAAACAATGAACGCCTAAAACTTCTAATGTTTCACGATGGAACAGGATCTTCAATTCACCTACCGTATCACCGGTAATCTGGGCACGTGCCAGATGACGGAATGAAGCTTGGCCAACTTCATACGGAATTTTTTCTTCAGTCAACTGCTGTTCAGTTTTACCAATTGAAGAAATTTCTGGAATGGTATAAATACCTGTCGGAATATCTGTCACTGGTGCAACATCTTTCTCTCCACTCATGTTTGCACCTGCACAACGACCTTGGTCATAGGCAGCAGAAGCAAGAGATGGCCAGCCAATCACATCACCCGCAGCGTAGATATTTTCGACTTCGGTTTGATATTGATCATTTACAGTCAATTGACCACGGCTGTTCGGTTTCAAGCCAACATTTTCCAGACCTAAACCATCAGTATTCCCTGAACGACCATTACACCAAAGGATGGCATCTGCTTTAATTTTCTTGCCACTTTGTGTATGTAGAACCACATAATCATCAGATGTTTCAAGGTAATCAATCTGCTCATTGTGACGGATTAACACGCCCTGCTCACGCAAGTGATAAGACAAGGCATCGGAAATTTCATCATCCAGATAGCTAAGTAGCTTCGGTTGCGTATTGATCAGGTCAACTTTATGGCCCAGACCAATAAAGATCGATGCGTACTCACAACCAATCACACCTGCACCATAAATAATGATTTTTTGGATTGAATAATCCAGATCCAGAATTTTGTCTGAATCAAATACACGTGGGTGATTAAAGTCTAGGATTTCCGGACGATAAGGACGAGAACCTGTCGCAATTACTAATTGTTTAAACTGAATCGTTTCCTTAATGCCATCTGGAGTAAATACAAAAATGGTATTTTCATCCTGAACATAGGCACGGCCATGGAAGATATCAATTTTATTACGGTCGTAAAAACGTGAATGTGTTTCAACCTGCTGTTGAATCACTTTATGCGCATTACGAAGCACTTGCTTCATAGTGAACTGTTTCCATTCACCGACTTTCTGGAACATTGGATCACGTTGATAACGGATGATGCTTGATACCGTTTGACGCAATGCTTTACTTGGAATCGTACCAACATGCGTACAGTTACCACCAAGTTGTTCACGCATATCAACGATTGCAACGCGCTTACCCGATTTGGCAAGTTTCATTGCCGCGCCTTCGCCCGCAGGGCCTGAACCTAGAACTACCGCATCGTACTTAACGAAAGTCCCACTAACGACCTCTTTCTTACGTGGCATTCAACGCTCCTTTATAAATTAAATTCATCTGCAATATCTGTTTGCCATATTATGACGTAAATCATGTCATTTTGGTGTATTTAACTGACATATATTATGTGATGAGAACATTTTTTAAATGAATAGTCCTTTTTGCCCCATTTGTAGCTAAGTCCGTTATAATAAAAACGCTATCTTTGATTATCTCCTCCCTTCAAAAACAGTGGAAAAGTTAAATATGTCTGAAAACCGTAAACCTGAACAGGGTGTCAAACTTCGCGGCGCGGAAAAGGTCGCCCGTATTCCTGTAAAAGTTGTACCTACGGTTGAAACACCACGGAAGCCGGACTGGATTCGCGTCAAAATGGCCGCACCTGAAGAAGTACAACGTATTAAAACTACACTTCGTCAGCAAAAATTACATACCGTATGTGAAGAAGCCGCCTGTCCTAACCTGCCTGAATGTTTTGGCGGTGGTACAGCAACCTTTATGATTATGGGTGATATCTGTACCCGTCGCTGTCCGTTCTGTGATGTGGCACATGGCCGTCCAAATGCACTAGATCCAGATGAACCGCGCCATATGGCAGAAACGATTGCTAACTTAGGTTTGAAATATGCGGTAATCACTTCGGTAGACCGTGATGATTTACTGGATGGCGGTGCACAGCATTTTGTCGATTGTATTAAAGAAGCACGTGAACTGAGTCCAAAAACTTTATTAGAAATCCTGGTTCCTGACTTCCGCGGTCGTATGGATATTGCGCTACGTATCATGACTGAATGTCCACCAGACGTGTTTAACCACAATATTGAAACTGTGCCACGTCTGTATAAAGCGATGCGTCCGGGTTCTGATTATCAGCACTCTTTAAACCTGCTGAAAATGTTTAAAGAATACTGCCCGGATATTCCAACCAAATGTGGTTTGATGGTCGGCATTGGTGAAACTGAAGAAGAAGTTATTGCGCTGCTGGATGACCTGAAAGCACATGAGGTCGATTATGTAACGATTGGTCAGTACTTGCAGCCTTCTAAACAGCATGCGCCAATTGACCGCTTTGTAACACCAGAAGAATTCGAGCGCTACGCAGAACATGGCCGTAAGCTTGGCTTTAAGAATATATGGTCGGCTCCAATGGTACGTTCAAGCTACTTTGCCGATCGTCAATACTACGGCGAACCGGTTCCAGCAGTACGTCGTAAAGTTGATCCGGCAAAAAAAATCACTGTTCAGACGATTGAAGCTTAAAAATCGCTTCAGCCCAAGCCCTCTTAAATAGAGGGCTTTTTTATAGCTTATGAGTTTAAATTTAATTTAATCTTTAATAATTTTTTTCTCGTCTTCATTCATTAAGTTATTACTTATCTTCACATTTCTTTGCGTGTTCTCACTTGAATACTGCTTACTTTTCAAACAATCTCAAAAATAGTTAAAACACTTTAATATGTCGTTGAAATATTTAATAACGATAGTTCTCACAAGAACAGCTGTGAACTTGCCTAATTCTTAAATGATGCAAAAATATCGTCAAGTTTTAAGAAAACACATTATTAATACTGGCAGCGGCACAGTTGTATAACCCTGGAGAAATATAACAATGCTATTTATTTTTGCCGTGCTTCTTCTACTTGCCAGTTTATGGGCGATTTTCTTCTTTCAATTTTCCCGTACCACTGGTGCGATTACCCTGATGATCATGTCAGTGGTCTGTGCATTCATCAGCCCTTGGTCGCTATTACTCGGTATTCCCCTAATTCTGATTAGTCTGGTCGTGCTAATTGATCCTCTGCGTATGTCTTTTATTTCCAGGCCAGCTTATAAGGCTTTAGCAGATGCCATGCCAAGCATTAGCCCGACAGAACGTGAAGCGCTGGATTCCGGTACCAGCTGGTGGGAAAAAGAACTTTTTATGGGAGCGCCCAACTGGGAAACCTTTAATAATTATCCTTATCCAAAATTATCGGTCGAGGAGCAGGCATTTCTGGATAACGAAGTTGAAACGCTATGTAGCATGTTAGATGAATGGGAAATCCATGAGAAAAAAATGCTGCCTGAACATATCTGGCAGTATATTAAAGATAATGGTTTCCTCGGTTTGATTATTCCCAAAGAATATGGCGGTCGTGCCTTTAGTTCCTTTGCTCAAAGCCGGGTCATGAGCAAGATTTCTTCGCGTTCTCTCACTGCTGCAGTCAGCTGTATGGTACCTAACTCTCTCGGTCCGGGTGAGCTGTTGCTCCATTACGGTACCGAAGAGCAGAAAAACCGTTATCTGCCAGGGCTGGCACGCGGCGAAGAAATTCCCTGTTTCGGTTTGACCAGTCCAGAGGCAGGTTCAGATGCCGGCGCCATTCCAGATACCGGCGTGGTCTGCTATGGCCAGTTTGAAGGTCAGGAAGTGCTTGGTCTGAGGATGAATTTTTCCAAACGCTGGATTACTTTGGCGCCGATTGCAACAGTAGTAGGCCTGGCCTTTAAAATGTATGATCCGGATCATCTATTGGGGGATAAAACTGACTATGGGATTACCTGCGCCCTGTTACCTGCCGATCACCAAGGCGTCATCGTTGGTCCACGGCACCATCCTGGCTCACCGTTTATGAATGGTACCGTTGAAGGCAAGGATGTATTTATTCCTCTTGACTGGATTATCGGTGGCGTAAAAAATGCAGGTAAAGGTTGGCGCATGTTGATGGAATGTCTGGCTGTCGGCCGTGGTATTTCTCTGCCAGCTTTATCTACCTCTAGTGCCGAGATGACTTATTTGAATGTCAGTGCATTTTCACGGATTCGCCAGCAATTTAAAATTTCAGTGGGTAAATTTGAAGGGGTGCAGGAAGCCAATAGTGAAATCGCCAGTGATGCCTATATGCTGGAAGCTTTTCGCTATTTAGTGACCTGTGGTCTAAATCAAGGCGGGAAACCGGCAGTGATGACGGCGATTGCCAAGTACTATGCCACTGAAACTATGCGTAAAATTGTTAACCATGGTATGGATGTTGTCGGTGGTCGTGCCATTCAAATGGGGCCTCGTAACTTTTTGGCCTTAAACTATCAAGCGATTCCAGTATCAATTACAGTCGAAGGTGCTAATATTCTGAGCCGTTCCCTGATGATTTTTGGTCAAGGTTCGATGCGCTGCCACCCTTATTTATATGAAGAATTACAGCTTCTGCAAGCTGAAGATCCGAAAGCAGCTCTTGATCCCTTCGATAATTTATTATTTAAACATTTAGGTTATACCTTTAACCGGACGGCCCGTTCATTTGCCTATGCCTTTAGTGGCGGTTCAAATTCAGCACCACAAAGTGCGGTTGACTTTACCCGACCTTATTATAAGATCATTAACCGGCTCAGTGCTAACTTTGCCCTGACCGCAGATATGTGTTTAGGTCTGTTGGCGGGGGATATTAAACGTAAGGAAATGCTTTCGGGTCGTCTGGCCGACATTCATGCTCACCTGTTTATTGCATCGGCAATTCTCAAGTTTTTTGAGCATAGCAAAAAAACAGAAGCTGAATGTCTGCATGCCCAACTGGCGATTGAAAAATCTTTATATACCGCTCAGGAAGCGTTTTATGACTTATTTGCGAATTTCCCGGTAGGTGTTGCAGCTGGCATGGTCAAATTCATCTGTTTCCCATTTGGCCGTTCATTGAAAAAGCCGTCAGATCAGCTGAAACAGCAGGTCGCCAATAGCATGATGGAAGACAATGCGTTCCGCCAAGTGCTCAAAAAACATGTCTATTACAATACTCATGAAAATGATGTCACTGGCCGTATGGAATCAACTTTCAATCTGCTACTGGAGATTGAAAAGCTTTGGGATCGCTTTAAAAAAGCTGAAAATAAAGGACAATTTAAAGGACTCAGTTTTGCCGACCATGTAGCCGATGCACAGCTACAAGGCTTTATTAATGATCAGGAAGCAGAAAAACTCTTGCACTATAATGCGCGACGTTATGACAGCATGTTGACCGATGTATTTGATCTGCATTTGAATGAGGTATTAGAGCTTGAAAATCCGTATCTCATGAAAGCGGATGCCAAAGGAACGGATACTTCAGTGCAAACTGATCCTTCACACTCAGTATCACCTTAAATAAAACTTGAATTTAAGGTGTAATAAATTCCAGAGTGAAGTCATTTTATTACTTTACTCTGGAAGCTTCACA
This sequence comes from Acinetobacter schindleri, assembly GCF_010918895.1. Classification (NCBI taxonomy): domain Bacteria; kingdom Pseudomonadati; phylum Pseudomonadota; class Gammaproteobacteria; order Moraxellales; family Moraxellaceae; genus Acinetobacter; species Acinetobacter schindleri. The sequence goes on from NZ_CP044483.1 coordinate 2,023,809, forward strand.
AGTGGCTTTTCAGCCACTTTTTTACGACTATTGCACGATGGTATTTCAGATTAAAAGTACTAAGCTAGCCCTATAAGAAAATTGAGGATAAAGCATGTCACAACAAGATTATGAAAATGGCTTGAAAGTTCGTACCGAAGTAATGGGCGAAAGCTTTGTGCAGCGTGCTCAGGAAAATACCGTGCCTTTTACCCAGCCTCTACAGGACTGGATTAATGAACATGCCTGGGGTTCGACCTGGCAACGTGAAGGTGTATTACCGCGTAAGTATCGTTCTTTAATTACCATTGCCTTCCTGACCGCGCAAAAAAGTCCCACTGAACTGAAAGGCCATGTGCGAGGTGCGCTGAATAATGGCGCAACGGTTGAGGAAATTCAGGAAGTGCTGCTGCATAGTTTGCCTTACTGCGGCGCACCGGCAACCCAGGAAGCTTTTCGTGCTGCACTTGAAGTGATTCAGGAATATGAAGCGAATCGAGAGAAATAAATATAAGTGTATTAAAGCTCTTTCATAAATAATTCTTAATGATTAAAGATTATTTATGAAATTCCCTCTCCTCATAAGAGAGGTTCTTTATAAAAAATTTCTCATCCTCTTGCGGAGCATGCTCCTCATCCCTAAGGGAGAAGGAACATTAAATATTAATGAACAATCATTTTCTAATTTATAAAAGAAATCTATTTATTTAAATTGCTCAAATATCAGTTAAATTGAAAAATTGCTTAGGCTATTTAAAATAATGATCAATAAGAAAGCCGAGAGTTATTAAATTCCCGGCTTTTCATATTTTTGCTAGTAAATCTGTCGTTATGGATTTAATTCAAAATTAATAGGTTCTCTATGAATAGCAATTTATAAGAAAGTCTTTAACCCCTTAATTCAATTCGTGTACGTTGTTCCAACCCTTGTACCGCAGCGGAAAAATCCAGCTGACTAGCCTGAGGTCTGGCAATCTGCTGGAACTGTTGTTGCACCAATGACATGACTGATAAATCCAGTTGCTGCTGTTGCACCAGTTCTAAAGCAATACCAATATCTTTCTGCAATAGATCCAGCGCAAAGGTTTTATGAAACTCACGGCTCAGTACACGCTGCGCCATGATATTTTCCGACATGCTGCTTTTACCGCTAGAATGATTAATACAGTTTAGTGCACTGCTTAAATCAACTCCCTGTCCTTTCAGCACAGTCAGCCCTTCAGCCAATGCCCATAAGTGAGTCGCCATTAAGGTATTATTCACGGCTTTCACCGCAAAACCAGAACCGCTTTCTCCCACATATTCAATCAAACCTGCAAAGGCATCAATGATCGGCTTGACTTGTTCAAAGGCTTGTTCATTGCCTCCGACCATCACAGTTAAAGTACCGCGTTCCGCTCCAATGGTTTGGCCAGAAACCGGTGCATCCAGATAAAAACTGCTTTGTTGCTCCAAGAGCTTCGCCAGTTTCTGTGCTGATTCCGGTACACCACTGGTACAGTCAATCCAGATTGCACCTTGTTTGGGTGGATGAGCTGCAATTAATGCTTCTACATCCTGACTGGTCGGTAAACAGGAAAAGATAAAATCTGCCTGAACCGCCTGCTCAATACCAACTGCCTGCGTTACAAAAGTTTCGGCATGCGCTACAGCTTTCTGTTCAGTACGGTTCCAGACCCACACCTGATGTCCGAGTTTTGGCAAATGGGAGGCCATATGCCAGCCCATTGCCCCGAGTCCTAAAAATGCAATTGTATGACTCAAAAAATGCTCCTCATTTTAAACGACTGGCTTAGCCTCAACTTCGGTTACAGTTTCAGCTGGTTCAGATGCTGGTAATTCTTTATCTTCACCACGGTTCAGGAATAGATTCAATAGAATTGCGGCTAAGGTTGCGGTACCAATACCACCCAGATCAAAACCACCGATCTGCAAGCTATAGTTCCCTGTACCCATGATCAGACACACGGCACCAATAATCAGCGTACTGTTCTTGGTGAAATCAACACGGTTATCTACCCAAATTTTCGCGCCAGCCACCGTAATCAGACCAAATACGACAATCGATGCACCACCCAATAAAGCCACTGGAATGGTACTGATCACTGCGCCAAATTTAGGCGAAAGTCCGAGTAAAATTGCGAAGATACCAGCAAAGACAAATACAGTGGTTGCATAAACTCTGGTGACTGCCATTACACCGATATTTTCGGCATAAGTGGTCATGCCTGTACCACCGACAGAAGCTGACAATGAAGTACACACCCCATCAGCAAAGAAACCGCGTCCCATATACGGTGACAGGTTTTTACCGGTCATCGCAGAGACTGCCTTAAAGTGCCCCAGATTTTCTGCAACCAGGATAATTGCCACTGGTGCAATCATCAGCATGGCATTCATTTCAAAGACCGGACTCTGGAAATTTGGCAAACCAAACCATGCTGCTTCACTGACTTTGGTAAAATCAATCGCAGGTCCGAAGCCCATCACATTGGTGAAAAGGAAATAAATCAGGTAGGAAGATAATAAGCCCAATAACAATAATAGACGGCGTACCATTCCTCGGGTAAACACAGCAATCACACTGATACAGATAATGGTGATTAAAGCCATCCACGAATCAAACTGGTTCGCTGAAACACTCTTAATCGCCACGGGCGCCAAGTTCAAACCGATGATCATCACGATCACGCCTGTCACTACAGGTGGCATCAGTTTTTCAATCCAGTTGGTACCGGTTTTCATGACCAGCAGTCCAATTAAGGCATAAACGATACCGCAAGCAATGGTGCCGCCAAGGGCCAGTCCGATATTTGGATTCGCTCCAACTCCAGAATATCCCGTCACTGCGACGACCGCACCAATAAAGGCGAAACTTGATCCCAGATAACTAGGCAATCGACCGCCCGTGATCAGGAAAAATAAAATGGTTCCAATCCCGGTAATAAAAATCGTAAGATTAGGATCAAACCCCATTAATAAGGGTGCCAGCACGGTTGCCCCAAACATGGCAAACACATGCTGTAACCCGAGAATAATACTTTTCCCAGCAGGTAGATATTCATCTGTTTGCACGGGTGTGGTATCGAGATTGCCTTGATAAGGCTTAAATTTTGGAAACCACGTTTCTTTTTCTTGCATCGGCTTCCCCTCCTTGATTAGGATTGAATTGAATTAGCACATTTTGTGTGGCTCACAGTAAGAACGATTGAAATACATCAGCGCATTGCCTTGACTCTGGCACATGGCTTTCACTTCACAGAACAGCACGTCATGACTGCCTACAGATAAACATTGGACCACCTCGCAGTCAAAACTGACTAAGGCATCCTCAAGTACAGGCGACTGGGTCACCAAGGTTTTCCAGTTCCCCTGACTGAAACGCTCTGCCATTGGTGTTTTTCCACCAAACAGATTGGAGAGATGTTGTTGATGTGATGCCAATGTATTCACACACAACACCTGATTCTTTTTAAAGGTTTCATAGACTGAAGCAGAACGGTTCAGACACACCAACAACGTTGGTGGTGTATCCGTCACGCTACATACGGCTGAGGCAGTAAATCCTGCCTGTCCTGCCTCACCTTGCGTGGTAATGACATTGACTGCAGCCCCGAGATTGGACATGCCTTGACGGAAAATCTGCTGATCAACTTGGGTAAAGATGTCATCTGATGCGTTAGTCGCCAAAACCTTATTTAATGCGTTATTTTCTGCAACTGTTTCTGTGATGATTTTAGATAGTTTGGCATTCATGCTGTTCTCCCGCCCCCAAGTCAATATTCAGTTTCAGACCTGGGGCATCTAGTAATGAGATTGAATCAGGTGGATCGACTTATACATGGGCAATCGAAGCAATTTCGACCAGCGCATCAGGTTTGACCAAACCTGTCTGTACGCAATACCGGGCCGGCTTATCTCCCGGGAAATACTCTGCATACACTGCATTAATCGCGGCATAATCTGCCCAGTCTTTGACAAGCACATGGTTAAAGGTTACGTCATCCATGCTGCCACCGGCTTCTTCAATCACACGCTTGATGGTTTCCAGAATATGACGGGTCTGTGCTGCGGCATCACCGACATGCACCACATTATTATTTTCATCAAAAGCTAATGTACCGGATACATACACAATATTGTCTGCCTTGGTTGCCGGTACATAAGGTGCTAATGGTTTCGAGGTTCCTGCTGGAATAATGATTTCTTTAGGCATACTATTTTTTCCTTAATTCTGATCTTTAATTCTTTATGCGCTTACAGCTAATTTAGTTTCTTTTAGTGACTCACTTTCTTTTTGAAAGGTATCTACAAAATTTGCAGTATCTGACACCCAACCAAAGAAGGTCTTGATGTTATACAGACTGGCTTCATGAGCTTCGGCTGGGCCTGCCTGATGGCAGGCATCAGCAAGTGCGACACCGAAATACTCCAGGAAGAAGCCGTCACGTAGCGTTGACTCCACACACACATTAGTGGCAATTCCGACAAAGACCAGATTGCGAATACCTCGGACACGCAACATGCTGTCCAACGCGGTATTAAAGAAACCGCTATAACGTGGCTTTTCGATCACCAAGTCTTGTGGCAGTGGCTTTAACTCATCAATCAGTTCAAAATCCCAACCACCTTTTGCTAACAATTGCCCCTGTAATTCAGGCCGTTTACGCATGGTTTTTAAGGCATTGGATTTATGGAAATTTGGAGAATCCGTACCGCCCGCTTCCTTGTATTCTACATCCCATCCATTTTTGAAATAAATCACCTGAATACCGGCTGCATGTGCGGCATCAACAGCCTTTTTAATATTTTCCACTACTGGCTTGGTTTTTGAGACATCAAAGCCCGCCAGATCCAGATAGCCACCCTGAGAGGTATAAGCATTTTGCATATCAATCACAATCAAGGCTGTCTGTTCTGGTGCAAGACAGATCGCTTCTGGTTCAGCTTTAAGCGTTTTTCCTGTGCCGAGTTTTTCAGTAAAACCGGCTGTTACCACTGACTCACTCATGCACTTTTCTCCAAAACTGGTGCTTCACCTTCAATGACAATATGCTCACGGCATTTCATCAGTGGCTGGATTTTTTGACCGAAATCTTCAACGCCTTGAATAAAATCATCAAAAGTCAGTAACACACCTTCAGTACCCTTGATCTCGCCAATTTCATCCAACATTCGTGCCACATTTTCATAAGAACCCACCAGCGTACCCATATTGATATTGACTGGAGATACGCTAGAAGCCATTTGACGGATATTGGTATCTGTCCCGGAAGTAGTATCTTTACCACCCTGATTCATCAGCCAGTTAATCGCTTCCATGTCGGCACCGTCGTTATAGTGCTGCCATTTGGCTTGCGCTTCTTCATCGGTTTCTGCAGCAATCACCATAAACAGCACATAAGTCTGTACATCACGGCCAGTCACATCTGTTTTTTCTTTGAGGCGGTCATTAATTTCTGCATAAGCTGTTGGAGTATTCAGGCCTTTACCAAACACGAAGTTATAGTCAGCATATTGTGCAGAAAACTCTAAACCTGCATCAGATTGACCTGCACAGATAATCTTCATGTCGGCTTGTGGACGTGGGCTAACACGGCAATCTTCCATCTGGAAATGTTCGCCTTTAAAGTCTGATTTACCAGTCGCCCAAAGTTCACGCAGAATTTGTACATATTCAGACAGATATTCATAGCGTTTGCCAAAATAGTCATTACCTGGCCACATACCCATTTGGGTATATTCAGGTGGCTGCCAGCCAGTTACGACATTCAGACCAAAACGGCCATTTGAAATCGAATCAATGGTTGATGCCATGCGCGCGACAATTGCAGGTGGCATCACCAGAGTTGCGGCAGTTGCGAAAATTTTAATTTTGCTGGTGACAGCAGCAAGACCTGCCATTAGGGTGAAAGTTTCCAGGTTATGTTCCCAGAATTCAGTCCTGCCACCAAAGCCACGCAGCTTGATCATGGAAAGTGCGAAATCGAAACCATAGTGCTCAGCACGCTGTACGATTTGTTTGTTTAACTCAAAAGTCGGCATGTACTGCGGTGCATTTTCAGAGAGTAACCAGCCATTATTTCCGATTGGACAGAAGACACCTATTTTCATTTTCACACCTCATTATTTTTAACACTTATTCAAAATTCTGATTCCACTTCGGGGAATTTTATTTACAAGATAAACATTGCAAAGCGTGTGCCAACTATATTTAATTTATAAATATCATAAACTTAATATTTTATTTTTTGAATTTTTAGTAAAATATCTATTTTTACCTATGAGTCAATTTTGAACATACTGTTTCATTCAAGTGCACTCGTAGCAATTTGTGCATTTGCAGTTCATGCATCAATTCGAAGTAAAAACCATGCTGATGCTACAAAAATGATTGATTAGAAAAAATAAAAAACCAGACACTAGGTCTGGCTTTTAAAAAATCATCCAATTAAGGGGAAATCAGGAAGGAAAGGATCAATTGATTCACCTGATCTGTCTCGGTCACAGTAGATGCATGTGCACCTGTATCAAGCAAAATGAGGTGACTATGCGGCAGGTATTGTTGTAATTGCTGTGAACGTTGATAAGGCACCAGAAAATCATCCTGATTAGCAAGCAGATGCACACGAACATCTTTGAGTGCTTGCTGATGCTCTTCGTTTAGTTTAAAGGCCTGTACAGCTTGTAAGCGTGCTAGAACATTTGAAATTGGAGGAAAATCTAAAAGCTGCTTATTTTCTGCTTCAGTTAACTGATCAATATGAGTCGAGATCCATTGCGGCGGATAAAGAAATAAAGCCTGTGCTTTCACATAAGCCTCTGCCCCACTATTCAGCAATAAAGAAGTCCTTGCCTGAAAACATTTTTGGGTATGTGAGTCCAGTTCTCCCCAGGCATTCAACATGGTCAAACTCAGCAACCTAAATTTTTTCTCCGCCTGATAGGTTGCGAGCTGCATACCAATATGCCCACCCAACGCATGTCCAATAAAATGAAATTCGTGGATATCATGACTGATCAATAAATCTAGGATCTGCCGAGCCATATGATCTACGGAATAAGGCATGGGCAAGAGTTCAGAATCCGCATGACAACCTTCCTGATCATAGGTCACCACATGAAAATTTTGCTGTAAGGCTTTAATTTGAGGATTCCAGAAGCTGGCATGTCCGCCCAAGCCGGAGGAAAGCACTATATAAGGCGCATGTGCCTGTGCTGCAGAGTGAATAAACAAAGACATAAAACTCTCATATTTGAACTATGAGATGAATACAGCAAAATATATGCCTGAATAAGACTATTTTTGAACAATTGATAAAATTATAGCCAGTAGACATTAAAGCTATAATAAAATTCCTGCACCTCAAAACGTACGTTATAGCCCAGTTCAGTCAATTCTGCCGAAAGACCACGAATCTCTTCTAAAGGCAAATGTTTTGGAAATACTGTCAATACAGCAGTATTGCCTTGTCGGGCATTATCCTCAATTAATTGAGCCAAACGGGGCTTATACATTTCAATATTCAAGTTGACTACATTCGATAAAACTTTGGCCTGGTCCGCAGTCATAAAACTCATTGTTTTTACTCTTTTTTGATTTTATTCAATGAAATTAAATGATTTAAATCACATAAAATATTCGTGTTTTGTAAACCAAAAATAAAAATTAGTCATAAAAAAATCCCTCACCAGGAGAGATTTTTTAAGCGATTTAAATTTTATTCTGGTAAAGGAATATATTGCGATGATGTATTTTGCTGCTGTTTACGTTCACCCACCACAACCTCCAGATCCTGTTTTTTACCTTCACGTTCCACTTCAATCCTAATTTTACTACCTGGAGCTTGCAGAGCTACGTAGTTAATCAGATGTGAGGCTGAAGTAATCTGTTCGTCATTGACCATGATGATCTTATCGCCACGCTGAATACCTGCTTGGGCGGAAGGACCATTTGGCAATACTTCTGCCACAGTCACACCCTGTTCAGATGGTTTCATTACATCATTTCGTTGTGGCGGCAACAAGCTAATACCTAACCAGCCACGCACTACACGGCCGTCTTTCAAAATGGCATTCATGATCTGCTGACAGACTTTGGCTGGAATTGCAAAACCAATGCCTAATGAACCGCCAGACTGAGAGAAAATTGCCGTATTCACCCCAATCAGATTCCCTGAAACATCAATCAGGGCACCACCTGAGTTTCCTGGATTAATTGCTGCATCCGTCTGGATAAAGTCTTCATAGGTATTGATACCCAGATCAGAACGACCCGTCGCAGAAATAATCCCCTGCGTCACGGTTTGACCCACACCGAACGGATTACCAATCGCCAGAACGACATCACCGACTTCATTACCACTCAGTTTAAATGGCAATACCGGTAATTTATCCAGTTCAATCTTGATCACTGCCAGGTCAGTATCTGGATCAGTCCCAATCACTTCTGCTTCAGCACGGCGGCCATCATTTAAGGCGACAATGATCTGGTCAGCCTGCGCAATCACATGATTATTCGTCAGAATATAACCATCTGCACGCACAATTACGCCTGAGCCCAAGCTGTTTTCATTTGGCCCCTGAGAGAACTGTTCTGGCAACTGATCACCGAAAAACTCACGGAACACAGGATCATTCAGTAAAGGATTATCCTGTCTCTTTACTTTTTGTGTGGTAAAGATATTCACTACAGCCGGTGCAGCCACTTTCACCGCAGCGCTGTAGGAAACCACCCCACCAGCACGTGAAGTATCCAGTAATGGTTCAACTTTTTCAGCAGGCATTTTGACGCCATCTGGCGCAACAGGTGCTTTTGGCTTTTGCAACTGTTGCCAACCTAGAAAGACGATGATCACTAAGATCAGCAACACCCAAGGTAACCATGTAAAGGTCCGACGCACTTTATTATCCTCTGACAATATTTTTAATTTATTGATGACTAAGCAATTTGTGCTCTATTGTAAAGCTAAACACAAAACTAAACATAAAAAAAGCAAAAGAGATTTGTGCTGCTTTAGTTACAATTCAAAATATGTTTTGATGATAACAATTGAAAGGTTTAGAGAGAAATTTATGGTCAGATTGCAGGACATTATTCAATGGTGCGACCAAACGCTGATTGCACATGAATTCAAGGACTATGCCCCAAATGGTTTGCAAATTGAAGGTAAGTCTGAGGTCAATAGAATTCTGTGTGCTGTAACTGCTTCTCAAGGAGCCATTGAAGCCGCAATTGCTCAGGGTGCGGATCTCCTACTGGTACATCATGGCTATTTCTGGAAGGGTGAACCCTACCAGATTACTGGCATGCGCGGTAAACGGATTAAGACGCTAATTCAACATGATATCTCACTGGTTGGCTATCACCTGCCTTTAGACAGTCATCCGACTTTGGGAAATAATGCGGCAATTGCCGACCTATTGGAACTGGAAAATCTGGAACAATTAGATCCAAATGAACGTCGTCCAATTGGCAATATTGGCTATTTAAAACAGGCCATGACACCCGAGCAATTTAAGTCTTACGTTTCTGAAAAATTGGGCTTTGATGCGATTCATTTACCAGCAGGCAAAACTGAAATTCGTAAAGTTGGTTTCTGTACTGGAGGTGCGCAGGATTATATTCAAAAAGCTGCAGCACAGAACTGTGATGCCTATATTTCTGGTGAAGTGTCTGAACGGACCTTCTATGAAGCTCAGGAACTGGATGTGCATTATTATGCCTGTGGTCACCATGCAACCGAGAAATATGGTGTTCAACGCCTTGCAAAAGCTATTTCCCAGCAGTTCAATATTGAGTATAGTTATTTCGAATTAAACAATCCGATTTAATTTCACCTGATGGTATTTGACAGCGGCTTTATACGTATAATTTCAGGCTTTATTCTGTATTCTTATTTATCTGCAATGCGCATTTCTGCCTGTTTTTCTATTACAATAAAGCCACTTATTGTCAAAACCCAGCAAAATGCAAGGAATTGAAAACATGACAACCATTACTTTACCAGCATTACCTTACGGCTACGAAGATCTTGCTCCACACATCAGCAAAGAAACTTTAGAATACCATCACGACAAACACCACAATACTTACGTGGTTAACCTGAACAACCTGATCGCTGGTACTGAGCTTGAAGGCAAAACTCTAGAAGAAATCATCCTGGCTTCTGCTGGCGATTCATCTAAAGCAGGTATCTTCAATAACGCGGCTCAAGTTTGGAACCACACGTTCTACTGGAACTGTATGGCAAAAAATGGCGGTGGTGCTGCAACTGGCCCATTAGCTGCAAAAATTGATGAAGCTTTCGGCTCTTACGAAAAATTCGCTGAAGAATTTGCCAATGCTGCTGCAACTCAATTCGGTTCAGGTTGGGCTTGGTTAGTTGCTGACGAAGTTAACGGCAACCTTTCTATTCTTAAAACGTCTAATGCTGATACTCCAATGGCACACGGTAAAATTGCTGTGTTGACAATTGACGTTTGGGAACACGCTTACTACATCGACTACCGCAATGCTCGTCCTAAATACATCTCTACTTTCCTAGAAAGCCTGGTGAACTGGGACTACGCAAACGCGAAATATGCAGGTCAAGCTGCTGGTGTTGAGAAATAATTCTTTATTTCCAGTCTAAAAAATCACCCCTCGTGGGTGATTTTTTTATTTTTAAGTTATAAACGCATATTTATAAAGCAAACATTTCATTTCTTTCGATTAATTGGTTGACGGCTTTTCTTTTCCTGCCTAAAATGCGCATCAGATTCTCCAATAGCTCAGTCGGTAGAGCGACGGACTGTTAATCCGCAGGTCCCTGGTTCGAGCCCAGGTTGGAGAGCCATCTATTCTTCCATAGCTCAGTCGGTAGAGCGACGGACTGTTAATCCGCAGGTCCCTGGTTCGAGCCCAGGTGGAAGAGCCAAGATTCCAGAAAGCCCACTCATTGCGAAGTGGGCTTTTTTTATATCTATATTTTTAGATTGAAATCATATTGATCTACATGCGCTGTGCCACATCATTTCCGATGTTTCAGATCATTTACAAGAATTAAGGCTTATTAAAATCTGACTGCTGGCCTGTTTTACCTAAATATAACAGTTTGAACTAAAAACCTTTTCGACTATTTTTAAAACACTTGATTCAATTTCTACAGCTTTTTTCTAAAAGTGCCTTGACCCCTTTTTAAATCTCTCTATAATCGCTTTCAGATTCTCCAATAGCTCAGTCGGTAGAGCGACGGACTGTTAATCCGCAGGTCCCTGGTTCGAGCCCAGGTTGGAGAGCCAATCTATTCTCCCATAGCTCAGTCGGTAGAGCGACGGACTGTTAATCCGCAGGTCCCTGGTTCGAGCCCAGGTGGGAGAGCCAAGATTCTCGAAGAACCCACTCATTATGAAGTGGGTTTTTTATTTGCCCTAAGTTCTGCTGTGTTTCATTTGAATCAGATTATTTTTTTTGTGATTGGCTGTCTGGCAAGTTTCGCCTTATTTTGCCTGCTCTTCCCGCACCTGTTTACCCGCCAGCAAAAATTTTACCCCAAACGTGTCATTACTGCCTTTGAAAGCAGGATGTTTATTCGTCTGAAAGATGCTTTTCCTCATCATCATATTTTGGCACAAGTTGCTTTTAGTGCCTTGATTACTCATGACCAGATGAATATGCGAAGCAAATTTAACCGCAAGGTGACCGACTTTGTAGTGATGGACCGGGAATATAATGTCGTTGCAATTGTAGAGCTCGATGATCCGAGTCATTTTGGCAAAGAAAAGGAAGATGCAGAACGCGATGCCATGCTGATTGCAGCAGGCTATACCGTTGTCCGATACACGGAAATACCGAGCATCAGACAACTACAACGGGATTTAAGATAATAAATTTATATAAAATACTTATTGCTGAATATTGGCCTCTGAGGCTGCCTGCACATCTGTTTCAGCATTTTCTTGCTGTTCCACTGCCTGCTTTTTCTCAGCTGCCTCTCGTGCTTCAATTCGGGCGATCATTTCAGTCTGCTGCTGTTTATACTTTTCCTGATTTTTGGCATCACTATTTACAGCCAGAAATGCCATCGTGACCAAAAAAATTGGAATACATAAAGCCAGGGTTCCAAAAATAACCAGTTTCTTGACACTGCGGGGTTTTGTCTGTTGCGACATAACAAACCTATACTCTTGACCTAAAATCTTGAGCCACTATAACAAACTCAGATGATTGCTCAAGACTTAGCAAGATAACAAATAAAAAAGGAGCCGAAGCTCCTTGCAACATTCTATTTCTATTGATTCATAAACTCGTCTACTTTGTCTACAATAGCAGAAATATTCTGCGTCATAATCGTTTGATGATTAGCATCTGGATCAAGAAATAAATCATCATTATCCATTTCTTCTGCAACCTCTAAAAGTTTCGGAAACAATAATGTTGTAGTTATATAAGCAGGCACAGTTGTATCTTGTTCACCCTGGAATACATATACAGGTTTAGGAATTGGATTTTGTCCTGGCAAGTTTTCCTCTAAATAAGTACTCACATCATCATCCAGGATAAAGTTGGGTTGCAAAGCCTGATAAGTAGCGTACGTTCCACCATTATCAATATAAGACTGAATATCATTCCTAAAACCTTCAGCAACTCGTGGTGAACATTCAACTTCCGCAATTTGTGCAAGAGGAACTTTAGTTTCCAGGAAAGCCTGACTGTATTGGAAAGCTGGTCTTTCTGCCTTAATTCCTGAACTTACAATTGCCGCATAACCATATAAGGTTCCAGCAATCTGTTTTGCCGCCTGGATAGCTTCCGGTGTACCGGGATCTGCAACAGTAGCAGCAACAGCCAATCCATAATTTAAAGTTTCTGCCAGATAAGACGCTGGAGCAATTGCTACTGCACCCTTGTAATCAAAGTTAGTTAGCACACTACTAAATTCTGAAGCAGCAAGCGCTGCATGCCCACCTTGTGACCACCCTACCACGCTCCACTCATCAGCTAAAACATTGCCATAATATTTTTTAGCTTCGCTAATAGCAGAAAGAATAGAATTGGCTGCACTTTCAAGATTTAAATAAGGATGTGGTTCATTATTATTACCCAGACCCTCATAGTCTGGTGCAATGACCGCATAACCTCGCTCTACCAATTCCATGACCAGATCTTTTTCCTCTCCAGTTAATGGAAGACGTGAAGGAGCACATTTGTCTGCCGCTCCGGTCGTGCCATGCGCCCAAACCACAATCGGCCAACCACCTGCAGGTGGTGTACCTTTAGGTGTAAAGACCAAGGTTGTAGCACGAATATTTTTATCTTGAACGCTCTGCATGCTATAGCTGAAAATATCATGACGGTCGACCATTGCCTTTACTTCATCATCCACTGCATAGATTTGTACTGGATTAAATCCGATAAATTCATCATCACCGTCATTACATGCTGTTATTAACAGTGTCATTGAACATATGACTGCCAAAGAAGTTTTTTTGAAACCGTTTTTCATTATGCTATTCATATTCTAATCCCTTATTGTTGTTAATCTTTTTCATGGAGCAGATTTGAATTAATCATAAAAAAAAGCACCCTTATAGGATGCTTTTGTTATGAATTGACAGTATGCAGTTACAGAAGTGCAGCAAAGATTCCCAGGAAAATCATCAGGCCAACCCAACGGTTATGCCTAAAAGCCCAGAAACAGCGCTGCGGATCTTTGTCTCTGGTTTTTAACCACTGGTAAGCAAAATCGATTGCTACCGCAATTAAACCAATCAAGCCAAATGGAACGAGTAAGCCTTCGACCCATAAGGCTGTGCCAATCAAAACAAGACTAATGACCTGCAGTACACTGATGATTTGAATATCATATTGACCAAATAAAATGGCAGTCGATTTCACGCCAATTTTCAAGTCATATTCACGATCGGTAATTGCATATTGGGTGTCATATGCTACAGTCCAGGCCAGATTACCAAAATACAGCAACCAGCAGGTTAAATCCGGAGTCTGCCCTACTGCGGTATAAGCCATGGGAATGGACCATGAAAATGCCGCACCCAAGAATACCTGCGGTAAATGCGTATAGCGTTTCATAAAAGGATAAATGAAAGCTAGAAATAAAGCCCCAAATGACCAATAGAACGTTTCAATCGGTAAGAAGAACAGTAAGCAGGCACTAGCAGCCACCAGCACCAGGAACACCATCACTGCTTCTTTACCACTAATGATTCCAGTTGCCAGTGGACGTGTTTTGGTTCGCTCCACATGTGCATCCACCTTTCGGTCGGCAAAGTCATTAATGGCACAACCTGCTGCACGCATAAGGATGACACCAAGAATCATCAGCATCAGAATACTCAGATCAGGTATTCCCTTTGCAGCCACCCAAAGTGCCCACATGGTGGGCCAAAAAACCAGTTCTGTGCCAATAGGCTTATCAAAACGACAAAGATAATAATAGGCGCTCAGACGTTCACGCCAGCTAATTGCTTGTGCAGTTGCCATATCAAGTTAAGCCTGTTGATTTTCTATATATTGCTGGAAAGCCGGTAAAAATGTTTCTTGTACGATAAATTTACAGCCATGCCAAGTATAACAGCTCTGGCGGGTCCACCCATCTTCAAGATAGATCACACGACGCTCACAATACGGATTGGTACGCTGGAATAACAGCCAGCCAATCGGCTTCGATCCAATATGCTGAAAAATCCGTGCCCGTTTTTGCAGGCTTAAAATCGGGAAAATACTTTTAGCCTTCACCCAAGGTTGTTCATCACAACCATATAAATAGCTTTCCCGCACCCAAGAGGTATGCTGATGTGGCATCCTCATCCAACTGGCATTTTCAAAGCTTAATCGCTGAAAATGTTCTTTTAACGGCCGCACCCTAAATTGCCCATCTGCCAAATCAGTTAGTTGCTGGGTCAATGATCCTGATGCATATAGCCATTCCCGAAATACAGCTGGTATCTGCTGTCTAGGCTGATTCTTAAATTTTAAACTCACAACATTCCCAACTTCATGATCAGGCATTATCTGTCTTGGCGATAACTTCATATTTGCCACTTGGCAGTTTTTTCAGAATTATTCCATCTGTGGTGATATAAAAGCTTTGCGGATAGTCATAATCCAAAGCCAATTCAGGATTTCGCAATGCAATGAATTCCACCTGCTTATAACCTTCAGGTGTACGTCCGACTTCTATATAGGTCACTTCAGAAAAATTCAGTTTAAAACCTTTACTGTGATCTTGCGGATCAATCCAGGGAAAAAAGCCAGTATGTTTTTTACGTGCTGCCATAATCATTTATCTTTAATCAATAACAGCATCATACAAAAAAACCCGCACAAAGGCGGGTCTTTTTTACAGTGAAATTCTTGGAAGAATTACAGGCTGTAGTACATATCGAATTCAACTGGGTGAGTAGTCGTGTTCAGACGACGTACTTCTTCAGTTTTAAGCTCGATGTAGGCATCAAGCATTTCTTTAGTGAACACACCACCTTTAAGCAGGTAATCCTGGTCCGCTTGAAGCGCTTCAAGAGCCATTTCAAGGCTGTGTGCCACTGTAGGGATTTTAGCTTCTTCTTCTGGAGGAAGATCGTACAAGTTCTTGTCTGCAGCTTCACCTGGGTGGATCTTGTTCTGGATACCGTCAAGACCAGCCATCAACAATGCAGCGAAACCTAGGTACGGGTTCATCATTGGATCAGGGAAACGTGCTTCGATACGTTTGCCTTTAGGGCTAGAAACGTATGGAATACGGATAGAAGCAGAACGGTTACGCGCAGAGTAAGCCAACATAATTGGTGCTTCGAAGTGCGGTACCAGACGCTTGTATGAGTTTGTAGACGGGTTAGTGATCGCATTCAATGAACGCGCGTGTTTGATCACACCACCGATGAAGTAAAGTGCAGTTTCAGAAAGACCTGCATATTCATCACCAGCAAACAGGTTCTTGCCATCTTTAGAGATTGACATGTGAACGTGCATACCAGAACCGTTGTCGCCTACCATTGGTTTAGGCATGAAAGTCGCAGTTTTCGCGTATTGGTGCGCAACGTTCCAAACAGCATATTTAAACTGTTGTACTTCGTCTGCTTTACGAACCATTGTGTTGAAGCTTACACCGATTTCAAGCTGGCAAGATGCAACTTCGTGGTGATGTACTTCTACACGGCCTGGGCCCATGATCTCTTCGATTTTTGCACACATGTCTGCACGCATATCGTGGTGAGAATCTACAGGAGGAACTGGGAAGTAACCGCCTTTAACACGTGGACGGTGACCAGAGTTACCTGATTCGTAGTCTTTGCCAGTTGACCATGCAGCCTCTTCAGCGATCAATGTATGGCGAGCGCCAGACATGTCGATTTCCCATTTTACTTCGTCAAATACGAAGAATTCTGGTTCAGGACCGAAGAATGCAGTATCACCAATACCAGTAGATTTTAGGTATTCTTCTGCACGGCGAGCAATTGAACGAGGGTCACGGTCATAACCTTGACCAGTTGAAGGTTCAATGACATCACAAGTCACAACAACTGTAGGCTCAGCGAAGAACGGGTCGATAAAACCTGTTTCAGCATCTGGGCGTAAAATCATGTCTGACGCTTCAATACCTTTCCAGCCAGAGATTGAAGAACCATCGAACATTTTACCGTCTTCAAATGTATCTTCATCAATAGTGTCTGCTGGGTAAGTCACGTGTTGCTCTTTACCTTTAGTGTCTGTAAAACGGAAGTCTACCCATTTTGCGCCACTTTCTTGGATGAGTTGAAGGACCTTGTTCGCCATGCTCAATTTGCTCCGATGTTTTTTTGTTGCACTTACGAAGTGCGTGTTAGTAGTTGGTAGTTATTAAGCAATTACCGTACCAACTTTTAAAAGTATAGCTAAAATCTTGAAATCCTTATGAGAATACGTGGATTGAAAGAAATACTTTCGGCCTATTATACTGTCTGTATAATTAAATGCACTATATTCAAGCATTCTCTGTGATTTTTGTTTCGTTAGATTTCACACTGCACCTTAACAGTGCGGTAAAATCACTATAGATGTTATTTCTGGTAAATAATGATGAGCTTATGTAGCTTTTATAAACTTTAGGTGAGTTTTTAATCGATTTAAAAGGTATTTTTGTATTATACTGCGAATATTCAGTTTTTCTTAAAGACTAAGGTTAAGAAAATACTCACCAAATTGAGTCACTTTAGATAAATAAACGATAAGAATACTGTTCCGTTTTCTCCGCCTGCTAATCAACTGTTGTTTTTTAAAGCAACTCATAAAAAAATTAAAACATCAAAATTATGTATACATATTTTTTGACCTTAACTTACTTTTAGTTATTTACTATATTTTGGTTATATCCCCGTGTGTGTTGAGCCTTATCAACCCTGTTCATTTGGCTAAGCAGAAAAATTGGGCAAATTGTTGCGCCGTAGTTTCAGATTATTTGCTATGATGATTGTCGCTTTATTTTCACACAATGAAATCAACAGTTTAATCAGCTTTTCTAGCTAGCTAAAAAACTGCTAATAAAGCACGCTCTGAATTACTCAAGCACAATTTAAGTGCATTAATTTCAATAGGTTAAGCTCATGCTTTTAATGATCGACAACTATGACTCCTTTACTTACAACATCGTCCAGTACTTTGGCGAGCTGAATCAAGAAGTAAAAGTAGTCCGTAATGATGCCGTGACTTTAGAAGATATTGAGCGATGGCAACCTAAATATCTGGTCATTGGCCCTGGTCCATGTTCTCCAAGTGAAGCCGGTATTTCTATTCCTGCGATTCAGCACTTTTCTGGCAAGATTCCGCTATTAGGCGTATGTCTCGGCCATCAAAGTATTGGTCAGGCATTTGGCGGTGACATTGTGCGCGCTAAACGTGTCATGCACGGCCGTCTATCCGACATGTATCACAGTGACGAAGGGATTTTCAGCAACCTGCCTTCTCCATTTTCTGCGACGCGCTATCACTCACTGGTGATTGATCAGGCGACCTTGCCGGAATGTCTGGAAGTGACCTGCTGGACCAATGAAGCAGATGGCTCAATGGAAGAAATCATGGGCGTAAAACATAAGACATTACCTGTTGAAGGTGTGCAGTTCCATCCGGAGTCCATCCTAAGCCAGCATGGCCATCAAATCTTTAAAAACTTCCTAGAAATTTATGCGTAAATAATGATGAATATTCAACAAGCTTTAAACCATATTACAAAAAACATTCACCTGACTCAGCCACAAATGGAAGATGTGATGCGTTGCATCATGTCGGGTGAAGCCACCGATGCGCAAATTGGCGCCCTGATGATGGGTCTACGCTTAAAAGGCGAAAGCATCGATGAAATTACTGCTGCAGCACGTGTAATGCGTGAATTGGCACTGAAAATTGATGTCAGCGATTTGCCATATTTGGTCGACATTGTCGGTACAGGTGGTGATGGTCAGAATTTATTTAACGTCTCTACTGCTTCAAGTTTTGTGATTGCGGCTGCAGGCGGAACTGTTGCTAAACATGGCGGTCGTGGTGTATCTGGTAAATCCGGTTCATCCGATGTCCTAGAGCAAGCAGGTATTCGCCTTGATCTGAGTCTTGAGCAGAGTGAACGTTGCATTCGTGAAATTGGTGTAGGGTTTTTATTCGCCCCAAATCACCACAAAGCCATGAAATATGCCGCTACGCCACGTAAAGAATTGGGTTTCCGTAGTATTTTTAACTTACTCGGCCCGCTTACGAATCCGGCTGGAGTAAAACGCTTTGTCATTGGTGTCTTCTCGCATGAATTGTGCCGCCCAATGGCTGAAGTGCTTAAGCAACTCGGTGCTGAACATGTCATGGTGGTGCATTCACAAGATGGTTTAGATGAAATCAGTTTAGCATCTAAAACTTATGTGGCTGAACTCAAGAATGATGAAATCACTGAATGGGAAATCATTCCTGAACAGGTCGATATTGCCTCTCAAACCTTAACAGGTCTAACCATTGACAGTGCTGCCGACAGCTTAAAACTGATTAAAGACGCGTTAAGCAAAAAGAAATCTGAAATTGGTGAGAAAGCCGCAAATATGGTGGCGCTTAATGCTGGTGCAGGTATCTATGTAGCTGGTTTAACCACCAGCTATAAACAAGGTGTTGCTCTTGCCCATGACATTATTTATGGGGGGCAAGCTCTAGAAAAAATGGGCATTTTGGCAGAATTTGGAAATACGCTCAAAGAATACGACATCTAAGACAGCAGGAATTTTTAATCATGGTAGATATCGCAAATACGATTCTAGGTAAGATCGTAGACCGGAAAAAAGAAGAATTTGCTGCACGTCTGAAGCAAAAAAGTTATAAGGATGTTGAAGAGCTGGCTCAAGCTGGCACACCTGTACGTGGCTTTGCTCAATCATTGCTGGCTAAGCGCCCGGGGGTGATTGCTGAAATCAAGAAAGCATCTCCATCCAAAGGCATTATCCGTGAAAACTTTAATCCAGCGGAAATTGCCGCACAGTATCAGGATGCAGGCGCTGCATGTTTATCCGTATTGACCGATGTGGATTTCTTCCAGGGTGCTGATGAGAATATTCAGATTGCACGTTCGCATTGCGATTTGCCAGCCCTACGTAAAGATTTCCTGATTGATCCTTATGGGGTGATTGAAGCGCGAGCTTTACATGCAGACTGCATCTTGCTGATTGTGGCTTGCCTGTCTGATCAGCAACTGGAAGAAATGTCAAAGACTGCTTTTGAGCATAATCTGGATGTTTTAGTCGAAGTGCATGATGAGGCCGAACTCGAACGTGCGTTTAAACTTTCAGATCGCTGCCTGTTGGGTGTAAATAATCGTAACTTGAAGACCTTTGATGTCGATTTAAATACCTCACTGCGTTTAAAACAGTTACTCGATCCATCTCGCCTGTTGGTGACTGAAAGTGGTATCGCAACACCTGCGGATGTCGCGATGATGCAGGAACATGATATTCATGCCTTTCTGGTTGGTGAAAGCTTTATGAAACAGCCGCGTCCGGATCATGCATTCCGCGAACTGTTTGGTGAACCAGAAGCTGTATAAAAATTTTCAATTCAGGGCAAAATTCGTTTTGCCCTGATTCTTCCTACTCCCTGAATCAACTTTTAGACCTTCTAATTTATCTGTTTTTCTGTTCTGCCCCAGCTTGAAATCTCTCTCTA
This sequence comes from Acinetobacter schindleri, assembly GCF_010918895.1. Lineage (NCBI taxonomy): Bacteria > Pseudomonadati > Pseudomonadota > Gammaproteobacteria > Moraxellales > Moraxellaceae > Acinetobacter > Acinetobacter schindleri. Next base: position 2,043,955 of record NZ_CP044483.1, read on the forward strand.
AAATTCAGCCTATCAACCTGGATATAATCAAATACATTCTGCTTATATGAACAGTAAGACCTAAAAAATCAAATAATAAACGTGAGCTCTTATTGTATATTCACGTTTAAATTTCATTTAAATATTCACTTGAACAGAATACCTAAACAGTATGAGCGCAATGCAGTTCTCATTTTCTTGAATCAGGACTATAATTTATCAATATTTTCGCATCTTGCATGTTTTTTGATTATGAGCAAACACGATTCTTCGCTTTCCAAAGATCAGTTTAATTTGCTGAAGCAATTTAAAAAACAGATCAGCAATCCACAGCCACGCGTTGAAGTTGAAGCACCTGCGGTGAAAACACCTGAACAGGAACAAGCTGATGAGCTGGAATTGTTTCGTAAACAGATGCAGGGTGTACAAAAAATCGATAATAGCAATATCGCAAAAATCGAAAAAGCCGGCAAGAAAAAACCGGATGCACAGACACTAGCCAAACGTGCTGCTGCTGAAGGTCCGATGCAGACTGATGAAACTGCCCTTTCAGATACCCAAGCCATGCTGAATCCAGTCGGAAGTCAGGCTGCGCTGAGCTATCGCATTGCGACCTTACAGCATAAAGTCTTTGAAGATCTGAAAGCCGGCAATCTGCGCTGGTATGAAGCAGTCGATCTGCACGGCTGTACCGTGGAAGAAGCACGTGTTGCAGTATTGCAAATTATCCAGATGGCGAAAGATGAAAACCAGAACGTGATTAAGATCGTGCATGGTAAAGGTCCGGAAGCCATTTTAAAGACCTACGTAAATGGCTGGCTGCGTCAGCACCGTGATGTTTTGGCCTTTGTCAGCGCACCTGAAAACCAGGGCGGTACTGGCGCTGTGCTGGTTCTGCTCAAGCGTGCGGAAAAGAATCCAAAGTTCAAACAGTAATCGGAATTAACTCCAAATTAAGGCAATGTAATAGTTTTCTGCTACAATGCCGTCCTTGTTCTATCTCAGTGTAAGTGAATACGTCATATGACTATGCAGCAATCCTACGCAAACATTCTTACTGCCGTTGGTGAAGATTTAAATCGCCCTGGTCTCAAAGATACGCCTGTGCGTGCTGCGAAAGCGTTTTCGTATTTAACTTCCGGCTATAGCCAGACTCTGGAAGAAGTGACCAATAATGCGGTATTCCCGTCTGATAACCATGAGATGGTTTTGGTCAAAAATATCGAATTCTATTCGCTGTGTGAACACCATTTATTGCCATTTTATGGTCGTGTGCACATTGCTTATTTGCCAGAAGGCCGTGTTTTAGGTCTGTCTAAATTTGCCCGTATTACTGAAATGTTTGCACGTCGCTTACAGATTCAGGAAAATCTGACCCAGCAAATTGCAGAAGCAGTGGCTGAAGTGACTGGCGCACGTGGTGTGGCTGTGGTGATTGATTCTGCGCATATGTGCATGATGATGCGTGGTGTGGGCAAGCAGGAATCAACGACACGTACTGTTTCTTTTGTGGGTGATTTTAAAACCAATAAAGAAGAACGTCGTGAATTCCTGAGCGCAGTACCTGAAGCTTACTAATCGTTTTGATTTCAAAAGCCTCGACACTTGTTGAGGCTTTTTTATATGTGCTTTAATTTGTTCAATTTCAGATAACTTTAGCTTGAGGATTCACTATGTCATCAATTTGGTTAGCAGGTCACGGTTTAACCCAGAGTGAAACCACAATTGATTATCCCCGTCCTGATCGCCTGGTCGCTGGCAATCCTAAACGTTCTACACAAAGCTTGTATGATCATCCCAATATGAATTGTGGTATCTGGGAATGCGAAGTCGGTGCATGGAATATTGTGTTTGCTGAGAATAAACAGGAATTCTTTACGGTCATTGAAGGTACAGTTCGCCTGCATGATGCCAACAAAAAAAGTTATGTAGAAATCAAAGCGGGGGATGCAGGTATTATTCCGCCAGGCTTCGTCGGTACTTTTGAAGTAGTAGAAGCAGTCAAAAAATACTTTGTCGTCGTTGAAGCCTAAAACCTGCTTTTGCAGGTTTTTCTTTTTTTAAAATTATAAATAAATTCGACTTCTACAATTCATTACAGCATCACTACCCGCTTTAGCACTCTTTCAGCCTACATTATTGCTGATCATCTATTCAGTTATGCAGATTGATCTGCTTGTCTATTGCACTTAATAAAAAATACACACATTTTAAGAAAGCTCATGGACTTCAAAAATACAGACAGGCATTCATGGTTATAGGGAAATATAGATACATAAGGAGAAAATATGACGATTAAAAAATCTTCAAAAAATGTTCCCCGTAAAACCTCGCGGGTAGTTTCGACCAGTTTTGATTACTCGCTGGATTTTGAAAAAATTGATTTTAGAAAACGGCCTGAATTGTACCGGATTGGACGTGGTGAACAGGGCGTTCTTTCAGTTGAACCGTATAAATCGGAAATTTTGCCACATTGGCGTTTTGCCGATGAAGAGAAGGCCCAAGCGAGCAGTACTAAGATTTATGCCATGTTTCTGGATTATCTGGAAAAGGAAGATTTTATTGGTGCGGATATGGCACGTAAATTCTTGCAGATGGGCTATACCCGTGCCCGCCGCTATGCCAATCATAAAGGGGGTAAAAAATATGACGGTCCGGTGCCAGATGACAAAAAAGGATTGAGCGGCGCTCACGGCAGAGACGAATTGCCTCGTCAGCGAGAAGATCCCGTTAAAGCTGCCGCAGCACGTATCTTTAAACAAAAATGGGATGAAGCCAAACTGCATCCCGAGTACATTAAGCAAAAACAGAAATTTAAAGACTGGATTGAATCGCTGCAATCCCATCAATAATTTAGGTCATTGATGGCGTATTCAATACTCGTGTATCCGGGTCATTTTTTGCCAGATACACCCGATTACGACCAGTATTTTTTGCTGCATATAAAGCTGTATCGGCAGTATCCAGGAACTTCTGGTAATCCGGATGACCATCATAAATCACACAGCCAATACTCACGGTAAACTTGAACTGCATACCCTGTGCAGTCGTAATTATGCCTTCTTCAATAAATTTACGGATATTTTCTGCAATATTCATGGCACGGCGTTGATCGGTATCGACCAGTAACAGCAAGAATTCTTCACCACCCACACGAAAAGCATAGTCACTGCCCTGACTGTATTTCTGTAATCCATCCGCAATAAATTTCAGGGCCAGATCACCCGCCGCATGACCAAATTTGTCGTTAATGGTTTTAAAGAAATCGGCATCCAGCGCCAATAAGGCAAGCGGTGTCTGGTTCTGACGTGAATAAGTAATTTCGCGGGAAATAATGGTATTTAGATAGCGACGATTGAGTAATTGAGTCAGGGAATCATTTCCCGATTCAATATATTCTGCCACCTGAAATAGCTGATCAATCAGATGCTGAATCTCACGATTCAGCTCACGAATCTGCTGAATCAGGTTCAGTTTTTTTGTTTTGTCCTGACATTCTAAAATGATCTGATTTAGCGTATCGACCTGATGAATGCGTTCAATAATTAGCTGAACCTGATCTGAGCCGGTAAATGCATACGAGGCTTTATGAATAAACCATAGGCCAAATTCAGATTTGGACAGTAGTGGATGACGTAGGGTTTCCTGACCTGAGAACACTTTGTACATCAGCTCATTTTCCCAGTCGAGTAAGCAACTACGCTGCTTATCTTTTTGTACTGCAACATCCTGCATGGCAGAGAACAGACGATAACTGTGCTTGATTTCCTGATTTTTGGCAGTTTTTGCCTCATAGGAACGACACATAATTTCAGTGGCAAAGCTCATAACCTGTACCAGATAGCTACAGGTCGTCAGCGTCAGCAACTGTTCATCTTCTTCTAACAGCTCAAATATCTTGCGTTCAATTTCACGTACACCACGCATAATCAGCCAAGACGGAATACCTACCCGGGCATGGACATGACCTACGGTATGCTGTTTCTGTACAGCCTGTAAATAGTGCTTATTAATACCGACACTAAAACTTTCTAACAGCCATTGATGCAAGGTGTTGCGCAGGCGCTGCTGAATCAAATCGTCAGAAAAGAACTCTGCCGACTCTTTTTCCACCAGCATATTTTTATAAAACTCTTCCACCAGTATCAGGGCATTATCCTTTATAAACTGGAAGGCATGGACTAAATCATCTGATGAATAATTTTGGCATATATGCTGCCACTGTCCCGCTAGCATATCCATACATTCATTGTCCATACTCAAACACCCCAATAAATTAGGTGAACAATATATCAAATTTATAAGCTATCGTTACCCCATGCATCCATAATTTTGATGAAACGACATCTAAACTAGCTACAAAATCCTTATATTTTTGTAACTTCTATTTTTTATTTAAATCAGTAACTTTTAGGGATTTTACTCGAAAATTCACTTAAAAATAACGAATATAGTGTAAATGCAATGCCTGCCAGTCCAGACTCCCCTGCTGCTGGTATTGCCATCCAATCCGAATGGCATTTTGCATATTTAGGCTATATTGCAGTTCTGTATTCAGGTTGAGCATCCATTGCTGACTGTCATGCCAATAAGGGAGCTCTATCTGTACCAGACTGTTAATTCGGTCCGTCCAGATATTCTGACAGCCTGCGGTTGGCCCCAGACCTGCACGCCAGCCCTCATCAAGTGCTTTACCAGCCTGCACATGTGTTTGTAATTGCACATAACATAGATGTTCACGTTCGGCATTAGCCCAGCTATAGCCACCCTGTACCTGAAAATTGGCTACACCATGCTGCTGCTCAGTACTGAACCCTCCTTCTCGGTCAAGAGCTTCCTGTTTCCAGCCCAGATTAAAGCCCCAAGACAACGGAACCTTAAATGCATGAATCGGGTTATAAGAATTAACTGTTAACAGGTCCAGATGTTCCAGTTTGATACGATCATCACGGTATTGCAGTGCACCATCGAGGAATAATAATTGAGTGCCTGTGCGTAATCCGCCTTGTGGATCCATCAGATCATGATAAGCCTGACGGAAACCTAACTGAATCGCAGTTTGATCCTGTACCTGTCCAGCCTTAAATACAAAATTACGTGCATGATGGCTTTGTGTTGGATCTATTTTTGGAGTTTCTGGCTGCTGACGCTGTTTCTCTATGGCCAGCTGGCTTCTTAATCCCAATAACTTGCGAAAGCGTGGTTGGGCAAATGCTTCATCTACTTCCTGACGCAGAAAATCCAGATATAAATGATCATAAGCCATTTCCAGTATCTTGGCCTGATCTTCAGCAGGATAGTTGTGCAAGATCTCAGACATCTTAGCAGTTTCTGCATAAGCAACCTGATGTGCAGTTTTTGCCAGAATTTTACCATGCTGGCGAGATTGAGCCAGCAACTGGGTTTCGAGGGCTGGTCGATAGATTTTTTCCCGAATCAGCCCCTGCTGCTCTACAACTTTTAGGGTTTCTACCGGAATAGCGGTTGTACCGAACTGTTTTTGCAGATTCAGTCCAGGTCGGACTAAGTCGAGCAGACCTAAGAGACGATATGAACAATTATCATTAATAAAATAATAAGGGAAATTGACCTGTTGCATTTCCCACAGATGCTGTACCAGAAAAGTGGTTTCTTCAGGCGTCAAATTAAGTTCATATTCCCATAAATCCCGGCTTTCAAAATCGCCATATTCTTTGACCTTACGATAATAAGGCATCAGTGAATATTCACCCGGATATTCTCCGGTTAGGCCTTTCCAGGCAAAGGACCAGTTATCATTACTGTCTACGGTCGCTGCATAATTGACTGCATAAGAAATCAGCTTCAGTTCCTGCTGGTCTTTAGGGTCCAGACGCAGCAAAGTATGCCCAAACATTGAGCTCGGATTCCCCATAAAATCTGTCGCATAAATCAGGGTAGCTTTATAAGGCTTCACCTCCCCAATCCAGCGTTCAAGATCAGGGCAACTTAGCTCAGGCAATTGCTGCTCAGAGATATTTAACTGCTGCATGAGCCAGTGACTACGTGCGGGAAACTTGCAGCGCACGGACTGGTTGGGGGCAGCTGCTAAAAATAATGCCTGTATATTCTGCTGCATTTCCTGTTGCAGGTTACTTCCTCCCTGCTCTGCCAGAAAATAACCAGAGTAGCTGACCTCACTCTGACCTTTGCTATTGGCATACATTAAACGCTGCCAGGTTTCCGCCTTAAACAGCTGCTTCTGTACCGCCTGATCAAGATAAGGCTGAATATTTGGGGAAATGGTCGTAGCAAAACTTACGGGACTCGATAGCAAAGCTATGAGTAAAAAGGCATGTTTCATTCAGTCAACGTATTCTTGGGTTTTTATAATCATAATAAAACCCTGCCGGTAGCAGGGTTTTTTAAGGATCCGTTAGATGTAAGATTTTAACACTTCATCTTTAGCCATCACGTTTTGTAATGAGCTCAAAACCTGTAAAGTATTTTGATTTTCTTCTGAATAGATTTCAGAGAAATTCTGCTTGGATAAAGTAAAGAAGCGTGCTTTATCTTCAGATTTAATATTCAGCAATTCTGCAAGTACATTCAGGCTTTCACCTTCACCAACAGCCATATCGCGTGCCAATGCTTCCGCATTTTCATTGGTAAACGTCACAACTTGTGCAGTGACTGTTCCTCCCTGACTACAACCCAAGGTACCGAAAGTAATCCCTAGCCATTGGTTAGTAAACAGAACGTTTGTAGTACCAGCAAGCAGTTTAGGAATAATGCCTGACTGACCTGCCCACACCTGACTACCGACACCACAACCAACATCATTGTCAGCCATCGCCAGGCTCGAACCAGTCGCTAATACTGCTGCGAGCATAATTTTTTTCAACATACTTATTCTCCGGTTATTCTCTGCATCTTTGTTATTGATATAATTATGTAATTTATATTACACATTAAGCAGATTAGCTGGAAGCTGATCGATACGCAATGTCAAAAACGTCCATGTTAACCAAAGAAAACATTAATTTTATGAAGAAGCTTTCAACTGCCAATTTCCTCTAGAATCACGCACCCCTAAAATCTTCATAACCAGCACCAGACTGAGCAATAATAACAAGTACCAGGAACCTAATTTTGCCCAGCCAACCATATGCCATTTTTCTACCTGACTTGGATAGAGCCAGATCTGGTAAAAGGTACTGATATTCTCCGCAATCCAGATAATAAAGGCCAGTAAAGCCAGGACCGGTAACATCGGCAACTGAAAGGAATGCCGGTTCAGCTGAAAGCGGATTTGAGTTTTCCAGAAGATCAGCGCGCTCCAGATAAAAAGAAGAATACGATAATCTGGAATAAAGAACTTGCTCATGAAGTTAATATAGGACAACACAGCCAGTGCCATCATATTGGCAAAACCAGGCAAGTGATTAAAAGAGACCTGAAACAGACGTAATGAACGCGCAAAAAAACTGCCTACAGCTGAATACATAAAGCCTGCAAACAACGGGACGGTTAAGATCTTGAAAATGGCGGGTTGTGGATAATGCCAAGAAGCAATCGCTGGATGAGTCAGAAAAATTTCCATCACCATCGCCAGAATATGAAATAGCGCAATGACTCTGGCTTCTGCCCAGGATTCTAATTTGGCATACAATAGAATGACCTGAATCACCAGAGCATAAAATAGAAGATAGTCATAACGGTAGAAGCCGTAAAACAGTTCACTCCCCATTGAAGCGCTAAAAGCAAAAGCCAGCAGGAGTAAGATCCCAAATAAGGCAGCCGATGCTGCCTTATAAGAAAATTCAAACCCTGATTTGAGTAGGTTGATCAAGGTTTACATCCTAAAGATATTTAGCGCTGTACTCATGCACGGTATCAATAAACGCTTTAGGATGGGCTGGATCTACCCATTGTGTAATGCCATGTCCAAGATTTGCCACATAACCGGTCTTTTCACCATTGGCATATGCATCGTCCAGCATCAGCCGGGTAGCTTTAGCAATTGCCTCTGGAGAACCATATAAGGTTGCAGGATCAAGGTTACCTTGTAGTGCTGCACGACCAGCAACAGTCTGACGGGCAACATTCAACGGCGTAGTCCAGTCCAGTCCAAAAGCATCTGCACCTGTTGCTACCATTGACTCAAGCCACTGGCCACCACCTTTGGTGAACAGGATCACAGGGATCTTGCGGCCATCTTTTTCACGCTGCAAACCTGCGACAATTTTCTGCATATAATTAAGTGAAAATTCGATATATTCACGATGCGCTAGTGCACCACCCCAACTATCAAAAATCTGCACCGCCTGAGCACCTGCATCAATCTGGGCATTCAGGTAATCCGTTACTGCATCTGCCAGACGTGTAAGTAATGCATGCAGCACTTCAGGCTGTGCATACATCATTTGTTTGGTAAAGCGGAAATCCTTGCTGGAACCACCTTCAACCATATAAGTCGCCAGTGTCCATGGACTGCCCGAGAAGCCAATTAAGGGAACTTGTCCACCTAATGCTGAACGGATCGTAGTAACCGCATTCATGACATAGTCTAGATCTGCTTTGGCATTAAATGCTGGCAGATTTGCTACATCCTGCTCGGTACGTACGGTTTTATGAAACTTAGGACCTTCACCGGCTTCAAAATACAGACCCAGACCTAATGCATCCGGCACAGTCAAAATGTCCGAAAATAGAATGGCTGCATCAAGTTCATAACGGCGCAGCGGCTGCAAGGTCACTTCACAGGCAAATTCGGTATTCTTGCAAAGAGACAGGAAATCCCCTGCCTTAGCGCGTGTTTCACGGTATTCTGGTAAATAACGGCCTGCCTGGCGCATCATCCATACGGGTGTGGTATCTACAGGTTCACGCAACAATGCACGCAGAAAACGATCATTTTTTAAGGTCGTCATTCACATTACCATCAATCTTTGACATTCAAGACATCATAGCAAAAAGCCTCCATTTTTAATAACTTCACATTACTTTAAAAATCGATCATCATAAGTGAAGAATTAAGGGTGTCACAAAACAACTACTGCATCTCCATAGTTTTTCTGTAATACTTATTACGTTATTTAAATAGTTTATGAATAATTAGGTTGAATTACATGTTCGTTCGCACAATGCTCGCAATGAGTTTAAGTTGCATTATTGCAGGTACTGCCTTCGCTGCTTCTGCTACTGAACAGCCATTAAATCCCAAAAAAGTAGCGACCGATGTTACGGTTCAAGACCCGATCGATCCGCTTGCTACAGAAGCATCAGCAGCCAAATCTACAGATACTCCTATTTCAGCTCAGGAACAAAGCGATCTTACTCAGGCTTCTGAGACCCTGGATGGCCTGCAGGCAGCTGAAGATCAAAATGCGGATATCGGTGCTGCCCCAACAGCAGCCGCTAAAAGCACGTCTGCTCATGCCAATAAAGCCTCTTGGACGCTAGATGGTCTGAATAATGCTGAATGGTATGAAGACATCGGTAAAGGTCAGTTTCCTGTATATGCACGTGCACATGTCATGTTGAACAATGCTCATGCTTCGCCAGGTGCAATTGATGGAACCAGTGGTAAAAATACCCTGAAAGCGCTGGCCTCTTTCCAGCAAATGAATGGTATCAAGCCGACCGGTACATTGACCAAAGAAACCTGGGATAAGCTGATAGAGTTGCAAGCGTCTAAGCCTGCATTTGTCGAATACACCATTTCAGCAGAAGATCTGAAAGTACCTTTGGCAAAATCAATTCCATCTGATTATGCGCTACAGGCTAAAATGCCTGGTCTGTACTACACCAGCATGTCGGAAATGCTTGCTGAAAAATTCCACATGGATGAAGCGTTCCTGAAACAGCTCAATCCGGGAGCAAACTTCAGCAAAGCAGGCCAAAAACTTCTGGTTGCCAATGTCCGTAACAACCTGCCAGAAGACATTCATTTAATTGTAGCGCACAAAGGTGCCAAACAGCTGTATCTGTTTAACAGCAAAAATAAAATGATTGCCTCTTTCCCGGCAAGTATTGGTAATACCAGCACGCCTTCTCCAACGGGTACTTATAAAGTAACAGGTGTAGCGCGTAACCCGTATTATAGCTATTCACCTTCTAACTTTGTTCAAGGTAATAACACCAAACCGCTTTCCTTACCACCTGGCCCAAATGGACCAGTCGGTAATATCTGGATTGGTCTGAGCAAGAAATCATTTGGTATTCATGGTACGCCAAATCCATCGATGATTTCCAAGTCTTATTCACACGGTTGTATCCGTTTGACCAACTGGGATGCCAATGATCTTGGCCGTAAAGTGAAGTCAGGTGTAACTGTCCGCTTCCTGGAATAATCAGTTCTATATAAAAAATGCCCGCTTTCGAGTGGGCTTTTTTATGCTTCAATAAAATTCAGATCGTTGCAAAACTGCAATGATCTGTCGCATGGATAGGCTTTTTATAAAATAAATACAACGCTAAGATAGGATCATGTTAAAAAAATAGATGAGATGAAAAATGGATGCTTTCCTGCATAAAAGCGAAAACCGTGGTCATGTCAAAATGGGCTGGCTGGAATCTAAACACAGCTTTTCATTTGGTAACTGGTATAACCCTAAATATATGGGTATCAGCGCACTGCGTGTGATTAATGACGACTTGATCGATGGTCACCAAGGCTTTGGTCAACACCCACACGACAATATGGAAATCCTGACCTGTGTACTTAAAGGTACGATTACCCATCAGGACAGCATGGGCAATCACGGCGGGATTTCTGCGGGTGAGTGGCAACTGATGAGTGCCGGTACAGGTGTTCGCCATAGTGAAATGAACCAGGGTGATGAACAGGTCCATTTGCTACAAATCTGGATCATTCCAAACGAACATGATGCACAACCGAACTATCAGCAAATTAAGCTGGATCCACGTGAACAACCTAACCAGTGGCATCTCATTTGTGGACCAAATGATAACGCACCGATGCATATTCGCCAGAATGCTGAAGTGAAAACCGCAGTGATTAAAAAAGATCAGGCTTTAGCAATCAAAGCCTCTCAGCATATTAACTATGTGCATGTGATTTCAGGTGCAGTACAGATTGCCGAATACACCTTAAATGCAGGTGATGCAATCGCTTTCCTGGATGAAGTAGATATGAGAGCTCTGGATGATGCTCAAGTAATTTGGTTTGATTTGCCGGAAGTCAAAGACTAAGATTTTTATCAATTTTAGTTCTAAAAGGCTATTCATCTCATCTGCAAGGTGGATAGCCTTTATTTTTTATATCGTGAACTTATTTCTCTCTATGCAAGCTTGCAGATAAAAATAAATAATACCAATCCACAGCACTTCTTTACCTAAGAGTTTCCCATTTTCAGCGATGATTAAGCTTATTCATTTTAAACAACCGTCTATTTATAACGTACGAAGAAACTTAACCAATTCTTATGGCAATCCTTCGAGTCATTTTTTATTATGAGCACAACAGAATGATTACTTGATATTTTCTAAGAATCAGAAGAGAAAATCCTTATGAACCAGATCTTAGATATAAAAACCAGCCAACAGCAGGCCTTACTTTATTTATTGAATTTCTTAAAACAGCAAGACTATCAATTTACTGCAATTACCCCACTTTCTCATCAACGGATTCTGGATCGTAAACAAAATGATTTAAATAAAGAAATTACGCTCAAGGATATATTTGGCTGGAATCTTGGATTTAAAAAAACAGATCTTGATCCTGCGCTTTTTTCCATACTTGAAGAACATCAGCTTCTTAAATTTCAGGAAAACTTATATTTAAGTCAGGTACGGGTAGCTTCTCTCAACAATGCGTTATTTATTCACTCTGCCTTTCCGACCATAGAACAAGATGCAGTATTTTTTGGCCCAGATACTTATCGTTTTGCCTATCACTTGAAGCAACATTTAGCGAGCCGATCTGATCCATTGAAACGCGCAGTTGAACTATGTTGTGGTACTTCGGCAGCTGCCGTCAGTATCGCAAAATATTTTCCAGATTATGATGAGCTGATTGTCGCGGATCTTAATCCGAAAGCCCTGTTATATAGTCAAATGAATATCGACTTTGCTGGTTTAAAAAAAATCCATCCGGTACAGAGTGATTTATTTGCAAATCTGCAAGGTCAGTTTGACCTGATTTTTGCCAATCCCCCCTATTTAATCGACCCGTATCAACGTCAATACCGGCATGGCGGTGATGAGCTAGATGGCAATGCTCTCTCTTTTCGCATCATTAAAGAAGGTATCCAGCATCTTTCTCCACGGGGATGTATATTCTTATATACAGGCGTTACCGTCACTCAGGATGGCAATCGTTTTTTAGCGCATTTAGAAAACTTAATGAGTCAGTATAAAAATATCAGCTGGTCTTATGAAGAGATTGACCCGGACATCTTTGGAGAAGAATTAGAACAACCGGCTTATCAGCATGTGGACAGGATTGCTTTGGCGTTAGTGAAAATTGAAGTCAAACAATAATATTGTCGTCATTAAAAGTTCTTTATTTAATGGGTAAATACTCAGAAAATTTATAAATTTTTATGAAAAATCTATAAAAAATATCCCAGTAATTTATTGATATTTTAAAGGTTTATCTTTAATAAAAAACCGGCCTAAGCCGGTTTTTTATTAACTCATCTATTACCAGTTCAGCTCTAAACCGATACTTCCGCCTTGATCACTCGAACTTGATGAAGCGTACTTTCCATAGTACTGACCAAAAATTGACAGATTGGTAATCGAGGTCATTTTAAAGCCCACATTCATATCAAAACTATTACGTTGTGGTTCACCACCTTGTGTCCTAAAGACATAACCTGGTGCAGAAACAAAACTTGCATCCATTTCTCGTTTGCTAGACAACTCATGGCTGAATGCAAAACGGGCATATGGCTGAATCACGCCTTCGCTAAAGACAAAGTTTTTGTCAAACTGCGCACCGATGAATAACGGCGCACTATAGACACTCGTTTTTTCATACTGTAAAGCCAATGGATCTGTACTTTCTAACGCCGATTCGCGGAATGCTTTTGTATCTAGTTGGCTATACTGCGCTCCGATAAACGGGGTCACATTTACAGCATCTAATTCAAACAGACGCCCCGTTTCTAAACGCAGACTGTAGGCATCTGCCTTAGCTTCACCAGTCAGATTATTTTCAACACCTGCCACCTGAACTATTGGATCTAGAGCAGGATCAATGAATGCATAACGATTTACTTCGGTTGAAACTTGGTCATATCCAATCAAAGCTTTTACGTATGCGTCCTGAATACGATGTGAAGCAAATATATTCACTCCTTCAAAGTCCATTAAACCTGTAGTCAAACGGTCCTGAACTTCATACTGGGTCTTGCCATTGCTATATGCCACACCAACCAGCGTATTTGGCGATAGCGCATAGTCCAGTCCGACCATGGTACGATAACTATCGCTATTGACATTTGCCATGCCTGAAGATGTTTTGCCACGTTGCTCCTGCTCGCCATTGTGACCTGCGATCCATAAGCTCCATTTATTATCTTCCAGACAGTTTTTCACATCTGTACGTGCAGAACCGGCTTCATTTTCAGCTGAACAACTTACTGTAGCAAATCCATTATTTTGGGCATGTGCCGATTTCGAACGCCAAAAATCGATATGCATCGAAAGGTCTGACATCACACCTGCATTTTGGGTGAAGTACAATTGTTGGCTAGCCACACTCCCTTCACCACTCAATAGATTATACGTTTCCTGTAAAGCCTCTAAATTAGGTCGGTAGAATAGTGGTGCTGCAACAGGTCTAAATGTTGCAATTTCTGCTAACTGGATTTGATTAATCACTTCACCCAAACTTGCAGCATTTTGACTTAAGCCAGTAGGTGCAAAATTAATATTTGAAACAATCGCACCGTTACCATTCATCAAGCTGCGATTATAGGTCGCAATAGCAGAAGCAACTGCATCTAGTTTTAAAGCACTGATATCAACTGTATTCGCATTGATAAAATTAAGTGCAAAATCACCAGGTTTAACATAGCCTGAATCCATAATATTAATAGATAGCACGCCATCGACCACTGCATTACCACTAACATTTAAGACATCGTAATTTGGTGTTGCCGCAGCCAAAGCTCGGGCATTTATACCGGCTGAAGATGCTGCAGATTTAAAGTTCCAGTCCCAGAATAAAGTTCCCGATTGCTCCTGACTGAAGTCCCCAATCAAGTCAGTTTGACCAACCAGATTTACCCCCGATACCGCCCAGTTCGCTTCATTACGGGCCACCCCATTAATCACTTGTGATTGACCTGAAATAATCCAGCCATCACCTCTATTATTCAATGCATTTGTACCTGAACCTAAATCCAGATTTCCTGTGATAAAACCAGTGTTGTTAATCGTGTCTTCGGCATTACCGGCCAATACGGCATTTGCATTTAACAGACCAATATCAATCAAATCATGTTGACCTGATAAATATTGACCAAAGACGTTATCAGATGCGGATCCGGTCAAGATACCTGCGTTATGAATAGCGTTGTCACGTCCATCAATCAGACGAATCGCAGCACCCTCTGCTGATCCACCACGAATCAGTGCATCTGCAGTGTTGTTAATGATAATCGTGCCCGCATTAAAGCCTGTACTTTGTGCCAAAATCCCTACAGAGCCAACCCCTGTCGTATAGATATTGTCATGCTGATCCACATTCACATTACCTGCATTACCGCTCACTAATGCACTCTGAGCAACTGTCTGGTAACCAGTAACATTACCTGAAGCATCAACGTTATTGCTATACCCCCCACCATTTGAAATGGATTGAGCAATAATACCGTGGGCATAATTACCGAATGTGGTAATCCCTTTAGATGGAGTGGTATCAGTACCAGATGCTGCAAGTTTTCTTGTCAATAAGGTTCCATTAGTCACGCTTACGTCAGCACCGTCTCCCATACCATTGCCTGCACTTACATTACCATTGACGACACCCGCAGCAAAACCGCCACCACCACCAATGGATTGCGCAACAATTGCAGACGAACCATCTGTGGTTGTTTCAATATATCCATTATTACTTACGGTAACATCTTCTGCATGACTGTCAGCATTATCTGCTCCACCCAAAACCAACTGATGACTGAGTGCTGTAGCCCCACCACCCCCAGAGATAGATTGAGCAATAATCCCTTGAGATAATTTATCTTTGGTAAATAAAACACCCGAGTTACTAACACTCACTGTATTGGCTAAGCCTGTAGCGCCTTCTGCACCTAACTGGGCAAATTGACTAATTTGATCAATGCCACTGCTTAGTCCCCCACCGCCGCCAATCGATTGAGCAACGATCACACTTGAATTTTGTCCAAAGGTAAAAGCTTCACCTGCATGATCAACTTGTACAGTACCAGAGATACCGTTCGCACCAGCTGATGCACCCGCGACAAGTAGGCCAGCTGTACTACCCGTCGAACCACCACCGCCAGCAATAGACTGTGCAACTATGGCCTCTGAAGCATGACCTGATGTCTGAACGGCACTATCCGGACCAAGGCTTAATCTGACTGTTCCTGCATCACCACCTTTAAGAGATCCTGACATTAAATATTCTTTAATATACGGCGTCACCCAACCAGACATCTTTTCAATCACAGTATCTGCAAGGTCTAATGGCTTCATTAATATTTTATTGACACCGCTTCCTAAACCTATGGATTCAATTTCATCGCGAATTTCATCCGTTGAGAAACCTTTGGTACTACCTGCAACACCACCACCACCACCAATGGATTGCAGCAATATACCTTTAGAGTTATTGCCTAAGGTTTGGATTTGGGCATCATGTTTTACAGTTAAATCGTTACCATTACCACCTGCAGAACCGTTCCCCCCTACAGATAACATTGCACTCTTGGTTTCGTTGTTTTTATTGCCGCCATCACTGTTTCCGCCAACACCACCCCCACCGCCAATGGATTGAGCTAAAATTGCGGATGAGTCATGTCCTAAAGTCTGTAGATTTGAGAGGTTATCAATGGATACAACACCGCCATCACCACCTGCGGCTCCCGCTCCACCAACAGCTACAGTTCCGCTAGCATGACCACCTACACCACCGCCACCACCAATAGACTGTGCAAGTATTGCTGATGAGAGATTTCCTTGAGTTGCAATCGTAGTCAGTTTAGCTTTACTTCCACTCAGAACTTTCACTAACCCGCCGTCTTGCCCATTATTAACAGGTAAATTAGCTCCAAAACCATTTAGTAAAGTCGTGAGTGTTCCGCCACCTAATGCAATGGTTGCCTGTTCCACACTGCCACCAGCACCACCACCGCCTCCAATGGACTGCGCCAATATACCTTCTGACATTGTGCTTTGTGTATAAATAGAGCCTTGGTTATTAACAGAAACCTCACCACCTTTACCCGCCATGGATCCTGAACCACCAATACCGATGGTTGATTTTCCATCTGAATCTCCACCTGCACCACCACCACCACCAACGGATTGGGCAAAAATACCACGTGAGGATTTGTTCCGAGTATACAAATCGAGTTCGTTATTGACAGTTACAACACCGCCATCACCACCCGCACCGCCATCGCCACCGAGTGCAAATAAACCCCCATCTGCTTTCTTAATAGTCTGTTTAACTGTCTTCGGAGCATATATATCATTACCGTACTCATCTTTTTCACCAGTAGGTAAATTGACCTCAATTTCGAAAGCAATTTCAGGTGTCCCCCCTTCGACAGTACCACCTATACCACCACCACCACCAACTGATTGAGCAAAGATCGCGTCGGAGAATTGACCTTGAGTCATGATGAAATTCTTGAGCGTAAATGTAGTCTGATCCGCTCGAGTGAATTCAATTTCTCCAGCTTCCGCATCGAGTCGAGTATTTACGATGACATCACCACCATCACCAGCAGCACCATCTGTTAAACGGGGCAAAATTTTTGCAAGTTCATCTGCACCTAAGTTAGATAATGATTCTTTGAGTTTGTCGAGCAAGTGACTCATCTCATCTTGGAATGCTCCACCACCGACACCAATTTTGGAACCCGAAGTATCACCACCATTGCCACCGCCGCCGCCAATAGATTCAGCTAAAATACCTTTTGAATTATAGCCATTGGTCATGATTGAATTGGCATGTGTGACACTCACATCCCCACCATGACCACCTGAACCATAATAACCGCCAATTCCTACAGAAAAATTAGATGAACCTGCCTTTTGGGCACCAGTGATTGTCGTAGAGTTCGCAAATGTGCTACCACCGTCGCCCCCACCACCACCAATGGATTGTGCGTAGATACCGTTCGAACTATTTCCTTGAGTTTGAATTAAGCCTTTGGTATTGACGGTAACAGTATTAGCATCATTTCCAATCCCACCTAAGCCACCAATACTGGTAGAAATCGATGTTGATGGAGGTGAAGATAAGTTTTCATTTTTTAGTTGATCCGCACATACTTCATCGCATTGCATATTCACTGCGAGTGTTGAGGCATTACCACCATTACCCCCACCACCTCCAATGGATTGTGCTTGTACTGCGCTTGAACGATCACCTTCGGTATAGATATCGCCCGTATGCTGAACATCCACTTCGCCTGATTTATTCCCTTCACCAGCGAAACCACCTAGTGCAAAAGTAAATGACGTTGTTTTCCCTTGAGGTCCTACAGATGGTGCCATTAAAGTACCTGAATAGGCATTACCACCATCACCTCCACCGCCGCCAATCGACTGCGCTAAGATGGCTTGAGCGCTATCACCTCGTGTTATCAACAGCCCATCATTCTTCACTGTGACTTTATCGGAGAAGCCTCCATCACCGCCCCAACCACCTACTGCAGCTGTAATAACAAAATTACTTTTTATATTAATGCCTTTGGCATCAAATGCAGCTGAAGTACCACCATTACCACCGCCACCACCAATCGACTGTGCCTTAATTGCTTGTGATTTAAAGCCTTTTGTCAGAATGGTTCCAACATTATCTATGTTGACCTTGCTACCAGCATGTCCATCACCACCAGCCCCACCCAAAGTAAAACCAAGTTGGTAGGAGTCAGCTTTAGCTAAATTTGCAGTGATTGCCATACCGCCATCACCACCGCCACCTCCAATAGACTGTGCAAAAATACCCACCGCCTCTGTACCATGCGTATAAATATCGCCCATGCGGTTCACAGTCACCAAATCAGCGCTGTTTCCATTACCCCCGAAACCACCTACACTCGCATTTGCTTGAAATGTTGCAACATTACTAGACAGCGATCCTGTTACAGCAAAACCACCATCACCACCACCACCGCCTAGAGATTTCGCATATACTGCATGCGAATAATCTCCTTCTGTAATAATTAAACCTTCTGAATCAACCTGAACTTGGCCCGCTAAACTCCCTGAACCACCTTTTCCGCCCAGTGTAACGCCTAAATCAATTCCTGTTCCTTCGGTGGCATTGATATTCACATCGAGTGCTTTACCGCCACTACCACCACCTCCACCAATGGATTCAGCCTTAATACCTATCGCAT
Source organism: Acinetobacter schindleri (assembly GCF_010918895.1). NCBI lineage: Bacteria > Pseudomonadati > Pseudomonadota > Gammaproteobacteria > Moraxellales > Moraxellaceae > Acinetobacter > Acinetobacter schindleri. The sequence continues at coordinate 2,062,464 of NZ_CP044483.1, forward strand.
TTATACCTTTGGTGACAATATTGTCTGTGCTATCCACATAAACATCACCCGCACGGTTGCCTGTACCACCACCGCCACCAATCGTTACACTTGCAGATAATGAACTACTTTGAGGCTGAGGCGTACCTGGTATACCTTTATTATTGCCATAATTTAAGCTAAAGTTCCCCGCAAATCCGCCTTGACCACCGCCACCGCCAATGGACTTAGCCGCAATACCATGAGACAGATCCCCTAGGGTCGAAATGGTTGCAATATCTTCTAAGGTTTCAGCATCTTTTAATGAAGCCTGATTATTCGAAATAACAGTTACATCACCCGCCTCATTACCTATACCACCCCCACCTCCAACACTTGCAGTAAGTGAAGCTGCTTGTACTTTGGCATTGGTTAAACTCGCAGAAATGGACGTACCACCTTTACCGCCATTACCACCAATCGATTCCGCGAGAATAGCACTTGAGTTTTTACCCGTCGTTTCAATCAGAGTGTTCTGATTATTAACCAAGACATCCCCAGCTACACCACCATCACCACCGCCACCACCAACGGCAACAGCCAAGTTGGTTGCAGACCGGCCTGAACTTAATATGCCATTAATGCTAAGACCACCTGTGCCACCATTACCACCTATAGACTGGGCAACAATGGCATCAGCATTCATTCCCGAGGTTTGAATCACTTTAATGTCATCAGTATGGGTGAATTGTTTTCCAACGTTCACAGTGACATGATTGAGATTGCGCTCTCGCTCTAGTTTTTCAGTCAAAATGGCCGCTAAATAGTTTTTCCAGTCCCCGTTGTATTGATCTACAGTTGTCAAAACTCGTTTAGCTTCAAAATCACTCATTTGAGGAATATTTGAGAGATCAATACTTCCCCATTGGCTCTGATCAATGTGAATAACATTTTTTTGACTATCTATTTCTTCTGTTCCATCAGCTTTAACCTTGTTACCGACCTCATTCACATTACCCTGAGCTGTAACAATGTAACCTTCTGATGTCACCTCATAACCTTGATCGTTATACCGCTTTCCATCAACTAGATAGTTACCATTCTGATCTCGCTCACGCCCTTCGGCATCTACAATTTTGTTATCATCTAAGATGAAATGACCATGAGCAGTAACACGATACCCCTCACTATTAACAATCTTTCCTGCACTATCAAGTAAACGCCCTTCTTCGTCGACCTTTTTACCACTTAAGTTTCGATAAGTCCCATTTACATTTAAACGGCCATACTGATCTTTCAGATCATTACCATCTTTATCTTTAAAGGTAGCCACGCCGCCACCTTCTCCACCAATAGAAACTGATGCAGTTGTAGCAGGACCATTGGATAAAGACACAGATGCATTTATGGCGTTACCACCGCTACCGCCATTACCATTAATTGACTGTGCAAGAATCGCATGTGAAAAATCACCAGCCGTATTGATATTGCTCTGGCTATTTACTTCAACACTTTTCGCTGTACCACCATTTCCCCCATCTCCACCAACACTTGCACCTAAGCTCAATGCAGCAGATGAGCCCGCTGCGGCAGAAACTGCCAAAGACATTCCACCTTTACCACCTGTACCACCGATTGACTGTGCATAGATAGCAGATGAATTGTGCCCCTCAGTCGCAATATCAGCAAAAGAATCGATATTCACTGTGCCTGCCTGACCACCATCACCGCCAGTTCCGCCCACAGCGACACTGGCTGCAATAGCACCTACTTTTGATGCGCTTAGGCTAAATGCACCTGAAAAACCACCACTACCACCGCCACCACCAAGTGATTGAGCAAGTATGGCATTGGAGTTATTACCTTTTGTGCCAATAACATTATGGCTGGTCAGCTCTACAGATTTTGCAATGCCTCCACTACCACCTTTACCCCCAACTGCCGCACTTAAAGCTACAGATGGGAGACCGCCTGCATTTACAATACCAGCCAATGACCCAGTCGCAGCGATACCCAATGCCATGCCACCATTACCACCATCGCCACCCATAGATTGAGCCGTCAATCCAGTTGAATTTTCACCTTCTGTAAATATTGCATGATGTGAGGTTAAGGTCACAGCTTCGGCTGAACCTCCCTTGCCACCAGTCCCACCAAGTGCAACACCTGCACTCAAACCACCAGCGACATTTACATTGGCAGCGGCTCCAATAGCATATCCGCCATTACCTCCAGAACCACCGATCGACTGCGCCAAAACTGCACCTGAGTTAAGACCTTGTGTTATAACCACGCCTTCCAATGCAGTGGTTTCATCACCAATAACCACTTCGACAGCACCAGCTTTTCCACCAGTCCCACCTGTACCGCCAACGCCAATACCAGCTCCTGCCAAGGCTGAGCCAGACACACCAATTGCATTGCCGCCATTACCCCCATCTCCACCGATAGATTGGGCAATAATTGCCGTGGCGTTATCACCTTTTGTTATTATTCTTTCTGCAAGTGAATGTATTTTAGAAAGTTTTGCAGTACCACCTGCACGAGATTGACCACCTAAAGAAAGTCCGGCGCTTATGTTACCCAATGCACCAGTAATTGCTGTTCCTGCATTACCACCGCTGCCCCCAATAGACTGACTTAAAATGGCAGATGAACTCGCTCCTTGAGTCATAATATCCGCGCTATTGATGACGGTAACAGAATTACTAACACCTCCGGCACCACCTGTACCCCCCAGTCCAACTGCGCCAGCGTACATTCCTCCTGAGAAGCTATATACGGCTCCTCCTGCACCGCCATCACCACCGATCGACTGCGCAACAATAGCTGACGAATCAGCTCCTTGGGTATGGATTAAGCTATTATTGTTGACTTCGACAGTTCCCGCTGTACCTCCATGTCCACCTTCTCCACCCAAGCTTAAGCCAAGGCTAAAACCAACTGATACACTGCCAGCTCCAGCAACACCACCATCACCACCTGCACCGCCAATGGACTGTGCAACAATAGCAGCTGAACGATCCCCTTGAGTAAGAAGCTCCCCACTTAAAGTATCAATCTGCACATCACCAGATGTACCTCCAGCACCACCATCTTTAGCCATCGCTAAGCTAAAGCTAAATCCGCCGCCAACACTATTAGATACTGCATAACCCGCATTACCACCACCACCGCCAATCGACTGTGCTTTAATTGCGTTAGATTGATTTGCTTTTGTTGAAATCCTCGGCTCAGAACCATCAGTACCACCATGACGAACCTGGACATTACCTGAGTCACCTCCAGCTCCACCTTTGCCGCCCAGCGCTAAACTGACAAAAGCCCCTGTTGCAACTGAATTACCACCATTACCACCACCACCGCCAATCGATTGGGCCAAGATACCAATGGAACCAACTTGCTGTTCTTTTTCTATTTGTCGTTCACTATCATTATTTGCTGTAGATAAATAATTTGTTGTTATATTTGCATTATTATTGACAGTAACCGTAGTACCGTGACCACCTTTACCGCCATTGGCACCGAAAGAGACTAAACCTGTGCTTAGGCCTGCATTACCACCACCGCCACCAATGGACTGTGCAATCACCGCATGTGCACCATCACCGAGGGTTGCAATATCTCCACCAATGGTATTATTTACTCTAACTACACCTGCATTACCGCCACCAGCACTACTTTCTGTCTGCTTTCCACCCAATGCCACCATGCCAGCAGTTAAACCAGTATTACCACCACCACCACCAATAGATTGGGCAACAATACCGTGTGATGACTGTCCCTCAACTGTCAGTTGATTACTATTCGTGACATCAACAATTGAACTATTACCACCTGCACCATTCATAGAGCCTAGTGTAACCAGTCCAAATCCACTACCGCCATTACCACCACCACCGCCAACCGATTGCGCAGTAATCGCATTGGATTGTGTTCCTTTAATTACTATCTCAGCTTCATTTATAATTTTTACATTATTGGCATTTCCACCATGACCGCCTTGCCCACCCATCGATACAATACCGATACTGGCACCGGAGGAACCGCCTGCTCCCCCCACCGATTGTGCTAAAAGACCATTACCATGTGATCCAATAATTTCTATTCGGCTTTGGCTATCTGTATAAATTTCAACTTCGCCAGCTTGTCCAGCGTTATTTCCTTTACCACCAGATGAGACAATACCTCCAGCTTTACCACCATTACCACCATCACCCGCTGCACTGATCGCAACCACGCCTGATGAATAATCATCATTAATCATGATGTGAGTATTGAATATATTTGCAGATGCTTTTTTGCCTTCTCCGCCTACATTCCCTTTTCCGCCCCCAGCGTCAATCGTATAAGAACCACCACCATCACCACCATCACCGCCCTGAGACTTCACTAAGACGCCGGTACTGCCTTTACCTACCCCTGTTGCTCGCGTTGACGCAACAATAGCAATGTCTAGATCATGTAAGTTTAGAACCGAATTTGAAGCATCCCCACCTACACCGCCCGGTTTTCCTTTTCCACCTAAAATATATTGCCCGCCATTTCCGCCATCACCACCGCGACTGCTTAATTCCACAGCGGTCGCTGTTTTAGTAAAGTTGAGCGTCTGATTTTCCCCATGAACGGAATAGTTCAGTTCAGCATTAAGATGTTGACCTGATGTACTGGTCTGGTCTCTATCTTCTAAATCTATATTCAAATCATAATGTGGAATTTGAACACTTTTTAGATATGTTTCTTGACCAGTATTTGAATCGACATTGAATTCTAAAGTGACATTTACCGTAGTAGTGTTTTTTGCTGAAGCCACACCACTCGATGAATAGTTAACGGTATCGACCTGATACCTAGGATTGACTTCATCTAAAAAAATGTCATTTCCATCTACATCATGTGGAGTGAATGTAGCCTGCATATATTCACCGCTTGGCACACCTCCACCATTAAACGCCCCATCATTATGGTAAATGACAACAATTGGATCTAAGCCGTTTGTTTCAGATATATCAGAGTTCACAACATAGCTATATTCCCAGCTCGTACCAACATCTCCACCTGGTTTACCCGCTTTGGGCTTAACAAATAATGCACCTGTACGGCCATTACTACCATCATCAGCTCTTGCTGTAATCGAGATTGCTTGATCGGTATATGCTTGTGCAGGGCTTTGTTTTAATACAACAGAATCAAATAAATTGGTAAATGACTTACAAACCTCATCTGGCATACAAAGTTCATTTTTAGCGAATGCGGGAATATGTATCAAACTGATGAGTGTTGTAACGGAAAGAGCAGCTAATTTTAATGATGATCTTTTCCCTTTTCTTTTTACATTCTCTGCAACTGCAACCCATGCCCCTAAAGTTTCATTCCAGATAATACGGTAGATGTGGTTCATGACTTTCTATCTCATGCAACGACTCTCATCTCAATGTCAATTAAAAAAATAAATAAAAACATATATTTAAATTATTAAAATTGACGAGATTAAAATGCAGTCCTAGTTAACTCAATCCAAACACCTGTTACAAAAGTGCATGGTTCTCCTATCATGAATTACATCAATGAAAAGAAACTTTACATATCCCTGAAAATTGGTATTTTCCAAAATTATTCATCTGATTTAGGTCATGTTTAGAAAACTAAATGCTCCATAAATCTCCCGTTAAAATCATAAAAATTTTCGGTCAACTAAAAAAATGGCATTTGTTCATTTCGATTTTTCCTAGTATTTATTCTTCTTATAACGAAACGAAAAAGGTTAGAGGTGTATTGAACGTATGGAATAGAACAGAAAAATTTGATATTTGTTATAGGAAATAATGCATAAATTGTAAGTTAAAAATATCCGCTCTAAAGTATTAAAAATATTTGTAATATATATAAAATTTAGGCTACATTAATAAAGCACCACAACGACTGAATTATAAATAGCGTCCTTTCCTGCAGGCGCATGCTCTTTCATAAAATGCACTTTGATTTGAGGGAGACATCAATCTGATGCTGACGTACGAAATGGAATTACCTGCCCCCATATTAGTTTTAGAAGATGATATTTTCATGCAACAACGGACTGAAAAACTGTTGCGAGAACTGGGCTATACTTCCGACGTCATTTATTATGCGCAGTCAGTTAAACAGGCGCATACCTTCATTGATCAATATTCTTTTGCACTTGCCTTGATCGATCTCGGCTTACCTGATGGCTCAGGACTAGAGGTCATTCAAACCCTACATCATCTGAATGCAGAACTCCCGATTCTGGTCATTTCGACCTGCTGCACACAGAACATTATCCTTCAGGCCATCCATACCGGGGCAACAGGTTATTTTTTAAAAGAACGTGATGACTTTGAAATATTACTCTCCATACGTAATGTCATTCGGGGAGGTGCACCAATCGATCCTTTTATTGCGCAGCAAATTCTGAAAAATATTTCTTTTGAATCAATAGAAAAGCATTCAAACCTAGAGAAAAATGATTTACTCTCTAAACGTGAATATGAAATTTTAAATCTGGTCGCTCAGGGGATGAGTAATAGAGAGATTGCCGAAGCATTGTTTCTATCAAAATATACAATCGAATGTCATATCAAAAATATTTATCGCAAACTTTGCGTGAGCAACAGGTCGAAAGCTATCCATACTGCACGCACTATGGGGTTAATCTCTTAATTTTATGCCTGCTGTTTTTCTTCGCCTGTCAATTGCATGCCCAATCACCAGAGTCTTCCTCAACCTCCTGTAAAGCATACATTACAGAAAGTTTTATCGCCAAAGCAATTCCTAATAACCCTGTTGAACGACCAACAACAGGCTGGGCAAAAGTCGAGCACTTTCCTGATTTCATCAATTCACACTGGAAAGATTATAAAGGTAATGCTTGGTATAAAATTCACTGGACCTATGACTGTAAAAATAAGCCTGACCACCCACTGAGTCTTGTTATTAGTCATATTAATATGGCTGGAAAAGTCTATTTAAACGATGATTTACTTTGGAAAGATCAATCTTTAACTGAACCACTATCACGAAGTTGGAATATTCCACGTAGCTGGCAAATTCCCATCTCTGCTCTTAAGACAAAAGAAAATACGATCTGGATATATGTAGCAAGCGCATCAATTCAGGAAGGAAATTTAGGTCATGTCCATATTGGACCTTATAACCAGCTACTGCCACTTTATCAAGAGTATCAATTCAAGCAAAAGACTTTGATTTCAATTGGTTTTTTAATCAATGTAATTGTTGGTATTTTTTACTTTATGGTATGGGTTATATACCGTAAGGAATCAGCATATCTCTGGATCAGTGCGAGTGTCTTGTTTTGGCTCGGCTATTCCCTGTTCTTTCTGCTGTATTCAACCCCACTCAGCAGTATTCAGGTCGACAGGTTGCTCGCCTGGTTATTTTCAACCTATACCTTGGTCTCCTGTGTTTCTATCTGGCGCTTTGCCAATCTGAAATTTCCTCGCATTGAAAAACTGCTTTTGTTTATATTTTTTCTTGCCACTGCTGTACTCGCAGTTATTCCAGATGAATATTTAAAACAAACTATTCATTTCTTTTTCATCCTTAATATGATTATTTTCTTATTAGAAAATTCTACTTATCCATTTTTAACTTATAAATCTAAACAAATTGAAGTGTATTTAATGGCAGGATTACATGCATTTTTTGTTCCGGTTGCGATTCATGATGCTTATCAAATCCTGACTTATCAAAATGAATTCTGGTCACCTTTTATTTCGCCATTTAGTGCTTTATTCTTAGGGCTTTTACTAGGTCTGCGTTTATATCGTAACAATAAGGTGATTTCACGATTTAATAAAACTTTAAAAGACGAAATTGATAATGTGACTCAAAAACTCAGTTCTTCTTTAAATTCTCAGTACCAATTAGCTTTAGAAAATATTCGCCTTCAAGAACGCGTTAATTTATCTCGTGATTTGCATGATGGTATTGGTGGTTCAATTGTTCGTTCAATCGAACTGGTGAGCCGCAATAATCATTTAGAAAAAGAAAAATTTTTATCGATTTTAAAATTATTAAGTAATGATTTACGCCAGATTATTGATCATGGTTCAAGTCTGGATGTAAAAATACCTGATAGTCCAATATTATGGGCAGCGCCAACCCGCCATCGCTTTATGGAAATTTTTGATGAGCTGCACATTGCTGCACATTGGCAAATACCAGATAAATGGAACAAGTCGCCCACACCTCTGCAATGTTTAACCCTGACACGTATTCTTGAAGAAGCACTGACCAATATTATTAAACATAGTCAGGCAAGCGAGATTAGTATCGGACTTGAACAGACAGAGCATGCATTAATCCTGAATATTCGGGATAATGGCGTCGGTTTTGATCCTGAATGTATTATAGAAGCCAAGCATATAGGGCTACAAAGTATGAAAATACGTGCTCAACGTGCGAATGGTACACTGAATATCCTGTCTTCAGGTCGGGGAACTCATATTCAGGTCATGTTAAGTTTTTAAAATTATTTAGGATAGTTAAATACTTATTTTAATTTATCAAGACTAAGCTGCTTTTTTCCTCCGATGCTTAAATGTAGTGTGGCACAGAATGAGGTGAAGCATAGGAAGGAAATAAAATGAGCTGGCATTTCCCTTTTATAATCAAGTCTTATAAACAACAAAGCCCTGTATCTACAGGGCTTACAGAAACAGTAGCTCAAAATTACTTAAAATAATTCAATGGCAATTTCAAATAAGACACACCATTGGCTTCAGGCTCAGGGAACTGCCCTGCTTTCATATTGATCTGAATTGCCGGCAGAATCAGTTTTGGCATATTTAAAGTAGCATCACGCTGATGTCGCATTTCGACAAACTCTGCTTTACTGGTGCCTTCGTGGATATGAATATTTTGGGTCTTTTGTGTCTGCACATCAGTTTCACAGACATAGTCATGACGCGTTTCAGGCAGATAATCATGGCACAAAAACATCCGAGTTTCAGGCGAAAGCCGATACAGTGACTGTACCGAATCGAATAAGGTCGATGCACTGCCACGCGGGAAGTCACAACGCGCCGTACCGTAGTCCGGCATAAACAGGGTATCACCCACAAATACCGCATCCCCGATCACATAGCTGAGGCAGGCCGGTGTATGCCCTGGCGTAGGAATATTATAGGCATCCAGTTCACCAATCTTGAAATGCTCATGATCCTCAAACAGGTAGTTAAATGGTTGCAGGGCATTAAACTGTTTCATGTCCAGATGATAAATCGCACCAAAGGTTTCCTGTACCACAGAAATCTTCTGGCTCATGGCAATTTTTCCACCCAGTTCTGCCTTGAGATATTGTGCTGCTGTCAGATGATCTGCATGAACATGGGTTTCCAGAATCCACTCGACAGTTAAATTTTGTGCCTTAACATAGGCAATAATAAGATCTGCATGTGCAGTCGATGTACTGGCCGAGGCCACATCATAATCCAGGACACTGTCAATAATGGCACAATGTCCGGTTGCAGGATCACTCACCACATAACTAAAGGTATTGGTATTTTCGTGAAAAAAATCTTTTACTATAGGTAAGTTTGACATCATTAAGCTCCTGACCATTTACGGTGAATCCATACACCCACCAGCATTGCTACAACAAAATAGAACACTTGATAGTGGCCTAAACCGATCAAGGTGAAACTTGGTGCCGGACAGATGCCCGCAATCCCCCAACCTGCACCAAATAAAACCGCACCAGTAATCAGTTTCTTATCTATCTGATTATTTTTAGGCAAATCAATAGGCTCATTAAATACTGTTTTCGGTTGCGCCGTACGTAATGCTTTCTGGAAGGGAATAAAGGCTACCGCAATCGCGCCCATCATGACAAAGGCCAGACTGGCATCCCAATCACCAAACAGATCCAAGAAATCGAGTACTTTTTCCGGATTAGACATGCCTGACACCATCAGACCCACAGAGAACAGAGCACCAAATAAAAAGGCAAACACATTTTTCATTTTAGAATGCTCCTGTGATATGACGGATAATATAAACGGTGACAAAACCTGCAAACATAAAAGTCATCGTCGCGACAATAGAACGCTTAGACAGCCGACTAATGCCACAAATTCCGTGACCACTGGTACAGCCCGAACCCAAACGTGTCCCAAAGCCTACCAGCAGACCTGCCACAATCATCATCAATGGGCTGGCATTCAATTCGATTTCAGGTTGTACAAACAGACCATAAATAAACGGTGTGATGATCAAGCCTGATAAGAACCAGATCGCAGGCGTTTTAAATACGGTTTTTGGGTTTAATACCTGCCCAACCAAACCACTGATTCCTGCAATACGGCCATTGACGTAAAGATAGCCGACCACTGAAAGTCCGAGCATTAAACCGCCAATAAATGCGATGAGGAAGTCATGCATGATGAATCAATCCCTATACAATATACTTTTTTATATTATATAATAAAAAATAATAATCAAGCAGTTTTATGGTAAATTGTGTAAACTGCACGGGCTACATCAAAGGTTTCGAGGACATCTATGGATATGATTGCTGCAAATGCCAAAATTGATTTTTCACAGGTCGATTTCGTCAGCCAATGCCTAAAAGTTTTAGCCAATCCTGATCGTCTGAAAATCTTATGTATCTTAGTCGACGGGGAAATGAATGTTCAGGAAATTGAAGAATCTACCGATATTCATCAACCTACACTTTCACAACAGCTGACTGTACTGCGTAAGGCCGACATGGTTGGCACCCGACGTGAGGGCAAACAGATTTTCTATCGTCTGAGTGATCCCAAGGTCTTGAGCCTGATGCAAAAGCTGTACGAGCTGTATTGCGCCCAGCCCTCTTCTTAGTGCAGCCAAAAAGAAATGATCAGAAGCAGTCCGCTAAAAGCAGTAAACAGATTTAGCCATACGGGATACTGGGTGTAATAACCTTCAATAAATTCCAGCGGTCGCAGTGATGTCGACCCCCGTCGATATTGCAGGATTGAGGCGAAATTCACCAACATACCAAATACAATCACCGCAATTCCCAACCATTGTGAATAAGCTATTTTCTGTGCATAAGTGTCTGGGTCCACCAGTTGCACTAGCAGGTTGGATTTTTCAATCACAAAACCAAAAGCAATTAATGCCAAACCACTCCGGTTCCACGCCAGAGCGGTTCGTTCCAAAGCAAGCAGTACCCGTGGATCATCCAAATTTGACATTTCCTATCTGCTCTTCATGCTTAGCCTATACACCAATGTAAATCTGGATCTCAATCATGTATAGATGTTTTAAGTAAAAATTACTTTTCTATCATGCAGTTAAAATATTATTGTTCAAAAATTTCCTTGACATCCATCGCCAGGCCTTGAGTAGATTTAAATTCACCCTGATTGTTTTTCCAGGCCATCGACGGTGTGGAGAAAAAGCCGTATTTCCCCATTAGGGCCTGGTTGGCATCAATTTTTGCAGCAATTCCGGCAGGAATCTTTTCCATTTTCTTGAGCTGCTTTTTGCCTTTATTCTTGTTCATATCGTTAAAAACTGCCGCTGGATCTTTCGACATTAACAATGTTGCCACCTGACCACGGCTTTCTTCACGGATCACACCGACCTGAATATGACGCAGCTGTACCTTGCCTGATTCGACCCAAGGCCGAGCCGCCTGCCAGAATTTATAGCAATATGGGCAATTGGGATCGGAAAAGACATAAACCACCCGTGGTGCATCTGGCTTGCCGTCCTGGATCCAGGTCGATTTTTCCAGGGTTTTCCAGACATCGTCCAATACCGCTTTTTTCATATGTTTTTCAATCTGCTCATTGGACAGGCTTTTCCCTTGCGCATCAAACAGTTCGCCCTTGATATAGTATTTATCATCATTGGAGATAAATAGCGTATTGGAGTATTGGTCTTCATGCCCCACCCAGCCGGTCATTCCTTGCGGTGCCGGAATCTGTTTTATAAATACAAAACCCTGTTTTTCAATATTCTGTTTAATATTTGCCTGCGTGTGCATGCTCATGATCAGGAACATACCTACACCAAGCATCTGGTAAATTTTGTTCATACTAAGTTCTTCCGTTTTTTAAGGTTGATCTGAAATTCTGTTTAAATATTGCTGCAGCATGGCCGGACTGAGTTCTCCCATATGCCGCTTGACCAGCTGGCCTTGAGCATTAAAAAACAGCGTCGTTGGCAGGCCAAAACTATTCAACTGCTGAGGTAGTTCACCATATGGATCCAGCAGGACATGTTTAAATTGAAACTGATGTTTTTTTAAATAGGCATTTACAGTTTCAACCTCCTCACCCTGATTGAGCATGACAAAATTCACTTGAGGATGTTGCTTGGCTGCTTTGGCTAACACCGGCATTTCGCAGTGACACGGCGGACACCAACTCGCCCACAAATTAATTACCGTGGGCTGGCCAATGAACTGGCTAAGTGGAATCTTGTCTGTACCCAGACGCTCCTGTTCTAGTCCAGCAAAGGCGAGATCAGGAAACGCTGCTTCAGTTTTTAGGCTGGATTTTAACGCGAGCCCAAGCCCGATCCAGAGTACAAAGATGATCAACAAGATGGCTTTGAATCGGGTCTGCAGCTGTCTGTTTCGAATGACATACCACAAAGCACCAAGCAGCACCCCTCCCCATAAATGGAAACCTTTGTCCTGGATTTTCAGTATGTCGATGGGTGCTGCAAAATACAGCTCGGCATTAAGCAGGACGAAAACAAGACGCGCACCCAGCATTCCAACCAAAAAACTGCTCCAGAGCAAATCCTGACTTTGCCCAAGCTGCTGTTTAGACCATGAATACTTTCTGGCTAATCCAAACAGGATGGCAGATAACAGCATCAAGCCAGTGGCAACAATAATAAGTGCCCAGGGCAACATCAAAGGTCCCAGATGCAGTGCATCACTGGAAATCATCATGGTTGCTCTCCTTGCAGTTGCTGCAATGTGCCTAGTAAATGTGTCGCGCTAAAGCTTCCGGTTAAACGCAAGTCTCGCTGTTCCTGATGCGCTGCATTTAGAAATATGAAGGTGGGTGGTCCGAGGATTTGCCATTCTTTTAGCAGCTCATCCTGACTTGGATGATAGTGGGTCAGGTCTAATTTGATACGAACCACATTTTGTAAAGCCGTCTGGACATCACTACGTGGAATCACATCCTTTTCAATCGGTTGACAGGCCACACACCAGTCTGCATAGACATCAATCACCACCGGGTGTGCAGGATGTTTAACTAAAACCTGTCGCAATTGTGCGGCTGTACTGACCTTCTGCCATTCAAGCCGTGATTCTACATGGGCCACCTGTACCTGACTCCAGACATGGTAGAGCTGCATGCCTCCTGCATAGACCAGTAAACCACTGAGCAGCATCAGGCCTATTTTCGCTACAGACCGATGCACATGAGGCAGCATCTTGAACAAGAAGTAGCCTGAACAGGTGATCAGTACCACACCCAAAAGGCTCAGGTATAAAATGCCGGGCAATAGTGGACGGGCGAAATACAAGGCCAGCGCCAGCATGACAAAGCCAAAACTAAACTTCAGGCGATCCATCCAGATACCAGGCTTGGGTAAAAGATGGGACCCAAATACGGCAGCAATAAATAGTGGCAAGCCCAGCCCAAGGCCTAAGACGAACAGATAACTGGCTCCCAGCATTGGTTGATTAAGCTGAGACACATAGATTAAGGCACCGGCCAACGGTGCACTCATACATGGCCCGACAATCAGTGCCGCGATCATGCCCATAAGACCGGCACCAATCAGCGTGCCACCCTTCTGCTTTTGCTGCCATTGATCCAGACGCTGCAACATGCCTTGGGGTAAGGACAGCTGAAATGCTCCGAACAGATTAAGTGCGAACAAAACAAACAGAATGCTGAAAATACTGATGAATACCGGACTTTGAAACCAGCGCTGAAAACTATAACCGAGCTGTGCCACAGCAAGTCCCATGACCGCATAGACCAGTGCCATACCCAAAACAAAGACCAGCGCAATCAGCGCAGCACGGTAGCCCCGGTGCTGCTGGACCAGAATTCCCGTTAAAATTGGAATTAAAGGTAAAGAACACGGTAAAAATGCCAGCAGAATGCCAAGCCCGAGAAAAATCAGGGCATTAATTAACAGGCCTTGTTCTGACAGCAGACTTAAAAAATACTGGTCATTGTTCCACTGGCTATTCATTCCTGCTGACGAAGTTTGATTTTTAAGGTCTGCAATGAGCTGGTCATTTTTCTCTGTTAATTCCATCTCAGGCTGCACCACAGGTTCAGAAACTGCAGCGACTTGTATTTCCTCTACCTTTTCTTCAGTCAGGGCTTGATCTGTACTTGGAGTCTGCTCTATAGCTTGGAACTCATCTTTCTGAGCATTCAGAATTTTTTCGTTTGCTTGTGGCTGTGCAGTACTGGCCAGCAGTTTTGGTGTTTTGCTCAGGTTTTGCGCTGGAAATAGACCATCTGCATCAGTTGATACCGTGGCGCGTTGCACCGGATAACATAAACCGCTTTCTGCACAGCCCTGCCACTGCACCACAAACTGCTGGTTGGGCTGCACATTCATATTGCTTTTGACTTGCCCATAATGCACTTGGGTCAAACCGAAATTGGGATCGTCTTTGTCTTCGGGTTTGGGCAATGTTAGCTTGACTAGAGTCTGCTGAGAAGACACTTTAAGCTGGTCATGATACAGATAATAACCCTCTGCAATTTTCCAGCTAAGCTCTGCCTGATCCTGACTTGTAGAAACCACCTGAAACTGAAATGCCTGATCTGGTGGTAAAAAGTCTGCATGTGCAGTTCCCGTCATGATTCCACCGCCGATCACGGCACCCAATATCCACTTCAACATCCAGCTGATCTCCTCCTGTTAGGACTGCATTATTGAAAAACTAAAATTAAGGCAACATTAACAGCCCAAATCATTTATAAAATAATGGCAGTTTGATCAGGATGTTCTATGTTTATTGTATTGGTTGAGGATGATCCCTATATCGCACAGAGCATTTGTGCTGCTCTGAACTATCTGAATATTTCAGTGGAGCATGTCAGTCACGCACGTGCTGCAGATTATTTTATCCGGCATAGTGCAGTCGATTTGTGTTTACTGGATTTAGGCCTGCCCGATCAGGATGGCCTGGAGTTGCTGCACAGCTGGCGACGCGACCAGATTGATCTCCCGGTACTGGTATTGACGGCGCGGCTGCGCACCGATCAGTGTGTTCAGGCCCTGACGATGACTACCTGACCAAACCCTTTGAACTGGAGGAGCTGATTGCCCGGATTCATGCCCTCACCCGTCGCCACCGCGGCTTTGCCTCGAATACCCTGCAATTTGATGAACTGGTTCTAAACCGGGATATCCAGACTGTGACCTATCAAGACCAGGCCGTGAATTTATCTCGCCGTAAATTCAGCCTGCTGGAAACCCTGATGAGCCACCCCAATCAGATCCTGAAAAATGAACAGCTTATTGATAAGCTCTATGGTTTTCAGGACGCTATCGAGAGCAATGCCCTGAATGTACACATTTATCACCTGAGACAAAAACTGCATCCAGACTTGATTCAAACCGTTCGCTGTGTGGGATATATTTTCAAACCGTTTGAGCATCGTCATGTTTAGTCACAGCTTGAAATGGCGTCTGGTCATGAGTCTTTTGGCCGTGTTTATTGTGCTGTGGAGTGCGGTATTTTCATGGCTGTATATTGACCTGAAACAGCGTTTACAAGACACGCTGGATCAACGCTTATCGGCATCTGCGCAAATGGTTGCGCGGCTGATTCAGCAGTTACCGCTGGATAGTCTGGGGGATGCAACCTTATCCAAATTAGCCAAGAATGATGATGCAAACCAGTTAATTGCCTGTGAAGTCTCTCTTTTTAGCTCTGACCTCTCGTTAGGCAATCAGGTGATCGCCAAAACACGCGGTGCTCCCCAAAATTTAAGCCAGCGACCAGAAGGATTCAGCACTTGGCAACAGGGTGATACGGAATGGCGCAGTTATGTCCTGCGTCGTGGCGATATTCAGGTGGTGGCAGCAGAACGTATGTTCTTGAGGGATACCTTACTACAGCAGATTCTGCAGTCCGTACTGATTCCCTTGGTCTTCTCACTGCTGATCTGTATTGCCCTGATCGTTTTTATTATCCGCCAACAGTTCCGGTCTTTGGATCAGCTCAGTCAATACCTGAACCAGAAAAACCTTAACTATTCAGAGGCGGCAGATTTTTTAATGCAGCTCAAGCCTGCAAGCATCCCTCAGGAAGTACAGCCTTTTGTCAACAATTCCACCCAGTTGATTCAGAAACTCAATGACAGTCTGCAACAGGAGAAAGCCTTTAGTGCCTATGCTGCACATGAGTTACGCAGTCCCCTGACCGCAATTAAAACTCATGTACAACTGGCCCAGCTGATCGGTCAGCAGCAGAATCTGCCTGAATCCATTCAGCACAATTTGCAGCAGGCCAATGAGAGTATCCGACGTTATACGCTGTTACTCGAACAGCTTTTATTGCTGACCCAATCAGAAAACAGTGTCCAGGAAATGACTGAGACTATCTGGCTTCGCCCCACACTTGAGAAAGTTCTTGCAGACTTAGGTACACGCTATCCAGAAATGAACGAAAAAATACAAGTGAACTGGGACAGCTTGGGTGAAATTCAGCTGCCTGAATTTGTGCTGTATACGGTACTGAAAAATCTGCTTGAAAATGCCCTGCTACATGCACAGGCTGCCCATATCTGGATTTCCATGCAGTCTGATGGCCTGGTGATTGAAGATGATGGACAACAACTTACAGCCGAGGATATTCAACATTTAGGACAACGCTTCTGGCGAAAATCTGCTCAGCAGCACGGCCATGGTCTGGGACTGGCATTGGTTAAAAGCTTGCTAGGTAATTATCAATACCACCTTGGATTTCAGCAGCGTCAGCCTGTAGGACTGACTATTAAAATTCAACAATATATTCAAAATTAATTTGAATTTAATAGATCACTTTTATAAATCAAAAAATGATCGTGCTATTTATCTTTAAATGGATATTAAAAGTGCCTTCTCTCTTTGGGATAAGAAGCACTGCCTCGCAACAGGATGAGGGGGTGGAAAGCTCTTCCTAAGGAGCCTGTTTCGAAAATCTTCTATAAGGAGAAGGAATTGTCTTGATAGTGATTAAACATAATTTATGAAAGACTCTAATAATCATGCAAACATAAAATTCTTAATTTCCTCCTAAAGCTGAAATTTTATTTTCTGTTATTTAAGTTTGAGCACTTGCTCCCATGAGGATCAGTATCAATACATAGATCAAGATTTTTGCCAGCTGAAAGCTTTATTATTTTATCCAGATGAAGTTCTGCTTTTTTAACTTCTATAGTGGTTATAGCGCTCAATTAACTCAAACCACGTTTAATCCTATTTACCACACAAAAAAGGTCTAAGTTTTAGCTTTTGGCACTTTTTATCTACTTTATCACTGTCAATCTATCTCAGTCGTTTATATGTCCCCCACATTCTAATTTTTACTTTAATTTAATGATTCAGGTTCCGCATTCAAAATATCCAGGCAATAAAAAAACCCCAGTCATTGACTGGGGTTTTTCGTATCTGGCGGAAGCGGTGAGATTCGAACTCACGGAGGGGTATAAGCCCTCGTCGGTTTTCAAGACCGGTGCATTAAACCGCTCTGCCACGCTTCCATGTGCGCCATCATACGGAGCTTTTTCTCACCTGACAAGTGAAAATTACAGTGAATGCAATCAACTGCATATAGTTTCATCAAATCCTTACAATCTGGCTGCCAGTTCAGCACCTTCACGAATCGCGCGTTTGGCATCCAGCTCTGCCGCCAGTTTGGCACCACCAATAATATAATACTTAGCTATAGTTTTTTGACCTTCAACTGGCATGATTTCTTTCACTGATTCCTGACCGGCACATACCACAATCGTATCTACGCGTAGCAATTGGTCATGTCCATCCACTTCAATCCATAAGCCTTCATCAGTAACCGACTTATACTGCACACCCCGCAGCATGCGTACACCATGTTTTTTCAATTGTGCGCGATGTACCCAGCCTGTGGTTTTCCCTAGACCAGCACCAAGTGGTGTGGTTTTACGTTGGAGCAGATAAATTTCCCGGACTGGTGCTTCAACCTCCGCAGGCTGCATTCCTCCTTCAGTCACATAATTTGGATTTGGGTCTACTCCCCATTCACGCTTCCATTCATCTACAGGCATTGGCTGAGGTTGCAATGGTGGTTTTAGCAAAAATTCAGATACATCAAAACCAATTCCTCCTGCACCAATCACGGCAACTCGATCTCCGACAGATGCTCCATTCAACACTTCGGTATAGGACAAGACCTGTGGCGCATCACTACCCGCAATCTTCAAGGCGCGTGGTACAACGCCAGTCGCCACAATCACCTCATCAAAACCTTCACGTTCCAGCTGTTCACGATTGACCTTGGTATTCAGACGTAATTCAACCCCAGTCTTTTCTATTTGAACCTTGAAATAACGAATGGTTTCATGAAATTCTTCTTTACCCGGCACTACTTTGGCCAGGTTGAACTGACCACCAACATCGTTCGTCGCTTCAAACAGGGTCACCTCATGACCACGTCCGGCAGCCACGGTTGCCGCTGACATACCTGCAACGCCCCCACCCACAACGGCGATCCGTTTCGGTTTTTTGGTTTTTACATAAACCAGTTCAGTTTCATATCCAGCACGCGGATTCACTAAACAGGTAGCACGCTGATTTTTAAACGTATGGTCCAGACAAGCCTGGTTGCAGGCGATACAGGTATTGATCTCATCAACACGGTTGGTCGCTGTTTTATTGACCCAGAAAGCATCTGCCAGTAAAGGACGTGCCATTTGCACCATGTCCGCCTGCCCTGATGCCAGGATTTCTTCAGCAGTATCTGGCATATTGATACGATTCGATGCGATCACCGGAACAGTAACATTTTTCTTTACTTCTGCAGTGTACTCGACGAAAGCAGCCCGTGGCACAGACGTAACAATGGTTGGAATACGTGCTTCATGCCAGCCGATCCCGGTATTGAGTAAAGTAATTCCGGCCTTCTCTAATGCTTTAGCGACGGTAATGACTTCCTGCATGGTATTACCATCATGTACCAGATCCAGTAAAGACAGACGGAAGCAGATAATAAATTTTTCACCAATCTCGGCCCGAATCGCTTTGACAATTTCCACCGCAAAACGCATCCGGTTTTCTATCGAACCACCCCAGCGATCATTACGCTGATTAACATGACGACTCAGAAACTGGTTAATCAGGTAACCTTCTGAACCCATGATTTCCACACCATCATAGCCGGCTTTTTTTGCCAGACTGGCAGTTTTTACATAGTCCTGAATAGTAGCCAGAATCTGTTTTTCTGAAAGCTGGCGTGGTTTAAAAGGAGAAATCGGGGACTTGATTGGACTCGCTGAAACTACAAAAGGTTGGTAGCCATAACGGCCCGCATGCAGGATTTGCAACAGGATTTTGGCACCATGCTTATGCACAGCATGGGTTACCAGTCGATGCGGAGCAATATCTCCCAAGGTATTCATGGTCCCGCCTGCAGGCAGTAACCAGCCTTGACGGTTTGGAGAAATACCACCCGTGATGAGCAGCCCTACCCCACCTTTGGCACGCTCACCAAAATAAGCTGCCAGTTTAGGGTAATTATAGAAACGATCCTCCAGCCCGGTATGCATTGAACCCATCACCACCCGGTTTTTAATCGTGGTAAATCCCAGATGAAGCGGTTTTAAAATATTCGCATAACGAGTCGTTGTCATGGCTATTCCCTTTGATGATGGCTTTGCATCTTGTTGCATATTACTCTAGCGTGTTTTTTATTTTTGTTTATGGCATTTTCACAAAATTATTGCTTTCTCAGGTCAACTCAGGCCTCCCACTGTTTCGCCGAGCTTTTCCATAATGCAATTGCCCCCAGTACTGTTCCTACAGGAAAACTCAACAGCATCAGCACCGCCATAATTCGGGAAAGTGTACGTCCCTCGCCCTGACCTTTCTTAACTTTCAGAGCTGCCTGAATATTGAAATAGATCAATACCAGCATTAATAGAATGACAAATCCCAGGCTAATGGTTGAAGCGGTTCTTTGCTGAGATTCAAGATAAAGAAATACTACGCCACTAAAAATCAACAGGCCGGCATAAATGCCATGCAATACAGACAAAGTCTGATTACGCTCATGCAGTCGTGGCAGCTGGGGCGGGGTGATACTTGAATTCATAAGAGCTTCCTAAAAAATTGTTATTGTTGGTTTTATCGTATCAGGACCAGGTAATGATCTCTACTTGGCATATTAAAACCCAAGACTGGATTTAAATCAGCAGTTTCTCGATCTATTGCAACATTCGTACAACCTGTATTTTTCCAATGTTTTACAGATAAAAAAATGCAGTGCGAGCACTGCATGAGATAGGCCAGATCATATTGTTATTGTTGTTATTCCCAGTTTTTCTGCTTATTTCCAGTATTTCAGCTTTGAGCTATGCCCAATACCGACATTAAAACTATTGGTCGGGTCCAGCTTCTGGTAATGGTTTTTTAATGCCGGTTTGGCAATATAGAGATGCCCTACATTATGTTCAGCTGGATATTCCGCACCACGATCATCCAGCAGCTTCCACATGGCATGTTCCATTTTCAGCGGACTAACCCCTTTTTTCACGATATAATCCTGATGGAATACATGGCACAGGAAGTGACCATAATAAAGTTTATGTAAGATCTGCTCTTCCATCTCATGTGGCAGGTTTTCTACCCATTGGCGGTCATTCCTACGCAGCGCAATATCCAGCGCCACAATATCTTCTACTTCACTTAAATGGGTATCACGGTAACGAATTGCTGCACCAGCTACGGCAAAACGGTGCAGAAATGCCTTACGTCCTTCGTCTTCGGTGCAGAGAAAATAGTTCCCGCCAGGATGGGCCTTAAAGTAGCCTTCAAAGAAGGCCTGTACCTGTGCCACATCCTGATTTTCAATTCTGAGAATCAGATGATGCTCATACAGATCACGGTACTCGTTCATGCGTTTTGGCAAATGTGATGGCAGCATTTTACTGATCATTTGCAGAATTTTGTCACTTAAGCCACGTAGCCCCATTTTCTGCAATATCCCATCAACCTTGTCTTTCATGGCAAATGCGGCAGGCACTTTGGCAGTACCAAATTTTTCAATGAACATAAAAGTGTCTTTGCCATATTCCGCACCGATGTCATAAGCCACACGGTGAATATATTCTCCAGCAATCGGCAGACCTGGCAGATCTTTGAGCAGAAAGCGACGGATTTCTGTTAGATCATCCTGCGAGTTGGTGCCAACATAGAACACCTGACTCGGGATTTTTTCAAAAGTATCCAGACGTACTGCAAAAACACACACCTTACCAGCAGAACCAGAGACTTCAAACAGACGGCTTGGATCAGCATTGAAGCGTGCCGGAGTATCAGCATCGACCTGACGCACATCCTGACTATAACGATGATCAGATGCACAGCGATGTTCCTTCTGCTGGATATCCTGCTCGTTATATTGTTTCTGCTCCAGATTTTTCAGAATCTCTTCCGGACTATGACCCAGATGGATACCGAGATGATTCACCAGCTCCAGTTCGCCATGTTCATTGACACGCGCATACAATGCCAGTTCAGTATAGGCCGGCCCACGGCGAACCAAGGCTCCACCGGAGTTATTGCATACGCCACCCAGCACCGAAGCACCAATACAGGATGAACCAATCACCGAATGCGGTTCACGGTTAAATGGCACTAGCTGTTTTTCCAGTGCATCAAGTGTTGCACCCGGCAAACAGACAACCTGTTTGCCCTCCTGGATCACCTGAATGCCTGCCAGACGGCGAGTACTCATCACAATCACTGGACGGTCATATTCACCAAACGGTGTTGAGCCACCAGTTAAACCGGTATTGGCTGCCTGCATAATCACGATACAGTCTGCTGCAACAGCAATTTGCAATACTTGCCATTGTTCTAGTAATGAACCTGGAGTGACGACCGCAAACACCTCACCTGAACCATAACGTCGGCCTTGCCGATACAGACGAGTATCGTGATCGTCCGTTAACACATGTTGCTGGCCGACCACAGCGACCAGATTGTTTAAGGTCGCAGTAGCGTCAAATGAGTTTTGCATAGTAGAGCCCCGTTTCATTTTTATAGCTATCTTTTTATAAAATTAGCCATAAGCATGTTTTGGATTTTTAATCTTGAATAGATGAAATAGCAGTAATTATGTAGTTCCGAATTGCTCTAGGATGACCACGATTTAGAGTGGTCATCCTGATTGGTTTTATTGTGAAATTTCGCGATCGAGCCTTACCAGACAATCCTGTGTAATGTCAGCAATGGTCTTGGCACCTGTTAAGGTCATGGCAACACGCATTTCCTTGTCAATCAGATCAAGAAGGTTGCTGACACCTGCACCGCCTGCAGCACCCAATGCATAAACGAAGGCCCGACCGAGCATACAGGTGTCCGCACCCATTGCCAGCATACGCACCACATCCAGACCATTACGGATACCAGAGTCGACCAGGATTTTCAGTTCACCTTTTACCGCATCAGCAATTGGTGGCAAGGCACGTGTGGTAGATAACACACCATCTAACTGACGACCACCATGGTTGGATACTACAATGCCATCCGCACCGAAACGCACAGCATCTTTAGCATCTTCAGGATCCAGAATCCCTTTGATCACCATTGGACCATCCCAATAGTCACGGATCCACTCCAGATCTTTCCAGGAAATAGACGGATCAAAATTGGCACCCAACCAGCCGATATAATCTTCAAGGCCTGTCGGTTTACCGAGGTATTTCGAGATATTACCCAAGTCGTGTGGACGACCCATCAAGCCGACATTCCAGGCCCAGTGTGGATGCATGCAAGATTGCATATAACGGCGCATCGCTGCATTTGGTCCACTCATGCCAGAATGTGCATCACGGTAACGTGCACCCGGCACTGGCATATCCACGGTAAAGACCAGCGTTGAACAACCCGCAGCTTTGGCACGCTCCAAGGCATTTTTCATAAAACCGCGGTCACGCAGTACATAGAGCTGGAACCACATTGGGCGCTGGATCGCTGGTGCCACTTCTTCAATTGGACACACAGATACCGTCGACAAGGTGAATGGAATCCCTTTTTGGTCTGCCGCAACTGCTGCCTGTACTTCCCCACGGCGTGCATACATACCGGTCAAGCCTACAGGTGACAAGGCCACCGGCATCGAAAGGGTTTCATCAAATAATTTAGTTTCCAGATTTAGTGCTGACATGTCATTCAAGACACGTTGACGCAGCGCTACTTTTGATAAATCTTCTACATTGCGTTTCAGCGTGTATTCTGCATAAGCCCCACCATCAATATAATGAAACAGGAATGGTGGAAGACGACGTCGTGCGGCTTCACGGTAATCATTTGCAGAAGAGATAATCATAATTTAGATCCTGTTTAATCGGCTCATACGCTGCTGACGGGCTTCATCCTCATCAATCGTGCGTACTTGCTGAATGACAAACTCAATGTGTCCACAAACTGCCTGACGTGCAGCTTCTGGATCTTGACGCTCAATTGCGGCCATCACCTTAAAGTGCTGGTCCTGCAACTGATCAAAACGGTGGGCTTCGGAATAGACTTTGCGTCGTCCGAGTACCACATTAAATTGCAGCAGGTCGAACAGACTGCGCATCAACTGGATCAGCACCACATTATGCGATGCTTCGGCAATGGCAAGATGAAAACGGGCATCCGCGCGAGCTGCCTCATCGTCATCACCCAACAGCTGATAATGTGCAATCTGGTCATAACACTGTCTGATTTTTTTTATATCATCGGGTGTGGCGCGCTGTGCGGCATACCAGGCTGTACCGCCTTCCAGAATCAGACGAGACTCCTGAACATCAAAACGGTATTCAGGATCAACATCCATTAAGTCACTTAAAGGCTGCACAATATGATGCTGTGACCAGTGATTCGGCAGTTCCTGCAAATAAGTACCGGCACCAACACGGCTCACCAGCATGCCCTGGCTAACCAGATGCTGCAGCGCTTCTCGCAACGAAGAGCGCGACACGCCTAACTGCTCACATAATTTACGTTCTGCGGGCAAACGGTCCCCGACCTGCATATGATTTTTTTCAATCAGACTACGCAGACTTTGTACGACTTTATCAGAGACTTTCATTGCACCGCCCTCAGTATGGTGTTATGGAATCATCCATGGGAACACATAAGCTTGTAAGGTGATAATGATACCGATCATCACCGTGAAGGTGATACTGTGTTTTACGGTAAAGCGGAATAAATCCGATTCTTTACCGACAAGACCTACTGCGGCACAGGCAATTGCAATCGATTGTGGTGAAATCATTTTACCGGTTACACCACCGCTGGTATTCGCTGCCACCAGCAATACTTCAGGTACACCGATCTGCTGAGCCGTGGTTGCCTGTAAAGCCGAGAACAATGCGTTTGCTGAAGTATCAGACCCTGTCAGGAATACACCGACCCAACCCAGGAATGGTGAGAAGAACGTAAATGCTTGTCCTGTATGTGCCAAGGCTAATGCCAAGGTTGCCGATAAGCCCGAATAATTGGCAATGAAAGCAAACGCCAATACCATACCAATTGAGTAAATCGGTGTTTTCAGCTCATTTACTGTTTCAGCAAAGGTCGCTACTGCGTCTTTCGGTTTCATTTTCAGGTAAATGATGGTGATGATTGCAGCGATCATGATCGCTGTACCCGTCGCCGACAACCAGTCAAATTTATAGATCGCGTCGTAGTCTTTCGCTTCAGCGACCACCGGCGGCAACTTTTGAATCATTTGATGCAGGAAAGGCACTTTAATAGAAATTACTAAATCACTTAAAGCCCCATCTTTGGCAAACAGATCTTTAAATGGTTTGATGCTCCATAAAGTTACCATGGCAGTCAGTACCGCAAATGGCGACCACGCTTTAATAATTTGACCGATGCTATATTTTTGCTGGCTTGCCAAAGCAATGTTGCCATCGACCAGTTGTTCATTATCAAAACGGAAAATATGTTTTGGCTGCCAGAACTTGAGTAATACCGTTAAGCTCACCAAAGATGCAATCGCTGCAGTGATATCAGGTAATTCAGGACCTACATAGTTAGCAGTCAGGAACTGCGCCAGGGCAAAAGAACCCCCACCGACTAAAATTGCAGGCCAGGTTTCTTTCACACCACGCCAGCCATCCATGATTGCCATAATCCACACCAGTACGATGGGTACCATGATTGGCAACTGACGTCCTACCATCTGGCTGATTTCCATGGTGTCTACGCCTGATACCTGACCAGCGACAATAATCGGAATTCCCATCGCACCAAAAGCTACAGGTGCAGTGTTCACAATCAGACATAAACCCGCGGCATACAGTGGTTTAAATCCAAGACCTACTAATAACGCTGCAGTAATTGCAACCGGTGCGCCAAAGCCTGCAGCACCTTCCAGAAAAGTACCAAAAGCGAAGCCGACCAATAACATTTGTAAACGCTGGTCTTCGGTTAATGACAGGATCGATGAGCGAATAATGTCAAATTGACCGGTCTTCACTGAAATCTTGTAAAGGAATACGGCGCCAATAATAATCCAGGCAATCGGCCACAAGCCGTAGAAGAACCCATAGACCATGGAAGCCAATGCCATAGTGACTGGCATTTTGTAGAGGAACATTGACACCAGAAATGCCAAAGCCACAGTAATCGTTCCCGCTACACTGCCCTTCATTCTGAAAACAGCAAGAGCAAGAAAAAAGAATACGATTGGAATAAGGGCGATCGCGCTGGAAATCCAGATATTTCCGATTGGATCGTAAATTTGTTGCCACTGTTGAAGCATTCTCTACTCCTTGAAATGCTTGTTTGTTATTTCATTACAGGACATGTTCAAAAGCTTATTGGTATGACCAATTTAGCATTAAACAGACCAATATCGGTCTTTTATCCAGCCAAAGTTAATGAAATATTTAAAATACTGCAATAGCTAATTTATTAAAATATAATTGGTATGACCAATTTTTATATTAAAAGATGGAATTCAATATAAGTGATAGCTAAGCAACATCCGGTATTTAACAGGTCGAGAGAAGCAAAGGTTGAAATAAAATGAAGCCTATAGAACTTTAGTCTTAGCCAGCTTAAAAACCCCAGATTTGGCTAATTCAAGGCCATTTGTGATGGCTCTCTTTGCATTAGATTGTTTATTTTTTTGTCTATTTTTTAGATTTTGCATTTTTTTTGCGAAAACTTGCCATTTGAAAGGTGTTACAATATCTGCATTCAAAATTCTCCTTGGCCACCAATATAAGTGGTGCCTATATTATTCTATCGTTAGGATTAACAATGTCTGATAATGCAACTATCTTACAGAATGTACCTGTAGGCAAAAAAGTTGGTATTGCCTTTTCTGGTGGTCTAGATACTTCAGCAGCCCTGTTGTGGATGAAACAAAAAGGCGCAGAACCTTATGCATATACTGCAAACCTGGGTCAGCCTGATGAAGATGATTACGATGCCATCCCAAAGAAAGCTGAAGCGTATGGCGCAGTAAAAGCACGTTTAATCGACTGCCGTCTACAGCTTGCATTAGAAGGTATTGCTGCAATTCAATGTGGTGCGTTCCACATCTCAACTGGTGGTGTTCCTTACTTCAACACAACGCCACTGGGCCGTGCAGTAACAGGGACAATGCTTGTTACCGCAATGAAAGAAGATGACGTGAACATCTGGGGCGACGGCTCAACTTATAAAGGTAACGACATCGAGCGTTTCTACCGTTACGGTTTGTTGACCAACCCAAATCTTAAAATCTACAAGCCTTGGTTAGACCAGACGTTTATTGACGAGCTTGGTGGCCGTGCTGAAATGTCGCAGTTCCTGATCGACAACGGCTTTGACTACAAAATGTCAAAAGAGAAAGCTTACTCAACTGACTCAAACATGTTAGGTGCAACTCACGAAGCCAAAGATCTTGAATACCTGAATGCAGGCATCAAAATCGTTGACCCAATCATGGGTGTTGCGTTCTGGAAAGAAGAAGTTGAAATCAAACCTGAAGAAGTGTCGATCACTTTTGAAGAAGGCTTCCCAGTTGCGATCAACGGTCAACGTATCGAAGATCCTGTTGAGTTCATTCTTGAAGCGAACCGTATCGGTGGCCGTCATGGTCTAGGTATGTCGGATCAGATTGAAAACCGTATCATTGAAGCGAAATCTCGTGGTATCTACGAAGCTCCGGGTATGGCGCTGCTTCACATTGCTTATGAACGTCTGGTGACGGGTATTCATAACGAAGACACGATTGAACAATACCGTATCAATGGATTACGTTTAGGTCGTTTACTTTACCAAGGTCGCTGGTTCGATTCTCAAGCGCTTATGCTTCGTGAAACGGCTCAGCGTTGGGTTGCTAAAGCGGTTACCGGTACTGTGACTTTAGAACTACGTCGTGGTAATGACTACACGATTATGAACACTGAATCTGAAAACCTGACATACGAAGCTGAACGCTTAACGATGGAAAAAGGTGATTCAATGTTCTCGCCAATGGATCGTATCGGTCAGTTAACTATGCGTAACCTGGACATTACGGATACGCGTGCAAAACTGGGTATCTACACAGGTGCGGGTTTACTTGCAGTGGGTACCGGTTCAGCTGTTCCACAATTAAAAGACAAAAACTAAGTTTTAGTTGTGTCAAAAAAACCGCGCAAATTGCGCGGTTTCTATTGTCTGTAATTCAGGAAAAATTCAACTGATATGCAGCGGTTTTGAATTTACCGAAGCAATGCTCTGATAATAAATCTGATTGCGCCCTAGTTGCTTGGCACGATACAGTGCCTGATCTGCAATACCGAGTAATCCATCTTTGGTCATAGCTTGCTCGCCACGATAAACCGTAATGCCTAGACTTACCGTAATCTGCTTGGATACCAAAGATTTTTCATGTGGTATTTCCAGACGTTCAATCGCTTTAAAGATATTGGTAGATACTGCATAAGCCCCATGTGCATCAGTTTCTGGAAGTAGCACCACAAACTCCTCACCTCCATAACGCGCAACAAAGTCCATATGCCGGATCGCATTCTTGATAGTTTTGGCGATGGTCGAAATCACATCATCACCCTTCTGGTGCCCATAAAAATCGTTATAGTTCTTAAAGAAATCTACATCGATAAATAAAATAGCCAAAGAGCTTTCCTGACGCTGAGCGGTAGAAAAGTAAATTTCCAGCATTTCATCAAAGGTACGGCGATTCGAGATTTTGGTCAGCTCATCATGCTGGCTCAGATGTAACAGTTCGGTATTGTGAATCCGGTGAATCTGCTCACTGATCCGCGCCCGCATGGAATAAAGAAAAATCATCCGTTCACGTGCAAAAATCATATGACTAATAACAAAACCGAGCAGGCAACTTCCCAACAGAATTCGGCCAAATACCAAAGGATTAAAGTTAGCCCCAACCAGAGTCAGGCAAATAATCGTAGTTCCAGCTGCCAATACACCAGTGATCATCATCTGAATCGGCTTGACACCAGTAAGGATATAACCCAACACATAAATAATGGTGACAATTGCCATGGATTGATGCTGTAAAGCTGCAGTCTGAATGGACATAGTTAGACATGAAATTGAAACCAGTGCCCAGAATATCAAGACCAGTGAAGCAGGCTGAAAAAAAGGTTTTAAGCGTTCTAAACTTGAGAATAAATAGAAAACAAATAAACTAATTCCGCCATTAATAATACCTATTAAAGACAATACAAAATCATGTACAAAATATTGTTTATCGATGATCCAGTAATCGGTAGGAATAAGGATAAGGATGCCGATAAAATAGATTAATAATCCTGCCCAGACATACTGATCGGTGTGCTTACGGGCACGTTCCAGATTTTTGGTCCAGAATTCATCTTCAAGCGGTTGAGGAAAAACTCGGCTTAATTTCTGCCCAGCAATAAGCTCTTCGACTTTTTCCTTTTGATCCTGCAGTTTTGCTAAATTATACTTATATTCCATGGCAAGCATGTATGTAATTTTTTTAGTGTTTTTAAAATAACATACTTTTTTAAATTAATTCATAGTTAATGCATCTTTTGTCAGTATTTCACATTACCATTTTCGGTATAGATGCATTATCATTCATATTATTTCTCTGATTGAATTCGCCTTGAATACGATTACGATTCTCCAGCCAGATGACTGGCACGCTCACCTACGTGATGGTCTAGCACTTAAACGTACTGTTCCTGATCTAGCTCAACAATTTTCCCGCGCAATCTGTATGCCAAACCTGGTTCCACCAGTAAAAACCGTGGAAGAGGCAAACAGCTATCGTGAACGCATCATGGCGCATGTGCCGGAAGGCTGCAACTTTGATCCACGCATGGTGTTGTACTTCACCAACAATACTTCACCTGCCGAAGTTAAAAAAATCAAAGAATCTGAGTATGTGAATGCCATCAAGCTTTATCCTGCTGGTGCGACTACAAACTCGGATAGCGGTGTAAGCGATATTTCTAAAGTGTATGCAGTAATTGAGCAGCTTGAAGAACATCAGGTACCTTTACTGCTACATGGTGAAGTCACGCATAACCATGTCGACATTTTTGATCGTGAAAAACGTTTCCTGGACGAAGTACTTTCTCCATTATTAAAGCAGTTCCCGAAACTGAAGCTGGTACTTGAACATATTACCACCAGTGAAGCGGCAAACTTTGTCCTGGAACAGGACCGTAATGTGGCTGCAACGATCACGCCACAACATTTACTGTTCAACCGTAATGACATGCTAGTGGGTGGCATCAAGCCGCATTTCTACTGCCTGCCGATTTTAAAACGCCAGACGCATCAGCAAACTCTGCTGGAAGTCGCGACCAGCGGTAATCCTAAATTCTTCCTGGGCACAGATAGTGCGCCGCACTCAAAAAATGCCAAAGAAAATGCATGTGGTTGCGCAGGATGTTATAGTGCGCCCACTGCAATTGAACTTTATGCTCAGGCATTTGATCAGGTCGGCAAAATTGACCGTCTGGAAGGTTTTGCGAGCCACTTTGGTGCTGACTTCTATGGCCTTCCTCGTAATACCAATACCATTACCCTGGTAAAACAAGATCAAGTGATTCCTGAGAGTCTGGACTATTTGGATGGTGAACAGATTATTCCGTTATATGCGGGTAAAACCATTCAATGGAGAAAAGTGTGACAAATGAAACTCTCCCAGTCATTGGTCAACGTTTCCGTGGATTCCTGCCTGTTGTTGTCGATGTAGAGACAGCGGGCTTTAATGCACAAACTGATGCCTTGCTGGAAATCGCTGCCATTCCTATTATTTTTAATGAGAAAGGTGAATTTGTGCCGGGCCCTGCTCACCATGCACATATCAATCCATTTGAAGGGGCAAACCTTGACCGCCGTTCGCTGGACTTTATTGGGATCGATCCCTCTAATCCGATGCGTATTGCAATGGCCGAAGATGAGAAAACTGCGCTTAAACGCATTTTTAAATCTGTCAATGAAGTACGCCGCCAGCAAAACTGTACCCATGCCGTTCTGGTCGGTCATAACGCGCATTTCGATTTAGGCTTTGTACAGGCAGCTATTGCCCGTACAGGAACCAAAAACCAGAACCCATTTCATAGTTTTTCTGTCTTCGACACAGTGACTTTGAGCGCGGTGATGTTTGGTCAAACCGTACTGGCAAAATCCTGTATTCAGGCCGGTATCGAGTTTGATGGCAAAGAAGCCCATTCTGCATTATACGACACGCAGAAGACAGCTGAACTGTTTTGCTATATTTTAAACAAACTCACCCCACACCTGCTTGACACTTTGGTGGCGGATCAATAAGATACCGCCATCTTCTAAACGTCCCTATCGTCTAGAGGCCTAGGACATCGCCCTTTCACGGCGGTAACCGGGGTTCGAATCCCCGTAGGGACGCCATCTATTTTCCTATGTCTTTTTATTTCTATTATTCAGCTATTTAAGTCGATTAAATTCCGTACATATAAAAAACCTATTAACGCAAATAATTCTCATTATTATTGATTATTACACCAAAGTTAATGATAATCACTTTCATTATCATTTAAAGATTCAACCCTTCTCATGCGTTTTGCTTATTCAACACTTTCTATTGCAGTTCTAACAACATTATCAACCTCTAGCTTTGCAGAAGAATCAAATTATCAAGAATCCATCCTTAATGAAGCTACGGTTAAGTTCAACACGATTATTATTGAAGCTCAGCAAGAAAATGAAGTTGGAAAAGCCATTTATTCAAAAGAAGACTTAGAAAAGACGCCGAATAGCTCTAAAAATATCACTGACTTTTTAAAAGTAAATCCGAATGTGCAGTTTAGCAATGAACATATGGCAGCTAGCTCACAAGCTGATTTAAAACCGGCTGAAATTTCGATTCATGGCGCACAATCATTTAATAATAAATTTGTGGTGAATGGCGTCAGCAACAGCAATAACCTCGACCCTGCTGGTTCAGGAACAACCAACTACGGTCCAGTGTCTGGCGGTTCACAAGGTGTGGCAATCAACACCGATTTATTGTGTAATTTAGAAGTATTAGACAGCAACATTAGTGCAAAACACGGTGGCTTCACCGGTGGTGTGGTTCAGGCAGAAACCTGTGCGCCTAAATCTGAAATTGGCAAAGTCCATGGTAGCATCACTTATGACTATACAGAAAGTGACTGGAACCACTACCACTTAAAAACTGATGCAGACAAAGGACTCTTGGAAGGTGCATCAACCCAGTCAAACCAAAAAGAGTATGTTCGCCAAGGTGTTAGTGCCAATATTTTTGCTAAGCTTTCAGAGGTTTATGGCTTCGATCTCTATGCTTCACAACGTAAATCAGCAATTCCTGTTGAAAGTGGCTTACCTGCACCAAAACAAATTGATCAAGAAAAACGTAACACCAATGTCGGCGGAACCTTGTATGTCGATCCAAATGCAGACACCAGTATGAAATTCGGTTTCGCTTTAGGTGATTTGGAAGACAATACTTACGCAGACAAACGTCGTAACTCTCACAGCAGCACCAATAATCAATCAGCTTTAATTTTCGCAGAGATGCAAAAAAAACAAGATTGGGGACAATTAATACACAAGCTCAATTACCAGCTAATTGACAATGCACGTGAATCATCATCTGATCGCGGTGTGAACTGGATGTATGCAGCAGGGAGCAAAGACTGGGCAAATACTGAAAAAGTATGGGAAGGTGCAACCTCTGCAGATATTGATTTAAAACAATCTTCTGTGAGTTATGGGTTAGATGCGCTATTTAATAACTTTAAATTTGCAGACACCGACCATCAAATCAGCGCCGGTTTTACCTATCATTATGATGATGTGCAATGGGAACGTACCAAAGATTTTTCAACTTTCTATGGCGTAACATCAGGGAAAACCCAAAACTTGTTTGATCTTAAAGGTCAACAATGTCAAATCAATGATCCCCTCTGCGATGAAAATACCACAGCTGTATTCCTGAACAATAAAGTCCCTACGGTCTTTGATGGTCAATACTTTAAAAAGGGCAATATATACAAAGCAGGCAGCTTTGCTGGTCAATATCATCAAGCAGCCTTGTATCTAGAAGATAATATTCGCTGGAACAACCTCAATGCCCGTTTAGGTGTGCGTGCTGATTATGATGAATCAAATAATAATCTTAACTTTGCACCACGTAGCAGCATTAGTTATCAGCCTTTTTCCAATAAATTATTAACCCTGACTTCAGGTTGGAACCGCTACTATAATGCCCCAACGTATATGACGGACTTGCGTCAACATCTGACCTCATTAGATTTTAACATCAGCCGTGCTGATCAAAATTCTGAATGGGTTGAAGAAGCAAAAGTTTCAGCCAATGATACACGCCGCAAGGATCTTAAAACCCCATTTGCAGATGAATTTGTCCTTGGGTTTAATAGCCAATTTAAAAACACCAATCTAAGCTTAAAATGGGTGAATCGTCAGTATGATGATGAAATCACCCGTAATAGAACTGATATTCCAAACGACTATTTTACTTATTCTTATGAGTTTAATAACAGCGGTTATGGCGAAAATGATACCGTAACGCTAGAACTTAATACGATTGAGCCATTTAAATTTAAAGGCACTCAACATGATTTAGGCTTAGCAGTCAATTACTCGGATGTGTACCGTAGCGCACCAGATTATACGGAAAACTTTACCGAAGAAGACCTTCAGGAGCTGATTTCCTATGATGGTAAAATCATGCCTTATGGTGACCGCCCTGCATCAAACTATAACCAACCGATTACTGCACGTGTCATGTGGAATATTGGCTTTGATTCTCTTCCTTTAAAAATTTCCAACTTCTTTAGCTATAAAGACACCTATGAGCAAGTGTTAGAAGCGAGCTCTGCTGACAAAGTGGTGCATGATGGCGTTAAAATCGATACTTATACGCTACAAGATGTAAAACCTCGTTTTACATGGGATGTGCACACCACCTATGATTGGAAAGTTTCAAAAGATTATTCAGCGATTTTTGGCTTAACAGTAAATAATATAACTAACCGCAATAATTTATATGTGAGTGGAAGTAAACTGTACTCTGAAATTGGCCGTCAATTTATCGCCGATGTGACCTTCAAGTTCTAATCATCATAAAAGAGCACTCAGGTGCTCTTTTGAATTTGCTTAGGCTATAATTACTGCAATTTCATCTCTTGCATTTGTGCCATGTTAAAAAAGATCTTACTGGTTTTAGTGATTTTAGCGCCTTCCGCACTGTACCTCTATATCGTCAACCGTGAAGACAAAACCAAAGCTCCTGCGGAACAAGTGGTTCCAGCCAGTCAACCGGCCGAGTTCCAAACACCTGACCATTAAATCCACACTGCTTAAACTCCTGTAAAGTGACGGGAATTTGAAGTTTTAATGTCGATTTCTGATGCTATAAACTGATTAATACGCTAGTTTGAAATCAGAAATCACATTAATCCTTTGTTCTTGTTTAATGTTTAATCTGTTAATTCATTTTTAGCAAAAAGCCTTTTGACAAAGCTTAGCTTAGTCCTTAACATAGCCATCACCTCGCAACGTCCCTATCGTCTAGAGGCCTAGGACATCGCCCTTTCACGGCGGTAACCGGGGTTCGAATCCCCGTAGGGACGCCATCTATTGATCTCATACGATCAGCACTTATTCAAAATTACTATTATTTGATTGCAGATTTGTAGTTTTTGACTACAATAGCTCGCTTCATTCCTTTGAAGTATTTCTTATTTCCTATGCACTCATCTCCGAATGATGCTACGCATCAGGGCAATTCTGCGCCTTTAAAACGCGCTATGAGTACTCGACATCTGGTCATGATTTCGCTTGGTGGCGCAATCGGGACCGGCCTATTTTTAGGGTCGGGTGAAGTCATTGCACAAACGGGGCCTGTAGGTGCCATTCTTGCTTATCTCCTCGGCGGTATCATCGCTTACATGGTTATGCTATGTCTGGGTGAACTTGCCGTACATATGCCTGAATCTGGTTCATTTGGTGCTTATGCCAAACGTTATATTGGACCGGGCACAGGTTATACCATTACCTGGTTATACTGGCTGACTTGGTCAGTGACACTGGGAACCGAATTTACCGCTGCAGCTTTATTGATGCAGGAATGGTTCCCGGACAGCTCCATGTGGATGTGGACACTGGTCTTTGGTGCGCTTGTGTTTACACTGAATATGATTTCGACCCGCTGGTTTGCAGAATCCGAATTCTGGCTGGCCCTCATTAAAGTTGTCACTGTTATTGCCTTTATCCTGCTGGGATTATTGGCCATATTTGGTGTATTGGGTTATGCAGGTCAGGAAACTGCCCCGCTGTTTAGCAATCTGACAGCTCAGGGTTGGTTCCCTGAAGGCCTGTTCCCCATCTTCACAACAATGCTGATTGTCAACTTTGCCTTCTCAGGTACAGAACTGATTGGTGTAGCCGCTGGTGAAACCAAAGATCCTGCCAAAAACGTACCGAAAGCCATCAATACCGCAATTTTCCGCCTATTGATTTTCTTTGTAGGTACGATTGTCGTGGTGACGTGTCTATTACCACATCAAGAAGCAGGTCTTGCTGCTGAAGGTGTAAGTAGTAGCCCATTCGTGACCGTATTCCAGCACATTGGTATTCCATACGCTGAAGACGTTATTCGCTTTGTAATTATCACCGCACTGTTGTCTGCTGCAAACTCAGGTTTATTTGCTGCTTCCCGTATGATGTGGTCATTGTCTTATAGCAAACAATTACCAGCCATGTTCTCAAGAGTGAATGCACGCGGTATTCCTTACATTGCGGTAATCGTAACCATGATTGGTGGTATGCCAGGTCTGTTGTCTGAACAGTTTGCACCAGAAACCATTTTCACTAACCTGTTGGGTATTGCAGCCTTTACCATGGTGGTGGTCTGGATGAGTATCTGTCTGAGTATGTTCAACTTCCGCCGTGAATGGTACAAACAAGGGAAGACAGCTAAAGATCTTGCTTTCGCTGCACCGTTGTTCCCGATTGTGCCGATTCTGGGTTTCCTGTTCTGTCTGATTACCTGTATCAGTATGGTATTTGATCCAACAATGCGGATCAGCTTCTTTGGCTGTCTGGTGTTTATTGGACTTTGCTATGCCAGCTATTATAAGTTTTATCACAATAAAGCTTAAATCTTAGCGCTAACAAAAGAGCAGCTCCGGCTGCTCTTTTTTTATCTATACTGAATATGTGTCAGGCAGCCACAGCGTTGTGTCGATGAAAATTATTTATATCCATGGGATGAACAAGCAGAATTTTAGTTCTGCTTCATTAAAGCAACGTTGGCTAAGTCTGCTTAAACATGGTCTGAAACAGTCGCATCGACAGGCCTGTTTTGCCTATATCAAACGTCATGTTCGTATCCCTTTTTATGGAGATTTACTGTTACGGCATCATTTACATAATGTATTGAACGCCAGTACCTTAATGCCACAAGAGTGGCCACATTTTCCCTTGCGCCACCCACTTAAATCCCAACCGTCGCCGCCACATTTTCATCAGTATTTAGCTGAAACTTGCAAGATTCCCGAATTAAATATTGAGGATGCTCTGACTTTTAACCAAAAGCTGAAATTTATTAATAGCTTAAGCCGAAATACAGCCTTACGGGATTTTATGGTCTTGCTCAATTATTTTCCCCATCTCCATGATACGCTCATCAAAAAATTTCTGATTGAAACATATTTCTATCTGGCCAATGCCAGATTCATGCAGCAAGTTCATCAGCGTATTGGTCAGCGACTACATGACAATAAACCTTGTATCTTGATCGCACACTCCTTAGGCAGCGTGATTGCCTATCATTATCTGCTTTTACATCCGGAATTAAATGTGCAGCGCTTTATTACGCTCGGATCACCCATGGCCTTTCGTGTGATACAGGAACATTTACCGCAACCGATGACCCGACCCGAGGCCATTCGTGGTGACTGGATCAATTTTTATTGTAGCGATGACTTTCTGACTGCCTTTCCCTTATCAGAACCACCCTTCAAATTTCAGCCGGCGATTATTAATCAGAAAATTCGTACCTCCATCTATCATTCGCATGATATTGATAGTTATATCCAACATCCCGACGTCATCAAAGCGCTACTGGAATTACTTTAGGATTTACTTAAACAGCGGGATTAAACTTTTACCGTTTTATTCCTTTCTTTTTTCTATGTAGTAAAATCCTTGATCCGTATCTATCAATTTACTGCTTTTTCTATCTTTTTTTATAATTATACAATTGTCTGTTAATGATTGTTTTATCAAAGATAATTTATACATGAACACCACAAAAAGTACAGCTTGGCTTGCCGCAATTTTCTCTATACTGTGAATATATAGATCGACCTCCGTGAGGTATCGATGAAAGTTATTTTTATTCATGGAATGAATCAGCAACATCATAGCGCTGCATCGATCCGTCAGCGCTGGCTACATATACTTCAAAAAGGCATTCGCAAACATCATCACGATGCCAGATTCAGTTATTTACGACGTCACATTCACATTCCATTTTATGGGGACTTGCTTTCTCGCTATAACGTCCGCAACATCCTCAATGCTGGCACCCTGATGCCACAACAATGGCCCAGCTTTCGGTTCCGTCAGCCTGTTCAGCCTCAGCTTCCTGCACCAGTTCCACGCCCTGGCTGGCGCAAACCCGTGATTTCCGATCTTCCCCAGCTCAACCTGAATGGCTCCATGAATTTCAAACAGAAATTCAAGTTTATTACTACATTGAGCAAAAATGTTGCGCTGCGGGACTTTGTGTTATTGCTCAATTATTTTCCCAGTCTGCATCGTAGCTTGCTTCAAAAATTTCTTATTGAAACCTATTTGTATCTCGACAATCCTGGTTTCATGAAAGAAGTTCATGAGCGGATCTCTCGGCAATTGAACGGTCGTAAACCTTGTATTGTAATTGCTCATTCTCTGGGTAGTGTGATTGCCTATAATCATCTTATTCAACATCCAGAACTCAATGTACAGCGTTTTATTACTTTAGGATCACCATTAGCATTCCAGGTGATCCAGTCACATTTACCACAACCGATTGTAAGACCTGCTGCAATTAAAGGCGACTGGATAAATTTCTATTCAACTGATGATTTCCTTACCGCTTTTCCTCTTACCCAACCGCCATTTCAGTTTCAACCTGCAATTATTAACCACGGCATTCGCACACATATTCACCGCCCGCATGATATTACTGGTTATTTACTCCATCCGCAGGTGGTAGAAACAATTCTAGAATTACTTAAAAATCCGGCTTAAACCATGTATTTTTCAAGTATTTTCTTAAGATTGTTTTAATTTTATGCACTCGGTTCAAAAAACTAGAAAAAGTGCAGAAATGCGTTTGACACCCCCCTTTTTTCACCCTATTATACGCCCACCTCTGAAACGTCCCTATCGTCTAGAGGCCTAGGACATCGCCCTTTCACGGCGGTAACCGGGGTTCGAATCCCCGTAGGGACGCCAATTTTCAGAAAGTAGTTTTATTAAGTCCCTATCGTCTAGAGGCCTAGGACATCGCCCTTTCACGGCGGTAACCGGGGTTCGAATCCCCGTAGGGACGCCAATTTTCAGAAAGTAGTTTTATTAAGTCCCTATCGTCTAGAGGCCTAGGACATCGCCCTTTCACGGCGGTAACCGGGGTTCGAATCCCCGTAGGGACGCCATTACTTCAAACTGAAAGTAAAGGTTTTAAAATCTATCTTCTGTACTGTCCCTATCGTCTAGAGGCCTAGGACATCGCCCTTTCACGGCGGTAACCGGGGTTCGAATCCCCGTAGGGACGCCATATTCAAGATGATTATCTTAAAATGATCTTCTCATAAAAAAGCTCAGGCATTGTGACCTGGGCTTTTTTATTGCCTTCAATTTAATTTATTTTTACCATATATTCAAAATAATAAACCTCTAAAAATTTACGCACTTTTGCAAAGTCCTTGTATTTGCCGCCATAAAATCGAACAAAAACCAAACATCTGATCTTTCACATAAGGCTAAGGTAAGTTAGGAGCCAATATGCAAGGATAAGATTATGTTCACGAGTACGGAGTTTTGTTTAACTGCACCCCCATTTGAAAATCTTGTTCAAGAACCAACTAAAAGCTTCAAAGATTGGGTGGATTTTTTTCTGGATGAGCAGATCTCTAAAAAAACAAAAACAGATTCGGCAGAACAATACCTCAATCAGTTAATCCAGCACATCGATCTAAGTTCCATGAGCTGGCTCGATCAACCCGAACATGCTGCTACGCATTTTTTAGAAGAACATCATAAAATTTGTGGCATATTTCAGGATTATCTCAGCCGTCGCAAACAAGGCGGACAACGTGAATACTTTGCTACGGTATCGCATGCATTTGAATTTCTCTACCGGGTTGCACCTACAAAAATGGTCGATGGCTCATGGTTATACTCTACTCTGGAACATGCGGATCAACCGGCGCTTAAAGACCTGATTCATATTTATCTGGAAGAGCTGGGGCTAGGTCACCCACAAGCCAACCATGTCACCATGTATCAGGATCTGCTAAATAACTATGAACTCACTGCCTATAGCGAACAACTCGACGACCGCTATTATGAACAGGCAGCTGTCCAGTTGGCTTTAGCTTATGCGCCAGCTGAATATTTACCGCTGGTGATTGGCTTTAATCTGGGCTATGAACAACTACCGCTACATTTATTGATTACCAATTATGAACTGGCTGAACTCGGTATCAATCCGCATTACTTTAATGTGCACATCACGATTGATAATGCGCATAATGGCCATGCACAAAAATCCCTGCAAGCTTTCCTGGATCTATATCGTTCTACAGAACACCCGGAGCGCTATCTGGAAATGGTCAAACAGGGTTACCTGCTAAATGATGTAGGCAAAAGTTCTACTCAGATCGTGCGTGAGTTGGATCTCGATGCCCAGGTGTTGAAATTGTTTCAGCAGAAAGCTTTAATTGGTCAGTACATTCATAACCAGAAATGCCAGTTTAGCGGCAAGACCATCAATGAGTGGTTGTCACAACCTGAACAGATTCAGGATTTTCTACAGGTCATGATGGATAAAGGCTGGATTCAACGTGGACTGTCTGTAGAGCAAAGCCGTTTCTGGAAACTGATTGATGATCCAGATGGCAAGATGTTTGGTGTATTTAATGCCACAGAGAAACAGATAATTCGTGACTGGATTCAAGGTCCAGAACTGGCTCGACGGCTTTCTTCACATCAACTACGGACGCAAACACCGATAATCAGCCGGCAAGAGCAGCATAAGCTGGAAGAACTTCGCTTGCATCTAAAGCGTTGTGACAATAATGAGGAAAAACTGGAGATTCTCACACCTTATGTAGCACCACATTGTCATTACCAGCAGCTTGGACTTTGGGCGACACAACAGGTTTCTAAAATCCTGTTTCCTTTCCAGACCCAAGCGGTGCAATTCAGCTAAATCTGTTGCATTTAAAAAGGCACCATAAGGTGCCTTTTTATATATAGATCAGGTTATGCAGATTTACGTGAATTGATTTGTCCTTTAATCACAGCAGTGACATTGCCTTTTAGATAATGCAAGAAAACTTTTAATGGTGACAGTTTGGGATTTGGCTGCTTACCTTGAGCAATCCGTTTAAACTGTGCGGCATACCAGATGATTTCCATAATTGCCATTTTA
The DNA here is from genome assembly GCF_010918895.1 of Acinetobacter schindleri. Lineage (NCBI taxonomy): Bacteria > Pseudomonadati > Pseudomonadota > Gammaproteobacteria > Moraxellales > Moraxellaceae > Acinetobacter > Acinetobacter schindleri. The sequence goes on from NZ_CP044483.1 coordinate 2,102,800, forward strand.
TCAATCATTGGAATACCGGTTTTAATCTTCTCTACCGCATAGCGTACATCCTGCCCTGCTACCAGCTTCTGCCCCAGATCAGTTTCTACTGCAAAGGGACGGGCAATACCAACAAAATCACAGGCACCACTCTCAAGTGCAGCATTCATACCAGCAGCAGTTCTAAAACCGCCAGTCACCATAATATGGCAGCTCACTTCCTGACGGATTTTTTCGGCAAAATCGAGGAAATAGGCTTCACGGGCAATGGTCGAGGCCTTGCGCTTGTCTGCTTTCACGCCTGCCATTGCTGGTGCTTCATAGCTACCGCCGGACACCTCAATCAGGTCAATGCCTACTGCATCAATAGCTTTAAAGACATAGATCACATCTTCTTCGGTGATACCACCACGCTGGAAATCAGCCGAATTCAGTTTAACGGAAATAATGAAATTTTCTGAAGTCGCAGCACGGACTGCCTTATAGATTTCTAATAAGAAACGGGTACGGTTTTCAATACTGCCACCCCACTGATCCTGACGTTTATTGGTCAATGGCGATAAGAACTGACTGATCAGATAGCCATGCGCACCATGAAGCTGTACGCCTTCAAATCCTGCTTTTTCACAAATTGCAGCAGAAGTTGCAAAACGCTGGATAATATCCAGAATTTCATCTTCGCGCAGTTCACGTGGGGTACCAAAACTGACAGCCAGTGCCGGGCTAAATGGCACTGCCGATGGTGCTACAGTTTCCCGATTCAAACCTTTTGGACACTGACGCCCCGGATGTGACAACTGCACCAGTTGCACCATACCATGACGTTTGCCAACTTCTGCCCAAGTCTTAAGTTTGTTCAGGTCACGTTCTGTTTCAGCGACTACAACACCCGGTTCATTCTTGGCACGAAAATCCACCATGACATTACCCGTAATCGCACAGCCTAGCCCGCCTTTAGCCCAGGCTTCGTAGAGTTTCAAATGTGAGTCATTCGGCTGACCAGCATCATTAGCGAGTGCCTCGCTCATAGCACCTTTGATGATACGGTTTTTAAAGAGGGTATTACGAATCTGAATTGAATCTGCCAGTTGTGTCATACTTTTTTCCTAAACATTATACTTTTATTCTGTCGGTGTTATACCCTGTCAGCAAGGAATTGACAATGACCCATGTCAATTTCGTTTAAAAAGATTTGTAGTTTTAATATTGGCTGGCTGCAATCAGCTGGCGGGTATAGTCAGTTTTTGGGTGCAGGAATAATTGTTCAGTTTCCTGAACCTCCATAACTTGTGCATGATGCAGTACCAAAACCTGCTGGCAAAGTGCTCGTACTACCTGTAAATCATGACTGATAAACAGGTAGCTAATCCTTTCTTCTTGCTGAATACGACGTAACAGTTTCACAATTGCACGTTGTGTAGTACGGTCCAGTGCAGAAGTCGGCTCATCCAGAATTAAAAGTTCTGGCTCTAAAATCAATGCTCTTGCCAATGATACACGCTGACGCTGCCCCCCAGAAAGCTCATGCGGATAGCGGTCTTTAAAAGATGCGGGCAGCTCTACCCGCACTAAAGCTTCCTCGACACGACTACGGATTTGCTCCTCGGTCATCGCCTTCAAGCCCAACCCTTCACCAATGATCTGTTCAATAGTCATACGCGGATTCAGACTGCTAAATGGATCCTGGAAGACGATCTGAAAATTACTACGTAATGGTCGTAAGGCTATTTCAGACAATTGATTCAAATCCTGATTTTCCAAAAGGATTTGACCGTGGCTTTCAATCAATCGTGCTATGGCCAAAGCAAGTGAGCTTTTACCTGAACCACTTTCGCCCACCACTCCAATCGATTGTCCCTGCAGCATGCTTAAATCGAGCGGCTCGACAGCAGTGATATAGCCCTTAATGCGATTCAGCAGACCCTGTTTGATGGGAAATTTGACTTCTACCTGCTTGAGTTCGAGCAAGGTTTCAGTTTGCTCTAAAGGCAGTGCCTGACCAAAATCATGATTGAGCAAGTCTTGGGTATAAGTTGATTGGGGTGAATTAAAGATCTGTTGTACTCCACCTTGCTCTTCAACGCGCCCCTTGTTCATGACAATCACCTGATCAGCATAGCGTCTCACCAGATTCAGGTCATGACTGATCAGAATCATCGCCATCTGCCGACTCTTCTGTAAAGATTTCAGCAAATGTAAAATCTGGGCTTGCAAGGTGACATCGAGTGCGGTAGTTGGCTCATCTGCAATCAGGATATCAGGATTCAGTGCCAATGCCATGGCAATCATCACGCGCTGACGCTGGCCACCAGATAATTCATGCGGATAACGCCTCAGTTTGTCCTCAGGTTCAGGAATACCAACATCCTTCAGTAACTCCAGCACCCGTTCTCGTGCCTTGGCTTTAGACCAGCCCTGCAACAACAAGGTTTCGCCAATGATCTTTTCTACCCGATGTAAGGGATTTAGTGCCGTCATCGGCTCCTGAAAGATCATGGCAATCTTCTTGCCGCGAATCTGACGTAATTGGGGCTGAGAAAGCGTCAGTAAATTCTGACCATCTAATACCGCCCGGCCTTGTACCTTTAAATTTCTTGGCAACAAACCCAAGATTGCCAGACTACTAATCGATTTACCTGAACCGCTTTCACCGACAATCGCCAAGGTCTGCCCGGCAGACAGTTCAAAACTTAGCTGTTGTACCAGTACCTGATCTAGACTGCTGATCTGCAGATTTTCGACCTGTAGAAGCGGTATTGCGTTATTGACGTCTTGGATCGAATGCATCACGCGTCGCCTCCCCAATATAGATCAGTAAAGATAGAACTATGGCCAGCGTGAAGAAGCCGGATAAAGCCAACCACGGCGCATTCAGATTGTTTTTGCCTTGTAGCAGCAATTCACCCAGTGAAGCTGCATCAGGTGGCAATCCATAGCCAAGAAAATCCAGTGCTGTCAGTGCGGTAATATTAGCCGTCAGCATAAATGGTAGCTGTGACAGACTCGAACTCATGGCATTGGGTAAAATATGCCGAAAGATAATCGCGCGATCAGAAACACCAAGGCTACGCGCGGCACGCACATAGTCAAAATTACGTGCCCGTAAAAATTCAGCCCGTACCAGACCAACCAGGGTAGTCCAGCCGAACAGCAGCATGATCAGGAATAGCCAGTACACATTTGGGGTAAACATGCTGACCAGAATCATCACCATAAACAGCATCGGCAAGCCGCCCCAGACTTCCAGAACGCGTTGCCCTGCCAGATCAATCCAGCCGCCATAGTAGCCCTGAATCGCACCGATTATAATGCCGATCACTGCAGATGCGATGGTCAGTGCAAAGCCGAACAGCAATGATATTCGTAGACCGTAAAGGATTCGTGCCAACACATCACGACCTTGGTCATCAGTCCCTAACCAGTTTTGTGACGTGGGTTCAGACGGCACGGGCACTGCCAGTTCCAGGTTTGGCGTCTGGTAGGAATATTCAATCAGTGGCCACAATGCCCAGCCCTTGGCATTGATTAACTGCTGAACGACAGGATCTTTATAATCTGCTTCAGTTTCAAACACACCACCAAATGTGGTTTCCGGATAAGTCTTAAATGCCGGCACATATAGTGAACTGTCATATCTCACCAGCAACGGTTTATCGTTAGCAATCAGTTCTGAACCTAAGGACAAAATGAAAATAATGATAAAGATAATAAAGCAGCTGAAGCCGAGTTTATTTTCCTTAAAACGCTGCAAGCGTGCTTGCATGATCGGTGACATTATTTGGCACCTCGCGAGTCAAAGCTAATTCGCGGGTCGATCACCTGATACATCACATCACTGATCAAACGTAGAATCAGCCCAAGCAAAGTAAAGATAAACAAGGTCCCAAAAATCACCGGATAATCACGCTGTACAATCGCTTCAAAGCCAAGCAGACCTAATCCATCCAAGTTAAAGATAATTTCAATAAACAGGTTACCGACAAAGAAGATCCCGACCAGTGCTTCCGGCAGACCCGCGATGACAATCAGCATGGCATTTCGGAAGACGTGTCCATATAGCACACGCGATTCATTTAAGCCCTTGGCACGTGCTGCCAGTACATACTGTTTGCTCAGCTCTTCCATAAAAGAATATTTGGTTAAGTAAGTCAGCCCGGCAAAACCACCAATTACCATCGCCAGCAATGGCAAGGTCATATGCCAGAAGTAATCCTTAATTTTTCCGAACCAGGACAATTCAGCAAAGTTTTCCGACACCAACCCTTGCAGTGGGAACCATTGGAAATAGGAACCACCCGCAAAAAATACGATGAGTAAAATGGCAAAGACAAAAGCCGGAATGGCATAACCCACGGCGAGTAGCATCGAAGTGGATTTATCAAACAGGCTGCCATGCTGACGCGCCTTTCGAATCCCGAGTGGAATCGAGACCAGATAAATCAGCAAAGTACTCCACAGTCCCAATGACAGAGAAACTGGTAATTTTTCCAACAATAATGTAGTTACAGGTTTATCTTTAAAGAAACTGATGCCGAAATCTAGCTGTACATAGCTTTTCAGCATTTCCCAAAAACGGATATGAGCGGGCTGATCAAAACCATATTGAGCCTTGATTTTTTCCACCATCTCGTCACTCAGGCCTTTGGCACCCTGATAGCTGCTTTTGGACTGTGCAGTTTCTGCACCTGTGGTTCCGCCCATGCCCTGAAAAGTTTCTGCCTGTTGAATGGCCTGTTCGACCGGTCCACCCGGCGCAATCTGAATGACAATGAAATTAATCAGCAGAATCAAAAATAAAGTCGGGATAATCAGCAAGAGCCGCTTAAGTATGTAGGTTCCCATTGTCAGTGATATTCCTTATTATTTTTGACGACGTAAATATTGGCTCACTTGTGCAGCTTTTTGTGGATTACTCCACCAGAAGTCGAATCCAACAGCAAGCTTTGGCTTGATCTTTGGCTGCTCATACATATTCCAGTAAGCATACCAGTTGCCGCCTTTCCCATAGGTCGGAATCTGATAATAACCAGCACGCAGCAGACGATCCAATACCTTGGTACGAATCACCAATTGCTGGCGATCCGGTGCCTGAATCACCTTAGTAATAGCATCATCAATCACAGCATTTTTGATACCCGCATAATTGTAATTACCCGGCTGATCTGCTGACGCACTACTCCAGAACTGTGCCTGCTCATTGCCCGGGTTGAGAGACTGTGGCAAGACATTGGTCGTCATATCAAAATCTTTACTGCGCATACGTTCAATGTACTGAGGCACATCAACATGACGGATATTCACCGTGATCCCCAGTCGTTTCAGATTACGTATAAAAGGCATTAAGGTACGTTGCAAACCATCCTGATGAATCAGAAACTCAAGTCGAATCGGCTTACCTTTTGGATCAGTCAGTTGCGCATTGTGATAACGGTAACCCGCTTCGAGTAACAATTCCCGCGCGACCAGTAAATTCTTGCGATTAAAGCCCGAAGCATCCGAAACTGGATATTTCCAGTCTTTCAGCACACCAACACGCTGAATCGGATCTAACTTAACCAGATAAGGCTTTAAAATCGCCAGTTCTTCAGCTGAAGGTATGCCCTTCGCTTCCAGCTCACTATTAGCAAAATAACTTTGTAAACGGTGGTATTGACCATAAAACAGCGCCTTGTTCTGCCACTCAAAATCATAGGCATAAGTTAAAGCCTGACGAAAGCGGATATCCTGCATTGGTGCACGACGGGTATTGAATACAAAGCTTTGTGTCGGAATCGGGTTTTCATGATTGAAGTTGTATTTCACCACCATCTTGTCCTTGATGGCTGAAAAATTATATTCCGTTACCCATTTACGTGCGGTGTATTCCTGATGCACGGTATATTGACCAGACTTAAAGCCCTCAAAACCAACATCCATATTGCGGTAATAAACAAACTTCAGGCGATCAAAGTTATATTTACCCCGGTTAACGGGTAGATCTTTCGCCCAGTAATTCGGATTGCGTTTATAGCTAATGCTGCGCCCTGCATCAATGCTTTCAATCAGATAGGGACCTGAACCCAAAATTGGCTGCATGGTGATGCGGCCAAAGTCTTTGCCTTGCCAGTTTTTCTTAGAATAGATTGGCATCTGTGCCAGAATCAGCGGCATTTCCGAATTATTATTCGACTTGAAGCTCATCTTGACCTGGTATCTGGATAGCACCTCGGTTTTATCCAAATCTGACAGATACATCTGCAAGCCCGGATTACCCTTGGTTGTATATGTATCAAAACTGAATTTTATATCTTCTGCAGTGACTGGCGTACCATCATTAAAACGTGCTTTGGGATTCAGATGATAAATCACATAGGCAGTTTTTTTTGGATCATAGGTGACTTTTTCAGCCAGCAAGGGATACATCACGCCCGGCTCATCCAGGGAACTGACCATGAGCGTATCAAACAGGTATTCCACGCCATCTGCTGCTGTACCTTTGCCGTTCATGGCATTCAGGTTATCAAAGGTACCATTGGCAGACTGGCTGAGATAACCACCTTTGGGCGCTGCAGGATTGGCATAGAGTAAATGTGTCAGCCCGGCATATTTGGGCTGACTATGAATGGCGATATAAGGAGTGGTCTGCAGTGCAGCCCAAGCCCCCTGAGTAATGACCGAAATTCCACAGATATAAATCAGGCGCTTTGCAGCAGCAAACGGCATTCAGATACTCCCTGTATCATTTCGGCTTTAGAGATTTGGAACCTTGATCACATCCCCGATACGCAGTTGAGTATTCGGTTTCAGGTCATTCATTTCTGCCAGTGTACTACTGTCCATGCCATAACGTGAGGCTAAACCGATCAATGTATCGCCACGCTTGATTTTATATTCTGTAATACGTTTAGGGACTTGCAGACTTTGGCCCACACGCAAGCCCGCATTAGCACGCAGATTATTTAAACTGGCAAGTTCTGTGGTGGTAATTCCCAGACGACTGGCAATCGCGTTAAGTGATTCGCCTGACTTCACTGTATAGCTTTCTGTGGCCTTAGATGAAACAGTCGTGGTTACTGCTTTGATCTCATCTACCTTTTTAGTTTCTGGCAGATCACCGTCAATCTTCAGACGCTGTCCGACACGTAATGGACTCGATACAGACAAATCATTCAGCTCAGCCAGATATTTCAGTTGTAACTTGTACTCGTGTGCAATTGAACTGAGGGTTTCACCTGATTTCACTATGTGGGTGTCTGACTTCACACCTTTCACCGCCTGCTCAGTCACAGTTTCACGAGCTGCTTCTGCATCTCCGGTCAATTTCAGACGTTGTCCTACTCGCAGGCCAGCATTACGGGATAAACCGTTCAGATTCGCCAGATGATCCATGCTCAGATTATACTTGGCCGCAATCCCTGTCAGGGTATCACCTGACTGCACAGTATAATTCTCTGGCACAGTGCTGCCCGCAGGAATCTTGATGGTTTGACCAATACGTAAACCGCTATTAGCAGCAAAGCCATTTAAGGCTGCCAGTTCAGCCACACTGAGTTTGTACTGATTGGCAATGCTATACAGCGTCTCACCACGTTTTACCTGATAGTTTTCAGTTGCAGTCTGATCCACTTTAATATTTTCAAACTTCTGCTCAATTTTCTTGCTTGAGCTTGCAGATTCAGCTTCATTCACAGGTACATTGATTTTTTGACCTGCCATCAGGCTGCTGCCTGAAGTCAAACCTGGCGTCAACGCAGCCAGTTCTGCATTCGAAAGTGCATAACGGTCTGCAATCAGTTTCAGATATTCGCCGCGCTGAACGGTATAAGTCTTAGTCTGAACTTTGCTGCTTTCCGCTTTTTTCGTTTCCTCAATTTTCGCTTTAGCAGCAGTTTCTTTTAAGGATAATTTTTGACCGACAAATAGACCGCTGGTCGTGCTCAAACCATTATAGTCAGCCAGCTGTTTTACCGTTAAACCAAACTGGCTGGCTACACCGGTGAGTGAATCATTGGCTTGTACCACATAGCTTTCTGGTTTTTCGGCAGGTTTTGATGCTTCTTGAACAGGTTTGGCATCATAAAGATAGATCGTGGTACCGACATATAAAGTGGCATTTGGATCAATCTGGTTCCATTTCGCCACATCCCGCCAGTTCACTCCATTTTTAGCAGCAATCAAAGCCAGGTTGTCACCCGGTAAAACCGTATAGGTACTGCGCTTGCCTTTTGGTGCAACAACCACAACTTCCGAATCTGTTTTAACGTAATTCTTGCCTTGGTTCAATTTCGCTTCGACTGAATCTGCCTTGGTACTTTCCGCTACGCCTTTTGGATACGAGAAACCTTTGGTCAGTTCTTTACCCTGCTGTTCTGCTACAGAAAGGCTGGTCTGAATCGCGGTCAGCTTAATCTTGCCATCATAAGGATCGACAATTTCAGTACCCGCAGGTGCCAGTGCTTTCAGCTCCTCCACCACTTCTGCCTGTTCTGCGGCTGTCGCTACCGGTTTCAGGATTTCATCTACAGACTTTGGAATTTCCTCTGCCACAACCGCTGCCTGAATCTGTTCACGTTCCTTTGCAGAAATTGGCGGTTCAACCTGAATCGGTTGCACAGGTGTTACTGGCGTCACCGCAACTGGAATACGCGGTGCACTTGGAATAGGTAATTCACTCTTCGCAGCAAAATCAGCCAAAGCTGAAGAACCTCTTGGTGTGCTGACCCTAGTCTTGCTTTGGGCAGTCAGGTTGGGTTTGGCTGTACTTGTAGCTGCTGGTGTTGCAGCGGCAGTAACAATCGCTGTGGTCGCGGCTGTGGACGTCGCTTTGCTTGCAGTAGTGGCTACAGGTGTTGCAGGTTTAACGGTTGTCGTGGTTGAGGCCGTGATTGCAGGCGGTGTCTGTTTAGCTGGCGTAATTGTTTTGCTATTCAGCTCAGGTGGCGTGGTTTTTACTGGCGTAATCGTCTGATTATTCTTCGGTAAACTGCTGGTAGAGCTTGCCCATAAACCTGAAGAAGAGGATTGAAGCTTTTTCAGTTTTTCATCAATGGATGGACTCAGGTCAGCTGGAATCAGAATACGGCGCGGACTGTCCGGATCAATTCTGTCTCCACGATGCCCTGGGTTCAACTGATACAATTCAGCCCGACTTAAACCGGTAATCGCAGCAATTTCATTCAGGCTGGCTGCCCCAACACTGACTTCACGAAAGTGCGGACGGTTGGCAATAGGCGGCAGACTCACGCCATATTTGGCTGGACTTTTTACAATCTGTGCCACTGCCATGAAACGAGGAACATAGTTCATGGTTTCCTGCGGCAACTTCAGTGACCAGTAATCAGTTGGCAAACCAGCAGCCTTATTACGGTTAATCGCCTGCTGAATACGGCCTGGACCGGCATTATAGGATGCTAAAGCCAGTTCCCATGAACCGAACTGATTATATAATGCACCCAAAAACTCATAGGCAGCGCGAGTTGACTCCACCACATCACGGCGGCCGTCATACATCGAGGTCTGTTTTAAACCATAAATACGGCCGGTACTTGGAATAAACTGCCACAGACCCGCTGCAGCCGCACTACTGGTTGCTGCCGGGTCGTATGAACTTTCAATCACTGGAAGCAATGCCAGCTCAGTCGGCATACCACGGCGTTCAGCTTCTTTTACTGTGTAATATAAATAACGTGAAGCACGCGCACTTAAACGCTCTAAATATGGCTGACGTGATGCGAACCAGCCACGCTGGGCATCAATACGCGGATTCCAGACATCCAGATTCATCTTGAAACCGACAGTCATGCGCTTCCACACATCACCGTGTTTCAGTACCAACAGTCGGTCGCCTTCTACCGCACGCATATCAGTCGCGGATAAAAGATCTTCCAGACTATCCACACTATCGGCACCTAAATAATTTGAACTTGTTTGTTTATGCTTGGACCCTGCCGCGCTTTGTGTCGTCGAACAACCCGTTAAACCTAAGGATGCAAGCGCAGTGCCAAGAACTGAGACTTTTAAAAATGAAGGTAACGATGGCTGCCACATGAATGCGGTTGGTTTATACATAAAGAAATCCAAACAACTTGTATAAAATTTATTTTTTAGATATGCCATTTTAATTAAGCAAGTCGACGACACAAGCTAATAATTTACCGCGATTTGACGTTAAATGTTACAAGAAATTAAAAAATCGCGGAGATATGGATTATTCAAACGTATTTGCGTTATACAATATCCCACTCAGCTTGTTCTTTTTTGATCGGATTTGGTTTATGTCTCAAACAATCACACTGTATGTGGATGGCGCATGCCGCGGCAATGGTAAGGAAATCGCTGTAGGGGGTTGGGGTGCCTATATTCAGAACGGTTCAGATGAGCATAAAATTTATGGCGGCGAGCTTCAGACCACCAATAACCGTATGGAACTGATGGCTGCCATAGAAGGGATTTCTGTCTGTCCCAAAGATGCCAAGCTGGTGATCTGGACCGATTCCAATTATGTCAAAAAAGGTATCACTGAATGGATCGAAGGCTGGAAACGTAAAAACTGGAAAGATGTCAAAAATCCTGACTTATGGAAACAGCTGGATGCAGTTTGCCAGGGCCGTCAGATTGACTGGCACTGGATCAAAGGACATGCTGGCCATGAGGGTAATGAAATGGCCGATCAGCTGGCTAATCTGGGTGCGGATCTCGCCTTAAAAAATGGCGAAAAATCCCGTCATGTTCCAGCAATTCATTTTGCAGCAAGCCCTGAGAAAAAAACACAAGATATAAAAAAGCCTGAAAAAGACTGGTTACTGGATGACCCTTTTGGCCTGGAACTGGCTGAAGCTGAAGAAATGGATGAACTCATGGCAGATGTAACTGAAGTGACCATGGAAACTCACTTAAACAATCAGCCTGTCGTTGCTGAACAAACTCCAGCGGAGAATCAACTACACCCGCAGATTGTGATTACTCCAGCCACATTAAATATATCTGGTCCTCGTCAGCTGATTCTCGATACAGAGACCACCGGTTTCTATTATCAGGATGGTGACCGGATTATCGAGGTCGGCGCGATTGAAATGGTGAATCGTAAACTCACCGGCAGCTCGATTCATATTTATATCAATCCGAAAAAACCGGTAGGCGATTCAGTTAATGTCCACGGCATTACTGATGAGTTCCTGCAAGACAAGCCTTTATTTGAGGATATTTCTCAAGTTCTGTTCGATTACTTGAAAGGTGCAGAAATCATCGCGCATAACGCGACCTTCGATATGAACTTCCTGGATATGGAATTCAAGCGTGCTGGTTTTCAAACCCTGTCAGAAGTCTGTGAAGTCACGGATACCCTGGCGATGGCCAAGTCACGCCATCCGGGCCAGAAAAACTCTCTTGATGCCCTGGTACGTCGTTATGAGATTCCGCAGCGTGACCGTACTTTCCACGGCGCATTACTCGATGCAGAAATTCTGTCCGATGTTTACCTGGCGATGACCGGTGGTCAGGTTTCTTTTGATATGGATGCCCTGTCACATAGTGAAGAACAAAATGCCAGCTCAGGCAGTGTGAAAATTGAAATTGATCTACCGGTAATTTTGCCATCTGATGAAGAATTGAGCGAACATGAGAACTGGGTCAAACAATATGAAGAAAAACATGGAGCGCCTTGCCTTTTCGCAAAATAAAATCCATTATTCAGTTAACAATTTATGTTAAAAAAAATAACAGTTCAGTTATAGTAAATACAAAGATGTCCTGCCAGTTGCAGCAGGCATCAACTATTAGATAAAACTTCAGGAAAGGTGCAGATCAATGTCTTACCAAACCTCTATACATTTTGACCCTACGGCTTTACTGATAATAAAAAATGAGGTTGATAATTCGATCAAATTGGTTGAATCAGCAGTCAGCACACTGGTAGAAGATCAGACCTTGCCTTTTGGGATTGATGATGCGCTCAACCAGTTCGAACAGTGCGCACAAGTTCTTGCACTGATCGATATGCCAAGCCTGGCCAAAGTCGCTCAATATTCTGCTGAGCTTATGCGCAAGATCATGGGGAATCCTGCCAACGTAAACACGGCAGAAGTGATCGCCCTCAGTGAAGGGACGACCATGCTGAAGCGCTATATCGAGTTCATTTGCTTGCGTGAAGTCAAAATTCCACAATTTTTGCTGGATACTTTAAACCGGCTGGAACTTGCTCTGGGCAAGCCACTGACTACTGAAGGCCATCAGATTGAGTCCCTGCTCGACCTGATCACGCCTGATTTTGATCTGCCGCAAGCACCTGGACTGGAGAAGTCTGTTTATGTGCATCGCCTGTACAAGCTATCGCTGAATAAACTGCTTAAGCAGGAAGAAAGCGATCTGGACTTACAAGCGATCAAACTGGTGGGGACTTATCTGGCAGGTCTTTCTGAACAGCACCCAAGCAAACAGTACTGGAATCTGGTCTATGTGGCGTTCAACCATATCGATGAGATCCTGATCAACGAGCCACGTTTACGTACCCTGATCAGTGTTGAGCGTAATATGGCACAGTATTTCAATGCCTCAGACCGTTTCAAGGCGAACATTGCTGACCTGGCGAATATACTGAGCTTATGTATCAGCCAGGAAGATGACATTGCTCATCATATCCGTAGCAAACTGAATATCGGTGAAGATTCATTGACCGATACCCAATTACAGGTATTTAGCCGTCATTTATATGGTCCTGATTTTGAAACCATGCATACCATCAGTGATCTGGTCACTGCTGAAATGGCACAGATCCGTAATGACATCGAATACAACTATCACAACATGACCCCTGAAAAGACTCAGGAATTGCAGGTTCAGCTGAATAGCATGGCAAACATCTTCAAGGTTTTGAACCTGAATGAAGCTTCTAATGATCTTACTCGTCAGGCTGCTTCACTCAGTCAACCTGAAGTATTGAAAGATGAAGGTTTTGCCCAGCAGCTCATGAATGTGATTTTGTCTGCTATGAACTCAATTGGGGTACTAGAACGTCATCACACCTCTAGCCGTTTACAGCTCCGTGTAAATAACATGAATATTTCACTGGATCGTCTGGATGAAGCACATGCCGCTTTACTGAGCGAGACTAAAGCCCTGATCGAACTTGCCAGCCACACCCTAATGAATTACTTGCAGGACCAGAACCTGCAAACATTAGAAAGCTTGCCAAACCAGATCCGTGAAATTGCGGGTGCAATGCTGTTCCTGAACGCTGAAAATGGTCAGGCCGCACTAAGCACAACGGCTGACTTTATTCAAAGCCGGATTGAATCTGCTACTGCACTCAGTACCGATGACGTCAATCGCGTGCTTGATCCACTCGCCAGCGCGGATATGCTCATTGACAATTTAAAGAGCAAACAGCCTGTATTACAGTCAATGTTTAAGGTAGCATTGGACAGTAGTCAAAAACTGAAAACTGTAGCCTAATGTCTAAATTGTCACTTGCGTATATCTTTCAACAACAGCAACTTTTAGTCGATGAAAATCTCCAGCTTCCCCAAGTGGAAGCGCTAGCAAGTGACATACAGCTCGGTACGGGTGATCAGGTGATTGCCCGTGACCTCCTCCCTGAGGAACCGATTCCTCTAGGTCTGCAACTCGTTCCAATCCGTCAATTACTGCAATATTGGAATGTTCGCCAGTTTGAACAGGCCAGTCGCGCTGTACAGCTACTGGAATGGCGTCGCAATCATCGTTTCTGTAGTCATTGTGGTACACCGACCGAAGCCCATGCCGTAGAATATGCTATGGTCTGCCCCGCTTGCCATTACCGTCAATATCCACGCGTACAACCTTGTGTGATTACCGTGATTACCCGTGGTGAAGATGAAATCTTGCTGGCTAAAAATGCCCGAAATAAAACCAGCCAGATGTATGGACTAATTGCCGGTTTTGTCGAAGTCGGTGAAACTTTGGAAGAAGCAGTCCGTCGTGAAACGGAAGAAGAAGTCGGAATTAAAGTCAAAAATATTCAATATCTGGCCAGCCAGCCTTGGCCCTTCCCAAGTAATCTGATGATTGCCTTTAAAGCAGAATATGCTTCTGGTGAGATCAAACTGCAGGAAGAAGAAATCAGTGATGCGCAATTCTTTAAGCTGGATGCCCTGCCAGAAATTCCATTCAAAGGCAGTATTGCACATTCTATGATTATGCATATCACGCAAGGCACGCCCGTGGCTGATGATACTCAAGCCTGGTTGTAAGCCAATTTATAAACAAAAAGCCCGGTATTAAATCCGGGCTTTTTACATTCAATAGAATGAATTATTTAAATGCATCTTCTAGTGCCCACAGTACTCTAGACTTGGTTACAAAGAAGCGGCTAAACAGGCTGGAAAGTGATCCAACAATAGTAATGTGTCCGAGCTTTGGAATACTGATCACATGACTATGGTTACCATGTTGCTTTAATACCCGATCCAGATCATGACTATTGAAATGTCCCACGATATCGTCTTTTTCAGCAATAAACAGATAATGCTTCAAAGGCTGAGGTTGTACAAAGTACAGTGGCATCACCTGCTGATAAGGCACCGCCTGATCAAAGGCATTAGCACAGATCGGATCATCCTTATAGTCAAAATGATAAGGTCCTGCTAAACCAATGATAGCGCGGATATTCGCCAGCCGCTCTGCTTTATGCTGCTGCGGATAGTACACCGCTGACATCACATTAAACGCACCGGCAGAATGTCCCATCAATACAATATTCTCTGATGAAATCTGCAGCTTTGCTGCCGCAGTGTGCAGATGATCCAAAAGCAGATGCAAGTCATCCACAGATTGCGGGAAGATATGTTCTGGCGCCAGATGGTAATTTGGAACCACCACGTCATAGCCTTCACGGGCAAAAGCCTCACCAATAAACTGATATTCTTTCTTATCCCCATGCAGCCAGGCACCGCCATGGACAAAAACAATCAAGGGGCGATGTGCCAAAGGCTGTGCACTACGATACAGATCAAAACGCTGCCGCGCTTTAAGGCCATAGGCCAAATGTCGTTCAGCGCTATAACCTGCTTTGGGAGTAAAACGGTTCAGCGCATAGCTGCCGAGATCATATAAACGAAAATCCCGGTAGATTTGTCTTGCAACGTTCAGATGACTCGACAGCCTGGCTTTAAAAGAGTGCACCTTATTGTGCATAAGTTGGTTCAACTGTATCAGGATCAATCGCAACTGGAGTTTGCACCAAGGCACTTGATGAAGCTGTAGTCGCAAAGTTTTGGCTGGTTGAATTGCTGAGCGTTTCCACATTATCAATCAGGGTCACAATTTTAGTGACATTACCGACTTGCGCCAGCACCTGATTAAGATCAGCAATTTCAGCATTGTTTAGACGGCCCATCACATATAACACGCCATCTTCGGTATGCACATGTACTTTACTGTCTGCAACTACAGGCGCCTTCATGATCAGACCACGGGTATTTGCCGTCGCTGCAGTATCCTGCATGATGGTGCCATAACTGATCTGGTTACCGATAGTAATAAAGTTATGTACGGCTTTCACATCACTCATGGCTTTGACATTGTCTTCAGCCAGTTGTTTCAGATGTGCATCTGGCACCTGACCAGTCAGTAGTACATGACCATGAAAACTCTCAATATTGACTCGCGACTGTTTGAATCGTGAATCAAGTTTATAAAGATTAATTTTTGCAGTACGAATAATCGAAGAATCGATAAAAACCTGTCCAAGGGTACGCGCCCCTTGGTCCGTACCGACAGGAGCCGTGCCTGTACCACCTGAAATAAAGCTGGCACAGCCCGATAAACTTGCGACACATAACATTGTTATTACAATACGTTTAACCACTCAGCAAGACTCCTTATTGTTTAATACGTCTTTGTTCAATTTAATAAATTCTGTCGCGCAATCTTGATCAACTTTTATTTTCCTTGAACATTACCATAATCTTTGTACAGAAAACCGCACAAAGAAAAGCCTGTGTTGTTCAAAGATTAATAAACTCTTGATCAAAAGTAAAAGCATTTTCAATCCATTGCGAATCATAAAGGTAATTGCAAAAATCATGCTGTATGGTTTTTGCAAAATGTTGATTAAAATCAAAACAAATCACATCAAAACGACAGAAAAAATGCTGAAATTCTTCATGATTTTGCAGGAAATAAAGAGCAGTTTTCATCATTTTCCGCTGCTTGCTAAGGGAAATTGACTCGAGTGCATTGGCATAATCTGTACTTGCCCGTGCTTTTACTTCCACAAAAACCAGCTCTTGATCACGTTGCACGATTAAATCAATTTCACCATAACGGCTGTGATAATTGGCTTGGACCAACTGAAAGCCATGATGCTGCAACAAGGCAAGCGCTTGCTGTTCTGCCCATTTTCCCAATTGCTGACTGATACGCATAATAGTTAAATCAGCTTGACGCCCTTGCTGGTATATTCAAAGCAGGCGGGCATACGTCGCAGTCCCTCCGCATTGACCTGAATATGTCCGGTACGACCCTGGAATTGTAGCTGTTCGGCTTTATGGTCATTTAAATACAGCTGACTGATCTGCCAGGCATCTCCACCAAAGGCGATTAACCGCTGATAGGACATCTGCACCGGCGCCTGCTGATAGGCATTCAATACATCTGGCCAGGCATGGGTATATAGTGCAGGTACGTCACAAAATTTAATACCTTTAGGCAAAGTTATATGCTGGTCAATCGCATTGGATACGGTATAAAGCCGTTTCTTCGGCAGGTTTCGCATTGCGGCTAACCACTCCGGATTGCCCATGAGTAATAACCCCTGTTTAGAGGACAAAGATTTTGGTGCAATATCGATAATATCGACTTGCAGATCCCCTACACTGAGCAAAGACATCAACATCAGTTCATGCTCGGTCTCACTTCCAGGCTGACGTAGTACCTGTAAATACCGAATTTGATCCTTCGTCAGCACCTTCTGTAAAGCAATTGCATCTTCACGTTTAGACAGACTGAACTGCCAAAGCTGAGGTGAACTGCTCATGCTGTCATTCAAACTCAGGGTTTTGACTTTGGGCTGGGCCTGAACCAGTGCTTCAATATCCTGACGTGCCAGTGGCCCCACGATGAGCTGCGTCTTTTTATTGACATGCTGTTTCAGTAATTGTGACATTTTCTTCTGATCAGAATTCACCCATTTAATCGGCACTTTTTGCCCGGATGCCATATAGGCACTCATGAATCCCTGTTTGATATTCGATGCAGCTCGCGCCAAAGGCCCAGATTCGGGTAGAATGACCAGAATTTCCGCTTGCACGCTGCCGATGCAGCCCAATAAGCTCAAACCCAATATTTTTTTAATATTCTTCCGTTTTTTATAATTCTGTTTATTCCACATGGAGAAACCTATGAGTGCTCAGTTATTTGTTGTTGCGACTCCAATCGGGCACTTAGATGATATTAGTTATCGTGCAATTGAGGTGTTGAAGTCGGTGAGTCTTATTGCTGCTGAGGATACACGAACTTCTATGCAATTGCTCAAGCATTTTAATATTTCCACTCCACTGACGGCCTGCCACGACCATAATGAAAGCAACAAGATAGATCAACTAATTCAACGTTTGCTCAATGGCGAAAACATGGCGCTGATCAGTGATGCGGGCACACCATTGATTAGTGATCCAGGCTTTAAATTCGTGCGTGCTGCACAGGAACACAATATTCGTGTGATTCCTGTGCCGGGTGCCTGTGCTGCAATTGCTGCATTAAGCGCAGTAGGTTTACCGAGTGACCGTTTCAGCTTTGAAGGCTTCCTGCCATCAAAACAAAGCCAGCGTCTGCTCAATCTGGAAAAACTCAAAGATGAAACCCAGACCATGATTTTCTATGAGGCACCGCACCGGATTCTGGAATGTGTGAAAGATATGGCGAATGTGTTTGGTGCTGATCGTCCGGTTGGCTTTGCCCGTGAAATTACCAAAACGTTTGAAACTATCCGAAAGATGACCTTGGGTGAATTGATTGAGTTTATTGCCAAGGACGCTAACCAGCAAAAAGGTGAAATCGTACTGGCAGTGGGTGGAGCGACTGTCGAAAAAGATATGGATCAGGAAAAACTCGACAAACTGTTACTCCGTTTATTACAGGATCTTTCCGTGAAAGCAGCTTCTCAGCTGGCAGCCGACCTAACCGGTATCAAAAAGAAAGTGGCTTACCAACGTGCACTTGAGTTAACGGGTGCCAATGACTAAATCGCTTTTTCCAAAGAAAGATAGGCATAAAAAAACACCACTGTAATCTGTGGTGTTTTTTTATATTCAGCAGGTAGATGACTTACTCGCGTATTGAATCGTCTGCCGGCACTTCAGTAATTCGACCACCGCGAGCCAGGAACGCAGCCACTTCATCTTCAAGTGCCTGACGCTTTTTTAGCTTCGCTGTCACAGTTAATGTTTCAGCTTCTAGAACATCTGTATCACTAACAACTTCATCACCTTCAGCAGCGCCTTTCTCTGCTGCTTTCGCTTCATCATCATCAACGACAGCATCTTCTGCTTCATCATATTCATTCATATCTGTCATATTCATGTCCCCCACAAATGACCATCACATGTGCATTTAAACTAGGTTGTAAATTACCTGAAATTTAGCAATCTCTTTGTGTTTCGCCTAGTACCAAATATTAAAAAATCGTATCTTTTTTAAACAAATTCGTTTCTTTTTACATATGATTGTTTAAAAAATAACAATTCTAGATCAGACGGCGTAGCGGGTATCTTTGAGCAGTCCCAAGCCATTGGCCTGCGCCATAAAAGCATCTTTTAATACAGGCAGCTGTTCAACCTGTTTCAGGCCCAAATTACGTGCCCAAACCACAGGGAAAAGCTGAGTGGTTTCCATCCAGCCAATCGCAGACATGCTGTGCATCATGGCATCATTCTGCCCCTTACGCAGATGTTCATAGCGCTGTAAGGTTTGCTCATGTGCCCAGACGCCACGCGTTTTATCATGCAGTAACACATCACATAACACTGCCGCATCCAGACAGCCAATATTGACACCTTGTCCCGCGAGTGGATGAATCACATGGGCAGCATCACCGATCAGGGCCAGTCCATCTTGCACATATTGCTGAGCCGCACGTGCTTTAAGCGGGAAAGTTGCGCGTGGGCTTGCTTCGAGCACCTCACCAAGCATGTGATGACTTTCGCGAGTGAGTAATTGGATAAATTCCTGATCTGACAAAGCTGCATATTCTTCAGCATAATCATCCGGTAAAGTCCAGACGATCGATTGCCAATGCCCCTGTTCTTCAGCTTTTAAGCTTGCCATCGGTAAGTAAGCCAATGGACCAGTTTCCAGGAAAATCTGGCGTGCAACATGCTGATGGGGTTGTGCGGTCTTAATGGCACAGCTGATACCGGCCTGTTTATAGTCCAGGACATCAATGTCAATAAAGGCCTGTTCACGGACAAAGGAATTGGCACCATCTGCACCGATCAGCAATCTGGTTTTGAGCTGGGTACCATCGGCAAGGTGTACAATCCAGACTCCCACCCCGCGTTCTACCCGGCTAACTTTGACCTGTGTGCGGTAATCTTTCAGTTCTTGCAGCATTTTTTGCTGAATGGCCAGGTTCAGAATACTTGGCTCAACCATAGAACCCAGCGCCTGCTCGACTTTTAGTGTTTTCTTGGAAGGCTGGCCAAAATTGATTTCACCATAACCATTTTTATTCCAGACCTGCATACCTGTATATGGCTGCTGACGTGCAAGTTTTTCCCAAACTCCTACTGTTTTTAGCAAATGAATAGTGGCCTGGCTGAGTGCCAATACGCGTGGATTGGCAACACTTAATGTCTTTTCAGTATCTAAAATCGGTGCAGCATCCAGCACGGTGGTCTGTACGCCATCTTGAGCAAGTAATAATGCCGTTAAGCCACCAACCAGCCCGCCACCTACGATGACAGCATCTAATACCTGAGTTTGTTCTGTCATGCTTTGAGTCCCATTGCATAGTTGGCTACAAGTGGCTTGATGCCTGGAATATTTTCAAAAGCCACCAGTCCGGTATTACGGATCAGTTTCAGGAATGGATTCTGGTTGCTAAAACCACGTACGACTGAATCACAGAACTTGATCACACGTTGCTGATCTTTCAAGCGTGATTTTTCATAATCTTGTAGCATTTGAGCATCGCCCAGATCAGCCCCCTGTTCCAGCTGTTCTGCCAGATAACGGTTCAGTACATAAGCGTCACGCATACACAAGTTAAAGCCTTGGCCTGCAACTGGATGGATCGTATGCGCTGCATTCCCCATTAACACCACACGACCAACCGCCTGCTTTTCTGCCAGGACTTGCGATAATGGAAAACTGAAACGCTTACCAGTTTTCTGGAATTTTCCGGCACGATCACCATAAGTCTGTTGTAAAGCATGCAGGAAGTGCTGATCATTTTCATCACCCAGCCATTCATGCTCGGTACCTTTAGGAACTGGCCATACCACGGAACGACGGTATTCGCCTGGAAGAGGTAGCAAAGCCAAAGGTCCTAAAGGACTAAAACGTTCAAAACCGACATGTTGATGCGGTTTTGATGTTTGTACGGTTGTGACAATCGCAACTTGATCATAGTCGTGTACCGATGCGCCAATACCCAGTGCCTTACGACAGAAAGAATCGCGACCATCCGCAGCAATTACCAGTTTGGATTGCAGTTTTAAACCAGTCTCGCCACGCTGTGCTTCAATATAAGCAAAGTCTGTATCTTGGATGAGAGAAGTCACCTGCACGCCATCGATCAGTTCAATGAGTGGCTCTTTTTTGACTTGTGTCAGCAGTACACGACCGAGCCAGGCATTTTCAATCACCTGACCAAAGCTTTCGACTTTTTCCTGTTCAGCGATCAGACGTGCCTTACCAAAGCTGCCCTGTTCGGTAATATTTACTTCCAGAATCGGCGTGGCATGTACCTGTAAAGCATCCCACAGACCCAGCTCCTGATAAATCTGTACACTACGACGTGATAAAGCGCTGTTTCGGGCATCGAAACTGAAGTGATAGGGAGCAAGATTGATATCATCATAATCTGGGTATTGGATTGCTTCTAACAGTTTGACCGCAATCCCGGTTTTCGCCAGCATTAGTGCGAGGCTTAAACCCACCATCCCACCACCGACAATGATGACTTCTTGTTGCATGCTTTGATCCTTCTCTGGGGTATCTATAAAGTCTAGATACGTCTAATCATGTTGGATTTAATCTTACCTCAAAGATTTTTATTTTTATAATGAATTAGTTGTTTAGCTGTAATTGATATTGCTTTGTTAATCGCTTAAATCTTTAGAGAAATAAAACTTGGCACAGATCTGTGTCTTTTTTATAAACGAACCTTAAATAGTCCTTCCAAGAATAAAGCTTAAAGAGAAAAACAATGCAAATAAAGAAATGCTTTATCTTAGCCGGCTATCTTGTCCCACTTATAGCCTGTTCATCAAAAAACCAAGCTCCTCTGCCTGAGGAAGGAGAAGTCGTCACTTGGAACAGAATCCTGAATTGTTTGTAAAAACACAGCTTAGTCCACATCGAGAGCATTATTTAGGACCGTTTCCAATTGATGACATCCCTGAAAATATCAACCGATTACGCAGGAAAAAGCAAATCGACTGCTGATGCCTGACTCTAATCGTCAATTAGAATTTTACTTGATATTGCATAGAACAAATGTTCAAGCGACAGATAGTTATCTGCTAGAGCATAAAGATCAAATTAGAGTAAAAATAAAAGGATGACCTTTAGATTTTAGAGAAAGTAATTTTAATACTGAAAAAATATTTATCAGCAATTTAGCTTTAAAGTATGTCAAGCTTCATTCAAAATTTAAAAATATAGTCTAGATTTTTATATTAGAATTTTCCCTGATTATTTTTTTATTTTGTTGTAGACCTAAAAAATATCAGAGCGTTCTTACATATAAACAGAGAAAGTGACAAATTAATTCATGCAATTCAAGGAAATCTTTTTAAATTGGATAAACATGGTGAAATATGGCTTAAGTAGGAAACTAATTTAAATAATTTAGATAAATAGTAAGGAATTCATGAAGAATTATGGCAATTATTATAAATATGGAACATCACACCTCTAATCTACAATAATTAAGATTAAATACGAAAATTAATTTAACTCTATTAACTTGAAAGCACTTAACATAAATTAGTCGATTATCATTTATAATATAAAAAAGCCTGACGCAGAAATGTCAGGCTTTTTTATAAAGTTTGTTAAGTCAGATTACTTCATTTTGGCAACAATATCTTCAGCCATTTTTAAGTGCTTGGCAACTGCGGTACGTGTTTGTGTCAACATATTTTTGAGTTCAGCATTTTTAGCATTCGGGATTAATTGTTTTTCAATCGTATTCAGTACTTTACGATGTACGTCAACCTGGCTGCTCATATAGTCTTTATCTGGTGTGGATGAGTTGCTCAGTTTTCTGACTACATTATCACTGTCTTTTTGCAAGGAGGTGCTAATACCACTCACTTGTGGGGTTAACTTCAAGCTGCTTGCCAGTGTCTGGCCTTTCTTCTCATTTGCTGAATGTTCATTAATCATCATCTGAGCATACTTACGGGCTTCTTCTGTTTTCAGCTTCGGTAAAACAGTTCTTGCCTGTTTAATCTCACCATTATTGGCTGTGCTCACCACTTTAATCACTTGACTCTCTGTCAAATTCTGATGAGCATTCTGCATTGCTTTAGACTGATTCTTACTCTCGCTGGCAGACTGCTGATCCATAGCCATAGTTTGAGATGCAGCAAAACCTAATACTCCACTTACTGCAGCACATTTGATCATGTTCTTCATAGTCATCTTTTTCATCTAGGCATCCCTCAGGTTTGTTATTTAGATAAGCCTTAATAAAATAAATGAATTAAATTAATAACAGTGTAATATTTCATTAGCTTTATGAGCTAAATATATAAAATGGATATTAAATTAGGTAAAAAATTATTGACTAAAATCTTTTTAATTTAATTTCTTAAAACAAATCTCTGAAATCTCTATATAAAGACAAAATCCACAATATAAATATTATAAAATTAAACAATTTATTATAAGCAATAAATATAAATATAAATCTATATCTAGTTATTTTTTACAATAAAAACGGAGCATAAGCTCCGTTTTTATTTAGCAGTCAACTCACTCTAACTACTTATTTTCTTAACCCAATAATAAGTGAGTTTATACTAACTTATTAATGCATTGTTCGTGTATGAGCTTCATGATGGACATCATGACGGCCTAACTTAGTTGCAGTATAGATCAGGTAAATCGCTGACAGACCAACCAAGACATAAATAATTCGAGAAAGAGCGCTCTGCTCACCGAAGATTGCTGCGACCAAGTTAAAGTCGAATGCACCAACTAAGCCCCAATTCAGGCCACCAATAATGGCTAATGCATAGGCGATCCAGTCTAAAGTTCCAAGTCTTCTCATGATTTTTCTCCAAGCTAATGTTTGACTAATTCTCATCCAAAATTATGCAAGCTATAGCAAAATGAATATGTAGTCTTGATACTAAAAGTCCCTATTCTGTGTTGATCTATGTTGAATAAATGTCATGTTTTAAGCATTAAATTTTAATTGAGTTGGTTTTCTTTGAATTGTTCATATTTTACGTAAACCAAATCAGACTTAAGCTTTGAATATTTTATCAATAATATTTAATTTATTGATTTTAATATTTTTACTTGATTTAAAAACAACTAAAGAATATAAATCATTTCTTCTACATTCTGATTTAACATCCTACCACGACTGGAAAAATTGCTTGTTTAAAAGTATGAGCAATAAATTTCATTAGTTTAGGTTTTGATTTTCCGCTCAAAATATTTCCCTATGCAGTAACCAGTCATTGAATATCTAAATCCAGTAATTGATGAAAGTAGATGAAAGGCGATTGTTGTGCTTTTTATCTGCGCAAAGGGGGACCTTGATACTGCCTCTCAATAAATACACCTTAAGGAACGTTTCATGCAGACCACCAAGCCTATATGATTTGATCTTAACGAGTTTTAGCTTATAAAATCATCTGCTTCCAGTTTCGCTTTTTTCTTATGTTCATACATATTCTTATCTGCCTCTATTAAGACCTCATGTAGATCTTTAGTCAGCTGACGGACTGCATAGCCAATTGCCACATGAATATTGGCAGCTGCAAATATTTCACTTAAACGGCGATATAAAATCGCTGCGTCTTCAGCTTTGGTCTCAGGACATAAAATCGTAAATTCATCCCCACCCATACGTGCAATCACATCATTAACACGCATATGTTCTACCAGTACATCTGAAGTACGCTGAATTAACTGGTCTCCTGCTTCGTGTCCAAACTGGTCATTCACCTGCTTTAAATCATTCAGGTCGATGCTAAATATTGCAGCTGGTAAGCCATAACGTTGACAGCGTCCCTCCTCAGCTTCTAACAGCTGATCCCAGGCGCGGCGATTATACAGTCCGGTTAAACTATCGGTGAGCGCTTCTACCTCATAACGTTCACGTAAACGTCTCTGTTTATTTTCCCGCAATTCACTTTGTAAAATTGAGCTCAATAAACTGCCTAAAAGCGAAATGAGTGCCGCATCTTTTAAAATATCCTCAGAATGGGGCTTATCATCAATAGCGCAAATTGTTCCAAAAATTGATCCATCTTCATTAAATAGTGGCTCACCAATATAAGATTTGATCGACAGTTTGTTATTTATTGGTGCTTTTGAATATAGTTCGATTTCGTTAGAACATGGCGCTATTTTAGGAGTTTTTCCCTGTACCATGTGATAGCAAAATGAATCCGCCCAACCAAATACTTCGCCTGGCTTAACATTATATTTTTGATTTTCTGCCTGGAGAATAATCCAATCATCATTTTCTACACGAGTGATCATCCATAAGCCAAAACCCAAATGCTGATGAAGATATTGAAGTACCTGCTTGCCCGCTTCTTCAAAATTATGAAATTTTATACTGTGCATGGAGAACACTCAGAATGATGAGTATTTGTAAATACTGGTTAGGGAGATTAAAAAAAGAATTATATAAGAATTGAATCAAAAAATATCCAGATTATTTCTAATAAAATCATTCAGTGAAAGATTAATTCATTATTTATTTGATTAGATTCATATTATTTTAAAAAATAAAAAAGCTGGTCAAATGACCAGCTTTTTTCAAGCTATCGTATTTTTAAGCAGCATAAGCTTTTGCCATTAAGGCTTCAATATCTTCCACAGTTTTGACCACTTTGGCAGTTAATACTAATGGGCCATTTTGAGTCGCAACCACATCGTCCTCAATACGAATTCCGATGCCACGCCATTTTGGTTCAACTGTTTCATCATCAGGTGCAATATACAGGCCCGGTTCTACAGTCACGACCATACCTTCTTCATAAGAACGCCATTCACTATTTGTCTTATAAGCACCGACATCATGTACGTCCATGCCCAACCAGTGTCCAGTACCATGCATATAGAACTGGCGGAAACTTTCGGTTTCGATAATTTCCTCAATCTTGCCCTGCATAATACCTAAGTCCAGCAAACCTTGAACCAGAATTCGCACTGCCACATTGTGTGGTTCTTTATAGGAGTTGCCGATCTGAACTGCATTGATCGCAGCAATCTGTGCATCAAGCACGATGTTATAAAGTGCTTTTTGTTCAGGACTGAATTTACCATTTACCGGGAAAGTACGGGTAATATCGGATGCATAGAACTGATATTCGCAGGCTGCATCAATTAGCACCAGATCACCGTCTTTCAGTTCTTTGTCATTTTCCACATAGTGCAGGATGCAGGCATTTTCACCGCCACCGACAATACTGTTATAAGAAGGTACACAGCCATTTTTGCCAAATACATAGTTCAGCTCTGCTTCCAGTGCATATTCCATCATACCCGGACGTACAGTCTGCATCGCTCTGGTATGTGCTTCCGCAGAAATATCTGATGCGATCTGCATCAGTTCAATTTCATTGGCATCTTTATGCAGACGCATTTCATCAACAATACGGTCTAACTGAACGATTTGAGCAGGTGCAGATTTTCCTCGACGGCTTTCACCACTGGCTTGTGCAATCCATTTCGCGACACGCGCATCAAACTCTGCACTATGGCCGACCCGGTAGAATAATTTGTCCTTGTTTTGCAATTTTTCCAGAATTTCTTCATCAAGCAGATCAATAGCATAAGCTTCATCTGCCTCATAGTCATCGACAGCACCATCCACCCCGGCACGATAACCATTCCAGATTTCCATCTCACGGTCACGTTCACGACAGAATAGACTGTAGGTATAACCTTCTTCTTCGCTGTCAAAGGTTTCGATCACAGCTACAGCTTCTGGTTCAGCAAAGCCTGTCAAATAAAAGAAACTGCTATCGGCACGATATTTATAGTCAGCATCACGGTTACGCAGGGCCACTGGGCTGGTGGCGATAATGGCAATACTGCGTAGTCCCATTTCCCCGGCGAGGATATCACGACGTTCCTGAAATTCTGCTTGTGTCAGTTTCTTCATTGGTCCTTACTTCTTATATCAATGCTGTTTTTGAATATGATTTGATACCGGAATAAGCCAGAGAATGACTGGACTTATTTCGGTTTTTCTAAAGCTAAATAGCTATAGTTCAGCTTGGGCGATGTGGTGAGAAAATCTCAACTACAGATTGTGCCTGAGCTGGGTCCGTAGACTTAGTTTTTACTTTAGCTGTAAAACGTTTCAACAGTGGCGTTTCCTCCACTTCAACTTTTTTACGACCCACAGATAAACTCACTGGAATCAGACGTACAAATTCGTACAACTCCAGATAGCTTTCCTCACCTTCAGCATCGTCGTCAGAATCTTCAAATTCAACTGCTGCAACATCTTGTAAATGTTCAATCAGTTCCATTTCATCATCACGAATATGACCTGTTGCCAGACCAAAACCAAGGACTACACCGGCACACCAGTCTGCCAATGCCTGCACACGTTCTGCCAGGCTATGCTCGTCATCTGGAAGTAATGGAAGATAATCCAGCTCATCTTCAGAAAGTGAGTGGAATACGTCTTCTGCTTCACCTGTTAGTAATTCCAATGCTTCATCATCAAGCGTAGGGACATCTAAAGTTTCCAGAATCTGTAACCATTCTTCGCTACTCGGCGCCTGGGTCACACAAACAATACCGGTAAGCAAACCATGAAGTTCGCTTGGGCTGGAAATTTCCTCAATTGAAGAAAAATTGCGGTGCCAATCTGACCAACCTGAAATATCGTCTTGCATTCGTTTATCCAATCTCTATACTGCTTATATATTACCTTTGTTTGCAATACTGTGCGACCTCGATATGTTAGAAGAATTACAGCGTCTACAAGTGCATATTGGCGTTTTAAAAACGCGCCTTGCACATCTGGAGAACGAAAACTCCAGCCTGCGTGAAGAACAGGACTCCTCTCTGAGTCAGCATCAAGCCGAAATCATTCAAAAAAACAGCATTATTAGCCAAAAACAACAAGAAAATGAAAGTTTAACTGAACAGTTAGCTGAATCTCGCTCGCAATATCAACAGCTTAATAATGATGCAACTGCACTTGCAGACCGGTATGGCCGTCTGGAAAAAAGCTGCACCGATCTGAAAAACCGTTTTCAGGAAATTCTGGCTGAGCGTAATGAACTGCGTGCTTTGAAAGAAAAGCTGCTGAATGAACAGCAACAGGCGCGTCAGGAAATTCAACGCCTGCATCAGGAAACTGAGCGTCTGACCCAGAAGAATGAGCATGCTAAAGCCAAGGTTGAAGCGATTATCCAGCGTCTGGCAATTCTGGGCACAGCTCAAGATCATCATGCACAGGAAATTCAGCAATTGGCCCATCCGACTGAAACGACTGAGGAAGCGTCAACATGAGCGAACAGATTGCTATTGATTTAAGAGTAATTGGCCACAGTTTCCGTCTGGCCTCCACAGCAGATCAACGCGAAGAACTTGAACGTGCAGCGCAACTATTGAATGACAAATACGATGAATTTCGCCGCAAAGCGCCTCGTATGGAACCAAGCAAACTGGTGATTATGGTAGCGCTAGAACTGATGCAGGAAGTATTGAGCATGAATAAATCACTGCAACAATATGCCCACTGCGAACGTTTGTTACAAACTATTTTAGAAGAAGTTGAAGAACTGACTGAATAAGCAGACTTTTTGTTTAAACTTCATTCGATCAATGGTCAAGTTTACAGTTCCAACACAGCATAGAGTTGCCACATAAACTTTATCGTTTATACTAAGTCTAACTCTGGGATGTTCGCCAGCGGGTCTATTCCCCTGCCGATACTTAAACTTATGGATTGCGTTCTGTATATTTAGAGTGTATGCCCACCTTCGAGTGGGAAACCCAGCAAGTATACGTCGCGTCCACCTTGAACTCATCGGGTTCAGGGTAACGACACATGCAGCGGCATCTTCGGAGTGTTTTCTTTTCTAAGAATAAGAATATGAGCAGCTCAATTCTTGGCAGCATTCTAAAAACATTTTAATTTTCAAAATCTAATCTTATTTAATACCATCTTTTATTCAATCAGCTTAATTTCACGAGCCAATTCACTCTCCATTTCAGGTAACACTTTTTGTAAAAATTGAATGGTCGCGGTTGCCTCTTGTACAGAAATCACTTTTACCTTTACCAGCTGTCGCTGCATTTCCAGAATTCTACTTACTTCTCTTAGATCTGGTTTTCTGCCTTGGCTGAGATGATTTGAAATGTCTGCCAATTGCATATAGAGATCATCACGCTTCTGTATGATTTGCTGATTCTGTTGTGCAATTTTCTGCTCATTTTCAAGCATAGGAGTTGGATCAGGTAGCTGTGACTCTTGCTGGATCAAGACAGGCTGTTCATCCAAACTCGAGTGTTCTGCTTTTGCAATACTGTCTTCATCTTTCATTAAAAGAAGCATCAGTGCTAAACCACTGAAGAAGATCATTGCAATACCGATGATCATATTTTTATTGTTATTCAGCATTTCGCGTTTATCCTAAAAATTCATATTAAAACAGCAGAGAGATTCTCTACTGTTTTAACACTTTTATTTTTATAGGGTAGACCAGTCTTTAGGTGCATAACCAATACGAACCCGTTGCGGATGATTGCCTACAGGCACGCTCATCACTTTATTGCCTGTAGCAAAATCAATCACTGTCACTACATCTGTTTCACTTTCAGAAATGACACAGTTTTTGCCATCTGGGCTTAGGGTAGCCCAATATGGTTTACCGGCTGGAATTAAAGGACCGGCTGTTAAGGTTTTACGATTCACAATGGTGGCGTAGTTATCCATCGTCCCTGCAACACAGAGTTTTTCACCATCGCCACTAATTGAAAGTCCGTGGTGGCGGGAATCATTGACCCATTTGGTACGATCACTTGGAATAGTACTGCTGCCTGGCAGCTGACCGATACGGGTAATTTTGTCCTGATTTAGGTCATATTCAATCAGACCATTAAAAAAAGAGACCTGCGCATAGATTTTGCTTTCATCCTTACTCAAAACCATTGGACGAACTGAATTGGACAAATCTTTACGCCCAAATTTATCTAAAGCTGGCCGGAAATCAATTTTCTTTAAAACCTTAAAAGTATTTGCATCGGCAATAGTGATAAAACGTTTACCCTTAGTAAAGTCCTGCCATTGGGCATCCATGGATGTTTCGACATTACCGATTGCAGAATTCAGGATTTTATTTCCACCATTAAAGTAGATATTTTCATGGGGTTTATCCCCTGTCGCGAAGCGTCCTAATTCTTTGCCCGTATTGATATCCAGGACATGTACCACATTGCCCGACGATGCAGAAACAGCCACGTGCTGTCCATCCGGTGAAACTGCCATATGGTCTGCCCGGAAGCCTTCGACTGGTGTACGCCAGTTAATTTTGCCAGTTTTAATATTAATTGATACCACATCGGCGAAACTTGGACGTGAAGCCACAACAGACTGACCGTCTGGTGTGGAATACATATCATCCACCAGCTGATCATTACCTTCCCCTGCCGTCGCCTGGATATAGGTATAAGCAATCAATTTGATTGGATTAAGATGGATCTCAAGTAAGCGCTCTTTGCGATCCGGAATCATATTAATCACCCCGACTTTACCAAAATCACCTGATGGACGGATCACCGTGACTGTACCATCCCAGTTATTACCGACAAAAAAAACCTGTTGTGTATTCGGTGGTGCGGGCAAGTTAGGCACTGCAGCATAGCTTAATCCTACCAGCATGCTACCGAGACCAAAAAATAGTTGTGTAAACCGTGTCAATGGCTTGATTTTCTTATTCATATCATTCAATCCTGAATTGTTTTTATATTATTCTTAAGTTGAGTTTTAGCTCTTCAACCAGGCAAAACTTCAAGCTGTTCCAATATACGAAGGTATTTGGATTGTTGGGGAAGTTTCCGATAAATAAATTAATTCTATGTATATTAATAAAATATTTTTCAATACCCGAATAGCTGTGAAAATTTTTAGTCATCACCTGCTTTTACTCAAAATTTATTTTCTTTAGGTCTTCTTTTTTACTTTTTTCTTTTCCTGCCTTAGACTTATGCTCAGCACCATCTAAAGTTCAGATAATTTATGTATACGACCGTTCAGGAACTTCGAAAAAAAATCCGCCAAGCCCGTCGTCGCATTTCCCGATTTGAACAAAAAAAGTCTGCCCAGCAGGTGCTAAATCTGCTTAGATCAAATTCTCAATTTATTCACTCACAGCATGTCGGTCTTTACTTAGATGCTTTTGGTGAAATTCGCACTCAGCAAATTATTGAATATTGTTTCTCTGTCGATAAAAAAGTCTATTTGCCAGTGATCTGTAACATGAATCAGCGATTAGAATGGGTACGGATTAACAAACACCTATACCGAAACAAGCGTTTTTTCCATCATCGTTTAGGCATGCGTGAACCTATGCAAAGTCGTGGTTTGCATGTATCAAAACTTGATTTATTAATTATGCCGTTATTGATCTGTGACTATCGAGGCACCCGGATCGGAATGGGTGGTGGGTATTATGACCGTACCTTGGTAACAGCGTATAAAAAACCCTATCGTCTTGGTTTGGCACATGATTTACAGCTTGTAGAAACATCATTACCCCGGGAAAAATGGGATCAGCCTTTAGACGCACTTTTAACTCCTACACGCTTGCTACATTTTAAGCGTTTGTAAATCAATTCATTGACTAAGTTACTTTTAAATCAAATAATTAGTCAATAATTATACAATTTCATCTGAACGGCCCTTGTAATTTTAAAAATACCCATCACTATAAAATACATGGCAACATCGTTGTCACTCATTAGGAGTGCCCATGTCTGAAATTATTATGAATGAAGAAAGCTTTGAGCCTCAGGTTCCAAGTGTATTACCACTTTTAGCGTTACGTGATGTAGTGGTATATCCACACATGCAAATCGCGCTATTTGTCGGTCGTGAAAAATCGATCAATGCAGTTGATGTGGCTCGTAACAGTGACAATCTGGTATTTGTGGTTGCGCAAAAAGATTCGCTTACAGAAGAAATTGATCACGACAACTTATATCAATACGGTACTGTCGCGAAGATTGTGCAGGTTGTGAATCATGAAAATGATGAAAACTGTATCAAGGTACTCATTGAAGGCCTTTATCGTGCCAAATTAACTAAAATCATTGATGACACTGATTATCTGACTGCTGAACATGAGCTTAGTCCGATCACTGTCAAGATGGACAATGACACTCAGGATACCCGTGTAGAGGAACTGCGTGCGTTATTTGCCCAGTATGCAGAAGCGAAGTTACGTAATGCACGTGAACTGATTGCAGCTGCAAATAAAATTGAAGACTTACTTCAGTTATTATTCTTTGTGGCAACTCGTGTGCCGCTGAACATCGAAATCAAGCAAAAATTCCTTGAGCACGATGAGTTTGAAGCACATCTGACTGAACTCATGACTTATTTATTACAACAGTCTGAAGAACAGCAGATTGAGCAAACCCTGCATGATTCAGTTAAACGCCAAATGGAAAAGAATCAGCGTGAATATTTCCTGAATGAAAAAATGAAGGTGATTCAACGCGAACTTTCTGACCTGAATGGCGGTGCAGAAGATGATGTCGCTGAGATTGAAAAACGTCTGGCTGAAGCAGACCTGCCTGAGCACGTACGTAAAAAAGCGGAAGCTGAGTTCCGCAAGCTGAAAGCAATGCAACCTGCATCAAGTGAAGCTGCGGTTGTTCGCAACTATCTTGAAGTGATCCTAGATACACCTTGGAACAAAGCGAGCAAAGTCAGCATTAACCTGAACAAGGCTCAGGAAATTCTGGATGCTGATCATTATGGTCTGGATGATGTCAAAGATCGTATTGTGGAATATCTGGCAGTTCAGTCACGTGTGAAAA
Organism: Acinetobacter schindleri; assembly: GCF_010918895.1. Taxonomy (NCBI): domain Bacteria; kingdom Pseudomonadati; phylum Pseudomonadota; class Gammaproteobacteria; order Moraxellales; family Moraxellaceae; genus Acinetobacter; species Acinetobacter schindleri. The sequence goes on from NZ_CP044483.1 coordinate 2,135,218, forward strand.
AACTGCGTGGCCCGATTCTATGTCTGGTAGGTCCTCCGGGTGTAGGTAAAACCTCTCTGGGTGAATCTGTTGCCAAAGCAACTGGTCGTGAATTCGTGCGTATGGCCCTAGGTGGTGTACGTGATGAAGCTGAGATCCGTGGTCACCGTCGTACTTATATTGGTGCGATGCCAGGTAAAATTGTGCAGTCTTTAACCAAAGTTGGCGTAAAAAACCCACTGTTCTTGCTTGATGAAATCGACAAGATGGCTCAGGACTACCGTGGTGACCCTGCTTCTGCACTGCTTGAAGTACTAGATCCATCACAAAACAGCAAGTTCAACGATCACTACCTGGATCTTGACCTGGATCTGTCTGAAGTGATGTTCATCTGTACTGCGAACAGCATGAATATTCCGGAAGCTTTGCTTGACCGTATGGAAGTGATTCGTCTACCGGGTTATACCGAAGATGAAAAAGTCAATATTGCTGAACGCTATCTTGTTCCGAAAGCAATCAAGAACAATGGTTTACGCAGCAAAGAATTGACCATTCATGAAGAGGCGATTCGCGATATCGTACAGCGTTATACCCGCGAAGCTGGTGTGCGTAGCCTGGAACGTGAAGTTTCTAAAATTGCCCGTAAGGTAGTTAAAGAAGCGGTGAGCAAGAAAGCGAAAAATCTTCAGCTTGAAGTGAATTCGAACAACTTGCCAGAGTACCTGGGTCCTCACAAATTCGATTTCGGCATGGCTGAAGAAGAACCAGAAGTGGGTCGCGTAAATGGTCTGGCTTGGACTTCGGTTGGTGGTGAGCTACTGACAATTGAAGTAGCAGCGGTTCCGGGTAAAGGTAAATTCATTACTACCGGTTCTCTCGGTGATGTGATGAAAGAATCGATTACCGCCGCGATGACCGTAGTACGTACGCGTGCAGCTGAATTAGGTATCGAAGCTTCTCGTTTTGAAGAAACCGATGTACACGTACATTTACCTGAAGGTGCGACACCGAAAGACGGTCCATCTGCTGGTCTGGCACTAACCACTGCTCTCGTGTCTGCATTCACAGGTATTACGATTCGTCCTGATATCGCGATGACCGGTGAAACCAGCTTACGTGGTCGTGCGATGCGTATCGGTGGTCTGAAGGAAAAACTGCTTGCTGCTCACCGTGGTGGGATCAAGCTGGTATTCATTCCGCAAGACAACGTACGTGACCTAGCTGAAATTCCTGAAAATGTGAAAGAAGGTCTGGAAATCAAAGCCGTGAAATCAATCGATGAGATTTTACCATTGGCACTTACCTCTATGCCGAAAGCATTGGTAAAAACCCCAATTGTAAAAGCGACTGATGAAGCTAAAGCCGCACGTCACTAAGTGATCTGCTCATAAAAAACCCTGCTCCGGCAGGGTTTTTTTATTATCTCCACCTAAATTTTATGGACTTAGAACGGTTTGCATCAATCCGTCTACCACATAAGTCATTTTTTTCAGATCCAGTTTATCTAGAGTGTCCTGCTCAGTGTTGTAATAAGGATAACGGTAATGAGCCGTGTCACTGATCAGTACAGTTGGAAAATTCTGCTTGGCATAACTGAGATAGCCCGAATAATCCAGTCCCTGCATAAAAGTAGGAATAATAAAACGTTCACACTCTAAACGCTGACGCGTCTGCATAGCTTCGCAAAACCTTCCTGTAAGTCCTACTGAACTTAGATGTCCAATACTGGCAATATAATTGGCATGCCGAGGATAAAACCATTTTAGAGTTGCCGGATAGCTCTGTACCTGATTTTCATCATAGTAACCAATAGAGTCCAGTACAAAGACGCCACGTATTTTCTGCTTTTGTTTTCTCAATGACTTGGCATGGATCGCACTGCCCATATGCTCTGTGTTGAGATACGGCGGTTCTTCCAGACCATAGAAAACAAACTCGATATTATTTTTCAGTTTATTTTTTTGTAGGGCCAACAATCGTGCAGCTTCCACCACTCCTACGACGCCAGAAGCATTATTATTCGCACCGAGATGATTGGCAAAAACATCATAGTGAGCACCAATAACGATTTTATCTTTGGCTTTTACATTGAGCTGGCAAACCAGATTGCGATAGCCCTGACTATTCACAATATAGCTTTGAAATTGACACGGGATACCAAAGCGTCGCATTTGCTCTTTCAACCAACCGGATACCCGGTTCAGTTCAGCCGTATTCTTGTGATTTCTAAATTCATCCACATTCAGGATCTGGCTAAAGTAAAGCTCGAGATTTTTGACTTGAGCATTTCTGGCTGGATTGGCCCAGGCCCAACTCGGGAAGATTAAAGACAGACTGATCAGCAAACCCAGATAACTTTTTCTTAAAATGGCTACAATCCGCATTTGTTATTATTTCCATGACATGATCAAGCAGAAACTTGAACTCTGGATATTTATGCAGCAGTGCTTTTTCTAATTCAATTTCAATTTGTTTCTATACTCAACTTCATGTTGTTTCATCGTTATAATGAGCACTTCTGAACTACACGATGTCTGTATGAAAATCCGTATTCTGACCATTGGTCAAAAAATGCCAGCTTGGGTGCTCACTGGTTTTGAAGATTATTTCAAGCGCATACAGCCATTTGTTCAAACACAAATCATTGAATTGCCGATGGCGAAACGTGGCAAGAATGATTCAGAAGCCGACATCCTGAAATATCGTAATATCGAAGGCGATAGTATCCTGAATGCATTAAAGCCAAATGAAACCCTGATTGCACTTGAAGTCGGCGGCCGTGAATTCAGTACCGAAAAACTGGCTGAAACCATGAAAGGCTGGATGCTGGAAGGTAATGATGTGGCTTTAGCCATTGGTGGGCCGGATGGTCATTCTGAAGCGGTACGTAAGGCAGCTGTATGGCACTGGTCACTATCCAAACTGACCTTGCCGCATCCTCTGGTTCGTGTCATGCTGATTGAACAGTTGTACCGTGCCATGAGCATTAATCATAATCACCCTTATCACCGTGCGGGTTAAGGTGAGAATTGGCTATTGTTCTATTTCCGCAACGAATTGTTGAACAATCTCCCCTCCTTACTTCGCTTGCTTTCATGCATTATTGAAGACATCTTCCAGATGTGGCTTGAACTATGAACTTACAAACGCTTCCCGGCTTGTTTATCTCCCATGGCTCTCCAATGCTTGCCCTGAATCCTGAACAGGTAGGTCCGGCACTGGAGCGTTTAAGTGTAAATTTGCCACGTCCAGAGGCAATCATTGTAATGTCTGCCCACTGGGAAAGTAATGCACTGGAAGTAAATACCGGTATTCGTCCAGAAACCTGGCATGATTTCCGTGGCTTCCCACCTCAACTATATCAACTACGTTATCCTGCGCCGGGTCAACCAGAACTGGCTGAACAGATTCTCGGCTTGCTGTCTGAAGCTGGCTTTAGCGCCTACGCTAATAATTCACGCCCGCGTGATCATGGCGTGTGGATGCCGCTACTACACATGTATCCGGATGCAGATATTCCAGTGGTAGAAATTTCCCTGCCCATCAACCTGACTGCACAAGACATTTATAAAATTGGTCAAACGCTGGCACCCCTGCGTGAACAGCAGGTCCTACTGATTGGTTCAGGCAGTATCACGCATAACCTGCGAGAGCTGGATCGTAGTGGACTATCCAATATTGTTCCAGAATGGGCCTCGACCTTCCGCAATTATGTGGTAAGCAAACTCGCTCATAGTGACTATGAAGCCGTATTGGATTGGCCAAGTATTCCTTACCTGGAACGTAATCACCCGACCCTGGAACACTTTGCACCGATTTTCTTTGCAATGGGAACTGGTACTCGTTTCAGTCTGGTGCATAGCAGCTTTAGCATGGGTTCACTGGGTATGGATATCTATCGTTTTGATTAGGATTTAAAGGCTCTATCTGAGCCTTTTTTCTTAGGCCTAAGAAAATCTTCCTGTCTTATTTTACTCATCATGCAATTTTCATGGATACATTTTGCTACCTAAAGCTTCAGAATGTATCCATATTTTTTAAAAATGAATCGTTTAAGCTTAAGTCTGATTTATTTGCTTCATGACTATTCAATCAATGAAATTAAAATACTTAATTATTGCGTTATTTCCTTTAACCCTTGCAGCTTGTCAGTCCAATGATGTCCAAAAAGTAGGAGATCTTGCCGTGTCCGTATTACAGCAACAAAATGCCGCCAATACTTTGAGTGCTTATGAATGGCACATTGATACCGGTGCAAAAGAACATATGGTGCTGAGCTTCCATGATGAGAATCGTTTTAGTATCACTACCAGCTGCAATAGCTTGGGTGGTAGCTGGAAAATCTCTGAGGGTCAGCTGGAAACTGGCACCTTAATCTCAACCATGAAAGCCTGTGATACCAATGCCATGCAACAGGAAAAGCTGGCAGGTGAAATTTTTAATGATGCCCGTATTCCATTTAGCTTAAATACCAGTGATACTCAAAATCCGGTTTTGATTCTGACCGTAAACGGAAAGGCTTACGTCTTCACAGGGAAGATGACGCCAGAAGCCCGTTATAATGGTCAGGCTGATATCATTTTCCTGGAAATTTCCCCTGAAACTAAAGCTTGTACCGGTGTAGCACAGCAAACCTGCCTTCAGGTGCGCGAAGTCAAATACAATGAGCAGGGCTTAAAAACTCAGGTCCATAAAGATTGGAACCTTTTCTATGACCAAATCGAAGGCTTCCAGCATACGCCAAATGAGCGTCAGGTAATTCGCATAAAACGCTTTGAAATCAAGAATCCGGCAGCAGATCAGTCTAAATATGCCTATATATTTGATATGGCCGTCGAGCGTGAAGCAGTAAAAGGCTCGCTATAAAATATTTTTATAACAGAGACAAAAAACCGAGGCTATGGCCTCGGTTTTTTTAAAGCTTAAACTAAGTCAGACTTAGAATACGCCTTGAGCAAGCATTGCATCAGCAACTTTTACGAAGCCCGCAATGTTTGCACCGTCAACATAGTTCACAGTACCGTCTTCTTTAGTACCGAATTTCACACAGTTACGGTGAATTTCTTTCATGATTGCATGAAGACGTTCATCAACTTCTTCGAAAGTCCAGCCAAGACGCAATGCGTTTTGAGACATTTCAAGACCAGAAGTTGCTACACCACCTGCATTCGATGCTTTACCTGGAGCGTAAAGGATTTTCGCTTCAACGAATTTCTCTACAGCACCTAAAGTAGATGGCATGTTTGCACCTTCAGCAACACAGATTGCACCGTTTGCAAGAAGTTTAGCAGCATCATCAGCATCTAATTCGTTTTGAGTCGCACATGGAAGCGCGATATCACACTTAATACCCCAAGGACGTTGACCTTCAAGGTATTCGAAACCGTGTTTAGACGCGAACTCAGAGATACGACCACGTTTAACGTTTTTCAGTTCCATCACTTCAGCAAGAAGTTCATCAGTGAAACCGTCTTTAACATAAACAGTTCCCGCAGAGTCAGATAGAGAAACGACCTTAGCACCTAAGAACATTGCTTTTTCAGCAGCGTACTGCGCAACGTTACCCGAACCAGAAATGGTCACGACTTTATCTTTGAAGCTATCGCCACGAGTTTTCAGCATTTCCTCAGCGAAATACACAGTACCGTAACCAGTTGCTTCAGGACGAGCCAATGAACCACCGAAAGACAAGCCTTTACCAGTGAATACGCATGAAGTGTCATTGCTGAGCTTCTTCATCATACCCGCCATATAACCTACTTCACGGCCGCCTACACCAATGTCACCCGCAGGGATATCAGTATTAGAACCAAGGTGACGGTAAAGCTCGATAATTAACGCTTGGCAGAAACGCATGATTTCGCCTTCTGACTTGCCTTTAGGATCAAAGTCAGAACCACCTTTACCACCGCCCATAGGCAAAGTAGTCAAAGCATTTTTAAACGTTTGTTCAAAGCCCAGGAATTTCAGAATTGAAAGGTTCACAGATGGGTGGAAACGCATACCACCTTTAAATGGACCAATCGCTGAGTTGTACTGTACGCGGAACGCACGGTTTACTTGAGTTTGACCTTGGTCATCTACCCAAGAAACGCGGAACTGGATCGCACGCTCTGGTTCAACTAGACGTTCTAGTAAACCGTGAGCTGCATATTGTGGGTTCTTTTGAATGAACGGCCACAAGCTTGTCATCACTTCTTCTACAGCTTGAAGAAATTCTGGTTGATGTGCATCACGTGTTTTAACGTAATCTAGGAACTCATTAAGTGTGTTGTATTTCAACGCTTAATCCTCAGCAGAAAATGGATCAAAATTGGTCAAATTTACAATCGATGTTAAATTTTGGCGCAAAATATTAAATATCTTTTGTAACCAATCCACAATAGTTTTTTTGAAAAAATATGAAAATTAATTTTATAACAGTTATTTATATTTATTATGAATTAAATTTTTGGATAGCAAAATATGAGTGGAATCAAAGTCTAAATTCTTATTTATGCATGATAATAATGCATATTGGTTACCTTAATTGTGCACAAACAAGCCGATCAAAATATGCTAAAATTTGTAATTCTGACATATTTTGTTTCACCTCCTGAAATGCTCACTGTGAGCGGCTTTGAAATATCATGAATTCGCAGATTTCCCTCATCCAATCCATTGATGCGTTATTGCCACAGACCCAATGCGGTTTGTGTGGTCATCGTGATGGCTGCTTACCCTATGCCCAGTCCATTGCCGAGGGAGAAGAAGCCAACAAATGTGTACCCGGCGGACAGCCGGTGGCAGATGCCCTCGCCCAATTGTTAAATCGTCCTAAACTTAGTGCTGAGCCAAGTGTCTGGCCCATTCAGGCTGATGGGCGTCCTCAGCGCATGAAGGCAGTGATTCGTGAAGATGAATGCATTGGCTGTACCAAATGCATTAGTGCCTGCCCGGTCGATGCCATTATTGGCTCAGGCAAACTGATGCATACGGTACTGACAGATTTGTGTACTGGCTGCGAACTGTGTATTCCACCCTGCCCGGTCGACTGTATTGATCTGGTAGAAGATACCCATCCACTCATGTCAGATGAACAGCATGTGCAGGAACAGAATGATCTGCGCCAACGTTACTATGCACATATCCAACGTGAGGAAAAACGCCGCATTGACCGTAAAGGTCCTGTGATACGTGCTGAAATCAATACCGAATTATTTGCCGAGTTCTCTGCACAAAGTCAAAATGTACCCGTGATTGAAGTGGTGGAAAAGCCAAATGAGGATGGATTGATTCAAGACGCCAAAACTACGATTGAGCTGGCCAAACTGCGTACCCAGATCAAGAAACTTGAGAAACAGCTGTCTGTCCGCGAAGATGCGAGTAAACGCACCCAGCTTGCCGAACTAATGCAGCAATTACAGGATTTACAGGGATAAGATGATGACAAGCATGAGCGGAAAACCTGTAAAGAACATGACCAGAAAACAGATTCAGACTTTTTTTGAACGCTTACGTGAACAACGTCCGAATCCAAAAACAGAACTGAATTATTCCAATCCTTTTGAATTACTGGTCGCAGTGACACTCTCGGCACAAGCAACTGATGTCAGCGTCAACAAAGCCACTGACAAGCTATTTCCTGTGGCAAATACGCCAGAAGCGATTTATGCCCTTGGCGTGGATGGGCTGAAGGAATATATCAAAACCATCGGGCTGTATAACTCCAAGGCAGAAAACGTGATTAAAGCCTGTGAGATGCTGATCAAGAAACATAACAGCGTGGTACCGGACAATCGTGCTGATCTGGAAGCTTTACCGGGCGTAGGTCGAAAAACAGCGAATGTGGTACTCAATACCGCCTTTGGTCAACCGACAATGGCGGTCGATACCCATATTTTCCGGGTGGGTAACCGGACTGGCTTGGCTGTGGGTAAAAATGTGCTTGAGGTTGAACATCGTCTGGTTAAGGTGATTCCCAAAGAATTTATTATTGATTCGCATCATTGGCTAATTTTGCATGGGCGTTATTGCTGTATTGCACGCAAACCAAAATGTCATGAATGTGTGGTCGCTGATGTCTGTAACTGGCCGGACCGTTTCGACTTTGGCGCACTCAAACCAATTGCAGTTAAAAATATTGACTGATCCCTTAAATAAAAAAGCTGAACTCTGGTTCAGCTTTTTTTGTCTCATTCAGCAGATAAGAATGCTTATTTTTGCTTTTCCTCTAACTGCTGCTGCATTTTCTTTCGCTGCTCTAATTCAGCCTGTAATTTCGGGTGCAATTGTCGCTCTGGGGTTTTACCTTTATTTTCGATTTTTTCCTGTTTCTGCACTTTGTTTAGCATTCGGTAGCTCATGACCAGAAGGCCTGCTAGAACAACCAAGAACACCACCATGAGCAATAACAAACCAATTTTCACAGTCGCAATTCCTTTAAAGACGCAGAAATAAAAAGAGCCCTAATATGACTTAGGGCTCCCTGAATGTCAAAATTATCGTGAAATGATTATTTTGACTGATCCAGAATCGCGAACAGATCCGCTTGAACTTGTTCAATTGGACGTAGACCGTTCAATTTGTCATAAGTCGGTGCATTTTCACCTGATGCAGCACGGCCTTGATAGAAGCCAACCAGCTGTTCAGTTTCAGTATGGTAAGAACCTAAACGTTTACGAATGGTTTCTTCCTGGTCATCAGGACGTTGAACCAGATCTTCACCAGTTTCATCATCTTTACCTTCCACTTTTGGTGGGTTGTAAACAATGTGGTAAACACGACCAGAAGCCGGGTGCTGACGGCGGCCAGAAAGACGTTGCACGATTTCTTCGTCCGGTACATCAATTTCAATCACGTGATCGATGTTGATGCCTTCGTTTTCAAGCGCTTCAGCTTGTGGAATAGTGCGCGGGAAGCCATCAAAGATGCAGCCATTTACACAGTCAGGCTGTGCAATACGTTCTTTAACCAGACCGATGATCAACTCATCAGAAACCAAACCGCCATTGTCCATGACGCTTTTAGCTTTTAAACCTAATTCAGTTCCTTCACGAATTGCAGCACGGAGCATATCACCGGTTGAAATTTGTGGGATATTGTAGCGCTTACAGATCAACTGAGCTTGTGTACCTTTACCTGCTCCAGGTGGTCCGAGTAAGATAATGCGCATATATAAACATCCTCATTTTTTAACAATGTATAGGACACCAAATGTCTGGACATCCCCAAAGGTATCCAGCATTTCAGCGTCTCGTTATAAGAAAGCCACAAACAAATGGATTAAACCCGCGACAAAGCCGGTTACTCCACCCAATACAATCAGAATCCACTCATCTTCCTGAAACGCAGGTCGTAAAAGATTCTGAAACTCCTTCGGTGTTAACTCGCGTATGCGGTCTCTAAACATTTGATAGATTTTCTGTGCACGGCTCGCATTAAACGCAGGGTCGCATACAGGCACCATCGTAATTTCAATTGAGCGATCGATCAAGTCTGTCTTGAGTTTTGCATACTCTTTTGGCCCCAAGGATAGCTGTAAAGAGGTGCGAACCAATGGAGTTTCCATAATTTCGTTAATGTGACGCTTGACGATCCGGCGGGTTTTTTCTTTCTTACCACCATACATCATTTCTGTCATGATCGATTTTAACGTAATCAGATCTTCTGTCACTACACTTGCGAAGACGTCAGAGACTTCTTCCTGACGTTTCATAAAAGCACCTTGTATGTTATAGGTGCCAATACGTGGAATAACCGGTTTGATCCATGGAAACTTGCGGCTCTGCGTGCGGGTGAAGAACTGCGGGTATTTCACATAGTGTGGTTCTATCGGATTGAAGACCATCCAGATGGCAATCCAGTTGGTCAGGAAACCCCAAATTGCTGCCCAGAATGGTACAGTCCAGTGCCAAGGCACCACGAACCATACGATCATCTGGAACAGACCAAAGAACATACCAATTAAAGCACTGATATGCCAGATAAAGTTAATTTCTTTCTGTCCAACCTTCAGGAACATGCGTACCATCAGACGGCGGTCACCCTCCATTTGACTGACCACCATGTCACGCATATCCACAAGTGACTCGACGTTCATGGTCAGCTCAGTCACTAATTCGCGCAACACATCCGGCAACTGCTTGTGTGCCTGAGAATAAATACGGCGCTTGATGGAATACGGCAAGTTTTCCCACAAAACTGCATTACGGTCGATCATGACCTCATCAATCAGATGTTCAAGTTCGAAACCAACCTGTTCACCGATGATGCGTGCCATATCATCCGGGTCCATCGCCTGGAGAAATTCCTGGATCGATCCCAGTTTAGACAAGGTATTATCTGTGATAATTCCTGAAATTCTTCCTGCTTTGCGTGGCACAATGCCCTGCCAGCCGACAGGCAATGGACCAATATGGAATCCCCAGAACGTGATTGGATAGAACACCATTTTCAGGGCCATCCATACGTGTGCCCAGGTAACGAATGCAGTGACAGGAATGATACTGAGCACGGCCCAGAAATCTGGACGCATCAGAAAGGCTTGCCACAACTCGTTAACGTACTCAAGCATGTATAACTTCCATATTTAATTCTTTGTTCACAGAATACAATTTTCTTATCAAGTCGAATATTTTCTCTATAAACCGATACTTAAAGTATAGGAGAATTGTAGTTGAGGTTCGATTTCGGCCACAACATGTCCACTTCGGCTTTTCATTTCCTCACCAGCACCGATTCCGACACTGAAGGTACTGATCCGTTCTGAACTCAGCATGACATAGGATAAATCTACCCCGCCCCCCAGACGTGCTTCATATTCTCCATCTACTTTCTTACTCTGGATATGTCCGGCATAAGCCCCGACATAATACCCATTTTTATCTTTTCCTGTGAGGTGGGCCGGGTACCGAAAGCCAACTTGTGCACCAAATGGCTTGTCATCGTCCAGAAAAACACCACCTTTGACATATGTGATTCCATACGGATTCACCCACTCAGTATTCAGATGAATCATATTCCGGGTAAATCCTGCCCCCACATTCCAGGTATTTGCCTGACTATCGCTCAGTTTTGCTTCAGATCTATACGTAGAATCATCTGCATAAGCCGTATTTGCGATGAAAGCAAATGCCAGCAAAGGGTATAATTTATTCATTCCTTTTCACCAATATCCTTGATTCATTATAGTTTTAAGGTATCGTCCTTTTTTTATTCAATTTGGACTTTAGCAGAATTATCAACACAGTTGTATACAACTGTAGACAATTTTAATGTCTGCAAAGTCAACGTTTAGCAGATGGGCAACCCACTCGTATTTCAATATCCAAACCAGGTCAGTTGGGTTAGAATAACGCACTTTCATTCCTATCCGTGTTCAGGTCTAAGTCGATCTCGTATGAAGCAGCATTTTCCATTAAAAAATGTACAGCAAGAAAAACGCATTTATCGCAATCGTGTGTTTTTCTCGATTGGCTTGGTCATCATCTGCATGCTGCTACTGATCAGCCGCTATGCCTATTTGCAGATTGTCAGCTTCGATGAGTTCAACACGGCTTCTGACCAGAACCGTATCCGCCTGCAACCACTTGCGCCTGCACGTGGTTATATCTATGACCGTAACGGCGTCCTTTTGGCAGATAACTATCCGGTATTTACCGCGACCTTAAGTCGTGCCGATGTTGAGGATATTGATGATACGATTAAGCGTCTGATCCCGATTCTGGAATTGAACGAAGAAGATATCGAGCGATTTAATAGCAGGATTAAAACTGCAAAAAAAACAGAACGTGTTTCTATCAAACTGAATCTGACCGAAACCGATATTGCCCGCTTTAGTGAAATTAAGCACCTGTTCCCCGGTGTAAAAATTGATACCCAGATGACCCGTTACTATCCACATGGTGAATTGTTTGCACATGTGATTGGTTACGTGGGCCGTATTAATGACAAAGAATTAAAAAGTATTGATAAGGACCTTTATGCGGGTACCAACCTGATCGGGAAAATCGGGGTCGAAAAATCCTATGAAGAGCTGCTCCATGGCATTCCTGGAAATGAATCAGTCGAAGCAGATGCACATGGTAATGTGCTGCGTCATCTCGGACGTAAGGATCCGGTACGCGGGAATGACCTGTTTTTATCTTTAGATTATGGCCTGCAAATGGTTGCTTCCGAGCAACTGGCGGGACGTCGTGGCGCCATTGTTGCCATGGATCCAGGCACAGGGGAAATTTTAGCGCTGGTTTCTAGCCCAAGTTTCAACCCGAACCTGTTTGTAACCGGAATCAGCACCAAAGATTATTCCTACTTGCGTGATAACCTTGATCAGCCGCTATATAACCGGGCGGTTCAAGGAACTTATCCTCCAGGTTCGACCATTAAACCGATGTTTGGCCTGGGTGGCCTTCATTATGGCCTGGTCGATTGGGATACAGCAATTTCCGATCCCGGCTATTTCACACTTCCGGGCGATTCGCATAAATTCCGCGACTGGAAAAAGTCAGGACACGGCGTAGTCAACTTGCATAAATCGCAAGTGGTCTCGTGCGATACCTTCTTCTACATTCTGTCGTTCCGTATGGGCATTGAAAAAATGAACACATGGATGCGCCAGTTTGGCTTTGGTGAAAAAACTGGTGTCGATCTGCCAAGTGAAAGCTCTGGTCTATACCCAAGTCCTGAATGGAAAATGCGTACCCGCAACTCTAAATGGTCACGTGGTGAAACGATTTCGGTGAGTATTGGTCAGGGTGCCTTTACAGCAACGCCATTGCAGTTAGCGATGGCAACAGCAATTACTGCCAATCATGGCAATAAAGTCGTACCGCATGTCTTGCGTGAAAGCCGTGGCGCCAAAGCATTTAAAGTCCATAATGGCACCCATGGCAAGATCGATTTTAATGGTAAAGAAGAAGACTGGTTCAAAATGCGCGATGCCATGGTTGATGTGATTCAGTCGGGTACGGGTCGTGGTATTAAAGGCGGCCTGCAATATAGTATTGCCGGTAAAACTGGCACAGCACAGGTAAAAAGTATTGCCCAGGGTAAACGTTACAATGAAGCCCTGCTGACTGATCGCCAGCTTGACCATGGTCTGTTTGTCGGTTTTGCTCCTGCAGAAAAGCCTGAAATTGCCATTGCAGTCATTCTGGAGAATGGCCGCGGCGGTAGTGCCGCCACTGCACTCGCTCGTCCTATTTTTGATTACTGGTTACTGCATAAAGATAAGAATCCGGTACGCCCACTCAATCATCAATTAAGTGGGGGACTGATGACTGCCGGTATTAAACCTGGCGAGCTACCAAGTGGTGCAAGTATGCTTAGCCCTGATGCTGCGGCAACACCTAACAACACGGATGCACCACAAACTTCCTCAAACGCAACATCGAATACATCTCGTTCGAGCTCATCTGCAAACTCTGCACCAGCTGTAGAAGGAGATTAATATATGAAAAATCAGTTACGAATTATTGGTGGTGACTGGAAACGCCGTCAGCTAGCCTTTGCCAGTATTGACGGTTTACGTCCCACCCCAGACCGTGTCCGTGAAACCCTGTTTAACTGGCTGATGTGGGATGTACAGAATGCCAAGGTGCTGGATATCTGTGCCGGTTCTGGTGCTTTGTCCTTTGAAGCACTTTCCCGCGGTGCAACCAGTGTGGTGATGATTGAACCGGATCGTACTCAGGCACAATTTCTGAGCCAGAATCTGGAGCTGCTTCAAGTCACCAAAGCACGTGCACAACTGAAAGTAACCACGGCGCAGCAGGCGTTGCAAACATTGAAAGATCAATTTGATCTGGTCTTTTTAGACCCGCCTTACAGCTTGGACTTATGGACTTCTCTGGCTGAACTTGCTGATCCGCTAATCAAGCCTGAAGGCCTGATTTATGTCGAAGCAGATCGGGATTTAAATACGTTGCAGCTTCCCTCTTCTTGGCAACTGATTAAAAATACCAAGGCTGGGACAGTACGTGCAGGCTTATATCAGAAAAAGTAAATGAATATTTGCACAATAAATATTAAAAAAGGATTCCTGTATGGAATCCTTTTTTGTGAAATGTAAGTTATAAATAGCTGATCTCTTAACGGCGATCACGCCAGTCACGGTCTTCCCGATCACGTTTCCAATCACGATGATCTCTATCTTTCCAGTCCCGGTCACCATGGTTACGGTCATAATGTCCATTACGGTCTCGATGGCCACGATAATCATCATCCCAAGGATCGACCATACAACCGGTTAAAGCCACTGCCAGCACAGATGACAGTAATATCATTTTTTTCATTTTCATCACCTCTTCCTTCCTGCACTCTGCCAGTATCAGGCGATTTCATGGAGAGTACACGCAGCCATTGTTGGTCTCCTGTACCGATTTGTTTGCTTTTTATTCACCATCAAAACAATTCAATTATCTTCAAATAAATTGGTTATCTGAACTTCGACTAAGCTGTGCACAAATACAGCTAAATATTAGCTTGGCTTTTTCAGCAATCTTTTGAATACTGCTGGCTTTAGTTATCTACTAATCAATATGACCTGGCTGTTATTTATTTTAGGCGCAATGATCGCAGGATTTGTACAAGGTCTTACCGGTTTTGCCTTCGCTTTAATTGCCATGTCATTTTGGGTATGGGTACTCAGTCCTCAAGTTGCTGCTCCCCTCCTTGTGTTTGCTTCGATTTGGAGCCATGTTATTTCATTATCGAATGAACAAAAGCATGTTCATTTGTATAAAGCACTTTATTTACCGTATTTAATTGCCGGGCTGATCGGCGTCCCGCTCGGCACCTGGTTACTGAATATCATTGAGGCACATACTTTCCGTGTCTTACTGGGTATGTTCCTCATCATCTGGTGTCCACTCATGTTGTTGAATCCTCAGATCCGACTGATTCAACATTCAGGCAAAACTGCAGATGCCAGTATCGGTTTGGTAGGTGGCATTTTAGGTGGCTTGGGGGGATTTTGTGGTTCCGTACCTTCTGCCTGGTTAATGCTCAAACAGCTCCCCAAAGATCAGCAGCGCTATATTTTACGTCATTTTAATTTCGCCATTCAGATGTTTACCTTGGCAGCCTATCTATATCAGGGCAATTTAAATCAGAGTCACTTGCCCTATATGGCTGTACTGATTCTTGCAGTCAGTATTCCCGCTATTTTGGGTGCGCGCCTATTCCATCGCATTTCAGAACTGCACTTTAAGCAAATTGTTCTTGGACTACTTTTCAGTTCAGGATGTTTCCTGCTGCTTAAAGAGTTGATCCATTAAACTGTTCCAAAAAGGCCAAAGCCTTGTCCTACTTTGCTTTCAGCCAGTTTACTGCTAAGGTAACTTGAATGATTTTTCTGTAGAAATGAGCTATGCAAATTCGTGATCAAATTGTGCTTGTGACTGGCGGTGCACGTGGACTTGGCCTGGCAATTAGCCAGCTTCTGATTGAAGAAGGTGCACGTATAGTGGTGAACTATCTTAGTAGTAAAACGCAGGCTGAAGCTTTACAGAAGCAGTATCCCGATCAGGTATTTACCTATCAGGCAGACGTTACTCAAGTAGATCAGATCAAAGCCCTGTTTACCGCAAGCAAAGCACATTTTGGTGAAGGCATTCATTCGGTTGTGAACAATGCCCTGGTACAGTTTGAATTTAATGGTGATAATCGTCCCAAGGTAGAAGATTTGTCTTGGGAGATGATGTCGCATCAATTCAGTGGTGCTGTTCAGGCTTGCCTCAATACGACTCAGGCGGCGCTAGAAGATATGAAACAGGCACATTTTGGCCGGATTGTGAATATCGGTACCAATCTGGTTCAAAATCCGGTGGTGCCTTATCATGACTATACGACTGCTAAAGCCGCGCTACTGGCATTTACCCGTACTACTGCGCAGGATCTTGGTCAATATGGAATTAATGTAAATATGCTTTCAGGCGGCCTATTACAAACCACAGATGCCAGCAAAGCCACGCCTGATTTTGTGTTTGATCTGATTGCTCAGTCAACGCCATTACGCCGTGTCATTACCCCTGAAGAATTCGCGTCGGCAATCTTGATGTTCCTGTCTCCTTATTCACGCGCTGTCACGGGGCAAAACCTGATTGTAGATGGAGGCTTAGTCAAAGGTTAATCAACCTTGATACATGATCATAGAATCGTTCAATACTGACTCCGATTGTACGATGCCTCACATTTTAACCAACTGTTCAAAAAAAACGGTTTTGAAACTCGAAATACCTTTTAAAATATCGAGACCTTTCAAAACCGTTTGACTTCTCCCTATGAAAGCCTTAGCAGTATTGAGCCTGACTCTGCTACTGACAGCTTGTATGTCACATGATGCCCAAAAAGCCGAACACATTTTAAAACTCTTCCACTGTAAGGGTATTGAACCTTCGCAAATGCAGCATAATAGTGTGACTCAATATTATGAGCATTCTCTGTATAGCTCAAAAAGCAAAGCAGAGGCTTATATAGAACAGTATAAAAATGGCGAGGAATCTTTTGAAATCCCGCTCTCTGAAATCGTGAATCAGCAATATGAACTATACAAATCGGCCTGTCAAAATCTGGGGGGCATTCCAGCCAAAGAATTATTCTGATCTTTAATGCAATATGAAATAAAATCTTAATGCTAAAAAAACAGGAGTATTCTCCTGTTTTTTCATTTTAACTCGCTTTGTAATATCGCTGATCTACACTAAATTCTTCAGGAAATTTGGCCTGGATGCCCGCATAGAAATCCATGATCTCAGCCATATCTTCCTCAAAATTTCCTGTGGGATGAATGATTTTTCCTACACCCGCCTTCTTATATTCATAATCCATATAAGCCAGTGCAATCGGGACGCCAGCATTAACCGCAACATAATAAAAACCGGTTTTCCATTGCTCCTGACGGGCACGTGTTCCTTCAGGTGTAACCAACATGACCAGTTCTGGATGGTGCTTAAACAGGTCTGTCATCACCTGAACCATACTTAGACGCGGCTCACCTGCCTGCTTGGGACGGCGATCAATTCCAATTCCACCCATCGCACGCACAAAAGGACCCAATGGGAACTTCATGTAGCTGTCTTTAATGGTAAGACGTACATTGACACCTAATGCCTTCAGCGCTAGCCGTGCATATAATGCATCCCAATTACTGGTATGCGGTGCAGCAATCATGACACATTGGCTCAGGTTTTCAGGCCAGTGATTGTCTGTTTCCCAGCCCATCAATTTAAGTGCTTTTTCAGCTAAATTTTCAAACACAATTCAATCGCAAAATAAATAAAAAATTATGTGATAGTGTACCAATATTAGTGTTTAATTCTCTTTGTAATCGATTGTAAATACATTATTTGATGCACTTTTTATACAATCAACCTCCCAATATTGGGATATTCCTTAATCATTGGCTTCCCTAGACTCAGGTGGACAATTATAAACCACCCATGGGGTCAATGATGAAAAAAACTATACTCGCAGTAATGCTTTCCACCCTTGCATTAACCGCATGTAATGATGATGACGATGACCATCACTCACCAGGAAATGGTGGCAACCCACCTGGAACACAGCAAGGTATCTTGACTGATGGCCCAATTGAAAACGTCCGCTATGAAACATCAAGTGGTGTAAGAGGCTCTACCAATGCGGAAGGTAAATTTAATTATAATACAGGTGATACAATTAGATTCTTTATCGGAAACCTTCAGCTAGGTGAACAGGATGGAGTTCCAGCTCAAGCCCGGATTACTCCGACAGATCTTTATGAGAATGATCCAGACATACCTGGAAATGAAGATGAAGAATTAGAAGAAGCATTAACAATCTTCCTGCAATCGATTGATGCAGATTATATTACACCGCCAACAGGTGCTCCCGCAGATTACAATGCTCATGATAATGGTATTCAAATTACTCAAGATGTCATTAATCGAATTAACACAGCTTTCACCTCTGCAACTACATTCGAGACAGCACTAGAGGATTCTGATAACAGTATAACAACCCTTATTCAGGACCAATTACAGCTTAGCGACGTAACTCCAGTTACTCCTGATGAAGCTGCAGCTAATATTCAAGAAGCTTTCTATAAAGATATTGCTGGCACATGGCAATTAGGCTCTGCAGATAAATCGGATAAAGTCATTTTAGTGGTTTATACCGATGGTAGCTACAAACTAGGTGAAGCCGATGAGGCAGATGATGATGGAGAACCAGGTTATGAACTTGGGAATCTTCAGTGGAACTGGAAAGGTGGGGTTATCACACCTGTGATTGATGAAAATGGTGACACTAATGGGTCATGGGGGCTTTCAGATTCAGAAGGTGACGAAGGTTATACCCTAACTTTTGACGGTACAAACTTAGTTCTTACTGAAACTGGTTTGGATGAAGATGATACCTCTACCCTTACACGAGTAGAAAATTCAACCAATGGCCTCGTAGGTACGTGGGAGCTGGATGATACCCATGTACTGGTATTCTTGAACGACGGCTACTACTTCCTGATTGATACTATAGGAGGAGAGGATTGTGGCCCAGAGGGTATTGAATATGGCCAATACACTACTTCGAACAACATCCTCACAGTCACCAATAACTTGTTCGATACAAATGAAAGTTGTGGTCTACATGATAGTCAAACCTCTCCATTCGTTCTTGGAACCTATACAGTTAATGCAACTACCATGACATTAACCCCAACAGGTGAACCTGCTGTCACTTTCACTCGGGCTGATTTCCAGCGTGATCCAGAACCCGCTCCTGAGCCACAGCCAACAACGTAATATCTCTTGGTATAACTTTAAAAAGCCAGGTAATTAACCTGGCTTTTTATGCAATATGCTGAAACTGTAACGTACAGTTCATCAACTTATGTATCAGCTCAATCTGGCTATTCACTTCTAGCTTTTCATAAATCTTTTTCATATAAGTTCTAATGGTTTGAATACTGAGTTGCATCTGTTCAGCAATCTCTTCAGGTTTATAACCATTGATCAGGTATTCACATAATGCGATCTCCCGACATGTCAACTGATAATGCTGCCTTAAATAGCTTTGTGACAAGATATGGTATTGATTTCGGTCCGTCAAAAATATTGCAACTTGATATTGTCTCGATTCTTCAATAGATGTTATTGACTGTTTCGACCAAGGTACGATTGTCAGCATGATGCAATGACCTGTTGCATCCTCTACAGCCATTACTCCACCGATTTTACTTATTCCCCCACTTCCCTGCTGTAAAGACCCTCTGATAAGTTGTTCTAGTTGCAGATGATAGGCTCTATTAAGCTTCAGATAATTGTACTGATCTATTTCAATTTCCTGATTCTGACTCAGCATTTTTTTTGCTTCAATATTGGCAAACTGTATCTCGAAATTCTCAAGTAATAATATAATCCCGACCTTTAGAGCGTTCATGGCCTGATAAGCATTGTACTTATCCTGAATAACTAAACTGAACTGACGATAAATCTGTAGCGCTCGCCTTAAATGAATACTGATACGCTCCAGAAAATCCAGTTGCTCTTTACCATAAGGGGTGGCTTCAGGTGCCCGGTGAATTCCCAGTACCGCCCAACTAAAATCACCACGATCCAGCAATACACCTGCAAGATGTAAAATACCGGTAGGCTTTAAACATTTTTCATAAAAGATATGCTCTTCCGAACCTTTCATGGAGGGATAATGCTGACAATTGATCTGTAAAGCCTCTCCCACTGCAATCTCATTCCATAGCGGCAAGTGCAGCTTCATATCAATGACTTGAATACGTTCATCCCGATAAGCTGCTAGACCTTCATAAGGAATATTATAGGTATGGACAAAGTTGTAAACTGGGTTGAGCTGATCCATCGCAGTAAAGATGGCTGTCTTACTTTGTGTGTATTCCACTAACTCATGCATAACCTGAGTCCATAACTGAGGATCCAGTGCTGCATCATAGATATGCGCAATAATGTTATTTTCTTTATTCAAATCCATCATTGCCCTCATTATTATTTTTTTAAACCTGTGAAAGCACTATTTATTTGAGATGATAGTGATTTTATTTTTTATTATTTTAGCAATTCCTTTACCTCATCACACGTGCAGAGTGAATTTCACTTAATCAATACATCATTTACAAAGTTATACTACCCTTATGATTTTTAAATTTTTATGTTGAATATTAGCAAATGCAAAACGGGCATAAAAATGAAAAAGTCTCTCCTTATCGTCGCAATGACCACAATCACGCTAGGTTTAAGTGCCTGTTCTAAAACCCAAGAACCCTCTAGCAATGAAAATATGGATTCAGAAAATTCTGCTCAGATGAATACGTCAGCGACATCACGCAGCTTACCTGCAGGCGATACTGCAGAAACTTCTCTTGACTGGGCGGGCGAATACGAAGGAACTTTCCCATGTGCGGATTGTGAAGCCATTAAAGTGGAGCTGGAACTTCATCCTGACAAAACCTATGAGTTGAAAGAAGAGTATGTTTCCGATACCAAAAGCACAGAAACCAAAACCAAAGGAAGTTTTAGCTTTGACCCTAAAATGACTTCAATTATTACGCTGGATGAAAAAGGTGAAAATCGTAAATTCTTTGTCGGTGAAAATTTCTTAGAAGCTCGAGATATTCAAACTGGCGAGAAAATTAACAGTAATCTGAATTACAGATTAATCAAACATTAATATTTTTCAGCTAACCTGAATGAAAAAAATCCCCGCAAATGCGGGGATTTTTTAGATCAATGACCGGTTGATGAATTACATCATGCCGCCCATACCACCCATGCCGCCCATATCAGGCATAGCAGGTTTGTCTTCTGGGATATCAGTGATCATACATTCAGTTGTCAACATTAATGCAGCAACAGAAGCAGCATGCTCAAGCGCAGAACGTGTTACTTTTGCTGGATCAAGAATACCCATTTCAAGCATATCGCCGTATTCGCCAGTTGCAGCGTTGTAACCAAAGTTACCTTGGCCATTTTTCACTGCATTAATCACAACTGAAGGCTCATCACCAGCATTAGATACGATTTGACGAAGTGGCGCTTCAATTGCACGACGAAGAATGCTGATACCTACGTTCTGGTCATCATTTGCACCCTTCACACCGTCAAGTGCAGCTGCAGCACGTACCAGTGCAACACCACCACCCGCAACAACACCTTCTTCAACCGCTGCGCGAGTTGCGTGAAGTGCATCGTCTACACGGTCTTTCTTCTCTTTCATTTCAACTTCAGTTGCAGCACCGATTTTGATAACAGCAACACCGCCAGCCAATTTAGCTACGCGTTCTTGAAGTTTTTCTTTGTCGTATTCAGAAGTAGATTCTTCGATTTGCGCACGGATCTGTTGAACACGGTCAGAGATCTGAGCTGCATTACCAGCGCCATCCACAATCACTGTGTTTTCTTTAGAAACTGTTACTTTGTGCGCAGTACCCAGGTGTTCAAGAGTCGTTTGGTCTAACTGCATACCGATTTCTTCAGAAATCACAGTACCGCCAGTCAGGATCGCGATGTCTTGCAGCATTGCTTTACGACGGTCACCGAAGCCAGGTGCTTTAACAGCACATACTTTAATGATACCGCGCATGTTGTTAACAACCAGAGTTGCAAGCGCTTCGCCTTCAACATCTTCAGCAATGATCAGAAGTGGTTTACCAGTTTTCGCAACTGCTTCCAGTACAGTGATCAATTCACGGATGTTACTGATTTTCTTGTCAACCAATAGGATGTATGGGTTTTCAAGTTCAGCAGTTAGCGTGTCTTGTTTGTTTGCGAAGTATGGAGAGATATAACCACGGTCAAACTGCATACCCTCTACAACGTCAAGTGCATCTTCGAAGCCTGAACCCTCTTCAACAGTGATCACACCCTCTTTACCTACTTTTTCCATTGCTTGCGCAATCAGTTTACCAACAGTAGTGTCAGAGTTAGCAGAGATCGAACCTACTTGCTCAATTGCTTTAGAATCAGAAGCAGGCTGAGCAGTCGCCTTGATTTCAGCAACTAAAGTTTTCACTGCAATATCGATACCACGTTTCAGATCCATTGGGTTCATACCCGCAGTTACTGACTTGATACCTTCATTTAAGATTGCTTGAGCAAGAACAGTCGCAGTTGTGGTACCGTCACCAGCGATGTCATTGGTTTTTGAAGATACTTCGCGAACAAGTTGAGCACCCATGTTCTCGAACTTGTCTTTTAAAGTAATTTCTTTCGCCACAGTTACACCATCTTTAGTAATATGTGGTGCACCGAAAGAACGGTCGATGACAACGTTACGGCCTTTAGGACCAAGGGTAACTTTTACAGCATCTGCAAGGATGTTCACACCAGCGATCATTTTCGCACGAGCTGAATCACCAAATTTTACGTCTTTAGCTGACATATTTGACTCCGAGTATTTTTAATAGCTTTACAAAATCTGATATGGAATATGTAAGACTGTTTTAGCGAAGATTAACCTTCAAGAACCGCTAAAATGTCAGATTCTTTCATGATAAGTAGTTCTTCCCCGTCTACTTTTACAGTTGTACCTGCATAAGTGCCGAACAATACTTTGTCGCCAACTTTAACGTCTAACGCGCGTACGCCATTGTCAGTGATTTGACCATTACCAACTGCAATAATTTCCCCTTGCGCTGGTTTTTCTGCTGCAGAACCTGGAAGTAAAATACCGCCAGCTGTTTTAGTTTCTTCTTCAACACGACGAATAACAACGCGGTCATGTAATGGACGAATGTTGCTCATTTTTAACTCCATCAGACTAAGTCTTTTTGATTACTGATGACGACTTAGTTATTCCCTGGTCGTCATCAAAACTTTTAGATGTCACTTTTATGGAGATGGAATAAATCGCTTCAAGGGTAAAACTGAAAAAAAATTCATTTTTTTTTATTTTTTTATCATGTGCATATACTTTTGCTGCTTTTTTCTTCAAGGCCAGTCTGAAATTAGAGTATAGCCTTCAGTTTTCAGAATTTTTCATCTTTCTATAAGCTTCTTTAAGAACGTGGTGAAGTATAATAGTGCTTATATTTGAACAGTCAGTAGATACAGCGCTACTCCTCTTTCCTATCTGATAAATAATTTAAAATAAGCAGTGCAAACACCTTAAACTCATCTTCTATATAAAGCTATTTCTTGGAATGACCTAGTTATATAGATAATTTTTTCCACATAATGAATACTATTTATATAGTGCTTCAGCCTTGTACAGGATGATCATTTCTATGCCCACATTCGTTGAAGATACTTACCTGGAGAATACTGTTATTGGCTTCATAGAGCTAAGCCTAAAAGATCAAGGTTGACTTTCTAATACCTACCAATCGTAAGTTACTAACCAATTAAAAATTAATCTTAAAGTGGTTTTTCTTAGGCGCTTTAAGAAAGCAGAAATTATAAATTTTATTTTTAAAATCAAAAATTTAAAATCACAATAAGCTATATAGCAAAGTTCAATCATGATCTTAAATAGAAATGACTCCAACATTCTATAACCACAGCCTTTTATGTGATAGAAATTAGATATATATGGTTTATAATAGTTCGGAAAATCATCAGCATTGATTATTTTTCTGGCAAACTGTCTAAATGCTAAACAGATGTCATTCAGTACTATGCAAAATTCAAATTACCCTCATTTATTTAATCAATGATAAGAGTCATTCCTAGAAAAATAATAAGTAAATGTTTTTCATAATTATATTTATTAAAAATATTAACCATAATTAAAATAAATACAAGATTACTCTGCAATGTTATTTTATATACTACTGTTTTTTAAATACTTATTTAAAATATTGCATTATGTGACAATTTAACTCTAACCCTGCTTTGGTCTTATTTTTTTTGTCATTTTATGCTTTAATACAGCCACTTTTTTTTCATATTTCATCTGGGCGATGTTTTCATCACCCAGACTATACTTTGTACATAGTTTTGTACACTTTTGAGATAGGCCTCACCATGACCCAAGTGAACGCACCAGAATTCGTTCGTCACCCTAAGCTTATTGCTTGGGTGGAAGAGATTGCTAAATTAACAAAACCAGCAAAAATTGAATGGTGTGACGGTAGCGCAGAAGAGTATCAACGTTATATCGACTTGATGATCGCTAACGGCACAATGCAAGCGCTTAACCAGGAAACTCATCCAGGTTCTTACCTTGCAAATTCTGATCCTTCTGACGTTGCTCGTGTTGAAGGTCGTACTTATATCTGTTCAGAAAACAAAGAAGACGCTGGCGCGACAAATAACTGGGAAGCTCCAGCTGAAATGCGTGCTCGCCTAAATGGCTTATTTGACGGTTCAATGAAAGGTCGTACTTTGTACGTTGTTCCTTTCTCTATGGGTCCTTTAGGTTCTCATATTGCACACATCGGTATCGAACTGACTGACTCTCCTTATGTTGCTGTTAGCATGTCTAAAATGGCGCGTATGGGTAAAGCGGTTTATGACGTTTTAGGTACTGACGGCGAATTCGTTCCATGTGTACACACTGTTGGTGCACCATTGGAAGAAGGTCAAAAAGACGTTGCTTGGCCATGTAACCCAGACAAATGGATCGTACATTATCCAGAAACGCGTGAAATCTGGTCTTACGGTTCTGGTTACGGCGGTAACGCATTGCTAGGTAAAAAATGTCTAGCTTTACGTATTGCATCTTACATGGGTCGTCAACAAGGTTGGTTAGCTGAACACATGCTGATCCTTGGCGTGACGAATCCACAAGGCGAAAAACATTACATCGCAGCTGCATTCCCTTCTGCGTGTGGTAAAACAAACTTCGCGATGTTGATTCCACCAGCGGGCTACGAAGGCTGGAAGATTGAAACTGTAGGTGACGATATTGCCTGGATCAAACCAGGTGAAGACGGTCGTCTATATGCAATTAACCCTGAAGCTGGTTTCTTCGGTGTAGCGCCTGGTACAAATACCAAAACTAACCCGAACTGTATGGCAACACTTCATAAAGACGTGATCTATACAAACGTTGCTGTGACTGACAACGGCGAAGTATGGTGGGAAGGTCTAACTAAAGAAGCG
This sequence comes from Acinetobacter schindleri, assembly GCF_010918895.1. NCBI lineage: Bacteria > Pseudomonadati > Pseudomonadota > Gammaproteobacteria > Moraxellales > Moraxellaceae > Acinetobacter > Acinetobacter schindleri. The sequence continues at coordinate 2,160,228 of NZ_CP044483.1, forward strand.
CCTGCAAACCTGACTAACTGGAAAGGTCAACCACACACTGGCGAAGAAAAAGCAGCTCACCCGAATGCTCGCTTCACCGTTGCTGCGGGTCAATGCCCTTCTATCGATGCTGACTGGGAAAATCCAGCAGGCGTTCCAATTTCTGCGTTCATTTTCGGTGGTCGCCGTGCGGATACAGTGCCTCTAATCTCAGAAGCATTTGACTGGGTAGACGGTGTTTATAAAGCTGCAACTATGGGCTCTGAAACTACTGCTGCTGCTGTTGGTCAACAAGGTGTTGTCCGTCGTGATCCATTCGCAATGCTTCCATTTGCTGGCTACAACATGGCTGACTACTTCACTCACTGGTTAGAAATGGGTGAGAAAGTTGGCGAGAAAGCTGCTGCTGCTGGTAACAAGCTTCCAGGTATCTATAACGTGAACTGGTTCCGTCGCGATGCTGAAGGTAACTTTGTATGGCCTGGTTTCGGTCAAAACATGCGTGTTCTTGAGTGGATCATCGATCGTTGTGAAGGTCGTGCAACTGCTGTTGACACTCCAATTGGCCGTGTTCCAACTTACGAACAGTTGAACTGGACTGGTACTGACTTCTCTAAAGAGCAGTTTGACCTTGTAACTTCTCAAGATAAAGATCAATGGATCAAAGAACTTGAAAGCCATACTGAATTGTTCGAAAAACTAGGCGACCGTATGCCAGAAGCGTTGAAAAAACGCCAAGCTGAATTACTAGAAGCTGTTAAATCTGCATAATTGCTGGTTTAATTTAAAAAGGTCGCATAAGCGGCCTTTTTTATTACTGGTTATTCATTAAATTTAAGTACTTTCATTTTTCCAATTTTTGCAGTTATTAGATTTCTCTAATACCTCTTAAATTATTCAACAACATTTGATCAATAAAAATTATATTAAAAATCAATAATTTAATATAAAATTAAATAATTTAATGCTTTGAATTATCAAAACTATCTCTCTTGTTTTATTAAGACTCAAGTTCTATAAAAAATTAAAAACCACATCAGCATAAGACACTGTAATTATTTAACTTTACTTCGATAAAACATGTGTCAACTCTATTCTCGGTGGTTTCACAGGAAACCTGGTCGAATGCACGACTGGTATGTTTATGCAGCCTTTACTTTATATTTTGCTTCGTAAGTTTCCCCTAAGGACGATGATACCGTAAAGCTGTTGCTGTTTTACCTTAGTTTTTTTAATGCGCCGATTGGCGCATGGATTATGGGAATTTATGCATATTGCTGACTTATATCTTCATAAAAGACACTAAAAAATACAGCATGATTACTGATGACTAATTAATGCTTGAGCTGTTTAAGCTTTCTGAGTGGAAACATTCAGAAAGCTTTTTTATTGGATTTTTAAGTTTACTGCCATTTTGTCTTTTCAATGCTATGGCATACTTGCTGCATAAAAAATGGGAAATCATCATGATGAAAAAAACAGTTTTTCTACTAGGTTTGGGTTTCGGCACTTTGGTGCTTACTGCCTGCCAAAGCACACCTCAACCTTATAACGGTCAATCTGGTTACGAAGTTATTGAGCAAAGTGCAAATACTGCAACATTGCGCTATACACTTTCTGGTCGTACCAGTCAGGATGAAGGAAAATTGCAGGCTGCTTGCAGACAGGCACTTGGTACTTCTAAAAACTGGAATGTAAGCGTACTCAGCAGTAATGAGATTAGTAATACTGCATTACCAGATGAACAGTATGGTCGCCAGCTCGGCAATAGCCGTACTCAAATCAGCTTAAGCAACACGCCTGACCTGTACAATACTGAAAATCCAGGCGCGCGTGATGCCCTGAATGCCCGCCCAAGCACATTACGCGTGATTCAATTCACCTGCTCATAATCTCTAAGATATGAAAAAAGGGCTTAATGCCCTTTTTTTATTTTTCGCTTCAAAGTGTCTTATAGAAACTGACGTTTCTGAATTCTGGAGATTCATCCAAATCCGGCCAGGTGGTAGCACTACGCTCATCCAGTTTTTCATATTTGGGATGGCTAAAGTTTTTTACCCGACTATCTGCAACCCACACCTCAGGCGCAAATTTTAAAAACTCATCCAGGAAGAAACGGTTGCATTGGTCATAAAGTACGTCGGCGGCTAACAGGATATCCACCTGTTCTGCTTTATACAGATCATCCAAGTATTCAAGCTCAACACTATTTAACTCAGCATTGGCACGACACGCCTCTAAACTCACTTGATCAATGTCACAGCAAATGACGCGTTTTGCACCTGCCATTTTTGCTGCAATTGCAACGACACCTGAACCTGCACCAAAATCCAGCACTACTTTATCTTTCACATGATGTGGTTCTGCCAGCAGCCACTGCGCCATCGCAAGACCAGATGCCCAGCAAAAGATCCAATACGGCGTATCATTCCAGATACGACGGATGACTTCATCATCCAGCTTATCAGTTGGAAATACTGGCGGAATTAGCCACAGTGAAATAGGTGTATCCGGCAATTGCTGTGCATGCAGTTCACAATGTGGAATCACATCATGCAAGGCTTGTAGAAGATGCTCAGGGGCTTTAGGAAATTGGAAAGTACAGCTCATGGTTTTTATTCATTCTAATTTAAAAATCCCCTCTCCTTTTAGGAGAGGGTCAGGTAGAGGTTTAATACCCCTCATCCTAGCCTTCTCCCAGAGGGAGAAGGAACAAAGCAATTAACCCAATGCTTTCTCAGCAGCTTCAACCGTTTGACGAATCAAAGTGGTAATGGTCATAGGGCCTACACCACCTGGAACTGGCGTGTAAGCAGAAGCAATTTCTTCGATACCAACTAACTGGATATCACCTACACCACCGCCATCACGTGGATGGAAGCCAGCATCAACCACTACTGCACCTGGTTTGATCCAGTCTTTTTGAATCAGTTCAGCTTTACCTACCGCACCAACAATGATATCCGCTTGTTTCACAAATTCCGGCAGGTTTTGAGTACGTGAATGGCAAATCGTCACAGTGGCATTCGCTTCAAGCAGCATCGCTGCCATTGGTTTGCCCAGAATTGCAGAACGGCCGACAACAACAGCGTGTTTACCTGCAATTTCAATGTTGTTTTCTTTCAGGATAGTCATGATGCCAGCAGGTGTTGCAGAACCATATGCCGCTTCACCCATCGCCATACGGCCATAGCCAAGACAAGTTACACCGTCCACATCTTTTTCAAGAGAGATTGCGTCGAAACAAGCACGCTCATCAATTTGCGCAGGCACTGGGTGTTGCAACAAAATACCGTGAACATCAGGGTTTGCATTGAGTTTTTCAATTTCTGCAAGAAGTTGTTCAGTTGTGGTTTCTTTTGGAAGCTCAACTTTCAATGAATCCATACCGACACGACGGCAAGCATTGCCTTTCATACGAACATAAGTTGCAGATGCACCATCGTCACCTACCAAAATAGTCGCAAGAATTGGAGTACGACCTGATTTTGCTTTCAGCGCTTCCACGCGAGTTAACAAGTCAGCTTCAATTTGCTTCGCCAATGCACGACCGTCTAGAACTAATGCCACGGCACTTCTCCCAAGTGTTGATATGAATCAATTTTGCACATTCTACATGATAATTCTCAATATTTTCCGCCATATGCTGCTTTTATGCGCATATGAATGAATACACTATTGTTTTTTTTTGAGAGCTTGATAATATACGCATCAACAAGACGCGGCGGGGTGGCAGAGTGGTCATGCAGCGGACTGCAACTCCGTGGACGCCGGTTCGATTCCGACCTCCGCCTCCATCTTGTTAAAGCCCGAGTGGTGAAATCGGTAGACACAGGGGATTTAAAATCCCCCGCCCACAAAGCGTGCCAGTTCGAGTCTGGCCTCGGGCACCATTCTTCTACTACTGAAGATGGTGCAAATAAAGAACCCAGCGAAAGCTGGTTTTTTTATGCCTGAAACTTAGTGAAATCCATTTACAGCCGAAATCGATAAAATAGATTTGCCTTCTGCGAGGCTAAGATAGCTTGAATCGGCTTAACGACGTTTGCGTTTAGGCTTAGACAATTTGGTCATATAACTTTCAAGATTTAATAATGCCAAATAGAAAATTTTAGCCTGCTGTGTCGTAACCCGGTTAAATAATCTGGCTTGAATCACTTGTGTTAGTGCTCGAGTTTGATGGATCCGTTTAAATGGTCCTTTTGCAATCATCATCGCTATTACTCTCTTGGATAAAGGAGAACAAGGTGACTATTGGATAAACAGTCTCTATAAGGATTGCAAAAAACTGACCATTTTTTACTTAAAGTTCAAAAACATAACTACCGTTCGTCGGAATTAATAAAACAGCTCTCAAATAAAAACTCTAAATATTTGTTATTTATATATTTTTATAAAAAAGACTTTGAGAAAATTTTCACATAAATAAGTATGTTTTCTTTCAAGTTTAAATGCTATAAATTTCAGCTGTTATTGTACTGCTAAAAACTGACATACCTTGTCATTTTTTGCACAAAAAAAGGGAGGGAAGCCATTAGCCCCCTCCTTTAAGTATTTTAATAATATGTGAACTAGATCACTTCTACCACAATTTTTCCGATATGTTCGCCTGTATCCATAGCTGCATGTGCATCCTGAATCTGATTAAATTTGAAAGTCTTATAAATCATTGGCAAACATTCACCTTTTGCCCATAAAGGTGCTACATGCACTTTCAGACCTTGTGCAATTTCAGCTTTTTCCGCTGTGTTACGCGCACGCATGGTTGAACCAGTAATTGTCAGGCGCTTCATCATAATCTGACCCAGCTTCACTTCCTTAGCCTTGGCACCACCCAAGAATGCGATATACACCAGACGACCATCACGGCGTAATAGATTCAGATTTTTCTCCAGATAGGGCGCACCAACCATATCCAGAATCACATCTACACCAGCATTGTCTGTCACTTCATTAATCACCTGCTCAAAGTCCTGAGTTTTGTAATTAATTCCTGTGGTCAGATGTGAAATCGCCTGGATTTTTTCGTCACTACCTGCTGTGGCAAAGGTTTTAATACCCAAGGATTTACATAGCATGAGTGCCGTGGTTCCAATTCCACTGGTTCCACCATGCACCAGCACCGTTTCTCCCGCCTTGGCTTTACCCATCTGGAATACATTTGCCCACACCGTAAAGAAGGTTTCAGGAATCGCAGCGGCCTGAATAAAGCTTACGTTTTCAGGAATATTCAAAGTCTGGCTTTCAGGTACGACGCAATATTCTGCATAGCCCCCACCATTGGTCAGGCCACACACCTTGTCACCGACTTTAAACTGATTTACGTCACTTCCGACTGCAACCACTTCACCGGCTACTTCCAGACCTGGAACAGGCGTCACCCCTTTTGGCATTGGGTACAAGCCCTGACGCTGCAAGATATCAGGACGGTTAATTCCAAAGGCATGAACCTTGACCAGCACCTCATCGGCCTTCGGTTCAGGAATAACAACCGTTTCATAAGCAAGTTTATCCACTCCACCCGGTTCTGTAATGATGACGTGTTGCATGGTTTTTTGTGACATAGGTCGTTCCGCATGTATTAACTGTTTCCTAACCCTATTTGAACATAGATAATTCCAGCTTTAAAGCCAAGTCGGACTTATGTCGAAGACCTAGCCATCATTAAGAAAAATGCATGACATCGAGATCTCACCTTATTTTTAAAAAAAATTTTTAATCTGTAAGAATTATTTTCATTTATGACAAATCCATATAAATGTCATGTTCTGCTTTTAATTTCTCAAATTCAAATATAAATGACTTGAGAATATTAAAAGCATGAAACCTGCTCATCTCTACCTCTCTATTTTGCTGTCCTTGGGCCTCACCGCATGTTCTGATGATGACGACAAGAATTCAGGCTCCTTACAGCCACCGGTAACCCAGCCAGATCAGCCGGCTCCTGAGCCCAATATTCCTGATGAAGAAGTTCCCATTCCAGAGGTTCTTCTGGATGAAAATTTTGATAAATGGACGGCTCTTTCTGGCGACTGGATACAACCTAAAAATAACGCAGGCCAGGTATATCTTGAAAATGGCGATTTGTATATCGATGGTCGTGCCCATAGCACACAAATGACAACCCTGCTTCTGCCAGAGAAATTCCAGCAATTACGCAATTACCGTATCGATATGGAATTTTCATTTGAAGAAGCACTCAATGAAGCCCGCTGGGGCAGTATCATCTACCGAGGCGCAGATCAGTTCGCTGATCCGTCTTTTACCCCCTATTACCAGTTTGCCATGCGGGTTGCTACCACCAGTGCTAGTGGTCTGGAACTATCTTTACGCATGCCGACCAATAGTTGGAATGTGCTTCAGAAATCTGCTCATAGCGAAGATATTGGCCTTCAGAAAACTCACAAGGCCAGCGTTGTAGTGTATGGAAATCGTGTACGGCATTATCTGGATGATCAACTGGTATTGGATAGCACCTTGCCTTATAACCTGGCTCAAGGCAGCATTGGTTTATCTAGTGCCGGTTTATTGATGAAAGTAAGCCACCTCAAAGTCACTGAACAACTCGATGCCTTGCCTGAATCCAATAAAGTCACTGACATTATTGACCAGCAGCTCCCGGTTTCAATGGCACCGACTTTAGCCCAGGCTGCACCGCTTAATGGCCCAGTCTCGACCGCGGCTACCCATGTTGCTTATCAACTTGATGCAGATCTTAATTTACTAAGCAACAATCAGAAAGTGAGCCACCTGACTGATTATCTTAAAGATACCCAGCGTCGAACTTTACCTTTACTCACTCTCCAAAATTCAGCAACCATTCAGGCACTGAAAGGACTGACAGAAGATTATGATCTGGCTGATATCACCCTCATTTCCGATAATGTAGATTTACTGCGTCAGGCCCGTATTGATTTACCGATGCTCCGAACAGCTCTGGATTATTCCAAGCAGACCGGGCTGGGTTATAACAGCAAAGATATCGTGACCATCGCCCACAATACCAATGTATCGCTGTCCAAAATCGTCATCTTGCCACCGCAATTACTAACACGTGAAGCAGTTAGTCATCTACAACGTTTATTGATTACGCCTTGGGCCAAGATTGACAGTGCACAGGTCTTGGACGCAGCAAAAATTCTAGCTACAGGTGTTAATGGAATTTATAGCAACCATCCTGACCTATATAAAGAAATTATGCAGCGCATGGCACCCAACACCCTGTTGCGTAAGCCGCTGATTACCGGACATCGCGGTATCCCGGCGCAAGACGATGAAAACACACTGGAGGGCACTCTCAAAGCGATCACTGTAGGAGCTGATGCAGTAGAATATGACGTGTATCTGACTAAAGATGATCATGTCATTCTTATGCATGATACTTCTGTGCTACGCACGACTGGTGTCAACCGCAACATTGAGGATATGACACTGGCAGAAGTACGTGAGCTCAGAACACTGAACTATAACCGTCAGATTCCTACCATGGATGAAGTGCTGGCTGAAGTGAAAAAATATCCACATGTCACCAACTTCATTGAAATTAAAAGCTACAAGCCTGAGATCGTACCAAAGATCAAAGCACTGCTAGATAAACATGATGCCTATGATCAAGCTATTGTGATCAGTTTTAGTGGCGACCAGATTTTACAAATGAAGAATGTGCTTCCAGGTGTATCAACCGGTTTCCTTACCAGTACTCCAGCCGCACAAAGCGATTTGGTCAATACACGGCGAATTCTGGATGCGACTCAACAGTATTCATCCACTTTCAATCCGTCTTTTAGCGGCTTGAGTGCGAATTTAATGCGTACTGCCTCCCAACGCGGAGTCACTTTTTGGCCGTGGACGTTCCGTTTAAACAAAGATGATTTTAATCGCATGTATGTCCAAGGAACACATGGTCTCACCACAGATTATGCACATGATGCATCCAATTTTGTGGTAAAACTGAATACGCTAAAACAGCTCAATGCTACAGCAGGTCAAGCTCTGGAAATTCCGGGTGAAATTCAGACACAAGTTGGCGGTAAATCCTCTTATATCTTTAAAAATATGCTGGTTCTGCCTGGCTCGGCTAAATATACGCAAAATGGTCAGAGTGTAACATTTGCAGAGAAAGGCACAGCTTATGTGATGCCGCGTTATGACTATACAATCGCTCCAAACTATACATACACCCTGTATGCAGAACCTGTAACTGTCACTATCCAATAATAGTTTTATAAGCAAAACACCCAATTCACGAATTGGGTGTTTTCATTTAAAGATTTCCTTTAGGCACATCCACGAATTTCATTAGGGTACGACGTACTAAGGGCAGCACCACCAAAATTAATGGAAATGCCATCAACCATGACATGCTCCAGGCATGCAGCCATAATGAAATAAACTGATCACTCCAGCCCTTATTGAGTAGCATATTAAAGCAGGAAATTGCCCCACTCATAATGCCGGAAAGGATCAAAGGCATGAGCCAATTCAAATGTTTGACATGAAATTTGGGAACTATTTTTTTCATCATTTTACCTGATTTTTAAATCGTGAATCGGATTACAGACGTGTGATGTTTATGGCTGCTTGATCAATCTGTTCTGCAATTTCACGTATTTGGATTTCATTAAGTTCGCTATGTTGAATCTTTAAACGCAGTGAGGTTTTTAAATTTTCCATCGCATGCTTAATATCGACATATTGTTCATTCGATTGAATTTGTTTGCGCGTATTAAAACGGTCTAGTACCTTTTGTAAGGTTTGCTGACGTTCTTTGAGATGTGCCTGACCTTTTTCAGTAATGTGATACTGCTTGCGCTCATCAATACTCATAGTCATTTGCGTATATTGCTGTTCTTCCAGATAACTAATGGTTGGGCAGATTGTACCTGTACTCGGCTTATAGTTACCTCCAACCAGTGCAGCTACCTCTTTGATAATGTCATAGCTGTACTTGGGCGCTTGAGCAATAAAATGTAACACCAGCAGTTTCATTTCACCTGTTTCAAACAGGCGTTTTCGTGGTTTTGGAGAGTCCGCTTGCTCTTCTGCTAGGACAGAGTTAGGGCTTATAGACATAATTAAGATATATCTTAAAATTAATTAAGATATATCTTATCATACTTAAGTAAAGCGATAAAAGTCAGATTTACAGATAAAGAAATTGGACAAGAAATGTTTTTTAAAGAACATCAATATACAGGTTCATTCCTAGTTAAGGTCAATATTGAAAAATTAATGGAAAAACCACAATGTGTATGGTTACCGCCTTATATGAATGCTTAAATGTGGATGATTGATAATCTCACACATTAGAATTTTAACGTTTATATTCCCTTATCATCCGGTCACTTACATCCTCCGGATAACAAAGTGGCGCATATCCACCCGCTCGGTTATAAGCGCTACGCTTACCACAACGACTACCATTACTCGCTGTATTATAAGGACATGGGCAATTGCCCGGATAACTCTCAATTGATTCTTTAATAATCTTCTGCTTGATTGCTTCAACGCTTTGGCTACTCTGTTTGGCTTCAACTCCAAAAGTCACACACAAGCCAGCCAGCAATAATAATTTTTTCATAAATCCCCCATCTAGGGAGAATTGTATTTAGTAACTAATAAATTGAAAGATCACATTTTGACTAATTGAGCGATTTTCATGCAAACAAAATTTAGGCAATAAAAAACCCGCTTTTCAGCGGGTTTTTCTAAAATCAGTACTGTCTTATAGACGAACCAATTCCACAATCTTCTCAGCAAGTTCTTCAGCAGATTCCTGAGCAAAAGTAACATCTCTACCTTCAGTTGCCTCAGTCACCACAACCACACCAGTTTCACGAACCAGCGCAACTTGATCAGCTGAAAGACCAATTTTTGCAATCGCAACCACACCTTGCTGAATTAACAAGCTTTCAAGTGCTTGAGCATTTTCAAGCGCTTTTGCAGATACAGATACCGCAGCAGGTTTTTGACCCAAACGTGCAGCACGATCTTCAGCAGTCACAGGATTGGTATGAGCAGTCCATTCGATTGCATCCTCAATCATGCCCGCACCAACAGTGACGTTGCTTAAACGGTCAATGAAGATAAACGAACCAGTATGACGGCTTTCACGGTAACGGTCGAATACCACTGGCGCATCAAACTCGATTTGAACATCAGCAATTGCGTTCAGATCCAGCTGCTCTACCTGAGTTTTCTCAAGTGTATTTACGTTTACACGGTAGTTGATCTCTGCAACTTTTGCAGGAACCGTTTGCGTACCCAGCTTAACGTTATACAACTTACCTTTAACCAATGGCTGGTCATTCATCCATACCACAGAAGCACGAACCGAACGTGAAGCTAAAGGCTGATCACCCGCTTTCACCAGCATGTTGCCGCGAGAAATATCAATCTCATCGTTCAAGGTTAAAGTCACTGCCTGACCTGCAAATGCACGTTGCAAATTGCCGTCAAAAGTTACAATTTCCTTAACAGTAGATTTCTTGCCTGATGGTAAAGCGACAATCTCGTCGCCTACAGCCACTTCACCCAGCGCTACAGTACCGCAGAAACCACGGAAGTCGAGGTTAGGACGGTTAACATACTGAACCGGGAAACGGAATTCTTCTTTATCTACACTGTGGGTAATTTCAACAGTTTCCAGAGTACCCATCAGGGTCTGGCCTGTATACCACGGCGTATTTTCAGACTTGTTCACCACGTTATCGCCATTCAGGGCAGAAATCGGTGTGAAGATAATATTCGCCGGCGTACGGTCACCTAACTGGTTCACGAAGTCAGTATAGTCTGCCTTGATCTCGTTGAAACGAGTTTCAGAGAACTCCACCAGGTCCATTTTGTTGATCGCAACAATAATGTTCTTAATACCCAGCAGGCTGGCAATAAAGCTATGACGGCGAGTCTGAGTCTGTACGCCATAACGTGCGTCAATCAGGATAATTGCAAGATCTGCAGTAGACGCACCTGTCGCCATGTTACGCGTATATTGCTCATGTCCCGGAGTATCTGCGATGATGAACTTACGTTTTTCAGTAGAGAAATAACGGTAAGCGACATCAATAGTAATCCCCTGCTCACGTTCCGCTTGCAGACCATCTACTAGCAAAGCCAAGTCAGGTGCATCGCCAGTCGTACCGACTTTTTTAGAATCACGTGTTACAGCTTGCAACTGATCTTCATAAATCAGTTTTGAATCGTAAAGCAAACGACCGATTAAAGTAGATTTACCATCATCAACGTTACCGCAAGTCAAGAAACGCAGTAAGTCTTTATTTTCATGTTGTTTTAAATAGCTCAGGATATCCTGGCTGATTAATTCAGATTGATGAGACATCGCTCAAACTCCACAAATGCTTAAGAAATCGGTTTAATTTTGAATCCCTCTAAATCTCTCTTTGGTAAAGGGAGACTTGGCTCCGTTCCCTTGGGAGTTCCCCTTCTTTATTAAAGAAGGGGTTAAGGGAAGATTTGAAGATGCTTAGAAGTAGCCTTCCTGCTTCTTCTTCTCCATTGAACCTGCCTCATCATGGTCAATCATACGGCCTTGACGCTCAGAGCTGGTTGCAAGCAACATTTCCTGGATAATTTCCGGCAAGGTGTTGGCAGTGGATTCAACTGCACCCGTTAATGGGTAACAACCTAAAGTACGGAAACGTACCGATTTCATTTGTGGAACTTCACCTTCTTTTAAAGGCATACGCTCATCGTCCACCATAATCAGTGTACCGCTGCGCTCAACAACTGGGCGTTCAGCAGCAAGATATAGTGGGACCAATGGAATACTTTCAAGATAGATGTATTGCCAGATATCAAGCTCAGTCCAGTTCGATAATGGGAATACACGAATACTTTCGCCTTTGTTCACTTTACCGTTGTAAAGGTTCCAAAGTTCTGGACGCTGGTTTTTAGGATCCCAACGGTGTTTCGAGTCACGGAATGAGTATACTCGCTCCTTGGCACGAGATTTTTCTTCGTCACGGCGCGCACCACCGAAGGCGGCATCGAAACCATATTTATCAAGTGCCTGTTTCAGACCTTGAGTCTTCATGATGTCGGTGTATTTTGAGCTACCGTGATCGAATGGGTTAATACCCGCATCACGGCCTTCTTTGTTCTGATGCACGATCAGATCAAAGCCATGAGTTTTTGCCATGTTGTCACGGAAGGCAATCATGTCTTTGAATTTCCAGCCCGTGTCTACATGAAGTAGCGGGAATGGAAGTTTTGCAGGGTAAAACGCTTTTAATGCTAGATGCAGCATTACCGCAGAATCTTTACCAATCGAATAAAGCATGACTGGGTTTTCAAACTCGGCAGCAACTTCGCGAATGATGTGAATACTCTCAGCTTCAAGCTGTTTAAGATGAGTAAGTCTTTCCTCATTTAATGACATGGACAACCTGCGTATTACACGTGTACTTATTACACTTTATAAAATTTATATTCATTATAGTGATTAAGTTTTCATAACGTTTTCTTGTTTTGTGCTATCCATATATCAAAACATCATATAAAACTTCACTGATATCTATTATTAGTTTTATTCAATCTAGTGATTTTTAATGCTTTGAATTTTAGTATTTTCTTCTATTTAGCTTTTTAAACCTACTATTTTTTAGCAATAACTTCATAGATAAATCATCTAAAGTACCTGTTCCCAACGGTAGCAAAACCACCTAGAGTAATCCTAGTACCTATGGATCTAAATTTAGACATGCCATTTACTCAATATACTTTAGACACTTTAAAGACCCGTCTTGAACAGGCCAAACTGGCTGGCTATATCTATCAGCATCAACAGCACATGCTGGTATTACAAGAACCCTTTGCTGATGATGGTAATGCTTTAAACGTCTATATACAGCATGAACTGACTGCAGATCAGATTGGTCTACAGTTCGGAGTGCGCCTGCAAGACAATAATGCTGAATACGTTATCGGCCTGACGCATAGTAACCAGAATCCGAAATATGAGATTGGTGCAGGCAATCTGAAAGGTGACCAGAAGGCCTTCAACCTTTTGTATGCTTTTTATAACTACCCTAAAGCATTTTATCTGGTTGCCCTGCCTTTAGCCGCGAATAGCCAGACCCTTGAACAGGCACTTGAAGATCAGCTGTTTAGCAAGCCTGAATTGGATTTCCTGAATACGGCGGTAAAAACTAATCCAATGGGTGAACAGGTACAATGGATGAAAGCGTATATTCTTCAGCAAGCTTTAGATATGAAAGTACGTATTCAGACGTCATTGTTGTAATTCTACTTAGGCTAATTGAATTGAAACTAAAGTCGATATAAATGCGATCGACTCGATTCAATTTAGCTTTTTTTAGGCAATCTCTATGTCAAAATATTTTTTATAAATCAAATAGTTTAAGATCATTAGGACAGACATATCCTTTTAAAAAGAAAGATGAATATTAAAAATGTTTAATATTGTGCTTTCTTGCATTTATTACTACGTACCTCCTATCCGATACTAGAAAGGGCTTATTAAGATATCCTTTGATCAAATAAAGTCATTGTCACTGACCTAAATGCCTGTTTCATTCAAATTTCAGCTTCAACAAAAATGTGACCACGTTAATTTTTTTATCCATCTATTCATAAATTTATTAAGATATTGTCATCTTTTTGAAGCTATTGTTTTCTAAAATATTAATTTGATAACTCATACAAGAATTCAATCTAATTTCCAAATATTTAAAATTATTCAAGTTTAATATCCGCTACTTTTGTGTGTATTTAGATTGCAAAATGTATAATCAATGTTATCTTTTTATAAGCAAGAATTATTCTTACTCATTTTGCCAAACATAATTATAGATAGAGACCCGAAGGAATGTGGGAGCTTTTTACCGAACCGTCGAATGTTGTTTTCAGTATTAGTCTTAGCCTGATGCTGATGTTTGCAGCGCTGGAATGTATATTGCTGTTTCTAGGTGGTGGTTCACAAAGTGTTTTTGACCAACTCTTGCCTGAAGACTCGCATCATGTAGACTTTCATCCCGCCAATAACCCCAATATCTTTAGCAAGGTATTTGACTGGTTGTATCTGGGACAACTTCCTCTCTTTATCTGGCTGATCATTTTCCTGACCACCTATGGCTTAAGCGGTCTTTTGATTCAAGGTATATTTGAACGTCTTACTGGACATTTAATTAATGGCTGGATCATTTCTCCCGCCTGCCTGTTCTTGTGCATGCCCCTGGTCCGTTTTAATGCCAAAATAGCTGAAAAGATCCTGCCAAAAGATGAAACCACCGCGATTCATATTGAAGAACTGATTGGCCGAACTGCAATCATTATCCTCGGCGATGCTCGTGCCAACTCACCAGCACAAGCCAAAGTTCAAGATCAGTATGGCCATACCCATTATGTGCTGGTCGAACCTGCCAATGGTGAAATCCTGAAACAGGGCCAATCTGTGATTTTAATGGATAAAACCCGCAATGGCTTCCAGGCTATGAAAGTCTAAATACTTATTCTCTCTTACTTTATATTTATTATTTAATCCAAAATTATATTTTCAAATACGCTAAAACAGAGAACAAACAACAATGTTAAATTTTGATTTATATAACATTTTAATCATTACTGGGGTTATCTTCGCCGGCTTGATCACCTTTGGTCTGATCATTGCTCGCCTTTACCGTCGTTCAAGTAAGGAAATTTCTTTTGTCCGTACCGGTTTTGGCGGGGAGAAAGTCATTCTAGGCGGTGGTGCGCTGGTTCTGCCGGTATTGCATGAAATTATACCGGTAAATATGAATACTCTGCGTCTGGAAGTTCGCCGTGCTGATGATCAGGCACTGATTACCCGTGACCGTATGCGTGTCGATGTTATGGCCGAATTCTATGTCCGGGTTAAACCAACCGCAGATTCAATTGCAACGGCAGCACAAACCCTTGGTCAAAAAACCATGTCACCGAACGAGCTGAAAAATCTGGTAGAGGGCAAATTCGTGGATTCGTTACGTGCCGTAGCTGCTGAAATGGCGATGGAAGAGCTGCATGAAAAGCGTGTCGACTTTGTACAAAAAGTACAGCAAGTCGTGTCGGAAGATCTGCATAAAAATGGTCTTGAACTCGAAACTGTTTCTTTAACAGGTCTGGATCAGACTGGCTTCAAATATTTCAATCCACAAAATGCTTTCGATGCTGAAGGTCTGACCAAACTGACTGAAACCATTGAAGACCGTCGCCGTAAACGCAACCATATTGAACAGGATACTGACCTGGCAATTAAAACCAAGAATCTTGAAGCTGAACAGGCACGTTTACAGATTATTCGTGAAGAAGAATACGCCAAGCTGCAACAGGAACGTGAAATTTCGATTCGTCGCGCTGAACAGCTGGCTGAGATTGCAGCCCAAGAAGCTGCTAAAAAACGTGAAGCTGAGGAAGCACGTATTGCGGCTGAACGCGAAGTTGAATTAAAACGCATTCTGGCTGCCCGTGATGTCGAAAATGAAAATATCCAGAAAGCACAGATTATTCAAAAAGCTCAGGTTGAACAAAAGAAAACCATTGAACTGGCTGAACAGGACCGTGCGATTGCGATTGCTGAAAAATCTCGTGCCGAATCTGAAGCCAAAGCACAAGCAGATCTTGCCCGTGCTCAAGCAGTAAAAGCTGAAGAAGAAGTCGTAACAGTACGTCAGATTCAGCAGGCAGAACGTCAAAAAGCAGTTGAACTGGTGGCTGCCAAAGAACAGGCCGAGAAAGATGCAATTGCGATTACCGTGGCTGCTGAAGCAGGTAAACAGGCAGCGGCTGATGATGCAGAAGCGATTCGTATTGCCGCTGAAGCAGAAGCTGAAAAAGTTCGTTTAAAAGCCAAGGGGGAAGCAGATGCTAAAGTTCTCCTGGCTCAGGCAATGGAGAAACAGTATCAGGTCGATGCTGAAGGTACCCGTGCAGTGAATGAAGCCAATAATGTACTGTCTTCAGAGCAGGTAGAAATGCAGATCCGTCTGGCAATGCTCAAATACCTACCTGAAATTATCCGTGAAAGCGTCAAGCCAATGGAAAACATTGATGATATAAAAATTCTTCAGGTGAATGGCCTTCACGGAGCACATACAGGTTCTTGTCAGGCAGATGCTCATCATGAAAGTAGTAATGTTGCCCTTTCTGACCAAGTTGTAAATAGTGCCCTGCGCTACCGCAGTCAAGCTCCGCTCATTGACAGTCTGATGAGTGAGTTGGGCA
This sequence comes from Acinetobacter schindleri, assembly GCF_010918895.1. Taxonomy (NCBI): domain Bacteria; kingdom Pseudomonadati; phylum Pseudomonadota; class Gammaproteobacteria; order Moraxellales; family Moraxellaceae; genus Acinetobacter; species Acinetobacter schindleri. The sequence continues at coordinate 2,176,425 of NZ_CP044483.1, forward strand.
TTCAGGGGGGTGATATTAATGGGATGACACAAAGTCTAAAAACGAAAACCTAAAAATTTATCGCTAAAATTTTTAAAATAAAAAAGCTTCCAAGATGGAAGCTTTTTTCAAAAATTACACATATATTTCCAAATAAACATGCTATCAGTAAAGAAAGCGAATAAGCATCATTCTCATGATGGATTATTAAGATAAGAAAATTTATAACAATGATAATTACTGGATAGCATAATGAAAAATACAACTTACTCCAGAAAATCTGCACTCAATATAACTTTAAGCTTAGGTTTAATTACCTCTTTAAGTTTACTTAGCACCTTTTCTAGCTCATCAAATGCACTGACCAAACCTTTATCTTTTTCATCATTAATTGAAAGGTACCAGAAGAACCAACAATTAGAGATGTCAATTATGCATCTTGATTTAGACTATATTTATGACCCTGATCCACGTCAGATGACACGTAATATTAACCAGTTAATCAAGCGTATAGAGACTGTCCAGCCTAATACTATTTTTTTACAGGCTTATGCTGATGAGGATGCTAATGGTTCAGCGAATGAAGTGTATTTCCCTAACCCACATATGCCTGTCCGGAAAGATTTATTTAAAAAAGTCACTGAACAGATTCGAAATCGTACAACTGTTAAAAAAATCTATGCCTGGTTACCCATGTGGGCTTGGGAACTGCCAAAGCACTACCGGGCAAATTATGTAGAAACTACAAACCAGAACATAAAAGGTTATATTCGCCTGTCGCCATTTGATCCAAAAAACTTTGATTATGTCTATGATATCTATAAGGCATTAACAGATAAAATAACTGTGGACGGTATTTTGTATCATGATGATATTACCTTGAATGACTATGAGGATAGTTCCCCCTCTGCCATGCAAGTATATAAATATTGGGGATTTAAAGATGCTGAAAAAATATTACGTCATCCTCAACATCCAGAACAAATGAAGTTTGCTAAAGCTAAAACCGCCTATTTAGATAACCTTGCTTTAAAATTGAGTAATAAGCTTAAAATCACCCATCCCTCCCTCAAATTCGCCCGAAACTCTTATGCGCCTGTGATGTTAAATCCTGAAAGCGAGAAATGGTTTGCACAATCAACCTCAAGTACCCTACAACATTATGATTATAATGCTGTTATGGCTATGCCCTATATGGAAAAAGCTCCGGACCATTCCAAGTTCTATCTTAATTTGGTAGAAAAAGCACGACAGTATGACCCAACTCTATCTCGGACCATTTTTGAAATTCAAACCATAGACTGGAATACACAGCATAAACTTTCAAATGAGGAGTTATTAGAAACGGTACATCTATTAAAAGAACAAGGAGTGCAGCATATTGGCTATTATCCAGAAGATCCTTTTATGCCACACCCACATGCAACGATTTTTAAGCCAAAGAAATTTTCATAGGCCTACCTTGTATGTCGTACTGCTCTAATCTCCCCTCCTGATTATAGTACAGGGTCAATTGTTTGGCCTGTACCATTTCCAGTAGAGCATGCTTTTCAACCTCAAAGCTATAAGCAATCTCCTGAAGTTCAACCGGTCTAGGTGCCGAACGTCGATCTACTCGATTGAATCGGATCCAGTTATAACACGCCCATAACAGCAAGCTTGAAAAAGCAATAATAATTAGTAGGGCCAGTTCAAGTAGCGTCATTCCCTGATAAGGTTTATGGTCTATTAAGACATGATCAACAATCAGACTCGATTCAAACCACCATAAACCCAGGGAGGCCAATGGCATAAATAACCATATCCACGCCATCCAGCCTAGTGCCATCAGGCTATAACCACTCGTTCGACCACTTACATATTCTGGAACATCGATATACTCCGGAATATCGAGTTTAGATTCTTTAACAGTTGCTGCGACACTGAGTTCAGAAATTTCAACAGTTGTTGGGAGCTCCATATACTCGGCAATTTTAACCTGCGGCTTGGCAGGAATATTTTTATTGTTTTTCACCTTATTTTACCTCTGTTTCACCACGGAAGCCTCGGTCTGGACTGATCCACCGTGCACGGGTTTGGGTTTTAAAAATGGTCTTCGGCAACGATACAACAGTCGTTAACATGGTTAAAATCCAGAAAAATAGTGGGTACCAGATTACCCAGAAATAACTTCTGAACATTCGACCTTTATCATATCTGCGGTCAATCCATAGACTGACCATGAACTGAATCAAACAGCTTGCGCCGAGAATCACACCATACCACTGCGGCAACAGAGAATTGATATACCACTCTGGGGCCACAGGAAAGAACAAACCATAAAAGAACAAGACGAATACACCAAACATGGTATATGCCCATAACACGCTAATTACAGATTCCAGTGCAATCGGCCACATGCGGCGCAAACGCCATTTAAATATTTTAGGAATATACGCAAAGAGTACTTCAATACCACCTTGTGCCCAGCGTAATCGCTGCTGCCACAACCCTTTAAAAGTTTCGGGCATATAAATATAGGTGAGTGCTTGAGGGACATACTGCACATCCCAATGATCAAACTGCAAACGCCATGACACATCAATATCCTCAGTAATCATGTCATCACGCCAGTAACCAATACGATCCAGAGCAGTTTTTCTAAATCCGGCACAGACACCAGAGACAGTGAAAATGCGACCATAAGTACGTTGTGCCCGCTTAATCAATCCGATAATAGAAGAAAATTCTCCAACCTGAACTTTGCCTAGTATGCTGGAGCGATTGATAATTCGCGGGTTACCCGTTACCGCTCCGACACGCGGGAACATGGTTAAATGATGCATCATCCAGAGTACACAATGTGGATGCATTAACGCATCGCCATCAATACAGATCAGGTACTCATAACCACTTACCATTGCGCCTGCACGTAGTGCATACGCTTTACCCTGGTTCTCGGCCAAATGTACTACACGTAATTTTGGATATTTTTCTGCCAGTTCATCCAGAATCTCTCCTGTCTGATCCGAACTGCCATCATTAATCGCAATCACTTCAAATTTTGGATACTGACTTTGCATGGCATAGCGAATGGTCTGCTTGACCTGTTCAGCCTCATTAAAACAGGGAATTAAAATACTACAACCTGCCTCTTTGGGTTCAGGTAATGCTTTCTGATTCAGTTCACGTTTTATAAAAAACCAGATTCCGCCAGCAATCCACATCCAGGCCATAAACAATGGATAGAAAAAAGCAAAGCCAAAGATGACATCATGTAAACTGATACTATTAATCATTTACGTTCTCCCTGCTGAGCCTGAAAGGGATCACGATAAACGAAAGGATTACTGTTTAAGCTAATCGATGCATAAAGTCTTTGTTGAACCTGCCCGGCATTTTTAAAGTTATAATTTTCAAGCGAAATTTTCTGGATACCTTGTCTACGCAAATTCGCAATACTATTAGTAATCCATTGATCTTGTTCTGATTGACCTGCCAGATCAAAACCGATCATCAAACGTTGTTTTTGTACGGAGGTCAATTGCTGAATATTTTTGAGCAACTGGTTATGCTCAGCTTTGCTGGTTTTTTGATCCAAAACCAGATAGATATAGTCTGAATCATCTGCCAAGGTTTCAAATAAGGCCTTCAGCCCCATAGTTTTATGGGTATTTATTTTCAGTACTGCCAAATAGACATTACTGATATTGGCATAGTATTTGGCACGTCGACTCGTATTTTGTTTTAAGTTAATGACTCGCTCAATCTGTTTCTTACATTCAGCCGACCACTGTGTACTCTCTACAGCACAATTTAACTCTTGGCCAGCGTCTATCACCAAGCCTTCCAGATTGCTGTTATATTTGAATATATCTTCAACCAGCTGGACCATATTATAGCCCTGATTCATCATGCTGAGCGGTAACTCTGCATAAACACGCTGATACGTACGGGTACGTGCTTGCCATAAAGTACGGTTCAGTAAATCCTGTTGCATTTTTAACTGGCTGTTCGGGAAGTAAGCCACATCGACCGTGCCATTACCATCGAGATCGGCAACAGGTTTCAAGATCAGCTGATTGGTTTTCAGTGCATCTAACTGGTTGAGGAACTGACCGAGTTTTTCATCAGCCTGTTTTATACTGGGCTGCGCAAGATCTTTCAAATTAAACTGAATAAAGCTCTTCTGCTCCAGATAGGGTTGCTTGGTGTGATACAAAAACTCAGACATTGCCTCTTTAATTTCTGCCAGGTTCGGGTTATTCATAATCAAGGCACGCTGATAAGTTTTTACTGAATCAGCCAATGGCGCCATGGTGCCGAGGCTAAAAGACATGCTTAGTCCTGCCTGCTTAGCAATATCTTCTGTTTCTGCTGTTACAGCACCATAAGGCCAGAAAATAGCATGAGTCGGTACTGATAATTCCTGTTCCAGAATGGCTTTAGAACGCTTTAAGTCTTCCAGCACACGCTGCCTATAAGCGAGGTCAGATTCATAACGTGCCTTTGTCAAATCATATATACGTGCAGTTGCAGCAGGCTGCATATTTCTTTGTGGATTCGAAATAACTCCACGATGCAGATTATGTGAATGCGATACAAACTCGACTAAGCCACTATTTTGCATTTCCCGCATCTGGTCCCAATTCATCAGATTATTTGCCCCATAGGACTCTATGGCATCTTTATGCTTTGTACCAATCCAGCTGGTTGGAATAGCAAAAACGGCATGTAATTTATATTGCTTTAATAAAGGAAATACTTGGGTATATCCGCTTAGCGCTCCATCATCGAAGGTCAAAAGTACCGATTTTTCTGGTAATGGAATTTTTTTCTCACGGGCACGGCGGATATCTTCCAAAGAAATAGTTTTCCAGCCTTCACGTTTTAACCAAGCAAAGTATTGCGCCAAATATTCAGTACTAATTGCATATTGATCACGATCACCCTGACGTGCTACATCATTCCTGACATCATGAAAAGTGAGTGTTACGAACTGGTTTTCAGGCAGATCCATCGCTTTATTTTCAGCATGAGTATATGCCATAAAAAGACTTAAGCATCCTAATAGAGCGAGTGTATTTTTTATTGTTTTCATTAGAATCTCCCTTCAAATCCAAAACTTGCTTCGAGTCTATTTTCATCTTCACCGTCATAAGGGTGTTGCCCATAGGACACCCCATAATTCAGGGACCAGGTTCTGGTGATTTGCCAGAGGTGTTGATATTTCGCCAAATAAATCAGGCCTGAGTCATAATCTTCTTGGTCAAATACACCAAGATTTAATGAAAAGCGTTGAGTCAACGACTGATCATAACTACGCCAGGTTACCCAATCATGTTCCAGACCTGCTTCTGCACTCCAACTTGAAGAGGGATTGAAATAGGAAGTTTCTACATCATCTTTATTCGATGCCCAAAATCCATATAAGTTCAGATGAGTTAATTGATGTGGAGCCTGGAAAATACGTTGCTTGAAATAGGTACCTAGTTCCTGACGCTCATTTCCGTCATCAATATCAGTAAACTGATAGCTCAATCCAGCCTTTGTAGATTCATGCTGTTGCCAGTTTAAGTCGAAACGATAAGACTGCCCTTCATGTTCATCCTGTATCTGCAATGGAATCTCTGCCTGGCTGTTATAAGCCAGACCATAATTCCAGTGATCACTTAACCAGTGATTCCATGTTATATTCACACCAAAGCGATCACCCTCGGTCGCTTGTGAAAGTGCTACAGTGGCATACTTACGGTTATCGACCCATTCCAGTCCTACACCGATCCGCTGATCATCTCGCTTACCTTCTTCATACTCTCCACTACGGTACTGATGTTCCACAAAAGCCCGGTAATAATCCGAAAACCATGGGGTATTGAGTCGCGTCCAGCTTTGTTTCTCACGAGAACCATTCAGATTATTGACCAGATCTTGATCATCCGTTTCACTTTTCGCATAAAGACTATTATGTGAAATGGTAAACCGCTCACGATCTTTGAGCTCCTTATGACTACGCACTACCCCGGTATCAGTTCCTGCCCGCTCTAAAAGATCAGTATTGCTACTACGCCATGTCTGCACATCAAAGACAGCTTGCGCATTTTGCATGCTATTAATTCTGGTGGCTTGTGTTGATGGCTCTGTACCATTGAGTAAGGAAACCGTTGCCTGTGCTTGCAAAGGTTTTTCACGCCAACGCTGTATAGTCGCAAGATAATTGATATAATTACGATTTCCTGGAGATTTATTTACCAGGTCCTGAAAATACAGTTCTGCCTTATCCAGCTGGTTTTTATAACTATAATGAAGACCTCTTAAGATCACATACTCATCACGGTCCATATGAATCGTACGATCTACACCTTTAGCCTGACTATAGAAGAATACTGGTAAGCGCTGATCCATTTCCTTAATTACTTCATCAGCGGCTTTAAATTTTTCTTGTTCAATCAAGCTATAGTACAGACCTGCATAGACGTCATAGTCCACATAGTTCTTTTCTTTAAACAGACTGCGGTACAATATTTCCGCCTGCTTTGGTTTATGGTTGCGCAAATAGCTATCAGCTAGTGCATGTCTGGTATAGGCAGGCATCTGTTCTACCGGCTGATTGATTTTAGCCAGTTGGGCCAAAGCTTCAGCAGAACGTTGCCGTGCACTTAAGGCAAAAATATATTCATAATAAAATCTTTGACGTAACTCGGGATATTGGGCTAGCTCATTTTCATAAGCCTGCATTTCCGAAATCACCTGATCCAGCTCTGTATAGGCAATTTTGCCCTGATCCTTTTCACTTTGTACTTTATAGAAATCAATGGCATTCCGAATATGTTGACTAAACTTGATCAGCTGTACTTCATGCTTGAGACGACTTTGCCCTTTACCCTGCTGCTGTAGATAACGGTTTGCACTGTCATAATCAGCACTGGCTGCCAAAGCCAGCACATACTGTTCCTGCACGCTTTCCGAACGACTCATCGATAAAGCGCGAGTTGCGGTATTAAGTGCCTGTATAGGTTGTCTTAATAAGCGATAGGTATAAGCCAATTGTACCAGCTGATCAGCATTCAACTGTTTCTGATCAACTTTTCTGATTTGTTGCTCTGCCTGCTCCAATTGACCACTTTCTGCGAGCAACATGCCACGGTATAAATCCCATGGAATATCACTTGTGCTGTTTTTCTGAAATTTTGCTGCATATTGTTCAGCCAGCAAAAATTTACCCTGATCACGCAATAACATCACCAGAGGCAGTTGCCCATAGACTGGATATATTGAAATTTTTAAGTGATTCAGATTGTAATCTTGCTGGATTAGAGGGGAATTATATTGTCGGCTTAACAAAATAAAGTCAGCCAGCAGGTTCATGTTCGCAGGATCTTTGCGTACCATTTCTGCGAGTATTTTAAGACCTTTTTGGGTATCCCCAGACTTAATTTGCTTGACCACCTGATGCCTTTGCGTGTCTGTAATAGCTGCATATAAAGGATTCAAGCTGATTCCTGTGGCAAGCAACACATAGGCGATTGAGTAATAGTTATTGTTGTTTAGCATTGGCATTTGTCTTGTTATGTATTTTATTTATACAAACATTATAACAAAGTGCGATTTAGCTCACAATTTCATCCTGTCAGACCAAACTATTATGTATTTCTTCTAAAAAAAGCCCTCAATAAGAGGGCTTTATGTTGGATTTTTATTGTTTAGATTAACCCTTTATCCTTCAGCAACTGATACATGGTCGAACCAAGCTCAGCAGGACTACGGGTATAAGCCATGCCAGCACGTTCAAAGGCTGCAAATTTTTCTTCCGCGGTGCCTTTGCCACCTGAAATAATCGCACCTGCATGCCCCATACGTTTTCCTTTCGGTGCTGTCACACCCGCAATATAACCCACCACAGGCTTAGTTACATTAGACTGGATATATTCAGCAGCTTCTTCTTCAGCTGTACCACCAATCTCACCAATCATGATAATAGCTTCTGTTTCAGGGTCTTCTTCAAACAGTTTTAAGCAGTCAATCTGGTTCATACCCGGAATTGGATCACCACCAATACCGATACAAGTCGATTGACCTAGACCTAGTTTAGTCGTTTGCGATACAGCCTCATAAGTCAGAGTACCTGAACGAGAGATAATCCCGATCTTGCCTTTCTTATGGATATGGCCTGGCATAATTCCGATCTTGCATTCTTCAGGCGTAATAATACCCGGACAGTTTGGGCCAATCAGACGCGTGCCATTACCATTAATTTCCAGATAGCGCTTGGCTTTTAGCATGTCCAATGTTGGTACACCTTCAGTAATCACTACAATCAGCTCAATACCTGAGTCAACCGCTTCCACAATAGAGTCTAATACAAATGGTGCAGGTACATAAATTACAGAAGCATCGGCCTGGGTTTCTTTTACCGCTTCACGCATGGTATTAAATACTGGCAGATCCAGATGTGATTGACCACCTTTACCCGGTGTTACCCCACCGACCACTTTAGTACCGTAAGCAATTGCCTGCTCGGAATGAAAAGTTCCATTTTTACCAGTAAAGCCCTGAACTAAAACTTTGGTGTCTTTATTAATTAATACGCTCATTGTGATACTCCTTAAGCTTTCACTGCAGCAACAATTTTTTCTGCAGCATCGGCCAGGCCATTTGCAGAAATTAATTTCAAACCAGATTCATCCAGTAATTTGGCACCAAGCTCAGCATTGTTCCCTTCAAGGCGAACCACAACCGGCACAGTGACATTTACTTCTTGAACTGCTGCAATAATTGCTTCAGCGATCATGTCGCAACGTACAATTCCACCAAAAATATTAATCAACACACCTTGCACAGAAGTATCTGCCAAAATAATTTTGAACGCCTCAATCACCCGCTCTTTGGTTGCACCACCACCGACATCGAGGAAGTTAGCGGGCTGACCACCATAAAGCTTGATAATATCCATGGTAGCCATCGCAAGACCAGCACCATTGACCATACAACCAATATTACCTTCCAGGGCAACATAGTTCAGATCAAATTCAGAGGCTTTTAGCTCACGCTCATTCTCTTGTGATTTATCGCGTAGTGCCGCCACTTCAGGCAAACGATACAACGCGTTCGAATCGATCCCTACTTTGGCATCGACACAAAGAATGTCACCATTTTCACGGACTGATAACGGATTGATTTCAAACAGGGCAAAATCATTTTCCACAAAGGCTTGATAAGCCGCGGTCATGACTTTAACAAATTGGTTGATTTGTCCATCTTTAAGGTTTAAAGCAAATGCAACTTCACGTGCCTGGAACGGCAATAAACCAACGAGTGGATCAACTTCAACTTTAATAATTTTTTCAGGCGTTTCTTCTGCCACTTTTTCAATTTCAACACCGCCTTCAGTCGATGCCATAAAGGTAATGCGACGAGTTGAACGGTCTACCACAGCACCCAGATAAAGTTCACGCTCTACCGGATAAACATCTTCAGAGACCAGAATGCTGTTGACTGGTTGACCATTGGCATCGGTTTGATAAGTCACTAAACGTGAGCCAATAATTTGATTGGCATATTCAGCGGCTTCGTCAGCAGATTTAACTACCTTTACCCCACCCGCCTTACCACGCCCCCCGGCATGCACCTGGGCTTTTAATACGGCAAATTTTCCGCCCAGCTGTTGAAAAGCCTGCACTGTTTCTTCAGCATTTGTCGCAAGAATACCTTCCTGAACTGGCATGCCATATTTTTTTAATAACGCTTTTGCTTGAAACTCATGTAAATTCATTGATTGACCTTTTACTACTTTTTCACTTTGTTATTACTGCGTCCAATATCCTGTGGCGCTGCAACATCGATATTGGAATTTATTAAAACGATGTTTTGATTCTTATCTTTATTTTTAGATGATTATTCATACAAAAACAACCACCAAATGTAAAAGAGCGGCCGGAGCCGCTCTTTTTTAGATTATTTACGCTTACGCTGGATCGCGTGAATTGCACGACCATCCACTGCCAGAGCAGCTTCATGTACGACTTCAGAGAAAGTTGGGTGACCGAAAGTCATCAACTGTAGGTCTTCTACTGAAGATACAAATTCAAGTGCGATCATACCTTGGTGAACGATGTCAGACGCAGCAGGTCCGATCACGTGCATACCAAGTAGGCGATCTGTTTTCGCATCAGCAACAAACTTCACGAAACCAGCATTTTCGCCAGCAGCCATTGCACGGCCGTTCGCAGCAAAACCGAATTGACCAGTTTTTACCTCAATGCCTTTTTCTTTCGCTTGCTCTTCTGTTAAACCTACCCACGCCGCTTCTGGGTGTGTGTAAATTACAGAAATGATCGTGTCGTAGTTGACTTGTGCAGCGTGACCGTGAATACGTTCAACTGCCATTACGCCTTCTTCCATTGCTTTATGTGCAAGCATTGGACCACGTACCAAGTCACCAATTGCGTATACGCCTTCAACAGAAGTTGCACACCAATCGTTGACTTCAACCAAGCCACGTTCAGTCAATTTAATGCCTGAATCTTCAGCCAATAGGCCTTCAGCATAAGCACGACGACCTACACAAACGATCAACTTGTCGAAAGTCTGAGTTTTGTCTTCACCACCTTGAGTGTACTGAACAGTAACTTCACGGCCGTTAACTTCAGTACCAGATACTTTCGCACCAACACGGATATCTAGACCTTGTTTAGTCAATACTTTTTGGTAGTCTTTTGCCAATGCTTTATCAGCCATTGGTAAGAATGCATCCATTGCTTCAAATACAACAACTTCAGCACCCAGACGACGCCATACTGAACCAAGCTCTAGACCGATGACACCTGCACCGATGACACCTAAACGCTTAGGTACTTCCTGGAATTCAAGCGCGCCAGTAGAGTCAACAATAATGTCTTGATCTACAGGAGCAACAGGAATATTTACCGGCACAGAACCAGTTGCAAGAATCACGTATTTAGGTTCTAAAACTTGAGTTTCGCCTTCATGTGAAACAAACTCAACTTTTTTACCAGCAAGTAATTTACCAGTACCTTTTAACCATTCAACGCCATTGCCTTTAAGCAGACCGTCGATACCCATGGTCAATTGGTTTACGATTTTATCTTTACGCGCAAGCATTTTAGACAAATCAAATGCGACTTCGCCAGTCGTAATACCGTGATCATCTAAGTGATGAACAGTATCTTCATAACGATGAGAAGAATCCAAAAGTGCCTTAGAAGGGATACAACCTACGTTTAAGCAAGTACCGCCTAAAGAAGGTTTACCTTTGTGAATACGTTTTTCGATACACGCAACTTTAAAACCAAGTTGAGCTGCACGAATAGCAGCTTCATAGCCGCCTGGACCACCACCGATTACAACTAAATCAAACTGAGACATTTGTATCTCCAAAAACGAGTTCAAAGGATCGCTTCGAACTCGCTCTAATTATTCTTAAAAACTAAAATTATAGATCAAGGATAAGACGTGCTGGCTCTTCTAACAATTCTTTGATTGTTACAAGGAAACCTACAGCTTCTTTACCATCGATTAGACGGTGGTCATAAGAAAGCGCTAGGTACATCATTGGCAAGATTTCAACTTGACCATTCACTGCCATAGGACGTTCCTGGATTTTATGCATACCCAGAATCGCAGTTTGAGGCGTGTTCAAGATTGGAGTTGAAAGCAATGAACCGAAAGTACCACCGTTGGTAATTGTGAAAGTACCACCAGTCATGTCTTCAATTGCAAGTTTACCTTCACGTGCCTTACCAGCATATGCACGGATACCATTTTCAACTTCAGCATAGTTCATGCGGTCTGTATCACGAAGTACAGGAACCACCAGACCACGGTCAGAAGAAACCGCTACACCGATGTCATAGTAACCATGGTAAACGATGTCGTCACCATCGATAGACGCATTCACCGCTGGGTAGCGTTTAAGCGCTTCAGTCGCCGCTTTAACGAAGAATGACATGAAGCCTAGACGCGCACCATGACGTTTTTCAAACGCATCTTTGTACTGGTTACGCATTTCCATGATTGGTTTCATGTTGACTTCGTTGAACGTCGTCAGCATTGCTGTTTCTTGAGTTGCAGCAAGCAGACGTTCAGCAACACGTTTACGAAGACGAGTCATCGGAACGCGTTTTTCAATACGTTCACCAACTGCAACGCTTAACGGTGCAGCAGCAGGAGCCGCTGGTTTCGCTTGGTGGCTTGCAACATCTTCTTTTGTGATGCGACCGCCACGACCTGTACCAGATACGTCAGATGCAGCAATACCAGATTCAGTTAACGCTTTACGAACTGCAGGTGCTTGGTCTTGAACCTGTTGACGCTCAACGATCGGTGCATTACCTGCTTCAGTTTTCGCAGCTGCTTGTTCTACTGATGCTTCAGATTCAGATTGAACTGCTTGAGTTTGCGCAGCACCAGAAACAGCACCTTCTTCGAATTGTGCAATCACTTCAGCAGAAAGCACTGTGTCGCCTTCATTTTTGATGATTGATGCAATTGTACCGTCAGCAGGAGCAACAACTTCTAAAACAACTTTATCAGTCTCAATATCACAGATCACTTCATCACGTGATACTGCTTCACCTGGTTGTTTGTGCCAAGTTGCGATCGTACCGTCCGCAACTGACTCTGGAAATACCGGTGCTTTAATTTCGGTTGCCATTATTTAGAATCTCCTGGATTATTCAGCATCGATCGCTAGAGCGTCGTTAACGAGCTGAGCTTGTTGTTTTGCATGCAAGTATGGTGAACCACACGCCGGTGCAGCTGAAGCTTCACGGCCTGCGTAACTAATACGGATTTGTTTGCCCGCTTTCATCACATCGTCATATAAACGAGGCGCGATGAACAACCAAGCACCTTGGTTTTTCGGTTCTTCTTGTGCCCAAACCAGTTCTTTCAGGTTTGGATACTGAGCAAGAACTTCTGCAAGACGTGCTTCTGGGTACGGATACAATTGTTCAATACGTACAATTGCAGTGTTGTTCAATTCTTTTTCACGACGTTTTTCAACCAGATCGTAGTAAACCTTACCACCACACAGTACTAGACGAGTTACGTCTGCTTTGTTGATGTTATCTACTTCGTCGATCACAGTCTGGAATGTACCGTTAGCCAATTCTTCCAGGTTAGATACCGCTAATTTGTGACGAAGCAATGATTTAGGTGACATGATGATCATTGGTTTACGGATCGGGCGGATCGCCTGACGACGTAACGCGTGGAAGATCTGTGCAGGTGTAGTTGGAGTCATCACTTGCATGTTGTCTTCAGCACATAGTTGCAAGAAACGTTCCAGACGTGCAGATGAATGCTCTGGACCTTGACCTTCGAAGCCGTGTGGCAGAAGCATAGTCAGACCACATACACGTTCCCACTTGGTTTCACCAGATGAGATGAACTGGTCGATCACAACCTGTGCACAGTTCGCGAAGTCACCAAACTGAGCTTCCCAGATGATCAAGCTCTTAGGAAGAGTCGTCGCATAGCCGTATTCAAATGCCAGTACTGCCATTTCAGACAATAATGAGTCATAGATCGCAACGCGTGGCTGGTTCTCTTTGATATGGCAAAGTGGAATATAGGTTGAGCCATCTACCTGGTTATGCAGTTTTGCATGACGATGTGAGAATGTACCACGACCTACGTCTTCACCCGTTAAGCGAACCAGGTAGCCATCGTCCAGAAGCGATGCATATGCTAGAGTTTCAGCAGCACCCCAGTTCAATGGCATTTCACCAGTCTGCATTTTCAGACGGTCATCAATCACTTTAGAAACCTGACGCTGCATCACGAAGCCTTCTGGAAGCTCACGCATTTTACGACCAAGTTCTTTAAGACGTTCTAGATCACAAGTTGTATCCCACTCGTCTGTGTAGTCGTGACCTAAGTACGGAGACCAGTCTACGAACATTTTCTTGTTCGGCTCTAATACCAAGGCATTGGCAACGTGTTTACCTGCTTCAAGGTCTGAACGATAGTTTTCAACCATTTGATCTGCAGTTGCGCGGTCAAGGATGCCTTCTTGAACAAGTTTGTCAGCATACAAAGTACGAGTTGTCGCTTTCTTGTTGATGACTTGGTACATCATTGGCTGAGTTGCAGCTGGTTCATCCGCTTCGTTGTGACCACGACGACGGTAACAGAACATATCGATAACAACGTCTTTACGGAAAGTATGACGGAAATCATGTGCAAGCTGAGCAACAAACAATACAGCTTCCGGATCATCACCATTGACATGGAAGATCGGTGCCTGAATCATTTTCGCGATGTCAGTACAGTATTCTGTAGAACGTGCATCACGTGGATCAGAAGTGGTGAAACCAACCTGGTTGTTCACAACAATGTGCACTGTACCACCAACGGTGTAACCACGCGTTTGTGACATCTGGAAGGTTTCCTGGTTGACACCTTGACCTGCAAATGCTGCATCACCATGAACGATGATTGGTAATACGTCATCACCACCGATGTCTTTACGACGTACCTGACGAGCACGTACCGAACCTTCAACTACAGGCCCAACGATTTCAAGATGTGATGGGTTAAATGCCAATGCCAAGTGTACTTCGCCACCTGGAGTCATCACATTAGACGAGAAACCTTGGTGATACTTAACGTCACCAGAACCTTTCTTATGAAGAGACTTACCTTCGAATTCGCCAAACAGGTCAGCCGGGTTTTTACCCATGATGTTAACCAGAAGGTTCAGACGGCCACGGTGTGGCATACCGATTACAACTTCTTTACAGCCAACAGAACCTGCACGTTGAATCACTGCATCAACCATCGGAATGAAAGACTCACCGCCTTCAACACCGAAACGTTTTGCACCAACGAATTTATTACCTAAGTATTTTTCTAAGCCTTCAGCTGCAGTCAAACGTTCAAGTACATGTTTTTTCTGTTGTGTGTTGAAACCAAACTGGCCACGTGCACCTTCAAGACGTTGTTGAATCCAACGTTTTTCCTTGGTGTCAACGATGTGCATGTATTCTGAACCAACAGTACCGCAGTATGTAGACTCTAATGCAGCAAGAATTTCAGCAAGCGTTGCTTCTTCTTTACCGATCGCAAGATTACCAGTATTGAATACTGTGTCTAAATCAGACTTGGTTAAACCATGTGCATCCAGTTCTAAGTCAAATGCTTGTTCGCGTTTTGCAAGACCTAATGGATCTAATTTAGCTTTCTGGTGACCACGGTTACGATAAGCCGCAATGAGTTGTAATACGCCAATTTGACGACGCTCGTGATCAGAACTTACTGTCGCTTGAATGACAGGCTGAACACGGCTTGAATTACGACCTAACAGTAGGAATTGCTCACGTACATTGCTGTGTGGTTGGTCACCTTTAGGGAACTTACCGAAGTATTCCTGCCAGTCAGCACCCACTGAGTCTGGAGCGGTCAGATACTGCTCATAAAGTTCTTCAATATACGCTGCACTATCAGCGCTAAGTTCAGTGTCAAGACGCAGTGCGTCAGCAACTTCTTGCATTTGTGGACCCATTTCCTATTGCAAAAACATTTTCAGGATGCTTTTTAAGCAAAACCCAGGATTAGTAATGTCAAATTGGTAAGATGACATTAGTCCCCCATAAGGCATAAGCCATGAGGCGCTATCACCACACCAAGAGCAACTCTTGATATGTTTAATGAACAATAACGCCCCTCAGCGGCATCATCACTCATCGAATACCCGATCGAAACCGGGCAATTTTTTTGCAAATCGACTTAGAAAAAACAAAGGCTTAAGCTGTATTTTTTCTAAAGCGACTCTGACTTACCTTTATATATCACTCTTAGGTTTTTCCGTGTTTAAAAAGTGTACATTAATCCTTACATTTTTTGGATATAGTCTTATGCTAAATGCTATCACGATCTCGACTAATCAATTGATTTTTTTGACGAGAAATGTGTGTTTTTTAGTCAAATACATCAACTAGAAATTACTCTAACATAGGGAGCTTTAAATGAAAAACACAATCTCCGTAGACTAAAGTCCTACATCCATCCACCATACCACTGATAAACAAAAAGAGAGTAAATCTTCCAATCCACTCCCTTTGCAATCTTGCGTTATATAATAACATTATCGGGAATCTTTTTCAGGTCAGTTTTACATCTAAAAATCATAAATAAATCGAACTACATCATATTAGTGCACAAACCTAAGTAAAATGCTCTGAAATAATTCATCACCTTTTATGATTGCACCAGAGCTCCTGCTGATAACTTCTGCTTGTCAACTAGTTTTACCCTTTTCAGCGCCCCTATAAAGCAAAAAGCACACCAAGTGGTGTGCTTTTTTGACAAACTGTTATTCGCAGTCTGAATTAGCCAGCCATATCTAGAAGCATGTTACGGATGTGACCGATTGCTTTCGTAGGATTCAAGCCTTTAGGACATACAGATACACAGTTCATGATGCCTTTACAACGGAACAGCGAGAATGGGTCGTCAAGACGAGCCAAACGCTCTTGAGTTGCTGTATCACGTGAGTCAATGATGAAGCGGTAAGCATTCAACAATGCTGAAGGACCCAGGAACTTGTCAGGGTTCCACCAGAATGACGGACATGAAGTTGAACAGCATGCACAAAGAATACATTCATACAGACCATCAAGATGTTCACGTTCTTCAGGAGACTGCAGACGCTCTTTAGGCGGTGCAGGCTGATTGTTGATCAAGAACGGATGAATCTTGTTGTACTGATCGTAGAACTGATTCATGTCTACAACAAGGTCTTTAACTACTGGAAGACCTGGCAGTGGACGGATTGTGATTGTTTCTGGTAAATCATTCAGGTTCCACAGACATGCAAGACCGTTTTTACCATTGATGTTTACACCATCAGAACCACAAATACCTTCACGACATGAGCGACGGAACGTTAAAGATTCGTCTTGTACTTTTAATGCCAGAAGTGCGTCAAGCAACATACGGTGCTTGTCAGTCAATTCCAGTTTAAAAGTTTGCATGTACGGTGCTGCATCCTTATCAGGATCGTAGCGGTAGATATTAAATGTACGAGTACCTCTACTCATCTTACTTCTCCGAATTAGAATGTACGTGGTTTAGGTGGAATTGCATCAACCGACAATGGACGGTAACGCACTGGTTTGTACTCAAGACGGTTGTCCGCAGAGAACCATAATGTGTGCTTCATCCACTCATCATCACGACGACCGTATGGGTATGCAGGATGGTCAGGAGACTCTTCAAAGTCTACCACCGTATGCGCACCACGGCATTCTTTACGCGCTGCAGCTGAAATTAGAGTCGCTTTAGCAACTTCATACAAGTTTTCAACTTCAAGTGCTTCAATACGTGCTGTGTTGAATACTTTTGATTTGTCTTTCAAGTGAATGTTGCGCACGCGCGGTTCAATTGCAAGAATCTGTTTCACACCTTCTTCAAGAAGGGCAGATGTACGGAATACACCAGCGTGGTCTTGAACGATATCACGAATCGCATCAGCAACTTCCTGAGCATTTTCACCTGTCGTTGATTCGTCAAGTTTACGAATACGCGCAACAGTTTGCTCAAGTACAGTGGTAGGAAGCGGCTCATATTCATCACCGTGGTGTTTAGTCACATAATCGATGATGTGCTGACCAGCAGCCTTACCAAACACAACCAAATCAAGCAGTGAGTTTGTACCTAGACGGTTTGCACCATGTACAGATACACAAGAACATTCACCAATCGCATAGAAACCTTTCACTGGTTTAGTGAAGTTACGGCCTTCTTGGTTAGTAGAGTATGTATCAGTATTCTTGTCGTAGTGAGTAACCAGTGCTTCAGTTTCTGGAGACTCTGGAACAACAACTTGACCATGAATATTCGTAGGAATACCACCCATTTGATAATGGATTGTTGGCACTACTGGAATTGGCTCTTTGGTGATATCAACGTTCGCGAATTTCTTACCAATCTCAAATACAGATGGAAGACGTTTCATGATCGTATCCGCACCCAGGTGCGTCATATCAAGAAGGATATAATCACCTTTAGGACCACAGCCACGACCTTCTTTGATCTCTTGGTCCATAGAACGTGATACGAAGTCACGTGGTGCCAAGTCTTTTAAAGTTGGAGCATAACGTTCCATGAACGGTTCGCCATCTTTGTTACGAAGGATTGCACCTTCACCACGACAACCTTCAGTTAGCAATACGCCTGCGCCCGCAACACCTGTAGGGTGGAACTGCCAGAATTCCATATCTTGTAATGGAATACCTGCACGAGCTGCCATACCAAGACCGTCACCAGTATTGATATACGCGTTAGTAGATGCACGGTAAACACGACCCGCACCACCAGTAGCAAATAGAGTAGCTTTCGCCTGGAATACTGCAATTTTACCAGTTTCCTGATCGATAGCAGTTACACCAAGTACATCGCCAGCTTCGTTACGGATCAAATCAAGTGCGATCCATTCTACGAAGAATTGTGTACCCATTTTCACGTTGCTTTGATAAAGCGTATGAAGAAGTGCGTGACCTGTACGGTCAGCTGCAGCACATGCACGAGGAACCGCTTTTTCACCGTAGTTCGCAGAGTGACCACCGAATGGACGTTGGTAAATTGTACCGTCTGCGTTACGGTCAAATGGCATACCTAAATGTTCTAATTCATATACCACTTGAGGTGCTTCACGCGTCATAAACTCGATCGCGTCCTGGTCACCTAACCAGTCAGAACCTTTAACTGTGTCATAGAAGTGATAGTGCCAGTTATCTTCTTGCATATTACCAAGAGATGCACCAATACCACCCTGTGCCGCAACAGTGTGTGAACGTGTCGGGAATACTTTAGTCAGTACAGCAACTTTTAAACCAGCTTGAGCAAGTTGGTAAGATGCACGCATACCTGAACCACCACCACCCACGATGACAGCATCGAAAGTTTCATGTGGAATATTTGTGTAATCTTCTTTAGGGTTAATTGCGCCCATGATCTCTTCCTATCAAGCCCAGAAAATCTGGATTGCCCAGATTGCGTATGCTAATACAGCGATAATCACTGCTGAAGTCAATACAATGCGTAAACCTGATGCTGATGGACCCATTTGACGAGTAGTCACATAGTCAGTGAAAACCTGCCACATGCCAATCCATGCGTGTGCAACAAGAGAGAATACTGCCAATAAAGACAAAATCTTCATTGGTGTAGTCATCATAAAGCCGTACCACTGTTCAAAGTTGAAGCCACCATTCAGTAGAATCCAACCCAAAACGATAACAGTATACACAGCTAGAATCACTGCACTCACACGTTGAAGAAACCAATCGCGAGAACCTGAACCCGTTAAACCAGTAGCACTTTTCATTAGAGTACGATCCATACAAATGCTGCAACAATACCGATCGCAGACAAGATTAATGAAATAGTAGCTGCAGTACGGCCGCTTTGCAGTTCTTCTGCAACGCCAACATCTGCAAGTAAGTGCTTAATACCAGTAAACGTATGATAGATTAAGCCGGCTACAAATACCCATACAACAAAACGCACGATGAAACCGTTAAAGATTTCTTGCACTTGAGCAAAACCTTCAGGCGAAGACAATGACTTGTCTAAAATCCATAAAAGGACCGGTACGAGTAAGAATACGATCACACCAGAAAGACGGTGTAGAATTGATGCAATAGCCACAGGTGATTTTAAGTTTACTTCTAAAACTTGACCCATGGACAAATTGACAGGTCTGTTGCTTTTCACAGCGGGCATCCTGTAGTTAAAAACTCCATCCGGAGTTTGTTGGAATTAATTCGAAGGAAAGCTGGCATTGATTAGACAAATACATGCCTAAACGTAAAACGACACTGAATTATAAAACGCTCACTATCAAAATACAAACAACTCTCATAAGCTTTTTGGCTAAAAATCCTTTAAATAAGAATCATTAACAATAAGATTAATCTGCAATAATTTTATAATTGCCTTCTAATCAATACTTATATATATGTTTTTAAATAATAAAGCCGATTAATTTAGTCCGATATGGAGATATAATAGAAACATCTGTTCTTTAGACTAAAGGTGAAGATTCAAGCACTTAGCGCTCGATTGAAAATATCACTCAAACTATACAGAACCCTCTATTTTTTAAAGATTTATGATAAGCCAAATAGTGAATACAAAACTATCTTTATAATAGTTGAATGAATACGTCACTTAGGCAGATAAAACGCATTTCAGTACCGATCTATACTATTCAACTTAAAAATGTGAAACAGGTCTCCAAATAAATCAAATTAGCATGATTTAATCGAACAAAAATAAGTCATTTTTTAATCAAACAGACATTTTCAAATATTCTATTAAGTGCTTTTATTTATAAGACCTGACAAAAACTACCAACCCTTGAAAAAGCTGTAAGTAGTGAAATTTATATAGTTTTAGCCACTTTATCATTATAAACCTAATCATTTTAAACATTTTTTTACGATTAAAAGATGATGATTATTGCTGCAAACAATGCATTTTTTTCTGCACCTCCTGCATGTTTTATCTTATTATAGCGCGTTGATGCTGTGATTTTAATAAAGCTTTTTATACAGAGATTATGTGACTAAGCCGCTGTGTAACGTCATTTTTTATCCATAAGTATAATTGACAAAATTTCAGTACTCACTAATCTTATAGCAAATTTTTGATCCATCCGTTTTGTACATTAAAAGATTGATAGACAACTCGGATAAACATTCACCAGGACAGGAGATCTATTGAATGTCTGAAGCAACTGGCAAGAAAGCCGTTTTACAGCTTGATGGCAAAGAAATTGAATTACCAATTTACAGCGGCACATTGGGCCCAGATGTAATCGACGTTAAAGATGTGTTGGCTGCAGGTCACTTTACTTTTGATCCTGGTTTTATGGCAACAGCTGCATGCGAGTCTAAAATCACTTTCATCGATGGTAATAAAGGTGTTCTTTTACACCGTGGCTACCCAATTGACCAGTTAGCAACTAAAGCTGATTACCTAGAAACTTGCTACTTACTTCTTAATGGCGAGCTTCCAACAGCTGAGCAAAAAGAAGAATTCGACGCTAAAGTTCGTAACCACACGATGGTTCACGATCAAGTAAGCCGCTTCTATAACGGTTTCCGTCGTGATGCTCACCCTATGGCAATCATGGTTGGTGTTGTTGGTGCGTTGTCTGCGTTCTATCACAATAATCTGGACATCGAAGATGTTAACCATCGTGAAATCACTGCGATTCGTTTAATCGCTAAGATTCCTACTTTGGCAGCTTGGAGCTACAAATACACTGTTGGTCAACCATTCGTTTACCCACGTAACGATTTGACTTACGCTGAAAACTTCCTGTACATGATGTTTGCTACTCCAGCAGACCGTGACTACAAAGTAGATCCAATCCTTGCGAAAGCAATGGACCGTATCTTCACACTTCACGCTGACCACGAACAAAATGCTTCTACTTCTACAGTACGTTTAGCTGGTTCTACTGGCGCTAACCCATATGCATGTATCGCTGCTGGTATCTCTGCACTTTGGGGTCCTGCTCACGGTGGTGCGAACGAAGCTGTTCTTAAGATGCTGGATGAAATCGGCACTGTAGAAAACGTTGCTGGCTTCATGGAAAAAGTGAAAACTAAAGAAGTTAAACTCATGGGCTTCGGTCACCGTGTGTACAAAAACTTCGATCCACGTGCGAAAGTAATGAAAGAAACTTGTGACGAAGTTCTTGGTGCTCTTGGCATCAACGATCCACAGCTTGCTCTTGCTATGGAACTTGAACGTATCGCGCTTTCTGACGAATACTTCATCAAACGTAACCTTTACCCTAACGTAGACTTCTACTCAGGTATCATCCTTAAAGCGATTGGTATCCCAACAGAAATGTTTACTGTGATCTTTGCGCTTGCACGTACAGTTGGTTGGATCAGCCACTGGTTAGAAATGCACAGCGGTCCTTACAAGATCGGTCGTCCTCGTCAGCTTTATACTGGCGAAACTCAACGCGATATCGCTCGTTAATTCGAATCGCGTCGAAAGACCCAAAAAACCGCCCTTTCGGGCGGTTTTTTATGGGCAATGAAAATATTAAGCACAGCAGCAAATAAAAAGTTGAGATTATTGTCTTAAATAGAATGATAAAGATGCTTACAAATCCAAGCCTATAATCCCGTTATAATCAGGTCATCCTGACTATTCATAAATACTATGCCCTATCGTTTTTTAGTCCTGCTGTTAAGACTGATCGGATTTCCACAATTTAAATGCCGTCAGCTGACTGTGGGCGAAATCCAGATGTGCCGTTCAGTGTTTGGAGACCGGATTGATTACGGCAAGGTGCATGTTATGAACCATCCTTTCCTGCCGTGGCAACCCAAGCATATTCTGATGGCACCTAGTGGATATATTCATGTACGCAATGCACTTTTTAAAGATGATTATTCCAAAGAGACTGCAAGTTATCGTGCAGTGTTTATTCATGAGATGACGCATATTTTCCAACATCAGCATGGCATTAATGTGGTATTGCGTGGCGCGATATTACAAACCGCTTATTTTTTGAGTTTTGGCCGCTATAATCCTTATCAATACTCCTATATTCCCGGCAAGTCTTTCTGGACCTACAATATTGAGCAGCAAGGTGATATTGCACGTGATATTTATCTTCAAAAGCTGCCAAATATCATTCAGGAAACGGATTAGAGAGTAATATATTAAAATTTTTATATATAAATCTTTTCGCCCTGGCCAGGCAGATTCGATACAAAACAATATGTGATCCCTTTATTTTTAATCATCCAGTTGCATTTCAACAATAAATCTATGCAAACAACGCTAGCATCTGCTTCAAATTTCGATAGAATAACTCTTGTATGATATTTTATTTCCAAAAATGAGATTAGGTATCAAGCTTTTATTATTGTGTTTATGTTTCTCGCCATTTGGCATTATGTAAGTACCAGATTGCATTCGGCTAAATAACTATAATTTTAAACAATAGCCGATTAGTGCAAAAAATCTATCAGGATTAGGATTTAGTTGGAATGAAAAGTTTTAAAATTGCCCTTGCTCAATTCTCTCCACATGTTGGCAATATCGATGCAAATACGCAAAAAATGATCGAACAGGCCAATCTGGCTAAAAAAGGCAATGCTGACCTGATTATCTTTCCAGAACTTTCGACTCTGGGCTACCCTGCAGATGACTTGATTCTGCGTCCAAGCTTGACTAAACGTACCCAACAGGCATTTGATCAACTGGCACAAGTCAAAGATATCGTAATGGTCTTTGGCTTTGTCAACCAGACTGAAGATGGTCAGCGTTTTAACTCTGCTGCAGTGATGAAAGACGGTCAGGTATTGGGAATTTATAACAAGCAGACTTTACCAAACTATGCTGTATTTGATGAGAAGCGTTATTTTAATGAAGGTCATCAACACCTGGTATTTGAATACCTCGGTCATAAATTTGGAGTACTGATCTGCGAAGATGTATGGTCTCTGAATGTTGTTCAACAGCTGGCTCAGCTGAATGTTGATACTGTGGTGGTACTGAACTCTTCTCCATATGAAGTCGGTAAGCCACAGCACCGTATTGAAACCATGGCAGCTTTGGTTAAACAGCTCAATATCAACCTGGTATATTGCAACCAGGTCGGCGGTCATGATGATCTTGTTTTTGACGGTACGAGTTTCGTACTGAATAAATCTGGTGAAGTTGCGCTGCAAGCAGCAAGTTTCCAGGAAAATCTATCTATTGCTGAATATGATGCAACTAACCTTGCGTTTAGCAAAACCAGCATTACCCCTACTCTTGACACCATGGCAGAGATCTATCAAAGCCTGGTCATGGCAACACGCGATTATGTACAACGTTCTGGCTTCCCGGGTGTAATTCTAGGTCTGTCTGGTGGCATTGATTCTGCCTTGACACTTGCGATTGCTGTAGATGCCATCGGTGCAGATAAAGTACAAGCGGTAATGATGCCTTACACCTATACGGCTCAGATCAGTGTGGAAGATGCAGCTGAACAGGCGAAAACACTGGGCGTGACTTTTGGTATTGCCGAGATCAACCCGATCGTAAATGGTTTCCTGCAAACCCTGTATCCGTTCTTCGGTGATGCTCCAGTGGATGCAACTGAAGAAAATCTGCAGGCTCGTTCACGTGGCACACTATTGATGGCTTTGTCGAATAAATTTGGCAACCTGGTACTATCGACGGGCAATAAATCAGAAGTAGCTGTGGGTTATTGCACTCTGTACGGTGACATGGTTGGTGGCTTCTCAGTACTGAAAGATGTGTATAAGACTATTGTGTTTGAACTGGCGAAATATCGTAACAGTATTGCAGACAAACCAGTGATTCCTGAGCGTGTGATTACCCGTCCACCTTCGGCAGAATTACGCCCAGATCAGGTTGATCAGGATTCATTACCTCCATATGAAGTATTGGATGCAATCCTTTACTCTTATATCGAAGAAGACATGAGTCAGGATGACATCATTGAGAAAGGCTTTGAGGAAGAAGTGGTAAAACGTGTGATTCGTCTGGTTGACGTGAATGAATATAAACGTCGTCAAGGTGCGATAGGTCCTCGTATCAGCTCACGCGCTTTCAGCCGCGAACGTCGTTACCCAATCGTAAATGGATGGAAAGCGGGTATCTGATTTAGCCCTGTTTATTCAGAAAAACGCCCAAGTCCGCTTAGGCGTTTTTTTATTGGTAGTGATTTAAGATAAATGTATAACTCAAATATATTAATAAGTTGGCGCTGGAAAATTTCAATTAACAAGAATAGTGCAACAATTTTATAGGCTTAAATATATTTATTTGACACAAAAAAAGAGACCAAGCTGAGAGCTTGGTCTATAAAAATGGTGGCTATGACGAGACTTGAACTTGTGACCCCCGCATTATGAGTGCGGTGCTCTAACCAACTGAGCTACATAGCCGTAAACTGTGTGCGCATTATCGTAACTTCCGCATTCCCCGTCAAGCATTTTAACTCACAAATGTTCAGTCTTTAGGCAAATGCGTGTATTTGCATCAAACTTTAACCAAAATCAGTTTTTATTATTTATTTCACGTATTAATATGAATTTTAAAGCCGTTTTAAGTTACTCAGATATGATTAAAACTAAAATTCTCTTGACCATTTCTACGGCATTCAGCCTGAGTGCTTGCCAATTGATTTCACCACTGATGGTGGATTATAACGGTGTACGCCGTGATGTTGCACATTGGATTAATAATCATCAACTTATGAGCATGCAACAAAAACGAAGTTTGGTTCAACTGAGTAAAGCACAGCAAAAACTGAAGCATTTTGCTGAATATGATGCAACTGAACAAATGAAAGTTACTCAAGAAAACCAAATCGCCCTGCATTGTGCACGCATACACATTACAGAATCCAAAATCTCCCAACTCCAACAACAAATTTATGGATCAGCCAATGCCTCTATTCAACTACAGTATCAACGGCTCGCACCAAAACTTAAAATAGACACGACACAAATTCAATGTGAATAATGCAGATGATCTATTAGGTGCGACCTTAGTCTGACAGCTTGAAGCATTTAAAATTCAAATAAATTTATATTTTATTATTTTTAATATAAAACAATAATTTATAAAAAATATTTTTACTAAAATCTTATTTAACCATATGGATTTACTTGGTTTTATTTTAACCTAATTAGCGTTATTATTTAAAAAACACCATGCCCGACGGATCATAAGCATTGTTTAAAATTTTTATAATACCCATAAATACATGTGGAGAATGATCATGGCTTTTCAACATATTTTAGTTCCAATTGATGGTTCAGAAACGGCTTATGCTGCAGTAGATCAGGCAGTACAACTGGCGAAAACTTTTAACGGTAAAATCACTGTAGTTCAGGTGATGACCTTAGACCCTTATATTGCGGCTGAATACATTACCGCAGCACAAACCAATGATTTAATTGAACGTGCACGTACTGCAATCCAGCAAAACCTAGATGAAGCGAAAAAACGTTTTGAAACAGCTGGTGTACAGGTCGATACCCAGTTGCTTGAAGGTCAGGTGGTAAATACCGAGATTGCCAAAGCAGCAAAAACTTTAGGTGCAGACCTGATTGTGATTGGCTCACATGGCCGTACCGGGTTCAAGAAATTCTTCCTCGGAAGTGTAGCTCAAAGCATTCTAGGACAGTCCGATGTTCCAGTGCTTGTGGTTCGTGGTCAGGCATAAATTATTATTTTATCCTCTTCAAAATACCTCATGTACACATGGGGTATTTTTATTGGATGCTGCCATCCCATTGGTAGAGTTTCAGATTAATTTTACCCTTAATAACTGCAACTCCTTCTTCCAGTAATTTACCTGCCTGAATATTCATCCCCTGCTCATCCAGTTTTTGCACACTGATTTTGCCTTGCGAACTAACGACGCGATGCCAAGGTAAATCAGATGCTTCATCCATCTCTCTCAGTACTCGTCCAACCAGACGTGCATGTCGTGGCAATCCTGCAAGCTGGGCCAGCTGACCATAGCTGGCAACTTTCCCTCGAGGGATTAATGCAATCACACCAAGAATCATTCGAGCAAGTTCATCACTGGGTTTGGCTGGCATTTTCAATATATCCATTTAAGCTGCTTTGATCATAATATTTGGATTCAAACTCACCAAGTTAATATCTAGGAAATAAAAAAGAGAATCCAAAAATTCTCTTTTTTAAATCAAAAGTATTTTAGAAGTTATCCGGACTTTCCAGACGTTTCACTTCATGCACTTTTTCAGGATTATGCACTGCTGCTACGCCATCTTCATCTTTTTCATCAATCAGGCTTTCAGGCTTATACACCGTAATAATTTCATTGCCATTTGCATCTTCACCGATAATGTATTGGAAACCTTTACGGTTCATTTTATGGCACATCCGCTGATACCAGCCTTTCCAGCCTTCTTTCTCTTCATTCGGATTATAATAAAAGGCATTCATCACAGCTGGTAAACCCAGACCACAGACCACACCGGATAACAGCACCACAATAAAGGTATAACCGACCAGAATACTGCTGTACTCTTTTAGTTGCGGAACATTGGCAACAGCCAGAATCAAAGCTAAAGAAATCCCGCCACGGACACCACCCCAAGAGAGAATCGCAAGACTGCCGTTATAACGTTTTTTACGCAAATGTGGAAACATGGAAAAAGACAGGAAGTTTGCTGCGAAACGTACCCCATGCAGAATAATAAAAGCCACGATCCCGCCTAGAATCAGGCTAGTGCTTAAATCCAGAATAAACAGTTCAAGACCAATCAGGGTAAACAGGAAAGAATTAATAATTCCTTCAACCGTATGCCAGAAATGGTTCACATCACCAATATCGGCATCTGCCAGAATTTCTTTCCATTTATTACCAACGATCAGGCCCCCAATCACACAGGCAATTGGTGCAGAAGCATGCGCTAGCAAGGCCACTAGATAAGAACCACAAGCCAGTAATGCCGTGGTTAGAATCAGGGATTCCATTTCATGTTTGCCGCGAAGAATGCGTAGGATTGCCCAACCAAATACCACGCCAATGAATACAGCCACCACAATTTCGTAGAGCAGTGTTTGCAGGACGCCCAATAAGGTAAAGTTCTCACCCTGTAATACATTCAAAAGCGTCATAAACAAGGCAATACACATCGCATCGTTAAACAGTGACTCACCTTCCAGTTTTACCATTAAGTGATGCGGTGCACGAACTGAACTGAGAACCCCTTTAATTCCGATCGGGTCCGTTGCACCTAATGCTGCGCCCAGTAATAGTAATACCAACAGATCAACATGCTTACCGATCAGGAACTGGTAACCATACAGGACTAGGCCAAACAAGACTGCACAGATCACCAGCGCCAGACTGGCTAGAATTCCGATCGGACGCCAGTGATTGCGCAAATCGGAAACCTTAAATTTGAGCGCAGATGAGGTCAAAATAAAACAGATGACGCCGTTAATCAGAAAATCATAAAAATCGATATGCCGGACTGCATTTTCAATATTGGCAATATTGATACTGAAAAAAGGATTGCCCTGCAGCAGGCTCGCGCCCCATTGCAGGATAAATACAAAAATTGCAGAAACAATCGGAACACCAATCGCTTGAGGAAAACCTAGCACTCTTTTATTAAATAATGTCGTGGCAATAGATAATGCAAAAACAACGGTCAAAAGTTGCAAGAAAAAGAAATTGCCCATGGGTTCCCTTAAAGCGCGCCTCATTCCTGAAAATGAGTGATTTGGCTTATTTAAAAATAAAATATCAAATGAAAAAGCATTTCTGGATGAAATAATTTTAATCCTGTTTATTTTGCTATTTAGTTAAGTTTCTTTTCAATAGTTCCAAATGGTGGTTTATCATACAATTCTATCTTAGTACTTTGCTGTATTCTTTTACCAGTTCTTCTGAATCCTTCTCCCATGCATCAAACCGTTAAACTTGTTTTCCGTCTTTTTCTTGCTACTGTGATTTTTTTAGTCACGCTTGCATTGTGTTTTACCTGTTTTGCCAAAATTCAGGAGATCATGCAGGCCGAGCAGTATTATCAACAAGGCAAGTCATTTAACTTAACCAGCTCACCAGATCAGCAGTATGTTTTGCTGTCCAATAACCAGAAACCAGATCATGCCATTTTTGTTCTGATTGCAGGGAATGGTTATATTTCCAAAAGTAGTTGTACCCATTATACGGCGTTGTGTAGCGATGACTTTAATCAGTCTCATACCCGTCAGATTGATCAGGTAAAACTGTTTAAGGCAGGTGAGTTTTCTTATATTCAACAGGTTAAATATAAAGATAGCCGCACTGGTCAGGTTTCAGAATTTTCCTATTCTGCTAATGAGATCCAGCAATTTTATCAGCAGGACATTGCTGGGCTGAAATATGTAGTCTTTGGTATTAGCTTATTTGCTTTAGCTGCTTTATTTGTCAGCTTCAAGCTGATCAGGAATTTTCAGCGATTTCTGAATAAATAAGTTTTTCTATGCTCAAGAAAAAGGAGCAACTGCTCCTTTTCGATTTCATCTGACACTTTAAATAGATTTAAATACCTTTAGGATATTAAATACCTTTATTAAAAGTATCGCAGTCTGCCATCTGACCAGATTTCAGGCCGGTATTAAACCATTGTACGCGTTGCGCACTGGTCCCATGAGTAAAGCTATCTGGCACCACATGTCCTTGGGATTTTTTCTGTAAATAGTCATCACCAATTTTATGCGCTGCATCCATGGCTTCCTGTACATCACCCTGTTCCAGGAATTGGGTACGCTCATGATTATGATAAGCCCATACTCCCGCCAGACAATCGGCTTGCAGCTCCTGATAGACTGATAGCTGATTCGCTTGCACCTTTGTGGCTTGCTGGCGTGCCTGCTGCACCTGAGAAGAAATACCCAGGATGGTCTGAATGTGATGTCCAACCTCATGTGCCACGACATACGCTTGAGCAAAGTCACCAGCCTGATCATTACGCGATAGCTCAGTTGAATTCTGCTCACCACTAATACCCATCTGGCTACGCATATCCCTAAAGAAGGTCGTGTCGATATACACTTTCTGATCTGCCGGACAATAAAACGGTCCCATGGCGGATTGCGCCGCACCACAACCAGAATTCACCACACCGCTGAAGAGTACCAGTTTAGGGGGAGTATACTGCTGATTCAGCTGCTGCTGGAACACCTGTGACCAGGTATCTTCTGTATCGGCAAGTACAGTTCCGACAAAGTCAATTGCTTCTTGCTGCTCTGGCGTTGGATTTTCCAGACCACGCGTTTCAGCACTGGAAACGCCTTGTGTCACCTGCTTGGTGGCTTGATAAGCTTGTTGCGGATCTACACCAAAAAATTTCCAGGCAACAAAAGCCACAATCAGCCCCAGAATACTGATACCACCCGCTTTGGCACCCCCACCACGGCGGTCTTCAACATTGCTACTAACTCGACGACCTTTCCAGCGCATAATAAGATTCCTTATAGTTTATTTTTGACTTACTTCTAGCCAACCAAAATTATGCCTGCTTTGATTTTGATCTGATCTTTTGAATGAAGCCAATAACAATGAATACCAAGAGCCCTGCGATAAAACCAATGACTAAATTAATGAGTGTTGGTGTAACTGCACCTATAATACTGCCCATTGTAGGAATGTGCTCTACATACTCGACTGAATCTTCAGTGAAATGATGAAACCATGGAATGGCGTGAGCAATAATCCCGCCACCGACCAGGAACATGGCAATTGTTCCTACAATAGTTAAAGTTTTCATCAGTTTGGGTGCAAAAGCTAACAAGCCTCGTCCCACACTTTGCTTGAAACTCGATGCCTGCTTGCTCAAGTGCAAACCTACATCATCAATTTTCACAATCATGGCCACAAAGCCATACACTCCGATGGTCATGGCCACAGCAATCGTCGAAAGCACCATCACTTTGGTGGAAAAAGCAGCCGCTGCAACAGTACCCAAGGAAATCACGACAATTTCAGCTGACAAAATAAAGTCAGTACGAATGGCACCTTTAATTTTATCTTTTTCAAATTTAACCAGATCCGTTTCGATTGCGTTTAATTCTGCTTGCGCAGCTTCTTCAGTTTTGGCTTTTCTATGTTTGAGACTATGCAGTACTTTTTCTACGCCTTCATAACACAGGAACAAGCCGCCAATCATCAATAAAGGATTAATTAACCATGGTGCAACCACACTGATCAGCAAGGCCAAAGGAACAAGAATGAGTTTATTGACAAAAGAACCTTTGGCAACGCTCCATACCACCGGAAGTTCACGTTCGGCACGTACACCGCTTACCTGTTGAGCATTGAGCGCCAGATCATCTCCCAAAACCCCGGCCGTTTTTTTTGCCGCCATTTTACTCATGACTGCAACATCATCTAGAACTGTGGCTATATCATCCAATAATATTAATAAGCTACTCGCCATTCTTGTTATTCCTTATAAATGTAAAAATATTCTAATCAAAAAGCAGCAGAAAGATTGTATTTACTTCTTTAATTTCAGAGATTTTTTATTACTATGATTCATTGTGACTGACATTCAAAAACAGAATGCCGTACAATGTTGCGATCCTAAAAATTTGAATGTAGTACGACTACTGGTTTGGAATAAATAATGAGTAATCAAGATAATCGTCCAGTGATCTTGACTGGCGACCGTCCTACCGGACAACTTCACCTCGGTCACTTTGTTGGTTCATTACGCTCTCGCGTGGGTTTACAGGATTCTCACCATCAGCATCTTCTGCTGGCAGATGCACAGGCCTTGACAGACAATGCAGATAACTTCGAAAAAGTACGTCGTAACATCATTGAAGTTGCAACAGATTATCTTGCGGTAGGCATTGATCCGACCAAAACCACAATCTGCGTTCAGTCTTGCCTTCCTGCCCTCAATGAATTGACCATGCTTTACCTCAACTTCGTGACTGTTTCACGTCTTGAGCGTAACCCAACGATTAAGTCTGAAATTCAGATGCGTGGTTTTGAGCGTGATATTCCGGCAGGCTTCTTGTGCTATCCAGTGGCGCAGGCCGCGGACATTACTGCATTCAAAGCGACTGTGGTTCCAGTGGGTGAAGACCAGATCCCAATGATTGAACAGACTAACGAAATCGTGCGTCGTCTGAACCGTCAGGTAGGTCGTGAGCTACTTCCAGAATGTAAAGCCCTGCTATCTAACGTTGGCCGTTTACCAGGCTTTGATGGTAAGGCGAAAATGTCTAAATCTTTAGGCAATACCATTGTGCTAGATGCATCAGACAAAGATATCAAGAAAGCCGTTAACGCAATGTATACGGATCCGAACCACCTGCGTATTGAAGATCCAGGTCAGGTTGAAGGCAACGTGGTATTTACTTACCTAGATGCGTTCGATACCAACAAAGAAGAGCTGGAAGAACTAAAAGCCCATTACCGCCGTGGTGGTTTGGGTGATGGTACAGTGAAAAAACGTCTTGAAGGTATTCTAAAAGAATTAATTGGACCAATTCGTGAACGTCGTATGGAACTTTCTAAAGATCCTGACTACATTATGGATGTACTCAAGACTGGTACAGACAAATGCCGTGATATTACTCAAGCGACTTTGGATGAAGTTAAAACTGCCCTTGGCGTGTTCCACTTCTAATGCTTGGATAAATTTTGAAAAGCCCTTCACATGAAGGGCTTTTTTATTGAATTCCTACACATTTGATTCATATTTTCTTTTTCCTGTCACACAAAGGTAGAAAAACTTACTTTAGTTAACAGCTCTTTACACGTTTACCAATGTAAAAATAACAAGCCAGTTTTAATATGAAAACATATTCAGGAAATAGCAAGAAACATTCTCCACAGTTTCATTTGCAACAAGTTTTTCCTTTTTCTACGCAATGACAACCCCAATCATTGCGTTTTTTTTGTCTGAAACTTTTATAAAAACTATTTTAGCTCACGCTGCTCTTTTACAATGTCTAGCTTATGTAGCGAAAAAACTAATAAAAAAACCCGCAACATGTGCGAGTTTTTTATTAGTTTTTTTACTTAAGCGTGTTTATGACGCATGTGCGGGAACAGGATCACGTCACGGATACTTGGCGCATTGGCAAAGATCATCACCAGACGGTCAATACCGATACCTTCACCCGCTGTTGGAGGTAAGCCATATTCTAATGCTTCAATAAAGTCTGCATCGAAGTGCATTGCTTCATCATCCCCTGCATCTTTCTCGACAACCTGCGCCTGGAAACGCTCAGCCTGGTCAATCGGATCATTCAACTCCGAGAAACCATTTGCCAGCTCACGACCACCAATAAAGAATTCGAAACGGTCAGTGATGTGTGGATTATCATCATTACGACGAGCCAGTGGAGAAGTTTCTGCTGGATATTCAGTAATGAATGTTGGCTGACGCAGTTTGGTTTCTACCGTTTCTTCAAATACGATAGTTTGCAGTTTGCCCAAACCAAAACCTGGTTTCACCTGTTCTTTCAGCTCTTCCTGAACGTATTTTGCCAGAAAGTCACGGTCGCCTACATTTTCAGGCGTGAACTGTGGGTTGTGCTCAAGAATTGCATTAAACATTGAGATTTTCTTGAATGGACCTTTGAAACTAAATACTTCTTCGCCATAAGGCACGTCAGTTGTACCCAAGATATCTAATGCCAGTTTCTCCAGCATTTGTTCAGTCAGTTCCATCAGGTCTTTATAGTCTGCATAAGCCTGATAGAACTCGATCATGGTGAATTCCGGGTTATGACGAGTTGAAACACCTTCATTACGGAAGTTACGGTTAATTTCGAACACTCGCTCAAAACCACCGACAACCAGACGTTTCAAATAAAGCTCAGGTGCAATACGCAAAAACAGTGGCATGTCTAACGCATTGTGATGCGTTTCAAATGGACGCGCAGAAGCACCACCTGGAATCACGTGCATCATTGGGGTTTCTACTTCCATGTAACGTTTTTCAGTTAGGAAGTTACGGATACCAGCGACAACTTTAGCGCGGATTTCAAAAGTCTTACGTGTTTCTTCGTTCACGATCAGATCCAGATAACGCTTACGATACTTCACTTCTGTATCTGTCAAGCCGTGGAATTTGTCTGGAAGTGGACGAAGTGATTTTGTTAATAATTCGAATTGTTCGATGTGTACATACAGATCGCCTTTACCCGAACGACCAATATAACCTTCAACGGCAATGATATCACCAAGATCTAGACCTTTAATTGTAGCAAGTACTTCAGCATCTAATTCTTTACGAGGAACATAAAGCTGAATACGGCCAGTCATGTCCTGAATCACGATGAATGAACCACGATTCAACATCACACGACCCGCAACTTTTACATACACCTTTTCGCCTGCTTCAATTTCTTCTTTTGATTGGTCAGCGAACTGGTCTTGAAGATCTTGCGCGTAGTGCTCACGCTTGAAAGTATTTGGCCATGGGCTCTTGCCGGTTTCCTTGGCTTGATCTTCGATTTGCTTTAACTTGGCATGACGCTGTGCAATTAAATCGTTTTCGGAAATGATTTGTTCAGAAGTCGATTGAGCGTTAGTTTGCGTCATCTCTGCCTCGAATAAGATTAGTTAAAAAATAGAAGGTGCATACAATAGCAGATTTTGCAGTTAAATCGTAGCGTCCAGCAGCATCTCAATTGGCTTTTCTTTTCAAATATCTGGGGAAGGCTCAAATTCCTCTTTTGGGCAGGGCCTTTCACCCTAACCAAGCCGAGGAATATACAGTTTTAATTGACCAATTAATCAAAAAATAACGTTTTAATATCAAATTCTTTACAGAACCTTTCAGTCTTTTTGACTAAGGTCGGCTTGGACTAAAGTCTTTAGACCAAATGCTAACTTCATTCCCTGTATAGAAGTTCTACAATGCTCCCTGACGCAAATCATTGCCGGACCATAAAACGAATTGATACGAACCACCATAATGAGCCAATGCACCTCTAAAATCCTGTTTTTTCATGGACTTGATTCTTCACGAGAATCTACGAAATTCCATGCCATCGATGCCGATCATAAATATTGCATTGATGTGGATTACCGCAACCTCAATTATGCGACTGTGGCAGAGTTTTATAACGAGATGATTGAAAAAATTCATCCAGATATTCTGGTTGGGCATAGTCTGGGGGGTTACTGGGCACTGAAAATGTCACAGCAACACCAGATTCCTTGTGTAATTGCCAATCCAAGCCTAGCCCCCTATTTCCGCGATGATTATCCTGCAATTTGTGATAATGACCTACAGCATGACATTCCTCAGCTTGCCTATATTGAGTTAGGCGATGAAATACTGGATATGCATGCAGTACAGTCCCAACTAGAAGATTATATGCAGGTAGAAGCGGTTCCCGGTGGACATCATCGCCTTGAAACACCGGAACGGATCAATCCCCTGATCCTGCAAATTCAACAGAATCTGCAAAAAAGTTAAGTATTACATTTGAAGAAGCCATAAAAAAAGCCCTGCATATTGCAGGGCTTTTTATTCATCTGTTGCGCTTAAGCGGCATTAGCTTCAGGCTTCGATTTGTCATCCAATACAGACCAGATATTCAGCCCAAGATCACTATGTAAATCAGGTAGATCAAGAAAAATGCTCGCGCCGAGTACTTTATGATTACATTTTTCAGCCAGTTCATTGACAGCTTTCAATGTACCGCCAGTAGCCAATACGTCATCTACAATAATCACTTTTTGTGATTGAACCTCAGCAGACATTTCCAGACGGTCCAGACCGTATTCCAGGCTATAACCCACACCAACCACTGGAGGTGGTAATTTACCTGCCTTGCGAACCAACAACAGGCCCTTGCCGGTACGTTGTGCCAACAAGCTTGCCAATACAAAGCCACGTGCTTCAACAGCAATAAAGCTATCTACTTCTGCCAGTTTTTCAGCAGGAATGCTTGCAATCAAAGCATCAGTTAATGGACCGATGTTATTCATGAAAAGCGGTGTTAAGTCAAAGAAACTAATACCCGGCTTTGGAAAATCCTGGACAGTACGAATGTGAGACCACAATGAAGTAGACATATTGCTCATGGGAGATCGTTAGATAAGAAAAAGGAACCGGCAAATTTTAAACTGAATTACGACTAAAGGATAGGGAAAACCGAGTATTATTGCAGCAACACCCCTATTGACATGCAATTATTTACTTATATTTCATTAATTTATAAGAGCACTTTTTTCATAAAAACTTTAATGATTGTTTTAAATCTATGAATCATTACCCGACGGTAAAATATTTTTTATTTCTCTCAGTGTGAGAAACAATAAGCTTTTATTTATTTGCATAAATAAAATTATATTCCGGCATTTCTAAGAGAATAAAAAGCTTGAGTAAAGGACTTTTACTGACCCGGATCACTATTCTGCTTTTAATTTTGCTGTTTAAACTGTTATCTACTTTACTTTCTGAACAGAACTGCGTAAAAATTTAGCCAAATATGTCCGCTATTAAATGCCATATTATTAGAGTCTTGCCTGTTTAGGATTTTTGAGCCAGCTTCCATATTCGCTGGTTTTGGAGAGTTACATGAAAAAATATCAATGCATCGTTTGTGGATGGATTTACGACGAAGCGGAAGGTTGGCCTCAGGACGGTATCGCCCCTGGTACTAAATGGGAAGATATTCCAGATGACTGGACCTGCCCAGACTGTGGCGTTTCTAAAGTCGATTTTGAAATGATCGAAATCTGATTTCGCCCAAACAAAGGCCATATTGAGTGGTCTTTTTTTATGCCTTTCTACTATCTATAAAAAAGCATGGAGTTAAATATGCATCCTATCGTCATCATTGGTTCAGGTATGGCAGGCTATGCTGTCGCACGCGAATTCCGCAAGCTGAATCCAGACCATGAACTCGTCATGATTTGTGCCGATGATGCAACCAATTACGCCAAACCGACACTTTCCAATGCTTTAGTGGGCAAAAAAGCACCCGAAAATATTGCCTTGGGCGATGCTGCCAAAATGGCAGCTCAGTTAAATATGCGTATTGAAACGCATACCTGGGTTAAAGCCATTGATGCTACTGCACATGAACTGACTGTTGTAAAAGATCAGTCTGAGCAAAAACAGGCATATTCAAAACTGGTTCTTGCCGTGGGTGCACAGCCAATTCGTCTGGCAATTGCTGGTGATGGCAGTGACGATATTCACGTGGTCAACAACCTGACTGATTATAAAGCTTTCCGTACCAGCCTGGAAAAACGTGAAGATAAGCGGGTAGTGATTTTGGGTGCCGGTTTGATTGGCTGTGAATTTGCCAATGACCTTCAGCACACGGACCATCAAGTGACTGTAATTGACTTGGCACCTCAGCCTCTAGCCCGTTTATTGCCTTCACATGTTGCAGATGTTTTCCAGCAAAACCTGGAAGAAACTGGTATTAACTTTGTATTAGGCACGACTGTAGAGAAAGTCTCTAAAGTTGAAAATGGTGACTACCTGGTGACATTAGCCAATGGTCAGTCAGTCGTTGCAGATGTGGTTCTGTCTGCAGTGGGCTTACAACCAAATGCCTCGGTAGCCAAAGAGTCTGGTGTACAAATCGGTCGTGGTATCTTGACCAATAGCCAGCTCGAAACGAATTTAGCTGATATTTTCGCTGTCGGTGACTGTGCTGAAGTGAATGGTACTTTATTGCCTTATGTGATGCCGATCATGCAGCAGGCGCGTGCGCTGGCTAAAACCTTGAATGGTGAAACGACAGCAGTGCATTATCCAGCAATGCCTGTTGCGGTAAAAACACCTGCTGCTCCCCTGACTGTACTGCCTGCACCCGCCAATATTGATGTAACCTGGGACACTGAAGAGTTTGAGGATGGCATGATTGCCAAAGCCACAGATACTGAAGGAACCCTGCGCGGCTTTGTACTATTAGGCGCTACCGCAGCGAAACAGCGTCTTATATTGACTAAGCAGGTTCCTGACTTGATTCCTGTATCAGTTTAAGGTTTAAATACAAAGGACATTCTTTGTACAGAATGTCCTTTTATAGGGAACTTAACATGAATAGTCATGTGCAATCGAGTCTATTACCATCACCATATACTGCTTTCATGCATGAAACCAAGGTTGACCTTGGCAATGGTATTGAATTGCATGTAGAGGTAGGTGGTCAGGAGAATCACCCGACCTTGTTGCTGATTATGGGCCTGGGTGCACAGATGCTGTATTGGCCGGACTTTTTCTGTAAATCTTTTATCGACCAAGGTTTCCGGGTCATCCGTTTTGATAACCGCGATATTGGCCTATCCTCTAAAGTCCATCATAAAGGTCCACGATTAAATACCATTAAACTGATGAGTCGCTTCATGCTAGGCCTGGGTAACCAGGGAGCACCTTATACCCTGTATGACATGGCAGATGACGTCAGTCTGCTGATTGATAAAATGGAACTGGACGAGGTGTATGTGCTCGGTGCTTCGATGGGTGGTATGATTGCCCAGATTCTGGCAGCACGTTATCCTGAAAAGGTTAAAAAGCTGGCCCTGTTATTTACCAGTAACAATCAGCGTCTGTTACCTCCACCATTTCCAAAACAGCTCTTTAGTCTGATTGGCAAACCCGCTTCGCAGGATGAAAATGGTATAATTGACCATAGTTTAAAACTGTTTAACATCATTGGCTCGCCTGGTTATATCAATCAGCTTGAGGCAATGCAGACCGCCCGTAAATTATATAATCGAAGTTATTACCCAGCGGGTGTACTTCAACAGTTTTTAGCAATATTATGTACGGGCTCGTTGCTGCAACTGGATAAGCAAATCCGACAAGAGACGCTTGTAGTTCATGGTTCTCAAGATCGCTTGCTACCACCCAGCCATGGTAAGGCTGTTGCGAAAGCAATATCTGGTGCTAAATTTGAATTAATTGATGGAATGGGGCATGATATCCCACCGCATTTTATTCCATATCTTAGCGAATTATTTGCTGATCATTTTAAATCATAAAATTAGGACACTATGGCTGCATTACCATCCCTAAGACAGCTGTCATATCTCGTAACACTGTCTGAGACGCTGCATTTTACAGAAGCTGCTCGCCGTTCATTTGTGACCCAGTCCACCCTATCGGGCGGGATCATGGAGTTGGAGCGTTTACTCGGTGGCGTTCTTGTTGAACGTGATCGCCAGAATGTACGCTTGACTCCACTCGGAGAGCAAGTGGTTGCACGCGCTCGTGTTCTACTGGCTGATGCTCAGGACTTAATGCGTTTAAGTCGTGAGATGAGTGAACCTTTAACAGGTGATCTGCATTTAGGTGTGATTCCGACCATTGCGCCGTTCATTCTGTCGCAACTTCTTGATGAAGTGCATAAACAGTTGCCGAAAATTCAGCTGCATCTGCACGAAGCACAAAGTGAAAAAATTGTTGAAAAGCTGGAACATGGCAACCTGGATATGGTTGTACTGGCCCTGCCTTTTGATACACGCAGCCTGAAAGTTGCTGAAATTGTGAAAGAAGATCTGTATGTGGTTCATCACAAGTCAGATCAGAATGCAGCTCAGGCAACTTCCTTAGAAGATCTGGATCTTTCTCGTTTGATGTTACTTGAAGAAGGCCACTGTCTACGTGATCATGCTTTAAGTGCTTGTCCAATTGGTGAGCGTAAGAATGATCATCGCCTGAAAGCAAGCTCATTGCCAACGCTGATCGAGATGGTGTCTTCCAATCTTGGTTTTACCCTGTTGCCTGAAATTGCACTTCATACCAACATGATTAAAGCCAATCCTGAACTTCAGGTGAAAAAGATTGCTGCTGCACCAAGCCGCACCTTGGCTTTGGTGACACGCAAGAGTACACCGCTACAAAGCGAATTTGATGTACTGCTACCCATTCTGCAAAAGATCGCGCAGCAATAATGATACTGCTGACGTAAAAAAGGAGCCCACACTGGCTCCTTTTTTTGTTTTTAGAGACAGCATATTTATATAAAAAGAGACTGAAAATTCAGTCTCTTTTTAAAAGATTATGTCTTATTTAAAGGTTTCCAGTAACACGCGCTGTGCATTATGCGGCTGTTCACCTTGCGCAGGTTGTGCACGGATCCAAGTACCGTCACTTTGCAGCAACCAGGATTGCTGGTTATCTTTGAGATAGTTTAATAAGCCTTGCTGATAGATGCGTTTCTTCAATGTTTCATCTTCAATCGGGAAACAGGCTTCAACACGATTAAACAGGTTACGGTCCATCCAGTCTGCGCTTGAGCAATAAATGCGGGAATTGCCATTATTGCTAAAGTAATACACGCGAGTATGTTCCAGGAAACGTCCGACGATGGAACGAACGCGGATATTTTCCGACAAGCCCGGTAAACCAGGACGCAAACAGCAGATCGAACGGATAATCAGGTCAATCTGCACGCCTGCTTGCGATGCTTCATACAATTTATTAATGAGCTGTAGTTCTGTCAGTGCATTCACTTTGACAATGATCTGAGCCTTTTTGCCTTCTTTGGCATTGGCAATTTCATTGTCGATGTAATTCACCAGCTGGGTATGTAGTGTAAATGGAGCATGTAACAGCTTTTTCAGCTTGGCCATTTTTCCCATACCGGTGAGTTCCTGGAAGATACGGTGTACATCTTCACACAGTTCTTTGTCTGTGGTTAACAGTCCATAATCGGTATAGATGCGCGCATTACCCGCGTGATAGTTCCCGGTACCCAAGTGTACATAGCGCACCAGCTTGTTATTTTCACGGCGTACCACCAGAATCATCTTGGCATGAGTCTTATAGCCAACAATACCATAGACAACTACAGCCCCTGCTTCTTGGAGGACATTGGCTACGGCGATATTGGACTCTTCATCAAAACGCGCACGCAATTCGATGACAGCAGTCACTTCCTTGCCATTTCTTGCTGCTTCAGCCAGTACCTGAACAATTTCAGAATCCGCTCCACTACGGTATAAGGTCTGCTTGATCGCCAGGACTTGTGGATCACGCGCAGCCTCACGCAGTAATGAAATTACGGGCGAGAATGATTCAAAGGGATGATGTAGCAGGATGTCCTGCTTTTGCATCGCGCTAAAGATATTTTCTGATTTCTTTAGTACTTTCGGTACGATCGGTGTATGTGAATCATAACGTAAATGTGGACGTTTAAAATTCGATAACAGACGTGCCAGATTGACCGGTCCAGCAACTTTGTACAGATGCTCTTCTTCTAAATCAAATTCATCCAGCAGGTATTCATAAATATGTTTTGGACAGTTTTCTGTAACTTCCAGACGTACTGCACGCCCAAAACGACGCGAGTTCAATTCACCTTTTAAGGCAATCGCCAGATCTTCGACATCTTCGTTTAAAGCCAGATCAGCATTACGGGTTACACGGAACTGATAGCAACCTGTTGCAGTCATACCCGGGAACAGGTCAGAAACATGTTCATGTATAATTGCGGAAAGCATCACATGATGTTCCTTGCCACCTGTTAATTCATCCGGTAAACGCACCACACGTGGTAGTGAACGTGGTGCAGGAACAACAGCCAGATCGATCTGACGGCCAAAAGCATCCTTCCCTTCCAGCGTCACAATAAAGTTTAGCGACTTGTTCACCAAACGCGGGAATGGATGGGCTGGATCCAGGCTGATCGGGGTTAAGACTGGTGCCACCTGTTCCTGAAAATATTTTTTTATCCATTGTGACTGTGCTGGTGTCAGTTCACCGCGGCGCAGGAAACAGATATCTTCTTCACGCAGTTTAGGCAGAATTTCTTCATTCAGAATGCGGTACTGGCGTTCAATGGCAGCATGCGCAGTTTTGGAAATTTGATCCAGCACCTGCTTCGGCGTTAGGCCATCCGGACTACGACTTTCATTGCCCAGATCCAGCTGTTCCATCACCCCAGCCACACGAATTTCAAAGAACTCATCCAGATTACGCGAGAAAATCAGCAGAAAGTTCATGCGTTCAAGCAGTGGATGTAAAGGATCGACAGCCTGTTCCAAGACACGCAAATGGAAATCCAGAATAGACAATTCCCGGTTAATGTACCGGTCATTATAGGTATATTCAGTTTGTACCGAAGGGCTGTTGGCTGCCGTATTCATATCGAACCTTTAATCGTTTTAAAGCCTGAGTCAATAGTATCAGTATGCTTCAAATTTATGACAATTTCATAAAAAAAGCCCGAATTCTCGGGCTTTATGGCAATTTTTTTATAACGATTTTTTACTGTCAGGGTAATTCTGCATAGCGCATATAACGTTGAATCATGCGTTTACGTGCTTTTAAGGCAGAAGCATTGCGATTTTCTTCAAAATATTTTGGATTGGTCAAAATTGCCGCCAGGAAAATTGCCTCTTCTCTGGTCAGACTTTCTGAAGTTTTACCAAAATAATGTTTGGCTGCCGCTTCCACCCCGTAAATATGATGACCAAACTCAATCGAGTTTAAATACACTTCAAGAATACGCTCTTTCGACCACATGCGTTCCATCATCCAGGTGGCAACCGCTTCCTGACCTTTACGCAGGAAAGAACGTTTGTTGAACAGGAACAGATTTTTTGCCAGCTGCTGGGAAATGGTAGATCCCCCCGCAACAACTTTACCCTGTTCTTTATTACGGCTTAAAGCTGTTTGAATCCCATCCCAGTCAAAACCATGATGATGCACAAATTTTCCATCTTCCGCAGTCACCACTGCTTTTTTCAGATTGGTACTGATCTCATCATAAGGACGCCATTGATGTTGAATAGGCTTGGAGGGTTCAGTCCAATAATCAATCCGCATCATCATCGTGGTATTGACCGGATTAAAACGCCACCAGGCCAGACTGGCAAAGATCCAGAGTTGAATACATAAAACCACACTGAACAGCAGCAAGAATATTCGGATTAGAAAAGCTTTCATGTCAGTGGGTTACTCCTGAAGATGTTATTTTTTCGTGTTAAGCTTATTTGAAATATCTCATACAGCGCAAGAATAGCATGTCTGAATACGCACCTCCTTCCATTCACCGTAAACTGGACGTCCACACCTGGTGGTTTACTGCGGTATTGATTGCAGTGAATGTCGGATTGTTTGCCTGGCAGATTTTTACTGGCACAGATGCCAGCCATCCAAGTACGCAAGATGCCATCCGCTGGGGTGCTGATTATGCACCTTTGACTTATCTGGCGGAACCCATTCGTGTGTTCAGCAGCATGTTTTTTCATTTTGGCCTGATTCACTTAATGTTAAACATGTGGGCGCTGTATATTTTTGGCAGCGTGGCAGAACAGCTATTTGGGCGCTGGTATTTTGTTGGCCTCTATCTTTGTGCTGGGCTGATGGGCAGTCTGTTCAGCGGTTATATGAATATTCAGGATAGTTATACCTTAATTAAAGGTGGGGTCGCCAATCCGGGACTTTTACCAAGCGTAAGTGCTGGTGCATCGGGTGCTGTCATGGGCCTGGGCGGTGCACTGACAATCTTGTCGATTCTGCCAGTCCTTCCACGTCAGCGCTTTATTTTAGATAAAAAAACCCTGCTGATGGTGATGGGGATCAACCTGTTCATGGGCTTTATGATTGCTGGAATTAACAATGCTGCACATATGGGTGGCATGATTATGGGCGCTGTGCTGGCTACACTCTGGTATGCCGGGCAAAAGCTGCAACGCGCAGGTTTTATTCAATTCATCGCACTCATAGCTGCTTTAGCAGCCTGCTATGGGCTTTATCAATATAACTTGATCCTGATTGATCCTATTAAGCCACTCTGGCAAGAAATTCTGGAGATGATGCGTCAGCAGTTAAAACTGTAACTGACGCATCTTCAATTTTTATTGATTCAGTTCGCGCAGACTTTGCAGCGGTGGAATATCACTCAGATAACTCAGTCGATAACGACCAATCAGCGTACAGAGTAAAGTCATAAAGATCGGTAGAATCAGCCAGATTTCCCAGTGTGGCTGAATCGGTAATTCCATTCGGTAACTGGCAACGGCGCTAATCACTTCGGCAAACAGGCAAGATACAATTCCGGCACATAGACCAATAAAACCGATTTCCAGACTAAGCATGGTTTTCAGTTTCTGTTTGGAACTTCCGAATGAGCGAAGTAAAGCCACCTCCCGCTTGCGTTCATCCATGAGCAGATTCAGACAGGCAATCAGAACCAGTATCCCTGCTACACTCACCAGTAAGGCCAAGATGGTCACGATCTGCACCAGTACATTCACAATACGCTTGATCTCGTTCAGAATCAGGCTGACATCGATAAAGACCGTATTAGAAAACTGCTGGATCAGCTGAACCAGTTTTGGTCGTTCCTGTTCCGGCACATAAAAACTGCCCAGATAACTACCGGCATTGGCATCCATGGTATTCGGAGTAAAGATAAAGAAGAAATTTGGACTAAAGCTTTCCCACTCCACACTACGCAGATTCACCACTTTGGCTTCCAGTGGTCCCTCAGGTAAGCTAAACGTCAGCTTATCTCCAATCTTGATTCCCAGTTCTTCCGCAGTCGTGGCTTCAACTGAAACTTCTCCCGGCTGTTTCAATTGCGCTTCGCCAGTTAAAATCACATTATCTTGTGGATACTGATCGGTCTGGGTCAGGTTCAGTTCACGGCGTAGTGTATTACTCTTCTTGACTAACTCTGCAGCAAATGGCTGATCATTCTTGGCAATCAGACGGCCACGAATATTCGGATATAGCGGCGTACTGTTCCAGCCATTTTGCTCTAACTCGGCCCTCAACTGCGGCATCTCAAAAGGCGGCAAACCATAGACAAACTGGTTCGGTGTACCTTCTGGTAACTGCTGTTGCCAGCGTTCCAGCAGATCGGTACGCAATACGGCTAATACAGTAATCAGACTCAGGCCCAGTGCCAAAGCGGTGATCTGTAACGCAGTCTGATACGGTGTCCGTACATAAGCGGAAATCCGGGATTTTGTATTACGCAGGACTTTCAGCAATCCCCATACGGTGAGATACAGCACAGCACAAAGCAGAATAATGGCGCCAATCACCCAAGCCGTTAATACAATATTCTCGGTGAGCACCACACTGAAAATAATCAGGCTCAGTGTCCCAC
Source organism: Acinetobacter schindleri (assembly GCF_010918895.1). Lineage (NCBI taxonomy): Bacteria > Pseudomonadati > Pseudomonadota > Gammaproteobacteria > Moraxellales > Moraxellaceae > Acinetobacter > Acinetobacter schindleri. The sequence goes on from NZ_CP044483.1 coordinate 2,220,993, forward strand.
TCACCAGCATCCACAACATGGAATGTACGGATTTTTCTTCCTGACGGATAACCCGGATTGGTGCAGTATTGAGTAATTGCCACAAACTTGGCAGCACAAAACCAAGCAATACCACAGCACTGGTCAGCATCGCAATCGGTAATGGACCTGATAGCATTGCCATCACCGAGAATTGCAGCTGCAGATGTGGAATCAGCTGTAACATGAGTTGCAGCAAAGCATAACCTAAACTGATGCCGACAATGGTGCCTATGAGCATTGCGATTGCCAGTACCAGTCCAAGTAATGCCAGATAAGCCGCCAGAATTTGCTGTTTCGTCGCGCCGATACAACGCATTAACGCAATATGATCCTGATTCTGCTGTACATAGCGCTGTGCGGTTAAGGCAATCGCGATACCACAAAGCAAGATGGTCAAAATATTTGCCAACTGCAAAAAGGTATCCAGATTAGCAATCGGCTTCATCAAACGGGTATTGCTTTCACTGGCATTTCTTAGACGCAGACTATTCTGCTCCTCAAACTGTTGTTCCTCAGCTTCTGTATCCATACCCGGTTTAACAATCTTCTTAAAGTCTTTTTGATAGGTTTGAACACTGTCCGGATCACCTGCCATGAGCAGGCGATAATCAATCCGGCTACCAACCTGAATCGCATTGGTTCGTGCCACATCTGCCTGAGAGATAATTACGGTCGGTGAGAAACCCGAGAAGCCTAATTCCTGATTAGAGTCATAGTCAATCACGGCAGTAATCTTGAATGAGGCGTCGGCAATATTAACCTGATCCCCCACTTTAACTTTGAGCAGATCCATGGCACGCTGACTGAGCCAGATTTCACCCGGTTTTAATTGTTTAGCTTCAGGTTTGACTCTTAGCTCACCGCGTAAAGGAAAAGCAGTATCAATGGCTTTGACATTGACCATGACAAATTCGTCATTGGTATGTGCCATACTGCCAAATACAGTAACCTCTGATTGCTGCAAACCCAGCTGATCAGCCTTTTCTCGCCAGGCATCTTCGATTGGCTCATTATTACTAAGCAGCAGATCTCCAGCCAGCATTTCCGCTGCTTGCAATGCCACGGCATTCTGAATCTGCTCATTACTGAACTTAAGCGCTGTGGTCGCGCTAATTGCCAGGGTCAATGCAATAATCAGCAGATAAATGCCCGTAGTCTTAAAACTTTGAGTCAGTAAAGGACGGAAGAGGTTCATATCATCCTCCATTCACATGTTCAGTCAACTGACCATTGCTTAACTCAAAATGACGCTGGCATAGTTGTGCCAGTTTCTGGTCATGGGTCACCAGAATTAAAGTGGTACCCAATTCATGGTTTAACTGAAATAACAGCTGTTCAATTTCCTTGGCGGTCTCCCCATCCAGATTTCCAGTCGGTTCATCAGCAAAAATGATTTTTGGCTCACTCACCAAAGCACGGGCAATCGCAACACGTTGCTGTTCCCCGCCAGAAAGCACTTTAGGGGTTTGCTGGGCCTGACGGTCCAGCCCTACTCTTTGCAACAGATTCAACGCTTTTTGTTCAGCTGCGGCATAATTGAAGTTTGGCTGTAAACGTAAGGGCAACATCACATTTTCTAATGCAGTCAGATGTGGCAACAGCTGAAAAGACTGAAACACAAAACCGATATTTTCCAGTCTGACCTTGGCTCGCTGTTCTTCATTCATTTCAGTAATGGATTCACCACAGACCTGTAAATGACCTGAACTGGCCTGATCCAGGGTTGCCAGTATGCCCAGTAAGGTGGATTTTCCAGAGCCGGATCGTCCGGTAATCGCTACCTGTTCTCCAGCCAGAATCTCCAGATTGAGGTCCTCAAAAATCGTCAACTGTTTTTGTGATAGTTGTATCTTTTGTGTCAATTGTTGAGCAGAAATTATTGGCTGTGGCATGATGGTAGCTTTCTGGCGATCTTGAATCATACTTTTCCTATGCATCTGAATATTCAAATTCTAAAGTCTTATTTATTCCGCAGCTTAGCACTGTTTGGCCTGTGCCTGATGCCGGTGCTGGTTTCAGCAAAGACCCTTATGATTCTGGGTGACAGCTTAAGTGCGGGTTATGGTATTCAACCTGAACAGGGTTGGGTCAATCTGTTGCAAAAACGTTTAAACCAACAGTATCCGAAACAGCATAAAGTGGTCAATGCAAGTGTAAGCGGCGAAACCACCAGCGGTGCACTGGCACGTCTGCCTAAACTGCTCCAGACTCATAAGCCACATATTGTCGTTATTGAACTGGGTGGTAATGATGGCCTACGTGGTCAGCCGCCACAGATGATTCAGAAAAATCTGGCAAATCTGGTTCAGCAAAGTCAGAAAGCCAAAGCAAAAGTCATTCTTTTTGGCATGAAAATGCCGCCAAATTATGGTCAAAGTTATACAAAAGCTTTTGAAAATAATTACAAGGTGGTGAGCCAGCAATATAAAGTGAAATTGTTACCATTCTTTTTGAATGGGGTAGCAGGAAATAAAAACTTGATGCAACAGGATCTGGTACATCCAAATGCCAAGGCACAAAGTATCCTGTTAAATAATGCTTATCCATATATTAAAGGCGCCCTCTAAGGCGCCTTTAATATCATTCATTCTTAAAATTCAAATTAGAAATCAAAAAAGGTGACTTCACCAGTTTCCAGTGAGTATTCAGCACCCACCACCAGTAATTTGCCTTGTGCAATGAGATTTTCCAGTACTGCTGAACCATGACGTAACTGGTTCACAGAAGCAAATACATTCGAACGTACTGCATGCTTAGACAGTTTGTTCAGGTCATCCTTCAGTTCAGTCTGCATCAGAATTTCAACTGATGGACGTACACGGTTAACAATTGACATCAGATTTGCAGATGGCGGAGTTGCCGGATTGGTCAGTGCTTCAATCGTAGAATGAATTGCGCCACAATGTGTATGACCCAAAACAATGACTACAGGACAACCAAAGCTTTCTGCAGCAAACTCAACACTACCAACCTGAGACGGCGCGACAATATTCCCTGCTACGCGAATGACAAACAGATCACCCAAACCTTGGTCAAATACCATTTCTGCTGGCACACGTGAATCTGAACATCCTAAAACAATAGCAAATGGTTCCTGACTTTCTGCCATTTCAGCACGTTGCTGATGCGATAATAATTTTAAATGCTGCGTTTCACCGTTGACAAAGCGTTGGTTACCCTTTTTAAGACGTTCTATAGCTTCCTGAGCTGTGAGCATTCGTGTTTACCACCGTTGTTTTAAGTTGCAATATCTTAATCCTCTGATTTATGAATGTCACTTGCAAAAAATCAGCTTGTCTAAATTTCTATCAGTGGACCTGCATCACACTAATATTTCAATTTATGATCAGAGTTCACATGAAAACTGATTTTTTTTCACTTATGCGAATAACTTATTGGTGACATTACTTCACAATTATTTACAATAGAAATAACTCTATAATTTTATCCGAACAAGGTGGATTTGCTTCAGGATAAAACTGTTTTGAACAGTACACTGGATGCAAGACAAGGAATGTGACGCCATGATAAGAAAATTAATAAAGCGCTCAAAATTACTCTGCGCCATGACTCTAATATTAGCCCCAAGCTTCAGCACACTAAGTCAAGCCCAAGTCAGTTTTCCTACGCGTGCTCAGCCAAGTAATAATATTCTTAGCCAGTATCTGGTTCAGGAACGGCTACAAGCGGGTCTGAAAAGCAAAACGCTGAAAGTCGGTCATATTTCCTGGAGCTATAACGAGGGCGGGAATGTCAATAAACCCTCTATTTTACTGATTCATGGTCTGGCGGGCACCAAAGACGACTGGAATCGTGTCGCACGGTTTCTTACCCCTTATTATCATGTCATCGTTCCCGATTTACCCAATAATGGTGACACCCGTACACCTGCAGATTTTGATTTCTCAGTACCGAATGTAACTTCTCAACTGCGTATCTTTCTGGAAGCTTTGGATGTCGATGAGAATCTGCATGTTGCTGGACATTCTCTAGGGGGGTCGATTGCCACAGTTTATGCTTCTCAATATCCTTTCGATACGCAAAGCCTGTTCTTACTGAATAGTGCCGGAATCTATAAAAACGCCAATACGCGCTATACCCGTGATCCATATGCTTTAAAGAACCTGATTGTAAGCAAACCGGGAGATCTGGAAGATGTCAGTCATAAACTGATGCAGCATCCGCCTGCTCTCTCAGATCAGTTAAAACATGCCCAAGAAAAACTGCTGATTTCCCGTTCCGAGCAGACCAGCAAAGCTATTGATCAAATTGTCATGCTGAGCCGGATCTACACGCCAGAAACATTTGCTCGTTTGACCCGTACTGTAGAAGCACCAACGTTGATTTTATGGGGTAAGCAGGATCGTATTATTAATGTTGAAGTGGCTAAAGAGCTGCACTCCCTATTTAAACGTGCCGAAACACCAGTGATCCTGAACAATGTCGGTCATATACCGATTCTTGAAGCAGAAAGACAGGTTGCACAGTATTATTTACCTTTTCTTGCAAAGACACAGACCCTAAAAAATCCACTTGCTGATAAACTCATCCCTTTAAATTAACTTTTAGAATCAATATGCAGAAACACCCGATGATTGAGCAATTGATCGAAGCTCAGCTTGACTTTTTAGATCAATCATTTGCTCAATCTGAAACGATTCAAAATGAGTTTCAGACTTTTTATCTCTGGTTCCGCAAACAGACCCTGAAAGATCTGTGGAGTCCGATGCAAATTAACCTGCTATTGCAAAAACAAATATTAGGCACAGCGGCCAGCTCTTTTCTGATTGAACAGATTGCAGAACATATCCGTTTTGCTCTAGTCCACCCTGCAAATGACAATACCAAGATTGCCGATGTGATTCCTGTACTGACCATTGATAAGATTGCTCAGTATGTCGCAAGTAAAAGTGGTCATCGTCAGCGCCTGATCAAGAAAGTAGTAAACAACCCTGCCTTCTCTGCCATGATCAGCCAATTAATCCAACATTCAATTCAGGATTATCTGGATAATTCGGTGATTGCCAAAAGCGTACCCGGTGTTTCCCGCTTTATGAAAATGGGCAAGTCTGTACTGGAAAATGTCACTGATACCAGTCTGGACAATACCATTGCCAAATACTTGCAAAAGAATATTCTCAAGCTTGGCCAGTTGAGTGAAAATATCCTGAACCAGCATTTTGATGATGAAAAACTCTATCATTTTCAAGCGAATCTCTGGCATAAAATCAAAGACATGCCTCTGTCCGTATTAAAGAATTATATTGAAGTACAAGACCTGACCCAGACTGTGAATTTGGGCCATGAGATCTGGGATCACATGCGCCAGACCGATTATCTGCAACAGCAGATACAGGATGGCGTACATGCCTGGTATGTCCGTAATCAGGAGCACACTTTTGATCTGCTTTTACATGATCTGAATATTGATGAATCGCTGATTCAGCATGAATTAAATGGGTTACTGGTTCCTGTGATTCAGCAGATGATTTCCCAGGGCCATTTACGTGAACGTGCACGGATCTATCTGGAGAAATTTTATTATTCCGATACAGCACAGAAAATTTTAAATCCTGAATAATCTGTGCTGTTGCGGCTTGCTCAAAATCTTTCAACTTGACAGTGAAATTGCCGTGGCACATTCAGGGATTACACGCCACGGCAAAGCTTGTTCGTGCATCCACATATTCATTTTTGCTGCCATCTGTGGATGTTGATGCGCCGCACATGGATGTATATAACCAGCCCAAACCATCACCATCAAAATTTCACTAAATTGTTGTGCAGAAATTTTTAACTTGCTGCGCTTCAAAAGCTGCTGTGTGCTCATGGCATGTTGCGATAAACTGGACAGCACTTGTTCAAATAACGGCACCAGGTCATGAAGCTGCCCCAACTTTTCATCCTGAGCTAATGACTGCCCTACAGGTGCTTGCGGTGTCAGGCAAAACAATTGCTGATCATAATAGGCACTACGCTGTGCTTGATTGAGTTTTTGCGCCTTTTTCACATACACATCTTGACGCTGCAAAGTATTACGTAAAATATCCTTACTGGTTTCTCGTAATGTGAGCACTGGCAACTGGTCTAACATACGTCTAACTTCAGGTGAAAATTCTAAAACGTCAATATTTTCAATAACACCTGCCCCAGCAATAAAGGCCAAACCTTGTTGTGCCATCAGGCGAATCATGTCTGCAGAATGTTGTGGCTGCCAATGCTGTGACAAAAAGTCATGGGCAATATAACTGGGTTTATCTTGTGCCAATGCAGTTAAATCATCTGCCAAGCTTGGTACTTTTTCAAATAATCCACGTTGAGTTTGTGCCAAACGACGAGCAAAATGTACAGTCTGCGTTGCTTTGCTGGCAGAGTCTCCTGTCAAATGCTGTGACATCTCTAGCATTAACTTCTGTACTGAAGTGAAATGAGTCGCCCCAGGATGGCTCATATAACTACAATAAAAAATGCCATTGGGTTTGAGCAATTGGCTGACCAATTGAACAATTGCCTGCTGATGCTCCTGAGCGATCCATGACCATACACCATGCGTGACAATAAAATCAAAAGGTTCAAGTTGCTGAGTCAGTAGCTCAGAAAAGCTGGCATGAATCAACTCAATATTCGAGATATGTGTACGTTCAATACCTTCTTGGGCAACCAAGAGCTGTTGTGCATTAAAATCAACACCCACAAAATGACCTTGCGGATGTGCGGCGGCTGTTAAGTGCAAATGAATACCCATAGCACAGCCCAACTCTAAATAGCGAAAAGGTCGTTTTAGATCTGGCGCTTGTATACCCTGCTGCTGTACTACCATATTTAACCATGTCGGCATGGCTTGACGGTGTACAAAAGTTGGATATGGCACATCTACCACATATCCATCATGTAAGTTCATCATAGTCACTTATCTATTTAAATTGTATTCAAAACAACAAAAGCCCTATTTTATGGGCTTTTGCAGTCTAGCTAGCAATTAGAATTTTGTGGTGAAGCCTGCATAGTATACCGCAGGGTTACTGGTTCCATAATCAGCACCTGTATCCACTTTGACACCCGCAACGTTTTGTACGCCAGCACGGAATGTCAAATGATCATTAAACGTATAATTGGCACCTATATCTGCAGTGGTATATGCTTTGGCAAAAGTAGGCGTAGTGTCGCCAATTTGTAAGGATTGTTTCCCCAAATATTGTACTTTAGCGTGCAAGCTAAGCGAATCTGTTACGTCCCATAACAATGAACCATTTAACGTTAACTCAGGAGTTTCAAGTAGTGACTCACCTGTAGTTTTGTTCTCAGACTCAAGCATATAGGTCGCATTACCGTTAAAGCGTAAATAATCTGTTAATGGTAATTTAAAGGTTAACTCTAGACCACTTGTGCGTGCTTCACCTACGTTACGTTGCGTCGTATACCATACGCCACTTGGTGTTGAGCCTAAATAGCTATTTTGAATTAGATCTTCGATGTCACTTAAGAAGTAAGTTAATTCAACACCATAACCATCTTCTTCATAGCCCACTGCAAGTTCATAGTTCACACTGGTTTCTGGATCTAGATCTGGGTTGCCCAACATTTGGCAACCACCACCTGGATAGCCCAAAGGAATTAAAGAAGTACAACCCATTCCCATAGAACCCGTACTTGAGGTACCAGAACGTTCACGTAAATTTGGTGCACGGAAGCTACTTGATACACCACCTTTTACTGTCCATGCTTCTGACGGGTGATAAACAACATAGCCACGAGGAGAGAAATTACTACCATATTCTTCATCGTTATCTAAACGACCACCAAGGGTTAAAATAAAGTTGTCTTGCAAATGAATTTGATCTTCAGCAAATACCGACCATGAATAGTTATCTGGCTCTAAATCATTATTTGTTAATGGATTACCATTAACGTCTTCGCCTAAGTTACCCATATTGCTTGCGTTAGATACTTGCTCGTATTTGTACTGTGCGCCAACGGTTAAATCATTACGTTTACCAAAGATTTGACGTTCTTGGGTAGCTTTTAAATCCAGAACTGTTTCAAGTGCTTTAGTTTCAACTTTGTCATCATTTACAAATGATTGGTCATTGTTTTGGATTTCGTTATGGTACAAATCAATATTTGTAGTTAAGCCATTGGAAAATTGACCTTCATGACCAATTCCTAAGCCAAAACGCTCCATTTCATAACCGAATTGTTCGCCGGCAGTCTCTTCAGTTTCTGACTTATCATTACCCCAAGAGGCATCGAAATTTAGGGTTTGGCTATCTGATAATGCCCAAGTTAAACGGCCATTGACTGTATCAGCAGTAGAACCAGAGCCACCATCAGCCTCTTTGTCCGCAGCACGGTCAGTACGGTTCGCACCCAAACGGAAACCTAAGCTTTCTGTTAATGGACCCGCTAAAGTTGCGCCATAAGTTTTAGTATCACCACGTTGGCTTGTATCTGGCTTGCTGTAATTTACTGATACGCTGCCTGAGAGTTCATTCGGTACTTTTTTAGTAATGATGTTAATGACACCACCAACAGCTTCAGAACCGTAAAGCGTAGACATCGAACCACGCACAACTTCAATGCGTTCGATCATTTCTGGTGTAATCCAGTTTAAATCTTGATCGACTTTGTCTGGACGATGGCCCAACAAGGACTGGTTACCAATACGCTTACCATCTACCAAAATTAATGTATATTTGTCTGGCATACCACGGAAAGTGATTTTAGAGCCAGCACCTACGTTTGAATAACCACCTGTCACACCAGGTAAGTCACTTAAAACTTCGGCAATGCTATTAAATGGCTGGCGTTGAATATCTTCACTGGTTACCACACTAATAGATGCCGGTGCATCTTTCACGTTAACCTCTGTTCCACTGGCAGTGACCACAATCGTATTGAGTTTGACAGCATCAGATGTAGGAGCTTCAAGCGATGAAGTAGATTCTTGTTGTTCTTTAGCACTTGCAACTGATTGTACTTCAGCATGTGTTGAAACCATTGCTGAAAGTACTGCAAAAGCTAACGTCGATTTCAAAAACGGTGTGTTCATACTCTATTTACGCCCCAGAAGTAGATTTATGAAGAAATATTGATGGAATTGTGACGCATTGTATCAAATGTTACTCTAAATACAATTACTATTGATAATTATTATCATTATTAAATACAAATAAAAAAAGACCTCAATATTTGAGGCCTTTTTTATAAGCTAAATTTTATTCGCTACTTACTTGAAGTATGCACCTTCAGCCTGACTATGGTCAGTCTGGTCAACCACACGTGCAAGTTCAGGAACGTGCTGTTTCAAAGTCGTTTCAACGCCTTGTTTCAAAGTCACGTCAATTGCTGAACAGCCCTGACAGCCGCCGCCAAATTTAAGTACAGCGGTCAAACCGTGTTCAGGATCTTCAACCACTTCAACCAGTGCACAGTTACCACCATGACCTGCTAGACCTGGATTAATTTCTGACTGAAGCACGTAAGTGATACGCTCTTCTACAGAGGCATCAGGACCTACACGTGGCACTTTAGAGTTTGGTGCACGGAAAGTCAGCTGACCACCAAAACGGTCTTTGTTGTAATCAATTACTGCATCAAGCAAATAAGGAATAGATGGAGTATCGATGTACGCAGGGAATTCTGGATAATCCTGTTTGTAATCTGTCGGTACAACTTCATCTGGTGCACTATAAGCCATGCAACATTCAGCGCGCGGTGTACCCGGATTTTCCACGAAAACGCGTACACCAATACCTGGTGTATTTTGTTTTTCCAGTAGATCCTTTAAATACTCTTGTGCAGTCGGTGTAATCAATAGATTTGGAATTTCTTCTGTAACTGCAGTGCTGCTGTTCTCAGTCGACATAACAATAATTTCCTCAAGCTGAAGCTGCCATTTTAACTGAAGATGCGGGGTAAATTTAAAATTTCAACTAAAATTGTCGGATTTATTATAAAAGTACTACCTAAATGTCAGAATAATGGCAAGATTAGGGATCACTACTTCAGAATTAGAACTGCCGTCTATGCTGCATTTACCCTTTAATCATACCGTTACCCTTATTCTGATTACCTGCATCATCTCTTTTATTGCCTTTTCCAAAGAGCAGGTCATGAACCGTCTGATTTTCTGGCCACCAGCAATTCAACGTGGTCAGTATGACCGTTTTATTTCGCATGGCTTTATTCATGCAGATGGCACACATCTACTGTTCAATATGATTACGCTGTTCTTCTTTGGCAGTATTATCGAGAGCTTTTATCGCCAGTATCTTTATGATCTGGGCTTTGTCCTGTTCTATCTGGGTGGTCTGATTGCAGCCATTATTCCGAGTTATCTGCAAAATAAAAATAATCCACGCTGGGCAAGTCTGGGTGCCTCGGGTGCAGTATCAGCAGTATTATTTGCCTATATTCTGTTTGAGCCATGGAAACTGATTTTCGTGTTTTTTATTCCTGTGCCGGCCATTATTTTTGCAGTACTTTATGTCGCTTATAGTGTCTGGTCTGGCAAACGCGGGAACAGCAATATCAATCACAGCGCCCATCTTTGGGGGGCGGCTTATGGTGTGATTATGACCATTATCCTGGAACCTCGACTTATTCCACACTTCCTGAATAAACTGGCTCAACTCCCCTTCTAGATTCTTTCATTCATCAAGGGTACTGAGAATTAGTTTTTTAAACGAGTGATGGTAAGGAAGCAATATACTTCCTTTATTTCGAAACATCTCGTAATAATTTTAAAAGTCAGGATGTCATATATTGCCAACCTTGGAGTGGATTTTGCAGTGATAATGTATACATCTGTATATTAATTGCTGTAAATCGCGAGATATTTTGCATGTCCAATTCCCCAGACGGTCTTCAATTCCCTATTTCTGCTTCACAACAAAAACCTAGCACTTCAAAAATTGGCCGCACTATCATTTCTGAAGCCTTAAACGCTGTTGATCCTGTACATGCCAGCGCAGCTCAACAGGAAAAAAACTGGCGCAAGCAATATCCGGTTCACTTTAAACATCTGGTTGAAGATGGCCTGCGCTCTCCAGGTGCAGCACTGAATATTGCCCAACAAGGTCTGGAAACAGCGCATGCCAGTTTTGAATATTACCGTGATGGCCAGAAGCATCTACTTAAAGATGTAATGTCTTTACCTGCGCAAAACCTGAGTACCTTTCAGCTGAAAGGTCAGTCTGAAAAAGCTCCTGAATGGTATGTGCCTTATCATGGTAAAAAATTGCAGGGACAAGCCCTACTGGACCAGATCCAACTATGGGAAGAACGTGGTATCGTCGAGCCAAGTCATGCCCATGCCCTGCGTGAATGTATTGCCCATCCGGAATGGTTTGACCTGTCAGATCGTACCACGGTGCTGTTCGGTGCTGCTTCTGAAGCGGGTCCATTGACCTGGTTATCTAAATGGAAAGCCAATATCGTGGCAATTGACCTGCCAAATACCCGTGTCTGGAGCAAGATTCTGGATACGGTAAGTGAAGGTAATGCTACTTTATATGCGCCTTCAGCTGAAACTCTGCCAGCGGATACTTCAATTGAAGTTCTAAAAGAGAAGCTCGGTGCCAACCTGTTGACGCAAATTCCAGAAATTGCCCAATGGCTGATTCAGTTCGAGCAAAATCTGGACCTGGCAGCAATCGCCTATCTGGATGGTGAAAAACATGTGCGTGTTTCCATGGCAATGGATGCAATCATGAAACATGTCAGCGAGCAGAAAGCCAATACCAGTCTGATGTATATGTGTACACCAACTGACGTCTATGCGGTGCCAGAAGAAGTTGTTCAAGCATCGCAAAGCAAATACCAGCATCTGTCTAAACTGGAAAGTACTTTGACCAAAGGTATTTCGCTAATCTCACGCAAACATTTCTTTAAGAAAAATGCACAAGATTTATTCAAAGTTGCTGATCAATCCTATGGCATATGTGACTGCCTGGTGGTTGAACAAGGCCCGAACTATGCGCTGGCAAAACGCATCCAGCAATGGCGTGCCACACTGGCGCGTGCCAATGGCCAACGTGTCAGTATTAATATCGCACCTTCTACAACCACTTATTCTGTAACCAAGAATCCGCTGCTTAAGGCTGCGTTTAATGGTGCCAGCCTGTTTGATGTTGAAGCTTTTGCACCAGAAACTACCAATGCGATTATGGCAGCCTTATGGATTCATGATCTACGTAATCCGGAGTCTGTGGCTAATCCAGATGTAAAACTGAATCATCCACTTGAGCTGATGATGTCTGGTGCAAATCATGGTGGTTTATGGCGAGTGGCTTATCTGGCACGTACTGCACTGCCATTTGCTGCGCTGTATGGTTTTGCGACGGATAAACTGCCGAAAGGATTGTTAGGTAAGTTGAAGAAGTAAATTGAAAGTTCCTTCTCCTCCTAGGAGATGAGCAGCACTGCTGCGCAAGGAAGAGGTCAATATAGGCTTTGAATCTTTCAAACTTTTATGAATGGACTTTAAGCAAATTGAAGTTGATCCATTCTATACATTCTTTTTTTCTTTACTTTTGAAATATGAGAAGCATGTCTTCACAAGGTAACAAAAATCTTTTGTTAGGCTGATGATATATCCTGAGTAATTTTTTAAGCATTGCTTTAAAAAATTACGCAAGACAACCTAACGGCGACATCCCTGTCGCCTTCATCATAATTTAAAACCTTTCGATTTTTAAACTTTTCAAAACGTCATAAAAAACGCTGCCTCGGCAGCGTTTTTTTTACATCAAATTTTCTTAGAAAACTTTTAACAGTACCCAGTACAAACCACCTGACAGACAGATCGTTGCTGGCAGTGTGAACACCCAGGCAGACAGAATCGTTTTCACCATCTGGAAGTTCAGGCCAGACTTGTTCGCTACCATCGTACCTGCAACCGCAGAGTTCAGGACATGAGTCGTTGATACCGGCATACCGAAACCGTCTGCAGCAGCAATTGTAGTCATGGCTACCAGCTCGGCAGACATCCCCTGACCATAAGTCATATGTTGTTTACCAATACGCTCACCTACAGTCACTACAATACGTTTCCAGCCCACCATGGTACCTAGACCAAGTGCCAAAGCAACCGCCACTTTTACCCAAGTCGGGATGTATTGCAGGAATGAATCCAGGTTATCACGATATTCGTCAACTGTTTTTTCCTGTGCAGCAGTCATCGCAGGCAAAGCTTCTGCTTTATCCAAGCGTTTAAATGCTGTGGTGCTCAAGTACATGTCATTACGGAATTCTGAAACTTGCGCCTCAGGCACATCTTTAATGTTCGTGTATGAACCGACTTTTTCACCCAAATGATCCGTTAAGCTTGCCAATGCAGGTACAACTTCAGCATTTAACTCTTTAGTCTGAATATATTTGGTAATTACGGCACGTGCCTGTTCATCCGGAATATCATCATGCTGTGGATAAATCACATCAGCAGTTTGAGCAGATAACTGACCGAAAGACTGGATATGCTGTGCATCAAGATTCTTGTTTAACGAGTATGCCAAAGGTACACAACCGATCAAGATCAGCATGATCAGGCCCATACCTTTTTGACCATCATTTGAACCATGGGCAAAGCTTACGCCAGTACAGGTAAAAATCAGAATGGCACGAATCAGTGGTGGTGGTGGCTTGTTACCTTCAGGTGGCTTAAACAGTTCTAGCTGCTTTCTGAAGATTTTTTTCACCAGCAAGAACAGGATTGCAGCAAAAGCAAAACCGATCAAAGGCGAAAATAACAGCGCCTTACCGACTTTCATCACCTGTTCCATGTCCACACCGGAAGCACCGCCACCTGCATTAAGCAAATAGTTCATGATGCCCACACCTAGAATCGAACCAATCAGGGTATGTGAACTAGAAGCAGGAATACCCAGGAACCAGGTGCCCAGATTCCAGAGAATCGCGGCGATCAACATGGCAAAGACCATGGCAAAACCGGCTCCTGTACCCACGTTCATAATCAGTTCAACAGGAAGTAATGCAATGATCCCGTAAGCAACGGCACCACTGGCCACCATTACCCCAAGGAAATTACAGAAACCTGCCCACATGACTGCAACCGGTGCAGACAATGCGTTGGTATAGATTACGGTGGCAACCGCGTTGGCTGTATCGTGGAAACCATTGACGAATTCAAAGCCCAGCGCAATAAATAGCGCTGTGGCTAAAAGAATCATCGAATACAGACCGATTGCTGGAACATGCGCCAGATCTGAAGTCAACTGAAAGCCGATATAAATCAGCGTAGAAATAATTACAGTCAGAAACACCGGCATAAAAAATTTCGGTGTTGGCACATGAACATTAGTCGACTTATGTGAAGGCGACTGATGGGCTGAACCTGAGGGAGTTTGATTAGAATTCATGCAAGCAGGAATAGAGGATTCAAGAATCCCCATATTGTTCAGTTTAATTGTGACAATTATATGACAAAGCGCCGTCATATAGACCAATTTTTTAGACTTTCTTGCTGCCGTTCATCCTAAAGCTACATACTATCAATATTAAAATTAAAAAATAAAAATCAATAATTTACTTAAATAAAAACCGTTTATCCACTCAACTTCATTCATGTTTTGCAATAAAATTAATCATTTTCTCAGGACTGTCATTTTCCTGAGCCGGTCACAGTTGACTCTATATTGCCCCAGTCATATGACACTTTCATGAAACTCATTTATATTTTATTTTCGGTCAAATTCCTCCATAACTGACTTCGAGCTTTCTGTTTTCTATCTGTTTTCAGCTTTCTATGCACACTTCAATTTGCTTATCAGATTTTCATATCAGCCATATCCAGCATTCTGAATAATGGCTACAGAAAACTGCGCACTAATCTGTTAAGATTATTGCCGTTTTTGATGCTTACTGAGAAAGTCTGAATGTCCACACTTGCCACCCTGAAAGAACTTCTTGCCAAAAGAATTTTAATTATCGATGGTGCGATGGGTACCATGATCCAACGCCATAAATTGGAAGAAGCCGATTATCGGGGTGAGCGTTTTGCTGATTGGGCATATGACCTTAAAGGCAACAACGACCTTCTGGTTTTAACACAACCACACATTATTCAAGGTATCCACGAAGCGTATCTTGAAGCGGGCGCTGACATTATTGAAACCAATACCTTTAACGGTACGCGTGTTTCAATGTCGGATTACCACATGGAAGATCTGGTTCCGGAAATTAACCGTGAAGCAGCGCGTATTGCCAAAGAGGCCTGCGCGAAATACTCAACGCCGGAAAAACCACGTTTTGTGGCAGGTGTAATTGGTCCAACCTCACGTACCACCTCTATTTCACCAAACGTAAATGATCCTGCGTTTCGTAACATCACCTTTGATGCTTTAAAAGTCGACTATATCGAATCGACCAAAGCATTGATTGAAGGTGGTGCGGACATTATCCTCATTGAAACAGTATTTGATACCTTGAATGCCAAAGCTGCGATCTTTGCGGTGAAAGAAGTCTTTAAAGAAATTGGTTATGAATTGCCAATCATGATTTCGGGCACAATTACTGATGCATCAGGCCGTACATTGACCGGTCAAACCGCTGAAGCATTCTGGAACTCAATGCGTCATGCAGAACCGATTTCAATCGGCTTTAACTGTGCGCTGGGTGCAGATGCAATGCGTCCACACGTAAAAACCGTATCTGACGTTGCTGATACTTTCGTTTCTGCACATCCAAACGCAGGCTTGCCAAATGCTTTCGGTGGTTATGATGAAACCCCTGAAGAAACGGCTGCTTTCATTAAAGAATTTGCAGAAAGTGGCTTGATCAATATCACGGGTGGTTGTTGTGGTACCACTCCTGATCATATCCGTGCCATTGCGCAAGCGGTCGCAGGCATTGCGCCACGTGAAATTCCAGACATTGAACCTGCGTGCCGTTTAAGTGGTTTAGAGCCATTTAACATCACCAAAGATTCACTCTTTGTAAACGTCGGTGAACGTACCAACGTGACTGGTTCTAAAAAGTTCCTGCGTTTAATTAAAGAAGAAAACTTCACAGAAGCTTTAGACGTTGCCCGTCAACAGGTGGAAGCTGGTGCGCAGATCATCGACATCAATATGGATGAAGGCATGCTGGATTCACAAGGTGCGATGGTGCACTTCCTGAATCTGATCGCATCTGAGCCAGATATTTCACGTGTGCCCATCATGCTCGATTCTTCTAAATGGGAGATCATTGAAGCAGGTTTGAAATGCGTGCAAGGTAAAGCCGTGGTGAACTCGATTTCCTTAAAAGAAGGTTATGACGAGTTTGTAGAACGTGCCCGCCTGTGCCGTCAGTACGGTGCAGCGGTCATCGTCATGGCATTTGATGAAAATGGTCAGGCGGATACTGCAGAGCGTAAAAAAGAAATCTGTAAACGTTCTTACGACGTGCTGGTGAATGAAGTTGGCTTCCCATCTGAAGACATCATTTTTGACCCGAACGTGTTTGCAGTGGCAACCGGTATTGAAGAACACAACAACTATGGCGTCGATTTCATTGAAGCGACTGGTTGGATCAAACAAAACCTGCCAAACGCGATGATTTCAGGCGGTATCTCCAACGTATCATTCTCATTCCGTGGTAACGAGCCTGTACGTGAGGCGATCCATGCGGTGTTCCTGTATCACGCGATCCAGAAAGGCTTGACCATGGGGATCGTGAATGCCGGCCAGCTTGCGATTTACGATGATATCGATGCAGAACTGAAAGAAGCTGTTGAAGATGTGGTATTGAACCGTAATCAAGGTGAAAGCGGTCAAGAAGCGACTGAAAAATTACTGACTATTGCTGAAAAATACCGTGGTCAAGCAGGCGCACAAAAAGCCGAAGAAAACCTGGAATGGCGTAATGAATCGGTTGAAAAACGTCTTGAATATGCATTGGTGAAAGGCATCACCACGTACATTGACCAAGATACTGAAGAAGCACGTTTAAAATCTGTGCGTCCTTTAGATGTCATTGAAGGTCCATTGATGGCAGGTATGAACGTGGTCGGTGACCTGTTCGGTGCTGGTAAAATGTTCCTGCCACAAGTGGTGAAATCTGCACGTGTCATGAAACAAGCCGTGGCTTGGTTAAACCCATTTATTGAAGCGGAAAAAACCCAAGGCGAAGCCAAAGGTAAAATCTTGCTTGCAACAGTAAAAGGCGATGTCCATGACATTGGTAAAAACATTGTGGGCGTGGTACTTGGCTGTAACGGTTATGACATTGTTGACCTTGGCGTAATGGTGCCATGTGAGAAGATTCTACAAACGGCCATTGATGAGAAAGTTGACATCATTGGCCTATCTGGTTTGATCACACCTAGCTTAGATGAAATGGTCTTTGTTGCCAAAGAAATGCAACGTAAAGGCTTTAACATTCCACTGATGATTGGTGGTGCGACTACATCGAAAGCACATACTGCGGTGAAGATTGCTCCGCAATATCAAAATGATGGTGTGTTCTATACTGCCGATGCATCTCGTGCTGTAGGTGTGACCACACAATTACTTTCTGCTGAAATGAAACCACAATTAATGGCGGACTATGCAGCGGATTATGAAAAAATCCGTACCCGTCTTGCCAACAAGCAGCCAAAAGCAGCAAAACTGTCTTATGTTGAATCAGTTAAAAATGGTTTCAAAATCGACTTCGACAAGAATGCACCAGTTAAACCAAATTTCATTGGCTCACAAACATTCACCAACTATCCTTTAGAAACCTTGGTGGAATACTTTGACTGGACACCGTTCTTTATTTCATGGAGCCTGGCGGGTAAATTCCCGAAAATCCTTGAAGATGAAGTAGTAGGTGAAGCAGCGCGTGATTTGTATGAACAAGCGCAAGCAATGCTGAAAGACATCATCGAGAATAAACGTTTCGATGCGCGTGCAACCTTTAGTATCTACCCTGCCAACCGTGTGGCGGCAGATACCGTTGCGGTGACTGATGAAAATGGCAATGTAACACACAGCTTCGAGCACCTTCGTCAGCAGTCTGACAAAGTCACCGGTAAAGCAAACTACTCTCTGGCTGACTTTATTGCGCCAAAAGATGTGGCGCAGGATTACTTGGGTGGTTTCACCGTGTCGATTTTTGGTGCAGAAGAACTTTCGCAAGAATACAAAGCCAAAGGCGATGACTATAATGCAATTATGGTTCAGGCCTTGGGTGACCGTTTTGCTGAAGCTTTTGCTGAGCATTTGCATCAACGTATTCGTAAAGAATTCTGGGGCTACCAGGCAGATGAACAGCTTTCAAATGATGAGTTAATCAAAGAGAAGTATGTGGGGATCCGTCCTGCACCGGGCTACCCTGCGTGTCCTGAACATTCTGAAAAAGCGCCATTGTTCGACTGGTTAGGTACGACAGAGAAGATGGGTACTTACCTGACTTCGAGCTTTGCAATGTGGCCACCTTCATCTGTCAGCGGTTTCTATTATGCAAACCCTGAAACGGAATACTTTAACGTGGGTAAAATCTCTGGCGATCAGCTGGAAGATTATGCGAAGCGTAAAGGATGGACGCTAGATGAAGCGAAACGTTGGTTAGCGCCGAATTTGGATGATTCAGTGGTTTAATCCCCCTCGATCCCCCTTTGATAAAGGGGGAAGAATCCATTCTTATCGAATATAAAAAATCCCCTCGAGTGAGGGGATTTTTTCTTATTGGATTGGAGTAATACGCCGTAAAGGTGATATTTCAAATCCTTCAGGGGTGGGTTTAAACTTATCAGAATCAGATGCCCATCTTTTAGCTCTACTTTGAAAGTCTCTTAATTCATTGTATTTTAGGTTTACTGACACAACATAATCATTATCTCCTCCACGTAATCTTGCAAGATCACGCATCCAAGAGTTTTTACTTGGAACTCGCACACGACTGTCACCATATTTTCTATTATTAACAAGAATTACATAGCTATGTACATCTAATGCTGCAGACTTAATTAAATCCCCAAAAGTTTCAAGATCTCTGTTCCAACTAAGAATAAAAAGCCCATCAATATTACCTTGAAAGGCAACTCGTGCACGTGAATTTTGTAATTCTGAACAAATCATTAAACCAAAGCAAAAACCATTATGAATATATATCGGTTTATTTAATTCATTGAATTTTCTCCATATTTTACCGTGCTTTACTTGAAGAACCTCATCTTCCCCAACTGCAGGTAGAAGTTTAGGTTGTTTTATAAGTTGCCAACTACCACATCCAAAGCTTGTATCATGTAAAAGCATATAAGCACTACTATAAATTTCGTTTCCATTGTGCTCATATTCGGTTCCAGCTATAAAACTAATTTTGGATTTTGACATACGATGAATTAAAGTATTCAACCATTCGAGGGGAATAGATAGTTCCGGAAAAATTACATAATCTGGTTTATCTTTTAATGTTAACACTTGATCAATTAATTCTTTAAATCTTTCATATCTTTCCAATGTTAATTTACTATTATTATCAGCCGTATAACTCCATTCTTCTTCTGTGGTAAGAAAATTTGTAATAGCCACTGTAATAGATTTCTTACTTTCATTACCTATAGCTATATATTTATTACCATTATTATTTTGAATATTATCAACTAATGCAAAATAATTCTCATCTAAATCCTTTGAAATATTAGTTTCTTCATTTTCAGATATATAAAATTCACCACTAACTACTTGAACATAATTTTTCCATAGCTCAAATCTATCAATATTACTTAGTACTCCATTATATAGTTCATTACCGAATAGATCTGATATATCTAAAGAATTAAGTGGACGAGTTGGAAATAAGAAAGGACAGAGAGTCAAAAATTCCGATTCAACAATTAAGTCTTTTCTAGCATAAGTTAAAGCTTGGTTTAAATATTTATTCCTATATTTTTAGAAAATTAAGGTCATTCTCCTTAATAGTGATATTAAAAACTAGAAACATTCAAAAATCTATTTTTCTATTATAGTTTTTAGTGGATTATTAGCTAAATCTGATAAAACTGCTAATTTAGCCTTAACTTTAAACTCCTCAAAATTAAAATCTTCACCAAATATAAGATTACATGACTTTATAAACTTTTTACTAAAATTTTCCTCATTAAAGCTTTTATAAGCGAATCAATACCACTCTTTTAATTGAGAATAAAATTTCGTCAATATATTTAACCATATCTATTTTGACATCAATATTTTGACCATTTAAATTAACCAAAGAGTCTTCACTACTTATTAATTTTATAAGATAATTTTTACTTTTATATATAAACAGTAAATAAACTCAAAATCACCTAATGAGTTTGCAATATTTAAAATTCTTTCCAGATATTTAAAATAATCAAACAAAATACTAGGTACTGTAATTTCATCAAGTATTAGATCATAGAATTTTTCCTTTTCCTTAACCCATTCCTGTTTAGGTAAATCTCTTATAAGGTCTTCTATATAACTCAACTGCAAAGATAATTCAGTCCTTTTTTACTTATAAATTCTAAACTATAAGTACTTTTAATATTAAAATTTGATTTTTTATACCCTCATCTTCATTTAAAACTAAATCTTGAGCAGTAGGCATCAATCTATGCTCGCTTGACATTTCTTTTAACTCTTCCTTTATATTTTTTATAAAATTTCTTGCATTTCTCCCATTCAAAAAATAGTTTTATTTTCTTATCTTGTACATTTAACTCAGTTTCACTTTCATAATTTTCTAAAATTTTGTTCAAATTACTTATATCATCAATATTTATTTTATTTGAAAAAGCTTAAAAATTCATCTTTATTCAAAAATCCTTGTTATCTATAACTATAAAAATATCATCAACATATCTACCATATGAAATTGGCTTTAAGTTTTTCTATTTTATCATCAAGTATTTTAAAATAATATTAGATATTACTTTTGAACATGTTAAGCCAATAGGAAGACCTGCTTTCAAATTGATTCCAAATTTTGATTTATATAAACTTGAAACCTCCTTACCCCACAAGCCAATAATCTTACAAATAATTAAATTAAACTCTTTTTCATTATCATCCAACTCAACCCCAACATCAGAATTAAATTGATCAATATTTATTATATTAACATCAATATTATGATAATAACTCTTTAAATCCAAAGTAAAAACCATTACATTTTTCTTAGCTTCTAGTGCTTTCTCAACACTATTAATACCAGTGTTTTGCCACTCCTTATAAGGTATAAAATAAGGTTGAAATGATGTATTTTTTTCTAAATTATATTCTGATTTAACAGAACAAAAATCTTCATCTGAATTCAATCTATTTAATCTAGAACCATAAGAATTTTTTGATAACTTTTCATCATATTTATGTCCAATATAATTTATCCATAGTGCTGATAAAATATGACCTTCAACTGTAAAATTTCCGACTATTCTAGAGCTAATAGTCATCTTACAATTTTTTAATTTTCTTTCAAATTCTTTAGCAGGTGAAGATATTGAATAAAAATCACCCAATTCTTCGCTATCACATTTGAAATCAATAGACTTTGGATAATTTATACAAAAATCACTATCAATACAGCAATTAACTATTTCATTCATATCAGATCTTTGAATCAACTCAAATAAATTAGAAATATTTGATTCAAAATCATTTTCAAAGTTTATAAATCGTTCAACTGCTGAAATATTTTTTTCCCAAAAAATATCTGCCTTAGCCTTTCGATATGCTAAAAGTAAATCTGTCATCTCAAGATTACTAAACCCAGTAAACTTTTTAGTCATTGTTACCCCAATATAATTTTAAAATTTCATAACTTTATTCAAATGATAAGCTAAATTAAAGAATATTTAATAAAAATATATGTATTACAAAATTTTGCTTCCATCTTTAGAAATAAACAATCTTTTTTTAATACTATTTATGAGTAATTCTTTATTAGAAAAAAATTCTATATTGCTCCTTTTCTAACCCATCACTCCAAAATTTCTCGTTATAACATTTTTAAATCAGCAAAAATCATCACTTTCATGAATAATAGACCAATAAATTTATCTCCCAAATCAATGACTATTGGTGTTCCAATGAAGAAACTCATGAACGGTGCTGAAAACATCGTTGTTGAAATGTGCAAAGGCTTTGTCCTAGCACATCCAGAACTAGCATTTAATGAATCTTATAAAATCATTTCTCGTAAAGAAAAACACCAAAATGTCGCCCTGATCAGCGGCGGTGGCAGTGGTCACGAACCTGCACACGCAGGCTTTGTCGGTACAGGCATGTTAGACGCGGCCGTATGCGGTGACGTATTCGCATCGCCTTCTCAAATTCAAGTGTATAAAGCCTTACAGCATGTCGCAACAGACAAAGGCGTGCTCATGATCATCAAGAACTATTCTGGCGATATGATGAATTTCCAGAATGGTGCAGCTTTAGCTATCGAAGATGGCATTAAAGTCGATTATGTAAAAGTAGCAGATGATATTGCAGTCAAGGACAGCCTCTACACGGTCGGCCGTCGGGGCGTGGCGGGTACTGTATTTGTACATAAAATTGCAGGTGCAGCAGCATCAAAAGGTTTAGAGCTTACGGAAGTCAAAGCTGTGGCTCAAAAAGCAGCGGATAACGTGATTAGTCTTGGTTTCGCCTACACTTCATGTACTGTTCCTGCCAAAGGCACGCCCACCTTCACCTTAGCGAATGATGAAATGGAATACGGCGTCGGCATCCACGGCGAACCGGGTATCCGCCGTGAAAAAATCCTGCCATCCAAAGAACTGGCACAACGTATTATCGATGACTTGTTCCTCGATCACCCTGATCTGACTGAAGTTGCTGTTCTAGTGAACGGCTTTGGTTCAACACCAATGCAAGAGCTGTATGTCTTTAATAACGATGTGTGCGAACATTTGGCGCGCAAAGGCATCAAGATTTACCGTACTTTTGTCGGCAACTACATGACCAGTATCGACATGAACGGTGCTTCGGTGTCATTGCTAGCTGTGGATGATGAACTAAAAGGTTATTTAGATGCTGAGGCGAACACGCCCGCTCTTAAAATGGATGGTTCAGCAGCACAGCCTTTAATCTTCTCAACAAAAAATGCCGTAGCAGAAGATGTAATAAATACGGAAGTCGAAACTCAGCCTGAACATGCTGAAATTCAAAATGAACAGTTCACGATTGAAAATATGCGTTATGTAGTCGATGTGATAGCTGCCTGTATTATCAAAAACGAAGTGCCATTCTGCGAGCTGGATGCCCATGCAGGTGATGGTGACTTTGGCATGAGTGTAGCTAAAGGTTTTAAACAGCTGAAACGCGAATGGCAAAGCCTGATTCAAGCCCAGCACATGGATGAATTCTTGCTAAATAGTTCAATGATTATTATGGAACACTGTGGCGGTGCGTCGGGTCCAATCTGGGGTTCAGCGTTTCGTGCAGCGAGTAAAGCCATTCAAGGCAAAACCACTTTAACTGTGGCAGATTTTGCCGAGATGCTACAAGCGGCAGTGAAAGGCATTCAAGTTACCGGTGAGCGTTCATTTGGCCGTGGCGCTGTGTTGGGTGACAAAACCCTGATTGATGCTTTAGTGCCATGTGCAGATTCCTGGTCTGCTAATACCGATAAAACATTTAAAGAAAACTTTGTGTTGGGTGCAGCCGCTGCGGTAAAAGGTGCGGAATCGACCAAAGATATCGTGGCGCGTATGGGTCGTGCCGGTACGGTCGGTGACCGTAGCTTGGGCTATCCTGATGCAGGTGCACATGGGTTAGGCGTAATCTTTACCGATATTGCTGAACATATTAAATAAGAATTTCAAGATTTGAAAAAAGCCTCGCATTATCGGGGCTTTTTTATTTACTGGTGTATACCCTGTTCTGAAGCAAGCTGGCAGAAAAACGTCTATTGAAATTTTTCCAGATACTTGGTCAGTTTTTCTTTGACCACGACCCTTTTATTACCCTTCATTTGGGCTTCACTCAAAATTCCTTCCGAATCAACCACCACGACTGGATGACCATCCTTCTTCAAACGGGCCACACCTTCAAATAACATTCGGGCACCGACATTATGAATTAAGGTCAAATTGGTCAGATCCAACACAATTCGTTTTTTGCCTTCTGGTTCATCTTCCAAAATACGCAGCAGCATTTCCGATTCAGTAAACTGCAATACGCCACGTAGTTCATACACCACCACATGATCACGTTTACCGGTGAGATAACGACTTTGCAAAATAGTTTGTGCCGATGGTGTCCCTTCCATTAAGTGCAGACCCATTTCCCGGGACATACGTTCAAAAATATCGACGCCACGTACACTATGTCCATGCTCATCAATTCTCGGAGAAAACACGGCGATACCCACCTGTCCAGGTAACACGCCGATAATACCGCCTGCAACCCCACTTTTGGCCGGAATACCCACGGTGGTCAGCCAGTCACCGGCAGCATCATACATGCCGCAAGTGAGCATCACACTCAGGACTTGCCGCACTACAGAACGGTCCAGCAATTTTTTACCAGTCTGTGGCTGAATTCCCCCGTTGGCGAGTACCCCGGCGATCATCGCCAGGTCTTTGACCGTCACCTTGATTGAACACTGCTTGATATAGCCATTAACAATCGCTTCTGGATCTTCTTCCAGCACCCCGACGGTACGCAGCATATAGCCCAAGGATCTGTTACGAAACGCTGTTTTCAGTTCGGAGGTATACACATCTGTATCAAAACTCAGTTCACGCCCAGCCAAACCACTTAAAAAACGGCGCAATTGCTCTGCACGGGACACCGTCCGTTTATAGGGAATCAGAGAATGGGTGGTAATTGCACCCGAATTGATCATCGGATTTTTTGGAATATTGGAATCCTTCTCCAGTGAAATCTGGTTAAAGGCCTCACCCGAAGGCTCCACGCCTACTTTTTCCATGACCTTGGTCAAGCCGACTTTCTGCAAAGCCAAGGCATAGGCAAAAGGCTTGGACATAGACTGCATGGTGAACTCAACTTCGTCATCACCGGTTGAATAGATCGTGCCATCTACGGTAGAGAGTGCCAAAGCGAACTTATCCGGGTCTACTGCTGCCAGCTCAGGAATATAATCTGCCAGTGCACCTTTTTCATTGTCACGGCAGGAAGTTAAAACATGCTTGAGGTAGTCTGGCACCGGTGTTTTCATCGAATGAGCTTATTCCAGTTAGCTGTTATTTTTAATTAACATACCGGCTTTTGGCTTAAGTACCAGAGTGAAAAGGTAATTTTCTGCATATCCATGTTATCGGCTGCATTCCCTGTAAAGGCAATCCTCCAGAAATGAATTGCATTTTTAAGTATGGTTATTTTTATTGATGTTTTAAGAGACATAAAAAAAGGCACTCCTGCCCTTTTTTAATCTGGATGATTTATTTTACTTTGGTTTTACGGATCATCTTGTACAGAACTTTGGGTGAAATACGGGAAACCAGTACGCCCAGTTTTTCTTTCTTGCCACCAACCACAATGTATTCCTCGCCCTGCTGTAACGCCCTCACCGTCTGTTTAGCAAAATCATCAGCCTCTAAACCATTTTCAATCGCTTCATCCTGCTTGGCTTGCGGTTTGCCTTCACCATTTAAGGCATTAAAAGAGACATTGGTTTTGACAAAGCCCGGGAAAATCACCGAGACCTGAATACCCTGATCCGCCACTTCAGCACGCAGGCTATTCGCCCACATATGTATTGCACCTTTGGCAGCGGAATAAGATGCGCGATACTGTGTCCCCAGCAAACCTGCTACACTGGAAATAAATGCAATACGTCCAGACTGCTGTTTCAAGAAAGTTGGCAAGACCGTTTTAGTCAAAAATACCTGCGAGAAATAATCCACTTCCATAATGGCGCGTTCAGTCTGCATGGTGGTGTCGGCAATCAGGGCACGCTGACTTAAACCAGCATTATTGATCAGCCAGTCAATCCGGCCTTTATTTTCCAAAACCTTGGCATAGGCTTTTTCCACCTGGGTTTCATCGGTAATGTCAGCAATGACAGACAGATGCTGATCAGGATTAGGCAAACTGAGACGCACATTTTCCAGTTCTTCAAAACGGCGTGCCGTTAAAACTACCTGCGCTCCCTGTGACGCACATTCCTGCGCGACTGCCTTGCCAATCCCTGAAGATGCACCCGTGATCCATACCACTTTTCCATTTAAACTTTCCAGCTTTGCCATTGATCCCTCTATCTCTTTTAAATATCCGATGTCTGTTTTACTTCATCTTCTAAAAACGCTAAAAAATGCTCAAAGTAATGACTGATGGTCGGTGCATCATACAGGCTTCCCAACTTGTCAAAACGCTTATAACCGAGCTGTGTAGTTAAATTAATCACACCATTCAGGGTTTTATCAACCACCATATTGAACTTCAGCATGTTCTTGGGTTGACGTACCAGATGGGTAACCCCCTGATCCACCACTTCAATAAAGGTCTTTAAGGCAGGTGAAACACAGTGATGATTGCCACTTTCCATTTCTTTTACATAGCGGAGTAGTTGGATCGCCAGCGTCTTCTGAATGGGATAACGCACGTAATAATCGCCTTCAATTTCATGGGTCATTTCATAAAGATAATTCACCATTGGAATCAGCCGTTCATTGCCAAAAAATGAGACTGACCATGGCATATATTTACGTGTAGTCTCGACAATTTGCTGGACCACTTTTTCAGACTCGCGATCCGCAGAATTTGAAAGACGCGCAAGGCGGCCAAAGACCTGATCGATAATTTCGCAGGCAATATCCGTCAGGTTTTCACCCAGGGCTTTGGACAGACTGGTTTGATCACCACTATTGAGACGGGAATGAATATCGCGGAAACGATAGTGAGTTTCTGGCTGTATTTTCAGGGAAATGTTATAGCTCATCTTCTTATCCTTAATATTCATCTTGTTATTTAAATTTTGTGATGAGTTGTCTGGCGCTGTTGCTATCATACGATGAGTTCAGCTTACTGCCAATTGCTTAAAGTTTGCTTTTGGTTAAGCTGCCGCAGCTGCCATTTTTTTTGCTACAATAGATGCAATTTTTTATCCACTTTTGATCTGTTCGAACTATGACTGATTCAGCGCAAAATATTGCTACAACTTACGATCCGACTGAGATCGAGAAAAAATGGTACCAAACCTGGGAAGAGCGCGGTTACTTCAAGCCGTCTGAAAAAGGCGAGTCTTTCTGTATCATGATTCCGCCACCAAACGTCACCGGTAGCTTGCACATGGGTCATGGTTTTAACAATGCCATCATGGACGCGTTAACCCGTTATAACCGTATGTCTGGTAAAAATACTTTATGGCAACCGGGTACTGACCATGCAGGTATTGCAACGCAAATGGTTGTAGAACGTCAGCTTGGTGCAGAAGGCATTAGCCGTCATGACCTGGGTCGTGAAAAGTTCATCGAAAAAGTATGGGAATGGAAAGAACAATCTGGCGGTAATATTACCCGTCAAATCCGTCGCTTAGGTTCTTCTGTAGACTGGTCACGTGAACGCTTCACCATGGATGAAGGTCTATCTAATGCAGTGAAAGAAGTGTTCGTTAAACTGCATGAAGAAGGCTTAATTTACCGTGGCAAACGTCTGGTGAACTGGGATCCAAAACTGCAAACTGCCCTTTCTGACCTGGAAGTTGAGTCTGATAAAGAAGAAGCAGGCTCACTCTGGCACTTCAAATACTTCTTTGAAGATAAATCACTACGTACACACGATGGTAAAGATCACATCGTTGTGGCAACCACTCGTCCTGAAACATTGCTCGGTGATACGGCGGTTGCGGTTGCATTGGATGATGAACGTTATGCGCACTTGGTCGGACAAAACATCATCCTGCCAATTACAGGTCGTGCTGTTCCAATCGTTAAAGATGAATATGTCGATAAAGAATTCGGTACAGGCTGTGTAAAAATCACCCCTGCGCATGACTTCAATGACTATGAGGTGGGTAAACGTTGTGAATTGCCTATCATCAACATCTTCAACAAAAATGCTGAAGTTCTTGCTGAGTTTGAATACATCGCGAAAGCAGGCGAGCAAATCTCTAAAACCATTCCTGCACCTGCGGACTACATTGGTTTAGAGCGTTTCGAAGCTCGTAAAAAGTTAGTAGAACAAGCGGAAGCTGAAGGCTGGTTAGACCAAATTCAACCGTACACCTTGAAACCACCTCGCGGTGACCGTTCAGGTGTGATCGTTGAGCCGTTATTGACGGATCAATGGTATGTGAAAATCGCACCACTTGCGAAGCCTGCCATTGAAGCGGTTCAAGATGGTCGTATCAAGTTCGTTCCTGAGCAGTACAGCAACATGTACATGGCCTGGATGAACAACATCCAAGACTGGTGTATCTCACGTCAATTATGGTGGGGTCACCGTATCCCTGCTTGGTACGATGCGGAAGGTAACGTATATGTTGGTCGTGATGAAGCTGAAGTTCGTGCGAAAAACAACATTCCTGCTGACGTTGAACTGAACCAAGACGAAGACGTACTCGATACCTGGTTCTCTTCAGGTCTTTGGACATTCTCAACTTTAGGTTGGACTGGCGACGAAGCGAAAGATAAAGAAAACTATTTCTTAAATACTTTTCACCCGACTGATGTTCTTGTAACAGGTTTCGACATCATCTTCTTCTGGGTTGCTCGTATGATTATGCTTACGATGCACTTTATGAAAAATGAAGATGGTACACCACAAGTGCCGTTTAAAACTGTGTATGTACATGGTTTGGTACGTGATGGCGAAGGTCAGAAAATGTCTAAATCGAAGGGCAACGTGCTTGACCCATTAGACTTGATTGACGGTGTTGATCTTGAAACTTTAGTACAAAAACGTACCACAGGTTTGATGAATCCGAAACAAGCGGCGAAGATTGAAAAATCAACCCGTAAAGAATTCCCTGAAGGGATTCAATCTTACGGTACAGATGCGGTTCGTTTCACATTCTGTGCGCTTGCGAACACAGGTCGTGACATTAAGTTCGACATGAAACGTGTTGAAGGTTACCGTAACTTTGCCAACAAAATCTGGAACGCAACGCGTTTCGTGATGATGAATGTCGAAGGTCAAACCATTGGTTCAGAAGCACGTCAAGACCTTTGGGAATTACCTGAACAATGGATCGTAAGCCGTCTACAAAAAGCGGAACAAGCGGTACAAACAGCATTTGCGACTTACCGTTTAGACTTGGCAGCACAAGCGATTTACGAGTTCATTTGGAATGAATACTGTGACTGGTATGTGGAACTGACCAAACCAGTTCTGAATGATGAAAATGTGTCTGAAGAGCGTAAAGCTGAAGTACGTCGTGTTCTTCTTTCTGTGATGGAAGCGTCTTTACGTTTGGCTCATCCGTTGATGCCTTACCTGACTGAAGAAATCTGGCAAACACTTGCACCGAAACTGAATATTGTTGGCGAAACCATTATGTTGGCGCCTTACCCTGTTGCTGACCAAGCGTTAATTAACGACCAAGCTGAAGCAGATATGCAATGGCTTCAAGGTTTGATTGGTGCGGTACGTAACATCCGTGGTGAGATGGGTCTAGGTAATGCGCGTTTGTTGCCTGTTCTTCTTCAAAACACAACAGATGCGGAAAAAGCACAGATTGCACGTATTGAACCGTTGTTTAAAGCATTGGCAAAAGTTGAAAGCATTACGTTCCTAGCTGATGCTGAACAACCGCCATTGTCATCGTCTTCTGTTGTAGGTCATGTGTCTGTATTCGTTCCAATGAAGGGCTTAATTGACCCGAAAGCGGAATTGGGTCGTCTACAAAAAGACTTAGACAAGGTTCAAAAACAGCATGACCAAATTGCAACTAAACTTTCTAACGAAGGTTTTGTGGCAAAAGCACCTGCGGCTGTGGTTGAAGGCGAGAAAGTG
Source organism: Acinetobacter schindleri (assembly GCF_010918895.1). Taxonomy (NCBI): domain Bacteria; kingdom Pseudomonadati; phylum Pseudomonadota; class Gammaproteobacteria; order Moraxellales; family Moraxellaceae; genus Acinetobacter; species Acinetobacter schindleri. The sequence continues at coordinate 2,250,884 of NZ_CP044483.1, forward strand.
AAACTTGCTGAGTTTGCTGACCAGTTAGCGAAGATTAAAGCGAATATGGAGCAAATTGCGGCGCTTTAATGTGTTGTTAGTTTGATCTAATTTGTGTAAAGGGCTGATTATTCAGCCCTTTATTTTTATAATTATGATTCATATAGCATTAGATACCAGTGGTATTGGCAAAAATAAAAGTCAAAAAGATGCTTCCTATTTGGCTCTCAAGAGACTAATAAAAGCTAATCTATTAACAGTACATGCTCCTTATGTAGTACAAAGAGAATTAGAAACCCAAGAATTAGAATATTATCTGAAAGAATATCGCCAACTTAAAGAAAGCCTTAAGAAGTTTTTAAGAGTTCCAAAATCTCCATTGGTACATGAAATTATTAATGATATTAAAAAAAAGATTGAAGAATCAGAAGTTAATATCAATGAGGATGCTGATTCATTTTCACAATCTTGGTTAAGGGGTTTAAATGCAAACATACAACCAATCGATACTAATCAAGCTATTTCGGCATTAGAGGCTTATTTTAGAGGAATAGCTCCACTAACATCGCCTAAAAATAGAGAAGATATTCCCGATAGTTTTATCTGCCGTGGAATTGAAGAAATCAAGAAAAATTTCTCTGAATTGGTCATTATTGCCAGTGATAAAAAAGTAGTTAATACTTTTTCTAAATTGCCAGATTATAAAATTTATCCAAATGTAGATTTTTTTATCCAAAGTACTGATATACAGGATAAATTGAAAGGGTTGGATATTATCGATCGTCAAATAGGAAATGTATTATCTTTCATACAACGTTCAGAAATTAAAAATCCTACTATTCAGGATTATTTAGCAGATTACATAAGTGAAGAAATCTGGAATAGAAAAATCTATGACATCTCCTATTCAAATGATGAAAATGAAGCAACCATTTCTTCAGCTTATCAAGGAAATAATATTGATATAGATCTGAGTAATCCCATTCACTATGGTGAGGATCAATTTGGCTTCCATTTTAACTTAAAGGTTGAAGCAGAAATTGAGTACTTTATAGATAAGCATGAATATTATAGTCGTCTCGACGATGAGTGGGCCGTATATGTAAGTGATTGGAACGATCATGTATTCGAAGCTTCAGAAACTCGTTTATTAGATATTTCTGGTATCGTTTCAATAAAAATTAATACTACATCACTAAATCTGAGTGAAATTTCTCAACTAGGTGAAGAAGAATTCGATGAATATTTTCATGACGTTTATCGAGAAGCCGAATTAAATATCGAATCTATTGAAAAAATTGTATCTGACAAAGAAAATCTGTTATCAGGACCCTCCTATAGGGAGAGGTAATGGCATTTGATTTAGTACCTACGTGGATTCCACAATGGAATTCCCTCTCCTTTTAGGAGAGGGTTAGGGAGAGGTGTTTTTTAATATTCCTTTCATTATAAATTCTGCCCTCACCCTAGCCCTCTCCCCGAGGGAGAGGGAACTTTTCCATTTTTTAGTTTTAGCTCAGTACACACATTCCATAAATCTTCCAACACCACACCCGTCCGCCCTAACACATCATGATTCCAATACCGAACCACCGTTAAACCCAAAGCCTCTAAAAACTTTGTCCGTTCAGTATCATATTCAATGGCATCATCCATTCCATGCTGACCACCATCCAACTCAATCACTAAACCAATTTCATGACAGTAAAAATCTACAATATAAGGTTGGATCACATGCTGACGACGAAATTTAAGATGCATAAAACGCTTGGCACGCAGAACTTGCCACATCAGGTGTTCTGCATCGGTGGCAGTATGGCGCAGGGATTTGGCAAAGATAAGTAGTTGGGAATCGAGTGTTTTGTTCATGAGATTTTGTTTTTATAATTTTGCGGGAGGATAACAGATTTTCATAACCTCTCCCTAACCCTCACTTGCGCTTCGTTTTAAAGCAGTGCTTTAAAACTTGCTCAGGAGAGGGAACTTTCATTTTGGATTCAATGAAATTATAAAATCACGTGCAGCACCCTCTCCCTATGGGATGAGAAGCACTGCTTCGCAAAGGGTGAGGGAAACTAAAGAACTTGATGCTCTATCAACATCTCTACCCCACTCATCTTCTTCATATATTTCAGCCTTTCTTTCTCCCCTTTTAACTGCTTTTTCATCGTTGAAGTATCTGCATCCACCTGCTTATATAAATCGGTAATTTTCACCTTGCCTATATAGCCTTTTTTATTCCAGCTCAAAAATTGAATAATTTCTTCTATTTGCTCATCCAGTTTCTGGCTTTGCATATCCAAAGCCAATTGATAAAACTTCATCTGCTCGGCACTTAAACCTTTTTGTGAAACACCCCGATTCTGCTCAATCTGGATTTGTAATTTCAGTAAATAAAATAAATCTTGCGCTGCATAGGCTTCATTCGCTCGTTGCAGTAACTCAGTCTTTTCTACTTTTTTGGTTTCATCTGGTTCACGATCCGGGTGAATGGTCGCAGCAATTTTTAAATACACTGTTTTTAAAGACTGCTCTGCCAACTTTGTAACCTGTTCCAGTTTTTCCTGCTGGCGTTTAAGCTTGGCCTGCTCTCTTGCTTGTCTGTACTTTTCCCTATCCCATTCTTCAAAATCTTCAGGTGCCACCTGATCCGAAGTATCGTCATCAGCAAAGAACAGCTCAACATCCTTTACGCTTTGCTTTTTATTTTTTCTGGCTTGGGTGTATTCAATATGTTGTTGATAGTAATTGTAAATCTCATCAACTATCTCGGCCTGTTGTTTTGATAAAGATTGGGAGTCGGTTAAATAAGCCGTAAGATACTGGATTTTAACATCTAGCTGCGTCGCCTCGGCCTTGGAAAATTCTGCCTCATGCAAATGCTTCCATAACTGTTCCAGTTACTGAAACAGTACTGTATGTAACTCATGATAGACCGGCATCAAGGTTTGACGGGTATATTGCTGAATCTGTTCCTGCGCCTGCTGCCACTGCTTCAGTTCAAGCTGCTGCTGTTCAATTTTATCAATCAGACGGTTCAGCTTTCTCTGCTGCGGTGAAAGCTCGGCATCGGGCTGAACAGTGGTTTTTAAATCAAAAGACATAGCAAACATGCAAAGCAAATAAATGCTATTTTATCCCTAAAACTTTTAAGTGACTGCTGATTTACTGCAAATAAAAAAAGCAGACCGCAGTCTGCTTAATGGAGTTATCAATTAATTTTCAACAATAACCCGTCCATTTAAGGGCTGAATCGGACGATTATTCGGATGTCCCATAAGTTTAGCGAACGCTGCAATCTGTTGTGCCGAAGCCTGCTGAATATCTTTTAGAATTAGCCAGCGTACCCCTTCCGAACATGGTGGTGTCGTCAGTGACCCGCTAAAGCGATAATAATCAAGGTTTTTAGGCAGCATCTGATTTACCGGTTGCGGCTTGCGTAATACCACTTTTTCACCTTGTTTTTTCGGCAAACGATTCCACATACGTTTGAGCATCTGGCTTTCTGCACCCTGCTCGAATATCATGCCGACCACAGCCAGCTCACCTTTAGTATTGGCATGCACAAAATGAATTTCTAGTGGATAGCTTTTACCCTTGATCAGATTTTCACTCGGGCTATGCAAATGAAACTGTTTCAGCACAAAGGTATCGCCGTCCAGCTGCAATTCGCCACCTTGAGCAAAATCCACCTGCACGGTATGACCTTTATTCTCGATCGCATGAATCATGGTGTTATAGCTGAACTTTAAAGGTTCCAGTTCTGCCTTTACGCTGCCTTCGATATTAATAGGTGACTGATTTACGCTATTACATGCAGCATATTTATCGCTCAGTGAACCCCACTGATGGGTATGCTTATAATCCCAGTCTGCATCCGCATATGCCGTATTCATTAGTCCAAAAGCAACTGCACATAACATAGCCTTTTTCATCTATTCACCCACCCTTATTATCAATCATCTTGTCAAAATGCATGAATATTCATACATTAATTTTCCATACGATATAATTAAGCAACTGATTTATTAATAAAATAATATCTATAATAATGATTATGATATTAAAAAATTCAGACGGGTATTATTAAAACAGAGCGGAAATTTGAAACAAGCACAAAAGATTCCATTCTCAAACTTGAATGTCGTTGGAGTTTTATAGTTTTGTTATTAATTGAAAAATATAATATTTTTAAATTGGTAATTCATGTTCATCATCGGCTAATTGATAACTGATGATATCGAGATCTTACCTGTATAAACATAATCACTAAACTTCGCATCCAAGTTCATTGCTACACTCAGTTCACTTAAGGAAATATGAGCTAAGCCTATGGATTTTTTCACGATTTTTATCCATGACACTGACTGGACCTTTATTGGCGAAATTCTGCTGCGCTGCTTGGTCATGTATACCATGATCATTGTATTCTTGCGCCTGACCGGTAAACGTGGGGTACGTCAACTTTCTATTTTCGAAGTCGCAATTATCTTGGCTTTGGGTTCGATCGCAGGGGATCCTATGTTCGATGAAACACTGCCTTTGCTGCAGGCGTTTATCGTCATGGCTACCATTATTATTTTATACCGTCTTACCACCTACCTGACCATGCAATATCAATCCTTCGAAGATCTGCTCGAAGGCAAACCGCTTTATATTGTGGAAAATGGTGAAATGGTGCTTGAGCATATTTCCAAAGGCAAAATGTCGCATGATGAATTCTTTGCCGAAATGCGTCAGCAAGGTGCTGAACATTTGGGACAAATTCGTACTGGACTGCTAGAAAGCGATGGTAAATTCAGCATACTCTTTTACAGTCCCGAAGAAGTCCGTTATGGCTTGCCCTTATTTCCTAAAGCCCAAAAGGATCTCATTACAAAAGTTGAACCACATACTTATTATGCCTGTCTGCATTGCGGCAACGTGGTTTTGCTGTCTAGTCCAGATGCGATCTGCCAGCGCTGTAAATATTGCAAATGGATCAAAGCCATCAATACCCAGCGTCAGACTTAATATTTGAGATAATCCAGCACTTGAGCCAGATTCTGGATCTTGTGTTCTATCTGCTGTAAAGGCGTATGGAATCCTTCCATCCATAAAGTCTGCATACCGGCATTCTGTGCACCCTGAATATCATTGACAGGATGGTCTCCAATATAAAGACAATGCTCTGGAGCCACAGCAAGTTTTTGCGCAGTATATTGAAAAATTTCAGGATTTGGTTTACTGATGCCAACCAGACCTGAACTCATGATTTCATTAAAATAATGAGCAAACCCCAGCCCGTTAATAATATTCATCCGGGTGTCATGTCCACCATTGGAAATAATCGCTAGCTTATAATCTGCGGCTTTAAGTGATTGCAATAAGTTTTCTGCTTGCGGCATGGCGACGGCAAACTGGCCAAAATTCTGGAACCAGAAATCACTCAATTCTTCTAATGCTGGCTGAGATTGCCAGGACAATTCTTGCAGAAGCGCAAAAGCGACTGATCCACCAATTGTGGAATGGGTCAGCAGTTCTTTTTTCGGATAGCCACCATTATCAATACGGCGTACGATCTCGGTAATTTTTGCGATATCGGCTAGATTTAGCATCTGACTATATTGCTCTGCCAGATAGCGACTATAAGCCTGCACACTCAAATCGCGATGTGTCAGTGTATTATCCAGGTCAAATAAAACAGCTCGTACAGTCATAATAGTTACATCAAACTTTTGTGTTTACTTTAACAGCTCAAACCCTGCGGCTAATGGGTTTAAACTCATAAGCTATACAAAATTCCATATAAAAAGGCGATGTAAAAACATCGCCTTTTTTTCAGCATACAAAGTCTAAATTAGAATTTGTATTCGAAACCTGTACCTAAAAGGAACTGATTATCTTCATCGGAACCTTGTTCAATCGTCAGGTAGCCTGCTGTACCGTACACTTTTACTTGTTTAGAGAAAGCATAGTCAACACCAGCAAGGATTTGCTTAGCTTCAAAGTCAGAAGTAGCATCATCAAACGTTACATCGCTATAGCTATACTGCCCCTTCACTGTCCAATTTTTAGCATTTGGAAAGTTATATTCCGCACCTACCAACCAAGCTTGCGCATCGTCAATATTACGAGCAAAGGCAGGGGCAACATTTACAGTTCTTTCATCCGGTGTATCTGCATCTAATACTACGTTAATAGGTGTACTTGCATTTGCATTTTCAACTTCAGAAACTTGGTACAAACCACGGATTGACAAACCATTATCTAAATTTACACGACCAATAGCACGAAGCGTATTTAACTCAGTTGTAAAATTAGAACGCACACCTACATCTCTTGAGTCAGCGTTCAGGAAACCACGTGCCAATAAACGAGATGGAATTGCTTTGTCATAACCTAAACCAGCAACAAAAGTTTTGTCTGAATAGACTACAGAAGAAGACCAGGAATCACCTAGGCCACGACCAGCAACAGTTGAACCACCTTTAGTTGCTTTAATAGTGTCATTACCTTCACCGGTCGCTAATTGAAGTTTAGCTTCGATCTTGCCTTCACCTACTTGGAAAGCTGGTGTTTCATAAACAAGTACATTATCAATACGGTTTTCACCAGCCATGATACCTGCGACATCGGCATTGTTAGCTACATAGTTATTGAAGGTATCTACTACAGATGAAAGTTGCTTTACTGGCGTATCAATTTTACCAACTTTTAATGCACCAATTTTTTCATCTTTTAAACCGATTAGAATATTACGTGGTACAAAAACGTCATTGCTACTATTTGAACCTTCATCACCATAGAAAGTAAATTCTGCTTGGTAAAGTGCACTTAGTCGGTCAGTTAGCTTTTCATCCCCTTTTAAACCAAGGAATGAGTTATTTGAATTTAGGTCAGTAATATGACGATCTTCTACGCCATTTTTATTATCTGCCTGTACATGGTCAACAGAAAGGTCAATTTCACCATAGAAAGTTGGTGCTGCAAAAGTTGTCCCCGCCAATAGGCTCAATGCAATCGCTGTCGCTAACTTGGTTTTCATTTCAATAATCCTTTGGTTTATTTTGTAACAAATCATACACAACGTCTTTATATTACAAAATTATTAAAAATGTATTTATATATTCTTTTTAGTACTTTAGGCTAATATTCAATCAAACATTTGATTTAGATAATTTTTCAATCAATTTTACGGTATTTTATCCAACCGCTTATCGGGATTAAGCACAATATTGCAATAAAAACGATGCCATACAGATAATCCTGATAACCCAATCTATCCCCTAATATTCCACTTATGCTGTAAAGCCCGCCACTCACCGTCGCCATGATCGCTACTTGAAATGTAAAGTCCGTCCCCGCCAGATGTTTACGGCTGTATTGCATAACTAAAGTCAGCATCACGACTAATAACATGGCAGAAATCATATCTTCAGCCGCATTAATCAAGTAAATCACCATGGGTGCAACTGACTGTTTGGCTTCGTATTGCATTGCCAGCCAGGCATACGCTATTAAGGTGATAATTTTGATAATTGAGAAAGCCATCAAAGTTCGGGCACGGGAAAATATTTTCAGGCACCAGCCCGCAAGTCCTGCTCCAATCAGTGCTGCAAATGCACCGAGCATAGTCACGTAAATCCCGATCTGGCTAAAACTCAGTCCCATATCTACCATTAACGGTTTTAATAGAGGTCCAGACAGGCCATCCGCAATTTTAAAAGTCACCAGAATCGCCAGCCACCAGCGTAAAGTAGGCTGTTGGAGAAAATATTGAAAATAGGTTTTTAACTGGAATTTATTTTGCTGAGCTTTGGCAATCTCGTTCAGGTTTTCATGTTGCGGCTCTTTAAATAAAAGTATTGGTAAAGTATTCAGAAAGACCAGAGCTGCTAAAATCAGGAACGTCGTTTGCCATTGCAGGACATCCAAAAGCCATAGGATGGCACCGCCACCGACAATAAAACCCAGACGTGAACCCATCACCTGAAAGGTATTGCCCCAGTGCTGCTGTTCATTTCTCAGAATATTGACCGCGAGTCCATCCGTAGCAATATCCTGTGTCGCCCCAATGCCATTCATAAATAGCAGTGCCACAAAAAAAGCCAGCAGATAAACTGGCTGATTTAATGCCTCAATTGGTATAAAGGACAGGATGATGAGTACGATGACAGACAATAACTGTGCGGGAATAATCCAGCTACGATAATGGCCTTTTGTAGAACCATAACGATCGACTAAAGGTGCCCAAAAGACTTTGATTGACCAAGGCAGCATCAGCAGGCCGAATCCCCCAATATGCGTCAAAGATACACCTTGAGCACGCAAAATTACTGGAAGTGCATGCGTCATAAATCCCACCGGTAAACCTTGCGCCCAGTATAAGGAAAATAGCAAAACATAGAGGTTGCGCATGGCTGGCATTAAAAGTCCTTGGCTGATCAAACATTCCAGAAAACATCATCTGGCATGGATATTTTGCCAGTGAAAAAATTATCACGAAGGAATAATATAATAAAAAAACAAAGAATATTGTCGTAATTCAAGAGTCTTATAAGATGGCAAATACTTCCTTTCCTGACCTGCCTGCTTTAGTCCCTGGGCGTGGCAGTAAATTCAGCCGGACATTTTATAAAAAGCTTTTTCTTGCTCAAGGCTGGAAAATGGAAGGTGAATTTCCAAATCTGACAAAAGCTGTTGCCATCATTTCTCCGCATACCTCTAATATTGATGCCTGGCTGGGCTTTAATGCTCTGCTCGGTCTCGGCATTCAGATCACGATTTTTGGCAAGGACAGTTTATTCCGCACACCACTTAAACCGATTCTGGAATGGATTGGTGTGGTTCCGGTTGTACGTGATACCCCTCAAGGACATACCCGACAGATTGTTGATGTCATTAACAAGACTGATCGGATCTGGGTAGGTATGGCACCTGAAGGTTCGCGTAAGGCACCGGAAAAAATCCGTAGCGGTTTTTATCATATTGCCAAAGCTGCCAACCTGCCGATTGTGATGTTTTCTTTTGACTATGACATTAAAACCATTCATATCCTGGGCGTATACCATTTAACCGGTGATTATGAATATGATCTGGAGCAGATCTATGCCCATTATGAAGGCAAGATCTCGGCAAAAAATCCGGACTGGATTGCCAAGCCTTTACAAAAACTGGTGAAAAAACGCTAGGCAAAATGTCTTTTTTTTGCTCTGATAACCGTAATTTGCTTATTTAATCCTCTATTTTTAGAATGAAATTAATTCGTTATGCAATAATTGGCTGTTTGGGCCTAAGCCTTGCAGCCTGTGACAGAAGCCCATCGAAACCTGTTATTACCCCGACGCTTAAAGCCCGTGAACCTGTCATTGCCCTTGCCTTGGGTGGTGGCGGAGCGAAAGGCTTTGCCCATATCGGCGTGATTAAAGTCCTTGAATCACATGGAATCAAACCTAAAATCGTGACTGGAACCAGTGCCGGCAGTTTTGTCGGCAGTCTGTATGCCAGCGGTAAAACTCCATATCAGCTGCAACAAATTGCGCTTAATTTTAAAGAAGCGGATATTCGTGATCTGACCTTAAACCGTCAGGGTATTATCGCCGGTCAAAAGCTACAGGATTATGTAAATAAGAACGTGGCCAATAAACCCATTGAACAGTTCCCGATCCGTTTTGCTGCGGTAGCTACCCGCCTGGATAATGGCCGTAAGGCTGACTTTATCAAAGGCAATGCCGGTCAGGCGGTACGTGCCTCTTGCAGTATTCCAAATGTCTTTGTGCCAGCGGTGATTGGGGGTAACAAATATGTCGATGGTGGATTAGTCAGTCCAATTCCAGTGAAAACAGCCAAAGATATGGGAGCGGATATTGTCATTGCAGTTGATATCTCAGCGCGTCCGGATGCCAACAAAGCCATGAACATGTTTGGCCTACTGGATCAGACCATTAATATTATGGGTCAGCAAAGTATTAATGAAGAACTGGCTCAGGCTAACGTGGTCATTCAGCCGAAGGTCGGACATATTGGTACACTGGATCTGAAATCGAGTAATGAAACGATTCTGGAAGGTGAAAAGGCGGCCCAGTTAAAAATCCGGGCCATTGAAAAGGCCATCAACGATTTCAGCAAGTCTCCAGCTGCATTACAACCGCCACGCAAGGCCAGGTTCTAAATCGGGATTGCAGGTATTCATCCGCTGCTGCATCTGCTACATTGAAGTGAAGATAAAAATCATGATGAATATTTAATTTTGAATTACATAGGTCAATTTATGCAATTTGTTCTTGAACCGTGGCACTGGTTTGTACTTGGCATTATCCTGATTCTGTCAGAGTTAATTCTGCCAGCATTTGCTGCACTCTGGTTTGGTATTGGGGCCATTATGGTGGGTATTCTGTACTGGATGTTCCCGATGATGGGACTGACCACGCAGCTGCTGACCTGGATCGTTCTCTCTGTACTGTGTACCCTGGCCTGGTTCAAGTTTATTAAACCGCTGTCTACAGACAAGACCAAAGCCGGACTGTCACGTGAAGCAACTATTGGTCAGGTGGGGATGGTGATTCAAACCAATCTGGATCACGGTCAAGTTAAAGTCCGCTTTCCACTCCCTGTCCTCGGTTCAGATGAATGGGAATGTCGTACCCTCAGTCCGGTACAAGTTGGCGACCGAGTTCGTGTGGTCGATATTCTCGGTAATGACCTGGTGGTACAACCACATAGCAATAATTAAGAAAAGGAAAAGGTGAAAAAGACATGAGTATAAGTTCTATTATTGTATTGGCCCTGCTGGTCTTTGTGGCCGTCACCATCTTCAAAGGTGTACGAATTGTTCCTCAAGGCTATAAGTGGATTGTACAGCGTCTGGGTAAATACCATTCTACCCTGAATCCTGGCCTGAACTTCGTGATTCCTTATATCGATGAAGTTGCTTATAAGGTGACGACCAAAGATATTGTGCTGGATATTCCTTCTCAGGAAGTGATTACCCGAGATAATGCAGTCTTGCTGATGAATGCTGTAGCTTATATTAACCTGACTACACCTGAAAAAGCCGTATACGGGATTGAAAACTATTCTTGGGCGATTCAGAACCTGGTTCAGACTTCATTGCGTTCGATTGTCGGTGAAATGGATCTGGATGATGCCTTGTCATCTCGTGATCATATTAAGGCACGTTTGAAAGCCAGTATTTCGGATGATATTTCAGATTGGGGGATTACCCTGAAAACCGTAGAAATCCAGGACATCAAACCATCGCATACCATGCAGGCAGCGATGGAAGAACAGGCAGCGGCTGAACGTCAACGTCGTGCCACAGTAACTAAAGCCGATGGTGAAAAACAGGCAGCCATTCTGGAAGCAGATGGTCGTCTTGAAGCCTCACGTCGTGATGCGGAAGCACAAGTGGTATTGGCTGAATCTTCACAGCGTGCTATTGATATGGTGACTCAGGCGATTGGTGATAAAGAAATTCCTGTGGCTTACTTACTTGGCGAGCAATATGTAAAAGCCATGCAGGATATGGCGAAATCTCCAAATGCCAAGACTGTGGTCTTGCCAGCAGATATTATGAATACCATTCGTGGCGTTATGGGTCGCAACAATTAACTGTTAAGAAATATGAATCAAATAGGCAGTCGAATGACTGCCTATTTTCATTTAAATCAAGAAAATCTCAGCAAAGATTGTGAAATTATGGTTAAATTTCGCGTTTATTTTTGAAATCTTCTGGATTTAATGTTGCATGGCTTTCGGATTAAAGACCATAACATTTGCCATAATCCTTATTTCGATCTACTGTCCAACTTAAAAATGGATACCGTATGAGCTCCCTAAATCCAACCTTAATCACCTTTCTATTTTATATTGTTGCCATGATCGTAATTGGCCTGATGGCTTATCGCGCGACAACAAACTTTTCCGACTACATCTTAGGGGGCCGACGTTTAGGTAGTTTTGTCACTGCACTTTCTGCTGGTGCTTCCGATATGAGTGGCTGGCTGCTAATGGGACTGCCCGGGGCAATTTATCTTTCAGGTCTGTCTGAAATGTGGATTGCAATTGGCCTAATTATCGGTGCCTGGCTGAACTGGCTCTTGGTGGCTGGACGTTTACGTGTACATACTGAAGTACAGCACAATGCCCTGACCTTGCCAGATTATTTCTCGAACCGCTTTAACGACCAGAAAAAAGTTCTGCGTGTGGTTTCTGCATTCGTGATCCTGATTTTCTTCGCAATTTACTGCGCTTCAGGCATGGTCGCAGGTGCACGTCTGTTTGAAAGCATGTTTGAACTGCCATACAGTACTGCCCTCTGGATTAGCGCGATTGCGACGATCAGTTATGTATTCATTGGTGGCTTCCTGGCTGTCAGCTGGACTGATACGATTCAGGCGGGTCTGATGATCTTTGCTTTGTTGCTGACACCAATTGTGGCTATTTTATCTTTCTCCGATATGTCACAAATCACTTTGGCACTTGAAGCGGCTCGTCCACAAGCCATGAATGTCATGGGTGATCTGAGCTTTGTTGCGATTATTTCCTTATTGGCTTGGGGTCTGGGTTATTTTGGTCAACCGCATATTCTGGTGCGTTTCATGGCAGCAGATTCGGTGAAATCGATTCCGAATGCACGTCGTATTGGCATGACATGGATGATACTGTGTCTGGGTGGTGCGGTCGCAGCCGGTTTCTTTGGTATTGCTTACTTCCAGGCACATCCAGAACTGGCAAGTGTGGTCAATGCCAATCCTGAAACCGTATTTATGGAGCTGACTAAAATTCTGTTCAATCCATGGATTGCCGGTGTAGTTCTGGCTGCGATTCTGGCTGCGGTAATGAGTACACTCAGCTGTCAGTTACTGGTGTGCTCAAGTACTTTGACTGAAGACTTCTATAAATCTTTTCTGCGTAAAAATGCCTCTCAGAAAGAACTGGTTTGGGTCGGCCGTTTGATGGTGCTATTGATTGCCCTGCTTGCGATCTGGATGGCGGGTAATCCGGAATCTAAAGTGCTTGGGCTGGTTGCTTATGCTTGGGCTGGTTTTGGTGCTGCATTTGGTCCATTGATTATCCTGTCACTGTTCTGGAAACGTATGACCCTGAATGGTGCCTTGGCCGGTATGATTGTGGGTGCAACTGTTGTGATCCTATGGAAAAACCTGTTTGCAGACACTGGTCTGTACGAAATCATTCCAGGTTTCATCTGTTCAATGATCACTATTATTGTGGTGAGCTTAATGGGCAAAGCGCCGACAGAAGAAATTACTGACCGTTTTGAACAGGCAGAACGTCTGTACAATGAAAGCAAATAAAATGAGCTGAAATAAAAAAGAGGACTAAATGTCCTCTTTTTTATGCGCTACATCCCTATGAAAATTAACTTTTGCGATGTAACAAAAACTGTGTAATCTGAGTTAATTCTTCAGCCTGACCTTCGAAGTGAGCCAAAGCATTTAAGGCTTGATCATGCAACTGCTTAGCATACTGTTTTGCCTGCTCGAGTCCCATAAGCGCAGGATAAGTCGATTTCTCTACCTGTTCATCCTTACCTGCTGTTTTTCCTAATACTTCAGTATCAGAAATGATATCCAGAATATCATCCTGCACCTGGAAAGCCAGACCAATGGCCTGCCCAAATTCACGCAGTTTCGGAATCGCCAAATCTGTACCTTCAAAAATCGTCACCGCAGCCATCATGATGGCTGCTGAAATCAGTGCACCGGTCTTATTACGGTGAATGGTTTCTAATGCTTCCTGGTCAATTCGTTTTCCTTCAGACTGCAGATCTAAAACCTGACCATTGACCATCTTGGAAGATGCTGTCGCCAGAATCTGCATCTGCTTTAATACAATTGCTGGCTCAACTGCAGGGCCCTGATCAAACAGACGGCTGCCTAAAATTTCAAAAGCCATGGATTGCAGAATATCGCCAGCAAGCAATGCGGTATCTTCACCAAAGGCAACATGGCAGGTTGGTTGTCCACGACGCAGCAAATCATTGTCCATACAAGGCAGATCATCATGCGCCAGTGAATAGCAATGAATGAACTCGATTGCGACTGCAGCACGACGCACAGCAGCAGTATTCTGATTCGGTTTAAGCGCGGCTGTGGCATAACACAAGGCTGGACGTACACGTTTTCCACCCAGCATCACTGCATGGTGTACGGCCGATTTCAGCGGCTCAGTAATGGCAAAAGCATCTAATGCTGTCAATAGGTCCTGTTGAATACGATGTTGTGCTTGAGTCAATGCATGGGTTGACAGCTCAGTTGTAGATGACACATTCGCCTCAGATCGGTTGTTCAATATATTTTCGATGACAAGAATAAGGAACTTGCCGCTTTATTCCTGCATTGTACCTCTAAATATCCTGAATTATCAGCTTGAATTCGTCTGCTGATTTTGCTCTATCAAGAGCCAAGATCATTTTTAATGAAAAGAAGCTATCTAGAATGTTAAAGGTGCTGACCTGAATATAAAAAACCATTGTACGAACAATGGTTTTTTATATAAGCAGATTTCATTAAATTAATTCTATTCTTTCAAAACTTCTGCAGGCACACGTACCCAGCCTTCCATCAAGACACGCGCACTACGGCTCATGATGGCTTTCTTCACTTTCCATTCACCATTTTCCTGAGTAGCTTGTGCCCCAACGCGCAAAGTCCCTGATGGATGACCAAATCGCACCGCTTCACGCTCATCCCCACCTGCTGCCAGATTTACCAATGTTCCTGGAATCGCAGCTGCAGTGCCAATCGAAACCGCGACGGTTCCCATCATGGCATGATGCAGCTTACCCATCGATAAGGCACGTACCAATACATCGGTATCTAATTCGGTGATCGCTTTACCCCCTGAAGACACATAAGCTTTAGATTGTGACACAAAAGCAATTTTCGGCGTATGCTGACGTTGAGCTGCTTCAGTAATATCTGAAATCAGCCCCATTTTTAATGCGCCATAAGCACGAATGGTTTCAAATTTAGCGAGCGCTACCGGATCACTATTAATATCTTCCTGCAGCTCTGTGCCCTGATAACCCAGGTCTTCAGCTTTCAGGAAAATTGTCGGAATACCCGCATTGATCAAAGTTGCTTCAAAGGTACCGTATTCTGGAACAACCAGCTGATCGACTAAATGACCTGTCGGAAACATGGCTCCCCCCTCGGCATCATCATCGGCAGGGTCCAGAAATTCGATCTGAACTTCAGCTGCTGGAAAGGTGACACCATCTAGCTCAAAATCACCCAATTCCTGTACCTGCCCATTCACAATTGGCACATGGGCAATAATGGTTTTCTGAATATTGACCTGCCAGATCCGTACTGTGCAGATGCCGTTTTCCGGAATACGAGAGGAATCCACTAGACCATTGCTAATCGCAAATGAACCTACACCTGCTGTCAGGTTGCCGCAGTTACCACTCCAGTCGACAAAAGGTCGGTCAATTGCAACCTGTCCAAACAGATAATCTACGTCATGATCAGGTTGCTGGCTTTTAGACAGAATGACCGTTTTGCTGGTACTGGAACTGGCTCCCCCCATCCCATCAATCTGCTTGCCATAAGGATCTGGGCTACCAATCACACGTAAGAGTAACTGGTCTCTGATTTTGCCCGGCTGTTGTGCTGCAGGTGGAAGATCTTCCAGCTTGAAAAATACACCTTTACTGGTACCGCCACGCATATAGGTAGCTGGAATCTTAATTTGCGGGGCAAAACTCATCGTTATTATCTTCCTTTGTCTGATCTTTATTTTGTAAATGCAATGTAACTGAGGTTGAATTTGAGTATAGTATATTTATATCGTGATAAATTGACTGCAAGACCTTTGTATAAAAAAACAACATATACAACGGCTGTCTTTTTAATATTCGATGAGGAATATCAGATTCAATAAAATTAATATATTGATTCATTTATCTTTTATTTAATTTATTTTTATAATAATTTTTTATTAATCTGATAATAATTTTTCATTCAAGGGTTCTACTAGGCTTCTTTTGACTGATCAATTACAATCTTTCAACTTATTTTTACATTGTCGGGCTGAATACTTTGAATAACGAGTCTTCACAACTTCAGCGTGGCTTAAAGAACCGTCATATTCAGTTGATCGCCATGGGCGGTGCAATTGGCACAGGCTTATTCTTAGGTTCCGCACAGGTGATCCAATCCGCTGGTCCTTCGATTATTCTGGGCTATGCCATTGGTGGCTTAATTGCTTTCCTTATTATGCGTCAATTGGGTGAAATGATTGTTCATGAACCTGTTGCAGGTTCTTTCAGCCATTTTGCTTATAAATATTGGGGTAAATTCCCTGGCTTCCTCGCGGGCTGGAACTACTGGATCTTGTATATCCTGGTCGCAATGACCGAGCTTACCGCTGTCGCAAAATATATTAACTACTGGTGGCCCCATATTCCTGCCTGGGCATCGGTGCTGTTTTTCTTCATTGTGATTACCCTGGTCAACCTTGGCAATGTGAAATTCTACGGTGAATCAGAGTTCTGGCTTTCAATCATTAAAGTGACTGCCGTCATCTCGATGATTGTCTTTGGTTTATACCTGATCCTGACTGCAGATGCTTCATCTACCGCATCTTTTAGCAATTTATGGACTGCAGGTGGCTTCTTCCCGAATGGCTTTGAAGGTTTATTCTTCATGCTGGCCTTCCTCATGTTCGCCTTTGGCGGGATTGAACTGATTGGTATGGCAGCAGCAGAAGCGGAGAATCCGGAAAAGACCATTCCTAAGGCGATTAACCAGGTTGTTTTCCGTATTCTGATTTTCTATGTCGGTGCGTTGACCATCTTGTTATCATTAGTGCCTTGGAATCAGTTGGAACTCGGCGGTCTGGATAAAAGTCCATTCGTAATGATCTTCAGTCAGCTTGGTATTGACTGGGCAGCCCACCTGTTAAACTTTATTATTCTAACTGCTGCACTGTCTGTATATAACAGTGGTATGTATGCGAATAGTCGCATGCTTTACGGTCTGGCCAAACAAGGCAATGCACCGAAGCTCTTCCTGAAAGTAAATAAACAAGGTACGCCAATTCCTGCAGTACTCTTCTCTGCTGCTTTGATTTTTGGCTGCGTACTGTTGAACTACTTTGTACCAGAAGATGCTTTAAGCCATCTGATCTATGTGGTGGTAGGTGCCTTGGTCTTGAACTGGGCAATGATTTCACTAACACATTTCAAGTTTATTCAGGCAATGAAAAAAGTTGGAGAAAAAACCAAATTTCCAGCACTCTGGTCTCCAGCAAGTAATGTACTTGTATTGGGCTTTATTGCGACTATTCTTTACATTATGTGGACTCAGGGCTTTCAGGAATCTGTATACATGCTGCCGATTTGGGTCGTGATCATGTTTATCCTGTTTAAACTGCTTCAGATCAAGAATTGATAAAACGTTTTAATTGACTATTTTTTAAAGTTATTGCTTCGGCAATAACTTTTTTTTTCGTCTTTTTTGGAGTAGATTAGGGAGCGTTTTGCGCCCTTAGCTTAACTGGATAGAGCAGTTGCCTCCTAAGCGACCGACGTGGGTTCGAGTCCCGCAGGGCGCACATATTTCAGATATGTGAACTAATTAACAAAAAAATTAAGCAATAGTTCAATATATTTATATTTTTTTCATTTTTTTCACTATCTCGCTATTTTAAATTAAATTTTTAAATTTCAAAAGCTTATATCCTTACATTACTTTTAAATTAGTATTTTTAATCTAATTTGATGTTTTTTTGAACTACTCATTCAAACTAGAGCATTTACTCTTTTTTATATTGTGTTATTTTTGTCACATGGAGTAACAAATCAGCCATTGAAGGCATAGGAATGACTCCAAAAACAATACCAAGCTCATACCGAATAAATGTTTTAAAACCCCAATTTGTACCTCAAGGGAAGATGAAGAATGAAATTAAAAACGCTTAGTACAGCAATGATTTTAGCAACATTACCAATGACAGGCGCGTTTGCTGCAGCTATGGATCGTTCTGGCCAGTCAATTGCAGCATTTTTGCAACCAGGTAACTACTTTGAAGCGGGGTTTTCTGTTTTAGACGCTGATGTTTCAGGCACATCAAGTCAGATCATTGTACCGCCTGCTACAGTTGTTCCACCTCAAGGAACAGGTGACATGGCAAGTTCATATTACTTTCCTTCTGCAGCACTTAAAATTCAAGCAACAGATAATATTTCTGTAGGTCTATTATATGATCAACCATTTGGCGCTAAAGCTAAGTATAAAGATCAATCAGGCGCATTTAATCCAACAGGTACTGATGGTACAACAGCAGAAGTTCACACTGAAAATTTAACATTACTTGTTGGTTTTCAACCAAATGAAAACTGGAATTTCTATGCTGGCCCTGTTTACCAAGAAGCTAAAGGTGATGTTAGTTTACGTGGTGCAGCTTATAGCTTATTAGGTGGTTATGATGCTAACATGAAAAAAGATAGTGAATTAGGATGGGCTGCAGGTTTAGCCTTCCAAATTCCTGAAATCGCTCTTAAAGCCTCATTAACTTATCGTTCAGAAATCGAACATGAATTAAATACTGATGAAAGTGCAAATGGCACATCAGTAAGGAATTCTATTGCGGGTGGTATAAATTCATTGGTGCCAGGCGCAGGAGCTCTTATACCTGCTGAATTTATTACTGGTAAAACTAATGTTACTACCCCTCAATCTGTAAATCTTGATTTACAATCAGGTATCATGGCAGACACTGTTGCATTTTTAAATGTACGCTGGGTTAATTGGGATGGTATGGCTATCCGTCCTACTCAATTCGGTCAAGCTTTAGATAGCCTAGCAAGGTTAGCTCCTGGTGCAGGTCCCTTAGGACCAACTTTAGCTAATCTAGATGGTGGTAATCTTGTTGAATATAATAAAGATCAATGGTCTGCAACAGCTGGTGTAGGTCGTAAATTAAGCGAAAGGTGGGCAGGTAATGTCTCTGTAGGCTGGGATTCAGGTGCAGGCAATCCAATTACTACTCTTGGTCCTGTAGATGGCTACTGGAATGTTGGTTTAGGTGTTCAATATAGCCCTACTCCAGCTACCTTTATTGCTGGTGGAGTAAAATACTTCTGGTTGGGTGATGCAACCGCTTTAACAGTAGCGAATCCAAACGTTGGTGAATTTGAAGACAATAATGCTATTGGTTATGGTCTAAAAATTGGTTACCGTTTCTAATTCAGTCAATTTAATAAAAAACCGCCTTCGGGTGGTTTTTTATTGCTATGAATTTATTTTTATACACTTGTAAACTATTTGATGATTTAAACATCACTTAACTTTTAAATTATTTACATGTCATTTTAGCCAATTCATCACCCTAAAATATTATTTAATTCACATATTTAACCTTATATATTTAGTACAAAAACTCTAACTCCTCCTATTTTAATTACTACTCAGTTCAAATCTTCATCGAAGCTGAGCATTTACTCTTTTTAATTTTATGTTACTTTTCCACAACTTTTTATATCTTTATGAAACATTCAAGGACGAGCCATGAAGCTTAAGCCGATTTCTAATGCAATATTACTTGCAACTCTTCCAACTACAGCAGTTTTTGCAGGTGGTTTAGATCGTTCTGGTCAATCTATACAAGCTTTTTTACAGCCTGGTAACTATGCTGAAGCAGGTATTTCTGTACTTGATCCGGATGTCAAAGGCAAGTCAAGTGTGCGTTCACTTGGTAACAGCTTTAATGGTGAAAAAATTGACGATATGGCTGAAGATTACTATTTCGTCAACACAGCAATTAAAGTACAAGCGACTGATAAAATTTCACTCGGTTTAATTTACGATCAGCCTTATGGTGCAGACGCAAGCTATTCTATTAATGGACCATTATCTAGCTTCTCTGCTGCTGGCGAAGGAACAAAAGTTGAAGTAAAAACCCAAAATATTACAGCTCTCATCGGTTATCAACCGAATGAAAACTGGAATTTATATGCCGGCCCAGTATGGCAAACAGTAGAGGCTGATATCTCTTTACGAGGCGCCGCTTATATTTCTCCTTTAGATCCAACAAAAGCATTAAGTGGATACAATATTAAACTCGATGAAAAAGAAGCATATGGCTGGTTAGCAGGTTTTGCTTATTCTATTCCTGAAATTGCCTTAAAAGCCTCTGTAACTTATCGTTCTGAAATTAAACATAAGACAACAGGAACTGAAAGTTTTACCTTTGCTCAGCCTACTACCTTAGCACCGGGATTCACTGTACCTGCAGGTACTACTGTTCCTATGAGTACTGAGCGCGTAGATGCAATTACACCACAATCTGTGAATTTAGATTTCCAATCTGGTGTTGCAAAAAATACCATCGCTTTTGCTAATATACGTTGGGTACATTGGGATCAATTTGCTGTAACTCCTCTATTCTTAAAAGCTAATTCAGGGAATAATCTTATCGATTACTCTGACGACCAATGGTCTGCAAGTATCGGTGTCGGTCATAAGTTTAATGACAAATGGTCAGCATCTACTTCAGTAGGCTGGGATTCAGGTGCAGGTAATCCTGTGACAACACTTGGCCCAACTGAAGGTTATTGGAGTTTAGGTCTAGGTGCTCAATATAGCCCTGCTGCAAATTACTTTATCCAGGCTGGTGTAAAACACCTTTGGTTAGGTGATGCGACTGCACAGACAGGAGGAAATCCAGTAGGTGAATTTGAAGATAATAATGCATGGGCATATGGCATGAAGATCGGTTACCGCTTCTAATTCAAGCTATATCTTTATGATAAAAAAGGCGCCTCAAGCGCCTTTTTTATTTCATTCAGCTTTTAACACTTACGCTGGAATATTACGGATTGAAGCATTACGGATGGCTTCTTTCAACGCTGCATAACCATGAATCGGTGGGAATTGCGGGAATTCAGCAATCACATTTTCCGGTGCATCAAACAGGAAACCGTGATCCGCTTCACCCAGCATGGTGGTATCGTTATAAGAATCCCCTGCTGCGATCACACGGAAGTTCAGGCCATGTAATGCTTTTACCGCTTGACGTTTTTGATCTGGCTGACGCAGTTTGTACGCGGTGATCATGCCTTTTTCATCAGTTTCAAGTTTATGACAGAAAATTGTTGGCCAGCCTAACTGCTTCATTAAAGGATGCGCAAATTCATAGAAAGTATCAGATAAAATAATCAGTTGGAAATGAGTGCTTACCCATTCTACAAATTCTTTGGCGCCTTCAAATGGCCCCATATCTGCAATCACTTCCTGAATATCATTCAGACCCAAGCCATGCTCTTTCAGAATATTCAGACGTTGTGTCATCAACACATCATAGTCAGGAATATCACGAGTCGTTGCTTCAAGCGCTTTAATGCCTGTTTTCTTTGCAAAATTAATCCAAATTTCAGGAACCAATACACCTTCAAGATCCAGACATACGACTTCCATGAATATTCCCCTCAGTTATCATCTAAAAAATTTTCCATATCATAGCTGAAGATTCATATTTTGCATTGTTCTTTTTTAAATCTATTTTTTTCATAAGTATTTATTTTTTAGTGATAAGACTACTAATTCTCTTCTATTAAAATACATGTGAAATTAATTAATATAGGCAGAGTCATTCCAAGCCTATATCGCCAGGATTCTCATGACCACTATTCCTACTATTGATATTGTGGATGCGCTTGCATCTGAATATGCTGATAAATCTCCAAGTGAAATTTTGGCACTTGCCCTGAATCAAACAGGTGAAATTGCCATTTCATTTTCTGGTGCAGAAGATGTTGTACTGATTGACATGGCTTCCCACCTCGGTAAACCTTTCCGTGTCTTTAGTCTGGATACAGGCCGCTTGCACGCTGAAACCTATCAATTTATCGAGCAAGTTCGAAAACACTATAATGTAGATATTGAAATCTGTTTTCCTGAACGTGAAGCCATTGAAAATTTGACTACTCGTAAAGGGATGTTCAGTTTCTATCAAGATGGTCATCAGGAATGTTGTGGCATCCGCAAGGTTCAACCATTACGTAAAAAACTTGCAACGCTTGATGGCTGGATTACCGGTCAGCGTAAAGACCAGAGCCCGGGTACACGGAATGAAATTCCGGTGGTTCAGGCAGATCCAGGTTTTTCAGGTCCCGGTAAACAGCTGATTAAATACAACCCACTTGCCAACTGGTCAAGTGCCGATGTATGGAGTTATATCCGTATGATGGAAATTCCATATAACCCATTGCATGAGAAAGGATTTATTTCTATTGGCTGTGAACCATGTACTCGTCCCGTTTTACCGAACCAGCATGAACGTGAAGGTCGCTGGTGGTGGGAAGAAGCCACACATAAAGAATGTGGCTTACATGCAGGCAACTTGAAAGAGTAAAATTAAATCAGACTGTGAATATTTGTAAGAGGCTATCCTGAATGAGGATAGCCTTTTTAACTACGAATCTTACATTTGGTGACAAGATATAAAGTTTCCTCTTTTACCATTCATCAGGAAAGATCCTGAGGATAATCAAAGAATTTATAAAATGTTATTGAATAGATTTATTTGCAAAAAAATGTGAAATTAAACTCAATACCATTCTTTTAATGATGCATAATTATTCAGTTATACTCCCACCAGACCTAAAAAACGTATTTTCAGCAGCAGCTTTAAAAACTAAAATTTTCACATTTCAAAAACTTAGGAAGGTATAAACCTCCATGTCAATTATTACTTTTTAACTTAACAGATTAAGATTAAGCAGTTCATTTCTACGTTAAAACAGCTATACTTTCTTTACTAAAGCAATAATTCTAACAAGGCTTTTCAGATAGAGAACAGCCATATAGAGTGCAGTGAGGCAATCCACGCTATGCGTCCATTACATCCAATTGATCTTATTTTTTTATCTTTAGAGAAACGGCAGCAACCTATGCATGTAGGTGGTCTTTTTTTATTTCAGATTCCCGATAATGCACCGGCAACTTTTATTCAGGACTTGGTGCGTGACATCCGTACTTCCAAATCTATTCCAATCCCACCTTTCAATAATTATTTAAATGGCTTGTTCTGGGACGAAGATCAACAGTTCGATCTGGATCATCATTTCCGGCATATTGCCCTGCCAAAACCGGGTCGCATCCGTGAATTACTCACCTATATTTCACAGGAACATAGTGCTCTGATTGACCGTGCCAAACCACTCTGGACCTGTCATATCATTGAAGGAATAGAAGGTAATCGTTTCGCGATGTATTTTAAAATCCACCATGCCATGGTCGATGGCATTGCGGGTATGCGTCTGGTAGAGAAATCACTGTCTCATGATCCACATGGAAAAAGTATTGTCCCACCATGGTGTGTAGAAGGACCACGTGCCAAGCGCCTGAAAGCACCAAAAGTTAGCCGCATTAAAGGCGTTTTATCTACGCTGAAAGGACAGCTGGAATCTACTCCGCGTGTCATCTATGAGCTGTCGCAAACTGTATTAAAAGACATGGGACGTAATCCTGATTATGTCTCCAGTTTCCAGGCCCCTTCATCCATTCTAAATCAACGTGTCAGTGCATCACGCCGATTTGCTGCGCAATCCTTTGAATTTGAGCGTCTTCGTCGTATTTCTAAAGCCTTGGGTGTAACCATTAACGATATCGTGCTGGCAATCTGTTCCGGTGCCTTACGTGAATATTTAATTAGCCAAGATGCTCTACCGAAGAAACCGTTGATTGCCATGGTACCGGCTTCTGTACGTTCTGATGACTCTGATGTATCAAACCGTATTACCATGATTCTGGCGAATCTGGGTACACATAAGGAAGATCCTTTAGAACGCCTCAAGATCGTACGTCGTAGCGTACTGAATGCCAAAGAACGTTTTAAGCGCATGAATGCCAATCAGATTCTGAACTATAGTGCTTTTGTTTATGGCGCTGCAGGTTTAAATATTGCATCAGGTCTGATGCCAAAACGCCAGGCATTTAATCTGGTGATTTCCAATGTTCCAGGTCCACAAGAACCGCTGTACTGGAATGGTGCCCGTCTGGAAGCCCTCTACCCTGCCTCTATCGTGCTCGATGGTCAGGCACTCAATATCACCATGACCAGTTATTTAGACAAACTTGAAGTAGGTCTGACCGCCTGCCGTAATTCCCTGCCTAAAATGCAGAATCTCCTTACTCATCTTGAGGACGAAATCCAGCGTTTTGAACGGATTGTCGATGGTGGCAAAACCCCAAAGCTCGCAGCAGTAAGTTAGACTGCGATGAAGACTAAAACCAAGACTAAGTTTCTATGCAAAAACAGGTATGAACATTTTTGCCAATAATTTCATGCAATAATAAAGGGGCATATGGTGCCCCTTTATTTTTATTTGATTATTTTTTATTCAAATCATTCAAGCAATATTCAAATTTTAACTTTTCACAGTACGACATTGTTTTAATAGCTGATGGCAGACCGTACGGATCATAGATGAAGTAATCTGAACTTCATTGCCGCGTTCGTCCACAATGTATCCCGCGTGGACAGTTTTCGGTTCAAGCACGTGTTTTAGACCCTTATTAATAACTGCTTTACTTATACTCATGACACACCTCATTTTTTGCTAAGCCAAAATATTGGGAGATTGGCTTTGGCTACTGGATGTGTCTAGTATTCAGAATTCACCTGCGCTTGTAAAATTCCAGTTGTAACAAGGGTTTTACGATATTCTGTTACAATTTCAGCTGAGAATGATATCGTATTGCTCTTGCGTATATAAATTCTCAACTTGGAACTTAATCACGCGATCAATAAAGTGTTCCAGATCCGCCACAGCCGGGGCTTCTGCAGTCAGCAGTCGATCAATCACTGACGGATGTGCCACTACAGTAAATCCACTTTGTGATTGATAAGCGCGCGCATAACGTAAAATTTCACGGAATATTTCGTAACACACTGATTCTGCTGTTTTGACATATCCACGTCCTTGACAGGTCGGACAGGATTCACATAACAGGTGTTCTAGAGATTCACGGGTACGTTTACGCGTCATCTCGACCAGACCCAGTTCAGATACCTGGGTAATCTTGGTTTTGGCATGATCACGTTCCAGCATTTTTTCGAACTGGTTCATTACCTCGTCACGATGCTGTGCTTCCTGCATGTCAATAAAATCAATAATAATGATCCCACCCAGATTACGCAGTCGTAACTGACGTGCAATCACCTCAGTTGCTTCCATATTGGTTTTGAAGACGGTATCTTCCAGTGAACGACCACCGACATAGGAACCGGTATTGACATCAATCGTGGTCATGGCCTCAGTCTGATCAATCATCAGATAGCCACCAGATTTTAGTGCCACACGGGTTTGTAGAGCCTTCTGGATATCATCTTCAACATTATATAAGTCAAAAATCGGGCGCTCGCCTGGATAGTGCAGCAAACGATCATTCATGCTTGGCACAAATTCTTTAACAAACTCTTTCAGTTTGCCGTGGATTTCACGTGAATCGACATAGATTTTGGCAGTGTTTTCATTGGCCAGATCACGAATCACACGCTGTGGCAGCGGCAGTTCTTCAAAGATCAGTGATGGAACAGCAATGCTCTTCTGTTTGCGCTGAATGTAGTCCCAAAGCTTGGCCAGATAAGCCATATCCTGGGCAATTTCAGCTTCATCAATGCCTTCTGCCGCAGTACGGACAATCACCGAACCGGGCAGTTTATGCTGGGCCTGAATCCGTTCAATAATCGAACGTAAACGATTACGTTCTTCTTCAGATTCAATTCGTTGCGATACGCCAATATGATTGCCATAAGGCATCAAAACCAGATAACGTGAAGGAATGGAGAGATCAGTTGAAAGACGTGCGCCTTTGGTCCCGAGCATGTCTTTCATCACCTGCACCGTCAGAATCTGACCTGGCTGCAGTAATTCAAACACATTCGGTGTCGGCTGCTGACGCGGCCAGACCATATCATTGATATGCAAAAAAGCAGTACGTGACAGACCAATATCGACAAAAGCAGCCTGCATCCCTGGCAGGACACGGACCACTTTGCCTTTATATACGTTCCCCACCAGACCGCGCTTCGCGGTACGCTCGATGAACAGTTCGTTCACCGTGCCGTTTTCGATTAACGCCACACGACATTCCATCGGTGTGAAGTTAATCAATAACTCGTCAGACATAACAACACTCAAAACATTATAAGAATTCTTTTTTCAGCAGTTAATTTAGTGCTTTAACCGTCTGTAATAACTGTACCGTTTCATATAGGGGCAAACCGACTACATTAGAGTAGCTCCCCTGAATCGCGGGGATATAACGTGCTGCAATGCCTTGAATGGCATAACCGCCTGCCTTGCCTACCGGTTCACCAGTCGCCCAATAAATTTCCATATCATGGGTGGTGAGTGATTGAAATTCAACCTGTGTTCTTACCACTATACTGTATTTTTCATTTTTTGTGCGTACGCAGACACCGCTAAATACATCATGTTTACGGCCTGATATTTTAGCCCACATTACAAAGGCATGCTGTTTGGATTCAGGCTTACCCAGAATCTCGTTATCAACCCCCAAACTGGTGTCCGCGGCAATGATAATTGCATCTGGATAACGCTCGGCCACGGCATCCGCTTTGGCACGTGCCAAACGCTCAACATAAGCCGTAACTGACTCATTGGGCAATACGGATTCGTCAATATCAGGACTGTAAATCTCGAACTCCAGTCCCAACTGTTGCAGCAGTTCACGGCGTCGAGGTGAACTGGAGGCCAGAATCAGATGCGCCATTTTCTGAGCAGATAATATAGAACAGGCCATACCATAACGCTAGTCAGTATCGGTAGCCAGTGACGTGGAATCGAGAACTGCACGCCGCTAATGATCTGAGCAAAGAAGGTCAGCATCAGATGGGCAACGAGTGCCAATGTAGCAATAATCCAAAGATTGCTAAAAGTCAGGATACGGCGCTCACGGGTCAGGAAGCGCGCCATAAAGGCAATAATAATAAAACTCAGCGCATTCAGACCCAAAGGTGCATCCAATAGCAGATCCAGCAAAATCCCGGTACTGAACGCAAACCAGATCCCACACCAGGTCGGCTGGCAGAGTACCCAGAACAGCATCACCATCAGCATAAACTGCGGACGCCAGCCAGAGAGCGAATAAGATAAAGGATAGACCACCAGAACCGAGGCAAAAATTACTGAAATAATAATCGGGAACAAGGGATCCCGATGGGTTCTGGACTGCATTTTAGCGATCGACATGTGGCTGCTCCATCGCTAATGAATCAGAGAACAGTACCACCACATGATGACCACCAGCCAGCTGTGCTGCCGGAATCACATCAATCTGGGCAAATTCACCTGAATTATGACGTTGTACTTTAGAGACGGTGCCAACCAGATAACCTGCGGGGAAATGCTGTCCCAAACCTGAGCTATAAACTTTTTCACCGACTTTGATGTTGGCACTGGTCGGTACATATTCCATTTTCAGACGCCCAAGATCACCCGTCCCCGAGACGATGGCACGCATGCCGGTGTGTTCCAGACGTACTGAAAGTGAATGTTCTTTATCTGAGAGCAGCATGACACGGCTACTGTGCGGATAGACACTAATGATCTGTCCCATGATCCCCTTGTCATCCAGCACAGTCTGCCCTATCCGTAGGTGGCTGTTAGAACCCCGGTTAATCACGATGATATGACGTAGCGGATCGGCATCAGTACCAATCACTTCTGCAATTTCCATACGTCCATCAATAATTAAAGGCGTGTCCAGTAGCCCGCGCAGACGGGTATTTTCAGCAGACAGTTCAGAAATTTTCTGTAAGCGTACCTGCGCCTGTAACAGCTCAGCCTGCATCGCGGTATTTTCACGACGCAGTTGTGCTTCAGACTTGGTTTGTTGATTCAGCCATTCTCGCGACAATACAGGATAACTGGCCACAGCATATATCGGATTATATGCCGCATTCAGCACATCCCTTGCAGGTTGAACCAGATGAGGCATGCGCCAATCAAAGAAAAGCACCACCAGACAGGTCACCAACGCAATGACGAATGAGCGAAAAGATGGCGGTTGTCGAGAAAACAGATGTGTTTGCACCCGCCGTGTCCTGTTCTTAGCCTACGAATAACATGTCATGATTTGGGTTGTCGAAGAATTCGAGAACCTTACCGCCACCACGTGTTACACATGACAGCGGATCTTCTGCAACCACCACAGGAAGACCAGTTTCTTTGGCAAGAAGCTTGTCCAAGTTACGTAGTAATGCACCACCACCCGTCAATACGATCCCGCGCTCAGCGATGTCTGAAGACAGTTCAGGAGGCGTTTGTTCCAGTGCAGATTTCACAGCAGACACGATATATTGCAATGGGTCAGAAATTGCCTGAGTCACTTCATCAGAAGTCACCGTAATTGCGCGCGGCACACCTTCAGCAAGGTTACGACCACGAACTTCAATTTCCAGTGGTTTTGCACCTTCATCCGGAAGCGCCATACCGACTTCTTTTTTAATAATTTCGGCAGTCGTTTCACCGATCACGCAACCATGTGCTTTACGCACGTAGTTAATGATCTGTTCATCAAATACATCACCGCCAATACGCAATGAGTCTGCATAGACACAGCCCTGCAGCGAGATGATCGCGATTTCTGTTGTACCACCGCCCACGTCCACAACCATCGAACCACATGCCTGCTCTACCGGCATGCCAGCGCCAATTGCAGCTGCCATCGGTTCTTCAATCAAACGTACTTCACGCGCGCCAGCGTTATACACGGCTTCACGGATCGCACGACGTTCAACCAGAGTAGATTTACATGGAACACACACCACAACACGTGGTGCAGGCGGGAATAAACGTTTTTCGTGAACCTTGCCGATGAACTGATTCAACATGGTTTCAGTGACTTCAAAGTCTGCAATCACGCCATCTTTCATCGGGCGGATTGCTGAAATATTTGCCGGGGTACGACCAAGCATTTGTTTCGCGTCAAGACCTACGGCAGCAACAATTTTTTGTGAACCACTATGACGGATTGCTACAACCGTCGGTTCATTTAATATAATGCCTCGTCCTGGCGCATAAATAAGTGTATTTGCAGTACCTAAATCAATGGCTAGATCTGGCGAAAACAAGCCTATTAGTCGTTTTAGAATCACGGGGACGTTCTCAATTAAACTTTATATGGACGCAAGGTGGCAACTTTAACTAAATGTGATGCTTTGGACAAGTCAATCGCTTATCATAACGCATGATAATTTGATTTTTTTTTAATACTGATTAGGTAATGTTATGTCTACATCGGATGCACAGCATTCTGCAGATTTAAATGCAGAAACAGTTTCAGCTATTGCGAACCTTGCACGATTATCTCTGAATGATACGCAATCTGCTGAATATGCTCAAAGTTTAAATAAAATTTTAGGCATGATGGAAACGCTGAAAGGTATCAATACTGACGGTGTTGAACCATTAAAAAGCCCTTTCGACCATCCTCAGCCATTACGTGAAGATGTAGTGAGTGAAAGTAATCACCGTGATGAATATCAGGCAGTTGCGCCAGCGGTACAGGATGGCTTGTACTTGGTTCCTCGCGTAATTGAGTAATTACTATCCAGTTCAATCTTTTTATTAAATTAAACGTAAAGAATTATTTCTCATGACAGATTTACACCGCCTATCAATTCGTGAACTTACCGAAGGTTTGGCCAATGCTAAATTTTCATCACGCGAATTGACTGAACATTACTTAAAACGCATCGAAAAAGTGGATGCTCAAGTGAAGTCATACGTGACTGTGACCGCTGAGCAAGCACTGGCACAAGCCGATGCTGCTGACGCACTGCGTCGTGCTGGTAGCGCAAATGTGCTGACTGGTGTGCCAATTGCACATAAGGATATCTTCTGTACCCAAGGCATTAAAACGACTGCTGGTTCTAAAATGCTGGACAATTTTATCTCTCCTTACGACGCAACCGTTGTAGCGAAAGGTAAAGCTGCGGGCCTGGTGACACTTGGTAAAGTGAACATGGACGAATTCGCCATGGGTTCAACTTCCGAATCATCTTACTTTGGCGCGACCAAAAACCCTTGGGCACTGGATCATGTTCCGGGCGGTTCTTCAGGCGGTTCTGCTGCGGTTGTAGCGGCTGATCTGGCACCATTTGCAACCGGTACTGATACTGGTGGTTCGATCCGTCAGCCAGCCTCTTTCTGTGGTCTGACTGGTCTGAAACCGACTTATGGCCGTGTATCGCGTTTCGGTATGATTGCCTATGCCTCATCACTGGATCAAGGTGGTCCAATGGCACGTTCTGCGGAAGACTGTGCTTACCTGATGAACGTGATGGCAGGTCACGATGCTAAAGACTCTACTTCAATGGAAAAAGAAGTAGATGATTATGTGGCAAACCTGAATGGCACATCTGTGAAAGGCCTACGTATTGGTATTCCAAAACAGTACTTCAATGTTGAAGGTCTTGCCGCTGATGTAAAAGCACGCGTTGAAGAATCCTTAAAAAAACTGGAAGAAATGGGCGCTATTCTGGTTGAGATTGATCTCAACATGACGGAAGCCTATGTTCCAACGTATTACCTGATCGCACCTGCTGAAGCATCTTCTAACTTGTCACGCTATGACGGCGTGCGTTATGGCTACCGTTGTGAAGAGCCTAAAGATCTTCTCGACCTGTATAAACGTTCCCGTTCAGAAGGTTTCGGTGCCGAAGTTCAGCGTCGTATCCTGATCGGGACTTATGCCTTATCTGCGGGCTACTACGATGCCTACTATGTGAAAGCACAGAAAGTACGTCGCTTGATTCAACAAGACTTCTTGAAAGCATTCGAATCAGTTGATGTCATCGCTGCCCCATCTGCGCCAACGACTGCCTATAAAATCGGTGCGGATTTGACTCCAGTTGAAATGTACCTAGGCGATATTTACACGCTTGCAGTAAACCTGGCAGGTCTTCCTGCGATTAACGCGCCTGTTGGTTTTGATCATAACAACTTGCCAGTTGGCTTACAGCTGATTGGTAACTACTGGTCAGAATATCAACTGTTGTCTGTGGTACACCAGTATCAACAGACAACAGATTGGCATACAAAACGCGCTGCAATTGCTGAGGAGAATGCATAATGGCGAAGAACAACGCTAAACCAAAATCTAACCTGATTGATGGTTGGGAAGTGGTGATTGGTATCGAGATTCACACTCAGCTTGCGACCAAATCTAAAATCTTCTCGGGTTCATCAACTGAATTTGGTAATGATCCTAACACTCAGGCCAGCCTTGTCGATTTGGCGATGCCGGGCGTATTGCCAGTATTAAACAAAGAAGTGGTTGATCTTGCGATTCGCTTTGGTCTGGGGATTGACGCTTACATCGACCAGGCTTCTGTATTTGCCCGTAAAAACTACTTCTATCCAGACTCTCCAAAAGGCTATCAGATCAGCCAGATGGATAACCCGATTGTGGGCTTGGGTCATATCGATATCCAGCTTGAAGATGGCACAACCAAACGTATTGGCGTGACGCGTGCACACCTTGAGGAAGATGCAGGTAAATCGATTCATGACCAGTTTGAAGGCATGTCAGGCATCGATTTGAACCGTGCGGGTACTCCGCTGCTTGAAATCGTATCTGAACCCGATATGCGTTCGGTTGAAGAAGCGGTTGCCTACATTAAAGCGATTCACACACTTGTGCGTTGGTTAGGCATCTCTGATGGTAACATGGCGGAAGGTTCATTCCGTGCTGATTGTAACGTGTCTTTACGTCGTCCGGGTCAACCCTTCGGTACACGTTGTGAATTGAAAAACCTCAACTCATTCCGTTTCATTGAACAAGCGATCAATGTTGAAATCGAACGTCAAATGGAAATCTTGGAATGGGACGGCACGATCGACCAAGAAACGCGTTTGTTCGACCCTGTGAAGATGGAAACGCGTTCCATGCGTTCGAAAGAAGAAGCGAACGATTACCGCTACTTCCCAGATCCAGACTTGTTGCCTGTGGTGATTGCTGACGCGCAAATTGAAGCGGCACGTGCGGCACTTCCTGAGCTTCCTGCGGCACGTCGTGCGCGCTTTGTGGCTGACTTTGGCGTGACTGAGTACGATGCGCACGTACTTACATTGACTCGTGAAATGTCAGAGTTTTATGAAGAAGTCGTAAAAGCTGCTGGTGGCGCTGCACAAGGTAAGATTGCTGCAAACTGGGTGATGGGGGAATTCTCAGGGGCGCTCAACAAAGCAGGCTTAGATTTGGCTGACTCTCCTGTATCTGCTGAAAAACTTGGCGGTATGATCGCACGTATTGTGGATAATACGATTAACGGTAAGATTGCGAAACAAGTATTCGGCTTTATGTGGGACGAAGGCAAATCTGCGGACGAAATTATTGCGGAAAAAGGCTTGAAACAGGAAACTGATACAGGCGCAATTGAAGCGATTATTAAGGAAGTGCTTGCTGCGAATGAGAAGATGGTTGAAGAGTACAAATCTGGTAAAGAGAAAGCGTTCAATGGTCTTGTTGGTCAAGTGATGAAAGCAGCAAAAGGTAAAGCTAACCCTGCGCAAGTAAATGAATTGATGAAGAAGTTGATTGGTTGATTTGATCTTTCTTTATAAAGAAACCCGCTTTAAAGCGGGTTTTTTACATTTAAATTGAAGCTCTTTTTTGTTCAGGAAATAGTGCATTTATCTCGTCTATTTCCTTTGGCTTTGTAATTGCATAATCCACTATTAAATTTATATAGGTGAAAATAGCTGGATTAATATCTTCTAGAACTTCATCACAAATAATTCCTGGATGAACATTTGCGTTACCAATTAATCTAATATTATCTGCAGCTTGGGCAACTTTTATTGGGATAATTTGTTGTTTTGCTAATTCTTCGATCGACTCTTTAATATTTTTCCTCTTCACATCTAAATGATGACATAATTTTTCTAATGCTAAACGAATCAATGCTGCAGCTGAACGGGGTGATAATTCAAAAATTAAGGCTGCCTCTATATAAAGTTTTTTCACATTTCCGGGCATATCAGCATTGGCATTTGGAATATCCTTATTCGCAATCTCTTGAATAGGATACAATCTAGTTAATTCATTATTATCTCTTGGCTCATGAAAATTATTTGGAGGCAACCAATCCATCTCTGGCGCATGGTTATACCATATATTGTTATTATCACATGAAGCACAATTAGCTTGATGTACCCTTGTTCTAATATAAAAATCATTACCCACTGGATCTTGTGAAATAACATATAAGTTATTCCACTCCATATAAGCAAAAGCTCCACAATGAGGACATTTAAAACTTTTTTGATTGAGAATTGTCTTTGGTTCTTCTGACATTTTGACTTTATTATGAACTTAGATACTTTTATTTAACATTTATCAATACCAATCAGCAAGTTTAAAAAGTTCAACTATTGTATGAAAGCCATTTAAGAATATGACCATCAAAAAAGTATCCTCTTTCGCCAAACTCGAAGACTTAGGGCGCGTTCAACTGTCAAAGTACTTCTTTTTGCGAGATTTCAGAATCCCCCTAAATCCCCCTTTGAAAAGGGGAGACTTTGTCACGTAATCAAATTGATACACGTAGTTCCCTCTCCTTTTTTAAAGGAGAGGGCTAGGGAGAGGATTATTAAAAGCCTCCCCCTCCTGAGCAAGTTTTAAAGTACTGCTTTAAAACGAAGCGCAAGAAAGGATGAGGGTTAGGGAAAGGTCTTAAAAAATTGAAAGATGATTAATATTAATGCTATAAAATCAAAAACACTTAAGAAAAACAAAAATGACACTTGAACTTTTGCTCTTCCTCATCCAAATTTCTATTGGCATATTTGCACTGATCATTACCATTTTGCTATTGATTCCAAAATGCCATAAATGGCTATCTAGAATGCAGCCCGAACCTCGCAGAAAACAGCGAGGATCAGGATTACCAAATAGTATCGAATTTATTTTCTATCCCATTTATGGACTAATTAGAATTGTTATTGCCATATTCAAGTAAGTCTTACAGATACGTTAATTCCCTCTGATCGAACCCAACTTATTCCAAATATCTGGCGTTAAAAACGTGGTTACCAGCTTATTCAAATCTACATAACGCAATATACCTTTAAGCTGATTGTTGATTTCAGGATTCTTTAAAATTTCCTCACCCGTACTACGTCCGAGTCCCTGAAAACTATTCCCCACAGCTTCCAGACCTTCTGCCTGAATCACTGCTTTGGTTTGTGCCGAACATTGCTCAACTAAAATACGCTGTAATACTGAAGCCAGATTTTTATCCAGACTTTCCTTCTGCTGGGCTGATACATTGCTATAGGCTTTTAAGTCGGGATGCGCAGACAAGGCCACAAAGGTCCATTGCATCACCGTGGTTTTATCGGCAGTTGTAGTAGACCTCTCCAGACAATTACTAAGTTGATCGACCGTTGGGCCTGCATTTGCTATTTGCACTACTCCCAACAAGGCAGTTGCCATCAGCGCAGAACGAACGATTTGGGAAAATCTGTGGCTTACAGGGGAAACATGGCGAGACATAAGCAAACTCCGATGAACAGTTTGCCCTTTGTACCACAAAGCATAACAGTTCATCTGTTATTGCATTGCAAAATCAATCTGATTTTTAGCAAAGTACTTGGCGCGTTGATTACGATAGGCATTCACCCAGTTTCAAAATAAGAATGCCACGTTCATAAGGCGTGGCATTCTTATCGATTAAAGTCAGATTCTTTTAATTGATCTGTTTCAACATATTCTTGGCACCCGCATGATTATATTGCGATGCCAGTCCGTTCAGGACGCGTTGAGCCTGTCCTTTGGCATTTGGAAAACGACTGCTATACGTCGAAATACTGGTCAGACAACGCGCCACCAACATACCGGATTCAGTATAAACCCGCGTTCCTTCTGTGCCTTGCTGCTTGCCATAGTTATAAGCTCGCTGGGCATTATTACAGGCATTATTCAGGTTTCTACCATTATTAATGTCACGCCGGGCAGTCACATACAGCTTCATTTGCTGCTGTTGTGGGGTTTCACTCACACTCGTACGCGGTGTGGCAACTGTCACCGGCTTAGGCTCTTTCTTCTCGACTTCGACTTTGGCCAGTTCTTTGCGCTCAAGCTCTTTACGATCGTGGTCTTTCTGTTCTGCCGTTGGTTTTGATGCTACAGACGTTTTGGTAGTAGCCGTTGCCTTCACCACATTGACCTGTTTCTTGGCTGTCTTTGCAGTGCTCGCAGTTGCCTGATAAAAATTATGTGCTTCAGCTGTTTTCATCAGTCGGGTCAGCAACCGAACGTTACGGGTCTTGCTATTATTTTCTGCCTGACGTTCCGCAACAGGTTCAATCGACACAATCCAGCTTTCCGCAAGATCACCCATCGTACATTTATAGGCACCTATTCCCTGTACAACACCTCGATTTGCAGCGAGACGTGTACGCTGGGCAGGATCATTCACCAGACCAAATTTGCTCTTATATAGCAGGGATAACTTACCCCCCTGTTCATGGCAATATTGCGTCATGACGGAACGTGGATACATGGCCTGAGTGGTATTATGGCGCTGTTGTTGATCCCATAGATAGACATAGTCTTTCGCCTTGCCATCTGGCTGATTGATGCCCCGTTTCACAATCAGTTCCTGGGGACTGTGAAAAGGATGTAATATATTTTTCTTTGCGCCTTGCATGCTATTACATGCTGCCAAGCTCATTGTTATTGTTATCAATAAAAATACTTTCAGTTTCACCGTAGATATCTCAACCCAAAGCATTCACATAAAATAATGCAAAACTATGCAAACAACAAATACAAGCATCTGATTAATAGAATTATTTTCAAATTTAAAAATATCAAAAATGATAACTATGAGACATTTTAATGGTTATTTTTGAAATTATTTGCATTAACTTTCATGTGGTGCAGTATTATTTTTGAGATAAAACCTGCTCAAGAAAAAAGACCAAAGAAGGAAGTACGTACTTCTTTGGTCACTCATCTGGCAGGCTGGATCGAGCTTTTATACTTGTATAGCAAACCACTCTCCACCATCCGCATTCAGTTTATGAGCATTAAAATACTTAATTTTCATCAACGTACATTTATTATTTTTATACGTCAGCGGGGTTGAAAATTAAGTACCAAACACGTTTGGCCCTTAGGATTCTAGTCAAGCGAATATTCACTGAATATCCCCAAATTGGGAGGTTTTACAAATATTTTGCCTATAATTGACCGTTCATCGGATACTCCGACCAATCCTGAGCTGATATAAAAAAGACCCGCCATAAGGCCGGTCTTTTTAAAATACCAACCACTATTTTTTTAATGAATATGAGATTCAAACGCTTTCAGACGCTTGTAGATCGACATTAACTCGATAATCTTTGGCCAAGACAAAATCAGGTACTGGAATGATTCACGGACCTTATTAAATACATTCAGAATCTGCATCATCAAACCTAAAGTAATTGCTCCCGCTGCAATACTCGGAAATAGCACAAACAGGCCATAGATATTGTCGAGCTGCAAATACCAGATCCGTACCATATTGAAATAGGCATAGTGGAAATACAGGCGGAAATAATTCCAGCGCACCCGGCTAAACAGCTCTTTTAGTGTCAGTGGCTGGGCTCGTTCGGCATGATCTTCCCCATACACCAGTTCTTTACGGTAAGCCGCTTCGACTTTCTGGTTATTAAATTCTAGTCCTGGCAGTTTCATACCAACGACCATTAATACCACTGTACCAAAGACCGCCCAGCCCAAGGATGCCCAGACCAGCGCGTGACTAATCTCACCCACAATCGGTAAGGTCTTGACGTGACTTGAAAGCTTGTACAGAACTGGCAAAAAAGCCATCAGCAACATAAACGATTCAATAAAGGAAACGCCGAGTTCTTCAGTACTGCGAGCAAAGCGCATGGTATCTTCCTGAATACGCTGTGACGCCCCCTCAATATGCCGCAGCTTTTCCCAGTAAGCCGTATAGTAATCATTCATTGCTGTCCGCCAGCGGAACACATAATGACTGACAAAGAACATGTTAAATACTGCCAGGGTGACATAGATCATCGCGATATAGATAAAGACCAATGCGCCCTGATAGAGCAAAGTTACGTCCCCACCACCACTGGTCAGCATCTTCTGGATCTGGTCATAGAACGGACTGTACCATTCATTCAGCACAACATTGACCTGAACTCCAAACCAGATATTGAACAGGATAAAGGCCGAACCCCACACCGACCAGCGCTGCCAAGGATGACGCGCTACCACATACCAGAATCCTGCAAAAAGCGCAGTTGCAGTCAGGAACCAGAGATAGAACCACAGGAATTTCTGTGACCAGAAACGGCTGATATCAATCGCCATCGTCGCTTCATGGTAGCCTTCGCTAAAACCCACATAACTGCCCCAGCTTGAACCTCCACTATGCCAGATCGCGAGGTTGATAAAGAACCACACCACCACGCTGAGAAAAAACCAGACGGGTTTTGGAAAGAAAGACTTAAACATGTCCTTTGCATGCTCCTTATTTTTAGTAGACCTCAGGTCAATCAATCATGATGAAATCTGCAGCAGTGTAAAGCAGTTCACAACAGGTTTTTCAACCTGATCAAAAAAATATCTGCCTAAAAACTGCTTATTTTTATTAATCTATTTATAAGCATGAATCATTATGTGTGTAGTGAACTGAGTACTTATGTGATGAATCCTGTGATCCATCCTTTGTTGGTTTTAACATCAGTTAACAAGCCTGTACAGAACAGATACGATATATGGTTATTTTCCATCTTACACTACAGCGATATGCACTATTGAAAGGGATCATTCCAATTTTGCATTTTGCAAAAACTATTAAATAACAAAGAAAAATTATGCTATCCTTGAATGAATAGTAAACATAATAACCGCGGGAAGTTAACTCATGGAAAGCTCTGTAATTGAACTACTGAAGCCAATCACCTTGGAAAAAGAAAACTGCACGCCAATTATTTATGAAGAAGGTACAGTGCTGAAAGTAGTTATGCAAACACCAACCAGTCTATTGGTCACTACAGACAACCAGTTTAACTTTACTGTTGCACTAAAAGATGAAAATACAATCTGGAGAGAATTGTAATTCTGCTAATTCAAAGTTTGGTTTGAGTTGTTGTATGTTTTACTTCTTCTCCTGAATACAGATCAACACCTGCCTGACAGTATTATTATTTTAATCCTAAAGCTGAAAACAGATAAAAAAAACCTCCCATCACATCGGGAGGTTCTTTTATTGTCTTAAGAAAAATGTAGAATCTTGAGACCTACTACACAATCAATATGCCAGCTTTAGCAGGAAGCGGAAAAAGCCTGCAATGAGAGCCATTGTGACAAAGCCTGCAAGCCATAACACAATAAACCAACCTGCCCGATTCAGTTTCATCCTGTTTCCTCCACAAGCCTAATGATAGCCATCATCACCTACCCGTACCTTATCCCGGAACACCCAATAAGACAGACCGGTATAAAACAGGATAATTGGGATGAGGATCAATGCACCAATCAAGGAAAACAGCTGACTGCTTTGTGGTGCGGCGGCTTCCCAAAGAGTAACACTTGGCGGAATGATATAAGGCCAAAGGCTAATGAGAAAACCGGTGTAAGCCAGGATCACCAGCGCCAAGGTATAGATGAACGGTGCAAATTCCTGACGGCGTTTACAGGCACGCAGCGCCATAAAGGTAAATAATACAACCAGTATCGGCACCGGACTGAAATAGAAAATCTGTGGTTGACTAAACCAGCGCTCGGCAATCTGTTGATGTGCCAGTGGCGTATACAGACTAACTGCTCCAAAGACCAGTAATAACACAATGATAAGTTTTGGCATCAGCTGGAACATCTTGTCCTGTAACTCGTGGTCGGTTTTAAAGATCAGCCAGCCACAACCTAGGGTTGCATACAGGATTACTACACCTACTCCGGTAAACAGCGAAAATGGGGTCAACCAGTCCAGTCCACCACCACTATAAATGCCATTCGTAGTTTTAATGCCCTGAATATAAGCACCAAGAATTACGCCTTGCAAGAAAGAGGTCAGAAGCGAACCGCCAATAAAAGCGATGTCCCACCAGTGCCTGCCACGATGTGCCTTAAAGCGAAATTCAAAGGCAACTCCTCGGAAAATCAGTGAAATGACCATTAGGATAATCGGCATATATAGCGCGGACAGCACGGTTGAATAGACCAGTGGAAAGGCTGCAAACAGACCTGCTCCACCGAGTACCATCCAGGTTTCATTACCATCCCAAACCGGTGCCACGGTATTCATCATCACATCGCGCTCATGCTGATCCTTAAAGAAAGGAAACAGAATACCTATACCCAGGTCAAAGCCATCCAGTACCACATACATCAGTACACCGAGCGCGATGATCGCAATCCAGATCAATGACAGGTCAATCATTTGTTATTCTCCTGATCACGTTGAGCACGGTCATCCTCTTCATTTTGCTCAAAGGTACTCATTGGACGTTTAGACGCACGGATGACTTCACCCTCAGTATGCGGACGGGCATGGATAAATTCTGGTCCCTTATGCATCATTTTCAGCATGTAATAGATGCCAACACCAAATACGACACAATAGACCACTACAAAGATAATGAGAGTAAGTCCGACCTGTTCAGCTGATACAGGTGAGAGTGCATCACGAGTGCGCATAACCCCATAGACCACCCATGGCTGACGGCCCACTTCTGTAGTAAACCAGCCTGCCAGTAAAGCAATAAATCCGGAAGGTCCCATGAAAAAGGCGAATCGGTGCAACCAGCGGGCTTCATAGAAACCACCCGTTTTACGCAGGATCAGACCCGCCAGCGCCATCAAAAGCATCAGCATCCCTAGACCGACCATGATGCGGAAGCTCCAGAACACCACCAGCGAGTTTGGGCGGTCTTCAGGCGCAAAATCTTTTAGACCCTGCACTTCACCGTCCATACTATGGGTCAAAATCAGGCTGCCCAAGTTTGGTATGCCGATAGCATATTTGGTTTCTTCGGCTTCCATATCCGGAATACCAAACAGATAAAGTGGCATGCCTTCACCGCGGTTAGTTTCCCAGTGTCCTTCAATCGCAGCAATCTTGGCTGGCTGATATTCACGGGTATTTAAACCATGAAAATCTCCCACAATTATCTGTAAGGGTGCCAGCACCAGAATCATCCACATCGCCATGGAAAAAGACTTTTTGACCAGTGCATCACGGCGACCTTTAAGTAGATGCCAAGCAGCTGTAGCCGCTACCAGCAGTGCCGAAACCAGAAAGGCAGCAATCCCCATATGTACTAGACGGTACGGAAAAGACGGGTTAAACACGATAGCGAACCAGTCCTGCGGCATGATGATGCCATTTTCAATGATAAAACCCTGCGGGGTCTGCATCCAGCTATTAGAGGACAGAATCCAAAACATGGAAATACAGGTACCCAGGGCAACCATTACCGTAGCAAAAAAATGGGTTTTCGGACCGACCCGATCCCAGCCAAAGAGCATAATGCCGAGGAAACCGGCTTCCAGGAAAAAAGCTGTCAAGACTTCATAAGCCAGCAGTGGTCCAGTAACACTTCCAGCCACTCTGGAAAATTCACTCCAGTTGGTGCCGAACTGATAACTCATGACCACACCAGAGACCACCCCCATACCGAAGGCTAATGCAAAAATTTTGATCCAGAATTTAAACAGATCCCGGTAAACTGGATCCTGGGTTTTGAGCCAGCGCCATTCCAGAACGGCCAGAAAGCTGGCCAAACCGATGGAAATCGCAGGGAAAATAATATGAAAGGAGACAGTAAAGGCAAATTGGATACGTGCCAGTTCCAGCGCAGTTAAACCTAAATCCATGTCATCACCTTATTGTAGAAGTTGTTGGTGAGAGAACTTCAGCTTAAACAGCTGAAATGGCTTCATTATTTTGTAGTTTAGGCCGTATACGATTTTCATAATGTTGCAAATCTGTAGGACTTTAATATCTGCATCCTGCCCTTTTTCCAGGCTAAGCGGGTTCGCTCCGCCATGGGTCAGCCATGCGAAATTTGTGATGTTCATGTTATTTCACTCTTTAAAACGTTTTAGATAGCGGCAAGGTCATGCCTTACCGGACTTGGCGTATTAAAGCGTGACAGGAGGTGCCCTGCCTTGCGGTAGCAAATACAGCCGTTGCAGGGAAAAATAGACATGTCGGTAAGCGGATTTATAGAAACTCAGCTTTACCTGAATCCGGTCAATGACCTCATCAATACCAAAATTAAACGGCAGCACAATGTCACCATATACGGTACAGTACTGGCATTGATGGTTATGTTCATTATGGTCATGATGATGGCCGGATTCGGCCCCTAGATGGTCAATCAACGCATGATAGCTTGCGTGTACATGCTGATGCTGCTTCGGTGAGAGAAGATTATGTGTAATAGAGAGACAGACCGGGGCAATATGGTATTGCTCCGGTAATAGCGGCTGTAAATATACAGCAAACTGTAATAGCAGCGTTGCACATGCCAACAGTAACCCACTACGTTTCAGCAAAACATTCTCTCGAATTGACCGAAGTGAAGGAATATTGAGGCTGAGCTTAGATTAAAATCCAAGCATTATACTCAACTTTAATATTATAACCTTATAATATATATATTTATTATAAAAGCCCTATTTTCATTCTTAATTTTTATAGATTTTTGAATATAAAAAAATTAATTTTCATGTTCCAGAGCTTATTCATCTCAGGAAAAGTACAACCGCATACTTTGAACAGGAATGCGCCGAGCCACAAAAATAATATCTAAATTGAGAATTTCATCTTGTTACAGTAGCAGGACCAGACAGAGAGCTACGCTTCAACTTAAAATACTTTCTGGCAGAAAAAGGTTTAGCTGAATGACTACCCTGTCCGGATCAGGCAGGCTTTTGTTGCAGTACGCTATAAATTTCACATTTTCGACAGCTCAATTCCGGTCAACAGAAACTGTTCCGGATGAATTTTCTTTATTGCATAGCGCCATACTACCGGGCTAAAACAGAGATTCAGATTTCCTGAAATACCGGAATATCCAGCCACTGTGCATTTGGAAAATCCTTTTGCAAACATTGCTGCAGATACTGAATAGTATCCTGTGCAATGACTTCATCCTGGGCATCATCGGCATGGTTAAATGCCAGCGCATACAGCTTAATCTTACGCTGTTTGAGCAGTTCCAGACTGAGCAGAGTGTGATTGATACTGCCAAGACGACCTGAGGTTACCAGAATGACAGGAAGCTGCTGTGCGGCAATATAGTCTACGGTGAGCAGATCTTCTGTCAGTGGCACCATCAGGCCACCTGCTCCTTCCAGCAGAACACGGTCAAACTGTGCGGCCAGTTGCTGTGTGGCCTGTTCAATTTTTTGAAAATCTACTGGACGCTGGTCCAAACGTGCTGCCAGATGGGGCGATGCCGGATAGCTATAAATTTCCGGCATAGTCAGCTTTTGCTGATCTTCTGGCAGCAAGCCGCAGCCCATGATCTTGCGATGCTGTTCGATATCTTCCGAGAGATCAGTGTTGCCAGTCTGGATCAACTTCTGGGTGATAGTATGAATGCCCTGCGCATTCCAGATTTTGGCCAGAAAACCGGTGGCATAGGTCTTGCCAATACCGGTATCGATACCGCTGACAAAATAGATATTTGCGTTCATGAGCGCTTCCGTGCAATGAGATAAATCGGGTGATAGGTCAAAGGATACTTCTGGCTATCTGGTAGCTGGAATTGTTGATATTGCTCATAAAAAAGCCGCAAAGAAGATTTGCTCCAGCGGAAACCATCTGCCGTCGCCTGTACGCCGGTGGCCTTGATATGTTTCAGTACCTCGCGAGGATGTTCAAACTCCAGAATCAGGCGCTGTTCCTCCTGCATCAGGACCTCATAACCACAAGATTCCAGCAGTTCAACCATTTGTGGAAGTGAGCGATATTTCAGCCCCTGCCCAGTCAATACTTTAATTTCTTTTAAATTGTCCTGTGCATAGCTGGCAAAGCAGAACCAGCCAGACGGATTTAAAGCCTGATGAATTTTCCCAAATAAAGCGTCCAGATGCTGCACCCATTGCAAGGCAGAACAGGACACCACTAGATTCAGCGATTGTGGCAGTGGCAAAGTTTCGATATTGCCAATTCCCCAGTAAATCCGGCCATCTTCCTCAAAATGCTGTTTAACTTCTGGATAAAGGTCATTTAAAAATAACTGGTCGAAACTGTAATGCTGCATCAGCTGGCGGGTAAACAGACCTGAACCACAGCCAATTTCCAGGATACGCTGTAAATTTACCGGAATATGCGCTTGCATATACTGGACCAGTTGCATTGCTACCCGACGCTGGGCAATAGCATGCTGTTCATAGCTGGACTGTGCCTGAGCAAAGCGCTGCGCGACCTGATCAGTTTTCATCGTGGCAACTCCTGCAGAGCATCCTGCAACTGTTGCAGCTGTACCGGACTGACCTGCTGATGTAAACAGATTCGCAATCTGGAAGTGTTTTTAGGTACAGTCGGTGGACGTACTGGCAGGACATAAAAACCCTTTTGCTGTAAATATTCTGCTGCAGCGACGGTTTTGGCTGCATCGCCAATAATTACCGGTACAATTTGAGAGCTGGATGGACAAGCATAACCCAAGGCCTGAATACTTTGATGACAGCACCTGGCCAGACTGCCAAGCTGTTGGCGCTCTTCCCTCATTGCTTGCATTTTCTGGAAAATAAAATGCGTCCAGGCCATACAGATTGGGGGCTGCGCAGTACTAAAAATTAGCGGACGCATGCTGTTGATCAGATATTCACGAATGAGCGGATGACAGACCAGATAGCCACCAACTGAAGCCAGCGCCTTGCCAAAAGTCCCGACCAGCAGGTCAATCTGGTCTATGACCTGATACTCCTCAGCACAACCCAGCCCGTGTTCACCACGCACACCAATGGCATGGGCTTCATCCACATACAGCATAACCTTATCAAATTGCTGTTTGAGTGCCACCAATGCACCGAGATCCGTTTCATCACCATCCATACTAAAAATGGATTCAGTGACGACAATGATGCGCTGAATATTATCATCTG
Organism: Acinetobacter schindleri; assembly: GCF_010918895.1. Lineage (NCBI taxonomy): Bacteria > Pseudomonadati > Pseudomonadota > Gammaproteobacteria > Moraxellales > Moraxellaceae > Acinetobacter > Acinetobacter schindleri. The sequence continues at coordinate 2,295,004 of NZ_CP044483.1, forward strand.
CCTGATACTTTACTAAAAGCTGTTGTAGATGTTCCAGATCATTATGCCGGTAGCGTACATAGCTGGCATTGGATAAACGGATACCATCAATGATGCTGGCATGTACCAGCTTGTCGGCAATAATAATGGTCTTGCTATCCGCCAATGCTGGCAGAATCCCGATATTCATATGATAGCCGCTATTAAACAACAGCACCGAACGACCAAAAACCTGCGCCATGCTGGTCTCCAGCTGTTCATAAGCCGGGAAATTTCCAGTCAGCAGGCGCGAAGAACTGGCACTCATCTGTCGTTCAGCAAGCGGTGTCAGATCAAAAAATTCTTCCCGTAGCTGCAGATTGGCCGCCAGACCGAGATAGTCATTGGATGCCAGATTCAGCATCTCAATCCCATTCAACTGAAGATAAGGCTGGCTGGAAATCCCCTGTTTAAACTGGCGATACTGGCCCTGCTGTTTCAAATCATCCAGTTGCTGCTGAAAATATTCCAGATGCTTCATGCTGTTGCTCCCATTGCCTGAATCATCTCGCACATATGCGTCAGTAGAATTTTAAGTTGTTCAGCAGAAATCACAAATGGTGGCATCACATAGACCAACCGACCAAAGGGACGAATCCATACACCACGGCGTACACATTCTGCCTGGAAGCTAGCCAGATCAACAGGTTGCTGTAGTTCCACGACTCCAATCGCGCCAAGTACGCGGATATCAGCAACCTGTGGCAAGGCATTTAATGGCTGTAAATGGTCTTTTAATACTTGTTCAATCTGTTGCACTCTTGCCTGCCAGTCCTGTGACAATAAAAGCTGGGTGCTTTTGAGTGCCACTGCACAGGCCAGTGGATTCGCCATAAAGGTCGGGCCATGCATAAATACGCCTGCTTCACCACTGGAAATGGTTTCTGCAACATGCGCAGTCGTCAGTGTGGCTGACAAGGTCATATAACCGCCAGTCAGCGCCTTGCCCAGACACATGATATCCGGGCTAACACCCGCATGTTCACAGGCAAACAGTTTGCCGCTCCGACCAAAACCAGTCGCGATTTCATCCAGAATTAACAGAATATTGTAACGATCACACAGCTGACGTACCTGGCGCAGGTATTCTGGATGATACAGGCGCATACCACCTGCTCCCTGCACAATCGGCTCAATAATCATGGCTGCAATCTGTTCATGCTTTTCTGCTAACAATTGTTCCAGTGGCTGGATATCATCAGCTTGCCATTCCCCATCAAAGCGGCTTTGTGGTGCCGGAACAAAATAACGGTTTGGCAGACTGGAACCAAAAATCTGGTGCATACCCGTGACCGGATCGCAGACTGACATGGCATTCCAGGTATCGCCATGATAGCCAGAACGTGTAGTCACAAAATTGCTTTTCTGTGCCTGACCACGGGCATGCCAGTATTGCACCGCCATTTTCAAAGCCACTTCCACAGCAACCGAACCGGAATCGGCATAGAAAATCCGATCCAGTGGCTCTGGAGTAATCTCAATCAGCAATTTAGCCAGATCAATCGCTGGCTGATGGGTCAGGCCACCAAACATGACATGTGACATGGATTGTAACTGGGTCTGCACCGCCTCATTCAGCTCTGGATGGTTATAACCATGAATCGTGCACCACCAGGACGACATACCATCAATCAGCTGCGTACCATCTTCCAGCTCAATCACCGCACCATGTGCTGCCCTCACCTTGTAACAGGGCAAAGGATGAGTCATGGAAGTATATGGATGCCAGATATGCTGCTGGTCAAAAGAATCGTGCACGGAAAATAACCTAAACAATAGCGCTGTCCTGATCTTAACGGTTTACTTCTGAAATGAACATCCAGCGGACCTTCAAAGATTTTTTGATTAACGAAGTTTTTGTAAAAATTGCAAGATTGGTTCAATGACCAAACTGGTATCGAACAGGATAGCATCGTGCGCAGCTGAAATTTTTACCAAGTTCAGATGATCTGCATTGAAATGTGCAATATTTTGTATAACTTTGTAGGGAACTAACATATCTTTCTCAGAATTTATAAATAGCATCTTGCCAGGATAGCTTTTTAAGATATCTACCAAATTTAATTGTTCTAAAAGATAGAGATGAGCCTGCTGATAGGATAAATCAATATTTACCAATTGCTCTTGTAAATATTTTGCCCGTTCTCGTGGTGCTACTGAACCCAAAGTGACCAGTGTACAGAAGCGTTTTAGAGCCTGTTGAAGTTGTAACATCACCGCATGTTTAAATTGCTCATACTGCACTTTGGGCATAGCATGAGGCCAGTTTTCTTGTGCCACAAAGCAGGGGTTTGACATACAGGCAATTACGGGCTTGGCGACTTGTATCTGCTGATAGATTGCATTAGCCAATAACAATGCTAACTGCCCGCCAAGTGACCAGCCGATCAGTACATCTTTATCAGCTGCAACCTGTACCTTTTCTGCCAGTATTGCTGCATTATTCGGATCAAAGATATCCCAGACTTCGATCTGATGCTGTGGCATCAACTGCTGTTCTAGCTGCTGTACAAATTCATTCAGTACCTGAGTCCCCAGTCCCCAGCCGCTGATGAGCAGAATTTTCATCAATCCTGTTCCCTATTTTTTATCATCTATTCAATAAAAAAGGGACCAATCTCTTCCGGAATGATCCCTGATATACAGCTGCAAAATTTAAGCAGGCTGCATGGCATCCATAGCAAGCTCGCGGCCAGTTTTCTTCGGTGCTTCAGCTTTTAGTCCTAGTTTGGCAAATAGGGCTTTGTCCTTGCCTTCCCCACTATTCGGTGCAGTCAGTAATTTATCACCTGAGAACAGTGAGTTAGCACCTGCCATGAATGCCAGGGCCTGATCGGAATCAGATAGAGATTCACGACCTGCAGACAGACGGATATAGCTTTTTGGCATGATGATACGAGCTACGGCAATCGTCCGGATCCAGTCAATCACATCCAACTTTTCCACATCGGCGAGCGGTGTTCCTTCGATTGGCACCAGCATATTAATTGGTACCGATTCTGGGTGAATTGGCATGGTCGCCAGTTCAAATAATAATCCCACACGGTCCTGTTTACCTTCACCTAAACCGACAATCCCGCCACTACATACATTAATTCCAGCTGAACGGACATGGTCTAAAGTATTTAAGCGATCGTCAAAAGTTCGGGTGCTAATGACATTCGCGTAGTATTCACGCGAAGTATCGAGGTTATGATTGTAATAATCCAGTCCAGCATCTTTTAAACGTTCTGCCTGAGAGGCATTCAACATACCTAAGGTCATGCAGGTTTCCATACCCAGCTTTTTTACTTCCTGGATCAATTCCAGCACATAAGGCATATCGCGCTCATGCGGATTCCGCCATGCTGCGCCCATACAGAAACGGGTCGATCCTGATTCTTTCGCCTGCTTTGCTTCAGCAATGGCTTTTTGTACCTCTATTCTTTTTTCAATTTCCAGATCTGTATCGTAATGGGCAGACTGGGAACAGTATTTACAGTCTTCCGGACAACGACCGGTTTTAATAGAGAGCAAGGTGCTGACCTGTACGGTATTGGCATCAAAATGCTCACGATGAATTTGCTGTGCCTGAAATAGCAGATCCATCAGTGGTTGATCATAAAGTGCCTGAATCTCGTCACGCGTCCAGTCATTGCGAATCATAGTCTCAACATCAATGTTAAAAAGAATGCAGAAATAATACGCTGTTTTTTAAAAAATGGTTTAGCCTTTTCTATCAAAATTCGAGGGAATGGCGCTAATTTATAAGCTGAGCTTGTCAATCAATTACAATTTTATGCTGCAAGATTTTACGATTTAAGCTGCTTTAATCCTTATTATTTATATATAAAACTTATAAATAAAATTCTCAATTTCTGTCTTGATAAAGATTAATAATGAATTTGCAACTTACTCACTATCAAGCTCCTAAAAGCCAGTAAAACCAAGCTTATGGCAGAAAATTTAAAGCCCTTGGCTCTAAACATCCAAGGGCTTTTCTATAAAAGTATTGTTTAACTCAAGCTGACAATTCATTAAAGTTTAAATCTGAGTGGGTACAAATAAAAAGCGCGAGATTTTTAAAATTTAGCTCAATCTATGTCTATTCGTAAAGTGACTCGCTTCATCGGAAACATCAGATATACAAGCTGTATCAGTCCACATAACTTAACCACGAACCGCTGCCTGAATTATTGCTACATCAATTTTCTTCATTTTAAGCATGGCATCAAATGCCCTTTTTGCTACTGCAGGATCTGAACTGTAAGATGCTTCAAGTAAAGCCATTGGGATAATCTGCCAGGAAATTCCCCATTTATCCTTACACCAGCCGCATTCACTTTCCTGCCCACTATTGTTCACAATCGCATTCCAGTATCGGTCCGTTTCTTCCTGATCTTGTGTAGCCACTTGAAAGGAAAAAGCTTCATTATGCTTAAATTCTGGCCCACCATTTAAACCAATACATGGAATACCCAGGACCGTAAAATTGACTGTAATGACATCTCCCTCTTTTCCTGACGGATAATCTCCAGGGGCAAGGACTATTGCCTCTACTGACGAGTCTGGAAAGGTTTGCGCATAAAACCGTGCAGCCTCTTCAGCATCGTGATCGTACCAAAGGCAGATGGTATTTTTTGCGATATTCATGATCTCACCTCTGCGTAGATAAGAGATAACGCATTTGTTTAGCCCTGCTTTACGCTTTTGAGTGGCTAAACAAATTTATCTGTGCATTCTATATTTAACCTAAGCTGGCAAAAGGCCAGTTTCTTTGTTGTGTTTTTATTCTTCGAATTGTAATAGCAGGTACTTCTTGATCTGCTGCAGATTTTATAAAGTGCTTTGCAGCTGTTTTAAACCACTAAAATGTTTATAAAGTTGTCGATGTCCAAGTCGACAATATGCCTTGCATTTTTCATTTGCGCTGATTACAGACCGCTACTTTGAAAATACCTTAATGGTCGGAAACTCCATTTCTATCGTCAATGCGGTGGCCGGGGTAATTGGTGTTTTCCTACTGTATAAAGGCTGCCTGTATCTATCGTGAAAGGATAGAAGTGGAAAAACTGACAGATTAAATTCCTTCCCCACAGTAAGGCCCTCAATCATTTAAGGGTTTTTTCTTTCTTTGTGAAAAATCAATTTAAAACCAAGGTCTGCATATTTCAATTTTTAGGTTCTTTTCCTAAAAACCTGAGCTCAGCAAGCCTTGCAAAATAGCTCGTTTAAGACGACTTAGCCTTACAAAAAGCTACATTTCCAGTGCGTTAATTTCCTGGAATTATCTAAAAAATATTTTTATGAATAACATTAATTTATGTTATAAATTACCCCATTATTTCATTTTATTATTTATTACGTAATCAAATTACGTATTGAATAATATCTTATATCCAGTATGATGAGGTAAATTCCTTCTTTTTCTTGTATGCATCAGGAATCGATGCAGTTCAGCAAGAAAAGAAGTTAGGCAAACGGATTTGTCTACTCAATATAAAATGGCAGTGATACATCCGTGAGTCCTGAACAAGACAGTAAAAGATGAGCAATAGGATTGCTTTTAAATAATGAGGATGTTGTATGAATGAATTAGCCAATCCATTAGAACTGTGTGGATTCGAATTTATTGAATTCGTCTCTGAAGATGGCCAGCTGGATCCTGTTTTTCAAACCATCGGATTCACAAAAGTGGCGAAGCATAAATCGAAAAATGTTTACTTATGGCGTCAAGGCAATATTAATATCATTCTGAATTATCAGCCTGAATCATATGCAGCATATTTTTATAAAGAGCATGGCCCTTCTGCCTGTGCAATGGGATTCCGTACCAAAAATGCAGCGAAAGCTTTTCAAAAAGCAATTGAAATAGGTGCCGAGCCAATTTACAACAAAATCGGTCCAATGGAGCTGAACATTCCGGCGATTAAAGGCATTGGCGGTTCTCCAATCTTCCTAGTGGATTGTGATATTTACCAGAATGATTTTATTTTCTTTGATAACGTTCCATCCCGTCCACTGGGTACAGGTTTAAATGAAATCGATCATTTAACCCATAATGTGTATAAAGGCCGTATGCAGTACTGGTCAGATTTCTATGAAAAGATTTTCAATTTTCAGGAAATCCGCTATTTCGATATTAAAGGTGAATACACTGGCTTGACTTCTAAGGCACTAACAGCACCAGATGGTAAGATCCGTATTCCACTAAATGAAGATTCTGACAAAGGTAATGGTCAGATCGCTGAATTCCTGAATGAATTCAATGGTGAAGGCATTCAGCATATTGCCTTTATTTGTGATGACCTTCTGGAAACCTGGGACAAGCTTAAAGCCTTAGGTACCAAGTTTATGACACCACCGCCAAGCACCTACTATGAAATGCTGGATGAGCGCTTGCCAAATCATGGTGAACCGGCAGATGAACTGCAAAAACGCGGCATCCTGCTGGATGGCAATACCAAAGACGGTAATAAACGCCTGCTGTTACAGATTTTCTCTGAAAATATGATTGGTCCGGTGTTCTTTGAGTTTATCCAGCGCAAAGATGACGATGGCTTCGGTGAAGGGAACTTTAAAGCCTTATTTGAATCCATTGAACGTGATCAGATCAAACGTGGCGTTCTGGACATCTCGAAAGCCTGATCTTTGTTTAAAATGTACCGATGTCTATAGTGTCATATGCATCGGTATTACTGCCTCTGTTTCAACATATACGCTTATATAAAACTTAAGATTCTGCACCGATGACGGTATAAAAATAATAAAGCCCATCATCACTGTTCAGTACTTAATCTCACATGGATGATGAATAAAAATGCAGCATATTGAACAAGGAAACCTGAAAAAGGGTTTAAGTAACCGGCATATTCAACTTATTGCACTGGGTGGTTCCATTGGTACCGGCCTGTTTCTCGGCATCTCACAAACCATCAAGCTGGCCGGGCCTTCCGTTATTCTGGGTTATGCCATTGCAGGCTTGATTGCTTTTCTAATGATGCGCCAGTTGGGTGAAATGATTGTACATGAACCTGTCAGCGGTTCTTTTAGCCATTTCGCTTATAAATACTGGGGCAAGTTTGCCGGATTTATGTCTGGCTGGAATTATTGGGTACTGAACATTCTGGTCTGTATGGCCGAATTAAGCGCTGTCGGCCTGTATGTGCATTACTGGTGGCCCGAAATCCCAACCTGGGTGTCTGCGCTCGGCTTCTTTATTTTCATTAATGTAATCAACTTGCTTCACGTAAAATTATTCGGAGAAATGGAATTCTGGCTAGCGATCATTAAAGTCGGTGCCATTATTGCCATGATTGCTTTCGGCAGTTATTTACTGGCCAGTGGCAGTGGTCACAGCCAATCCAGTCTGGAAAATTTATGGCAATTGGGTGGCTTCTTCCCGAATGGGATTATGGGCCTGATTATGGCGATGGCCATGATCATGTTTGCTTTTGGAGGTATTGAACTGGTCGGCATTGCAGCGGCAGAAACAGATAACCCGAAAAAAACCTTGCCTAAAGCAGTGAACCAGATTGTTTACCGTGTTCTGTTATTTTATATCCTCAGCCTAGTGGTGATTCTATCGCTTTATCCTTGGAATATGATGGCGCAAGGCGGCAGTCCTTTCGTGCTGATTTTCGATTCGCTTGGTAGCCAGACAGTGGCCGCAGTTCTGAATTTTGTGGTTTTAACCGCAGCGATTTCGGTTTATAACAGTACTAATTACTGTACCAGCCGCATGCTGTTGGGATTAGCTCAACAAGGTAATGCACCCAAATTTCTAGCTAAAATCAATCAGCGTGGTATTCCGGTCAATGCTGTTATGGTCTCAGCATTCTGTACGCTCCTATGTGTCTTGTTGAATTATCTGGTGCCAGAAAAAGCCTTTAGCATGCTGATGATGCTGGTGGTCGCAGCCATTGTGATTAACTGGGTGGTAATTTCCTATACCCATTTAAAATTCAAGACCTCAATGAACCGCATGCAGACCAAAACAGATTTTCCAAGTGTGGCTTACCCATTCACTAACTATTTATGTATCGCATTTATGGGCGGTATTCTGCTGATTATGAGCAGTACCCCAGAAATGCGAATTGCGGTTGTTATGATCCCGGTCTGGATTGGACTTCTGATGATTGCTTATTTCTTCAAACGCAAAAAAGAAAATCAGACAGCTGTGTTAAACACGACCAAAATCAGCTCTTTACCAGAAGCGTAATACTATATTAATTAGATTAGGAAATATTCATGTTTCAACATATTGATCCCTATGCCGGTGATCCGATTCTTTCTTTAATGGAAGAATTCAACAAAGATCAACGGAGTAACAAAGTCAACTTAAGTATTGGTCTGTACTACAATGAAGATAACATTGTGCCGCAGCTAGACTCAGTTCAGAAAGCTTATACTTATCTGACCCCTGACTATCATAAAGTTCGTGTCTATTTGCCGATGGATGGACTGAACAGCTTTAACCAGGCTGCACAGAAATTAATTTTTGGAACTTCTAGCCCTGCTCGCGAGCAAGGCCGTGTGATCACAATTCAGACCTTGGGCGGCTCGGGAGCGCTGAAAGTCGGCGCAGATTTTTTAAAGAAATATTTTCCAGAATCAGAAATCTGGGTGAGCCAGCCGACTTGGGAAAATCATATTGCAATCTTTAATGGCGCTGGTATTCAAACCCATTTTTATCCTTATTATGATGCAGAAACCAATGCGGTTAATGTACCGGTGATGCTGGAATGCTTAAAACAGTTGCCAGCGCAGAGCATCGTGCTACTGCATCCCTGCTGTCATAATCCGACCGGGGCCGACTTACAGCCGCATGAGTGGGATCAAGTCATTGAAGTCTTGAAATCTCAATCCTTAATTCCGTTCCTGGATATGGCGTATCAAGGTTTTGGTCAGGGTCTGGAACAGGATGCCTATGCCATTCGTGCACTCGATCAAGCCGGAATGAACTTCATCGTGAGCCATTCATTTTCCAAAATCTTCTCTTTATACGGAGAACGAATTGGCAGCCTGAGCTTTGTCTGTGATGATGGCAGCAGTGCGAAAAATGTGTTGGGTCAGCTAAAAGCTACCGTGCGCCGGATTTATTCAAGTCCGGCGGCGAATGGTGCCCTGCTGGTCAGCCAGGTATTGAATGATCCTACGCTGTTTAGCCAGTGGCAGGCTGAAGTGGAAGAAATGCGCCAGCGTATTTTAAGCATGCGTGGCTTACTCAAAGAAAAATTATCCAAGGCGCTACCGGAGCTGGATTTTACTTACCTGACCCAGCAGCAAGGCATGTTTAGCTATACCGGCCTCACTGCCGATCAGGTGGATCTATTAAAACAGCATTACGGGATTTATCTGGTTCGTAGTGGCCGGATGTGTACGGCGGGCCTGAACCTCAGCAATATTGATTATGTTGCCAAGTCGATGGCGGCTGTGATTAAAATGCAAAATGAAGCTGAGCCCTTGATTGCTTAAAAAACATTGAGTTTTTGAAAGCCTTCTAATTCTAATATTGGAAGGCTTTTTTATGGATCTTGCTTTATTCTTTTTTAAATTAAAAGCGAGTGATCATCTTGGTTTTATGTTACAAAAATAAAATCATTTTTTAATCCTATTTAGCGATCAAAATCTTGATAAAAAAAGATCCAACCCCTGAATCAGATCTGGATCTGTGAAATAAGTTCAGGTTTAGAAAACTTATCTGCAATAAATGAAAGTTTTAGACAGCAACCTCTGGATTAAACAAGCCATCAATCTGTTTTTGGATTCCAAGCAGATAATCAATGGCTTCTTGCATCTGATCTGCTGGTAACTGGTCTTCGGTACCGATACAAGTAATTACATGATCAAGCTGTCGGCTGAAGTTATACACTGGAATCGCCACTGCATGGATGCCCGCCATCATATCGCCAGTGACTGAGGCATAGCCCTGCTGCAGGATTTTCTCTTTAAGTTGCAAGAATTCTTCCCAGTTCGCAGGATATTGGCCTGCTTTAGCGCTACTCGCCCACTCTTTTTCCAGTAAAGGTTTGATGATGTGTTCTGGCTGGAGGCAGGCATGTAAACGGCCCGTTGCCGACTTCAATAGAGGCATACGCGAGCCGACCCGGGTAATAATATTAAATACATGGTTGGATTCAAGCGACTGAACCACCACAGCACCATCGGCAAACCACTTGCTGACATGAATACTGCAATTTAAATGCTGCTGAATTTCTGCAATATATTTTTGGGTTAATTCCAGCATATCGGTACGTTTTAAGGCATTGACGCCAAATGCGTGAGCACGCTCACCCAGGCCATAACGCCCGTCACTGAGCTGCTGGGCATACCCTTTACGTATCAGACTCACCACATAGCGATGCACTTTTGCAGGATGCATAGACAGGACTTCTGACAGCTCTTTTAACATCATCGGTGCATTATGTTCAGTCAATGCATCGAGTACAGTTAATCCTACTTCTAGAGACTGCACCCCTCCCTGTAATTTTTCTTCCTCAACGTTCATCGTTTCATCCTGCATATACGCATTAATTTTCATGGTTCTATCAAGCCATTGTACTACTGAAATCAAAAATCTTGCTCAGCCAAATCTGATTCCAGATTCAGATCATAGCGGCATTTTAACAAATTTACATTATTCATAATCAAATTATTTATTGCGTAATTTAAAAATATAAGTATGATTCTGTATAGAACTTAAATTTTCCACGGAAAGGATCCCTATTTATGACGACGCGTTTAAAGTCATTTGTCGACATCGCTCCTGATTCAGATTTCCCTTTAGAAAACCTGCCTTATGGTATTTTCAGTGATGCGAAAAACACCCAACCACGTGCCGGGGTGGCACTTGGAGAATGGGTGGTTGACCTGGCAGGACTGGAAGCCAATGGATATTTAAAGCTAGAAGAAGGCCAGCAATTTTTTAACCAGCCAACCTTGAATGCTTTTATTGAGTCGGGTAAAGCCAACTGGTCTAAAGTACGAGCAGAGTTACAGACGCTGTTGTCAGCAGATCATGCCGAATTGCGTGACAATCAGGAACTCCGTGATCAGGTTTTCTTTAAACAGTCAGACGTCACAATGCATCTACCGGTGCATATCCCAGGCTATACCGATTTCTATTCATCGAAAGAGCATGCCACCAATGTTGGCTGTATGTTCCGTGATCCGAAAAATGCACTGTTAGCCAACTGGTCAGAACTTCCGGTCGGTTATAACGGCCGTGCCAGCTCCGTAATTGTTAGCGGTACAGAAATCGTGCGTCCATCAGGACAGATCAAATTACCGGATTCTGAACGTCCAGTCTTTTCTGCATGTCGTAAGCTCGACTTCGAACTGGAAACCGGTTTTATTATCGGCAAGCCAAGTCATCTAGGTGAGCCAATTGCGATTGAAAATGCTTGGGACCATATTTTTGGCATGGTGCTGTTTAATGACTGGTCGGCACGCGATTTGCAACAATGGGAATATGTACCGCTAGGTCCATTTAACGCCAAGACTTTTGCCTCTTCGATCTCGCCATGGATCGTAACGTTGGAAGCACTTGAACCATTTAAAACCAGCTCACCTACTCAAGAGCCAAAACCTCTGACTTATCTGCGTGAAGACAACAGCAGCAATAGCTATGACATTAACCTGTCTGTTGAAATCCAGCCTGAAAATTCAGACCAGGCTGATGTCATCTGCGAAACCAATTTCAAATATATGTACTGGTCTATGGCACAGCAGCTGGCTCATCACACTATCGCAGGCTGTAATGTTCAGGTCGGTGATCTGATGGGTTCAGGCACAATTTCCGGTCCTACGCCAGATTCTTATGGTTCATTACTGGAAATTACCTGGAATGCCACCAAGCCACTGACTTTATCAAATGGTGAACAGCGCACCTTCATTCAGGACGGCGACACCGTGATCATGAAAGGTCATTGTGAAAAAGATGGCCTGCGTATCGGTTTCGGTGCTGTGAGCGGCAAAATCCTGCCAGCGATTGATTTCGGTTTTACTGAATAGTCTGGGGTGAAATCATGACCATGCAACTGTATACCTATTTTCGGAGTTCGGCCGCTTACCGGGTTCGTATTGCGCTCAACCTGAAAGGACTCGAAGCAGAACATATCCCGGTTCATCTGGTGAATAACGGCGGCGAACAGCATAGTGAAACGTTTCGGCAGGTCAATCCAGGTGAGCTGATCCCTGCCTTAATCGAAGATGATTTCACGCTGACCCAGTCGCTCAGCATCATTGAATATCTGGAAGAAAAATTTCCAGAAACTCCGCTGTTGCCCAAGGATTTGCAACAGCGTGCGCTGATTCGGGCCTTTAGTCTGAATATTGCCTGTGACATTCATCCACTCAACAACCTACGTGTACTTCAATATCTTAGTAAAACCCTGAATGCCAGCGATGAACAGCAAACCGAATGGTACAGACACTGGGTCATCACCGGTTTAAAAGCACTTGAAGCTCAATTAACGCATTCAAATGGCCAATTCTGTTTTGGAGATCAGCCGAGCCTTGCAGATTGCTGTCTGATTCCACAAGTCTATAACGCCAAACGTTTCAATATCGATCTTTCAGATTTCCCAAAAATTGAATCGATTTATACCCATTGCAATTCACTGGACGCTTTTCAAAAGGCTGCACCCGAAGCACAACTGGATGCAGCATAAGAACATATAAGGATATAACCATGACCATTCAAATCGAAAAAATTCACCATGTCGCCTACCGCTGTAAAGATGCCAAAGAGACCGTGGAATGGTACAAAAAAAACCTGAACATGGAGTTTATTCTAGCTTTTGCTGAGGATCATGTCCCGTCTACCAAGGCTTTTGACCCGTATATGCACCTGTTTTTAGATGCTGGTAATGGCAATGTTTTGGCCTTCTTTGAACTGCCAACTCAACCGGAAATGGGCCGTGATGAAAATACCCCGAAATGGGTGCAGCACATTGCCTTAAAAGTGAAGGATCGTCAGGCATTAGTTCGGGCCAAAGAACATCTGGAAGCCAATGGCGTAGATGTACTGGGCATTACCAATCATGGCATTTTCCATTCGATTTACTTCTTCGATCCAAATGGTCATCGTCTGGAATTGGCTTATGATGATGAAAAAGCACACCAGAAAATTGCCATGATTACCGAAGCAATGAAGTATGACATGCTGGAACAATGGAGCAAAACCAAACGTGCACCGTCACATACCCACTTCTTGCATGCGGATGAATTAGACCAGAGCGCTCGCGAAGCCAAGATGGATGCTTAAATTTTTAAAGGAAGGGATTTCTGATGAATAAAGTCGTTGCGAATGCTCAGGAAGCTTTAGCGGATATCGTGGCAGATCATCAAACACTAGCCGTTGGTGGGTTTGGTTTATGCGGTATTCCTGAAGCGCTCATAGAAGCCTTAAAAAATACCGGTGTCACCAGCCTCACCTGTATTTCTAATAATGCGGGGGTAGATGACTTTGGTTTGGGTAAATTGTTGCGGACCAAACAGATCAAAAAAATGATTTCTTCTTATGTCGGTGAAAATAAGGAATTTGAACGTCAATATTTAAATGGTGAGCTGGAAGTAGAGCTGACACCCCAAGGAACACTGGCAGAAAAACTGCGTGCGGGCGGTGCTGGAATTCCCGCTTTCTACACCCAAACAGGCGTTGGCACATTGGTTGCTGAAGGCAAAGAAGTCCGTGAATTTGAGGGTAAAGAATTTATTCTGGAAAAGTCATTAACCGCAGATGTGGCACTGGTCAAAGCCTATAAAGCAGACAAGGCCGGCAACCTGGTCTTCCGTAAAACTGCACGTAATTTCAATCCTGAATGCGCCATGGCCGGGAAAATCACTGTGGCTGAAGTTGAACAAATCGTAGAGATTGGTGAACTTGATCCCGATGATATCCATCTGCCTGGAATCTATGTGAATCGAATTGTCGTTAATGCTTCACCAGAAAAACGCATTGAACAGATGACCTTAAAGGCGGGAGCATAATCATGGCTTGGACTCGAAATCAAATGGCTCAACGTGCAGCACAGGAACTTGAAGATGGGTTCTATGTCAATCTTGGTATCGGCTTGCCAACACTGGTGGCCAACTATATTCCGGACAATGTCAACGTCTGGCTCCAGTCTGAAAATGGCCTGTTAGGCATTGATGAATTTCCAACTGTAGAAACCGTTGATGCAGACCTAATTAATGCGGGTAAACAGACGGTGACTGCCCGTAAAGGTGCTGCCTTCTTTTCCAGTGCGGATTCCTTTGCCATGATTCGCGGTGGGCATGTCAATATTGCGATTCTGGGAGCAATGGAAGTTTCCGAAACGGGTGATCTGGCAAACTGGATGATTCCAGGCAAGAAAGTCAAAGGTATGGGCGGTGCCATGGATCTGGTAGCCGGTGTGCAGAAAGTCGTAGTCCTAATGGAACACACGGCTAAAGATGGTACCTCGAAAATCGTTCCTCAATGTACTTTACCGCTAACAGGTAAAGGTGTGGTCAACCGGATTATCACTGATCTCGGCGTTATGGATATTACTTCAAGAGGAATAGTCTTAATAGAACTGGCTCAAGATGTCACCCTTGAGCAGATCAAAGCTGCAACTGGGGTGGAGATGATTACGGATGCACTTGAAGCTGCCTGATCTGCTTCTACTGGATAATCAAAGCAGCAAAAGCTGCTTTGATTATCTTCTGAAATACTGCTTTCGCATCGTAATTATACCGAAGATAAAGCATATTTTTCTATAATACTCATACTCTTGCCGTATAATTTTAAAAATCACAATAAAATCTTATGAATGTAATTCCCCTTATTTGATCAAATAAAATTATCTTTATTTCTATTCAAATAAGTTTGCAGAAAAACTATTTTTTTTCGGTTTATTATTTTTCATTAAGCTCAATAAAACTTATAAAATTTAAGATTCAGAACTACTTTCACACTAATTTATATTTAAAGTGATCACTAAAGATAATGATGATAATAAAATTTTAATTAGTAGAAAAAATACTTAATAAAAAAGCCACTTATATAAGTGGCTTTTTTATAAGAAGAATTTTGGTGGAGGTGGCGTCAATTGAACTCAAACCCTAACCTATTAATTCTCAAGCTATTTTACTGAATAGAAAAATTCATTGACCCAATTTTGACCCAAATTAGATTTAATGCATTGAATCACTTTAAAATCTTATTCAAATCCGAATTCAGGATTTGAAGTGGCGTACCGATTCTACCATTATTATAATTCAATAAAAATACCATGTTATAACATATCATTTCTTTGATTTTCTTTTTTGATGTATCATTCTTTTAGATATATTCAGGGACAAGGTAATGTTGGAAATTATTGATGATTTAAAAAATAAATTAGATCAACATCGCCCTCTCTCTCCGTCAATTGTCAAAAACTTACAAGAAGATCTTATTGTCCGTTGGACCTATCATTCGAATGCAATTGAAGGTAATACACTTACCCTACTAGAAACAAAAGTAGTACTGGAAGGTATTACTGTTGGTGGAAAGGCATTAAGAGAACACTTCGAAGCGATCAACCATAGAAATGCAATTTACTATGTTGAAGATATTATTCGGAAAGAGGAGTCTTTTTCTGAATGGCAAATTCGTAATATCCATCAGCTTATCTTAAAGAATATTGATGATGATAATGCTGGACGTTATCGTCAACAAAATGTCCTGATATCAGGTGCTACGTCTACCCCGCCTGATTACACCTTATTAAATGACAAGATGGCTCAATTAGTAGACTGGTATAATAGTGAAGCACATAAACTACATCCAATTGAACGAGCAGCCAAAGTACATGCTGATTTTGTTGGCATTCATCCATTCATTGATGGCAATGGGCGTACATCACGTCTATTGATGAATCTTGAATTATTAAAAGCTGGCTATCCGCCTTGTGTTATCACTGTTGAAAGTCGATTAGCTTATTATGAAGCTCTTGATCAATGGATGTCTTATGGGAAAACTGACGCATTTATCCACTTGGTTTCCGATGCGGTACTCGAAGGATTTAAACCGTATCAAGTTGTTTTAGGTCTTTAAAATGAAGACTTAGTTTATACAATAGTATCAAAATTCTACTTATGCCGATCCATAATTTTATGGGCTTATAAATTATGAACAAACTCGAGTTCATGATTTAATATAATCTCGTGCTTTAATTTCTTTTTCACACAATAAACATGAATTTTTTTATAGAATCAAAACCACCTACTTCCGATGATATTAATACTTTATGTGGAAAGATTTTAAGTCATGAAATCAAAGTTCATTTTTTTGAAAAAAAAATTTCTGAGCTTGTACAACAATTTCAAATCAATCATCCTCCCCAAAATCTTCAACATATTTCTCAAACTGATTTAAACACCTTACATATCTTAGGTTTTAATTTTAAAAATGCTCAACAGTTACCATCAATTGGTTTGATCGGCTTTGGACTGTTAAACTTATTTTCCTTCTTACTTATTTTAACCCATCTACTGCTTTTTCAAACAGCATCTGATTGGGTAAATCTTATTCCTACCTATATTGAATGCAGCATATTTTTCTTAATTTGCGTAGGTTCGGGTTTAATGTTCAGAGCAACGCGTGTAACTCGAAGAGTTGATGAAATTTTATGGAGTATTTTCTCCATGATTGGACTTGTCCTTGCATTTGGTTCTGCACAACGTCTATTTTTTTATGCTGATCACTTAATTCCATTTAGCTTGCATAAAAGTTTAATCCCTAGCCAAATTTTCCATTTATATACTCAGATTCCTGCAAGCACGTGGGCACAATTTTTATTCATTTTATATTGTATTATTGGGATCGTTATTTTTTATGTAAGCTCTTATTTATTTTCTGCATCCCCTGAAATTGCCAATATTATGCGACGCTACCCTGATATTTTCCAGGTTGGAAATCCACATGAATTGCAGCAAGAAAAACGAGACTTAATCCAAGAAATCAATAAAGCAAACAGCAACCTAAGAGCATTTGAGCGTTTCAAAGCCAAGGTAATTTCGGAACTTGAAAATGATCCAATCCTAGAGCATATAAACCTCTCTCCCACTATTGAATTAATTGACCCTATTCAAAAGATACAAGAGAAATTAACCTGTCTTTCTCTTGATCACAGTCATCTAGAACAACAATATCAACTTGAGCGCATTCAACATTTACTGAGTAGCCTACAACTACTCTCTCAAGATGCATCATCTCTACAACAGCAGTTTGAAATATTTAATACTGTTCAGGCAGAGAGAATATAAATGCATTTAAGTCAAAATTCCAAGAAGCTTTGGCCACTTTTGTGGATGTTATTCTGTTGTACTGTTCTAATTAATTGTATACTTCTCTACCAATTCGATAAAAAGAATCAACGTGACCGCTTTACAGGTTGCCTCAATAAAATTGAACAAAAACATGTTTTTGTCATTGATCCATCATCGATTCATAGCACTCAAACACAATCTGAAATTCTATCTAGAATTACACAGCAAGCCCACAAGATCAAACGTGAAGATTTAGCTTTAGTATATGTGATAAATGGTCAATCCATGAGTGAATTACAACCTGTATTTAAAGCATGTCACACCGATACGAACTTTAAAAAATTATTTTTGAAATCTGTACATTATGCGGTCTATGCTCAACCACAGCATTCAACAGCCATTCCGCTTGCTGAAGCATTACTCGATATCGAGCTAAGTCAACATCAGATTCAGCCGAAGCAAACTCGATTATTTATTTTTTCCAATTTCTTACAAAATTCACAAAATTTGTCATTTGCACAAAGTACAGATCTAAAGGCAGCGATTAATCAATTCAAATTAAGCCGCCTTGGTGGTGTACAACGTCCAACTTTTATCAACACCACTGCATATTTACATATTATTCCGCCTGCACAACTCACTGAGAACCTACTCAATATTCGTGATGGTTTTTGGATATGGTTTTTTGGAGATATGCGTGGCGATAGACGTGCATATGGTTTGGAACGTCACGATCTACCAGGTTCATAATATTTTTTAGAGGGGATTCATCATGTCATTTGCAGCAAAAAAAGGGCTTCCAAGTAGCTTTTTACCGATTTTAGGTGGAGCAGCATTAGTCTCGATTATTATCATTTGGTTTAATTTACATATTGTATTACTAGCTTTCACAGTAACAGTTCCCCTTATTCTTTATTTTAATATTGTTAAAAAAAGCCTACTAAAACAACCTGACTATAATGCTGTAGATAGTGTTTATTACTTTGGTTTTAGCTTAACTATCGTAACACTTGCCACTTCTGCCATCATTCATTTTGGTCTATCTTCTGATATTGAAGACCTACAAAACTTAAATCTTGTGTTTTCACAATTTGGTGTTGGATTATTAGTAACTTGTCTTGGTTTGATCTTACGTTTGTTTTTATTGGCGTCCATGAATCAACAAAACGCAGATCAGGAACAAAATGAACGTCATGCACTTATTAATGACATCATTGACTTGAGAAAAGAAATTACTGGTTTTGCCAGTGAATTGCAGGACATTAATGTCAATTTAAAGAATCAACAGAAAGTACTTAATCTAGAAATTATTGAGAGCTTAAAAGCAGCAACTTTGACTTTTAATGAACAGTCGATCAATGTACAAAATGCTTTAATCGAGCACCAAAAGCAAAAAAATCTTGAATTAATTGAATATCAAGAACAACTACAAAAAAATCTATATGAACAGATGCAAGAAATGAATAATTCACTCTATAGCAATATGCAACAAGCGAATCAATCACATATTGCATATGTCGAAAGATCACAACAACATTTAATAGATTTAGCATCCAATATTGGTACAGCGATTCATGATTTAGCTATCCCAAGCGTTGCAGATTCTGCTAAAAAAGCATCTCAACAACTGGTCGGTGCATACAGTGACATGCAACAGAATATTGGGCATTTTAATACTCAGCTTCAAAATATGACTGAGCGATATACCCATTTACATGAACAACACCAATTGCAACTGCAACATACATTACAAAGTACGAAAGCTTCAGTAGATGCTGTCAATGATGCCCTAATTGAAGTCGCAAACAATACGTCTACAAATATGCGCAAAGCAAAACCAAATACATCAAAAAATCTTGATCAAGTCGTAGGTTAAGTAAATGAACAGAAGAGAAGATGTTTTATATCTCACCTTGATTGATTTTTTTCTGCAAATGCTTTTTCTCGTGATGATTGCATTGTTAGCTTATATTTATGTCGAACGTCGCCATAATGCTGAAGCGAAACAGTTTCTTGACCTTGCGAAGGAATATAAAGTTGATAGTGTTCAGGAGCTCATCGACCGTTTACAAACGCTTGCCCCCATCAATAATTTAGAAGATGCAAAAAAGGCACAAGACTTTATGAATTCAAATGGCGGCTTAAAAGAAGTAAATGCCATGGTGGAAAAGTTTAAGGAAGGCCAAGGCAAACCACCCTGTGTTTTTGCAATGGAGAACGGCCTAAAAGTTGCAAAAACCGTTGCAGTTTTTGAAGCAACAAATAGTTCGATTCGTTTGATTTCTTGGCAGCCTGAATTTGCGCAATTAGCCAAACAAATCAATCAACCGATCAGTAACAACCAACAATGGTCACTACGGGGGTTTAGCTCTGCTTGGCACCATGTATTGGTCAAATATCCTCAATGCCGTTATACCGTGACATTACATGAGCGTTCAAATCTTGTTGCACCACGAGATCGTGTCCAAGGCATCTTCTATACAAGGATTCGCAAATAATGTCCTTGAATAAGTTAAAAGATGCTTTACAAGATTACCAGAATAGCTACTATGAGTGTTTAGAGATCACCCCTACTTCATCTGTCCCTACTCAAGGAAGAGCTGAAACAAATTCAGCACTTCCTCAGCCAGACTTTAAATTTGAAATTCCTGACCCTCTCCAAATCAACTCGACTCAAGTCACTCAAGAAAAAGTCTCTTCTGCACAAACCGACATTGATGAAGATATTCCTCACCCAAAACTAAATCCTTTCGCCCAATATGGTGAAAATGATCAACCACACGCAAATCAGTCGAATCAAAATATTCAGCGTAGACCTCGTGCTCGTATGAAGAAAAAAGAAGGTTTCAACTTCACTCCTATTCTCATATTGTTTGTATTCATCATGCTGTGTGGTATCGGTTATGCAATTTATGATTTTTACTCACCCAAGAGGGCCGTAACATCTTTGCCTTCTCAGCCTGAAATGAGCATTCATAATGACATTCAAAAAGAAAATATTCATGAGCTGTCTCATCGGGAGTAGCCTCATGAGTACGAAAAGTTTTTCAAAATCTTGTATAGATCAATTTCAACCATAGGCTTGTTGGTTAGAAAGGTAAAAGTATTTCTCTCCAAAAGGCCAATAGCTTCCTATCTAGAGGATGAAACAGCATTTCATGCTGTCTTATCCTGCTAATTTAAAATAATAAACACCATTTTATATAAAGTTCAGTTTAAAGCTTATATTCATCAATCACTTTTCGGGCTTCTCCAAAACCATTTTGAGCGGACTGTTTTATCAACTGAACCCCTTTAGATTCATCTTTCGGAATCCCTTCTCCAAAATAATACATGAGACCAATAATATATTGTGACTGAGCATGACCTAGCTCGGCTGCTTTTGAAAACCATTTAAATGCTTCTTGATCATCTTGACGTTCACCCGCATCTTCACTGAAATAATGCGATCCCAAGGCAAAATACGTTCTTGGGATGTAATCTTTTGCTCTTTCATGACCCTGAGCAGCAGCTTTTTCAAAGAAATCTAGAGCTTTTATATAATCTTGAGGTACACCGATTCCTCTAAAGTACATGACTCCAAGCTCAAATTGTGCTTTTGCATCCCCTGATTGTGCGCTATTTGCAGCAGATACAAAATACGCATCCCCATCAATCACTTTTCCTGCCATATCCGCCACTGTCAACTGCTTATATGGTACATTCCATGATTTTTGTAGTTTATCCAGTTTTTTCTGTGCACTTACATGTCCTTGTGCAGCACTTTTTTCATACCATTCTTTCGCTAAAGATAAATTAAGCTCTGTACCTTGACCATCAGAATACATTTCACCTAGTAAGAACTGTGCATTTTTATTTCCATTTTTTGCCGCTACTGAGAACCATTTAAATGCTTCTGTTAAATTTTGCTGAAACCCTTGACCACTATAATAGCAGGCACCAGTATATAATTGTGCTGAAGGATTTTCTAGCAAGGCACCTCGCAGGAACCATTCACAAGCCTTTTCTTTATTTACTGTTGTTCCTTCACCTTTGTAATACATTAATCCCACATTAAAAGGTGCAATTTTATCACCGCTATATGAAGCATTAGTCCAGGCTTCTAATGCCTTAGCATCATCCTTTTTTATATATTGATTATTAAAATAACCATTTCCTTGATAATAAGCTTGTCCCAAGTTAAAAAAATATTCAGCATTATTTTTTTCAATATAAGGCTTTGCTAATTTTTCAACACCTTTATGCAACGGTGAAAACAGTTTCTCAATACCGAGAGAAGCCATCTCTCCTGCCTTATCAATTCCGTCTAGAACTTTGAAGTGAAGCTCTTCACTTTTCGTATTTGCAGTCACAAACGAAGGTAAAGATAGCACTAGGAATGAAAGCAGTACTTTTTCCTTTAAATATTTCATATAAAAAATCCGTTAAATTTAAAAATTATTCTTTTTAAAAATACTCAGCTCATTTTCACTTTGAGTGAAGTTTCTTTCCGCTTGCCTTCTCAGTTCAGAGTTTTTAATAACAATGCCTCGATAGTAATCCGCCCTCTCTCTAGAATCGGCTTGAGTCAGTCGACTTTTGGCTTGAGCGATTTTATATTCGATAGCTTCTAAATTTGATTTAGAATCATAGTAATTATTTGCCACAATATAATAAGGCCTTAATATATTGTGCATTTCTAAAGGACAGCTTTTATAATCTCCTTTACCATGCAATGCATATTCAAAAACAGCTTCTGGACTACAATACGTTCTTACACCTTTTTTATAACCTTCGGCATAAAGCGCTCTATCCATTACAACATTATGTTTAGCACAAACTGTTGTTCTTTTTTGAGCCAAAGAACCTGCTCCTGAAATGCCATCTTGTTGCCCAATAAATTCCCAGTTTGCACTTAAACATTCATTTTTAGACATCATGGCACAGCCATTTAAAAGCAAAAAACTACTAAATATTAGATATTTTATTTTCATGACATTCTCAAAATATTGAGTACATTGAAAAATCCCAATATATATTTATACATACTGGGATTTTTCTAGAGATTTCAGACTAACGTGATAGTACGGGTATTATTTGCAACTTTTTTACCATTCACTAGTAATTCAGTATCAAGCAAGTATTGTCCTTTAGATACACTCGCTGGAAACTTCCAATTGAAGGAATTTTCAAAATCTCCTGAACTATAACCTTGAGCTGTTGAAACCTGAACATCTTTCACTAATTCACGAATCACTTTTCCATTCGCATCTTTTAGAACTAATTTTTCTTGGACACGCTGAAGGGGATCAGCAACACCTTCTACAACAGTCAAATCTGATTTCACTGTAATATTTTGGTTAGCTGAAACAGTTTGATTTGGTAAAATAACCGTAGAATACTGTTGAACTCTTGTTGTTTGAGGCAGTTTCCCCTTATTAGCTTTTTTATATGCCGTTTCAACTTCAGCAGCTGACTTTTTCTGAATAGTATGTGCATTAATCATCATACATCCTGCTGCAAAAACCGCACCGCCAATGGCTGCACCTGTTGCAGCATAGGTACTATCACCTACAGATGCTCCAATAGCAGCACCAAGTAATGCACCTACTGCTGTAGACATTCCTGTATTACATCCACCGTTAGCTGACGTTGCTAGCCCACCTGTACTTGCACAACCAGAAACCAAAATTGCTGAACTCAGCATAGTAATAGATATCGCTTTTTTCATCATAGACCCTCTGTAAAATTTAAAAATTATTGAATTACCATATCGTCAAAGGCTGCTGACTCACCTTCTTCAGCCTGACGTAAAATACGTTTTGCTTGACTATTACTCGGGGAAGCAGACAATACTTCTCGAGCCAAAGATTTAGCCAGACCGTAGTTATTTGCATTTAATGCACGCTCTGCACGATTGAGCTGAGAATCAAAACGGGCTTCATTTTGACGACGTGCTGCTTCTGCTGCTAATTTACGTGCCGCCTCTTCAGCTTTTTGATGCTCTTTTTCTAAAGCTTGTTGACGTTCTCTTTGTGCTTGCTCAGCTTGGCGTTGTGCATCTGCACGCTCACGTTCTACTTGGGCTAAACGTTGTGCTTGTTCAACCTCATGATTGGTATTTTGTTGAGGTATACTTTGAACAACATCTTGTACAGCCTCACTTTCTAATGGAACTTCATCTGTCTCTTGTTCTTGTTGAAGATTGAATTCTTCAATCATCGATTCGATTTGTGGTAGTAGCTCTACACCACCGATAAGTTCAGCATCAAGTTCTAATGCAGCAAGCACTGTCTGATGTGCTAACTCCAAGTTTCCAGCTTGCAAATACTCTTTTGCTAAAGTGAGCTTCTCTTTTGCAGATGTGGCTTGTGCTTCAGCCGATACAACCAATTGAACAAAACTTGCATTGGTTTTACATTCTGCCTGGTTGAGTTTGATGATACTCAATGCACGTGTCGGCATTTTTTCACTCAGCAAACTGTTAATTTCTGCATTTGCATTTTCACAAGGATCAACCTGTGCCCCTTCATCTACAGATGCAACTTCTTCTACATTGTCTTTGCCACTAAATATAAAGAAAATCACAGCCAAAATCACAATAAATGCAATTGCAATATATTTAAAGCTTGATGTTTTTTGCTGTGGTGGATCGAATGGTGTAGGTTGACTATTCAAAGATGGTCGTTCTGGTGGCGTGAAGACTGGAGCTTCAGGCTTTGGTTGTTCAAGAAGTTCATCTGGCTCAGCATCTAAGACGGACAGATCACTTTGAAACTTGAGTTGATATTGTTGCAAACTTAAATATTCATTGGGAATATTCGCTAAATGTTTTAAACGTACAAAAATCCCTTCATCTTTTTTAAAGGCGTAACGATCATAACTTCGCATCAACTCAAGGGATGCACCAACAATAATGATCCCGAATAATTCTTTACCCTGTTTCGTAATATGTTTGACCACAACCGATGTATCAGCAGCCTCATTATTTTGAGCTTCACTTAGTGTTTCACTAACCGTCGATTCTGGTAGGTCACTGACTATTTCTTGTGGAATAGTCGATGTTTCTTCTGGCTCTACAGGCAGAGTTTGAGCTTGAACGCTTTGTGCAACACTACAAAAAGGACAAAACTTTACTTTGAGCTGTAGCTCCTGCTTACATCCAATACAAGCTGTATATTCTTGCTGCTTAACCATTTCATTTAACCTATTACTTCTTTTTGTGTTGAGCATGAGCAGTATTGCCCTCCTTCGAGAACAATACTGCGATGGGCATTATTGTAAAATTGGCGGCATGCCTGGAATTGGTGGTGGCACAGGAATTGCAAGCTCAGGGCATTGGGCAATTGCGATCCAATTAGCTAAACCTTCACGCCATACCATCGTTGCAGTGTTAATTTGTTGCTGCTGCAACATTTCAACCACTTTAGAATGTGAGTATGGTCCAAAGTTTTGCCCATTAATCGCTATATGATATTGATACTGAGGTTGCTGCAGAATGGGTGGTGGCATCGCGCCTGGAGGTGGCGGTGGAGTCATGCCAGGCATTGCAAAAGTCGCTATTGGCGTACCTACTTCTGCCACACTTTTTTTCACAAGAAGCTGTTCATGTGTTTGTAAGATACTTGGTGACATATTCATCACCCATTTCAGACGTCGACCTTTATTTGGCTCACGAATTTCGTCCTGATATGCATCCTCGTCTGAATCTTTGAGCACTTCAGCCCATTTTTCCATTTCTTCGCGATATTCAGTTAACTCATATGCTCGGTCGATCAATTCTTGTGAAATTTCCTTACGCTCAGCTAACTCAATAAGTTCTTTCTTCAATTCTTTCGCAATGGCACATGCAAAACCAACATGTTCAACCTGAGCACCAGTTTCATTTTGTACCAAACGTGGCGTGTAAACTTCACGCTCATAATGATCAACTAATGCAATTAGCATTGTTAAATTTGCATCACTCAGAGATTTAAATTTCTGTTGAACTTGATCATAAATGTTGTCACGGTAAGTCTGAGGTAAACCATTTAAACGGAAACCACGTTCATTACCTAAGCGGCGAACATCACCTCGTGCTACTGCAAATTCATATTGCCCACTTGGAATCAAGCCTGGAACATCACAGCGCTTTAAAATACCCAACATCACTGCTTTCAGGTAGCATTTAAAATCATCAGCTAAGCTGTTTAATTCATCAGGTGTCGGTGCATATGGATGCTTGAATCGTGTTGAGTCAATATGGGTATGTAAAGGAGTTCTTTCACTTTCTTTACGATAGCTCGTACGCCAAGTTTCAATACCCCGTAAAATCGTAAGAGGAATACCTGACAACTCGACATAGCATACTGCTCGACCAGGCTCCCCGGTTTCGACAATCGACAATGCTTGAGCATTTAAACCTAAACCACTTGGAATACAGCCAGTTAATTCGTGTTTGTACTTTTTGCTGAACTGATCTGCCCCATTCACACCAATGAAACATTTGAAACGATCTGGTGGCGGTGTGAAATCGCCACCCATTTTAGCATCAACCCAAGGCATGGCACGTTGTAACCACTCAGTGAATACATTCTGACGCTCAACCACACTCATGTTTTCAAGTGCTTTATACAGTGCATCTTCTTCTTGATCATTTTGTTCAAAAACAACCAGACGACGCTCAGCCATACGAATAATTTTAAGCAATAATGGTGTTTGCTGATCTGGATCAACAAGGACTTTAAACAGCTCTCTTGAGCCACCAAAATCTTTAAATGCTTCAGCTGCCCATTCACACAATAAACGAGGATCAATCTCACGCTCTTTCACATCGTCAGTTTCGATGATTTGCAAAGTTGCATGTTTAGTCCGAATTTGCTGATGAATCACTTCACGATCGTGATCAAGACGCTTCATCATATCCATGACAGACTCTTGACCATTTTGCAGGTCACCCATCACACCATTCCAAATCGTCTTGCCACTCTCATCTACACCCAAACTGTTACCTAACCAGTTCGAAATATCCTGCATCAACTCAATCGCTTCGACAGCAGCTTTAGCTTGTAAATGGAATGCAAGAACATTTGAAATATCATTACGCAAATGATCTAAAATATTTCGTGCCTGCTCTTCACGAGAAGATGCACCCAGGCCGAGGAAGCCCGAGCCTTTGGTTTCTTCTAAATCCTTGAGTTGTTTTTCATATTCATAGGTTTGTACAGCATCTTTAATAGCTGTATAGCGGTTTGCAGAATTTTTTAGGTATACGCAAATTCCTGTATTGGCATTTTCAATACGTCCTTTAATTTGTTCTACTAAAGAAATGACATACTCAAAACCACCTAGATCTTGATTATCAATATAAAGATAGAGGCGGTTTTCGATGTCTTTTTTCAGTGCATCAAAAATCACTTTTCTACGACGCACCACCTGATCTTCAGCAGTATCCCCTTTAGTATTCGGGTTACGGATCACTTGTTCGAGTAAATTATCCATCGCAAGACGAACTTGAACAGGCCATTGATCACGATCTACGTTACTGACTTCATTAATGCGCTTGCTAACACGTTGGCGTGTTTCATCAACAATATCAACCTCTACACCCGACTGACCTGATCGAAGCAATGTTTCAACAATTGCCAGATCCATAAATTCTGTGTTCAATTCACGAATTTCTGGATTTTTCAGTGTCGCAGCAGAAAACTCTGGCAGGTTGTTAAATGGAACTAAAGCTGAATACATATATTCAGACATAAAGTTATCACATTGCTTTTGACTCGCACGATTTGCAGCAGGATTCGCGCTTGCTACACCAAAGAAGGCTTTAAGCATGTCCGATGCCAAACTGTAGGCATATTCATCGTAGCGAGCACGGCCAAGTGTGTCCAAAGTCGACTGGCCAAATGCTGAATAGGCACATGAGTAATTTAACTTCATATCACCGAAACGACCTGTCGGAACAGGTGGCGCAAACATATGAATTTTATGTTGGCGTTGGTTGACAGCAACTGAACGTTTCCGATTGGCAAAGTCAGCAGAACGAAAATCTTCAAATAACGTATCCGCAATCATCGAGTAGACATCATTCATATTGTCCGTATGCTGGCGTGCCAGGTTACCGGAATCAATTAAATGAACTTCATCATACGGTTTCGATGCAAGCTGTGGACGATCATAATCATCCCATTTTTCCACATACTTTGAATGCCCCACCATTGCAGATTCAACTTCCATCAACGCTGCATAAGCATTCGCCTCAGTACGTGATTTATTCGCGCTTGAATAACCTGTCGGTAAAAACAACATCAACTCTACGTCAGCGGCTTCAACTTCGTTGCTTGCCACCCATTTAGATAACCACCCCATATCCAAAAATGAACCGGAACCTGTACCGCCAGCAACAGAGCCCAAAACCACAATACGAAATTTGCTTGTATCTAGTTGTAAATTTAGTTTTTTTAGAATGTCATCACGCGATAAACCTGCTTTTAATGTATTTAATTTTGAGCGAATTTTGTCACGAGTTTTTGGATATTTATCAAAGAAATATAAACGTGATACAGATCGAATTTGCCCCGCACCTTTTGCAGGATCAATACCTAATTCACGAATTTTTTTAGGAGTTAGCGGTAACCAATTTTGAATATGTGGATAACGGCTTAATGAAGCATCATCACGACTATATTTTTCAATATCAAAAGACTCAACGATCTTTTCATCATCTGTAAACTTGACTAAGTTATATTGCAAATCTTCAGTTTGTGCACGACCACTATCAATAATTGCACCCTGATCTAAGTCAAAATGCATAAATTGTGCAATTGGAAACTGTGATAAGTTTTCTAAGCGAACATTATCACTACCCCAACTTGCATTGAGAATACGACGACGCACACGCATCATCACTTCCATACCTGTACCACCGACACCAATATAAAGTGTTGGGCGGAGTTTTACGGTCTGCTCTGCTGCTTTGGCTGCAGTGCCTGTGTTGACATTTTGTGCGTCTGTCATCATCTTCCCTCTGGTTCTTTATTTTTTAATTGCTTAACTTACAGTCAGTGCTTAAGCACGGCTTGATGTGAATGTCAGGACAGCACTTACCAATGCAACAATACCTAATGGCCCTAAAATAAGCAGAGATAAGAATTTCACTGGATTGACTGCTGCCAAGACTGCACCGATAGCAACCGCAGCAAGGAAAATAAATAACCACCAACCTGCCATACTTGCTTTGCTCGGAGAAATACGTTTTTTTACCAAACTATTGCTGAAACCGCGTTTTGCAAAAAAGAAAGCGATCAGAAGAACAACGATAATTCCACTAGCAATCATGAGATCACGAGAACCTGTTTCTTCTTGAACTGTAGGCACATTCACTTCTTGAACAGTTTGTGCTGCTGTACTTGTTTCAGTTTGAGCCTGCTCATCTGCTGTTGGTAAAACAAAACCGTTATTTGTATTTGACTCTGACATATATCCCCCTGGATGCTTTTTTAAAATTAATCTTGAATATTTAACGAAGTGTTACACTAAATTCTTTATCTAAAACTTGAACAGATGCGTCTGAAATACCACGTTTTACAATCGCAATTTCTTTCCCTGAATCACCATAAACACTCATCTTGGAAAATGGTTTTAATTGGATAGTTTGTTTCTTCAAGCCATTTACCCAAACATCATATTTTTTACGTTTTGAGCTCAATGCCAAAGCCAAAATTCCGAGTACAAGTGCCAATAAAATCCCTGCAATCATTACTACAACCGGCCATAATGGATATTGCAAACGGAATTGTACCGGAATTGTGGCTGTGGACGACTGAATACTTTGTGGTGCAACAAAGACATCCGATAATGGATCACCAGGAAATAAACTCTGCAAATTCTGTTTAAAATCTTCAGATAAACTCAGCTTCTGCTCATATAAGGTCACATCAATATTTGCAGGAATCGTAACTGCCTTACCCATTGCCTTAAACACTTCCCAAGACCATGGGGACACAATTAAATGCGAAGGAATTGGCACCTGAAACTCGAGCTTGGTATTATCCCTAGTCATCAAACGGATATCCGTTTCAGAAATCTGAATCGGTGCTTGCATTCCATTTGCTAATCTTAATTTTGCTTCAACACGAGTTGCTGCAATATTGTAAGGATAAAATTTGTTTTTCAGATCTGCTGTGAGTTTTAACTCAGGAATGACATCTTTAGGCTCTAAATTAAAGACCAAAGTTTTCTGATCTGCTGCCAAAGAGGCGTGAATCGTCGATGAGTTTTTTACACCTGTCGGAATGAGCTGAACAGGTTCTTTATCTAAAGGCTTTAATAATGCAGGCTGTTGGGTAAACACTTTTTCCATCTGACCTGATTTTACCAAATGGTTTAACTCAGCTTCTGCCTGCTCACCATAAGCCAATACATAAACCATTAGTCCTGATGCATTAAAATGTTTCCCTTGTACAGGCATTTTTAATGGATAAGCCATTACTTTATTTATAGCTGGATCTAAGTGAACTAACTCATAAAACTCTTTATTGCGTTCAGCCGTTGCCTCATCATTATTAGGACTATTTTTATTGTTAGTAAAAATCCAGATAATGCCTGACTTTTTCGCAAATGGACCTGTAATCGTGGCAACGACAGCTTCTTTAAAATCTGTGTCTGCATAGGCTTTATCAGATTTTTTAGCAATCCCCTCTTGGCTGAGTTGCTGACTGACATTTTGTTTACCTGCCCCTTGATAAATCAACACAGGTGATTGGGCAGTTGTGTTACTTTGGTTAAACATGGAAACCGCAACCGTATCATTGGGCTGCGTTACCGTTTGAACCACTGCATTGACCAGCGGTTTTAATTGAGAGTTTTGATCCTGGTAAAATGGCTCCATCCAACCAGAGTTTTGGACTAAAAATGCATGCTGACCCGCACAAGTGAGCGTTGAAGCTAAACTCACAGCAACCATTAAACCAATGTGTTTCATGCAACCAGCTCCCAACCTAAGATGTCATTTAAGCTCGGGTTATAGAAATACAAAACATTCTGATGAATAAAGAATCTTGACTGTAATGGCTTTTCTACTTGAACACGATGAAAATCAATTAGTCCATCATGTGTATCTATAAATAATTTAATGTCTTGCTTTGTGTCATCTGCAAGTTTTTGTTCAATACCGATATTGGTATCTGTATCGAAGCTGAATCCTAAAATTAACTCCTTTTTCTCATCTTCAATCATTGGAACTGTAAAACGATGGATTGATTCGACCACACTTGCTTCTTTCCAAATATCTTGTTTGTTTTCCAATTTACCATCTAGGCCGAACTTTGATACACCTGTGGTAAAACGGAATGATGGAGTTTTTTCGAGTTGGTCTTCAGAATCTAATTCGATATAACACAAAGGACCTTTTTCATTACTTTGAGTTTTACCAAATTGATAAAAACTCCCTTTTTGATCATCATACGGTGCACCAAAACGGAAATCAGGCGTGTAGCTTGGTAGCCACATTTTATAGACGATATTGAGTGCTTCATCATCAGAGATTTTATATTTTAAAATCAATTGCCCTGACGTACCGACCCAAATAATACGTCTAGTGTCATAAACAACTTTTTCAAAATAAATTTCAGAGGTTTGTTCATGCAACAAAATCTCTATCTGATTCGTGACATCAAAAATTTTAACCTGATCATCAATTAAAATTGGTATTAAAATCTTTTTATTCCAATAAACCGGTGTACCTAAACATGGACTATTAAGTGGGGTGATATACTCAGCACGGTAGGTCAATGACAAACCTTCAATGGTGACTCGTGCTAAACCTGCTTTGGTTGGAATATATAAGCACTGAATACCAGCATCATTTACAACGCCTAAAAGTTGCAAATATTCTTCCAATTTTTCTGGACAACGCTCTAAACGACGTTCAACTGCTTTTAATTCCAACCATTCCTGATTGTCTTGACTCCAAATCAAGAGATTGCCATTGATTTTATTGTATGCCACGAGTTGAGGAATATCGGTACTGGCTTTGATCGACACAAATTCAAAAATACCTCTTGGTGGCATTTTTATTTTCTGTTCTGTATCAGCATCAATTTGTGGCTCATTCTTTAATTTTTTAAGTTGATGACTTAACTGTAAGCCATGGCTATCCATGTATTGACGATTATCATCATAATGTCGTCCCTGCCCATAAGGCGGAAGCCAATATGCTTCTGAATCAACCTGTTTTTTTTCTAAAGCGTTACCTGTTTCAGGATCGTATAAAAACTCAGGCGGATACACTTTTCCAGCCAAAGTTGGCAAGTTCAGCATCTGCTGAACAAAGTGAGGATTCACATGATTTTCAACATTTGAATTTGGCGTACTTTTTAAAATATAACCCACTGTCTCATCTCGCATCCAAGTACCAGATGCTAAGTTCCACACTGCCTTATCGTGATCATGAACCAAGACACACCCCATATTTTGAATTTCTTTTGCAACATTCTAGACATTTTTTTTCACTTTCAAACCATTTATTTGATTTTTTTTTAATAAAATTAACTAGTTAAATTAATCTTAACAATAGCACAAAATTAATTAACAAATCTTAACAATTATTTTATTTCTTATCCAATTTCCCTATATGCGATTTAGTCAAAATGACCTTCATTTTAGTGTGGAGATGGTGGCAGTATAATTCATAATTTAACCCATTAAAATTTCTTATAAATTTAATAAAGTGATTACCCTTATTTACCCCCTGTTGATCTATTTCATTTGTTCCACTTTAAGTTTCAAATGATCAAATCGATATCCGTGAGTTGTATTTATAACTCCGAAATTATTGCGATGCTAAAGCAATGGCGGAATGAAGGTGGTGGCCGTTTTGATCAAAAATATTGTTCATGGAACTATTGGCAACCGTTCTCTACTACCGGCTTAGAAAGGTTAAAACAAATGCATCCACCCAAAGATATAAAGCACCACCAAGTGCTTTACTTCTTTAGCAATTTAAAACCCCACATAAAACTTTTCAATCAACTTGCGTGTCTTGACCAGCAAATTGCTAAACACGTTCTCCCGTTCAAACAGCTTAACCTTGTAATTTGGCAAGTCTTTTAGCTCTTCCTTACGTGGTAGGCGTTTGGTGAACTCATAATGCTCCAGAACCTGCTTCATCGCTTCAGGCTTTAGATTTTCCTGTTCACAAAGCTGCTGGTAAGCCTGTTCTTTTTCGATATCCCAAAATTGTGCAAAGGCATCTTGTACGCTCTGTCCATTGATCATCTTAGGTATGTTTTCTTCAATGAATTTTTGAATCAGGTCTTGCTTATCGTGCAAGCTAATATCGCTACTGATTAAATCGTAAATTTGCGCTTGGTACTTCTGACGCTTGTCCTCTGAGTCCGTATCAACAACAAGCTGTAGCAGGTTGATGATATAACCAACATTGATACGGTCACTGTGCAGTAAATCCAGTTGAAAATCGACATCATCCAGCACCGATACTTTTTCTTTCTTGGTGGTCTTTCTAACGGCACGACATAAGTCAGCATACTTAGAGGCGAAATTCGCAAAGTGCTGCTTATCCAGTTGTGTTTGGTCTTGATCGTACTCAATAAAAGTTTGTAATTGCGCGTTATAGCGCATCACTTCACGGAAAGCTTTAATAAATTCCAGTTGCTGTTCTTCAGTAACAAGATCATCGACTGATTGGTAATTGGGCGTTAAGGCAAACAGTTTGCTCACCGCTGCTTGGTAATCCTGTTCGATTTCCGCATAGCTTGGAACAAGGACGATCTTGGTCGTTTCTTTATTGGAAAATAGTGCCAGCGCTTCATCCGTTGCACGTTTTAGGTTGCGGAAACAGATGATATTGCCAAATGGTTTTTTATCGTTGTAGACACGGTTGGTACGTGAGAATGCTTGAATCAAGCCATGATATTTTAAGTTTTTATCGACATACAACGTATTTAGCGGCTTAGAGTCAAAGCCCGTGAGGAACATATTGACCACAATTAGAATATCAATCTGTCTGTTTTTTACGCGCTGTGCAATGTCGCGGTAGTACGCATAAAATTGATCACCAGAATTGTAGTTGGTTTTAAACTGTCGGTTGTAATTGGCAATGTATCGATCCAGCTTATCCCGACTGGATGAGTTGACCTGACTTGGAATATCTGCGGCTTCTTCGTGAATCAAGCCAGTTAAGTCATCAGTCGGTACAGCCTCATTTGCCGCATAGGAAAAAATGGTTGCAATAGTCAACGGTTTAAATATCCGACCTTGTGCTTCATCTTCAATTTGCTTTTCAGCCTGCACCTTTTCAAAGAGGTCGTAATATTGGGTCAGTGTTTCGACCGAACTAACACAGAACATTGCGGTAAATTCACGATTACGGGTTTTGGTATCGTGAATATTGACAATGTAGCGGGCAATCATTTCAAGACGTTGCGGATTGTCATACAGTTCTTTGGTATCGATGCCTTCTACATCTTCCTCATAACTTTCATTAGTCGCCATGCCTTTGGCGGTGTATTTGCCACGATAATCAATTTGGAACTGCAATACGTTACGGTCACGGATGGCATCCACAATCACGTATTTATGCAAACATTCATTAAACAGGTAGTCTGTGGTGAGTTTTAAACCTGCTTTGCTTTGGCTATTCTTTTCAAAAATAGGCGTACCGGTAAAACCAAACATTTGTGCATTGCTGAAGAATTTTTTGATGTTCTGATGGGTCTCACCAAATTGACTGCGATGACATTCATCAAAAATAAAGACCACTTTTTTATTTTTAAGATAATCAATCGATTCTAAATAACGTTCAGTGCTGATGGCCCGATTGAGCTTTTGTATGGTGGTCACAATCAGTTTGTCATGACGTTGATCGAGCTGTTTTACCAAGGTCGATGTGTTATCGGTGCTGTCGACGCTGTCGGCTTTAAAAGCATTAAATTCGCGTGAGGTTTGCGTATCGAGGTCGTTACGATCGACCACAAACAGAACTTTTTCCACATCAGGCATTTGCATGATGATCTGACTGGCTTTAAATGAGGTCAGGGTTTTGCCTGAACCTGTAGTGTGCCAGATATAGCCGTTTTGATTTGAGTTTTGCACATGCTCCACAATTTTCTGTACTGCATAAATCTGATAGGGACGCAGCACCATCAGGCTTTTGGTGGTTTCTAGCAGCACCATGTACTGAGTCAGCATTTGGGTCAGATGCTGCTGATTGAAAAAAGCTTCGGCAAAGTCGACAATTTCATTGATGTGTTTGTTATGAACATCTGCCCATGGAAAGGCAAACTCGATGCCTGTGGTGCCGTTGGAGTAATAACGGGTATTGGCACCATTACTAATCACAAAGAGCTGAATAAAACCAAACAGCCCTTGCCCTGCCCAATAGGCTTCACGAATATAGCGTTGGGTTTGATTAAAGGCTTCGGCGATTTCCATACCGCGTTTTTTTAGCTCGATCTGTACCAAAGGCAAACCATTGACCAGTAAGGTCACATCAAAACGGCTGGTTCTGCCATTATAGTCGCGGTGGTCGATGGTGATTTGATTGGTGACCTGATAAATATTTTTACTAGGATCATCAGACAGGAAAAAAAGGTGTTTACTGGTTCCATCATCAAATTTGACTGGGAACAGATCACGCAGATTTTTGGCGCGCTCAAACACTGTGCCCGTGTTTAAAAAACTGATGACCTGCTTCCATTCCGTTTCTGACAGGGGTGCTAGTCCATTGGCGCGTTCAATCTGGGTTTTCAGGTTAGACAGTAGTTGGCTTTCATCCTTGAGCGTGACTGAGGCATAACCTAATTGCTTGAGCTGGCTAATCAGTTCGTTTTCAAGTTGGTATTCGCTTTGTACTGTCATTTCCTTTCCCTCTAAAATCTTAAATTATTCACTTCAATGTTTGTTTAATTAAACTCAAGATATATTCTAAATTTTCTGTATCTGACACGATCACCTCACAATCACCATTTCCCCAATGTCCAATATTGGTCACATCTTTCGCGAGCTGTTTCGGGTCATCCAGTTGATTAAAAGGCATATTCAGCCAAATGCGAATTTGCTTTGTCCCAATACTCATATAGACATAGTTACGCTTACCCTTACGGAAGGCGATGTACATTTTCTTGGGATGAACATCTAAATCGGTGGTTAAGCCCAGAATTGAGTCCCTGAATTGCTCATATAGCTCTTTGATGTCATCGGACTTATCCGCCAAGTGATAGGCTTCATCATATTGCTGGATTTCTTTAGCAATTTTTTGAATATCTTCAGAGTCAACCTTTTGCACTTGCTTGATTGAAGGGGCTGATTTGGCTTTCTGCAATGGATTGACTGAAACAATTCCACCTTGATAGCGTTTGATTTCCCACAGCTCAATGCCCAAATCTTTAAAATTAGTAGACTGCTTTTGAAAGTCGGTAAAGCTCGGTGAAACAAAGATGATTCGACTTTGTGACCAGTCGACATCCTGACGTTTAAGCTGTTTGCTCTGGCTCTCATTGTACTCAACGATGAAATCTGCCTTGTAGTCGAGCATCAGATTCAGATAAGAAACGCCTTGGTCGATCACGCTATAATTGCGTTCACGCTTGTATTCGATAATTACAAACGCCTGACTTTCGGGATCGAAAGCCAGTGTATCTATACGATTATTTTTGATCGTGAACTCGGACTTGATGAATTCCAGACCTGTAAAACTGTAAAGATTGCTTTCAAACAGGCTTTGAATTTCTCTTTCCAAACGAAAAGGATCTTCGGTGAGTTCTACTAATGATTGTGCTTGGGTTTGATAAAGCTGCATCATTTCCCCCTACACAAACATCTGCTGCAACAAGCCTTTTTTCCACTGTTTGGCTTGTTCTATTTGCTGTGCCACGACTTCAATTTTTTGGTCAATGGCTGATAGGAAATAGGCGATTTTGGTTTGTTCTTCTAAGGAAGATGGAAACGAGACTATGCCTGTTAAAACATGATCATTATTAACCTTCATATCATTCTTAGCCCCTTTTTTTACAAGAGGTTTTAAAAAATGATTTAGTTTTAGGTCACTTTGAAAGTAATAATCTATAAGCTCAGGGTAAATATTATCTTTACATTTATAGACCGCATATAGTGTTGATACTATGCCTGCTTTACCTTTATTAACTTTGATAATGCCATATGGATTACTTTTAAGTGGGCTCTTGGTATATACAATATCAGCATGCTCAACAACACTATATGGAGCTACTGAAACTCCAGCATAAGAGCGCCCTAATAGTTCAATCTGATTAACAACACCTAATTCCCCAGAGACAGATAGAACCTCTTGTTTGGAGAATTTTAAATCTTTATTTTTTAATTTACTTGTATATAGGTAATGATTGAGAGGCTTTTCCTCCCACTCCCCAAACTCACTGCCATCATCCGCTTTAAAACGAATTTTCTGACTAAACAGCTTTTGCATCATGCCTTGTTTATATTGGCTGAGTAGCTGATGTTTTTGCGTGAGTTGGCTAATCTTTTCATCCACTGCGGAAAGAAAAGAGGTGATTTTGGTTTGTTCTTCTAAAGAAGGATACTTAATCAAAAGCTTTCCAATTTCTTTTAAGGACAAAAAAGGCTGTGCTCCACCAGATGTCAAAGAATTAAATAATCTAGAAGAATTTTTTCGTTGTATCTGCTCTAAAAAAATAGGATTTAACAAGTTTCTATTTGGTTTGACTAGAGCAACATTTTTTAAACTAAATTGGTAATCAACTATATTTCTAGCACACGTAGCTGTACCTGCACCAATATTTACTATTAACAAATCATCTTTTTCAGGGTTACAACGCTCGTATATTTTTTTATGAGTTATCTCATCTACATAACCTATATCATCATAATTAATAAACCCATCTTTTACATTAATAGCAGTTAAAAAAGGTATCCCTTCCTTTTGTACGACAGGCGTATCATGAGTACCATCTGTAATTTTTAGAGCTAAATCCTTAAGTCTAGATTCTTTCCAATCCCCATCAAACTCTTTAAACCTTAATTTCGGTGCAGCCATTACTTCACCT
Organism: Acinetobacter schindleri; assembly: GCF_010918895.1. Lineage (NCBI taxonomy): Bacteria > Pseudomonadati > Pseudomonadota > Gammaproteobacteria > Moraxellales > Moraxellaceae > Acinetobacter > Acinetobacter schindleri. The sequence goes on from NZ_CP044483.1 coordinate 2,332,305, forward strand.
CCGAAAACGGTGAAACAATGCCTAGCTCTTTACAAAATTCTGCAATCACCGCATCAGTTTTTTGGCTGTCGTGTTCCAAAGCTTGAAGCTGTTTTGCAATCGCATCTAAATCAATCTCGGCTTCCGCTTCAAAGGTATCCACATAACGCGGAATATTCAGGTTGTAATCGTTATCTTTCACTTCTTGCAAGGTCGCGACATGGGCATATTTTTCAATATTTTCACGCTTTTCAAATGCCGCAACAATCTTATCCAAATGCTCAGGCAATAACTTGTTTTGATTCTTCTGCTTTTCAAAATCGTTGCTGGCATCAATAAACAGAATATTGCCCGTATGCTCACGGTTTTTCTTCAACACCAAAATACAGGTCGGAATTGAAGTGCCATAGAAAATATTGGCGGGTAAACCAATAATGGCATCCACCACATTCAACTGTTCAATCAAATACTGACGAATCACGCCCTCACTCGAACCACGGAACAATACGCCATGCGGTAACACCACCGCCATGGTGCCGTTATCATCCAGTTGATACAGCATGTGCTGTACAAAAGCCAAATCGGCTTTGGAACTTGGCGCCAGTTTTCCATACGCAGCAAAACGCTCATCTTGTAAAAATAACGGATCGGCAGACCATTTTGCGGAAAATGGCGGATTCGCCACCACCGCATCAAACTTTTTATCTAAATGCTGCGGACGGGTTAAAGTATTTTCCTGCTTGATGTCGAACTTGGCAAAATGCACGTCATGCAGAATCATGTTCATGCGCGCCAAGTTGTAGGTGGTACGGTTCATTTCCTGACCGTAAATCATATCGACATCTTTCACTTCACGTTTTACCCGTAGCAATAACGAACCTGAACCGCAAGTCGGGTCATAGACTGAACGTAAACGGTCTTTGCCTTGGGTGACAATCTTGGCTAGTAAAGTCGATACCGTTTGAGGGGTATAGAATTCCCCCGCTTTTTTGCCCGCGCCTGAGGCAAATTCGCCAATCAGGTACTCGTAAGCATCCCCCAGTACATCGGCTTCGGTATTACTAATATCAAAATCAATATCATCTAAATGGCTCAGGACTTTCGCCACCAGTGTATTACGGTCGCTGGCATTATTGCCAAGCTTGGTCGAGTTTAGATCCAAATCTTCAAACAGGTTGGCAAAGTCATCGGCAGAGTCAGTGCCTAAAGTGCTTTGTTCAATTGATTTTAAGGTCGCAGTTAAATCATCCAAAATGAATTCGCCCTGACGACCACGCTCGGCTAAGGTATGGAATAGCTGTTTTGGTGTGAGCGCATAACCGACTTCAGAAATGGAATTTTGCTTAATGACCTCGATATATGGCTTATGTTCAGCATTACTTTCATCTAATTCATTATAAGTGAAATCGACTTCTTCATTTTTGAGTAAAGCATCACCGTAGTTCACGGCTTTTTCTGATAAGTATTTATAAAAAATAAAACCGAGAATGTAATCACGGAATTCATCAGCGCCCATGGTGCCACGCAAAGTATTGGCAATGTTCCAAAGTTGTTTTTGTAATTGTTGCAGTTGTACGTGGGTCATTGTTATAGAAGTCCAATTAAGTGAATCATTAATTAAATGATTTTACCTAAAATTCTAAATCATGCAGCAGTAAAAAGGAGGAAAAGGACATGAATTGTCGTGCTCAAGCGATGTAATCTGTCAATTCAAGCGCTAGACAGATACATGATCTAACTTTTATAGCAGTCCACTCCAGTAATCTGTACTACAGAAAAACAAAGACATCAAAATACACCAGATATGGGAGTAACCAATATCTGTTTATCTTTTCCACCCAGCCAGACTAAATACTCATTCTCTATTGCCTGCTTATACGCCCAGTCGGCAACTCGATGCGAACGCTGAATATCTGTTAAGAAACCGAATTGAGAAATTTCCCGAACAATAGATTGATCATGTAGATAATTTCGCTCCTGCCACTTTTGCAAAAACTGTTCCGATGCCAAATAATTACTTTTCTGAGAATTACATTTATCATCTGCCAGAACAAAGTTATGTCCGGTATCGGCAGGATATAGAGACCATGGAATAAAATGATCTACAGCATATTTTGAATTTTTTAGGCTTTTGCCACAGTAAAAACACTGGCATTGCTGTAAATCAATTAAGAAGTTCGCGACCAGCCCGAGTTGATTTCGACTCGGAGCAAACATGAATTCATCTAGGTCAGGCAAACCATCCAGTACCACCAGATTCTGCTTATTCAACCGGACAAAATCAATCCAGCGCTTCTGGCACAACTCTTCAATAATTTCACTAAACTGTCTCAAGCAATACATCACTTTGGGTAAAAGCTTGAGGGACTGTTTGCAATCTTCCAAATGGTAAAGAAACTCCACCGCTTGACCATTCAGGTTCTGCAAATACACCACCGGCATTTGCTTGACGGTCATTGCAACCACTTTCTTAAGCTGATTCCAGTGCAACTGATCTTTTCTCAACGCTGCCAAGGTCTTAAATTGTTGTTGTGCCTTTTGAATTTCACTGATGATCTTTGCCTGCTTACCAGGGCTTTGATGAATAGTAAAAGGCTCATAGTGATTAAACTGAAATGGCAGTGACTGTTTCCAATACAGGCCAATAAATTTTTCCGCAATATCCTGATAATCTAAATGTAATGTAGCACCAGTATCCTCACCCTGCTCAATCGCCAGACGTGTAATACTCATTAACAAGGCAAACTTATAGGTCGACGTAAACGTCCCAGACTGTAATATCTGCTGAATGTGCTTTAAGAATTTCAGTTGTTCTTGAGGTGTTGGTATTTCAGCTGTATTGAACAACATATCTAAGCCTGCTCTTTTTTAATCAGGATATTGAGCCACTTTTCTGTACGATCTGGACGTTTATCTATAGTAATCCATTGCTGTAACAGTAAAGCCTGATCAATCTGCTTGATTAATTCATGTGCTTGCTGTTCATTGAGGTCAGTGAAACTACGTCCCCCTTTCTCACGGTCTGTATTGCCATATTTAAAAGACATGTAACACATACCATTTGGTTTTAGTGCTTTGAATATGTGCCCCATCACTTCAGGCAAAAAATCTCTGTCACAGTGTAAAAGAGAAGCACAAGCCCAAATACCATCGTACTTCTCACTCTCATTTAATTCATAGAAACTTTGTTGACGTACTTCAATGCCGGTCAGCTCCTTGGCCTTCTTAACCAGCTCAGCAGAATAATCTATTGCCTCAATTTGATAGCCTTTATCTTTAAAAGCCAGAGTATCTCGTCCTGAACCACAGCCAACGTCAAGAATCCGAGCACCTTCAGGCAACTCAGCTAAAAATGGCTGATATAAGCTTTCCATATCCACTTCAAACGTTGAAGCTATAAATTCTTCTGCATGCTTATTATAGTAGTCTATTGTTTTCATTACGGACACTTAGGCTAAAAGACATTTTCAGTCTACAAGAAAACAAAAAAATAAGGGAGCTCAGAGCATCCCTTATTCTCGACTCGCCAACTTACTTTCAATCCATTGATGGATCTCATAAGCTGACCAGCCGATACGATTTTGAGTAATTTTAACTTTCTTTGGAAAGGTTGGATCATAGTAAGGTGAGTCCTCATCCATCATCTCGTAGATGGTAGAACGCCCCACACCGACAAATTCTACGACCTGCTTAATACTGATGAGTTGATTCATTTGAAATGTTTGACCGATAAACGCATTCATGAGGCTAGCTCCTAATCATTGATGCGAGCGGCTATTCGCTCAAATAATAGAGCTGGTCTGTAAAATTTAACGTTAGCTATCTTCTCTCCTCTCGCTTAATTCACAGCTCGTACACTTTGCTGTAACCCCTGCTGAATATCCTGTACAAACTCTTCAGGCGAAGCTTGTTGCTCCACCACCCGGTTTTGTTCTTGTTCAGGGTAATATTCTTCCAGCACATCCAATCCTTCCTCTATATCCGTTTCAAATCGCGCATTCGCAAAACCCTTCCTTGCCGTAAAGTCCAAAGCCTCCTGATAAAACCCTGCCTGCTTGCTCTGTTCATCAATTTTCTTGGCTTGAGTAATGGCATCATTCAGACTAATGCCCTCCCGTAAAGTCAGATCCACGTAATACACCGGCTGACGATAGCTTTGAGTAGTGCTTTTGCCTCTTAAAGTGAGTTGCAAAGGCAAGCAAGACAATAAGCCTCCTGAAGCTGCATGGTAATAACTCAGCCGTGCAGCCAAAGTCCGAATACTGTTAAAGCCCGTAGTTCTAAAGATGAAGGTGCCAAACTCATCCGAGTCATCCAGGTTCACATGTAAACGTCCATAAGGTTTACAGTTGCCGCCTTGTGCCAGAGAACATAAATCTGGCGATGGACAGGGATGTTGCTCTACACCTTGATTGGTTAATCGCTGGCATGTTTCACCGTTGCCGACACAGACTGGCCGTCCAGTCTGACGGTCAAATAGGCTGTATTCTGCACGTAGGTTTAAGTCAGGATCATTGAAGATCATTCTGACGGGGATTGAACGCAGCTTTTGATTCGGCGTATTGGCTCGAAGCTGTTCATCCAGTGGATGTTTTACCCAGCCATTCTCCTTGCTTTGGATTTGGGACGTAATGGTGAACTGATCGTCTTTTTCAGGTAGGCGTTTTCCATTCTTTTCTACTACCCGACCAATACTAATACGCCCTAGAGCTGGTGGTGTAATCGCTAAACCTTTAATCATTTTATTTTCCTCAATTTGATTTTGTACAGATCATCCAGCTTTATGCAGATCACCTGATTCAAGAAATATGTATATAGCTCGCTACAAAAGCCGCGACCGTTTGCCCTCTATTCCTAGCGAATAGAGGGCAGGCAGCGTTTTTTGCGCCTCGCTAATTGAATGGGCTGAAACAGGCTTAGTCGGTATAGATGTTGAATCGACGACTACCCTGCTTTTGAAGTGGATAAAGCTCGATGAGTTCAGGCTGATGCTGAAGTAATGCTTTGGTATTCAGACTGATGGAATCCTTAGCTTTTTTCCAGACCACCGAGCCATGAGCAAAGGTGGCTCGTTCAGCATCTTTCATCAGCATTTGGATGTGATGCTTCAGCTGGTCAAAGCGTTCCTGCTTATGCTGAATCTCTTCTTTCATTTTGATGAGTTGATCAAACATCAAATTGGCATTTTCATTTTGTGAGAGATCTTCAACGCTCAGCGGTACATGCGCTGGATAGAGTTTCAGAATGGCTTTGGCTGCGGATTCACTGGCATCGACTGATGGCGGTGTATCGTTTTCCACACATTCCCAGAAATAACGCTCTGCCTGAATGATGTGTTGAATCACTGATTCAGAACGGCTGACTTTAAAGATCTTGGTTTCATGCCCACAGATCAGGACACAGACATGCGCTGCCTGTTTACCTGTGACTGCAAGTTGATGCTGCACCTGACAGAGTACGTATAAAGGCACACCATCTCTCCAGAGTTTAGCGCCATGTTCTCCGGCTGTTTTACACTCCAGAATCTGCACGTCATCACTACCCACAACCGCATAATCCAGATTTGCCAACATAAAGGCTTTGTCTGGATCGGGATGCTGAAGCACGGCATTCACTCGTCTCACTTTATTATTGGTGTGCAGACTGTAGTACTCAGCCACCAATGGCTCTAGCTGTTTGCCCCAATACAACGGTGCAATGCCTGAGCTGTCATCATCAACATTCTGCTGAGTTCGACCAGTCTTGATCATCCACAGTTCCAACATCGACATATAGGGATTCAACCCACATGCGGTTGCGGCATCACTGCTGCCAATCCCTTGCTTACGCACTTCTAGCCATTCCTGGTAATCCATGTTTTTAGTATTGGCTAAACGTTTGGCTGTCGGTGTTCGTTTAGCTGCGGTATTTGATTCCTTCATTTCATTCGGAATTGGAAAATGAGGAAGTTGAGAGGTATTTATCGGTGCAATCTGATTCATGCTTTAATCCTTATAAAGAGTGAGGTCTGTAAAAATTTTTGGCATAAAAAAAGCCACATCTGGAGATGTGGCAAAAGGGGTGTTTTCACTGGAGAAGGATCATCTGCATGACCCTTGACCATTATTGTAATAGCACTGGCTTAAATGAAACTTAAACCACTAAGCGAAGCGCCTGTTCTAGTCCACGCTGCTTTAACGCAGCACCTGCACCAAACCAAGCAGAGTCCAAACGATGATCAGTACTCATGGCACGACGTTCATGATCGGCAAACTCGGTGATTGAACACAGCAAACCATAGGCAGTATCTTTGGCAGAGCTGAGTTCTGCACCACGTCCTTGCCCATTAAACATATCCATGACTTTAGTCATGGCGCGTCCATTCGGTTCAGACTTTTCTTTGGCTGGAGTTGGAGTAGCTATATTGCGATAGAACTGAATGATGTTCTCTTCCTGATCGGCAACACTCATGCTGGTATTGTTAAACACTGCATCAAAATAGGCAGCTGCTTCTCCTTGAGTGACTTTACGTTGAGTCAGCTGTTTCATCTCATACATATGCTCATCCCAGGCACGGACTGAGATGCCCAATTGCTGCTTAACTTTGTCAGCATCAAACTTAGTACTGTGTGGCACTTTCACGACACCAGCACTGCTATTCTGCCCACGTAACGCTATCGCCAAGGTGTTATTACACACCACCCGGATATTGGTGAACTGTGCTGTGGTGGCCAACGTACCGTCACATGCAGTTGCTAATAAAATATAGCCATTACTGACATCCTTACCCTTCAGTGCTGTGCTTTGTCCCGTGCGTGCCAATGCCCAAAACTTCTTGCCACCCTTGAGTACACCCGCAGTTTCTAATTCAAAGCCGGATTGCTCAGTCAGATCCCGATAGAACTCCAAAATCTCCATAGGCTGCACTTCCTGATAACGCTGACTGACCACAGACAAGGGGGCATGAGTATCGGAACGATACAGCACCCGCTGTTCTTCATAAGGCATGATGATACTCTGCCCGCGTTCATTCTGGGCCATGTAGCTAACATCGGAGGATTCAATCCGCCAATCCATGCCTGCTTGTTGTGCCCAGATTTCAATCGGCTGATTCTGTGTCAGTTGATTACCCAGGCCATGCCAAGGGGTATCACCGATATAGGCCATTTGTTCAAGTTGATGTGCCATAATTTTATTCCTTTTTAAAATAATGTTAAAAATTGGATCTGTTCTTAATTCAGATATTGAATGGGGAACTTTTGGTAGCAGTTATGACAGAAGCACAAACTTTGCTTTGGAGATGTATTTTGCTCTGTAAATGAATTAAACAAACCACCGAGTACAGTTCCTGCAATTCCTCCAACGATGGGAGGCAAGTTCAAAGACTTCGCAACGGTTGTGCCTAAAGCACCTAATGCTGCGGGTGATGCAAGATTTGATAATGTTGAATTTGCTTGTTGTATGTTTGCTTCAACAATCATGATGTCAGTTGAATGACAAAAGGGGCAATTCAAGCTCATGACTCGACTCCTAAATTGAGGGCATAAAAAAGCCTGCACGATGGCAGGCTTGATATTAATTTTTCATGTGTACTCAAAAGAGCTTCATGATTCTCATTAGGATGTTATATATTTGAATTTTTTTAGAATATGATCAATAGCTTATCTCTTTAACACCCCTACGCCACCCTACATTAAATTGACCTATACCGAATGTCTTCATCTGAGGAGATGTTTTGACACGCATGTGCTGACCTTTCTTATCGGGATTTGCCAAGTACATGGCTGTACGAATTGCATTATCAACTTCTAATTGTTGATCACGATGAATCATACCTATACCTAGTAATCCATTCCTTTCAAATTTCTCTTTATGCTCTTTTAGATTGCAATTGTAATACGTTCCTTGATCCATCGTAATTTGCTGCCAACATTGACCAACCAACATCGCTAATGCGGAATCCTGCTGATGTTCATTTCCATCATAAATAAGTAAAAGGTGGCAGTGATAACCTTTAGTACTACCCTGTTCTAAAGCCCATGCATATCCCTGCAGGTCCGCAAAGCAAACATCTTGATTAGCTATACGATTACGTAAAATAGCCAATGCCATAGAAAAGTCTTCAATATCCCAATTTTCCTGATGAGCTTGTAAGATACTCAGGTCTACTCTTACAAAGAGTAATCTTGAATAATGATTTAAGAGCTTCGCCACATAACCCTGTAGCTTTATAGCATTGCATTCTTCTCGACGTTGGAACTCCACTCTCTCATATAAAGCAGTTTTCATTTCATACTGAATCATGCTTTGAATATAAAAAATATGATGTTGTTCAAACTTTAAGATCTCTTCATACGAGCTTAATTCTAATTTTTCTAAGGTATAGTCTACTAGTATCAAGACTCTCTTCATTACTCTTATTACATGAGAGTAAGTAAAGCCTTCGCGATAGACTAGCTTAAATAAGCTAACAGCTTCCAACAGCTCATGTTTAAATTCTTCATCATCACTTAAGTAGTGTTCTAGATAGACACTCTCTAAAAAGTTTTCGATTGAAATTAATGATGCTGATTCATTGATTAATTGAAGATTTTGGAACATTTGGATTCTCACTTGGAACATAAGGTTCATATGTAAGTGAGAGTTGTATTTTTTTACCGATCCCGATTCATATCACTCAATCAACGTCATCCAGCTCATATATTGAAAAAGCATATACTACATAAAGCTTTGCCTTTATTGGCTAACTTCCAACCAATACCACTATATATATTCTTAATATAATAATATATTTTACCGGCTAAGTGATGGCGTTTAAAACCCACATAAAGCCTGAAATTGAGTTGAGTGTACCAACCATATTATGCAACTTCAGGTTAAGCTAAAGTTATGCCTCATCCTCACATACAATCTCTTCAAAACCATCCAATGTTTTACAACATTCGGGCAATAGCCCCATCATCTTTAAATCCTCAATTGAAGGGATAAATTCTCTGCATTTTAAATTTTTATCTGGCTCATCAAGATCAATCTGTGTAAATAAATTTGCTCTCAGATTCTTTGAAGGCTGAAAAATACATAAAGTTTGTGGATCGCTATGAGGAACAATTGTAAAAGGTCTAAAATTTTCGGCCATGTGAAGAGCCCGACTAAAAATAAAAATCTTATTCTTAACAAACATAGCTACAAAAATTTCGATAAATTTTTGTAGCTGGTAAGTCATAAAAGAGGATTCGGCTTTCTGCTGATTCCGCACATCAACTAGCGAATTAATGAATGATTTTAACCTTGAAGCATTTCCATCATTCCAAGAAATAAGCCCGTCTTTTGATCTCTTCATTGCCTCGACATTACCAAAATTCTGAATACTCCATTGCTCAAAGATTGCTTGAATCCGAGCCATAATTGCCATGTTTGAGTTCATGTTACTGTTTCGTGCACGTATAGCTTTGTATTCAAAATAATATGAAAAGCCTTCAAAACCCTTATGGCTAGCCATTATTTCTAATGCCAAATCAATCAATTGACTAAGCAAATATTGATCCGCTTGATCATAGTGCTGGTAAGCATCTTTCTTATTGATGTTACTGACATTATTAGAAAGATTATACAGCTGTGATCGAATCTGTTCGTCTATGTATTCTGATATACCTATTACATCCTTTCTTTCGATCATAGGGAGCAGATAAGTATAGTTTGCTATGAAATATTTGATATATAGATAATTGTTGTAGATTTCAAAAGTATGCTGTTTTTTGCAATTTAGGATATAAAAATAACCATAGTTCCTTTTTTCCAACCACAACTCATGCGAAAGATTTAAGAAAAATATTGGATGTGTGCCAATTAAAAATCGGTTATTAGCGATTCCACCCAACCTATGACGAATGATTCCATATTTTTTTAAGCTTTCGATACACCTAAAAATACTTGGCTTAGACAAGCCTGTCTTATCCTTGAGTCTGGTTATTCCACAATTTTCAACTACACCGAATTCATTAGTATTTCTAATTAGACACAATAATACCAATGCATCTTTAAAATCCAATTTATCTTGTAAGCTCGTCTTATTAGCTTGCGTATGGCTGATATAAAAATCATTTAAACGCTCTTTGAGGATATAAAAAAATAGCTCATTAGGTTTATAGCGAGATCGGTTGTACCATTCATCTACTGCGTACCTACTTCTAGTACTCACCTGCCAATAACGCCTAAACAGCTCCTCATTAAATCTGAGAAAATTTTGACTATCTACACATTCAATTGGCGCAATAAGAATTTGATAACTCACTAACTCCTTTAGAGCAACTGCAACTCTTCTCTCATACAACCCCAATCTAATAGCAAGGATTTTATTCGAAACCTCAAATGGAGTTCCTGCATAAGCTTCTAAAATTTTATATAGCACCCAACGACTGTACGGTTTCACAGTTGTTGGCAAAAAATCATGTACCAACAAAAATAAGACGTCAGAATTTTTATCATCCATAAGTCGTTTTATATCCATTTCTAGCTTCAATTAGCTTACTCAAAAAAACCGTTATGTGCAAAATGAAACTATTGAAATTATATTAACGTTTATTTAACATTAATTTAAACGTTAATGTGATTTAAATGAGGCTACTCTTATGGCTAGACCAAAAGAATCTTTAAAAAAATGGTTAGAAACAGATCAAGACTTAAAAGAAAAATGGATTAAAAGCAAATACAGCCATTTTTTAAACCACAATAACCCTACCAACACAAATCGACTTGTACCTACACTTTCAGCAGTACTATCAACACATGAAACATTGATCATTCCTATTTCTGAGTATGAAAAGTTACGACAAGGCTTTAGAGTTTTTAAATTCCAACAAGCACATAACAATGAGAATAAGATACAATTACGTGTAAGCAAAAAAACAAAAACAGAGTTAGAACGCCTGAGAAAAAAATTAGAAGTGGGAAGCTTGTCTCAAACCGTCAGCAGAATAACTGATAGCTTCGATACAAATTTACTCAAGCAAAAGGAACAAATTGAACAGCTAAAGACGACAGTTCAAGAATCAACAAACTATATAGCTTACCTAAAGAATAAGTATAATAGTGACCAAAACGAGCTTAAAAAAACTTACGAAACACTAGTGGATTTTCTATTAGACGAATGCGTATCAATCATTTCTGAAAATTCATCTAATGAAGCTCATAGTACAGATACTTCGGGCAAGCTGACAAAAGATATCCGTAAGCAGCTTAATGCAAAATTAAAACTTAAGCTTCAAGAGATCAACGCACTAAAAAATGATTCTAAGATTACACAAATACAAAATCACACAACATTGCCATTAAACTTAGTGCAAGAGCCCCTTTCTGAAAATCTACCTAAAACATCAAGCTTCACCCGCTACCATATGCAAGAGCAAGAGCAAGAGCAAGAGCAAGAGCAAGAGCAAGAGCAAGAGCAAGAGCAAGAGCAAGAGATAGTAGCTAAAAATGAATCATCTACTCAAATTTCTCAGAGACAAAACCCTGGTTTACCCTCTAAGCTGCTAGATGCAACAAAGCTGCTTTTATCCCATAAATCTAGTGCTGGAAAGGTCCATCCCTTCCCCCACAATGATGAGAAAGATGATTATCAATGATCCAACCAAAATTTCACTTTCTCCGCATACCACTCCATGATCTTCACACGTTCATCCCAGTACTGTGCTCGGTTATAAGCCGAACGAATTCTATTCTGAGGTACATGGGCAAGTTGGCGTTCAATAGCATCAGGATTAAATAAATTGGACTCGTTTACGACTGTACTGAATAGCGATCTAAAACCATGTGTGGTCATTCGACCTGCATAACCCGAACGTTTAATCACAGCCAAAATAGATTCACTACGCATCGGTTCTTTATTATTTAAACGATGTGGAAAAAGCAGTTCCTGATTATGAGTAAGTCTCAATGCCTGAAGCTCAGCAATCATCATGTCCGTCAACGGTACACGATGCGGAAGTCTGTTCTTCATTCGTTCTTCAGGGATATCCCACTTACGTCCTTCCAGATCGAATTCTTCCCAGCGTGCTTGCAGCAACTCACTAACCCGAACGCCTGTCAGCATAATCAGAATAATCGCATGATGTGTCTGAGCATCACTTGGGTATGCTCTTACCTTTCTTAAAAATTCAGGCATTTCAGAGGCCGAAAGCGAAGCTAAGTTTTTGACCCGTTTATTCTTGAGGGCATAAACTAAATCACCTGCCGGGTTGTCATAGCGGTATCCATGGGCAATAGCGTATTTCATGACCATGCCGCAACGAGATAAGGTACGTTTTGCAATTTCAAGCGAGCCTCTTGCCTCAATTTTCTTAATGATCTGCAGAATCTCAGGTGCCTGAATCTGATTAATACGCTTATTAGCAAGAGCAATATAAAGCTCATCCAAGGAAGCTCGAACATTACTAATATGTTTGGATGACCAGGTTTCTTTTTGATTATTGAACCAATCCTCTGCGACTTCCTTAAAATAAGGCTGCTCCTGCTCGACCTCAGTTGTATTTTTGAGTTTATATCTCAGATCAAGCGCGATCTCCCTTGCACGCTTTAAACTTAGCTCAGGATAGATACCTAATGCTTTGGACTTCCTTTGTCCATTTTCCGTGTATCTGATAGACCAATATTTTTTGCCATTCGGATCGACTCGTAAAGACAGACCATTAATATCAGAAAGGCGGTACTGTTTTTCCTGCGGTAATGCTTTTTTACACAGCACATCAGTAAGCGACATATCTTTGTCCCACATAATTAAACTTATTTAGTGGGTCAAATTGTCCCAATTTTGACCCTATTAAAGCAAAAATAGGGTCAAACAGCTTAGGACAAGGTCGGACAATACAGCCAATAAAAAAGCCTTTAAACATTGAGTTTAAAGGCTTTTTTAGATTCCGATGGATTACTTCGGAAAGAATTTTGGTGGAGGTGGCGGGAGTTGAACCCGCGTCCGCCAACATTACGCTCGAGAATACTACATGCTTAGATATCGTCTATTGATTTAGCTCTTTGTGACCCGACGAACAGGGTACAAATCGCGATCCTTTAAGATTTAGTACGAAACCCCAAGGCTTGATTTCATACGGACTTGTGTGCGTTCGCTTCAGTCGGGACCCCTAACCACAAGTATTCAGGGATGCGGACAAGCTGCCCTTAGGCAGCTAGAGCGTAAGTTTCGTCGTTTGCGACTATTAAAATGCAAATTTTATTTACGAGAGAAAATGCGCTCTCGGCATGCATCTATGAGTTTCATCATCAGCGTCGAAGCCAAGAACACCCCCAAAGTACAGAGCAATCATAGCATAACTGGTAAAAAATACGATGCATTTTCTACACAAATACACTTTTGAATGCGCCTGATTACATAATTGCGCTAATATTTAAAAATTCAAGTCAGTATTTAAAAAAATTATGAGCTATTTATTGGCCCTCGATCAGGGAACGACGTCTAGTCGTGCAATTATTTTTAATGAACATGGACAGGTTCAAGCGACAGCTCAAAAAGAAACACATATTCAAACTCCTCGTTCGGGTTGGGTCGAGCAAGATGCCTTAGAAATTTGGACTACCCAAATTGGTGTCGTTCAGCAAGCGATCGCTTCTGCGGGAGTTCTAGCAAAAGACATTAAAGCGATTGGACTCACCAATCAGCGTGAAACGACTGTTGTGTGGGATCGCCGTAATGGCAAGCCTCTTGCGCCGGCTATTATCTGGCAGGACCGCCGTGCGACAGAGTGGTGTAATCAGCTGATTCAGCAAGGCCTGATGGATCAGGTACAACAAACAACCGGTCTACGCATTGACCCCTATTTCAGTGCCGGAAAGCTGGTCTGGTTATTAGAAAATACTGAGGGTTTACGCGCATTGGCAGAACAAGGACATGTCGCTTTTGGCACCATCGATAGCTGGCTGATCTGGAACCTGACCCAAGGCGCTGAACATGTCATTGAAGCCAGTAATGCTTCCCGTACCATGCTAATGAATCTGCAAACTCAAAGTTGGGATGAAGGCCTACTGGATCTGTTTAATATTCCAGCTGCAGTCCTGCCAAGAATCATCAGCTCCGATTGCCATATTGCAGATACGGCACCTGGTTTATTAGGTGCTACCATTCCTATTACAGGTATTCTGGGCGACCAACAATCTGCCCTGTTTGGCCAATCCTGTTTTGAACCCGGTATGGCAAAAAACACTTATGGAACCGGCTGTTTTATGCTGTTTAATACTAGTCATGATATTCAACTGAGTCAGAACAAGCTGCTTTCTACACTTGCCTGGCAAGCACAGGGTCACACGACCTACGCACTGGAAGGCAGTATCTTTATGGCGGGTGCGGTGGTGCAATGGTTACGGGATGGTCTGGGGATTATTCAAAAAAGTTCAGATGTAGAAAAACTGGCCTGTAAAGTTCCAGATACAGACGGCGTAGTTTTGGTACCTGCCTTTACTGGTCTCGGTGCACCGCACTGGGACAGTGAAGCACGTGCTTTACTTTGTGGGATGTCACGCGGTACCAATAAGTCCCATATTGCACGTGCTGCTTTAGAATCTATAGCCTTTCAAGTGTCCGATATTCTGACTGCAATGCAATCTGATATTGCTCATCCTTTAAAAGAACTCCGTGTCGATGGTGGCGCAAGTTCAAATGATATGTTGATGCAGTTCCAGGCAGATCTGCTGAATGTTCCTGTGCTACGTCCAAAAATGCTGGAATCAACGGCTTGGGGAGCTGCAGCGATGGCCGGTTTAAAGTCCGGAGTTTTTTCCAGTCTGGAGGAGATTGCCCAGTCCTGGCAACTGGATCAGGCCTTTGAACCGAAAATGCAAAATGATGAACGTGAAGCACACTTGGCCAAATGGCAAAATGCCTTAAAACGAGCCAAATCAGATTTATAAGCCATAAAAAAACCGCTGAATATTCAGCGGTTTTTTTAATTATCTCAGCTTCTAGTAAGCATAAGAGGCAATCGCAGTCGCAATCGGTTTAGCTTCATCATTAATCAGGGTCATGCGCATGGTACATCCCTTACGCCCCAGACGCAGGGTTTCTGCACGTGCAGTAAAATATTTGCCACGCCCGGGTGCCAGATAGTCGACACGCATATCCACAGTCGCCAGACGTGAAACTTTTTTGCTGGTTTCTTGCATATCTTCAGGGCTGGCTTTTTTGTACAGCTCACCCATTGCGGTAATTCCGCCAATACTATCCAGAATGGTGGCAGCCACACCACCATGTAAAATCTGGAATGCCACATTGCCAATCAGATCCTTCTGCATTTCCACATAGGCTTCAATCTGTCCATCCACAACGCGCATTTGCATACCGCAATATTGGTAGAATGGTGAAGCATTAAAAGCATCGCACAACTGGTTGAATAGAACATCCTTATTCGAGCCTAAATCAATATTTCCTGTCCAACTTTTCTCTGCTACCGTCATAGTTTGCTCGAATAACCTTGATTAAATAAAAAAATGTATCCATTTGCCCTAAACGCAAATTAAGGCACTACAATACCCATAGTTTAATATTGATCAATGAGATTTTTATGACCTATACGTTCAATCGTCCCGCGTTTCCTGCAACTCGCATGCGTCGTATTCGTAAAAATGAACACCTGCGCTCAATGGTTCGTGAAACGCACCTCACGGCTGATCATCTCATTTATCCAGTATTTGTTTTACCGGGTCAAAACCAGACTCAAGACGTGCCAAGTATGCCAAATATTCAGCGTCTTTCGGCAGATCTGCTGGTGAAAAAAGCTGAACGCCTGCTCGAGTTGGGTGTCAGCAAACTAGCGCTGTTCCCGGTAACGCCACAAGAAGACAAAAGTCTGACTGCTGAAGCAGCATGGTATGAAGATGGTCTGGTTCAAACCACTGTTCGCCTGCTGAAAAAAGAATTACCAGAAATGGTACTGATTACCGACGGCGCATTGGACCCTTATACCACGCATGGTCAGGATGGCATTATCGATGAAACTGGTTATGTCTTAAATGATGAAACGGTTGAATGTCTGATTAAACAGGGCTTAAGCCATGCCGAAGCCGGTGCGGATATCTTTGCACCAAGTGACATGATGGATGGCCGTATCGGTGCGATTCGTGAAGCTTTTGAAGCCAATGGTCATATCTATACGTCTATCATGGCCTACTCTGCCAAATATGCCTCCAGCTTCTACGGCCCGTTCCGTGATGCAGTAGGTTCTTCAAGCAACCTGAAAGGCGGCAATAAGTACAATTACCAGATGGATGTCGGCAACCGTGCCGAAGCCCTGCATGAAATCGCCTTGGATATTCAGGAAGGTGCCGACATGGTCATTGTAAAACCAGGCCTTCCTTATCTGGATATCGTACGTGAAGTCAAAGATACCTTTGGCATTCCAACCTTCGTGTATCAGGTCAGCGGTGAATATGCGATGCTGGCGGGTGCAATCCAGAATGGCTGGCTATCTGACAGCGTGATTCTGGAATCATTGATGAGCTGCCGCCGTGCTGGTGCAGATGGCATCTGGACTTACTTCGCGGAAGAAGCTGCAGTAAAACTGAAAGAAATGAAATAGTCTGGAATGCCTTTCTTGATTCAAGGAAGGCATTTTTTTGGTTTTTGGTTTAAACAAGATTCGAAAATAAGGGTTAAAACCTGATGCATATTGCCATCATCGGTGCAGGGATTAATGGACTCATGACTGCACTGGAGTTGATTGAACAGGGCTGTTCAGTAACGATTCTGGATCAGCAGCAGGCAGGAAAAGCTGCCTCCTGGGCCGGTGGCGGTATTCTTTCCCCGATGTATCCATGGCGTTATCCTCAGGCAGTCAATGCCTTGGCCAAATATGCCAAACCGCTATATCAGGCCTGGAATAACAAATTAAAACCAGTTACTGGCATTGATTTTGAAATTCATGAAACCGGCATGCTGATCTTTGATGAAGAAGATTTCGACATTGGCTATCACTATGCTGAACGACATCATGAGCCGATGCAGCAAGCGCTTTATATCGAGCAGGAACAGATTGAGCAGATTAATCCGCAGGTTTCATCCGAATTTAAACATGCTTTGTACTTCCCCCACATCGCCAATGTGCGTAACCCTCGCTTACTCCAATCCATTATTCATTATTTAAAACAGCATCCCCACGTGAGCTGGCTAGAACATACACCAGTTCGGAAAATAAAAATTGGTAATGCACAAATTGATGCGGTGCAAACTGAACAGGGCGACTGGATTGCAGCAGATCAGTTTGTCTTCAGCACCGGCGCATGGTCAGCACAATGGTCGCTGCAGCTAACAAGAGATGTCCCAGTGCATCCTGTCCAGGGGCAGATGGTGTTGTTTAAAACGCCAGACCACTGGCTGCCGACCATGTGTATGAATCAGGTCATGTACCTGATTCCACGTCAGGATGGACATATTGTTTGTGGTTCCAGCATGCGCGAAGTTGGTTTTAATACCACGCCTGCTGTCGAGATTCGTCA
The DNA here is from genome assembly GCF_010918895.1 of Acinetobacter schindleri. Lineage (NCBI taxonomy): Bacteria > Pseudomonadati > Pseudomonadota > Gammaproteobacteria > Moraxellales > Moraxellaceae > Acinetobacter > Acinetobacter schindleri. Next base: position 2,349,759 of record NZ_CP044483.1, read on the forward strand.
GAAAATTCTGGATGCCAGTTTTGAGATGGTTCCAGAACTGGCTGAATTCCCGATTGTCCAGGAATGGGCTGGCTTACGTCCCGGCTCACCACAAGGCATTCCTTATATAGGTCAACTGCCAAATTTGAAAAATGGCTGGGCCAATTTTGGCCATTTCCGCAATGGCTTATGCATGGCGCCTGCCTCCGCTATTTTGCTCAGACAGCTGATGCTCGGACAATCGACTTTAGTGGATTCCCAACCCTATGCACCGGATCAGTTACAGCTTTTAACTGCGCTTGCCCACTAGATCTGTGAGTGCTTCCTTGATGCTTGGAAACTCAAATTCAAAGCCGGCATCTTGCAGTGCTTTAGGCTGGACATACTGACCATTCAAAATCAGTTGTGACTGCTCACCCAACATCCACTGCATAATGCTGCCAGGTAAAGAGAATAGCGGTTTACGTTTCAGTAGCTCTGCTGCTGTCTGGCTAAAACGCAGCTGGCTGGTTTTCTCAGGCGCAACTACATTAAAGATGTGAGCGTTGCTTTTTTCATGCAGCAGAAAATCCATCACGTTAAGCAGATCCTGGATATGCACCCAGGCGAATGGCTGCCGACCACTCCCGATTCGACCCACCAGATTCATTTTGATTGGCATCAGCATTTGTGGCAAGATGCCACCTTTTCTGCCCAGCACCACACCAAAACGCATAATCTTGGTATTCTGATCAGTATAGGATAAGGCTAGCTGCTCCCACTGTGCACAAAGCTGAGACATGAAAATCTGTTGGGGTGCAGCTTCTTCCGTATACACCTGTTGCCATTGTTCTTGAGGATCAATACCGTAATAACCCACGGCAGATGTAGACAAAATACATTTCGGGAAAATCTGATTCTTTTTTAAAAATTCATAGAGTTGACGGGTCGTGTCTAATCGGCTCTGTAAGAGAATATCTTTACGCTCGGCAGTCCAGCGCTCTGCACCGATATTTTCACCCGCCAGATTAATGACATAATCAATCTGACGGGTACGCAGTTCATCAAAATCATTGATCCAGTGAAAATCTGGATGCATTTCCAGGCGATGGTGTTCACGCGTCAGGCCAATGACATGACAATCTAGTCCAAGAAAGTGTTTGACCGCATATTGGCCAATAAAACCACTAGCTCCGGTAATGAGTACGACAGGCTTATGCATTGTTATTCAGTCGCTGTTTTTCTTAGGTCCCAAACATTGTACTGAACTGGCCAATCTTTGCAGTTATCAAAAAATACCATTCATCGTAATGACTTACAGCAAAAGATATCAAGCCTGAATATTAAGGGGTTTCAGGCTTTTTTTTTAGACTAAAGTTCTAGTCACTTATGTGCAAATAATTTACTGAGAGCTACCAAACATTTTGTTGGCCATGCGCTGAGCCTGATTTCCATAGAACCAGTAAGTCAGCAGATACAATGGAATCGCAATCAACAGGAACATGATCACCACGACACTCATAAACTGCGGTTGTTGAAGATACAGTATGAAATCCTGCCAGGCATTCGGATTGGACCGGGTTGCGACCAGAATTCCCAATAATAAAAATGCCAGGTTATACCCCCAGAAAATCAGGCTGAATCCTAAAGTGATTTTTTTACGTTCGGCTTGTGTCGGTGCCCGACGGTTCTGACGAAGAAATTTAAATAATACCCAGATCATGGCCACCAGATACGGCACCATGGTCAGCACAGCCCCCATTCCCATCGGCATTAGGGCTGCAATCACGCCGCAAATACAGGTCATCACAAAACATATTAAAAAAAACCAGAGAAAATAGCGTTTTAGCGGCGCCATAGCCATCACTCACACAAAAGGATGCAGTCAGTATAAAAAAAAATGAGTTTTTTTTCATTGTATTGTCAACCGATCCTGTAAAGCTGACGTTATATAGGGTACAAGGTCACCAAATTTGTACCGGCATCCACAAATCTGTTTGATCTTTGCTAAAGCAATAAGACTCGTGTGCAGCAGAAAGTTTTGAATAGCAGCCAAAATTTTCTTAAACAGCATACTTTGACCGACGATTTCACCATCACTCGAATCGTCGGTCTTTATTTTTTGGGCTTCTAAATTTTTATTCCTTATTGCTCCAGTTTAAACATAGATAAAAAACAAGAAATTAAATTGCCTTATTAGGGTCAGATAAAAAGTAGTTGCCCAACCCGATACTGGTTTTCTCAGATCGAGCTCACTATACTGATATTTTTCATCCAGACCAAAACGATCATTCCTGCTTCGGAAGTAAGATTTTTGCTGGTTTCATCCATGCTTTTACCCACTTCGGGTGTTTAAACTTTTATAGGCTCAGGGGACATGGCAGTTCATTTTCTACATACATCAGATTGGCATTTGGGGCAATTTTTCCATAATCATGATCGTGAATTTGAACATCGCCAATTTTTGAGCTGGTTGCTGGAACAAATTAAACAAAAACAGCCAAATACCCTGCTAATTGCAGGCGATATCTTTGATGTCATCAATCCGTCCTCCAGCGCTCAGAAACAGCTTTATCAATTTTTAACCAGTGCCCATGCACTGGCACCGCACATGCAAACCCTGATGATTGCCGGCAACCATGATTCCGGTTATCGCATCGAGCAGGTTGAGCCTTTTCTTGCCAAATTCAATGCACGTGCAGTCGGTGTCATCAGCCGCAAGGAAAATAACCAGCTGGATCTGGATCGTCTGATAGTGCCGATTTATAGCCCTGAACAGAAAATTGTAGCCTGGTGCCTGGCCTTGCCTTATCTGCGTAGTGCCGAAATTACCGGACTGAATGAACATACCACCAACAGTCAAAACGCGATTAGCTATCTGCATCAACAACTGATCGCTGAAGCCAAGGCACGTAAACAGCCAGATCAGGCGCTGATTCTGATGTCACATGCGCATATACAAGGCGGAGAAACTTCGGATTCAGAACGTCCGATTGTAGTGGGACATGAAGAAGCCTTATCGACGGCGCTTTTTGAAGATGGTATTGATTATGTCGCGTTAGGGCATTTGCATAAGCCACAGAAAGTCGGTCAGGAACATATCCGCTATAGTGGCTCGCCTATTCCTTTGTCTTTTAGTGAATTGAATTATAAACATCAGGTTGTAGAGGTACGAATTGACCCGATGCAGTCAGATGAACAACGCTTTCAATATGAGCCTCTAATCATTCCACGCACTGTAGATCTGCTCCGGATTCGTGCCGACCTCAATGATCTGATTGACCAAGTCAAGGCCTTGCCGAATGGTGAAATTGATCAGCTGTTTGCACGCCATTTCCTGGAAATTGAATACACTACCACTGCGCCTCCCCCAGTAGATCTCAGACAGCAGATTGAACAGGCTTTGCCGCCAAACCGTTACCGACTGCTACGTATTTCCCGGATTTATCAGCAAGTAGCGGACTCAAGCACGCACATTTCTAAAATTGATCTGGCGCCTCCGACCCCGGAATCCCTGTTCAGCAACCTCTGGGAAAAGATGGGTTATGATCCAGATGACTCGGTAAAGCGTGATTTCCTGCAGCTGCTACATGAAGCCCAGCAAGATATTGATGTGCAGCAGCCATAAGGAAATGCCATGAAAATTTTACGTTTGAGTTTAAATAATCTGGCTTCTCTGGCAGGCACTCATGATATTTGCTTTGATGATAGCCCGTTGGCACATGCCGGCCTGATTGCCATTACCGGTAAAACTGGTGCAGGTAAATCTACCCTGCTGGATGCCATGTGTTTGGCACTGTATAACGAAATTCCACGTTTAAAAGGTGCAACTGGCAGTCTCAAAGATACGGGTGGACAGGATGTTTCCATCAAAGATTCTAAAAATATTCTGCGTCGTGGCACAACCACCGGCTTTAGTGAACTGGAATTTATTGCGCTGGATAGCAAGCGCTATCTTGCCCGTTGGGAAATCCGCCGTGCCCGCAATAAAATTGATGGCAATTTAAAAGTCGACCGTTATATCAAATGCCTTGATGATGACACCACGCTCACCCAAAAAATATCCGAAGTCACGCCACTTATTGAAAAACTGATTGGACTCAGCTTTGAGCAGTTTACCCGTGCTGTCCTACTTGCCCAGTCTGAAGTGGGAGCCTTCTTAAAAGCCAAAGATCATGAACGTGCAGACCTGCTGGAATATCTGACCAATTCACAAATTTTCAGTGTGGTCAGTCAAAAAGCAGCACAAAAATTCAGTGAAGTAAAAAATAAGCGCAGTGATCTGGAAAAGCTGATTGGACATATTGAAACCCTGTCCGAAGAAGATATTAACGCCTTAAAACAGCAACAGACGGCGCTGTCTTTACAATTACAGAATCTTCAGCAATCTGAAAAACTGCTGGAAAATGAGAAAAAATGGCATCTGGACCGACATAAGCTGTATGCCGAAGTCCATGCAAAAAAAGAAGTGTATGATGTCCAGTTGGATGCCATAAATAAATCTGCAGGACAGCAACAATTACTGGAACAGCTGGATGAATTCCAGTCTATCCGTGATCAGTTTATTCAGCATTCCCGTTTAGAACCGAAAAAAATTCAGATTCAGCAACAAGAGGCACAATTCACCCTTGAGTTTGAAACGCTAAAAAAACGCTTTATTGAAGAAGAAACCAAACTAGTAGCCTTGGAGCAACAGCAGCAGAAATTTCAGCAGCATTTAGACCAGATCAAGCCACATCTGGAAGCAGGTTTAAAGCTGGATCATGCTATCCATACGGTATCTGAACAGTATAAAAAACTGAATACGGAGCAAAATCAGTTTCAAACTACTCACCTGCACCCCCTAGAACAGCAGTTAGTACAGCAGCAATTGGCCTTAAGTCATGCTCAGGCTAAACAGCAGCAGATTACTCAGCAGTTAACCCAGTCAGAATTTTTAAGTGTTTTTGATCAGGAGCCGCAAAGCACCCTGCAACGTATGCAGGACTATTTACAGCAGTATCAGCAACTATTGCAAAAAAATCCTGAAAGCCTAAATCAGCCTTTGTCTGCACTGGAAAAAACCGTTACCGAATTATCTGCCAAGCTCAACCACTGGATCCAGCAACATCAAAGTATTGAACAGTTAGACCAGCAACTTAAATCTGTTCAGCAGACCCTCCAACAGCATTATACCGAACAGCTTCAGCTTGATGGGCTAAAGCAACGCTTACGACAGACTCTGCAACAATCTCAAGAGTCAGAGCAGCTACAAACCTCTATAAATACCCAGCAACAGCAGCTGAAATTACTGCAAAATGCTGAACAGACTTTGCAGCAACAGATTCAATCTGAACAACAGGCTTATGAACAGCTAGAGCGGATTTTAGCTCAGCAGCGTTTATTGCATACACAAAGCGTGCAGGAACTGCGTGCCCAATTAAAACCTGATGAACCCTGTATGGTATGCGGCGGTCATGAACATCCTTTTACTCAAGGACAACATGAGCTACTGGACAAAAGCTTATGTCAGCTACAGGAACAGCAATTACAGCAAGCCAGACAACAGCTCGATCAGCTAAGTCAGACCCAGCAGCAGAAACAGATTGAAATCTCAAAGCTGCAAACTGTGATTGAACAGCAACAGCAGCGTTTGCAAGCACTCCAGCAGCAAATTCAGCAGCAACAGATTGAATATACAACGCAGCTGGCGAATTTAGGGGTTATTACTGAGAATGAAAATGACTTAAATCGTTTAACCCACCTTTTGAAAGACCATAGCAATAGTATCGTAAAGCAGACTGAACAGTTGCAACAACAGGAACAGCAGTTACAGCAGCTATTACAGCAATGGCGTCAGCAACAACAACACTTACATCAACTGCAATTGGTTCTGCAACAGCGGACCCAATTGGACCAGCTTATTCAACCCCTAATCAATGTATTGCCTGAGAACTATGCATCTCAGGATCCGATAAAATGGTTATCCACTCTACAACAACAGTTACAACAACGCATGCAGCATTTAAATGTGCAAAAGCAACTGGAATCTGAGCTGCAAGCACAGCAACAAGCAGTTGATAAAACCCAATATCAGCTGCAAGTTGAACAGCAGAATTTTGCGCAACGCCACCAGTCTTTAGAGCAACTTATCCAGCAAGGTAAGGACTTACGCCAGCAACTAGCTGAATTGACCGGGCAACATGCAGGACAAGTATATCGGGTAGCTGCAGAGTGGCAGACGACTTTGGATCAGCAAACCAAAGCTTTGCAACAGCAACTAGACATCCAGCGACAACAAACCAGTCAGGCAGAAAAACAACTGCATCAGGCCAATCTTAAGTTGCAGGATTTTATCACCCAACAAAAGCAGATTGATCAGCAACTTGAACAATATCAGCAGAATATTCAGGCTTGGCAGCAGAACCGTCCACAGGTGACTACGACGCAAATTGAACAATGGCTGCGTATTGATCTCACCAGCCATCAACGTATCCGCCAGGATTTATCCAATCAAAAACAGGCACTGGAAAATGCCAAAACCGCATGGCAGTTACTTGAAGAACAATATCAGGTACATTTAAAACTGCAGCCTGAACATGAATTTGAAGAGATTGAACAAAAACTGGCTGCACTGATACAGGAAAAGACAGCACAACAAGAAACACTGAATGAAACCGATGCCAAACTGCGTATGAATGCCAACAACCAGAGTATGTATGCCAGATACCAGCATCAGATTGAACAGATTAAGGCTGAGGAATATCGTTGGGGTCGGATTTATGACCTGATTGGACATAAAGAAGGTACCAAATTCCAGAAAATTGCCCAGGAACATCATCTGGATATTCTGGTTGAATATGCCAATCAGCAACTCCAGCCTTTGGCTCCACGCTATCAGCTGCACCGTATTCCGAACAGTCTGAGTCTGGCGATTATTGACCTGGATATGAACAGTGAGGTCCGCCCTGTACTTTCGCTGTCCGGTGGGGAAACTTTCCTGGTATCACTCGCCTTAGCCTTGGCCATTGCCAATATGGCGTCTGGCTCGATGAAGCTGGAATCGCTATTTATTGATGAAGGTTTTGGAACGCTTGACCCAGCGTCCTTACATATGGTGATGAATGCTCTCGATCATCTGCAAAGCCAGGGTCGTAAAGTGGTGCTGATCTCGCATATCCAGGAAATGCATGAACGGATTCCAGTCCAGATTCAGGTTAAACCCATTGGCTCTGGTGCCAGCACCATTCAGATTATAGGCTAGCGCTCATGAATATGACTTCACGCAGATTTTCAGCTGAATTCAGTTTACAACTGGAAAGCTTGCGTGGAGTGAGTGCAATTGTGGTGCTATTTAGTCACTGCTTTCAGGCTTTTATCGCCCCTTTTGATTTAACACTGTATTCTTGGGTCCGGCTGCTTGGTCAGGCCGCGGTGATGATGTTCTTTGCTTTAAGTGGCTATCTGATCGGAACCTCTATACAGAATAATATCCAGCAAAATAGCCAGTTTAATCTGTCTCACTATATCCGGCAGCGCTGCCGTAGAATTTTACCGCCTTTCCTGTTTGCCCTCGCTCTGACCTTAACTTTATATATTCTGGCACCTTACTTCTTTAGCTCTCATACACATCAGTTTCAAAACAGTTTTGGCATGATGATTCGTACTAACTATAGTCTGGAGTGGGACAATTTTCTGGGTTCACTGTTCTTTTTAAATGGCTTTGTGACGCCCACTCTATCTGCCAATGCGCCACTATGGAGTTTAAGTTTTGAGGTCTGGTTTTATGTGCTGGCGGGCTTTTTGCCTTTTTTAAAACAATCCGTTATTGCCAAACTCAGTTTTGCTTTAGTGTTAATTACACTTACCGCACTTAATCCCCAATTTCTGATTTATTTGCTTTTATGGCTGACGGCCTTTGCCAGTTCATTTGGTCATATTCAACAGTATGTCTTAAATCATTTGAATTCACTCAAACTGGGCTGCCTGAGCCTGGCTTTTTTCATTGCCTGTAGGGACGCCTATCACTTTCATATGATCGATCAGGTCAAAATTTATCGTGGCAACTATTTTGTACCATTTAACATGTTGATGGGATTGGCTTTTGTCTGCTGGCTGATTCAACTGCAACAAAAACTCAGTCATTATCGACCGGTCTGGGTAAAGTCCGCGAGTTTTTCTTATACCCTCTATGTGACTCATTTTCCTTTACTACTGTTTATTTTGGGCTGCTTTCCACAAAGCCGTGCTTATGGGCTAGGGGGTGCTGTTCTGGCCCTAGTTGCGACTATGCTGGTTTTAGTTCTACTGGCTAGCTTAATGGCAAAATTACTCGAACCACAACAAAGAAAAGCGTTATCCCGCTCAATGCAATAACACTTTTCTTAACAATTCTAAAAACCTGTCTAAAAATATGGATCCGTTAATTCTTTTTAGGACGTGCCCCAAACAAGGCGGTGCCGACCCGCACCATGGTTGAACCTGCCGCAATCGCTTCGGTCATATCCCCTGACATCCCCATGCTTAAAGTATCCCAATCCTCAGCTTTGGCATGTTGCATTTTAACCGCTTCGAATAAAGCCTTGGCATCAGCAAAAGCCGCTGTATTATTTGGCGCCGGAATCACCATCAAACCACGCAGACGCAGTTTTGGTAACTGGCTGATCTGCGCTACGAGATCCGCTACTTCTTCTGGCTGACAGCCATCTTTAGTATGCTGCCCGTCAATATTCACCTGAAGACAAATATTTAGGGGTACTTGATTATCTTCGCGCTGATTAGACAGACGTTCGGCAATGATCAGACGATCTACCCCATGTACCCAGTCAAACTTCTCTGCCAGATGCTTGGTCTTGTTCCGCTGAACATGCCCAATAAAATGCCATTCAATCTCCAGATCCTGCAACTTTTCAATCTTATCCAGCGCTTCCTGCAAATAGTTTTCACCAAAACTGCGCTGTCCGGCTGCATACATTTCCGCCAAGATTTCCGCTGGATGTGTCTTTGAAACAGCCAGCAGCTGCACGGTCTGTTCATCACGACCAGCCTGCTGACATGCAGTATGAATTTGGGCCAATACCTGATCTCGTGCGAGTTGCAACATTTTCATTGACGGAGTTCTCATTTCGTTCATATTTTTTTCCCTTGCCCCCCAACTAAGTGTTGGTTAAGCTGTGGGAAAGCCTTATTATTCTATCAAAATAAATAACATTTAAATGCCTTTGGGGACTTTATGGACATTACAGAATTATTAGCATTTTCTGCTAAAAATGGCGCGTCAGATTTACACTTGTCTGCGGGGATGCCACCACTGATTCGTGTTGATGGTGAAGTTCGTCGTATTAACCTGCCTGCCCTGGAACATAAAGAAGTTCACAAGCTGGTTTACGATATCATGAACGATAAACAGCGCCGTGACTATGAAGAAAATCTAGAAACTGACTTTTCCTTTGAAGTTCCTGGCGTCGCCCGTTTCCGTGTGAACGCATTTAACCAGAACCGCGGTGCCGGTGCCGTATTCCGTACCATTCCCTCTAAAGTTTTAACCATTGAAGATCTGGGCATGGGGCAGATTTTTAAAGATATTTGTGACTATCCGCGTGGTCTGGTACTGGTCACAGGCCCAACCGGTTCAGGTAAATCAACGACGCTGGCAGCGATGCTGGACTATATTAATGATAACCGTTATGACCATATTCTGACCGTCGAAGATCCAATTGAATTTGTACACCAATCCAAAAAATGTCTGATCAACCAGCGTGAAGTGCATCGTGACACGCATGGTTTCAATGAAGCATTACGTTCTGCATTACGTGAAGACCCGGATATTATCCTGGTGGGTGAGATGCGTGACCTTGAAACCATCCGTCTGGCACTCACTGCTGCTGAAACCGGTCACCTGGTGTTTGGCACCCTGCATACGACTTCTGCTGCTAAAACTATTGACCGTGTGATCGACGTATTCCCGGCCGAAGAAAAAGACATGGTTCGTGCCATGCTGTCTGAATCATTACAAGCGGTTGTCTCACAAACCCTGCTCAAGAAAAATGGTGGTGGTCGTGTCGCTGCACATGAAATCATGATCGGTATTCCGGCCATCCGTAACCTGATCCGCGAAAACAAAGTTGCTCAAATGTACTCTGCCATTCAGACCGGTGCCAACTATGGTATGACTACGCTGGATCAGAGCCTGAAAACACTGGTATCTAAAGGCGTGATCAGTCCACAAGTTGCGCGTACTGCTGCTAAACAGCCTGAATCTTTCCTATAAAAAATGTTTTTGATTTTCTCGGGGACGAAGTATGGATTTTAACGGCTTACTCGACTATATGGTGGCGCAAAAGGCATCGGATCTGTTCATTACTGCAGATGTCGAACCTTCAATTAAAGTGAATGGCTCAATTGTGCCGATTGGATCAGTCAAATTACCTGGACCAGCAGTAGGCCAGATTCTGCATTCAATTATGACGGAAAAACAGCGCAAGGAATTTGCCGATACACATGAGTGTAACTTTGCGATTACCAATCCCAGCAAATCAGCACGTTTCCGTGTCAGTGCATTTCAGCAGCGTGATCAGCCGGGTATGGTTCTGCGTCGTATTGAAACCGTCATTCCCACTATGGATGATTTAAAGTTACCGCCAATTCTGAAAGAACTGGCGATGACCAAGCGCGGTATTATCATCTTCGTGGGTGCAACAGGTACCGGTAAATCGACTTCTCTTGCCTCTTTGATTGGTTATCGTAATGAAAATTCCAAAGGTCATATCATTACCATCGAAGACCCGATCGAATTTGTGCACCAGCATAAGGGTTGTATCATCACTCAGCGTGAAGTCGGGATCGACACAGATTCATTTGAAATCGCCCTGAAAAATACCCTGCGTCAGGCACCAGACGTAATTCTGATCGGTGAGATCCGTTCCCGTGAAACCATGGACTATGCTATTGCCTTTGCGGAAACCGGTCACCTGGTATTTGCGACCCTACACGCCAATAACGCCAACCAGGCCATTGACCGGATTATTCACTTCTTTGAAGCAGACCGTCATAACCAGCTGTTTATGGACTTGTCTTTAAACCTCAAAGCGATGGTGGCACAGCAGCTAATCCCAACCATTGATGGTACAGGCCGGCGTGCCGCAATTGAGATCCTGATCAACTCACCTTTAGTTTCAGATCTGATCCGTAAAGGTGATGTGCATGAAATTAAAGACTTGATGAAGCGTTCACGTGAACTTGGAATGCAGACTTTTGACCAGGCACTGTATGACCTGTATAAGGCCAAACAGATCAGCTATAAGGATGCGTTGAAACATGCTGACTCTCCAAACGATCTGCGTCTGCAAATCAAGTTATCCGAAGAAGGTGGTGCACATCTGATGAATGCCGGCAGCAATATTACCTTTGATGGACAATCTTAAGATTAAGTCATCATCCTCATATAAAAAAAACAGGCTTCCTTTGAAGCCTGTTTTTTTTATATCCAAGAACATCTGATGTTATTTTTTACGATAAGCGTCCTGACATTCAGGTTCATCACAGTAACCATACAGATTCAGTGAGTGGCCTGTTAATTCAAAGCCGAATTTTTTCGCAACTTCGTGCTGTTCATGTTCAATCACGTCATTGGTGAATTCAACAACTTTATTGCAGTTTTGACATACCAGGTGATCATGGTGATCATCCTGCATAATTTCAAATACAGAATGATTATTTTCAAAGTGATGACGCTGAATAATGCCCGCTGCTTCAAACTGTGTTAACACACGATATACAGTTGCAAGACCCACATCTTCCCCTTGATCGAGTAAAGTCTTGTAGATATCTTCCGCGCTTAAATGGTGCTGACGTGAGTTTTCTAATAGTTCTAATATTTTAATTCTAGGCAGGGTAACTTTCAGTCCAGCTTTGCGTAAATCTTGATTTGAAATAGGCATGTAAAAAGGTCTCTCAACAAAATTAAAGTTGGAATATGCAACAAAGTTTAGATGCAGTATGATCTATCCTTGGATCAAATGCATCATAATTAATTTGGGATAGTGTAGCAAAATGCAAAAAATCATGTTGACGTTATTCGTCACTTCATTGCTCGTCGGCTGTTCGACCTTAGGTGTGTACAAAGTTGATATTCCTCAAGGAACACCTTTAACTCAAGCACAAGCCTCTAAAATCCAGGTGGGAATGAGCCACCAACAAGTCCGCTTCCTACTTGGCAGCCCAACAGTGACAGATCCTTTAAATCCATTACGCTGGGACTACATCTACAATTATACCCCAGGAACCTATGCTAAAAAAGCCAACATTCCTGCTGCACGTGGTCAGCACTTAAAAATCTACTTCAATCCAAACGGTATTGTAGAGCGCATTGAAGGTCTAGAAACCATTCCAGCGTCACAACCCGGTTTACCTGGTTCAAAAGAAGCGATTCTGACAGCGCCACCACTATAATCGCTTTTCCATAAAAAAACCCCTGTATTTCTAGGGGTTTTTCTAATTAACTGCATAGGTTTATCAAATTACTGGCATTTTGCCGATTTTATGACGCATTTGATCAACCTCAAGATTGCCACAGCTTGGACCGATTACCTTTATTATAACGTCCTACAGGATTTTGCGCTGCACGTTTACGGCGAATATCCTTAGGATTAATGATCAACGCACGGTAAATTTCTATACGGTCCCCAGCATTCAAAAGCTGTGCATGATCCTGCAAGCGCACGCCAAATATTCCCAGATTCAAAGGTTCAGGCAATTCCACCTGATCGCGGATGCCGCTTGCAGCAATTGCATCCAGTGCAGTCATGCCCTGCTGAAACGGTACTGCAATATGAAACTGTTGCTCAGGGGCAGCATACGCCACCCAAATCAACGCTGACTGATTCATCAGAACCACTGCCCTAACACGGCAATAATGGCCACAACAATCGACACTGGTAATACCACCCGAACTGCAATACGCCAGATATTATAGAACGCCTCTGAACTGAAATTCATTGATTTACGAAGATGACTGATCTTCATGATCCAGCCAGCAAACAAAGCATAGATCAGGCTGATCACCAGCCCCCAAAGGATCAGCAGGTTATTAAATACCGGTGTGATATTTGGAATCAACCAGACCAGTGTTGCTACCGCCACAATTACCCACTGAATGATGACATTTATCTGACGCTGTTGCAGCTGTTCACGCGCCATCTGTAACATCAGTGCAGCCGCAGCTACAATCGCAGCGATCAAGGCAAATGCAGGAACTTCAGCTTTTACCGCGAAGAAACCAAAAGCAATTACTGCAAGCAGTTGTGCAATCCAGATCGGTAATACTGTTTTGGTCGCTACATCCTGCTGTTTGACAACAGCCAAACTAGACTGCCAGTACAAGCCCATGCCTAAACCGCTGGCCACCAGTGCCAGTACCGTTGCATTGCCCCATTCAGAGAATTGTACCGGAGTTACTTGCCATTCAGGCAATGCTGTACCCATGACATTGGCAAGGACCAAGGATGCAATCACGCCTACAGTGGTAATTCCCACCAGAATTAGACGTGGAACTAAAGACAACAGCAAAGCCGCAATCGCCAATCCAGCCAGAATGACTGGTTGCTGCACTTCAAAATTGGCAATCGATACTACGTTGGAGGCATGATTCAGCATTGCACCCGCAAGAAATGGAATAAACACCACAGCCAGCCAACCGACAACACGCCAGCGCTGTGAACTGTCTGCCTCACGGGTCAGGCTCGACAATGCCTGTAATGCGGTGGTATTGGAACGTTTCGCTAAAGCAATTTCCAGATAACAGACTGGAAGCGCCAGGATCAGCATTGTCGCTAACCACAACATCCAGAAATCAAGCTGACGATCAATCTGAATACCTGTTATTGGTGCGAGGGTCGCAATAATAAGAAAAGATAAACAAAAAGCCATCAGAGGCGATAACCATTTTGACATAGCATTGTCCTGCATGATGCATTCCTATAAAAATCTAGCGCTATTTTGCCTTGCATAGCGGTGAAAATCAAAAACAAAAAGCAAACCACCCGAAGATGATTTGCTGCGCAAAATGATCATTAGACTTTAATTTTTGTTATAGGGAAAAATTACTTTATGAGAAGAAACGAGCGAACCAGTTTTTGCCCTTTTTCTTTTCTTTTTCTTTGATCAGGCCGATCATGTTTTCCTTCACCGCACCCACATAATCCGCGTCATCATGCTGGATATGGTTGATCAGCCATTTAGATAATACTTCATGCAATTCAGCTTCAATCGAATGTCCCATTTCAAAACGGTCACGATACGACTCAATTTTTTTAATGAACAGATCATGCACGCGTTTATGCGGTACACGATATTTATAACCCGCCTCTTCTTGAAGTGATTCTTCAAAAGTGAAATGCGATTGTGTGTAATCAATAATATTTTCTAGAATTTGCTTAACACGCGCACGATTGGTATTGACATCAATTTCGTCGATTTCATTAATGTAATCGAGAATTCGTTTATGCTGATCGTCAATCACATCGATACCAGTATTGTATTCTGGAACCCATTTCATTTTCATTACGACCACCTATAAATATTGAGGATTTATCACATAAATTGAAGCATATAGGGTATTGATTTAAATAAAAATGAAGTGAATTAGTCGGCTTTAGTGATAAAATTACACTTTTAGATTTAAGTATTTGTTATATATAATTAAAATTAATTTATTCTGAGCAAAAAGATCAGATATTAATTAACCAATAAGAGCTATAAGCTATTATTAATCTTTTATTTTTTACATGAATATTAAACAGAAAAGACAGTATTTTTCACTGTCTTTATTAGCTTCGAGATCAGTACTGATCTGCACGTGTCACCCGTTTGAGCGAAGGGTCCAGTCGCTCACGTTCCAGACGTTCTACATAGGTGAGTTGAGAACGCACTTTTGCTCCATGCTGGAACAGAATCATCTCACCAGGTTGGAAAGCCGTCCATTCCTCATTCTGGGTCAATGGTTCCGTGGTAATCACAGCGACACGGTCCTCGGGAGTGGTCACTTGGCTAAAATCGACTTCTACCTCAATATCAATGAGTTGTGCAGGCTTAAATGGATATTCACGCACCAGCCAATGTAGTTTGGTAATGGCATAGGTAAACAGCGCCTGACCGTTGGACAAACAAAAATTAAAAGTACCATGCTCGGCAATGGATGGCGAAATCTCGGTCAGCAGATCAAAGATCTGATCCTGTTTTGGCTCATGATAACCAAAGCGCTTTACTAACTGATCAAGCAGATAACAGAAAGCACGTTCACTGTCGGTATTACCGACTGGCGTAAAACGGCCTGAGAGCTCTGGAAAAAAATTATGCAGGTCACCATTATGCGCGAAGATCCACTGACGTCCCCACAACTCGCGACTAAAAGGATGCGAATTTTCCAGATTGATTTTACCCTGAGTCGCCTTACGGATATGTGCGATTACATTACGTGATTTGATTGGGTAATTGCGAATCAGCTCGGCAATCGGTGATTCAACCGCAGACTGGTTATCGACAAATAAGCGGCAGGCTTTATCTTCAAAGAAAGCGATCCCAAAACCATCGGCATGATCTGAAGTAATCCCTGCGCGCTGTGAAAAGCCTCGAAATGAAAAGGTAATATCTGTCGGTGTCGCACAATTCATTCCAAGCAGCTGGCACATAATCTTCATTCAGGTATCGGAGTATTTATGCAGTTATTGTGCATGAGTCCCTGGGGCTTTTCAAATCTTGATCCATGCAATCTTATGCGCCAAAAATGCTAAAGAATGCTTTTTTATGCTTTATTTTAAAAAAGATAAATCTGGTTCAAGCTGTTTTTTCAAGACAACAGGGTTCTGCTAAAGAAAAATTATGATGATTTCAGAAGACAAGAGCTAAAAATAAAAGACATAAAAAAGAGTCCCGATTGAGACTCTTTTTTATCATTGAATCATTTAAATTAATGATGGCCTGACTTTACACGGTTGGTAATCAAGGTACCAACACCATGATCAGTAAAAATTTCTAGCAGGCTGGCATGCGGTACACGACCATCCACAATATGTGCACTGATGACACCACCTTTCACAGCATCGAGTGCACAACCCACTTTCGGAATCATTCCGCCATAGATCACACCTGTTTCAATCAGGCGATCAACTTCCTGAGTGGTCAGGCCAGTCAGCAGATTTTTATTTTCGTCTAGTACACCGCTAATATTGGTCAGCAGAATCAGTTTTTCTGCACCCAAGGCTTCAGCCACTTTACCTGCAACCAGATCGGCATTGATATTGTAAGTATTGCCTTCCTCATCCACACCCAGCGGTGCAATCACAGGAATAAAATCGCTATTGGTAAACATTTCCAGTACATCAGTTTTGACACCAACTACTTCACCCACCAGCCCCAAATCAATTTTCTGGATCGAGCCATCTTCTGCTGTTTTTTCCATCAGCAGTTTTTGTGCACGGATCAGGTTACCGTCTTTACCGGTCAGACCAATGGCACGTCCACCATGTTTGTTGATCAGATTAACGATCGATTTGTTTACGCTCCCGCCAAGCACCATTTCAACGATTTCCATGGTTGCAGGATCAGTAACACGCATGCCATCAATACGTTCAGATTCACGGCCCAGCTGTTTCAGCATAGAATCGACTTGAGGACCGCCACCATGTACCACGATCGGATTCAGACCTACAGTTTTCAGTAACACGATGTCACGAGCAAATGAACTTTCCAGCTCAGGATCGGTCATTGCGTTACCGCCATATTTCACCACTAGGGTTTTACCCGCAAAGCGTTGAATATACGGCAAAGCTTCAGTCAGAATTTGTGCTTTGTCGATGCCTGTCTGTTGATTTGGCATTCGCCTCTCCTTATTGAGCATCTAAAATGTCTTGGGCGATCGCTGGATAGCGGTCACGTAACATCGAAACGAACAGGTAACGAATTTCATTCAGGCGGCTCTGATTTTCCGCATCAAAACGCACTGTGAAGTATTCACCTGTATTGGATGCTCGAATGATGCCAAAACCATCATCAAAATCAAGACGTATACCGTCAATTTTACTAATTTGCGCGTTTAATTTACGTGATTGTGCTTCAACAAAGTCAAGTAATTCTAGTGGCTTAATCTGATGCGTCGAAACATACAGGTCCTCAGTACCCGTACGTTTTGGATAACGTGTCAGTGCTTCTGCCAGTGTCTGTCCAGTTTGATCCAGATACTCCATGACTCTGAGTGCCGCATAAATACCATCATCATAACCGCCGCCACGTCCATCATTGAAGACATAGTGCCCAGCATATTCACCACCGAAAATCGCCTGTCCTTGAGAATTCGCCAGATACTTCCGCAGGAAAGAACTTCCTGTGCGGATCATGACCGGCTTAGCGCCCAGCGCTTGTACCGTATTACGAACCAGGGTAGAACATTTCACATCAAAGACAAATTCTTTATCAACCGTATCTTTCAGACAAATTTCCGCACATAGGCATAACAACTGATCAGCCGTAATAACCTGCCCATCTGCATCGATGAGTACCAGCCGATCACCATCGCCATCCAAGGCAATTCCGAGATCGGCTCTTGTCTCTAAAACTTTTGCTTTTAACAGCTGTAAATGAGCTTCCTGAGACGGATCCGGTGCATGATCGGGAAAATGACCGTTCGCTTCAGTTCTTATTGTCGTCAGATCACAACCAAGCTTGCTCAATACCAGAGCCGCACAACGCCCCGCTGAACCATTCAGCCCATCCAGTACGACCCGATAACGGCGTTTCAGTTGAATATCATTGAGAATGGACTGCTGATATTTGAGACAATATTCTGGAATAATCTTATGCTCAATCCAGTCTATCTGTTGTAGTTGATCTGAATAATATTTTTGAGCTTCCTGCCCTACCTCCTGAATCATTTCAGGACATGGGGGCTGATTGTTAATCAACCACTTGATGCCATTATCTTCTCGTGGATTATGGCTTGCAGTAATCATGATACCGTTGCCACCAAATTCACGTGACGTGTAATACAGCATCGGACTAGAACAGCAGCCGATAATGTGCGCTTCAATCGCATACAGGCTTAAGGTGCGCTGGATAATATGGGCATAGGTTGGACTGGATAGCCTTGCATCATAACCAATCGCGACACGTGTCTGTCCCGCAGACTGATACTGCTGGGCCAGGCCATGTGCAATGGCATTTACCATGCTGACATTGAGTAAACTAACCTTACCGCGAATGTCATAAGCACGAAAGATTTGCATGGGGAATGGATGATGCATAAATCCCATAGATCGTAATTTCACTGCTAAATAGGAGAATATAAGTTCAGAAATCAGGTGTCATCACCATGATGTGAAACTTTAGTTTTTGTTCTAGGACCCTGTACTTTTAGCTGATTTCAGATAAATAATCAATTTAAAAAATATAACGAATGGATAAATGCCAGCTGAAAAACGGGATAAATCTTATTCTATCAACCATTAAAAAAGCCCACATTTTATTGAATGTAGGCTTTTTGAATTAGTTCTTGCCAGTATGACCGAAGCCACCTGCACCACGCTCAGTGGCTTCGAATTCATTCACAATATCGAATTGTGCTTGCACCACTGGGACGAGGACATACTGCGCCAGACGCTCACCTGGTTCCAGGCTAAATGCAGTCTGGCTACGATTCCATACCGAAACCATGAGTTCACCTTGGTAATCTGAATCGATCAGACCTACCAGATTACCCAATACGATGCCATGTTTATGACCTAGACCAGAACGTGGCAGGATCAGGCCCGCAAATGCAGGATCTTCAATATAAATAGCCAGACCAGTTTTCACGAGCACTGTTTGACCTGGTTCAATTACTGTAGTTTCGTTTACACATGCACGAAGGTCGAGTCCTGCAGAACCTGTAGTTGCATAATTTGGCATTGGCCATTCATTGCCAAGGCGTGCATCAAGGACTTTCACCTGTACTTTCATCATTTTATTCCTGTAGAAAAATACCAATAGATTAATTACTTAAATTTTAACGCTTAATCAGTGCACGTAAATTATCCAGATAATGCTGTGCCTGCTGTTTCGGGTCGATATTGCCAGCCAGCTTTTTCTTGCGGCCTAACCATTCCAGCTCATCTTCTGGCAATTCATCCAGGAAGCGGCTTGGCGTCATCTGCTTCATCTGACCACCAGCCTTACGCTGCTCAGCCAAGGTAATCGTCAAGCCCTGACGCGCACGGGTAATGCCCACATACATCAGACGGCGTTCTTCCTCGACCGTTTCTGCTGCGATCGAGTTTTTGTGTGGCAGAATCTCTTCTTCCAGACCAATCAGATAAACATAAGGGAATTCCAGACCTTTAGATGCATGTAGCGTCAACAGATTCACCTTATCGGTATCTTCTGCTTCCTGCTGCTGTTCCAGCATATCCAGCAGCACCATCTTACGGATCACGCTTTCGATATTCTTTTCATCCACATCTTCAGCACGGTTAATCAGGCTCTGAATACTGCTATACAGCACTTCAATATTGTCGAGCTTGGTTTTTTCCTGTGCCGGAGTTGCGGCTGATTCCTTGATGTAGTCGATATAGCCGGCTTCTACCATCATCTGGCGGATAATCGGTACTGGCTCATCATCATCCAGTAGATTGCGGGTAAAGTTATTGATGAAGTCAGCAAACTCAGCCAGCTGAGTGGTGGCTTTCTTTGGCATTGCTATGGTCAGACGCTGGTCAGCTGCCGCGGCCAAAAGCGACAGATTGTTTTCTTGCGCAAACAGACCCAATTTTTCCAGCGTCACTGGTCCGATGGCACGTTTCGGTGTATTGATAATACGTAGGAAGGCACTGTCATCTTCTGGATTAATGATCAGACGCAGGTAACTCATGACATCTTTGATTTCGGCGCGCGCGAAGAAAGACTGACCACCAGAGAGCTTGTAAGGAATCTGCATCTGACGCAGCTGGGTTTCCAGAATACGTGCCTGGAAATTCCCGCGGTACAAAATTGCGTAGTCTTTCCAGTTTTTACCATTCATCAGCTTGTGCGTGATGAGATCTTTGACTACGCGTTCAGCTTCATCATCATCATTACGGCAAGTGATGACACGGATCACTTCACCATGGCCTTTGTCTGACCAGAGTTTTTTATTGAAGATATGCGGATTATTGCCAATAACGGTATTCGCCGCTTTCAAAATACGGCTGGTCGAACGGTAGTTCTGTTCCAGCTTGATAACTTTCAGATTCGGGAAGTCCTGCTGTAACAACGCCATGTTTTCCGGTTTAGCCCCACGCCAGGCATAGATTGACTGGTCATCATCACCTACTGCAGTAAACTGGCCCATTACGCCGACCAGCAACTTCACCAGAATATACTGGGCGGTGTTGGTATCCTGATATTCATCCACCAACAAATAACGCACACGGTTCTGCCATTTGTCACGCACTTCAGCGTTTTCCTGTAACAAACGCGTTGGCATCACAATCAGGTCATCGAAGTCAACGGCGTTATAGGCACGCAAGTTACGTTCATACAATTGATACAAATGTGCAAACTGGACATCTTCCGGCGTCTCACACGTGGTATGGGCTTGCTCTGGTGGAATCAGATCGTTTTTCCAGTCGGAAATCATCTTCATCGCTTTTGCGATCAATTCCTTGCTTTCTGCCCCGGACAAGTTATCGCGATGCATCAGGTCCATCAGAATACGTTTACAGTCATCCGCATCCAGAATCGAGAAATTATTTTTCAGCGGTGTATGTTTTAGCTCTAAACGTAATAGATTCAGACCAAAGGTATGGAACGTCGATACTGATAAGCCTTTGCCTTCTTCACGTGTGAGTAACTTACTTACTCGCTCTTTCATTTCACGTGCGGCTTTGTTAGTAAAGGTCATGGCCGTAATACGATGTGCCGGAATGCCGCAATGCTTGACCAAGTAGGCGATTTTTCTTGTGATTACTGAAGTCTTACCTGAACCCGCACCGGCAAGCACTAACAAGGGTCCTTGAGTATATTTCATGGCTTCAAGTTGCTTGTCATTTAACTGACTGGCGAGTGACATAGTGCTTCCTCTTCTAGATTCGGCTCCGATTATAGTCGGCTCAAGCTCAGTTGCCTAATTGAAAATTCATTTTCCTGCGTCATACTTCAGACATAAAAAAACCACCCGAAGGTGGTCTTTTCTGCAATTCAGATCTTACTGAACAGCATATACCGCGATTTCAACACGACGGTTTTGTTCTTTACCCGCTGCAGTTGTGTTGTCTGCGATTGGGTTCGCTGAACCTAAACCTTGAGCATTAATACGTGTACGTGCAATACCTTGGCCTGCCAAGTAGTTTGCTACAGAGTTCGCACGTGCTTGAGACAATGGCAAGTTAATTGAATCGTTACCAGTGCTGTCTGTATAACCAGTCACAAGAATACCGCTCTTGTTATCTTCAGTTAGAACTTGGGCAACTTTGTTCAATGTTGCATAGAAGTTTGGTTTGATATTTGACTTGTTGGTATCAAATGTAATCGCACCTGGCATTACCAAGTTGATTGAACCGTCTGGATTACGGTTTACATCTACACCAGTACCCGCAGTCGCTTGACGTAATTTTTTCTCTTTATTGTCCAGGTAAACACCCGCTGCACCACCAAGTACTGCACCGATTGCCGCTGCACGGTTGTTTTGACGGCTAGTGTTTGCATTGCCTTTAGAAATACCATAACCTGCCGCAGCACCAATTACTGTACCCAAAGCTGTTTTGTCGTACTCAACACCACCGAGGTTATTACCAGTAGTTTGACAACCTGTAAGTGCTACCGCCCCTGCTACTGCTGCTGTAACTAACATTGCACGCATCGCATGCCTCCTTAACTTGTTTTGTTGTATTTGAAGAATAATGGTCAATAATTCAATCAATAACTATATCTGATTTGTTAATAATAAATCTTTTCGTAACTATTTGTAATGTTTATGTGTAACCAAAACGGTTAACTTCATCACATTTTCTCCATAGTTCTCATTCGGTACTTTTCTATTTCAGATTGAAAACGTATATTGTTAATAATATGAAAAAATTTAGTCGATTTTCAGCTTAGGACAGGGTTATATGTCGTCGGAAAGTAAAAAACAGCCTATATTAAAAAAAATTGCACGTGGCCTGACTGTGACTTCAGTAATGACGGGAAGTACCTTTTTCCATGGACCGCCAGTACTGGCCCTCGGTCTGACCAAACTAGTCAAAAAGTCATCCAAAATTGATGAAACCAATATCAAGATTACCAACAGCTGGCTTGGCGTAAACAACTGGCTGATCGAGAATGTCCTTAAAAATACCCAATGGACCATTACCATTGATGAATCTCTGGATCTGAATATGCAGGGCCGCTACCTGATGAGCTGTAATCATCAGAGCTGGGTCGATACTACAGTCAATCAATACTTCGGCTTAACCCGTATGCCATTGACTCGGTTCTTTACCAAATGGGAACTGATCTTTATTCCATTCGTCGGACAGGCATTTAAGATTCTTGGTTTTCCGATGATGAAACGTCACACCAAAGAACAAATTGCTAAAAATCCGGCCCTCAAAGATCGCGATATGGATGAAGCACGTAAATCCTGCCAGCAATTGCTGAGTCAGCCATTTACCCTGCTCAACTATCTGGAAGGTACGCGTTTTACCCAAGAGAAACATGACCAGCAACAGTCTCCCTTTAAACATTTGCTCAAACCGAAGGCCGGCGGTCTGGCCCTGGCGCTGAATATTCTGGGTGACCGTATTGATGCCTTTGTGGACATGACCATCGTTTATCCGGACGGTATACCAGGTTATGGTGAATTCTGGCTAGGCGAAGTACCCCGTATTGCGGTAGATTTAAGAAAGATTAATATTCCGGACTGGGTACTGGGCGGAAATTATGAAGAAGATGCTGAATACCGCGAGCGTTTCCAGCAATGGGTTCATCAAATTTGGACTGAGAAAGATCAGTTGATTGAAAAAATGAAGCAGGATCTGGTTCAAGCAGCCTAATGCACTGATCTGAGAGACTATGAAACCAACTCCCCCGAAAACCAGCTCCAGCGCCTTTAAGTTTTTCCGTGAAGGCACCTGGGGCTGGAAGGTCGCCTTGGCCTATGACATCTTTATGATGGTGTTAATCGTCATCAACCTGTTCTGCCTGAGTGCCAATGCCATTTTAATGAGCGACTTCGGACAATGGTTATTCGATTTCATACGTCTGCCTGAAATCCTGCAATTTTATAAGGCTGAACTGCGTCCCTGGGTGATCATTACTGAAGGCTGGTTTACGACTTTCCTGATTGGAGAGTTATTGGTGCGCTGGTTAATTGCCATAGTCTTGCGTCATCATGCCCGCTGGTGGTTCTTTCCGTTTATTCACTGGTATGAAATTCTCGCGATCGTGCCACAACTACGTTTCTTGCGTCTGCTCCGCGCAGTAGCTATCGGCTACAACCTGCATAGCCATGGTTTCAAGGTGATTCCGTCTCGCTGGTATAAGCGTGGCAACTTCTACTACAACCTAGTTATGGAAGAATTGACCAGCCGTATTGTAGTGACCGTACTGGACGGAATTAAACGCGAACTGACCACCAGTACCACGCACCGTCAACTGATTGATGACCTGGTCGAGCATCACCGTCAATTATTTGCGATTGCCTTGGCAGATATCCTGCAAGAAACCCTAGGCAAGGAATTACAGGCACAACGTTATATGATTTCCAAAAACGTCGGCCAGGTGGTGAATAAAGCCATTGAAGATACGCCAGAGCTGACCCGGCTGTTACGCCTAATCCCGATTGTAGGCAGTCGCATGGAACAGCAGATTCAGAGTATCGGACAACGTCTGGGAGAAAATATCACCCAAGGATTGATCGATCCGTTTACGCATACTGATTACAGTAAAGATAATCCAACTTTTGCCATGATTTCTGAAAAGATCAGTCAGATCCAGATTGAACAAAATCCAAACATTGACAAACTGGTGGAGTCGGCTGTTTTTGAAACACTTGAAGCGATCCGCAAACAGGTCAAAATTAAACAGTGGCAGCAGATTCTGGAAGAAAATGAGCAAAATCAGCGTTCAACATACCTCTAATTCAGCATGAATAATGCTATGCTTTTTTATGGCATCTGATCGCATAAAAAAATAACCTGGATCGCTAGAGAATTAACGAAATTTGTTCTAGGATTTGCACTATTTACAACATTACTTCGACATAAAATTTACAAGTCAGAAGTATTAAGGAAGAACTATGGCTGATATACGGATTAAGGGCAGAATGGTCAATGCGATTCGCATTACCCTTGAAACAAATGATCATGATGCGATCCGCCAGCAATTAGCACCAAAATTACAAGCTGCTTTTCCACCGGGCACCCTGGTGGTGATTGAAAGTACTGTCGAGCAGGAACTTATCGCGCTTATCCAGCTGTTGATCAGTATGGATGTACAACCGATGGCGGTGACTGAAGGCCTGCTTGCAGATCAGGCACGTGCAATCCAGTTCCCGGTATTGCCACCTGACCGTCAGCTACAGGAAATCAAGGCAACCAAAGAACAGGTCATTGAAGTCAAACCGGAAATTGTTAAGTCAGATGCTGGAACAGAAGAAGTTAAGGCAGCACCTGTCATTGCTCATGTGACTTCTTACCATGATGAAATCCTGCGTACTGGCCAGTGCATTGTGCAGCATCATGGCGACATTATTATCAGTGCTGGCATTAACAGCGGTTCAGAAGTGATTGCCTCTGGCAATATTCATGTTTATGGCAGTGCCCGTGGTCGTGTGATTGCCGGTGCAGGTGGCAATACTGCAGCACGCATTTTCTGTCATGCACTGGAAGCAGAACTGATTTCGATTGCAGGTACCTATTGTGTTGCAGACGATATTCCACCGCATGTGGTGAAAAAGCCTGTGCATATTTACTTGAATGATCAACTAGAGCTTGTATTTGAAGCTCTAGAATTTTAATGTATAAATAAACACCAAAACCCTATGTTAAATAGGGAATTTAAACCATAACAGGAGTGGATTCGGTGGCGAAAATTGTTGTCGTAACGTCAGGCAAAGGTGGTGTAGGTAAAACTACAACAAGTGCATCTTTTGCAACAGGTTTAGCCCTACGTGGCCACAAAACTGTTGTTATCGACTTTGACGTGGGTTTACGTAACCTTGACTTGATCATGGGTTGTGAACGCCGCGTTGTTTATGATTTTGTGAATGTTTTAAATAACGAAGCGCGATTACAACAAGCGCTTATTCGCGATAAAGATATTGAGAACTTATATATTTTGCCAGCGTCTCAAACACGTGATAAAGATGCCCTCACTGATGAAGGTGTTGCACGTGTAATGGATGAACTGTCGCAGGAATTTGACTACATTATTTGTGACTCACCTGCGGGGATCGAACGTGGTGCCATCATGGCCATGTACCATGCTGATGAAGCCATCATTGTCACTAACCCTGAAATTTCTTCAGTGCGTGACTCTGACCGTATCATTGGTATGCTCGACAGCAAGACTAAAAAAGTAGAACAAAATGAAGGCCGCATCCGTAAACATCTGTGTATCACACGTTTCAATCCTGAACGCGCGGATAAACAGGAAATGTTGACCATTGATGACATTTCTAAAGATATTTTACGTGTACCGACTCTGGGTGTAATCCCTGAGTGTCCAAGTGTCCTGCAAGCATCGAACGAAGGCAAGCCAGTTATCAACTTTACTGCTTCTGCTGCAGGTCAGGCTTATGATGACCTGGTTGCACGCTTCCTGGGTGAAGAGCGTCCTTACCGTCATATTGAAGTGAAACCAAAGGGCTGGTTAGCTCGATTATTTGGAGCATAAGCATGGCTGGATTCTGGAGTAAGCTTTTTAGCAGTGAAGATAAACCGTCTAGCGCACAAACCGCGAAAGACCGTTTAAAGGTAATTGTTGCATCTGAACAGGGTCTGGGACGTCGTTTAAGCCAGGACAAGATTGACATGATGAAGAAAGAAATCATGCAGGTGGTCAATCGTTATGTTCGCGGTGTAGATGAACAGCATATTCAAATGCAGGTCCGTTCTGAAGCGAATATTGAAATGCTTGAAATGAATATCAATTTACCTGAAGAACGATAATTTGATTTTTGATTAGTCAATTAAATTGATTCAAGGCAAAATATGAGACTGAACAAAGCACTGCTTTGTTCAGTCGCAAGACGAGAAGCTTTGCTTCGAGTGGAGGGGATCTACAAAGTATTTAACTTGTACAACCGAAAAACGAGAAGCGATGCTTCGAGTGGACTGGTGATACAAAGTTTACTTTACCCAATCACAAGATCCGAAGTTTAGCTTCAAAGTAGACAGAGAAAATGAAAAATACTTTGTCACTTGCGTACTCATATTTTGCCTTTTTCATGTCGAAAATTATATCAAGGAGCTTGTGATGGCATTGTCTCAACCGGCAACATTTAACGAAGAATGGTCAGATGAGCGTGTGTTTGCCTATCTCACTCAATTACCTCCTACAGGCGTAAACGCAGACTTTCATGTGCTTTATCATGCTTATAAACACATGCGTCCTTTTGACTATGAGCGCCTGTTGACTCAATTCGTTGCAGACGGTCGTGATATCAATGCTACTAACCCTGAAGGTGAACGCATTCATGACGTGATCGCGAAATTCCCGCGTCACAGTGCTGAGTTCCTTGAAGTATTGGCCAAGTTCGCTTAAGACTTTGCTGATGCAATAAAAAAGCCTGCTTCATGCAGGCTTTTTTATTGGTGGAGATGCTGAATTAGATCAGAATCTCACGCTTACCATTCGCGCCCATCGCGCTCACTACACCGTTTTCTTCCATCTGGTCAATGATTCGGGCAGCACGGTTATAACCGAGGCTAAACTTACGCTGTAGCGATGATGTAGATGCCTTACGAGTTTCCAGTACGAAAGACACACACTGGTCATACAGTGGATCACGGTCAGAAGCACCATCGCCACCATCTTCAAAGCCACGACTTGTTGGTTCTTCATCAAATGGAGTTAGAATTTCATCAACATAGTTCGGGGCACCACGCTCACGCCAGGCATCACAGATACGGTTAACTTCATCATCGGCAATAAAGGCACCATGCACACGCTCAGGCTCAATCTTACCTGGCCCCAGAAACAGCATGTCACCATGACCAAGCAGGTCTTCTGCACCGCCTGCATCCAGAATGGTACGCGAATCAATTTTCGAGTTTACACGCAGTGCTACACGTGTTGGGATGTTGGCTTTGATCAGACCGGTAATCACATCCACCGATGGGCGTTGAGTTGCCAGTAACAGGTGAATCCCCGCAGCACGAGATTTCTGTGCCAGTCGGGTAATCATTTCTTCCGCTTTTTTACCGACCTGCATGATCATATCTGCGAACTCGTCCGCGACAATCACAATCGATGGTAATGGTGTCAAACGTGGTGCACGTTCCCCTGCCACCGATTCACTGGCTTTCCAGGTTGGATCAAACAGATCTTCACCATTGGCAATGGCTTCTTCAACCTTACGGTTGTAGTCGCTTAGCTTACGGATTTTCAGGAAGGACATCAGCTTGTAACGACGTTCCATTTCATTGACACACCAGTTCAGTGCACTGACTGCATCTTTCATATCCGTGACTACAGGCGTCAACAGGTGTGGAATATCATTATAGTTTGCGAGTTCCAGCTGTTTCGGGTCAATCAGGATCAGACGTAATTGATCAGGTGTGTACTTGAGCAGCATCGACAAAATCATCGAGTTTACTGCGACCGACTTACCAGAACCGGTTGTACCGGCAACCAGCATATGCGGTGCCTTGCCGAGTTCAGTAATCACCGGATTACCAGAAATGTCTTTACCCATCGCCATTGACAGGATGGCACTTGCATCTTCAAATTTCGGCGTTTTAACCAGCTCGATCAGGCGTACCATTTCACGGGTGCTGTTTGGTACTTCAATCCCGATATATGGCTTTCCTGGAATCACTTCAACCACACGCACCGAAGCCATCGACATGGAACGCGCCAGGTCGCGGGAAATATTGGTCACTTTAGAGGCTTTTACACCTGGTGCCAGATCGAGTTCAAAACGAGTGACCACTGGGCCAGGCTGCGCTTCAACCACTTTGGCCTTGACGTTAAATTCCTGCAGTTTGATTTCCAGCAATTCAGACAGACGTGATAATTGCTCTTCGGTGAAATTGACTTTCTTGTTCGGATCAACTTCATCCAGTAGTTCCAGACCTGGTAATGGCGAAAGATCTTTACGGCGTTCAGCCACCATCATGGCGCGTGACAATGGACGGCCCATCGAGTCAGTCAATGGAGCATCAAAATCGAATTCATCTTCTTCTTGAGGAGCACCCGCAGTTTCATGCCATGCTTCAATAAATTCTTCTTTGGATAATGCCGCTTTGACTGCATCAATGGTATTGTGCTGATTTGTATTTTGTTGAAGAGCCGTTTGAGCAGTCGAGTTGCTTTCAGGTGCAGAGACTTCTATGCCTTGATGCTGAATCGGTGCCTGTACAAAAGCGGAAGATTGCGCATAGCTGGAAGCACGGGCTGGCTTTTCTGGCTCTATATCCTCGACCAGCAAATCATCCAGATCATCAAAATCAGTTTCTAGCCCCGTGTTACATATTGCGGACGTAGAAACCGGTGGAATACTGATGCCTGTTGCCACAGCTGCAGTCGCTGCCGCACCTTTGGGCAAGTCTTCGACAATTCTTAAGGTTGGCTGTTCAGTAGCTGCTTGCGCAGTAAATGGACTATGCACATCCGTCGCAGTTTTACCCGGCGGTACAGCTGCCAATAGCTCATCAAAGATTTCATCATCATCCCAATCCAGACCTTTTTTCGTCGTCACAGACGGTACAGGTGTTTCAGTTTTGAGATGTGCCTTGATTTCCTGAATTGGAGCAATTGTTGTAGGGGATTCAGGGGGATGTTGTTGTTCTTCCGCTGCTTTCAATAAAGCATCGATATCCTGTTTATGGCGCTGATCCTCATCAGAATGCAAAGCACGCCAAACTTCGCCCGTGGTAATTACACGATCTGGATCCTGAATCAGGTGATGCGCTTTTTCCAGCGTTTTTTCAAATTCTTCATCTTCCGGACTAAGTTCAGGTTCAATATGTTTTTTCTGTTGCGCCTTGAATTCACGGTCAGCAATGTCATCAAACAGGCGCTCGGCTACATGGTCACGAACTACGGGATCTATTTCTACAGGCTCATGCTCAGGTACAGGAACCACAGGCGTTGAGATGCTCTTTTTAACAGGGCTGCTGGCGATATCTTTCTTGGCAACTGCCATAGAGCGATCAAATTCGCCCTCCCCTTCCGGGACATTACGATAAAACAGATCCTGTAAATATGCAGGCGTTGCTTTCAGGCTGCTCCAGGTTTTGTTCCATTTCACACCAAAGGCCAAGGTAAACAGCATGACCCATAAACCTACCAGAAACACTGCCGCACCGTATATCGTCAATAGCTGTTCAAGACTCTGACCTAATTCATAACCGATAATGCCGCCCGACGAATTATCCAGTGTATCAGCAGGAACTTCCCAGAACAGGAACAGTAAGGCAGAAGTGGTCAGTAACAGGAAGAATTGCGCTGCATAACGGAATGGCCGGTTCAGGAAGCTGTGGGGCCACCAGACCTGTACCGCTTCTACGAACAGATATAATGGAATGAGTAAGCTCGCCCAGCCCAGAAAACCAAACAGTAAGTCTGAAATCCATGCACCTGCAACCCCACTGGCATTTGAAACCGTCTGGGTGTCACTGGAAATGTGCATCCACCCCGGGTCAAATGGCGTATAGGTCACTGTTGCAAGAAACAGATAGATCCCAAATGAGACCAAAAATAATGTCATTACTAAGCGCTGTGCATAAGCACTCGACACCGTTGTCATATACTGTCCTGTAGCCAATTCTTCATGAATGTTCTTTTGCTATTATGATTCAAAAAAACGACGCAATAAAATGCCTATTATGCACCTGTTACACGAAAAAAGATGCAGTATTGTGCAACTGCACATAGGTCTTGTTCTTTATCACTTCTATATAGCTCAAATCGATTTGGATGATCAATAATATCGACTTTAATCTCACACCACTGTTATACAGTTTCACGTATAATTCAATAAATTTCTAAATACAAAAAGGATAGCCCGATGAGCGCACGTCACTCAAGACTGATTATTTTAGGTTCCGGCCCTGCTGGCTATAGCGCCGCTGTGTATGCAGCGCGTGCAAACTTAAAACCGACACTCATTGCAGGTCTGCAACTTGGTGGTCAGCTGACAACGACGACTGAAGTGGACAACTGGCCAGGTGATCCTGAAGGCCTGACTGGTCCAGTATTGATGGAACGTATGCAGGCGCATGCGGAACGTTTCGGTACTGAAATCGTATATGACCACATCAATGAAGTAGATCTGAACGTACGTCCTTTCGTATTAAAAGGTGACATGGAAGAGTTCACTTGTGACGCCTTGATCATTTGTACCGGTGCGACTGCGCAATACCTGGGTCTTGAATCTGAAGCTGCATTTATGGGTCAAGGCGTGAGCGCATGTGCGACCTGTGATGGTTTCTTCTATAAAAACCAGAAAGTCATGGTTGTCGGTGGTGGCAATACTGCGGTAGAAGAAGCGCTTTACCTGTCAAATATCGCATCTCACGTGACTTTGGTACACCGTCGTGACAGCCTGCGTTCTGAAAAAATTCTTCAGGACCATCTGTTTGAAAAAGAGAAAGAAGGCAAAATCAGCATCATCTGGAATCATCAAGTGGATGAAGTTTTAGGTGATACCAAAGCAGGCGTAACTTCTGTACGTTTGAAATCAACTCAAGATGATTCGACTCAAGAAGTTGAAGTTTCAGGCATGTTCGTTGCGATTGGCCATAAGCCAAACAGCAGCATGTTTGAAGGTCAATTACAGCTTCGTGATGGTTATATCCAGGTGCAAAGCGGTACTGCGGGCAATGCAACGCAAACTTCTATTCCTGGCGTATTTGCTGCGGGTGATATTGCGGATAGCGTATACCGTCAGGCAATTACCTCTGCAGGTTCGGGCTGTATGGCCGCACTGGATGCAGAAAAATATCTCGATGCGATGGGCAAGTTAGACTAAGCAGCGAAAATGAGAAAGCCGTCCATCTTGGGCGGTTTTTTTATGTATGATAAATACTAATGATTCTAAAACCAGGTTCAAGCATGCAACATCTTCCTCCTTCACAGTTCATTTTCCCCAATCCTGTAGAAGTGGATCTTGAAGGAGAAGGCCTGATTTGTATTGGCGCCGATCTCACTCCATCTACCCTGTTTGAAGCCTATTCACATGGCCTTTTTCCATGGTTTTCTGAAGGTGATCCAATCTGCTGGTGGAGCCCGGAACCACGTTGCATTATCCGACCACAGGATTATCATCCAAGTAAATCCCTGATTCGAAATATGAAAAAGTATGATTATAAAATTACTGTGAATCATGCTTTTGAACGGGTTATCCGTTCCTGCTCACTGCCTCGTGCTTATGCCGATGACACCTGGATTAGCGAAGATATTATTCAGGGTTACTGTGATATGTTCGAAGCCGGTTATGGCTATAGCATTGAAGTCTGGGATGAAGATCAAGTGGTGGGCGGATTATATGGCATCACCATTGGACAGGGCTGTTTTGGTGAATCCATGTTCAGCACCCAGACCGATGTCTCGAAAATAGCATTTTATACTTTAATGCTGATTGGTCAGGAAAATCAGCTTCCCTGGATTGACTGCCAGTTGGTCAATGACCACCTGCTGAGCCTGGGTGCCAGTACAATTTCTCGCCAAGCGTATCTTAATTCGTTACAGGATGTGATAAAACGCCCCTCTATCAATTGGCAAAAGTATCAGGAGGGTGTATTTTCAAGTAAAACAATAGCGTTAAATGCGCGATTAAATGAATGAAAATAACAGAGGGAATTTGTCATGAACTCCTATCAACCAAAATCCCTGCTGAATGATTTACAGTATTATATTACGCCGCCACACGATTGCAGCTATCTCCCTAACAAGTCTGCACGTATGGTTTTTCTCGATCCCTCACATCGCATAGATGTGGTGACACTTTCTGAATTATCCCGTACCGGTTTCCGCCGTAGTGGCGATTTTGTGTATCGTCCTGAATGTCACCTGTGCCGTCAATGCCTCTCCTCTCGTGTACCCGTGCGCGAATTCAACATGAACAGTTCACAAAAAAAGGCATGGAAAAGAAATCAGGACTTAAGCCTGCGCATTACTGCACCGCAGCAGGCAAATGATAGCCACTATGCGCTGTATGAACGCTATATCAATGAACGCCACGCCGATGGTGATATGTATCCACCAAGCCGGGATCAGTTTGAAAAGTTTTTGTTGCAAAGCTGTACCGATAGCTTTTTCCTGGAACTCTGGAAAGATGACCGACTGATCAGCGTATCGACCTGTGATCTGCTCGACGATGGCATTTCTGCGGTTTATACCTTCTTTGATCCGGATGAAAATCGACGTTCACTCGGTGTTTTTGCAATTCTAAAACAGATTGAACATGCTCAGAAATTAGAGCTGCCTTTTATTTATCTGGGTTACTGGGTACCACATTCCAACAAGATGAATTACAAGTCTCAATACCTGCCGCTTGAATTGCTGATTGATGGCCAATGGCGTCGGTTAAACCGCTCGCTCAATGCGGCGGAGATTGAACACCTGGGAAACTCCTTGATGACGACCCTACCCTCCGGATGGAATAATCCCATCATCAAGTAAGATGGTCGTCACTAAAAAGAAGCTTTAATCTGATTTATTTAAACAGGCTGGCAAAGTCGTCTGTACATGCCTTCACCATAATGATGGCATGTTCACGACCACCGCCCGAGTTTGGATAGTAATTCTTGCGCAGGTCAATCTGGTGAAAACCAGCCTTTTCATAAAGATGAATTGCAGCTGTATTTGATTCACGTACTTCCAGGAAAATCTGTACCGGATTATTTTTCAATAACTGGATAGATTCTTCTAGCAACTGAAAACCAAGACCTTTACCCTGCTGGCTTGGGTCAATTGCCATGAGTAATAAATTGGCTTCATCCAGTACCGGTTGCAAAATACAAAAGCCCACCACTTTACCTGCATATTCAATAATAGTGCTCTGATAAGCACTAACGGCTTCCTCGAACTGGGTTCTGGTCCAAGGATGAGATTGCACTTGTTGCTCAATCTGGGTGATCGCATCTATATCTGCTATTTGCATTAAACGAATCATGTTCGTTCATCTATCAATAAAAATCTCCTGCGCATTATAGAAACTTTATGCTGAAAATCGAGTAAAAAAAAGAGCGATTTCAATCGCCTTTTTTTAGTGTCGGATTAAAGACCAAGTTTGCCTTTCCAGTGTGCCAGCAAACTGTGTGTATCATGGTCATTTGGATGGAAACCCGGCTTGAAGTACATCGCCATTTCACGCCCCATACCAGTAATTACACCTTTGGACGGACTATAACCATATTCGTAAATGTCCTTGAGGGATTCCAGGTTTAACTGACGATCTTCCTTCAGCAGACGCATGACAAAATAGCTTTGTACAAAGAACAAAGTCACCATAGCGATCACCAGTGAACTGGTACGTAACAGATATGACTTTAAGCCTTTTCCAAACACGCCTTCAAACACGTCATAGGCCACAGCTTTATGCTCATTTTCTTCAATGGCATGCCACAACCACATGGTTTTCATGGTGTCATCTTTCATCAGTTCCTGAATATGACTATTGGTCAGCAACTGAGAGGCAATAGTCGCAGTAAAATGTTCAAGTGCGGTCGTTGCAGTCAAATCTACCATTTCCTGAGTAATTCCCACAGGCTTGGCTAATTTTGCCATGACTTTACGGGTTGTTTGAATGACTTTATCGGTATAAAGATCCAAGGTATCAACATCATGGCCGTATTTTTGCGCTGAGGCATTGAAGCCGACATGTTCTTGGGTATGCATCGCTTCTTGCCCAATGAAAGCAGAGATTTCTTTTTGCAGTGCTTCATTGTCTTTAAGCTTGGGATGATTACGTACCGCACGCACACTGTCGATAAAGAATTTTTCACCTGCGGGAAACAAGGCAGACAATGCTGTCATAAAATGAGTCAGCCCGGCTGAACCATTCATCCAATATTCTGGAACCTGTTCAAAATCAAAGTTCATTCGACGTACAGGAAAACTTGCACCGGCACGATGAGTAATTTTTACTTCAGCATTCATATAACGCCTCCTGACAGATCTTCTCGACCCGGCCCTATTTTTCTATTTTCTTATTGGTATCTTACTCAGTTATCTGTTTGACATCATTGCAGTTAAGGTCAGCTGAATATCACTTTAGGACAGCGCTCTAATTTTGTTAGACAATTTATTTTTCACTTTAGATAAATAAAAAAAGCGTCCCAAAGGGACGCTTTTTTTACACAATCAGTGATTATGCAGTAACGCGAGATACTACACCAGCACCAACTGTACGACCACCTTCACGGATCGCGAAGCGTAAGCCTGCGTCCATTGCGATCGGGTGGATCAACTCTACTGACATCTCAACGTTGTCACCAGGCATAACCATTTCAACGCCTTCTTTAAGCGCGATCGCACCAGTTACGTCAGTTGTACGGAAGTAGAACTGTGGACGGTAACCGTTAAGGAATGGAGTATGACGACCACCTTCTTCTTTAGAAAGTACGTATACTTCTGCGTCGAATTTAGTGTGCGGCTTGATTGTACCTGGTTTAGCAAGTACTTGACCACGTTGAACGTCTTCACGCTTAGTACCACGAAGAAGAACACCACAGTTCTCGCCCGCACGACCTTCGTCAAGAAGTTTACGGAACATTTCAACGCCAGTTACAGTTGTTGTTTGTGTATCACGGATACCAACGATTTCAACTGACTCACCAACTTTAACAATACCAGTCTCAACACGGCCAGTTACTACTGTACCACGACCTGAGATTGAGAATACGTCTTCGATTGGCATCAAGAATGCTTGGTCGATTGCGCGTTCTGGTTCTGGGATGTAAGAGTCAAGCGCTTCAACAAGAGCTTCAACTGCAGCTTCGCCATATTGACCAGCGTCACCGTTAAGCGCAAGAAGAGCTGAACCACGGATAACTGGAGTGTCATCACCTGGGAAGTCGTAAGTAGAAAGAAGTTCACGAACTTCCATTTCAACTAGCTCAAGAAGCTCTTCGTCGTCTACAAGGTCGCATTTGTTCAAGAATACAACGATGTAAGGTACACCTACCTGACGAGAAAGAAGGATGTGTTCACGAGTTTGTGGCATTGGACCATCAGTCGCAGCACATACAAGGATCGCGCCGTCCATCTGAGCAGCACCAGTAATCATGTTTTTAACATAATCGGCGTGGCCCGGGCAGTCTACGTGAGCGTAGTGACGAGTTGGAGAATCGTATTCTACGTGAGAAGTGTTAATGGTAATACCACGTGCTTTTTCTTCTGGTGCAGAGTCAATTGCAGCGTAGTCTTTCGCTTCACCACCGAATTTCTTCGCACATACAGTTGCAATTGCAGCTGTTAAAGTTGTTTTACCATGGTCAACGTGACCAATTGTGCCCACGTTAACGTGTGGCTTATTACGTTCGAACTTAGCCTTAGCCATGAGATCTTCCTTTTTAAACTACTCATGCAGGATCACTGCATGAGCACTGGTTTTTAACTATGAATTAGTTGGGCTTATAGTAATCGAAAGATTACTCGTCGTCACCTTTTTTACCGCCAGACTGGAACTTAGCGATGATGCCTTCAGCCACGTTACGTGGAGTTTCAGCATATTTAGCAAATTCCATAGAGTAAGTCGCACGACCTTGAGACATAGAACGCATTTGAGTCGCGTAACCGAACATCTCAGCAAGTGGAACTTCAGCTTTAATTGCTTTAGTACCGCCAGGTAGATCGTCCATACCCTGAACCATACCACGACGACGGTTTAAGTCACCCATGATATCGCCCATGTAGTCTTCTGGAGTTTCAACTTCAACTTTCATGATAGGTTCAAGAAGAACAGGATCTGCTTTCATGAAACCATCACGGAAGGCATAAGAACCCGCCATTTTGAATGACAATTCGTCAGAGTCGACATCATGGTAAGAACCGTCGAACAATGTCGCTTTGATGCCAACTACTGGGTAGCCAGCCAAAACGCCGTTCTTCATACGTTCTTGAATACCTTTGTCAACTGCACCGAAGAATTCTTTAGGTACTACACCACCAACAACTTCTTCAGCAAATTCGTATTCTTTACCAGTTTCGTCAACGTCAATTGGTTCTAAACGAACGTATACGTGACCGAATTTACCTTTACCACCAGTTTGACGTACGAATTTACCTTCTTGCTCAACTGATTTTTTGATCGTTTCGCGGTAAGCAACCATTGGTTTACCAATGTTCGCTTCAACGTTAAATTCACGTTTCATACGGTCAACAAGGATGTCAAGGTGAAGCTCACCCATACCCGCAATGATTGTTTGACCAGATTCTTCGTCTGTGCGTACACGGAACGATGGATCTTCTTTTGCCAAACGGCCAAGTGCGATAGACATTTTCTCTTGGTCAGCTTTAGTCTTAGGCTCTACAGCTAAAGAAATTACTGGCTCAGGGAATTCCATACGCTCAAGGGTAATGATGTTTTTCTCATCACAAAGTGTATCACCAGTTGTTACGTCTTTAAGACCTACACATGCAGCGATATCACCAGCGCGGATTTCGTCAACGTCTTGACGTTCGTTCGCATGCATTTGCACGATACGGCCAATACGTTCACGTTTAGATTTCACTGGGTTGTATACTGGGTCACCTTGTTTAAGCACACCAGAATAAACACGTACGAAAGTCAAGTTACCCACGAATTTGTCGTTCATGATTTTGAACGCAAGTGCAGAGAACGGAGCTTCGTCAGATGCTTCACGAACAGCTTTAGTTTCAGCTTTGTCGTCAAGTACACCTTCGATTGCTTTAACTTCAGTCGGTGATGGCAAGAATTCAATCACAGCATCCAACATACGTTGAACACCTTTGTTTTTGAATGCAGAACCACAAAGCATTGGTTGAATTTCACAAGCCAAAGTTTGAGAACGAAGACCAGCAACGATTTGTTCTTTTGTCAAATCGCCATTGTTCAGGTATTCATCCATTAATTCTTCAGATGCTTCAGCTGCAGCTTCAACCATGTTAGTACGCCATTCTTCAGCAGTATCAACTAGGTCAGCAGGGATGTCAGCGTATTCGAATTGCATACCTTGAGATGCTTCATCCCAAATGATTGCTTTCATCTCGATCAGGTCAACAACACCTTGGAAGTTATCTTCAGCACCAACTGGGATAACAACTGGCACAGGGTGCGCACCAAGACGAGTTTTCATTTGTTCAACAACACGGAAGAAGTTAGCACCAGTACGGTCCATCTTGTTCACGAATGCCAAACGAGGTACTTCGTATTTGTTTGCTTGACGCCATACAGTTTCTGACTGAGGTTGAACACCACCTACAGCACAGTAAACCATACATGCACCGTCAAGAACACGCATAGAACGCTCAACTTCAATTGTGAAGTCAACGTGTCCCGGGGTATCAATTACGTTGATACGGTGTTCTGGGAACTGTTTACCCATACCAGACCAGAAACAAGTCGTAGCAGCTGAAGTGATTGTAATACCACGTTCCTGCTCTTGTTCCATCCAGTCCATTGTTGCTGCGCCATCATGTACTTCACCAAGTTTGTGAGATACACCTGTGTAGAACAAGATACGTTCAGACGTTGTTGTTTTACCAGCATCAATGTGAGCAGAGATACCAATGTTACGGTAACGAGAAATTGGGGTTTGACGAGCCATGATCTCTTGCATTCCTAAATTTTGTTGTTTAAAACAGGACGCTTTAAGTTGCTAGCAACTTAAAGCGCTTTGATGACAATTGGGTGAAACCCATATCATCACCGTCCTGATAAGGGCCTGTTTTATTTGCTTAGAAACGGTAGTGAGAGAATGCTTTGTTGGCTTCAGCCATACGGTGCACATCTTCACGTTTTTTAACCGCTGCGCCTTTACCTTCAGATGCATCAAGCAACTCACCAGCAAGACGTAAAGCCATAGTTTTTTCAGAACGCTTAGCAGCAGCATCTACTAACCAACGCATAGCCAAGGCAGTACGACGGGATGGGCGCACTTCCATAGGTACTTGGTATGTAGCACCACCAACACGGCGTGCTTTTACTTCGACCATAGGGCGAACTTTTTCAAGAGTAGTCTCGAAAAATTCAACCGGATCTACTTTAGATTTTTCTTGAACGCGGTCTAAAGCACCGTAAACGATACTTTCAGCAATAGATTTTTTACCATCTTGCATTACGTGGTTCATGAATTTAGCGATTGTTTGGCTACTGAATTTCGGATCCGGAAGGATTTCACGAGCAGCGACTACGCGACGTCTTGGCATTTTAAACTACCTATAAATATGACACTTCAGGTTTATCCAGCATTAGCACAAAGTGTCATGTGCATTCGCTGGCCTTACTACACGTCGCTTGAATTTCACAAAATTAAATGCAGAAATCAGACAAGCGAGACGATAAAGGATTGCAGTTCTAGCGAACTAAGAAGTTAATCTCGAAAGATCAATTATTTCTTAGGACGTTTAGTACCGTATTTAGAACGAGACTGGTTACGATCTTTAACACCAGCACAGTCTAAAGAACCACGAACGGTATGGTAACGTACACCTGGTAAGTCTTTAACACGACCACCACGGATAAGAACAACACTGTGCTCTTGCAGGTTATGGCCTTCACCACCGATGTAGCTAGAAACTTCAAAGCCTGAAGTTAAGCGAACACGGCAAACTTTACGCATTGCTGAGTTAGGTTTTTTAGGTGTAGTTGTGTAAACACGTGTACAAACACCACGGCGCTGTGGACAAGCCTTCAACGCAGGAACTTTAGATTTTTCAATCAAAGTCGTACGACCCTTACGGATCAACTGATTTGTTGTTGCCATTTGGCAATTCTCCCGTTAATAAAAAGCCCCAAAAACTACTACTTTTTGAGGGCATGCAATTGTAAGTCAAGATGCAAAATTGGTCAACATGATAGAAGCAGGCAAATCCACATCCGCTCTTGCTTACAATTGCTTAGTACTTTCATATCCTTACTATTTTTCTTGCAGATTAATCTGCATCTTTTGTAACATCTTCTGTTGATTTTTTAGCAGAAGATTTTGTCGCTTTTTTTGACTTTTGCTGTGCAGCTTCCGTGTCTGCTTCGCTCTGATCATTTTCAGTATCAGCGGCAGCGACTTCGGCCTCGTCTGTGACATCGCCCTCAGCTTCTGCCTGTGCAAGCGTATCTTCGATATCTTCAGGTGCCGGCTCACTCAGTGCTGGTTGCTGTACATGCTTATCCGCAACCGGTTCTACCAACTTATCGGCTAATGAATCCAAGCCTTCACTGACCTCTTCATCTTTTACTTCCTCTGTGACTTGAGAATCTGTCTTTTTCAGCACTTTTACCTGAGTAATATGATCATTCCCTTCAATCGGAATCTCTTTATCTAAAATTAACTCATCTCCGGTATGACCATTTTTCTTGATATTTTCCAGTAGTTTTGGTGCAGCCTGTTGCAGCAATGCTTTAGATTTTTCATAGGCCTCTAAAACAGAAACAGAGCTGTCACGATGCTGTAGCAGATATTGACGTGCATTCGAGAACACATCCTGCGCTTTCTGATTAACATCCTCGACAAAACGGCGACTGTATACTGCGCCTACCCCAGCACCCGCTAACGGTACCAATTTAGATAGTTGTTCAATCAGGGAAACTTTCGGTATATGGTTTATCCATTCCCATTTCGATTGACCATCTTCCTGATGCAGGAATTTGCGCAGCAGCTCGGTATCATTACTTGAACCCAACATGGCTTGCAGCTGGGAAATGTCATGGGTTTTTAAAGTAGCACCTAGCGCTCTTAAGCCCAACAATACAGTTTGCTTTTCTGCAATCAGACTCAGATCAATCTGACGGAAGATATGCTGAACGATATCCTGATCTTCTTCTTTACTTAAATCAAAACCATAAGAACGGCCGACCTGATAAATAGTACGCAGCGCCAGCACCAAAGATGCAGGAATATCCACTGCTGTGCCAATTACCCCAGTTGCCCCGGAGAATGCACCTTGAACTGCAGCAATCCATTTATTCTGTTCACCGAACGCTTGAGAAATACGCTTAGAACGATCGACATCCTGGGTGAGTTCTTCCAGATCACGCACTCCCGCTTCATCGAGAACGGCATCTACTGAACTGATATCATTGGTAAACTGATTCAGATGATCAAAGAAATAATCTGACACTTTTTCGCTAAACTTAGGCGAAATGAAATGCGTAACATTATTCACTGTATCGAAATGACGGCCAAACAACTGGCGCGATACACTCGGTAGATGTTCACGTAACATCTCCTGTGGATTGTCGTATTTTTTTGATTCAAATGGACTCTTGGCTTGAGCTGCGCCATTGACTACCTTATCTACATTCAGCGCTTGTGTGACCTTCGAAACCGAATCAGGTGCAACATGGTTGAATAGATCCAAACCTGTTGTACTGAACTTTTTCGCCACTCCAAACGCACTGGAGATGAAGCCATTTGATTGTTTATTATTGGTATTTGTCATTCCTTACCTCAGCGTGCACGTGCTTGTATTTTGTATAAATACTAGGTGCTAGCAGCATTTATCTCAACCTTATTCTGTTTCATTTAGTAATCCCTCTGTGTAGGAATCTCTATTCGAATGTACAGCGTACTGGGCATAACATTTGCCATAAGATTTCAAAAATCTTTCTGTTATGATGTTCCTCATTGTGAACAATGGGTCAGCACCATATTTAACGCTTGATGAAAACGCTAAATATCTCCCCTGACCATAAAGATGAACTATAAGGATCTGTAGATGAAACGTGTTGTCATCACTGGTATGGGTATTAACTCATGCATCGGAAATACATTGGAAGATGTAACTCACTCTTTACAAAACGGGATTTCAGGCACACGTTTAAATCCAGTCTATGCTGAACTAAACTTTAAAAGTCATGTCAGCGCGGCTGCTGAGCAGGATTTTGACAATATCGACCGTCGTCTCAAACGCTTTATGGGTGTTTGTGCCATGTATGCCTACAATTCGGCAATTGCAGCAGTTGAGCATGCTGGTCTGAAACCGGAAGATCTGGCGGGCAACCCACGCTATGGTATTGCAGGCGGTTCAGGCGGCAACTCAACAGCATCTGTAATAGAAATGGCGAAATTACTCGAAGAAAAAGGTGCACGCAAAATTGGCCCGTTCTTCGTACCACGTAATATGTCAAATACCATTACAGCTAACGTTGGTGTAGCGCTTAAACTTCAAGGTATTGCTCACTCAATTACCAGCGCATGCGCAACTTCTGCTGATGCGATTGGTTATGCCTATAACCTGATTCAATTGGGTAAACAGGACTTGATGCTTGCCGGTGGCGGTGAAGAAGATCACTGGTCTCAAAGCTTGCTGTTTGATGCGATGGGTGCGCTGTGTTCGAAATACAATGACACACCTGAAACTGCATCCCGTCCCTATTCAGCAGACCGTGACGGTTTCGTGATTGCTGGCGGTGGCGGTTTCGTGGTGCTTGAATCACTTGAACACGCTCAAGCACGTGGTGCCAATATTCTTGCGGAAGTTGTGGCTTATGCAGCGAACTCTGATGGTGCCGATATGGTTGCGCCAAGTGGTGAAGGTGCAACGCGTTGTGTATTGATGGCTTTAGAAGAAGCAAAACAGCATGGCGTAGACAAGATTGACTATGTAAATACGCATGGTACCTCTACTCCAGCAGGCGACATCACAGAACTTAAGGCAATGGAACGTGCATTTGGTGAAGGCCAGGTTCCTTCACTTAGCTCGACCAAGTCTATGACAGGTCACAGCCTGGGTGCTGCTGGCGTTCAAGAAGCAATTTATTCAGTTCTGATGATGCAAAATGACTTTATTGCGCCAAACATCAACGTGACTGAACTGGATGAAGGTGCGAAACCGTTTGATATCGTGCTTGAAAAACGTGACGCAAAATTGAATACTGTGATGAGTAACAGTTTCGGTTTCGGCGGCGTAAATGCCTGTCTCATCTTCAAAAAATGGGAAGGCTAAGCTGCCCAATTTAGGG
This sequence comes from Acinetobacter schindleri, assembly GCF_010918895.1. Classification (NCBI taxonomy): domain Bacteria; kingdom Pseudomonadati; phylum Pseudomonadota; class Gammaproteobacteria; order Moraxellales; family Moraxellaceae; genus Acinetobacter; species Acinetobacter schindleri. The sequence goes on from NZ_CP044483.1 coordinate 2,391,991, forward strand.
TGACTTGATGGATGCTCCTTCTGATGCTTTCCTTTGGGTAAAAGCATTACATATTATTGCAGTGGTTTGCTGGTTCGCGGCTTTGTTCTACTTGCCACGTTTATATGTTTATCATGCTATGAGCGAAGATGCCGTAAGTCATCAACGCTTTGAAGTCATGGAGCGCAAGCTGTACCGTGGCATCATGTGGCCGGCAATGCTGGCCACCCTGATTACGGCACACTTTCTGGTAGATTGGGGTGATGCAACGCGTCATTATCATGAAGCCTTATGGTTCTACCTTAAAGTCGGCTTGGTCGGCTTATTGGTGATTTACCATCTGGTCTGTGGTTATTACCGCAAGAAGCTGATTGATAATGCCCATTACAAGTCACACAAGTTTTGGCGTTATTTTAATGAGATGCCAACCCTGCTCTTATTTGCAGTGGTGATTCTGGTGGTGGTTAAACCTACCTTCTAGTTTAGCTACTCAATAAAAAATCCCTGCTCAGTCGGGGATTTTTTATGTCTTAGATTCTAAAATTTACATCTCTACCTGAAGCTTACGAACTCTTGGCAGATACAGCACACGATAGGTCACCGCTAGAATTAACAGCCATAACGGACTGATCATCAAGGCTTTCAAAGTATCTGGTTCCAGACTCAAAATCACCAACGCAAAGAACAGGAATGCCAGCACGATATAAGACATCCATACACCGCCCGGCATTTTAAAAGTCGAAGCAGTATGTTTTTCCGGTTGCTGCTTACGGTAACGGATATAGCACACCATGATGATACTCCAGATACTGATAAACAGGATCACACAGAGTGAGCTCGCCAAGGTAAAGGCTTCCATCGTATTCGGTACAAAATACTGGAATGCTGCACCCAGCAGAATAAAGGTACAGGAGAACATCAGACCTTTCGCCGGAACTGCTCGGCTCGACAGTTGTGCCAAGGCTTGCGGTGCCTGACCACCCCGCGCCAGACCAAACAGCATCCGGCTGGTGGAGAATACGCCACTGTTCATCGAAGACATCACGGAAGACAAGACCACAAAGTTCATGATAATGGCGGACGTTGGAATCCCCGCATATAAGAACAGGCTAACGAATGGGCTCTGATCTGCAGGAATCTGGCTCCATGGCGTGACTGCCATAATCACCAACAGGGACAAGACATAAAACAAGATAATACGGGTTGGAATCGCATTGACTGCTTTAGGTAAATTCTTTTCCGGATCTTTGGTTTCAGCCGCCATGGTACCCAGCAACTCCACTCCCACGAAAGCAAACATCGCGATCTGGAAACCGGCCAGGAAGCCAGTCGCACCTTTCGGAAATAAGCCATCTGACCAGACATGACTAAAGCTGGCCGTCGCACCGCTTGGGGCCTGAAAACCACTAAAGACCATATAACCACCAACAAAAATCAGGCCAATAATTGCCAGAATCTTGATCAGGGCAAACCAGAACTCAATCTCACCAAAGAGTTTTACTGTCACCAGGTTAATACCCAGAATCAAGAGGACACAGGCAGCGCTGATCAGCGCCTGTCCCATCGGGGTAAAGGCTGTACCTTCGGGTAACCAGAAATTCAGGTAGTTAATAATCGCAGCCAGATCAGCAATACCAACCAGAATCCAGCCCAACCAGTACGACCAGCCAATGTAATAGCCTGCAGCCGGCCCAATCAGATCATGCGCCATATCAATAAAAGACTTGTACTGCAAATTCGACAGCAGCATTTCACCAAGAGCACGCATTAAAAAGAAAAACATCCCGCCAATGATCATATAGATCAGCAGGATCGAAGGGCCAGCCAAGGCGATAGTCTTACCCGAACCCATAAACAGGCCGGTACCGATACAGCCACCAATGGCAATCAGCTGTAAATGCCGATTAGATAACTTGCGTTGTAGCTCATGTTGCGACGGCGCTGCGTCATCTCTAGAGGGTGTAGTATTCATCTTCAGTTCCTTTTTCGCATCAGGCCCTTGCCCACCTGATCAGATTTCCTCCTGAAATCCTGATTCAGATGCAGTTTCATTTAAAAAGTTAAATGATCGGGTCTGATGTTCTTACAAAATTAAGTTGGGAGATCTCAAATATCAGAAGCTCTTAAGGCTGTGCTGCAATCACTGCAATTTCAATCAGCCAGTCTGGATTGACCAGATCCGCCTGAATAGTGGCACGTGCCGGAGTGTCATGACCTTGCAACCATTCCACCCAAAGTTGGTTTACGCTGCTAAAATCAGCTAAATGCTTGATAAATAATTGCGCCGACAGCAAGCGGCTTTTATCGGTCTTGGCCAGCGCAAGCAGTTCTTCAATCTTGGCAAAGACCTCCAAGGTCTGTCCGTGTATATCCAGATCGGTACGGGTTGGCACCTGTCCCGATAAATACACGGTCTTGTTGTGAATAGTGGCAGCACTCATCACCTGATTGCTGCGGATACGTTGAATATCGCTATGTTCCATCATAAATTTTCCTCTCCATTTTTTCCGTTAATGGGTCAATATTGAATTTCCGGTTTCAAGCTGTACTGGCACACGGGCGGTAATGCCGCACATCAACTCATAGCCCACTGTTCCTGATCCTGCTGCAACTTCATCAATTGGCAGCACTGTGCCGTGGGTCGACCGCCCCCAGAGCACTACTTCACTACCAATGTTCGTTTGAGGAAGTTCAGTCAGATCAACTGTCAGCATATCCATACTGACCCGGCCAATCGTCTGGGTTCTGACGCCATCTACCAGCACGGGCGTACCGGTCTGGCTGATACGCTGATAACCATCCGCATAGCCACAGGCCACGACACCAATTCGCATCGCCTGCTCCGCAACAAAGTTGGACCCATAACCCACACTTTGACCTGCCTGCACGTCTTGAATGGCAATGATTTTACTGCGTAAGCTCATACTTGGTTGGAGATTCCAGTCTTGAATACTATGGCTTGGATAATCTGGTGAACTGCCATAGAGCATGATGCCGCTACGTACAATATCGGAATGCAAGCTTTGATGATGTCTTAGAATGGCTGCACTATTACTGAGTGAGGTTTTAGCCTCAAGCCCCTGAATGGTCTGGCTAAAAATCAGGTTTTGATGTTCAATTCCGTCCAATCCAAAACGCTCGCCATCCGCATCGGAAAAATGGGTCATATGGGTCATTGAGCGCACATTTTCGCACTGGCTCAACTGTTGCCAAACATCTGCATATTCATGCGGCTGAAAACCTAGACGGTTCATGCCGCTGTTCATTTTCAAGAACACATCAAACTGTGCATCCGGGGCTATTTCGACAAACTGTTTCAGCCATTGCACTTGATGCCGAGAATGAATGGCAAAGCTCATGTCATGCTTCGCACATGCAAATAAATCCGCTAGCGCAAAAATACCTTCGAGCAACAGCAGCGGTTTTTTGCATCCCAGTGCACGTAGCCGCTTGCCTTCTTCAATATCCAGAAAAGCAAAACCGTCTGCAGACTGAAATGCCGCATAAACCCGTTCAATGCCATGACCATAGGCATTGGCCTTTACTACAGCATAGACCTCGGCATTTGGCGCTGCGGCTTTGGCAATATCAAGATTATGCTGTAGTGCTTGCAAATGCACTAAAGCTTGAATTGGACGTGGCATAGATTCTTCCTTGAAACAGCACTTCAGGCCGCGTGTGAATAACGTCCGAGTGAAAGCCCTTCGGTACTGATGTCGGTTTTATGATCCAGCACAATATCGCTGATTAACTTGCCCGAACCACAGGCCATGGTCCAACCCAGCGTACCGTGTCCGGTATTCAGGAACAGGTTTTTAAAACGGGTTTTTCCAATAATTGGCGTACTGTCTGGTGTCATTGGACGTAACCCCGTCCAGAAGCTGGCTTCAGTCAAATTACCACCCGGAAATAATTCCTGGGTAACCATTTCCAAAGTGGCACGTCGATTATCTTTTAAGTTGTGGTTAAAGCCACTTAGCTCAGCCATACCACCCACGCGGATGCGCTGGTCAAAGCGAGTGATGGCAATCTTATAGGTCTCATCCAGCACCGTAGATTGCGGCGCAAAATCGGCATCAACAATTGGAATCGTGAGTGAATAGCCTTTTACTGGATAAACTGGTAAATCCAGATGCAACGGTTTCAAGAAATCACGTGAATAACTACCAAATGCCAGCACATATTTGTCCGCAGTGAATACCTGACCATTGACGACAACACCTTTAATTTCATTGCCCTCAGTTAGCAGATGTTCCACATTCTGGTTAAACTTGAACTGTACTCCCAATTCTTTGGCAACATTGGCTAAGGCGTTGGTAAATAGATAGCAATCACCGGTTTCATCATTGGGTAAATGTAAGCCACCGACCAGTTTATCTTGAGCATGTGCCAAGGCAGGTTCAACTTTTGCCAAATCAGCTCCCAGTAACAATTCATGCGGCACACCACACTCTTGCAATACAGCGATATCACGTTGCACCATACCCAACTGGGCTTCATTACGAAATACCTGTAAAGTACCTTTGGAACGATGCTCATAGCTGATCCCGGTTTCTTTACGCAATTCACGTAAACAGTCACGGCTATATTCAGCCACACGGGTCATACGTTCTTTGTTAATGGCATAGCTGGCTGGATTACAGTTTTTCAGCATTTGCGCCATCCAGTTCAACTGCCACATGCTGCCATCTAAATTAATCGCCAAGGGTGCGTGATGCTGAAACATCCATTTCACTGCTTTGAATGGAATGCCAGGTGCTGCCCATGGTGTCGAGTAACCTGGAGAGATTTGGCCTGCATTACCAAAACTGGTTTCTTCAGCAGGGCCAGTCTGACGGTCAAGTACAGTAACTTCTGCACCCTGCTGTGCCAGGTAATAGGCACTTGCCACACCAATTACACCACTACCTAAGACCAAAACACGCATTGCCTTACCCTCAAAATCCTTCTAGTTGATTTAACTAGTATATTTTTGGATCAATAGTGAATTTCACTGTTTTAAAGTAATATATTCAGTGAATCCACTAGATTTCTCGCGTGATTTTAAAAAATTAAGGGAATAATGAATGCGCAAATTAGACCGTATTGATCGTATGATTCTGGATATTCTGCAACGCGATGGCCGGATTGCCATTAGCGAGCTGGCAGCTCGGGTGAACCTATCCATCACCCCGTGCTCTGAGCGTGTGAAGCGACTGGAACGCGATGGCATTATCATGGGCTATTACGCCCGACTCAATCCAGAAAAGCTGGAACGCAATTTACTGGTCTTTCTTGAAATCAAACTTTCAGCCAAATCCGGTGATGTATTTGAACAGGTCGCACGAGACCTGAGTGAAATTCCTGAAGTACTGGAATGCCATTTGATTTCTGGAGATTTTGATTATCTGGTCAAAGCGCGCCTGAAAGAGATGAGTGCTTATCGCCGCCTGTTGGGCGATCTATTAAAGAAACTACCTTCTTCCGCCTCTTCACACAGTTATGTGGTGATGGAGGAAGTAAAAGAGACGCTATATCTGGATGTCGGTATTTAATACTCTAGTTATCGACAATAACAACAAAGCTCCCAAAAGGAGCTTTGCCATTAATCTGAAAAATCTGAAAGTTCAAAAATATTAATCAGGAATACGTAGCACCTGACCCGGGAAAATATCATCAGCATCTTTTAATAATGGACGATTGGCTTCAAAAATCTTGTTGTATTGATTGGCATCGCCATAAAATTCTTTAGAAATTTTTGACAAACTGTCGCCTGATTTTACCGTGTAGAATTTACTTTCCGGTTCAGGGCTGCTCACCGTAAGCTGGTCATCCACTTTGGCCACATGATCAATATTTCCTACCGCGAGAATAATTTTTTCACGATCGGCCTGATTTTGTACCTGCCCACGCACAGTTGCCAGATCAGAAGTAGAGTTATAGCTAATCGACAAACCTTTAATTGGCAACCCTAAACTTTTAACATGGCCCAATAACTTGTTGGCAATTTCTTGTGCCGATGGCTCTGCCGGAGCTGCTTTAGGCGCAGCCGCAGGTGCTTGTTGTGCAGCAGGTGTCTGTTGCGGTTCTGCCGCTGCGGTATTTTTCTTACCAATACCTTTTACAAAATCAAAAATACCCATGGAAGACTCCCTTATTGTTGTCTGATTTTTATCTCCCTATTGTTTATAGCGGAATTCACCTAAGCAGAAGTTAATCATTGGTAAGCTTCCTGTTAATGAATGTAAGTTACCACTAAGAAAAACACAGGCACAAAAAAACCACCTTGCGGTGGTCTTTAGGCTTAGCAGAGCTAAGAATCAACGATTAACCAAGTTTTTTAGAAACGTAGTCGATCGCAGATTGAACAGTTGTGATTTCGTTAGAATCTTCATCAGGAATTGTGATGTCGAAGTCATTTTCGAAAGACATTACCAGTTCAACTAGGTCTAGAGAGTCAGCACCCAAGTCATCCATGAAAGATGCTTCGTTTTTAATCTCTTCGATTTTGATACCAAGTTGTTCTGCAACCGCTTGCTTAACGCGTTGTTCGATATCGCTCACAGGAATTCTCCTCATTGCTTGTGGCGTTTTTAATGCCGTTAGTTTAATTGAATCTAAAAAATTTGGAAAGTTTATACTTAAGCCCCTTAGCTCATGTATAAACCACCATTTACGTGAATTACAGTACCTGTAATGTAACTTGCCTTGTCAGAAGCCAAGAAACTTACGGCATTTGCGATATCTTGTGGATCACCGAGACGGTTCAATGCCACTTGATCACTCATTTTCTTGCGAATTTCTTCACTTAACTGTTCAGTCATCTCAGTGGCAATAAAGCCTGGTGCCACAGAGTTTACCGTAATTTGACGGCTACCCATTTCTTTGGCAAGACTGCGGCTAAACGCTTCAATCCCTGCTTTGGCAGCAGAATAGTTCGCCTGACCCGGGTTAGCAAAATGCGCCACTACAGAACTGATGTTAATGATACGACCGAAACGTGCCTTGGTCATGCCTTTCAGGACACGCTTGGAAAGTCGATAAACGGCTTTCAGATGAATGTTCAGGATATCATCCCAGTCATCTTCTGACATACGCAGCAATAGGTTATCTTTGGTAATACCAGCATTGTTCACTAACGCAAGAACTGGACCATAGTTCTGTTCAATTTCAGTCACCAGTGCATCAATGGCTGCGCCATCACGCACATCAAGGACTTTACCTGCGCCATTTTCAGCAAACTGTGCAGATAATTTCTCAGCGCCAGCTTCAGAAGTGGCAGTTCCTACCACAAAGTAGCCATCCTGAATGAGTTGTTGCGCAATTGCAGCACCAATGCCGCGGCTTGCACCTGTCACCAAGGCAACTTTACGTTCCTGTGTCATGCAATTTTCCCTTCTGCCACCAATACGGTGTTTAATGCATCTTCCAGACGGGATTGATTGTCCAGTGGAAGTGCTTTTTCGATATTTGGTAAACGTTTTGCCATATTGGCAAGTACATTCCCCGGACCGCATTCCACGATATATGCAATACCTTCGTCTTGAAGGAATTGCAGGGTTTTGGTCCACTGTACAGATTCATACAATTGCGCAGTCAGTGCCTGACGTAATGCATTCACATCTGTTGCAATTTCTGCGCCCACATTTTGTATTACAGGAATACGTGGTAGCTCAATGGCAGTTTGTTCCAAAGCCGTAGCAAACTGTTCAGCCGCAGGTTTCATCAGTGAACAGTGGGATGGAACAGATACAGGCAATGCGATCGCTTTAGCACCATTTTCTTTTGCCAGTTCAATTACCGCATCAACACGATCTTTGTTCCCTGCAACAACAACTTGACCTTTGGCATTGTAGTTGGCTGCTTCAACCGAACCTTCACCGGCTGCTGTTGCCTGTGCACAAAGTTCAACAACCTGAGCATCTTCCAGCCCTAGAATTGCCGCCATTGCACCGACACCTTGTGGGACTGCATCTTGCATCAGCTTACCGCGCAGGTTGACCAGTTTCACTGCATCACCCAGGCTTAAAGCACCCGCCGCAACCAGTGCACTGTATTCACCTAAAGAATGGCCAGCCAGATACTTTGGTGCAACACCACCCAGTTCCAGCCATACACGCCATAATGCAATCGATGCAGTCAGAAGAACCGGTTGAGTGAATTCAGTCTGATTCAGACCTTCACCACTTTGGGCAATCTGCCACAGATCGAAGCCTACTGCTTCAGATGCCTCGGCAAATGTGTCACCTACACTACTAAACTGCTCAGCCAGTTCAGCGAGCATGCCCGCCTTCTGCGATCCCTGACCTGGGAATACAAATGCAGTTTTGGTTGCCTGAGCTGCTTGCTCGAGTTGTTTAGCAGACATAATAAAATCCTTTCAATTAAGAGGCGCTAATCTTCATAGAATTGATGAAAATTAACAGCTAAATACCACCTAACTCATTGTGGAGCGCAATTTAGCACGTAATTTTGGCTGGGGTAATTGCCAAATACAACAAAAAGCCCAACTTTATTAAAGCGCCTAAAAGTGACAGACAAAAAAAAGGGAGCTTAACGCTCCCATTTTTTCTATCAAGCTTGACGCTTAATACATCATTAATTATTCAGCAGATGCTTTAGCGAATAATTGACGACCACGGTAGATACCATCTTTAGATACGTGGTGACGACGATGAGTTTCACCAGTAGCTTGGTCTACAGTTAATGCATTCTCAGTTAAAGCGTCATGTGAACGGCGCATGTCACGGCGAGAGCGACTTTTACGGTTTTGCTGAACGGCCATGATGGCTCCTTACAAATATCGAAAAAATGGATCAGAACAAATTCGATTGTCTTATACGTATGAGTATAACACAAAAATTAGTTAAGTTTACCCTTCAAAGCTGCCAAAACTTCAAACGGATTGTCCCGTTTTTCTTCAACAACTTCTTCTTGAGCGGGTTGGTGCTTATGCTCACAAACATCATGCTTAGGAGACAACGGCATCAACAATAACAATTCATCTTCTATGAGTGCCAGTAAATCAGCGGTGGCAGGTGCATCATATAAACCTTTCGTCGTTGCTTCACTTTCACCTAAGACGATGAAATCAGCATCCTCATCCAAGCGCTCTATCAGTGATTCGTCATCCACAAGGGCAAGATGAAAATCTGAAACGAGTTCAATCTCAACGGTTTCCAGACAACGCTGACATTCCATTGGAACTTTCGTTTCAACATGGCCATCTAGCCACACAATGCGATGATAAGCATCCATTGATAGCTTACAGTCTATGTTAATCAATTGATCATCAATTGATCCAACAGCTTCACGAGCAATACGAACAAAGCGGGATAAAGGCAGTTGACCTGACCATTTAAAGCCCTGTTCAGCCCATTTAAACGGCTCAATCTGTGCCGGAAAGGTATTTGCTGACATAATTAAGGCGGCAATTCTACAAATTCATCAGAACTCTGTCAAAGATTAAGATACAATTTTGTACTTATTTTTAGACAGACCAATTGGGTAATTTCAGTCATGCATCTGTTGCAGCCGCAAACAGAAGTGAATGTTTCATCACTCGTTAGCACACTTTCAACTCTGGATTCTGACAGCTCACTACAGCAAGTGCAACGCTTACCGTGGGCGAATGTATCGTCAGAAGCAGAACAGGTTGATTGGCTCATCTTACACTTTAATCACTGGTTTTCCCACCTAAATGTCACATTAGTCCGTGGTGATTTTGAACCAGAATATTTCCCGGCTACTGAAGATACCCCTGCCCGCATTCAATTTGCGCATGGTTTCTTCAATAGTGCCCTGCATGAGATCAGCCACTGGACCATTGCCGGTGACAAGCGTCGTCTATTGCCAGATCTGGGCTACTGGTATGCGCCAGATGGCCGTACCCAGGAACAGCAAGCTTTATTTGAACAGGTAGAAATCAAGCCCCAGGCGATTGAATGGATGTTTGCCAAAGCCTTTGGGCGTAAATTTCGCGTGTCTTTAGACAACCTGACCGGTAAAGGCGGCAATGGCAGCAGCTTTAAAGATAATGTCTATGCACAGGTCCAGCGTTATTTTAGTGGTGAAGCCAAACTACCTCGTGACGCAAAACGTTTTATTGATTGTATCTGTGCCTGTACACGGAATGGCAAAAGTTTACAATCCGACGAATTTATTCGTGAAATGCTTGATTAAATTATACAAATTTATCGTTATTGAGATTGCATGTCCGTCGCAGGCAATCTCATAATAAAGTCAGCACAGGATCGGAGACAGAGTTTATGTTGCATTTACGCGTACACCCAGACAATCCCCAACCACGTTTGATCAGTCAGGCCGTGGAACGTATCCGTGCCGGCGATGTAATTGTTTATCCAACTGATGCCGCTTATGCAATTGGCTGCCAGATCGGAAATAAAAATGCCATGGAGCGCATTGCCCAGATTCGTGGTCTAGGCCCTAAGCACCAATATGCCATTCTCTGCTGTGACTTATCGGACATTGCGACCTATGCCAAAGTGGACAATGCCGTATATCGTTTGCTGAAAAATAATACGCCTGCTGTCACTACTTTTATTCTGCCAGCCACCAGTGAAGTACCTAAACGTTTAATGCATCCGAAGAAAAAAACCATCGGTTTACGTATCCCCAGCAATCCCGTGTGTCAGATGCTGCTTCAAGAACTGGGTGAACCCCTGTTAACCTCAACCCTGATCCTGCCAGATCAGACTGATCCAATGGATGATCCATACGAGATTGAAATGCAGCTCGGCAAGCGCATCGATGTATTTATTGATAGTGGCCTAGGTACATTAAGCACAACTTCTATCGTGGATTTATCGGGTGATCAACCTGAAGTAATTCGCCGTGGTGTCGGTGATGTAACTGCTTTTGAATAATTAAAACGTTTTAATTCAGTTTCGGGAGGGAATAAAGTGAATCTGTTTTATCTCCTGCTAAACTTGAATGAGTTTCCTGCCAATCATCTGATCTATGTCAAACGGCCTTGGACATTAGAATCTAAGGCAATTTTTATCGAAAAGAATTCTAAGCCCGTCTTAAGTCTGAATGTCGACAATATTGAGTACCAGTATTTTCTTGAAGTTGCGATGACAAGAAAACTGCTGAACATTTATTTAACAAATAATCTCTGCCTAGCGGACACCTGCCAGCGAATAATTGAATATGCGCTAAAGCAGCAGGACCAGAATATATTTACAACTGACGCAAAGTCATAAAATTCGGGCAATCTGCTAGTATCTGTGTATGCTCAAACACAGCCTTGCCAAATTTATTTTGAATGGTATAGCTGGATGAAACCTGATCTTCTTCAAGAACCGCTATATAGGCTTTTACCAAATCTGGCTCTTGACCTTGTAACTGGTCAATCTGCATACAACCAAGTTGTCGCACATGGCTTTGGATCTCTGCCGGTAATTGATTATCCGCTAAAGTGGTGAGTTTCATGTAAGTAATAATATTCGGATACTGGTTCAGTATATCTCCAGAGATGGGCAGACCACTATTTTCCAGTCGCTGTTGAGTCTGTGCATCCATGTGTACCTGTTTTAGATTATCTCGTGCCTGCTGTTGAAACTTATGCTCCCAATACTTTTCAGTTCCGAAAAATAGTCCGGCAATCACTAAAAGACCAACAACAACAAATTTTATATTCATATTTTTATCCGTAGGATTTTAACTTAAAGGTTGCGCAGCCTCTTCCGAAACCGATGCAGCAAGTGCAACCATGTTTATTGGGGCATTTTTTTGAGGTGGTGGGACATATTCTTCCCCAGCTTTTAATGCTCTCATTTGCAAAAAACTTGGACAATCCGACAGCTTTTGCTGATGTTGCATCATGTCCGTACCAAATTTATTTTTGACATTCATATGAAAAACAATTTGATCTTCTTCAATCACATTTAAGACGGCAGTTCGAGACTTGTAATCAAAGTTTTGAAAAGCCTCTACAGAATCACAGGCTATGTTTTTGACATTCTGTTCACTCTTTACAGAAAGTTTTTTATTTTCATTTTCAAGCCAGCATGTATAAAAGCAAATATTTGGATACTGATCCAGAATCGTAAGCTCTACCTTTTCTCTTTGAAGTATGGGTTGATACTTCGCTTCTAAATCGGCAAATCTACCTGATTGAAGCTGCTGACGTGTTTGGTCTTCAAGTTGCATGATTTCATATTTTGAATAACTCCAGAATACCCCAAGCCAATCACGGCAATAAGTACCAGCATAATAGGCATATTGATCACCCGTCCTGTTTTTAGTTGTTTTATTCATCAGTATATTTTTCTGAGATATTAGAATACTTTTTGAATGATAGATATCTGTTTTTAAGGTTTATTTTTTAAAATTTTACTTTTTAATTGCTGCTAAAGAATGATTTTTTCCTGATCTAATTCTCAATATTTGTCATTGCTCATGATCGATCTTAGGGGTTGCAAACCCAACTGGAGCTTAACTTCATTTCTATGAACCCTTAATTCAGAAAGGCATCCCTGTATTTGATATGATCAAAAACCGAAAAATAGCCGTAAAAGCTACTGTTTTTTTGTATCTAACTCCATATCCAATTTATTTAGAGGTATTTTTCGAGTACACTAAGATCAACTTTTTACATGCTTTTTCTTTCGATGTGAGATCGAAGAATCAGCCTTCATGCCTTTGAAAATTCGCGTGGCCAACAACTGTATATGAATCAAAGCATCCATAATATGATGGAACCTACTCCACACATCCGTGTACTGGATGAATGGCAGGAGACGATTCCTGAGGATCTTTACATTCCTCCTTCAGCGTTTGAAATCCTATTAGAGCATTTCGAAGGCCCGCTCGACTTTTTAATTTATCTGATCCAAAAAAATGGCTTTGACTTGCTGCAAGTCGACATTGCGCCGATTGCTGCCCAATACTTGTCCTATATGGATGCGATGAAGTCACTCAATATTGAGCTGACCGCAGACTATATGGTAATGGCGGCATTATTAGCGGACCTCAAATCCCGCTTACTTCTTCCAAAACCCAAAAGTATTTCTGCGACGGAACAAGATCCGAAACAGGAATTGATCGATCGTCTGGAAAATTATTTACGCATTAAACAGGCCGCAGAACGTCTGAACAAAATGAGTGTGCTTGAACGTGATACGTTTGAGACCAATGTCAGTCTGGGCGAGTTCATTCAACCGAATGAAGGTCATAACGTCAATCTGCTGCGTGATGCCCTGCTGTGTATCTTTAACCGTCCTGAGCCGGTGATTCATCAGGTGCAACAGGAACCGGTGCTACTTGAAGAACGCATTGCCTACATTGAAAGCTGCCTGGAAACTGGTGAAGTGCTTTCTTTTGCAGATTTACTCAAACCAAACCAGGGCCGGATGGGCATGGTCGTCACCTTCATGGCGGTTCTGGAACTGACACGTCAACAAAAAATTCAGATTATTGCTACAGGCGTTGAAGCCCCGCTCGCAATTCAGGGAGCACCTTTATGACCATTGACCATAGCTCAATCCTTACAGCGGAAGATAGTCTGCATGATGTTCTAATGCAGCTGGAAGCGATTATCTTTGCGAGTGATTCAGCGGTGTCTCTGGCACGTCTAAAAGAAGCTTTTCAGGATCGATATACCAAGCAGGAATTACGTCAGTACCTACAGCAACTGTCTATGCTGATGCATGGCCGCTCAATTGAACTGATTGAAACTGCTCAAGGTTTCCGTTTTCAAGTACGTGCGAAGTATCGTAATATTATTGCTCAGACATGGCCCGAGCGACCAGCGCGCTTGTCTCCTTCATTACTTGAAACTTTGGCCGTAATTGCCTATCACCAGCCGGTGACCCGGGCAGATATAGAACAAATTCGTGGTGTCACAAATAACAGTCAGATTTTGCGTTCGCTGTTTGACTGGAACTGGATTAAAGAATCTGGTTTTCGTGAACTCCCTGGAAGACCTGCGTTGTTAGTGACAACGCCACAATTTTTAAATGCGTTTGGCTTAACCAGTTTAGGCCAATTGCCTCCCCTGCAGGATGCCAAGGAAGCTTTTATGGCCCTCGATGCAAATGCACCGAAGTCATAAATAGGTGAACTGTTGATAATTATTTCTAAGGTTATGCTGTCATGAGTGAAAAATTGCAAAAGGTGCTTGCACGTGTTGGTTTGGGTTCTCGCCGTTATATGGAAGAAGTCATTGCCGCTGGTCGTGTAAGTGTGAATGGGCAAGTTGCCCAAGTGGGTGAGCGTATCGAACCAGGTGATGAGCTTCGCATCGATGGTCGTAAGGTACAATTCCAGATTGAGGACGAAATCCGTCGTCGCGTACTGATTTACTATAAGCCTGAAGGCGAAATCTGTTCACGTAACGATCCTGAACAACGTCCGACTGTATTTGATAATCTGCCTGCGATCCAAGGTGATCGTTGGGTGATGGTGGGCCGTCTGGATATTAACTCAACCGGTCTGTTACTTTTCACAAATGACGGTGAACTGGCAAATCGTCTGATGCACCCTTCCAATGAAATCGAACGTGAATATGCAGTTCGTGTCATGGGTGAGGTAACGCCTGAGCTGAAAAATAACATGCTCAAAGGCGTTGTACTGGATGATGGTCCGGCAAAATTCGAATCATTCTCTGAACTGGGCGGCGACGGTATCAACCGCTGGTATCAGGTGGTGGTGAAAGAAGGACGTAACCGTGAAGTACGTCGTATCTTTGAATCCCAAGGTCTGAAAGTCAGCCGTCTGTTACGTACCCGTTATGGTACAGTAATTCTGCCACGCGAACTGCGTACTGGTCGCTGGATTGAACTGGACAAACAGGACATCGATAACCTGGCAAAAGCTGTTGAGCTTAAACCACGTCAAGGTACTGGTTTGTACGGCATGGCAAAACGCCGTTCTGAGCGTATGCAGGAAAAACCTATGGCAGCACGCCGTGGTGGTTTCCTGCGTCAGCAGCGCCGTGACAGTGATGAACCGGCAGCGAATACTGGCCGTGAACGTCGTGAAGGTGGTTTTGGCCGTCGTGACAATAACCAAACCGGCTCACAGTTTGGTCGTCGTGAAAACCAGAATGGTACTCAGTTTGTACGCCGTGACAACCGTCCTGAACCAGGCTTTGGCCGACGTGAAGAACGTGATGAAAACACACCACGTCGTCCTTATGGCGTGAACAAAGGCTTTAACAAGTTCTAAGCCTTTGTTAAGATAAAAACCAGGCAACTGCCTGGTTTTTTTAGCTCTAAAAATAACAACATGAAAAGATCCTTCTACTGTCAAAGTTCATTGCATCCATTTCTATTCTTAACTTATATCTTGATAAGTTATCTACTTTTTCAATTCAGCTATTATCTACGAATCACTGATCAGGACTGGAACTTCAAGCTTGCAATACTAAGTCAGTGGTTCTCGGCTGTTTTTTATCAACCTGCCCAATATACTGATCACTACATCAGTATTGTCACCTTAACCATAATGATGGCCTATTTGGCACTTTATGGACTCAGCAAGTTCAAGAAATTGGAGATAGACGCAGATCAAATTTATTGGTCTTTGGGTCATATGAAAATCGGTCAAATCTTTCCACTGAATGCCTACACTGAAATTCATTACATTTTAATTCCACCGCATAACCCTGACATTCATCTACTTAAACTTAAAACTGGTCAGCAAGAATTTAATATTAACATGAGTGAGTTTTCAGCTGAGGATCAACAAACTATACACATGTTATTAAAATCCTTGAAAATTCGATGTTAAAAAAATCCCGCTCAACTGGCGGGATTTTTCAAATCTTACATCTGGGACTGAATATAATTTTGCAGACCAATCAGCTCAATTAAACGTAATTGCTTTTCAAGCCAGTAAGTATGATCTTCTTCTGTATCTGACATTTGCTGACGTAACATATCACGCGTCACGTAGTCACCCTTCTCTTCACACAGTTTCACGCCTGTTGCCAGTTTTTGACGAACTTCATATTCCAGTTTCAGGTCGGCTTTCAGACAGCTCACCACATCTTCACCGATTTCTACATCATCACGGGTCATGTTCGGTGTACCTTCCAGGAACAGAACACGGCGAATAATCGCATCCGCATGCTGTGCTTCTTCCTGCATTTCATGATCAATACGTTCAAAGATTTTGGTCAGGCCCCAATCTTCGTACATACGAGAGTGGATCAGGTATTGGTCGCGAGCAGCCAGTTCGCCACCGATCAACATATTCAAATAATCTACGACTTCTGGATTACCACGCATTTTTATAACTCCCTACCTTTATGGACTTATTATGGAGAAAATCTTCTGGATTTGCAAAATAAAATTTCCGTAAATATATGATTTTTAAATAATTAAAATGAGAAGTACTTTCATTTACAGCTTTAGTTGAATAAATTCCCATTTATAAAACAATACCTTGCACTCAGTACTCAGCCTAGATGAACAAGATCAAAGTACTTTTATAATGTATTGGTTTTTTGTAACTAGATTCAAAATCATTGTGGCGTATATTCATTGAACTGCATGCGTATCAAATCAGAAACGCTGAGTGTATCGGCATCAAGTTATCATATAAGCAAAATTGAGCTTATTCATTGCTATAAACAAGCCAAATCTTCGTCATGCACCGACAAGCTCACTCATCCTCAGCGAAAATAAGCTTAAGCTGAAGTCCAACGTGCATTTCTCCATGCTTGTTGTTGCTTTGAATCTAAAAAAGTCCAAGCGACAAAACGACTTTCTTTTTGCCCCTGCGTCATTTTAATGGTTTTCACATCCCCTGCTCCGCTCTTACGCAACGCATTTAAAAGCACAGGCAATGTGGTTTTCTTAGAAACGAGTGTGCTAAACCAAAGGCATTGCTCAGCAAACTGTATGCTCTCTTGTACCATTTGGCAGACAAAGCGTTCTTCACCACCGTCACACCAGAGTTCATTTTTTTGACCACCAAAGTTTAATACCACCTTTGTCCGATCAACCGGCTTGCCGAGTTTTCTTAATTTTTGAGTTGCTGTGGCATTTGCTTCATCTTGCGAGGCATGAAATGGTGGGTTACACATCGTCAAATCAAAACGGTCTGTGGGTTTAATCACACCTTTGAAAATATTGCTTGAGTTCTTCTGCAATCGAATCTGAATCCCTTTACGTAGATTTGGATTCGCCTCGACGATAAATTGAGCACTTTTAACGGATGCAGAATGAATGTCTGAGCCGACAAATTTCCAACCATAGCTACGATGACCAATGATTGGATAAATACAGTTCGCACCAACCCCAATATCTAAGACTTGAACTGCAGGTCCGGTTGGAATCTGACCTTGATGATTGGCACTCAACAAGTCAGCCAGATAGTGGATATAGTCGGCTCTACCCGGAATAGGCGGACAAAGAAAATCTTGAGGAATATCCCAATATTGAATGTCATAAAAATGTTTTAGCAATGCTTTATTGAGCATTTTCACAGCGTGTGGATCAGAAAAATCGACTGAAAGATCATTATATTTATTTAAGCTAACAAAAGGTGCAAGTTCCGGACAAGTCTTCATTAACTGAGGGAAATCGTAACGACTGCGATGCAGATTTCGTACATGTAATTCCGATTTTTGTTGCGGAAAAGTTTTCTTTGCTTGCGCCATGTGTATGCCAATCATCAACGGGAGAACAGAATCATCTGATGAGACAGGCTCAATACCTGTCAATAGATCAATATTGTACGTGAATTCAGTTCATCATGACGAGCCCAACCCAATCAAGCCATTAAAAAAGACATCCGAGGATGTCTTTTTTTAATTCATGCTTAAGATCGATTAAGCAGGAAGTTGACCATACTCTTTCATTAAGGCAATAAACTGTTCTTCATTTAATACTGGCACGCCAAGCTTTTCTGCCTTATCCAGCTTCGAACCAGCTTTCTCACCTGCAACCACACATTTGGTTTTACTCGATACACTGCCACTCACACGTGCGCCTAAGGCTTGCAGCAATTGAGTTGCTTCATCACGCCCCATAGAGCTTAAAGTTCCAGTCACGACCCAGCTTTCGCCATTAAGTGGCTGACGTGTTGGCGCAATTGGTGCATCCCAGTGAATACCTGCTGCCAGCAGACGATCCAGTACTTCCAGGTTATGGGGTGCCTGGAAGAAATCCAGAATCCATTCAGCCGTAATATCACCGACATCTGGGGTTTTCTTTAACGCATCAAGATCAGCACGACGTAAAGCATCTAGCGTCTGGAAAGTATTGGCTAACATACGTGCCGTGGTTTCACCCACACCCCGAATACCTAATGCATAAATGAAAGCAGCCAATGTCGTTTTTTTACTGTTCTCGATAGAATCAATCAAGTTCTGAACGGATTTCTCGCCCATTTTTTCAATCTGTAGCAGCTGATCACGATGTTCATGCAGGTGATAGATATCAGCCACATCTTTCAACAGATTCAAGCGCAATAAAGATTCTACCCAACGATCGCCCAAGCCTTCGATATCCATCGCCTTACGTGACACAAAATGACGGATGGTCTCAATACGCTGTGCGGCACAATACAACTCACCTGAACAGCGTGCCAGTGCTTCACCTTCTGGCATCACTACAGGGGAACCACATACCGGACAGTTTTCTGGCAGATGTACTTCAACTGCGTCAATCGGACGGAATTCTGGCCAGACTTTTTCAACTTTAGGAATGACGTCCCCACTACGGTAAACGCTGACCGTATCCCCGATCCGGACATCCAGACGGTGAATTTCCCCAATGTTATGCAAGGTCACATTGGAAACTGTTACGCCACCAACTGCGACGGGATTCAAGCGTGCGACAGGAGTCAAAGTCCCGGTACGACCCACCTGCCAGTCAATATTTTCAACTGTCGTCAGTGCTGCAACCGCAGGAAATTTATAAGCCGTTGCCCAGCGTGGTTCACGACTTAAAAAACCCAATTGCTTTTGCTGTTTCAGGTCATTGACCTTGATCACCATGCCATCAATTTCAACACTGAGGTTTGGACGTTCCTCATTGATCTGCTCATAGACTTTCTGTACTTCTTCAATGCTATCGCAGATAAAATGACGCTCACCCACGGCGAAACCGAAGTGCTGTAGCCATTCCAGACTGGCTGACATCGTGGTCTGTCCATGATGCGGCACACACTGCGCAATACCATAGGCATAGAATGCGAGTGGGCGTGAAGAAGCAATATTTGGGTCCAGCTGACGTAAACTACCTGCGGCAGCATTGCGTGGATTGGCAAAAGTCTTTTCGCCTTTGGCTAAATTCGCTGCATTCAGCTTCTCAAAACCGGATTTCGGCATCAAGACTTCACCACGCACTTCCAGCAGGTCAGGCACCTTGCAGTGACCTTCACATAATAATTTTGGCAGGTTGCGGATAGTTTTTACATTCTGGGTAATGTCTTCCCCAGTTTCACCATCGCCACGCGTTACACCACGTACCAATACGCCATGTTCATACCACAGGGAAATGGCTAGACCGTCAAATTTCAGCTCAACATCATATTCAATTTTCTGGTTCGGCAAACGTTCTTCAATACGGCGGGCAAAGGCAAATAAATCTTCTTTATTAAATACGTTGCCTAAAGACAGCATCGGTACGGCATGCGTTACAGTCATGAATTTTGCTAAAGGCTGACCACCGACACGGTTAGTCGGTGTATCCGGCTGCATCAATGCTGGATATTGTTCTTCAAGGGCTTTGAGCTGATGAAAAAGCTGATCATATTCACTGTCCTCAATCATCGGCTGATCCATCACATAATAGGCATGATTATGTTTGGCAATCAGTTGAATCAGCTGGCGCATTTGCGCAACGACAGTGGTTTCCTGGGTCATAGTTTCACCATAAAAAAGGGCGGAAAACCCGCCCTGTATATTCTTCAGTTTTGGCTATTATAAAAATCGAAATGTCCGGTTTCAATACAGAAACTTAGACTTCTGCTGGCTGTCCCGCACGGTAATCGATGGCCTGATGACGCCAGAATTCACGCAGCTGTGGTGTAAACTCCTGCTGGTTTTGATCATAGACAATACCGTCTACTTCACGGGCAATCAGACGTGAAATACTGTCCATGGTATCAAAAGCATTTTGTACATCGCTGTGTGGCAGTGCCAGGAAGAATGCCAGACCTTTTACTTCTTCAGTTGACAAAGTTTCCAGATCAAAACCTTCCATACCCGTATCCGTGATCTGCAATACCGAGAATAGCAGTTTAGAACCATCTTCGCTGTAGCGATGGAAACAAGCCAGCTCACCATAGCGTAGGCCATATTTCAGCAGAACTTTTAGCGTTTTTTCACCAGACAATACACGGCCTTGTGGAATGACACTCAGCGAAATAATCATTTCTGCATTTGCCAATGCGCACTCATCATCCACGACTTTCTGTTCATGCAGATGCGCGTCGAGAATACTGCTTTCATCTTCAAAGTCTGAAATTTCAGCTTTTTCAATATTACTGTTCAGGCTAAATTCAGTAGGTTTGACTTCCTCTTTAGCAGCATTTTCAGCCTTAGCTTCCTTAGCAGAGGATTCTTTTACTTCAGCTTTTGCTACTTCTGTTTCAACCTCTTGAACGATTGGCGTATCCAACGGGCTTGCAGATTCTGCTACAGGCTTGGCTGTTTCCGTCAATGTCGGCTCTACTTTTGCTGCTTCTTTTGGTTCTGTTGCAGGTGCTGTGCTTTCAACAGTTTCCGCATTCAGGCTCGGTTCAACACGTTGCGCCTCTGCCTCCTGTGCTGACAGCTGGGCACGCACATGACGCGGAATAACCGGTGTCTGACTGTCCGGATCAATATGTAATTCCGAATCCAATGATGGTGCTGCATCAGCAGGTTTTTTCATGATCATTCGAATGCCCAAGAGCATAATCACGACTGCTACAACAATCCCGAGAATAGTAGTGATTTCCATTTTATGCCTCCGCAGCTAAGCCGTATTCTTTTGCCTGTTCCAAATTCACTGTAACCAGTTTTGATGTGCCCGGTTCAGGCATGGTCACACCCAAGAGGTCTGTTGCCATCATCATTGCAAGCTTATTATGTGTGATGTAAATAAATTGCACTTGTTCTGAAAGCTCTTTGACTAAATTACAAAAACGCCCCACGTTCGCATCGTCCAATGGTGCATCGACTTCATCGAGCACACAGAATGGCGCCGGATTGAGACGGAAAATCGCAAACACCAGAGCCAATGCTGTTAATGCTTTTTCGCCACCAGACAATAAAGCCAATGAACTGTTACGCTTACCCGGTGGTCGTGCCATCAGTTTTACACCTGATTGCCATCCGTCTTCAAGACTTAAGCTCGCTTCACCGCCATTAAATACTTTCGGGAACAGGTTTTGCAGTTCAGCATTGACCTGATCAAAAGTATGCATAAACAGCTTGCGCGTTTCCTGATCGATACTTTTCATGGCCGCCTGCAGCTGCTCGACGGTATTTTCCAGATCTTGAATCTGATGGCTCAGCTCATTATAGCGTTTTGAAACCTCTTCATATTCTTCAGAGGCTGCAAGATTCACCGCTCCGAGTTTGTCGAACTGCGATTGGGCTTTTTCCAGCTTGGCTTGATGTACTTTGACTTCGATATTAAGACCAGTAATGACTTCACTATTCAATTCTTTTAGCTGCTCAGAATAGTGTTGCAGATCAGATTTAGCTGCCTGCCAAGCCAGGCGTTTCTGTTCCAGTGTATTCCGCAGTATTTCATCCTGCTGCTGGAACTGATGGCGCTGTTCAGTGAGCTGCTGTTGTTTATTTTGTACCTGATTCAGCTCGACCTGCCATTCCAACCAGGTTTTTTGCAGTTTTGCTGTCAATTCCACCTGCTCGTTAAACTGGCTTTCCAGATGCGGCAGTTCTAACTGTACCGGATCAATAAATTTCTTGGCCTGTTCAATCTGTTGGAGAATTTGTTGATACTGCTCTTTCAGGAATACTCGGTCTTTTTGTAGCAATTCGACTTGCTGTTTGGACTGAACCGATTGACGACGGGTAATTTCCAGTTCCTGCTGAGCATTGTGGGTTTGCTGCTGGCAATCTTCCAGTTGTGTAGTCAGTTCATCCAGCTGGAATTGCAAGGTCTTATAATTCGGTAAAGCCTGTTCCAGTTTTAGATTTAATGCATGCAGATCAATTTCCAGATCATCTTTTTGCATTGCATCTTCTTCAAGCTGTTCATCCAGCTGCTGTAACTGGTTCTGCAACTGCTGTTTCTGCACAGCAAAAGCCTGAGCGGCGCTTTGCACTTTGGCAATATTTAAGTCCAGCTGTTGCAGCTGCTTCTGTGCCTGTTGCTGTTGACTGGTGATTTGCTGTAGCTGAATTTGCAGCGCTATCAGCTGCTCTTTTGATTCAGCCAGATGCTGTTCAGCTTGGCGGGATTGCTCTTCCAGCTTAGCTAGTTGTAGTTCAATTTCATCCAGACGAATCCGATGGCTCAGTGCGCCTTGACCTGCCTGGCTGGCTTCATCAAACTCTAGTCCAATCACCCAGTCTGGACCGACATGATAAGCATCTAAACTAAGGATGGATTGACCCAACTGCAATTGGTCTTGTAGTTGTAGCGCTTGCTGCAGGGTTTCCACTACGGCGACCTGCTGCCATAAAGAATAGTGTGGCTCTTCAATCCAGTCCGCCAGAGATTGAACATTTACTAGCTGGATTTTAGCAGGCGATTGCTGTGCTTTCAGTTGACGTGCTGTATTTTCCAGAAAATGATCTGAATCTGAAAGTACCTGAGCAGACAGCCATTTTGCCAGAAATTTCTCGATCAGGCTGGCATGGGCTTTGCCCTGCTCATTCAGTTTTAGCACATGCATCAGTTGCACGGCATCCGCTTTAGCTGCCGGATTAGCTTTCGTCAGAAGTTGGGAAAGGTTTTTCTTTTCTGCATTCAATACTTGCAATTCAGATTTCAAATGCATCTGTCGTTGCTGTTGTTCGCTATGTGCCTGTTTAACCTGTTCCAGCTGCTGGCTCAGTTCAGCATGATGGCTTTCTAGGCAAACCAGCTGTTGTTCAGTATCAGCTTTCTCCTGCTGATACTGTTCCAGCTCATCTTGCTGTGCTTGATTCTGAATCTGAGCTGACTGTTGCTGCAAGGTTTCTTTCTGCTGCTCGATACGAACGATATTTTTAGCTAATTGCTCGCTTTGTGCCAACATCTGCATCTTGCGCTGCTGTTGCTGTTCGACTTGAGTTTTAATCTGAGCAAATTGGGTCGCAACTGAAGCCTGTTGAGATTTCAGTTCCTGCAAACCTTGTTGCTGATCCTGACTTAAACCTTCCTGTTGTTGTAACTGTGTAGTTTGATCTTCTAGTTGCTCTTGTAGGGTATCCAGTTGTAATTCAATCAACTGTAAACGTTCTTTGGTTTGAGCTTTCTGTTGTTCTAGTTGCACCAGACTGGTTGAGTTTTGCTCCAGCAGAGACTGTTTCTGCTTCAGGTTTATTTCCAGTTCAGCCAGCTTTTTCTCAGCCTGTTGCCATTCATTTTGTAATGGGGTGGACTGCTGGATCAAACGCTGGAACAGCTCACTGGTTGTCCCCAGATCGTGCTCAACCGTGGTCAGTTCAGAACGTACTAACTTGAAGCTGTCACCTAGCGTGTTCATCTCAACGGTATATTCTTCCTGCAAGCGCTGGCTTTGCTCGCACTGGAATGACAGGATTTCAACTTTCAGGGTACGGATCTGCCCTTCGAGTTCTTTATATTGAATTGCAGTTTCGGACTGGCGTTTTAAGGTTTTGAGTTGGGACTTGAGTTCGGAAGCAATATCTTCTAAGCGAGACAGATTCTGGGTGGTATGTTCCAGATGCTGCATGGTTTCGCGACGGCGGGCCTGATAGCGCGATACGCCCGCTGCCTCTTCGATATAAACCCGCATTTCTTCAGGCTTGGCATCGACCAGACGGTTAATCATGCCCTGCTCGATAATGGCGTAGGAACGTGGTCCCAAACCAGTACCCAGGAAAATATCAGTGATGTCACGACGACGACATTTGGTGCCATTCAGGAAATATTCAGACTTGCCATCCCGGTTGACCTGACGGCGTACGGCCAGCTCGTTATAGGCATTATAGGCACCGCCGAGCTTGCCATAGGTATTTTCAAAGCGCAGTTCTACACTGGCAATTCCCACCGGTTTACGTTTGGCCGTTCCGGTAAAAATCACATCCTGCATGCTGCCGCCCCGTAACTGACGGGCACTCGACTCCCCCATTACCCAGCGAATTGCATCGATGACGTTGGACTTGCCACAACCATTGGGCCCCACAACGGCAGTCCGGTTATCTTTAAAGTGTAAAGTTGTACTATCGGCAAAAGATTTGAAGCCTGAAAGTTTTAAACTGCTTAAACGCATAATGTCCTGATTTAACGGCGCGAGCGTCTCGCCCACGCAAGTTCAATTTGTTTCATCCGTGTTAGTGATTCCAACACAAGGTTGCGCAAGTGTCGACAAAAATCTTCCATAAATAAAGTGGCCTGATGTGATTTTCGGCTCAGAATTGCATCAGTTACCAGCTTAAACAGATCAAAAGATTCCTGTAGCTCGCGCTTGGAAATATTCAGGGTTAAAAAGTAACTGCGCCGCAGTGAAGGCAGTAGCTCATGGTAGTAACGCATCAGATAGGGATTGCCAACCATGTCCTGCTGCTGCGCCAGCCCCTGAAAGATCAAATCATAAAACTTTTCGGTGTGACCTTGGCGGGTTTCCGCTTCTAGTTGTTCTAATAATAGCTGAACACGCTCTGCCTCATGCGGGCGCCAGGTTTCAGCCATACGCTGCACGATCTGACCTAGCAGAAGACAGCACATTTCAAACAGGGCACGAACTTGCAGTGCAGACATTTCTGAGACAATGGCACCGCGACGCGGATAGATTTCGATGAGCTGGGTGCGTTCCAGCAATAATAATGCTTCACGTACAGAACCACGACTGACATCAAGTTCTGATGCAATTCTCAGTTCCTGGATCCGCTCACCTTCCACAAGCTCACCACGAATAATCTGTTCACTGATATGCCTGGCGATCTGCTCAGACAAGCTGTTTGCTTTTTCCTCGTGCATGGCCATCCTGTCTTTATTTTTATTGATGCAGTTCTTGTCATGCTGAATGACTTTTCATTTATTTAACCTATTTTATTGAAGGAATGCTTTGACATTGTCAGACAATATTCTGTCTATGCAGCCAACCAGCCTCTATATAAACCAGCTTAGCGGTTGTTTATTCTGTTTTTTTATTCTCTTTATCAGCATAAATATATTGATCAAATAAAAAAAGAGAGTACTTAAACTCTCTTTTCTGAAATCTGCATTAAATAAATTACCTTACAGAAAGGCACTGACACCCTGATAAATTAAATAGCTACCGACAACGCTTAATAAAGCCGCAAAACATTTCTTCAACATGACTGGTGACAATAGATGTGCCACTTTTGCCCCCACTTTGGCAGTAAAGAAACTCATGATACTGATACCGATAAATGCATAAATATGAATATAGCCAATGGTATTCGGTACCGTAACATCCGACTGCTTACCAAACCACATAAATCCGAGTGCGCCAGCAATCGCTATGGGGAGTCCACATGCAGCTGAAGTCGCTACGGCTTTTTGCATCACTACGCCACAACGGCTTAAAAATGGTACCGTCAGACTGCCGCCGCCAATTCCAAAGATTGCAGAGGCAATACCGATCCCCGCCCCAACCGCCATTTGTTTTGGTGTAGAAGGTAGTGTGCTTGCCGGATCAATCTTGATATTGGCACGGCTAAACATTCGCAAAGCTACCCATACTGCAAAGAAACCGATCAAAAGCTGCAGGCCTTGACCCGGTAAATAGTCTGCAATGCCTGCACCGAGAAACGATCCAATCACCAAACCAGGTGCCAGATTACGGAAAACAGGCCAAAGTACTGCACCTTTGAGATGATGTGCCATGACCGAACTGATTGAGGTCACAATAATCGTCGCCAAAGAGGTTCCCACCGCCATGTGCATGATAACACTTGGATCGTACTGGAGCTGGGTAAATACAATGTACAGAATTGGCACAATAATCAGGCCACCACCGACTCCAAACAGGCCTGCGGTGAAACCAGCAATTGCACCAATCAACAAATATATGATTAACTCCATAACGACATTTACCACGTTTAAATTCAGATGGATGTAGAAACTCGCGAACTGCAGCAACTGCTTAAAGATGCAGGACAACTGCCTGAAGTCCTGTTGCTGAAACCCGTCACCACTTCGACCAATGATGATGTCCGGGATCTCGCTCAAAAAGACATTCGACAGGTATTGGTCAGCAGTCGTGCCCAAACTCAGGGCCGAGGCCAGCGTCAACGCCAATGGATTTCTCCAGAAGGCAATATCTATTTAAGCACATTGCTGAATACAGAGATACCGATTGATGGTCGTCTCGCGCTTGAAGTTGCACTCAATATTCTGCAAATGCCTAGCTTGCAAAAGCTTGATCTGCAAGTGAAATGGCCAAATGATTTATATAGTCAGAATGCCAAATGGGGCGGCATTCTGGTAGAGCCGCTCTCTACCCATCAGGCAGTGGTCGGTGTGGGAATTAACCTGGCCCCGATTGAAGCAGAACAATTGGATCAGCCGATCACTTCCCTCTCTGAACTGGGCCTGGCTACAGTGACACGCAACCAGCTGATTGCTGAACTCTATCAGGCCATTCAACAGGCAGGTCAATGGTTTAATCATGGCAGCCATAATCTGGCAGCACGCTTTAACCATCATGCAGCTTTCATTCAACAACAGGTGGAATTTACTGACCTACAAGGACAATATGCAGGCATCTTTGTAGGCATTCAGGAAGATGGCGCGGTGCAGATTGAGACTGAATCTGGTATTCAGACCTTTTATCAAGGGCAATTACGTTTAAAGACTGGTAGCTAAGGCAAGATCAATGAAAAAATTATGGCTGGATATTGGCAATACACGTCTTAAATACTGGATCACGGAACAAGACCGTATCATTGAACATGCGGCTGAAATGCATCTACAGTCTCCGGCGGATTTACTGCTGGGTCTGATTCAACACTTTATGGGATCTGGCCTGCATCAGGTGGGAATCTCTTCTGTGCTAGATAAGCAAAATAATGACCGTATCCTGAAAATTCTAAAACGCCTGAATATTCCAGTGATCTTTGCCAAAGTTCATGCTGAATATGCAGGCCTGATCTGTGGTTATGATGATCCGGCTCAACTCGGAATTGACCGTTGGTTACAGGTGTTGGCAGTGGCAACATCGAATACACAAAACTATTGCGTCATTAGCTGTGGTACCGCTCTCACTATTGACTTGGCTCAAGGACAAAAACATCTGGGGGGTTTTATCCTGCCAAACTTACATCTACAGCGGGATGCCCTGATTCAGAATACCAAAGGCATTAAAATTCCAGACGCTGCGTTTGAAGAGCTAAGCCCAGGACGCAATACCATCGATGCAGTACATCACGGTATTCTACTCGGTCTACTTAGCACCATTGAAAAGGTATTAAGTGACTTTCCTGCCCAGCTGATTCTCACGGGTGGTGATGCGCCACTATTTGCACAGCATTTACAATCCTTCCAGCCCGTGATTGAACCCGACCTGTTACTTAAAGGCCTGCAGCATTTTGCAGCTCATTTAGACCATACAGCCGCTGGATGACTTCCAGTAGCTGTGGGAAATCTGCATAGCCATCAGTTTTTTCAAAATGTCCGGCCTGCAAGACTTCAAAAATCTGAGTATTGAGAAGTCGATGGGCCAGACTTAAAGACATGGCAGTGGGTACATGTGGATCATTGTTAGAAATGTACATAACCCCGTATTTATAACTTTTGGAAAGTGTTTTGAAATCCAGTTTTACGCTGCGTACCAGATCATTCAGTTCTGACCACATCACCAGCGGCTGATCAAAACCCGCCACCATCACTACTCCCCGAATAGCTTTATGGTGAGTCAGATAGTGCTGTTCTACGAATTTCAACACACTCAGGCAGCTCAACCCGTGTGCTACCAGAATGGTGTCGGCATCCATTTGCGGAATCTGTACCGCCAGACTTTGTTGCCAATCCTGCATTTTCGGTTCTAATGGATTGGCTAACATGATGCGCTTGGCATCAATACCAAGTTTCTTGACCTGTCGGCTTAACCACGGATACCAATGGTCATTAGAGGTCGACTGATAGTCATGAATGATATAAACGTTCCCTGATTTATTTGTCATCGCTGCATACTTATACTAATTGTTAAAATAATAATGTTCCTGGCTCATTGTTTTAACATGTTTTACAAAGCTTTCAAGAAAATTTCCAGACCACTGGCACCTATTTTGTAAAGTTTAATCTTTCAGCCTCGAAACGCTTATTGGCGTATAAGATTTGGTTCAATACTTTGCCAGACTTCAGGCAGTTTAGTGCAGCCTTGCGAGTCAATAAAATGACCAAAATGCTGAGCCTTAATCACTTGTGCATCCAGACTTTCTGCCTGCTCCAGACTAAATTTTGGTGCTACCCGATCATCACCTTCAGAATAGATGACCACTCGTTCCTGAATCTGCTGCTTCAATAAATCAAAGTCAATTTGGGCAGCATCAATAAATGGATTCACTTCTTCCAGACGTCCGAGTCGACCATTAAAACCAGCAATGAGTACGAGTTGCTTGATTTTCTGCTGTTTCAATTTATGAGATAAATAATGCAAAGCCGCAATAGTGCCTAAGCTGTGAGCGATAAAGATACTGTTCTCATCAACGCTTTCTATCTGCTCCTGCATCTGCTTTTGCCAGGTTTCCAGCCGAGGTGTGGTAGAGGGATCAAGTCGCAAAACTTTTAGGCTTATATGTTCTTCCTTGGCTTTTTGCTGAATCCAGGGATACCAGTTTTCATCTGGACCAGCCGTATAGCCGTGTACCACAATCACTTGCGTCATTTTATTACTCCTGTGTTTACATTTTTTAAAGAGTCTGCCTCAGCTAACGACAGGATTGGGTAAGTAAATGTATGCTTTGATTAAACTGTATATCTTAAAAAGCAAAAAAGGCGCATGAAGCGCCTTTTTTTAAACAAAGAACTTATTTCTTGTCGTTGCCGCCGAACAGTGGACCCATGCCACCACCGCCGCCAAACTGTTTCTGCAAGCCGCCGAGTGACTTCATCATTTTTGCCATACCTGATGGATTGGCAAATTTCTTCATCATTTTCGCCATCTGGGCATGCTGCTTGATCAGTTTATTCACTTCAGCAACATCCATACCACAGCCTGATGCAATACGCTTCTTACGGCTTGGGTTCATCAAGTCAGGGTTACGACGCTCTTTAACAGTCATAGACTGGATGATCGCTTCCATTTTCTTGATTTGTTTTTCAGGGTTGGCTTGAGCAATTGCATCCTGAAGGCCAGCACTGCTCATCCCTGGAAGTTTATCCAGGAAGCCCATCATGCCACCCATCTTGTTCATTTGCTCAAACTGCATCAGCATATCTTCAAAGTTGAAGCTGCCGCCTTTCTGCAGTTTTTTCGCCATTTTCTCGGCTTTTTCTTTGTCGATTTTGCGTTCAACTTCTTCGACCAGAGAAAGCACGTCACCCATGCCAAGAATACGTTGTGCCACACGTTCCGGATGGAATGGCTCAAGCGCATCCAGCTTTTCACCCATCCCCAGGAACTTGATTGGCTTGCCGGTAATGGCACGAACAGAAAGTGCTGCACCACCACGAGCATCACCATCAGTCTTGGTCAGGATTACACCCGTCAAAGGTAGAGCATCGTTGAAGGCTTTTGCAGTATTTGCCGCATCCTGACCAGTCATGGCATCGACCACGAACAGGGTTTCAGTTGGGCTAATCGCAGCGTGTAATTCTTTAATCTCATCCATCATGTCATCATCGACATGCAGACGGCCTGCGGTATCGACAATCAGGACATCAGCAAACTGGATTTTTGCCTGTTCGATAGCACGGTTGGCAATATCAATTGGACGTTCATTGGCATTCGATTCAAAGAAAATCGCACCTACTTCACCCGCAACCGTTTGTAGCTGCTTGATTGCTGCTGGACGGTATACGTCGGCAGACACCATCGCGACTTTTTTCTTTTGACGTTCTTGTAAGAAGCGTGCAAGTTTTGCAGCAGTCGTGGTTTTACCCGCGCCCTGCAAACCAGCAAGTAGCACAACCACAGGTGGTTTTGCTGCCAGGTCGAGGCTTTCGTTCGCCGCGCCCATCATCTTGGTTAGTTCGTCATAGACAATCTTGACGAAGGCCTGGCCTGGAGATAACTGAGTCATCACTTCCTGGCCCAATGCTTCTTCCTTAACTTTCGCGATAAATTCACGAGTTACAGGTAACGCAACGTCGGCTTCAAGAAGTGCCATACGTACTTCACGTAACGTATCTTTAATATTGTCTTCGGTTAGCTGCCCTGAGCCAGTAACATTTCTTAAACTCTGCGTGAGTCGTTCTGTTAAGGTATCAAACATTGCAAAATCCGCTTAAAATAGCCGTGAGCAAAAAATTGTTTCTTAAAATAGAAAATTTATGCATAGAATGCTATAGGATACTGTAGTTCGCATCGAATTTATATAAATGAATATTCATCACCCTTAAAAAGGTTAGACATGGTTAGCCTCCCTCTGGTTTATACAATTTTGGCATTAGTCGCCTATACCGCATCTTTCTGGTATTTGTTTGTTCATTTAATGTCGAAACGTATTCCAAATCAGTGGTTTGTCGGTATCACGGCCGCTCTTGGTCTGGTGTTACATGGCATGGTTCTTTATGGTGACATGCACACCCCGATGGGGATAAATTATGATGTCTTTGTTCTGGTTTCGTTTACTTCCGGACTGATGCTTTTACTGAGTCTGGCTTATAGTACCTATCGCCCTATTCTGCCATTGAATCTGATTGGTATTCCGGTTGCAGCGACTGGCCTGATTTTAGGCTTTGCTTTTACCCCACAAGCCAAAATCATTGTGCAGAACTCGCTTGGTCTTGATATTCATATTATCCTGTCATTATCTGCCTATGCAGTGCTGCTGATGGCCACCATTCAGGCGGTGATTCTGCGTTTTCAGGACCGTGAACTCAAGAAAAAACAGAAACGTCGGGTCTGGGTCAATCTGCTACCATCGTATCAGGATATGGAATCATTGCTATTTGATATGCTGATGACCGGTTTTGTCTTACTGACTATTGCCTTAGGTTTCGGCTTCTTTACCATTGATGATTTCTTCGCCCAGCACCTCGCACATAAAACAGCATTTAGCATTATTTCCTGGCTGGTCTATGGCGCTTTACTGATTGGTCACTGGAAATTTGGCTGGCGTGGACAAAAAGCGGTTCGTTTTACTTTAATCGGTTTTGGTTTGCTGGCTGTAGGTTTTATCGGTTCCAAGTTCGTGCTGGAAATGTTGTTGAATAAATAAGTTTTTAACGGTTTTCAGCCAATTTTTTTCAAGTCAATTTCTTATCCACAGTTTGGGTTACATAGAAAAACTCAATACTTAAGGTCTGTTGACATTTTCAGCTTTGAAAATAGCGAAGTAGTAAAATTAAATCGCTAAACCCAATTTTACTATTTGCCAAGCCTCATACCATGCTGACAGATCAATACTGATCTAAGTTAAGTCCTATTATTCTGCTTATACTTTCGGCATTAATCTCTCACACAAAATTTGAGATTATTTTTAAAGTCATTCTTTATAGAATTCGCAAAGATTGTTCCTAAATTAATGGTTTAATTGAGTTTAGAGTCGACCATAATTTTATGTGCTAATAAAAGGTATAACTTTAAGAAAATGAGAGATCGGATTCTCACAGGCAATACTAAGATTAATATAACTAAAAAATCTAATACCAAATCCAATAATAAGCATACGAAGTGGCATTTATATTGAATCTGGCTTTTAGTTGAAAATGCTTTTGCTCCGCTAAAGTATTTTAGGGCCTATTGCCATTCAATACGGCAAACTAAAACAAACTATAAAAATTCAGTCACCTTAGCCTATATCTTTATTTGGTTATCATTATGAAATATCAATAGACACTATTGTTAAGATTAATTTAAATAAAATTTTAAATGACGCTGTAAATTCTTATATCTAATAATATTTTATTTACATTTCTTTTCATAAAAAACAAAAAAACAACGATGTGAATACACACAGAAATTAATTTACCTTTCATCCTTTAATATATATATTTCATCACAACTTTAAAGACATAAAATAATTTTGCCTCTATATTTTATACACAATTTAAACTATTTTTTAGCAGAAATTTCATTTAATAAACTAAAAATCTGAACCGAGGTAGATATGAAAAGTAAATTAAATGGATTTACCTTAATTGAAGTAATGATTGTAATTGTGATTATCGCCATATTAGCGGCGATTGCTTTACCCAATTATTCAAAGTACGTTACAAGAACCAAAATTAAAGAGGCTCAATCCAATTTAATCGCGCTTTCATTATCTGCCGAAAACCTTTACCAGCGAACATTAACCTATCCCAATAAAACTTACAGCGACTCTAATGCACTTAAAAACAGTGCCGAGTTTAAAACCTGGCAACCTAGTTCCAATGCTTTTAATTATCAATATTCATCAGATGGTTTGACTTATACCCTCACTGCAATAGGAACTGAATCTAGAGTAAATGGCTGCACCCTTACACTTAATAATTCTGGTGTTAGAAATATAAATAGTTGTGGTCATGAAACAGCTTGGTTGAAATGATATGCATCTAATTACCTATCACTCAAAACATACCGGTTTTACTCTTATTGAGTTGATGATCACGATTACGGTATTGGCCATTATTTTAATGATAGGCAGTTCATTGACTCGCTCCTGGATTGACCAAAGCCAGGTAAATAATGCTATTTCTAGTATTCAAAATGCTATTTCTCAAGCGAAAGCCAAAGCGATCAGAAATAAGAACAATACTTCCTTTAATGAAGCTGCTGCCTCTGTATGTATTTATCCTTGGCAAGACTCATTAGAGCCAAAACCTAAGACTGTAATTAAAGTCGTATATGGCTCATGTCCTCTAGATGAACCTGATGATGCTCTTCAAAGTTTTGAGCTTTCAAATATTACAATCCAGCAAGGAGCTTCCTCTCTTAATTGTTTAGATTTCAACTATGTAGGCACACTTGTTTCTGGCTCTACATGCTCAAGCACAGCAAATCCTACACTGACTATAGGAAAGAACAATGAAACAGCAACCATTATTATCCGTTAGTCAGGGTGGTTTTACTTTAATAGAGTCGTTGATTGCTCTGCTTCTGTTTGCAATTATTGTTCTTGGAAGTAGTGCAGCTATCAAGCATATGTTAAGCATCCAAAAGGACATGAATATAAGTTTTATTGTAGTTAATGAAATGCAAAACCGATTACAAGGTGCTCATGATAAAACGGATGTAATCAATGTATGTGACAGGGTGTTAACCACTCCTTATGAAATCAACAGCAGCCAGAAATATTACTTTGGATGTTCCACTAAAAAAATTTCTGCTGAAACTAAAACCATAGAATGGCCAGTTCTTGCTGTAAGTACCACTTCTGCAACAGTAGCGACCAATTGTGCTAAAGGCATTATCGACCCGACTTGCTATGTGGTAGGGAGATAAAGATGAAAAAGAATGGTTTCACCTTGATCGAATTGTTGGTCGGACTGGTTATTGCAATGCTCTGTATGATCATGATGCTCATGCTATTCAGGCAGATCTCTCAGGTCAGTCTCGAAGCCTCTTTCGATGCAGAGTATGACACTCAAGTCCAGATAGGAATGCTGATCTTACAGAAAGTGATTCAAAATGCTGGCTATGGTTCTGGTAATGCTAATGATATTGCAATAGATGCAAGTAAAGATATTTTGTACTTACGTTTCATCCCAGATATAACTACACCTACAATTCTTAAGTGCCAAGCAATATTGTCTAATAATGATATTGAGAATAAAGAATATCAGCTTTATTTACTCGAAAATACAAAGAATTGTGGAACAGATGCAGATCTTAAAACTTCATCAATATGGAATAGTACACATACAACCAGAAGTCCATTAATTACCATTAGAAACAAAAATATCGAAGCAACCACCGCACCTGTTTTCAGTTTTAAAGTCGAAAACCTGACTGGCGGAAAAAAGTGTACACCTTATGGAATTAGTAAAGATAATCCCTCAGGTTCCAAATATGTCACGGTGACAGCTAAAGGCCAGTACTCTAGTGTCAAACAGGTCAGGTCTTCTATTTGCTTAAACAATATTTAATGCGGGATTACTTGAATATAAGGATGAGCAATGCGTACATTTAAAAAGCAACAAGGCATGGCTACCATTCTTCTGGTATTGCTCATTGGAATCACTGTCATGCTGATTACGGCAACTGTTGCGAGAGCACTGACGACCAAGAAAGAGGCAGCGACTGCAGCCCATGCACAAACCAATGCTCAAATTATGGGTTGGGCAGGTGTAAGTGCTTTTAGAGAATACCTTTTTGAGAGAGCAAAAATTAATATAAGTAATATTCCTGAACTGAGAGGCAGAAGTATTAGTCTCCAAACCGAAGAAAATACCCAGCAAGTGGTGGTAAAAAATATTGAAGTCTTAGGCTGTCTCGCTCAGGGTAGTCCTTGTACAGTCAGCGCAGATATCAGTGCCAATAACCTCAGCTCCCAGGCCGCTACGACGATCAGGGCAATTTATAATATTGTATTAACAGAGGGTACTGTTCCCACCATTAATCAAGAAAGCGTTATAAGCTTCGGTGGAAATACTGTATTTTCAGGTTCTACATTAATTGAATCTGAATCTCCAAATGCAAAATTAACAATGAATGTTGAAGGGAGCCTTACTCTAAACCTTTTATTCGAAACTAAAAATATTTCTGAATTAAATATTAATGCTACAGATGATGTTTATATTGACTGCGGATACCGAAACTGTGGCGAGGCTCTTATTAATGTCACCACTCGAGGTAAAGTCACCCTTTTAACAGGTGATAACTTTGGGAACATCAGGGCTTTAGGCACGGTTAGCCTGCAAACAGGTGCAATAGCAAAAAATATCCAATCTATTGGTGATATAACTTTAAGTGGCAACTCTAAAGCCGACAATCTTGAAACAATGGGCAATGTCACCCTAAGCTGGGCTAGCGTCAAAGATGTCAAAGCAAATGGCTGGGTAAGTATGAATACCTCAGCCAAAGCGGGTAAGATTGAATCTAACAAAGATGTCACCTTATGGACAGGAAGCCAGGCACAGGATATTTATGCAAAAAATGAGGTTGAGCTTCACACCAATACGAGTGCAAACAATATTAAAGCAGGAGGCAATGTTCTAGTGACAGGTGCAGGTGCACGCGCAAAGAATATCGAGACTTTAGGCACAGTTGAATTATGGTTAGGGGGCAAAACAGGAGATATTATTGCTAAACGTAATGTAGAAGTTCATACAGGTAGTAATGCAGGTAATATCCAATCTGCCAGTAAAGTTAGCGTAACTGGTGCTGGAGCAAGTTCAGGAAGTATCTACACCACTGGAAACGATGTTGAAGTAAGTTGGCTTGGCACTTCTGGCCCTATTTTTAAAAGGCAAACACAACTATCCCCTTATTTTAATTCACTTCTTGCTCCACAAGTATCTATTAATGAGACTGGAATTCGGAAAGGAATTAATGACAGTACACAATTTCAAAATAAAGTGGATGTTACTGTCTATAAACAAGATGCAAATTATATTTTCACTAGAAATGGGAAATTTGACCGGGTTTTTCTTAACCAATTAAAGAACAGATCCAATACCCTTACTTATATCTATGAAAATAATAGTCAATATATCATGAAGGCTGATGGCACCAAAGAAGTTATTAATTCTACAGGATTCTCAATTGGGGATTATACACTTAATGGGCAAACTTATACCGGTGCAATCTGTCAAACGATTACTAGTGGTAGATGTACCAGTCCGATCATTGGTTATCTTCCACGAATTAGCGTTGGTAAAACCCTAGGTATAGATGATGATTATGGTTATGGTGAAGTATTAAAAAGGTGGCGTGTCCGTTCGCTGTCCACACCTTCTTCAATAGACAATGCAACTCTCGCCCCAGGAATTATGTATTTTGAAGGCACGTTAGAATTTGCAGGAGAGGCAAATTGGCGAGCAGATAGCTTGACTAACGCTTATACAAATAGTTTTTTGGCTGAAGGAGAAATTTGGTCAATTGCTTTTTCTCCTCGCATCTATGCACCCTATCAAGTCGTCCGCGAAGGAGCAGATAAAATATCTTTAATTTGTAATCGCAAATTAAAAACGGTTAGCAAGCTTGACCTTAATATTGCTGCTACAACACCTACTACATTATCCGATAGATATTTGATGCCTATCAATTTATGCAAGAATGATAATCAGTTTCTATACGCTATGGACAAGAATCCAGATGGAAGTAAGAAAAAAGTCACTATCGATGGTCGACCGATTGATAAGTTGGACTTAGGCACTGTTGCACTCATGGCCAATGAACAGATTCATATTGGTGCATGTAGCCGTATTTATGGCAGTGTGCTCAGCCGTAAAGGCGTGACCACTTCTAAAGGATGCGGGCTCACCAATAACCAGAATGCTATTACAGGGACTATTAGCACCCAAGGGGTTGATGGAGGATTAATAGCCAACCATATTATGGGGGGAACCAATATTGTCTTACCTGCTACAAATAAAAGTGAACCTGATGGTGGATCAGGTACTGGATTAAAAGCAGAAAGCGCACAGCTTCGATGGGCCCGGTATTTATAAGCCTTTTACACTCCAGCTGATCATCCCTGAAAAGCTGGTTTTCCATATTGCTCAAATAAGTTCATGATGAATGATTTCATCTTTTAGAAGATCAATTTTGCACTTATCTGGACAAGAGTATTAAAAAGCCGTATAACACCGTTTTTCAAATTCACAGGTGAACACGTTGAAACTTGTTCTTGCACCCATGGAAGGCTTAACGGACCCGATTATGCGCGATGTACTGACATCCGTCGGAAGCTTTGACTGGTGTGTGACCGAGTTTATTCGTGTCACAGATTCGCTGTTGCCGGACCATGTTTACCATAATTATTGCCCTGAACTCCTAAATGAAGGTAAAACTGCAGCCGGTACACCGGTACATGTACAGTTCTTGGGGAATAATCCGGAAATGCTGGCAGCCAATGCAGTCAAAGTTGCTGCTATGGGTGCACCCGCAATTGATATGAATTTTGGCTGTCCGGCTAAAACCGTCAACCGTCATCGTGGTGGTTCAGTACTGCTGGATGAGCCAGAAGTCGTGTATGAGTTAGTGAAAGCAGTGCGTGATGCGGTTCCTACACATATTCCGGTATCCGCAAAAATGCGGCTTGGCTATATGGACCGTAACTTTATGCTGGAAAATGCCCATGCCATTGAAGATGCTGGTGCTGCCTGGGTAACAGTGCATGCGCGGACTAAAGCGGATGGCTATACCCCACCTGCATTCTGGGACCAGCTACAACCGATCCGTGAAGCCTTAAAAATTAATGTCATTGCCAATGGTGAAATCTGGACAAATGCCGATGCCAAGCAATGTCAGCTGGAATCTGGTTGTGAAGATCTGATGATTGGACGCGGTGCAGTAACGACGCCTGATTTGACTCAATGTATCCGTAGAAATAGTGATGATCCACTCATTAGCTGGAACGAACTGCTTGGTCTGCAAATTCGTTTTCTGAATGGTTCCTATAAAAAAGAAATGAATATGGTCGGTCGTTATAAGCAGTGGCTCGGCATGATGTCCAAGCATTATCCTGAAGCGAAGTCGCTGTGGGATGAAGTAAAACGGGTAAAATCGCTGGAAGAAATTACTGAAAAGCTCAGAGCCGCTCAGCATTCAGCTAAAAATCCCTGAACTTTTCAGGGATTTTTTATTTAACTTGCTTACGCTGCTTTAAGCCCGCTATATGTTGACGATTGGTCTGCCTGGATTTCTCCAGCATAGCCTTCTCCAGATGCAGCTGAATCCGATTGAGTTTGGTTTCAGAAATTACCGGCTCTTGAAAGCTTTTCACGTAATCCGTCCAGCTGGCATTACGAAAAACATTTGCTGGCATCGCGGTCTTAAACTCAGCTTCTGGCATAAACACCACCAGTGAATGGATATGTTCTGGACTTAAAACGTCTGTCAGAACCTGTTCCAGCACTTTGACGTGTTTATAGTTCTGATGCAGCGGATTCTGGAATTTATAACTCTGTTTATAAAGTTTTTGAGTCCACATTTTTTGACGTTCACCCCCAAAAATCCAGCCTTTATAATTTTTGGTTTCAATCACAAATAGCCCAAATGGGCTTAACAGTAGATGATCAATCTGGGTAGTAGCCCCTTGCCCATCCTCAAAGGTCAGGTCATTCATCAAGATATAATGCGGCTGTTTAAGATAGCGTTTAGCATGCACAATAACGGCAAACTCACCGAATTTCCCTTTAAGATATGGTTTAAATAGCTTGAATAAAGCTGCTAAGGAAAATAAAAGAAACAGCCACCAGAAATTTTCAATCACTGGAGCAAAAAATGGATTCATTTTGTCAGGTCAGATTTTTATTAGGATAGAATATATCTTACTTATTTCGTTCAATATTTAACAGGATTTCCTTGCGCTCCAGTCCACCTGCAAAACCCACCAAAGCGCCATTGGCACCAATCACACGATGGCATGGAGCAATAATCGAAATCGGATTACGACCGTTGGCAGCCCCCACGGCACGAACCGCTTTCGGATTACCAATTTCCAGGGCAATATCACGATAGGTTCGAGTTTCTCCATAAGGAATATTCAGCAAGGCCTGCCAGACACTTTTCTGAAATGGTGTACCAGCAAAATCGAGTGGCACATCAAAACAGCTACGTTGACCAGCAAAATATTGTTCCAACTGTACTTTAGTCGCAACCAGAACAGGATGCTCTGGATCTTCCATTAAAGTTGCCAGCTTTACCCGGTTCGGCGTTTCACAATCCCAGAGCACCGCAACCAGTGCCTCAGTACTGGCGACCAATCGCAATTGCCCTACAGGTGAATCCATATAGATATAGCTTAAGTTCATGTCTTCACCCTGTTGGATTGCCATAGAAAGATTATTTTAACGCAATGATCAATATAAGGCTGATATAAATAAATACTGAAACATTTACATTAGGGTACACCCTATAAACTTTAAGAAGATGAGAGTTTCATCAAGACCAGACCGGAAATAATCAAGACAGCTGCTAGCATGCGCATGGCAGTCGCAGGTTCTCCCAAAATAAAAATCCCAATCAGGAAAGAACCAACCGCACCAATTCCGGTCCAGATGGTATAGGCGGTGCCTAAAGGTAGTGTACGCATAGCGTAAGCCAGCAGTGCAAAACTTAGAAACATGAAAAAGATAGTAATAATGCTGGGGGTCAGTTTGCTGAAGCCTTCCGATAGCTTCATTGAGTAGGCCCATACTACCTCAAAAAGACCTGCCAGTATGAGTAAAAACCAGGCCATATGCCCTCCTTCATGAATTAAGAAATCAGGCCGTCCTGACGATTTTTCCTGAGCAAAAGCAATATTTTACATCAAGGGAGGTCGTTCCTCCTAAAACTGTGAGATTGTATAAAATTACTTGCAAAAATATAGTGCAGATTACAAAAATTGACCGTATGAGATGTAACTTAACTCAGCTTAACTTAAGCACCCAAGACAGCTCTCGAAAAAATCGCTACCTTAGACACACAGTTGAGAATAAAACAGAGTTCTCAGTCACTTTAAAAATGACAACAAAGTGCTCAGCACTGCTCCAAAACAAGAAGTTTATCCACATCAAACAATTAAGTTATGCACATGAATTAAATTTAAAATTGTTCGGAGAAGTTACACAATGAAACACGAATTTAAAATAAGTTGATCACTTTTTATAAAGCTTGATTTGTAAGCATGGGTGAATAAAACACCAGAATTTGTAAGTCTTTCAAAATAGAAAAAGAACCCAAATTGAGTTCTTTTTATACATATTTTGTATAATGCTTAAACAACCAAGCTACAATTGATTACAATTTATGCTGGATATCCATAGGGTTACCCACATAGATATCCATATACTTATCCATAAAGTTATCCACAGCTTGCTGTGAATAACATAAAATTCCGATCAGACAATGACTTGTCCTATTTTCGCCAGTTCTGCACGCATTTCATCAATCACAGCTTTATAATCCGGTTTACCGAAGATCGCTGAACCTGCCACAAACATATCCGCACCTGCTTCTGCAATTTCGCGGATATTGGCTGGTCCTACCCCACCATCTACTTCTAGACGGATATCACGACCAGAAGCATCAATGATCTTGCGTGCCTGACGTAATTTATCCAAAGTCATCGGAATGAATTTCTGACCACCAAAGCCCGGGTTTACACTCATCAACAGGATCTGATCCACTTTATCCAGTACATAATCAAGGTAATGCAAAGGTGTTGCCGGATTAAATACCAGACCCGCCTGAGCACCGCCAGATTTAATCAGCTGCAAAGAACGGTCAACGTGATCAGAAGCTTCCGGATGAAAAGTAATAATGTCCGCACCGGCCTCAAGGAAATCACCAATCATGCGATCGACCGGTTTGACCATCAGATGCACATCAATCGGTGCCTTAATGCCATATTTTTTCAATGCCTTACACACACCTGCCCCAAAAGTCAGGTTTGGCACATAGTGGTTGTCCATGACATCAAAATGAACAACATCAGCACCTGCTGCCAGTACATTTTCAACTTCTTCACCTAAGCGGGCAAAGTCAGCAGACAAAATAGAAGGTGCAATTAAATACGGCTTGGACATGGAAGAACCTGGCTGAATATGAGATGAATACCGCATTATAACAAATTGTATTTGCGCCTGCGTCTGTTCGCCTGAATAATCGCATCCGCTTAACAAATTGTTATAGGACAAGACTTGCCGGTTATGGATGCTCCCGCCTATGATGAATACCTCTCAACAAGATCATTCAAACTATGCAAGAAAGTTATGCTGATATTGCGACCTTACAAGCTCAACGTATTGCCTTACGGTTAATGAAACATTGGCAACACAAATTTGAAGTGGCCTCGACTGAACAGAATATTCAAATTCACATGCCGAATGCGATGGTGGAAATGATACCTACGGATCAGCATTTACGGGTACAGATTCGGGCACAGCAGGAAGATGTCGACCTGCCGCGACTACAGCAGGTGGTCATTGAGCATCTCGAACGGATGGGTCAGGAGCCTTTACAGGCAGAATGGCAAATTCAGTAACTCTAAGCCTCAGGGCTGTCGTAGTGTATGTTCTGCCTCAAATGCTTTTACCGCCTTAATCCGCTCTTGTGTTGCAGGATGGCTACTAAAGAAATCCCATACTGAGCTTTCGGCCTCCTTATCTTCCCCACTGTCTTTAGCCAAGCGTTCCAGAAAGTTGGCAAAATGAATGGTGGGAATATGCTGGGCCTGCATCGCATTTAAAGCATAGTCATCTGCTTCAGCCTCAAAATTACGCGAATAGCTGGCACCGACCATGGCCACCGGTAAATTGGTCAGCAAGTCTGAACCATCACCGGTAATCATGATTAAAATTACGCTAAACCCTAAACTGGAAAGTGCCTGTTGCAGGCTATGCCGCTGTACCAGATGGCCCTGTTCATGTGCCAACACCCCCATAATTTCCCGATCATCCTGAGCCAGTGCGACCAGTTCATCAGTCAGGATAATGGTATTATTTGGAATCGCCAGTGCATTGGCACCGATTGTTCCACCTTGACGGAACACCACTTTCGCCGGCTGATCTCCTGCAACCAGTTGTTGATATTGCGCTACTATCGCCTGCTGACGTGCCTTAGGCAGTTTAGTGTCTTCAGTCATCTTCAGGACATAGCTTTCTGCTTCATCGCCCATACGCGTCAAAGTGTTGGCAGGCAGATGATGAGCCACATGATAGGAAGCTGCTGGAATGCCCCATTTAATTGTCGCAAAACCCAGTGCCAGTACAAATGCCACACTAAACAGAATTAAAGCCGGGGTGCGTTCCAGTTTCCAGATCGAGTGCTGTAATCCCTTACGCTGTAAATTAAACCATTCTGGCAGCTCAGAAGAAAACTCCAGGCGGGCATCATCTTTGAGTTCAATCACTGGCTGAATTTTTCCAAGTGCTCCAATCAGCTGCATGTCTGCATACAGATAACGCCGCTGCTGTGCATAAGCTTCGCCATAACGAATCAGTACCGACTGATCATCAATCCGGGACACCTGCGCCGGTTGCGGTTTTGAGATAATGCCATCATAGAAAATGACGTCAGTGACCTGAGCAGACATACTTTTCTCCTGTTATAACGACACATCAATATCGAAGATGTCACTGATCTCTTCTGCCAGCGCACTGTGATCCTGCTGTGCTCTGTTCATCATCATGTCCGGATCATTACGTAAATTCAGGGTTAATGATTCCACCTGATAGCGATATAGACGAATCGCTGCCCATGGTGTAAGCAAACCTAAACTCAGAATACGTGCGATCCAGTTAGTCACCAGAATCCAGGTATAGTGCCATTGGGTACACTCGGTCTTGAACTGGCTACGACTGATAGATGTATTGTTCCAGGTGGTAATAAAAATCCGGGCCTGCATCAGGGGAAAAATGATGAAAAAACCAAAGAGATAAATCGCTACAATCCAGCCGATTAGCGAGCTTAAAACTCCAGGATTGCCAAGATTGGTAAAACTGGAACCTATGCCAAAGATCATCACCGCAACCAGAAAACCCATGAAAATAAACAATGGGACATACATGGCCTTCATGTAATCGCCCCATGTGGCATTCAGCTTGAATTTCAACTGGCCTGCATAGAGATGATCAAAGCAATAACGTTTATATAGCCAGACCAATACCGGGAAAAAGATCCCTAGGGTCAGGATATAAATCAGAATGGCTTTGATAAAGGTCCAGTAAGCTTCCTTATTGGTGCCGCCAAAATAAAACCGGGCATTGCCAAATTTACTGTTGCGGGCATTAAATCGTAGTGTCGCCCGAATCAGCCAGGGCACTGCCAGATAAAGAATCAGCAACCCGACCAGTGTCGCTGTAGTAGACAGGTTTGAAGCAATCGAAATGGCAAAATATAGTCCCAGCGCAATCAGACGCCCCATCAAAATTTTGACTGGTACCCCGGTAAAGTCGAAACGGCGTTGTACAAATTCAGTATTACCATAAAAATAACGTAAACGGCGTACCTTGGCCCAAGGTGAATACAATCCTAAAGTGACTATCGTCAGCAGGATATTCACAATCCAGATACCGAAATATTCACTGGCAGTCCCATGAAAACGAAAATGCTGTAATCTGCCTACTCGTGCAGGTCTTACTTCCAGCGTAGCTGGAATATCAGGTGGGAATGGTGGAATGACTGGAGGAATTGTAGATGCGTCTATATCACTGGTATTTTGCATAAACTGCCTTGTTTTTATTATATAAATCTTTGCAAGCATAGCGCATGATCAGACATATATGCCATGTATATTTGCATCCATGCCATGAGTCATTTGCTTTGGGTTATAGCTAAAAATCAGTTTTCGAGCTGTACCGCATGGAACTGTAGATGATCATCAACAAAGCTTTGGATAAAGTAATAACCGTGATCATAGCCCTGATGTTCACGTAAGGTAAGCTTTTGTCCCGCGGCATCACAAGCTTGCTGGAATAAGGCAGGATTCAGCTGGCTATAAAACTGATCATTAAAGCCTTGGTCAATCAGGATATCCGGATAAAGTGCACCTTTGGCTTTGACCAGTTCAGTCGCATCATGTTTGGCCCATTCTGCACGATCTTCACCTAAATAATTGCTAAAGGCCTTTTCACCCCAAGGACATTGGCTTGGTGCACAGATCGGAGCGAAGGCAGAAACAGAGACAAATTTTTCTGGATATTTAAATGCCAAGGTTAAGGCACCATGACCACCCATCGAATGTCCAAAAATACCGATTCTGCCCGACTGGATCTCAAACTCTTCATTTACCAAGGGATAAAGCTCATTCATGATGAAACTTTCCATCTGGAAGTGTTCAGCCCAAGGAGACTGCGTTGTATTGATATAGAAACCGGCACCCTGTCCGATGTCCCAGTTGTCTCCTTCAGCTACCCCCTCACCACGTGGCGAGGTATCTGGTGTAATCAGAATCAGGCCCAGCTGTGCTGCCAGACGCTGCGCATGCGCTTTAATCGCAAAGGTTTCTTCAGTACAGGTCAGACCTGCCAAATAGAATAACGCTGGACAGCT
Organism: Acinetobacter schindleri; assembly: GCF_010918895.1. Lineage (NCBI taxonomy): Bacteria > Pseudomonadati > Pseudomonadota > Gammaproteobacteria > Moraxellales > Moraxellaceae > Acinetobacter > Acinetobacter schindleri. The sequence continues at coordinate 2,436,313 of NZ_CP044483.1, forward strand.
TTGTCCTGCCAAGGCTTGCGGCGGCAGAAATATACCAAAGCGCGCTGATTTTTTTAACACTTTAGAATCAAAGCGATAGATTCGCTGTTCACCTTCAAAACTTCTATTATTCTGTAGCAGTTCCATCATGATTCCTTTTCTATTTTCTAAAGTCATTGATCGGTTTAGGGCGCGAAAGCGACTGGCTGGGAAGCTGAAGCTGTTGTCGCTGGCGGGAAAAGACGTTGTTCAAGCTGAGGTAACATCAACTCCATATTCTTACCGATGACCCACTGCGGTTCAGACGGTTCAAAACCTTGTGCACTTTCCCACTTCGCTACCGTCTGGCTGGCTTGTGTAAAAGCTTCCTTTAAGCTGTTTTGCTCACGCATCGCCTCATCGAAGAAAGCACGACCAAAGTAGGTATAGTCAGCTTCATTGGAACAGCCAAAAGACTGGCGATCAGCGGCTGAAGCGGTGATGACCAAAGTATTTTCATTTTGCAGTGCAGAAACAAAGCTGCCGGAGTAACAGGCAGAAATCACAATGACTCGCCAGCGGATACCGGATGCATCCAGCGTGTCACGCAGCCACTTTGGATCGACCTGTGCCAGATCTAGCGGTGCATTTTCCATTTCAAATACGTTTGGCAAACCATGCGATGTCATGTACAGGAAGAGCACATCACTTTCACGGTTCATCTGCTGGCCAATACGGCGTAAAGCCAGTTCCATACTGGTTTTGGAAGCAATTGGCATCTCGGTGCGGGCTGCTGGATGATTTACCAAGGCAATCGAACGACCAAAGGTTCCAAAGCGGGTATCAAACTGTTCCTTGATCCGTTCAATCTCTGAATAGAATACATCTTGATAGCTTGCACCTGCCACACCCACAAAATACCAGTGTGACTGCGCAAACTCGCCATATTCAATAGAATCCAGCGCTTTGTTTAGTAAATTAGGTTGTGCATAGAAGGCATCTTCAGCAAAGCTGGGCGGGACTTCTTCCACTTTCCAGATCGGCTGATCTTTGACAGAAATCTGCCAAACGACCAAGGTAAACAGGGTTGCCAGCATAATTAGTGCCCGTTCCCACCACGGCCATTTCAGTTCACGTGAGAATACCCAGACCACAGCCAGACTTTGCCAGACAAACAGCATCACAAATAAGGTCGGGATATAGTCATACAGGATGTACGGCAGATAGTCGAGATCGCCCAGATACTGAATCAGACACTGGAACAGCATGATGTGCGTATCCAGTACTAGCCAGAGCAAGGCCGGCACCAGCATCAAACGCGGATTATTGATCCGCTGTGACAGAAAAATCCCGACAATCAGGGCAATAAAAGGCCAGAGTGCGTAGCTAACCAGACCTTGGGAGTTAAATTCCCCAATCCGGCCTGAACTGAGCCAGCTGAACAGGCTGTTGGCACAACCACCCAGAATGCCCCAGAACACCAGTTGAAGAATGGAGGGACGTACCATTTGCAGGGAACGCCTCGACCCCAGAAACAACCATATTCCGGCAATTTGATTGCTCTTAAAATCGTGCCAAAAATTAATGGATGGTTTGAAGTCGATCATAGGATTTCGGGGAGATGAAGTGGCTCGCTAATTCGCAGAATAAGTTTATGCTTGATAGGACTTTTATCAATGCTATTTTTAACTATATAACAAATCCTTGGCGAATTTTGAAGCAATTATCTTATTCAGCTACAAGATCATGCTGAAAATACGCATCAAAGCGACAAGCATCCCCTTGCCATTGATGATCGGGTGCTTTATCAGCCAGAAAAACGGCAAGACGCGGACGCTTCACCACCACCCGTTTAGCAATTTTCTGTGCCAGTTCCAGCAGGTTATCGCCAAGGTCCATTTCACCATCTTCAGGCAAAAGCATATGCAATAGCTGCATCTGTTTTTTCACCTGTGCCTGTTTCTTGGGTGCCTGCTGATTCTGGTCACGCTGCGGGAACATCGGATCCAGATAAACGACATCCACCATGGCGCTTTCTGCTGCCTGCTGGATTAAATAGTCAGCAGAATCAGAGAAGACCAGATGAATACGCGATACAACCGGATTCAGGAAAGCATCATTCTGCGCACGCGTATGGGTATCTTCCAGCAAGGTAAACAGAATCGGATGACGTTCGACCAGAGTGACATGCGCACCAAGATGTGCCATCAACAGGCTGTCATGACCAAGACCGGCAGTCGCATCAATTAGGGTCGGCTTTTCACCCAGGTTGCAAGCACGTGCAATCATTTCCGACTTCAGTGAAGCACGTTTTAAACGCCCCACTTCCGCTTTCCAGTCCGGTTGCATTTTCATGCCATTGGCAGATAGCCATAAACCGTCCGCATCAACACACAGTGCCAGTTCGGGATTCAGGCGAAAGAAACGCGCATTGAGTTTTTCTACGGTCTCAATCTGAACCTGTACACCACGAGAAGAAAGCACAGCCTCAAAGTGCTGTGCTTTCTCGATATATGCAGTTTCAGTGTATAAGCGAATCTCGCTTACCATAATGTCCAGCCTGTGTATGCAAACAATAAAATGAGCAGTCCCGATACAATACGGTACCAGGCAAAAATCATGAAATCACGCTTCGCGACATAAGCGACTAAGGCACGGATCAATAACAATGCTGAAATAAAGGACACTAAAAGACCAACAGTAAGTACCACCCAGTCCTGAGTCCCACTAAACACGTCATAGCTCTGGTATAAGTCTAACAGGCCTGCACCGACAATTACCGGGATACCCAGAAAGAAGGAAAACTCAGTCGCTGCCTTACGTGATACTCCCAGGAACATCGCCCCGATAATGGTAGCACCAGAACGTGAAGTACCTGGAATCAGCGATAAAACCTGAATCAGACCAATCCAGATAGCATCTTTAATGGTCAAGTCTTCAACTTCTTGGGCACGGACTTGAGGTGGATTCTTTTCAATCCAAATAATGATCAGACCACCGACAATCAAGCCAATCGCAATTGCAATATTGTTGAATAGCAACTCTTTCACAGTTTGACCAAAAGTTAGCCCGATAAGTATGATTGGAATCGAAGCCAGAATCAGACCAATACCGAGACGGCGTCCTTGTGGTTCACCACTGACAATCCCGGTAGCGGCTCCCCACAGACGTGTCCAGTATTCATAAATCACTGCTGCGATTGCCCCCATCTGGATGGCAATCACGAAAACATCACTCTTTTCCTTGGTCCAAAAATTCATTAATTCTGAAGCCAGAATCAAATGCCCTGTACTGGAAATCGGTAAGAACTCAGTAATACCCTCAACAATACCCATGATTGCCGCTTTCAGCAGCAGTAATAGATCCATGCTTAATCCTGATTAATTATGCTTTGCCTTGTTCTGGAATTTTTTTCCATGCGTTATCGCGTAAATAGACCGGCAGTGCCAATTCAGCACTAACCCAGTTTTCTGATGCTGCTGCCACACGCGCTATCGTGGCAATATCCTGTGCAGTCGCAGTAACATTCTTGTATTCAGTCTCTTCTGATTGGACCAGATGAGCGCCTGAGCCGACTACAGCAAATTTTACTGTGGCGCTACCCTGTTCATAACCAAGCAACTGTTCTTCATCTACTGGTTGCATGATGCCTTGAGCATCCAGCTGATAGCTGGCGATATAAACTTCATTCATACGCGCATCGAGTACCGCAGTCACTTCTGACAGACCGTGCAAACGGTATGCCGCTTGTGCCAAAGCCTGCAAGGTCGAAACGGGTACCACTGGCAGGTCATTTGACCACGCCAAAGCTTGTGTTACCGCGGCATTAATACGTACACCGCTAAATGAACCCGGTCCACGACTAAATGCAATCGCCGTCAAATCAGAAACCGCCAGGCTTAAATCTTTTAGAGCCTGCTCGATCATTGGGAGAATTGTTTGCGTTTGTGCCTTTGCGCGCGCATCAAGTTGGAAAAATAATTCTTGAGTGTCATCAATCACAGAAACGGAACACTGCTCATTGGCAGTTTCCAATGCCAGCACTTTCATGCACAACCTTAATTCAGAGAATATAAAAAACGCGGATATGATACTCCACTCATATCCGCTACGCGAGATTTTCCCGAAACAGATACAAAAAAACCTGGCCATCGCCGGGTCAATAAATACAGGTAGATGAGTTGCTTAAAGCTCAACCTGTTCCAGTTGCTGGAACTTCTGAAAATGGTTAGCATAATGCAGTGCGCTCATTTTCAGCTTTTGTACAGTATCTTCATCTAGGGTTTTTATCACCTTACCCGGCGATCCCATTACCACAGAATTGTCCGGAATCACTTTTCCTTCCGGAATCAGCGCATTCGCGCCAATGATACAGTTTTTACCAATCACGGCATTATTGAGAATAACAGCCTGAATCCCGATCAGGCTATTATCACCAATGGTACAGCCATGCAGCATGGCTTGATGACCAATCGTCACATAATCACCAATATGCATTTCAATCCCCGCATCAGTATGCAGTACGGCATTTTCCTGCACATTGGTATAGTCCCCAAGATGGATTTTGCAGTTATCACCACGCACCACGGCGCCAAACCAGATACTGACCTGTTTGCCCAATTCAACCTGACCAATCACGGTCGCTGTGGGTGCGACCCAACCATCCCATGGTGGTTGCAGCGCTTTTGGAGAATGTCCCTGAAATTTGTACAACATGCCTGAATATCCTCTTCAGTCCTGAAAGAATTTTGATCGTTTAAAAGCTGGTGAATTAAGTAAGAATGGCCAGTCTTTTTTATAGTCGAGGCCATACTGAAATAAAGAAATCAGCATACGCGCAGTCAGCCCCCAGACCACTTCATTTTCCACGCGCATACTCGGGAAATATAAGGACTGCTGGGCAAAGCGTACTTCATAAGGTGTGGGTTTGGCTTCAAGTAAATGCCGCAGTGAGGCAAAGAAAATCCGGTCAATTTCAGTGGGTTGTGGAACCAGCTGAACTTTCGGTGGAATCAGTCCGACAATCGGTTTTACCAACATGCCATTTCGTGCCTTTTGCATGGGCAGATCACCAATGAGCTGCACATCGAAAGGGTTCAGTGCGGTTTCCTCATAGGCTTCGCGTAGCGCTACGACGATATTGCTGGTGTCCTGCGGATCACGCTTACCGCCCGGAAAAGAAACCTCACCGGCATGATTAGACAGATAAGCCGAACGGCGGGTGAGTAAGACCTTGGGATCCGACTCATCCGTAATCGCAATTAACACGGCAGCATGCGCTGGCTGAATCCGCCTGGAAAAGCGCAAACGTTGCTGTAATCTGTGTGTTAAATTGCGTTCATCCATCCACGCTTTCCTCATTCTCATTATGATTTCATCATAGCTGATTTTTGATTCCTGAGGATAGAATTGATGCCAAATTTCAATTTTTCAGTTATCCTGAGTCTACTTTTTGTCATTGATGATGAATATGAACTTCTGTACGGCCTGTGGACATAAGACAACTGAAAAAATACCTTTAGGTGATCAAAAACTTCGTCATGTCTGCAGCTCCTGTGGTTTTATTCATTATATTAATCCAAAGATTATTTGCGGATCCCTAGTGGTCTGGGAAGACAAAGTACTGCTATGCCGACGTGCGATTGAACCTCGTTATGGCCTGTGGACTTTACCTGCCGGCTATATGGAACTGTTTGAAACCATGGAACAAGGCGCAGCACGTGAAACCCGTGAAGAAGCCGAAGCTGAAGTGGAAATCGAACAGCTGTACTGTATGTACAATATTCCACGTATCGGTCAGATTTATGTGCTGTTTAAAACTCAACTGGTGGAAGGCAAATTTGGTGCTGGTGAAGAAACCATTGAATCACGCCTGTTTGACGAAGTGGATATTCCTTGGGCAGAACTGGCATTCCCGAGTGTAGAAAGGACCTTACGTCATTATTTTGAAGACCGTAAAAATAATGTTTTCCCGATGCATCTCGAAACCCTAGGTTCACGTCTGGATCACACTGGTTAAAACAACAAACTACTGAATGCTGCACATAAAAAAATGAGCGCCACTAAACGCTCATTTTAGTTTTTGGAAAATAATTCTGTTTGTTTTACCTATGAAACTGATGCAGTAACTTCCAAGGGTGTTTTCAGGACTTTATTCTGTAAATACTTCAGACCTTCATTCATCTTTTCCTGCACCAACGGCGTCAGCGTATCCACCGTATGACCTTCTGTAGAAATGCCCGGTAAAGCCATTAAATGTGCCGTGACATTTGGCATCTCTAACACTTTACGTACATGCTCAGCGAAACCGACCTGACCAATAAAAGGCGCGACCGTATCCAGTTCCCCCTGCTGATTGACATAACAAATCAGGCAAATCTGTACCGGGCGCTTTGCTTCAATTGCTGCACCTAGAATCCTGCCATGGACCTTCTTGATTGCACGTCCATCTGAAGTGGTGGCTTCAGGGAAAAACAGCACTGGAATTTCCTGTTTTAAAAATCCGGTAATCTGCTCACGGATCCGGACTGAATCTCCCGACCCACGCTTGATAAATAAAGTTCCCCCGCCTTTCGCCAGTTTTCCGAGCAGCGGCCACTGTTCAATCTCGGCTTTAGCCAGGAAAAACACCCGTGCACTAGAACCGAGTACTGCAATATCCAGCCAGGACACATGATTACTCACCCAAAGTGCGGGTTCTCGTGGAATAGTGCCATGTACCTGCACTTCAATATTAAATACCTTGCATAGCTGACGACAGAAATACTGCACATATCGCGTGTTATGTGGATTATTCGGATTCTTGTATAAACCGTGTCGGTAAACTAGATAGAACCCTTCACTCACCGCTGCGACAGAGGCAACCATTTTTCTGCTATAGAGCAAAAATTTTGCTAAACCACGAATTTCAGATGTTTCATTATTTATAGTCGAGTGCATACAAGGATCACTATTTCCAGGTCGATTCAGGTCATCATCTTCACGTATCTTTACCATTCTATACTGTTCATTCTGAACATGCATTGATTATAAAAACCGTTCAGACGGATTAAATTTTGCAATTTTTATTCAATTAAACGATGAATTATTACATTTCCATTGAATGAGTAAATTATGGAGTTTTATCATGCAGCAAGATCCAAAGGTTACGGTTGAAACCCTTCAACCCACACAAGCACTGAAATACATTTTTGTGGCAACCGCATTCTATGCGGCTGTTTTAGTCGGCCTTGCTCAACTTTTTGTTGCTGCACTCTAATCCAAAACTCACAGAGCAATGCTATCTGTCCCTGTCTTTTTCCACTAAAATGAATTCTATTAAAAAAGTTTTTAAGTAGAGTGTGGACTGAGTGGAATATTTTGAACAGCATCGTGCCAAAGATCGTGTCATTCTGGTCAGTGTGACCGTGCAGATGCTGGAGGATCTGGATGCAGAAGAATTTCACCTGTTGGCCAGTTCAGCAGGGGCAGAAATTCTTGAGCATATGTATGCTCAGCGTTTAAGACCCGATCCTAAATATTTTATCGGCTCCGGCAAGGCTGAGGAAATTGCAGAAAAAGTTGAAGCTCTTGAAGCTGATCTGGTGATTTTTGACCATACCCTGACCCCTGCTCAGGCACGTAACCTTGAACGTGTCGTTAAATGTCGGGTGGTGGACCGTACGGAACTCATTCTGGATATTTTCGCGCTGCGCGCTCGCACTTATGAAGGTAAATTACAGGTCGAACTGGCCCAGTTACAGCATCTTTCTTCCCGCCTGATTCGTAGTCGTGGCAATCTGGATAGCCAGAAAGGGGGTATTGGTTTACGTGGCCCTGGTGAAACTTTATTAGAAACTGACCGACGTTTGCTGCGTGTACGGATGGGGCAACTGAAAGCCCGACTGGATAAAGTCCGTCAAACCCGGATGCAAGGTCGTGTAGCCCGTCAGAAAGCTGCTGTACCTACCATTTCTCTGGTTGGTTATACCAATGCCGGTAAATCTACCCTGTTTAATATTCTTGCAGATAGCGATGTTTATGCAGCTGATCAGCTGTTTGCCACTCTGGATCCAACCTTGCGCCGTCTGGACTGGGAAGGCATTGGCACTGTAGTACTGGCAGATACGGTAGGATTCGTGCGTAACCTGTCTCACTCCCTGGTGGAATCTTTTAAAGCGACTTTGGAAGAAACTTTAGAAGCCACCCTGTTGCTACACGTGATTGACTCCAGCAGTCCGGAAATTCTGGAACAAATTGATGCAGTAGAAAGTGTGCTCAAGGAAATCGGGGCTAATGTTCCAGTACTTCGTGTCTATAATAAAATTGACCAAAGCGGTGAAGACGCCAAGATTATCTATCACAAACCTAATCAGCCAGAACGGGTGTATGTGTCTGCTCACACTGGAGAAGGGATTGACCTGCTACGTAAGGCGGTACATGAAGCGTTGATGGGAGAACTGCAAAAGTTTGAACTTAAGTTACAGCCTGCACATGGCAAACTGCTTAATCAACTTTATGATCTGAACGTGATTCAGTCCGAACATTATGACGAGCAAGGTCAGCTGCATTTGCAGGTCAGTATTGCTCCACAGAAATTGGCACAGATCATCCGCCAGGCACATCTATCCCTAGAAGATATTTTGGGTGAGCAAGCAGTTCAGTTTCAACGGCCACTTGAAGAATTTGAAATACCGCGTAAGATCGACTAAAACTCGATAAATCAAATTAAATAGACTCTAAAATGAACTGGATTAAGCATATAGATTGGCCAGCATGGATCGGCACGCTGCTTCTAATTATTGTCTTTCGGGAAGCAGCAGTATGGATCATGACCCAGCTAGAGCACCCTGAATTAGGCAATCTGGTCGGTTTGATCAGCCTGCTCATCGTCCTGTTTAGCTGGCGTCGCTGGAGCAAAATTCCTGCCCGACTGGTAGATACCAATAACAAGATTATGAAAGAAAGTGCCTTTGCATTTTTACCTGTCAGTGCCGGCTCATTGATGATGCTGGTGCATATGGGACATAAAATTCCAGCCTTTCTGCTAATTCTGTTTGTTAGTACGCTCATTCCATTATGGGTCTATGCAAAAATGGCCAAGCGCTGGCTTTAGGAGATCATTATGTTATCTGTACTCTATGGTTTCCTGATCACGCTAGTGGCCTATCTTGCGGCTAAACCATGTAACCGTGTGATTCCTAAAATTCCGGTCATTGTCTTTGGCATGTTCTTCGTGCTGGCTATTCTGTTTGTACTGGGTGTTCCTTATGAACATTATACAGAAGACACCAATCCCCTGTTTAACCGTCTTTTAGGCTATGTTACGGTGGCCTTGGCAATTCCTCTGGCAGCGATGCGCTATGATGACCTGCCATTAAAAGGTGTGATTGGAATTCTGATCTTCGCCAGTATCAGTGCAGTTGCCCTGCCCATGGGACTCGCTTATCTGTTACATATGGCAGCCGGTGACATCATGGCCTTTGCCACTCGTGCAGTTACTACCCCAATTGCGATTAATATCGCGACTTTACTAGATGCACCAATTAGCCTGGTGATTCTGATTGTAATTCTGTCTGGTGTCATTGGAGCTGCGTTTTCCCCCCTTATTCTGCGTCATATCAATGACGAACGTGCTTCTGGTCTTGCACTGGGCCTTGCCGCTCATGCGATTGGCACAGCGCAAGCCTGGCAGCGTGGTAGTGTTGCAGGTCGATACGCAGCATTTGGTATGGCAGTGAATGCTGTCTTTACGGCCCTCTGGCTACCGACTTTTATTCTATATCTTCAGAATCTTTAATCTGACCACATCGTCATTTTTGGATGACTATATCTATTTTATATAGTCATTTTATTCTTATATCGATTTAGATAGAAATATGAACTATTAAATTCTAATGACAAGTTAGTCACTTCATAAATTCATTTAAGTTTCATACCAGTAATTAAATTGACCTAAATGACAGATTTTAATTCAGTAATTTTATATATTTATAATCCTTTCAATCGTTTTAATATTACTAAATCTACCCTATTTTTAACTTGGCTACACGCTGTCTCTTTGGTCAGTTATTTTAAATATTTCTCTCTCACTTTCCTATACATAATTCAATATGGGTTAAAAATCACGTTTCCACTAACAAGAATATTGTTATAATCTTTAAGACTTAAGTATGAATCTCTGCCTATATTCAACTTGCATTTTTTTATATAAGGTTGTATGAATAATAAACATATAGATTTTTTAGTCTTTGTGTATTAAAACTTCATATACAGCAAGAGTGAAGCAAATCAAATGGATATTTGATTTTGAAATACAAGGAAATTGAATGAAAACAATGAGTGTTTTCAGGACATCTGGTGTTGCTTTAAACCCAATTTCTTGTGGAGAGAATTGGATAAGTATTTGGCAGCAGATGCATGACAAGACAGATCCGGCCATGATCCTGATTAAATCGGCGAAATATAATAGAGGTGGCTTATCTAGAAATTTAGGCAACTCATTATCCCACCCACTTTTTGGTAATAAGCCAAGAAAACAAGGTGCTGATCATTTGCCCTCCACTCAGTACTCATTTGAAATACTGGAGCCAGAAGCCTTCAACAAATTGAAATTCACTGCATTACATCATGCTGGAAACGCTACGCTGCAATCAGTATCCGATATACATATTCATGACCTGATTAATCAGGTCGCTGTCGATGGAAATTCCTTAAATTTGTATGACCATACTCAAGTTTCGGTCATGGGACTTAAACACAACTGAATTCTTAGTGCAGACTGATCAAAAAATAACTAGTGACTGTCTGTAACAAACCACATGGGGATGATTAATATGAAAAAATCTAAAATCGCAATGATGCTAATGGGTGCATGTATGGCTGTGTCAGCTTTTGCACAGGATTTGACCGGCACTTGGCAACAAATTGATGATAAAACTGGCTCCCCTAAAGCCATTATTGAAATTCGTCAAGAAAATAACGGTACCTACGTGGGTAAAATCGTGAAAGTAACGCCTCGCCCTGGTTATACCCCACAAAAAAGCTGTAACAACTGCCCGGCACCGTATACCAATCAACCGATTCTAGGCATGGATGTACTTACCGGCTTAAAACAAGTAGGTAAAGCCAATAACTATGATAAGGGTCGGATCATCGATCCACTGACCGGCAAAGTTTATGATGCCAAAGCTCGCCTGAATGCGACTGGCAAGCGTCTCACCTTACGTGGCTATATCGGTGTATCGGCATTAGGCCGTAGTCAGACCTGGATTCGTCAGGATTAATTTACATTATTTCTGCTATAAAAAAGCCACGTTGAAACGTGGCTTTTTAGTTCTGGATATCTTAAAGCACGGGATTATGAACCGCGAACATCTGCTGGTCTTCTAATCGATAAGCCAGCAACTGATTACCCCAAACACAGCCACCATCGACATTTTGAACATGTTCGGAAATCGTCTTACCCTGTAATCCTGCCCAATGCCCGAAGATAATCTGATGCGTCTTGGCAGCTTTCGACTCAAACTCAAACCAGGGCCTGAAGCCTTCCGGCATTGGATCATTCAGAGAGTCTTTAAAACTGTATTCTAAACGTCCTTCTGTATCGGTTAAACGCATCCGCGTCAGGTAATTCACGATACAACGTATACGCTCATGCCCCTCTAACTCATCTGACCAGAGTGCTGGCTCTTTACCAAACATATCGCTCAGGAACGCATCCATGACTTCAAAATCATCATGACCTATGACTGCTTCTACTTCTTTGGCTAACTCGGCAGTCTTGGCAACATCCCAAACTTTAGGAATACCGGCATGCGTGAGCACTGTCTGTTCATTCGGGAACAGACACATAGGCTGTTTCCGCAGCCAGTCAATCAGATCATCACTGTCAATGGCATCAATCACATCACGGACATTGTCCTTGTCTTTAATCGGCTTAATGCCGCGTGCATAAGCCAATAAAGTCAAATCATGGTTGCCCAGCACTGTTGCAGCGACACCATTATCGACCAACTTTTTAATGAAGCGCAACGCGCCCAGCGAGTTTTCACCCCGAGCGACCAGGTCACCCGCAAACCAGATAAAATCCTGATCCGGATCAAAGCGGATTTCTTTCAGTAATGCCTTCAAGGCCTCAAAACAGCCTTGCACATCACCAATCACATAATTGTATCGAACAGTGCGAGTCATTCTTTTTAAGCTACCATTTGATCAGATAAAGCCACAAATTGAGCAAGTGTCAGAGTCTCTGGACGTGCCATTGGGTCTACACCTGCCTTTTCAAAACCATCTTCAACCAACATGCCTTTCAGACTATTACGCAAAGTTTTACGGCGCTGGGTAAATACGTGGGATACCAGACGTGCCAAAGCTTTTTCATTTTTCGCCACGATCGGTTTAACGTCATAGGGTTCTAAACGGAATACCGCAGAAGTCACTTTTGGAGGTGGAGTAAACGAACCTGGTGGCACTTCAAACAAGAATGTCGGTTTGCAGTAATACTGAATCATCACCGACAAACGGCCATATTCTTTAGTATTCGGTGAAGCGGTAATACGATCGACCACTTCTTTTTGCAGCATGAAGTGCATGTCTTTAACTTTGTCACCGAATTCCAGGAGATGGAACAATAATGGTGTCGAAATGTTATATGGCAGATTACCAACTACACGTAATGGACGACCTTCTTCAAATAAATTGGTGAAGTCGTACTTCAATGCATCTGTTTCAATAATCGTTAGACGTTCAGGATGCGGCACACGACCCGGCAAACCTGCAGCCAAGTCACGATCAAGCTCCAGAACGGTTAAAGCATCACATTCACCAATCAAAGGTGAAGTTAAAGCGGCCAGACCTGGACCAATTTCAACAATATTTTCGCCTGCACGCGGATTGACTGAACGGACAATTTTGGCAATGACACGTTGGTCATGTAAGAAGTTTTGACCAAAACGCTTACGCGTGTGATGCCCTTCATCTTTTGGGTTTAAGGCATTAATCTGATACATAGACATTTCCAACGTGTAATAAAGACAAGATCACTGACGCGCTAAATCCAGCGCCAAATCCACAGCGACATGTAAGCTAGAGCTTTTCGCAAGGCCTGTACCTGCGAGGGAGAGTGCTGTGCCATGATCAACAGAAGTTCGGATAAACGGTAAGCCCAAAGTAATATTGATGGCTTCACCAAAGCCTTGCGATTTTAACACAGGTAAGCCCTGATCGTGATACATGGCTAAAACAGCATCGGCATCTTTTAAATTTTCTGGGGTAAATAAGGTATCAGCAGGTAAGCTCAAGCTCATATTGATGCCTTGAGCACGATAAGTTTCCAATACTGGATTGATCACGTCAATCTCTTCCATACCGAGATACCCCCCCTCACCGGCATGAGGATTCAGACCACAGACTAAAATATGCGGATGCTCAATTTTAAATTTTGATTTCAAATCATGAATCAGGATATCAATCACCTGATGCAGACGCTCAGGCGTAATTGCATCCGCGACTGCTCGTAACGGAAGATGCGTTGTTGCTAAAGCGACACGTAAGGTTTTAGTTGCCAGCATCATCACCACACGAGGCACACCAGCAAATTCCTGATAATACTCAGTATGCCCACTGAAATGAATTCCGGCATCATTAATGACTGACTTTTGCACTGGTGCTGTTGCTACACCAACACTTTTCCCAATCATGGCATAGTCAGCTGAACGACGTAATTGTTCCAATACATAAGCAGCGTTATGGCTATTGAGCTCACCCAATATCACTTGTTGTTTTAAAGGTACATGCTCTACATAGAGCTGACCTTCTTCAGAAGAAGACTCTTGTCCCTTATATTCAATCAGCTCTATTGCCAGATTTAACTGGTGGGCACGCTGACCCAACATTTCCAGATCCGCAAGTACCACAATCGGACGCTCATCAACCCGATTTGCCAGACTCAAGCAGATATCAGGACCAATTCCGGCAGGTTCACCGCTGGTGACATATAAAGGCAGCATCTTCTTCTCTATTCACTAAAGCCTTCAATAGTATAGCCTGTTTCAAACAGGCTTGCGTGCAGCGATCTGTACAGTGTTTTGGACTGTGGTGATTCTCAGAGAAATCTGCGTTACAAATCTCGCCAGTTATTTTTATGCATTCTGCTTAATTTTTCTTCCCTTATGCTCGTAGATTATATAAAATACAGCGCTTGAAATTTTTAATTTTCATTTGTGATTCTTCACGTATTCGTTTAGAATCTCGTCTCCTTTTGTTTGGACAGATTCCACCGTCCAAACCAACTATAATAGGTAGTGGTTTAATGAAAACTCTCAGCGCTAAGCCAGCTGAAGTTCAACACGACTGGTACGTTGTTGATGCTTCTGGCAAAACTCTAGGCCGTCTTGCGACGGAAATCGCTCGTCGTTTACGCGGTAAGCACAAAACTTCTTATACTCCTCACGTTGACACTGGCGATTACATCGTTGTTATTAATGCTGAGCAAGTTCAAGTGACTGGTAAAAAATCACTTGATAAGAAATACTATCGCCATACTGGTTTCCCTGGTGGTATCCGTGAAACTAACTTCGAGAAATTAGTTGCACACAAACCAGAAGAGATCTTCCAACGCGCTGTTAAAGGCATGTTGCCAAAAGGTCCTCTTGGTTATGCAATGATCAAGAAAATGAAAGTGTACGCTGGTACTGAGCATCCTCACACAGCTCAACAGCCACAAGTTTTGGACATCTAAGGGATACAGCACATGGCTACAAACTATGGTACAGGTCGCCGTAAGACCGCAACTGCACGTGTTTTCCTATCTGCTGGTACTGGTAAACTCGTAATTAACAACCGTTCTTTAGAACAATACTTCGGTCGTGAGACTGCTCGTATGGTTGTTAACCAACCGTTAGAACTTCTTGAAGCAACTAACAAATACGACCTTTACATCACTGTTGCTGGTGGTGGTATCGGTGGTCAAGCAGGCGCTATCCGTCACGGTATTACTCGTGCATTGATCGCTGCTGACGAAACTCTTAAACCTGCTCTTCGTCAAGCTGGTTTCGTTACTCGTGATGCTCGTGAAGTTGAACGTAAGAAACTTGGTTTACGTAAAGCTCGTAAACGTCCTCAATTCTCTAAACGTTAATTCGTTTACCGAATCGGACAAAAAACCCTGGTTTATTCCAGGGTTTTTTTATGGCTTTAAATTTACCACTGAATAGAATTGTATATATTATTGTTCATGAACATCTTTACCCCATACCCCTTCATGACACCAGAAGGACTTGGTCAGATAATAGTTGGCTATACCTATAATCACAAACACTATGATTAAACCTAAATTCATGATCATCTTGTTCTGCTCCTTTCATTTTTTCTTATAATCTACCCTGTCAAAAGCCAATTGGTCTTTTATGCTTCGTGCTTTTTAGGTTGATTTTTAGTATC
The DNA here is from genome assembly GCF_010918895.1 of Acinetobacter schindleri. NCBI lineage: Bacteria > Pseudomonadati > Pseudomonadota > Gammaproteobacteria > Moraxellales > Moraxellaceae > Acinetobacter > Acinetobacter schindleri. The sequence continues at coordinate 2,451,691 of NZ_CP044483.1, forward strand.
CTATTCTACTCACTAAAATTTGCTCAGGATTTATGTCAGTCGAAAGCGCGCCACTTCAAGGAATCACCTTATATAGCCATGCCGATGACTTTCGTTCCCATTGGATTCGCTACGTTCTTACCGAAAAACAAATTAAATATCATTTAATCTTGGTCGATAGTGACGATGAGGACTTGGCCAGTCTAAATCCTTATAATCAGCTACCGATGCTGATTGAAAATGATCTGAAATTATTTATTAGCCAGATTATTTCTGAATATATTGATGATCGCTATCGTCAGAACAAGCTCTATGCCGATGCACCGATGCCGCGAGCCGAGCAACGCCAATATCTATGGCGCTTCGAACATGACTGGCTTAAACTGGCCGATATCATGCTCAAACACCCGGATTCTTTAGATCCCGCTGCGAAAGCTCAGGCGCAAAAACAGCTTCGCGATATTCTGGTATCCCTGATGCCACTATTTCAGCACTTTCCCTATTTCATGTCAGAGCAGTTCAGTATCTTGGACTGCATGCTTGCGCCGATGTTTATCCGTTTGCACAGTATGGGTGTAGAATTACCTAAACAGCAATGCCGCCCATTCTATCTGTATTGCCAGCGAATCTTTAGCCGTCCTGCTTTTATCAAATCAATGACGTTGCAGGAAAAGAACCGCTACGCTGCCCAGTTATCAAATTAATCGAGTACTCATTATGTCTGAACAGGAATTCAACCTCACGCCTACACGTCCTTATATGTCTCGTGCGATTTATGAATGGATCTGTGATAACAATATGACACCATACCTGTTGGTTGATGCTACGCGTCCAAATACCATGGTTCCAGAACAGTTTATTAAAGATGGCCAGATCATTCTAAATATCGTACCGCACGCCGTACATGCGCTACATATGAGCAATGACGCGATTACATTCTCAGCACGTTTCGGTGGTGTATCACGTGATATTTATGTACCAATGGCTGCGGTACTAGGTATCTATGCACGTGAAAATGGTCAGGGACTATTCTTTGATCCAAATGAATATGAGCATACACAAACTGAAGAAGATGCTTTAAAATCAAACATTGAAGAAGAACCTGAAACACCAAAGAAAAAACCAAGCCTCAGGTTATTAGATTAAATAAGAACGGAGTAAGTGAATGGCTTTTGATTTAGTACAATATTTTGTTGAACAGATAGAAACTCAAAAGCCTGAGCTTCTAAGTCAGTATCCAAAGCAAGAACGTCGTGCATACATTGCCGAAATCAGTGCGCTGACTTTAGGTAAGCTGGTTAGTGAATGGAAGCTTAATCCGAATAAGATCTATAATGAAATTAATCATCCTGATGAACTATATATTCAGGAAATTGCCCGTCATCTGAGTACACTTAAATCCAATCAGTCTACTCTTTCTCGTGAAGTACAAGAAGCTAATATTTATGAGATTTTCAAACTTCAGCTCATAGAGCTTAAACAGCTACATGATACCGGCAATCATAATCTGAACAGTATTCAGGAACTGTTATATGGTCAGATCGAGCATCTTTCTGGTCAAGCAGATGATTGGGTTTGGACAACAAATAATCTGTTAGAACTGAAAGGCTCTAAACCAATGCCACAAGAAGAGCTATCATTGGAGGCAACGATGAAGGAGTTTAATCAGATGGTCAGCCAAAACAATCAGTCCCTAGAACATGACGTTGAAGATGTGGTTGTAGTCAATGCGCCAACTTGGGCAAAAATTGCAGAGCCTGTAGTGGCGATTGTGATCCTATGGGTACTTCTAGATCAGGTTATGAAAGTGTTTGCTTAAATTATCCATCTAATAAAAAACCAGCTTTGAGCTGGTTTTTTATTTCTATGTAAACATACAGCATATGACTAGAAATAATATTTATATGTAAATCTTTAATCCTTTATGAAATATACACCGTAGATATCAATACCCTTCATATAAGGCATTTGAGTCCATCTAGCTACAAGTCTATCTACCGATAGCTCGCAAAACGTTTTATTATCACCAGGGTGGTAGGTAAAACAAAGTTATTCACCTTCCACCCGTCCTCCTAGGCACTGTAGGTACGTATTTAATAGCGATACAGCACTTAGCATCAGCTAAAAAAACTACTAAAATCGATTACAGGGAATCCATCCTAGAAGATAGCAACCACTATGAATTTATATAGTGTGCAGATTTTCTGCTATGGGTTTAGATTAAAAATCAATATTTAGATACTTTCTTAAATCCTAGACATAAAAAAACACCCCCTGTCATTTGACAGGGGGTGTTTAGAATAATGAGCTGGCGATGACTTACTCTCACATGGGTAACCCCACACTACCATCAGCGCTAAGAGGTTTCACTTCTGAGTTCGGGAAGGGATCAGGTGGTTCACTCTTGCTATGGTCGCCAGCACAACTGTTTATGGATACTCACTTAGGTCTTATTTAGATGCCTGAGCTTTCTACCAAATAGAATTCATTAACAGGGATACTTGAGTTGTATATTTTGTTCTTAAGCGTTAACTAAATCAAGTTACTTTGCTTAATATCGAATCAATTGATGCTTGATACAACAACTGTTTGGGTGTTGTATAGTCAAGCCTCACGAGCAATTAGTATTGGTCAGCTTCACATATCACTATGCTTCCACATCCAACCTATCAACGTCGTAGTCTTCAACGGCTCTTTAGGTGACATAAAGTCACAGGGAAATCTTATCTTGAGGTAGGCTTCCCGCTTAGATGCTTTCAGCGGTTATCCCTTCCGAACATAGCTACCCGGCGATGCGACTGGCGTCACAACCGGTACACCAGAGGTTCGTCCACTCTGGTCCTCTCGTACTAGGAGCAGATCCTCTCAAATTTCCAGCGCCCACGGTAGATAGGGACCGAACTGTCTCACGACGTTCTAAACCCAGCTCGCGTACCTCTTTAAATGGCGAACAGCCATACCCTTGGGACCTGCTTCAGCCCCAGGATGAGATGAGCCGACATCGAGGTGCCAAACACCGCCGTCGATATGAACTCTTGGGCGGTATCAGCCTGTTATCCCCAGAGTACCTTTTATCCGTTGAGCGATGGCCCTTCCATACAGAACCACCGGATCACTAAGACCTACTTTCGTACCTGCTCGACTTGTGGGTCTCGCAGTTAAGCGCGCTTTTGCCTTTATACTCTACGCGTGATTTCCGACCACGCTGAGCGCACCTTCGTACTCCTCCGTTACTCTTTAGGAGGAGACCGCCCCAGTCAAACTACCCACCAGACATGGTCCTCGTCCCGGATAACGGGACAGAGTTAGAACCTCAATATTACCAGGGTGGTATTTCAAGGACGGCTCCATCGCAACTAGCGTCGCGACTTCAAAGCCTCCCACCTATCCTACACAAGTAAGATCAAAGTTCAATGTCAAGCTGCAGTAAAGGTTCACGGGGTCTTTCCGTCTAGCCGCGGGTACACCGCATCTTCACGGCGATTTCGATTTCACTGAGCCTCTGCTGGAGACAGCGCCCCCATCATTATGCCATTCGTGCAGGTCGGAACTTACCCGACAAGGAATTTCGCTACCTTAGGACCGTTATAGTTACGGCCGCCGTTTACTGGGGCTTCGATCAATAGCTTCGCTTGCGCTAACCACATCAATTAACCTTCCAGCACCGGGCAGGCATCACACCCTATACGTCCACTTTCGTGTTTGCAGAGTGCTATGTTTTTAATAAACAGTTGCAGGGGCCTGGTTTCTGAGGCTGCCAACAGCTCAAGGAGCAAGTCCTATCACCGCCGGCAGCGTACCTTCTCCCGAAGTTACGGTACCATTTTGCCTAGTTCCTTCAGCAGAGTTCTCTCAAGCGCTTTGGTCTACTCGACCTGACCACCTGTGTCGGTTTCGGGTACGATTCCTGTTTAACTGAAGCTTAGAGACTTTTCCTGGAAGTATGGTATCAGCCACTTCACTGTACAAGTACAGCTTGCTATCAGTTCTCAGCATAGAGTACCCCGGATTTGCCTAAGATACATGCCTACAACCTTCCACCTGGACAACCAACGCCAGGCTGACTTAACCTTCTCCGTCCTCTCATCGCATTAAACAGAAGTATTGGAATATTAACCAATTTCCCATCGACTACGCCTCTCGGCCTCGCCTTAGGGGTCGACTCACCCAGCCCCGATTAACGTTGGACTGGAACCCTTGGTCTTTCAGCGAGCGGGTTTTTCACCCGCTTTGTCGTTACTCACGTCAGCATTCGCACTTCTGATACCTCCAGCAGACTTCTCAATCCACCTTCATCGGCTTACAGAACGCTCCCCTACCACTTACACTAATGTGTAAATCCGCAGCTTCGGCATATAGTTTTAGCCCCGTTACATCTTCCGCGCAGGCCGACTCGACTAGTGAGCTATTACGCTTTCTTTAAAGGGTGGCTGCTTCTAAGCCAACCTCCTAGCTGTCTATGCCTTCCCACATCGTTTCCCACTTAACTATAATTTAGGGGCCTTAGCTGGCGGTCTGGATTGTTTTCCTCTTGACTACGGACGTTAGCACCCGCAGTCTGTCTCCCGGATAGTACTCATTGGTATTCGGAGTTTGCATCGGTTTGGTAAGTCGGGATGACCCCCTAGCCGAAACAGTGCTCTACCCCCAATGGTATTCGTCCGAGGCGCTACCTAAATAGCTTTCGGGGAGAACCAGCTATCACCGAGTTTGATTAGCCTTTCACCCCTATCCACAAGTCATCCCCTGGCTTTTCAACGACAGTGGGTTCGGTCCTCCAGTCAGTGTTACCTAACCTTCAACCTGCTCATGGATAGATCACCCGGTTTCGGGTCTATACCCAGCAACTAAACGCCCTATTAAGACTCGGTTTCCCTACGGCTCCCCTATACGGTTAACCTTGCTACTGAATATAAGTCGCTGACCCATTATACAAAAGGTACGCAGTCACCAAACAAGTTGGCTCCCACTGCTTGTATGCATGCGGTTTCAGGATCTATTTCACTCCCCTCACAGGGGTTCTTTTCGCCTTTCCCTCACGGTACTGGTTCACTATCGGTCAGTCAGGAGTATTTAGCCTTGGAGGATGGTCCCCCCATATTCAGACAAGGTTTCACGTGCCTCGCCCTACTCGACATCATCATATCAGCCCTTTCGTGTACAGGACTATCACCCACTATGGTTGCACTTCCCAGAGCATTCCACTAAAACTGATATGACTTAATGGGCTGTTCCCCGTTCGCTCGCCGCTACTGAGGGAATCTCAATTGATTTCTTTTCCTAGAGGTACTGAGATGTTTCACTTCCCTCCGTTCGCCTCGTATGACTATGTATTCATCATACGATACCTGGCTTATACCAGGTGGGTTTCCCCATTCAGACATCTCCGGATCACAGGATATTTGCCGCCTCCCCGGAGCTTTTCGCAGGCTATCACGTCTTTCTTCGCCTCTGACTGCCAAGGCATCCACCACATGCACTTAATTACTTGACTATACAACCCCAAACAGTCGCTAGTACCTACAAGTAGTACTATCAACATTACAGTTTAGAGTTTCGTGAACTTAATCACTATACAGCTTCAATTAGATTCATATACCAAAACGCTTGATTCAGTTTAATCGCTAGAACTCATTTCTTGTAGTTGCCTACTTGAAACGAGTTTGAACAAATTATTTCAACTCAAATATATTCTGTTAATGATTCACTGTATCCTCGTCGGACTACAGTCAACTGTGATAAATCACAGAGCTTAATAACAATGCCGCGCATTATACGCAACTTAATCACTAAGCTCTATAAGCTATCAGTTCGTTTGCTTAATGTTTAACTCATTGCATCGCAATGAGTGGTGGAGACTAGGAGAGTCGAACTCCTGACCTCCTGCGTGCAAAGCAGGCGCTCTACCAACTAAGCTAAGTCCCCAGCTTATCAATAAGTCAATGTTCTGATCTTCTGTTTTACTCTGCAATTGCTTGCTTCGTCAGTAGTGGTGGGTCTGACAAGACTTGAACTTGTGACCCCACGCTTATCAAGCGTGTGCTCTAACCAACTGAGCTACAGACCCTCAGATACATCGTCATGAAGAACAACTTGTTGTGGATTCTTACCAATCGTCAATCTTTCGTTAAGGAGGTGATCCAGCCGCAGGTTCCCCTACGGCTACCTTGTTACGACTTCACCCCAGTCATCGGCCACACCGTGGTAAGCGTCCTCCTTGCGGTTAGACTACCTACTTCTGGTGCAACAAACTCCCATGGTGTGACGGGCGGTGTGTACAAGGCCCGGGAACGTATTCACCGCGGCATTCTGATCCGCGATTACTAGCGATTCCGACTTCACGCAGTCGAGTTGCAGACTGCGATCCGGACTACGATCGGCTTTTTGAGATTAGCATCCTCTCGCGAGGTAGCAACCCTTTGTACCGACCATTGTAGCACGTGTGTAGCCCTGGCCGTAAGGGCCATGATGACTTGACGTCGTCCCCGCCTTCCTCCAGTTTGTCACTGGCAGTATCCTTAAAGTTCCCGGCATTACCCGCTGGCAAATAAGGAAAAGGGTTGCGCTCGTTGCGGGACTTAACCCAACATCTCACGACACGAGCTGACGACAGCCATGCAGCACCTGTATCTAAGTTCCCGAAGGCACCAATCCATCTCTGGAAAGTTCTTAGTATGTCAAGGCCAGGTAAGGTTCTTCGCGTTGCATCGAATTAAACCACATGCTCCACCGCTTGTGCGGGCCCCCGTCAATTCATTTGAGTTTTAGTCTTGCGACCGTACTCCCCAGGCGGTCTACTTATCGCGTTAGCTGCGCCACTAAAGCCTCAAAGGCCCCAACGGCTAGTAGACATCGTTTACGGCATGGACTACCAGGGTATCTAATCCTGTTTGCTCCCCATGCTTTCGTACCTCAGCGTCAGTATTAGGCCAGATGGCTGCCTTCGCCATCGGTATTCCTCCAGATCTCTACGCATTTCACCGCTACACCTGGAATTCTACCATCCTCTCCCATACTCTAGCTTTCCAGTATCGAATGCAATTCCTAAGTTAAGCTCAGGGATTTCACATCCGACTTAAAAAGCCGCCTACGCACGCTTTACGCCCAGTAAATCCGATTAACGCTCGCACCCTCTGTATTACCGCGGCTGCTGGCACAGAGTTAGCCGGTGCTTATTCTGCGAGTAACGTCCACTCACTTTAGGTATTAACTAAAGGAGCCTCCTCCTCGCTTAAAGTGCTTTACAACCAAAAGGCCTTCTTCACACACGCGGCATGGCTGGATCAGGCTTCCGCCCATTGTCCAATATTCCCCACTGCTGCCTCCCGTAGGAGTCTGGGCCGTGTCTCAGTCCCAGTGTGGCGGATCATCCTCTCAGACCCGCTACAGATCGTCGCCTTGGTAGGCCTTTACCCCACCAACTAGCTAATCCGACTTAGGCTCATCTATTAGCGCAAGGTCCGAAGATCCCCTGCTTTCCCCCGTAGGGCGTATGCGGTATTAGCGTTCCTTTCGGAACGTTGTCCCCCACTAATAGGCAGATTCCTAAGCATTACTCACCCGTCCGCCGCTAGGTCCAGTAGCAAGCTACCTTTCCCCGCTCGACTTGCATGTGTTAAGCCTGCCGCCAGCGTTCAATCTGAGCCATGATCAAACTCTTCAGTTTAAAATCAATAGTGCTTTATTCAAAACACCAAATCTTGGCTCATCAATTTTCTGACATCAATTTCTCAAATAAACTTCGAGTAATTTCTACCATCAATCAATGAAAATAATTTCGATCAATCAACCAGTAAAAATCCACACAAGTTGTTCTTCATAATCTCTTAATGATCTTCTTGCTACTTCGTCAGCAGCAAGCTAGGTCGGCTATATTACTCTCTATCTCTAGAAAGTCAACCAGTAAATCAGATTATTTTTAAACTTATCAAATAAAACCTAACTCAACCAATCTTAACTAAGTCACTGTTTTATCAGAAGTTTTAATCTTCATCACCGCCGATGGATGTGCATTCTACAGTATTTCAGATGCCTTGCAACACCTTTTTTAAAAAAATCTCTCCACATGTGTATTTTTTAATCTTTTCGTGTGTTTTCCTTCATTTTTTATACAAATTTGCTTAAATGATGTTTATTCCTGAATATAACGTTTATTATTTTCATATTAATAAGTAGTGCTACTTACCCGGAAAAGGCCTCAGGTTACCTTATGCATCGTTCTATTTACTTAACTCTATGTTTATTTTCTTTAGCCTCAACCGCACAGGTTTTTGCTGAGGTGACTACCGATGTGGATAATCTAGAAAATGAGCCTGAAAAAACGCCCCTTAGAACAAAAATTTCCAATAAGGCGCAACAATTACAGACACAATTGAAGGTCGATGCCAGAGCAGCACAGGCTGAAGAAGTTAAAGATCCCTTTCAGCCACTAAATAGAAAGATCTATCAATTTAACGATGTGATTGACCGTAACGTGTTACGACCTGTAGCCGTACAATATGTGGAAAAGGTTTCGAAAGATGTTCGCGGCAGCTATACTCAGTTCCGCAATAACCTGGGTGAACCCTGGAATGTAGTCAACCAGTTAATTCAAGGTCGTCCTGCACAGGCTGCCAAGTCCCTAGGCCGCTTTACCATTAATACTCTAACGACTCTAGGTTTGGCAGATCCTGCCCGTCGCTTGGGCTTGAGTCATGAAGATGAAAGGCTGGGAATTACTTTAGGTTATTATGGAGTGCCTTCTGGCCCTTATATCATGCTGCCACTTTTAGGTCCAAGCTCTGTCCGCGGGGTAATTGGTAGCGCTGTAGATAGCCAGGCTCGTCCACAAAAATATATTCTTGATGATAATGACGGACTTTACTGGAGTGACCAGTCTTTGCGTGTTATCGACACTCGTTCTGAAATACTGGACGTTGAAGGGGTATTGACTGGTGATCGTTATGCACAGATTCGTGACATTTATCTGCAACGTACCAGTTATGCAATTGCTGAAAAGAAAGGCTTAGAGTCGGAAAGTCTATTCACTGATATAGATGATGAATTTGAAGATGAGTTTGATGAAGATCAGAGCGATTCGACAGAACCAACCTTTTAAGTAAATAATTTCAGCAAGATTATCGGTGAAAAAGATTCGCCGGTAATCAATAGCTTGTTATAGTACATCTAATAAACAAATTTGGGATTAGTTCATTTCCTTATGTATTTTATTCAGCCGACTCGTGATGTTCCTTATCTTGATCAAGTCCTTGACACGCTTCCAGACGTGCAGATGATTGGTCTTGAAGATCATGAGTTGTATGATCAGACTATTCTTGCAATTTCCGATGTGCATGATTATCTGAAATACCAATGGAATTTTCCTACCATTGTCTTGGCTTTGGAAAATGAAGGAGCTGAACTATCTCAAGCCTGGGAACAAGGCGCTCTTGCCGGGTGGATCTGGAACAAACTTCCAGCTCAGCCTCTCCTCGCTTTACAAAAAATTGATGCGCAATATAAAAGAAACCAGGATAGTCGCGACTTACCTTCCGCAGCAGAGTTACAACAAAGATTGCTTCCCAACCCGATTGAGCTTTTGAACTATCAGGTAGAAACATATTTTCAGCCTTCCGCTTATCTTTCTGGTGATTGGTACGATTACTGGAAAATTAGCGATAAAGAAGTGATGTTCTATCTGGCTGATGTGTCTGGACATGGTGTCACCAGTAGTTTACTTACCTCATGGATGGCAGCTTTTCATGGCCGTTCCAAATCGCCACGTGAACTGATCAAAAAGCTGAATGGCATGCTGGTTCAGGAAAATATTGAAAAGCATATCACCATGATTGCTGGGGTTTTAAACCTTGAAACTCATGTGGTGCGCTGGTCCAGTGCCGGGCATTATCCACCGCCTATTATTTTTGAACCCAATCAGGCACCCAAAATTTTATCGACCAGTAGTTTTCCACTCGGGCTGACCGAAGAACTGGAAGTAGATGAACAGGAATTCGTCCTGAAACGTCATGCCCGATTCATTTTATGTTCGGATGGTGCCCTGGAACCCTTTGATGGCGGTTTGAATGAACAGTTTGCACAGCTGGTCTATCACTTGCAAAATCAATCTTTTCAAGCGCCGGAGCATGTGGCAGACGATATTGCCTTCCTTAGCTTCATACGTATGAATTAGTAATATAATTATTGCTTTAATAGATACTTAAATTAACTCAGACCTTCAGCTACTTGAGTATCAAACTACCCTATGGGATAATTTAATATCCTTCTCTGCAAATGGCATTTATATGTCAACAGGTCATGTTGAATATGCAAGTTTGAACGGAACGCATATTTTTAAGCTTATTGGCGAAGTGCGTGCACAATCTTGCATAAGTCTAGACAAATTACTGAACAAAATTGAACAGCAAGATAATGTCGTTGGTGCGATCGTTGATTTAACTGAAACCAGTTTTATTGACAGTACTGTACTCGGCGTTCTTGCGAAACTGGGTTTGAAACTAAAACAAGTGCATCATATCCAGGCTGTCATGCTCTCTACCAATTCAGATATTACAACCTTGGCCAATAGCATGGGTCTGGGACAGGTATTTGTAATCCTGAACTATTGTGGAGATTCGCATGTTTGCACCCGCGCCTTGATCGAAGAGCATGTAACGCATCGTAATATGCTCACTACGGTTCTGGATGCGCATAAAACATTGATGAAACTCAATGAAAGCAACAAAAATATGTTCGAACCTTTGGTTAAACAGCTGCAAAAAGAACAGGACAATCTCGATAAGGTGTCCGAACCCAATATTTAATCTTAATTTTCCAGGAAGGAAACGATGACTTTACTCTCTGTTGTACAAATGAATTCTCAGAATGAAATTGAAGACAATTTCAGAACGATAGAATCCTTGATTCAGCAGAGTAAAACCAATGGTGCTGAACTGATCGTCTTTCCTGAAAATTTTGTCTGCTTTGCTGCCGGAAAACAACGCGAAACTGCGGCGCAGTTTGAAGACATTCAGCAACGCCTCGAAAAACTGGCACATCAATATCAGATCTGGATTATTGCTGGCACCCTGCCTTGTCCGTATCGCCCGGATGGTTCAGTCATTGAAGATGGTCGTGTCCGTACGGTAAGCCTGTGCATTAGCCCGGAACGTACTGAAGCACGTTATGACAAGATTCATTTATTCGATGTGCAAGTGGGTGATGCTGTCGGTGGCTATCAGGAGTCCAAATTCTTTGAACCAGGTACAGATGTCGTGGTTGCGAAAACCCCATTTGGCAATATTGGCTTGATGGTGTGTTATGACCTGCGTTTCCCTGAATTGGCACTGACTTTACGTCAACAAGGCGCCAATATTCTGACTGCCCCTTCTGCTTTTACCTATACCACGGGTCAAATGCATTGGCAGTTACTTCTACAAGCACGTGCCATGGATACTCAGTGTGCTGTGCTTGGCGCTGCACAACAGGGCTGGCATGGAGAAAAACGTCAGACTTGGGGACATACTGCAGCCACCAATAGCCGCGGTCAGGTACTGAATATGGTACATGCGGAAGGTGCTCAGCTGATCACGGTAGATTTTGATTTAAATGAACAACATAAAGTCCGTGAGTCCATGCCATTGATGCAACATCGAAAATTGATCCAGTTTTAAAGTTTGCGATTTTCCTGCATAAAATAACAAAATCCCTGCTTATTCCTGTTTAAAAATCATCGAGCATAGAAACTCCATGAAAAAATAACAGGGATTCATATCATGTCATTAGAAAAAACTGTCTATACCGCCCATGCCAAAGCAACAGGTGGCCGCGATGGTCGGGTTACTACGGATGATCAACTGCTGGATATACAACTCGCAGTACCAAAGGAAATGGGTGGTCCAGGCGGTGGTACCAATCCTGAACAGCTCTTTGCTGCTGGCTATTCAGCCTGCTTTTTAGGGGCGATGAAATTTGTGGCTAATCGAGACAAACTGAATATGAGTAAAGAGGCTTATATTGAAGGTGAGGTAGGGATTGGTCCGATCCCAACTGGCTTTGGTATTGAAGTTACCCTAAATGTTCATCTGGAAGGTATGGATCAGGACGAAGCTCAAAAACTGGTGGATGCTGCGCACATTGTCTGCCCATATTCTAATGCCACCCGTAATAATATTGATGTCACGCTAAATGTGATTACTTAAGGCTCAGTAGACGCTATCCTGAAAAATCTGTTTTTCAGGATAGTCTTGATCCAGTATAAAAATTCAATTCTTAGCCAGCTAATCTTCTACTTTTTAAACACCAGTTTGTATTTTCCTCTTTCAGAAAGATAACAATTAGACATATAGTTATATATAATGATTCTTATTTGCACTTATTGCTGGCTTTATTTAAATGTTAAAACCTCTTCTCCTCAGCACATTGTTTTTAAGTATCCCTATCTCCTCTTTTGCAGATGTGCAAGTTTCTGAAAAAATTCGCCCTCAAGTCAAATCCTTGGTGAATCCAGATATTGATCGACTCGCTATCCCTCCTACACCGCATAACATGAGCCTGCCTGAGTTTGGTCAAGGTGTAATTGGCTGGGGCACAGGCCCTCAAGATGCAGAAACACGTTTAAATCATGTCAGTAAAGCTGATGTTGAAAAGATGAAACAGGCGGGTTTAACTGTAGAAATAGCGAAAACCTGGCAAAATTTTTATAAAAATGAGACTCAACGCAATGCCGGCAACCCAACCGCTCCATTGCGCGCCCAACTCATGAAGAAAATTATCAGCTTGTGGTAAGCTATAAAAAAGCAGCTCAACTGGCTACTTTTTAATAGTTCTATCATTAAGCTAGTTCTGCTGCTTCATTGGTGACACGCAGTACTTCTTCCACTGTCGTCTTCCCTGCCAGCACTTTACGTAAGCCATCGTCACGAATAGAACCAGATTGTTGACGTGCGTAGCTTTCTAACTCGTATTCTGGTGCATTACCATGAATCAGACGGCGCATATGATCATCCATCGGGACAATTTCATAGATCGCAGTTCGACCAGTAAAGCCAGTATGTGAGCAGCGTTCACAACCTTTTGGCTGTGGTAATTCTAATTGTGTCCCATTATGGACATGGGCAAACAGACCTTGTTCGAATTCATCTGCTACATGCCAGGTCGCACAATGTGAACAGAGAGTACGTACCAAACGCTGAGCAACCACCCCAATCAGCGAACTGGATAATAAGAAAGGTTCAATCCCCATATCTTTAAGACGGGTTACTGCACCAATTGCAGTATTGGTATGCAGGGTTGATAAAACCAGGTGACCTGTTAAAGAAGCCTGTACTGCTATTTCTGCTGTCTCCAGGTCACGAATCTCACCCACCATGACGACATCGGGATCCTGACGCAGCATCGCTTTTAAAGCACGGGCAAAGGTCATATCCACTTTGGTATTTACCTGCGTCTGCCCAATACCTTCCAATTGATACTCGACCGGATCTTCCGCGGTCAGGATATTCTTGGAACCATCATTCAGATCGGAAAGTGCTGCATAAAGTGTCGTCGTTTTACCCGAACCAGTTGGGCCAGTGACTAGAATAATTCCGTGTGGACGATGCACCAAAGTCTTGAGGCGATCGTAATCATTATTCATTAAACCCAAATGGGTCATGTTCAGGCGACCCGCCTGTTTGTCCAATAGACGCATTACCACGCGCTCCCCATACGAAGATGGCAAGGTAGAAACACGGACATCGACTTCACGCCCTGCTAGGCGCAACGAAATACGACCGTCTTGGGGAATACGCTTTTCCGCAATATCCAGCTTGGCCATGACTTTAATCCGCGAGACTAACAGCGGTGCCAGTTCACGGCGTGGCTGTACAATTTCGCGTAACTGACCATCAACCCGCAAGCGGACTGAAAGTTTCTTCTCAAAGGATTCAATATGAATATCGGAAGCACCCACACGGATTGCTTCTGAAAGTAAGGCATTGATCAGGCGGACAATCGGCGCATCATCTTCCTGATCCATTAGATCTTCAGCTTCAGGGACAGAATCGGCCAGACTAAGCAAATCTGGATGGTCTTCCAGACCAGCTGCGACTTGTTGTGATTCGCCACTGTCTCCAGCGAAACTGCTACTGAGTAATTGGCTAAATTCGTGATCATTGCAGAGCTGATACTGGGCAGGATGGCCCAAAAAACGGCGTGCTTCCTGCAATGCAAGCATCGAGGTATTATCACGACGGACGATAAAGACCTGATCCCCTTCATAACGCAACAACACCCCATGGCGTTTGGCAAAACTATAAGGGATTTGTAATTGTTTCAGTACTTGCATCGTAGAATTATAATAATAGTGAAAAAATTTAAATTGAGTGTACTCTAAGCACATGACAGCGTGAAGTATGTTTAGAAAGATTTAGTACGAAAGGACAGCCGCATTGCTACAAGATCAAGTTGATTTTTCCTCTGCTCAGCCCTCTATTCATTGGTGGGGGGAACAGAATTTTGAAATAAATGAGTCCAAAGCCTGGCAATTTGGTTCGCTGCTGTTCCGTCTGACACGTGGCTTGCAGGAATGGCGTCTGGAGTATTACCGCCCTGTGGTACAGTTTGACTATGAGCAGAAATGGCACCAAATCGAAGATCCCCATTTTGCCTTTCCCCAGCCAGTGAAAATTGAACGCTATATGTTCAAGTCCACCAAAAGCAAACTGCAACTCATGCCTCGTCTGGCAGATCGTTCTGTAGTGATCAAACCTGTCGATCCCATTTATATTCCGGCCGGACAACGCGGAACCCTATATATCAGTACGCCGCTGTGGATTGCCGGTTTTGTCGATGGACAGCGAGATCCAATTTTTGATGTTCCGGTAATTCTACCTAAAGATACCTGGTTTGGCCCGAATCATCGTTCTGGGGAAATCTGTTATGCCACAGCAGTCGATGGTCGTACTGAGCTAAAACAGCTGACGCCGCGTGCATTTCGTGCTGTAACCCCAATTGAATTCCACAATACCAGTAATCAGCAACTGCGCTTTGACCGTATGAATGTGCCCGTACCTGCCCTACCGCTGTTTTTCAGTGCCAGTACGGGACGTCTTTGGACCTCGCAAATTAAAGTCCTGCATGAAGGTCTGGATCGTCCACCTCGAATTCGGATTGAAAACCGTACCCCACCACATGCCGGTGAAGTGGACTATCTGCATCCGCCACGTGACCCCGCAGGCAACCTGTTCAATATGTTTGATTCATTCTTTTAAGGACGGCTAATGGCAAACTCAAGTATTTCTGCTGAAGTCACCAATAGCCTGAAAGGCGTATTTACCAGTATCAATACTGATCGGCTGACAGAAATTGCTGTCGCAATCGTACTGTGTTTTATTGGCTTTTTAATTGCACGTTTTTTCTCGAATGCCTTTATCCGGACGATTGGTCTACGCTTTAATGCCCATCAGCAAATGGTCTGGCGTCGCGGTATTTTCTACTTCATTTTCCTGCTGTTTGTCATGGCCAGCTTAAAGGAAGCTGGTTTTAAGCTCAGTGTCTTCTTAGGTGCAGCAGGTATTTTGACAGTTGCACTGGGTTTCGCATCTCAGACCTCAGCATCTAACCTGATCAGCGGTATGTTCCTGATTGGTGAAGGTTCTTTTGAAGTTGGTGATACCATTCAGATTACCCTGATTCGTGGGCATACCATTGAAGGTGAAGTCATTTCGATTGACCTGCTCTCAGTCAAATTATTAACCCAGGATAATATCTATGTCCGGTTGCCGAATGAGCAACTGATCCGTGCCCCGGTACATAACCTGTCCAAATTTCCGATCCGGCGAATTCCGATCACGTTGGCGATTAATTTCCATGAAGACATTATCAAGGTTCGTGAAGTGCTGCTGGATGTGGCAAACAAATATCCAATGGTGCTTGCCGATCCGAAACCGGCTGTGACAGTAACTGCTTTCCGGGAATCATCCATTGAATTGCTGTTTGCAGTCTGGTGTCAAGGTGAAAACTTTTTAAAAGTTCGTGATGAAATGCAGGAACGCATTCGTAATGGTTTCCTGGAAAATCATATTGAGATTCCTGTACCAAAAATGGGCTTTGTAGATCATCCGCTTGCACGTCCGCTGGAAAATGAAGATGTTGATCAATATGCCAATGAGAAGGAATTGAAGAGGGAGCCGGATTTAAAATAACTTTTTTCTAAATTCCTCCTAACCTCCCTTTACAAAGGAAGGAACTGTCATCAAAAGCCGCTCTTTTCCTTGCACATCGCTTAAAGCTTGTTCAGGGTTTGGGGAGATTAAGTTAACGCTCAAATGTAGTTAATTTAGATTCAAACCCTTTTCTCCCCATCCGGCATTGGTGCAATATAAGCAATCAATAACATCACTCCACCTGCCAGCAAGAAGGACAATACTCGAGTTAAGGTCCCGATATGAGACAGATCAAACAGCACCAGTTTTAAGGTCACAATCACCAGAATACTACCACCCAGAATCCACATTGGTTTCAGGGCTTTCAATGCCGCAATCCACATCGTTGCAAAAGCCAATAGCACCCATAGAATGGTCAAGCTCAACTGGACTGTGGCATTACTCCAAACTTCCAAACTGTTCAACGGCGTTCCTAAATACATATGCAAAGCACGCAATACAATATAGCTAGATAGCCAAAGTAAACTCAGTACCATAAGTACTGCCATCATTCCTTTATCTCGCCCTGCCCTAATCTGCTGCAGCAACATCCAGATGAAGCTGACCAACATGGCGATACTCACCAGATCAAAAGGATTTAAAATAGGAAGCAAATAGAACTTAAAGGCCTGCTGACTGAGCAGCTGTGAACACAACAACCAGGCTGCCATCAGAATCAAGGTACTGTTGCTTTGCCACAGCATCGGCCAAGCAGAGTCCGCAGATTGTTTATAAGACCAGAAACACAGACCTAATGGCAAAATCACCATACTGATATAGGGCATACTTGGAATCAGACATAGGCTTGCCAGAGTCAGACTCATTAGAGCTCCCAAACTCACCCATTCTTTTGAAAGCAACAGGCCTGAGGCTGGTCGCAGCCATTGCCAGGCTAACAATAAGGTGGATAATCCAAAGATACTCCGGGCAAATTGACTCTCCCAAATCAGTACACCATTTTCACTCTGATCAATTGCTAGAACCACACCAGCAAAAACCAATGGCGTTAAGCCACACCATTTTGGCACCAGCCAGCTCCAGTCTTGATTTTTTCTGAAGATAATCTCATTAAGAACAGCAAAAATCAGTGCAACTGTAGCCAGACTATAAATATAGGCATCTGGCGAACTGAACTCGTCTTCCAATAAGGCAAACAGCATCAGGCTGGCTGAGAAACTGAGTAAGCTTAAGAAGCCAGTACTCAGCCCATCTAGTTGCTGGATATAACGCTCTTTGAACTGGCTAATCAGGAGCACCGCCAGATAACAGCTACTCAGTATCCAGAAAATGTGTCGTGGTGTTGGATTCAATTCAACCAGATAATACAGACTGCTCAGCCCAGCCATGATCAGTAAGCCCATACTCAAATATTGCCCAACTTTGAGATTCTTTTCCAAAGCCCAGAAATAAATTAATACGCCTTCTACGGCCCAGCCCACTACGCTCCATTCACTTTCCAGCAAAATTGGTGGAATCAGGGCAATAAAAATCAACATCAGACTGAGATAGCTATTGGCAATGATATTCAGGGTATGACTACGCCGCGATCCTAACCAGCAAACTGCGAATACTGCGGCATAAATCAGGCTCAGTCCTGCCTGCCATGTACGTTCATTAAAATGAATCAGATACAGGAAAATATAGGCTGTAATTGGCGCGGCAAAAATCAGGGCAATGTCCAGAATCGGCTTGAGCTGGAACCTGCTCAGGTCATCTTTAGCGAGTAACTGACTAAAACGAAATCCCAGCCAGATAAACACGGCACTATGTGCCAGAATCAAGCCAGTCATGCTATAGCGCTCAGAAGTGTAGCCATGAATCAGCGCATAGATTCCCCCAACAATCGCAGTGACCAGAAAGGCAATCTGATTCAGCGTCTTCCAGGGTTTTAAGCTGGTCAGCGTTGCTACTCCGATATTAATGACCAGATAATAAGCAATCAGCTCTACAGCGGTGGCATCCCGTACAGGCAAAGTAAATGGTGCAATATAGGCAATTAGCAGCGCCATCACTGTCAATTCAAAACTATTCTGCTTAAAACTGAGATATAGCGTCATGGCCATAATCAGCACAAATAGCACTGATGCCATCAACAGACCAGGAATGACCAGATTGTAATAGGCAAAGAATAAGGTCAGAAACAGCGCACTTAATCCCAGACCCTCAAGTGCCAGCGCAAAACTGCGGTTTTTCTCGATCAACCAATAGCCCAGCCCAGTAACAGCCATACTTGCCAAAGCAATCAGGCCCAATTTCATCGTCAGACTGATTTGCCAATGCTCCGTTGCAAAACGTAGTAACAGGATAATCCCGACAACCAGAATCCCGATTGCAGCTTTAAGTACCGGATTGCCCTGAAAAATCCAGCGCTGGATCTGATCGATTAAACCCGGTGAAGCATGATCACCTTGAGTGGGCTGTTGAAAGGCTTGCAGTGGAACTGGCTGAGAATTTAGAGTGTCCTGACTTGGCATCGAGTGAATACGATGCTGCAACTGACGCAATGACATCTCTATTCGTTGTAACCATCGGAACAGAAAGAAAATCCAAGCCGTAACACCCAGCCCCATCAACCATTTCAGGTCGATGACACCTCCCACAATGGTAATCAGGGAAGAAATATATAATGGAACTTTGGAATAACCAGAAATAGACAACTGATGTTCAGCAGTGATCTCTTCAAGTGGCAGCTGCACTGCATTGACATACTGCATTACACTCATCAGAAAACCGAGCCCACATAAATAGCTGACAATCTCGTAATCCAGATACCAGGCACTCAAGCCTACAATCACCAGGCTGATCAGCCACATCATGCGTAATTCATTTTGCCCTGTTGTCATTCTTATATTTTCCAGTCCCATACCACTCCATCATACAACATGCGGCTGCCGGTTATTTCATCTTCGGTCATTATTCGCTAAGCTGTTGCCACAGACTTGCTCAGCGGGCACGTTAAAAATCACGTACAATAACGCTATTATTTGAATAAGGAATTGAATACATGCCACCATTTGTCTTGGTCGATGGCTCTTACTTTTTATTTCGTGCCTTTCACGCACTGCCACCGTTAACCACGTCAACCGGTTTACACACCAATGCAATTCGTGGTGCAATTTCTGCCATTCAAAAACTGATGCGCCGTGTCCAGCCTACACATATGGCGGTGATTTTCGATACCCCTGAACCCACTTTTCGTCATGAACTGTCACCAATTTATAAGGGTGACCGCCCAAGCATGCCGAGCGAGCTTGCCGAGCAAATTCCCTATCTGCACGCATTGATCAAAGCCTTAGGAATTCCACTACACGCCCTGCCAGGCGCAGAAGCCGATGATATTATCGGCACACTGGCAAAACGTGCTGAAGCCATGGGTCATCAAGTACTGATCTCTACGGGCGATAAAGATATGGCCCAGCTGGTGACCGAAAAAGTAACCCTGGAAGACAGCTTTAAAGAAAAGCCACTCGATGTAAATGGTGTATTTGAAAAGTTTGGGGTCTGGCCAAATCAGATTATCGATTACCTGACCCTCATGGGCGATGCCTCAGACGGTATTATGGGCGTACCTGGCGTCGGTGCCAAAACCGCAGCCAAATTACTGAATGAATATGGCTCAATTGGTGGCATTCTGGAAAATGTCGACAAGATCAAAGGCAAAGTCGGACAAAATATCAAAGACAATGTGGAAGGCATTACGCTGGATCATCAACTGGCCAGTATTGTGATCGATTTGGATTTGAGCTTTGGTTATGATGATTTAAAACTTGCTGAGCCAAATGTTGCCAAACTACGCGAACTCTATACCGAGCTTGAATTCCGTAACCAACTGCAATCTCTGGATCATCCGAACAATCCAAACAATAGCAATTACAAGCAAGTAGCTCAGTCGATTACAACCAAACCTGTAGCGCCAATAGAAGAAGATCATGCGTCATTGACCAGCAGTGATGACCAACTGGGACAGGCGACTTATCACACCGTGCTGAATCAGGCAGATTGGGATGCTTTATTTAATCGTTTAAATACTGCCAAACGTTTTGCTTTTGATACTGAAACCACCAGTCTGGATTATCGTATTGCTCAAATCGTGGGCTTCTCAGTGGCTTTTGATGCAGAGGATGCCTATTACGTACCGCTGGCACATGACTATGAGAATGCGCCTGAACAGTTAAATCGTGAAACCATCCTTGCGCAAATCAAACCCATTCTGGAAGACGACAATATTCAGAAAATTGGCCATCACCTGAAATATGATGCACATGTCCTAGAAAATCATGGAATCCAGCTGGCAGGCTGGTACTTCGATACCATGCTGGCGTCTTATGTGCTGAACTCTGTGGCAACCCGTCACGGTATGGATGACGTAGCACGTCTTTATTTAAGCCACCTGACCACGACCTTTGAACAGATTGCCGGTAAAGGTGCGAAACAGAAAACCTTTAACCAGATTGATATTGAAACTGCAGCACACTATGCCGCAGAAGACGCCCATGTCACTTATCGTCTGTATGAAGTGCTGCATGAAAAACTCAAAGTACATCCGGAACTGCTCAACATCCTGCTAAATATTGAAATGCCGGTCGCACGTGTATTGACCAGCATGGAAGAAAATGGCATTCAGCTGGATCTGGCTTTCCTGGATCAGTTGGGCTGTGACTTTGCTGAAACCATGAAAAATCTGGAACAGCAGATTGAAGAAATGGCGGGCGAATCCTTTAATGTCAGCTCACCGAAACAGGTTGGTGAAATCCTGTTTGATAAGCTGGGTCTAAAAGGTGGCAAGAAAACCACAACAGGTCAGTACAGCACCAGCGAAAGCATTCTGGAAAAGCTTGAGCATCCAATTGCCGAGTTGATCCTGAACTACCGTGGTCTGTCCAAGCTGAAAAGTACTTATACTGATGGGCTCTGTAAACAGGCCAATAATGATACTCATCGTGTACATACCAGCTATCATCAGGCACTGACTGCAACCGGTCGTTTATCCTCAACCGACCCAAACCTGCAGAATATTCCAATTCGTGAAGAAATTGGCCGTCAGATCCGTAAAGCTTTTGTTGCACCAGAAGGTCGTATTTTACTTGCAGCCGATTATTCCCAAATTGAATTACGTCTGATGGCACATTTGTCTCAGGATGATGCACTGGTGGATGCTTTTATTCACGGTCAGGACGTCCATCGTCGTACCGCGGCAGAAGTCATCGGTATTGCCCTGGAAGATGTGACCAATGATCAACGTCGCCAAGCCAAAGCAGTAAACTTCGGTCTGCTTTACGGCATGTCCGAGTTTGGCTTGACTCGTCAGCTTGGTTTCACCCGCCAGGAATCACAGGAATACATCAAGCAATATTTCCACCGCTATCCGGGTATTTATGAATATATGCAGCGTACCCGTCAGGTTGCGCTGGAACAGGGCTTCGTGGAAACCATTCTTGGCCGCCGTTTGTATACCCCAGATATTGATGCGCGCAATATGATGATACGTAAAGCTGCTGAACGTGCTGCAATCAATGCCCCACTACAAGGTTCAGCTGCCGATATCATCAAGATGGCAATGATTGAAGTCGACAAAATGTTGCCAAAAGACCAGGCCAAAATGCTGCTGCAAGTCCACGATGAATTGGTATTTGAAGTTGATGAAGCGATTGCTGACGAACTAGCACCTAAGCTGGCTGAAGTAATGCAGTCTGTAGTGCAGATCTCTGTGCCTTTACTGGTAGAAGTAGGCAAAGGCAAAAATTGGGATGAGGCGCACTAAAGTGCTTTGAACCCCTCTTTCAGAGGGGTTTCAGGAGATTTATATTAGCCCTCTCCCCGAGGGAGAGGGAATTACACCTAATTTTAATTACTATGAATAGTTTTACTAATTCCTTCTCCTTTTTTTAAGATAAAGAATACTATTACTTCTCAGAGATGAATTTCCAAGAAGTTGCTTCTCCTCTCAGGAGAGTGTATGGAAAGGTAAAACCCCTTTTGAAATTCATAACAAATAAAAAAGGACGCTTACGCATCCTTTTTTATATTCTTAAATCTTAGAAACCAGTCAACAACACCATGGCCACTTCACGCATGATCAGATCAACCACCATCAGTGCCAGAATCGCCAGAATTGGAGACAGGTCGATCATCCCGATATTCGGCATGATACGACGGAATGGTGCCAATAATGGCTCTGCCAGTTCCTGAACCACTTCAATATAAGGTGAACGGGATTGAGTAAACATCACCACCCAGCTCAAGATGATGGTCGCGAAAATCAGATAACGACAGAAACGGATCAGGTCCTGAATCATGGTCACAAAAGTCAGTATTAACAGATGAATTGGACCATTTGGCATACCACCAGAAAGATACATCATGCCAAAAATTTTCAGCAAATACAGCACCACTAATAATGCCAGCGCGGCAGTATTTACCCGACCCTTCGCCAGAGTTGGCAGAATACGACTAAACACATCTACAATCTTGGTGGCCTTTACAGTTGAAAGTACCACCGGATTGTAAGGACTCACCGAAGCCAACTGCATTAAAAAGCGGAAGAATACGAGCAAAATTGCGACGTTAATGATAATGCCAAAAATTAGCGCAGAATTTGCACCCATACCTGAAGGTTCCTAAATATTAAATTTGAAAATTTACTTACTGCTGTCGCTAAGCTCTTGAGCGAGCTCCTGACTGCGTTTTGCAGCAGCAGCCAGAGCTGCCTGAATGTTTTGAGAAATCTGGGCCTGATCAAAGACTTCTAGTGCAGCCTGAGTCGTGCCATTCGGTGAAGTCACATTTTTACGTAATTCAGCTGGTGTATTTGCACTGGTAATTGCCATTTGCGCTGCACCCAGTGCAGTTTGCAAGGTCAATGCAGTTGCAACTTTCTCATCTAGCCCCAGGTTCACACCTGCACGGATCATGCTTTCCATCATATAGAAGAAATAAGCCGGACCTGAGCCAGAAACCGCCGTTACAGCATCAATTTGCGCTTCAGAGTTTACCCAAATTGTCAGGCCAGTTGAAGCTAAAACCTGACTCGCCAGCTCACGGTCTGCTGTACTCATGTCTGCATTGGCGAATAAACCATGCGCGCCAGTCTGTACTAATGCTGGTGTATTTGGCATCACACGAACAATACGATCGGTACCAAGTAAGCTAGACAAAGTCGCAATTTCAGCACCTGCTACAATGGAAATAACCAATTTACCGTCCAACAAACCTTGCAGCGGTTTAAGCACATCCGCTAGCACCTGTGGCTTCACCGCAAATAGCACAATATCGGCATGTTTGATTGCAGCAATATTATCATGAGTAACATTCACTTCTTTTTCAGCAAGCAGTAGACGCACTTTTTCGACTGGATCAGAAACTGTAATACGGGTTGCCGGCAAACCACGTGCAATCAAGCCACCAATTAAGGCTTGAGCCATGTTACCACCACCAATGAAACTGATATTACAATTTAAAGCTGCACTCATTTTTAATGCTCGTCTTTGTGTTCTGAAATTGAAGAGACTGAAATTGGCTGCCACCCCTCCACCTCACAATAGGCAGATTCAGCCAACCAAAATCCTTTGGGCGTAAACACGCCTAGCATAACATCATCTATGCTTAATATTTGAATTGTATGCCGCATCCATGGAAATATTTGCGCATCCTGAATGGCTTTTTTCAGTGGCCAAGAACCGACACGTCCACATAAATGAATCTTTTCGCCACCTTGGCGCTGTGTCAGTTTCAAGTGCTGATTCAATAAATCCAATGATAAACCGATTACCGCAGACTGAATCTGAAACTGTCCTGAAGGCAAATCAATACGATCCTGAAGTCTGAAAATCATCTGCTGTTCGCCAGAAAATGGCTGTTGACCTGCCAGATAAATTTCTTTACTGAGCTTATAGACCAGCTGCTGATAACGCACATAATAAAAACCTTGCCAATGCAAAGCCGCCTGGGCATCTGCACGTACATGAATGACTTCACGTTGCAAGCGCTGTACCATATCCAGTGTAGGCCGATACTGTCCTCCCCCTTTCATCCAGTTAGATAGCAGCTGGCGCTGGCGTGCTAAAGACAGTTCAGAAAATTTAGATAAGTCTAAAATATTATCTTGGATACAAACGTCTGTATCTTGTCGCAACACATCCTGCAAGATTTCCTGAGCATCCTGCATCAGATCCGTGGTTCGAGCTAAAGCTGCCTGCATTTTTGGGAAGCGCTCACTTAATAGCGGCCACAAAATCTGACGTGCCCAGGCACGATCATAATCATTATTCTGATTGCTCGGATCTTCAATATTCTGAATATTCAGGTCAGCGGCCCATTGGCAAATCTGCTCACGAGAAATATCCAAAAGTGGACGCCAGATGGTTAAATCTTCTCGTATATCTACCCGCTTCATGGCAGACAGACCATCGACTCCGGCCCCAGATAGTAAACGCAGCATCAGTGTTTCTGCCTGGTCCTGCTGATGATGCGCAAGAACTAGAATTTCATTGGGCTGTAGATGCTTCAGATAGGCCTGATAACGTGCTTCCCGGGCCTGATTTTCCAGATTACCTTGTGCCACAATAACTGGCTGGACAATACAGGGGATACTCAGCTTTTGGCATTCATGCTGAACAAATCTGCCCCATTCAGCGCTACCACTTTGCAGCTGATGATCGACATAAATCCCACGGATTTTTTCCGGGCACAAAAAAAACATCAGATGCAGTAACAGCATGGAATCCACGCCGCCACTGCATCCGATGAGAAATTTTGTTTCTGCAGGAAAGTCCTGCAGCTGTTTTAAGAAACCAGACCTAAATTGTCGCTGCCAAACTTCATTAAACGCTGGTAACGTGCTTCGCATCGTGCCTCGGCTTCCATCGGTTGCAGTTCATTCAGCGCTTCTTTCAGTACTGCTTTCAGGTCTTGCATTACCTGATCAGGATTTAAATGAGCGCCTTCACCTTCATCTACTACATATTCCACAATACCCATATGCTGCAATTTTTCCGCAGTCAGTGCCAGTGCTTCACTGGCTTGTTCAGCTTTGTCCGCAGTTTTCCACAGGATCGATGCACAGCCTTCTGGTGAAATCACAGAATAGATACTATGAGATAGCATCACCACACGGTCTGCCACCCCAATCCCCAGTGCACCACCAGAACCACCTTCACCCAGTACAGTCGCAATCACAGGTACTTTCAGGTTAGACAACTGTGCCAGACTTGTAGCAATCGCTTCAGCCTGACCACGCTCTTCTGCGCCTACGCCTGGATAAGCGCCCATCGTGTCAATAAAGGTAAATACAGGCAGATTAAAACGCTCTGCCATATCGAGCAGGCGTTGTGCCTTACGGTAACCTTCAGGATTCGCCATCCCGAAGTTATGCTGTAATTTTTCACGGGTACTACGGCCACGGTGCTGGCCAACAATCATCACAGGCTGACCGTCAAAACGCGCCAGACCACCAATCATTGCACCATCATCACCATAGAGACGGTCACCATGTAAAGCATCAAATTCAGTGAATATTTCACCCACGTAGTCCAGGAATTGTGGACGTTCAGGATGACGTGCAATTTGCACGGTCTTCCATGCTTTTGATGGAGTCGCTTTATTTTTCATAGGTTAACCGTTTTCATCCCTATAAAGGTGTTAATCAACAAATTGTTCAGACTGAATTGCGAGATCAATTTCCCAATTCCTAAACTGCACCTGTTCATCATGCAGTTCAGCCACCAGTAAAGGCCATTGTCGGGCATCACCGGCTACGCTGAGTTGCCATTGTTGCGCATTCTTCACCTTCAGTTCAATGGCAGGAAGCATCTCATCGCTACGACTGTGATTGACCAAAACCGCCAGACGAAGCAGTAAACACAGGTACAAAAGTCGAGAACCACCGACTTTGTTGACATCTATCCTGGCATCAGCGCGCAATTTACGACGATGATGTGCGACCAAATGTGACAGATGATTCTGGTCAACTTGCGAGAAACCGGCAATGTCCGAGTGCTGTAACAAATAAGCCCCATGACGATGATAACCACTATGACTGATCGCCAGACCAATTTCATGCAGATAAGCTGCACGACGTAACAGATCACTGTCTTCGCTATTTAAAGCTAAAGGTTGTTTCACATCATCAAACAGTTTTTGCGCGGTTTTTACCACACGTTCTGCCTGTTTGGTATCGGCATTATAACGCCCCATCAAGGCATGCACAGAACGGTCACGGATATCCTCGTGCTGGAAACGCCCGAGTAGGTCATACATCACGCCTTCACGTAATGCCCCGTCAGAATAGGTCAGGTAATCAATATTCAGAACATCAAAAACAGCATACAGAATGGCAATTCCTGCTGGCAACACCGCACGGCGGTCTTCTTTAAGGCCTTCAAACTCCATGTCCGTGACATGTTTATATTTGAGCAATTTATCTTTGATTTTTTCCAGGCCTTCACGCGTCAACTCCTCGCGCTCGTTACTCCAGCCCATATTGACACAGATCTGGCGGCAGGCTTTGATGGTGCCACTCGAACCGACCACAGCATCCCAGCCTGCTGCTTTATAGGTATTGGCAATACCGGAAATTTCTTTACGTGCCGCCGTAACGGCTTTATCAAAGGCCTTTTGATTAATATCGCCATCTTCAAAATAAGCTTTGGTAAAGGCAACACAACCCATCTGCACGGATTCGGTATGAATCGGTTCAAATTCCTCACCAATAATCAGTTCAGTTGAACCGCCACCAATATCTACTACCAGACGACGGCCACTATTGGCCATGGTATGTGATACACCTAAATAGATCAGACGGGCTTCTTCTCGACCTGCAATAATTTCGATGGGTTTCGGTAAAATTTCTGCTGCCTTTTGAATAAATTCATGGCCATTTTTTGCCTGACGCAAGGCATTAGTCGCCACGATACGTAAACGGTTGGGCTGAACCGAACCCAAACGCCCCACAAAGCGTGCCAGACAGGCTAGACCACGTTGCTGCGCAGCTTCAGTCAAATTCTTATTTTCGTCCAGGCCTGCTGCAAGCTGAACTTTTTCTGACATTGATGCCACTTTTTTGACTTCGCCGTGGTCCACTCGAGCAATGGCCAAATGAAAGCTGTTTGATCCCATATCGATGGCGGCAAGTAATTCTTCATCAATCAAAAAGTCAGACATTCCAGAAATAAACCTTTAACGAATTGTGCTTAGAGTAATTCACAACCATGCAATTTAAAAGCCATTTGTATCGACAATTTAATCCCTTTTAGTTTTTTCTTTCTATGTGACAATTGTGTTACACGATTATCTCTATCGTGATCATCCATTAGACAAATTGACAATATAGGTTGAAAATTTGCATATTCCCCTACATTGTTAAAGAAGGCTATGTAATACTAAGAATTATAGCCATCTTTAAAAAATTATTTTCTGGAGCACTCCATGTCTGGCAACATCGTAAATACTACTGACGCAAACTTCGAAGCAGACGTTCTTCAATCAGACGTTCCTGTATTGGTTGACTTCTGGGCTGGCTGGTGTGCGCCATGTAAAGCAATTGCTCCTGTACTGGAAGTACTTGCTGACGAATACCAAGGTAAAGTAAAAATCGTAAAAGTTGATGTGACTTCTTGCGAAGCCACTGCAGTGAACTATAGCATTCGTAATATCCCAGCTTTATTGATGTTCAAAAATGGTGAAGTGGTTGCGACTCAAGTTGGTGCAGCACCTAAATCTAAATTAACAGCGTTCATTGAAGAAAACATTTAATCAACGCTGTTTTAAAGATAAAAATACGTGATCAGATATCGCGTATTTTTTTCGCCCAGAATAAATTGACAAACGCCTGTTTCTCTCTTATATTGCTCATTCAAGAGATCAGGAATACTAAATCCTGTCAATTTCTTACAAGACACAATACATAAGATGCCGCTCGGCAATAGAAATTGTTTTTTCACATTTCTCTTTGAAACAATCAAACAAACCTCTGAATTGTTCTTGTGCAAATTCAATTGCTGTCGTTTGAATGCTTGTATGCGGCCGAATGTTACTCCCTTTCTAACCTGTACCTCAGAACTTTGATTCTATCCGACCACCTATGAATTTAACCGAACTCAAGAAAAAACCGATTGGCGAACTCATCAAGATTGCCGAGTTTATGGGCCTAGAAGGCATGGCCCGTAACCGCAAGCAAGACATTATTTTTGCCATCTTAAAGCGCCATGCGATGAATGGTGAAGAGATTTTTGGTGATGGCGTTTTGGAAATTCTGTCAGATGGTTTTGGCTTCTTACGCTCTGCGGCAGGCTCTTATCTGGCAGGTCCCGATGACATCTATGTCAGCCCTTCCCAGATCCGTCGTTTTAACCTTCGTACAGGCGATACTATTACTGGTACCATTCGCCCACCGAAAGAAGGTGAACGTTATTTTGCACTTCTAAAAGTGAACCAGATTAACTACGACACACCTGAGAACTCTCGCAACAAGATTCTGTTTGAAAACTTAACCCCATTATTCCCAACTGAGCAATTGGTCATGGAATTGGGTAATGGTACCACTGAAGATTTGACAGCTCGTGTAGTCGATCTGGTTGCCCCAATCGGTAAAGGTCAGCGTTCTATTATCGTTGCACCCCCGAAAGCCGGTAAAACCATGTTGCTGCAAAACATTGCACAGTCAATTGTTCGTAACAACCCTGAATGTTTCCTGATTGTACTGCTGATTGACGAACGTCCTGAAGAAGTAACGGAAATGGAACGTACGGTTCGTGGTGAAGTTATCGCTTCAACCTTTGATGAATCTCCGGCGCGTCACGTACAAGTGGCTGAAATGGTAATTGAAAAAGCCAAACGTCTGGTTGAACATAAAAAAGACGTAGTGATTCTGCTTGACTCAATTACCCGTCTGGCACGTGCGTACAACACTGTAATTCCTTCATCTGGTAAGGTATTGACAGGGGGTGTGGATGCACATGCACTTGAACGTCCAAAACGTTTCTTCGGTGCGGCTCGTAATATCGAAGAAGGCGGTTCACTGACCATTATTTCTACTGCATTGATTGAAACCGGCAGTAAAATGGATGAAGTGATCTACGAAGAATTCAAAGGTACAGGTAACCAGGAAATCACGCTTGATCGTCGCATTGCTGAGAAACGTGTATTCCCTGCAATGAACATCAAGAAATCGGGTACCCGTCGTGAAGAACGTCTGATGTCAGAAGATAATCTGCGTAAAGTCTGGATTCTGCGTAAGCTTTTGCATACCCAGGACGAACTGGCGGCAATGGAATTCCTGCTTGATCGCATGAAAGAAACCAAGACCAATGATGACTTCTTCGATCAGATGAAGCGCAAGGCATCTAACTAAGTCCTCAAAAATTATAGAAAGGTCATCTAAAACGATGACCTTTTTTATTTGGGTTGACATTGATTACACAAAGAAACAAAGTCCATGATGATTTGTAAACTTATTTGCAAGTTTATGATTAATAAAATAATGGTAAGAAAAATTGTATAAGTTTTAGAGGTTTAAATCGCCTTTACCCCATATAAGTCTTTCCTTTAATTGTTATTTTCTGTTAAAAAAACCATGAATTTCATGCGTTTTTTGCACTTTTTTGAACTTGCCCTGTAGCAATTAAAAATGCGCAGTGATAGCATATTTGCAGACCAGTTAGACTGCTCCTGCGTTGTTAGTACCTAACAAAATTAGGAATAATAAAAGCACATAACAGGCTAACGTCGGTTTTTTTTAATCTCAATTTTTAGAGAGTGATGCCATGTTATTCAAAAAAATCGCTATTGCTGCTGCAGTTGCTACTACTTTAGCTTTCGTTGGTTGTGCTAAAAAAACTGAAGATGCTGCTGCTGACGCTAACCAAGCTGCATCTGAAGCTGTAGAAGCTGCATCTGAAGCTGAAGCTGCTGCTGACGCTGCTGCTGTAGAAGCTACTTCTGAAGTTGCTGCTTCTGACGCTGCTGCTGTTGCTGAAGCTGACGCTGCTGCTGCAGTTGCTACTGACGCTGCTGCTGACGCTACTGCTGCTTCTGAAGCTGCTGCTCAATAATCTAACGATTATTCAGTACGAAAAAGAGAGCCATTGGCTCTCTTTTTTTATGCCTATAAAAATCGAAATTTCTACCGGCAATCTCTATCAAGAAAAAAAGCAGATCAATTGACCTGCTCAGTTCCCACACGCTGACGGAACTTCTGCCCCGCACGGAAGGTTACGACCCGGCGTGCAGAAATCGGAATTTCTTCACCAGTCTTCGGATTACGGCCTGGACGTTGACGCTTGTCACGCAACTCAAAATTACCGAAACCTGATAGTTTGACTTGCTCACCCGAGATTAGCGCCTGGCTAATCTCATCAAAGAACAATTCGACCATTTGTTTTGCTTCACGACGGTTTAAACTCGTGAGCTCACTTAAATGATCAGCCATCTCTGCTTTAGTTAGTGCTGTCATGAAGCCCTCAATGTCGCTTGATAAGTGTTTTCTAACACTTGCAGGATATTATCCATGCCTGATTTAATTTCAGCATCTTCCAGGGTGCGGGTTGGATGCTGCCAGAGAAGAGCAAATGCTAGAGAACGCTTGCCTTCTTCTACCCCTTGTCCAGTGTACACATCGAACAACCAGGTTGACTCCAGGAGCTCACCACCAGTCTTTTCGATAAGTCTCTGAATTTCGCTAACATTAATCTTATCACTAATTAAAAGCGCAATATCACGTCGAACCGACGGAAAACGTGATAATTCTGTAAAATTAGATACATAAGTTTGCAAAACGGCTTTTTGATCGAGTTCAGCGACCCAAGTGGTTGCTAAATCCAGCTCATCTTCAAGTGATGGATGTAAACGACCTAAATAACCAATCGACTGACCATTAACCATAATTTCAGCAGATTGACCAGGATGCAACCATGCACGCTCTGAACGAACATATTCAACATTCAGACGAGCTGCTGCCAGAATTTCTTCCACATCACCTTTAAAGTCAAAGAAATCCATTGGCTGTGGCTTACCATGCCATGATTCATTGATACGTGAACCAGTCGCAATCAGGGCGAAAGTTGGAATCTGTTTCAGGTCATGAATCGATGCAGCATCCTGATAATCAAAACGCAGACCCAGCTCAAAGAAACGTACGCGGTTTTGCTGACGATTGACGTTATATTGCACACATGGAATCAAACTTGATAACAGGGTTGAACGCATTACCGCTAAATCACTTGAAATCGGGTTTGCCAATGCTAATGGATTTACTGCAGGGTTGAGCTGTTTTTCCAGTTTCAAGTCAGCAAAGCTAAAACTGATCGCTTCTTGATAACCCAAAGTCACCGCAGTCTGACGAAGCTGAGCCACTTCGAACTGATCCTGGTATTTTGCAAGTTTGACATCAATCACAGGCAAACTGATTTGAATATTGTCATAACCATGAATACGTGCAACTTCTTCGATCAAGTCCTGGTAGATTGCCATATCATAACGGTGTGACGGTGGTACCACAGACCATTGACCTTCTGCTTTCACAGTCACTTCACAGCCCAAACGCGTTAACGCATCGGTAATGAAGTCTGATTCAACTTTATAACCCAGAAGTTGATCTACTTGTGCCTGTTCAAGTTCAATTGCTTCACGTCTAGGCAATACTGCTGGATTTTCTGCAACTGTAATTGGACCAAACTCACCGCCTGCAAGTTCAGCAATCAGCTGAGACGCACGGTGCATTGCCATCACTGGCAATTCAAAGTCCACACCACGCTCATAACGCTGAGAAGCATCCGTATGTAAACCGAAGCTACGCGCACGACCTGCAATGTGTAAAGGTGCAAAGAATGCAGACTCCAGGAAGATCTCAGTGGTTGCATCCGTTACAGATGAAGACAGACCACCCATGATGCCTGCAATCGCCAATGCTTTTTCATCATCTGCAATCACCATCACTTTTTCATTCAGTTCAACTTCCTGTTCATTTAACAGCACCAGCTTTTCACCGGCTGTTGCTTGACGAACGTGAACTGCACCTTGAACCTTGCCACCATCAAATGCGTGTAACGGTTGACCCAGCTCGATCAATACATAGTTGGTAATGTCGACCAAAATGCTGTGCTGACGGATACCCGAACGAGCAAGCGCACGTTCCATCCATTCAGGGGTTGGCGCTTTGGTGTTGACGTTTTTGATCACACGACCTAAGTAACGTGGACAGCCTTCAGTCGACACCACCACTTTCTTTTCATCAGCAATGGTTGCAGCCACTTCTTGAATTTCTGGCGCAGTCACTGGCAATTGGTTAATCACACCAATTTCACGTGCAATACCACGAATGCTGAAACAGTCACCACGGTTTGGCGTAATGCTGATGTCAATCACGTTGTCATCTAAGTCTAAATATTCACGAATGTTGACACCCACAGGTGCATCGTTTGGTAATTCTAAAAGACCATCAATTTTGTCTTCTAAATCAATTTCAGACGCACCACACAGCATACCTTGGGATTCGATCCCACGAAGTTTGCCCTTCTTGATTTTGAAATCGCCCGGCAAAACCGCGCCAATGGTAGCAACTGGCGCTTTCATACCTGCACGTACGTTTGGCGCACCGCACACGATTTGGAGTGGTTCACCTGAACCGATATTCACGGTAGTTACACGTAAACGGTCTGCATCTGGGTGCTGTTCAACAGTCAGAACTTCACCAACCACTACACCTGTAAATGGTTTTGCGGCAGGAGATAAATCATCGACTTCTAGACCTAACATGGTCAATTGATTAGAAAGTTTCTCGCTGTCGATGGCTGGGTTAACCCATGTGCGTAGCCAATTTTCGCTAATTTTCATTGATATAAAACCTGTAATTCAAATCTCTAGAATCCCCCCTAACTCCCCCTTTAAGAAAGGCGGAGAACCCCCACTGATTTCGTGGAGTCCCTCTCCTTTTAAAAAGGAGAGGTTAGGAGAGGATTTAATAAAAAGTTTTAAGCAAACTGGCGTAAGAAACGCACATCGTTTTGGTAGAACATACGCAAGTCGTTAATGCCATAACGCAACATTGCAAAACGCTCAACGCCTAGACCAAATGCAAAGCCTTTGTATTTGTCAGGATCAATACCAGCAGAACGTAATACATTCGGATGCACCATACCGCAACCCAGAACTTCCAACCATTTGCCACGCTCATCCATAATATCCACTTCTGCACTTGGCTCTGTGAATGGGAAATAAGATGGACGGAAACGTACTTTTAAGTCTTTTTCAAAGAATTCGTTGAGCAGATTGACCAGCAAACCTTTCAATTCAGCGAAGCTGGTATTTTCAGCAACGTATAAACCTTCGATCTGATGGAACATTGGTGAGTGGGTTTGATCCGAGTCACAACGGTATACACGACCTGGACACACGATACGGATTGGTGGTTGTTGCGTTTCCATAGTACGAATCTGCACACCAGAGGTATGCGTACGCAGCAAATGGTTTACATCAAAATAGAACGTGTCGTGCATGGCACGTGCAGGGTGATGGCCTGGAATATTTAAGGCTTCAAAGTTGTGATAGTCATCTTCAACTTCCGGGCCAGTTGCCACTGTAAAACCTGCTTTGGTAAAGAACTGGCAGATACGTTCCTGTACTTGGGTCACTGGGTGGATACTGCCCACCTGCTGGCCACGACCGGGTAATGTAATATCAATAGTTTCGCTGGCAAGCTTCTGCTCCAGCGCAGCTTTATGCAGTTCTGCCTGACGTGCTGTCAGTGCAGCTGTAATCGCTTCACGCACAGCATGGATTTTTGCACCGAATTCTTTACGTTGTTCCGGATCCATTTTACCCAGCGACTTAGATTGTTCCGCGAGCTGGCTTTTTTTCCCCGTAAATTGCACTCGTACTTGATCAAGTGCAGCAAGGTCTTGAGCTGCTGCAATCGCAGCGAGCGCTTCAGTGGTCAGGGCTTCCAGTGACATAGTAACTCTCAAAGCAACAGGTTAGAAATATTTTTAAAAAACCCCGTATTCTAACAGTTTTTAGGCACGTTGATGAAGATGGCATGTAATGAAAATTAGATTGGCAGATGTAAAAATAAAAAGTATAAAATAAACATGATATCAATTAGATCAAATCATTATGGCAATCGATCAAATTTGGAAACAGCAACTTACTTTAGTAACTTATGGAAATGAGTACCTGTCTCAGGACTTAAGTTTCAATCGCTGGCTTCAGCATTCCATCTTTAATCAGCATCAGTTTGCCTTTCGTGATCTGATTTCACAGCATCTTTTAGCGCAGCATTTTCAAGTCTGGCTGGAAGGCTTGAAAAAACAGGGCGTACAACGTCTAAGTCTGCACCGCTCCACCCTGCTTGAAGATGAGCAGAATCCCAATGTAAATGTTG
Organism: Acinetobacter schindleri; assembly: GCF_010918895.1. NCBI lineage: Bacteria > Pseudomonadati > Pseudomonadota > Gammaproteobacteria > Moraxellales > Moraxellaceae > Acinetobacter > Acinetobacter schindleri. The sequence continues at coordinate 2,486,200 of NZ_CP044483.1, forward strand.
AGCTGCTGCCATTTGAATATTTCATTGTCAGTCATGAAGCCCAGAAAAAAAATGCCTGGATTATTGGCAAGGAATTACCAGAATGGTATACCGCAGACAATGATTATGAAGCGCCTATTACACAGCGATCTTCTCTACGTCATGAGACCTTCTGGCAATATGAACTCAACAGCAAACTGGCCCGACGTGTACTGGCAGATCTGGAACAGCCAAACTGGGACGATATTCAAGTCTTTATGGATCATGAATTATTTGATACCAGATTTGCGCAAGGTTTTGTTCAACCTGCTCAGCTTGGACAACCTTATTATGGGGTGTCTTCTACTGCGGATACAGCTATCGGTAATAGACTGGCATTATTGCCAACCGATTATACAGCTGACTTTGCCCATGACATGCTGTACCGTCTGGATGCGCTGGAAGAACTAATCGAAGCTAAAATCCAGCATCCTTATCATGAAAACGGTGAAGTGCTGACACCGGACCAACAGCTTGACCTACGCCATTTTGCGCAGAAAATCGACGATCTGAAAGCGAAGTTTATTGTCAAAATCGCGAATCACTACAAGACTGCAAAACTGAGTCCAAAAATCAGCGCTGATCCATTTGCAGGAATGACTACCGACGAACATGTGACCAAACCATCTAAAGCACATAAGCCTCACGATGCTGCCAAATCCAATTCACGTAACGTTATTACCCTGATTATTATTACGGTAATTATCTGTTTGATTGGTTATTATTTTGGACTTTAATGCTGTGCCAGAAAAGCGTCAATTTCTTGGGGCGATCTTAATCTGATCCAGTGGATATGCTGATATTCAGGCGCATGCATCAACTTTAAATAATGCTGACGATTTTCTGGTGGGTTTTAATCATCCACCAGATGATGGAATCACGACTCAACATCTGGCTGAAACTTTCTGTATTATTCGAGTTTGGCCAAAGCGGTTGTTTGCTAATTGCCCGCTGTATGGCTCTTTTTATGGAACGATATAGATTGAGATGGAACGGTAAATCAATCCAGATCACACTGTCGATCTCAGCCCATTTGACGGGAATACTGCGGGTATAATTACCATCAATCACATAGCCATCTTTGGCCTGATCGATGGCTGCTTGAATTTTATCAAAGAACTCTCGATCCGCAGTTTCCTGCCAGTTATCCAGCCAGAATAAATTATCCAGCTCGATATAACTGAGGCCTAATTTTGTCGCTAAAGCGCGAGCAAAAGTAGATTTTCCCGAAGCAGAGGTGCCGACCACATTTATTCTACGAAAACCTCGTACTTTATCTTTCTCATTCATCAGCACTAAGTCATTTGTCATATTTTAAATAGCTTATACTTTTTCATCAGACAAAAAAAAGACCGCTAAAAGCGATCTTTTTTCTAAGTCATAAAGACTTATGCAGCCAATGCATCTTTAGCTTTAGAAGCTAGAGCTGCAAACGCAACTGCGTCATGCATAGCGATGTCAGCAAGTACGCGACGGTCGATAATCACTTGAGCTTTTTTCAAGCCAGCGATCATACGGCTGTACGACAAACCATTTTGACGAGCACCAGCGTTGATACGCGCAATCCATAGAGCACGGAATTGACGTTTCTTCTGACGACGGTCACGGTAAGCATATTGACCAGCTTTGATTACCGCCTGGAACGCTACGCGGTAAACGCGTGAACGAGCACCATAGTAACCTTTAGCGCGAGCAAGAATTTTTTTGTGACGGCGATGAGCCTGTACACCACGTTTTACACGAGCCATTTATAATCTCCTTAGATGTACGGGCACATACGACGAACTGAAGCAACGTCACTTACGTGAACCATTACACAGCCGCGCAATTGACGAATACGCTTAGCAGATTTTTTGGTCAAAATGTGGCGTTTGAACGCTTGTTTACGCTTAAAACCGTTAGCAGTCGCTTTGAAGCGTTTAGCTGCACCACGGCGAGTTTTCATCTTAGGCATAACAACCTCTTTTGAACACCTGTTCGGCACGTCTGCACCATTGCAAAGACGCCCTGCAGGTAAGGGAGCCGATATTCTAAAGCATCTTTGTTTAAAACAAAAGCAGTATTAAAAGTAAAAGATAGATGACAGGGACTTAATCCTATTTCCCATAAATATTGCGCGATGAAATATCAAGCTGACTAATCCAAGTTTTTTTATAATCCACGCATCTTTCTCATAAAAAAACTTCTGACTCCTGCAGCAATACATGTATAGCTTGGCTTCATTATGATTTTTTAATTATCACCTTCAAGATTCACAAGGCAGAAAAATAAATTATTTTGAATGAGATACTTGCCAGTATTGCCAATTCAGGAAATACTGCGCTTCAAAATTGAACATCCTCTTTGCTTGATTCAAGACCGAAACTTATGAAACGTATTCTGTGTATGACCCTGTTGTTGAGCTTTCCCTTTGCAGCAAGCTATAGCGCATCAACAAAAAAAGCACCGCAATTGCCCACACAGACCATTGATGTGCAGCCAACACATTTGACGACACGCATTGAGTGGACCAAGTTTCCCAAACCAAAATATAGCAATGAAGATTTAAAAGGTCAGGACCGTTCTGCGGTGGTACGTATCTATGCCAATGAGCAGGGACACATCAAACAGGCTGCCATTCAGGACAGTACCGGTTACCAGCAGCTGGATCAGCTACTACTTAATGCCGTGGAATCTGCTGAAGTTAGACCACATATTGAAAATAAAACAGCACTACCGATCATTGGCTATCAGGTGTTTAACCTGAAACTGACTGACCAGGATCAGGAATTTTGTGAATACAGTTTCAACTCTAAAAATTGGCAAGCACAACAGCAGCAGCAAAAAACTAAATTCCAGTATCTCAACCAACCTGAGCTGAACGTTAATACAGATTTACTGAATGAACATGACCGAACAATAGAGTTTCAGATCAAAGCCAATCGCAAAGGCGAGATTAAAAAGGTCAATATCAAAAAAGGTTCAGGCATTTATCAATTAGATCAGCAAGTAACAAGTGCATTAAAAGGTACACAAATCAGTACTAAACGCCGCGCAAGTACCCTATGGTTGTATAAACCATCCAGCTTTAAGGATGAAATTCAGTTTAAACTGAATGAATGCAAATAAACCAAAAGAGGCTTCAAGCCTCTTTTTTAAATCATGCTATAAGCCATGTAAATAAACAGATAACGTCCGATTTTCGCAATACTCACGATCAGTAAGAATCGAGCAAAGTTTTCCTTAAGCAATCCTGCAATTAAGGTAATTGGATCACCAAGCATGGGCACCCAACTCAGCAACAAGGACCAATAACCGTATTTCTGGTAGCTCCTTTGTGCTTTTTGCATCTGCTGTTCAGAGACTGGAAACCACTTCCGGTCTCTATATTGCTCAATCTTTAGACCTAAATACCAATTGACGCAAGAGCCGAGAATATTCCCAATACTGGCAACGGCGATCAAAGTAAATGCTGAATAGCTACTATTGACCAGTAATCCTAACAATACCGCTTCTGACTGCAAAGGCAATAAAGTTGCCGCGCCAAAGGCAGACAGAAACAGAATCAGTAATGCCATCTAAGTGATCCGACTGTTTAGCGTGTCAGTCTTAACTGTCTTTTAGCTTTCAGATATTCCATATTTGACCAGAAAAGAGCGAGTATGATTGCAAAAATACGAGACCATTTATATTTGGTTGCCAAGGGCAAAATTGCCTCAGCCAATACATTTTGATCCTTGGTATTCAGCTCATTAATAACCAGCTGAATATGCACAATCTCAGCCACAAACAAAGCTAAACAGGCAGCTAGACCAAAGATAATGCTCCAGTAAATTCGAGGATTAGTTTCCACAATTCGAGTGAAGTTCAGGAAAAATGCTTTCATGCTCATATCCAATAAAAAACCACCTGAATCGGTGGTTTTAATAACTTTTGTACATCTTAACATAACAATCGCAGATTAACTGACCTGAATCGCTAATGCTTTTTGCACCGCAGGACGTGCCTGTATACGCTCAATATAACGACTGATTTCAGGATAATCCGCCAGATCAATACCTTGCCATTCATAACGAAGTAACCAAGGGAAAATCGCCATATCAGCAATTGAATATTCGCCAGTGACATAGTCCTGACCAATCAATTGTTTATCCAGCACACCATACAAGCGCTTGGTCTCATTCACATAGCGCTCTGTTGCATAAGGAATCCGCTCTGGAGCAAAACGACTAAAATGATGGTTCTGTCCCAGCATCGGACCCAGTCCACCCATTTGCCACATCAGCCATTGTTCCACCTGAATCCGCTTAATTTCATCGGTCGGATAAAACAGTCCGGTTTTACGTCCCAAATACTGCAAGATGGCGCCGGATTCAAAGATTGAAATCGACCGATAATCTGGTCCATCCTGATCGACAATAGCTGGAATTTTATTGTTCGGTGAGATTGCCAGAAAGTCTGGCTGAAACTGGTCATTTTCCAGAATATTGACTGGAAGGATCTGATAAGGCAGCCCCATTTCTTCTAATGCGATTGTAATCTTATGACCGTTGGGTGTACCCCAGTAATATACATCAATCATTCGTGCCTATACTCCATACACCTTTATTATGGTGTTTTAACAAAATAATGGATCTGGTCAAAAACAACAAGCAATGCTTAATAAAATAATTTTTAATTTAATTTCAATAAATTAATTAATTTTTAAAAAAATTTCACTGAATTTTCTTGAAAATTTCCAGCCTGAACACATATTTATTTCTGCATAAGGATGGTCTATCCATCTTTTGCCCTGTCGATGATCATCATGACAGCGGTGTTTTCTTATTTTTAAAACTTTGCTGACCTCAGGAGGTTCTAATAATGAGTAATATCAATCTTCATCCATTATTCCGCCGTAGTATTGGCTTTGATCGCCTCAATGATTTCATTGATTATGCCATGCAAAGTGATGCGCCAAATTATCCACCATACAATATCGAAAAACATGGTGAAAACCGTTACCGCATTGTCGTAGCCACCGCCGGTTTTAACCAGGAAGAGTTGAGTATTTCTCTTGAAAATCGCTTGCTGACAATTTCTGGAAAACCTGAAGCTGTTCAGATTGAAGGTACTGAGTATCTACATAAAGGTATAGCCCGTCGTGCCTTCAAACTATCACTGCGTTTAGACGAACACATTGAAGTACAGCAGGCAGATTATGCTAACGGTCTACTCGTAATTGACCTGCAGCGTGTAATTCCGGAAGAAAAACTACCAAGACAAATTCCGATTGGCAAAAAGTTATTGCTAGAAAATCCGGAAGAAGTCACTGAAAAAACCGTCAATGCGGAATAAGCATATATAAAATGTTCTAAAAAGGCCCTTCGGGGCCTTTTTTTATTTTTAGGCCGGTCTGGATTTTGGAGTTAATAACAGACTTTTTAACTGCTGAACGCTATGAATCAGGTAATGTGGCTGATGAGCCACCAATGCAGATTCACTATTAAAACCCCAAGTCACGGCAGCGACAATAATCCCATTCTGATGAGCTGATTTTATATCAATGATCTGGTCACCAATATAGATAACCTGTTCTGGATGCAATTTGGATTGCTGCACGATTTTTCTAATCTGTTTGGCTTTGCTATAAATTGAAGCATTGCTTTCGACCCACTCAAATAGCTGAAACAGTTCAGCACCTAAATACTTTCGGCAATTATTCGGAGTATTTGAGGTGACAATTGCCAGGCGAACTCCCTGCTGTTTGAGATGGTGAAGCAGATCCGTAATGCCTTCAAATAATTCTGGAGTCTTGCCACTACGACGCATTTCCCGTTTACAGTCATACATTAAGCGAAAGGTCTGAAATATTGACAGATTGAGTGCCTGACGGATCTGTCGTGGTGGTAAAGCTCTTAAATGCTCGACCTGATCTTTATACATCAATGCATAGCGATATTTACCAGCAAAGCAATTCAGCAACTCGATAAACTGTTCAAAGGAATCAACCAGAGTACCATCTATATCAAAAATGACCAGTTGATACGGTACAACGCGATTATTTAAAAAAGCCATAAGCCAGTCATCCAGCAATTTATGCCAAGTTTAAAAAATATATCTTTTCTCTACTCATATTCACTCATATTCACTCATATTCACTCATATTCACTCATATTCACTCATATTTGTAATGTTTATAACTGTAATCCTGATCAAAATTATTTCAACACAAATAATGTGCGGCATAGTTGAGTTATTTTTTAGGCTTTAAACTGATAGCAGAAACTAGATTGTCTATTTTATGGCTATAAAATAAAAAAAGCCCTGCAAGTGCAGGGCTTTTTTCGCTCAATGAGTGCTTACTTTTTCTTTTTAGGACCAAGCAGCATACCCATTTGACGGCCTTCCATTTTTGGAGACTGTTCAACTACACCAATTTCCGCTACATCAGCTTCAATTTTTTGTAATTGAGCCAGACCCAACTGTTGGTGAGCCATCTCACGACCACGGAAACGAAGCGTGATTTTTACCTTGTTGCCTTCTTCAAGGAACTTGATAATTGCACGCAGTTTTACGTTGTAATCACCTACATCAGTACCAGGGCGTAGCTTGATTTCTTTCACCTGTACTTGATGTTGTTTTTTCTTCGCTTCTTTCTGCTTTTGTTTAAGATCAAACAAATGCTTGTTAAAGTCCATGATTTTACAAACAGGTGGCTCAGCATTTGCTACGATCTCTACAAGATCAAGCTCTACGCTTTCTGCTGCACGTAAAGCTTCAGTTAAGCTTACGATACCTTTTTGCTCACCATTTTCGTCTACAAGACGGACTTCTTTTGCACGAATTTCATCATTCAACGCAGGACGGTTTGATTTGTTACCGCCCTGTTGATTACGGTCAGGCTGTTTAATCGCTGTTACTCCACAATGTACCGGCCGCGTTCGGCAACGGCTGTTTTTACCAGATCAACGAAAGCATCGATTGACATGGTACCCAAATTTGTTCCTGAGCGGGTACGGACATTTACCGTACCTTCCTCTACTTCACGGTCCCCAAGTACCAGTAAGTAAGGAATACGCTCTAAAGTACGTTCACGAATCTTAAAGCCGATTTTCTCATTTCTCAAGTCGGAAATCGCGCGGATACCGCTTTCTTTAAGTTTTGCGACGACTGACTCACAAGCCTCAGCTTGAGAATCGGTAATATTCATGACACACGCCTGAATTGGTGATAACCAAGGTGGCATAAAGCCTGCGTAGTGTTCAATAAGTATACCAATAAAACGCTCGAAACTGCCAAGAATTGCACGGTGCAACATTACTGGCTGATCACGATCGTTGTCTTCGGTCACGTAAGATGCATCTAGACGTTCTGGAAGGTTGAAGTCACATTGAATGGTACCGCATTGCCATACACGGCCCAAGCAGTCTTTCAATGAGAATTCAATCTTCGGACCGTAGAACGCACCCTCACCTGGCTGCAATTCCCACTCCAGACCAGCAGCATCTAAGGCATCCGCCAAAGATTTTTCTGCCATATCCCAAAGTGTATCATCACCAACACGTTTTTCAGGACGAGTTGACAACTTCATTTGTACTTCTTCGAAGCCAAAATCTTTGTATACATCCAGTGTCAATTTGATAAAGTCTGCAACTTCAGTACCAATTTGTTCTTTGGTACAAAAAATATGTGCATCATCTTGGGTAAAACCGCGAACACGCATAATGCCATGTAAAGAACCTGATGGTTCGTTACGGTGACATGACCCAAATTCTGCCAGACGTACCGGAAGATCACGGTATGATTTCAAGCCCTGGTTGAACACTTGTACGTGACAAGGACAGTTCATTGGTTTCACCGCATAGTTACGGTTTTCAGAATGCGTCGTGAACATGTTGTCTGCATAGTTGGCAGCATGCCCTGATTTTTCCCACAACGTGAAATCAACCACCTGTGGTGTGCGGATTTCTTCGTAGCCATTGTCCTGCTGAACTTTACGCATGTACTGTTCAAGAACCTGGTAAATGGTCCAGCCATTCGGATGCCAGAACACCATACCCGGTGCTTCTTCCTGCATATGGAACAAGTCTAGCGCTTTACCGATTTTACGGTGATCGCGTTTTTCTGCTTCTTCAATACGTTTGATATAAGCTGCTAACTGCTTCTTGTCTGCCCAAGCTGTACCGTAAATACGTTGCAGCTGTTCGTTTTTCGCATCACCGCGCCAGTAAGCACCCGAGATTTTAGTCAGCTTGAACGATTTTAAGAATTTAGTATTTGGAACGTGCGGACCACGGCACATATCCAGATAGTCTTGATGGTAATACAAGCCCATTTGTGTTTCTTCAGGCATGTCTTCGATCAGACGGAGTTTGTATTCTTCACCACGTGCAGTGAATTCTTTGATCACTTCATCACGTGGTGTCATTTTTTTGATGACATCGTAGTCTTGATCGATGAGCTTTTTCATACGCTCTTCGATCGCAGCCATATCGTCTAGAGTAAATGGACGTGGCATCCAGATGTCATAGTAGAAACCTTCTTCAATGACTGGACCAATTACCATTTTTGCTTCTGGGAACAATTGCTTAACAGCATGACCCACTAGGTGTGCGCAAGAATGACGAATGATATGAACACCATCTTCGTCTTTAGGCGTAATAATCTGTAAGGTTGCGTCTTCATTAATAAGATCACAAGCGTCTACTAAACGATCGTTCACACGACCTGCAACAGTATTTTTTGCTAGACCAGGACCGATGCTTTGAGCAACTTCCATCACAGATACGGCTTGATCAAACTGTTTTTGATCGCCATTTGGCAAAGTGATAATTGGCATATAAAATCCTTAAGGAGTGATGCCCCGTACAATGGAGCATGTCACCGCGAGATTATGATCGAGGAGAACCTCAAAAGATAAAAACGGTGGATAAATAAAAATCGCCTAGAATTTTACACGTCTCGGGCCATTTAATAAACCGTTAATCCTTTTTTCTCGGCTGAAAACATGCTTTGCTGCCAATCCCTTGCAGGATATTCAGGATGACTTGGGAGATAACCACCATGATCCATCCTGTTATTCCCTAAAATTCTCCCATTTTTGATATTGTCCCTGCTCATAAGCATACAGCGAAGCAAATTGTGGCAGAATCGATTCACTTTGGGCTGGTCGGAAAAATACATAATCATCGACCTGAATCTGGCAACTAGATGGAATCTGCAACAATTCCTGATTACTACTGCGCCCATACAGTAAATGCGGTTTCGTACCTGGTGGATAGATGCATTTCCCGCGCCAGTAGCCACCATAGATACATACCGCTCGTTGCCGCGGTTGAAATCGCCTTAATCGCTCTAATCCAGGTAACTGAATTTGGTCCAGCACTTTCAATACTGGTGCAGCAATCCATAAAGCTGGTTGCATGGGCTCTAGGCCTTCCAGATCAAAATCAGTTGGCTTGAGCAGCATCGAACCGAAGGACACATCATTACAGACCGTCTGGATAAAGTGGTGATGCAAGGTGCCACTTCCCGCTCCATTCAGACAAAGAGCAGACAAATCCAGTTCAGGTAGCATCTGGCACATGACATTAATGAAGTTCATATAACACTGTTGAGATTTCTGATAGCTCTGGATGGGAGGAAATAATGCACTAGGCAACTTAGAAACATGAGCATCGTAACCCATCAGACCACTTAAAGTCAGATATTCAGAATGGCTTTTGATAATCGCCAGACAGTGCATAAACTGCTCTAGATCTGACAGCCCACCACGATGTAGGCCAATATCAATTTCCAGATTGATCCGCAGCTGTAAATTTCGCTCCTTGGCATACGTTAGATAATTTTTCAGACGATCAGCTGAATCAATCAGCCACTGCACTTTCGGCAGATGCTCAGCCTGATCTTCGGTAAAGCTTTTCAGGCATTGCAAAGGCACTGGCTTACCCATCAGAATATTTGCCTGTGTATAGGCTTGCAGGATATGGACCGCATGCGGAAGATGGAACACCATAAAAGACTGGCTATTAAAGGCTTTAGCAATTCGTTTTAGCAATATTGAATTGGCTAATGATTTCACCACCAGACGCGGTTTCAGATGGGTCGGCATCTTATGTTGTAACCAGTCAATATTCTGTTCCAGCTTAGACAGATCCAGAATCAATTGAGGTTGTCCATTTCCTTGCTCATGCAGAGTTTTCTGGAGTTCCTGAAAGTAGTCAAGATATAGCATACTGTATTCCTCCTCAGCTCATTCAAGATGGAATGAACAGGCGCTCCAGATAAGGATTGAGCCATTTATCCTGTGGATCAAGGGATTTTCGTAACTGCATAAACTCATCCCATTTCGAATAGAGTTCACAAAGCTGTCGGGCTTCCAGTGAATGCAGCTTGCCCCAGTGCGGGCGTCCTCCGTATTTTCTGAAAATCGGTTCTACCAGATCAAAAATCACCTGATAATCCTGTTTGTAAAATTGATGTACCGAGATCGAAACTGAATCTTGCTGATAAAATGGACTTAGCCAGATATCGTCCCCACGTACATAACGAAATTCAATTGGAAAAAATACCGGCGCTTTCTGTTGCTGTAGTACTTCCATAACCTCCTCAAAACAGGCCAGTCCCTGTTTCACCGGCAGCTGATATTCCATTTCATTAAAACGGGTATTACGTACACTAGGAAAAATACGGCTGGACCAGTCTACTGCTTTCGATGGCCGGATCGCTATATTTAATAGACGCTGTAACCAGGGATTCAGCCCTGGCCAAATTCGATTCAGCTCACAGCACATGTTCAACATGAAGTCCTCATCCAGCCACCCATCCGGTCTTGCCTGTGCTTCTTCCTGAGTTTCATCCAGACTTTTTAGAATGACATTATCGCTATGGGTAAAGGCCCAAAACTCTATATGCCGGTGCTGATGCTTCCATTTGTCGATGCTTGCATATAGGTCAGTGAGTGAGCAAAGTCGAATCTGCTCCTGCAACCGGTACATAGGCCGGTTTTGTAGCTGGATACGGGTCATAATGCCCAGACTGCCACATGCCACCCGTCCTGCAGCAAAGATATCTGCATTCTGCTCAGAGTTACAGCATAGCAAGTTACCGTCCGCAGTCAGCAATTCAAATTCAGAAACCAGAGCAGAAAGACAAGGTAACTCCACCCCTGTTCCATGCGTACCTGTAGCAATGGCACCTGCCAGACTTTGCCGGTCAATATCCCCCTGGTTTGCCAATGCCTGATCAATGGTGGCCAGCTTCTCGCCCACATCATACAAACGGGTCCCCGCCCAAAAGGCACTGCGACACTGTTCTCGATCATAGTCACACATCCCTTTAAGCTGATCCAGACAAACTAGCACGTCGCTGGTTTTTGCCAGGGCACTAAAGGAATGGCCTGCACCCACAACACGTAATTTTGGATAAATACGCACAAGCCCCTGCAGCATCTCAATGCTGTAAGGGTGAAAAATACTGGGACTGGATCGCTGAGAACCTGACCAGTTGGCCCACATCTCCGCGCGTGCTATCTCCATAGCGGCTTCCTTTTACCCGGTTTTAAGTCAATAAAACCCGGACATAATTGCTCTTATTTTTGTTGTTATGAATATCTTTCTATTTAGAAATCATCATGCAGTCATTTAGAGAAACAAGTCAATTTTAAAGTCTATGTAAATTTGTAAAACTCGTTTTTTTATAAATACTTGCAAAATAATTTGATTTTATCAGTCACTAATCCACAAAAATAAAAGCCAGGCATTTTATCTATTTGCACTGGTCTTTGAAGCTAAATTGCACACCGGATTCTATTTGAGCCAACTTTATTCTGTTTATTATGATGACAGACAAGGAAAGTAACAGTTCATTTTACCCATTAAATTTTAATAAAAACAAATATATAGATATTAAAAGCTTGATCCTTCATTCACGCTCGACTAAAGCATAAATGTCAAAATCACTAAAAATTGCTAGATTTAGAGTAATTACACAATAATTATTTATTCATGGAGTAGAACAATGGTCAGTGCATATGATGAATTACCACGCACACCAGCAAACTTTGTAGCGCTTTCACCTTTACGCTATCTAGAACGTGCGGCCTATATCTATCCCAACCAGAATGCCATTATTCATGGCCAGCGTGAAATTACCTGGCGTGACACTTATCAGCGCTGTCGTCGGTTCGCTCACCAGTTGCAACAGCTTGGTGTAGGCAAAAATGATACCGTATCTGTCCTTTTACCTAACGTCCCAGCCATGATTGAGGCGCACTTTGCTGTTCCGATGGCAGGTGCTGTACTGAATACCTTAAATACCCGTTTAGATGCCAAGACTTTGGCTTTTATGCTAGAACATGCGGAAACTAAAGTTCTACTTGTCGATCCTGAATTTACTGCTGTGGCGCAGGAAGCGCTGGCACTGATCAAGCAGGATATTTATATCATCGATGTAGCAGATGAGAACTATGAAGAAGCTGCTGATCGTATTGGCCAGATTGAATATGAAAGCTGGCTGGCTCAAGGTGATGCCAATTTTGAATGGCACCTGCCACAAGACGAATGGGATGCGATCAGCCTGAACTATACTTCAGGTACGACTGGCAACCCGAAAGGCGTGGTTTATCATCATCGCGGCGCGTATATCAACGCAGCCAGCAACATCATTGCCTGTGGCATGATGCCACGTGCAACCTATCTCTGGACTCTGCCATTATTCCACTGTAATGGCTGGTGTTTTGCCTGGACCATGGCGGCCAACGGCGGAACTAATATCTGCTTACGCAAAGTTGATCCTGAACTGATCTTTCAGCTGATTGCCACACATAAAGTGGATTATTTCTGTGGTGCACCAATTGTCCTGTCGATGCTCATCAACACACCGGAAGAGAAAAGAACCAAATTTGATCACCGTGTAGAAGTCATGGTGGCAGGTGCTGCGCCTCCAGCAGCCATTATTGAAGGCATGCGCAATATTGGTATCAATGTAACGCACGTCTATGGTTTAACCGAGACGTATGGTCCTTCTGCCCTATGTGCATCTCAAGCTGGCTGGTCCGATCTCACTATCCAGGAACAGGCCCAGTTACACTCACGTCAAGGTGTACCATATCCATTGCAGGATGGTATGAAAGTACTTGATCCTGAAACCATGCAGGAAGTGCCACATGATGGTAAAACGCTGGGCGAGATCATGTTCCGCGGTAACATCGTCATGAAAGGTTATCTGAAAAATCCGGAAGCTACGGCAGAAGCTTTTGCCGGTGGCTGGTTCCATACCGGTGACCTCGCTGTTTGCCAGCCAGACGGTTATGCCAAAATCACTGACCGCTCTAAAGATGTCATCATTTCTGGTGGTGAAAATATTTCTTCGCTAGAAGTAGAGGAAGTGCTGTATCAGCACCCTGCAATTCTGACTGCAGCGGTAGTTGCCAAACCAGATCCACGCTGGCAGGAAGTGCCGTGTGCCTTTATTGAACTCAAACAGGGCTTCGAAGTTACACCAGAAGAAATTATTGAATTCTGTCGTGAACATTTGGCGCGTTTCAAAGTGCCAAAAGATGTGGTGATTACTGAGATTCCAAAAACCTCGACCGGCAAGCTGCAAAAATTTGTCCTGCGTGAATGGGCCAAAGAACGCTCAACTGGTGAGTTTAGCTAATCCATTGTTATTCGATAAAAAAAGGAAGTCATCTCGACTTCCTTTTGATTTCTCATCTAAAACGTCGACCAGCCACTCCATTCCATAAAACGGTATAGCCAGTATTTAAAGAACGAATCTTCTGCATATTGCGTATAGTCCACGCTCATGGAACGACCATTCAGATTTAACCATGCACCGTCAAAATATTGCTGGGCATCCTTGAACACTTCGGCCTGAGGCTGCCCCAGCACGCGCATATTGGTTTCCAAATTATAGTTTTTCAGATTGCGTACCGTGAAATTGGCCGAGCCTAAAATCATTTCAGCTTGCTGAGCATTGCGCTTCATCAGTATTTTGCTATGACATTGCTCACCCTGAGTACGGCACCAGCGCACATCAATACCTGCTTTATGCAGTTCCCAAGCCACTTGCCGGTTTGGAATCCCGTTTTTCTCACGGCCAAAAGCATCTTTATTTGGATCGAGTAAAACCCGGACTTTGACACCACGTTCATGTGCCGCGATCAGGCTTTTAATAATTTTGCGTTCAGACAGATAAAACATCGCCAGATCAATCTGTTCATTGGCTTTTGCCGTCTGGATCAGGTTCAGAATCGCATCATAAATAGCTTTTTCAGTCAGTACCTGAACTTGTGGCTGGCTACTGTCTGCCTGAAAATCCCCGGCGACAATGGCAGGCATATTCGCTTGTGACATCATGCCGACAGATTGCTCGGTTTTCAGAATGTCCACAGCGGTGCTACCCCAGACCAATAAACCAATATTAGAATGCCGCGAACTGCCATCATGCGGGTTCATGGAGGTAACCAGTGCTTTCCAGCCCTGATCGGTATCGACTACCATGGTTTTACGATGATTGGCTTTAAAGTTAAACAGCTCAAAATAACTACGCAGGGTGATTTTTTCTGGACCAAACGGATTCGGCAACCAGCCCTTGCCCGGATTATTGCCAATGCCCTGACAACAGATATACCAGAAGCCGGACCAGCTTGGATTAGAAGCCCGCAATGGCGTCAGATTGGTTTCAATCACATCAATACCATGTTGACGTAAGGTCCGATACTGCTCGGATCGAATGCCACCATAAACCGAATTAATCGGATCAGTAATAAATTTGATTTCGACTTCAGGATTCAGCAGGCGTTTACTAATTAAAGCATCCGTCAGTTGTTGACTTAATGCCTGATGTTCCTGCGTAGATGCCCCCGTTTGCTGATTAAATAAAAACATATCCAGCACAATCAGCGATTTGGCCTCTTCAATCATGTTCAGCATTTCATTAAAAATGCGATGATCTAGCTGCTGCTTGCCTTGTGCATCCAGATAAGTCTGATCGGCCAAAAACTTGACTTCGGCATGACGCATTTTGCCTGTGTAATTCAGACCTTCCGGCAAAGGCTTATACGTGTGGTAGATCGCTGAAGCCAGATAACCCACGGCCAGCATACTAATGATCAAAGCCGCATAACGGCGATTCGACCAGTTCAATTTATTGTGAATTCGTTGAAAAATACGCATAAGAAAAAACCTAACCCAATAGGCTCAGGCTAGGTTTAATCTTATGATTTTTCAAGTAGATTTCAGTGACATCTATTTGATTTCGTCAATTACTTCATCTGACTTATTAGAAATCATACTGTACGCCAACAGTGAAGTTACGACCAACTTGCGGGATATTGGTCAGGAATGAGGTATGTGAATAGACCTGATCATCCAGCAAGTTATTGGCTTTGAAATACACGCGATAAGCATTTTTATCGGCAATCGTATTGGCATAGCTTAGGCCAAGATTGACCATATTGTAGCCCTGAGTTTCATCTTCATAACTGGCAATTTTGTCCTGATTGAAGACATGATAATACTCAGCCAGACCTGACCAGCCATCGGCAAAGTCTGCTTCGACTTTGGTGCCTAAGCGACCTGCGGGTACACGTGGTGCATTCTCAGCTTCAATCTTACCGCGCACATAGTCACCAAAGACGCTGAGCTTATACATATCATTGATCTGATAACCTGCTTGTGCTTCTGTACCATAGAAACGTGCTTTGTCTTGGGTATATTGCACGCCCCGTAAATTACCTTTCTGCGCTACCGTTTCGCCATAGATATAATCATCAAACCAGTTGTGATAGACATGCACATGGTAATCCAGTTTATCGCCTTCATAATGCAAACCTAATTCGAGATTATTTGAAGTTTCTTTATCGAGATCAGGATTACCGAGTTCATAGGTATTGGTCGCAAAATGCAAGCCATCAGCATAGAGTTCTTGCGCTAAAGGCAAACGTTGCTGATGTGATCCCACTACAGAAAGTTTGTAATTCGGTGCAAATTCCCAATTGGCAGCAGCGGATGCAGAGACACCAGTCCCCGAATAATCTTTCTGATCCGAATCTACTTTCACTTTTTGATGATCGATACGCGCACCAAGTTCAACATGCACATCGCCAAGTTGTTTATGTTCCAAAGCAAATAAGCTGTATTTTTGAGTTCTTGTGTCCGGCATTACCACACCTGAACCATGAACATGATGTTCTTCATCATCTTCATCGCCATCTTCATGATGGTCATGCTCGGAAGCGGCAAGATTAATTTTTTGCTGTGAAATCTGGGTTCCAATTACACCTTCCCAGCCTGCAACTGGTACATGCACCAATTCTAAACGACCGTCATAACCTTTGCTTTTAAAGTTACTGATGACTTCATTTTCTTCTAGCTCATCGTGTTCATAATCAGTGAAGCTGGCATGGGCACGTAATTTATCAAAACCGGCAAAAGGCTGTTCCAGCTCGGTGCGTACTTCATAACGTTCAGATTTTAAATCTACCCATGGTCCACCATGCTCTTCATGGGCTGGTGCATCTGAATCATCAGGTGTTGGACAACCATGAAAATGATCACCATGTAAGACACAGCCATGATATTCATGACTATGACCGGGCAAGCCATACTGATCCTGACGGTTACTATAAGATAGACCAACAAAACCACGATCATGAATCCATGACCCGCCAATATTGACTGTTTGTCCTTCTGCAAAAGTATTGTCGACACGGCGGGCTTTTTCACGATGAATTTCTTCAATTTCATTTCCATTTTCATCTTCTTCATGATGAGAATGTTCTGTGAAATAACCTGCATGAGCAATATAGTTATTAGCTTTACGTTTTGAACCTTCTACACGTAGAGCAAAGTTTTCACCAATACCCGTTGTCACACCAGCACTTGCCAGTTTTTCGTCACTACCTGAGTTATAACGCAGGCCGACTGTACCTTCCAGACCATCTGCCGGCATTTGGGTCGGAATTTTTTGATCGGTGACATTCACCAACCCACCGACTGTACCGGCACCGTAAAGTAATGTAGATGGACCGCGAATCACTTCTACCTGTTTCGCCAGAATCGGATCAACGGTGACAGCATGATCCGGAGACAAGGTCGAAACATCAGCAGTTTCTGAAGCATGCTGCAACACTTTCACACGTGGGCCATCCTGACCTCGAATGACCGGACGACTTGCACCTGTACCAAACTGATTTGAATAGACACCCAATTCATCTGCCAGTGCATCACCAATAGTCGTCGCACGCTCAGATAATGCTTTTTGATCCACCACATGATCCGCAACCGCAAAATCTGCTGCGGTTTGTATCAATGGATGGGCCTGAACCTGGATGGTTTCCAGCGTTTGTACAGCTACTGTCGCTTCTTCTTGTTGTGCGAATGCTGATGGTGTAATAACCGCAAAAATAGAGAGTGTTATTAAATTCTTATGAAAAGACATGACCCAAGCTCAAAATGACTAAAATAGAATAATGTTATAATATAACATTTCATTATTTTTGCAATCGTTTACGATAACCAGTGATATATTTTATTAGAATGCTCTTTGAATATTTTTTATTACATTAAAACATTATTTTTATGCCCTTTACCTTATCGCATGCTGTGCTTGCTCCACCTATTTCACGTTTAAGCGGTAATCGGCTACCGATTGCTGCGTTGGCGATTGGCTGTATGGTGCCCGATTTACATCGACTGTTTACTTCGAGCAATTCAAATATCACGCATTTATGGTCTTCGCTGATTCATCCAGACCTCTGGATTGGGCTGGCTTTCTGTAGCATCTGGTATCTGGTTTACCGGCCAGTAATTTACCGTTTCATGGGCATTCAGCATGATTTAAATATTTACAGCATCCTTTCAGCTTTAAGATTCATCTTGGCGATGTGTCTAGCACTGATCATCGGCACAGCCACTCATTTAATCTGGGATGGTCTGACCCACGTCGATTTTCGGACTTTTGCCTTCCATGAAGTTTTAGCACAACAGTTTCAGTTGTTTGGACAGAGTTATCCCTTGCATCGGATTTTACAGATCGGTACGTCCGTGATTGTTTTGCCGTTTATGCTGTGGATGAGTGTGCACTACTATAAAAAGCATCGCCAATATCTCGCAGTCAGTCTGAAAATCAAATCATTTGCCGGAGGCTTATTTTTCTTTTCTATATTAACCGCTCTGTTTTCAGTCTGGGATTATACACGCTATATTCCTACAGATGTCTGGCAATCAGATCTCTACTATTTTACTGGACGATCTATTAATGAATTTAGTCAGGGCTTCCTAATCACATTCAGCCTAGGCTGTTTACTGTTTTTATTTTTAGGCAGAGGTCGCAGGATGGGTTAGATAAAGCGCTGGCTTTTCGTCTATTCACTTTAAAATGATATTGTTTTTGACCCAGGTTCTTGTGACTACATGCCCAAAGAGGCATAATCCTACCTTTACGAAAAGCGGTACGCTGTTTACGTATTCGCTGACCTTAAACCATATAGTTGGATTTTTAACGCTATGATGCGAACTCATTACTGCGGTTCATTAACCGAAGCTCAAATTGACCAAACCGTAACATTATGCGGTTGGGTTCACCGTCGCCGTGACCACGGTGGTGTAATCTTCCTTGACATGCGTGACCGTGACGGTCTTGTTCAAGTGGTTATTGACCCAGATACTCCTGAAGTATTCGCAACTGCCGACAAATCACGTTCAGAATTTGTATTAAAAATTACAGGCCGCGTACGTCGTCGTTATGCAGGAACTGAAAACGCAAATATCACCAGCGGTCAAATCGAAGTTCTTGGTAAAGAAATTGAAGTTCTTGCTGCGTCAGAAACTCCGCCATTCCCATTGAATGACGAAAATACCAACATTTCTGAAGAAGTACGTTTAAAGTACCGTTTCCTGGACATCCGTCGCCCTGAAATGTTAGACCGTTTACGTTTCCGTTCTAAACTGACTAACCTGATTCGTAACTACTTCGAAGACAATGGTTTCTTAGATGTTGAAACTCCGATTTTAACTCGCGCGACTCCTGAAGGTGCACGTGACTATTTAGTACCTAGCCGTGTATCAAATGGTAGCTTCTATGCCCTGCCACAATCTCCACAGCTGTTCAAACAATTGTTGATGGTGGGCGGTATTGATCGTTACTATCAAATCGCAAAATGTTTCCGTGATGAAGACTTACGTGCTGACCGCCAGCCTGAATTCACCCAAATCGACGTTGAAACATCGTTCATGAGTGACGATGACATTATGGATTTGATGGAAACATTGACGATCAAGATGTTCAAAGAACTTCTAGACGTGCAATTCGAAAAATTCCCTCGTATGACCTATGCAGATGCTATGCGTGACTATGCATCTGACAAGCCAGACTTACGTATTCCGTTGAAACTGGTGGACGTTGCAGACTTAATGCAAGACGTTGAGTTCAAAGTATTTGCAGGTCCAGCAAAAGATCCTAAAGGTCGTATTGTTGCACTTCGCGTACCGGGTGCAGGCTCACTGCCACGTTCTGCAATTGATGAATACACCAAGTTTGTAGGCATTTACGGTGCACGTGGTTTGGCGTACATCAAAGTCAACGAACTTGAAAAAGGTATTGAAGGTCTTCAATCTCCAATCGTTAAATTTATCGAGCCAATCGTGCTTGATCTATTAAAACGTGTTGGCGCTGAAAATGGCGATATCGTGTTCTTCGGTGCAGATAAAGCGAAGATTGTAAATGATGCAATGGGCGCACTTCGTGTGAAAATTGGTCATGACATGAAACTTTCAACGTGTGAGTGGGCGCCGCTTTGGGTGGTTGACTTCCCAATGTTTGAAGAAACTGATGATGGTAAATGGACTTCTGTTCACCATCCATTCACGCTACCAAAATCAAGCGTTGAAGAAGTGAAGAACAACCCAGGTGCTGCATTGTCTGTTGCTTATGACATGGTATTGAATGGTACTGAAATCGGTGGTGGTTCACTGCGTATTTATAACCTGGAAATGCAAAAAGCGATCTTTGAAGCGCTTGGTATTGGTGAAGAAGAAGCAGAAGAGAAATTCAGCTTCTTATTAAACGCGTTGAAATTCGGTGCGCCTCCGCACGGTGGTTTGGCATTTGGTCTTGACCGTCTTGTGATGTTAATGACAGGTGCGTCTTCAATCCGTGACGTAATCGCGTTCCCAAAAACCAAGACTGCTGAATGTCCACTGACTCAAGCACCAGCTCCAGTTGAATCAAATCAATTGCGTGATTTGGGTATTCGCTTACGTGAAAAACCAAAAGCTGAATCTCAAGAATAATTCTTGAAGATTTAAGTAAATAAAGCCCTGCTCTGTGCAGGGCTTTTTTATCACGATGTTAGCGACTCATTTTTTATATTTTTAACTAGGGCTTTGAGTATAAAAAATCTTATCTTTCAGTATGAAAATATAGATAAATTTTTTTAAGCTATTTTTCACAATATTTTATATTAACTAATAAGTTGCTTTGCTATTTTTGATAATCTCTTAGATTTTTAGGCACTTATATAATTTTCAAGATTAAACCCGCCTATTAAAGAGTCTTTTTTAAAATATGTATTTTCTACTAACTTTTTTAGCTATATTGCCTTTACGCATTTTACAATTGTTCGGGTACATCATTGCTTGGTTTTTATATCAAACCAATTCATCTATTCATCGTATCACGCAGATTAATATTCAACTAGCTTATCCTGAACTAAATGATAAACAAAAAAAAATATCATTAGAAAAAGTATTCAAAGTCAATGTTTAAGTTATTTGGAATGTATTAAATTTTGGGGAATGTCTACTGATTACAACCTTTCACGTGTCAATCAAATTCATGGCATTGAACATTTCAACCATGCCATCAATGAGAAAAAAGGTGTGATTGTCGTAGTTCCACATTTGGGAAGCTGGGAATTACTAAATGCATGGCTTTGCTCACAAACACAACCCATGATCATGTATAAGCCGAATAGAAATAAAGATATCAATCGCTATATTTTGCAGGCTCGCCAGAAAACGAATGCTATTTTAGTCCCTGCAGATGAAACTGGTATAAGAGCAATATTTAAACATTTAAAACAAGGTGGTCTTACTGTTATTTTACCAGATCATCTTCCTAAGCCTTCGGGCGGCATTTATGCAGATTTTTTTAAACAAAACGTTCTTTCAGGAACTATTGTTCCCAAATTAGCTCAAAAAACACAATGTAATGTTGTAGGTGTCAGCTGCATTCGTAATGAGCATCCTGGCTATTTTGATATTCACTGTAGTTTTGTATCAGAGGGTATTATGTCTAAAGATATACACACTAGCGTACTCTGCCTGAATCAACATATGGAGCAGATGATCGCAACAGCACCAGCACAGTATATTTGGTCATATAAACGTTTTAGAAGCTGCTTTGGTAATGACAATCCTTATAAAGCTTAAAATCAAATTTCATAAGCGCCTGTTAGCTCACTGTTAATTCTGAAAACATAGATTAAATTGAGATTCCGCCCTAAAAATGGCATAATCTCTACATTCTTTTAAGATGTGGATTGTCTCCCATGGCGATGCGTCCTGCTGTCCGTAATCGTGGCATCATGCTGATTGTGTTTTCAGTCGTTCAATGGTTGTTTATGCGCTATATTCTTGCCAACAATCTATTCTCTTTAGATACTAATGACCGTATTGTTTACTTCTGTCTCAGCAGTATCATTGGTGCTTTCCTGATTTTTGTGGGTTTGATTTATATGGTGTTGAAGGGGAATCCAGAGAAGGATTAACTAACACCTCTCATAAACCAATTCATAATTCTTAATATTTTGGACTTATTGAACCGTGTTCATCAGCGTTATTGTACCTTGCTATAATCATGCACCTTATTTAAAAGAGCGGATTGAAAGCATTATTCATCAGACTTACCAAAACTTTGAGCTGATTTTATTAGATGATTTATCACCTGATAATAGCGCTGAAATTCTTCTATCTTATAAAGATCATCCTAAAGTTACATACTGCATTATCAATAAAAAAAATTCTGGTTCAACTTTTTACCAATGGAATAAAGGGATAAAGCTCGCCAAAGGAGAACTGATCTGGATTGCAGAATCTGATGATGTGGCTGATTTAAGTTTTTTAGATGAGTTAGTTAAACCTTTTCTAGAAAACCCTAATTTAGTTTTAGCATATAGCCAATCTTATCGATTTGATAGTAAAGGCAATATTACTGGCTCATGGAAAGACCATACAGATGGCTTAGATTCAAAAAAATTTGAAGAAAATTTCACAATGTCTGGACTAGATTATGTAGATAAGTTTCTAGTAGTAAAAAATACAATACCCAATGCAAGCGCAGTTTTATTCAAAAAGCATACTTATCAACAAGTAGGTGGAGCAAACCCTCATTTAAAATTAATCGGCGATTGGGAAATTTGGAGCAAAGTTGTTACGCAAGGTGATATTTTTTTTAATGCGAAAAAATTAAACTACTTTAGATACCATGAAACCAGTGTCATCGCTAAAGCTAAAAAGACGCAAGGTAATACATTACTTAGAAATCAAGTAATTGAATTTAGGCAATTGATATCCATTTACTGGAAAAGTTTGCCACAAAATAGAAATATTCTAAATATTCAGAAAAAGAATAAAAAATATTTATTTCAAGATATTAAGAGAAACTCTTCTTTAGCAATTCGAAAACGCTACTATAAAGAGATTTTACCTACTTCTATTCAAACCATTCGAAATACTCCCTTATATTTATTACCTATTATTATTCCTAAGTTATTAGTGAAACTTATTTTTTCAATTTGTATAGATGCGCCTTTAAAAAAGTTCATTATTCGTAAATAATCCATTCATTAGAGTTCTTTCATAAATCATTTTTTACTCAACTCCAAGTTGTAAATTCCAGCGATTAAATTAAATCTCAGGTGGTGTTTCAAAAAGTATGCTGGGATTAAATGCAGTCATTATTGATGTAGAAGAAAGTTAAATCGTAAGCATCCGGCTAACCCATCTTACCAAGCTATCCTATAAGCCTTAATTTAGTCCCCACTTAAAAGCAAGTGGGTACTTAAATTTATGACTACAAATAATCAGACATTCATCGCATCTCTTGCGAAAAAACGAAGAACATACAGTGCTGAATTTAAACAGCCGATCGTTCTTACTTACACCGATTAAAGATCAGCTGAAAACCACCACTGCAGATAATGGCAAAGAATTTAGCTTACATGAGCATATTGCTCAGGAACTAAATTTGGATTGGTATTTTGCGGATCCTTACAGTGCTTGGCAACGAGGTACCAATGAAAATACGAATGGCTTAATCAGACAATACATTAAGAAAGGCAATGATTTAAACAATTACACAGATGAATATATTTCAGAAATTACTTAACGTTTGAATCAACGTCCAAGAAAAAGACTCGGATTTAAAAGTCCGAGTCAGCTATTATGCCAATAACATGGTGTTGCACTTCAGATGCTAATCTAAGTAGTTTATAATAAATGGCTAATCATTAAATTCAATCTTCAAGTCAACTGAAAAATCCGGATATTTCATGAAAATATTTGCCTTTTACCTTCCTCAATATCACAGCATTCCTGAAAATGATGCATGGTGGGGCGAAGGATTTACCGAATGGACTAATGTACGAAAAGCAAAGCAATTATGTATTCACCATAATCAACCACGTGTACCTTATGGTCAAAATTACTATAATTTATTAGATAAAAAGACCTTAGTTTGGCAATCTGACCTAATGCAAAAATATAAAATTGATGGTCTTTGTTTTTATCATTATTGGTTTTCAGGTCGTAAAATTTTAGAAAAACCCGCAGAACAATTATTAAAAAATTCTGGAATTCACATACCTTTTTTCTTTTCATGGGCTAATGAGCCTTGGACAAGAAGTTGGGATGGTTTAAATCAAGACGTATTATTAGAACAAAAATATGGAGAACGTCAAGATTGGATTGATCATTTTAATTATTTATTACCATTTTTTAAAGACGAACGCTATATCAAACATAATGGTCATCCAATCTTTGTACTCTATCGCTCAGCAAGTTTTGATTTATGTGATGAATGGATTAAATGCTGGCGAGAACTCGCTTTTCTGAATCATTTAAGTGATATTCATTTTGTTACATCATTAACTTCATTTGAAACAGATAGTCGAGAATTAGATTTTGATGCTCAACTATATTTTGAGCCTATGAATACAACTGCACATTATATGCATCATTATAAACGTAACAGAATTGAAAAATTGAGAAAAAAAGCATCCAACATTACAAATAGAATATTTGGATATTCTAAAAAAATTCAATCTTTTGACTATAATGTAGTATGGGGAGAAATATTAAAGAAACCTTTAAATACAAAAACTTATGCTGGAGCATTTATAGACTGGGATAATACATCCAGAAAAGGTATTAAGGGATCAATTGCTAAAAATGCCAATCCATTGAATTTCAGAAAAAATTTTAAAATACTATATAAAAATGCATTAGATGCCAATACCCCTTATATTTTTATTAATGCATGGAATGAATGGGCTGAGGGTACATATCTTGAACCTGATACAAAGCATGAATATGGGTATTTAGAAGCAATTGAAGAAACAGTAACCGAATACCAAGCTATAGAAAAATAATTTTTAAATCCCACCTAATAGGTGGGATTTTTTAAATTATAGAAATTTTGATGCTTCTTTGTCTTTATCACTTACCAATATTTCATCTACTTGATCTAAAGGCCATTCAATTGCAAGCGTCAGGTCATTCCAGATAATAGCACCTTCGCTTTCTTTATTATAATAATTGGTAGTTTTATAAAGAAACTGGGTATTATCTTCGAGCGCAATAAAGCCATGTGCGAATCCTTCTGGAATCCAGAACATGGTTTTATTTTCTGCACTCAATTCCACACCCACCCATTGACCATAAGTTTTAGAATCAGAACGGATATCTACAGCCACATCCCAAACTCTTCCTTGCACTACGCGAACCAATTTACCTTGGCTATAAGGTTCATTTTGATAATGAAGACCACGCAACACACCCTTTTGTGATAAAGAATGGTTATCCTGAACAAAAGTCGGGATCGGTAAATTCAACTCTTTAAGAGCTGCTTCAAATCGTTGCTGATTGAAACTTTCCATAAACCAGCCACGATCATCCCCAAATACATTTGGGTGTATGATGAGTAGACCTTCAATTTTTGTTGTTTCAACTTTCACTTCGACTCTTCCAGCAACTTAAATAAATATTGACCATATTCTGTTTTTTTTAGAGCATTTGCGCTTTCAGCAAGCTGCTCTCTTGAAATCCAACCTTGTTGAAAACCGATTTCTTCAAGACATGCAACTTTGAGAGACTGACGTTTTTCAATGGTATAAACAAATTGGCCGGCTTCTAGTAAAGACTCATGTGTACCGGTATCTAGCCAAGCAAAGCCACGTCCCAAAAGTTCTACGTTTAGGGAACCGTTTTGCAAATAAGCATTATTAATATCTGTAATCTCAAGTTCACCACGCGCTGAAGGCTTCACCTGCTTGGCAAAATCAACCACGCGATTATCGTAAAAATACAGACCTGTTACAGCATAAGGAGATTTCGGTTGAGCTGGTTTTTCTTCAATACTCAACACCTTACCAGAAGGATCGAATTCAACCACACCAAAACGTTCTGGATCTGTCACATGATAGCCGAAAACAGTGGCACCATTTTCAACTTCACTCGCTGCTTTCAACTGCTTACTGAAGTTTTGTCCATAGTAGATATTATCCCCCAGGATCAAGCAAACATGATCTTCACCGATAAACTCTTCACCAATTAAAAATGCCTGTGCCAAGCCATCAGGCGAAGGCTGCACTTTATAACTAAGTTCAATCCCAAATTGTGAGCCATTTCCTAATAATTTCTCAAAATTTGGTAAATCTTCAGGAGTTGAAATAATCAGTACTTCACGGATACCAGCCAGCATTAACACCGATAGAGGATAGTAAATCATCGGTTTGTCATAAATTGGTAAGAGCTGCTTCGATACACCTTTGGTGATCGGGTGCAATCGGGTTCCTGAACCACCTGCCAATATAATACCTTTACGTTTTAAACTCATTTCCCCAGTACCTCTATCACTGTTCTTTGTACATGTACTTTCCAATCTGGTAAGCTAATTTGGAAAGCCTGCTGAATTTTTTGATTATTTAATCTTGAATTATGTGGCCGTTTTGCTGGTGTAGGATATGCAGTTGTTGAGATTGGATTCACTTTTTGAATAGCCAGCTCAGCACCTAAGCTCTTTGCCTGTTCAAATACATAACTTGCATATTCAAACCACGAAGTTTCTCCACTGGCTACTAAATGATAAATACCTATTTTAGTTGCATCCTGCAAAGTTTGAATAATCGCATGAGCACTGACATCAGCAATTAACTCGGCTGAAGTAGGTGCGCCAATCTGATCATCAATAATGGATAACTCTTCACGCTGCTGGGCTAGAGCAAGCATTGTTTTCAGGAAGTTTTTACCTTTCTGTGCAAATACCCAAGAGGTTCTAAAAATCAGGTGATGACATTTAGAATTCTGAATTACCTGTTCACCCAAGGCTTTGGTTTTGCCATATACATTAAGTGGTTCAACTACATCTGCTTCATTAAATGCGAGCTGGCCCGCACCATTAAATACATAGTCGGTAGAATAATGCACAAAGAGTGCACCAGTTTCAGCACATGCATTGGCAATTTTTTTAACAGCCTGATGATTGACCAGATCAGCCGTTTCCTGATCTCTTTCAGCCATATCTACCGCAGTATAAGCACTCGCATTCACTACAACATCGGGGGACAACTCTAAGATTGTTTGATAAATCTGGTCCGGCTGAGTTAAATCTCCAGACCATTGGTTCATGCCATTGCGGTCAAGTGCAATAACCTCTCCTAATGGAGCTAAAGCACGTTGCAGCTCCCAGCCTACCTGACCATTTTTTCCTAGTAATAAGATTTTCATGGTTTAACCTTGGTATTGTTTTTCTAGCCAGGATTTATACTCACCACTTTGTACATGTGAAATCCATTCCTGATTATTCAAATACCATTCAACTGTTTTACGCAGGCCGGTTTCAAATGATTCTTCAGGAACCCATCCTAATTCTTCTTTAATTTTAGAAGCATCAATAGCATAACGTACATCATGCCCTGGGCGATCTGTAACATAGGTAATCAGGTCGGTATACTGCTGTATACCTTGTGGTTTGTTCGGGGCTAGCTCTTCAAGTAAAGCACAAATACTATGTACTACTTCAATATTGGCTTTTTCATTATGACCACCAATATTATAGGTTTCACCTACCATACCCTCTGTTACGACTTTATATAAGGCACGAGCATGATCTTCCACAAATAGCCAGTCACGGATTTGTTGACCATTTCCATATACTGGTAAAGATTTACCTTGTAACGCATTTAAGATCATTAAAGGAATTAACTTTTCCGGGAAATGATAAGGTCCATAATTATTGGAGCAATTCGTGACTACAACTGGCAGTCCATAAGTACGATGCCAGGCTCTTACTAGATGATCTGAACTTGCTTTAGATGCCGAATACGGCGAGCTTGGTGAATAAGATGTTGTTTCAGTAAACAAATCTGTGGTTCCTTCCAGATCACCATAAACTTCATCAGTTGAAATATGATGAAAACGGAATTTATTTTTTAATTCTTTAGACAGATTTGACCAATAATTTCTAGCAGCTTCAAGTAGCTGATAAGTCCCAATAATATTGGTTTCTATAAAAGTAAAAGGGCCTGAGATCGAACGGTCTACATGCGATTCTGCAGCAAGGTGCATTACTGCATCAGGCTGATATTCAGTGAAGATGCGATCAAGTGTTAAACGATCACAAATGTCAGTATGACTGAATTGATATCTTTTATTATTTTCAACAAGTGCAAGAGATTCAAGATTTCCTGCATAAGTCAATTTATCAATATTTAGAACATGGTGCTCAGTATTTTGAATAATGTGGCGAATAACTGCTGATCCAATAAATCCAGCTCCACCAGTTACAAGAATTCTCAAGGGCCCTCCAGATATATCTTTCGATATTAAATTTTTCGGGATTTTACCATATATGTCATCTTTACCTATCTTTGCTCTGATAGTTTCATACATTAATTCTGTATTTACCGATGGACCAATCAAATTGAACTATCAAGAGATGATTGCAATCACAATTATCACAAATTTTTTACAATTAAATTTTAGAGATAAAGCAGGAATATTTTTTATTACCTAATTCCAATGATGTTATAGTCTAAAATTTAATAATAGATAAATAATTTTTCAGCTAACCCTTGTATACTTGATTCAGTAATTTTTTCTCACATAATTTTTCCTATGCAACTTTCAATTCTTGTTGTTAACTATAATACTGAATCTTTTATTAAAAGCTTTCTGCTTGATTTAAAAAGTCAAACTCTTTCACATAAGAATTTTGAAGTTATTTTAGTAAATAACGTTCAAAATAAACATCTCAATGAAGTTATTGAACAGAGTCATGAGCTAAACGGTTTAAATATCAGAATTATCGATTCTGAACGCAATGTAGGTTTTGGCCGCGCTATGAATCTAGGTGCTGAACATGCTCAAGGGAAAGAATTACTGATCGCCAATCCTGATCTTCGTATGATGCAAACTGATTATTTAGAACAATTACTTACCTATTCAAAACAGTCAGAAAATTATGGTCTGATTACAACTCGACAGCTTAATGACGATAATAAAGATACTTCAGAATATAAAAATTATGAATTTCATGAAAACTTGATCGATGGTCAATCGACCAACTGGTTCTGTGGAGCCCTTCTGTTAATTAAAAAATCTGTATTTGATCAAATCAACGGCTTTGATCCTGATTTTTTTATGTACTGTGAAGATGAAGATTTAAGTGTACGAATTAAAAAGACAGGACTTCCTTTAATAAAAATTAATGAATTAGCTATTTATCATAAAGGTGGTTCAAGTGAGCCTTATCATAATTACGCTTTTTACCATCGCTGGTTTAAATCAAAAATTTTATTTGCTCATAAACACTATCCTACCAACATATTTAATCAAATTTTAAATCAGATAGAAAATAAGGCAAAAGACAAGACACGACTCTATAGCATCGTGGCAATAACTGGTATTAAAAAGTATCAATCGAGAAAAGATAAATGGAAGGCTATGCTGGACTGTGTGCAAAAAACAAAAAATGAATCAATTCAATGGCTTTTTTTTAAATAATTAATAATTTAAATAGAAAAAACCGCAGCAATATCTGCGGTTTTTTCTATTTAAATTCAATGGTTTTTTTATACTTTGATGTATGTATTTGGTGTTTTAGACGCTGCCACTCTCGACTAATTTTTTCACCAAATGTACGTGCCTGACTTTCAGTCTGGCGACGCTGTACACGCTGGTCTTCCAGCATGCTACCAAATTGATTTTCCTGAGCCTGCTCATATAAATAGCTTTGTATACATAAAGCCGGTTTCATTTGATACAAGCTCATATTCTGTTGATGGTATTTAGGATCAAATAAAATATGATCTAATGGTTCTGTGATCAAATTTTGCTTCAATAGTTTGATAAGATACTGAGCAGCTTTTAAACTTAAAATATAACCGGCAGCGCCCACGTGTCGACCTTTTAGCTTAAACAAACTACGATCTTTTCCTACAAGCATTCCCTGTGGGACATGTAGAATTTTTTTAGCAAATGCTTCAAGTTTGATAATATCCCAGTCATTTTGAATCCAGTCATGCTGACTCAGAAAATAGTCAGCATTTTCTCCCAAATATACATCATCTTCAAAAATTGCCAAATGCGAAATCTGCTCATCTACCATTTTTTGCCAGATCGATACATGACTCATAAAACAAGCTAACTCGCCAGAAGTCAGAAAATCTTCGTGCACCTGCAGTGCCATTTTTTCAGCCAGCGGTTTAGCTAAATCTGGTGTTAATGCATCAAAGAATTCAAAATCGACATTCTGTTTGCCAAATTCTTTTTGAATGTGTTCACGACGTGCAGTTGCTGTTTTTAGGCTAATTACAATGTTTTTCATACAGATTTACTTACTTTGAAGCCATCAAGTGTTTAAGTGCGTAATAGCGGTCACGCCACATGCGCTTCTGCTTCTTCAAACCATGGGACACCCCACGATTTTCTTTTTGTTTACGTGATACCCCTTGGGAAGCGACTGTTCCTAAAATATCACTGTCTAAGCCTGCAGGTCGAACCAAGGCTGGCCACACACCTAATCCCTTTCCATTTTTACTCAGCCAGGTCTGGAAGAAAATATCGACAGGCATATTTATGTTGTTACCTGCTTCTAAAAATGCTTGAGCACCTTGGCGTGACCAGATCAAACCTAATCCGCGAATTGGAAAATAAAAAGCATGCCACATGCTCATATCTTCAATCTGGGTAATATCTTTCGCCAGCTTTTTCTTTTTGGCTGCAATATTGATTAAGTACCAATCTAATTCTTTATGCTGATCCAGATATTCCAACACACCATCCAGCTTTGTTTTAAAGTCTGGATTAATTTTCATATCATCTTCAAGCACAACCAGATAATCTGCATCAGTATTCAGAAACTTCTCTGCGCAACCATAATGACTCAGATAACACCCCAATTCCGAGTTCATCAGGCTACGCCCAAGTATCTGTTGCGCACCTTGATCATCATAGTTGGTAAATTCAGTTAAAGCCTTGCCGCGGCCATCGACTGCGGAGAAACGCTCAAAAGGCCAGTGCACTGCATCTAGTTGCTGAGTCGCCCGTTCAAGCCGTTCATGACTACCATCCAGATTAATCAGATAAGTAATTACTTTCATCATGAACCTCTAAGCTAAAATTGAATTTGGCAAATAACCAGCCAGTTTTTGCTGCATGGCATTACTGATCTGCTTTGCATCTGCTGGCTTTAATTGATCCAGACTCTGGATACAACCATATTTTATTGCAGAATTATCTAAAGCTGAAACGAAACTGTCGAGGCTATCTTCATTTTTCAGATAAGCCAGTTCAATATCCGGCTTCAGCTCAGCTTGCTGCTTTTGAATCTTGATATGATTCATCAGTGAAATGGGATTAAGCTGCTCTACACTGCGGAACTTGTATTTAATCTGGGTTTCCAGCAACTGCGGATGTGCCAATAAATAATCTTTCAAAGCATGACGATCAACAATATGTGGATAATGATGGATCTCAAAGAACTTTTTGAAACCCAGGAAATCAGCTCCTAACATTTGTGCAATCATGTGCTTCGGCTGAATCGGCTTGCCAAATTGACGCTGCAAAAATTGGCGATATTTTAACTTTGTCTTCAGCGCAAAACTGCTTTGCCAGTGGCCATAGATCACCAAATGATTACCGTTTAGAAAATCTTCTGGCTGTGCAGTTGAATTAAAGAAAAAGTCATCATTCAAATAAATAAAGTAGTCTGATAATCCTTCAATGTTCCAGAGCATACTTTCAATGGATCGGGTATTAAAAGTGGGCAAATGCTGCTCATAACCTCTAAAAATTTCCCGATGATCCACTACACGAATTTTATCGGCAGTACACAGGCCTTGTGCAGCAAATTCATCGATAAATTCTGGGCGCTGGTTATCGGTCACTACAAAAATATTGCGGCAAAAAGGTACATATTTCAGGATTGAAGCAATGTTGTAGTAGATTTCATTATTACTGGCGAAGCGGGTATCACTGACTGCATCGGATGCATCTTCACCAGTCAGATATTTATGCCGTTTCTTTTTTAATTCCAGATCATTGCCATCCACCCAGGCAATTACAATATCAATTTGCTGCTGCATTTACTTCATCACTTTAAAATAGGTACCGGATTGCTTAATTACTACACTTAATAATTATTGCCACGCATCCTTGATCCATTGCGATGGCAGAACATAACGGTACCATTTACCACCACCGCCGTTAATTGCGTCAGGTGGATTGATTTCACCATGGAAAATAATAATTTTGACGCCTTCCGGCTTCACAGGCGGCTTGAAATAAGCCATTGGAATTTTTTGCAGACAGTGATATTTATAGCTCTTGCACCAGGAATCCGGCCAGTAACTCAGTTTCTTTTCCTGATCGACATACCAGGATAAATAAGCCTGCTCATTACGAAACTTCTGACGGATTTCATCAAAATGTTCACGGAAATATGGCATTAAACCAGGAAAAGCTCCCAGCTTGAAACGATAAACCGAGCTATTTCCGGTAATACGCCATGGACGTTTCCAGTCATGAATAATCAGGAAATCACCCGGATGGGTAAAGAAACTGTCAATATTATCGACAATCACAACATCTAAATCGAGAAAAAGTGCATTTCCTTTTAAACCATATAAATCAGGTTCAAAGGTCGATAACTTATTCCAGCCACGTTCAGGACTACCTGCTGGCAAGGCCAATGGCGGAATAGGAAAACATTCAACAGCAGGATCAATGCCCTCGGTACGGTCTGTCAGACACACCATTTTAAAGTCAACCGTAGTATGACGCTTGACCATGTTGTATAAACGATTGACGTACTCTGCCCCATATTTGGTGCCCCACTTCATGCATAGCACAATATTCTGTTCAGACTGTGTATGAGCCTGACCTGACAGTGAGTCGTTTACGTTTTCCTGCATGTATTCATCTTCCACCAGCATTCTGCGCCATATCATACCATCTCTAAAGCAAAGTTACTCCCCCGCTTTTCAACACCTTCATAATACTCAAAATACTTTATGGTATGATATGAAACCGCCTTGAGAACACCACTATTGGCTTGGGCTCTGGCTCCCCTATTAAAAATACATAATCAGGTTGATATGAAAATAGCAGTTGCAGGCACCGGTTACGTCGGCCTTTCCAATGCCATGATCTTCTCACAACATCATGAAGTCGTGGCATTAGATATTATTGACAATAAAGTTGAAATGTTAAATCAGAAGATTTCTCCGATTCAGGATCCTGACATTTCAACTTTTTTAAGTGAAAAGCCACTAAACTTCCGTGCAACAACTGACAAATATGAAGCTTATCAGAATGCTGATTTTGTCATTATTGCGACACCGACGGATTATGATACCAAAACCAATTATTTTAATACCCAAAGCGTCGAAAGCGTTATTCGTGATGTGACCGAGATCAACCCTCAAGCGGTCATGATTATTAAATCTACGGTTCCTGTAGGCTTCACCAAAACGGTTAAAGAAAAATTTAATACAGAAAATATTATTTTCTCTCCAGAATTCTTGCGTGAAGGTAAAGCTTTACATGACAACCTTTATCCATCACGTATTATTGTTGGAGAGAAGTCAGCGCGTGCTCAACAATTCGCAGATATGCTGATTGAAGGTGCAATAAAAAAAGACAGTCCTGTTTTGTTCACTGACTCAACCGAAGCAGAAGCAATCAAGTTATTTGCCAATACCTATCTGGCTATGCGCGTAGCTTTCTTCAATGAACTGGATACCTATGCACAAACGTTCGGTTTAGATACTCAGCAAATTATTGAAGGTGTCTGTCTGGACCAACGAATTGGCAATCACTATAATAACCCTTCCTTTGGTTATGGCGGTTACTGCCTGCCAAAAGATACCAAACAGCTATTGGCGAACTATAGTCAGGTACCTAGCAATCTGATTCAAGCTATTGTGGATTCTAACCGTACCCGTAAAGACTTTATTGCCGATTCTATTTTGGCAAGGAATCCGTCGGTGGTCGGGATTTATCGACTGGTTATGAAAAGTGGCTCAGATAATTTCCGTGCCTCTGCCATTCAAGGGGTAATGAAACGCCTTAAAGCCAAGGGGGTTGAAGTCATTGTTTATGAACCGGCATTAAAAGAAAGCGAGTTCTTTAAATCTGAAGTGATTACTGATTTAGAAGCCTTTAAACAGCGGGCAGATGTGATTATCACCAATCGTCAATCCAAAGATTTGAGTGACGTTGAAGATAAAGTGTATACCCGTGATATTTTTGGAGGCGATGAATGAAAATTCTGGTAACAGGTGCAGCAGGTTTTATTGGATTCCATGTTTCCAAAAAGCTTTTAGAACGTGGTGATGATGTGGTCGGTTTTGACAACATGAATGACTACTACGATCCAGCTTTAAAACAGGCACGTGTAGATCTGCTAACTCAAACAGCGGAACAGCAGTCGGGGCAGTTCGACTTTTATCATGCCAACCTTGCAGATAAAGCCGCAGTTGACAAGTGTTTTCAGGAACATCAATTTGATCGCGTGATTCATCTTGCTGCACAGGCAGGCGTACGTTATTCGCTTGAAAATCCGATGAGTTATGTGGAAAGCAATATTGTCGGTTTTACCAATATCATTGAAGCCTGTCGCTATGCCAAAACACCACATCTGACTTATGCCAGTACCAGTAGCGTGTATGGTGCCAACACTACCATGCCTTTTAGTGAAAAGCATGGTGTCGACCATCCGATCCAGTTCTATGCAGCAACAAAGCGTGCCAATGAATTGATGGCACATAGCTATAGCCACCTCTTCAAACTGCCAACCACAGGCTTGCGCTTCTTTACTGTCTATGGTCCTTGGGGGCGTCCGGATATGGCTCTCTTTAAGTTCACCAAGAACATTATTGAAGGCAAATCTATTCCGGTTTTTAACCACGGCAACCATACCCGTGATTTCACCTTTGTTGCAGATATTGCTGAAGGCGTGATCCGTTCCAGTGACCAGATTGCTGCACCAAATCCAGACTGGGATAGCAACAATCCTGATCCATCCACCAGCAATGCCCCGTTCCGGATCTTTAACATTGGCAATAATTCGCCAGTCAAACTGATTGAATATATCCATGCCATTGAAAAAGCAGTCGGCAAAGAAGCCATTCTGGACTTACTGCCACTACAACCCGGTGATGTACCAGATACTTTCGCGGATAGCTCAGCACTAGAACAAAGTGTAGGTTACAAACCTTCTGTTTCTGTTGAAGATGGCGTAAAACAGTTTGTTGACTGGTATCGGGATTTCTATCAGGTTTAATAGATTCTTCTAGCCATAAAAAAAGGACTCATTTGAGTCCTTTTTCTATCTGTTGAACTTATTTTACGTAAGTTAACCAGTGCGCATATTTAGGATCTTTACCCTGAACCGCATTGAAGAATGCAGTCTGGATTTGCTCAGTGATCGGACCACGTTTGCCTTCACCGATTTGACGGTCATCGTATTCACGGATAGGCGTTACTTCAGCAGCAGTACCGGTGAAGAATGCTTCATCAGCAATATAGAATTCATCACGGGTAATACGGCGTTCAACAACTTCATAACCAAGATCTTTAGCAATGGTAATAATCGTTTGACGGGTAATACCATCAAGCGCACCACCTGCGATATCAGGTGTATGAATCACGCCATCACGTACCAGGAATACGTTTTCGCCTGAACCTTGACACACATAACCTTGTGGGTCTAGAAGCATTGCCTCGTCATAACCAGAATGTGCTACTTCTTGATGTGCAAGGATAGACAGGGTGTAGTTACCTGATGCTTTGGCTTTACACATGGTCACGTTAGGGTGATGGTGGGTAAATGAAGAAGTTTTTACGCGAATACCCTTCGCCATTGCTTCATCACCCAGGTAAGCACCCCAGCTCCACGCAGCAACTACTGCATGAATGGTATTGTCAGTTGCGGCAATACCCAGTTTTTCAGAACCAATAAAGATAATTGGACGTAAATAGCAAGACGCTAATTTGTTTTCACGAACGACATCAATTTGAGCTTGTTCTAACGCTGCCTGATCAAATGGAACTTTCATTTGATAAATTTTTGCAGAATTAAGTAAACGTTTGGTGTGTTCTTTCAGACGGAAAATAGCCGTTCCATTCGGGGTTTCATAAGCACGGACACCTTCAAACACCCCCATGCTGTAGTGCAAGGTATGTGTTAATACGTGAGTTTTTGCCTCACGCCAATCTACCAGTTGTCCGTCTTGCCAAATGAAACCATCACGATCAGCCAAATTCATGCCACAAACTCCAATTTTTCACAATTATTCACTATCCAGTGCAAATACTGCACTTGGATCAATCAGTCTTTGCCATAACTTGCAAACGGTCTTTCGGGTATCGTGCCAGTCGCTTGCAGACACTTGCATGGATTGATTTGCAAGGGCTAAGCGGTGGCTCTCGGCGCGTTCACGGAGATAAGCTTGAATCAGAGCAGTCGCATCGTCGCTGGATAAGCAACCTGATTTTGCGGCATCCTCAAGGATTCGTACATTGTCGGAGTAATGGGCGAGATCTTTATTCGTCCCACTCCAAGCTAACACCGCATACTGTGCCATAAATTCGATATCAACGATACCACCTGCATCTTGTTTTAAATGAAAAATTCCATCTTTTTTTTGCTCTTTTGAAGAACCCAGATGATCTTTCATTTTCTGACGCATTTTTAATACTTCTTCACGCACATGACCGATATCCCGTTTTTGGGTCAAGATATCACAGCGCAATATCTCGAATTTTTTACGTAAACTCATTTCCCCTGCGATTGGACGGGCACGTACCAAGGCTTGATGTTCCCAGAGCCAGGCGCTCTTAAACTGATACTGTTCAAAAGCTTTCAGACTGGTAACCAATAAACCTGCTTCCCCTGAAGGACGTAAGCGGGTATCAACTTCATAAACCCGCCCATCCAAGGTTTGTGTAGTCATCAGTGACATCAGCTTTTGCGCCACACGCATGGCAAATTCAAAGCCACTAATTGGTTTCAGTCCGTCAGTATCTGCCTGTTCATTCATAAAATGAATAAATACCAAATCCAGGTCCGAACCATAACCGAGTTCAATCCCGCCCACCTTGCCATAGCCAATCACGGCAAAAGCAGTATGGTCGACTGAACAGCGTTGCCCTTCGGCATCAAGTGGGAAACCATGCTTTTTGGCCACAATTTGATAAGCCAAATGCAAGGCAGCATTTACAGACACTTCAGCAATATCAGTCAGAGCATCTGATACTTTCATCAAAGGACTTTCTGCCAATACATCACTGGCAGCAACAGCCAGCACATTGGATTTTTTAAACAGACGCAATACCCGCATCTGGTCTTCCACCTGATCAAGTTCAATACGCAGCAACTGCTGACGTAGAGAATCTTCAAGATCTTTACGCTTTGGCAGTTCAAAATCCATAGACAGGAATTCATCCAGTAACACTGGATAATGGGTTAATTCCTCACAAATCCATGGGCTGACAGTTGCCATCTTGACCAGACGTTGAAGTGCACCTTTGCTTTCAATCAGCATGACCAAATACACAGTACGGCGCATGACTGACTCAACCAATGGCATCAGACGCACTAAAGCCGTCTGCGGCTGATCAGATTGCAAAATTGCTTCGATCAGATAAGGCCAAAACGTTTTCAAACGCTGTAAGGCTTTAGCCGGCAATTTTTTTAAGGTATTACTGTTCCAGAACTCATGTACCAGATTTCTGGCATTTACATCTAATACTGCGTTTAACTGCTGTTCCAGTTGGCTAAAACTTGAGAGTTGAGTTTCTGGACCATTCTCTTTAATCAGATGTTCAAACTGGTAAATCACTTTGGCGCGCTTCTGATCCAACACATCCATAAAGGCTGTCCAGTCAGTAAAGCCCAAAGTATCAGCAAT
Organism: Acinetobacter schindleri; assembly: GCF_010918895.1. Lineage (NCBI taxonomy): Bacteria > Pseudomonadati > Pseudomonadota > Gammaproteobacteria > Moraxellales > Moraxellaceae > Acinetobacter > Acinetobacter schindleri. Next base: position 2,523,878 of record NZ_CP044483.1, read on the forward strand.
GCGCTGGCGAGGGTCATCTTCGGTTGGTAATGACTGAGTTTGCTGGTCATTCAGCGCCTGAATCGCATGTTCAACCCGGCGCAGGAATAAATAAGCATCCTCAAGATCTTCTACTGCTTGCTCATCCAGTAATTCAGCCGTAACCAAGTGCTTGAGACTGACCAGACATTGGCGATCCTGTAATTCTAGCTTGGCGCCACCATAAATCAGCTGATACACCTGAACAATGAATTCAACTTCACGAATCCCGCCAGCACCAAGCTTGATATCATCTTCAATATTGCGGCGCTGCACTTCACGCTGGATCATCGCTTTCATTTCACGCATAGCAGCGAAAGCACTGTAGTCCACATAGCGACGGAACACGAACGGACGTGTCATCTCCAGTAACTCATCACCCTCAGGCGTTGGATTGACAATCCGCGCCTTGATCCAGGCATAACGTTCCCATTCACGACCATGCTGGCTGAGATATTTTTCCAGCGCGATATGGCTAATTGCTAATGGTGAACCATCTCCCCAAGGACGCAGGCGCATATCGACACGGAAGACAAAACCATCTGAGGTAATATGATCTAACAGGTAGATCAGCTTTTGTCCCCATAGAATGCAAAACTGCTGCACATCAATACATTTTCGCCCATCGGTTTCCCCTTGCTCATCAAAGGCAAAAATCAGATCAATATCACTAGAAAGATTGAGTTCTTGGGCACCGAGCTTACCCATAGCAATTACAATTAAGTCTTGCACCTTTCCATTGTAGCCAATCGGCTGGCCATACTTTGCAACCAAGGGAATACGGGCAAAATCTTTGGCGGCACAAATGGCGGCATCGGCAAAATCAGAAAGTTCACGAGTAAGAGTAATGACATTCGTAAGTTGATTGGCATCCTGCCAGATCCAGCGAAACATCAGGCGAGCACGCAGAGTACGTAACGTACTCATCCATTTGTCTTCATCACTAATATTGCTAAGAGTATCTGTGACAGATTGCTTGATTTGTTCAGTACTTAAAGCATGCTGAAAATGGTCAACTGCATAGTCCTGCTGCAGCAAGGCAGCGTGTCTGGACAATACCTGCTCGGCATATTGGCTTGCCCTTAAAGTTTTCTGCAATTGTACGTCGTTCATTTCCAGTCCTTGTCACCTGCAAGATTTTTTCTAGTTATAACAGGTGACTGGCAGCGCTGTGAATGCCTTGGACGGAAATTAATTTTTTTCTTTTAATGCACCTGCCGGTTCAGCAAGTGCCAGTGCCTGATGTTCATTGGTGGCTTTTGGCAACAATACACTAAAGGTCGTACCCTGACCTTCTTTAGAGTCCACATAAATTTGACCATGATTCAGATCGACAAATCGCTTACACAGTACCAGACCAAGACCCGCGCCTTTTTCATTATCTGTGCCTTTCACACTTACTGTCAGATTTGGCTTAAACAGATTTTGCATCTGTTCTTCAGTCATGCCCAGACCGGTATCCTGAACGCTGATTCTGACCAGCTCGTCTTCAGCTTCAGCAGTCAAAATGACCTGACCTTGCTGATCGATTGGGATAAATTTCAATGCATTGGAGACCAGATTTTGCAGCACTGAAGTAATCATGTTGATATCCGCATTGACTTTCACTCCTTCAGGAATGCGGTCAATCAGGTCGATTTTTTTATTCAATGCTAAGCTTTTGAGTACATCGCAAACAATTTTGCTGGACTGTTTTAGCTCAAAGTTGATCGGATGGTAAACGAAACGTCCCCCTTCAGCCATTGCCCAAGTCAGCAGGCTTTCCAGCAAGTTATAAGTTGACTTGGCATTTTCACAGAGATAATCGGCAATATTCTGAACACTTGAATCATCCAGTGTATGACGTTCTTCAGCCAATACTTCCGAGAATCCAAGTAAACCATGAAAGGGTGCACGCAGGTCATGAGCAATGATCTGGAAGAATTTCGTCTTACTAAAGTTCATGGCGCATTGCTGCTCGTACATTTCCTTCAGTTCATTATAGTCTTCATGCAAGCGAATCCGTCCGACCAGCCCATCGGCAAACTCCTGCACCAGACGAATATCTTCTTGATCAAAGCCCTTTTCTTCCTGATCAAAAAATACCACATGACCAATTGAATGGGTATCACTGGCTTTCAGATTAAAGGAGATCAGGCGCTTATGCTCTACGCCAAGACTACGAATATATTCTGACATTTCTGTATAGGCAGGATGCGTATGATCCAGACAGTCATCATTTTTAAGATAATTGAGCAGATTTAATTCTGGCGGGGTTTCAATCCCCCAAAATTCTGAAGCAGTGGAATACCAAATATAAGGTTCTTTATGAAAACCCAGTAAACATTTTTCAGTCTTGAGTAGCCGACGTGCGACTCGAGCAAATGTATTAATTAGGTTATTGGAAGTATTTACGCCCAAAATAAGAGACAGGCGGCATGAGCTTAGCTGTTCAGTATTTTGACCTATCTCCAGAAGGTTAAGCTTCATCTCTGCCTCTCATGGTTATGTTTATTTACTCGACCAATTTTATACAATCAATAACAAAGAATCTAAACAGTCTCAACAACATTTCCTAACATCTAGACTAATTGATTTCATTACATTTAACTACGTATACGTTCATTTTTTCTTTAAAAAATGTAAAACAAATTTGACATTAACCGTTATTTGTAAACCTATAAACAACCTTGATAATGCCACTAACATGTCTATTTTTTCACCACCACTTGTAACATGCACCTAAACTAAATACTAGTGCCAAGCCTATAGATAATTAATTTAATTTAAAATAATAGCGTTAAAATAAATTATTTGGATTAATATTGTTAAGAATTTCTTCACCAACCAATCTTTTACGAGTAAATATCCTATTTTTTGCTTCATAATGCTCAAATGATTAATCTTCTAAATAACTATGTAATTTAGTTAATTCTTTGATATGTCTAATTTTTGTTAATTAAGCAAAATAAAACTGGCATAAAGTGCCAATCTTTTTGTTAATGACTGAGATTTCCTTACAGTTAATTGTAAGCAGCCACTACAATTCTTATAAATTGTTTCTTTAAAAATTATGCTTGAGATCATAATTCCAGATCATGAATCTTATTATAATTTTCCGTCTGGTAAAATATGGATATAAAAAAAGCGACCTTCTAGGATCGCCTTCTCTATCGACACGAAATCAATTATCTGAAATCAATGCTACTTGCTGTACATAGTTGAACAGTTTCAGCTTTGATGCTGCAACCTCTTCTTCAGGTGCCTGATTTTTTAGATCACGATGTACACGCAAATAATGCTGACGTAAGGTATGACGTTCTGTTGCATTATAGGTTTTGGTAAATTCGTTAATCGCCGGATCACCATCTTTGACAATACGATCAACCCAACGCTGTAATTGTGCTGTCTTTTTCAAACCCTGTTTAGGGGTCAGGTAGGACAGAATCACGGTTTCATTTTCGTTACGTAGTAATTTGCCAATACGTGAGAATTGGCGACGACGTGCTTCATGTGAACTAATTTGCTGAACATCTAGCAAGGCTTCAATCAAACGCTCTTCAACAGGAAGGTTCTTGATTTGTTTCGCACTCAGTTCTGCCAGCTGTGCGCCTAAAGCAGCCATACGCTGGACTGCCTTTTTCTGTTCGGTTTTACTTGCGCGTCCCTCTAAAGATTCGAAATCTTCTTCAGTTAAACTGCTCGGTCGACGTGCCACGATTAATCTGCCTCATAAAATTTTGCCGCAAACAGTGCCTGAATTTCAGATAAAGCTTTTTCTTCATCTGCTCCTTCAAGTACCAAGCGTAATGTTGTGCCTTTGCCCGCTCCTAGCATGAGCAAGGACATGATATTTTTTGCATCGACGAGCTTGTCACCCTTTCCAATTTGAATATTGGAACGAAATTTGGTGGTGACTTCAATGAGCTTACCCGATGCCCGCGCATGTAAACCCAATTTGTTAATTACGTCAACCGTCGTATCAATCATGACCAGTGCTTCATTTCTCGGTGGAGGACTTGAACAGACCATTTTGCCTCAAGCGCTTTTTTTAGTCTATCCACAATATAAACAGAACGATGCTGACCACCGGTACAACCCACAGAAACTGTGATGTAGTGACGGTGCCCTTCAGCAAAAGCCGGTAGCCATTTTTCCAGAAAGTGGTAAATGTCCTGAAACATGTCTTCTACCTGCTCACTCTTTTCCAGGAAAGTCTGTACAGGCTGATCCAGTCCGGAAAATTTACGTAGTTCCAGATCCCAGTGCGGGTTAGGCAGATGACGCACATCAAAGACATAATCGGCATCCAATGGAATACCATGTTTATAACCAAAAGACTGTAAAATCAGAATCAGGTTATCTGTCTGACCGAGCTTATGCAGTAAGGTATGCTTCAGGTCATGCACACTTTTGTCAGAAGTATCGATATGTACCGTCGAGCGCAACTGGATCGGAAGCAAAAGTAATTTTTCTTCCTGAATGCATTCATTCAAGCTCTTGAAACGTGCAGCCAGCGGATGCGGACGGCGTGAAGCACTAAAACGTGCAATCAGCTCCTGATCCTGCGTAGTCAGATAAATAACATCGACTGTGCCATGCTGTTGCAGCTGTTCAAACACATGATCAAATTCTTGCAGATCCGCCCGGGTGCTACGAACATCCACTCCTAATGCCAACTGTTCCAGGTTATTTTCCTGATCCAGTTTCGCGACAATTTCAGGAAGCAGTGCCAGCGGCAGGTTATCGATACAGTAATAACCCAGGTCTTCCAGTACCTGCAAGGCAGATGACTTACCTGAACCAGATTGGCCTGTCACAATTAAGATGCGCTTCATGCACTGCTACCCTATTAATGACGTGCAGAATATTTTACCTGCAGATTGTCGATCAAACGTGTTTTACCTAATTTCGCCGCAATGAACAACACAAGATCCTGATTAAATTCATCAATCTTTTGCAATTCTGGCGTACGTGCCTCAATATAATCTACCACAAAACCAGCCTCAGTGAGGGTCTGGCGAATACCAGTTAACACAGTATCTAACACTACACCTTCATGTAGCTGCTGTTCCGCTGCTTTTAAGCTGCGGTAGATCACTGGTGCAGTCTGGCGTTCCTGCTCGGTCAGATAACCGTTCCGTGAACTCAGTGCCAAACCATCTTCAGCGCGCGCTATCGGCACCCCAATTACTTCCAGTGGAATATTCAGGTCTTGCACAAACTGGCGAATCACTGCCAGCTGCTGATAATCTTTTTCACCAAAGAAAGCATAATTTGGCTGAACCATGTTAAACAATTTTGTCACGACAACTGCTACGCCATCGAAATGCCCCGGACGCTGTAAACCACACAGGTCATTAGTGATATCCGAAACACTGATATTGGTCAGACGCGGCTTGTTGCCATACATCTGTTCTACACTTGGAGCAAAGACGATGTCACAGCCTACTTCAGCCAATAACTGCTGATCCTGTTCCAAGGTACGTGGATAATTATCAAAATCTTCGTTTGGCCCAAACTGAATCGGATTCACGAAGATGCTGACCACGACTACATCACATAACTTGCGGGCTTCACGTACCAGATTTAAGTGACCTTGATGCAGATTTCCCATGGTGGGTACGAAGCCAATAATTTTACGTGCTGAACGAGCCGGATTTAATGAGGCTGCCAAACCCTGGATTGTAGTTTCTGTTTTCATGTTATAACTCAACCTGGAATGTATGTTCAGGTGCAGGGAATGAGCTGTCTAGTACAGCAGCATGATAGGCCTTGAATGCATCCAGGATTGCATTGGCACCTGATTGTTCTTTCATAAAGTTACGTACAAATTTAGCCGTATGACCAAAGTTCAGGCCCAGCATGTCTTGCACTACAAGCACCTGACCATCCGTATCTACACCCGCACCAATACCAATCACTGGAATCTCCGGGAATAACTCAGCCACTTCTTTGCCAAGTTGTGCAGGCACACATTCAAGCAATAACAAGGCAGCACCAGCTTCAACCACAGCCTTACAGTCAGCAAGCAGCTGATCTGCCGCTGCACGGTTACGTGCCTGTAATTTATAACCACCAAATACATTCACTGATTGTGGTGTCAAACCTAGGTGTACACAAACTGGAATACCGTTACGCGTCATGACCTGTACGGTTTCAACCAGCCATGCTCCACCTTCCAGCTTAACCATCTGAGCACCCGCCTGCATCACGGTACGGGCACTTTGCAAAGCATCATTCAATGTTGCATAACTCATAAATGGCAGATCAGTCAGGATAAAGGCATGCTGATTCGCACGGCGCACTGCAGCAGTGTGATATGCCATATCGGCTACAGTCACTGGCAAAGTAGAATCATGCCCCTGAATGGTCATACCCAGGGAATCCCCGATCAGAATCGTATCTACTTCGGCAATTTCCATGGCTTTGGCCATGCTGGCATCGTAGCAGGTCAGGCAGGAGAATTTACGGCCGTCCGCCTTGAATCGTCTTAAGTCGCTCAGACTGATCATGAAGGTATTCCTCTCTTATTGAAGTTCTCGCGAACATACCAATAAATAAAAATTAAATATTTGCCCAATTCGTGCGATCAAGGACCGTCAAGGTCGATTGTTTTACGATGTCCAGGTCTTTTAATGATTGTCCATTCAGCTGTAATTCAGTATCAAGATCCAACAACGGCAATAATACAAAATCACGCTCCATTACACCGACATGCGGCACAGTCAAACGCTCATTCTGAATACGTTCATCACCGTAAATAAGCAGGTCCAGATCCAGGGTACGTTCACCCCAGTGGCGTAAACGTACCCGACCCGCTTCCTGTTCCAATGCCTGTAGACGATCCAGTAAATCGAGTGGTGCCAGATCGGTAATCAACTGCACCACAGCATTATGATAATTTGGCTGATCCTGTGGACCCATCGGTGGACTTTGATACAAATGGGATATTTTCACTGTTCCCAAGCTTGCCAGTTTCTGTACCGCCTCAGCCATAATCTGGCGCGAATCACCAAGATTACTGCCTAAGCCAATATAAGTAATGGTCATTGTGTCGGTCCAAAAACAACTTGGCTTAAATCACGCTGTACACGCTTACGTTTCATAATTGGATGATCCGGACCAATCTCACCGCTTGCACTCGCTGCTGCATGAGAAACTGGTTTCTCTGCTGCTGGCTTAGGTTTGCGGGTACGACGGTTACGTGGTTCCGGCTCATTGACTAATGGCTCAATCTCAGTGGTTTCCTGAACAGCAAGACGCTGTTCCAGATGCTCTTCCTGAGTCGCTTTACGACGGCTCTTGGCACGCTGACGGTTATACTGTGCAATGGCACGTTCTTTTTCATCACCGCCCATTTGCTGATAAGCATCCCACCAGCTCCCCATGCCCTGTGCCGTTTCATCACCTGATTTTTCGCGGAGTAACAGGAAGTCAAAGCCGGCACGAAAACGCGCATGACCAGACAGCGCTTCAATCTGCTGCGGTTTTGGATTCAACAGCCGGGTCTGCATTTCCCAGACTTCACGGATAAAGGTTTCCGCAAAACGTGGAATGATGGTACGGGTTGCTTGACGCTTCAGCACATCCAGGCCTGCTTGAGCACGTGCTTCAGCTGGAATAATGCCTTTACTCAAGTAGAAATCACAACGTTCCAGGAATGGCTTCCATAACAATACAGCATAGAAGAACGCGGGATTAATCGTCTTGCCAATCGAAATACGCTGATCGGTATTGGTCGCAGCACGTTCAATAAACGGTGTGATTTCAGGCTTGATCTCTGCAAACAGCTGACGCCAGATCCCGAAATCAATCAGCATTGGCAAGACGCGGTTGAGATGCCCCATGGTGAACAGCTTCTGTGACTCATCATAAAGACGATGCGGAGATACATCACGAAGCAGCTGGGTCATTTCTGGTGTAAAAATATCCAGAATCGCTTCATCAATATTGAAATTTAATTTTGCTGCAAAACGCAACGTACGCAGCATACGGACTGGATCTTCTTCAAAGCGGAGTGTTGGATCACCCAGCAGGCGCAGTGTTTTATGTTTAATATCATCTACTGCATTGCAGAAATCCAGCACAATACCTTTACGTGGCTGGTAATACATTGCATTAATCGAGAAATCACGGCGAGCAAAGTCCTGCTCGATAGTTCCCCAGTTATTGTCACGCAGAATCATGCCCTGCGCCGAAGTGACGGCCTTTTTCGGCGGTGCCCGGAAAGTCGCGACTTCTACCAGTTCGCGACCAGAATAGACATGAGCCAGCTCAAAACGACGCCCGATAATACGACAACGTCGCCCGAATACTTCTTTGACCTGAGCGGGAGTTGCGTTAGTGACAGCATCGAAATCCTTGGGATTCAAGCCCAGCATCAGATCTCGTACACCACCACCAACAATATAAGCTTCATAGCCGGCCTTATTTAAGGCATCAATCACATCGAGGATATAAGAAGGTAATTGAGCGGTTGATAAACCACATTTTGACGCGCGCAAAGTTTGCAAAAGACGCTGTCTCCTACGTCTGAACGTAAAATTCTAAGATGACGCTAATCATATCGCTTACACGGCTAAAGGGCAATTTGATTATGTCAATCCTGTATCCAGCAATGATAGAGGATTCACTTTAAATTTAGATGATTTACAGCGCCAGTCGAGCTTGATTTTTAGCAAATAGTGCAGGACCAATCCCCTTGACCAACTGAATATCTTCAACACGTTTAAACTTGCCATGCGTGTTGCGATATTCAATAATTGCTTCTGCTTTCTTCTGACCAATGCCATGCAGCTGCTGCAACTGCTCGACCGTAGCGGAGTTCAGCCGGATCCTGTCTGCACTGGAAACAGCTGCAAGCTCCGGCCTCGCCAGATAGTGATTGCTATGATTTTGGGATGGCCGATTCTGCTGTTGTTTCAGCCGTGCATCATATTGTTGCTGTTTGGCCTTCCAGTCAGCATAACTTTCATTTTGAGCAGCAGCTGCAAACGAACTGTACAGTACAGATAAAATTGTAAGGATGATACTAATCAGTTCTCTGCTGATTGACCGAATTTTTATTATTTTCATGCGTGACCCGTTGTTTTAATTCTTGTTTCGCCTGTTCCCACAACTGATCCAGTTCAGTCAGTGACAGGTCTTCTATATTCAGATTCTGTTGTACTGCCTGATGTTCCATCAAGGCAAATCGAGTACGGAATTTATGGATAGTACCTAATAGTGCCATCTCACTCGAAATTCCAAGTTTACGACCAACATTGACCAGAGAGAATAAGCAATCACCAAATTCTTCCAGAATTTCGTCGGATTTCTGTCCTACCATTGCCTCTTTAAATTCACCTAACTCTTCTTCAAGCTTACCGAATGCACCATCCACATCAGGAAAATCAAAACCAATTTTTGCCACATTTTTCTGGATTTCGTCTGCCTGTACGAGTGCCGGTGCATGTTTCACATCATCCAGACGGGAACGGGGCTTACCCTGTTTTTCTTGTGCCTTAATCTTTTTCCACAATACAGCCACATCTTCAGGGCTGAGTTTGGAAAACTGTTCAGCCTGAAATACATGCGGATGACGGCGGATTAATTTATCGCTAATCGCCTGCACTACATCCTGGAAATTAAAAGCACCTTGCTCACTGTACATCTGCGACTGAAAAACCACTTGTAATAACAGGTCACCAAGCTCATCACGTACATCTTCAGTCTTACCGGAACGAACAGCCGCTTCAACTTCATACGCCTCTTCAATCGCATAACGCGTTAATGATTCAGGCGTCTGCTGTTGATCCCACGGACATTTTTCACGTAATTTTCGCATGATGCTCAGTAATTGTTCCACCTTTAAACCTCTTTATTTTATCGGACAAGAAAATATCTTTTGCTCAATGTTTGCTATGCTCTAAAAACAATCAACATGGAGGTGAGCTCAATGCACAGTATCTTTATTAGCGGGGCAGCACAAGGAATCGGTGCTGCTGTTGCCAGCCTATTTTGCCGCGAGGATTACAAGGTCGGTATTTATGATCTGAATATTAGCCTTGCCGAACAACTGGCTGAACAGTTAGGCCCGAATGCGCATGCAGGTTATCTGGATGTCGCCAGTTATGCATCCTGGCAAACCGCCTTAGAAGATTTTGAAGCTTGGGCAGGCAAGATCAATATTCTGGTGAATAATGCCGGCATTCTCTATTCAGGAAATTTTGAAAAGACCCCTATTGAAGCACACCACCGTACGGTCGATATTAATATCAAGGGTGTGATCAATGGCTGTCATGCAGCCTTTCCCTTTCTGGAGCGTGCTGCTTTTGCCCGGGTCATTAACCTTTCCTCTGCTTCAGCGATCTATGGTCAGGCTGATCTTGCTTCTTATGCCACCAGTAAATTTGCCGTACGAGGCCTGACAGAAAGCCTGGATATTGAATGGCACAAGCATGGCATCCGGGTCATGGATGTGATGCCACTTTTTGTGCGCACTGCAATGGTTCAGGATATGCAGGCAGAAAGCATCAAGAAAATGGGCGTACATTTGAGTGCAGAAGATGTCGCTCAAGATATTTTAAAACTGGTACAGCGCAAGGACAATTTACTGGTTCCTACCCATCAGCCAGTCGGCTTTAAAAGCCAGTTCTTATACCATTTGTCACGTTTCAGTCCGCAGTTTGTGAACCGCATGAGTAATTTGCTAATTGCCCGAAAACCCTGATTCTTATATCCCCCTGTTTATGCTACCGGATACTGGTAAATCTGAATCTGTGGAAAACTGAAGCCACGACAGGACTGCTCAGCCTGCCATGCCACGCTGAGCACACAATCACCAAATACATAGTTTTGAAATCCAAAGACCCCAAGCTGCGCATGCTGACACAGGCCACCCTGCTGCTGTGGATGTACTTTAGTATTGAGCTCACTTAAGTTCATACGAATACCCATACCATGTGCTTTTAATACTGCTTCTTTGGTGGTCCAGACCTTAAACCAGTATTCAGGATCACAGTCCAGCTGTTGCCAGCTCGCGTATTCTTCAGGGTGAAAGGCATGCCGTGCCAATGCATCAAAACGAACTTTACGGCTTAATTCTTCAACATCCACCCCAATTTCTTTGACTGTTTGGCTCATGGCAAGTGCATAAAAATTTTGGCTATGGCTATGGTTAAAGGCAATATTTGAGTGGTCTTTGAGATAGGGTTTGCCATGCTCTGCACGTGCAAGATCATGATCGCAAATTGAGAAATTCAAAGCACTGGATAAATACTGATTTCGCAATTGAACGATGTGTTGTTTACGTTGCTGGAGATACGCTTGACGCGTTAGTCCATCAGATGTGGCTTGAATCGGCAGTTTATGTAAATCAATTCGAATCTGACGCATTAAATGGTCCTTTATTGCTCAAGTGAATTATAAAACAGTTCAGACCTCTCTGGTAAAAACACAAAAAAGCCTGCTATTGCAGGCTTTTTACTTTATTCAAATACAGATTAACCGCGTTTGAATTTCTTCTCAGCTTTCTTGAATTTCTGAACATAACGACGCTTACGTGCTGCAGTACGTTCATCAATTTGCGACTTGCGACCTTCGAATGGGTTTTCAGACGTCTTGAATTCAATTCTTACTGGTGTACCTTCAAGTTTATAAACTTTGCGGAACACATTTTCCAGGTAACGACGGTAATCCGCAGGAGTTTTATCGACCTTGTTACCATGAATAACAATAGTCGGTGGGTTCTGACCGCCAATGTGTGCATAACGCATTTTGATACGACGGCCTTGAACAGTTGGCGGCTGGTGAGCTTCAGTCGCATCTTGCAGAATCTGGGTGATTTTTGCAGGAGAGACTTTCAGGTGTGAAGAATCATAGGCACGGTGGATCGAAGGATAAAGCTCACCGACACCGGTACCATGTAATGCAGAGATCAAGTGAATCTTCGCCCATGGAATGAAGTCAAAACGACGTTCCACATCCAGCTTACACTGTTTACGATCATATTCAGACATATTGTCCCATTTATTGATCGCAATCACCATGGCACGACCTGCTTCAATCGCATAACCGATCAAGTGCAAGTCCTGCTCTACAATCCCTTCACGTGCATCAACAACTACGACAACCACGTGCGCATCTTTCATCGCCTGCAAAGTTTTCACGATTGAGAATTTCTCAATCATCTCATCAACTTTACCTTTACGACGTACACCTGCGGTATCGATCAAAGTGTATTTACGGCCATCACGTTCAAATGGAATGTAAATCGAGTCGCGTGTTGTACCGGGCTGGTCAAATGCAACCACACGCTCTTCACCCAGTAAACGGTTGACCAAGGTTGATTTACCAACGTTCGGACGACCAATAATCGCGAGACGCAAACCGGTATTTTTATCGTGTTCAGCTTCAGACTCATCTTCAGGCACATCTGCAAGTACTTCTTCAAGCATCTGCTGTACACCACGACCATGACTCGCCGCCACTTGCATCGGCTCGCCCATGCCAAGTTTATAGAACTCAACTAAAGCAGCTTCTGCGTGTACTCCATCTACCTTGTTCGCAACGAGGAAGACTTTTTTACCCAAAGTACGCAGCTCACGGGCAATCTGTTCATCAGATGCCAACAATCCGGCACGTGCATCGACCACAAAGATGATCATATCTGCTTCATGGATTGCAGTTTTAGACTGCTCTGCCATGTAAGAGTCGATCCCACCTTCGTTCTCACCGATACCGCCAGTATCAACGACAATGAAGGATTTATTTTGATAGACAGCATCGCCATATTTACGGTCGCGTGTCAGACCTGCAAAGTCTGCCACCAATGCGTCACGGCTCTTGGTTATCTGGTTGAACAGCGTTGATTTTCCGACGTTCGGACGACCAATGAGCGCAATTACGGGTTTCATAGATTAACCTTTATTCAATATCAGGCTGTCTAAAAATGGCCTGAACATCAGAAAGTTCTGGAAGAAAATGGGAATAGGATTAAAGCCTAAAATAAATAAAAACACGGGGCATTGAACATTCAATCACCCCGCGTAAAAAATACGGTTGGCTTATTTTAGCATAAGCCACAGAAAAATTAACGATTCTGCCAGATACTGTAAGCACCCTTACGTGTCGACACATAGAGCTGGTTGTCGATCACACGCAGTGTGCGAACTTCACCAGAAGTCTTGGAACGACCAACAATCTGTCCAGTAGACGGATCAATCAAGTGTAATACACCGTCTAGGTCACCGACTACAAGGTCTGTACCCAGCATGACCGGGTTGCTCAGCTGACGGTTTAACAGCTGGTCATTTTCCCAGAGTTTCTGGCCAGACGTAATTTCATAGGCGGTGATTTTACCATCAGTCTGGGCAACAAAGACACCGTTACCTACAACTTCTGGACGCTGGATACTGCTGGCATCTTCACTCCAGATCACCTGCTGTGAAGCCAGATCAAGCACAGTCACCTGACCTTGATAGCTGGTTGTTACTACAAACTGACCAGCAACGACCGGCTCACCATCAATATCATTCAGACGTTGAATATCGGAGCGACCATCAGATACCGCTACACGGCGCTGCATTTTTGGCACGCCAGTAACTGTATCCAGAGCATAAATATAGCCGTTTGCTGAAGCAATCAGTACATGACGTGGGTCAAGTGCGACTGGTGCCGCCATACCACGCAGGCTGAATTGTACATTAGGTAGCTTATAAGTCCACACCTGTTTACCAGTACTGACTTCATGAGCGAAGACCATACCATCATTCGCCACGGTAATCACACGGTCTGCATGCACTAAAGAGGGCGCAATAATGGCACCCGACAATTGGGCAGCCCAACGCTGTTCACCCGTCTGCTGATCTAAAGCAAACAGCTGACCTTTGGTATTGCCTGCAATCACCAGACCAGAAGCCGCCTCCACACCTGCGCTTAAGCCGGCTTTAGACACTTTTTTCTGCCAAAGACGTTGCTTGCCCTGATAAGCAGAAATTTCCCCATTTGGATTAATGGCAAAAATCACACCGTTGTCTGCATCGAGGCGTAAACGTAATGGATCTGCTTCATCCGTAGAAGAAACACTGCTAGAAAATACAGGAACTAGTGATTTTGCCTGTGCAAGTTTAGGAAGTGGATTTGGCTTGGCTTCTTCCACTTTAATGGTTTTCCCCGCACAACCTGCCAAAGCAAGAGTTAAAACGGTTAAGGCACAGGTGAGTTTGTATTTTCTATTCATTCAGTTTCTTCCACTTGTGTATCTATAATCGGGCGTTCAATTTCAGGATCATCGACCAATACGCCAACACTTTCTAGTTTAATTTGTAAAATCTGACGTTCTTCTTTGCGTTCTACCAAAGCATCCCATGCACTTTGATACACTTTCTTGGCATTTTCAATATCATTTTTGGCAACATAGATATCTCCACGTGCTTCATCCGCAGTTGCTTTAAAAGCAGGCTCATTCACCGCTTCTAAAGTTTTCAATGCTGCATCATATTTTTTCTGTGCCAGCTGGGCATATGCCAGACGAAGTTTAACTACTTGCACCAGACCTGCATCATCCACCTTGGAGTTTTCAACTTTCTTCAGTGCACGTTCAGCTGCTGCATAATCTTCTTTGTCATAAGCCAGTTTTGCCATTACTAGCTGAGTCTGAATCGCCTGCGCTGAGTCAGGTGCTTCCTTGACAATCTTGTCCGCAGTATCAGACAGTTTAGCAAATGCATCGCCCTGAGTAGACCGTGCATCATCCATTAACTGCTGTACCTTGGCAGTTTGCTTCTGCGACTCCGCCAGGTTCTTCTTCTGCCAATATTCCCATCCAAAAAAGGCAATCAGCGCAACCAGAATCCCGGTAATGATTGAAGAGCCATACTTCTTTGTGAAGGATTTCAAACTTTCAAGTTGTTCATCACCACCAATTGCGCTCATGTGATTACCCCTTTCCTAATGTCTTATCGATTATTTTGAAGAAATTTTAGTTGTGAAGAATGCCACAAAATCAGTAAATGGCACATCTGATTGCTCTGCTGTTGCCAGCTCTTTTACAGTAAAGGTCTGTGCTTCAAGTTCACGTTCACCAATAATCGCGGCATAGATCGCCCCAGACTGGTCTGCCTTTTTCATTTGCGATTTCATTGAACCTTGTGAGCCAACTTTCAGGCGAATGCTACTCCCGGCAGCTTCTATCTGGTCACGGATCTGTTCAGCCAAGACCAGTGCCTGACCTTGAGAAGCAGGGTCTGCCACCAGAAATACTTCACAATCACGTACAGGTGTGTTGTTTTCAACTTGCTCCAGTAAAAGCAGTAAGCGCTCCATCCCCATTGCAAAACCAACCGCAGGTACAGACTGGTCCGCCTTACCTTTTAACTGACCCACCAGCCCATCATAACGACCGCCGGCACAGACTGTACCTTGTGAACCTAAATGTGTTGTGGTCCACTCAAATACGGTTTTGTTGTAGTAATCCAGACCACGTACCAGTTTCTGGTTGATGACAAAGCTGACGCCTGCATCAGTCAGGTATTGCTGTAACTGGTTAAAGTGCGCCAGTGTTTCTTCACCCATAAAGTCATGCAGTTTAGGTGCATTTTCTAAAATAGACTGAGTTTTGGCATCTTTAGAATCCAAGATACGTAAGGGATTGGTGGTCAAACGACGCTGAGAATCTTCATCCAGATCGGTTTTATGCGCTTCCAAAAATTCAACCAATGCCGCGCGGTATGCTGCACGTTCATCCGACTCACCCAAAGTATTGAGTTCAAGCTGGACTTTATCGGCAACACCCATACGTTTCCATAAACGCGCTGTCATTAAAATCAATTCAGCATCTTGATCTGGCGTGGCTACACCAAAAGTTTCCACACCAAACTGGTGGAACTGACGGTAACGGCCTTTTTGTGGTTTTTCATAACGGAACATAGGTCCGACATACCACACTTTCGGGGTCGCACCACGCAGCAGGTTATGCTCAAGCATGGCACGTACGCAACCTGCTGTACCCTCAGGACGCAGCGTCAAAGACTCCGGTGGATTGCCTTTGTCCAGAAAAGTGTACATTTCTTTTTCAACGATATCCGTTGCATCACCGATTGAACGTTTGAACAGATTGGTCTGTTCAACGATTGGCAAACGAATTTGTTGATAACCATAAGCATCCATCAGACCCGATAAATGCTGTTCAAGACGTCTCCAAGCTGGGGTTTGCGTTGGGAGAATGTCATTAAAACCTTTGATTGCGACGATTGAACTCATGATCTACTCAGGAAAACTTGTACGAATAATTTCTTTAGATTTAGCTTCTTCAAGCTCGGAAACACGTTGACGAACCATAGCCTCGATTTCATCAACCAGTTGATTAGTATCAATTAAATGACTTTTTTCGCCATTACGATACACCAGTGAACGTGGACTTGCACCTACTACACCAATGTCGGCTTCCTTAGCTTCACCCGGACCATTTACTTTACAGCCAATCACCGATACATCCATTGGTGTACGAATATCTTCCAAACGTTCTTCAAGCGATTGCATCACTTTAATTACATTAAATTCCTGACGTGAACAGCTCGGGCAGGCAATGAAGTTAATCCCGTTAGAACGTAAACCCAGCGATTTTAAAATATCGAAACCGATCTTCACTTCTTCTTCAGGTGCTGCTGCCAATGAAATACGCATGGTGTCACCAATGCCTTCCATCAACAGACCACCAAGGGCGATTGCAGACTTCACCGAACCTGTACGGTAAATGCCCGCCTCAGTCACACCCAAGTGCAGCGGGTTATCAATCTGTTTAGACAGCAGACGATAAGCATCCATAGTCAGAAACACATTCGATGCTTTTACCGATATTTTAAATTCATGGAAATCTAAACGGTCTAAAATATCGATATGACGCATCGCCGATTCAAGCAGTGCCTCGCCTGTTGGCTCGCCATATTTTTTCTGGATGTCTTTTTCTAATGAACCTGCATTGACACCAATACGCATCGAGATATCGTTATGACGCGCAGCTGCCACGACTTCACGAATCTTGGCTTCTGAACCGATGTTACCTGGGTTAATACGCAGACAGTCTGCGCCCAAGTCAGCTACTGCTAGGGCAATTTTGTAGTCGAAGTGAATGTCTGCAACCAATGGCACACTCACCTGTTTACGGATTTCCCCAAACGCTGCCGCTGCTTCCATACTTGGTACAGAAACACGCATGATATCAGCACCCGCATCGACACAACGCTGGATCTGTGCGACCGTTGCAGCTACATCACAGGTTTCGGTATTGGTCATACTCTGGATGCTGATAGGCGCATCACCACCGACATAAACAGAACCAACACGAATCTTGCGGGTTGGACGGCGTTGAATCGGATTCACAATCATGATTTGTATCTACTCTCTTGCCATTAACGTGATAAACGGAATTCTGCTTTTCCGTTTACAGTATATGGTGACAATGAAATATTTTCGTTATTCAGGGTCATGGCCACAGCGGTTGCATCATCAAGACGGATCTGAAATGGAGTTTCACCATTTAAATCCAATGTTGATGATTGACGACCAGTAGCGAGTACTTTACCGGTTGAGTCAACAATATGGACTGAAGTAGGACGGCTAAATTCAAGTTTTAGCTGATCACCAGATACTGCTACATTGGAATCCATATTAATGATTTCAACGTCTGATGCCTGAGTCATTACTTCTGGTTCTACTTCAGCGCTACTATTGCCTGACCAGTTTTGGATCATCGCGACCAATGCGCCTAAAACTGCTAACGCCACTAATGCGATTAAACCGCGTTTTAACCATTTACGGTTACGGTCACGATTAGAGCCTGGTAATTTACCCATAATCTTGATTGGGGAGTTGTTCAAGGCATGATTCGGCAACAGACCGGTATCATTAGCATAAATCTCATCAAAACGTTGAATGATATTCGATGCATCGACGCCTAAGAACTTCGCATAAGTACGATAATAACCCTTGATAAAGGTCGCTTCCGGTAAAGCTTTATAATCATCCTGTTCCAGTGCAGTCAAAGTTTTGACTGGAATATTCAGTTCACTTTCAACATCTTCCAGCTCAAGTTTCTGGTTGATACGAATCTGGCGCAAGTACTCACCTGGACGTTGAACATTTCCTAACGCGTTTGGCGCTACGCTCGAATTATTCGATGGTGAATTAGGATTTACTTCCATACGGCCTCAGTAGTGTACTGTAATTGCAAATAACGTTGGTATTCCGGGCTTTCAGGGAATAATGCGCGCAATTGGTTGACCAATACTTGCATGCCCATTTGATCACCCTCGGCACGCGCAGTACGAATGCCGATCCAGAGCGCACGAGCACCCTGGTTTTTGTGTCCCACTGAACGTACAAATTGTTGATACATATTCGACGCTGCCGGGAACTGCTGATTCAGATAAAAAATCTCTGCCAACTCTAACATTGAAATGTAAGAATCGCGATTGGCTTGCAGGGCCTGTTTGAATGATTTTTCAGCATTCACCAGATCACCTTGCTTCAGGTAGATCCGCCCCATATTTTCAAGCGCAAGATAACGCTGGTCATAGCCCAGTGTCGCGCCTGCAATTGCAAACTGTTCAATTGCATCATTATAACGTTCAAGCTGATACAAATAGGTGCCATAATTGTTACGTGCCTGTGCATTTTTAGGTTCGACTGAGATCGCGCGCTTAAAATAAGTTTCGGCACGATCCAAGTTCAGCTTACTGCCTTCCTGCTGTAACAAAACACCCATCATCATATTAGCTTGAGCATCACGTGAATTAATTTTAAGCGCCTCATCTAGCGCTCTTTTCGCTGAATCCAGATCACCAGTCTTCAGATATTCAACCGCCAATTGAGTACGCACCTGGGTCGCTTTTTTAGGATCTTTTTTGCCCACTTCTGCTGTTTGACATCCAGATAGAGCAATAGAAACACATACTGTTGAAATAAAAGCAATTTTAGATGTGAGATTTCTCAATTGGTGACCTCTTGTTATCCTTGTGAGCGCATAATCTCATTCGACTGCGCGATTTTCTTCTTCCACTGTTCCGCACGACGGGTACGGTCAGCAACTTGTCCCACTAATTGACCACACGCAGCATCAATATCATCACCACGTGTCTGACGAATCGTACACACAAAACCGGCATCAGACAAAGTTTTTTGGAAAGAAATAATCCGGTTACGGCTTGAACGGCCATATGGCGCATGCGGAAACGGGTTAAATGGAATCAGGTTAATCTTGCTTGGCAGGTCTTTGAGTAGCTTGATCATCTGCTGGGCATGTTCAGGTTTGTCATTTACGCCATCCAGCATCACATATTCGATGGTCACGTGCTTACGCGCACTTTCATTACCATCTTTAGTGATGTAGCGCTGACAAGCGGCAATAAGTTGCTCTAGCGGATATTTTTTATTGATTGGCACAAGTTCATTACGCAGTTCATCATTAGGTGCATGCAATGAAATCGCCAGAGCGACATCAATATCTTGAGCCAATTGGTCAATTTTAGGCACCACACCTGATGTTGACAGTGTCACACGGCGTTTTGACATACCGTAGGCAAAGTCATCCAGCATGATACGCATTGAATTGAGTACAGCATCGTAATTCAATAACGGTTCGCCCATCCCCATCATGACGACATTCGTCACTGAACGTTCACGCTCAAGCACGGGCACATCTTCCATATAGGAATAGTTTGCCATCCATAACTGGCCGATAATTTCAGCCTGGCTTAAATCACGCTGGAAACCCTGTTTACCCGTTGAACAGAATGAACAGTCCAGTGCACAGCCTACTTGTGAAGAAATACACAAGGTCTTACGTGAGCCAGTTTTATCTTCTGCCGGAATCAGGACAGTTTCAACCAGTGAACCTTCACCATCACCGACACGGAACACCCATTTACGCGTACCGTCTTTAGAATAATTTTTATGCACCACTTCTGGCGCTTTAATTTCACAAATCTTTTCCAGCTTTTCACGTAACTTGCCTGAGATATTAGTCATCTCAGCAAAATCAGTCACAAAAAATTGGTGAATCCACTTCATCACCTGCCCGGCACGAAACTTCTTCTCACCCATATCTTCGAAGAATTTTTCCATTTGTGGACGTGACATGCCAAGTAAGTTCACTTTCTCGACAGCCTTTTGCTGTGCTGGAGCGGATGGAGTGTGTTGCTGTGCATCAGAAACTGCTGATACAGCGACTGCTTCAGTACTCATGTGTATTACCTAAACCATGTCTAAAGATGAAAGGAGAAGCTCAATATCTGAGCAAAGAATTATTCAGGGAATAAAAAAACCAGATAAGTATAATAACACTTATCTGGCTTGAATACTGCGAATTAACGAGTACGTGGAGCAATCTCAGTTTGAGCGAAGAAGTAGTTAACTTCACGGTCAGCAGATGCTACAGAGTCAGAACCGTGAGCAGCATTTTCGTCGATGCTTACAGCGAAATCTGCACGGATAGTACCAGGAGCAGCTTCTTTAGGGTTAGTCGCGCCAAGAATTTCACGGTGAGCAAGAACTGCGTTTTCACCTTCAAGAACTGAAACAACAACTGGACCAGAAGTCATGAATGCAACTAGGTCACCAAAGAAACCACGTTCTTTGTGCTCAGCGTAGAAGCCTTCAGCTTCAGCTTGAGTCAGGTGCTTCATTTTAGTCGCAACAATTTTAAGACCCGCTTTTTCGAAACGAGCAAAGATTTCACCGATTACGTTTTTAGCAACTGCATCTGGTTTAACGATAGATAATGTACGTTCAATAGCCATGATTGGCTCCTTTAGTCAATGGTTGACATGAAAATTTGGCGCATTATACCGAGATAATCCGCAATTTTCTGCTTTTACTCTGTAAAAAAAATCGCTTTTTTAGATTAGGTCCTAGCGCGCCTCGTCAATCCATGCCATTTGAATGGCTTCAAGCAGACCTTCAGTTGATTTTTCAGGATTATCTTCAAAGTCTGGAAGTGCACAAACCCATGCATGCAAATCAGTAAAACGAATCCATTGCGGATCCACGTCCGGGTGTGCTTCATACAGTTCAATTGCGATATCAAGAGTATCAGTCCAACGTAAACCCATATCTATTCCTAACAGCCATTTGCTTCGATGTGGTACTTTAGCAAATCTGGCAGAATCTGCGAGTGTTTAACGGTTCCAGAGCTATATTTTTATAACACAATGTTCAAGAGCGGTGCCAGAGATATAAAACTTACCGCCACAGTTATACCGATGACAGCCCCCATTGCTACATCACTCGGATAATGCAGACCGAGTATCATTCGTGAGGCTGCGACTAACACAGTAAAAGGCAGCATTAAAATCAGTAGAACTGGAACTGCATAACCCAGCATCGTCGTTGCCATGACGGCATGCAAGGTATGTCCTGAGGGAAAACTGTAATAGTCTAGAGGATGGTCACCGAGACGAATAAGCTGATGCACCTGATAAGGTCGGGGGCGTACAGTTTTAGTTTTTAGTACTTTGTAGATTGCCGTACCAACAGTACTTCCCAAAATTAAATACAGCATTTGTAGACTGTATAATAAACCTTGTAGCGCCCAGGTAGCGATGATCATCACGTACCAGAATACGCCATTGCCAAGCCGACTGATAATTTTGAAAAAAGCAGCCACACGTCCAGAATGCGAAAGATGATTTAATACTACGCAACCTTTTAAATCCATCTCCATTAATTTTTGTTTTGCATGATGGAATTTCACCGTTTGGCTTCCTGTAATATTTTCAGTTCATTTTATCGATTCTTAGCTACCGAATTATTTAAATCAAATTTAGAAATTAATATCGACTGAAATCCGATCACGATAAGTACCTGCTGGAACACCATTAAAAGGATTATCTACCAGTTGAACAGATACGATAAATTTCTGTCGCTGGGCTGCGCTCTGTTGGAGTGGTACTCCCCACGCATTACCGCTTGCTCCTCTTAAATTTAACTTAGTGCGGAGTTTATAGGCGCCATTAGATACATAACTCATACCATCAGTACTAACCAGATTTTGGCTATTAAATAAAATTGAATAACCAGTATCACAACTGATATTAAAAGACGTGGCTGCCTGGCTACGCTGGTAGCTTTGCAAACGAAGCTCATCATTAGCAAAGCCATCAATTGAACAATATTGAGCAGATGCTATGGTGCTCATCGCGGATACTGCTATTAATAACAAGAGCTGTTTCATTATAATTTTCTCCTACTTGCAAACCGTTTCAAAAACATGTTTGTCCGCATTCTGAAATTGTATTTCATTCAGATTAAATTGTGCCTGGCATTGCTTTCCGCCTTGAGTTTTAATTTTCAGGTTATATGCACCTGCCTTAAATAAATAAAGATAGACCATACCCTGGCTATCAACAAAAGAAGATTCCTGACTGAGCCCGTCTACAAGAACTTCAGACCCTGCAACCAGCGAATTTTGCTGTGCATCCTTAAGTTTGACAGCAACCCGTTTTGTTTTATAAATCGGGAAATCCAGACGATATCCGCGTTGATCTAAGCCCACCAGTTTCTTAGAAGAGTGTTCAAAAGTTTCATCCATTGCCAGCTGGTTATGATCAAAAGAAATGTCATAATGAATATAAGGAATAAGATTATGAACAAACATATACCCTTGTTTATTGGTACTTCCTACACGTGTTGCCGAGCGATAAATATCAATATCTGAATGTTGGTCCACATTAACCAAGGCAAAAGCGTTATCAGCATATTTGGTCAAGGCAACTTTATTCCCCATCCAAACTAATGCGCCATCAAATGTAACTTGTGAATTACGGCGATCCTCATATTCATCATGAGATAATTGCAAGTTACCTACGCTGGTTTTCCATAAACCATAAGCATTGTAGTTAATTTCTTCATCACTTCGGTTTACACCCACGACATAATCAAAGCCATTCTGGGTCATGGTTCGATGGGCATAACTTAAACTTGTTTCATTATCTGCGGTATCATGATCCAGAGAAATCCGTCCTCGTTCGCCCCAATTATAATAAAAGGCGATACGAAATCCCTGATCTCCGTCCTCACTAAAATCTTTATAATAGCCAAAATCCGTATATAAGTTTCTCGTTAGACCTTTTGTCGCTCTAATATCAAAAAACTTACGGTCTTCTCGGGGTGAATCATCAAATTCATTATAATAAGATTGATAAATAAAATTAAAATTTAGACCATCAATAATTTTAAGATTAGAAAAGTTAAAATATAAAATACTTGAAGTCTCGATTTCGGAATCATATAAGTCAGTATTTAAATATTGATACTCTTGAGTAAAATATCGACTATTTAAGCCAACTGACCAGTATTGGGAACTTCGACTCAAGCCAACTGCAGCAGCATAACCTTGCTCATCTATACGATCTGCCTTGCTTGCTGATACGGCGGTATCTAAAAGAAAATACTTACTGATACCTTGGGTCCACAACACATCTACATTGCTAACATCTTCACTATAAAGTAAATCTAGGCCCAAGGTTGTAGAAGAGGTGATTCCTCGGCGAAAATAGAGTTTGCTAAAAAAATCACGATAATCATCATCCACAAGATCATAGTTATAACGCAGCTTTCCTAACGAAATATTGTATTCATTTAACCTTGGCTTCAATAACCGGCTATTAATATAAACAGGAAAACTCCGAACAGTACGATTTCCAAGTATATCCTCCACCACAATTTGAGCATCACCTGCCTGATTGACAACTCCTCCAGCTGGTAAATTGTAATTACCCGGGGTGATTGAATCCCGGTAAAGTCTTACACCATTAATAAAAAGATCTACCGTAGAGGGTAAGCTGGCGCTACCATTTAAGGCCGGGATATTCCAATACACAAAATCAGGACGATCAATATAATTGGTTCCAAAACTTAAACCGCCAAAACGAAAAGAATTATTTAGCAAGTTATAGGGACTGGTCGTATCACCGAAAGTCAGCTTTAAAAATTTTGTCGGAAAATCGATATCTAAGGTACTGTTTACGCGCAAAAACGTTTGTTCTGTTTCCTCAGGTTCATTCCGATAGAGAAACGCATTTTTAAACAACCAATAATCTTTAAAGATCCCAAACTCTGAGAACGTATTAAACTCCTGATCTTCTTCATCCTTACCATAGAACAGACTATAGTTCACAAAGCCACCAAAGTTTGCTTTTTCCGGAACTTCTATTTCCAGCTCATAATCGGTTCCTACGAAAAAATCTGCAGGAAAGAAGATTTTAATCGCCTGAAGACTATAATCATCCTCGACTGTAATTCCTGGCTGTGTTAATGAACAAAAATCTTTCTTAGCTAGGTGTCGTGAAATTTTTTCTACCCGTATTCCAATATCAGATAAAGCTTCACATTCAACAAATCTTTTCCCATTCTCAGAAAATGTTACAGTTTCAGTGTGATAATCCACACCATTGATCCATATATTAACGATAAGTACTTCTGGACTTTTTAGTTGATTTGATTCTTGACTAAGTTCTGCATTTGCATTTATCGCTCCCATACCACATGCAATCATTAGGAAAAGTTTTGTGGCTTTCATAGCATGATCCTTTTACTATTTCTTATTTTTATGAGATAGAACTATCACCCTTTTACTGGAAACTCTAAATACCCTGCCTGCTCATCTAACTTAATTTTTAATTTGGCTATATTCCCAGTTTTAATTTCACCTAATTCAAATTTAATTTTATTACCGCTTAACACATACAACGCCAAATCTTGTCGCAGTAATTCATTATTTTTATTATCGAGCACAACAACTTCAGTAATTTTCGCAAAAGAATTTTCTGAATTAATGATATTGAGATAGGCTACATTATTAATTTTATGTAGATCCACACTGAGCTTTGGAGGAACTACCTTTCCAGCAAAAAGTGGTAAAGAAAAATTAAATAAAAAGTTAATTGCAGACTCCTCTACAACCGGTGTTACTTCCTTAAAAACTACTCTCCAAGACTGTTGTTTTTCCAGGTTTTCTGGCGGCTGACTAAAGCCAATACGCACAATCTGCTTACTTTCTGGTTTAAGTTCAAAAGTTTTTGGATTAAATAATAAAGTTCTATCTTCTACGAGAACATCTTCTCCTTTTTCATCCTGCTGCCATTTAAATGCATTAACTTCATAGATTTTAGATTTAGATAGACCAGTACTTTCGATATTAACCGTAGTACTTTTCTGTCTTTTAAAATCTTGGATATTTAATTGTATTGGATTAAATTTAATTCCTGCAGACAAAGAAGCACTGTAGAGGAGCATAATTAGCAACCCTATTAATTTTATATTCACCTTTGACTCCAAATATTTAAATATAATTATTATTAATTTTTTATATTAAAGTAGGAGATGTTTAAAACATCTCCTAACGGTGTAACTATTTTATAAGAATGATTTTCTTATTTTTAGAATCGAACCGCTACTGTATAAGTACCACGGTAAGTACCAGCATCAGCGTTGTTATAATCATTTTGTGCAACTGTTGCAGTTACATTAAATGCCTGATCGGCATTGCCTGTACTAGCTAAAGTACCACCATTGTACGCATCAGCAGCGCCATTTTGACGTGTGCTCACTTGTACCGGTACTGCGCCACCCGCTCCAGTTAAAGTATTTGGTGCTGAGATTTGCAGTCTGTATGGTGCATTTGTACGTACATTAAATGTTCCTGTATCTGTCCAAGTACCATTTTGTGCTTGAGCCAGCGTTAAGGTTTCATCTACGACATCTAGGTCGCAATGTCGAGCAACATCTAGAACTACATTAATTTTTCCATCACACTTATCACCACAAGCATGCTTGCCTGGTTTATGTGGTTTAGTCGGTTTAGATGGACCTGGGCCACGATCTGGGCCACCTGCATATACACTTGCTGATCCTAAGCCAAGTACAACTGATGCTAATGCTGTTAGAACTATTTTATTCATTTTTTTCTCCATTCTTTTAAAAGAATATAAATATTTATTTCGAAGAACGGTTAATGCAAAACTCTTATTATTATGAGTGCAGCTACCTAACCGTAGGCTTATCTTATTATTATTAGTTCCAAAACATACAAATGTGATAACTTTCACAATATGTTTTATTATTCTTTCACAAAAGCACACTTTTATCTTAGATCACTATATTCTAAAGAATTATTTTTTTGAATTTTACAATTAAGGCAAATTAAAGAGAAATTTATAAAAACCAATTTTCTATCAATATTTTTAATCAAAAAAATCGATTAAAAATAAGTTATTGTTTTTTATTTTATTTATATTAAATAAAAAATAGTTGCATTAAATATTAAAACCTTACAAAATCTTACAATTTACAATCCAATATTTTAAAATAAAAAAATTACTAATTTTATTTTTTGATTTTTCATATATTTACATTACCTTTCTCATCAAAAACATTCAATATAAATAATTAAATTTTTACAATCAACAACTTAATAAATTATTTTTCACTATTTTAATACTTGTATCATAATTAATGACTTTTATTTCTTTTCTATACAAATTTATTCAACCTTAAATTTTATGATAATTTTACTGGATATAAATTTAGTTCAAATAATAATTTAATTAACTTTACATTAAAATAATTAAATTATTTTTCATTTTAAATATAAAAAATTTAATTATTCCTAAGTTATTAAGACCTGTTAATACTTAAAAACATTTTTACTTATTAATTAATTATATAAGCCACTATCTTCTATAGTTTATTTTATCTTAATTTTATTTATTAACTTTCTTTAATTCACCCTTAGATCTAATTATTCGCATTTCTAACTTATTAAAGAAAATTAATAGTCAACAAATAATCAATTATTTTTAAACCAAATAATATACATCTCTAAAAATAAAAATATAAAAACATCATTCAATTTGAGTGGTTTTTTCCTTTAAATCAAATGATCCGAGAAATTAGTTTTACGCTTTATAACGATCTTGTTTGCTTGAATTCAAGGTATGAACGAGTACAAAACACTGTTTTGTAAGAAGTGTAAGGAGGCAAAGCACTGCTTTGAATGAAGCACAAGAAGTGAAAGCACACTGTTTTCATCTATTTGAGGCATGAAGTTCAACTCAAATAAATCAGTTTTGTTTTTACAAGACATCAAAAAAGCCCCTGTTAAAAACAAGGGCTTTTCGACTTAGAAATTAGAACTTAGTTCTTTTCTTTGTCTACGATTTTGTTTGCTTGAATCCAAGGCATCATCGCACGAAGTTTGTTACCCGTTACTTCGATACCGTGAGCAGCATTTTGACGACGACGTGCAGTCATAGATGGGTAGTTCAACGCACCTTCTTGGATGAACATCTTCGCATATTCACCTGATTGAATACGTTTAAGTGCATTGCGCATTGCTTCACGAGACTGTTCGTTAATAACTTCAGTACCAGTTACATATTCGCCGTATTCAGCGTTGTTAGATACTGAGTAGTTCATGTCCGCGATACCGCCTTCGAACATTAAGTCAACGATCAATTTAAGTTCGTGTAGACATTCGAAGTATGCCATTTCAGGCGCATAACCAGCTTCAACCAAAGTTTCGAAGCCCATTTTAACCAATTCAACAGCACCACCACAAAGAACTGCTTGCTCACCAAATAAGTCAGTTTCAGTTTCTTCACGGAAAGAAGTTTCGATGATACCTGTACGGCCGCCACCAACACCTGATGCATAAGAAAGCGCAACGTTACGAGCGTTACCAGAAGCATCTTGATGAATAGCGATTAGATCAGGAACACCTGAACCACGTTGATATTCAGAACGCACAGTGTGACCAGGCGCTTTAGGCGCAACCATGATTACGTCAAGATCAGCACGTGGAACAACCTGGTTGTAAAGAACAGAGAAACCGTGAGCAAATGCAAGAGTCGCGCCTTGTTTGATGTTTGGCTCGATTACGTCACGATAAAGTTGTGCTTGGAACTCGTCTGGAGTCAAGATCATCACTACGTCAGCTTGAGCAACAGCAGCAGGAACTTCAGCAACTTTAAGACCAGCGTTTTCAGCTTTTTTCCAAGAAGTAGAACCAGCGCGAAGACCTACAGTTACGTCTACACCAGAATCTTTAAGGTTAAGCGCGTGCGCGTGACCTTGTGAACCATAACCAATGATCGCTACTTTCTTAGATTGGATGATAGATAAGTCGCAGTCTTTATCGTAAAAAATTTGCATTGCTGTCTCCGCTTAATGCTTGTTTGTCTGTTTAACCAGGCAGTGAATCTTGTATTTACACTGCCTGATACCCCCTTCTTTTTAGGATGAGGAAATACTTTAAAATTAGATTGTCAGTACTTTTTCGCCGCGTGCGATACCCGAAACACCTGAACGAACCACTTCTAAAATGGTATGTTCCGCAAGTGCATCAATAAACGCATCCACCTTTTCAGTTGTACCTGCAATTTGAATGGTATAAGTCGTTGGTGTTACATCAACAATCTGACCACGGAAAATATCGGCAGTACGTTTGATTTCATCACGCGATGAACCGAGTGCTTTGACTTTAATGAGCATCAGTTCACGTTCAATATGCGCACCTTCTGACAGATCCACTACTTTTACCACTTCAACTAATTTATTCAGCTGTTTAGTAATTTGTTCGATCTTGTGATCATCGCCATAAGTGGTCAATGTCAAACGAGAAAGTGTTGGATCTTCAGTTGGCGCAACGTTCAATGTTTCGATGTTGTAGCCACGTTGTGAGAATAAACCCACTAAACGGGAAAGCGCGCCTGCTTCGTTTTCAACAAGTACAGAGATGATATGTCTCATGCTGTGCGCTCCCCTTTTGCCAACCACATATCCTGCATTGACTGACCTGCAATAAGCATCGGATAAACGTGCTCAGAGCGATCAACCATTACGTTAATAAATACGCACTTATCATTGATTGCCATCGCCTCTTCAAGCTTAGACTCAAGCTCATCTGCATGATCAATCTGAATACCAACATGACCATAAGCTTCCATCAATTTTGCAAAGTCCGGCAATGACTCTACATAAGAGCTAGAGTGACGACCTTCATAGTTCATATCCTGCCACTGTTTTACCATACCCAAGGCACGGTTGTTCAGGCACAGAATTTTCACGTTCAAGCCGTATTGCTTACAGGTTGAAAGCTCCTGGATACACATCTGGATCGATGCTTCACCAGTGATACACACCACTTGCTGATCCGGGAATGCAAGCTTAGCCGCCATTGCATATGGCAGACCTACGCCCATCGTTCCTAAACCACCTGAATTGATCCATTGACGTGGACGCTTGTAGCGGTAGTGCAATGCGCCGAACATCTGGTGCTGACCCACGTCAGAGGTGATGATCGCTTCGCCATTGGTCACTTTGTCGAGCGCACGAACTACTTGTTGAGGCTTCATCGAACCATCAGTCGGTAGATCAAACTTCAAGCAGTTCACTTGACGCCATTCATCAATTTGCTTCCACCATGCCGCAATCGCTTCAGGATTTGGCTTGGACACATTCATCTGTTTCAGCTGGTTCAGCATTTCCTTTAATACAGGTTCTACTGCACCCACGATTGGAATGTGCGCCATGATGGTTTTAGAAATCGTCGCTGGGTCAATATCAATGTGAATGACTTTGGCATTTGGACAGAATTTCGCAGGATTATTGGTTACACGGTCATCGAAACGCGCACCGATACACAGAATCACGTCTGCATTGTGCATGCTCATGTTGGCTTCATAAGTACCGTGCATACCGAGCATGCCCAGGAACTGTGGATCATCGCCCGGGAATGCACCAAGACCCATCAAGGTATTGGTTACCGGGAAGCCCAACAGATGTGCAAGTTCAGTCAATTGTGCTGAAGCATTGCCTTGAACCACACCACCGCCAGAATAAATCACTGGGCGTTTAGCATGAATCAGTTCGTCAATCGCTTTACGGATTTGACCTGAATGACCACGGTATGGTGGCTGATACGAACGCATCTTCACTTTTTCAGGATATTCGTAAGCAAATTTCTCTGCTGGATTGGTCGCATCTTTCGGAATATCAACAACGACTGGACCTGGACGACCAGAAGCAGCGATATAGAATGCTTTTTTGATAATTGCCGGAATTTCGCTGGCATGACGAACCTGGAAGCTGTGCTTCACAATCGGACGGGAAATACCAACCATGTCCGTTTCCTGGAACGCATCCTCACCAATTAAGTGACTTGCAACCTGGCCAGACAGGATCACCATTGGAATGGAATCCATATAAGCTGTTGCAATTGGGGTTACGGTATTGGTTGCGCCCGGACCTGATGTCACAAGCACGACACCAGTTTTACCTGTTACGCGCGAGTATGCATCTGCCATATGGCCGGCAGCTTGTTCGTGACGTACGAGGTAATGATTAATTTTGTCTTGTTGAAATAGCGCGTCGTAGATATGTAGAACTGCGCCGCCTGGATATCCAAAAACATGTTCAACGCCTTCATCCGCTAATGCGCGAACGAGCATTTCACCACCAGATAGAAGTTCCAACGTGATTCACCCTAATATTATTCACTGCACAAATGGGAGGCATTTGCAGTGTTCATTCATTAACTGTCTGCACTGTTATAGCACATAAATTTCATAGTTTTCATAGCAATAGGAAAAAAAATCTGGCCTCTTTACTGTTCGAGCAATACAAGACCTAAAACATGTTGGGATAAACATATTTTGCTTAGCTTTGTTCAATTTCTCGGCTAGAGAAATCGCCCACTGCATGAAATGACACTTATTCGAAGGGTGATCGATCTAAGGCATATAAAACTATTGCAGCATTCTTGTGTTTTCAGTCTGTAAAGTCAAGTTCAAAAAACACTCTGTTTCATCTAGCTTATAGGGTTTTTGCTGTTTTTCTAAACTTTTATTAAAGATATAGCTTTACACCCCCTCTTTATAAAGAAAAAAATATTCAATAAAATCATTATGATAAATATTTATTTTTATAAAATTTTAGTATGCCTTATATAAAAAAAATGAATGAATTTTTCTATTTTTTGATTTTAATGTTTATAAATAAATTTACTTATTAGTCTGTTTATATTTTCTTCAATTAGCTTTTTCTGCATTTATTACGAAAAGTCGATAAAAATACTCCTCTGATTATTTAAACTGACTACAATATGCACAACCTGAATGCTGAAACTGCAAAGGATCAATAACCATGAGACATTCACTGTTTGCCATGTTAACAAACACCCTTCTACTCTGTTTTATGAGTGGAAACACCATGGCAAATCAATACTATAAATGGGTCGATGCCAAGGGAGTAACGCATTACACCAAAACACCACCGCCAAAAAATGCAAAAAAAGCAGGTAAAGTGGAAACTTATGGCTGGAAAAATTCAGCCCCAACCCCTCCTAGAAATACTGAACCTGCTGAACAAACTGAGCACGCATCTCAAGAACAGCTGCAACAATCGCCTCAAGCTCCAGCGAATCAAGACCAGCAGCAACGCGAAGCGAACGAAGCCTTGCAACAATCTAAAAAGCGTGCAGTCGCTTTATAAGGCATCCCTTTAATAGGACAGTCGTTTTTCTTCGGGAAATGTGAGTGCAAAATTCACTATAAGTGCATTTTGCGCTATGCTGTGCCTCATAATTTTTTAACCGTTCTCTTGTATTACGTATATGACTACTCACATTGACTCAGAATACCAAGCCAGTGCGATTGAGCCTCAAGTCCAACAGGACTGGGAATCGCAGAAAGCCTTTAAAGTTGCCGACACTGTAGAAGGTCCACGTCGTTATATCCTCTCGATGTTCCCTTACCCAAGTGGCAAACTGCATATGGGTCATGTGCGTAACTATACGATTGGTGACGTGATCAGCCGTTTCCACCGTTTAAAAGGTGAAACTGTGCTTCAACCAATGGGTTGGGATGCATTCGGTCTACCTGCTGAAAACGCAGCGATTGCACACCAAGTTGCACCGGCTAAATGGACCTTTGAAAACATTGATTACATGCGTAATCAGTTGAAAAAACTCGGTCTATCGATTGACTGGGATCGTGAATTTGCCACTTGTACACCAGAATACTATCGCTGGGAACAATGGTTATTCGTTCAGCTTTATAAAAAAGGTCTGATCTACCGTAAACTTTCAACCGTAAACTGGGATCCAGTGGATCAAACTGTTCTTGCAAACGAACAAGTTGAAAATGGTCGTGGCTGGCGTTCAGGTGCATTAGTTGAGAAACGTGATATTCCAATGTACTACTTCCGCATTACCGACTATGCGCAAGAATTACTGGATGATTTAGACACACTCAAAGACGGTTGGCCACAACAAGTCTTGACTATGCAACGTAACTGGATTGGTCGCTCACAAGGGATGGAAATCACCTTCCCTTCAGCGAATCCAGAAACCTATGCAGACGGCTTAACGGTATTTACGACTCGCGCTGACACATTAATGGGTGTGACTTATGTTGCGGTTGCAGCAGAACACCCAATGGCGCTGAAAGCAGCTGAAACCAACCCTGAATTACAAGCATTCATCGAAGAATGCCGTATGGGTTCTGTGGCAGAAGCAGACCTTGCCACTGCCGAGAAGAAAGGCATGGCAACAGGTTTGTCAGTTAAGCACCCTGTAACAGGTGAACAAGTTCCAGTTTGGATCGCAAACTACGTGCTTATGTCTTACGGTTCAGGCGCGGTGATGGCGGTGCCTTCACATGATGAACGTGACTTCGAATTTGCTAACAAATATGGCCTCACCATTAAGCAAGTCATTGATGCGAAAGGCGCTAATGATGCGGACTTTAATGCAACAGAGTGGCAAGAATGGTATGGCTCTAAAGAAGGTAAACTGGTCAATTCAGGTGAATTTGACGGTTTAGACTTCCAAGGCGCATTCGATGCATTCCTGGCAAAACTTGAACCTCAAGGTCTTGCCAACGTTAAAGTTCAATTCCGTTTACGTGACTGGGGTGTCTCTCGTCAGCGTTATTGGGGTTGTCCAATTCCAATGATTAACTGTGACACCTGTGGTCAAGTGCCAGTGCCAGAAGATCAACTTCCTGTTGTACTTCCAACGGATGTGGTGCCAGACGGTTCAGGTAACCCGCTTAATAAAATGCCTGAGTTCTATGAAACGAAATGTCCTTGCTGTGGTGGCGACGCTCGTCGTGAAACAGACACCTTGGATACCTTCGTAGAGTCTTCTTGGTACTATGCACGTTATGCATCGCCAGACTTTACTGATGGCATGGTGAAACCTGAAGCAGGTCAAACCTGGTTGCCTGTAAACCAGTATATCGGTGGTGTTGAGCATGCGATTCTACACTTGCTCTATGCACGTTTCTTCCACAAATTGATGCGTGATGAAGGTGTGGTACAAGGCAACGAACCATTCACGAACTTGTTAACACAAGGTATGGTACTTGCTGATACTTACTACCGCGAAGCTGAATCAGGTAAGAAAACCTGGTTTAACCCTGCGGATATCGAGTTAGAGAAAGACGAAAAAGGTCGTATTCTTTCTGCCAAATACAAAGGTGATGGTCAAGAAGTCACTGTCGGCGGTCAAGAGAAAATGTCGAAATCGAAAAACAACGGGATCGACCCGCAAGCGATTATTGACCAATACGGCGCAGACACTGCACGTGTATTCATGATGTTTGCTGCACCACCTGATCAATCTCTTGAATGGTCAGATGCAGGTGTGGAAGGTGCAAACCGTTTCTTGAAACGTGTATGGCGTTTGGCAACGGGTTTCCTTGAACAAGGTAACAATGTATCAGCTATTGATAAATCTACGCTTTCTACTGCTGCGCAAGACTTACGCCGTAAAACGCATGAAACCATCCAAAAAGTGGGTGATGACATCGAACGTCGTCATGCATTTAACACTGCCATTGCAGCGATGATGGAACTTCTGAACGCAAACAATAAGTTTGAAGCGAAAGATGACAATGACGTGGCGGTTGCACGTGAATCGATCATTACGCTTTTAACGTTGCTTGCACCATTTGCACCACACTTAAGCCAGACTCTATTGGCGCAGTTTGGTATTGAGTTAACTTCTGCTCAGTTCCCAAGCGTTGATGAGTCTGCATTAACCCGTAATACCCAAACCATCGTGGTTCAAGTGAACGGTAAACTTCGTGGCAAATTAGAAGTATCTGTCGATGCGTCTAAAGATGACATCTTGGCGCAAGCGAAAGCATTGCCAGAAGTTCAACAATTCTTGACGGGTCCAACCAAGAAAGAAATTGTGGTGCCGAATAAGTTAGTGAATTTGGTGGTTTAATATCCTCAAGTTCCCTCTCCTATTAGGAGAGGGTTAGGGAGAGGTAAGTTGAAAAAATCACCTCATCCTAGCCTTCTCCCAGAGGGAGAAGGGACTTTATAAAGGATTTCACAATTCCCAAACAAAGCCCGTTGCCAGTCAACGGGCTTTGACTTTACAATCCCCTACAGAATTTCAATATTTTCCCATTTTGGAAAAACAGAGGACAGCGCATGCATTTGGGCAAACGTTTAGCAGTAATTGTTTTAACTTGTGGCCTGAGTGCAGGCCTAGTCGGCTGTGGCTTCCATCTTAAAGGTAATAATCCAAGCTCAGTACCTGTGGCTTATTCAGTAATGAGTCTGGCTTTACCTGCCAATACCGAGGAACTTCAGGAAAAACTAGCAATTTATCTGGGTGCGGCCGGCGTACAATTGTCAAATTCACCAAATGCCTATGTATTGCGTGTACTGGATTATACTCCGCGTCGTTTGGAATTAAACGGTAAACTGGTAGAAACATTATTACGTCTCAATGTGACTTTCCGTATTGAAGATGCACAAGGTAATCCTGTGACTGAACCGCGTACGATCGTCGCGACCCGCACCTATCAATATGATATCGAGACAGTAAATACTGATGACCAGGAAGAAGTTTTCTTAAGACAGGTACTTGTAGATGATGTAGCACAACAGATTGCGCGTCAGATTTCGTCGAACCGTCTACCTTTGGCAAAACCTGCCACTCCTACTCAACCGGCACAATAAGACTGAACCATGAAACTTGATTACCTTCAGGCATTAAAACGTGTCTCCGATGCTCGCGGTGCCTGGGTGTTACATGGTCAGGAACCTCTGCTTGAGCAGAACTTGATGGATGCTTTTCGTACCAGCTGGCAACAGCGGGAAGTTGAACGTCAGCGCTATGATGTCAGTTCGGTCAGTGACTGGAAAAATGTCTTTAATGCATTAAATAGTTTGTCTCTGTTTTCGACTCAATTAGCGGTTGAAGTACATGGCAACATCAAGCCGGACGCTAGTGGCATCAAGCTATTAAAAAGCTATTTGCAGCAGGACAGTGACAATTTATTGCTGATCATCATGCCTAAACAGGATAGTAGCAGCCTGAAATCCAGCTTTTTCCAGGTCATGGATGCCAATGGCGTCAATGTCTCTCTGACAGCCAATTATCCGCGCGACCGTCAGCAAATTTTGTCAGTTGAGGCAGAAAAGCTCGGCATTAAACTTGCCAATGATGCCTGGGTATGGTTGGAACAACACCATGAGCATAACCTGCTGGCAGCCAAAAATAGTCTGATGCGTGTTAGTGATACCTTTGCTGAGATCGATGTAATCCAGGTGGATCATCTGTATGCCTGCCTGCAAGATCAATCACGTTATAGTACCTATGACCTGAGTGATGCCTTGCTAAATGGCAATCTGGCACAATCGATTAAAATTTTTCAGTATCTGATTGCTTCTGGTGAGCCATTGAGCTTAATTCTGTGGAGTATCAGCAAGGAAATGCGTTTGTTAATGCAACTGTTTGAACAGCCACAAAATGCGCTACAGATCGGTATCTGGAAAACCAAAGTTAGCCTATATCAACAGGCTTTACGTCGACTTAGCCCACAAACCTTTTTAGCTTGGCCGGCCCTGTTATTAAGAGTTGATGCTTCTATCAAAGGGTTGGGGCATGAAAACCCTGAACATTTGGTGCAGCAAGCCATTGCCAGCATGTGTGGCAAAACTTTATTTCATTAATAGCTTAATCATCAGATAAATAAAATAATAATCATTCTTATTTGTTAAAAAAATTCACGATTTATCCTTAATTCGCTTTTATAATCACTCACATATCTCTGACTTAAATCTGTTCACTATGCCAAAAATAAAACCGTCCAAACTGATCATGGCAGTAGTCATTGCCATTGCACTTATAGCCACCGGGTGGTATTTCCTCAAACCTGAAGAACAGCCAACACAATACATTACTGCTGAGGTGACTCAGGGAGATATTGAAAACTCGGTACTGGCAACAGGTGTACTGGAAGCCACCAAAATGGTCAGCGTCGGTGCGCAGGTTTCTGGTCAGGTGAAAAGAATGTATGTGCAACTGGGCGATCAGGTTAAACAGGGTCAGTTAATTGCTCAAATTGATTCTGTACGTCAGGAAAATGATTTAAAAACTGCTGAAGCCAGTATTAAAAACCAGATGGCTCAATTGGCAGTGCGACAAGCAAATCTGGCCAAAGTTGAAGCAGAATATAACCGTCAGAAAGCCATGTATGCACAGGATGCGACTTCTCGTTCAGAGCTGGAATCAGCCTTGGCAAGTTATAAGACAGCACAAGCGGACATTACTGCAATTAATGCTCAGATTGAACAGTCACGTTTAACTTTGGCCACTGCAAAAGAAGATCTGGGCTATACCCAAATCGTGGCACCGATGGATGGCACCATTGTGGCGATTGTGACTGAAGAAGGCCAGACCGTAAACGCGAACCAGAGTGCACCGACCATTGTGAAGCTGGCAAAACTTGACACCATGACCATCAAAGCCGAGATTTCTGAAGCAGATGTCATGAAAGTTGAAGAAGGCCAAACGGTTTATTTCACTACCCTAGGCAACAGTGAAAAGAAAATCTACGCGAAACTACGTCAGGTAGAACCAGCACCAAATTCAATTAATACCGATACCAATACTTCAAGTTCATCTTCTAGTTCTGCAGTGTATTACAACGCCTTGTTCGATGTACCGAATGAAGATGGCAAATTGCGTATTGATATGACGGCGCAAGTTTATATTGTGCTGGATGAAGCACGAAATGTATTGACCATTCCAGCCGCTGCGATTCAAACCTCTAACCGTCCACAACGTCCAAATCGTGGTGAAGGCGCTCAAGAAACACGCGGCGAGGGTCGTCCACGCAGCGAAGAGTCTGCTGCTCGTGATGAAAGCCGTGCTGACAATGCAAAAGGTGAACGCCCTGCCCGTCTGGAACTTTCTGATGCAGAACGTGCTCTGATTGAACAAGGCAAAGCTCAACGTGCCATGGTTCGCGTATTACAAGCGGACGGCACTGCTAAACCGACACCAGTGCTGATCGGTCTGAATAACCGTGTGACAGCGCAAGTGATTAAAGGCCTGAAACGTGGTGATCAGGTGATCATTGCCGATGGTTCAGACACTTCAAATGACGGTGCTAAACGAAGCGGTGGTGGTCGTAGTGGCGCCGGCCCAATGAGAATGTAAGCATGAGTCAACAACAACAGCCTCTGTTAGAGGTCAAGAATCTGATTCGTGAATTCCCAGCGGGTGAAAGTACGGTTCAGATTCTCAAGGGTGTTAACCTCGAAATCTATCCCGGCGAGCTGGTTGCCATTGTTGGTCAGTCCGGTTCAGGTAAATCCACCTTGATGAATATTCTGGGCTGTCTGGATAAACCCACTGCTGGTAGCTATAAAGTCAAAGGGCGTGAAACCCGCGAACTGGAAGCGGACGAGCTGGCCCAGTTACGCCGTGAATACTTCGGCTTTATTTTCCAGCGTTATCATCTTCTTGGTGACTTGAATGCTGCAGGCAACGTTGAAGTGCCTGCCATTTACGCGGGTGCGGACTCAACTGAACGCCATGAGCGTGCTGTCAAATTGCTGACAGATTTGGGGCTAGGTGAAAAAACCGAAAACCGCCCAAGTCAGCTGTCTGGTGGTCAGCAGCAGCGTGTTTCAATTGCTCGGGCCTTAATGAATGGTGGTGACGTTATTCTTGCCGATGAACCAACAGGGGCATTGGACAAGAATAGCGGTATTGAAGTAATGCGCATTTTGCGCGAGCTGAATGCCAAAGGTCATACCATTATTCTGGTTACACATGATCATAATGTGGCCAAGAATGCGACCCGTATTATTGAGATTTCAGACGGTAATATTATTTCTGATCAGCAGAATGTACCTGAAGTCGATGATGGTTTTACAAAGCAAACACTAGAACGCAGTGAACAGAAGAAAATCTCCAGCTGGCGTTCAGCGGTAGATCGTCTTGGTGAAGCATTCCGTATGGCGCTACTCGCCATGAATGCCCACCGCATGCGAACCTTTCTGACCATGCTTGGGATTATTATCGGGATTGCCTCCGTGGTTTCCGTGGTTGCGCTGGGTAACGGCTCGCAAAAGCAGATTCTGGAAAATATTAGCAGTCTCGGGACCAATACTATTACTGTATTCCAGGGCCGTGGCTTCGGGGATAATTCACGGTCCTCCCAAGCCAAAACCCTAATTCCTGCGGATGCAGATGCTTTGGCAGAACAGCCGTATGTTGATGGTGTCAGTCCATCGGTCAACAGCAGTGTCACTGGACGGTATAAAGAGATTGAAGCTTCAACCACCGTCAACGGCGTCAGTGAAGACTTCTTCTATGTCAGAGGCATGACTTTTAAGTCCGGTCAGCCTTTTGATAAGGAAAGTGTGACTGAACAGGCCCAAGATGTGGTCATTGATACCAATACCCAAAACACTTTCTTCAAAGATGGTACCAATCCGGTTGGACAGGTGATTTTGCTGGGTAGTGTACCAACCCGAGTGATTGGAGTCATTGATGCGCAAAAAGGCATGATGGGCAACAATGATACGCTGAATGTATACCTGCCTTATTCAACTGTCATGAGCCGTATGCTGGGACAGTCAAATGTGCGTCAGATCATTGTACGTATTAAAGATGAGTACCCAAGTGCCGCGGCTGAAAATGCGATCCTGAACTTACTGGTACAGCGCCACGGTGCGCAGGATGTATTCACTCAGAATGCGGACAGTATTCGTGAAACCATTCAGCAGACGACCCAGACCATGACCTTGCTGATTTCTGCGATTGCAGTCATTTCTCTGGTCGTCGGCGGTATTGGTGTGATGAACATCATGCTGGTGTCGGTAACAGAACGTACCCAGGAAATTGGGGTACGTATGGCGGTCGGTGCCCGTCAAAGTGATATTCTGCAGCAGTTCCTGATTGAAGCAGTACTGGTGTGTATTCTGGGCGGCATTTTGGGTGTGCTGCTATCCCTCGGGATTGGTCAACTCATTAACCATTTTGCTGGAGGTACTTTCCAGATGGCATATTCGACCACTTCCATTGTGGCAGCCTTTGTCTGCTCTAGCCTGATCGGTATTGTGTTCGGCTTTATCCCGGCGCGTAATGCAGCACGACTAAATCCTGTCGATGCTCTCTCTCGAGAATAAGGAATCTGATATGCAAATGAATTTAACCAAACTTGCCAGTGCCCTGCTTCTCGGGAGTTCACTGGTGGGGTGTGCAGCTGTGGTAAAAACACCCTATGAACAGCCAAGCATAGCTGTGCCTGGCAGTTTTCAGAATAATACTGCGCTAAGTAAGCAGATTTATGATGATGTCCTGGCTGACCAGTGGTGGACCTTATTTAGAGACCCACAGCTAAATACGCTTGTCGAGGATGTATTATCACGCAATAGCAACCTTGCAGTAGCCGGGATTAATCTGCAACAGGCACGTATTCAGACCAGACAAACACAAAGCCAGCAAGGTATACGCATTGGTGATGCACGTGTTTCAACTGGTCGTCAGTTTAGTCTGGATGGCGACGGTGACCGTTCTACTGGAATTTCACTAGGTTATCCTGGTCTTAGTTATGAGCTGGATCTATTTGGCAAGCTTGCCAATCAGACTGAAGCAGCCCGTTGGGAAGCTCGTGCTACTGAACAAGACTTGCAGGCAACGGCGCAAAGCCTGATTGGAACGACTGCACAGCTTTACTGGCAATTGGCTTATTTAAATGAGCGCTATAGTGTCGTACAGCAGAACCTGGCAACGGCACAGAAGACTTATGACCTGGTACGGGTACAGTATCGTGCTGGTGCAGTTTCCGGACTAGATCTGACCCAGGCTGAACAGGCAATCCAGAGCCAGCAAGCTACTTTAAGTCAGATCGAGCAACAACGCGTTGAAACACGTACCGCACTTGCAGTCCTTATGAATATGCCGGTGCAGCAGCTTTCTATTCAGGAACCACAACGTCTGCCGAATATTGCCTTGCCTGCGATTGAAGCGGGTTTGCCTGCAAGTCTGCTGTCACGTCGTCCAGACTTAAATGCTGCTGAATTGCGTTTACGTAAAGCGCTTACCAATAAAGATGCTAACAAGGCCAGCTATTATCCATCAATTAGTCTGACCGGTAGCTTAAGTACGGGTATTGGTACCAGCACGTCTTTGTCAGATGCGCTAAAAAATCCGGTTGCAACATTGGGCGCAGGTCTCACCTTGCCCTTCCTGCAATGGAATGACATGAAACGTGATCTACAAGTGAATGAACTGGAATATGAAAAAGCAATTCTGCAATATCGCCAAACCATTTATGAAGCTTTTGCCGATGTAGAAAATGCCCTGTCAAATCGTACTGAGCTGACAAAACAGGTCGAGCTACAGCGTCGTAATGTCGAGCTGGCAGAGAAAACAGAACGTTTGACTGAAGTACGTTATCGTAATGGTGCAGTTGCCTTGAAGAACTTACTTGATGCGCAGGAAACCACACGTAATGCGCGCCTCAGTCTGGTACAAACGCGTCAAAATCAATACAACGCTTATGTTACTTTGCTGCAGGCGCTGGGTGGTAGTCCAATCAAGCAATTACCATAATATCTTCAAATAAAAAACCGCTGCCGAGGCAGCGGTTTTTTATGCCAGTCTGTTTTTCATTTGCAGATAGGCATTTAAATTATTGAGCTGCTCCTGCGAAGCCGCATGTCCTAGCAAGCTTCCCTTCTCTAGCCATGCTCGGGCAAGCGTTACATCACGATCTACGCCAATACCCTTGGTGTATACACGTCCCAGATGACCATAAGCGTCAGCATTTACCTGTGCAGCAGCTTTATGATAGAACTGGATCGCTTGATCTATATTAGCTTCAACACCAATACCGTGTTCCATCACTTCCCCGAGTGCATTCAAGGCCATGGCATTCTGCTGGGCAGCTGCCTGCTTTAAATAATTCAGACCTAAAGCAATCTCCTGCTCTATGCCTTCACCTTTAAGATAATTCATACCGAGCTGTGCTTGTGCGTGTGCATGACCGAACTGGGCCGCTTGATGCAAATAGCGTTTGGCCTGTTCCTCATTCACTTCAAAGACTGGATAAAAACCAGAATATGCTTGATACAGATACCAGGCAGCCTTACTTGAACCTTTCGCCACCGCCTGATTCAAATATTGAATTGCCTTTTCTCGTGTCGGCAGTGGATATTCAGGCAAGCCATAAAAACGTCCCACTATATAAATCAGATCAGCTTCAGACTGTGCTGCAAGTTGCTCTTGCTGTGCAATTTCCTGAATCATTTGGGTAGCTTTAGCCGTATCTTTTGCTACACCTACTCCGTTTAAATAGCAGAGTGCCAGACCCATCTGACTAAAGCCATGATCAGGATCATTTTGCAAGGCATGTTGATAGAGTTCAAATGCTTTCTCCGGTTCATGTGCGACCAGATAAGACTCATAATATAACGCTGCAATCATGCACAAAGCTTGAGGAAACTGAGTATTCGCCGCTTCACTCCAATAGCGAAAAGCCATGGTTTCATTCTTATCGACAAACCAACCATAAAAATAGGCTAAACCAAGTAAAGTTTTGGCTTGAGCATCTTTATGCTCATAAGACAGCTGTTGCAAATGCTGCAAGATCCGCTGCCGCTGATCAACATCAATCGTACCTAGCAATACACCAGCATAATAATCATACAAACCATTCTGATCGCCCAAATTAACGCTTTGTTTAATGAAGCGTAAGGCTTTTGACTGATCCTGTGGTAATAGCTCACCGCTTGCATACAGTTGTGCAATCTGTTGGGTTGCTTCGAGATGATCTTGCTGCGCGGCCAGAAACAGATAATGGATTCCCAAGCTTAAATCTTGGGTGGTGCCCTCTGCCAAATAGTATTGTGCCAACTGGTACTGTGAACCAGAGTGTCCCTGATCTGCATTCTGAATCAGCAGTTGTAGACGATGCTGTTCTGCTGCATCCTGAATGGGTTCGGACAATTCGGTAATTCGATACTGGGCTTCCAGATTACCGCGTGCCACGGCATGACGATACCAATACAGTGCTTTTTCGCGATCTCGATGCTGATAACGGTCATCCTCAAAGACCTGTCCCAAATGGTAAGCAGCTTCATCACTGCCAAGACGGAATGCATTTTCAAACAGATTAATCGCATTTTCGGTACTTTGCGGACGCCCCAAACCTTTGAGTTGCATCAGCCCCATACCGACATAGGCCTGAGGGATTTCCTGCTGTTGAGCCAGATCCTGATAGATCTGATAGGCACGCGCATAATTCGACTGCTGCCCTTCAGTACTGAGACGAGCAGCGTGCTTGAGCTGGGCCTCAACCTGTTCAATCCATAGGTCATGTTGCACTGCCCTGGCTTGATCTCGTGTTACCGGGTCAGGACGCTTCCACATCCAGATCCCCAACGCCACGATTCCCAAAATCAGCACCAGTAAGAACCACATAGCTGCTCCCTGATATTGTTTTTTGTTATATGAATATAGTCTTCATTCTAAACGCAGGCACAAAAAAAGCACAGTAACTGTGCTTTTTTATTTTGTATATCAGTCTTTTGCTCGCTTCATATCCAACTTTTTCAACACTTCTGATACTGCAACCATGGCAAAACTGGAAGTCACCACTACCGCTGAACCATAGCCACCGCAACGTAAGCCCGCGCTTGGACAGACATCGGCACTGGAGAAGGGATTGTCGATTGAATAAACACAGGTGATGCCAAATTTTTCTTTCGGTTTTTTACAGATACCTTTTGCACGTAATTGCGTACGTAATTTTGCCAGCATCGGGTCCTGTTCAGTTTTGGATAAATCAGCCACCCGGATTTTTAATGGGTCCAGTTTACCGCCTGCTCCACCCGAGACAATCAGAGGAATTTTATTGAAACGGCAATGCAGCATCAAAGCAAATTTAGCTTTTACATCATCAATACAGTC
Organism: Acinetobacter schindleri; assembly: GCF_010918895.1. Lineage (NCBI taxonomy): Bacteria > Pseudomonadati > Pseudomonadota > Gammaproteobacteria > Moraxellales > Moraxellaceae > Acinetobacter > Acinetobacter schindleri. Next base: position 2,567,148 of record NZ_CP044483.1, read on the forward strand.
CAGAATGATGTCAGGATTACCTGCCAGGATTTCTTTGACATTTTCAGGCGAGAGATAGTCATCAATCAAGTTTACTTTAATACGTGGGTTAATCGCACGGCAGCGTTCTGCCATGATTTCAATCTTTTCACGGCCTAAGGTGGTCGTCATCGCGGGTAACTGACGATTGATATTCGATGCCGCCACTACATCCATATCAACAAGAGTCAGTTCACCGATTCCGGTACGTGCCAGTGCTTCGACTGCCCATGAACCGACACCGCCAATTCCAATCACCATCACATGACTGTTTTCATAATGATTAAAGCTGTCATCGCCATAAATTTTGGCTACACCGGCAAAGCGGCGGTCATATTCATCATCTTGAAGCAGATCAGTCATAGGTCATCAATAGCAAGAAAAACATCGGGGGCATTTTAGCAAATTCGCAGCCGGTTGACTGCCACTAAAATTCAGACACAAAATCAGTCAAAAAACTATTCTTTAACCATCCATAAAAAGCTTAAAATCGATCAAATTCTATTCGCCATTAAAATCATCACAATAGATCTTTTTCAAAAATCAAAAAATGATCGTTATATTCATATTTAAATAGATATTGAAAGTTTCTTCTCCCTCTAGAATGAGAAGTATTACTTCGCAAGAGGAGAAGGGAGATTTCTTAGATATAACCTTTTCCTTGCGCAGTAGTGCTACTCATCTCCTACAAAGAGGAGAATTTCATTTTAATGATTAAAAAATGATTTATGAAAGAAGCCTAATAACCAGAATATTTTAATCCTTCTCAGCTTATAGGGAGTCAGGTCAGTATGCTATTTAACGCTCTTTATGCACTCATGGTTGTTCTGTTCCTGCTTTATCTTTATGGCTTAGTTTTCAAAAAGCAGAAAAATTATTATATCAGTATCATGATTCGCTTACTGACTTTGGGATTATTTGCTTTAATTGTCTTTGATCAACATGAAACCCAGATCCATCTTGCTTTGGTCCTGCTCACCTGGGTACTGTTTGAAAGCAGCGACAATTTTTATAATAAAAGACTCTCTTCAAGTAAATAAAAAAGAGGCTTTACGCCTCTTTTTCAATGTCCGGATTACTTGTTCATAATGAAAAAATATTCACGATAGTATTTCAGTTCAGCAATTGAATCACGAATATCATCCATCGCCAGATGTGAAGCATTTTTCTTAAGACCACTCATGATTTCCGGACGCCAGCGTTTTGCCAACTCTTTCACTGAAGACACATCCAGGTTACGGTAATGGAAATATTGCTCCAGTTCTGGCATCAGACGGTGCAAGAAGCGACGATCCTGACAGATCGAATTACCACACATGGGTGATACTTTTGGATTGACCCATTTTTTCAAGAATTCAATGGTTTGTTGTTCAGCATCTTGTGCAGTAAGTTTGCTGCGACGCACACGCTCCACCAGACCCGATTGTCCATGTTGACGGGTATTCCATTCATCCATGGCATTGAGCACACGATCCGACTGATGAACTGCAAGGACAGGACCTTCGGCAAGAATATTTAAATTGTCATCGGTTACAATCGTTGCAACTTCAATAATCTGGTCATTGTCTGTATCCAGACCTGTCATTTCCAGGTCGATCCAAATCAGGCGGCTATCAGGGGTGCTGCTCATAAATGTGCAATCTTATTAGGCTATAAAACATTTATAGTAGCAAATTTATTACGTCGATGCTGTAACTGACACCCTGCTTCATGCTATTTTTGCCATCTCACTCCCATGGTTTTTTAGGATTTGAATGGCTTTAATACGTAAACGTCGTTTAACTGAACAACAACAACGTCGTATTCAAAAACAGCACAAAACGCGTCAGGAAGAGGCGGATACCTCCCAAGACCTGGAAGGACTGGTCGTGCAGCATTATGGTCGACAGCTAGAAGTCCAGGCGCTCTCGGTTCCTGAACTACATCCTGAAAAACCGGTGGTGGCTGAAGGTGAACCTGAACCCTTCTGGAAAGAAATTGAAATGGGCAGTGTGTGGCGCTGTCATACCCGTACTAACCTTGAATTGCTGGTCACAGGTGACCGGGTCAAATGGCAGGCTGATCCAAATACTGGTTTGGGAATTATCACTGCGATTCATCCGCGTAAATCGCTGCTGACCCGACCTGACCGTTATCACAAGGTTAAACCGGTCGCAGCCAATATTTCCCTGATTGTGATTGTATTTGCACCATTGCCTGAGCCAGCACCAGGCCTGATTGATCGTTATCTGGTGGCTTGTGCCGATGCAGAGATTCCCGCACTCCTAGTCCTGAATAAATCAGACTTGCTCAAGGAAAATGATCCAATTCTGGAACTGCTCAAAGAATATGAAAATCTGGGCTATGAAGTCATGCAGACCCAGTCTGATGGAGATCTGACTGAACTTTCTGCGCGTCTCAATGATGAAACAGTCGCATTTGTGGGGCAATCAGGTGTAGGCAAAAGCACCCTGATCAATGCCATCGTGCCGGATGCAGCTCAAAAAACGAATGTTATTTCTGAAAACTCGGCATTGGGTCAGCATACAACAACTTCAACACGCCTGATTTCCTTTGGTGATGGCGCAGCGCTGATTGACTCTCCGGGGATTCGTGAATTTGGCCTGTGGCATTTGACTTTAGACAAGGTACAAACCGGTTTTCCAGAGATTGAAAATCTGCTAGGGCACTGTCAGTTCCGTAACTGCACGCATAAACATGAAAAGCAATGTGCTTTACGTCAGGCAGCAGATTCAGGTGAAATTTTGCCGCGTCGTTTGGACAGCTATCTGCGATTAATTGATGAAATCACGGAAGCTCAACAAAAAAATTGATATTCTTAAGCTTTAGCCCTTGAAGCGGTGATTTTGATCACCATATTTATGAGCTATACTCTTGGCAATTTTGAAATTGTAATTAGGTGAATTGTGGAACGTTGGTTCGAGTTTATGGGGAATCACCCCTTTTTGTTTGGTGCACTTGCAGCATTGGTGGTTTTGTTCTTCATTATCGAAGGTCAACGTAACGGTCGTAAAATTTCTCCGCAATCGCTGGGAATTTTGGTTAAGGCAAAAAATGCCATGCTGATCGACCTGCGTGATGCCAAAGATTTCCGTGAAGGTCATATCAGCGGTAGCCGTAATATTCCATACAGCCAAATTACCAAACATGTCGAAGAGTTAAAAACAGCAGATCGCCCATTGGTGTTCATTTGTAATCTTGGGCAAGTTGCAGGTACTGCGCTACAACAGGTCGGTCATGCAGATGCTTACCGTCTTGATGGCGGCATCAGCAACTGGAAAGCCCAAGGCTTACCTCTGGTGAAAAGTAAATAATTTACGATCAGGAGATTCATTCATGGCTGAAGTCATTATCTATTCAACGACTGTGTGTCCATACTGTGTCCGTGCAAAACAGCTCCTTGAGCGTAAGGGCGTAGAATATAAAGAAATCAATCTGTCTAAAGAAGATCCGCAGGTTCGTCTTGATTTGATGCAACGCACCAATCACCGTACCGTGCCACAGATTTTTATTAATGAACAATTTATCGGCGGTTTTGACCAGCTTTACGCTTTAGAGCGTGAAGGCAAACTCGACGAATTACTGGCTTAATTGCCTTTTAATTATCACCTCATATTAAGGATTAAAGAATGAGTGAAGAACAACAAGCTCAACCACAATTGGCATTAGAGCGTATTTATACCAAAGACATTTCTTTTGAAGTACCTGGGGCACAAGTTTTTACCAAGCAATGGCAACCCGAGCTGAACATCAACCTTTCTTCTTCTGCAGAAAAGATTGATCCAACTCATTTTGAAGTCGCTTTAAAAGTGGTAGTACAGGCAAACAACGAAGGTGATACAGCATTTATCGTTGATGTCACTCAAGCAGGTATCTTCCTGATTGATAGTGTTGAAGAAGAGCGTCTGCCTTACATTCTTGGTGCGTACTGTCCGAACATCCTGTTCCCATTCCTTCGTGAAGCAGTGAATGATCTGGTCACTAAAGGTAGCTTCCCACAGCTACTTCTTACACCGATCAACTTTGATGCTGAATTCGAAGCCAACATGCAACGTGCGCAAGCTACTGCTGTTGAAGGTCAAGCTTAATTGTTTGATGCTGAATCAAAAAAGACCGCAATTGCGGTCTTTTTTATGGTCTGTTTATAAGTTATTTAAAGGCTTGATGCCCCTTCTTTTTAATCTCATCCATTTTCACGGACAAATTTTGGGCTTCCTGTAACTGCTTAGCAGCAACCAGCTGTTCTGCCTTTTTAATCTCTATTAGCAAATCCTTTAGCAATCCCTGATAGGCCACTACATGTGCATCTTCGGCTTTCAGTTTTTGCAGCTTGGATGGTAAATGTTTCTGGTAGCTTTCTACAGTTTGCTGCATGATCTGTAATGCTGATTGTGCCTCTTTAGAATCCTCTGCAGCTTTAAATTTTTTCAAATTTTTATCCAGGTCATGCATGCTGTAATGCTGGTGCTCTTCTACTGCCATAGCCGAAGTTCCCAGACCTAAGCCTATAACGAAAATGATGCTAATCCACAGTGATTTAAACATGGTTATTTTCCTGATTTTTTTGTTTTAAGCATCTTAATGGCAAAATATTAAAAGATAAATTATCTTCATCCTATTTTTTTAGACTTGATGTCATCAGATTTACATCATTGTCCATTAGCATAAAAAATAAAAACCCCTCAATTGAGGGGTTTTCTTTGCTTGAAATAAGTATTAAAAATCTTATTCTGCATCCAGCATCAGCTCTGCGCTCATACCAACCGTATTATAACCGGCATCAACATACATGATTTCGCCAGTGATGCCATTTGCCCATGGTGAGCACAGGAATAATGCAGCATTACCAACATCTTCAATAGTGACATTACGTTTAAGCGGAGCCACTTTTTCATTCAGATCCAGCATTTTACGGAAAGATTTAATGCCAGACGCTGCAAGGGTACGGATTGGACCAGCTGAGATGGCATTAACGCGGATACCGTCTGCGCCCAAGCTAGATGCCAGGTAACGTACACCCGCTTCTAGTGATGCTTTCGCCAGACCCATCACGTTGTAGTTCGGCATCACGCGCTCAGAACCTTGATAAGTCAGAGTGAGTAGACAACCTTGGCGTGCAGCTAAAAGTGGCTTTGCAGCACGTGCCATCGCGATAAAGCTATAAGCACTGATGTCATGTGCAATCTTGAAACCTTCACGATCCGTCACATCAGTAAAGTCACCGTCTAAGGTATGTGCAGGTGCAAAACCGATTGAATGCACGACTCCATCCAGACCATCCCAGTGTTTTGCCAGTTCTGCAAATGCATGGTCAATTTCTGCATCTACCGCCACATCACAAGGAAATACCAATTCAGAACCGAATTGTGCAGCAAAATCATCTACACGTTTTTTCAGCTTTTCATTTGGATAGGTAAAAGCAAGTTCTGCACCTTCACGGTGTAATGCCTGAGCAATACCAAAAGCAATTGATAATTTACTTGCAATACCTGCGATCAGGAAGCGCTTACCCGCCAATAGTCCTTGTGCCATGTGAATCTCACTCAAAATAATTTATATGCATGATGCCAAGTCTAAAGCATTTTAGAAATTGCATAATGCGCCTTTTTTCATTGGATCATACATTGAAATACAGTTTTCGACTGATGCAAGGATTTTATATTAGATATCCAGATGCAAAGCCTGATGGGTATTTTTCCAGAGCTGTTCTGCCAGTTCCTCTTGATCCATATGCAAACTTTTAGCCAGTCCTTGCAGCACATAGGGCAGATTTACAGGCGTATTGCGGGTACGCTGTTCAGTAGAATGCTGACAACATAAGGGCGTCATGTCTGGACAATCGGTTTCAAGGACCAGATGTTCCGGGCCCATCTGCTGTACCACCTGATGCAGTTTTCTGGCATTAGGATTGGTAATTTGTCCTGTCACCCCAATCTTGAAACCCAGTTTAATAAAAGCCTTGGCTTCTTCGATTCCTCCACCAAAGGCATGCGCAATACCGCCCTGTTGAAATTGATGCTCTTTCAGTATTTTGAGTACTTCCGCATGGGATTTACGGATATGTAGTAAAATCGGTTTGTCATACTGCTGTGCCAGTTCAATCTGAGCAGCAAAAAAGTCTTTCTGCTTCTGGAAAATTTCTGCTTGCTTATGCTGTTTCAGAAACGTATCCAGGCCGATTTCACCAATGGCAATACAGTCTTCAGTTTGCAGGATCTGCTCTAAATCCTGCAAATGCTCCTGCTGATGTTGCTCGATATAAAAAGGATGTAAGCCGGGGGCTAGATAGCTCCTTGGCGCATCGGCAAGATTATTTAAAAAATGCTGGGTTTGAATCAGGTCCTGAAAACGCTGCTGTAAAAAGCCGATCAGGATTAGTCCTTCCACGCCTGCCTTTTTAGCGGCATAAGCTAACTGTTCCCGATCATGCTCAAAATCAGGAACATCGAAGTGGGTATGCGTATCAAACAGTTTTAGGCTCATTTTGCAACTTGGGCTTCTGAAGCAGCCTGTTCAGTTTTCGGCAGATACTCTGGTTTTAAGATTCCCTGTAAATCACTATAAGGAATATTTAAACGCGGCAAGCCGACCACATAAGGTCCAATTTCATATTCTGCATATTGCAGTGCCAGACCTTGTTTGGTCAGGAAGAAATTATCCGTTAACTTGAATTTCCAGGCCTGCTCGTATTCTGCAACATCAGTTGCCAGCTCTGAATCAATTACCCAGGTTTTAAAGGCTTCATGCGCTTTGGCTTCCAGTTGCGCCTTTTGTTTTGGCAGGACAATATCATCCAGTTTGACCAACTTTTTACTATCCAGGTCAAAGTTATAATAGTTCTGTGCAGTAGAACCATGTGCCCCACCCAAATAATGTGTGCTATTTAATACTACTGTTGCCAGCGGATTTCCAGGATTCAGGATCTTCGGCTTGATCATCAGGCTAATACTGTGATTGGCACTGAGTGCTTTCAGCTCCTTGTCCAGATTCAGGAAAGTCTGCATATAAGGAATAGTCTGCTTTTCCAGCTGCTGACGTGCACTGAGCTGGGGTTGAGTTACAGCTGCCTCTGAAGCTGCGGATTGAACAGGTGTTGGCTCACTGGCAGCTTGTACTTTCGCTGACGTAATCGCATCAACATCAAGCATACCCTTCAGTCGGGTTAAAATCTGTTGATCAATAAATTCATCAATAAAACGCTGATTACTGTTCAGACGTTCAATGGTGATTTCAGGACAGCTTTTACCATCACATTCCGGGAGATCCAGGTTAAGCTTTTCGGTTTCACCCTTGAGCTGGACGATTTCAGGCTCTGCCTGAGTGACTTCCGGTGGATTAACCTCTTTGGCTTCCTTTTCTCGAGGTTGACAGGCAGTCAACAGAATCGCTGTCGCCAGTACAGACAGGCCGAATATCTTGTTATATTTTGGCATTCAATAACCTTTTGTGTTACATCACATTCCACCCGTTCTCGGGCATCAATCCTAAAACATATGCTGATACACTTCAGCTTTCAAGACCTGTTGTGTTTGTTCTTGACTAAGATAAATATCAAGTTGTTTAGCATCCTTGACAATTTCCCCACCACGATAATGCAGCCCAATCCCCTCCTGATCAAAGAACCAGTCAGCTTGCCCCCAATACAATTTTTTCGGGGCAGTTTGTCGTACTTCTTTACTATTTTCTTTTAGCCATTTTGCATAAGCATCTTGCACGATCTTGTCCATCGTGACCCGCTTTTGTGGATCAATAATATCTAAGGCCGTCAGATTTTTTTGACTGCGGCGATCTGCCACATAAAAATAATAACGTTCCTTCACCGTAACATTTTCCTGCTCTGTATCCACCCCAATCTGCATTAACACATACTGATTATGCTGATAAGGGATGCGGGTATACATGGATAGTTGATAGGCTTTATTGATTTTAATCTGTTCCTGCCAGGCATCTGACTTTTTTATATAGGCATTGACGGCCTGCTGTAAGCTCATATCCTGCTGCTGATCTTTATCCCGAATCTGATCCTGAATCACCAGTGCCTGTTTACGTTCCATCCACTGGTTCAGCCATGGATCTACCGTATCTAGGGTCTGAATATCCAGTTCGATACAGTTTTTGGTTTCACAAAATGGGAGTGCAATCTTGGCCGGCTGTTCCTGAATATTTAGATAAGGCAATACATCTGCCTTTTCTACTTGCTCAATTTCGACTACCGCATCCTGAGTTTTTGTTTCTGGTTCTGATTTTTTTTGATCGCAGGCGCCCAGCAATAATCCTAAACTGATTGCTGAACTCAGCATGACTGCATTGCTAAGTTTCATATTCCCAAGCAAATTTGAAAAGATAAGTGAATGTAGCACAAAATAAAACAGCTTCCTGAGAAGCTGTTTTATTTTTAAATCATTTTATTAGTTAATGTTCACGGGTATTGCGGAACACGATGTCAGGGTAACGTTCCTGCATCAGTTGCAGATTGACACGGCTTGGTGCCAGATAAGTCAGGTGGCCGCCACCATCAACAGACAACTGGTCATGGGCTTTTTTCTTGAATTCATTAAATTTCTTTTCATCCTCACAAGAAACCCAACGCACAGTATTAATACTCACAGGCTCATACACGCAATCTACTTTGTATTCTTCTTTCAGACGATACGCCACCACTTCAAATTGCAGCACACCCACCGCACCAACGATCAGGTCATTATTATGTTGCGGCATGAAGACCTGAGTTGCGCCTTCTTCAGAAAGCTCTTTCAGACCTTTTTGTAACTGCTTAGATTTCAATGGATCTTTCAGACGTACACGGCGGAACATTTCCGGCGCAAAGTGTGGAATACCTGTGAACTGCAGATCTTCACCTGAAGTAAAAGTATCACCAATCTGAATAGTGCCGTGGTTATGCAGGCCAATAATATCGCCTGGCCATGCTTCTTCCAGATGCTGACGGTCACCCGCCAGGAAGGTCAATGCATCACTAATACGTACATCTTTACCCAGACGCACATGCTTCATTTTCAGGCCTTTTTCATACTTACCTGAACAGATCCGCATGAAGGCAATACGGTCACGGTGCTTCGGATCCATATTGGCCTGGATCTTGAAGACGAAACCACTAAAACCTTCTTCAGTTGCTTCAACTTTACGGTTTTGTGTTGGATGCGCTTTCGGCTCTGGTGCATATTCACTAAATGCATTCAGGACATGGTCTACACCAAAGTTACCCAATGCCGTACCGAACAACACTGGTGTTTGGCGACCTGCCAGGAATTCTTCACGGTCTAATGGCTCATTGGCCATTTGAACCAGTTCAAGAGATTCTTCAAATGCTGCCCATGCCAGCTCACCTACTTTTTCACGCAGGTCTGCATGGTCATAACCATCCCGTACTTCGATGTCAGTAATCACTGAACCGAAACCCGCCTTATAGACATAGAATTTTTCTTCGATCAGGTTGTATACGCCAGCGAAGTCACGACCAGTACCCAGCGGCCAGGTAATTGGCACACATTTAATTTTCAGGACGTTTTCGATCTCGTCCAGAAGCTCAAGCGGCTCACGGATTTCACGGTCCATTTTGTTGACGAAAGAGATGATTGGTGTATCGCGCATACGACACACTTCCATCAATTTAATGGTACGGTCCTCGACACCTTTTGCACCATCAATCACCATCAGCGCCGAGTCCACAGCAGTCAGGGTACGGTAGGTATCTTCCGAGAAGTCTTCATGCCCCGGGGTATCAAGCAGGTTGATCATCTTGTCTTTAAACGGGAACTGCATGACCGAGGTCGTGATCGAAATACCACGTTCCTTTTCCATTTCCATCCAGTCCGAAGTCGCCGCACGGTCAGACTTACGGCTTTTTACCATACCGGCAACCTGGATTGCCTGCCCCCATAACAGCAGTTTTTCTGTCATGGTCGTTTTACCGGCATCGGGGTGGGAAATAATCGCGAAAGTACGTCGCTGAGCGACCTGCGCCGCTAACTCTTGTTTAAAACTCATGGAAAATACCTACTGCAGATTCGCAGTGCAAAAGATCAAGCACGATCAATATGAAAAATTGGCGATATTGTAGCAGAATTTCTAAATGCAGTGCTCATTCCTGAATGCCCACCCTCTCCTGCACTTCTTCTTTACAGAATGGACAGTTTTTAGAAAAATACCGTCTTCAAGTTGAAATTTCGGGAGAAATATGGGCTTTTATCTCATGGTGAAACCTATTTAAATAGATTTATATTTTAAGAGATCTTTTAGCCTTTATAAATTTATTGAAGCGACTGATCACATTTAAATAAGGATAAAAAAATGACAAGGATTGCCTTTCAGGATCTGTATGCTGAACCCTACACCCACTGTTATGGCTGTGGACGTGACAATCCACATGGTCATCAACTGAAAAGTTACTGGGACGTTCCTTTTGTACAGACTATTGCACATATTTGCCCCGCCTCTCATTATACCGGCGGTGTACCCGATCATCTGTATGGTGGCTTGATTGCATCTCTTCTGGACTGTCATGGTACCGCCTCTGCGGCAGCATTTAAAAGTCATGCAGCTGGCATCGCCTTTGACGGTGGTGAAGCCTTAATTCGATGTGTCACTGGTAGTTTGAATATACAGTTTATTCGACCGGTACCTGTGAATACTGAATTGGTGTTGACGGGTAGACTACTAAAAATTGAAGGCCGAAAAATCCAGATCGTACTTTCTCTATCTGCCAATCATATAGAATGTGCTCAAGCTGAAATGCTCGCTATTCAAATTAAGCAGCTCCTGAATTCAGAGGCTGATTGATAAAATTAAACAGATTAAGAAACGATAGCGGCTTCGGGTAAATCCTTCACACTAACTGGTCTACTGAATAGGAATCCTTGTAACTGCTGGCAACCCAAACGGGTCAGGATGTCTGCCTGTAACTGAGTTTCTACCCCTTCAGCAGTAACCTGTAAACCTAGCTTAATTGCAAGATGGATAATACTTTCCAGGATCATCTCTTCCTTGGAACCTGCGGTCAGGTCTGCAATAAATTCTTTATCGATTTTCAGCTCATTCACTGGCAGGTTCTTCAGATACAGGAAACTGGAATGTCCTGTACCAAAGTCATCAATTGCTAGCTGAATCCCCATATCACGCAAGCGTTCCAGGGTACGCACACTGCTATCAATATGATGCATGGCTGTAGATTCAGTAATCTCAATCATCAAGTGATTCGGATTAATCTGGTAACGTGCTAACAGCTCTTCCAGATTTTTAAATAGGTTCTTATGTTCAAACTGCACAGCAGACAAATTAACAGCAATCGGGAAGAAATTCGTTCCTTCCGTTTCCCATTGATGAATCTGTTTACAGGCCTGCTCCAGTGCCCAATACCCCATCTGAATAATCAGGCCGGTTTTTTCCGCCCCCCGGATAAACATTACTGGTGATAACAAGCCCAGTGCCGGGTGCCGCCAGCGGATCAAGGCTTCAACCCCACAAATCTGCAAATCTTCGGTACGATATTTAGGCTGGTAATACAGCTCAAACTGGTGTTCTTCGACCGCTTTATACAGGTCATTAATCAGCTTGCTCTGACTTCTGGATTCCTTTTCATCATTACTGAAATTGAACAATGAATAGGTATTACGCCCCTGATTTTTGGAAGTCAGCATGGCTGAATCGGCATTGATCAGAAGATCCTGAACATTTTGACCATGTTCCGGGTACATTGAAATACCAATACTCCCTGAAACATTAATCACCTTGCCAGCAATCGTAAAGCTTTCCTGAATCATGCTTAAAATTTTTTCAGCGACTTCAGCGGCCTGTTGCGGTTCTGCATTTTCTAGAATCAACAAGAATTCGTCACCCCCAATTCGCAGCAATCTCGAGTGCTCATTGAGTAAACTATGAATCCGGTTAGCCAGCTGGATCAGGAGCTGGTCCCCCACATGATGTCCAAAGACATCATTTACTGCTTTGAAGCGGTCAAGATCAATATACAGAAAGGCAAACTGTGCATTACGGTAATGATGATCATTAAACAGAAAGTGAGAATACTCTGCCAGATAAAAACGATTGGGTAACTTGGTTAGATTATCCTGCACAGCCAGATTGGCCAGCTCTTTATTGGCCTCAGCCAGCTGACGATTGCGATGCTCAAGACGCTGTTCCAGCATGGCTACACAGAAACCGGCAACAAGAACCAGACAGGTAATGAAAACTATAGTAATCAGCAATTCGCGCTCGAGCGTGGACATTTCGGCCAAGCCCTCACCCACTATGGAATGAAAACTGGTCGCTGCCATCCCGGTATAGTGCATCCCGACAATGGAAAAAGTTAGCATCAATGCCACACCGGCTTTCAGCCAGAAACTACGGCGAGCAATACTGCGATTCTTGAACAGCATCCAGAAGCCTAAACCAGCCCCACTAATCGCAATGAGCACCGAGCAGATCACCAGTACCGGATCATAGCGGATCACATAACCTTGCACCACCATACTCATCATGCCGGTATAGTGCATGCCGGAAATTCCCAGCCCCATTAATACCGCGCCGAGTACCAGACGGGGAAAAGGCAGGGTTTGTCGTGTCGTCAGCCAGATGGCAAAGGTCGAGGCGATAAAAGCAATAATGTAAGAGGTAACAGTCAGTCCGGAATCAAAATAGGTATTGTCTGGCAAATGACTGGCGGTCATGCCGACAAAGTGCATACACCAGATAGAGAATCCTAAAATCGCACCACTTGTAACCAGAATCAGCTTTTCATATTTGGGAGGAGCTTTATCAAATAACAGCTGTTCAATTGAAATGGCAAGAAAACAAACTACCAAAGCTACAATGAGCGAGCCTATAACCAGATTAATGTCATAATGAACATGAATCATATAAGAGTCCTGTAGAAGCTTGCTTTCCCGAACTGCTTAAGCCCACATTGCATCTTTACCTGCCTAACTCGAGGGCACCCAAGAACATTGCTCAACCCATATACCCTTGGTCATACCTGACCCATAAAAAATTTTTAATCTATCGATACTTGAACCGCAATATTTAAAGTACAACAAAAACTATGATTTTACTGACTTAAATCCAAATCTGACAAAAATAAGAAATATGTGACATATATTAAAAGTGTTTCAAGTTTTAGCAAATGGTTAAATTCATTTATTGACTAGAATTTAACAGATCTAGATCACAACATTATGAATTTCAACAAAACAGATAGCATTTTTAACACTTATCAACTTTTTTCTTGTTTACTATTTTTCAACAAAAAATAGAAAAACAGCCTGCATATGCAGGCTGTTAGTCAAATTAAATTCTTCAATTCTGAATAACTATTTCGCTTTTCCTTGTAAACGAGCATAGTCATGCAAAACATTGGCAGCTTCTACAACAAATACTTCCTCTTCAGGGAGCTGCGGACGATCTTTAGCTTTCATCTTGGCACGTGCTTCAATCAATGCATCCATTGAGGCCTGATAGCTTTCCCAGTTTGGATAAGGTTTCTGACCCGTTGCTGCACGACGTGCATTTTCAGATTCCAAGGTCTTACGTTCAAGTTCCAGCAATTCCGCTTTACGCTGATTCAGATCCAATACTAGACGCTTTTTCTCGTCAGTTTTCTTGGCAATCGCTGTACGTTGCTCAAGATACTTGAATTGTGGATCCAGATTGACACGAACCTGTGAGCTCTTGATCAGATCAGGTACATATTTCTGTACTTCACCTTCACGTTTAAAGGGTGCCGTCGGAATGGTATCCCACTGCAAGGCATTTTTAGCCTTACGCTCACCAAACTCTTCATTGTAAATATCGACCAGTTTGATATCCGGGACCACACCCTTGTTCTGGGTACTGCCACCAGTGATACGATAGAACTTACGTTGTGTCAGTGTAGCCTGTCCATGTGCCAAGGTATCCAACTGTACCTGTGCAGTACCTTTACCTGTCGTGGTGCTACCAATGACAATACCACGTTCATAATCCTGAATTGCAGCAGAGTAGATTTCACTTGCCGATGCAGAAGCGAGGTTGACCATGACTGCCAGTGGACCGGCATAGGTCTGTGCACCGCCATCATCATCTTCAAAGACACTGACATTGCCATTGCCATCACGAATCTGTACTACTGGACCAGACTTGATCACTTGCCCCAGCATACGTGCAACTTCTTCTAATGAACCACCTGGATTATTGCGCAAATCAACAATAATCCCTTCCACATTCTTGGCTGAAAGTTCTTTCAGGGCATTGTTGGTATCTTCAGATACAGAACGATAATCTGTACCCGCACGTCGTGCACGATAGTTTAAGTAGAAAGATGGAATTTCTATCACACCATATTGATACTTTTTACCATCTCGTTGAATCTCGACCACACGGGTACGTACGCCAGCATCTTCTTCCTGGATCACATCACGGGTAATGGTGACATTACGCGCCTGTCCCAGTGTTGCACCAGCGCCCAGCAATTTCAAAGTAACTTTAGTACCACGTTTACCACGAATCAGACCGACAATTTCATTACTCGGCCAACCAATGACATCGACCATTGGTCCGCCATCCTGAGCGACCCCAATAATACGGTCACCGGATTTCACCTGACCTGATTTACTCGCCGGACCACCTTCCACAATAGTTTCAATCTTGGTGTAGTCTTCATTGCCACGTTCTGGGCGAATTGAAACACCCACACCTTCAAGCTGTAAAGTCGTTTGGCGGTTCAGCTCCATCGCATCCACAGGCGGGAAATAATTGCTATGTGGATCATAGGTCAGCATCATGGCATTCAGCGTTTTATCCAGCACATCATCGCTCTTGATGCGACTTAAACGTTCAAGCTGACGGGTATAACGCTTGGTTAAGGTCTGTGCCGGTGTCAAATCCTCTGGACCACTCAGATCCTGACCATTGGCCAGTTCTGGGTTGTCTTTTAATGCTTTTTGTTTGGCCTGCTCTTCTTCTTTACTGATGGTCAGATTAATCAGCTGAGAAACCAGCATTTTTGACCAGTAAGCGCGTTGTTCTTCTGGTGTCTTGAAGAATGGTGCTTTCTCACGGTCAGTCTCAATATAAACATTACTTTGATTCAGGTTTTGAGGCTTTTTCAGTTCATCCAGCATAAAGGTATAAAACTGCTTGAGGCGTTCACTATAATGTGCATGAATCTCAAATGGACCAGCCAGATTGCCTGATTTCAAGTTGGCACCAAAACTAGCACCATAACGTTTCTTATAGTTATCAATTTCAGGTGCCAGGAACAGGCTATGCTCTGGATCCAGGCTATCAATATAAAAATCAAAAATGCGCTGTGAGGTTTGGGCATCTAGACGCATATTCAAATAGTGCTGACGATCCACTAAAGTAGCCAGCTGTCTAGATACGAGCGCTTGTTCTTGAGATGGTTGAAGGGTTTTGCTTACGACTTCTGATTTTTCAGCAGCAATCGCGTCGCTCACCACATGGGTAAAAAAGAATCCGCCTGTCGCAACTGCAACTGCGCAAGCTACTGTTTGAAGTTTCATAAATAATTCGTACTTCCTTGGTCTTTTGACCAATTTAACCGTGTCGTTTTCCGATCTGAAATAAACGTATCCGCGATCTTAAACAACTTAATAAGTTTATGTTGTGTAGTTTTATCATATTCTGTGCAGTCAAAGTGTAGCAAAAGATTGCAGAAATCAGGTATTGTTTTCGCTGAAAAATTCTAATATGGACACCGCATATGATTGGCGCATTGATGCTCGACATCGCTGGCACTCACCTTACTCAGGAAGATATGGAACTGCTACAGGCTCCGCAGGTTGGCGGGGTCATTCTGTTTGGCCGTAATATTGAATCACCTGCACAGGTTCGCGCCCTGACAGATCATATGCGTCAGATTCGCCCGGATATTCTGATTGCAGTCGATCAGGAAGGTGGTCGCGTTCAGCGCTTGAAACAGGGCTTTACTCTACTCCCGGCCATGGGTCATTTTGGAGAACTTTACCAAAGCAAACCTGAACGTGCGTTAGAATTGTCAGAGAAATGTGGCTGGTTAATGGCGATTGAAGTGCTGGCAGTCGGCATTGATTTTAGCTTTGCTCCTGTGCTGGATCTGAATGATATCAGCGATGTTATTGGTGACCGTAGTTTTGCCACAAATATTCAGGACATCATTCCACTGGCAAGCGCTTTCCTGAAAGGTATGAAACGTGCTGGCATGGCATCGACCGGTAAACACTTCCCGGGTCATGGTTCTGTAAAAGCCGATTCTCATGTGGCAGCGGCTGTAGATCCACGCAGCTATGAAGAAATCCAGCAAAAAGACATGCAGACCTTTATTCAGCTACAGTCACAACTGGATGCCTTGATGCCAGCGCATGTGATCTACAGTCAGGTTGATCCCAATCCAGCCGGTTTTTCAGAATTCTGGATTCAGAAAATCTTACGTCAGGAACTTGGTTTTAACGGTGTATTGTTCTCGGATGATTTGAGTATGCAAGCTGCCTGTGTCGCAGGTGGCGCTGATGCCCGTATTCAGGCAGCGCTGAAGGCAGGTTGTGATATGGGTCTGGTCTGTAATGACCGGGCAGCACAATGCCTGGCCCTTGAGGGAATTGTAGATTTACCATTGCCGAATCAGGAACGTCTGCAACGCATGCGCGGTCGTATTCCTCAGATTCAGATTGATGACGTTTTAGATCTTGGTGAAGAATGGCGTCAGGTTCGTGATGAAATTACAGGATTTAGAAATCAGGTGGCTTCATAAGCATATTTAGCTAGTACGATTCAGGAATACGATAAAAGGAACACCACAAGTGTTCCTTTTTGTTTATGATGTAAAAATACAAAAACTTATACAATAACAATAAGGTCAGGAAGACATGACACAACCACTCTCGCAACATCGACATATCTCTTTTACTGCGCACTATACCGGCTATATCTGGTACCAAATGGGAATTTCTCATCCAGTGTTTGCGACTGGGCGAGGTAAATTTCTCGCTGCATTGGTTCATCCCTTGGAAACCTGGGCTGAAAAGCACGTGGGCGGCAGTATGCGTACTACCTTAAAACAGCGCCACCAGATGATTGATGAACATCTCTGTCAGCTCATTACT
This sequence comes from Acinetobacter schindleri, assembly GCF_010918895.1. Taxonomy (NCBI): domain Bacteria; kingdom Pseudomonadati; phylum Pseudomonadota; class Gammaproteobacteria; order Moraxellales; family Moraxellaceae; genus Acinetobacter; species Acinetobacter schindleri. Next base: position 2,584,256 of record NZ_CP044483.1, read on the forward strand.
CAGCACCCACAGCTACAAGTACTGGAAATTGCTTGCGGACTATCTCCGCGTAGCTGGAATTTCAGACAAAAATTTCCTGAAATCAATTACCGTGAACTTGATCTGCCAGATATGGCCAAGATCAAAACTCAGGCGCTGAAAATTCTGGATCAGGATGCACCAGAAGTCTTGACCGCTGATATTTTTAGTGAAGAGCTTGTCAATATTTTTCAGGTTTTTGATTCTGAACGACCACTAGTGGTCATTAGCGAAGGACTGATCAACTACTTTGACAAGGACATGCTGCACACCTTATTAAAAGGTATTACCGAGTATGGACAACGCTTTCCGGAAATTCATTACCTCAGCGATATTTACCCTGAACCGGTGAAGAACCGATTAGCCAGCTTTATCTGGACATGCAGCCGTTTACTGAAGTTTATGTCACGTAGTGCTTTTACTTTCCACTTTAAGTCCCCCCAAGAATTACAGCAGTTTTGTCAGCAGACCGGTTTTATAGCGGTAGAAGTAAAACAGCCGCAGCGCTATTTTGCCCAACCTCAGCAGTCCAATCCAGCATCTGAGCAAGATGAGCATTTAGGTGATCTAGTCTGGATGATTCATGCGACCAAAAAAAACAGCGTTGAATAACGCTGTTTTTTTCAAAGTATCTATTTAACTTTCAAATTCAGGTCGGGAGCATTCTAAACGACTGCATCCAGCACTTGTGCTTCAAGTAGAGCTTTTTGAGTCTGCACAAAACCTAGCAAACGTTCCGCCACTTCAAAACTACCGTGCTTAAACAAGGCACGAATCTGCGTTTCATCATGCTGGAAGATCAGGCATTCAATTTTGAACTCACCTTCTTCATCTTCCAGATGCAAAGCCAAATCCCTTGGATACTGAATAGCCTGCTGCACCTGCGCTTCTTCCATTTCAAATAAGACACCAAAGAAACTTAAATCCACAATAGTGGTAGGCAAACGCAGATCCGAGTGTCGATGACTCAGGAAACGTTCTGGCTCTTGTACCGGAATACGGTCTTCACCACGACGTTCAAGTTTTAGCATCTGTTCCCGAGTAAAGGGAATAATCCCTTCCAGCTGATCTACAGGTTCATCACGCAGGAAAGTGGCGAACAGATGCATGGTTTCTTTACGGCGCTGCAGCTGTGGTACATGGTCGGCACTGGCAATCTGTACATACTGCATGTCTGGGCACTGTAGGGCAAAGCCAGCATTTTCATGCGGCAGGGTGAAACTGTCATATTGGCCGCAAGCGACGAGTACTTTACATTGTGGAATGGGCACATGTTTCAGGCGTAATAGACGGTTGCAGTTAACATCATAACGATCCTGCTCAGTTGCGGTAAACTCTGCCATCTGTCTGAAGAACAGACGCTTGGCCGTCGGTGACATACGGGTTTCTTTTAAACGGGCATGATTGACCAGATACAAAATGACAGCTTGACCAAACTCGTCCATACGCCCTTCTTTCATCAGGTGCAGGGATTCTTCCAGCAACATCCGCCAGCTCTTGCGGGTTTTTTGCATCACCCCCATCAGGATCATGCGATCCACCAGCTCAGGACGCTGATCCGCCAGACAGGAAGCCACGACAGATCCTAATGACATGCCCAATACTGCAACCTTAGGCAAACACATTTGCTCTAGCCAGCGTCCTAGCATGCCTGCCAGATCTTCCAGTTCCAGAGAGCCTGCAGAGATGCCAGTATCCACATTGGTGATCTGCTGGTTAGCACCCATTGAAGGCAAGTCAATCAGGATGATTGGACCTGCAGCGAATAGCTGTTCTACACAGTATTTATAGGAATTAAAGTTCTGAAATGCCCCACCAATAATAACCATCGGTGTCATATGCAGGGTTTCAGGGCGGGCGATTGCCATATATTCAATTTTCCAGCCATCCATCCAGGTCGTACGTGGTGGCTGTTTAAAACTGTTTTTATCGTATAGATCAAAAAACGCATAGTGGCTGTGTTGCTCAATGCGGTGGTGGTCCATCTGGATAATGGAATTCATCTTCCTTTCCTCCATCCTTGCCTTATTTTTATTGTGCAAGCAATTATTGAGAGATTTCATGCTTCAAGATCAAATGTGAAAGACTTGAATACGCGTCCTACTCTTTATTTATTATTGAATTCGACATCAATGTCGCTGTCATTCATTCTATACAGAGGTTCTTTTTACAAGCAACTAATCTTGCAACCGCTTGTCTGCTTTTAAAGATAAAACGATTTCAAAATGTTTAACGATTGTAAAAGCACATGAAATTTCGCCAGCAGACTTCATTGTATCGGCTCAGACTGTTAATATCAGAAGGATATTTCTAAGTGATCGAACCGCTATGCAAGAGTCTATTGAACAATATATGCAAACGGTAGGACAGCAGGCTCGTCAGGCTTCACGCATCTTGGCGCGTGCGTCCACCCAAACAAAAAATGATGCATTGTCAGCAATTTATACTGCTTTAAAAAACAGTGAAGCTGCGATTTTGGCTGCCAATCAGATTGATATGACCAAAGCGCATAGCAATAATCTGGACAGTGCTCTCCTCGATCGCTTAGAACTGACTCCCGCACGCTTCAAAGGCATGCTACAGGGCTTAAATGATGTGATTAGCCTGGTCGATCCGATTGGTGAAATTACCGATATGGCCTATCGTCCATCTGGTATTCAGCTGGGCAAAATGCGCGTACCTCTTGGCGTAGTCGGCATGATCTATGAATCACGTCCAAACGTGACCCTGGAAGCAGCATCTTTAGCACTGAAATCTGGTAATGCCATTATTTTACGTGGCGGTTCGGAAGCACTTGAATCTAACCAGGCCATTGCCAAAGCGATTCAGCACGGCTTGCAGGTTTCAGGCCTACCAGAAGCAGCCGTGCAAGTGATCAATACCACAAACCGTGCAGCAGTGGGTCAGCTGATTACCATGTCTGAATATGTCGATGTGATTGTGCCTCGTGGTGGTAAGGGCCTAATTGAACGCATTACCAATGATGCGCGTGTACCAGTAATCAAGCATCTTGACGGTAATTGTCATGTGTATGTAGAAGCACAGGCTGACTTGCTCAAAGCCTTACCTATTGCCCTGAATGCTAAAACTCATCGCTACGGCGTATGTAATGCCATGGAAACTTTGCTGGTCGATGAAAAAGTTGCGGAAGAGTTCCTGCCACGTATTGCCGAACTGTATGAAGAAAAGCAGGTAGAACTGCGTGGTTGTCCTGCAACTCGCCGTATTCTGGAAAATGCAGTACCTGCTTCAGAAGAAGACTGGTATACCGAATATCTTGGTCCGATCCTGGCAGTCAAGGTGGTTTCTGGCGTTGAGGAAGCGATTGAACATATTAATAAATATGGTTCACATCATACCGATTCAATCATCACTGAAAACTACAGTATTGCGCGCGAATTTTTAGCTGGTGTGGATTCAAGCTCGGTAATGATTAACGCCTCTACCCGCTTTGCTGATGGCTTTGAATATGGTCTCGGTGCGGAAATTGGTATTTCAACCGACAAGATTCATGCCCGCGGTCCGGTTGGTCTTGAAGGTCTGACTTCACAGAAATGGATCGTATTTGGTGACGGTCAGATTCGTCAATAACAATGCGGTAAAAAATCATTTTCAGCTCTGTTCGCAGGGCTGATTTTTTATAGAAGTAAATGAAGAAAATAAAAATCCAGCTCAGGGAACCTTTAGGTCACCTTTTATGAAGATTATCTTTGGAAATTTGTAGCTTGTTTAAATTTACAGCAATTCAATGTATAAACTATAAAAAGTGAATCTGTTTAGCATGCTTTTTATAAGGTTTATTGGCTCAACGCTATTTTGAATGAGGTGTGCTTTTATTACTATTTCATTGATAAATGAAAACGATGAACTGATAAATTTTAATTATAACTGGCAAAATGATCGATAGTGCTTAAGTCTAATCACCTAAAGTCTATCTAGGACAGAAAAATATCGCATGTTACAACTGCATCACTGATCTAAATTGCATCGCTTAGGCGCACAAAATAGATCAATCAAATGGATGAGAATTTTAATTAGAATCGGGTAAACAATCGTGTCTAAATCAGTATTAGTTATTAATTGTGGCTCTTCTTCAATCAAGTTTGCCTTATTACTTGAAGAACAGAATTTCCGTATTCACGGCTTAGCTGAGAACTTAGGCACAGAAAATGCCCGTATTAAAGGTGTGACTGTCGGTAATGAACCGGTAGACATCCATATCCCATTTGCAGATCATAAAAAAGCACTGGAAGTTGGTCTGGAGCGTCTAGCCAATTATAAACCAGATGCGATTGGTCACCGTGTGGTACACGGCGGCAGCTTGACTAAAGCCGAACTGATCAATGATGAAATTATTGAAAAAATTCGTGAAGCTACCCCGCTTGCACCGCTACATAATCCAGCACACCTGATTGGAATTGAAGCAACGCAACGCCTGTTCCCGGATCTGCCACAGGTTGCAGTATTTGATACCGCATTCCATCAAACCATGCCAGCACATGCTTACCGTTATGCCGTGCCGAAATTCCTTTACACTGACTTTGGCGTTCGTCGTTACGGTTTCCATGGTACCAGCCATGCTTATGTATCTGAGCGCGGTTCTGAACTGGCTGGCAGTTTTAAACAAGGTGGCTGGTTAACAGCACATCTGGGTAATGGGAGTTCGACCTGTGCCGTATGGAATGGGCAAAGTGTCGATACTTCTATGGGTCTGACTCCACTGGAAGGTCTGGTAATGGGTACCCGTAGTGGTGATGTTGACCCAAGTCTGCATAGCTTCCTGGCAGCGAATCTGGGCTGGGACGTCTATAAAATTGACAGAATGCTAAATAAAGAAAGTGGTTTGCTCGGTTTATCAGACAATCTGTCTAATGACATGCGTACGCTGATCGAGGCTTCAGAAAATGGCAATGAAGATGCAACGCTTGCGATTGAAGTATTCTGCTACCGTCTAGCGAAATCACTGGCTGCTTTAAGCTGTGGTCTACCGCGCCTTGATGGTTTGTTCTTCACAGGTGGTATCGGTGAAAACTCAGCTTATATCCGTGAAAAAACCATGGCCTACCTGCCACATTTTGGCTTTAACCTCGATAAAGATGCTAATAATGTATTAAAGCGTGGTACTGAAGGTCGCATCGATAATGGTACAGGCCCACAAATCTGGGTCGTACCAACCGATGAAGAAGGCCGTATCGCCAAAGAAACCCACAGCGTGGTTGAGCAGGAAGTGGAGAACACCACTGCAAAAAAGTCTGAACCTGAGGCTACGCTTGCTTAAGCAAGCGTAGGATTCCTATACCTTCTATTTGATTTTAGATATTTGAATACGCTATGAAGACCATTCTATTAGTTCCGACTGGGGAAGGCGTTGGTTTAACGTCAGCATGCTTAGGCCTGATTTACGCACTGGAATGCCAAGGTGTAAAGGCTGGTTTTGTCAAACCATTTTCTCAGGAAATTACGGATACGGCAGACCGTACCACTGCCCTGTATCGTCATATCTCCAATGCAAAGACTGTGGAACCCATCAGCTATAACGCAATGATGCAACGTCTCAGTCATGGCGAGCAGGATGAACTTCTAGAGGATGCCGTGCGTCTGCATCGTGAAATTGCCCGCAATCACGACCTGATTATTGTAGAAGGTGTAGTGCCAAATGGTCGTGACAGCTTTGTCGATGAACTGAATGCTTCTCTGGCTCAGGCGCTCGATGCCAAAGTCGTTATTATCAGCAATGCCGATATCCGTCATCCAGTACAAACAGCAGAAAAAGTTGAAAATCAGATTCGCAATTTTGGTGGTGCAAGCTCAACACGCCTGTCTAGTATCCTGTTCATGCGTACCAAAGGCTTACCTGAAGAATCTGCCCAGATTCCAGTGACCATTGATCCAGAACTGCGTCTGACTGCTGAAACTGAACAGTTTGTACAAGCTATTCAGAAAACCCATCCATATATCGGCTCTGACAAACTACCAGTGATTGGCTTGGTTCCGTTTAGTAAAACCCTGAGCGTGCCACGTATGTCCGATCTGGCTGTACATATTTCTGCGCTATGGATCCATCAAGGTGAAGCGGCTCAACGCCGTGTTCAGCATAGCAGCCTGATTGCATCCAGCATTGAACATGAACTGCATAAATTTGTCGCGGGTGAACTGATCATTACTGCCTCTGACCGGGTCGATGTGCTGCTGGCAAGTAGCCTGGCGAGCTGTAATGGTATTCCATTGGCGGGGTTAGTCCTGACTGAGCAACATCAGCCAAACGAACAGGTGTTAGGTTTCTGCCAGTCTGCAATTAAACATGGCCTGCCAATTTTACATACCCCATTAAGCACATTCGAAACTGCGCAGAAGCTGGCCAATCTTGGCAATGAAATTCCAGTTGATGATACAGAACGTGCTGATCAGGTCACCCGTTTTGTATCTAGCCATATCAATCCAGACTGGCTGATTCAGATGCTAAATGGCACCTACAAGCCACGCCTGTCTCCTTCTGCTTTCCGTCATGAGCTGGTACAGAAATCGATTGCAGCAAAAAAACGTATTGTGCTACCTGAAGGTGATGAGCCACGTACTATTCAAGCCGCAGCTATCTGTCAGTCACGTGGTATTGCGCATTGTATTCTGCTGGCTAAGCCTGAAGCCGTACTGGAAGTTGCCAAAGCACGTGGCATTGAATTGCCAGAAGGTTTAGAAATTGTCGATCCTGACCTGATTCGAGACGACTATGTCGAAAAAATGGTAACGCTGCGTAAAGGTAAACTGAATGAACTGCAAGCCAAAGAACAACTGCAGGATACTGTTGTTTTAGGTACGATGATGCTGGCACTTGATCAGGTGGATGGCCTGGTATCTGGTGCAGTTCACACTACTGCGAATACTGTGCGTCCAGCCTTCCAGCTGATTAAGACTGCGCCAGATTATTCACTGGTTTCTTCGGTGTTCTTTATGCTGTTACCAGATGAAGTATATGTATACGGTGACTGCGCGATTAATCCGGATCCGGATGCTGCGCAACTGGCAGAAATTGCCATCCAGTCTGCTGACTCGGCAAAAGCTTTTGGTATTGACCCACGTATTGCTATGATTTCCTACTCTACCGGAACTTCTGGTGCCGGTGCTGATGTAGAGAAAGTGGCAGAAGCTACCCGTATTGCCAAGGAACGTCGCCCTGATCTGTTGATTGATGGTCCATTGCAATATGACGCTGCATCAGTTGAAAGTGTAGGTCGTCAAAAAGCACCAGATTCCCAAGTAGCTGGTCGTGCCAATGTCTTCATCTTCCCGGATTTAAATACCGGTAACACTACTTATAAAGCGGTGCAACGTGCAGCAAATGTGGTGAGTGTTGGTCCAATGCTGCAAGGCCTGAATAAGCCAGTAAATGACTTGTCACGTGGTGCCTTGGTCGATGATATCGTCTTTACCATTGCACTCACTGCGATTCAGGCAGATCAGCAAGGTCAATAGATATATTCTAAATTTTTATAACCACCCATAAGGGTGGTTTTTTATTCTGTTTAAATAATTTTATATTTAAAACATATATTTATTTTTCATGTAAAAATTCATCTATTAATAATTTTGTTTAGTAATAGAAATACATTACCAAAAGAGCTTGACTTCCTTTTGTATAAATTATATACATCAATAATGATACGAATCGTATCATTATATGGAAATTATAAGAATATTTAAAATAGACAGGATGTGTGCCCATGATAGGACTGATAGGAATTGTCTTATCCTTAATATTGCTCATGTATCTAGCATATAAAGGATTTAGCGTAATTATTTTGGCACCTGCTTTAGCATTATTTGCCGTGCTTTGGAGCGGGTATAGTCATGAATTACTCGGGTTTTACTCGCAAGTTTTTATGACTGGCCTCGGTGGTTACATCATCAAATATTTCCCGTTATTTTTACTTGGCGCCATTTTTGGGAAATTAATGGATGACTCGGGTTCAGCAAATACTATTGCTAACTTCTTTGTAAATAAATTAGGTCATCACCGTGCAATGCTTTCAATTGTATTGTCATGCGCAGTACTGACATATGGCGGGGTTTCACTGTTTGTTGTTGGTTTTGCCGTATTTCCAATTGCAGCCGCATTATTTAGAGAACTAAATATCCCTAAACGGTTGATTCCAGGTGCAATCATGTTAGGTGCATTGACCTTTACAATGACTGCATTACCAGGTACACCAGCGATTCAGAATGCTATTCCAATGCCTTTCTTTGGAACAGATCTTTATGCAGCACCTGGTTTGGGAATAATTTCCTCAATCTTTATGCTAATTGCAGGTATGTGGTGGCTTAATCGCAGAATTGCGCATGCTGCTGCAAATAATGAGGGCTATGGGAATCATATAGAACATCATCAAGGCCCGCGTCACCAAGCAGGTCCTAGCTTGATGATCGCATTTGTCCCAATTATTGTGGTGATTGTGGCAAACCTTGTTTTAACTAAATTGATCTTACCTCAGCTTGACGTTTCATATTTAGCCACAGATAAATTCGGTAATACCTCTCTTAACTCTGTTGTTGGTTTATGGGCCATTATCTGCGCCTTAGTACTTGCCTGTTTAACTATTATTTTCTGTAACTGGAACAGGATTGCTGATGTTAAAGAGTCACTACAACAAGGTGTATCTTCTTCTTTCTTGCCTATTTTTAACACAGCATCAGAAGTAGGTTATGGCTCAGTCATCGCTTCCTTAGCTGGCTTCCTCATTCTTAGAGACTTCCTTGTAGGGCTTGCACCTCATAACCCTCTAATCTCAGAAGCAATCGTAATTAATGTCTTAGCCGGTATTACAGGTTCTGCTTCTGGTGGTTTGAGTATTGCCTTAAATACGATGGGTGAAACCTATATGAATTTGGCAACTGAATTCGGAATCAATCCAGAACTTATGCATCGTGTCGCCTCCATGGCTTCTGGTGCACTAGACTCTCTTCCTCATAACGGCGCGGTGATTACCATTATTACTTTATGTGGACTGACACATAAACAATCCTATTACGACATGTTTGTCGTCGCAGTCATTATTCCATTAATTGCACTGACTGGTGTTATTACACTTGGAACAATGTTTGGTTCTTTCTAAAACAAGTTGGAAAGTTATTAATAAAGGAAGATATGAATGACCCATACTATTAATTTGCCAAGAATTATGGAAATTGGTAAAAACTCAAGATTTAAACTCCCAGACATATTAAAAACCATAGGATGCAGCAAGCCACTTATTATCACAGATAAAGTGATGGTCTCGCTGGGTTATGTTTCAGAAATCCAGAATATTCTCAATGAGGCAAATATCACATCTGAATATTTTGATGAAACTATACCAGAACCGACATCGGGCTCTATTGAAGCAGGTGTAGTCAAAGTTAGATCAAGTCAATACGATTCAATTATCGCGGTTGGCGGTGGTAGTCCAATTGATAGTGCCAAAGCTATTAGTATCTTGGGAAAGTTTGGTGGTGAGATTCATGACTATAAATTTCCTCGCCAGGTCAATGAAACAGGTTTGCCTATTATTGCCATTCCAACGACAGCTGGTACCGGCTCTGAATGTACACGTTTTACGATTATTACCAATGATGCAACAAGTGAAAAAATGCTCTGTGCGGGAATAGGCTTTCTCCCTATTGCTGCGATCGTAGACTATCAATTAACTATGTCTTTACCTGCCCGGACAACAGCAGATACAGGTATTGATGCTTTAACCCACGCCATAGAAGCTTATGTGAGTAAAAAAGCAAGTCCTTATAGTGATGCACAGGCTATCGCTGCTATGCGTTTGATCGGTCCTAACTTACAACGTGTCTACCAGGAACCAAGCAATGAACTTGCGCGAGAAAGCATGATGCTTGGATCTACCTTGGCCGGTATCGCCTTTTCAAATGCCTCCGTGGCTCTCGTTCACGGTATGAGTCGACCATTAGGTGCTTTTTTCCATGTACCCCATGGCCTTTCCAATGCCATGTTATTACCCATGATTACTGAATACTCAATTGCAGCTGCATCTGAACGCTATGCTGATTGTGCCCGTGCCATTGGGGTCGCACATATTGATGATCATGATGATGTGGCCAACCAGAAATTGGTATCTGCACTTATTCAAATCAATCAAGAACTACAAGTTCCTACTCTTGCGGAATTTGGAGTTGAAAAGACATATTTTGATGAAGTCGTTCAGACTATGGCAGAACAGGCTTTAGCTTCTGGCTCACCAGGTAATAACCCACGTGTACCCTCTATTCCAGAAATGGTCGAACTTTATAACAAACTTTGGTAATTCAGGATTCAAAAATTCACCTAATCATATTTATTTAAGGAATTAGATTATGACAACTATCGGACATTTTATTAATGGTGAAACTTGCTTAGAAGCTCATCGCACTCAACCAGTTTTTAATCCATCAACTGGTACTTCAGAAAATGAAGTTGCGATTGCAAGTAAGCAAACAGTCGAACAGGCCATTGCCGCTGCAGAAGCTGCTTTTCCAGAATGGCGTAACACACCTGTACTCAAACGTGCTCGGGTAATGTTTAAATTTAAAGAATTACTTGAGAAAAATGCAGATAAAATCTGCGAGCTGATCGGTAGTGAACACGGTAAAATTGTTCATGATGCAGCAGGTGAACTACAACGTGGTATTGAAAATGTAGAATATGCCTGTGGTGCTCCTGAATTCCTAAAAGGCGAATACAGTAAAAACGTAGGACCTAATATTGATTCCTGGAGTGAAATGCAGCCTTTGGGTGTGGTTGCGGGCATTACACCATTTAACTTCCCTGTTATGGTTCCACTGTGGATGTTCCCAATGGCAATTGTATGTGGGAACACTTTTATACTGAAACCTTCAGAACGAGATCCATCTTCTACACTATTTATTGCCCAACTGTTAAAAGAGGCTGGTTTACCAGATGGCGTATTAAATGTTGTAAATGGAGATAAAGAAGCGGTAGATACCTTATTATATGATCCTCGTGTACAAGCGATCAGCTTTGTAGGTTCTACCCCAATTGCTGAATACATTTATACAACTGCTACTTCACAAGGCAAACGTTGTCAGGCTCTAGGCGGGGCAAAAAATCATGCCATTATTATGCCTGATGCTGATATAGATAATGTCGTTAGCTCTTTGCTTGGTGCTGCATTTGGTTCATCTGGTGAGCGCTGCATGGCTTTATCAGTAGCTGTCGCAGTAGGTGATGAAATTGCTGATCAAGTTATTGAAAAATTAAAAAATGAGATTCAAAAATTAAAATTCGGTCATTTTTCTGACAAAAGTAATGATTTTGGTGCAGTGATTACCGCTCAACATAAAGCTAAAGTAATTGGCTATATCGATAGTGCAGAACAGCAAGGCGCCACTATTGTAGTAGATGGCCGTCAGGTAGCCCCTGAAGGCTATGAAAATGGTTTCTATGTAGGACCTACACTCATTGATCAGGTACGTTCAGACATGGTGAGCTATAAAGAAGAAATTTTTGGCCCCGTGTTACAAATCTTGCGAGTAAATACCATGCAAGAAGCGATGGACCTGATTGATCAACATGAATACGGGAATGGGACATGTATCTATACTCGTGATGGTGAAGCTGCACGTTATTTCTCAGACCATATTCAAGTTGGGATGGTAGGGATTAATATCCCACTACCAGTACCAGTTGCATCACACAGTTTCGGGGGGTGGAAAAGATCATTATTTGGTGATTTACACGCTTATGGTCCGGACGGAGCTCGTTTCTATACACGCCGTAAGACAATCACGCAACGTTGGCCATCTGCCAATATTAGAGAAGGTGCGCAATTCTCTATGCCAACCTTAAATTAATTTCAACTATTCACCTCTACGAATGAGCAAATCTTCTAAAGATTTGCTCATTTTTACTCTTTATCTTCAATAAGTTTACTCAGTTCATGTGCTGCATTTCTTAATAATGGCTCAAATGCTAGCAAATCATCTAATGACTTTCTTATCGTGGGTGCATGAGTGTATAAGCAGGCTACAATATTGTCATTTTTTTGAATAGGTACAGAGCAAGCTACCATACCTGCAACAAACTCCTCGTTATCTGTTCCTAATTTTTTATTAAAAATTTCTTCCAAGTTTTGTTCTAAAAGTTCAGGATTAGTGATCGTATTTTTGGTAAGTTGAGTAATAGGTAAATGCTCAACAATATTTTTACGTTTATTTTTCGGCTGATAACTTAAAAATAATTTTCCACTCGAGGTACACCATAAAGGTACTTCTGAGCCTACAGGTAAGTAAATTTGTAATGGCCAGTTGGTTTGTACACGGTCGGTATAAAGCATCTGATTATTATTTAAAATAGCAATCCCACAAGTTTCATTAATCTGATTGGATAATTTCTGAAGAATCGCCAGTCGTTCGACTTTTCGAGACTCTTGTTCCCATGTGCACATCAGCATCTTATAGGTACGGTCAGCAATAATATAACCACCATACATATCATAGGTAACAAAACCTTCCTGTTCTAATGTCTGTAACAGTCGATGAATACTAGGCTTAGGGATATCAAGTTGAATGGACAAATCCAAGGGAGTTGGAGGATGTTTTGCTGTAGAAATTGCTTCTACAATATCCAATACTCGTGTAATCGATGATCCCTTTTTCATTCATCCCTCATAAGATTATGCAATTTATGTTTTTCATTCGCGCTCTTTATTTTAGAGTTACCTTTTAAATTAATCTATGAAAATCGAATTTACTATCTATTAATAAAATATTAATGATTAAAGCAACTCACTAACATGCCAACCCTATTCTCTATCTGTGCTTTCACCATCCAATGGACACCTTGGATGGTTTTTTGTTTTCAGTTCTTAAAAAATGCATATATAAGAATGCCAGTCGATTTGACTGGCATTCTTATATAAATCATTTGCTTTTCTTATCACTCTTATAGAAAGAAATATGAGTTAAAGAAAAGTAGTTTGACTTACATCGTGGTCCATTCATTACGGACATCATTTGCCGCTTTATTCAAAATGACCTGATCACCTTTTACTTCACTGACCCAGCTTAACGGAATCAGATGATGCTCATTATTTTCGTCGTCACTTCTTGTTAATTTAATTGAATCTTGGCCTTCTAAATGGTCCACTTTTCCAACTTGTGTTCCGTCTGAAGCAATTACTGATGCATGTTCCTTGATGTCATTTGGATTTACTGTAGTCATTACAATTGCCCTATTATTAATAGAAGTTGAGAGAAATCAGTCTAGGCAATAAAAATTCGACTGTGTGTAAGGGTTATCAGACTTTAAGTATTACTGGGTTAATAGTGTAATGATAAAAATACAGTGTGTTTCAACAAGTGAGTAGCGTAACGAATTGATGGAAAGATTTAGGGGATTGTCTGTTTAGAGAAATATGGGAATAATATTTTTATAAATTTTTTGGCATAAAAAAAGAAGATTAAGCTTAGGCTTGATCTTCTTTTTGACCGTACATCCAAGTTGCCGCGATATATACACAAAAACCGCTAGCCATCAAAATACCTGTAACCATTGTCTTAGGATCTCTTCGTTTCGATGTGTGCATTATGCGAAAGTTTTATGACAATTATATGACAAAACACAAAGTATTTTATTTTTAAAATAATTACAAATTTCAAATATTTATTAAAATAAATACTATTTTTTTAGTTTTGCAATATGAAATATAACGGTCATTATGACAATTTTTATTCAAATTATGACACGATAGACTTTATCTCTAAGCAGATAAGCGCGCATTAAACTTTCGCCCAAAAGCCTTGTAAAACGTCCCACAACTTTTATGTTTTGTCATATAATTTAGCCCGCTAGCTATCAGCCCGCTCAAGAGATTTTTGTATGACAACTATTATCAAGCAAGATGACTTGATCACATCGGTTAAAGATGCGCTTCAGTTCATTTCTTACTACCATCCACAAGATTTCATCCAAGCGATGAGTCGTGCGTATGACCGTGAAGAAAACAAAGCGGCTAAAGATGCGATCGCGCAAATCTTAATTAACTCTCGTATGTGTGCAGAAGGCCACCGCCCAATCTGCCAGGATACCGGTATCGTAAACGTATTCGTTGAAGTGGGCATGGACGTTAAATTCGATTTAACGATGAGCTTGGACGATGCGATCAACGAAGGTGTACGTCAAGGTTACCTAGAAAATTCTAATGTCCTGCGTGCGTCTGTACTTGCTGACCCTGCATTCGGTCGTAAGAATACGAAAGACAACACCCCTGCTGTGATCTACCACAAACTTGTTCCAGGTAATAAAGTTGACATCACTGTTGCAGCGAAAGGTGGCGGTTCAGAAAACAAATCTAAACTGGCAATGCTTAACCCATCTGACTCAATCGTGGATTGGGTACTGAAAACTGTTCCAACAATGGGTGCAGGCTGGTGTCCACCAGGTATGCTGGGTATTGGTATCGGTGGTACGGCTGAAAAAGCCATGATGCTTGCAAAAGAAGCATTGATGGAAGAGATCAACATGGACGAACTTCTTCGTCGTGGTCCACAAAATAAACTTGAAGAACTTCGTATCGAAATCTTCGAAAAAGTAAATGCTCTGGGTATCGGTGCACAAGGTCTTGGCGGTTTAACCACTGTTCTCGATATCAAAATCAAAGATTACCCATGTCACGCTGCGGGCAAACCAGTCGGCATGATTCCAAACTGTGCTGCAACGCGTCATGCACACTTCACGCTTGATGGTTCAGGTGTTGCAAATATTATTGCACCGAAACTTGAAGACTATCCTGAAGTAACTTGGGATTCATCTTCTTCTAAACGTGTTGACCTAGACACGATTACTCAAGAAGAAATGAACGCTTGGAAACCAGGCGATACTCTACTTCTTAACGGTACAATCTATACAGGTCGCGATGCGGCTCACAAACGTATGGTCGACATGTTGAACAACGGTGAAGAGCTTCCTGTCGATCTTAAAGGCAAGTTCATCTACTACGTAGGTCCTGTAGATCCAGTAGGCGACGAAGTTGTAGGTCCTGCTGGTCCAACCACGGCTACACGTATGGATAAATTTACACGTCAAGTCCTTGAAGCAACTGGCATGTTTGGCATGATTGGTAAAGCGGATCGTGGTCCTGCTGCTGTTGAAGCCATCAAAGATAACAAAGCAACTTACCTCATGGCTGTGGGTGGTGCTGCTTACTTGGTATCGAAAGCCATTCGTGAAGCTGAAGTGGTTGCATTTGCTGACCTTGGTATGGAAGCAATCTACAAGTTCGTGGTGAAAGACATGCCTGTATCTGTTGCGGTTGACGTAAACGGTACTTCTGTACACGCAACTGCACCAAAAATCTGGCAAGCTAAAATTGGCAAGATTCCAGTAGTTGACGCTGCTGCAGGCTAAGTTAATCTGCAAAAAAAGCACCCTTGATGGGTGCTTTTTTATTGCGCTCTTTTCCTATAAAAGTTTAATTACCAAGTACGCGGATCCCATAACTTAAATGGCGTAGTCAATTGTACGTCTTCAGTTGGATCATATTCGATGGCTTTAATTTTCTGGGCTTTCTTGCGAAGTTTCCCCGTTTCCTGATCTTGGGCAACAAAATTAAAACTATCCGACTTAAGCTGGGTAAATGCAATTTCATTTAAACCAACAGTTTCAGACATCAGCATTAGCGGACCTGTAGCTGTACGGCGAGTCGTTATATTTTCTTCATCATATTTAATGAAATAGGATTTGCCGGATTCCACGCTAAAATCCAGATATTTCGGTTTCTGGAAATGCAGTGCACCGAGCGGACGGCTGGTACTCAGACGATACGTACCTGGTGGCAGCTCAACCCAGTAATAATGATTATGCAACAGACTTGGAATACGTTCCTGATTGATAAAGATACTGGCAGCCACAATTTCCTGGCGGTTCCATTTCGAATCTGGACGATATAAGTAAACCATTGCCGCCTGTTCATGCTGCGGCTTCACTGGTGAAAAACGTTGACCCAGCTTTTGATTGACCCATCCACCAATCGTGAACATGCCTACCTTATGCTGCTCGACAAACCCCGGTTTTTTGTTCAGATCGATATTTTTCAGTGTTGATGTCAGTTGCTGTTCCTGAACAGCGTGCTTCGAATGACACCCCATCAAGGCTAAACTGCTGATGAGTACAATTGCGGCTCCACGCATGCTTATCCCTCACTGCGTCTTTATTATTTTATGTACATTTTTATAAATTTATATGAATGATCAGGCGTCCACGCCTAAGAAACGAGATTAACATTGTGATTTATTTTTGAAAATAAAAAACGTGCGAAAACAGTTCATTTTCGCACGTTTCAGACGAACAGCAGTTAAGCAGACTTGCTATTTACTACCTTTAAGTCAGCCTTGGGAGTAGCAGTCTGTTCAATAGCGGTCTGACGTTCCGGACGGAATTCCGGTTTAGCCTTGCCATTGATCACAGCCTCACTCACTACCACAGTACCAACATCGGTACGGCTTGGCAGGTCATACATGGTTTCAAGCAATGAGTTCTCAAGAATAGAACGCAGACCACGTGCACCTGTATTACGTTCCAGGGCTTTTTTCGCCACAGCGCGTAATGCAGAATCTTCAAAGACCAGGTCTACATTTTCCATATCGAACAGATGCTTATACTGACGAGTTAAAGCATTCTTTGGCTCAGTCAGAATATGCATCAAAGCTTCTTCATCCAGCTCATCCAGCGTTGCGATTACTGGCAGACGACCAATGAATTCTGGAATGAGACCGAATTTCACCAGGTCAGTTGCTTCAACTTGGCGGAACAGGTCAGATAGCTTCTTGGTTTCCTCTTTATTGCGTACTTCTGCAGTAAAGCCGATACCACCCTTCTCCTGACGTTGCTGCACAATTTTCTCAAGTCCTGAGAATGCACCACCACAGATAAACAGGATATTTGAAGTATCAATCTGAATGAATTCCTGCTGCGGGTGCTTACGGCCACCTTGTGGTGGAATTGAAGCAACCGTACCTTCGATCATTTTTAATAACGCTTGCTGTACGCCTTCACCCGATACATCACGTGTAATGGATGGGTTTTCAGACTTACGGGTAATCTTGTCAATTTCATCGATATAGATAATACCCTTTTGCGCTTTCTCGACATCATAGTCAGCTTTTTGCAATAGCTTTTGTACAATGTTTTCAACGTCTTCACCGACATAACCTGCTTCGGTTAAGGTCGTTGCATCTGCCATCGCAAAAGGTACATCTAAAAGACGTGCAAGGGTTTGTGCCAGTAAGGTTTTACCCGAGCCTGTTGGACCGACCAGTAAAATATTACTTTTGGCAATTTCAACGCTGTCATCAGCTTTTTTACCATTGGTCTGCACTTTTAAACGCTTGTAATGGTTATATACTGCAACAGATAACGTCTTTTTCGCTACGTCCTGACCAATTACATATTGATCTAGCGCCGCACGGATCTCATGCGGTTTCGGCAAAGGACGATTCGCCCAGTCATTGGTTTCTACCTGTTGACTGGTCTGAACCAGATCCAAGCATACGTCTACACATTCATTACAGATGTAGGCGTCTTCGCCAGCAATCAGCTTGCCGACTTCAGACTGCGTTTTACCGCAGAATGAACAATGCTTTTGTCCTTGAGTATGTTCGGACATAGTCTCTCCAATATCTCAATCTTTCAAACTTATGGACGTTTCGTTAGAACTTCGTCCACGAGACCATATTCTTTCGCTTGCTGAGCAGTCATGAAGTTATCACGGTCAGTATCACGCGCGACTTTATCAAAGTCCTGGCCACTGTGTTCTGCCATCAGACGGTTTAAACGCTCTCTGATAAACAGGATTTCACGGGCATGAATTTCAATATCAGATGCCTGACCCTTAAAACCACCCAATGGCTGGTGAATCATGACACGGGCATTTTCAAGGCAATAACGTTTGCCTTTTGCGCCCGCATTTAGCAGAAATGCACCCATTGATGCAGCCTGACCCATACAATAAGTCACAACATCCGGCTTAATAAATTGCATGGTATCGTAAATTGCCATACCTGCAGTCACCGAACCACCTGGCGAGTTAATATATAGATGAATATCCTTGTCAGGATTTTCAGCTTCTAAAAACAGCATTTGTGCAACAATCAAGTTGGCCATGTTGTCTTCAACTTCACCAGTCAAGAAAATTACCCGCTCACGTAAAAGACGTGAATAAATATCAAAAGAACGCTCACCACGAGATGATTGTTCTACCACCATTGGAACTAAAGCGTTTTCAATCGCTGGAACATACATACGTTTATTTATTCCTAAATTTTTTGTGACTTAACCCATAATTACAATATGAGGGATAATGATCTAAATTGCAAAATATTCGCCATGAATTCCATGATATTTTTTGCATTAGTTTTGTGAAAACTGATTAGGTCATAGAAAGCTAAAGTATTAAAAAAAGGCGCTTAAAGCGCCTTTTTTATGACCAGCTAAACTTAGCCTTGTTGGCGAGCTTGCTGAGCTTTTAATAGGTCTTCATAGCTAACCTTAGTGTCAGTCACTTTAGCAGCAGCTAGGATGTGATCAACAACTTGGTCTTCAAGAACAACTGCTTCGATTTGAGCACGTTGTTGCTTGTCATTTTTGAAGTATTCAATCACTTCAGCAGGATCTTCATAAGAAGAAGCCATGTCTTCGATGTAAGCTTCTACACGTGCTTGATCAACTTCGATTTTCGCGTCAGCAAGTACTTTACTTACCAACACGCCAAGTTTCACTGATTTTTCAGCTTGTTCTTTAAACAGTTCATCTGGAAGCATGCTTGAATCAAATGCTTTCGCGCCTTGAGCACCAAACTGTTGAGTGAACTGCTGGATCATTTGTTGACGTTGACGGTCAACTTCTTGAGCAAGCATTGCAGCTGGAATTTCAACTTCGTTTGCAGCTACAAGTGCATCAAAAGTTGCGCCTTTCACCTGATTGCGAAGACCGTTTTTCACTTCACGTTCCATGTTTTTACGAACGTCAGCTTTAAGTTTTTCAACGCCTTCTTCTTCAGTTAAACCGAAAATTTTAAGGAATTCAGCATCAATTTCTGGAAGTTTTTGCTTTTCAACAAGTTTCACAGTGATTTTGAATTGAGCTTGTTTACCCGCAAGGTTTTCAGCCTGGTAGTCTTCTGGGAAAGTTACATCGATAACTTTCTCTTCGCCTTTCTTCATGCCGATGATGCCATCTTCGAAGCCAGGGATCATACGACCAGAACCTAAAACAAGTTTAAAGTCTTCTGCAGAACCGCCTTCAAATTTTTCGCCATCAACTGAACCTTCGAAATCGAAAGTTACTTGCATGTCTTTTTTCGCCATGCCTTTAGTTTCAGCCCAAGCAGCACGTTGTTTTTGAAGATTTTCGATCATCTTCTCAACGTCTTTGTCGTTTACTTCAGCTTCGTTGCGCTCAACTTCAAGGCCTTCAAACTTCACTTCAACTTCTGGGTAAACTTCAACAGTTGCTTCATAAACTAAAGCATCATCTTTCATTTCAGTTTTTTCGATGTTTGGCATACCAACAGCGTTGATTTTCTCTTGTTGGATTGCTTCAAAAACTGTATCACGAATGATGTCGTTAACAACTTCTTGGTAAATACCAGCGCCGTATTCACGACGAATAACGTTCAAAGGCACTTTACCAGGACGGAAGCCGTTGATCTTCGCAGTTTTAGCAGTGCGTTTTAAACGAGCTTCAAATTGCTCATTAATTCGGCTCGTCGGTACAGAAACATTTAAACGACGGGCAACGCCCGAAACCGCTTCAGAAGTTACTTGCATGGCTTCCTCTATATATTTGGTAATAACAGGTTATAAAAAAATGTGCCACATTATATGACATCATTTAAAGATATACAAAACATACAGCCTTGTTACAGTTTTTAGAAACGATTTCTTCACATTATTCCTATTTATGCGATGAATTACTCGTTTGATTAAAATATTTATATGCACCTTGTTGCAAATGATAAATATTATCATTAATATTGCAAAAATTTGATATACAACTCTAATTTTATCTCCATTATCCTGGAATCTTGGTTATGCGCACTTTCAATCTTCGCCCTCTTGCAGTGGCTATCCTTGGGGTCACATCATCCTCAGTATTTGCTGAAACAACATTAACGCCTACAACAACACATCAAATGTCGACGATTGTCGTTTCTGCAGCAGGTTTTGAACAAGAGCTAAAAAATGCGCCTGCTTCTATTAGTGTGGTAACCAAAGAAGATATTGAAAAGAAAAATGCGACCAGCATTGCTGATTTGCTCGTTGATGTTCCTGGCGTAGACATTCGTGATGGTGTCGGCAAGACATCAGGTCTAAATATTAAGATGCGTGGTTTAGGTAATGATTACACGCTTATTCTCATTGATGGTCGTCGCCAAACGACGTCCTCTGATGTTGCGCCTAATGGTTTTGGTGAATCATCGAATACTTATTTACCGCCATTAGCCTCTATTGAACGCATTGAAGTGATTCGTGGTCCAATGGCAACACGTTATGGCTCAGAAGCTATGGGTGGTGTCATTAATATCATCACTAAAAAAGTTAGCGATGAATGGAATGGTAACGTTACCCTAAGTGGTAATGCCATGGAACACAGCGGTGAAGCAGATGCATGGAAGACAAGTTTTGCCTTAAATGGTCCTGTTATTAATGACCGCTTAGGCTTACAGTTACGTGGTTCTTATCTGGATCGCCAAAGATCTGAACGTATTGCCGAATCAGGACGTGACCCTCGTCCAAGTAAAGCAGATATTTATGATGTAGGTGGAAAACTCAATTTAACAGTTGATGACGCCAATACTCTCTGGATTGATGCATTTCATTCAAGCCAAACTTATCTCAATGAAGATAACCGCCTAGGTAACATCGACACCCCTACTCGTGCAAATGGTTATAAAGATGAACTCGAGTTTAATCGTGAACAATATGCTCTTGGTCATGATGGAGACTACAGCTTTGGTACCTGGAAAAGTTATATAAGCCAAACAAAAACTGAAACATTAGGTCGTACCATTCCACGTAATACTTTCCCTGATAATGCCTTCGCAGGAAATGATCGTACCCTTAAAAATACAGACTTGGTCTTAGATTCTCACATCATTGCCCCTATTGCCAATCACAAGATTACTGCGGGTGTAGAATATAAAGATTCAAAAGTTGCTGATGATATTGCGGGTATTGGAAAAGAATTTTCTAAAGACTCATGGTCATTCTATGCTGAAGATGAATGGAGCTTATTAGATAACCTTCGCTTTACTTTCGGTGGCCGTTATGAAGATCATTCAGGGTTCGGTGGACAATTCAGTCCTCGTGCTTATTTAGTCTGGAATACCAATGATGTTCTTACGCTAAAAGGTGGTGTAAGTACAGGTTATAAGGTTCCTTCTGCGAAAGCTTTACATGACGGGATTATTAACTACAGCGGTCAGGGTACAACACCAACTTTAGGAAATTCTGATTTAAAACCAGAGACCTCTACCAACTATGAACTCGGTTTAAATTTCCAACCAAACGATCGACTTAACTTGACTGCTACGGCATTCTTTAACCAAATTGAAGACAAAATTATGTCTTCAACTTATCAATGCCCAGCTTCACCAGAATGTTCAAGTTTGGCGTCTAGCGTGACAGAATATAGCAAAAGTTCAAATGCAGATGAAGCTGAAACTCAAGGCTTAGAACTTAGTCTTCATTACTCCATCCTGCCAGAATGGGATATCAAGACCGCCTATACATTTATGGAAACCGAAATTACGAAAGGTGACAAAAAGGGTCAATATTTTAGTAATGTACCGAAACATGCATTAAATACAACGTCTACATGGCACATTAATCCTGCCCTAGATATCTGGTTACAGCATGAGTATCGCTCGAGCAAAGACCGTTTCCAATCTAATCCAACTGCACCAGCAGCAGGCCTTGGTTCAAGTGATTATGAAGAGTCTTTGATTTTTGGTGATAAGTTTAGTGGTTATAACCTCTTTAACTTAGGTGCAAGCTATAGCTACTCTGATGCATTGCGTTTTAATTTTGCTGTAAACAACCTCTTAGATAAAGACTTCACCGAAGGTAGCACCACGTATTCTTATATTAATAACGATGGCGAAACTGTATCTGCCACTGGGTATAAATATCTTGATGTAGGTTCTTCTATCTCTGGTACTTACTTATCAGGCCGTAACTACTGGTTATCTATTTCATATGATTTCTAATCATATCTAGTCAATAAAAAAACCTGCTGCGGCAGGTTTTTTATGTTTTGAAAATTCTTATGAAATCCCTACTTCATGTACATAAAAAATCCCCATCAAAGAGACTTTAAGCACTTATTTCTCCGATATTTATTAAATTCATTAGCTTAGATATATTTTGTTATACTATTACATTTACATTTCCAAGTTTAGCCCAGCTAAACATTGCCAAAACCAATAACAAAAACAAACATTAAACAAATAAGAATAATTATTATTCGCACATCATAAATTACACGATTCAAGTATTCCATGTCATTCATCAAGTCACGTAAAAAAATCGTTTCTTCTGCGATCGCTTCTTCCCTCTCCATGATCGCAGTGAACGCTGTTGCTGAAGAAAAAGTTGTTCAACTTGAAACTATTCATCAAGAAATTACTGCTGAAAAACAACAAAGCTTAAAAGTAGATAATTCTGCCAATAAAAAATTTGTTGCACCTTTATTAGATACCCCGAAATCAGTATCTGTCATTTCTAAACAAATGATTGAGGATACTCAAGTTACTACTCTTGCTGACGCTTTACGTACTGTACCAGGTATTACCCTTGGTGCCGGTGAAGGTGGCAACCCGAATGGTGATCGTCCATTTATCCGTGGTTATAACTCTGAAAGCTCAATGTATGTAGATGGAATTCGTAGTGCAACTTCGCAAAATCGTGAAATGTTTGCTGTAGAACAGGTTGAAGTCACCAAAGGTTCGGCTTCTGCTATGGGCGGTGCAGGGACCACTGGTGGTAGCATTAACATGATTTCTAAAGTTGCCAAAGCAGGGGATTCTTTAGAAGGTTCTGTTGCTGGAGGCACTGACAGCTACGCACGTATTACCTTAGATGGTAATAAAGATTTTGGTAATGGTGTTGCAGCACGTGTGGCGGTGATGGGTCATCATAATGAAAAAGCCGGTCAAAAAGACGGTACTGAATATAAACGTGCAGGTATTGCGCCAAGTATTACTTTTGGCCTGGATACCCCTACCCGTGCAACCTTAAGTTATTACTACTTAAAAACTGATGACACGCCAGATTCAGGTGTACCTTATAACAATCCATTTGGTGCCCCAGCTGCTGGTGCGACAGACAATAGACCTTTAAATGGCAATGGTAAACCAATTAATGTTAAACAAGGCGTTTACTATGGTTGGGAAGATCGCGACTTCCAAAAACAGGAAAATCAAATCGGTACGATCAAACTTGAACATGATTTAACCGACAATCTGACAATTTCCAATACTGCTAGCTACAGTAAATCTAAAAATGATTACCTGTGGACCAATCCTGATGACTCAAAAGGTAACATTTATCTAAATAATAGTGTTTTTGCACGTGCAAATTCACGTGTAGCTGATACAGATACTTTTACGGATCAATTAGCACTTACAGGTAAATTCAATACTGGCTCACTACAACATAGCTTTAACTTGGGTGCCGAATATTCTGACCAAGAAAATGACCGTACTCAGTACATTATCAATGGCTTAAATGCTACTGGTAGTGCCTATCAAACATGTCCTGATAGTGCACCAGCTGGTTGGTGTACTCCAGTTCAAAATCCCAACCGAGGCCCATGGACTGGCACAATTAGTACAGAGGGTGCTGATCAATACAACACAAGAACCAAATCTACCTCGATCTATTTCTTAGACAGTATTGAATTTAATCCTCAATGGATTTTGGATCTAGGTCTTCGTTGGGATAAATTTGATACAGAGCAAACCATGACTTATGGCGCGAATAACGCTGCAACAAAGCCAACAACCGTAGATGGTGTTGTCATTCCTCCTAAGAAGAATGTTGGTGACCAAGACACGGTAACAAGCGATACCGACTTTTTCACCTACCAAGCAGGGGTAACTTTCAAACCTGTTGAAAATGGTTCAATCTATGCAAGCTATGCAACTTCAGCTAACCCAGTTGGTGTTGATGCAGGTGATGGCTCTGAAGGTATCGGAGAGGCTTACAGTAACCTTGACCCAGAAGAAAGCCGTACTTTTGAAGTGGGTACAAAATGGGATTTATTCGATGATCGCTTGAATTTAACCGCTGCGATTTTCCGTACTGAAAAACAGAATGCCCGTATCCAGCTTGATTCAACCACCTATGCAAATATCGGCGAAAGTAAAGTAGACGGTTTTGAACTTGGTTTGAACGGTAACATCACGGATAAATGGGCAGCTTCTCTAGGTTACACCTACTTAGATAGTGAACAAACAGATCCAGGTCCATCTTGTACACGTGCTGGTGTGTGCACCTACCCGAATGCTGCAAAAGGCAAACGCTTACCAAATGTTCCTGAAAACAGTGCAACTCTTTGGACGACTTATGACCTAACCCCTGCTTTCACAGTTGGTGCGGGTGCAGTTGCCATGGATAAAGTTTACGGTAATGCCGACAATACTAGATACGTTCCAGGTTATGTTCGCTACGATGCAATGGCGCGTTATAACGTGAATCAAAATGTTGACCTGCAGTTGAATGTAAACAATCTGACTGATCAACGTTATTTCACTAAAGCTTATGCATCTCACTATGCAACTGAAGCAGAAGGTCGCAATGCAGTCCTTTCTCTAAACTTTAAATACTAAATTTTCGCTTCTTCCCTATTTAAAAATAGCCTCATTCATGAGGCTATTTTTATTTCTATCCTATACATCAAGGACTACTTGAACATACTGTTTTAATGCCGGCTAACTTTTTTAAGTCATGGCTTAAAACCTCAAGAAAATATAGACCTTACCTTTTTTCTATAGAAATCCTGAATCAAATTCTAAAATTTAAACAGTAATTCCATGCACAAAGTTATAACAATGACTAAATTCAATATTGTTAATGATAATTATTATCACTACAATTCGCAAAATTGTTAGGGGCCATAACAATAACTCCATAATTGCTGCTATTTGATGAACTCGAGCATATCAAGGTGGTAAGGGAAATATTATTCAATTCAGGAATTCTGTCACATGGCGCATATCAAAAGCCGAAAACATCATTACAAGACTTCATTGGTCGCACTTGCTGCAACTTTGCCACTGATCACTCATGCAGATAACATCACCAATGAAAGCGTTATTCAGCTTCCAGAAATTACAGTTAAGAATAAAACTACAAATGAATATAAAATGGATCAATTAAGTTCTGCTAAATCTAGCCAAGCTTTAGTAGATACGCCTCAAACCGTTTCGATTATCAACAAGAACTTATTAAAAGAACAAGGTGCAACCACCCTGGTTGAAGCCTTACGTAATACGCCAGGAATTACCCTACAACTCGGTGAAAATGGTAATACCAGTGCTGGCGATGCCTTCCAGATGCGCGGCTTTTCAACTCAAAGCTCCACCTATCTGGATGGCATTCGTGACCTCGGCGCTGTGAGTCGTGATGTGTTTAACCTGGAACAGGTGGAAGTCGTAAAAGGCCCTGCGGGTGCCGAAGGTGGGCGTGGTACGGCGTCTGGTTATGTGAATCTGGTCAGCAAATTGCCTCATTTGGAAAACAGTCGTGAAGTCTCTGCCACCTACAATACGGCTGAACATACGCGTCTTGCCACTGACATTAATCAGGCGATCAATGACAGCGTTGCTGTCCGTTTAAATGCAATGGGTCAAGATGGCGGTGTAGAAGGCCGCGACTTTATCCAGAATCAAGGCTGGGCTGTTGCCCCTTCTATCGCCTTTGGTCTGGATAGTGATACTCGCCTGTATCTTTATTCCCAGCATATCCGCCAACGTAACATTCCGGATGGCGGTATTCCAACGATTGGCATGAAAGGTTTCTGGAATGCTGACCCACTGATTGCCAGTGCACCTAAAGTAGACCGTGAAAATTATTATGGCCATGCAGATGACCATGAAGATGTTGATGCTGACATGTATACAGCCAAAATCGAAAGTGACTGGTCTGAAAATCTGAAATTTACCAATATTACCCGTCTGGGCAATACCCATATGCAGCGTACTTTGACGGGGATTAATAGCCTTTCAAGAAATGACTCTATCAATCCTCAAGACTGGACAGTAAGCCGTTCACGCCAGGGTGTGGATCAGGAAAATAAAATTCTGGCTAATCAGAGCACGGTGAACTGGAATGTCAAAACCGGTTCAGTAGAGCATGATCTAGTCGCTGGTATAGAACTATTAAAAGAGCAGCAACATTCCAGAACACTGGCCACACAAATGCCAGGGCAACCTACTAACACTACACCACCCGCGAATCTATATCATCCTGACCGTCACCAGAATCTGCCTGATCCTGTGTATACGGGCGCTTATTCGGATGGTGAAACCCAGACGACAGCTGCTTATCTTTTCGATACGCTCAAGTTTGGTGAACGTTTTCAACTTAATGGTGGCGTCCGTGTTGATTATTACGATACCAATTACGATGCACTGGGTTATTCAACCGACAGTACGACACTAGCAGTGACTGAAACCAAAACAGATTTAAAAGCCCATGACACTTTATTCAGCTGGAAGCTCGGTAGTTTATATAAGCCAACCGCCTACAGCAGTGTCTATGCATCTTATGCCAAATCCCTGACACCGCCGGGTAGCAGTAACTTTAGCCTTTCAACCACAGGAATAAACAGCTCGGCTGCAGACCCTCAAGAAACCCATCATTATGAAATTGGTACTAAATGGGACCTAATGGATGGCGATCTAGCTTTAAATGCTGCTGCATACTACACCGAAAATGAAAACCAGTTTACCCAAGATCCGATTACCCGCGAGTCTGTTCAGGAAGGTAAAACTACAGTTAAAGGAATCGAATTGGGTGCTGTCGGTAAAATTACTGATGCCTGGAATATTTCAGCAGGTGTTGCCCATATGAAAACCGAGCAAAAAGACCAGTTCAGTGTCAACTCCAACACGGGTGTAGTGACCCAGGCCAATAGTGTACGTTGGTCACCTGAATGGACCGCTTCTTTATGGACGACCTATAACATTGCTGGTTTAAAACTGGGCTTGGGCGCACGTTATGTGGATGAGCAAAAACGTGTGATTACCGATAGTACTGCAGCAGCGAATATGCCAAGTATTCCAAGCTATGTGGTATTTGATGCTATGGCCGGTTATACCTTTAATGACCAAACTTCCTTAAACCTGAATGTTTATAATCTGGCAGATAAAGAGTACATCAGCACGCTGAATAATGGAGGTGGCCGTGTGATCTTAGGCCAACCACGTTCAGCAGCTTTAACCCTGAACTATAAATTTTAATTCAGCTTTTATCTCTATCTATCAATATCGTGTATTCTCTTGAATGCACGATATTTTCAATTGCAGGAATGCTTTTAAAATGATGTTACATATCCCAGCAGTATTAAGCAAAGCACAAGTTGCCGAACTGAGACAACAACTAGATCGTTCAGAACACTGGATGAATGGGCAACTCAGCGCCGGGAGTCAGGCACAGAAAATCAAAAAGAACCTGCAGCTGGATTCTTCTTCTGTCCTGTATCAGCAGATTAGCCCTATCATTTTACAAGCGCTTAAAAGTCATCATTTAATTACCTCTGCTGCCCTACCGAAACATATCCTGCCGCCCCTGTTTAACTGCTATCAGGATTCTGGCACCTATGGCAATCATGTCGATAATGCCATTCATTACTCTCCTCTACTCGGACAGGCCATTCGTACCGATGTGTCACTGACTTTATTCTTATCTGAAATCGATGAATATGAAGGTGGTGAGCTGGTCGTTGAAGACCAGTATGGCTGCCATGAAGTCAAGCTGGATGCGGGTAATGTGATTGTTTATCCATCGACCAGCCTGCATCGGGTTGAACCAGTAACTCAAGGCAAACGTATTGCTGCCGTAACCTGGATTCAAAGTATGATCCGTGAAGATGCTAAACGCAGTATGTTGTTTGATCTGGACATGACCATTATCAAACTACGCCAGCAGATTGGCGATACTGAAGAAGTCCTGCAGCTTACCCATCATTATCACAACCTGATTCGTCAATGGGGTGATTTATAATGTCACGTGAACCAATGGCGCCATTAACCCAGATCCCGGCCTACCTACAAACCATCGCCGATTATGAGGTCGAAGCAGAAAAACATCTCTCCAGTATGGTCTGGAACTATCTGCAAGGTGGCTCCATGGATGAAGTCAGTGTCCGGGATAACTTACAGCAATTTCAGGATATTCAGCTTCTGCCGCGTATGCTGAAAGATCTGACCCAAGGCAGTACTGAACTTGAAATGTTCGGACAAAAATTTCCGCATCCAATTTTTCTGGCACCGATTGGACATCAGCAGCAGTTTCATCCTGAAGCCGAAGCCGCTTCTGCCCTCGCCGCAGAAGTGATGGGTAGTAATATGATTCTCAGTACTTTTACGAATACTGACATGCGCGCATTGAAACAGGACAATCCACGCAAATGGTTTCAGCTTTACTGGCAAGGGAATCGGGAAAAATCTCTAGCTTTGGTCAAAATGGCTGAGGCACACCATTATACGGCGCTAGTGATTACGGTAGATTCACCACATACTGGCATCCGCGATCGTGAACGTCGTGCGTTTTTTCATTTACCGGAAGGCATGCAACATCCGCATACGCCTACGCATATTCCCTTACCAGAATTAAAGGAAGGTGATCATCCTGTCTTTAACGGACTAATGAAAATTGCCCCGACTTGGGAAGATATTGCCTGGATGGTACAGCAGACCCATTTACCCGTGATTCTAAAAGGAATCGTGCATCCCCTAGATGCCCAGCTGGCGATTCAGCATGGGGTAAAAGGCCTAATTATTTCCAATCATGGCGGTCGTGTGCTGGATACCTGCATTTCTCCTCTCATTGCCTTGCAATTGATTAAAAAGGTAGTGCCAGCAGATTTTCCTCTGCTCTATGATGGTGGTATCCGCCGTGGATCGGACGTATTCAAGGCAATTGCCTTAGGTGCTTCAGCGGTGCTGATTGGTCGTCCTTATATTTATGGTCTGGCGACTGCCGGAGCTTTGGGCGTAGCACATGTGATTAAAATCCTCAAAGAAGAATTTGAAATCACCATGGCGCTAATGGGAACAGCAACAGTAGCTGAAATTCAGCCGGGCTGTGTGTTGAATAGAATTGATTAATTGGGATTTAATTGAAAATAAAAGTGAAAAATCAATGATTTAAATTTTCATCCTTAACTTCTTGAGGTGTTTTGAAGGGCAATTCAACACAGCTTTCTATATCAATAGCTATTATCAATAAAAACTAAATAAAGCCTGTCTTTAATCAATCTATATTAAAAACATAGTTTTAATGCTCTCTGCTCACTATAATTTATCTATTTTTTAAATTGATTAAATTTTGTTCATCGCCAATATCAATACAAGAAGGATAGCAACGATAACAATAATAATTATTATTTGCGAATCCAAACTTAAAAATAAAAAAGAATCATTATGAGCTATATAAAATCTCGTAAAAAAATAGTTTCTTCAGCCATCTTTTCTTCCCTTTCTTTTGCATCTGCACACGCGATTGCACAGGAAAATGTGGTACAGCTTGAGACCATTCATCAGGAAGTACAAGCTGAACCCGTGCCGGGTCTAAAAGTCGATCAGTCAGCAAATAGCAAATTTGTTGCCCCTCTCCTGGATACCCCGAAATCTGTGGTTGTGATTCCTCAACGACTGATTGAAGACACTCAAGTTACCACTCTGGCTGATGCTTTGCGTACTGTACCGGGGATTACTTTAGGCGCAGGTGAAGGCGGCAATCCGAATGGGGACCGGCCTTTTATCCGGGGTTATAACTCGGAAAGTTCAATGTATGTCGATGGCGTGCGGAATTCAACTTCACAAAACCGAGAAATGTTTGCCGTCGAACAGGTCGAAGTCACCAAAGGGTCTGCTTCTGCCATGGGCGGTGCGGGCACTACGGGTGGCAGTATTAATATGATCTCCAAAGTGGCGAAAAAGGGAGATGCGCTGGAAGGCTCTGTTGCGGGTGGTACAGATATGTATGCACGTATCACTTTGGATGCTAACAAGGACTTCGGCAATGGCATGGCGGCTCGTATCGCGGTCATGGGCCACCAGAATGAAAAAGCGGGTCAACATGACGGTGCTGAATATAAACGTGCTGGTATTGCACCCAGCTTCAGTTTTGGCCTGGACAGCGCAACGCGTGGAACTTTAAGTTATTACTATTTGAAAACTGATGATATTCCAGACTCCGGCGTTCCCTATAATAATCCATTTGGAGCCACCAATGCCAATGTCGCTTTAAATGGTAATGGGAAACCAATTGATGTCAAAGCTGGTCAATACTATGGCTGGAAAGATCGTGATTTCCAGAAACAGGAAAACCAGATTGGTACCCTCAAGCTGGAACATGATCTAAATGACAATTTAACCCTCAGCAATACGGCGGTATTTAACCGTTCTAAAAATGACTACCTCTGGACCAATCCTGACGATTCACGCGGAAACTTCATTTTAAATGGCAATGTCTGGGCTCGGGCCAATTCACGTATCGCAGATACCGATACCTTTATTGATTTGCTGGCTTTAACCGGTAAATTCAACACCGGTATCATCCAGCATAGCTTTAATCTGGGTGCAGAATATTCGGATCAGGATACTGAGCGTACTCAATATATTATTAACGGTCTGAATGCGACTGGCAGTTCCTATGCAGCCTGTGGCACTCCTGCCAATATTGTCTTAGGTTGGTGTACTTCTGTAGACAATCCAAATCGGAGTACCTGGACGGGAACGATTAGTACGGATGGTGCAGACAGTTATCATATTGAGACAAAATCCCAATCGATCTACTTCCTGGACAGCATCGAACTGCATCCACAATGGATTGTGGATCTGGGAGTGCGCTGGGATGACTATAAGACCCAGCAAACATTAACCTATGGACGATTCAATAATGCGGTGACAGGTGCCAACAATACGCCGATTACAGCCGTTCCAGGCGATCAACTCAGCCTTGAAAATGAAGATGACTTTATTAACTATCAGGCTGGTCTGGTCTTTAAGCCAAGAGAAAATGGCAGTATTTATATCAGCTATGCCACTTCCTCAAATCCGGTTGGCATCGATGGCGGTGATGGTTCCGAAAGTATTACTTTAGCTATTGAAAATTTAAAACCGGAAAAAGTCCGTACCATGGAACTGGGGACTAAATGGGACATTCTGGAAGACAAACTTAATTTGACCGCCGCCATTTTCCGTACTGAAAAAACCAATACCCGTTCAACCGATGCTGATGGTACTACCCGTAATATCGGAGAGACTCGTGTTGATGGAATTGAGCTAGGTATCAATGGAAATGTCACTGACAAGTGGGCAATTTCTGCAGGCTACACTTATCTGGACAGTGAAATTGTTGACGATGGTACTGCTACTAATGATGGTAACCAGGTGCAGAACGTACCGGAAAACAGTGCAACCTTGTGGACAACCTATCAGGTCATACCTCAACTAACATTGGGTACCGGTGCTGTGGCAATGGATAAAGTTTATGGCAATGCCGCCAATACCAAATTTGTTCCCGGTTATGTGCGTTACGATGCCATGGCACGTTATCAGGTGAACCCCAATGTGGATCTACAGCTAAATATCAATAACCTGTCCGATACACGTTATTTTACCAAAGCCTATTCTTCCCACTATGCTACAGAAGCAGAAGGCATCAGTGCCGTTTTAGGCCTGCATTTTAAATACTGATCTGAGCAATCTTCATGATATTAAGGGCTAGTCTGGATTCATCAAACTAGCCTTTATTTTTTGATATGAAAGATTTCATGTATGCATTGCTTAAGAACTTCCAACAAAGCTATTATATAAAGAAATATTTTAGCCTTATCGCTTAATTACAGTAAAATCCAACAAAATTAAAATAGATTATAGAAATATTTTTCCAATTAATAACTTTATAAGAAAATCTTTTTTAAGATACGACTAAAATCCATAGAAAAAGCAAAAACTTTTCACGTTTTCTGGACTAAAATTTAATTATAGGTTCACCATGCAGGTGTCTGGTCGATCCTGATGATCAAGACTTTAAAAAATACAGGATTGATCTTATTTACCCACACCTGCCTGTAAACGAATATATAGACAAAATCTATACTGTAGACCGAGCAACTGCTGCACCAAGCGAGTTTGCCAGACTACCTAAGGAGCTCTCTCATGATGTTGGCTGATCCAAGTAAAAAATACCGTCGCATGTATCAACGTGTGGACTTACCAGACCGTCAATGGCCGAACAATGAAATCACTAAAGCGCCAATCTGGATGAGTACTGACCTGCGTGATGGTAACCAGGCGATCTTTGAGCCAATGAACATCGAGCAGAAGTTCAAAATGTTCCAGATGTTGGTGAAAATCGGTTTCAAACATATTGAAATCGGCTTCCCGTCTGCATCTCAAATTGATTTCGACTTCACCCGTAAATTGATTGAAGAAGGTCATATTCCGGATGATGTTTACATTGAAGTATTGGTTCAGGCACGTGATCATTTGATTGCACGTACCTTCGAATCTTTACAAGGTGCAAAACGCGCAATTGTGCATATCTATAACTCGAACTCACCGACCTTCCGTCAAAAAGTGTTAAATGTGGATGTTGAAGGTGCGAAACAGTTAGCGATCAATGCAGCGCAAAAAGTAAAAGACTATGCAGCGAAACAGCCTGAAACTGAATTTATCTTCCAGTACAGCCCTGAATGTTTCTCTGCAACCGAATTAGAAGTCGCGAAAGATGTCTGTGATGCAGTGACTGAAATCTGGGAAGCTTCTCCTGAAAACAAAGTCATCTTGAACTTGCCAGCCACTGTCGAAGTGTCTACACCAAACGTGTATGCCGACCAGGTGGAATGGATGCACCGCAACATTGAGCGTCGCGACGGCGTGATCATTTCAGTTCACTGTCATAATGACCGTGGCTGTGGCATTGCAGCGTCTGAATTGGCGATTATGGCGGGTGCTGACCGTGTCGAAGGTTGTGTATTCGGCAATGGTGAACGTACCGGTAATGTGGACGTAGCGGCAATTGCCTTAAACATGTATACCCAGGGTGTTGCACCAGAATTAGATTTCTCGAATATTAACGAAATCATCGCGACTGTTGAAGAATGTACCGGCTTGCCTGTACATCCACGTCATCCATATGCGGGTGATTTGGTGTTTACAGCGTTCTCAGGTTCACATCAGGATGCGATCAAAAAAGGCTTCGAATTCCAGAAAAACCAAGAAATCTGGGATATGCCGTACTTGCCAATCGATCCGAAAGACCTGGGCCGTGACTATGACGCCGTGATTCGCGTGAATTCACAGTCAGGTAAAGGTGGTATCGCTTACTTGTTAGAATCGAACTATAACGTGACTTTACCACGTCGTTTACAGATCGAATTCTCGCAAATCGTGCAGCAAAAAACCGATGAAGACGGTACTGAGATTTCAGCACAAGCGATCTGGACATTGTTTAAAGACACCTACGTCGATGCCAAAGATGCGCACTACGCTGCCAAGAACTATAAATTGTCAGATGAAAATGGCAACCAAGTAATTGAGCTAGATGTTGAAGTCAATGGTGAAACTCAGCGCTTACGTGGTGAAGGTAACGGTCCAATTTCTGCGATTTTGGATGCATTGCAATTGCCAATTGACGTGTTGAACTATGAAGAACGTAGCATCAGTTCTGGTGCACATGCCAAAGCCTTGGCATTGGTTGAACTTCAAGTGAAAGGTACCGGTAAATCTGCCTTTGGTGCTGGTGTTCACGACAACATTGTGACCTCTTCAATTGAAGCGATTATCGCATGTACCAACCGTCTGATTGACCAAGGTGTGTTAAGCACTGAACAGGTGATTGCTGCTGCCGTCTAGACACGGTATTAGAATTAGCGATAATTCATAGCACTAAAAAGACTTTAGAAGGATACCTGCAAATGGTATCCTTTTATTTATTCATACTAAAGATTTAAGGCGAATCATTCCCGTGTCTTTTCCAGCTGACTCAGTGGGCCTTGTTGTCCCACAAAAGTTCCAATTCGAACAGCCGTTAGAGCTTGAATGCGGTCGCATCCTCCCCCGTTTTGAACTGATGGTTGAAACTTATGGCGAACTCAATGCCGATAAGTCCAATGCCATTCTGATTTGTCATGCCCTTTCCGGTCATCATCATGCTGCTGGCTATCATCATGAAGATGATAAAAAACCAGGCTGGTGGGAGGCCTGTATTGGTCCAAACAAGGCAATTGATACCAATAAATTTTTTGTGGTTGCCCTGAATAATATTGGTGGCTGTAGTGGTTCAACAGGTCCAACTTCTCCGAACCCTGAAAATGACAACCGCCCTTATGGTCCTGATTTTCCTCTAGTGACTGTACGTGACTGGGTGAAAACCCAAGCCATGCTGTCTGACCGTCTCGGTATTGATGTGTGGTATTCCATCATCGGTGGTTCATTAGGCGGTATGCAGGCATTACAATGGTCGGTAGATTATCCAGATCGTCTGCAAAAATGTGTGATTATTGCCAGCGCACCTAAATTATCTGCACAGAACATTGCCTTTAATGAAGTCGCACGTCAGTCAATTCTGTCAGATCCGGATTTCCATAATGGCCGTTATCTGGAACATGATAGCTATCCAAAACGTGGCCTGATTCTGGCACGTATGGTCGGTCATATCACCTACCTGTCTGAAGAAGCCATGAAGCAGAAATTTGGTCGTGATTTAAAATCCGGTAAATTTATGTATGGTTTCGATGTGGAGTTCCAGGTCGAAAGCTATTTGCGCTATCAAGGTGAACAATTTAGCCGGAACTTTGATGCCAATACTTACCTGATTATGACCAAGGCGCTGGATTACTTTGATCCTTCACGTGAATACCAACAATCATTGGTAAAGGCAATGGCCCAAACCAAATGTAAATTCCTCGTGGTCTCTTTCACAACTGACTGGCGGTTCTCACCTTCACGTTCTGTTGAAATCGTAGACGCCTTAATTACCAATAATAAGCCTGTCAGCTATCTGGATATTGATGCTGAGCAAGGCCATGACTCCTTCCTGTTCCCGATTCCACTGTATGTGAAGTCATTGCGTGCCTTCTTGGGTGGTGAAGAACTGTTAAAATCAACCCCGAAGGAGGCTGTGTAATGCGTATTGATCAACAACTGGCAGAACGTTGGATTAAACCGGGTTCACGCGTCCTAGACCTGGGCTGTGGTGACGGTGAATTATTGGCTCATATGAGCAAAAAGCACAATATTCGCGCATACGGATTAGAAATTGATCAGGAAAAGATTGCAATTGCAGTCAGTCGTGGGTTAAATATCATCCAGCAAGACTTAAATCTGGGATTAAGTCGTTTTGCAGACCAGTCTTTTGACTATGTTGTCATGGCACAGGCTTTGCAAGCTGTAGATGCACCGGACGTTTTATTGCGTGATATGGTGCGAGTGGGTAAACAGGCGATTATTACTTTCCCGAACTTTGCGCACTGGAAGACTCGTTCTTTCCTGGCACTAAAAGGGAAAATGCCTGTTTCGGAAGCTTTACCCTATATGTGGTATAACACACCGAACATCCATTTATGTACTTTCCGTGACTTTGAAGCACTTTGCGCGGAAAATAACATCAAAATTATTAACCGACTCGCTGTGAATGGGAATCAACAAGACAGCATGCTCAGCAAGCACCTCCCTAATCTGTTTGGTGAAGTCGCAATTTATCGAGTGAGCGCTCTATGAAAAAATTATTACTAAGTACGACGCTACTGGCTGGACTTTTTAGCTTTCAGGCCCATGCAGACTATGTTGCACCAACGCCTTCTGTCGCAAGTCAGGCCGCACAATATTCCATCATGGACATTAATAGCCTGATTAAGGCAGCGAAGGCAGGACAGCCAGGTGCACAATTCTATTTAGCAACCAAATACCAGTATGGCAAAGACATTCAGAAAGATGAACGTCAGGCTTTTGCCTGGTATAAAGCAGCAGCCGATCAAGGTCTGGCAGTTGCTCAATTGAATGTAGGCCGTATGCTGGCAGATGGCATTGGCACCAAGAAAGATGAAACGCTGGCTCGCCAGTACTTTGAAAAAGCAGCCAGCCGTGGTGATAACCGTGCCAGCTTCAATCTGGCCATGATGGAAGAGAAGAAGAAAAACTACATGGGTGCTTACCAGTGGTATGAGCTTTCTACCCGTGACGGCATGCTGGACAATAAAGTGATTACTTTATCTGAAGGCAAGAAAACTGCATTGGCAGCCAACTTGACCCAGGAACAGATCCGTCAGGCACGTGATCGTGCTGACAGATGGATTCAGGCACAATAAGCTGAATGGTATAAATAGCACCTTCGGGTGCTTTTTTATTGCTACAAATTCTTCATCCATTGCTAAAATAGCGCCCATTCTTTATCTAATAATGAGTTTTAACATGGCTGCAACTGACTGGTTATCCCAAGGCACACTGGTACTGGCAAGTAATAATAAAGGCAAGATTGCAGAATTTGAAAAGATGTTTGCAGAACTCAAACTTCCAGTTGAAGTGATTCCTCAAGGTAAGCTGAATATTGAAGACGCAATTGAAGATGGTTTGAGCTTTGTTGAAAATGCCATTATCAAGGCACGTCATGCCTCACGTATTTCTGGCAAACCTGCGATTGCTGATGATTCAGGGATTTGTGTACCAGTTCTGGGCGGTGCACCTGGAATTTACTCTGCACGTTATGCGGGTGAACATGGTGATGATGCAGCGAACAACGAAAAATTACTGGCTGACCTGAAACCACTGCGTAAAGACGGTGAACCGATTGAAGGCATGTTTGTGTGTGTACTGGCCTTAGTTCAACATGCCGAAGACCCATTACCACAAATCTTCCAGGGCATCTGGAAAGGTGAGATCTTGGAAGCAGCCCGTGGTGAAAATGGCTTTGGCTATGATCCGCTGTTCTGGTTACCTGAACTGGGTATTGCGAGTGCGGAAATGAGCAAGGAAGAAAAAAATAGAATTAGTCACCGTGGTCAGGCAATGCAACTATTTAAAGCGAGTCTGGAAAAGTAAGTTTCATCTCTCATGGCTCCCTCTCCCGTTGGGAGAGGGCTGGGGCGAGGGATTTAAAATGCATCTTATTCTCTCTCGGGGAAAAGGACTTTTCTGATATTTTTATAAACCCGGCACCAACGCATGCACCACCACTCCATATACGCCGATCAAGATCGCACTGGCAATCGTTCCTGAAGCAATATATTTCGCTGAATAACCTGTGCCTTGATAATGGGTTTCCAGTGCCACAATATTGGCTGCTGGTGGAAGCAGGAAATACATCATTAAAACAGCATAAGTTAGTATTTGATGCGGAATTGGCAATAAGAAATAAGCACCTGCTGCCAGTCCTAAAGACAGAATAAAGCGACCACTAATCAATATTAAACTACGGGTCAAATCACTTAGCTGAATCCGGACATGACGGAGCCACATGCCTAGAATACACATACCAGCAAAGGTCACCAGAAACTTGTTCGCGGCATAGCCCCACTGAATCACTGGATGCGATTCATAAGCACTAAAATCCCAAAATGATAAAACTGCTGCAACCGTCAGTGCAATCACCGGTGGAGACTTCAGCATATTTTTAATAATGAATTGCGGTGTCTGCTTTTCAGCACTCACTGCTACAACTGCACTGACATTTCCAAATAAAGAACCGCCGATATATAAGGCAACAATGGTATTTAAAGCATCAGGACCAAATAACGCCAAGGCAAAAGGAAATCCCAGCCAGACACCATTCAAATAACTAAAACATAGTGCACGTAATTTATCTTTGGAGAAAAAGTAGAACAGACCGAACAAAAACAGCGAGCTAAAGATACTAAAACCAATCAGCCACAAGCTACCCTGCTTATAGAACGCCATGTTGTAAATTATAATCAACGGGATCAGCAGACGAGCCAGTAAAGCGGCCATAAATGGACGAACCGGCTTTAAATAATGGATGCCCCAGAATCCAATTAGAAATGAAATAAGTGGTAGGAGCAGTGCCATAAAAAAGATAAAGTCAGGAGTAGTAGACAGGCTTCATTCTAGCACACCTCTATATACTCAGAAGG
This sequence comes from Acinetobacter schindleri, assembly GCF_010918895.1. Taxonomy (NCBI): domain Bacteria; kingdom Pseudomonadati; phylum Pseudomonadota; class Gammaproteobacteria; order Moraxellales; family Moraxellaceae; genus Acinetobacter; species Acinetobacter schindleri. The sequence continues at coordinate 2,622,648 of NZ_CP044483.1, forward strand.
GTGTTGTTTAAACTGATATCTTTATAAATATCATCACCAATACTGTTATTTAGCTAATAATCGGAATAACTTGTTCAACGATCTGTCCTGCTGTTTCACCCTGCTGGGATTTTTCCAGCCACTGCCACTCATCGGTTTTCATTCTCAGGAAATTGGAACAGCGCGTGCCATAAGCCGGACTTTGAATAAAGGTTGAAGACAACAACTGTTCCAGTTCATGTGAAATCCCGGTCTTCGGCAACAACTCCGGAATGATCTTGCGTTCATCTTCCAGAATATCCCAGACGGCATAATAAAGATCCGACTCAGGTATATCGGGATGCTGCATCATGGGCAGGAATTCCTGGGTAAAACGCTTGCGTAAGTGACGGGTCTTTTCCCAATGTTCAGTCAGCAAACCATTGGATACCACATATACACCATGTGCCAACACTTGCGGTGCTTCACCACGGTTACTCATATAGACCGCCTGCTCTCGATCGCCGACAAACAGGTTAAAGCCAGCATAATCATATTGATGTTTTTCTAGTTCTTGAGCAAACCGGATAGGTGTCAATTCAGATTCCAGAAAATGCTGAATGATATGTCCACGTGAAGTTGGGTAGTTATTCTTGTCATTACCATCCCTGAAATTGGTAATCACTGCCCATCGTCCTGAAGTAGTTATACCCATCCAGGTACCACCAGACTGAAGATCCTGCCCTGCAATAATTGGGCTATTTTGCCAGGCATGCAGGGCGACTGTCGGACGCTGATAAAACTCATCCCGGTTTGAAATCAGACAAAGTGGCGTGTCATCCAGTACACGCCAGGCCAAGGCAACGATACACATAATTGATGCTCTAGATCTTTACACATTGAATGTACAACATTTTTCCCAAGTTTAGGCTAAAATCAGGGCAAAACAGAAAGACAAAGGAAGATGCATGCTCAACTATCCCAATATTGATCCTGTAGCGATTTCGCTCGGGCCATTGCAGGTCCACTGGTATGGACTGATGTACCTGATGGCATTTTTATTTGCTTGGGGGCTGGCGACGTATCGCGCTAAACAACGCGGCTGGACATCAGATATGGTCTCGGATTTAATCTTCTTCGGGGCGCTTGGGGTGATTATCGGTGGCCGTGTTGGTTATGTATTTTTCTACGGTTTTTCCCAGTTTCTGGCAGACCCATTGTGGCTGTTCCAGATCTGGACAGGTGGCATGAGCTTCCATGGCGGTTTCCTAGGTGTAATCCTGGCGATGCTACTCTGGTGTAAAAAATACAACATGACCTGGTTCCAGACTCTGGACTTTATCGCGCCGTGTGTACCGACCGGTCTGATGTTTGGCCGTATTGGTAATTTCATCGGCGGGGAACTGTATGGTCGTCAGGTGACTGATCCAAACTTTGCTTTTGGCATGATTTTCCCAACCGATCCACTCCAACTGGTTCGTCATCCATCACAACTGTATCAGGCACTTTGTGAAGGTCTGATTCTGTTTATTGTACTATGGTGGTTCAGCTCTAAACCTCGCCCACGTATGGCAGTTTCTGCGCTCTTCCTGATTGGTTACGGTCTGGCACGTTTCATCGTCGAATTTTTCCGTGAACCGGACAATGGTCAATTGTTTATTGGCTGGATGAGTAAGGGGCAATTCCTCAGCCTGCCAATGATTCTGATTGGCCTATGGATGATGTGGTATGCCTACCAGAAAAAAATTTATGACTGGGGTCCACAGAAAAACGTATAAGATATCCTGAACATATTGCGAGGCATCTGCCTCGCTTTTTTATATCTGAAATATGCTAAAGTGCAGATCAACTCTTTTGGATCTTCACGGTTGCCATGCTTGAATACTGGTTTAATCCGCAAATTTCTGTCATTAAAAAATTACTGATTTTTATCGTGATTGCCGTACTGACAGCAGTGCTGTACTGGATAGAACCTTTACCGCTGGATGCGATTCTGATGTTCGCCGGTACTGGAATTATTTTTCTGATCTGCCGTTATTGCAAAATTCATTTTGCTGCAAAGAATCCGACAGGCTTGTTCTATCGCATACTGACCTGGATTCCAATTGCCCTATTATTGGCATTAGTCTTCATGAATATGAAAGATGGCGAGATCCTGGTTGCAGGTGCGCAGGGCATTGGCTTTATGGCGATTGCCATCTGCCTGTTTTCACCACTGTCTTTAATGCATAAAAACACGGACACTCCACCGCCTCATGCTTAATTACTGGTATTCCGAACGCTGCACACGCCAGATCAGGCTGATCGTCTGTATCGCCACCTGTGCAGTGATTTATTACGCTTCTACCTTTGCAGAACTAAATACAATATTTGTCGGCATCAGTCTGGCAATTGGGATGCTTAGTCATGGCTTACGTACAGTCGCCTTGAAACTGCCTGAACAGAATCCCTATCGGGAAGGTTTTACACGACTGTTTTTCTGCATTCCGCTGATTGCCCTGATCACCCTGTTTGGCTATCTGCCTGAACAGCACAAGATAGCTTTAGGCATTCAATGCATTGGCTTCAGCGCGCTTGGATTATTTATCCTGTCTATTTACGGGAATCGTGCGAAACGCTTCGAAGATTGAACCATTTCGCAAATGCTACTTTTAACTTCTAACTTAAAGGTGAGAATCCAGGCGGTAATAAGTGTATTTCACATCAGAATTACGATAAACCGCATAACCTGACTGTCTGAAATCTGATACCCATGCAGAACCTGAGTATGCTGCAATATGCCCGTACTTATGCTTGGAAGTCCGGTCAATGATATAGATATCACCCTTTTTCGGACGGTCAAATGACAGGTTGATTTTGCGGTAGCCCAATTTCTGTAAGGTACTGCCCCAGTCAGCTGCTGCTACAGGATGATTCACAATTTTTGCACCTGAAGATTGCAAGCCGATACGAATACTGCGCGCACATTTCTGTGTACTGGTACTACGGGTAATGCCTTGCAGATAACTGGTGAATTTTTCAATATTAAAACGCTGGCCATTCATCGCACTAAAAGTCTTGCGTGATTCAGAACTTGTGTTACGAGCTGATTCAGAGCTGTTACGCTGAGGCTGACGTTTAGAATTTTGTCCCGACTGGGAACGAATTATGACGTTCGCTTGAACAGGAGCATGAACTTCACTCATATTCACTTGATGATCATAAATCATATTAAACCAAGTACTCCTCGCCCTTAAGCAGGCGTTCATATCTTTTGAAAGGCCCAAATACTAGCCCCATTAATGTTATTTTTCACGTTCAAAATGTAAATAAATTTATCAATATTTAACTGATTAAATGTAAGCTACTATTCCGCATAGAATTATTTAACTCTATTAAGTTACAAAAATTTTTATTATTAAGTTTTATTGAATAATAAATTAATTAATCGACATACTTTTAAGCAATAAATTATAAAAAATGACTAGATTTCGACCTACTTAACATTTCTTATATATGCTCTACCCATTCCCATCTCATTGAAAACAAACACAACATTTCACTACATGATTACATCTTTTCTTTAGCAGCTCCATGTTTAGACTGATTGAGCGAAAAAAAATGAACTGAAATAAAGCGGAGAAAATAATGAATCATGATATCCCTACCGTTTCAAATTTTGATCTCACCAAATATTTAGGCACTTGGTATGAAATTGCCCGTCTCCCAATGAAACATCAACCTGAAGACAGCACTGATATTTCAGCTGTTTATAGCCTGAATGAAAGTGGTAGCGTACGTGTTCAGAATCGTTGTCTGGATGGTGATGGCAAGCTGGATGAATCCATTGGTGAGGCAACGATTGTAGATGCTGCCAATGCCAAACTTGAGGTCAGTTTCCTGCCAGAAGGTTTACGCTGGGTGCCATTTACCAAGGGAGATTACTGGGTATTGAAGCTGGATGCTAGTTATCAAACGGCTTTGGTCGGTGAGCCAAGCATGAAATATCTGTGGCTGTTGCATCGCACCCCAACCATTGATGAAGCGACTAAGCAGGAATATCTGGCTTATGCACAATCGCTCGGTTATGACTTGTCTAATCTGATTGACACAGTACATACTGGTAAGCCAACAGCTTAAAGCAGGCGATAAAAAGGCATCCATTATGGATGTCTTTTTTATTGTATTTTCTCTCTCCTCCAGTCACCTTCCCGGCGATGTGGAACTGAGAAAAAGTCATGATGAGCGCAATTTTAAGATGAAAGCGCCTTGAGATTATTATGAGATGTTATATAAAGCGGATCGGGAGTCTCTTTTTAATGCTGAACAGGAAATTGAGAAGTTAAAAAATTATTAGAACTCAAAGGTATTAATTCAAATCAGCTCACATAATAATATCGATAGCAGAAAATCACCTATCTTGTCTAGGAGGTTAAATCGCAATCAAGATAGGTGATTTTCTAAAGTTATATGTCAAGAATCAAAGTAAACGTGTTTGCCACCAATTCTCATTTTATTTTGATGAGATGTTTCTATACAGAAAATGGATACGCGATATGTTCATGATATTGATATCCTTCAACTTCAAAATCATCCAATGTCACCCATGTTTCAATATCTTCTAGACTCTTAATATCAGGATTGATATGAAGCTTAGGCGATGGATAAGGTTCACGTTTTAGCTGAACATCACGCATGAGTTGTAATTGATCTTCATAAATATGTGCATTTACTATCTTATGATATGCCTTTCCAGCCTTATGCCCTGTGATTTGGGCCATCAGAGCGAGTAAAGTAAAAACTTGAATTTGATTAAAGTTTTGACCTAAGGGCACATCACATGAACGTTGAGATGAGGTTAAATAAAGGGTATCCCCCACTAAAGAAAAGGTATGAGTATGCATACATGGGCGTAAGCATCCCATATCAAACTCACCTGGGTTATAAAAAGTTAGAATTTCACCACGATCATCAATGCCATTACGTAAGTCATCGTAAATTTTACGAAGTTGATCAAACTCTTGACCTTCGGAGTTACGCCAATGACGTCCTTGAACTCCATAAACGCGCCCCATATCATCTTCACCTTTACGATGGGGGTTAGCTAACCAAGCTGCATTTTCGTTAGCATTCGCATTCCAAGTATTACAACCAATCGCTCTGAATTGAGCAGCATTGTCATACCCACGTAAGTAGCCTAGCAACTCTGCAATAGCTGCCTTCCAATAACTTTTTCGAGTTGTCACTAAAGGGAACTCATTTGTCCCTACATTGTATTCTAAATCAGCATTAATAACGGTTAAACAACGCTTTCCAGTTCGTTCATTCTCAACCCATACGCCTTCATCAACTATGCGTTGACACAAATCTAGATATTGCTTCATTTAACTACCTTAATTGTTATAGCTTAACAATCTGACTATTGCCTAATTTTAAGTAATTATCAAATTCGCTCAGCTAAATTAACTTCTCATCAGGTCACAATTTCTGTGGCATTTAAACAAAAAATTTCTCCCCAACGAAATCAATTCACATTATAGAGTTTAAGAGCCCTTTTTCACAAATCTATAAGTGATTATCCTAATTTTTGATTAACCAGCATACCAACAGACAAGGCACTTAAAAAAATAAAATATAATTATCAAATGCTTATAATAAATTCAAGTAACTTTTGGACTCCGAATTGATTAATCTTACACTTTCTTATAAACCTTAAAGTAGAATGCTGACTGCTCTATAACCATTAAGTTTTCTCATTGTTAATATGGATTTAAATTATCAGGCTAAAAAACTTTAAATTGGTTACTAACCTCAAAATCTATAATCAAGAAATCAATGAAAGAAGAATAGATATTAAGCACATATTTGGCAGCACAAAACCTCTAAAATCTTTGTTGAGTGTTATCAAAATAGAGGCAAAAGACTTGGTTTGAGATTCAATTTAATCACCGGAATCTATACATAAAAAGTGATTTACGAAAGAGAGCTCATATTTATATTTCGCTATTCTATAAAAATAAACTAGAGGTAAAATTATGATTTTCTTTTAATTTAATTCATGATTTAAATAATTAAAATGTACATAATTTGGTATTTAAATCCATCTACAAAGAGAGCATAAGGATGACTTAACCACTAGTAAAAAATAAGCCATCCTACGCTGAATTCTTCATAAACTATGCTAAAAATACAGTGCTTGTTTTCTTGTTTGAATACCGCATATTGCGAATAGACTATGCGACTTTTGCCGCTATACCATTTCGACCAGGAAAATCTTTAGCTAGTTCACGTGCATTCGACATTTTCAACCATAAACGTAGTAGTTTTCTACGCTGACTCTGCTCTTCAAAATCTTCAAATGCTGTTCTTGAATGCATGACACTATAATTGTTACAGAACTGCATATCTCCTGGTTCAAGCATCATGTCTAGTCGAAGATCTGGATTATTAATAAAATGATCAAAAATATCAAATGCTTGCTTTTGTACACTAGAAAGTGGTATACCGAGACGCTCATGCCCTAACTCGATATATGCTCGCATATATCGGCAGCTTAATTTACCTTCCCAATAGCTAAAAATGGGCGTTAAACTTGGCTCTGGATCACCTAAATGATCACAATAGGTCGGATGATAGTAATAACCGAGATATTCAGGGTATTTTTCCAAAATTTGATTATATACAGTGGCTGCACTAACTAAACTGCTAAGCCCGCCTTGCTTTGCTTTACGAATCGATAATAGACCAACGACATCGGACAAATCAGTGTGATATGGAAGATAGGCATTGGTTTCGTATACACGTGTTGACTTATTCTTTAAATCACCTACATTTTCAACCTTGCCAAGTAAATCACCATGTGCGTTTTGTGTGACAGGTTGCCCCATATATAAACCAATCACAAAATACAGCGTAGCCATTTGATCTTCAGAATAACGGTTAACATCTAATCCTTTTAAAAGGAAGAATCCATATCCATTTTCTAATTCGTCTGACCATTTGGAAAATTCCGCCAGAATTCCTGGATCTTTTACGGTCAGATGCTCATGATTGATCTGTGCTAGCGTAAGTTTTTCCGATTCTATATAAGCTAGATTTTCATCTAAAGCCTGAATTGCATTTGCTGACAAATGATAAATCCAGTCATCTTTATGGATTAGATCTTTTCCAACCCATGCAGTTCTTTCTTGGATTGGTGTTGTCAAAATAATATTTTTATTAAGATTAGATTCCATTGTTACGCTCCCCCTATTCTTTAATGGTTTTCTTGCATTTTTCTGACCATGGCATTGAAAAATTTATCGGCAAAACTACTTTCCTTGATCAGCATTTGTGTGAGGTCTGCACACTTTTGCTGTACTGTTTCAGTCAAATGAACATCTTCTCCTTGCATTGCGTCTGCCTGACACTGAATTTCCGCTGCACGCTGTACTGTCCAGAGCAAGAAAAATGCTTTTTCAATACTGCTTTCACCGACAGCCACACCATGATTACGTAAAACCAAAATATGATGATCGCCTAAACTTTCAATCATGCGCTGTTTTTCGTCTTCGAAAAGCGTAATACCTTCAAAAGTGTGGTATCCAATTCGACCATATAGCTGTGCACCATAGAAATTATCGTATTTAAAGCCCTGCTTTTTTTGTGTAATCGCACTAATTGGTGTTGTATGGGTATGGATCACACAGCGGATATCATCGCGGGCACCATGAACCGCACTATGAAGAGCAAAACCTGCAGGATTGGCATCATATTCGGAAGGCATTACTTTATTGCCTTTTAGATCCACTTTTAATAGATTTTCAGGGGTGATTTCTGTGTAATTGAGACCAAATGGATTCACTAAATAATAATGTTCATCACCTGGTAGACGGGCAGAAATGTGGTTAAAAATCGTCTCTGTCCAGCCAAAAAAATCAATAAGATGATAACAATGAGCAAGCTTTACTCTGAGTTGCCATTCAGTATCTAAAACATTTAAAGGATTTACAGTTGAATTCATGATGCAGCTCCTTCTTGCTTAAGTGATTGTGTGCTAAGAAATTGAGTAAGGTCGTAAATACAGCGTGTCATGGGCATTTCACAGCCATAAACTTCAGCAAGTTCAAAAACTGCGTCTGCAATACTTTCTAATTCCAGCCGATGTTTTTTTTGATAGTCGTACCACATGGACGTATAGGTTGCGCCCATTTCTGTACCAAGTTTCAAAAAAGTAGTGGGATCAATAGTGATACGGGCACCATAACACGCTGCGACTTGCCTAACCTCTTGGGTGATAGCACGTGAGATAGGATGTAAATATGGATGAGAATAAATTTGGTCTAGGCTGGTATTGGCTACTACTGAAAGTGGGTTAGAACTCAGATTAGCCATCACCTTAGTCCAAATTTGATCACGAATTGTTTCAACTGGTCGAGCTTCAATGTTGGTATCTACAAACAGTTCAACAAGTTGTTTTAATCGATTACTAAGTTGATGGTCTGGTTCACCAAAAATCAACAAATAAGGATTAATAGACTTCACTTTTCCAGGTTGCAATAATTGTGCAGTAATAAAAACAACTGACCCGATTAAATTCTTCAAAGGAAATTGTGTTGATAATTGCGCATTGGGATCTAAGGATTTGATATAAGTCTTTTCACTTGAATGCTCTATTCCATAAAAATACCAGAATGGAATTCCATTCATTAATGGAACAATCACCGTATCATCATGCAATAAAGCTTTTAACTGCGGTGTAATCTCAGCCAAGGCATGAAATTTGGTTGCAATAAAAATATAATCCTGTGGTTCAAGTTCACTCACATCACTCACCACACGGTAAGGCCGGATGTGGTGATGACCGGTGAGATCTTCAAGATGGATACCCTCTTGAGAAATCACATGATAGTTTTCCCCACGTGCAATCACGCTGACTTGATGGCCAGCCAGTGTCAATCGAACAGTCAATACGCTTCCTATCGCACCTGCTCCATAAACCAATATCTTTTTAGCTGATTGTTGCATCATCGCCTCCTTTATTGCTGAGTTGCACTCAACAGTTGCGATTAAACCGCCAGAATATCTTGGTGCTTACTATTAATGCCTAAATAGCTTTCAATGATTCTTGGATCTTCAACAAGCTCACTGCCCTTCCCTTGCATAGACAACTCGCCCATTTCAAGTACATAGGCATAATCAGCAAGTTTTAAGGCTGCACGTGCGTTTTGTTCAACCAGTAAAATTGAAACACCTTGACCACGTAATTGATCGATCACTTTAAAGATTTCACGTGTAATAAGTGGTGCTAAGCCCAGACTCGGTTCATCTAACATCAGGAGTTTAGGCTTTGCCATTAATGCACGTCCTACAGCCAGCATCTGTCGCTCACCGCCTGAAAGTGTACCCGCCTCTTGTCCGCGACGCTCTTTGAGACGTGGGAAAATGGTATAGACCTCATCCAAGGTATCTTTCAAAGAACGATCACCTTGACGATAACGCTGGAACGCGCCAAGCATAAGGTTGTCTTCGATACTCATAGAACCAAAAAGCTCGCGCTTCTCTGGAACTAAGCCTAAACCTCTGACCACCATAGTTTCAACTTGTGGCCCTTGTTCAATATGCCCATCAAAATCGACCTGTCCTTTAGAACCTAATAGTCCCATGATTGCGGACAATAGAGTGGTTTTACCAGCACCATTTGGACCGACCACTGAGACGATCTGACCTTCATTGACGCGCATATTAAAATTCATCAAAGCTTCAACTTTGCCGTAGGCAACACTCAAGTTTTTTACTTCGAGTAAAGATTTACCTTGATCATTTTGATTTGTATTTATGAGTGTCATGCCACACCTCCAAGATATGCTTCGAGAACAGCCTCATTTTTTTGGATTTCTTCCGGTAAGCCTTCAGCAATTTTTTGACCGAATTCCATCACGACAATGCGATCTGCAAGGTTCATGACAAAGTCCATGTCATGTTCAACCAATAAAATAGCCATACCTTGTTCACGTAATCTGGAAAGTAATTCTGCTAAGGCTTGTTTTTCCTTAAAACGTAAGCCTGCTGCAGGCTCATCAAGGAGTAATAAACTTGGGCTTGCACATAAAGCACGTGCAATTTCGAGAATACGCTGTTGTCCAAGTGCCAAACTGCCTGCTTCAGCATATAAATAGTCACCTAGACCAACACGTTCGAGTTGAGTTTTAGCTTCGTTTAACAAGATATTTTCTTGTTCACGATCTAGATAAAACATGGAGGATAAAACCCCTTTATCACCACGCAAATGCGCCCCAATCGCGACATTTTCCAAAACGGTCATTTCAGGCAAAATTTTGACATGTTGGAAAGTTCGACTTAAACCTAATTTGGCAATTTCACGAGAAGCTATTCCGTTGGTTTTTTTACCCTGGAATATTACTTCTCCGCTGGTTGGAACATCTACACCGGAAATTTGGTTAAACATGGTACTTTTACCAGCACCATTCGGACCAATGAGTGCCAGTACTTCACCGGCATGAATTGTTAAATTCATATCGTTATTGGCAACAAGACCACCAAACTTTTTGGTAATGTTTTTCGCTTCAAGAATCACTGTTCCTTTTGCAGGAATTTCGGTTTCTTTCAATGTATTTTCGACGGGTTGGATTGTCGGATGAATATCAACTGGTTTAAAACGACTTGGCGTATATTTAACAATAAATGCCCAAAGACCAGCAGGTGCTTTTTGCATCAGAATAATAATGATCAAACCAAAGAAAATGGTTTCATAATGACCTTCACTGCCAAAAATGATTGGCAAAATATCCTGAAGCCATTGACGAACCATAGTAAAAATACCCGCACCCAGTATTGCTCCCCAGATACTTCCTACACCACCTAAAAGTGCCATAAATAAGTAGTCAATACCCATTTGTAATCCAAATGGAGTTGGGTTAATAAAGCTTTGGGTATGGGCATACAGCCAACCTGAAACAGAGGCAAATAAAGATGCTGTAATAAATACCATCATTTTTGAACGGAAAGTATTTACGCCCATCGACTCAGCCATGAGCTGTCCACCTTTCAGTGCACGTATCGCCCGTCCTTCACGTGAATTAAGTAAGTTCTTGGTAATAATGATTGCGCCGAACAAAATTAACCAAATGAGATAATAGATTTTGTTGCTGCTATCAAAGGCATAACCTGCCACAGAGATACTAGGGATATTTGAAATCCCGGAATGCCCACCCAAAGATTCAATGGTCGAGAAGAAGTAATAAAGTGAAATGCCCCAGGCGATTGTGCCTAAAGGTAGATAATGCCCTGATAATTTAAGGGTTAGACCACCCACAAGAACTGCTGATACCAGCGTAATAACAATACCTAACAAGAGTCCTAACCAAGGATTACCCCCTGTCCAAGCCAAAAACGAAGGAAGCTGTTCGGTCACTGTTAAATACGCAGTTGCGTATGCACCAATACCAACGAGGGCTGCTTGACCGAAACTGGTCATACCACCAACACCCGTCAGTAGCACTAGACCTAATACAACCAGCGCATTTAAACCAATGTAATTCAGTAAGGTCACTTGATAGGTTGGTAGAAAAAATGGACTCACAAATACCACTAAGGCAAAGGCTAAAAATAAATATTTAGATTTCATTCTTCATCCTCCTCGACGTGACGAGCAGTCAAAGATTTCCAGAGTAAGAAAGGAATAATGAGTGTGAAGACAATAATTTCTTTGTAGTCACTTGCCCAAAACATAGAGAAAGCTTCAATGAGTCCGACAACTAAAGAACCTATTGCTGCAACGGGGAAGCTAATCAAACCACCGATAATGGCGCCTACAAATCCTTTAAGGCTAATCACGAAACCTGAATCGTAATAAAGCGTCGTAATAGGCGCGATTAATATGCCCGAAAGGGTGCCAATGAAAGCAGCCAGAATAAAAGTCAATTTACCTGCAAAAATTGGTGAAATACCCATAAGCTGAGCACCGACACGATTCACTGCTGTTGCATGTAAAGCTTTGCCATATAAGGTTTTTTCGAAGAAATACCACAATAAAAAAATTAAAATAAAGAATGCTGCAATAATCACTAGTGTTTGACTATTGACCATCAAGCTACCCAATTCAAATGTTGCATCACTGAAAGGTTGAGTTTGAGCGCCATTCGGCCCAAAGATCAGTAATCCGATACCCACTAAAACCACATGAACAGCAATAGAAACAATTAAAAGGACTAATGGTTTAGCAGCCACTAAAGGCTGGAAGAAAGTTCGATAAAGTTGCGGACCAAGTGGAGTAATGACTGCAAGCGTTAATATAACTTGCCACCACATTGAAAGTTCAGCTAAAGGTAATTTGTACATCGCAGCAATAATGAGCCCGATGTAAATTGCACTGAATAATGTGACTTTATGATTAAAGGTTGCGTTATGTTTGAATTTTGCATACAGATCTAAAACCGTATTGATGCAAAATAGCGCAGCAACTAGCCAAACGATTAGACTAGGATGACCTGCTTGTATCGAAGCTAATGTTAATGCGCCAAAAACTGAAAATTCACCTAAAGGAATCAATAAAATACGTGTGACTGTAAAGACTAAGATGATGCATAAAGCCAATAATGCATAAATTGCACCACTGGTTATCCCATCCTGTCCAAGAATTAATGCGATATTCAAATCCATAACATCTTCCTAACCATTCTTGCGGATGAATCATCCCAAAGTGATGAATGAATCATCACTTTTGGGTAGTTATTGAATAATATTTAAAAAATGAGGAATTACTTGAGAAGTTTCCACTGACCGTTCTTAACAATAATTAACTCACGACCACGTTTATCGAATCCGCTATGGTCTTTGGCATTCATGTTATAAACACCTTGCGTACCTGCTACTTCTTTTGTATTTTCAAGTGCTTGGCGTAGTTCCTTACGGAATTGAACTGTGCCCGGTTTTGCTTTTTTCAAGGCTACTGGAATCGCCTTTTCTAGTAGCAAGCCAGCATCATAGACATTGGCACCAAAGGTTGCAGGAACCTGTTTATATTTTGCTTTATAGTCATTGATATATTTCAATGCCACTTTTTTCGAAGGATGCGTATTAGGCACTTCGTTAATAACCAACATTAAACTTGCAGCTAAAATCGTATTTTCTACTTTCTTGCCACCAAGTTTTAGATACTGATCCAGTGCAGCACCATGCGTTTGGTAGACTTGCCCACGATAACCTCGATCATAAAGTGCCGCTTGTGGTGGAACGGCAGAGCTACCAGGCGCGGCAACTAAAATCGCTTGAGGCTTTTGACTAATAAGTTTTAAAGCTTGCCCTGTCAAAGAAGTATCTTGACGTTGGAAAGACTCTTTAGCGACAATCTTAATGCCATGTTTTGCAGCAAGGTTTGCAAGTACCTTACCCCAGTTCTCACCATACGGATCCGCTGTTCCAATAAAACCTAAGGTTTTAATTTTACGCTTCACCATATCCTGAACGAGAGCTTCTGCAATAATTTCATCGTTTTGTGTAGTTTTAAAAACCCATTTCTTCTGTTCATTCATTGGTTGAACAATTGAAGAGGTACCTACAGGAGCAAGAAGTGGAACTTGTGCTTTAGCAATTGTTCCAATGACTGCAGTTGCATTCGGTGAACCTGATGGACCGATAATTGCGTCAACCTTATTTTCTTTAATCAGCTTTTCAACAGCTTTTACAGATGCTGTGGGATCACTTGCATCATCAAGTGAAATATAACGCACATTTTCATTACCAATTTTTTTAGGTAATAAGGCAATACTGTTCTTCTGCGGAATGCCTACCATTGCAACTGGACCAGATGATGACGTGACAACGCCAATTGTAATATCTGCTTGCGTAGTACTTGCGGCAGCAATGACACAGCTTGCCATCAATAGTTTTTTAAAATTCATCTGTATCTCCATTATTCAGATTATTCTGTCTTTTTTAGTACTTAGAATTTATAGGTGTAAGTAGTGATAATTCGGTTTTCAACGAAATCTGTGCCTGGTGTATTACCTGCGCCATATTTTGTGGTTGTGTCGATATAACGCCATTCCAAACCTAGCCCTTTGAATGTGCCTTGAGGAACGGTGTAGCCTAAAATGAAGTTGGTTTCAGTTTCTTCATTATCTTTAAATCCAGCACGAGCAATATCGCTACCATGCAAGTAACGTGCTGTCGCACGCAAACCTGGTACACCTAGTGCTTTAAAGTCGTATGAATAAAGAATGTGATAGGTCAACTCTTCTGGTTTAATAAATCCAAGTAATGACCATGTATGTAAAAATGGTTGAGGTGCATAACCTGCCAATGTTGGGAACGGGCTATCGCCTTTATTTTTTTGCACACCTGCTGTAATAGTATGTGGACCGTTGTTTAAATTGGCTTGTATACCAAAAGTTTGGCTGTCGATGTTACCGTAATAAGCATCACCCGCTTCACTGTTATTAAAATAACGTGCATCAAATTTCACCTTACTCTCACCGATTGTGGTGTTATAAGCAGCATTTAAATAATGCTGTTGATAGATATCTTCTAATTGACCATACCAATATGCACCCGTGACACTTGGAGTAAAGTTGTAGTCCAGCCCCAAGTAATTTAGACCATCACTTTCAAATCGCGGACCATTCGGTGCAAATAAACTGAGTTTTTCAAATGAATCATCATTACGAGCATTAATATGGGTAATGCGTCCTAGAGATAGCTTCAGGTTATCAATCGCTTTAGTTTCAAGTGCCACACCTGCATAGGTTGTCACCAGTTGGCGTGAATCATCAATAAATGCCACTGGAGTACGTGGCATAAGCTCACCAATACGCAATTCAGAATCTTGATATTTAAGCTTAAGCGTTGCACCTAACTTATGATAGTGATTCACCTGTTTTCCATCTTCAAATGGCAAAACGGTATCTGGGCGCTCTTCATTTCGATCAGACAAACGAAGTGCGTAATTTGCCGTGAGATCAAGACCTACTTGCAGTGGGGTCTCCGTATAACCAGATGAAAATTTAATACCTGCTGCTTGAGACCAACTGCCAATGTCAGGTTGAGCACTATCAAAATCTCGTTCTAAATAAAAATTTCTAAAATTTAAAGATGTTTCACTATCTTTGACAAAATCAGCATATGCAACACTGCTACAGCTCAATGCTAATAATGTGTAGGCTGATATAAATTTGAGACGATTTTGTTTCCCCACTTTGACTGCTAATTCCATTATTTAGACCTTTTTATCAAATTAATTTTTATTCTCACTGGCGCTCTTTTTTAGCTGGCGAGAAATGTATTCCATTGCAGAACTCTCAGCATATTTAAGTTTCCAATACTTAATGATGCTCTTTGATTCTTTTATAATTCCATAGAAAATTCAATTATCTTATAAGTATATTAATATACTTAAAATAAAGAATATTCAATGTAATTTGCAATAATTAAATTAAGCGAATTCCATGCCAATTTAAAATTTTTACGTGATTTTTATTCTTTTTTACAACAGTGATATCTATATTAGACTTTTCTATAAATATCACTAACTTATACCTTAAAGAAAAGCGGTTTTACGACTAAATTCCGGCAATATCTCTCAATATTTTAGTAAAATTTTCTTTTTCAATTTCACTATATTTTGAGAACACCTCATTTTGGTGCCTATTTGCGATATCAAATAGAGTATGTGCAGTTTCTTGCCCTTTTTCAGTGAGTTGGAAGAATTGCTCGGTTTCAATTAACAGACCATCTTTTTTCAGGATTTCTGCAGCCTGTTCTACTTGCTGCATCGGCATAGCAATATCACGAGGTAAATCTGCTTTGCTTGAAGTTGTACCACTACCCAACACTAACAGTAAGCGAGCCTCACTGGTTCTAAAACCACTACCCAGTTGTTTAGGAATATAATCATTTTGGTAAAACTTAAAAGCGCGACTCATGAGATAGCAAACATTCTGGTTTAAATAACCGTGATGCATCTTGCCCAATTCACCTTCTTGGATGGACTGTTTCAATTGAACCATGGGATGCGGTGTGACAGCGGAATAAGCTCCTTGATGGTATACCAGCGGGCTACGACCTTCATCATGGAAAGCCACAACTTTACCAATGATAATCCAGTGATCTCCACCTTCAATAACTTGATGACGCTCACACTCAAAAACAGCTGAACAGTTGGCTAAAATTGGGGCATTGCCCTTGCCTGGTTCGTAGTTCACACCATCAAACTTATCTACAGTACGGCGTGCAAATTTGTTCGATAATTCAATTTGGTTTGCAGATAAAATATTTACCGCAAAATGTGTCGCTTCAGAAAAAACTGAATAGCTTGAAGATTTTTTATCGATACTCCATAAAATAAGTGAAGGATCAAGTGAAACGGAGTTAAAACTATTGGCTGTGACCCCGACTTTCTCACCCATTGAATTTTGTGCTGTCATAATGGTAACACCAGTCACAAAGTTACCTAGAGCACGTCTGAATTTCATTGGATCAACGCTATACTGCGCTTGTGATAATGTAGACATAATATTCTTTCCTTTTTATTCCTAAAGTCGGATCTTAAATATCTAAGACCAGACGAGCAGATTTAGAACGAGAGCAACATACTAAGATTTGTTCATTCTCTGCTTTTTCTTCATCCGTTAAATACACA
Organism: Acinetobacter schindleri; assembly: GCF_010918895.1. NCBI lineage: Bacteria > Pseudomonadati > Pseudomonadota > Gammaproteobacteria > Moraxellales > Moraxellaceae > Acinetobacter > Acinetobacter schindleri. Next base: position 2,639,221 of record NZ_CP044483.1, read on the forward strand.
TCACGATGGTCAGGTTCGCCTTCTAATACGTCACACAAACATGTACCACAGACACCTTGTTCACATGATTTTTCGATTTTGATGCCTTCTCTTGCTAATGCATCAATTAAGCTTTCATCCGCTGCAACTGTAATAATTTTATTACTTCGTTGAGCCACAACTTCAAAGGTATCGCCAGTAACATCTATTTCTACGTTGAAATATTCTTTATGGATTTGCTGATCTATAAATTGATTTGCCTTCGCTAAATCGATTACCCAATCCATAAAGCCATTCGGACCGCAAGTATAAATATGTGATTTAGTATCGAGCTGTTTAAAATGGTCTGTCAGATAGTCACGGTGACTTGCACCTTCGGCTTTAAAATGGAATTGTGTAAACTCACCCAGCGGACCATGTTCAATTTCTTCAACAAAAGCACAGTATTCACGACTACTTCCGCAATAATGCAATTCAAATGATTTACCTTGCGCTAGTAATTCATATGCCATCGTAATCAATGGTGTAATTCCGATGCCCCCACCAATTAATATCGAATGAGAAGCGTCTACGAGTGGAAATAAATTTCTGGGTGCACTCACTTGTAAATGCATGCCTGGTGTCAACTCATCAAATGCACAAGTTGACCCACCACGCGATTGTGGATCCTTTAAAATACCTAGACGGAAAATTCCAGTTTGCTTGGGATTCTGACATAGGGAATATTGGCGTATTAAACCATTTGGCAAATGCACATCGATATGTGCCCCTGCTTCTATACTTGGTAATGTAACGTTATTTGCTGAGGTGAGTTCTAGCACAGCAATTGTGCCACCCTCTACTCGGCGGCTTTGGAGTACTACATCAAATAATTCAGTCATATTTTCACCTTATACGCATTTAGCGCATAAATAAGCCACCATTAATGTCCCATGTTGCACCTGTAACAAAGGCCGCCTCTGGCTGAGCCAATAAAGCAATTGTCTGTGCTATAAAATGCATAGAACCAAGTTGTTGGACAGGAATATTGGTCACGAATTTTTCGAGATTTTCTTCGCCGACAACTTGACGAACCATTGGTGAATCCATTGGACCTGGCGCAATTGCATTTACAGTCACTCCTTGTGCTGCAAACTGCTTAGCAAAAATTTTGGTCAATGTTGTAATGGCACCCTTAGATGCGGCATAGTGTGCACCCGTTGCAGTTCCGCCATTTTGACCCGCCAGCGAAGACAGGTTGATCATACGGCCATAGCCTTTACTTGCCATGTATTGACCAAATACTTGGCAGGCAGTGAACGTACCTCGTTGATTGACTTGACAAACCCAGTCAAATTCTTCTGCTGTAATTTCAAGTACCGGCGTCGCTTTAGTCACTGCTGCATTATTCACTACGACATCTAAACGCTGAAAATTTTGCTCAATAAATACAATCGCATTTTTAAAATCAGCACACTCTGCTATATCCAGTTTCAAAACAGACATATTTGCCGAAAATTGACTTTTAGCAATATTTTGCTGAGCGAGCTCAGGATTCATGTCTGAGACGATAACCTGATAATCTAATGATGCAAAATGTTCTGCAATCGTCCAACCTAAACCTGATGCTGCACCTGTAACTAAAGCGACTTTTTTCATCTTCACTCCATTACAAGATATAGCTAATACCAGCTAAGGTATCAGTTGAGTTAATTAAATTAATGATTTTACGACGGATCTTAAAACCTTGTTCTCCATCGCGAACTAAATGATAAGTAACGTCTGCGGTATAATGACGCAAGTTTTCTTTACGGAATTCGCGTAGGTTTTGCGCACAACGTAATACGATTTCATTGTTGTCATTTTGAAGAATACGGACACGTGATAAGCTACGAATTGTATTGGCCTTCGGTGAAGTTGAAATTGCTTCACCATTTTCTAAACGCTCTACACGTAGCTGACGCATATGGTGATTGTCATAGGCATAGTTCAGATGATTTTCATAATCGGTTAATGCAGGATCAATCGGGATAATATAGAGACCTTGCTCTTCCCACAGTGATAACCATGTCCGATACTCGGAATGATCAAGCATGTCAGCTTCTGACCAGATAAATGCTGTTACTTCATTCACTAAATTCACATCAATTTTCATTGCATTCTCCTTAGACCGTCATCATCTTTTTCCACTGCTGGTAAGCAGCACGCATGCCTGTTTCCGCACTTACATCACTCTTCAAGCCATCTTCAGTTTTGATTTCGCCTGGTAGACCACGATGTAACATGATCCAAAGATCATTGCCTGCACTTGAACCTTTTTGCACGCGTTCCCATGCTTCTGCATCATCAGGCGTACCGAAACCAAATGGGCCTTGGAAATGTTCATGCAAACGTAAACGATATTGGTTGGCAATTTGTGGACCGCCATCCATAGTGATGACTGAATGATGAATTTCCGTTTTATCAACTGCTAAAGGCTGCATAACCCGGAAGAATGCCATTGAGCATGCGATATTTGGGAAAATATTCAGGTTAAAACCCGATCCACCCACTGCACGGCATATACGACGAACTTCGAGCTCTTCATGACCTTCGTTGCGTAGTGCTTGAGCAAGTTCTTCAAAGCGTTCTTGAATAGGGCGCTCCATTAACTCTTCTTCTAAATCAATAAGTTCTGGAATCATCACCATGACGCTGTGACCATTACCTAAATCTTCAACGTAACCCGGCTGATTTTCGAAGTTAAAGAGTTCTTCTGTTTTTTCATCAACTGAACTTAAGAAGGATTTGTGTACCAAGGGGAAGTGATACGCATCTGTTGTATTTTCAAGTTGGATTTTCCAGTTGCCCGGGAAAGTAAAACGATGTTCTCCTAAGACTTTAACTGGATAACCTGCACCTTGTTTCATAAATAAATCAATCCATTTTTTCGCAGGACCAAGGAAGTCTGCTAATGGTTCGATGTCTTGTTTGAAGGTTGCGAAGATCATGCCGTTATATTCTTCGACACGCAGACTCACCATTGGCAATTCTGATTTATCTAAGCATTCGCCATAACTTTCTGGAGACGGAACGCCACGTAATGTGCCATCCAATGCATAACTCCAACCATGATATGGACATACGAAGCTATTGGTTTTACCTTTTTTATGTTCACATACTGTTGCTGCACGGTGACGACAACGGTTGAGTAAAACGTGTACTTGTTTTTTACGATCACGCACGACTACAACAGGTTGTAAACCTATATTGATGGTTTTATAACTACCCGTATCTGGGATTTCACTGGCATGTGCGACCCAGACCCAAGTATTATTAAAAATCTTATCCATTTCCTGTTCGAAAATAGTTGGATCTTTATAAAGTGATGTATGCACACGATCACTTTGGACTAATTCGTTGTAATCAAGTTCAATATTTTGTGTTGGAATAAGGCTATTCATATCTATTTCCTATTTTTTTTGACTAGTCTTAAGCTTGCATATCTGAGCTATGCGCTTGAGGTACAGGTAATTCAGCAGTGCTATTCCAGTGATCTACAGGACGACTAAAAATGTTTTCCGTTTGAAAGTGTTTAATCTGCCATTGCCCATTTGGGTTTTTATTAAATTGAACCGTCAACTTTGCAGCATTGAGATGGCTCTGATGGCTTTTAAAGGTAGAGGTCTGTAGCATTAACCAACTACCTTTTGCTGTCGTGCCATCTACATAAATCTGCTCGGAACTCAAAAAATGAGCGTTCATAAGAAAATGGGAATCTTTTTGTGTATAGCTTTTGAACATGTCGTAAATAGATTGCCACGTTGTATAACGTCCAAAACTTTTACTATATTTCTCACCAATACCTTCCCAAATACTGTCAGCAGCAAATAGCGCCATGAGCTCATCTAGATTTGTATTTGCATCTAAATTGTCACAAATTTCCATATAGCGATTAATACAATTTCGGATCGCATTAGCTGCTTCTAAATGCTCCACACGTTTAATCAATTGATTAAGATCTAATTCGCTGACATCCATAACACTACCTTCAAACGGTCTAAACTTAACGTTGGATAATCAATTCACGTCCTGTACGTGCTTCAATTTTGCAGTACTTCCACAATTTATAAGGACCTTCACCCACAAGTGTTGTACGCACTAAGTTACATGCTGCATGTACAGTTTCAATGTCAGGTACATCTGCTAACAGATAAGTTGTCCAAGGAAAACCAGTACTTGGACCAACCATACTTTGGTCATCATCTAAATTGCCGTATACATGTACACCTGGTAGGTCATGAATACCATTCCACATTTCACCAAATGCTGCCCACACTGCTTTTGCTTCTTCTGGAGCAGCATCAAAAAAGTTTTGGTTAATGCCCATGCAGAATAAAACGCGTAAAGGTGATTTTTTTTCCATGAGATTTTTCCTTTTAGTTCATTTTAAAATGTGATCAATTTTGTCTTTTAAATTACAAATAGCCTGGAGTTGGTGGTAAGCCAAAGCTCATTGCTCCTGCATTTAATAATGTTGCATCCCCCATGAATGCATGTTGCGTCACCACATTTGCATCATTGACATAGCGGCTAAATGGGTTGTTGGTATAAATGGCTGTCATACCTGCTAGCATTTGTATTTTTCGTGCGACTTCGGCACTGGTTCTCGCTGCATGTGTACATGAAAGACGCATATTGCTGATTTGTTCAGGGCTTGGTTTTTCACCATTCAAAATTGCCTGCCAAGCATTATCCATCGTCTGATAGAACCAAGAACGAGCAGCTTGAAACTCAGCTTCAGCTTGAGCAAACTCGTACTGAGTAACAGGGCGATTTGCGATTTCAGAACCGCCTGTGATTGAAGCTTTTCCGGGCGCTAAAGCCTTAAATTCTTCCAGTGCTGCTGCTGCCACACCAATTCCAACCACAGTTAAAACTTGTGTCGCAAATGATAAAGATGGATATTTAAAAAAAGGTTCAGGTAAAGGTGAAGCCACCCCTCGAACAAATGTCCAGTCTTCACTTACTTCAACGTTATCAACAACAAGATCATGACTACCTGTGCCCTTTAAACCGACGGTGTCCCAAGTCATTTCAATTTTCAATTTGCTTGCAGGCATCACTGCAATTCGAGGTAGACCTGAAGCTTCATTGACTTTTTTCGGTGCAATTCCCACGCCGATAATGTCCGCCCCTAAGCATCCACTTGAGAATTTCCAACGGCCTTTGACTCTAAAACCGTTATCTGTGACCTCAGCAGGTTGTGGCGGAAAAATACCGGCAGCAAAAACCACATCAGGTCCATTTTGATAAATTTTTTCCAAAGTAGGGACTGGTAGACACCCTAAATAAGCTGGGCTCATTCCAAAACTTGCCACCCAACCTACGGATCCATCTGCCATCGAAATACGTTCAATACATTCACAGAATTGTCTTGGAGAACATTCATCACCACCAAAACGTGCTGGAACCAAAGCACGATAAATCCCAACTTCTTTTAATTTTTCGATAATATCTTGAGACACGTATCCCTGATCATCAAACTCGCCAGTACATGCACGTGTTTTAATTTCCTGACATAACGCTGTCATATCCGTTATTTCTATTTTTGATTTTTTTTCAGCTAAAGCGTTCATGAGCTAGCTCCTTGTGCAGATTTATTCGCATCTGAAATATATTTTGCTATGGCACAGAGTTGTTCATCTGCATGGTGTTTAGCGACCAGTTGCAACCCTACGGGTTGACCTTGTGCCGTTTCATAAGGAATAGTGATAGCCGGATGACCTGATAAATTAAAAGGTCTTACTAATGCCGTTAAATTTAGGAACGCAACAGTATTAGCAGCATCAACTACTTTAGGTGGAATCTGTGGAAGTGTTGGCAAACAGATCGCATCAAATTTTTCTAAGATGTCATCAATTTCTTTACGGAATTTTTCTCGAATTTGATTTGCATTATCGACTTGTTCCAGTGTTGTAGCAGATGCCTTAAGCAAACGCTGCTGAACATCATCTGCAATTTTTCCAGTCTCAGTTAAATGACCAAAGGCTTGCCATGCTTCATAATTAATCACATGCATGCCTGCTTCGAAAGCAGCCTTAAAAGACTCTGCTTTCACAACCTCATAAGCGATACTTGTATTTTCCAATTCCTGTAACAGAGTCGATTTCACGACTTCTTCTGCATCAACATCAAGTAGTGCTAAGCGTGGCGGCTTATTAATAAGAGGGAAAGGTTTGAAGGTTGGATCAATGCACTGCATTGCAAGTTCAATTGCATCTACAGAGTTTGCAAATGGACCTACACAGTCAAGTGACGTATCCTTAGGATGAACTCCGTTACGGCTAACGCGTGCGAAAGTCGGTTTTAGACCATATACGCCACAACACGCTGCTGGCATACGTATAGAACCACCTGTATCTGTACCCAAACTAAATTCAGCCAAATTTTCTGCAATGGCTGCTGCAGAACCACTCGACGAACCTCCAGGAATCAGTTCAGGATATTTAGGATTAGTTGGCGTTCCAAAATGATAGTTTATTCCTGTAATGCCATAAGCAAGCTCATGCATGACTGCCTTACCGACAATTTGACAATCATGAGCTAGTAAATGGTTTATCACATCTGCATTCTTTGTAGCTGGTGCTACATCAAGTAGTGCACAACTTCCCAAAGTTGTTCGCAATCCCTTAATATCAATTGAGTCTTTTATGATTACACGATGGCGGCCTGAACCGATTAACGTAGCTTCATATACACTATTCAATTCACTTTTCCATGTAATTTTATTAATTAAATCCAATATCTGAAAATTCAATGTAATTGTCAAGTAAATAAGTTATTTATTTTTCCGTAATATAATGAATGCTTGTATAATACGATTTATTTCAATTTACTAGCGTACGATTATGTTGAAAGATTTTGAGAGTTTCTTACCTAACCAGGACCCTAAAAGCCTCGAGAAGTTTCCTTTCTTCTGGATCTCACAGGTGAATGGAAAATATGCTCAACTAATTGATAAATCTTTAAAAAAAATTGGATTAGACAATACAAAGCGTAAAATCATTCTCAGCTTAAATGCGCTCAATGAAGCGAATATTACTGAGATTTCAAATTTATCTACCATTAAGCTTACGACTGCTACAAAAGCAATTTACCGTTTGGTTGATGAAGATATTGTGACCATTTTTTCCTCACCTTTCGATGAACGGATCTCAATGGTGAAGTTAACTGATAAAGGTTATGACCTCGTTGAACAGATTAATCAGATTAACAAAATTACTTTAGCCGGGATTTTAAACTCTTTTGAAGAAGAGGAGCTTTTGCAGCTTAATACCCAATTAAAGAAAATTTTTGATTTAATGCCTACACGCTAAATTGGTATTTAACTTGCTATCTTTGCTGCCTTAATTCTCTTTCCTAAGGCAGCGATTGAAAACTCTTTTGCTCTATTACTTAAATTATCTTATGAACATCCCTCATACTCATATGGATGTATTTGTTGGGGAAAGCTCATGCATATAATCTAAAATCTGAGAGATATAGATATTATTATCAATGCTGCGATAAGCAATTGAAATAGGACTATATGCCTCATTATCTAGGATAGGAATATATTGCAAATTACGCATACCAATAGCACTCGCACTTGCCGGAATAATGCAAATCCCTTCACCAGATGATACCAATCCTAATGCCATGTGAATTTCTCGTACTTCTCTAAGGTTCTGTGGAATTAAATCTAACTCTGAAAATAAACTCTGAATAAATGTCGAGAAACTTGGTTTTGGAGCATTTGGATAAATGTAGATGATTTCGTTAAGAAATTGTGATAGATAAACCCCCTGCTGCTGATATTGAGTTAGAGGATGATCCTTATGTACGGCTAAGAGCAATTTTTCTCGCTCTAGGATTGTTCTACGTATAGATGGGTCACTAATACCGAGACGACCGAATCCCATATCAATCTTACCCATTTTCAAGGCTTCAACTTGATCTCGCGTACCACATTCGATAAGTTCAATTTTAATATCTCTTATATTCTTACGAAGATGATCTATGATTTCAGGCAACTTCCAATAGAACAGTGAACCCACGTAGCCGATTCTGATCGCAGTGTTCTTAACATTGTAGCGGCTTACCATCGTTTTAGCATGTGCCGTAAGTGTTAAAATTTGCACAGCATATTGATAAAAATACTCACCGACTTCGCTAGTTTTTATCGGCCGTGTACCTCTTTCAAATAAGGTAACCCCTAATTCATCTTCTAAATTTTTAATCTGTCTCGTTAAAGGTGGCTGGGCGATACATAATCGTGCCGCAGCTTTGGTAACACTTTTTTCCTCAACCACTGCGACAAAGTACTTTAAACTTCTCAATTCCATTGAAATTTCCCACTATTATACCTTTTAAGTATTTTTAAATACTAAAACATTTCTATTTAAAAAGAAAAATATCAACTAAGGTATTTACAGCAATATATGGATTATAACGCTATATGTACAAGAATATAGAAACTATACTCGCTGAGATACCGACAATTCGCCCTCATAAAATGGCCGTTGCAACAATGCAAACCCAAACATTAGTCTTAATCAAAATTGAGACTGAAGATGGATTTGTAGGTTGGGGTGAGGCAACCACGATTGGTGGCTTAGGTTATGGTGAAGAAAGTCCTGAAAGTATCAAGGTAAACATTGATACTTACTTCTCTCCTCTACTTAAAACTTTATCACATTTGAATATCGCACAAACATTGCAGATTATTCAAAAAAATATCAATGGGAATCGTTTTGCTAAATGCGCAATACAAACAGCTTTACTGGATATTCAAGCACAACGTTTAGGTTTGCCATTATCAGAAGTTCTAGGTGGCCGACTACGTGACAGCGTTCCAGTTCTATGGGTATTGGCTTCAGGTGACACAGATAAAGATATTGCTGAAGCACAAAAAATGTTGGCAGCAAAACGTCATAATTTCTTCAAACTAAAAATTGGTTCACGCCCAGTTGAGGCTGATGTCGAACATGTATTGACCATTAAGAAAGCACTCGGCCCTGACGTGTCAATCCGTGTAGATGTAAACAGAGCTTGGTCTGAACTAGAAGCGATTAAAGGAATTCAACTCCTCCAAGACGGTGGTGTCGATCTAATCGAACAACCGTGTGCAATTGATAACATCGACGCTATGCAGCGATTAACCCATCGATTTGATATTGCCATTATGGCTGATGAATCTTTGATGGGCCCTGCTTCTGCTTATCGTTTAGCAAAAACGAATGCTGCATCTGTCTTTGCTGTCAAAGTTGCGCAATCAGGTGGCCTATTTGAGGGACGTGATGTTGCAACTATTGCAAATCTAGCTGGAATTGACTTGTATGGCGGGACCATGCTTGAAGGATCCATTGGAACGATGGCCTCGGCACATCTTTTTTCTACTTTTAAGAATCTAGCATATGGAACCGAATTATTCGGCCCCCTACTTTTGACTCAAGAAATTTTAAAAACACCCCTTCAATACGAAAACTTTGAACTGCATTTACCCCAAGGTAATGGCCTAGGTATTGAAATTAATGAAGATAAACTAGATCAACTTCGACGTAAATAATTTGAACATTGATATTAAGGAGTGAAACTATGTTGTTTCATGTACGAATGGATGTGAATATTCCTCGTGACTTGCCAGAAGCGCAAGTTAACGAAATTAAAGCTGTTGAAAAAGCGTATTCACAAGAATTGCAACGTCCAGGTAAATGGCGTCATATCTGGCGAATTACGGGACAGTACTCGAATATCAGTATTTTTGATGTGGAAAATAATGAGGAATTACACAACCTTTTACAAGGCTTACCGCTTTATCCATTTATGAAAATTGAAGTGATGGCCTTAAACCGTCATCCATCTTCAATTCGAGATAATGATAGTTAATTGATTTGTTTCAATATCTTAAGATCAATCTAATAAATACGATAAATAGTTAGTAATAAGGATCAGGACAAGATTTTTTCAAAAGTAAAAATTGTCCTAATTAATAAAAAATACTTAAGGAGTAAGTAGCATGAACCATCAAGAAATCGATGCTTTAGTAAAAAAAATGAACGTAGATACTGCAACTGGGCCTATAGATGCACGTGTACAGCAAGTTGTTGTTCGTTTGGTTTCAGATCTATTTAAAGCCATTGAGGATTTAGACTTAACTCAATCAGAAGTTTGGAAAGGTCTTGAATATTTCACTGATGCAGGTCAAGCAAATGAACTTGGTCTTCTTGCAGCGGGTCTAGGCTTAGAACATTTCTTAGATCTTCGTGCTGATGAAGCTGATGCAAAAGCAGGAGTGACAGGCGGTACTCCGCGTACCATCGAAGGTCCTCTGTATGTAGCAGGTGCACCAGAGTCTGTAGGTTTCGCACGCATGGACGATGGATCGGAATCTGACAAAGTTGATACTTTATTTATTGAAGGTACCGTGACTGATACTGAAGGCAATATTATTGAAGGTGCTAAAGTTGAAGTTTGGCATGCAAATAGCTTAGGCAATTATTCATTCTTTGATAAGTCTCAATCAGACTTCAACCTTCGCCGTACGATCCATGCAGATCAAGACGGTAAATATGTTGCTCAGACCACAATGCCTGTCGGCTATGGCTGCCCGCCAGAAGGTACCACTCAATTTGTTTTAAATAAATTGGGCCGTCATGGCAACCGCCCTTCTCATGTGCATTACTTCGTATCAGCACCTGGTTATCGTAAGTTGACGACTCAATTTAACATCGAAGGTGATCAATACCTTTGGGATGACTTTGCTTTTGCTACCCGTGATGGCCTAGTGGCAACAGCTGTAGACATTACTGATGAAGCGGAAATTGCACGTCGTGGTGTAAATAAGCCATTCAAACATATTCAATTTAATGTTCAACTTGTAAAAGAAACTGCATCTGCGCCAACTACAGAAATCGAGCGTCGTCGCGTCAGCGCTTAATCACTCTTAAGAATGGATAGTCCACACTATCCATTCTTTTCCTCTCTAATTGAATTGAATCATTACTAATCACTATAAGTAAAAATACTGATTAATAATGATTTAAATATAAATTAATATTAATTTGAGCAATTTTTATGATTAATAAATCAACATCATTACAAACAGCTCTTTCCCAAATCAAAGACGGTTCAACCATCATGATCGGTGGTTTCGGTACAGCGGGTCAGCCTGCTGAGCTGATTGATGGTTTGATCAAACTTGGTGTGAAAGATCTGGTGATCGTCAATAACAATGCCGGTAATGGCGACTACGGTCTGGCTAAATTACTCAAAGCTGGTGCAGTGCGTAAAATCATCTGCTCATTCCCGCGTCAGTCTGACTCGTGGGTATTTGACGAGCTTTATCGTGCAGGAAAAATTGAACTGGAACTGGTACCGCAAGGTAATCTGGCTTGCCGTATTCAGGCAGCAGGTATGGGCTTGGGTCCAATCTACACCCCTACCGGTTTTGGTACTTTGCTGGCGGAAGGCAAACCGACCATGAACTACAAAGGTAAAGACTACGTTTTAGAAAATCCAATTAAAGCTGACTTTGCTTTAATTAAAGCTTCTAAAGGCGATCGTTGGGGCAATCTGGTCTACCGTAAATCTGCGCGTAACTTCGGCCCAATCATGGCAATGGCAGCAGATGTGACCATTGCTCAAGTTTCTGAAGTGGTTGAACTGGGTGCACTGGATCCAGAGCACATCATCACCCCGGGAATTTTTGTTCAACACATTGTTCAAGTTAAGCCTGCACAATAATTGGCATCGGAGATAAATAATGAGCTATAGCAAACTGACCCGTGACCAGATCGCTGAACGTGTGGCACAAGATATTCCTGATGGCGCTTATGTGAACTTGGGTATTGGTTTACCAACAAAGATTTCAAGCTATCTGCCAAGCGATAAAGACGTCTTCCTGCATTCTGAAAATGGCCTGTTGGCTTTCGGTCCTCCTCCTGCTGAAGAAGACCGCGATCCTGAACTGATTAATGCTGGTAAAGAATTCGTGACCTTACTTGAAGGCGGTTCTTTCTTCCATCATGGTGACTCTTTCGCAATGATGCGTGGCGGTCACTTAGACATCGCCGTACTGGGTGCTTTCCAGGTCGCTGAAAATGGTGACTTGGCGAATTGGCATACTGGTGCTCCAGATGCAATTCCTGCAGTCGGCGGTGCGATGGATCTGGCTGTGGGTGCAAAAAAAGTCTTTATTACCACAGATCACGTGACCAAAAAAGGCGAGCCAAAAATTGTGGCTGAACTGTCTTATCCTGCGACTGGATTGAAATGTGTCGATCGCATTTATACCGACCTTTGTGTGATTGATGTGACCAACGAAGGTATGAAAGTGATTGAGAAAGTCGAAGGTCTGTCATTTGAAGAATTGCAGTCATTGACCGGTGCCAAACTAATTGATGCGACTCAATCAAATTAAGGGGAAGTCCTCCTTTATTAAAGGAGGGATTTAGGGAGGATTTTTTGAAGAATAAAATTACTTCATTAAATCCCTCCCAACCTCCCTTTAAAAAGGGAGGAGTTTTCTTCTTTTAAATATGTGAGCAAATACACAATGAAAAACGCATATATTATCGATGCCATCCGTACTCCATTCGGTCGTTATGCCGGTGGCCTCGCGCCTGTCCGTGCAGATGACTTAGGTGCGCTGCCAATTAAAGCGTTGATGGAGCGCAATCCAAGTGTGAACTGGGAACAGGTCGATGACGTGATCTATGGCTGAGCCAATCAGGCCGGTGAAGACAACCGTAACGTCGGTCGTATGTCTTCTCTGCTTGCAGGCTTACCTTATCAGGTGCCAGCGACGACCGTAAACCGCCTGTGTGGTTCATCAATGGATGCAGTCGCGATGGCAGCACGGGCGATTAAAGCCGGTGAAGCCAATCTGATTATTGCTGGTGGTGTAGAAAGCATGTCGCGTGCCCCATTCGTGATGGGCAAGTCAGAAACAGCCTATGGCCGTAGCCAGAAGATTGAAGACACCACCATGGGCTGGCGTTTTATCAATCCGAAACTGAAAGAAATGTACGGCGTAGAAACCATGCCGCAAACCGCTGAAAATCTGGCGAAACAGTTCAATATTAACCGTGAAGACCAAGACAAGTTTGCCCTGACCAGCCAGCAACGTACCGCAGCAGCGCAGGCCAAAGGTTTCTATAAGAATGAAATCATTCCTGTGGTGATTCCGCAGCGTAAAGGCGATCCGATCGTTGTCGATACTGATGAACATCCACGTGCTTCAACCACAGCAGAAGCATTGGCAAAACTGAAACCTGTGGTGAAAGCAGATGGTACGGTAACGGCGGGTAATGCTTCAGGTATTAACGATGGTGCGGCTGCTCTTTTAATCGCATCTGATGAAGCGATTGCTCAACACGGCTTAAAACCACGTGCCAAAATTATTAGCTCAACGGTTGTGGGTGTTGAGCCACGCATCATGGGCTTTGGTCCTGCGCCTGCTATCAAGAAATTACTAGCGCAAACCGGTCTGACTTTAGAGCAGATGGATGTGATCGAGCTGAATGAAGCTTTTGCTGCTCAGGCGTTGGCATGTACACGTGACTTGAGTATCGAAGACGGCTCAGAGAAAGTCAATCCAAATGGCGGTGCGATTGCTTTGGGTCATCCACTCGGTGCTTCAGGTGCGCGTCTGGTGACAACGGCACTGAACCAGCTTGAACAAACCGGTGGTCAATACGCTCTATGTTCAATGTGTATTGGTGTGGGTCAAGGCATCGCTTTGATTATTGAACGTGTTTAATTATTAAATGCTCGCTCGATCCTCCTTTCGTAAAGGAGGGATCGAAGCAGGATTAAGGATTTAAAAAGATGCCAACATTTACATCAAATGATGCACAAATTAATTACCAGACTTTTGGTGATGCCGCAAAACCTGCACTGGTTTTCTCAAATTCGCTGGGTACCAACTTCAAAATGTGGCAACCACAGATTGATTTCTTTGCACAAGATCATTTTGTGATTTGCTATGACACCCGTGGTCACGGTGGGTCGGAAGCGCCACAAGGCCCTTACACGATTGATCAATTGGGTCAGGACGTCGTAAATTTGCTTGATCATCTGAATATTGAAAAAGCTGCCTTCTGTGGCATTTCAATGGGTGGTTTAACCGGTCAATGGTTGGCAATTAACCGTCCAGAACGCTTTAATCAGGTGATAGTATGCAATACGGCAGCAAAAATTGGTCAGGAAAAAGCATGGTTAGAGCGTGCGACACTGGTTCGTGAACAAGGTTTAACGCCGATCGCATCGACTGCAGCTGGGCGTTGGTTTACTGAAGCTTTTGTCCAAAGCAACCCAGACATTATTACTAAACTTTCAAACGACTTAGGCACTGGCAGCCCTGAAGGTTATGCAAGTTGCTGTGAAGCTTTAGCGAAGGCAGATCTTCGAGAACAACTAAAGCAAGTTAAAATTCCGGTATTTATCATTGCTGGTCAACAAGATCCCGTTACGACCATCGAAGATGGCTTGTTTATTCAAAAGCAAATTTTTAACAGCCAATTATTTAATATAAATGCATCTCATATTTCTAACCTTGAACAGCCTGAAGATTTTAATAATACTATAATTAATTTTTTAAATTAGTGATAAGCACCTGTATGCCAACCACTTTGCACAGGCCAAACTTCAGCTGAGTCGTGAGCCTTTAGGTCTATGTCAGTTAAAATTGAATCCTGAAATTAAAGATCTATTCGATTTCAAATTTGAAGATATTGAAATTGTCGGCTATGAATCCCATCCGGGAATTAAAGCGCCTGTCGCGGTTTAATTTTTCCCAAACCCAAGAAAATCGAAATCCCACTTTGCTTAAAGTGGGATTTTGCATTTTAATAGGAACAATTTTTACTTGTTTTTGAGTGTGGGTATGGCATTTCAGGATTTAGAAGTCGTTCATGTCGTTGCAATGGATCAGCAGCGCTGTATTGGTAAGGACAATGACCTGCCTTGGCATATCTCAGCAGATCTAAAACATTTTAAGGAAATCACCCAGGGCGGTGTAATTGTAATGGGACGCAAGACCCTTGAATCCATGGGACGTGCCTTGCCTAAACGTGTCAACTGGGTCATTACCCGTGATACAGACTGGTCTTTTGAAGGCACTAAAGTCGCACACATGATTGAAGATGCCTTGAATCAAGCTGTTGCAGATGTAAAAGCGTCAGCAAAACCGGAGTCTATTTATATTATTGGGGGTGGTGAAATCTTCAAACAGACAATGAGTATTGCTGACCGTCTGGAACTGACCCATGTCGAACTGGATGTACAAGGTCATGCCTTCTACCCGGAAATTCCTGCTGAATTCAAAAAAGTTTTTTCCGAACAACATATCGACGACAAAACCGGGATTGCTTTTGAGTTTGCAACTTATAGAAAATGAAGAATAATTTTTAATTAAAGATTCAATTATGCATATACAGGGAAATCCTGCACCTCACTGGCTATTCTGGTTACTGAATGCAGTATTTACCCTGTTTGTCATCGCATCAAGTCTATGGCTGTGCCTTGCGATTTGGGTACAGCAACCCTTAGGCATGATTGGCAGCTCTGTGCTGATTGGTCTTTGGATTGTTTTAGCCTGTGCAGTTCTCGGCATTTATTTTAGCCGTCATCTGATTTCACGTGGTGTAGATACCCTTCTTTATATTCTGGCTTTTCTGTTTAGCCTGTTCTGGTATTTCAGTCTGGACGCTCGTCAGGACCGGGAGTGGAATCCTGAAGTTGCCCGTATTCTCAGTTATGAACAACAAGGCGATCAAGTCACCTTACATAATGTGCGTAATTTTGTCTGGCTGCCAAATGGGAAATATATTGAGCGCTGGGAAAGTCGCAGCATCAATTTAAATCAGATCACCGGGGTCAATGTCATCACCTCTTACTGGATGGGACCGCATATTGCCCATACCTTGGTGAGTTTTGACTTTGCTGACCAGAAGCCACTGACCTTTTCGATAGAAATCCGTAAGGAAAAAAATGAAGATTTCTCTGCTATCGGCGGCTTCTTCCGCAAGTTTGAGCTGAGTCTGGTGGCAGCTGATGAACGGGATATTATCTACACCCGTAGCAACACCCGCGGTGAGCAGGTATATTTTTTTCCGGTTAATATGCCACAGGCACAAGCCAAGGCGCTTTTCAAAGAATATCTCCACAAGGTGGATGATCTGGCTCAACAGCCGAAGTGGTATAACACTCTAACCAGTAATTGCACTACCCTGGTGTTTGATATGGTTCAGGCTGTTTCCCAGAAACCATTACCAACAGATTATCGCCTGCTGGCGTCGGGTTATTTGCCGAATTATATGTATGACCTGCAAGCGCTAAATCAGGATTGGGACTTAAGCACCTGGTATGCTCGAGCGCATGTAAACCCACGTGTCAAAGAATTTGCTCAGGTCAGTAGTGAACAATATTCTGCCCTACTGCGGCAAGGATTACCTGCGCCAAAAGCAGAATAGAACCTATCATCCCGGGAGCCCGAAGATACAAATTGTATTGGTATCATTCTATTTTTTCTGTTTATATACAGTGATGTATCAAAGAAAAAGAGTAAGCCCAATGTTAAAAAAAGTGACCGCAATTGCTATGTTCGTTTCAGCGCTGGCCATAACAGGCTGTCAAACCACACCAGACCAGACCTCCTCCCAAGCGGTTGAAAATCTGCAGCAACTTCAGAACCGCACCTGGATTGTCACTCACATTGGCAGTACAGAAATCACCACTGCACCTACCACACGTAATATTCCAAGCCTGCAATTTGATGCTGCCACTCAGCGTGTTAGCGGTGCCGATGGCTGTAACCGCATTATGGGCAGCTATACTGCCGGCAAAGACACTTTGAATCTTAGCCAGATGGCGGGTACAAAAATGGCTTGTCTGAACAATGACAATCTGGATCAGGAATTTAATGAAGCCCTGGCTAAAGTAACCCATTATCAGGTTTTTGGTAAAACCCTGAAGCTGCTCGATAGCTATGGTAACCCAGTCATCCAGCTGGCAAGCCCGGTACAACCGCGCTAAAGCTTAAATAAAAAGCCTGTTTTTACAGGCTTTTTTCTATTTGATATTTACAGCGTAGAATAGAAACAGAAACTCGAAATTAAGGACAAGATTATGCAACAGGCGCTATTTGGTGGTGGATGCTTTTGGTGTACCGAAGCGGTATCCCTGCAAATTCGTGGTATCAACAAAGTTGTTAGTGGCTATGCCGGTGGACATACCACTCATCCAACCTATGAAGAGATCTGTAATGGTGATACCAACCATGCAGAAGTGATTCTGATTGATTTCGATGAAAGTCAGATCAGCTTTAAGCAATTGCTGGATGTATTCTTTGCCACGCATGATCCAACAACGCTCAATCGCCAAGGCAATGATGTCGGTACACAGTATCGTTCTGTTATTTACTATCTGAACGAAGAACAGCAACAGCAGTCACAAGAAACTATTGATGCACTGAAGGCTGAAGGTTTAAATATAGTCACTGAACTCAGTCCTGCTCCGACCTTCTATCCAGCTAAAGATTATCATCAGAACTTTTTTGCCAAAAACCCAAGTCAGGGTTATTGCAACTTTGCCATTCCCCCAAAGCTCAACAAGCTACGTGCCAAATTTGTAGAACTGTTGAAGTAAAGCAATATTGTCATAAAAAAAGCGACCATCTCAGGTCGCTCTTTTTGATCTTGGAAAAATCAGTTATCGGTTGCAAAAGCAATATCGGTGAGTCCGGCTCCACTCGCGCGTGACATCACTTGAGCAACGGTGTCGTAACGTGATTCTTTATCCGCCTTCAATACAATCGTTGGCTGACGCTCTGCCTGCCCAGCTTCATTGAAACGGGTTTCCAGCTGTTCCAGGCTAAGCACATCACCATTCCATGCCACATCACCCTGAGAGTTAATGCTGATGGTAATGTTCTCTGGCGGAAGATCAATAATTTCCGCAGTCGTTTGTGGCAAGGTTAATGGAATTGATGGGTTCGCAACGGTCGCTGTCACCAGGAAGATGATCATCAATACCAACATAATGTCGATCAGGGGAATGAGATTCATCTCATTCATGCCTACATCGTTGTCTTCACCCAATTGAAAAGCCATTAAACTTGACCTCCCACTAAACTGTCTTGTGCAACTTTGGTTTCAGCTTTCTTGGCAGATTCCTGTTGCAGCATCGTATCAATCAATAAGCTATGAGCATGGTCCTGCAGTTCATGCGATAAACCACGGTTAAAACGTACCGCGATGTTATAAGCCAATACAGCTGGAATCGCCACTGCCAGACCCAGACCCGTCATGATCAGTGCTTCACCTACTGGTGTTGCCACCTGAGCCAGACCTGCCTGACCACTCTTACCCACTGCTACCAGTGCATGGAAAATACCCCATACTGTACCGAATAAACCAATGAAAGGTGAAATCGATGCGATGGTACCCAGAACTGAAACACCTTTCTCTGCATTGGCTTTTTCAGCTGCAATCTGGCGTAGCAATGCTTGTTCAGCTACGGCTTTGCGTTGTTCAAAGCCCAAAGGCGCCATTTTTGATTTCAGTTTATCTAGGGCATCAGATAACTGTGCATAAGCCACTTGCTTGAGTTGGCGCGTACCGAGTAAACGCAGTACAAAGATCGTCCATGTCGCAATCGACATTGCCAGTAACACAAAATAAAGTGTTTTACTGACTGCATCAGCATGTTGCCAATAAACTGAAAAGTTCATATTCGAACTCCTAATGGGTTAGCCGTTATCTGGTAATCTGGAAGTCAAAGGGCTGCTCAACACGTGTTGGATAAGCAACACCATTTTCAACATATTTGGTTAATTGTGCACGACGTACAGCAGACTCGACCTTACGGTTAATCGAAGGGCTGCAGCTTGAATTACGTGCTGTCGCAGCCACTACCTTGCCTTGTTCATTCGCTGAGATATCCACCACCATGGAACAGGAACTTTTCAATTCACCTGCTGACATCGATACTTTTGGCGTACGCAACCAGGTCACACCACCACCCAAAGAAACACTCTTAGGAGAAGGAGGCGCAGGTGGTGCCGGTGGCGCAACAGGTGCTGGTGGAGGTGTCGGAGCGACTTTGGTTTCTTTCACAACCGTTGGTACAACCGGACTTGGCGTTGGTTTTGCTTCAACTGGTGGTGCCACAACCTTAGGTGTTTCAGCCTTCTTCACTTCCTGGATTTTTTCCACCTTTTTCGGAGGTGGTGGCAACGGTTTTTCAACAATCTTGACCTCTTTCGGCTTCGGCGGCTCTTTCTTCGGCTCAGGCTTTGGCTTCGGAGGTAATGGTTTTGGTGCTTCCTGCAGTTTTACAAAGCGAACCTTCATCGGCTCCTTGTCTACAGGCTTGAGGTCAGGTGCTTCCATCTGGCTGACAGCCCACAATAGGCCAACATGTCCCACCAGTACAGCTGCCATAACAGCTGCGACTTTCTTTTTCATCTGGTTGGGTGGAGTAGGCATCATAGGAGAAGCAACTTGGCTCATTAAATCTTTTACCTTGAAGAGATGATATGAAACAAATAATCAAGCTCATCGGTTAGCACAATTAAAGTACGCCAATAATAAATGAGAAGGGTTTTCATTTGCAATAACAATCCCCAACTTTCTTCATTTTTTTCGACAAATGAGAGAAACAACTCAAATAAAAAAAGGCATACTTAAAGTATGCCTTTTTGAATGATGATGCAAGACTTATTGGAATACCACTGTCTTGTTACCATCCACAATAATACGGTCTTCCAGATGCCATCTTACGGCACGCGCCAGTACATTACGCTCTACGTCCTGCCCCAGTTCACGCAGCTGCTCTACAGTAAAGTCATGGTTTACACGCTCTACGTCCTGCTCAATGATTGGACCTTGGTCCAGATCAGCCGTTACATAGTGGGCAGTCGCACCAATCAGTTTCACACCTTTTTCATAAGCCTGCTTGTACGGATTTGCACCGACAAACGCTGGCAGGAATGAATGGTGAATGTTGATCACTTTCATTTCCCATTTTTGTACAAATTCTTCATCCAGAATCTGCATATAGCGCGCCAGTACTAACAAATCATTGCCTTGCATCAGCTCATCAATTTTTGCATAAGCTTCACGTTTATTGTCTTTAGTCACTGGTACTACTTCAAATGGAATACCAAAATTTTCAACCGATTCACGCAGCGTTTCATGATTCGATACCACTTTGGTGATTTCACATGGCAGACCGCCACGTGCATGACGCCATAACAGCTCAAGTAAAGCGTGATCAACTTTAGACACCAGAATGCCGACTTTTTTCACATCACTTACCAGCGCCAGACGCCAATGCATGTTATAGCGTTCCGCAACATTGACAGCAAAAGTCTGTAACAGGCTTTCTTTACGGCTTTGCAGGTTATCGAGTTCAAACTCAACACGCATGAAGTAACGTCCGCCCTGAGCTTCTGTCGCGTATTGATCAAGCGCAGTAATATTGGCGCCCTGATGATACAAGAAGCTTGAAACAGCCTGCACGATGCCCGGCTTGTCTTCACAAGTAATCAATAAACGTGCGGTGTTAGCAGTCGTCATATTCATGTTGGTAAACGTCACTAATCAGATAAATTAAAAAATAAGCCGAGTATTCTAGCGCGTTTCTTAATTATTCTGAATAGTTTGTTCAGTTTCCCGATCTTTAGCGGATGACAGACTGGCAAAAAGCTCGGAAGAACCAAAAGAGTTCAACAGGCTTTCATAGGTATGACGGCTCTCACCACGCAGATAGGCACCTTCCAGGAATACCATTTGACGCAATGCCTGCCATACCCATTTTTCTTCCAGATGGTTCGAGTCGGTAATATGACCAGACATATACAGGAAGTTGGTCCAGTTGGTCAGCACGATCCACAGGTTGATAATTAAGGCTTCAATTTCCGAATCAGTCATTTCCATTAAGCCAGCATTGACAAAGGCTTTATAGATTTTTTGTCCCTGCTGCATGACTTCACCCGCAAAGCGCGGATACAGCTTACGGAAGTCTTCATTATTTTCCACCAGGTGATAAACATCACGATGCAGAAAACGATAGGCCCATAACTGGCTGCTAAGCACCTGAAAATAATGGATCTTGTCATTGGCATCCAGTGGACGGTCATCCGGTAATGCCAGCATTTCCAGGGTTTCCTTCTGGTACTGCTCCATCAGTTCCTTGATGATTTCATTCTTATTACGGAAATGATAGTACAGGTTACCCGGGCTCATACCGAGTTCAGCAGCAATATGATTCGTCGTAACAGAACGCTCACCACGCTCATTAAATAACTGCAAACTGAGCTGCAAAATACGTTCTTTCGTTTTCAACGTTTTGGTTTGGGACATCCTAAAATAACCATTCAGTTCATATACCCGCACGCACCAGCAGCGCATTGACGGTCGAGTACACAAAGTAACTTGACTAATTAGAGTATTTACTCTAAAAATAAATAATCGATTTTCTTAAAAGTGGTAGTGCTGCATGAACAGTCACACAAAAACGACATTAATGACACCACATTTTTTTGACAGCCAGTGCCTTAATGACATTCTGGCACAACAAAAACATGCCTACTTACGTTACCCGTTGCCGACTGCAAAGGAACGTATCGATCGTTTAGCTCGACTTAAGCGTATCTTAGTTAAGTATCAAGATCAATTTGCCGATGCAATTAATCAGGATTATGGTAACCGTTCGATTGGGGAAACCAAAATCGGGGAACTGTTGACCTGCCTGGAACACATCAAATATTACAGCAAGAATCTGACTGGCTGGATGAAACCATCCAAGCGTCACGTCAGCATTATTCACCAGCCAGCCAAAGCCTGGGTGCAGTACCAGCCGTTGGGCGTGGTCGGCATTATTGCACCCTGGAACTATCCTTTACTCCTCTCGATTGGCCCATTGGTCTGTGCACTGGCTGCAGGCAACCATGCCATGATAAAAATTTCGAGTGCCTCTGCTCATTTTGGAGCTGTACTTGAAACAGCCTTGGCGGAAGCCTTTCCGAAAGAACTGGTCGCAGTGATTACGGGTGGCGGTACAGTATCTGATGCCTTTTGTCGCTTGGCTTTCGATAAAATGATTTTCACCGGCTCAACCGCGGTGGGTAAAACCGTGATGGCAGCAGCTGCAGAAAATCTGGTGCCGGTGATTCTGGAACTGGGGGGCAAATCTCCGGTACTGGTTCATCCATCTATTGATATTGAAGATGTGGCAGAGCGTATTGCAGTAGGTAAACTCTGGAATGCTGGTCAAACCTGTGTGGCCCCTGACTACATGTTCCTGCCACGTGGTAAAACCGCTGAATTTATCGATCATTTCCGTAGCTATGTGGAAACCATGTATCCGGATATCACCCATAATCAGGACTACACTTCGATTGTGAATGACAAGCAGTACAATCGTCTGCAAGGCTATTTGGAAGATGCACGTGCACATGGCGCCCAGATTATTGAAATCAACCCGCGTAATGAAACACCGGCAGATCTGCGTAAAATAGCACCGACCGTTCTGACCAATGTGACGCCAGATATGGATATCATGAAAAATGAAATCTTTGGTCCACTGCTGCCAATCATGGAATATGATCAAATTGACGATGTAATCGACTTTATTAATAGCCGTCCGCGTCCACTTGCATTATACTATTTCGACTTTGATCAGGCGCGTGCCGATTATGTCGCACAGCGTACCCATTCAGGGCACTTCGGCCAGAACACGGTACTCACTCATGTTGCACAGGATGACCTGCCATTTGGCGGCGTTGGCGCTTCGGGGATGGGTAAATACCATGGGCCAGAAGGCTTCTTCAGTTTGTCGCATGAACGGTCTGTAATGTCCAATCCTAAGCTGTATAGCTTGAAATACATTCTCCCGCCGTTTAATAAGCCGATTCATAAACTGATTTCGAAGACTCTTCTTCGATAAATGATCAAGGCATGAGCTGTTGCACCAACTCATGCCCGGTTTTAGACAAAATCGCTTGTCTTTTAAGCGCATTTTTGGTATAAAACGCCCCTTGAATGAATTCAATCCGTTTATTTTTGACTGGCCATACAGATTTGCTGTTGGCTAAATCAATGGAGTTACACCATGTCTAAGGTTTGCCAAGTTACCGGCAAGCGTCCAGTCGTTGGTAACAACGTCTCACACGCCAACAACAAAACTAAGCGCCGGTTCGAGCCGAACCTGCACCAACACCGCTTCTGGTTAGAAAGCGAAAAACGTTTCGTACGTCTTCGTCTTACTACTAAAGGTATGCGTATTATCGATAAATTGGGCATTGAAAAGGTTGTTGCTGACCTTCGTGCTCAAGGTCAAAAGATCTAAGTAAGGAGTCAGGACAATGCGTGATAAGATTCGCTTAGTTTCTTCAGCTGGTACAGGTTATTTCTATACCACTACTAAGAACAAACGTACTATGCCGGAAAAAATGGAAATCAAAAAATTTGATCCAAAAATCCGTCAACACGTGATCTTCAAAGAAGCTAAAATTAAATAATTTTAGTTTTTTGAAAAAAAGCGACCTTTTAGGGTCGTTTTTTTTTGCATTTTTTTTATTCAGCTTGATAAACTTTCTTTTTGTTTTGGCACTTTTTGTGCTTATTTCCCATAAAAAACTGAAATTTTAAAATTCACCTTAAAGGAGTGTTTAGTGCCACATGACGTAGATCTCATCATATTACTGGCTGTAGGCTTTGGACTGGCGCTGGCATTCGGCTATATCGCTGCGCGCTTGCGTCTACCTCCCTTGATCGGATATCTGATTGCCGGGATCCTGATTAGCCCCAATACCCCTGGGGTGGTTGGTGACATCCAGCTCGCCAACCAGCTTGCCGAATTAGGCGTCATGTTCCTGATGTTTGGTGTCGGGATGCACTTTTCCTTAAATGACCTGATGCAGGTAAGGCGCATTGCCCTGCCTGGTGCGATCCTGCAAATTGCAGTGGCTACCCTGCTTGGCGTTGGTGTATCCATGCTCTGGGGCTGGAGTTTTGGTTCTGCGCTTGTTTTTGGTTTAAGTCTCTCCTGTGCCAGTACTGTCGTGCTCCTAAAAGCACTTGGAGACCGTGGTCTGCTTGAATCCATTAACGGTAAGATTGCTGTAGGCTGGCTGTTGGTTGAAGATCTGGTCATGGTATTGGCACTGGTGTTACTTCCTGCAACCGCAGTTTTACTCGGTGGTCAGGCACTGGAAGGTAGCAGTGATGGGAATATCTGGCTCACCTTGGGCATTACCCTACTCAAGGTCGCAGGCTTTATTGCCTTTATGCTGATTGTTGGTAAACGTCTAATACCAATGATCATGCAGGTTGTCGCGCGTCTAGGCTCACGTGAACTGTTTACGCTAACTGTTGTGGCCGCTGCTGTATCGATTGCCTTTGGTGCCTACAAAGTCTTTGGTGTCTCTATGGCACTAGGTGCATTCTTTGCGGGTATGGTCGTGAAAGAATCTGATTTCAGCCATCGTGCAGAAGAAGAAACCCTTCCGCTACGTGAAATTTTCTCGATTCTATTCTTCGTTTCTGTTGGTATGCTGTTTGATCCGCGGATTATGATTGAGCAACCCCTGCATGTGCTGGCGGTTGTTGCCATTATTATGATTGGTAAGACCATTGCTGCGATGGCATTGGTACTGTTCTTCCGTTATCCAATCAACACAGCGCTGACAGTGGGTGCGTCACTGGCGCAAATCGGTGAATTCTCGTTCATTCTTGCTGCACTTGGGGTATCGCTAAATCTGCTGTCACTGGAAGGGCAAAACCTGATTCTGGCGGGTGCCTTGATTTCAATTACCCTGAACTCTTTTATTTTCGCTGCCATTGAACCAGTACAGAAATGGATTCGCGAACGTTCCAACCTGGCGCGTTTACTGGAGCGCAGTGGCGATCCACTGGCCATGCTGCCTGATGAAGTATCCCAGGACTACCTGCGCGATCAGGTAGTGATTGTCGGCCATGGTGAAGTGGGACGTCGCATCACGACTTCCTTGATGGAACAAAATATTAAAGTTGTGATTGCTGAAGAAAACCGGGAGATTGTTGAAAAATTGCGTGCCAAAGGCATTGCAGCGGTATCGGGTGTGGCGACTGAACCAGGCGTCTTGATTCAGGCGCATATTCAGCATGCACGTCTATTGGTCATTTCCCCTATGGATATTTTGGATATTCATAAAATCGTGGATATTGCCAAAACTTTAAATCCTGAAATTCAGGTACTGGTCTGTGCCGAAAGTAAGGAAGAAGCTGAAGTCATCCGCCGCGATAATGTGGGTGCGGTCTACTATGCTAAAGAAGAAATGGCGAAGAACATGAGTCGTCATATCCTGCATCAGATTCAGATGGCTCATCAACATGGTTCGGCACATTAAATTTTAATTTTTTAAATTGGGCAGATCATGAGTATCTGCCTTTTTTATGACAAAAAAATTGATCGACTTTATAATAAACTCCTAATTTAAATAACTTATAGACTTTTATATTTGATTTTAAAGTCTTTTAAACAGGATTCTTGTGGGGGAATAGTATGCGTTATAAAGGTAAATTAACCACATGGAAAGATGACCAAGGCTTTGGATTCGCGACTACCCATGAAACTTCAGAACGTGTTTTTGTTCATATTAAAAATTTTAGTTATAAGACCAGACGCCCTGTAGATGGTGATGAACTGATTTATAATGTTGTACAAGGGACTAAGAAAAACTTACAAGCAACCAATATTCAGTTTTTACATGATTATGAACGTCAACGATTAAGAGACCAACGCCATCAACAACAAGAAGGTGGCAAAAGCTTATTGTCTAAAATTGCAGCTTACCCATTTATTCTTACCTTATTAGTTCTATTTTTGACAGGACAAATCTCGGTTTGGGTCTTAGTTTATTATGCAGTGATTAACCTCATCACGTTCTTCGCTTATTGGCAAGATAAACAATCAGCCCAAAACAATAAACGTCGTACACCAGAGCAAACTCTGCATAATCTGAGTTTATTTGGTGGTTGGATAGGTGCTTTAGTTGCTCAGCTCAGTTTAAGACATAAATCACAAAAACAAGAGTTCCGAAAAAAGTTTTGGTTAACCACAGTGATCCATATTATTTTTTTTGGTATATATTTAATAATGAAATAAATCCAATAAAAAAGCGCACTTTAAAGTGCGCTTTTTTATTTAGAATGGGAGAGCAGTCAACTTAAATATTTTGGTTTTTCATCCATAATTTCAGCCTGCATCTCATTTGCCTGCTTTTCGAGCAGGCCAAATAAAGCCGCCTGAATCATATGCTGAGCAACCACCGGGGTCTGATCACCGAGAAGTGCTTTTACTTCATCATTAAACTGAATAATGACCAATGGCTGTTTTTCTGAGCCTGCATTGCGTAATGCTAACTCACCACTTTCCAGTTGAACGAGTTCTAAAATCGCTTCTTGACTACCAAATAGTTCTTTCAATTGTTCTATAGACATATGTCCTCCATGTTCAACATGGTGGCAAAGCGCAGAATCACTTTGCATCGCTGTTTATTGGATATATGGTTAATAATTTCAATTTCAAGGGCCATTGGTCGGATTAAAATTCCACCATCTCATTGCGAAAACCATCAATCAATTGTGTCAGGTCTCGATGCCATTCACGCAGGATTGCTGTATCTGGTAACCACGCTTGAGGTGTTTGAGTGACTTTAATAATCAGTTTAGAAGATGTTTCATCTTCAGGCTCCGGCACACTCGGCTCGGGTGTGTACTGACACAAACGATAAGCACGCTTCAGCTCAGCGATAAAGCCGTCTTTAGAAAGTTGCTGCATTACGGTGACTTCTGGAGAGATCTGCCCTTTCGCAGCCATCTGCTCTTCAATCGATTTCAAGGTCGGACTCAGATCATTTAAACGGTAGTAACGCACCAGTTCCTGCAAAAAAGCCAGGACTGCACCATGCAAATGAAAAACTGCTGATTCACGATGTGCCTGAGCCTGCTGGACATGATCGGTTTGCTCTGCCTGCTGACAGGCAAGGCGGGCGAAATAAAGTTTCTGATTGGTACGGTCCGCATGATAGCGAGCAACACGAGTCATGGATTTTTCCTAAGTGTTAAAACAAATTTTGGCTTTTATAACTTAAGACCAGATCATTATTTTTACAATGGAATTTATTTTATTTATTGATTTTTTCAGGAAATATGAACAACCGGGCTGAATTACTAATGCAATTTATTTTAATTTTTGAGGAGTCATTAAAGCTCTTTCATAAATCAAAAAATGATCATTCTATTCATACTTAAATAGATATTTAAAGCCCCTTATCCCTCTGGAATGAGATGCACTGCTTCGCTTTATAATGATTAAAAAATGATTTATGACAGAACTCTATTTTATTGAATGGATAATAAAATTTGGATTGAGTTATTCAACCAGAAGCTCTAACTATTTGGTCATTCAGAAAAGTTATTTCCATAAAAAAGGAGCATTATCTGCTCCTTTTTCTATTTACGCCTGTGGCTTTTCTTCAGCCTGTTTCACACGAATGCCTGTACCATGTAAGCGCAAGGTATTCAGACCTTTGATCGCTTTAACTGCTTCACGGCCATGCGGCATTTCTACAAAGGCAAAGCCTTTAGACTTACCAGTTTCAGCATCCAGCACCAGCGTACAAGTATCTACTGTGCCATATTGCTTGAACAATTCCAGTAACTCAGTCTCTCTCACAGTACGTTCCAAGTTACGAACTAAAATTTTCATTTGATAACCTTAAGAAGATAGGCAAAAAACATCAAAAAGCACTCGCCTACTCTACTTTTTGCATACAACAACATCTGTCTAGTTTAATCGAGATCAATGCCAAAATCTAAATTAATCGACTGGCGTTCGATTAAGGCACTTTTCACGGTTTGCTGACGGGTCTTGTAATGGGTTTCCGTAGTACACAGCTGGCGAGTTAGGTCATTCATAAAATAACTCTCTACTTTACGGCCCTGCTCATCCACGGTTTCGCGTGCCCAGTGATTCAGATTCTGTTTTGTCAAAATCAACTCATTCTGCGCACGGGTCAATGCCACATACAGCACCCGGCGTTCTTCTTCAACATCATCAAAATCACCTTGCGCACGCGCATGAGGGTACTGTCCCGGTGTCACATTCGCCACATAACAGACCTTCTGCTCTGTACCCTTGGCAGAATGGATGGTGATTAAAGTCACCACATCAGGATCTGACTGGCGTTCAATTTCAGAAATCGATACCGGATCGAGTACATACTCTTCCAGAAACTCGCTCAGCTGGGTATGTTTGGAAGCCAGCTGCTTGACCAGTTCAAAATCACCCTGACGGCGATTCCAGTCTTTTTTATAATTCTCGGCGAGCTGGTTTTCGATGGCCTGAATGGCTAGGCTGACGCAGGCTTCAACTTCTGTTTTTAACACAGTCATCTGCTTCATGATCAGAATGGATTCCAATGGAATCTTGCCAAATTTTTCCAGCTTGTCTGCAATGATATCCATCTCAGGCTCTGCCAAGAGTTGCTGTGACAGTTTGCTGGCACCGACATCACCTACGCCATTCCACAGCGTCAGGAAACGCATCCAGGCAATATCATCCAGCGAATTGGCAACTACACGCAGTAAACTCAACAAGTCTTTAACATGTGCGGTTTCTAACAGCTTCATCCCCCCAATAAAGCGATACGGCACATTGGCAGCAATACAGGCCGCTTCAATATGGCGTGCCGCAAAACTGGAACGCACCAGCACCATATGATCAGACCATTTACTGCCTTGTAAGTAATGACGCTCTTTGATATCGATGGCGATCCATTTGGCTTCATCAAACTCGTTCGGGAAGATATGCATTTTTGGCTTAATGCCTTCACCCCGATGTGCATCCAGCCGCTTGTCATATTTAATTTCGGATTGATCCAGCAGCCAGTTGGACAGGTCTAGAATTTCCTGAGTCGAGCGGTAATTTTTTTCCAGTTTAAAAATCTGTGCATCAGGCACACGCTCTTTGAAATGGTGAATATTTTCAAAGTCCGCACCACGGAAGCCATAAATTGACTGTGCATCATCTCCAACACAGAACAGGCTGATATGATCTTTGAGGGGTTCTAGCAAAGCCCATTGCAATGGATTGGTGTCCTGCATCTCATCGACCAGCATATGACGGCAAATTGAAGCGACATAATCCACCAGTCCTTCTGATTGTACCAATGCACTCGCGACCACTGCCAGAATATCGTCATAGTCCAGGAAACTACGTGCCTTTTTACGTGTTTCGTATTCTTTCATGATGTCAGCAATCTGGTCTTTCAGCGCCAGATATTCCGGCATTTGTTTTTCCAGTGCCAGACTCAGTTTCTGCCGAGTATTTCGTGCAAAGGAATACAGGTCACACAACTCTTGTGGCTTGGGTAGGTAATTCGGGTTTTTCTTGTCATCACGTCCGCGAATCAGGCGGAACATCATCAACTGATCATCACGATCAATAATCGAAAACTGCTCCAGTCCAAATGCTTTGGGAATACGGCGAAGCAGATACATACAGAAGGTATGGAAAGTCGATGCCCGCAGACCTTTGGCCTCATCCCCCAAAGCCAATTCCACACGCGCGACAATTTCACTGGCTGCACGACGGGTAAAAGTCAAAATCTGAATCTGATTGGCGGGTACGCCCTGATCGATCAGATAAGCTGCACGTGCGACGATGGTTTTAGTTTTGCCACAGCCCGCCCCAGCCAAGACCAAACTGTGCTTTGCTTCAGTCGTCGCAGCTTGTTTTTGTTGGGGGTTCAGTTCATCTATTAGGGTGGCTAAACTCATGATCACTCATCATTCTGTGGATGCGTGTAGTTTAACAGATCACTCTTATAATTATGGCTTTTCATCCGCGCTAAAACAGCACCCAATTTTATCTCTAGATTTGCTATAGGGTCGACGGCATGGATGCCGTCTGGATTGGGGTATAGGGATATACCCTCAATCCAGCAAAGGATTTTTGTTACCTTGCAAAGCAGTGCCTCTCATCCAGGAAAAGTAAGATCTGCTTACGCATTATTATCTACCATTATGTAAAGCTTTTGCAGCAATGACTATCTTGCAAGAGAAAACTAAGTCCTCGGTTCCCAAATATTTTTAATAGTTTTAGACACTGCTTTTTCCAGATTCACTTCCGCATTTTTTAATGCTTCTTCCAAGCTACAATCTGGTGGATTAATTCCCACAATCTGACTAAAGCCGGCATCAAATAAAGACTCAATTCCTTCACCCACCAGACCAGCAAAAGCTAACACCGGTTTATTGAACTGCTGTGCGACCTGAGCAACGCCAAACGGTGTTTTGCCTAAGGCCGTCTGGCTGTCAATCTTGCCTTCACCAGTCAGCACATAATCCGCTTGAGCAATTTTTTCGGCTAATCGGCTTTGCTCAATAATCAATTCCACACCGGATTGCAACTTGGCACCCGCAAATGCCATAAGGCCAAAACCCAAACCACCCGCTGCACCCGAGCCTGCTACATTCTTTATAGAAATACCTAAACTTGCTTCGACCAGATCAGCAAAATGGCTGAGATTACGATCCAGTTGCTGCACCATTTCCGGAGTTGCTCCCTTCTGCGGCCCAAAGATTGCCGAAGCGCCATTCGGTCCACACAGTGGATTATTGACATCAGAAGCGATTAGAATTTGGGTGTTTTTCAAACGAGCATCTAACTGGGAAATATCTATTTGATTAATCTGATCTAGATTACCGCCGCAGACCTGAATCGCTTCACCTGTACTATTGAAAAACTGGACACCCAATGCCTGTGCCATCCCGGCACCGCCGTCATTGGTGACACTACCACCAAGTCCAATAATGATTTTTTCAATACCGCGATCTAATGCCTGTTTGATCATCTCTCCTGTGCCATAGGTTGAGGTCAGCATGGGGTTACGTTGTTCTGCTGCGAGCAAATGTATGCCATTGGCTTTGGCCATTTCAAGGACGGCAGTTCGACCATAATCGACTATGGCAAAATAAGTTGAAACTTGCTGAGTCACTAAAGGCCCAGTCACCGTACAAGTAATACATTGACCATCCAAGGAGCGCAGCAAGGCATCTACTGTTCCCTCACCACCATCTGCCATAGGCACAGCGATACAGCATGCATCAGGAAAGACCTGCAAAACACCGCGTTGCATAGCTTGGCACGCTTGCTCGGCTGACATACTTTCCTTAAAGGAATCGGGAGCCAGGACAAAAGTATGCATATTCTTCTCAATTATTAATATTTTATGGTTAGAAGTTTCAGTCTATCTATAAGCTCATAAGCCAGTATCAAATTTATTTACAAGCACGACTAAAGTTCTGGGTAAATTCAGCATTATCCAATCAGTGTTTCCAACCCAATTCAATCGCAGTGATCTCATTAATTAGAGTCTGACTTAAAGATTCTGGCATTTTGCTAGTTGTTTGAGAAATGGGAATATGACCTGCCATTAGCTCTGCTTTGGCTTGTGGAAACAAAGGTTGCTGATTAGGAAATGCATATCCCACAGGATACATCGGCTGACCGGTCGCCAGATCATATTTATCGTTGGCTCCAAAAGCATGTAATAGCTCATGTACAAGGACAATCTTGTTTTGTTCAGTCTGTTTCCTGGAAGCAAACAGATTTACTGAACCAATCCGGCCTTTTTGTAAAGCCGTTGAATGCTTTAACACTTTATGCTGTGCCGGATCATAGTAGTTTAAATATAAGATCACATTGGCCGAAGGATCTGAGCTTTGCTGCTGTTGCCAGGCATAGAAACGGAATTTCAGGCTCCAGAAAATGGTATCTATAACTGAGGCCTGCTCAGGAACTTTAGGTGGTAATTCTTTCAGTTCACGTCCAAGATTAAAATAGAAATATGTTGGTTGACCACGATACTGCTGCGCAGCCTTTTCCAGATATTCTTGTGCTCCATTTAAATCCTGAGCCGAGAGTTGCTGAATATATTGTTGGGTAGCTGCTGAACCATCCGCATTAATTGGATGCAACAAGACAAAAATAGGCTTGGACCAGTCCTGGTTTTGGTCACGATAGGCATTGACTGCGACCATAAATAAAATCAGTAGCAGAATCAGGATTCGGATTTTTTTCCACATGCTTTAAGCACTCTGTTTTTTTATTTTTCTAAGAAACATCTGGCTCATTTCAATTTTAGTTTCAAAAAGATTTAAAGTCTTGATTAACCCAGAAAGTTTGGCACGACCATAATTACGAGAGTCAAAATCAGGTTTTACCGCACTTATGTATTGCCCAACCATACTTAAATTGGCCCAACCATTTTCATCTGCATTATCTTTTACAGCTTTATAAATTAAATTAAGTGTGGCTCGGTCCATCCCTTCAGGTAACTGAATTTCCTTTTGGGCAGATATGGTTTTTTGTCCACTTGTCTTGCTAATATCCGAAACTTTTTTATCGGTTAAGTCTGTTTCTTCACTATCCTCATTATTTTTAATTTCACTATCTACAAGTAAGTTTTCAATATAAATAAACTTGTCACAAGCTTTTTTGAATGCTTCAGGAGTAGCTTTTTTGCCAAAACCATAGACGGTGAGACCATTTTCACGAATACGTGAAGCTAAGGGCGTGAAATCGCTATCACTGGATACGATACAGAACCCATCTAATGCACCTGCATAAAGTAAATCCATAACATCAATAATCAGAATCATGTCTGTTGCGTCTTTACCTTTGGTATAGGCAAATTGCTGTACAGGTGTAATTGCATGTGGAAGCAAAACATCGCGCCAATTTTTTAAGGTTTCACTACTCCAATCTCCATAAACACGTTTAACACTGGCAATACCGTATTTAGCAACTTCTTCTAATACTGATGCGATTGCATTAATCGATGAATTATCCGCATCAATGAGCACTGCGAATTTTTTTGTTTGAATATCCACACCTTCCCCAAATTTTATTATTAATCAAATTTCTAAAATTTATTCTGCCATAAAAAATGCCGACTGATGTCGGCATTTTTTACTTTTAGCTTTTAGGCTTCAACCCATTTTCCATCCTGGTAGACCAGCGACCATTTGGTTTGCTTACCTTCAGGTGTTTCTGAACCAATATATTGCGACTGGTTCTTACGGCTGAACTTCACCAAGGTTGGATTCCCTTCAGGATCTACATCTGGCGCCTGCAAGATAAACTGATACTTCGGATCCAGCTGCTCTGCAACGGTACGTAGTTCCGCCACCTTCGGTGCACGGGTTTCACGTACTTTAGGGAATTTGCTCGCTGCCAGGAACAGACCTGCGGCACCATCACGCAGGACAAAGAAGTCATCATGCTTGGTTGAGCGTAAGTGTTCCATCTTGATTGGATCAACACGCGGTGGCGCAGGCTGACCATTTTTCAAAACCTTACGGGTATTTTCACAGCTGGTGCAGGCAAAATAAGGACCAAAACGGCCAGTCTTCAGCTGCATTTCGCCATCACATTTGTCACATGGAATGGTTGGGCCATCATAGCCCTTGATCTTGAACTCACCTTCTTCCAGTTCAAAACCGGCACAGTCCGGGTTGTTACCGCAGATATGCAGTTTACGACCGCCATCAATGACGTAGCTGTCCATCGCAGTTGAGCAGATCGGACAACGTTTTTTCGACATCAGATCAGCAGTTTCAGCGGCATCATCGTCAGACAGTGCAGCCAAAGACTCAACCGGGGTCAGGTTCAGTGTGCCTTTACAACGCTCTTTAGGCGGCAGGTTATAACCTGAACACCCCAAGAATACACCTGTCGTTCCGGTACGGATCTGCATTGGACGTTCACATTCTTTACAGTGTACGGCATTGACTTCTACCGGCTGGTTACGGCGCATACCGCTCTCACCCTGTGCATTGGTCAAACGCTTCTTAAAGTCACCGTAGAAGCTGTCTAAAAGATCTTTCCAGTTCCGTTCACCATCTGCCACCTTATCCAGCTGACCTTCAAGATCTGCTGTAAAAGCATAGTTCATCAGGTTGTTGAAACTTTCATCCAGACGATCAGTAACGATCTCACCCATTTTTTCAGCAAACAGGCGACGGTTATCCAGTTTCACATAACCACGGTCTTGAATGGTCGAGATAATCGCGGCATAGGTCGAAGGACGACCGATACCACGTTTTTCAAGCTCTTTTACCAAGGATGCTTCAGTGAAGCGTGCAGGTGGTTTAGTGAAATGTTGAGAAGGATCAAGTTTCTCTAGCTTCAGGACTTCACCCACTTTGACAGCTGGCAATAAAATATCGTCATCTGCCTTGTTGGCACCACGAACTTTAGTGAAACCATCAAATACCAGCGTACGGCCTTTGGCTTTTAGCTCCACACCATTGGCATCGACTAAAATCGTAGAAGATAAATATTCAGCAGGTGTCATCTGGCAGGCAACAAACTGACGCCAGATCAGGTCATACAAACGTTGTGCATCTCGTTCCACACCGACCAAGCTATCACCTTTTAAGCCAACAGTTGAAGGACGAATTGCTTCATGAGCTTCCTGCGCACCGGCTTTATTGCCATAACGGTTTGGCTTGGCTGGTAAGTATTTTTCACCAAATTCAGATTCGATGTGACCACGTACCATATTGACTGCATCATCGCTCAAGAACGTGGAGTCAGTACGCATATAGGTAATAAAGCCAGCTTCATACAGACGCTGGGCCAGCATCATGGTTTTCTTCACCGAGAAGCCTAAACGTGTGCTGGCTGCCTGCTGTAGCGTTGAAGTGATATACGGCGCGCTTGGATTGACCTTGGTTGGTTTATCCTCACGGCTCATCACCTTGTATTCAGCATCTTTGATCAGGCTCAACAAAGCATCAGTTTCAGCTTTATTGTGCAGCTTTAAGGTCTTACCATTTTGCTTCACTGCTTCCAGGCGAATGTCATCTTTTTTCGCTTTGGTATCAGCAAATACTTGCCAGTATTCTTCAGGAATAAAGGCACGGATTTCACGTTCACGCTCAACCACCAGTTTTACTGCAACGGATTGCACACGACCTGCCGATAAACCACGGGCAATTTTTTCCCACAGCAATGGCGAGATCATAAAGCCTACAACACGGTCCAAGAAACGGCGTGCCTGTTGAGCATTGACTTTGTTGGTATCCAGACGGGTTGGATGCTTGAATGCTTCCTGAATGGCATTTTTGGTAATTTCGTTGAAGACCACACGCTGGTAACGTGAATCATCACCGCCGATCACTTCTTTTAAATGCCAGGCAATCGCTTCCCCTTCACGGTCCAAATCCGTTGCCAGATAGACTTCATCGACTTGCGAGGCCAGTTTTTTCAGTTCAGCAACCACATGTTCTTTGCCAGGCAGGACTTCGTATTTGGCTTTCCAATCGTGTTCCGGGTCTACGCCCATACGGTTAATCAACGCCTGCTGTGATTTTTCCGCTTTTTCTGCTTCAGTCAGCTTGGTTCGCGTTGCTGGCTTTTTCTCTGTACTTTTGGCAGAGCCGCCTGTCGGCAAATCACGCACGTGACCGACAGATGATTTCACAATGTAGTTCGAACCGAGGTATTTGTTGATTGTTTTCGCTTTTGCAGGCGACTCCACAATCACTAAGGCACGCTTATTTCCAGCGTCGGAAGACTTCGCTGTGCTGCTTTTTGATGTGGACCGAGGAGCGTTCGCCATAATTAACCGTTAATCCTGTATATTCTAAAAAATTAAAGTTCAGCCAAGGAATGTAATAGTGCCTTGATGTCATCGAGCTGGGCCGCTTTTAGATCAGCTTCTTCATCCCAATACAGTCCAACACAGTTTGCCTGCATATCAATAGCATAAATGCCTTTTAATGCAATGGGAAAATCTTTAAATTTGTCATCGCCTTGTACCAGCTCAAGCTTTTGATCGACCACACGGGCACGCATCAGTGGCAAACGTGCGTCTGGTATCAGCACACTATAATAAGCCACCATACTGGCACGCTTTTCAGTGGCCATCGGCACTTTGGTCCAGTCAGGAGCCACAACCAGACGTGGGTGTAATCCCATCTTGCGGGCTTTCTCACGCATCATGCCCAAAGCTCTTTCTCGTGGGCTGACACGCAGACCAAAAATAGATCCCAGTACAAATACAATGATGACGACAGCAACCCAGATTCCTGTATTTTCCATAGCTCAACCTTTATGTTCTATTATTAGAGTTGCATAAGCTCAATATAAAACGCAAGTTTGCGCGACAAAATTAATTCAGGAACATCTCATGGCTATAGAGAACTTCATGACCATTCCAGTAAATATAGCCTTTCTCCAGCAGTTCCTTCAGCAATAAACGCACATCGGATTTTGGAAATAACTGTTCCAGTAAATCTCGCAATTCATAAATATCTTTAGGCTTGTCACCTTGTAGTTCACGCAGCTTGCGTGCCACTTCCATTTGTACCGGATCAATGCGGTCAAAGTTTTTGAACAATCCCTGTTGTACAGACTGAATGGCAGATTGTTCTTCAATGACTTTTTCTGGCTCTTCCGGGGTCAATTCAGCAATGGCCTGACTCAGATCAAGCGATGTAGTTGGTGCAGCAGACAGATCCAGTTGAGACCATTGCTTTAATACCTTTTTACGGAAGGCAATCTGATCCTCATAGCGTTTTACAATCTTAAGGTTAATCAGCATTCCGACGACATGCTGTGCTTTGCCTGGCAGTACTTGCAAAATATTTGCCACAGAATTTTTCAGGCTTTCCAGTGTGCTTGGCTTGCCTGGCATTTTTGCCAGTGCATCACAATATTTTTTCACCAGTTGTAGAGCGGGTTTCTGCTGAATGGTGTCGAGACTTGGGATCTTAAATTTAGGATTGGCTTTTTTATCCTGTTCCGGTTCTGCCTGTACCTGAATCAGGCTACAACTAATGTCAGATGCAATCAGCATTTGCATCAGCATTTCACTGCTGGCTATGGCTGAAATCAGTTCTACATGGGTATCCGGTTCCAGCAGTGCCATCAGCTGTCCGACAATGACCGCATATTCATATTCACGGTGTTCAGCTTCAGGAATGTCCAGAATGACCACTTGCCCACTGGCGATCCAGCCTGCCAGTTCGGTCAGGTCTTCCAGTTCAAATTCAAACTTACCGGCACAGCTAAACAGGTACAAGATTGGATAATGCTTGGTGATTTCACGTAATAGAGTGGCGGTCGGGAAATTATTTTCAAGATCGAGTAAAACAACTTTCTGTGACATGGAACACCAATCTGAACAAAACCTGGAAGCGCTATTAGAGGGGCAAGCGTGAAAAAGGTCAAATTATTTTCAGCATGGCTAGTTTTACTGACTAGGATTACCCTGCTGAAACAAAGCATAAACCCATTAAAGCGAAAACCCTCACAATCGAGGGTTTTCTACATGACCAATTACATAATTAATAATGCGGTGGTCGATCAATAATGGGGTCGAATTCTGCAATGCCTTCGGACAAATCTGCCGACTCAACACGTTGATATAACAGCGTCATTTGCTTCTGAAGATTGATGATTTCCAGATTCTGCCTGGTCACCTGCTGATTCAACTGTTCAACTAAATCGTCCAAAAATGCAATTCGGACTTGCAAATCTTCAATGGGTGCGGAAAATGACGCCTGTTCATTTAGATTTTGTTGTTTAGTCATTTTAAGTCCTCATCATAGGATTTCAGGAAACCATTATGGCATATATTACCCTAAGGGACGTCCAACTCGCGTTTGGCGGACCTGCACTGCTCGACGGCGCTAACTTTAATTTAGAACGCGGTGAACGAGTGTGTTTGATTGGCCGTAATGGTGAAGGTAAGTCTACCTTACTTAAACTGATTGAAGGAAGCCTGTTACCTGACAGTGGTGAAGTTTCCTTACAAAATGGCATCACAATTTCCATGTTGGCCCAAGACGTGCCGATGGATTCAGGCAAAGTCGCCGATATCGTGGCGGATGGCGCAGGTGAAGCATCAGAAGTTCTACGTGCTTATCATGAAGCCAGCGAAGCCTGCGTACTGGGTGATATGGAAGCTTGTGACCGCATGGGTTCATTGCAGCACAAGATGGATCAGCTGGATGGCTGGGCTTTAGAAACCAAGGTGAACTCTATCCTGAGTAAAATGGGCCTAGATCCGGATGCAGACCTTGCCGATTTATCCGGTGGTCGTAAGCGTCGTGTACTGCTGGCTCGTGCCCTGCTCACTCAACCAGACGTTCTGTTACTTGATGAACCGACCAACCATCTGGACGTGGAAAGTATTGAATGGTTAGAGAAATTCCTGCTCGATCAAAATAATTTAACGCTTCTGTTTATTTCGCATGACCGTTCATTTGTAGACAGCATTGCAACCCGTATTGTTGAACTGGATCGTGGTACATTGCGTAGCTACGAAGGTAACTATTCACGTTATCTCGAGCTTAAAGCACAGCAGATGGAAGCCGAAGAAAAGCAGAATGCGCTGTTTGACAAGCGTCTTGCTGAAGAGGAAGTATGGATTCGCCAGGGAATTAAAGCGCGTCGTACCCGTAACGAAGGTCGTGTCCGTGCGCTTAAAGCATTACGCGAAGAATCAAAAGCACGCCGCTCACAACAAGGTAAAGTGAGCATGGCAACTCAGGATGCGAGCCGTTCTGGTAAAGTCGTATTTGAGATTGAACACCTCAGCGTGAAATTTGGTGACAATGCACCAATCATTAATGACTTCTCGGCACTGGTAATGCGTGGCGACCGTATTGGTTTAGTCGGTGATAACGGTGTTGGTAAAACCACACTGATTAAAGCGATTTTAGGCCAGCTTGAGCATGGCGGCACGGTGAAAACTGGTACACAGCTTGAAGTGGCTTATTTTGACCAGTTACGTAACGTACTGGATCTGGAAAAATCGGTAAAAGATAATGTCGCTGAAGGTTCTGACCATGTCGACATCAATGGCAGCCGTCGTCATATCTATAGCTATTTACAAGATTTCCTGTTCTCGCCTGAACGTGCCCGTACACCGGTAAAAGCGCTGTCTGGTGGTGAACGTAACCGTATTTTGCTGGCAAAGCTTTTGCTTAAACCATCAAACCTGATTGTGATGGACGAACCAACCAATGATCTGGATATGGTGACCCTTGAACTATTAGAAGAAATGTTAAGTGGCTATAAAGGCACATTACTGCTGATCTCGCATGACCGTGCCTTTATGGACAATGTCGTGACCTCAACCTGGGTATTTGATGGTAAAGGCAATATTGATGAATACATCGGTGGTTATCAGGATTATTTAGAACAGCGACCAAACCAGACAGCGGTTGATCAAAAATCTGCCGTTAAAAAAGCCGCAGCCAAAGCTGAAGCCGCAGCGGCTGCCGCTGCTCCTGCACCGAAAAAGGTGAAACTCAGCTACAAAGATCAACGTGAACTTGAACAATTGCCTGCAGAAATCGAAGCACTGGAAAGTGAACAGGCTGAACTTTCTGACAAACTGGCAGATGGCTCATGGTTTGTGAAAGATGCAGCAGCAGCGACCAAGGCATCTGAACGTCTAGGTGAAATTGACGAGATTTTGCTGGAAAAAATGGAACGCTGGGATGAACTGGAAAATATGACCAAAGGTTAAGTTTTCTATTTCTCCAATGCCAAGCATCTGTATTCGTACAGATGCTTTTTTTATTTTCACTTTTTTGTTTCAAAAAGCTCTTCTGCTACACTGCAGATATCTTGAGGTTTAAATAGCAGATTATGAGTAAAAAGCCAGATTACCAACCCGGTGAATTTCAGTGGGCCTTCCTGTCTCCCCAGTATTGGGGCATATGGATTGGCATTGTATTCCTGATGATTCTGGCGATTTTACCTTGGGCGATTCAGTACCGTCTGGCTTCTTTACTGGGTAGCTTAAGTTTTAAATATCTCAAATCTCGCCGTGAAACTACAGTGCGCAATCTGGAAGTGTGTTTTCCAGAATGGTCTGCGCAAGAAGTGCAGGAAAATTCCCGTCAGGTCTTTATTGACCAGATGCTCGGTGTGTTTGAAACCTTAAATGCCTGGTACACGCCAAAATGGTTTAAAGGCCGTGTAACTATTGAAGGTCTGGAATATATCCAGCAAGCACAAGCTGAAGGAAAAGGTGCATTATTACTGGGTACACACTCTACCCTGCTGGATGCTGGCGGCTACCTGTGTGCCCAATATTTTGAACCGGATGTCGTCTATCGTCCGCAGAATAACCCCTTGCTGGATATGCTGATTTATCGCTGCCGCGCCACAATTTATGCCAACCAGATTGACCATGATGATATGCGTGGTCTGGTGCGTAATCTGAAAAATGGACATGCGATCTGGTACAGCCCGGATCAGGATTTCGGTTTAAAACAAGGCGTAATGGCACCATTTTTTGGTGTTCCTGCTGCAACCGTGACCGCACACCGTCGTTTATTAAAAATGACCAAAGCCGCTGCGATCCCACTGTATTTCTACCGTCACGGCGATATCAAAAATCCAAAATATCATGTCCTGATTGAGCCACCCGTTGAAAACCTGCCAAGCGCAGATGAACTGGATGATGCCACTCGCGTGAACCAGATTATTGAACGCCAGTTACGGATCGCCCCAACACAATATATGTGGTTCCATCGCCGTTTTAAGACCCGTCCACAGGGTTATGATTCGATTTATTGAGTTCTCGAACTCTTTAATCATGGATTAATGATTTGTTCCCTGACAAATCCACATGGCTTCAGTATGACCAGCATAGCTAAAGCCTGATAAAAGCCGGTGGCATGCTGGTCAGCAACTAAAATTTTTTGATGAAATCCTGAATAATGCTGCTAGCATGGCCAGCATAACTCGGCGGTCAATGCCTGCCCTTATAATTCCAGATAAACCAGTAAATGAGAAAAATACATCACTAGTTAGCCATCAGAAATAGCATTATCGACTCCAACCAGTCAACCATTCATACCGGCAGTCACAAGACTATGAGAATGGTTCAAGGCTTCTAAAAGCAGTTGCGGTTTTTTTAGCTGCTGACCATCAATTGGTATGATAGAGTTCAAATATTTCAAATTCCTGGACTAAATCACTGTCAGAAGTAATAAACTGCATACACATTTTCCAGAAATTATTTAAAATCGAAAAATTGTTTTAATAATCAATTAAATAAAAAATAAAACTAAAGCTCTAAAATAGTTTAACCCGGGCTCTACATCCTGTAAAAACCCGGGTTAATGAGGTTGTGCTTTCAACATTTTAATTCTTGGTTTTTTGTGATTTCCATTTCATCATCATATCCATGATGTCTTCATTCAGCTTCGTCTTCCTTATGAGAAATTCCCTTCTCGACTCCCTGTGCTGATATAAGCAGAATATTGGAATCATCGAGGAATAAATATCGTTTAAGACCCCAATCTGTGTAAGCTATTTCGTACACTTTTCCGGTAAATCCATCACACTTTTGAGCCATTTTTGTAGGTTTGAGCAATTTCATCTGTGACTATTTTTTCTTCTTTCTCAGCTTTTTCAATACCTTCTTGTATAGCTTCCTGAGCCTGTTGCTCATCTTCTTCAGTCTGTTCCAGTTCTTCTTGTACATGATCAAAGACTCGCCCGGTTTGTAGTACCACAAACACCGGAAAATGATCCGAGCCCACATGTGGCAAACGCTCCATATGGACTAAAGCAAAGTCGGTACTGTGGAAGACATGGTCAAGTGACCAGCGGAACATCGGATAATCGGCATGAAAGGTATTCACATAACGGCGCCCGACACGCGGGTCGAGCAAGCCACTAATACGCTGAAACAAACGTGTAGTACGTGACCAGGCGACATCATTCAGATCGCCCATCACAATACAGCTTTCATCGAGATCCTTGATTTGATCTCCAACAATCAGCAATTCAGCATCACGCAGTTTCGAGTCCTTGGCTTCAGTCGGACTTGGCGGTTTCGGATGCAGGCAATATAACTGAACCGGATGGCCAGAACGTAAAGTAACTGTGGTATGAATTGAAGGAATTTCATTACTCAAAATAAATTTCACTTCGGTGTCACTGAGTTTTAATTTACTGTAGAGATGCATCCCATACAGGTTATCTAAGGGCACAGGTACACGGTAGGGATAGTCCGCTTCAATCACTGAGAGTTGTTTCTGCCATTCGGAATTGGTTTCCAGCGTCAGTACCAGATCTGGAGTTAAACGTTGAATCTGTTCGAGTAATAGATGATATTTTTCATTGGTCATTAACACGTTAGAAACCAGTAAAGAAATTTGTTTGCTTGGATCCAGTTGCTGCCGTTTGACCTTCTTCACCTGTTTCTTCCAGATAAAGGTATAAGGCAAGACCATCTTCAACTGGTAGGCTTGTGCCGCGACTAGTCCTACAAAAATACTTTGGTCTATCAAGGTCCAGGAATGCTCCCAGAATATATAAAGCCCTAGTGCAATGAAGCCAATGATCAGAATTTGTAGTCGCGGGAAATCGGCGCCACGGATCCACCATTCATCACGAGGAATCAGGGACCAGAAACTGAGCCAGATGACCAGCACTGACAATATCTGAATAAACAAAATCATAAAGTGACTCTTTTACTATGTTGTTATTTTTTCTAGAAGAAAATCTGCGTTATCAATTTTGTATGTAACATAAACAAGATATTTCGCTCAATATTATTGATGTTTCTATTGTGTAGCTATTGCAGTTGAGTCCCTTTTTGGTACACTCGAACCCCCTTTAATTTTTTAACGCACCGAGGCAAAGTGACATGAAAGTAGGTCTGGTCGGTTGGCGCGGGATGGTTGGTTCCGTCCTAATGCAACGTATGGTTGAAGAGAATGATTTTGCTCATTTTGAGCCATTCTATTTCTCTACCAGTAATGCAGGTGGTGAAGCACCGGCATTTGGTGGTAAAACTGCCCCAGCACTTATGGATGCGACAGACATTGATCGTCTGAAGCAAATGGATGTCATTATTACCTGCCAAGGTGGCGATTATACCACTGCGGTTTTCCCTAAGCTGAAAGCTGCAGGCTGGAATGGTTACTGGATTGACGCTGCGTCTACCCTGCGTATGGATGATGAAGCAATCATTGTACTTGACCCGGTTAATCTGAACGTGATCAAAGATGGCCTAGTGAAAGGTACTAAAACTTTCGTTGGCGGTAACTGTACGGTTTCCCTGATGCTGATGGGCCTAGGTTCTCTCTTCCAGAACAACCTAGTGGAATGGGCAACTTCGATGACCTATCAGGCGGCATCTGGTGCAGGTGCACAAAACATGCGTGAGCTGATCACAGGCATGGGTTACCTGTATAACAATACTAAAGACCTACTCGATGATCCACGTTCTCCAATTTTGGACATTGATTCTAAAATTGCTGAATTACAACGTGGTGAAGGCTTCCCGTCTGCAAACTTTGGTGTACCGCTAGCTGGTTCTCTGATTCCATATATCGACAAGCAGCTGGAAAGCGGCCAGTCGAAAGAAGAATGGAAAGGTCAGGTTGAAACCAACAAGATCCTCGGCAACCAGCAGATCGTTCCAATCGATGGTCACTGTGTACGTATCGGTGCAATGCGCTGTCACTCTCAGGCAATTACCTTGAAGCTAAAACGTGACGTACCTTTGAATGAAATCGAAGATATGATTCGTCAGTCTAGCCAATGGGCCAAAGTGGTACCAAATACACGTGAAGCATCAATGACTGATCTGACGCCTGTCGCAGTAACCGGTACATTGACTGTTCCAGTCGGCCGTCTGCGTAAAATGAACATGGGTAAAGAATACCTGGGTGCATTCACTGTAGGTGACCAGTTACTTTGGGGTGCTGCTGAGCCTTTACGCCGTATGCTACGCATTCTGATCGATTATAAAAATGCTTAATTAAGCACGTTATAATCAATCTAAAAGCCGATCTTTATTGATCGGCTTTTTTGTGTCACTATCAAGAAAATAGTTGAACAAACATAGACATCCCAATCATCGAGTCATACTGCCCATAATATGACCGATGCTGAGCCTAGAATGAAGATGACTGTATATAAAAAATTTAAAATTGCTACTTTAACCATGATGATGGCACAGCCTGTTTTTGCAATCACGGTTGAGCCAGTTCAGGTTCAATCGGCACCCGGGGAATTACTCTATGCGGAAATGAATTTCCGTCAGTCAGATATCAATATACCGATTGAAGTGAGTTTAGCTACGCCAGAAGATTTAATGACGCTGGGCACTACGCATCAACCTCCCGGTCATCTTAATTTTTTTACCCGTCGTAGTAGCAATGGAACAGGTGTGATTACTATTACCTCTTCACGCCCAATCACTCAAAATGATCTGAATTTTGTAGTTAAGGTTAAAGAAGGCAATGCAGCACGCTTACAACACATCAAGACCACACTCAAACCCAAGACAGATCTGCTAAAAGCTTCAATCAGCGCGAATGAACGAACATTAACCCCAGTCGTGGTGGTGAATGAAAATGAAATTGGTTTAAATTTACCTGTCAGTACGCAATACAAGACTGCAGCAGCGAATACCAAGGCTCTGGAAAAACTATTGGCTGTACAGCGTCTTGCTCCACCACCATTATCACCAAACTCTATCCCTCAGACAACATCGATAACGACTCCCGCTGTTCAGGCTCCAGCCAAGGTTGAGGAAGCTATTACAGCTGTGAATACGCGTCCAGTCACAAGTACTTTGACGACACCCACATCAATCGCTGAACCGGCAATACCAGCTATTCAACAAAAGCCTCTGGTCCCAAATAGTCTGCAAAAAAATCCTGCCACCCCTACAACTCAAGTAAAAACTCAGGTAGCGGAAGATACA
The DNA here is from genome assembly GCF_010918895.1 of Acinetobacter schindleri. Taxonomy (NCBI): domain Bacteria; kingdom Pseudomonadati; phylum Pseudomonadota; class Gammaproteobacteria; order Moraxellales; family Moraxellaceae; genus Acinetobacter; species Acinetobacter schindleri. The sequence goes on from NZ_CP044483.1 coordinate 2,684,015, forward strand.
TCAGTAGCACCTGTTGCACAGCAGAATCAAGATATACCAGCTCAAAAAGTACAAAATCAAAAGCCAGTGGCGACCTATCCTGCTGCTGCGCCACAATCGAATTCCAGCGACCCATTAGTTAAAAAATATGCCGAAGAACAAGTCGCAAAACAGAAGCAAGTTACTCCTAAAAAACCGCCTCAAGCAGCTTCGGCTCCAGTGCAACACTCCCCTCAAGCGAGCCCGACATCTACTGCAAAAGCAAGTTATGTGGTTCAATCCAATGAATCTCTCTGGAAAATTGCTGCACGTATTGCTCAGGAACAAAACCGCGGTGTCGGTGAAGTCATGCAGCAAATTAAAAAAAATAATGAACAGGCCTTTATTGGCGGAGATGCGAATCGCCTGAAACGTGGTGCGGCACTGAATTTGAATATTGCGCCCGCACAAAAACAGCCAATTACCGTCAAGACATCTGAGCTTGCACAAGTTCAGAATAAGGCTAAAGGCAGTACCAAATATCGTTTAAATCAAGCTGAAATGAGCCTGGTTGCTGAGAACCAACAAGAAACTAAGCAACTTTCTGCAAATCAAAACACATTAGACCGTCAAACTTCGAAAGAGTTGTCATTAAAAGTTATGACAGTTCGAGAAAAAACCGTTAAATTACAGAGAAACGTAACTGAATTAGAATTGGCGCTTAATCAGAAGGATCAGAGAATTCAATTATTAAATGCCCGTCTTGCCCGACTGCAACAGCAGCTGAAAGCACAACAGGCAGATAAAAAAGCCAATTAACTAATCATTACATACATTGATTTACAGGGATGAGTGGATATATGGAGCCCTCTATCTCTAAGGGGTACTTATCATGCTGATTTATGTGATTCCATTAATTTTATTGATCATCGTTCTGATCGTAGTCAAAAAACGTCAGGATGCTCAAGGGTCAGATAAACCAAAGGCAAATACAGCGAAAGCGAGAAAAACCACCAGTTCAGTACGGGCTACCCCAGCGAAAACCCGGGTGGTTGAAGAAGTTGCAGCGAATCCTCAGGAAGCTATTGCTCTTTCAGCAGATCTGCGCAAGAAAATTGAGCGCCTGATCAATGAAGGAAATTTTTTTGCCGCTGAAGCGCAAATCAATCAGGCACTCAAAAAAGACAACCGCCAGCATGAACTGTATCTGTTGCTCCTTGATATCCATATTCAGCAGAAAGATGAATTTGCCATTTCTCAGTTAATCACACATGTCCGTTCACTCGGTTTGGATGACATTCTTGCGCAGGCAGAAACTAAAAAGGCAGAGTTTGAAAATTCAGCTACTTCAACCAAGGATACAATTGATTTTCCTTCTGCACAGTTAAGCGCTGGCTCATCAGTAACTGAGACAGCATCTATAGACAACACTGCTGCCTTTGAAGAGCTATCCCCAACCCACAGCCCAGTAGTTAATGACCTCGCTTTTGATGAACTGCAACAAGAAAATAAGCCTCAAAAAGCTGTATTTGAGCCGGCGCTATCACAGAATGATATCCAGCCGCTGGAATTTAATTTTGAGCCCACTCTAACTAAACCGGCAAGTGATGCAGCCCAGGATCTCCCAGGAGCTACAGGTTTAGAGTTTAACTTCTCTGACGCTCCTGCAGTATCTGAGCCGGTACCGACGACAATACCGGATACGGCCCCATCTGCACTAAACTTTAGCTTTGACTTAGATAGCTCAACAAAAGCTGAAACTGAAATTGCACCTGCTGCTGAGCCTGAAACTGCCGCACCGGTTATGGATTTTAAGCTTGACTTAGGCAGCTTAGAAAAACCAGAAGTGACACCAGTACCTACTGCAGAATCAGTTCAACCTCTTGATTTTTCTTTCTCGGCAGATACAACGTCAACGACAGAAACTCAGCCAGAAATCGCAGTACCAGAATTTAATTTATCAGGTTTAACTACACATGAACCTATAAGTCCAGCAGTCCCTACTGTCTCAGAATTGGACTTTAAACTGGATGCCGTTCCTGAAAAACCAGCCAGTGCTGCAATCAGTTTTGATATTCCATCTGCGCCCGTTACTTCAACCGCTCATCAAAATGATCCACTGGTTCAATCATTCCCTGAATTAACGGAAACTGATGAAGTAGTATTAAATCTGGAATTGGCAGAGCAGTATATCCAATTGGGTGCCTATGATGCCGCACGTGAAATCCTGGCAGAAAAGGAAGCGGACTACAGTCCACAACAACGCACCCATGTTGATCAATTACTGAATCGAATCGCTTCTTAAGTAAATTCGTTCTACACTAAAGCAGTCACTATGGCTGCTTTTTTTATGATGAAAAATATTGCATTGATTTATATGGGAGGTACGTTTGGATGCGTTGGTGATCCACTCGCTCCTATGCCTGCCGAATCTTTTTTTATAAAACTAAAAGAATTATTGCATGAAGACACGCATTCAGTAGAGTGCTTCTGCGCCCCTGTAATTAAGGACAGCAGTGCATGTACTGCTCCTGACTGGCTAGCCTTGATTCAGTTTATTCAGCAACTGCAGGCTCAGGATTATCAGCGCTTTGTTATCATTCATGGTACAGATACCATGAGCTATGCCTGTGCCGTGCTAGCGCATCTTTTAGGGCAATCTGCCTATGTGGTTTTAACCGGTAGCCAGTACCCATTATTAAATGCAGCTGGCAAACAGCCACGCGAATTTAGTGATGCTTTGGACAATCTATGCTTTGCTCTAGATTCTGTACAGCAGGTCGAAACGGGCGTTTACCTGGCATTTAACCAAGAACTGGTTCATGGCAGAACAGCGTTAAAGCAACATACTACTGAACTCAAGGCCTTTGCTGGCATAGATGCAGAAGTAAAAATTCCACCGCAACTATATACACATATCATTACTGCACAAGATTTGATTAAGGCACAGCAATTTAATTGCCTGAGTATAATGATGCAGCCAGTTGGGCTAGATCAGCAGCTTCATAACCTTAAGCAATTATTGGCTTTACCTCCAGACTTCCTGATTCTGCAGGGCTTTGGCACGGGAAATCTCGCAGTTAATCCTGATCTCATTCAGCTCTTTGATGAGTTCTATAATGCTGGCTGTGCTGTAGTTTTGACTACACAAGTACCTTTCGGGAGCACAGACCAACGCTATGCTATTGCTGAATGGGTACAGGACTGCCGGATTTTACTCAATGATGCCTATGGCCATGCCGATCTATATGCAAAAGCCCTGAAAATGTATTTACAATACGACAGCGTGGAGCAATGGCATCACCATTGGTCTGATTAGTTGAATCTTGAGGTGAATATGCAGCGTTTTGCAGTCGGTATTGAATTTAGTGGAGCACACTACAGAGGTTGGCAAACCCAACAGCCCGGCGTAGCAAGCGTGCAGGAAACGATTGAAAAGGTTCTGTCTAAAGTCGCCAATGAAACTATTATCCTGCATGGTGCAGGTCGAACTGATGCCGGCGTGCATGCCACCAATATGGTTGCTCACTTCGATACCTCTGCTGATCGCTCCGAATATGGCTGGTTACGCGGCTGTAATAGTCAGCTGCCTAAAGATATTGCAATTCAGTGGATTCAGGAAATGGACATGGATTTCCATGCCCGTTTTAAAGCCCAAGCCCGTCGTTATCGTTATGTAGTCTACAATCACCCTGTGCGTTCTGCGCTATTGCATAAACAGGTCACCCATATCCATTACGATTTAGATGTCGACAAGATGATTAAGGCTGCGACAAAGTTTGAAGGCACACATAATTTCGAAAGTTTCCGTGCCTCTGCCTGTCAATCCAATCAACCTGTACGCCATGTGCATCACTGTCGCCTAATTCGTCATGGTCACTATCTGGTCCTGGATATTCAGGCTGATGGCTTCCTGCATCATATGGTGCGCAACATCATGGGCTGTTTGCTGGAAATTGGTCAGGGCATGTATGACATCGATCAGATTGATGCCATCTTTGCTGCACAAGACCGCAAAGCAGCAGGTGTGACTGCACCACCAGATGGACTCTACTTTATTCAGGCGCATTATCCTGAACAATTTAATTTACCAAAAGTGCCTTTAGGACCACATTGGTTAAACATGCCAGAATAATTGAATCCTTTTTATTCATTTACCTCCCCTACCCCCTTCTAGAAGGAGAGAAAATTCCTTCCTTTTTAAAGGGAGGTTAGGAGGGATTTAACGCTGTTTGCGCTTTCTATATTCCACTGGCGTTTCATTGGTCCAACGCTTAAAAGCACGATAGAAGGTACTTGGCTCGGAGAAACCGGTCAGATAAACAATCCGCTCTACACTTTCACTGGTTCCTGCCAGTAAGCGTTTAGCCAGACGACAACGATAATCCGAAAGGATCTGCTGAAAACTGGTATTGGCTTCACTCAGCTGGGTACGCAAACGGCGAGGGGTAATATTCAGCTGGGCAGCGACTGTTTCTAGCGTGGTTTCCCCACTTTCCAAGGTTGAGCCAATGGCACGGCGAACTTCACCCACCAGATCATAACGTGCCAGCTCTTGCAGCTTTTCAATTGCTAACTGCTCATGCAGCTGGAGTAATTCTGGTTCTGCCTGCCAAAGCGGATATTCAAGAATACTTGGATCAAAATAAAGACGTGTTTCTTTCTGTCCCAGACTTACTGGACATTCATAGACACGGAAGTATTCATCATCAGTTGCACCTTTAGAAAAATTGAAGTCGATATAAATCGGTTCAAAACGTCCCTCGGTAATAAATTTAAAGAAACGCAGTACACCAGACATGGCACATTCAGTGAAATGGCGATTGACGATGTTTTCGGCAAAAAGCTGCTCACCATTGGTCAAATAACAGCGGTCATCTTCCACGACCAGTTGCGCATGGAAGGCATCACTGATGAGGCGCTGGTAAGCCAAGGCACGTTTTAGCCCTTCACCAAAGTTTTCTGATGAAATAAACAAATGCTCAATGACCTGACCACGGTAAAGTGGCAGGTGTTCACCCAAATGTAAGCCGATATCAGGGTCTTTGCTGACCTCTTCTGCCGCGACCCAGAATGCATACTGTGCACTCAACGGGGTACGGTCATTGGCTTCAACCTGGTTTAAGGCAACTCCTGCTTTAGTAAGCAATTCTTCGGTTGGCAAACCCGCACGACGTATCGCCTGGTAGCCTAATCGCAGTACAACCGATGCATCTGTTAGCTGACCCACTCAAAAACCTTCCTTGTATGTGCTTCATTTATACCTAAAAAGATATTTTTTAGATTAACTGTGATTGACCAAACTGACAACATCAACAAGCAGTTTTTTAGTTAAAATATTTGTACTGATGCTTCGCTTATTTTGCTTTCAGATGATCAGTCTAAAGCCTGCTATGCCTTGTGTTATACGAAAAAATTGACTATAATTTGCGCCTTTCTAATTTATTCTTTTAGGTAGGCTATGGCCAATAAAGAGGAACTCATCGAGTTCGAAGGCGTTGTCACCGAGACGCTTCCTAATACTATGTTCCGTGTACGTTTAGAAAACGGTCACGAAGTGATTGCTCATATCTCTGGTAAAATGCGTAAACACTACATCCGTATTTTGACTGGCGACAGTGTAAAAGTGGAGATGACTCCTTACGACTTAACTAAGGGTCGCATCACTTATCGTGCACGCTAAGATTTAGCGTCAGTAAAAAAAGCCACTGATCAAGGTGGCTTTTTTTGTGACTTTAATTATTCATTATTTACCAATAAATAAAACAATTTGACATAGCCTGAGAATTACAAGACTATTCAATTTAATTAAAACAATATTTATAAAAATAATGAATATGAAATATTTGACTCTGCTTTCCAGCTTGTCTCTTGTTGCATGTGCTACAGGCAGCAATCAGCATCTGCATCATTCTCTACAGCCCTATATCGGTCAAACTGCCGCACAGGTTCGCAGCCAACTTGATCTTCGTGCAATGGGATTTAAACCTCCCAGCACCCCATTCAGACAGCAGACTTTCTCAGTTATACTATTTTCCGGGATGTGAATATTCCGATGGGTACACCTAATATTAGTCAAAGTATCTCCCCTGGTGCACCAATTCCAATGCCTTCGAATGGAGGTTATAACATTAAGATGAAATGCCAAATCTGGTTTGACTTGAAAGATGAAATTGTTCAGGACATTCGTTATACTGGTAAAGCTTGTTAAACTGTGTCCAGTGAAGTTTGAAACCTGTATGGGATTTAATGAGAAATCCAATTTATCAGGATACTTCTCTCTACCGTGTGTCAAATTACAACAATAAGCTCGTTTTCTACTCGCTACAATAACAGCAATGGCTTTTGTAGGAGTCAGAATATGTTATCTGCATTTCGCCAAATGAAACTCGTGTTACCAGGTATGCTTCTGTTATTGTCTGCATGTATGCATATGCCTACCCTGTCTCAAGCCGAACGTGACGCTTATTTACAGCAGTATATTGGACAGTCTAGCCAAACCATTTATGCCAATCTGGATTTAAGCAAACTCGGCTACCAGCAGGTAAATGAACCTGTAATTTCAGCCGGGCAACTGGTCTATATCGTGCAGCGTCCCGTTGCACTTCCACTCTCTGTTGCTCAGCATCCGGTTGCCGGTACTGGAACAGTACCCATTCCGGTGACACATAGTCCATCGCGTGGCTATGATGTAAACCTGCAATGTAAAATTGTTTTTGAACTCAAGGACAATATTGCACAAGCAGTGAAATATACCGGCCGAACCTGTTAATTCAGCAGACACAAAAAAACGCAGCCTGAGCTGCGTTTTTTATTGATCAGTTCTGGAGTGAAACTTAGTTCAATGCAGCAACTACTGCCTGGCCCATTTCCACTGTACCGACTTTGCTCATGCCTTCGGACATAATATCCGCAGTACGTAAACCTTGGTTCAATACATGGCCTACTGCATCTTCAATTGCTTTTGCAGCCACTTCTTCACGGAAAGTATAACGCAGCATCATTGCAACAGACAGGATGGTTGCCAATGGATTTGCTAGGTTTTGACCTGCGATGTCTGGTGCAGAACCATGACATGGTTCATACATGCCTTTGCCATTCTCATCTAGAGAAGCAGATGGCAACATACCAATTGAACCCGTTAACATTGCCGCTTCGTCAGACAGAATGTCACCGAACAGGTTAGAAGTGACAATTACGTCAAACTGTTTAGGCGCACGTACCAACTGCATTGCAGCATTGTCGACATACATATGCGACAGGTTGATGTCTGGATATTGCGCTTCTTTCAATGCAGTAACGGTTTGTTTCCAAAGCTCAGTCACTTCAAGCACGTTTGCTTTATCGACTGAACATACTTTACCGCCACGCAGACCGGCAAGTTCAAATGCAACTTTGGCAATACGCTTGATTTCAGACTCTGAATACACATCAGTGTTAAAACCTTGTTTTTCACCATTTTCCAGTTCACGGATACCACGTGGTTGACCGAAGTAGATACCACCTGTCAATTCACGTACGATCAGGATATCTAGACCAGCTACAATTTCAGGTTTCAGGCTAGATGCATCAGCAAGTTGCGGATAGAGAATCGCCGGACGCAGGTTCGCGAACAGGTTCAGTTCACTACGCAATTTTAACAGACCACGTTCAGGACGAATTGAGCGTTCAATCGTATCCCATTTAGGACCACCCACAGCGCCAAGCAGAATTGCATCAGCTTTTTTCGCCTGCTCAGACGTCACATCTGGATAAGGTGCACCATGTGCATCAATCGCAGCACCACCCAACAGGCCATGTTCCCAGCTTAGATCTAAATTAAATTTTTCATTTACGCGAGTCAGCACTTGCTCTGCTGCTTTCACAATTTCAGGACCGATGCCGTCACCAGCTAAAATCAAAATTTGTTTAGACATGAGATATTCCATTTATAAAGTCAGCATTTCACTGACTGGGTTAAATTTTCTGTTCTACAAACTCGGCAATGCCAGTTTCAACATTGTATGGCTTGCAGAAGCGTCGAATTATTTTGGTGTTTTGCAACAGATCTACACACAGTGGATCAGGTGCAGAGGCCTGCAATAAGCTGGTGTTTCGAGTCGAGCGCTGGCGATACATCTTAAAGGTGTACTTATGCTTGGCCTGAAAGTTCTGGAATACATGTAGAACTTCGGCCTTATCCGGACTAATCGGATAAAAGCGTACCACCAGTTCATGCTGCCCCGCGGGTACCGACAGGTAAACCGGATTAGGCTCTTTCAGGCTTTTTGCTTGTAAACGCACAAGCTTGAGCTTGAGCGCTTCACTCTCCACATGTCGCTTTTCAGCATTGATGATCTTGATATCATCCATACGTTCAAAATTACAATCGTGGGTACCTGAACAATAAATCAGGGCATCTGAACTATTTACAGCCGAATCTGACAATTTCTTCAACTGTATCGTATCGATGGTCTGACATGCTGTCATTAACATCGAAACCGTACCCAATGCAAATAACTGTTTCCAATAGCTGGCCATGCTGAATGTCTAACCCAAACGAAATTTCCATGATTTCACGATATTAGCAAGGGTTAGACTTTCCCGCTATGACAATTTAACTAGATTTAGCCACTAATTTCTGCAAATACCCAAGGGCGAGATCGTTTGGTTTTTTCTTCATAAGCTCGAATCGCATCAGCATCCTGCAAAGTTAAACCGATGTCATCCAAACCGTTTAAAAGACAATGCTTGCGGAATGGATCAACTTCAAACTTGAAGCTTTCACCTGCCGGGGTACGCACTTCTTGCGCTGCAAGATCAATCGTTAATTGATAACCTTCAGTCGCAGCGCATTCTCTAAATAACTGCTCAACAATTTCTTCAGACAGGATTACTGGCAACATGCCGTTTTTAAAACTGTTATTGAAGAAAATATCCGCATAGCTTGGTGCAATCACGGTACGGAAACCGTATTCATTCAATGCCCATGGCGCATGCTCGCGACTTGAACCACAACCAAAGTTTGCACGTGAAATTAAAATTGATGCACCTTGGTAACGGGGTTTGTTTAACTCAAAATCAGGGTTTAAGGGACGTTTTGAATTATCCTGACCTAAATAACCTTCATCCAGGTAACGCAATTCATCAAATAAATTTTCACCAAAACCGGTACGTTTGATCGATTTTAAAAACTGTTTTGGAATAATTAAGTCGGTATCTACATTGGCACGGTCTAATGGTGCAACGATACCTTGTTCAACGGTATAAGCTTTCATGTCTTTGCTCCTACTAGCCGATTAGAATGAACGTACATCAACAAAGTGACCGGCAATTGCTGCTGCTGCTGCCATTGCTGGGCTCACCAAGTGGGTACGACCGCCATTGCCCTGACGACCTTCGAAGTTACGGTTCGAGGTAGATGCACAGTGCTCGCCCGGCTGTAACTTATCAGCGTTCATGGCCAAGCACATTGAACAACCCGGCTCACGCCATTCAAAGCCTGCTTCAATCAGGATTTTATCTAAACCTTCAGCTTCAGCTTGTGCTTTGACCAAACCAGAACCTGGAACGACCATCGCCTGTTTAATGCTCGGTGCAACCTTTTTACCTTTCGCCACTTCAGCCGCAGCACGAATATCTTCAATACGTGAATTGGTACAAGAGCCGATAAATACACGGTCTAACTGGATATCAGACAAGGCCTGACCAGCAGTTAAACCCATGTATTGATAAGCACGTGTCCAGTCATTGCGTTGTACGTCATCTTTTGCCTGTTCTAAAGTAGGCACTGCCTGAGAGACTGGAATCACCATTTCAGGAGAAGTCCCCCAAGATACTTGTGGTTCAATCTCTTCACCTTGTAATACCACAACGGTATCAAAGTGCGCACCTTCATCAGAATGCAAGGTATTCCAGTAAGCAACGGCTTGATCCCACTGCTCACCTTTCGGTGCATATGGACGGTTTTTCACATATTCAATGGTTTTATCATCGACTGCGACCATACCAACACGGGCACCGCCTTCGATCGCCATATTACATACGGTCATACGACCTTCGATCGACATGTCGCGGAATACTTGACCGCCAAATTCGATGGCATGGCCTGTACCGCCCGCAGTCCCGATTTTGCCAATGATGGCTAAAACCACATCTTTTGGAGTTACGCCTTGACCCAATTTTCCGTCAACGCGCACCAACATGTTTTTCATTTTCTTTTGAACCAGGCATTGGGTTGCCAATACATGTTCAACTTCAGAAGTTCCGATACCATGTGCCAAACAGCCGAAGGCACCATGCGTTGCAGTGTGTGAGTCACCGCACACAACCGTCATCCCAGGCAAGGTCAAGCCCTGTTCTGGACCCACAACATGCGCAATACCTTGGCGAACATCATTAATGTCAAACTGCACCACATTAAAAGTTTTACAGTTGTCATCTAAGGTTTGTACCTGGATACGTGAAGTTTCATCTTCAATCCCAGAAATACCTTCTGAACGTTCTTTGGTAGAAGTCGGTACGTTATGGTCTGGCGTTGCCACGTTCGCGCTTAAACGCCATGGTTTACGACCCGCCAGTTGTAAGCCTTCGAATGCCTGCGGAGAAGTTACTTCATGCAATAAATGACGGTCGATATAAAGTAAAGCTGAACCATCGTCACGCTGTTTTACTAAATGGTCATCCCATAACTTATCGTATAATGTTTTTGCTGTTTGGGTCTCGCCTGCCATGTCGATGTACTCCACTGGACTGGGTAAATTCTATCTCTAATTTTGATTATATCGCTGCGGTCACATAAATCTAATTTATCATTTTTATTAGTTAATAAACTTTTTGGAATCTTTAAAATTGGATTCTAAACAGACCAATATTGATTTTTATTTAATCTAATTTTCCGATCATTTTTTGCAAAATATACGTTTTTACAAATTAAATGAGAATTATTATTATTTATTCATACAGAAAACATTGAATTTATTTTTTGAGGAATATCGACATGGCACACGTTCAAAAATTTGTTGTAGATAATCAGCGTATGTTCAAGAAAACCTTGAGCTATTACGTCATGCACATCACGGTAGCCATGTTAGTCGGTTATTTTGTGACTGGTAGTTTAGCCATGGCAATTGCATTAAGTTTATTAGAACCGACTGTTCAGGCTGTTGCTTTCTTCTTCCACGAAAAAGCCTGGGAGGCAAAATCTGAACAGAGCAATAATGAGGAAATCACAGCCTAAATTCTTTTCTGTCCTTATTCCTCATTTTGCCACCGCTTACCCTCGGTGGCTTTTTTTATTGATGCATATCCGATTTTTATAAAATATTTTTCTGGGTTCAAGCCGCTATTTCTACCGATCTATTGTATTAGCGATCAATGAATGTCGGATTTTACAGCAATAGATACAACTTTTCCTTTGATTTATTCTTAAAATATTACAACAATAGAGATACGCATAAAAAATCTTTATAGGTGATTAAGATGAATCTCGCAGCCTTTGAAGCCTTTGTAAAAGTCATGGAAACTGGATCGATTTCTCTGGCGGCAGATCAGCTTTTTATTACTCAACCCGCCGTGACCAAACGGATTCATAGTCTGGAAGAGTATTTTGGAGTCAAACTGTTTGAATCAGCTGGTCGTGGTGTACAAGCAACCCATGCCGCGCATTCGCTGTTACCGAAAGTGAAAAACTGGCTCAATGAACTGGGCGATATTCACCATACCCTCAGCCATGAACAAGGCCAGATTCAGGGCAAACTGAAAATTGGTACCAGTCACCATATTGGTCTGCATCACCTTCCAGCACATTTGCGTCAGTATGTACTGCAATATCCGGATGTAACCCTGGATGTGCACTTTGTTGATTCTGAACAGGCACATGAACAGGTGATTGCCGGTGACTTGGAACTGGCTTTTCTGACTTTACCTCCACATGGCGATGAACGGCTGAACTATGTGACTATCTGGAACGATCCATTGGTGTTTGTAGTTGCTCCATTCCATCCATTGGCCCAGCAGAAGAATCTGTCACTAGAAGATCTGGTGCATTACCCGAGCCTGTTACCGTCTGCACAAACCTATACCACGCAAATTACCATGGCAGAGTTTGAAAAGCGTGGTGTCAAACCAAAGATCACCATGAGTAATAATCCACTCGAATCGATCCGCATGCTGGTTTCCATTGGTCTAGGCTGGTCAGTACTACCACAAACTCTTGTAAATCATGACTTGCAACAGCTGGATATTCCTCTGGAAATGAATCGCCAGCTTGGCATGGTCTGGCATCCGGGACGTACCCAGTCCAAAGCTGCACAGGCCCTGGTTGAGTTAATGCAACAGCCTAAACTCTAAGTCACTTCATTTTAAAATAAGAGGCTACGATGGATTCAATTCGCAGCATTTTGTTACCTAAATGAGCAACAACTGCATCCTGCTTTGCATTAAGTTTAGGATATTCCCTGCGCGGACTTACCAGTGGAATATCTTAAAATTCTTCATGGAGTCTGATGGATGCAGCCCGATTCAACCTTATTTAAACCTAACCAGCCAAATAGTAAGTCACCTACATATTTAGCAGACGACAGCCCTTGGCAACAGGGCAAAATTCGCCTGCTTCCAACACCTAATTTAAACTTTGAAGACATTTCCACAGCGCGCCATGTGATTCGTGAATATTTCCTGAATACCTTTGACACCTACGAATCCCTGTTTGACTGTCTGCGCAATGAAGAAGCATTTTATGTCAAACCGATTAGTCTGCGTCATCCGCTGATTTTCTATTTCGGTCATACCGCTACTTTTTTTGTCAATAAACTGCTGCTCAGCAAACTGATTCCTGAACAGCTGAATCCACATATGGAAAGTATCTTTGCCATCGGTGTAGATGAGATGAGCTGGGACGATCTGGATGATCAGAATTATGACTGGCCTGAAGTCAGTGAAGTAAAAGCGTATCGGCACCGGGTACGAGCCTTGGTACTGAAGATCATAGAAAATGCACCTCTAGAACTCCCCCTCAACTGGCAGAATCCATGGTGGTCAATCCTGATGGGCATTGAACATGAACGGATCCATCTGGAAACTTCGTCGGTATTGATTCGACAACATCAACTGCAATATGTGCAGAATCATCCACTATGGCATGCCCGAATCCTGACTGGACCTGCACCAGAAAATCAGCTTCTTCCTGTTCCTGCGGGAACTGTTCGACTGAATAAAAATTTCACTGATCCATATTATGGCTGGGACAATGAATACGGTCTGCATGAAGCGGAAATCAATGCGTTTCAGGCATCACAATTTCTGGTGTCCAATCAGGAATTTTTCAACTTTGTCGAAGCTGATGGTTATCAGCAGTCAGAATACTGGAGTGAAGAAGGTAAAGCCTGGCTGGAATTTATTGAAGCGCAACATCCAAGCTTCTGGATCAAAAAAGAGGATGGCTGGCATTTGCGTATCATGCTGGAAGAAATTCCGATGCCGTGGGATTGGCCAGTCGAGGTGAATTACCACGAAGCCAAAGCCTTCTGTAACTGGAAATCAGCACAAACCGGTGAATCAATCCGTTTGCCGAGCGAAGATGAATGGTATCGGCTGTATGACCATGTCGGCCTGAATCCTAAACGACCGCTACCTTTAGAAGCCAATATCGCCTTGCAACATGCACCTAATCCTTGTCCGGTACACCAGTTCCAGCAAGGCGAGTTTTATGATGTACAAGGCAATGTCTGGCAATGGACTGAAACTGCAATCTATCCCTTTGAAGGTTTTCAGGTCCATCCAATTTATGATGACTTTAGTACCCCAACCTTCGATGATCGGCATAACCTGATTAAAGGCGGCTCCTGGATTTCAGGTGGTAATGAAGCTCTGCATAGTTCCCGCTATGCCTTTAGACGACACTTTTTCCAGCATACGGGTTTTCGTTATGTAGCTGGGTCAGATGAGCCAGTTTCACCTTATCACTCACATTATCAGACGGATGAACTGATTTCGCAGTATCTGGAATTTCAGTACGGTCAGGAGTATTTTGGCGTTCCGAATTTTGCCAGGTCTCTCATTATCCTCGCCGAGCCTTATTTTGTAAAAACTGCCAGAAAAAAAGCACTTGATCTTGGCTGTGCCACAGGACGCGCCAGCTTTGAACTGGCGCAGCATTTTGAACAGGTAACAGGTCTAGATTTCTCGGCACGTTTTATTCAGCAAGGTGTAGCCTTAGCGCAAGGTGAAACTTTAGGTTATACCATTCCGGTTGAAGGTGAACTGGTCGAATATAAATCCTGTTCACTGCAAGAGACTGGACTTGATCAGGTTGCTCATAAGGTCGAGTTTTATCAGGCGGATGCCTGCAATCTAAAACCACAATTTAAGGAATACGATTTCATTCTGGCAGCCAATCTGATTGACCGGCTGCACCACCCTAAAGCCTTTCTGCACGAAATTCATCAGCGACTGAATATTGGCGGTATTCTGATGCTGGCTTCACCTTATACCTGGCTGGACGAACATACCGCGCGTAGTGAATGGCTGGGCGGTTTTAAGCGGGCTGGAGAAAATTGTACGACCTTAGATGGAATACAGGAATTATTGAGTCCACATTTTGAAATGCTGGCTGAACCTATAGATGTTCCCTTTGTGATCCGTGAAACAGCGCGTAAATATCAGCATACCCTGTCACAGGTCACTTTATGGAAACGCATACGTTAAGATGCCAAAATCAAATAAAAAGCCAGTCATCAGACTGGCTTTTGGTTTTAAGATACATTCAGATTTCGATGGTCGCATCCTCATGCAGGGATTCATTCAGTTGGTCTACCACGATGGCCCATTCACCATCAGACGCAATCTTTTCAGCGAGAAACTGGCGCTGTGCCTCAGACCAGTAGGGTGCATCCAGCAGATTAAAATCCTTATGCAGCTGATGATCGTTAATGAAGGTTGCAATTCCTTCCTCACTGGCATCCAGGCCCAACTGTTCAAATAGGTGCGTCATGCGTGGTCGTACTTTATTCATTTCAACTACCTCTGAGTTTCCCTTATTCTCATTATGCAAATTAAGCTTAGCATGAGCTGCAGTGAGCTAGTGTGACAATAGTTTATTTTTCACCTTGAATCTGTGCACATAAAAAAGCACAACCTGAGTTGTGCTTCACAGATTTGAACGCTTCAGATGATTAAATCGACCAGTCCTGAATTTCCCAGCCCTGCTCTTTCGCCAGTGCTTCTAAACGATCATCCGGATTGACTGCAATGGCGTGATCAGCATGTTCCAGCAAGAAGCGGTCATTGATTGAATCCGAATAGGCCCAGGACTCGGTCACATCACGGCCTTCCAGCCACTGTTCCAGGCGGATCAGTTTGCCTTTCTGGTAACAGGCAGTATTGATCACTTTACCGGTATATTTACCATCAACAATTTCAGCATTCGTCGCGATAATTTCGGTAATGCCAAATTCACGAAAAATTGGTGCAGTAATAAAGTCAGAAGTTGCAGTAATACCGACCAATTCATGTCCTGCTTCACGGTGACGTTCAATTGCCTTAAAACCTTCTGGACGCATTTGCGGACGAATGACTTTTTGCATGAAGAGTTGATGTAGTTCAATCAGATAATCATTGTCATGTTTGGTTAAAAATTCAAAGACAAATTCATTATAGGCATAGGGGTCCAGCTGACCTTTTTTATAATCTTCATAGAACTTGTCATTCATGGCACGGTGATGAACAGGGTCAACCAGGCCCTCGTTGACCAAGAACTCTCCCCAAGAATGATCCGAATCTGTATTTAACAAGGTGTGATCGAGATCAAATAGCGCCAATTTCATGAAAATACTCGTAAAAACTGAAATTTAAGAAAAAAATTGTAAATCTATCTCCGCTAGTCGATAGAAATTCGTTAAGATCATAGCAATTTTAACATTTTTAAACTTTGCTTTTTTCGTGCTGGATACAGAAATAAAAATCCCCGAGGGCAAAGGCATAAATTACACAATATTAGGTGCCAAATGATCGACTCTGAAGGTTTCCGACCGAATGTCGGGATCATTTTGGCAAACGATGCTGGACAGGTTTTATGGGCGAAGCGCATTGGACACAATGCATGGCAATTTCCACAAGGAGGTATCCAATATGGAGAAACCCCTGAGCAGGCACTCTACCGTGAGCTGAGAGAAGAAGTCGGCTTACTGCCCGAACATGTCCAAATTATAGCGCAAACCAAAGGCTGGCTGCGTTATCGTTTGCCGCACCGGTACATTCGTACGGATTCAGATCCGGTGTGTATCGGCCAGAAACAAAAGTGGTTTTTACTCAAATTGACGGCGTCAGTACAGAACATTCAACTTGATCTGTCTGACCCGCCCGAATTTGATCAATGGCAGTGGGTCAGTTACTGGTACCCGCTCGGTCAGGTCGTGAATTTTAAACGTGACGTATACCGCAAGGCCATGGTAGAACTGTGTCAGCAACTTCCCAAGGAAAAACCTTAAGAATTGCATAAATATGCAGATTTTTTAGGCAGTTATTGTTATAAATAAAGAAGATACCGGACCCTAAATTACGAAGGAGCAGCGCGAATGTCGAATATGCAACTGGAGACCCTGAGACGTATTGTTCAAGAGATCAATGCGTCAGCCAGTTTGCATGAATCGCTCGACATTATGGTTAATCAGGTAGCCCAGGCGATGCAGGTCGACGTCTGCTCCATTTATCTGCTGGATGAGCGCAACCAGCGCTATCTACTGATGGCATCTAAGGGCCTAAAACCTGAAGCGGTGGGCCATGTGTCGCTGCAAACCGGTGAAGGTCTGGTGGGGCTGGTCGGACAGCGCGAGGAAATCGTCAACCTTGACAATGCCCCGAAACATGAGCGTTTCTTGTATTTACCTGAAACGGGGGAAGAAATTTATAACTCTTTCCTTGGCGTTCCGGTCATGTACCGCCGTAAGGTCATGGGCGTTCTTGTAGTTCAGAATAAAGAACCTCAGGATTTCTCAGAAGCTGCTGAATCCTTCTTAGTGACGCTCTGTGCTCAGCTCTCTGGTGTAATTGCCCATGCCCATGCAGTGGGTAATATTGATGTATTCCGCAAACCTAGCAATCTGCCTGCTTATAAAACCTTCCAGGGCGTATCAGGTTCAGGTGGTATTGCTCTAGGTCGTGCCGTGATCCTCTATCCACCAGCAGATCTGGGAGCAGTTCCGGATCGTGAAGCGGATGACATCAGCGAAGAACTTGCCCTGCTCGACAACGCGCTAAATTCCGTACGTGAAGAAATCCAGTCTCTCGATGACAAGATGCAGGATGCTCTCATGGCTGAGGAACGTGCACTGTTCAGTGTGTTCCTGCGTATGCTGGACGAAAATGCCCTGCCGGCTGAAATCAAGGAACTGATCCGTGAAGGTCACTGGGCGCAAGGAGCGGTACGAATTGTCATTGAAAACCATGTGGCGCAGTTTGCCCAGATGGAAGATGACTATTTACGTGAACGTGTTGCTGACCTGAAAGATTTAGGCCGCCGGATTCTGGCTAAATTACAGGAAGCTGATGAAAGCCATCGTGAACTGACCGATGAAAGCATCCTGATTGGCGAGGAAATCTCGACCGCAGCGCTGGTAGAATTACCTGTTGATAAAATTGCAGCGATTGTCACCACTGAAGGTGCAATGAATTCACATATGGTGATTGTCGCGCGTGCACTCGGTATTCCGACCGTAGTGGGTGTGACCGAATTACCTATCAATACCCTTGATGATGTCGAAATGATTGTTGATGCGCATCAGGGTCGGGTATTTATCAATCCGCCACGTCGTCTGCGTACCCGTTATAAAGAAATTCAGAAAGAAGAAGAACAGCTCGCCAAAGATCTGCGTCAGTATGAAACCAAGGATGCGATTACCCCAGATGGTGTGGCTGTACGCTTGTTCGTGAATACAGGCTTGATGATTGATGTGGTACGCGGTGTACAGCGCGGTGCCAAAGGCGTCGGTTTATACCGTTCTGAAATTCCGTTTATGCTGCGCGACCGCTTCCCGGGTGAAGAAGAACAGCGTGCCATTTACCGCCAGCAACTTACTCATTTCGCCAATAAACCCGTGGTGATGCGTACCCTCGATATTGGGGCAGATAAAGACCTGCCATACTTCTCGATTGAAGAAGAAAATTCAGCATTGGGCTGGCGCGGGATTCGTTTTACCCTCGATCATCCAGAAATTTTCTCTTCGCAAATTCGTGCGATGTTAAAAGCCAGTATTGGACTGAATAATCTACATATCCTGCTACCAATGATCACCAGTGTCAGCGAAGTAGAAGAAGCACTATATTTGCTGGAGCGTGACTGGGTTGCAGTCCAGGAAGAAGAACAGGTCAAGATCACCAAGCCTAAAATTGGTATCATGCTAGAAGTGCCGAGTGTCCTGTATCAGATTGATGAATTTTCTGAATTTGTCGACTTCTTCTCGGTCGGCTCTAATGACTTGACCCAATATTTACTGGCAGTGGATCGTAATAACCCGCGTGTCGCCAACGTTTATTCGCATTTGCACCCTGCCGTTTTACGTGCCCTGACCCGTTTGGTACAGGATTGTCATCGTAATGAAAAACCGATCAGTATATGCGGGGAAATGGCAGGTGATCCGATTTCGGCTGTGCTGCTGATGGCCATGGGCTTTAATACCCTGTCAATGAGTTCAAGTAATATTCTGCGGGTGCGTAAGACGATTTGTCATGTCCCCATGCCGGATGCTCAGGACTTATTGGAACATGTGCTAAAACTGGATAATCCGCTGGTCGTAAAAAGCTGGATGGAACATTACTTCCGCACGCATGGTCTGGGAGATATGGTGAAAGGCGCGACCCGAATCGTGGGAGCTTAAGCTGCTGAATTTAGCAAAACTGCCATAAAAAAGGGAGATAGTCATTTGAGTATCTCCCTTTTTTGTGCTTGCTATAGCCACGTTTTGCATCTTTTTTGCGGTCTGTAAACACTTGGCTTTTGTTGACCTCATGCATATGTTTGGCCACAAAGTTATGTGTTACTGCTTCTGGCAGCTGCTTTTTCTTTGCCATCTTTTCACCTGTTTTTTGACATAGCATCTGAATTGACACTGTACATATATTGCGCTCTATTCAGCATATTTCAAGTGGTTTTCAATATTTTTAGGATTTGAGAATAACCTTTAACAAGAAGCTATTCTCTCCTCCTTTTTAATATTTTATGAAGATGAGTCTTGAGCTAAAGCCCGTTCCAAAATCCTTTCTACATCTACTTGTTTGGCACTCATCATACCTACTACTCGCCCATGAAACTCACTGTATCGGGTCTGAATAAATGCATTAAAAATAAATTCAGGTGCATGACGTTTTAACAATACAGCTTGAGCTAAAAGAGTCAAGCGGCTGACCAGACTACGCCCCATAAATTGCAGTTCATCTGCAGGCTGCTGAAACAGTTTAAACAGCGTTTGAAGTTCCTGTTTCAGTCTTTCATCCTGCATTGCAGTAGCAGCCAGATCCTGAAACAGTATTTCAATCGATTCCGGTTCACGACCAATGGCACGCAGCACATCCAGACACATGACATTGCCTGAGCCTTCCCAAATGGTATTCACTGGCGCTTCTTTGAAAATTCGTGCCATGATGCCATTATCGACATAGCCATTGCCACCAAAGACTTCCATGGTTTCACCGGTCAATTCTACGGCACGTTTGCAGATCCAGAATTTGGAAGCCGGGGTCATAATCCGCTTCCAGGCCAGTGACAAGGCATCATCATTTTCATAACAGGAAGCCAGATAGAAACTCAGCTGTATTGCCGCTTCTGTTTCCAGTGCCAGATCAACCAGCACTGCCTGTATTAAGGGCTGTGCTGCCAGATGCTTGCCAAAAGCCTTACGCTGTCGGGTATAGGCCAGACATTGCACCAGCGCCTGACGTAACATCGCAGTACTGCCAACCGAGCAGGTCAGACGGGTATAATTCGCCATTTCAATAATAGTTGGGATACCCCGTCCTGCTTCACCGATCATGATGCCCCAAGCTTCCTGAAACTCGACTTCCGAGCTGGAATTGCTACGATTCCCAACTTTGTCTTTGAGGCGCTGTACATGAATATTGTTCTTGGTTCCATCCTCACGCCAACGTGGAACAAAGAAACAGGCCAGACCATCCTGTTCAGTTTTCGCCACGACCAGATGAGCATCACACATCGGTGCCGAAAAAAACCATTTATGACCGGTCAGCAGATAAGCCTGTCCTCGACCTGATTCACCGATAGGCACGGCAAAGGTTTCATTCGCCCGAACGTCGGAACCACCCTGCTTTTCGGTCATCCCCATACCCAGCCAGATTGATTTTTTTTGGGCAATCGGCAGATCACGTTCATCGTATTCAGTAGATAATAATTTATCGCCAATTTTGGCCCAAAGTTCCGGTTCACGCTGGATCAAAGGAATACTGCCGAGGGTCATCGAAGTCGGGCACAGACTGCCACATTCTACCTGTCCACTCAGGTAAAACCGTGCTGCCCAGTCGACCCATTTAGATTTTGATTCAGCCTGATTAAAAGGATGTGCATGACTATCAAACTGACGATTAATGCGCATCCATTGATGCCATGCAGGATGAAATTCAATATAATCACGACGGCGACCCCGGGCATCAAAAGCATGCAGAATAGGCGTATGCCGGTTTGCCAGATCGGCATATTGATAATATTCTGATGAACCCACCACCTGCCCCATTTCATTTAAAATTGTCTGATCCTGACTACCATAGCTCTGCAAAATTTCCTGCAAAGTGGCGTCAGTTGCAAACAGGTTATAGTCCTGTTTTTCATCAAACTGATTGCTGATCTGATGGGTTGTCCATGTGTTCATCTTCTCTTCCTTAATCTTCATTTTTGTTGTGTGGTTTTCAGTCCAGTATAGAGAAAAAGTGGCGAATACCTATTAAGTTTTCAGTAAGACCATCTATTTTTCATGACTGGTCGTTCTATGAGCTGATTGACCAATAAAAATTCAGGTAATAAAAAACCGGCCCTACGACCGGTTTCCTATTTCAAGATCGAAAAATTATCGTTTCACATCAAAACGGTCTGCATTCATGACTTTGACCCATGCCTTGACAAAGTCACGCACGAATTTTTCTTTATTGTCATCCTGAGCATATACTTCTGCATAAGCACGAAGAATCGAATTCGAACCAAAGACCAGGTCTACACGTGTTGCAGTCCATTTCTTCACACCTGTCGCACGTTCAACAATGTCATACTGGTTACGGCCAGTTGCTTTCCATTGATAGTTCATATCCGTCAGGTTCACAAAGAAGTCATTGCTTAAGACACCAACATTGTTGGTGAGGACACCTTCTGGCGCACCACCATAGTTGGTTCCGAGTACACGCATACCCCCAACCAGCGCAGTCATCTCAGGTGCAGTCAGCCCTAACAGTTGTGCACGATCGACTAGCAGCTCTTCAGCCTGAACCACATATTCATCTTTTAGCCAGTTACGGAAACCATCGTATTTCGGTAACAGGTCTTCAAATGAATAGGCATCTGTCTGTTCCTGAGATGCATCGCCACGGCCTGGTGTAAATGGCACCTTGATATTTACACCTGCTGCTTTGGCTGCCTGTTCAATTGCTGCGCTACCGCCCAATACAATCAAATCGGCAATGCTGACTTTCTTCTCAAGACCCGCCTGAATCTCTTCAAGTTTGTTCAATACTTTATTCAGGCGTTCCGGTTCATTCCCTTCCCATTGACGTTGTGGCTCTAGACGGATACGCGCTCCATTGGCACCACCACGATAGTCGGAACCACGGTAAGTACGTGCACTATCCCAAGCCGTATTGATCAGTTCGGTTGGGGTTAAACCACTGATCAGTAATTTTGCTTTGAGTTCTTCAATTTCAGCCTCAGACAAGGTGTAGTCCACTTTTGGAATTGGGTCCTGCCAGATCAGATCTTCAGCCGGTACGTCTGGGCCAAGATAACGGGATTTTGGCCCCATATCACGGTGGGTCAGTTTAAACCATGCGCGTGCAAACACTTCAGAGAAATAGGCCGGATCACGATAGAAACGCTCTGAAATTTTACGGTATTCCGGATCAATTTTCAGTGCCATATCAGCATCGGTCATCATCGGATTACGGCGTACACTGGTATCATGTGCATCAAATGGTTTGTCTTCTTCCTTGATGTTAATCGGTTCCCACTGTTTCCCGCCTGCCGGGCTGACAGTTTTTTCCCAATCATAGTTGAGCAATAGATAGAAGAATTCATTGTCCCATTTGGTTGGGTTGGTGGTCCAGGCACCTTCCAGACCACTGACCATGGTATTCGCCGCGTTACCAGTCCCTTCCGGGTTATGCCAGCCCAAGCCCTGAAATTCGATATCTGCGCTTTCAACATCTGGTCCAAGCAAATCTGCTTTACCATTACCGTGTGACTTACCTACGGTATGACCACCTGCGGTCAAGGCAACTGTTTCTTCGTCATTCATGCCCATACGGTCGAAAGTGACCCGCATATCCTGCGCCGTACGTAAAGGATCCTGTACACCATCCACTCCTTCAGGATTGACATAGATCAGGCCCATTTGCACCGCAGCAAGAGGATTTTCTAGCGTTGAACGATCTTGGTTATTTTCATAACGGCTTTCGGTCGGTGCCAACCATTGGCGTTCATCACCCCAGTACACATCTTTTTCAGGATGCCAGATATCTTCACGACCACCAGCAAAACCGAAAGTTTTCAAACCTGCAACTTCATAGGCCACTGTCCCTGCAAGGATAATCAGGTCACCCCAAGAGAGCTTGTTACCGTATTTCTTCTTGATCGGCCATAACAGACGACGGCCTTTATCGGTATTGACATTATCTGGCCAGCTGTTCAACGGTGCAAAACGCTGATTACCCGTATTGGCACCACCACGTCCATCCTGCTTACGGTAAGAACCTGCCAAGTGCCAGGCAGTACGAACAAACATACCAATATAGCTGCCATAATCTGCTGGCCACCATGCCTGGCTGGTCGTGATCAGTTCACGCAGATCTTGTTTTACTGCTTCAAGGTCAAGGGAATTAAATGCTGCTTTATAATCAAAGTCGGGATCAAAAGGATTGGTTTTTCTATCGTGTTGAGAAAGAATGTCGAGGTTAAGCGCATTTGGCCACCAGTCCGTATTGTGTGAGCTGGCATTGCTTGCCGCTGTACCTTCGTGTTTTTGATGAAATGGGCAGCCTGATGCTTGCAAATCTTGTGTCATTTTGTAGCTCCAAAACTTTATAAAGTCTGTTTGATCTGAACTGTTTAAACATCTTATTTACTTCAACATACCCCTTTTATGTGACAAGCTAAAACAATTTTTATGAATACAAACCATCGTTTTCTTCTATCTAAAAGCTTGTAAATCTATTGTTTATTTATTTTTTGCAATTTTCTAGGGAAAATTGCAGAGAACTGGTGAGTTGATGAAAATTAAACTATCTTCAACATTGCTTCTGTTATTCGACTAAAGTTATAGAACATAGATGTAAGAAAGGCGCTCCAGCGACAACATGAGTCTATCAATCATTACAAAGATTGATTTGAATCCTGAGATTTTTTAGTTCAAGACGCACTTTTGCGTCTGCTTACTGTTGTGTTTAGGGATATTATTGGAAAAAGCAAACGCCGCTGCGCCTATTTAAATCAGGGATCTGAATATGCAGCTTAAAAGGCTGCTATTTGAAGATATTTTCTATCCATATCAATTAAAAAAATAGCTTCTTATACACGTCCCTGGGTACGTTCCAGCCAGACGGCCTGAGTTTGTGGTTTCACAAACAGGGTAATAATTTCCGGATGGATCTGTTTGATCTGCGCTTCAATCCGGTTGACGCAGGCTTCAATTTCATCCGAATTCAGATTATCCATAAACTCCAGGCTTAAAGAAGCAATCACCTGATGTGCACCGATCTGTTCGGTCAGTACCCCGTTGGCACTAAACACTGCGATATCCTCCTGCGCAATCAGCAGCACATTTTCCCGCAGTTTCGGATCGGCAGTTTCACCAAGTAACAGCCCTTTTGTTTCACGCGCCAACAGCCAGGCCGATACAGCCAGTACCAAACCAATCAGAATTGAGGCCGCTCCATCTAGCTCAGGGATATTTAGCTGATGTGCGAGAAAAATACCTACCAGCGCAATAAAAAGTCCGATCAATGCAGCCGTATCTTCAAATAACACAGTAAAAGTCGTTGGGTCTTTACTGCGTCTAAAAGCTTCAAAATATCCCATTTTGCCTTTGTGTTTGCGAAAGGCTTTTAAAGCCACGAACCAAGAAGTTCCTTCACATAAAATCGCAATACCGAGCACAATATAGTTAATCATCGGGTCCCGCATTTCTTCAGGGTGGATAATGTGCTGGATACCCTGATAGATTGATACAATGGCGCCCAAAGCAAAGACCATTAAGGCGACAATAAAGGCCCAGAAATATAGCTCACGACCATAGCCAAAGGGATGCAATGCATCGGGGCGTTTTTGAGATTTTTTCATACCGTGCAGCAGCAGAATTTCATTCAGGGTATCCACTACCGAATGAATAGCTTCACTCAACATGGCAGAACTATTGGTAATATAGGCCGCGACAAATTTCACCAGCGCGATTGCCAGATTACCAAACAGCGCTGCATATACCACAATTTTATTCGATTCAGACGACATTCAAATTTGTCCTAATTTTTTTCTCAAACAGATGGATCTATTTGATTTTTCATTTTATCTCTTTGCATCTTAATAAACTGCTGCGATAAATTGTTTATTGTTTTGTTGTTCTCATTTTTAATCGGAATCTTCATGCCTGTAATTGTCCATACTTCTGCCGATCGGCATCCTCAGCTCCTAGAATTGTGGGAACAATCCGTCCGTGCTACGCATCATTTCCTAAATGACGCGCAGATCCTAAAGATCCGTCAGCAGATTATTGATCATAATTATTTCACCCACGTGCAATTGTTCCATGTGGAACATCAGCAGCAGATTCTGGGTTTTATGGGCATTGCAGGCAACAAACTGGAAATGCTGTTTGTCTCTCCTGCGGCATTTAGAAAAGGCATAGGCAGCCAGTTATTACAACATGCGCTTGCTCTAGGTGTGACTGAAGTCGATGTGAATGAGCAGAATCCTGATGCGACTGCTTTCTATTTAAAACATGGTTTCGAGATGATCAGCCGTTCAGAAACCGATGCTGAAGGTAATCCCTACCCAATTCTGCATCTAAAACTGCAAAAATAAAAAAGGAAGCCAAAGCTTCCTTTTAGGTCTGAATTTAACTTGAACAATCTATTTTAAGATTTAGAAAAATACTGCTCGCGCCATTCTTTCCAGAAGTACATCACGATCCCGAACATCACCACGGCAATTCCGGCAAAGGCATGACTGCTGATCACTTCGTTATTCAGGGTTGCGCCGAGAATCAGGGCAATGATTGGCGTCATCACATTGCTGAGGGATACGGTGGATGCAGCCAGACGGCGAATCAGCCAGAAGTAACACAGCATCGCCACAATCGAAGACAGGATCATGGTAAAACCAAAGCCGAATAGCGCCTGCATACTTGGCATTTGTGTTGGGAAAGATTGCCAGATAAAAGGAATGATTAGTAATGATCCCAATGAGGAAACAATCAAAGAACCCGTTGCTTGTGACATTGGTTTTAACGGTGCATTGATCTGCTTCACCCAGAAAATCGAGCTGATATAAGACACCATGCTAATCAGCATTAGCACCACACCCCACGGATTCACTTTACTATCTGCTGACTCCGCAAAGACAAAACTTAAACCACCGACGGCAACTGCCATACCGAGCCATTGCAGCCAGATCAGACGGTTGGTTTTCAGGATGACATGTCCGATCAGACCTGCAACCAGTGGTGAGAAACCGAAAATTAAGGCCATTAAGCCAGAGGTCAAATAATTCGCAGCCAGGTAGATAAATAACTGCGCGCCGATCAAGTTCAGGCTACCTGCTACATAGCTCATCATGGAGGTTCGATCAAATGGCAATGGATTACGCATGGCAGCCAAGATCGCCAACGCCAGCAGAGAAGCGCCGAAATAACGGATGATCAGCACCCACATCGGGTGCACTTCCTGCACGCTCCAGACAATCGCCAGTGGCGTTGCTGCCCAGATCAGCACCAGCAAGGTATAAATACTTGCCGTCACCAGCATGGGAGATGAATTTGAATTCATAAAAGACTCAATTAAATTTTTTTAGAAAGAATTGAACTAACTTCTCGTTCAAATCCACAATCGACAATACTGATGGTGGCAGGGATGCCGCTCGAGCTTTTGGGATACAGGGAAGTAGCCTCAAATGCTCAAAAGATTTTTGTTACCTTGCGCCATATATGGCTCATCTTTTAAAAGTAAAAGCACCTACTCTATAACTTATATAAGTAGAATCAAAATTGGAGGTCATGATAACTGCTCATCACAATCAAGTCCCTACATCTTTCAATATTTTTTAATACTCATAAAAAAGCAGACCCAAGTTGCCCAAGGTCTGCCCTTTTGTAAACTTATCAATAAAACAAAGTTATTTCACAAGTTTACGAAGATCCTGGCTGAGATCTAAATATTTATCTGCTTCAAACGCTGCATTCTTGCTGATCAGCTTTTTCAGGTGACGCATTTCTTTTGCCGCATTTACCGTAATACCGCCGACAATAACGCCATCAGTCACACCAAACATCACGAATGATGATTCAGCGCGAAGCTCTGGATTGATTTCACCGCGAACTTGCCATTCAGCAGCAGCCATGTCACCCACGAACTGGTAGTTGATGTCCAACTGATCTGTCCAGAACCATGCTGGATTTGGAGTCGGATGCTCAACGCCCATCACATGGCGCGCAAAGATGCCTGCTTGAAGGTTGGCATTTTCCCAGGTTTCTACACGACGGTGGTTACCGCAGTTACGAAGTTGAGTTGCCACATCACCCGCTGCATAAATGTCTGCATTTGAAGTCTGGCAGTTTTCATTCACTTTAATCGCGAAATCAACATCCAGGCCAGCTTCTACAGCCAATTGTGCATTTGGCACGATACCAATACCATAAACTACAGCATCAGCACGAAGCTCTTCACCACCCTCAAGGGTAATCACCACTTCTTCACCATCCAGTTTGCAATCTGCAATTTTGGTTTCCAGACGAACGTCGATCCCTGCCAAACGTTGTTGTTCAAGCAGGAATTCGCTCAGGATACGAGGTGAACAACGGCCCATCACCATAGGACCCATTTCGATCACAGTTACCTGACACTCTTTGAAACGTGCTGAAGAAGCCAGTTCCAGACCGATCACGCCACCACCAATCAGGACAATACGACGGCCTGATTGCAATACTGGAACCAGTGCTTGTGAATCTTCTAGGTTACGTAGCGTATAAACATGTTTACCCAGCGCATCGAAGTTCGGCAGACGACGAGCTGCGCCGCCTGTAGCAAGCAACAGTTTGTCATAAGCAACAACGTCACCATTTTGAAGTTCAACCGTTTTCGCTTCAGCGTTGATTTTTTTCACGCCATTGCCACGAATGGTTTCTACACCAAGTTCCGCCAGTTTTTCTTCTGACAGGATTTCAATCTTGGTCTCTTCAGGTTTTAGAATCACGTCTTTAGACAGTGGTGGACGCTCATAAGGAAGATGCGTTTCATCACCGATCAGAATGATTTTACCTTCGTATTTGTTGCCACGAAGTTCTAAAATCGCGCTTGCACCTGCCTGGCCAGCACCTACAATTACGATGGTTTCGATGTTGCTCATGTCTTTAACCTTTTAACTCTGCAGATACGATGCCGAAGCCCGCAATCCATTCACTGATTTCTTCATAACAGTGCGTTGTCATTTCGTACTCGCCCATTTCGCTTAAAGCAGCAAATGCCGCCATCCACGAACGAACTTCCTGACCACCACGGCCACCATCACGGCGGATTTCAGCTTCAGTCATGGCTTCTAGTGCAGCGAAATCAGCATTTTTGAATTTTTCAAGCAATGCGATATCCCATTCAGCATTCAGAGGAACTGCAACAGAGGTGTCGCCCGTTGCCAGTTTTTGTCCCACTGCAATGATTTTTGACTGACGCGCGTTACGTGCTTCAGGTGTCGGGTTACGACCAGCAATCAGGAACTCTTCCACTTCTGGTGGTACAGAACCCATTTGCGGAGTCGGTGGATCATGTGACAGGCCACCTGTCCCCAGAACTAGTACACGCTCATTTTCAAGGTTCAGAGATTTGATGAACTGACCTACAGCACGGCCTAAAGCGATGGTACGCTTCGTGGTTGGCATTGGTGCTGCAGCGCCATTAATGAAAATTGGAATCGTTGGATAACGATCAAGTTTGCCGTCGCACAGGAAGTGCAATGGCTGAGTCACGCCATGGTCGGCTTGCATGCGGTAAGAATACGCAACGTCCACACCTTCATCGAGTACACGACGCACTAAGCCCAGTGCTTTGTCTTCTGGTACATCAATGTGTGCATTGTCTTTACCATAGTCCCAGTCCCCTGCAGCCGTCGCGCGAATGCCCACGCAGAAGCTCGGCATCAGGTCATAGAAGAAACCATTGAAATGGTCAGGACCAAAGGTAATGATCAGGGTTGGGTCGTAAGCTTTTACTTCAGCAGACAGTTTTTCAAACGCTTCACGAACAGCCTGTTCTTTGCGTTTTTCCTGCGGTGAAGCAAATTCCATTAAAGGACTGTGCGATGCACAAATAAGTTTAACGGCCATGAGAGACTCCTTAAAAGGAAGGCAGCCTTAGAACAGGCTGCCGAAAAGTCCATTTCAGACTAGATTTTTATTCGTCAAAGAAACCGGCACGTGGCTGACGTAGACCACGAATACCCAGACCGCATTCTGCATTGATCAGAACACCAGTCAAAGGACGGTTATTTTGACGAGATGCCAAGAGCACATATGAACCAGTCATATCTTCCGGCTCAGGTAAGAAATTCAGTGGCATTCCACGTGCGATTTTCTCAGGATCACGTGCATCGAGCAGGCCAAGATTTTCCTGACCCAAAGATGCAGCACCTTTGATGTTCACATTCATACCTGATGGCGCAACGGCATTGACTCGGACTTTAGGCGCTAGTTCGTAAGCCAGTTCTTTCATAATGCCTACACCGGCATGTTTCGATGCTGTGTAAACTGGACCGCCACCTGCAGAATAAAGTGCAGAATTTGACAGTGTAAAAATGATCGAACCTTCAGATTTCACGAGCTCATCAAGTGCAGCTTTCGCGCCTAAGATCAGAGATTTGGTATTAATCCCCATAATCTCATCAAAGGCTTTTTCCAGCTGCTCACCTGAAGTATTGACGATATCTGCATAGTGATCCCAGATACCGGCATTACCCACGAAACAGTCGAGTTTACCGTAACGTTCTACAGTTGCTTTAACAGCGCGGACGTTGTCTTCATAGCTGGCCACATCACCTGCGATTGCCAGCACGCGGTCACCAAAATGTGCATTCAGTGCATCGACTTTAGACTGTGAACGTTGAAGAACGGCCACTTGTGCACCCTCTTCCAGGAAACGTTCTACCAGTGCCCAACCGAGACCTGAACCACCACCAGTGATCAGTGCAACTTCGCCTTGTAGCCAACCCATGATTACTCTCCTGCCATCTCTACGTATAACGCACCATCTTCAAGTACAACTGGGAATGTTTGAATTGGGTCAGTTGCTGGTAAGCAAAGTGCCTGACCTGTTTTCAAACAGAAGCGAGCTGCGTGAAGTGGACATTCCACTGTACCGTCGTCTTCAAGGTAGCCTTCAGACATAGAAGCATTACCGTGTGAACAGCGGTCGTTCATTGCGAAGAATTCGCCACCGTTGTTGAATACTGCAAGCGCTTCGATACCGTTTACGCCGCAATCCACTTTTAACGCTTCGCCTTCGTCTAATTCGTCAACTTGGCAAACAAAAATCTTATTCATTAGAAGAACACACTCAGGTTATGTGAGTTATAGGTAACTTGGTCAAGCGTGATCTTACGGTTGAAGATCTGGAAGCCCAGGCCGCCTTCAACTTTGCGGATCTTGTCATGACGTTTACCACAGTAAATCGTAACGTCTTTCTCTTTCTGAGTACGGTACAGTAGGTATGTCACGTACACATCGTATTCGCCTTCAACTTCAGTTGGCTCAACAATCACGTTGCTCACCATGTGAGTGGTACGTGATGGAGGCTCTTCAGCCCAAGCCATACCAGTTTCTAGACGTGCAACACGACGTTCCAGAAGATCTTTCGTATCGTTGAATACCCAGGTAGTAGGTGGTTCAACTGAACGACGACGGTCACGCGTTTGAGCGTTTGGTGTCGTACGTAGCGTGTAAGAAATATCTTCAGCTAGCGTGTCTAACCATTCGCGGAATTTCCAGTCATCAAGAAGCTTGGCTTCTTGATACAGGAACTGACTAATTTGGTGATGAAGTTCTAAACTGATTTGACTCATTTCATAAGCTCCTTCTCATATTCGTCAGCCGCAGCTTCAACGTCTTCCCATTTTTCATGAATCAATAAATCTGCCCAACGGCGGTACATACCACGTGCTGCAGTTTCAGAGAAAATATAGTTAGTGATACCCGGGATACCATCTTCACGTACTTTCTCGTTGCCTTTACCCATTTCCATAATAAGTTTGTTTTGACGCGCTTTGTAACCACGTAAAACTTTTTGGATTTCGATCCAGTTTTCAGAGTCATCTTGCTCCAGGAAGCCTGCAGGACCGAAGGCACGAGTTGCAGAACGTTCAAATGCTGCTTGTACATCTTCTGGTGCGTCCGCATCACAGATACAGAATGCCCAAACTTCAGTTTTGTTTGGACCACGTGGGTGCCATACACGAAGAGTCGCAGTACCGTTCAACCAAGACAATGTAGGGAACATGGTGTTGTGACCCGCTAAACGAAGCGCACGAGTTTCACCTAGGCGTTCTTTCACTTCTTCGTAAGTTTCACGGAAGTAGTTCGCTACTTCACCGTCAACCCATACGTTTGCATCTGGTTTCTCTGTGAAGAAGAAGCCTGAACCGTGACCACGTGAACCGTATTGGATCGCGTCTTTCGCAGTTTCCCAAACTGGACGAGCAGTTTGTGCAGCACCTAATTTCTTAGAAGATTCGTCGTCTGGTTTTGCACCAAGTACCTGAATTGCAGATGCGTGAGAGAACAACGCGTGGTATTGGTCAGATGCGAACTGTTCGGCTGCAAATTTCCAGTTACACTCGATTTCCCATTTGTGTACACCACCCACGATCACAGTACCGCCTTCACGACGATCGACAACACCGTCCAGGTACCAAGCGATATCGCCCATGTATTCTTCTAGATCTGGCGTAGTTTCATCCCAGCATCCGAAGATCAGGCCTTTGTATGATTTAACGCGGTTAACTTCTACCAGACCCCATTGCTCTTTACATGCACCATGTGGGTAAGCACGATCTTCAAGCGGAATGTCTTTTAGAGAACCGTCAATACCGTATGACCAGCCGTGGTACGGGCAAGTGAATGCACGTGTATTACCACAGTCAGCAAAGCTCACACGCATAGAACGGTGACGGCACTGGTTTAAGAATGCTTTGATTGAGCCGTCTTTTTGACGTGCCACGATGATTGGATCTTCACCCATATAGGTATTGAAGAAGTCACCGGCCTTAGGAATCTGGCTTTCATGGCAAAGGAACAACCATGTACGACCGAAGACACGTTCAAGTTCTAATTCGTAAATGTCAGGATCTGTATAGATAGATGGCGTGATACGTCCATTTTGTGCATCGACTAAAGCGTCGATTTCGCGCACATCAATTTTTCCACTCATGAAAAGCTCTCCTGTGACCAGATATGGCACAAAGTAATAGACTCAACTTTTCAACGATGATGGATTTTAGGGCGGTTTTGGGGAAATATTTTTTTTGTTTCAATTAATAGTTTTAAGCAATTATTCTAGGCGTGTATTTTTATATTAAAACACTAATCAATCCCTCCAAAGCATTTACTTTCTAAATGACAAAATAATCTTCACGACATAGTTGTTTATAGATTATACTCTTCTGAAATTATAGTAAGACATTTTTTGGATTACTCGACGGGCTGATGATATGGAATTACGACACCTCCGCTACTTCATTACTGTGGCTGAAGAACTCAACTTCAGTAAGGCAGCACTCAAACTTTACACGGCTCAGCCATCACTTAGTCAGCAAATCAAAGATTTGGAAGAAGATGTCGGTGTCAAACTGCTACACCGTACCAAGCGTAAAGTCGAACTGACCGAAGAAGGTGCTGTATTCCTAGAACAGGCCCGCCTGACGCTGGCACAAGCTGATAAGGCGATTGCCATGGCCCGTCAGGTCTCACAGGCCAAGCAGCAGATGCTGCGCATCGGTTTCGTCCCTGTCGCAGAGATGAAAATCTTCCCGTATATCTTGCCGAATCTGCGCGTGCAAAACCCTGATTTAAAAATTGAATTGCTCAGTCTGAACAATAATGAGCAAATGCGATTATTGAAGAAAGGTGAACTGGATCTAACTTTCACCCGTCACAATTTCCATAGTGATGAAATTGAAAGCCAGTTTGTGATTCGTGAGCCATTGATCTTCATTTTGCCGAAGGATCATCCTTTAGCGAAATACGACCGTATTCCAGTTAAATTACTGAATGGTATAGATTTTATTATTCCATCTGCAGAACAGTCACTCACCCTGCACAATACGATTATGGAATTTGCCAAGACCAATGGCATTGAGCTTAATATTGTGCAAAAGGCGGATAATATCCTGTTCAATATCAACTCGATTGGAATGGGTTTGGGCTGTGCCATTCTGCCAGGCTATATCGCGCCATTGACCATGAACAATACGGTGATTCGTCCCTTAGACGTTGAACTGCCTTATCTGGATCTGTATGTCAGCTACCGTAAAGATGGCAATTCGGTTGCAGTGAAGAAATTCCTTGAATTACTGACACGTGTATTCTATCTCGATATTAATCGCGATCAGTAAAAATAAGCCTTTAGCTTAATCCCGACGCGCTTACTGACAAGCTCAGAGGCGCGTTTTTTATTCCCCCAATTCAAATGTGTATTTTTTAATCAAACAGAAACATCTGTATTTAACGTTTTAATCTATATTTCAGCCAACTGCTGTATTAAAAAAATCTATCAAAATTTCCAAATTGATTATTTAATACTCAAACCACCCCCTGCTTTTACAACTTAAGTCTAATGCGATTTTAAGGGTAAGAAAAAAGGATTTAGACGCCAAAGATATTGTGCAAATTATGTTTAAATCTAAATCAGTGGTTAATGAGAATCACCCTCATTGAATGCATTTAATTTTATCTTTTTAAGTATAAAAAAAGATGGCTTCAGCCATCCTTTTTCACCGAGCTACGACTTATTTTACGCCGTGAACAGCCAGGTAGTTTTTAATGACAGTATTGAACTCATCTGCTTTTTCAACTTGAGACCAGTGGCCACATTGGCTGAAAATATGTGCATCAGCATTTGGCACGATGTTCAGGATGTCCCAAGTACGAGAAACTGGAATCACCACGTCTTGAGTACCGTGAATCAAAAGTACAGGAACAGTGATGTCTTTCATCTTTTCGAAGTCTAACGGGAATTCGAAACGGTCACGGTCACGTGCCCCTACAACATCCATCAAACGGTTTGATGCATAGTCATTTGCAGCAGAAGCAAAACGTACTTTCACCAATTCATCAGTAATCAGGTCTTTGTTCACAACGAACATAGAAAGTGTCTTTTTGATACCTTCTTCGGTCAATACTGGATTTGCATGTGCTTTCAGTGCAGCAGTCTGTTTTGCACCGCCGGTACCCATAGATACAATACCTAAAACACGCTCTGGATAATCCAGTGCCAATTGGAATGCCAACCAGCCACCTAAAGAGTTACCTACCAACCAGGTTTTTTCAATGCCAAGAGCATCTAGAGTACGGATCGCGTGATCAACCCAGGCACGGATACCATAAGCAGTGTTAGGTGCAACAACAGTTTGACCATAACCAATCGTGTCAATTGCGATACAACGTGCTTGCTCACCAATTGCAGGCAGGTTCAACCACCAGTTTGCAGCAGCAGATACGCCAGTACCAGAACCATGAAGGAATAGAATTGGTGTACCTTCACCAATTTCGTGGTAGTGAGTCAACTCACCTTCTGCAGTTTCAATCCATTTGTCTTCTAAGCCAAAGAATGGATCTGTTTTATAATCAGGGATTTGAACAGTGCTCATGTTGATTCCTCGTACAGTCTTTAGCTTGCGTGTCCATCTATTCAGAGGTCGACGGCAAGTTGACTCTTTAAAAAATGAATTTTTACAGCTTTATATTAACCGCTTAGCACAGCTCAACTGATACAAAATTACGATTGCATACTATAAAAAATATATAATTTAAGATATTGTTTTATATAATTATTTTAAAAATAATTCTTTATGAATACTCAGGCTTTAAATTTCAAATGACATAAAAAAGAGCGGTATTAGTATACCGCTCTTTTAAATTCTCAATTTTAGAATTTATAGGTATAAGTTGTTGCAATACGATGTTCCTGCAAATCAAAGCCACCTGCAATATTGTCATAGTTGGTATCGATGAACATGTATTGGAAACCTAAGCCTTTTAATTTACCTTCAGGAACAACATAATTAACAATTACATTGTTTTCATCTTCCTTACCACGCTTATTGCCAGCACCATTGTCTACGTCCCATCCTTTAAAATGACGTAAAGTTGCAGTTAAACCTTTCGCACCCAGCTCTGAGAAGTCATAGGTATAACCAAGACTCCATGATTTTTCGTCTTTACGAATAAAACTTGCTACAGACCAGTTGTCTAAATATGGTTGTGGAACCCATCCGCCCAGAGTCGGGAACATAGTGGCTCTCGTACCATGATCACCAAACATTTGCTGATAGCCCAACTGAACTGTATGAGCACCCTGATTTACTTTTAGGCCTGCAGAAACCGCCTGGCTATCGATATTGCCATAAAGTTTGTCACCAGATTCACTGTTATCAAAGTAGCGAACGTGTCCATCGAGCTTAGTCTTTTCACCGACAGTTGTTTTATAATCTGTAGCTACATAATGCTGTTTATAGATATTGGTCACATCGGCATACCAATAGCTACCAGTAAATTTAGGTGTGAATTGATGGTCGATTCCTACGATATACATACCATCATCAGTGGATAGACCTGCAGCTTCAGCTTTAGCAAAATCATTTTGCGGGAACAGCGTTAAATTTTGATATTGATTATCATAACGCGCATTAATACCATCAATATAAGCCAAGGTCAGTTTAGTGTCTTTGATATCTTTAGATTCTAACCATGCGCCACTATAGGTCGTTAGCAATTGACGAGATGGATCAAAGAACACCACTGGTGACATGGGTTGTAAGTCACCTACTTTCAATTCAGTTTGACCAACTTTTGCTTTTAAGGTTACGCCCAACTTGGCATTATCACGTTCAGTCTTCTGATCTTTGTTGCTATATGGCATGTGAATATCATTCACATTATCAGGAGATTTCAAACCTACGGCATATTGTGCTAATACATCGGCACCTACCTGAACCCCACCACCGATATCGTGATAACCAGACTTAGCATCTAGTGTTACCGCTTGCGTCCAGTTACCATAGTTTTTTTGAGATTCATTATCATAATTACGTTCTAAATAAAAATTCTTAAATTTTAATTGAACGTTACTGTCGTCAATAAAATCAGCTTGAGCAGCTGTTGTTCCTAAAGTCGCTGTTGCAGCAATGATTGCTATCCATAAATTATGACGACGCATTTTCTTTGTCCTTAACCAACATAAGAAGTAATGGCTGCATCATGCTGAACAACGTATTTATTTAAAATCCGACCACAGTATTAACTTTTTAATCCCAATTATTTTTCTGGATTTATTTGAATATATTTATCATTTCTTTAATATTTTTAAAATCTTAGATATTTTTTATTATTTTACTAAACAATGAAAATAACTCTTTGTTCTATATTTCAAATTCAATATTAAAAAATATATAAACTCTTTAAAATCTATTTTTTAATCGTTTTTACGTTTAAGGCTTTTTATAATATTTAAAAACTATAAGTTATATTTATAAAAAATATGATAGCTATTTAATTCAGGGGATTTATTTCGCAGTTCAAATATTTATGCATGACAGCATACATAAGTTATTTCTAAATTTATTTTTAATTGTGTTACTTAAATATTTTTAAATTTAAAAATAAAAAAGCGCCCTTTCGGACGCTTTTTTAAAACTTGCGTTTTAACAATTAAGCTTGAAGCTCACGTGCTTTCGCCATTGTTAATGCCAAGTCTTCGATCATGTCTTCTTGACCACCAACCGTACCACGGCGACCAAGTTCCATCAGGATTTCACGCGCAGAAACGCCATATTTCGCTTCAGCACGTTTCGCGAACAATAAGAATGAAGAGTAAACACCCGCATAACCTAAAGTTGCCGCATCACGGTCTGCACGAATTGGGTTGTGCATCATTGGAATCACCAGGTCTTCAGCAACGTCTTGTACTTTGAACAAGTCAACGCCAGTGTCCATACCCATACGGTTAGCCACAGCGATGAACAATTCAAGTGGCGTATTACCCGCACCAGCACCAAGACCCGCAGATGCCAAGTCAACACGTACCGCACCTGCTTGAACAGCAGCAACCGTATTCGATACACCCATACCTAAGTTGTGGTGACCGTGGAAACCTAGCTCGATACTTGGGTCCAAGTGTTGACGTAAGTGACCTACGCGGTCGATCACATCTTGAGGAAGCATGTAACCCGCAGAGTCAGTCACATAGATACAGTTTGCACCGTAAGACACCATCTTGTTTGCTTCTTCAAGCAATTTTTCAGGAGATGCCATGTGAGCAAGCATCAGGAAGCCCACGGTGTCCATTTCTAATTTACGAGCAGCAGTAATGTGCTGTTCAGAACAGTCAGCTTCTGTACAGTGAGTTGCAACACGAATGGTAGAAACACCAATTTCATGTGCCATTTTTAAATGGTCAACCGTACCGATACCAGGTAGAAGTAATGCAGAAACTTTTGCATTTTTCATACGTGGCACAACAGCAGAAAGGTATTCTTCGTCAGTTGCAGCAGCGAAACCGTAGTTTACTGATGAACCACCAAGACCGTCACCGTGAGTCACTTCAATTAAAGGTACGCCTGCATCATCAAGTGCTGTTGAAATGGCAATCATTTGCTCAACGGTGGTTTGATGGCGCTGCGGGTGCATACCATCACGCAAAGTCATATCATGAACAATAATCTTAGACATGTGGTTGCTCCTTAAGCTTCTTCTTTGTTGAATACGTGTTCAGCGAACATTTCTGCAGTACGTGCAGCTGCTGCTGTCATGATGTCCAGGTTACCTGCATATTTAGGTAAGAAGTCACCAAGACCTTCTACTTCTAGGAAGATAGAAACACGGTTACCGTCAAAAATAGGACCGTTTACTAATTTGTAACCTGGTACATATTTTTGAACCTCTTTAATCATTGCGTGTACTGATTCAGTGATCGCAGCTTGATCTGGTTCACCTTCAACTAAGCAGTGAACAGTGTCACGCATCATCAGTGGTGGCTCAGCCGGGTTAATAATAATGATCGCTTTACCTTGTTTCGCACCACCAACTTTCTCAATTGCGCCTGCAGTTGTACGCGTAAATTCATCAATGTTTTTACGTGTACCAGGACCCACAGATTTAGTCGATACAGTTGCAATGATTTCACCGTATTCAACAGGTTGAACGCGAGATACTGCAGCAACCATTGGAATTGTTGCCTGACCACCACAAGTCACCATGTTGACGTTTGGCACTTCGCCAGCCGCAAGCAATGCTTCAAGGTTTACTGGTGGTACGCAGAATGGACCAATCGCAGCAGGCGTCAAGTCAATCATGAGCACACCAAGTTCATTTAACTTGCGGCTGTTTTCAGCGTGAACGTAAGCAGACGTTGCATCGAATGCAATTTTGATGTCATCTTCAAGAACGTGAGGAAGAAGACCATCAACACCTTCAGCAGTAGTTTTTAAACCCATTTTCGCAGCACGCGCAAGACCTTCAGAAGTTGGGTCAATACCCACCATCCATACTGGTTCTAACCATTCGCTGCGTTGTAATTTGTAAAGCAAATCAGTACCGATGTTACCTGGACCGATCATTGCACATTTAATCTTTTTCATGAATGTACTCTCAATATTCGATTATTCAGCAGCAAAAGCAGCTGTTACTGAACCAAAGCCTTCAATCTCAACGACAAATTCGTCGCCTGCATTTGCGACAACCATTGGACCAAGCGCACCCGTTAAAATGATGTCACCTGCAAGCAATGGGCGGCCACGACGTACCATTTCGTCAGCCAACCAAACTGCGGCATTCAACGGGTTTGCAAGACATGCTTTACCTACGCCTTGAGACACCACTTCACCTGCGCGAGTCATGGTCATTTTGCAATTTACAAGGTCAAGGTTGTCGAGTTTCACAGGACGTGAACCCAATACAAAAGCCGCTGAAGATGCGTTATCTGCAACAGTGTCGATTAAACTGATTTTCCAGTTTTCGATACGGCTATCGACCACTTCGACTGCAGGAAGTGCATAGTCTGTCGCACTGATAATGTCTGCATAAGTATGTTTTTCTTTGGTTAAATCTTCTTTGATCACCAATGCGATTTCTGCTTCAACTTTAGGTTGAATCAAAAGGCCTGCAGGAATCGCTTCACCATCGCCATAGGCCATGTCGGCAAACAACATACCGAAGTCAGGCTGATCCACACCTAGTTGTGCTTGAACCACTTTAGAGGTCAGACCAATTTTACGACCGACCAGACGGCGGCCTTCAGACAATGCACGTGCTGTATTCACTTCCTGAACGGCATAGGCGATATCCACGTCAGCACTCTCGCCACCCAGTTGTGGGCGAATCGGTGTGATCGCAGTTTTTGATAATTCAGCGCTACGGAGTGCTTGAGCAACTGATTCAACGACAGCAGAATTCGACATCAATGTTTCCTTAAACTGCAAAAATGAGGTTTATGCTGGAATCCAGAACCGAGCCAGACCAAGAGCAAAAAACGTTCTGCAATTTGGAAAGTGGCGGATTCTGAAAAGAGCATAAAAATAAACAGTCTAAGAATCGGAAAATTAATGAATGAATGCCAATAGTTATTTTATTTTTCGCTATAGCTAATAGCTATAAATATTTCTTATGTTAATTCATATAAAACAATAATTTGATTATTTTTAATAGAAAAATCCCGAGTAAAATTCTCAACAATTTTGGTCGTTCAAATTGATCAAGTTTGCAGCTTTAGACTAAAAGATTAGACTAAATGCGCGAATTTAATTCAATGACAGACATTTAAACTGTATAAATTGTCTGTCATTTGATAAAACCCAGCATACTGAATTAAATCGCTTCCTTCCATTGGACTTTAGCCAATAAAAACTCATGTAAGCTGCTGACATCATTCACAATCGATAGCGGATTAAACTTTGCTAAAGTCTCTGACGTATGCACACCATAACTGACGCCCACACTTGGCATGACAATATTCAGCGCCATTTCCAGGTCATAAGAGGTATCCCCCACCATAATCGCTTCATGGGCATGTACACCAGTTTCTGCCAGAATTTCCTCTAACATTAATGGGTGAGGCTTAGAACGGGTTTCACTGGCAGCACGAGTCGCATGAAAGAGTTCCAGACTATTGGTCTGCTTTAATACACGATCCAACCCTTTACGGCTTTTACCTGTAGCGACAGCCAGTTTAATCCCTTGATCTTTTAATGCGTATAGCATCTCAGATACACCTTCAAACCAGGCATCCTCAACCGAGTTCGCGACATAATGTTCTGAATAAGCCTGCAAAATATCCGCATGCAATTCTGGCACAGCTGGGAATAATCGTTGCGCGACTTCCGGCAGACCTAAACCGATAATGCTTTTGGCATCAGCATCGGTCAGCGGTTGATTAAATTGCTGCGCGGCAAACTGTAGGCTAGCCACAATTTGACCAACTGAATCAAACAAAGTGCCATCCCAATCAAAAATGACCAGTTTTACAGGTGAGTTCATAAAGATTTCCTAGATTTGATTCAGAGAAAAGGCATTATCACCTCTCCCTAGCCCTCTCCTACAAGGAGAGGGGATTTTTCATTATCAAACCAATGCCTTCACTAAAGAACAAATACAGTCGAATAATGAATCAACTTTTGATTAAATATTGCTATTTAATTAGTACCGTTCCCTCTCCTTTTTAAAGGAGAGGGTTAGGGAGAGGATTAATTAAAAAGATAAAAATTACTCATCATCTTCCGCAGGCGTTACAACCTTATCTGCCTTCTGTGCTCTTAACTGTGCCACCAGACTCTGCATATCTTCTGGCAATGGCGCTTCAATGGTCGGATAACCCGGAATCTCCAGACGCATGGCATGCAAACATAAACGGCGTGGTTTTGGCCCACGATACTCCGTCTCATGACCATACTTTTCATCACCCACCAGCGGATGACCAATGCTTAAACCATGTACACGAATTTGATGGGTACGACCTGACAATGGCGATGCATAGACCAGTGTGGCATGCATAAAGCGTTCTGCTACATTCCACTGGGTTTTCGAATCCTTACCTTCTTTAGAAACACGGACACGACGTTCACCATTAGACAGCTCATAACGGTGTAAAGGTGCATCAATAAGTTGCTTATCCAGACTTACTTGCCCTTTCACGACTGCCGCATAAGTTTTTTTAATTTTATGTTCACGTAATAAATCTTGCAGGGTTTTAAGCACACTACGTTTTTTCGAGATCATCACCAGACCTGAAGTATCACGGTCAATACGATGAATCAGCTCCAAGTATTTTTTACCTGTTGCAGCACGCAGACCTTCGATCAGGCCATAGGCCACACCGCTACCGCCATGTACTGCAATCCCGGAAGGTTTATTGACAACTATCAAACCTTCATCTTCATAGATTACACGTGCCAACAGACCTTGAGCGACCTTGTCAGAAACCGGTGCAGCAGATTCATCTTTTTGTTCATAACGTATCGGTGCCACACGGATTTGGTCACCAATGGCCAGTTTAGTTTCTGCCTTAATTCGTTTTTTATTAACGCGAACCTGGCCTTCACGAATCAAACGATAGATGCGGCTTTTTGGTACACCTTTCAGACGGCTAAACAGGAAATTATCGATTCGCTGTCCATCTTGGTGCTCATCCACCTCAAACCACGTGACGTTTTGCCATTGTTGCGTAGAATTCATACAGTTACTATGACCTAAAAATTGATTGAAATTGATTAATAAATGACCACTTAGGCTATGCTTTACACAAGAAACATAAGCTTAGCCCATAGGCAGATGATTCAAGGTTTGATATAGTCAGCGCACGGAAACCATCGTTTGTGAGTAAAAGTTGGTGCATGACAGATTTATTTCTGTACATGATCATTCAATTAAACCCTCACATAATACGGGAAGGTCCCAAAAGAATTATGCCGACGCCGAAGGCTTATTATATCGGCAAAAAAGCAAACTGTTGCGTTTAATTGTACCTCAGGTACATAAATCAGTTTGTCTGAAAAAATATGTCGCCAACCTAGTTGGCTTTTAAACGTAAACTGATACACATCAGATTAGTCGCACCCTGAAGACGACTTCAGGCTACAGCGTTTGATGCATTGGATCTGCACAGTTTGTAAAGGTACGACGATAATTCCGTATCAAGACACTCTATCTATAAAGAAGGGATGATCTTCGAGCAATGTGACAGTGAAAGTTACTCACATCCAATGCACCGCTCGTCCGCCAGTGAAGCGTTCAGGTGACTTTAATCGTTTAAAGATTGAAGCCGTATTGCCATCATCAATACGTGAATCAAAACCAAAGCTGATCTATATCAAAATAGACGCTGGGAATAAAAGACTCAAACCACAATGAAATTCATTGCAGATTTGAGCCATTGATCCGTGATGTGTGATGTTCGCTACGTGTATAGCGATTTTTTGCTGTGTATCACTATAAGGTGTTACACCCATGAAACGTATGTTGATTAATGCAACACATGCCGAAGAGATTCGCGTTGCACTTGTCACTGGTCAGCGTCTTTACGATTTCGATTTAGAGAATCGTACCCGTGAACAAAAGAAATCTAATATCTATAAAGGTCACGTGACTCGCGTAGAACCTTCTTTAGAAGCTGTATTTGTTGAATACGGTGCGGGTCGTCAAGGTTTCTTGTCGATGCGTGAAATTGCCAATACTTACTACAAAGCAGATCCTCGCCAAACTTCGAATATCCGCGAACTGATTACTGAAGGCACTGAGCTTCTGGTTCAGGTGGAAAAAGAAGAACGTGGCAATAAAGGTGCTGCCCTTTCTACTTTCATTTCTCTTGCTGGCCGTTATCTGGTATTGATGCCGAACAATCCGAAAGGTGGTGGTATCAGCCGTCAGATTTCAGGTTCAGTCCGTGAAGAGCTGAAAGAGATGCTGGCCTCTTTAAATGTACCGCGTGGTATGAGCGTGATTGTACGTACTGCGGGGATCGGCCGCTCTCAAGAAGAATTGCAACTTGATCTTCAGCACTTGCTTGACCTTTGGGCGCAAATCCAAAGCACTGCAAGCTCTGGTCCATCACCAATGCTGGTTCATCAGGAAGCAGGCGTAGTAACTCGTGCGATCCGTGATTATTTACGTGACGACGTGGCAGAAATCCTGATTGACTCTGAACAAGCCTATAATGAAGCCTATAACTTCGTAAAAGCGGTCATGCCACGTCAGTTAGACAAGCTCAAAACCTATACTTTAAATGAGCCATTATTTGCGCACTTCGGTATCGAAAGCCAGATCCAAACGGCTTATGAGCGCGAAGTTAAACTTCCTTCAGGTGGCTCAATCGTGATTGACCAGACTGAAGCATTGGTGTCAATCGACATCAACTCGGCAAAATCGACTCGTGGTCAGGACGTTGAAGATACCGCGTTAAATACCAACCTTGAAGCTGCTGAAGAAATTGCACGCCAGTTACGTTTACGTGATATTGGTGGCTTAGTCGTGATCGACTTTATCGATATGACCAAAGACCGCAACCAGCGCATGGTTGAAGCGAAACTGCGTGAAGCAACTCAAAGCGACCGCGCACGTATCCAGTTCGGTCAATTGTCACGTTTTGGCCTGATGGAAATGAGCCGTCAACGCTTACGTCCTTCGCTTGAAGAAGCCACTGGTTATGTATGCCCACGCTGTCATGGCACAGGTATGGTACGTGACCTGCGTTCTTTATCACTTTCAATCATGCGTAAAGTGGAAGAAATTGCTCTGCGTGAACGTCATGGTGAAGTTCAGGTTGAAGTACCGGTTGAAATCGCTGCATTCTTATTGAATGAAAAGCGTCACAGCCTGGTTTACCTGGAACAGACTTCAAGTACACGTGTGACTGTATTGCCGCACCCGCACCTGGAAACGCCGCATTACGAGATTTCTTATAATCCTGAAGGTTTTGCACCGACGAGCTATGAACGTACTGAAGCAACACGTTCAAGTGAAAAAGAACTGGGTTATGAGTCTTCTGAGTGGCATTTAGAAGAAGAACAAAATGCGCATGCAGCTGCACCAGCGCCTGTACAGCAACAAAACAATGGCAGAAACAATAAACGCCGTAATAATCAACAGCAAAACCAGCAAAATCAGAACCAGAATGCACAGCAAGCGCCGGTTGCCCAACAGGCCCCTGCTCAGGTTGCTGCACCTGCTGCCAGCCCATGTGCATGGTTAGAAAACCTGTTTGTACAAAAACAGGCAGCCACTGTGGATCAATCTCGCACTGCCAATAATGCAGCTGCTGCGATTGAACAGCTGGTAAATAATGGCGCAGTCAGCCGTGGTCAGTTCGGCCAAGTTACATCACCTGTTGCACAGCAGGCGCCGCAGCATGTCCCACAACCAGCTGCTACACCAACCAGCAATGCTTACCTTGCACCATCGACTGTGGCACACAAGCCAGAGCGTGATCAGGCTGAAAAGGCTGAACGTGAAGAAAAATCACAACGCAGCCATAAAAAACAGCGCAACAACAAGCACAAAGAGCAACGCGAGCCACAACAACATGACAATGCACCACAACAAGTGCATGAAGAAGTGGTTCAGTTGTCTCGCCAGGAACAGCGTCAAGAACAGCGTGAGCAAAAGCGTAAGAACCCGCGTCATCAGCAAGAGCACAACCAAGATGCTCAAGCTGAACAGCAAAATGCTGTACCACGTCGTGACCGTCGCAACCAGCAACGTCCAGAACGCCCAAATCGTCACCGCGATCAAAGCGTACTGAATGAGCAACCGGCTGCTCCTCAAGCACCTGTTCAAGTTGAAGCTCCAGCAGCTAATGAACGTCAAGTACGC
Source organism: Acinetobacter schindleri (assembly GCF_010918895.1). Taxonomy (NCBI): domain Bacteria; kingdom Pseudomonadati; phylum Pseudomonadota; class Gammaproteobacteria; order Moraxellales; family Moraxellaceae; genus Acinetobacter; species Acinetobacter schindleri. The sequence goes on from NZ_CP044483.1 coordinate 2,728,477, forward strand.
GTAGAGCTGATTGATGCACCGCGTCAGGACGTTACACCAACGGCTATGATGGTGAATGTCGATCAAGGCCAAAGTGAAATCGTAGCGCTGAACGGTACAGCACCTGTAGTGGCTACTCCGGCTGAAGAAACTGCACCTGAAAAGGCACCAGCCATAGCAACGATGGCAGCAGAACTGGAAGAGAAAACTGAAGCGGTTGATCTGACTGAAGCCCCTGCTCCAGCAGCAGCGCTTGAACAAGTAACGCCGAAAGCTGAAAAGTCTCGTGCCAGCAATGACCCACGTCAACGTCGTCGTGACCGTCGTGCGGCACAAGGTCAGCAGGCTCAGGCCGCTCAGCTTCGTCCTTCACAAGTACCGACACTTGGTCAGTACACCGTAGGCAGCCTGATCCGTCATGTGTACGGTGAAGACTGTTCAGTACTGATTGAGCAGTTCGGCCTGATGGCGACCTTCAACCGTGCACTGGACAAGTTCACGCACCAATACAATGAAACTGTTGTTGTAGCAGTGACTGCCGAGAAAAAACCGGTGACGCGTGATGTGGAAGTGAACAAGGCTCAGCCTGAACCAGAACCCGCTCCAGTACTGGATCTGACTCCACCAAAACCTGTGTCAGAAAAGCGTGTAGCTAACGATCCTCGCGAGCGTCGTCGTCTGGCAAAACTTGCTGCGGAACAGGCACTTGTACAAGCAAAACAGGCAGCTCAACCGGAAGAAAAACCGACTGAACCCGCTGCTGAAGCTCAGGCTGTGGCAGCACAACAAGCTGAGACGATTGAAGTTCTAAGAACTGACGAGCCTGTTAAACCTTTAGTTGCTGATCAACCTGAGACTGCAGTAACAGCAGCTCAAACTGAGCCAGAAGCTACAGAACAGCCTGAAAATGCACCTGTTACAGCTAAAGCACCAGTTGCTGCCGCTGAAGAAGAAGCATCAGCAGCTGAAACAAAAGCAAAAACAGTGGAAACAGAAGCGGAAAAAGCAGAGAAATCTCCTGCCCGTCCGCGTCGCCCACGTGGCCGTCCACCGAAGAAAGCCAATACTGCAACTGAGTCATAATTCGCCCAATTGCAGTAACTAAAAAAAACCTAGTCATTTCGGTGACTAGGTTTTTTTTGCTAGATTTTGTCAAATTAGGTTGATTACTCTTTAAATCAACCATTAAAACTACAACGGACAGTTATTGCATATTCAGTGCACGTATCGGATACGTAAAAGAAATAGGATTCCCATGAGCCAAACCACACAACATGATCTGATTGGTATTGCTGATGTCGCAGCCAAAATCCCCGCTTTCCTGAAAAAAGTGCCGAACTTGGTCAATGGACTTAGGCAGGCTTATTTACGTACTCCAAATACTGCTGCAGGTTTGGGTCTCGCTTTTGAAAAAGCGGTACAGCGCAACCCTGAAGGTATTGCCCTGCGTTTTGAAGACCAGAGCTTTAGTTATACAGAACTGAATGGCTGGGCCAACCAGATTGCACATTACTACCTGTCGCTAGGTGCGAAAAAAGGCGATGTCGTTGCCCTGATGGTCGAGAACCGCCCGGAAATGGTCGCCAGCGTGATTGGTCTGGCCAAGCTTGGCGTGACCATTGCCCTGCTGAATACTTCACAGGTCGGTAAAGTGCTGGCACATAGCATTAATCTGGTCAAACCGATTGCAGTCATCGTGGGTGATGAATGTCACGCCGCGGTTGCCGAGATCCGTGATGAACTGAATATCGCGGCGGACCGTTTCCACTGGTTTGCCGATCAGCCTACCCAGCAAAATTCTGGTCAGGCACCTGAAGGTTTTATCAATCTTGCTGAAGTCATTGATACTTTCCCGAAATTCAATCCATCAACAACACATAGTGTGCAAGGTAAAGATGGTCTGTTCTACATCTATACTTCCGGCACTACTGGTCTGCCGAAAGCCGTAATCTTTACCAATAGCCGCTGGACCCTTGCTTATGGCACCTATGGTCATGTGCTTAACTTGGGTACAGAGGATGTGATGTACTGCACCCTGCCACTGTATCATGCGACCGGCATGGTGGTATGCTGGTGTGGTGTGATTGCCGGTGCGGGGACGTTTGCAATTCGCCGTAAATTCTCGACCTCTTCATTCTGGAAAGATGTACAAAAATTTGATGCGTCTGCAATCGGGTATGTCGGGGAACTTTGCCGTTACCTGATGGATGCACCTTCTTCAGAGCTGGAAAAAGGTCACCGCGTCAAGAAAATGATCGGTAACGGTATGCGTCCAAATATCTGGGATAAGTTCAAAAACCGTTTCGGTATTGAAGAAGTACTTGAACTATATGCATCCAGTGAAGGCAATGTCGGTTTCAGCAATGTGTTCAATTTCGACAATACTGTCGGATTCTCCCCAACTCCGTATGCGATTGTTGAATTCGATAAAGACAAAAACGAGCCGGTACGTGATGTCAAAGGTCACTGTAAACGCGTCAAAAAAGGCACAACAGGTCTGTTGATTGGTAAAATTACCCGTCGTTCGCCATTTGATGGCTATACCGATCCGGAAAAGAATAAGTCTGTCATTATGAAAGATGTGTTCTGCAAAGGTGATGCCTATTTCAATACCGGCGACCTGGTCCGCGACATCGGTTTCCGTCATGCGCAGTTTGTCGACCGTTTGGGGGATACTTTCCGCTGGAAAGGTGAAAATGTATCGACGACCGAAGTGGAAAACATGCTGACCGAGTATGACAAGATTGTAGAGGCAGTAGTGTATGGGGTGGAAATTCCAAACACCAATGGTCGTGCCGGTATGGCAGCCATTACGCTGAAACCGGAAGCTGAACTGAACGATATCGATCTGAAAGAGATGTTGAGCTGTTTCAAGAAATGTCTGCCTGCTTATTCGGTTCCGGTATTCCTGCGTATACAGCAACAGGTCGAAACCACTGGTACTTTTAAATACCAGAAAAATAAGTTGAAAGAGCAAGCATTTGATCCAAGCAAGACTGATGAGCGTTTACTGGTGTGCTTACCGGGAGCGGATGCTTATTGCGATGTAACGCCAGAAGTTTTTACCAACATCCAGGCCTATCAATATCGCTTCTAAGTGCTGAAGTTGCCTATTTTTTGTGTATATAAATTCAATTTGTTGCATTTATAATCAAACATGGGCAACTTTGTTATTTTTTACTTGCGCTGATTTCATATCTTGCTACAATACGCTCCATCAAATGATATGGGTCGTTAGCTCAGTTGGTAGAGCAGCGGACTTTTAATCCGTTGGTCCCGCGTTCGAGTCGCGGACGACCCACCATTTATTTGACAGCCTAAGATGGGTCGTTAGCTCAGTTGGTAGAGCAGCGGACTTTTAATCCGTTGGTCCCGCGTTCGAGTCGCGGACGACCCACCATCTTATCCTTCGGGATAGCGCAATTACCAAATCTTGCGTCGTAAAAATGATCTTCATCATTTCTACTCCTCAGGGTCGTTAGCTCAGTTGGTAGAGCAGCGGACTTTTAATCCGTTGGTCCCGCGTTCGAGTCGCGGACGACCCACCATTTTTCTTCCATTCTGCGAAGATCATAATACCTGTATATTCCAATCAAGATCATCAACCGATCACGGCTTTGATTTGTCTTTTCTGAATTCTTGCTCTCTTAATTTTAAAATATGCCGGGATTATTTTAGATATATTTGTGCGTTATTAGTCCAGTTGCTAGAGCAAGAGCTTCTTAAGCTATGGGGCGTGGTTTCAAGTCCTACACAACCACCAAGCTACAGTTTTCTTTTAATCGTCTTATAATTTTTATCTATATCTGGGCTATGTCAACGCATCAGGATTTTTGTGAGTTTTCTTAGTCTCCCCTCGCCTTATTGTGGCGAAGGCAATTGATTATCAACATCTTTTACCAGTTCATAGGCTATACGTGGCAGCACGTAGTGCTGATCCATCAGCTCTTGACGATTCTCTTTCTGGGTTTTTTCAATATTCATCACCAGCTTGGTATTGTCTTTGACAGTATAATACAAAACCAGGCCCTCTTTACGGTAGACCACCAGCTCCTTACGGGTGGGATTCAATTCCCAACGGTCTTTACGATAGGTTGAATAAGGTGTCGCCATCTGGTTTTGGAAGGTAAATACCTGACCATGTTGCAAGATACTGCGATATACCAGACCATTCGGGGCAAGGGTGAGAATAAACATTGCCTTGCCATTTTTGCAGGGAGAAAAACCATCATTACAACTGACTTCCGTGTAATAGCGTCCCACGAAGTCAACCGCATAATCTGGAATAGGCTGCCCATTAAAGCCATCTTCCTCTCTGAAAGTGGCATGACCAGCAATATCAGTCAGTTTCTTCGCTTGAGTACTTTCATCTAGCGCCTGATTAGCGAGAGAAACAGCTACCCCCTCTTTATGGTGCAACTCAAGTTCAGTATCACTGATCGGTTTACCCGAATGACGCTCACAACCCACCAGCCCGAGTGTACTCAGTAATATCACACCGAGCTGATACTCCAGTCTCTTGAAAGCTTTAAACACCTTAAATTTCATTTAATTCAACCAGATTATGAACAGCCAAGCATTTTTATAAAATCAAAGGCAGGAGATTATTATTAAATTCAGGAACCTTCGCTTTCATGTTAAAGATTCCGAGAAAAATACTTAATCCCAATTTACATAAATTTACGAATAAATTGTATTTAGACACTTTAAAAATAACAACTTAGCTCCATATTTTAAAAGGAACGTCGTTGTTCTTTTATCTTAATTATTAAGGAGACCTGAATGGCCAATGTTGGTTTATATCGCTCTAACCGCTCGAACATGATTGCAGGTGTGATGGGTGGTATTGCTGAACGTTTTGGTTGGAATGCAAATTTACTGCGTCTGATTTTCGTGGTGATCTCTATAATGAGTGCCGCTTTCCCAGGTATCCTGGTTTATCTTGTACTTTGGCTGATCATGCCAAAAAAGCAAGCTATGGTTGAACATACCTCGCATCAGTCTACGGGCTATCAACGACCAATTCGTGATGTAAATAAAGATCCGCTGTAAGTTTCCTTTTTATAGAGTAAATAGTAATTCTCTTTTGCGCTGTGGCATTTCCCCTAATGTCCACAGCTTTTTTTTGCCTGCTTCAGGCGATTTAATAAATTGTTAAATTATTTCTCTAGCCTTTGCCAACCGGCTGATTTCTCTATAACTTAGTTAAAAACTCCTTGAAATGGATTCAGGATGACACAGGCTGAATGGATTGTACTGTGCTTATGTGCTGTAGCAGCACTGCTGCATGGCTTGAGTGGGTTTGGCTTCCCGATGATGAGTACTGCGGTACTATCCAGCCAATATCCATTGAGTCTGGCAGTGACCTTAGTCATTTTCCCCTGCCTGCTCCTGAATCTGTTGATGCTAAATGCTGATCCCCAGCACAGTCTGCTACAGAGCATTCGCTATTATCTCAAACATTATTGGCCATTAATTTTAAGCAGCCTGATTGGCAGTTTGTTCGGAGTCAAACTGCTGCTATGGCTGAATGAAGGCTATCTCAAACTGCTGCTAGGAACAGTAATTATATTTTATGTACTAGATCAGCTTCGCTCCAAACCTTTTCAGAGCAACCCGCATATTCTGAGTATGGTGTGTTTTGGTTTATTGGCTGGTGTGATTGGTGGAGCGACTAATGCCATGGCTCCTTTCCTGATGATGTACCTGCTTAGCAGCCAGCTCAGCAAGACCGATATCGTCATTATCAGTAACCTGAATTTTATTGTCAGCAAAGTGATCCAGTTACTTTTATTGTTCCCAATCCTGATCCAGATTAATCCACAACAACAATCCATTTTGATCGGTATTACCATTTTTGCTTTGATTGGCGTCTGGATTGGCGGAAAAATCCGTCATCGCCTGTCACAGCGGCATTTTAAACTTTTAGTCTTAGGCTTGCTGATGGTTTTAGGCATACAGGCTCTATGGCAGAGTACTGCATTATTACAACATTCAAATCATCTTTTTTTAAATTAGTATAATTTGTAATCAAACCTCTTTATGATTAGAAAGATTCTTCATAAAAATTAGCTGTATAACAACAAGGAGTGTGCGTATGACAAGTCAAAACCTTGCCACCCCCACCAACGTTATGCCCAAAGGCGTAATGAAAGGATGGATCCTGATTATCATCGCGGCCATTGTAGCCTTTATCCTGTATCAGGTTTTACCTTATGACCAGAATGCTAGCAAAGGTCTGGCTCTGCTGGCTTTTATTGGTATTTTATGGCTGACAGAAGCAATTCATATCACTATTACTGCCCTGCTGATTCCCATACTGGCAGTACTGTTAGCCATGCCGATGGCCGACGGCGATGCGCTGGTACCCATTACCACACAAGCTGCTTTAACCACCTTTGCCGATCCGGTTATTTTCCTGTTCTTTGGTGGTTTTGCACTGGCAACGGCGCTGCATATCCAAAAGCTGGACAAGAAAATTGCCATGTGGATTATTTCCTTATCAGGTGGACATTTAGGTATTTCAGTATTGGCCATTTTTGCCGTGACTGCCGCCCTGTCCATGTGGATTTCCAATACCGCTACCGCAGCCATGATGTTACCGCTGGCGCTGGGTTTACTTTCGCATCTGGATGTAGAGAAAGAACGTAAAACCTTCGTATTTATTCTGCTCGGGATTGCCTACTCCGCCAGTATTGGTGGTCTAGGTACAATTGTAGGTTCGCCACCGAATGCCATTGCTGCCAAAGCGCTGGGTTATGACTTTGCAGACTGGATGAAAATCGGTTTGCCGATGATGTTCATTATCTTGCCTGCGATGCTGATCAGTCTGTATCTGGTGCTGCGTCCCAAGCTGAATCACAAAGTGCAGTTTGTCACTGAAGATATTCCCTGGACCCGCAGCCGTATTGCCGCAATGGTGCTATTTATCTGTACTGCCCTGGCCTGGATTTTCAGTAAAAAGCTGACCGAGAATTTTGGTATCAGCCAGCCAGATACCTGGATTGCGATTCTGGCCGCATGTATGGTGGCAATTTTAGGTACCGCAACCTGGAAGCAGATTGCAGAGAACACCGACTGGGGCGTGCTCTATCTGTTTGGCGGCGGCCTGACCTTGAGTGCCATTTTAAAAGATTCAGGCAGCTCTCTGGTCTTAGGGCAAACTCTGGCAAATACCTTTGGTGATACTTCACCTTTAGTGATTATCTTTGTGGTAGCAACCTTCATCATTTTCCTGACCGAATTTACCAGTAATACCGCATCCGCTGCACTACTGGTGCCGGTCTTTGCCGCCATTGCCGATCAGATGGGAATGCCTAAAGAAATTCTGGTGATTGTGATTGGAATTGGTGCATCCTGTGCTTTCATGCTGCCTGTAGCAACACCGCCGAATGCGATTGTCTTTGGTACCGGTTATATTCAGCAGTCGGAAATGATGAAAGTTGGCTTTGTCCTCAACATCATGTGTATTTTCCTGGTATCGCTATTTATTTATTGGTTCTTTCTCTAAACATGAATGCATTAAAAAAGCACGCTACGGCGTGCTTTTTCATTTTCGAAGATAAATCTACATCCGTCCAGATCAGGCACTCAGCTTGAAATGATTTAACTCCTGATATAAAGCAGCAATCATGTCAGCACGGCTAATGATACCGACCAGCTGACCTTCGTCCAGTACCGGAATATAATTAAAGGAACGCTCAACGAAATACGGCACCAGGTCCTGAATCGGCTGGCCTGGCTGTACAGTCACCACCTTCCGGCTCATGATATGCCCGACTTCGGATTCCCAGCCACTGCGAATATCGGTGGCACGCTCAAACCATTCCACCAGCTGATACATCGCCAAAGTTCCAACCAGTTTCTTTTCCGCATTCACTACCGGTAGGCTCATCAGATTCATCTGTCGGAATTTCGCCAAGGCATGCCGGATATCATCACTTTCCTGCAAGCTGGCAACGTCTTTACTCATGATATCCTGACACAGGAATGGGCTGTCAGCACGTTCACTGGCCTTGCTCTGTGCTTCCAGAATAATTTTTTGCAGGTCATATTCACTGATATCCAGCAACTGGGTCTGTTGATCAAGTACAGCCTGAATATCCTGTGGCTGAATCGTCACTTTCTGGGTCGGGGTTGGATCTTTAGAACGGGTATTAATCTGCAGCTGTTGCGGATAAGCCTTACCCAACATCCGGTTAAATACTATCGCTACCACCATTAACAGTACCGAGTTCAGCAAGACCGGATAGAACACAAAAGCATAGCCCAGCTCATGAATGGCATTGCCGCCCAGTACCGCTGTAATCGCCACCGCCCCACTCGGTGGATGCAGAGAATCGGTGCTTAGCATCAATATAATCGCAATTGCTACGGCCAGACTAAATGCCAGGGTCAGGCTGGGAAACAGCAAAGTACAGCTCACCCCCACGATCGCGGCAATAGTATTTCCGACCACCATATTCCACGGCTGTGCCAGCGGACTGGCAGGTACGGCAAACAGTAATACCGACGAAGCACCCATCGGCGCGATATACCAGGCCTGAAAATCACCCAGTGCCCACAGGCTGATTAAAGACGACAGTGCCAGACCGATCAATGCACCTAAACCACACAGGATACGGTCTTTGACAGGAAGAATTTTAAAATTTGGCTTAAGGCTTTGCAGCCATTCTGAGGAACTATGCAACACGGTTGGCCTGAATTATTGTTTTGGGGAGTGCAGGCATTATAAAACCCTTGGCTTTAAAGATGTATTTATTTTATATCTTTTACTCATTGGTTTTTCTGCTTATGCTGAGGGTGCTCTATCTAAAAAATTATAATCAGGGCCGCGCCTAAGCGGTGTATTTCTTCTCTCAAACAAGAATAAAAACGATGCATTTTCTAATCCAGCCTTTACAGCAAACCAAAACCGGAATTGCAGTACAACTGTTGCTGGCACCCGTACTCGGTTTAGCCTCACTCTATGGCCCTTTGATGTTAATGCTGCTGATCTTGCACTTGTTATTCCTGGCTATGACTTCGAGCTCACTTCTACTCTCGATGGTGACTTTCATGCTGATCATGTACATTTTCGGACTGCTGTTCTATCTCTGTCTGATCTATATTCCTTTATGTATCAGTCTATTTGTATTACACCATCTACAGCAGTTTCATATCTTCAGTATTGTGCTGGTGGGTATTCTGGCAACGCTGATTCTGGCTTATTTCCTAAGTTCCAATGATCTGCTCAGTACTCTATTCATGATTTCCTGTTTTAGCCTGCCCTCTATCAGATTTTTTATCTTTCTCAGTCTGCGTGCGCATGGACAGGCAGTTGCATCAGGCGAATAAAAAGCGGCGCAGGCAATTCATGGATAACCTTTGCCACGCCTTCGCAAAATCCTTATAATCAAGCACAATTTTTCTCTAATTTTAAGTGGATGACCATGAGTCGCGCCATATCGCATATTGATACCTTCCAAGGCTTAATTCTTGCCTTACAAAACTACTGGGCGGAGCAAGGCTGCGTCGTGTTACAGCCTTACGACATGGAAATGGGTGCAGGAACCTTCCACACTGCAACTTTCCTTCGTGCGCTTGGGCCTGAAACTTGGAACGCCGCTTATGTTCAGCCATCACGCCGTCCCAAAGATGGTCGTTATGGTGAAAACCCAAACCGTTTGCAACACTACTACCAGTTCCAGGTGGTATTAAAGCCAAACCCGGACAATATCCAGCAGCTTTATCTGGATTCTTTAAAAGCCATCGGTATTGATCCTTTAGTTCACGACATCCGTTTTGTGGAAGATAACTGGGAATCTCCAACACTGGGTGCTTGGGGCTTAGGTTGGGAAGTTTGGCTGAACGGTATGGAAGTGACTCAGTTCACGTACTTCCAGCAAGTGGGTGGTGTTGAATGCTACCCGGTAACAGGCGAAATTACTTACGGTTTGGAACGTCTGGCAATGTACTTGCAAGGTGTTGATTCTGTTTACGATCTGGTTTGGACCAAAGGCCAGTTCGGTACTGTGACCTATGGCGATGTGTTCCATCAAAATGAAGTAGAACAATCGACTTATAACTTTGAATATGCACCAGTCGATAAGATGTTTGAACTGTTCGACTTCTATGAAGCTGAAGCAACGCGTTTAATCGAAGCGAAACTTCCACTTCCTGCCTATGAGCAAGTGGTAAAAGCATCGCATAGCTTTAACCTGCTTGATGCACGTGGCGCAATTTCTGTGACTGAACGTCAGCGTTATATCTTACGTGTACGTACATTGGCACGTTCGATTGCAACCAGCTATGTAGCAGCACGTGCTGAACTTGGTTTCCCAATGGCAGAGCCTGAGCTTCGTGATGAAGTTTTAGCGCAGTTAAAAGCACAAGTTGAAGCGGAAGCAAAAGTTGAATCTAAGGAGAGCAAATAATGTCTAAACATACAGTATTGTTCGAATTAGGCTGTGAAGAACTTCCACCAAAAAGCCTCAAAAAATTACGTGATGCCCTGCAAGCAGAAACCGTAAAAGGCTTAAAAGATGCGGGTCTTGCATTCGATTCAATCGAAGCCTATGCAGCACCACGTCGTTTAGCTTTGAAAATCGTTAACGTTGATGGCGCGCAAGCGGACACACAAAAACGTTTTGACGGCCCTGCGAAACAAGCGGCGTTTGATGCTGAAGGAAAACCAACTAAAGCTTTGGAAGGCTTTATGCGTGGTCAAGGCATTACTGTTGATCAAGTATCAACTTTCCAGGCCAGTAAAGTTGAAAAAGTGTGCTACTTAAAAGATGTCAAAGGTCAAAGCCTTGATGTGCTTTTACCGCAAATTTTACAAAATGCTTTAGACAACCTACCAATCGCAAAACGCATGCGTTCAGCGGCAAGCCGTACCGAATTCGTGCGTCCTGTAAAATGGGTGGTGTTGTTAAAAGACAACGATGTGGTTGATGCAACCATTCAAGATCACAAAGCAGGTAATGTGACCTATGGTCACCGTTTCCATGCACCTGAAGCGATTACTTTAACGCATGCTGATGAATACCTAGCGAAGTTAAAAACAGCTTACGTTGTGGCGTCTTTTGAAGAGCGTCAAGCCATCATTGATGGTCAAGTGAAAGCATTGGCTGATGAAGTAAATGCAATTGCGATTGTGCCTGCGGATCTTCGTGATGAAGTGACTGCACTGGTTGAATGGCCGGTTGCATTACGTGCCAGCTTCGAAGAACGCTTCCTTGCGGTTCCTCAAGAAGCCCTGATCACTACGATGCAGGACAACCAGAAGTATTTCTGTCTGGTGAATGCTGAAAACAAATTACAGCCTTACTTCATTACCGTTTCAAATATTGAGTCTAAAGATCCGACCCAAATTATTGAAGGTAACGAGAAAGTGGTTCGTCCACGTTTATCAGATGCTGAATTCTTCTTCCTACAAGACCAAAAACAACCGCTTGCTTCTCGTAAAGAGAAATTGGCAAACATGGTCTTCCAGGCAGAACTCGGTACGCTGTGGAACAAGTCTGAACGTATTGCAAAATTGGCTGTTGCTTTAGCGCCTATTACAGGTGCAAACCCTGCGGATGCTGAAAAAGCTGCCCTTCTTGCAAAATGTGACTTAACTTCTGAACTTGTCGGTGAATTCCCAGAACTTCAAGGTATTGCGGGGACTTACTACGCACGTCTTGAAGGCGAAAATGATGAAGTTGCCAAGTCTTTAGGTGAGCAGTATTTACCTAAATTCGCGGGTGACGTTTTACCGAAAACCAAAACGGGTACAACGATTGCCCTTGCAGACCGTTTAGATACGCTCACTGGTATTTTCGGTATTGGTCAGGCGCCTACAGGTTCTAAAGACCCGTTTGCGCTACGTCGTTCTGCGATTGGTATTCTGCGTCTGGTGACTGAAAACGAGCTTGATGTATCAATCGAAGATCTGATCAAACTTGCTTTAGCTGCGTATGGCGATGTATTGAAAGATCACGATAAGACACTAAATGATGCGGTTGCATTCTTAGAAGGTCGTTACCGTGCCAAATACGAAGACCAAGGCGTTGCGGTTGATGTGATTCAAGCGGTTCAAGCCTTGTCTCCAAAATCTCCGCTTGATTTTGACAAGCGTGTCAATGCAGTGAATCACTTCCGTGCCTTGCCTGAAGCTGCTGCACTTGCTGCTGCGAACAAACGTGTTGCAAACATTCTTGCAAAAGAAGCTGCACCTGAAGGTCAAGTTGTTGAAGCAAACCTGGTTGAAGATGCTGAAAAAGCATTATTCGCTGAACTTGCGAAAATCACGCCAGTGGTTGAGCCGTTATTTGCTGCTAAAGACTACACTGCTGCGTTGTCTGCACTTGCTGCTCTTCGTGCGCCAGTCGATGCATTCTTTGACGGTGTGATGGTGATGGCCGATGATGCTGAGCTGAAAGCAAACCGTTTACGTATGCTTGCTCAGCTTCGTGAATTGTTCACGAAAGTAGCTGATATTTCGGTGCTTCAACACTAAGTTCTGATTTAATAAAAAACCCGCTTTAGAGCGGGTTTTCTTCTTCCATCTTAAAACGAATTGAACCTGGTAATTTAGAAGCGTGATAACCTGTTCTTCTAGAAGCCACATGAATGACATTACTTACATTTTTTTCATTAGATAATGTAGAGATTTCAATCTGATTAGCTTCAGCTTGCATTCGTATATAGCCTCGCATCATTTTTTCTCTAAACGTATAGTAGCCTTTACCATATTCAAACTTGGTTAAAAGAATTTTCCCACAATTCTCTGTAGTTAAGTTCTTAATTCTACTAGAAAATTGACTGTAATTTAATTTAATAAAATCTATTTTATTCAAATCAAATCTAACTTGCTCACAGATAACATCGTACATTTTGTACATTTCTTTAAGATAATCACCTTGCCAATCTACTACTGCTGTAGCCCACATTACTTCTTCATAATCTTTATTTCTTTGCTTTAAAGCCATCTCATAAGGTTTTGAGAATTCAGCAACTGTATCTTTAATAGCTACATTAATAGCATTATAGAAATCGTCCCATTCAACCTCTGTAGCAACTTCTTCTTTTTCCCACAAAACCCATAACAGTTTTTCTAAGATTAAATGCACATAATATGGAAAACCATCTGAGACCGCTGCGATACGGATATAAATATCACGGCATATATCAATATCAAATTTATTTAAAACATTTTGAATAATTTCAAAACGGCCTTCCCAACTTAATCGTGGCAATTCAATAGTCTCTAATTGCCTAATCGCCGACTGATGAGCCCCCAGAATGTCATGTATAGTCGCCCCTACCCCCGTAAATATAATTTTTATATCAACCTCTTTGTCACCCAATTGTTTAATTAAATCAGCTAATAGAGTGATTTCATTTTTATCAGTCATTCTATCGACTTCATCAACTACAATAATTGGTCTTTCAGAATGTATTTCAGCTACTTCCTTTAAAACTTCAACACAATCACCTAAACTTTTTAATTTATTACTAAAGTCTTCTAAAGTTTCTTCATTCTTTATTAAATACGATATCCATTTAAACTTGAGTCCATACTCTTCCGAACGTTTCTTACTTTGTCCAATTCTCCGATCAAAAGCTTGCAATGCAATATTTGAAACTAAGTTTTTTATACTAGTATCAGGTGCACATGAAACATCAATAAATTCACGATCGGAACTTTGATACTGGTTTGCTGCTGTTTTCGCTAAAGAAGTTTTACCTACTCCTCTTTCACCAAAAATAAAAATATTTCTTCCTTTCGACATTAAAGCTCTTTCAATTTGAGTAAGCTCTTTCTGGCGGCCATATAAATATTCAATACTAGAAATTGGAGAAGAAGGTGATAAAGCCCTATTTAAATGCTTCCCAAATTCATATTTGTCTTTATAGTTTTTTATCGCCATACCAACCTATTTTTTTATCAAAAAATCCAATATTTATTCACTCTAAAACATTCCAAACCATAATTAAATGTTTAACTAAATAAATAATTTTAATTGTTATACAGCTTTAAGATGTATAGGCATATTCATGTATATTTCATATACTCAACTTAACAACACTCAACAAGAAAGAATCATATGAAATTTAAAGCTCTTATTTTGACTGGTCTTGCGGGTATTGCTCTTTCAGCGTGTACATCTCAACCGACTGTTCCTCAACTCCAACTGGGCGTATTACAGGAAGTACAGAATCTTGAGGTTTATCCTGAAACGACGAACAACAGCGCAAAACTGACCAAATTCATGGACAAATGCGTGATTGAATTTAGAGGTCAGCTTGAAAGCAGCCGCGTAATTGAACAATGGTCTTTTAAAGGTTTGACTCTGATTGATGCTGGTTCAGCAACTTTCCAGAGCGACAACACCAGCACTGCACAGAAATTTGACCTGCACAGCGAAACCGCTCAAAAGAACTTCCTGGCACTACGCAACCACTTTGCCAAAGAAGCAATCGAACAGTGTAACTAAGTACCCCGCCCTGTATTTACATCAAATATGGGGCAGCTTTTCTTTCAAATAATCTTCCTATCAAATTTATTCTCTACTTATTCTTGAGATCAGCCAGCTTTACTCCCTTTTTTCTCGGATCATTTAAGTGAATCGCACAGAATATTCATTGTTTTTACATTGCCGTCCATTACACTGAAAACAGAATCAAGACCGTTATCCCAATCTGCGAGGTCGATCCCTTATGACCCTGAAAAAAACGACGATGAAAAAAACCAAGATCCTCAGCACCGCATTATTAATGTGTGCGCCTATTTTTATCCAGACTGTTCAAGCCAGTGAAACGCAGCAAGATGCAAAACCGATTGTTCCTTATGGTGATAATCCCAATCTGCTGCATGTATTTGCTTATAAAACCCAACAAGGTGTAATCAATACCGCTGAAAAAGTGGGTGCTGCAGCAGAAAAAGGCATTGCCAAGATCAAGCCGGGTGTGGATCGTGCCTGGGACAATACCAAATCCACCGCAGCCACCACCATTGAAAAAGTAGACCAAGGCGCAACGCAAGTGGCTCAGCAAACCGGTCAGAAAATCCAGCAGACCAAAGATATCTGGCGCGGTAATCAGCAACAGCAAGTCCCGATTGAGCAGCAGCCTTTAAGCCAATCTTCAACAGCAACGCAAAGCATTACACCGCAGTCACCATCCAGTTCAGGTGGTGCAACCAGTTATGCAGTGGATGATCTCTAAAAAATAGGATATTAAAAAAAGCCCTTTATGGGCTTTTTTTGAGCATGAAGATATTCAAAACTTTCTTTATACTTAGTTAAAATAATGAGAAAAATAAAAATGAAAAAGGTGCTCCTCAGCTTTATAGTCGGTATTCTATTTGGTGTTTCAATCCTGTATATCGTTTTACTGGTTTCTGGTAAAAGGGTTACTTCTCCTACCGAAGTCCATAATGAATTATCCCCTGTCCCAAGCCTTTCTACTTCAAATCGGTATACTCATAAATCTGAAGGTAAAAAAATTCAGCACATTGGATATCTGGAGGAAGATGAATTTAAATCTACTGAAGGTAATGAGGCAAATCTCTATCAATTACCAGGTATGTGCAAGTTAACGATTGGTCTCTATGGTGAAACTATTTATAGCTATCGCACTGCTTATTTTCACAAAAATCACTTAATTTACATATTTGAAACCGACTATCGAACTTCTTATAGTCAATTCCCTGATAAGAATACACCTGAGTCCAAACGTATTTATCAGGAAATAGTCTTCAATCCAAATTCCCAACTTGTACAAGACGAATTTTCTAAATTATGGTCTAAATACATTAGCCCAGAAAACAAAAACAAATGCTGATCAAATTCGATCAGCATTTTTTTTGTTATGGACAAGTTTTAATTCACCTGGCGAATCGGCTGGCCTGCCTGAAAGGCTTTAACATTTTCCACCATCTGATCCACGATGCGCTGGCGGGCATCGACACTGCCCCAGGCATTATGCGGTGTAACGATCAAATTCGGAATGTCTGGATCGAGCAGAATATTGCCCTCTTTCGGCGGCTCTACTGTCAGTACATCGGTGGCAGCACCTGCGATTTTGCCTTCACGTAATGCCTGTGCCAGAGCCGCTTCATCAACAATACCGCCACGCGCACAGTTAATCAGGAAAGCACTTGATTTCATAGCTTCCAGCTCGGCACGGCTGATCAGGTTACGGGTATCTTCAGTTAGTGGGCAATGCAAACTCAGGAAATCAACCTGTGGCAATAACTCCGCGAATGGTACACGTGAGGCATCCCCCGGACGGTTGGGTAATGATCCGATCATCACATTCATACCAAACGCTTCTGCCAATTTGGCGACAGCTTTACCCAGTTCGCCATAACCCACAATGCCGAGAGTCTTACCAGACAGTTCTACAATCGGTGCATCCAGCAAACAGAATTGCGTCGCCTTTTGCCATTCGCCTTGTTGTAATTTTTGCTGATAAGGCAGGAAAGACGTCGCCAGATTCAGCATTAACATGAGAGTATGTTGGGCGACAGCGGAAGTGCCATAGGCTTGGCAGTTACACACGACAATATTGCGTGCTTTGGCTGCGGCCAGGTCGACATTATTGGTGCCAGTCGCAGAGATTAAAATCAGTTTCAGTTGAGGGCATTGCTGAATGGTTTCGGCATTTACTATGACTTTATTGGTGATGATGACATCGACATCTTGCACGCGTGGCAAAAGTTCAGCCACAGAAGTAGCAGGATATAATGTTAACTCGTCAAATACGCCATGCAGCGCCTGAAAGTCGAGATCCTGTTGATCTAGAGAAGCATAATCCAAATATACGGCTTTCACGGCCTGACCCTCAATCCTGTTAGACAATTTATCCTGTCATTTAAAACAAGTCATACAGGGTTTTCAACCGTTTTTTAGACTTTATCCTGCCTTGTTTAATCGAGTGGTTTATCCAGATGGTTACGCACAGAATGACGAATTTTATAAACAATATAAACGGTCAGAATCATCAAAAATACGATAGTTGCACTCAGGAAAATAATGGTCGGGTGTACGCTGTCTTTGGCGAATGCCAGATTGGGCAAGCCCAAAGTTAGCATTAAAAATATGGTGGCGAACTGTGTAGATTGCATAAGATGTACCCCCTTCTCACGAAAACGATCGCGTGCGGTGATGAAAAATCCATACCGCATAACTACATCTTATGCCAGCAAAACAATAAGTCAAGCCATTGTTTTTAAGTGATATTTCAAGTTAATTTGCTTCACTGCGTGTCACAAAGTGCGTATTTTTGTCACTGTCATCAACAAACGCCGCTGCACCGTATTCATCAGTTTTGAGACTTAATTCCTTATAACTGAACATATAGAAATCTGTATAACGTTTCATCAGAATTGGGTGCATTCCGACCGAAAGCGGTTCCTGTTCCTTGACCAGCTTCATCATATGACGGTCATTCATGACGACGAGATAACGTTCGTCATTCAAGCTGATGGTCAACAGGCCATTGCCGCGCGCATAAATTGGAATCAGGAATTTATGGTTCAGCGCAATCGCCTGATCGGCATAGCTTTCAATCTTGTTACTGATGACATTGAACACTAGACCATGCCCATAGATATCCAGCAGGATCTGACGGTTTTCCTGCGGCAGATTGACCTGAATGCCGAGTTTCATCAGATCATGCTGATCCACCTGTTTATTGCTGAGTAACTCACGCAAAATAGTCTGCTTCTGATTGGCATCAAAAAACTGTGAATCGAGTTGCAGGTCATTATTTTTCAGGATACGGCCCAAGGCCATCCGATGCCGTGGCAACAGGTTTTCAATCACCTTACGGTAATAGAACTTGCTGTTCTTTTTGACCCGGCGCATCTTCTGATAAAAATAGCTGGCATCAAATTCATGCAGCAGGAAGTCATTCACCAGTTCGGAGCTTGCCAACACGGCAATCGCATCATGATTGGTAAAGGCCAGATGCAATACGTGATGTGGTGGCAGGACTTCTCTGAGCTTATGATAATGCGCACGGTCCTGTGCATAGTGCGGATCATAAATAATAATGTATTCACGATCCTCACTGACATCTGCCTTCGTAATGCGCATCTCGCCATTCAGTTCCGGCTGATAGAACATGTTATAACGGGCGTCTTTCACATCTTCCGGATCAATCGAGTATTGCGGCACCATGGCTACGGCGCGCTGTACATCCAGAGCATTAGAATATTTAATTGCCGCATAGCCGCCCATTGAACCGCCATAGGCAATACGCTGCTCAAATGGTGCAATCAGTTCAGCAATCGCGTCCAGCATGGCTTGCATAGACGCTTGTGGAAACCAGGATTTATCCTTGGGCATAATCCCGAGCACATTGAATTCAAACTTTTGCAGCGACTTCTCTGCATTGATGGTGGTTCCCTTGGCACGGGTAATCAGATCCCCAAAGGAGAAGATCAGTTCTGAAGATGAACCCGGCATAAAGATTGCGCGAATGTGCTCATCTTCAAAGACGATTTGTTTTTCCATAACTTTCCCATGCCTGTAAAACGAACGCTTCCATTACAAATTCAATGGCGCAAAACGATGCAAAAATGAATATGCTATTTTATAGCGAAGACCAAGATTAAAAAGCGCAAAATATGACACAATCATTACATCCTGCTGCACAACAAGGTTTTAGTAGCGCTGCTGAGCGCTATCAGCAGGTGCGCCCAAGTTATCCTGAAGCATTAGTGCCCTGGTTACAACAGCAGCTTGGCTTACCCCATCATGCGCAATTACTTGATTTGGGTAGCGGTACCGGTAAGTTCCTGCCCCAGCTGAAATTACTCAGTTCGCATATTCTGGCGGTTGATCCTGTCGCGGAGATGTTAACGCAACTCAAGCAGGTTCATCCAGACATTCCGACCTTGCAGGCGATGAGTGACGCCCTGCCGCTGGAAAATGCCTCGATAGATGCTGTATTTTGCGCACAGTCTTTTCACTGGTTCGCCAATTTCGACAGCCTTAAGGAAATTCATCGGATTCTGAAAGATCAGGGCTATCTGGTCCTGATCTGGAACCAACGTGATGTTAATGTGGACTGGGTCAAAGCTCTGGCAGAATTTATTCTCCCCATGGAAGGCGATACGCCACGCTACCATAGTAGTCAGTGGCGCAATGTATTTCAGGATCAGCAGCTGTTTCGCCCGGTAGCAGAAACGACTTTGCAACAGCTTCATTCTGGAACTGTGGAACAGGTGGTGTCCAAACGTTTGCTCTCGACCAGCTTTATCGCTGCCCAGTCTGATGATGCACAGCAGCAACTCAAATCTCAGTTTGAACAGATCATACGAGAACATACTGGCAAGCAGCCTGATGAACAGATTGACTTCCCCTATATTACCCATGTCTATATCTTTCAAAAAATTCTAACGCCTTGATAAAACTTTAACAGGACAAAACAATGCCAAATATTCAGAATCTCAGCCGAATCACCTTGCTTACATCCACCCTGTTGCTGGTGGCGTGTAATCAGAAAGATGCGCCGAAACAGGAAGCGACTCAGCAAAATGAAGCAGCTGAAGAAGTGATGAAGGAACTGAAAACACAACCGGTGAAAGATTTTCCGCAAACAGCGGATGATCAACATGATATTGCCGTACTGGATGACTTTGAGCAGCGCCTGCAATCCTTAAATGAGGATATCGAAGCTGAAACTGAACGCATGCGTAAAGAAGGCAATCTGACTGAAGAATTTATGCAGCAACGTCAGCGTGACCATATCCAGTCTGCACTGACTTTATTAAAAAGTCTGGAACTGAAAACTGAACAGGGTCGTTATATTCAGGGACTGATTTATCAATACTGGGAACAACAGCAAAAACTGCTGGGCACAACCTCTTCAGATAAAGCGATCCAGCATGATGCCAAGGAAAGTGTAAAAGGTTTGGGACAGTATCTGCATGCTCAGGAACAGCTGGAACACTGGCGTAACCAGTATGCAAAAACTCAGGCTAAAGTCCAGTAAGACTGATCTGCTTTCTGTTAAGGACGTTCATGATATTGCGCTAAGGTATCGTGAATGTCCTCCCACTCAGCTTTAGAACCGACATAGAAATGGCAAGTCGGTTTCTGCTCAATCGGTGTATCCAGACTGCCAATACGCAGACGATAAACATCCGGCAGATCTGCTTTCACGCTATAAATCGGAGAACCACATTCGCTACAGAAATTTCGGCTCACGCCAGTCGTGGTAGTGAATGACTTGAGTAATTTCTGTCCTTGCAGCAGATGAAAATCTGCTTTAGCAATCGGACTATTGGTAGCAAAGGCAGTACCGGTAGCTTTACGGCAACGGCGGCAGTGACATTGAATAATATCACCCAGCGATCCACGAACTTCATACTGGATTCCACCGCAGAGACAGCTACCGGCATAATGATCTTGAGTCGACATATCAGCAAACCTCCTTGTGAATAATTTTCGCCCAATATAGCCTAAAAAATTACTGACTGTGAATGTCTAAAATATCTTCGCTTCAAGCAGAATCAGACAGATAAGCCGCGACACCTTCACCCGCTGCACGACCGGTTGCCATACAGGCAGTCAACAGATAACCACCGGTGGGCGCATCCCAGTCCAGCATTTCTCCACATAGGAATACATAAGGATTGGATTTAAGTTGCAAATGTTCCGTCAGCACATCACGTTTTACACCACCTGCGCAGCTAATCGCCTCTTCAATTGGACGGAATCCCTGAAGAGGAACCATCAACTGTTTAATTTGCTGTGCCAGATGTTCAGCATCCTGCCAGATATTTTTAGGCACCAGCTCTCGCACCAGTGCAGCTTTAGCGCCTTCCAGTCCTGCCTTGCGCCAGACATTGCTTAAAGACTGCTTCTTGCTGGATTGCAGTTTATGCGCCAGTTGTGCTGCGTTTTGATCGGGAAACAGGTCCAGATACAGTTGCATGGGCTGCCCACGTTTGACCTGTTCACGCAAACCACGTCCCTGTTTATAGATCAAGCCACTTTCAAGACCATAATGACTGATGACGATATCACCCATAGTCTTGTCACTGCCTTCCACCCAAGCTGCAACCCGTTTCAGTGGCTGACCAAAGATGGGCTGTATAAACCTAGACCATGGATACTCCACTCCGACATTACTGGCCTGAAAAGGCTCAATTTCTTCTGTCTTTAGCCATGCTTGCCATTGACCATCACTGCCAAGCTTTGACCAGGATACCGCGCCACAGGCGAGGATAATCGCATCAAAGAGTTCTGTTCGTAGCTCATCAGTTTTCAGATCCAATAGTTCCAATTGATTCTGTTTTAACTGGGTCACCTGATGGCGGTAATGAAACTGTACCCCCTGCTCGGCCAGACGTTTTAACCAGGCACGTAACAGCGGAGCGGCCTTCATTTCGGTTGGAAACACCCGTCCAGAAGAACCAATATAGGGTTCAATGCCCAAACCTTGCATCCACTCTTGGATCCAGACAGCATCCCAACGTTTTACCCACGGCGCCAGCCATTCAGCCTGATCATAACGCTGGATAAACTGTTCTACCGGTTCAGCATGCGAGATATTCAGGCCGGTCTTGCCTGCCATCAGAAATTTGCGCGCAGCTGAAGGCTTCTGCTCATAGACATGTACGTCATAATGCTGCTGGCTCAGCACTTCTGCTGCCATCAGCCCTGCCGGGCCAGCACCAACAATCGCAATGTGTTTATTCATGGCTTATTCCACAGGCGCAACATTTTGCCCCTGCAGAGGCTGGAAATCATCAAAGCGGGTGGTATAACCCTCAGGTTTCGTAATAATTAGCTGCTGACACAGTTCACCACGTTCCAGATACTTGATCTCAAAATGGGTACGGGCCGAATCGGATGCAATGATCTGCTTATCATAAGGCAGGTTCCATAGCTCTTTCATCTGCTGTTCAGCTTCATCAATATATTCCGGAATATTACTTGCCAACGTAATCGAACCACCTGTTTTCAGCCGTGATAGCAAAAATTCAAAGAACGGCATATTGGCCCAACGCTGTGCCGGGTTATGTGGTTCCGGGTTTGGATACAGAATAAAGAACTGCTCTACCTGGCCAGGATACAGTGCATGTACCACCCATGGCAGGGCATCAGCATGTACGGTTTTTAAATTTGGCTGGCCTTCCAATTCATGCTGCTTTTGCATGGCCAGAAATTTTTCACGGGTCCGTTCAATTGCAATCAGTTTGTGCTCTGGATGTGTCCGGGTAAATAACAAGGCATGCTTGCCCTTGCCTGCACCAATTTCGACACAAATCGGTTCAGGGCTGATGCTTTGAAAATCACGAGGGGCATGCATACGCTGCGCTTGAAATTGACGAATTGGCATAATCAGATCAAACTAATGAAAACCGCATAAGTCTAACAAGTGCGGCTATGTTTGCCTAATTGAATCCAATTTTTTGTGGAGTATTGTCCATGCCAACGACCCTGAAATGCCCACGTTGTGGTGCACTGACTACGTGGGAAGGCAATGCGTTTCGTCCCTTTTGTTCCGAACGCTGCAAGATGATTGATTTGGGTGCCTGGGCCAATGAAGACTATAAGCTGCCGACTCAAGATGCTCCGCAAGCTGATGGAGGCCGTGAAGAAGACCAGTTTTAAATGAGACTGACCAGAGGAAAGGAATTCGGATTGAATTCCTTTTTCATTTGGTGCTAGACTAGCCTAAAAACACTATATTCTTGATTAATAAAATAAAATTTAAATAACTATTCCAATAAAATAACAAAAAAAGAGGACATGCCGATGTTTATCCTCCTGCTTAAAATTTTTATGCTGTTCTTGCTCTTGCTATGCTGCGCCAGTATTGGCCTTGGACTCTGGAAACAGGACTATATCTTTATCTTGATTGGTATCCTGCTGGTTCTGGCCATCGTGATATTAAGACTGCAAATCCAGCAACTGCAACATGATCCTTTCGCTTGAAGTAAAAACCAAAATATTTGCACAGTCTGTTAGAAACTCTAGCTAAAAGAAGAATTATTTATAAGTTTTATTAAACTAAGGTCAGTATTTATCTTGAATTTATTTTTGGTCAAATGTTAAACTACGTAGACATTCTATATAGTTGATAATAAAATATTTTTTACTTTAAACAAGTAAGGAAACATAAAAAATTATAAA
Source organism: Acinetobacter schindleri (assembly GCF_010918895.1). NCBI lineage: Bacteria > Pseudomonadati > Pseudomonadota > Gammaproteobacteria > Moraxellales > Moraxellaceae > Acinetobacter > Acinetobacter schindleri. The sequence continues at coordinate 2,751,582 of NZ_CP044483.1, forward strand.
GAATGTCAATGACTTATATTTTGGGGATTTATAAATGTTAGTAATTATACTCAAGACTGTCATGTTCTTGTTTGTTCTACTATGCTGTCTCAGTATTGGCACGGGTATCATGCGCCATGATTATTTTTTTATTAGCATTGGTATACTCATTGCACTGGCTTTTTGGATTATTAGACTTCAGGTACATAAATTACAAAATGACCCTTTCGCTTAATATGTAATCTGTATAACCCATTAACCCACTCAAATAAAAAAGGAATCTAGAATCGATTCCTTTTTCATTTTTTAGATAGCTACTACGTGTACATTAAGCGCTTAACCTGCTTTACCTGCGACAAAAGGATTATGCTGCTTTTCAAAACCAATCGTGCTCATTGGACCATGCCCTGAGATAAACTGAGTTTCCTCAGGCAGGCTAAAGCATTCACGTTGAATTGAATCAAGTAATTGCTGATGATTGCCACGTGGGAAGTCAGTACGACCAATCGAACCCTTAAACAGCACATCCCCCGTCCACAGCAAACCATGATTGCGGTTATAAAACATGACATGACCTGGAGTATGACCCGGTGCAAAACGGACTTCAAACTCTTCGTCCCCCAGTTTCAGTATTTCACCGCCCTCCAGCCATTCAGTCACTTCTACCTTTTCCGGAATCGGGAAGCCATAACGGGCAGATACTTCCTGAATCATCTCCAACCAGAACGCATCATCCTTATGTGGACCAATCACCGGCACATTCCAGGCTTTTTTCAACGCACCCACCGCTCCAGCATGGTCTAAATGACCATGGGTCAGCCATAATGCTTTGACCGTCAGGCCGAGCGCTTCGACTTCTGCTCTCAGTTTTTCCGGCTCACCTCCGGCATCAATCAAAACTGCTTCTTTGCTGTCTGTATCCCATAAAATGGAACAGTTTTGCTGAAAGGCAGTTACAGGAACAATTTTGACTTGGAGCATAGGCTTTAAAACCTCAAAAAATTAGTGAGCGAGAGTATGAGTCAATGCATCAAGATTAGCCTGTAGCAATGAATTGAGCAATTGCAAATGATCTTCGCGGCTATTCAATGCCGGAATATAGCTATAGCGTTCACCACCATTAGCCTTGAAGGTATCCGCATTTTCCATTGCCAGTTCTTCTAGGGTTTCCAGGCAATCCGCCGAGAAAGCCGGACTCATGACCTGAATTGATTTCACCCCCTGCTTGCCCCACTCTTCAATCAAGGCATCGGTATAAGGCTTAACCCATTCCTGCTTACCAAAACGTGACTGGAAGCTAATCGCATACTGATCTTCAGATAACCCTAAAGCTTTAGCCACCAGTTTCCCGGTGATACGGCAACGGTCAGCATAGGGATCACCTTTATCGGCATAAGGCTGTGGAATACCATGAAACGACATTAACAGCTTTTCTGGCTTGCCATGAATCGCCTGATAGTCACGCACACTCTGTGCCAATGCCTGAATAAACAGCGGATGCTGATAATAATCACGAATCAGTGATAAACCCGGAAGATTACGCTGAGTCAATACCCATCTCGCGACTGCATCGTACAGCGGCGCAGTGGAAGTGGCTGAATACTGCGGGAACAAGGGCAACAGGATCACGTGATCCTGAGGTTGTGCGCTGATCTGGCTAAGAACAGTCTGAATGTTCGGATTGCCATAGGTCATGGCGGGCACCACATTCAGCTCGAATTGCGGATAACGCTGAGTCAATTCTGCTCTGACTGCTTCAACCTGTTGCAGCAGGATTTCACGCATGGGTGAATCTTTAGCCCATACTTGTGCATAAGCCTGCGCAACCCGTTTAGGACGGAAAGGTAGAATAAACAGGCGCAAAATGATCTGCCAGACCGGTTTGGGGATTTCAATGACACGCTGATCGGACAGGAACTGCTGCAGAAAAGTTCGTACTGCGGGAACGGTAGGAGCATCAGGGGTACCGAGATTTGCCAGGATAATGGTGACTTTCGGTTTAGCAAACATTCAGATCATCCGTCTTGAGGGGTCAACCCCTGTACTTTAACAGTTTTCAATAAATTTATAATATGGATTAATATACTGACTTATATTGAAAAACCCGATCCTTATCCAGTAAATTACTTTCTATCAATTTCTGGGCTTTAGCCGTGATCTGCCATAGTAAACGCTGACGGTCATCACGGCCAGTCGGTACAATCCAGTCATTTTGTCGCATCTGCATTTTCAGGCTATGCAAGGCACGAATGTTCATCTGTGCACGTGCCACGGCATGAGCACGTGGCATTTCTATACGTGCATCTTCCAGACCGGTTTCATTTAAATATTCATTCAGGCGCTTAGAGAAGAATTCTTCTGGCGTTGGATTGACAAAGGTAGATCCAAGAATTGCCAGAAGCTCAGCCCAGGTCAGTTTTTTCTGAATTTTGAGCTCTTTAAAGTTACCGTCCTGATAGGCATGCATGCGGTATTCAAAAGAAAAAATTTCATGCATGGACACTTTAGGCAAGCTCAGAAATGGATCAGGCTCACGCTTGCCTGCTTCGGCTTCCATTTGGGCAATACGCGCCTTGAGCTGATCAATTTCATCATGCAGGGCTTGGGCATTTTGGGGACGTACCCAGCCAGTCACCGGATAGCGTTCTAGCATCTGGGGCATGTTCAGGCGAACTGCCATTTCCAGATCACGCAGGCTACGATAGGTAAAGACCTGATCGACTTCATTTTGTAGCAGTTTTCGGAAGTCATTAAATTTTTCACGCAATTCCGCTTTGGCATCATGCAGGGACGGCTCACGAGAGGCAGGGTCATCATGCATAAATACAATAATTGGTTTCTGCTTGGTTACTGCATAGATATATTCAAGGTGCATATAGCCAACGCCAGAAACGGACTGTTCACCATACTGGCTTCCCAGCAGGATTACCACATAGTCACAGTCATCAATTTGACGGCGAGCAAAGGCAGTACTGAGTGGATTACGCTGTTCCAGCCCCCAGGAGAAGAAGCCCATACCCACCAGCGTTTGCGACAAGATGATACGCTCTGGCTGCATTTCCGAACCAGATGTGGATATAAAAACCTGATAACGTTTATCCAGCATTCCAAACCCTCTCCAACTACCGCGAATATGCACAGTTCACCTCGATTTCCATGAGCTGTTGCATATGCGTGCCCCACTTAAAAATATCAAATTTTAAAATAATGTAATTCACTGACTTAAAACTCAGCTTATATATTACTTACAGACCATTGAATATCGTCCAGAATCAGGTGCTGTATAATCGGTTGAACTTGTTCAGCATTTTGACCACTGACAAAAATTTCGATTCTTACACTTTCTTTACGTTCGCCTTCAAATAATAACTCATTTTTGATCAAAATACGGGCGGTTTGTCTTGCAACTGCCAATCCAGAGTCAATCAATGTCATTTTATGACCAAAAATATACTGAATTGACGATTTTAGGAAGGGGTAATGTGTACATCCAAGTACTAAATAGTCTGCACCCTGATCTACAACTGGTTGTAAAATCTTGGTTAATGTCGCTAGACACGCGGGACTCATCTGCTCGCCAGCCTCGACAAAAGGCACCAGATCCAGACAGGTAACTGGAATCACATTTACCCCTGCGGGCTCGGCAAAACGGGTCATGACATCTTTAATCAGCTGACCGCGAAAGGTTGCTGGTGTGGCAAGCACGGCCACAGTTTTGGAATGGGTCGCCAAAACTGCCGGCTTTAAAGCCGGTACCAGACCGATAATTGGAAAACGCTCGCCATAATGCGTACGCAAATAATCCAGACTAAAAGCTGAAGCAGTATTACATGCCACGACAGCAGTCTTGCAGCCCTTGCGATATAACCATTCAATTGCCTGCGCGGTGAGCTCACGAATGTCCTGATCCTCACGCGGACCATAAGGCACATTGGCAGTATCGGCATAATAGACGAAACGTTCATTCGGTAAATGGCGTGCAATTTCTAGTGCAACAGAGAGGCCTCCGATTCCTGAATCAAAAATCCCAATGGGTGCATCTGCAGTAACATCAATAATGGGATCGAGTGTGGACGAAATCGGATAAATGGCGCTCATACAGGGGCTGTTTGCTCAAATGGACAGACATGGCACAAAGCTTAAACCTCAGGTGCCTAAATGCAAGTCTAAATCACCACTTTTCAAGTTTAATACCGTGTCGCCTTCAGAATTTTCGATAAGCTCACCCATTTCTACCAGATGTAAAAAGGCAGCTCGCTGAATCAATGCATTAATACCAAAACGCACATGCACATAAGGGCGCTGTTCATCACCAAAAGTACGCATGAAAATTGGATGTTCTTTATCTACGATGATTACATCCTGCGTCGTTGTCGTCAGCTGAATATAGCTTTTTCCATCAATTTCTACCTGATCAGCCTGCCCTACAAATAAGGGCTCATCTTCGACTTCAATTTCGATCTGCTCAACCGGGGTTTTGAGATAGAATTTGCCATCTTCCTTCCATAGCACTGTTGAGAACAGGTCAATCATGGCTTGGCGTTTAATCAATTGACCTTCGTGCCACCATTCTCCATTGGCTAAAACCTTCAAATCCATTGTGCCACAATGCTTTGGCTGCCACTGATCTAAAGGGGGTATTGACCTTTTGTGACTGTCCTGTGCATCTTTTATGTATTGTGCAATATTTGTTAAATTTTTATCATCACTCATGGCTGTTTTTTTCGTCGGATGATTCGTTTCTGCTGACTTATCCATAGTAGAAGACCTTAATGACGGAAAAATAATATGTTTCAGCCAATTGGCTTAAACTGGGTTTAAAACTATACTAGCCCACAAGATGAAAGACACTAATCTTTTTGTGTCCAGGAATTATAAATACTCATGGCAGCACCCGATCATCCGATTATGGTTGCCACCGAATGTAATATGAGGAGTCCCACATGGAGCACATCGAACGTGAATCGATGGAGTTTGACGTAGTTATCGTAGGCGCAGGCCCTGCGGGTCTTTCTGCTGCGATCAAAATCCGTCAGCTTGCAATTGAAAACAACCTGAATGATCTGTCCGTTTGTGTCGTGGAAAAAGGCTCCGAAGTCGGTGCTCATATTCTTTCTGGTGCTGTACTTGAACCACGTGCCATGAACGAGCTGTTCCCGAACTGGAAAGAAGAAGGCGCACCTTTAAATGTACCAGTGACTGAAGACAAAACCTTCTTCCTGCTCTCTGATGAAAAATCACAAGAAGCTCCGCACTGGATGGTGCCTAAAACCATGCATAACGATGGCAACTATGTCATCTCACTGGGCAATGTGGTGCGCTGGTTAGGCCAAAAAGCAGAAGAACTGGAAGTCTCGATCTTCCCGGGCTTTGCTGCCTCTGAAATCCTTTACCATGAAGATGGTTCAGTCAAAGGTATCCAGACGGGTGACATGGGCATTGGTAAAGATGGCGAACCAACGCATAACTTCACTCCAGGTTACGAGCTGCACGCGAAATACACGATTTTTGCTGAAGGCTGCCGTGGCCACTTAGGTAAACGCCTGATCCAGAAATTCAACCTGGATAAAGATGCAGATCCACAACACTACGGGATCGGCATTAAAGAACTATGGGAAATTGATCCTGCCAAGCACAAACCGGGTCTGGTCATGCATGGTGCTGGCTGGCCACTCAATGAAACCGGTTCTTCAGGTGGCTGGTGGCTCTACCATGCTGAAAATAACCAGGTGACCCTGGGCATGATCGTGGATCTTTCTTATGAAAACCCGCATATGTATCCGTTCATGGAAATGCAGCGCTGGAAAACCCATCCTCTGATCAAACAGTATCTGGAAGGCGGTAAACGTATTTCTTATGGTGCGCGTGCCGTAACCAAAGGCGGTTTTAACTCTCTGCCGAAATTCACTTTCCCAGGTGGTTCTTTAATCGGTGATGATGCCGGCTTCCTGAACTTTGCCAAGATCAAAGGCTCACATACTGCGATGAAGTCAGGCATGCTCTGTGGTGAAGCGGTATTTGAAGCAATCAAGGCCGGTGTAGAGAAAGGCGGTGACCTGGCAGTTGCACGTGTAACTGAAGGCGAAGATTTCTTCGTAAAAGAGTTGACTGCTTATACAGACAAGTTCAACAACAGCTGGTTGAAAGAAGAGCTGTATAGCGCGCGTAACTTTGGCCCTGCAATGCATAAGTTTGGTCAATGGATGGGGGGTGCATTCAACTTTATCGACCAGAACGTGTTTAAAGTACCATTTACCCTGCATGACCTGGTGCCAGACTTTAAGACATTGAAAACTGTTGATGCGGTGAACTTCAAGCCGAACTATCCTAAACCAGATGGCAAGCTGACCTTTGACCGCCTGTCTTCGGTATTTGTATCGAACACGGTCCATGAAGAAAACCAGCCTGCGCATTTGAAACTGACCGATGCTTCAATTCCAGTGAACGTGAACCTGCCAAAATGGGATGAACCAGCTCAGCGCTACTGCCCGGCGGGTGTATATGAAATCATGGAAAATGATGACGGTTCTAAACGCTTCCAGATCAATGCAGCCAACTGTGTACACTGCAAGACCTGTGACATCAAAGATCCTTCTCAGAACATCACCTGGGTAACACCGGAAGGTGCTGGTGGTCCAAACTATCCAAATATGTAATCTCTCATGAGATATAAATAAACCCGCTTTCGAGCGGGTTTATTTATATAAGTTTTATAATATCCCTTTTAAAGCACTTAAGTATTTTTAGAAAATTCAATTTTATTTTTCTTTATTGGTTGCTTTTAAATACCAGATTGTTTCACCCCAATCACTTTCTAATTTTAGAAAAATATCTCCTTTTATAAAATACTGTGATTCAGACTGATTCGCGGGACTCCACCTTTTAAATAGAATTCACCTCGCTGTTGATATATCGCTGGACCTTCCCAAGCACAGAGTTTCTAATCTTTTGGAACAGTATATTCAAGATATTCACCATTACTATTCCAGCTCACCCTAATGCAAATATATCTCTCCATTCCTTACGACTTTTTAACTTATCAAAATCAGACTTTCTCATCCAAGAGATACCATTATCCAAACTTCCAGGCGCTGGATTCGACTTTCAATTTTTAACATGTTATACATTTAAACACTCATTATTATTTTTTTACTCATCATTGATATAGCCAACTGCGCACGCTGTAAGACCTGTGACATTTAAGATCCTTCACAGAATATTATGTGCGTTATACTTGATCTTGCTGATGGCCGAACTATCTAATATTTAATTTATTGAATAAAGAATTCTCATATACAGATTTTTTATTAACTTTCAAAACTAATTATTCTGAGTTTTTTCAAATTCATTATTTTCATAAGCTATTTGTTCGTGGATAGGCCCTAATTTTTTATCGACTCTTTTACCTTTCCAACTTCGTTTTGATTCATATACCGTTCGTTGTCTAAAGTAACTAAATGGCTCTGCATTATAGATGAAACCATATTTCGAATCGTGTACATAGCTTGAATAAAAATCTACTGCTTCTTGTGAAACATTTTTTTCCCAACTCTGTAATTCCCAATCATCTATATCGACTAAAAACTCATAAGCTTTAGCAAATGGATAAATAATTCTAAATACGTGTTTTATACCTGTTAAATTAGATTGATCAAATGTGGTGAAATTTTTAGCTGCTTTAACTCTTTCAACTTCAGTGGCCATATCAGCAGGACCGGTTGGTAAAGAAAATCCGGCTTCTTCTCGAGCATTTTGACTCACTGAAAGATAAGCTAGATCTTCTTTTGATTTACCTGCTGCTAAATATTGTTGCCGTTGACGATGTAAAGTTCCATAGGCACCATAATGAAGTTTCATATAATTTGTAATGTCTTTTTTTACATTACCTGTCGAGGCTCCTACTGCTTTTTGAACGGCCTCGAAAAGTTGCTGGGTTTTTTCTTCGATCTTAAACTCTTCATTAAAGATTTTAATGTCATTATTTTCTAATTCGCTATAACCAAATACTTTCACACCTGATACCGCTGCACTTTCAAGCATATGCTTTAAAGGTATACGAGCAAAATTATTACTAATTGTTTGTGAACTTGGCTCATAGCCACCACCAACATCGGAATGCATCCCAGGATAGACTATTTCTTTCCATGTTCTTGGGTTAGCCAATTTTTCATCTATATGGATAGAATCAACTGGGAAAGCGAAGCGTAATTCATTACCTGCCACTAGATGTAAGCAATTTTTTACTCTCGGATCGACCACCATGTCTCGTCCTTTAAAACTAAGTTTATTTGACATATTGGTCGCAGGCAATCCAAAAGAAGCAACCGTATCAAATATACCTAAAAACTGTATTTCCATTGGTGCAAGTTCTGCTTGACCTGAGATTTGATACTTTAGGCTCAAGTCCTCAGTTTCAGTCTTCCAAATCATTTCATTAGAAAATACCCGTGCCAGTGCAGCCCCGCGTGAGAAACCAAAGATCGATAAATTAACTTTTTTGATTAGACGATGTTCGTTGAGCTTTGCCTCCATTTTAACTATCGCTTCATTTTTTCGCGCTTCAACCTGAGGCTTTAAGGTCGCCTCGGTTTGAGCTATTTTTTGTTTGAGGATGTTTTCAAGGCTAATACTGATTTGAGACTCACCATATTTTAACCGTCTTGTACCTCCAATCCCTGTTACCCCCCCTGTAAGCTCATGGTCTTGCACTGTGGCTATTCTTTTTTCGACTTTGTTTAGCTCACCATTAAACGGAGTTCCAACTCCAGAAACATAAATAGGATGATTTAACTTCACTGGCGACTTTGTACGCTCAATTTCGAATAAACTATAAGATTGTGCATTTCGCCATAACTTTGCTGGGTTGGCGAGTTTTCCTTTATCTTGGTCTGCTTCTAAATTGTTTCCTGTCCCATCAAAAAAAACAGAAATATTAACTACATCAGCGCAATCTTGCTTGGATTGTGGATGCAGATTACTGACATCTTGATTGCTATTTTTTATTTTTTGTAATTGAGAAACCATATTCTTACCTTTTTATTTTTTTATCATTCTCATTTAATTCATCAATTAATTTCGATCTCACCTCTAATCCTTTTTTTGTAGCATCAGGCATATTCCGCCCTTCAGTCAATGTAATTTCAACCGTATCATCTGGATAAAGGTGCACTGCTAAATAGCTTTTACCTTTTAAGTCCTCCTTGGTTAAGTGTGGGACATTTTTTGCAATATGCTCTTTATAGCTATTTCCTTCCCCCCATTTGATGTATTGTGGACCTGTAATAACTGCAGATCGTTTGGTAGCTGCCCCAAATCCTCCTCCAACTTCCTCGCCATTCACTCGTACAATATAAGGTCTATATCTTGGGTCATAACCGAACGATGTTGTCGTAAGTACATAAGTTTTACTTGAGCCTGAACTACATCCCACCACACCTAAAGCCAAGCTTACTGGTAGCATCACAATTTTTTTAAATATATTCATAACATCCCCTATAATTTTTAATTTACTTAAAGAATATTCCTAACTTCACGTTGCTTTGATGATTAATTAATTGTGTTAGCATAAAGTTCATGTTTTATGATTTATTCGTTTTCTTCAACTGAACTCTCTAAGTCTTCCATCGCCTGATCCATTGTGATCATCTTATTCTTCACTTTTAATAGCACACTTTGAAGAAGGTCATCTTGTTCGAAATTATTTTTATATATCAAAGTTAGACAAATAAAATTTAAAATATCCCGAGTACCTTCCAAACCATATTCACGTGCTAATGCTATTTTTTTCACAACATATGGGTAAAGCTCCCATTCCTTAAATTCCTCAACCAAGAAAGGATTATTCAGATTTAGATAATAAATCAAATGATCAGGAAAGGTTGCTTCTACCATCATGTCTTCTTGTACTGGCGTAAATGTAAACGGATTTTGCCAATCATAAAATTTCAGAGATTCATGACCATTACCGCCGATGATTTTATGTAATTTGTCTTTTCGATCCCAATACCACCAACTGTGAATAGGCTCTAATAAAACTTTCTTCTGCTGGTCTGATAACACTTGTTGCTTAACATAAAGAGTCTGGTCTGAAATTTGACCGACTAAAGTACCAAGAATAGCTGGATCCCAAAATGCTAAATACATCTCTAATCCACCTTCAAACTGGACATTTAGAAATTGCCTCAAATGTGAATATAAACTATCAAAATCTAAAGGACTTATTATTAAGGTTAATCGAGGAGTCCCAACTACGCGTTTAGAGATATATTGCCACTCGATATTATGATTGTGCCCGAGTTGAACCAAATGAGGTGATATTTCTGCAGCTTTATTACCAGCAGCTTCTGTTAATAAATTGCGATAATGTAAATGTGAATTCTTTTTTAAAAACCAACTGTCTTGTGCTGCATCAGCCAAAGCATAAATAAAATAAGTCTTATGTTCCCCAGATGGATATTCTTCAAAAAAATAATGTAAATCAGGATGTAATAAACTTATCATCTATGAACCATCCCCTTTATTGACAAATGCCCCACGTTGACTTGCTCTTCGTGCCAGACATTCCCAACACACACTTTGTGGGAAGAATGGTAAGTTCATATTTACTTTCGTGCCAGGTACAAACTGATGCTGCCCTGCCTTCACTTCAAACTTGCCACCAGTGGTTGGCAAAATTCCTGAACTACTGATTTCAATCTGAGAACCGCCCGCGGTTAAAATGATTTTCTTGGCAGCGGTCATTTCGATCAGATCTTCAGTAGAGATAATTTTGATACCTTTACGCGCAATAGCATCTATTTCATCTCCTTGTGCCTGAATCTCGACTTTGCCTTTACCTGCATATAAGCGTGCTCCGTCTTGCGCTGCGAACAGGCTTAGTTTCTGGCTGGCATGGGCAATCAAAGATTGTTGTGTACTCAGGTTAATACTCTCTCCTGCACTTTGACTAATCTGCCCATCAGCAGATAGATGAATGTCCTGCTGGGTACTCAGCGCAATCGATTGTGGTGCCGTTAGGATCATGATTGCCTGTTTAAAGGCAGCAGCTTTTTTCTGATCCTGTTGTTCAATCTGCTCAATCAGGCTTTTTAACTTCTCAAAAATTTCCACTGGATCAGTTTGCTGATTTTTAGCCACATCACTGAGCACCTGACTCATCTGTAGAGCCGATTGAAGCTGGCTTTTCGCTGGTTCAGCTTCCATATGTGAACCCCTTGCAACCTGCTGTTTGTGGGTCGAAATCAGTAGACCTTCACCTGCCCGTATTGCCCCCCACTGGTCTGTTCTCAGCTCAAATCCCTCTCCACGCCTCTCACTTTCAGCCTGTTCTTTCGGATGGCTCAAATCACCTAGGTTAAGTTGACTCGCAGCATGGCTGCTATGCAACTGTGCACTGATCTGCCCGGTGGTATCATCAAAACGTAACTGGTTAAAACCTTCTCCTTGCACTTCTTGAGAGCGAATACCACTAAGTTTTTGGGTCTCTGGTAAGCGTCCTTTCTTGTCAAATTTTGTTGGTGAACGCTGACCTTCATGAATCCGGCCCACCACAAAAGGCCGGTCAATATTGCCATCAAAAAAGTCGATCACAACAATTTCACCAATACGTGGCAAGAAGCGCACACCATAACCTTCCCCTGCCCAAGGCGTGAGAACATCTACCCAGGCCGAGTCAGTATCACTGTCATTCGTTCCGGCTCCATTATCATGGGTATGATCGTCCGGACGGGTGAATAAAAACCGGATTTTGATGCGTCCCCATTCATCCACATAAATGTCTTCACTTTCTGGCCCTACTACTTTTGCCCGTTGCGGACAGGCTGGTGGTCGATGCAATAAAGGCTGATATTCAGGAACCAAAGGAATATTGCGACGTTGTAAGACTAAATGATTGGTCTGGCGCTCATCAGCATCTTTAACTTCTGTCAGCTGCCACTGGCTTTGCTGGATTAAAGCATTCACCTGTGCATTCAGGTCTTTGGGTAGATTATTCTGGTTATAGAATTGCTTGGAAAGAATCAGAAATTCTTTATCGGCTACCCGATGCTGGTCAATTTCTGGATGCTGATCTAGGCTGAACCAGTAACCGACTTGCGCATCACGTACAGTGGATGTTGCTAAAAACTGCTTGGCCTGCGCATCATAAAAATGTTGCAGGTTCTGGTTAACTTTCTCAATTTGCGCATTTGATGCTGACGTAGCCTGGTCTTCATGCTTGAGGTCAGTAACCCATGCCGGACTGATATGCCACGCCTGTTCCAGTCCCAGACTGGCATTATCCTGAACTTGACTATGCTGATGCCTGCTTTGTACTGAACCTGTACCTTCCTCCTGATTCAAGCGATCAGCATGCCAGCGCTGGATATGTACAGCAGTCGGCTGTAATTTTCGCTCTGCAATAAAGCTGGTCATGCTATCTGTCTGTTCGGTAGCACTAGAACGGTGGAAACGGATTACCTGGCGGCTTAGAGCCTGATATTGGCTATTATCATCAATCAATCTGAGTTTCTGTGCTGTAATCGGTGCAGAGGAATGTAGGAGCAATAGCTCAGATTCATCAATCAGCCAGTTAATACCTTCACTGCGCCATAAACGGGTTAAAAATTCATAGTCAGTTTCATTCGACTGCATACTAAAAGGACGCACATCATAAGTCTGCTGCAAACCGGATAAATCCAGATTGAGTGCAGCCGCAAATAATAGGCTTTTACTCTGCCATTCCTCAAATAATATTCTGGTAATATCGCGAACACTTTTGTCCATAAACACACGGCTATTCCGGCGTTTATGCCAAAGTGAAGTGGCATCTTCCAAAGTAAGCTTATAAAGCGTTAATGCACCATCACTTTGCCCCTGAGTTGCCCGGGTAATAATGCCTGAACTGCGAAAAAGCTGCCCCTGGTCTGTTACCTGATCTACCGCGACCTGTGTACCTATGAAGCTTTTGAGAGGAATCAGAGCATTGCTAGATAAACAAATAAGTTCAATCTTCAGCCCTTGATTGAGCACATGCTGTCCATCAATACGCTGCAGAAAGATTTCCGAATTAAGCTGTTGATTAGAAAACTGAATATGTAAAGCGCGTTTCTGTGCGCTTAATCCCAATTGTTCGAGTATTTGAGCAATAGAATTTCTGATCATTTTTATTTTTATGCTTATTTTTTCGGCATTATAATAAATTTAATTGATTAAGCCTAGCCAGTTTGGTCTGATGGATTTGCTTCAATTGTTCTCTGACCAGAGAAAATATGTTTGCTTGCTAAACAGATGGGCTTCTTTAAACTTTATCTTTCTAGAATCAGGTTGTTATTATGAAATAGGCTTCACGCCCGGAAAGTGTTGATTAATCGAAGCAGGGCAAATGATTCACTTCATCTGCCCAACACGTTATTACCCTTTCTTTACCAGATAATGAAACTCTTTATTGCCATTTTCATCCAGGCGTTCTTCCTGTAACAGTAATTCATGCCCCAAGTGCATACAGAATTTTGGAATATCCCATGAAGTCGAATTATCCGTTGCAAACACCTCAACCACATCACCTGACTTGGACTTACGAATCGCCTGATGCAGCATCATCACAGGTTCTGGACAGCGTAAACCGCGGGTATTTAGTTGCAGGCTAGGAGTAATTTCAACTTCAGACATCGGCAGGCTCAGGAGGGAAAGATCAGGTTATTTTAACATAAACATGTGTCTATACCCATGACTGGCTTTATTGCCATTTTCGTTTTAAGTAGTTGACTGCGACAGTCACGGTCGTCTTAAATAATTGCAATAGACAACTGTATTTTCTGCGGTATGATAAAATTACATTTTTTTAGATATTAAGAGTTTTTAGGAAAGATCATGCACGAGGAATCAGGCCCGTCGTGGGGTATGCGCGGCTTACGCAAATGGCTGGGAACCGCTCCCGAAACTCGCGACGAACTGCTAAAACTAGTACAAGATTCACGTCGATTTCTAGAACCCGATACTGTAGCGATGCTAGAAGGCGTACTCGACCTTCCAGCGACCAAAATTCGTGAAGTGATGACACCACGCACTTCCATGATCAGCTTACAGGAAGACGATCAACTTCTTGATATTCTGCATGTTTTGGTAGAATCAGCGCATTCACGCTTTCCCGTATTTTCATCAGATCAGCCTGATAATGTGGTGGGTATTTTGCTTGCCAAAGACTTGCTGCCTTTCCTGACCGAACCGACTTCTAAGGTGGATATCCGTGCCTTAATGCGCCAGCCACTATTCGTACCTGAAAGTGCACGTTCAGATCAGGTTTTGCGTATGCTGAAAAATACCCAGACCCATATTGCAGTCGTGATTGATGAATATGGCTCAACCTCTGGTCTGGTGACATTAGAAGATATTCTGGAAGAGATTGTTGGTGAGATTGAAGATGAACATGATATTGCTGATGAAGAAGCATTGTATATTGTTCCCGACAATGATCCGACCACAGCCAATACCTGGATTGTGCAAGCACTGACTCCAATTGAGCATTTTAACAATATGCTCGATGCCGACTTCTCTGATGATGAAGTAGAAACCATGGGTGGCCTGTTATTGCAGGAAATCGGATTGGTGAGCGATTTAGAAGGTCAGGTGATTGAGCTTGGAAATTGGATCTTTACCATTCTGGAAGCGGATGCCCGTTCTATTCACTCGATTCGGGCTGTGCGCCAATGAGGGCACATTTCGACAAGTTGTTGAAGCTGTCTGAAAGTTCTGAGCAACTTCCACTGATTTATCCACTGCTGCTGTCTTTATTTTCCGGTGCCATCTTCAGTTTTGCACTGGCGCCGTACCACTATTGGTGGTTGGCCATCCTGTCTCCGGCGCTGCTTTATGCTTGTCTGCGTAAACGCAGTGCCAAACAGGCTTTTGGTATTGGCTGGGCTTATGGCATTGGTTTATGGTTTGTTGGTGCATTCTGGTTGTATACCTCGATCCATGAATATGGTGATACCAGCTCATTCCTTAGTGTCGTGATGATTCTGATCATGGCCTTGGTCATGGGTCTATTTACCGCAGTACAGACCTTTATCTACCGTCGCTTCTTTCCGGAAACCCCTCTGACCTTTGCGCCATTGTGGGTACTGTTTGAATGGGCGAAGACTTGGGTCTTTACAGGTTTCCCATGGCTATTTGCCGGCTATGCCTTTACCGAACGTTTGCTGGATGGCTATGCGCCACTCTTCGGTGTGTTTGGCGTATCCTTCGTGGTGATCATACTGGCTTGTGCTTTGGTTGAGATTCTTAATCGTCGTGTGTTCTGGGCAATCCCATCCCTGCTGCTTTTGCTGGGTGCCTGGGGAGCTTCGCAACTGACTTTTGTGGAACAGAAAGAAGGCACTAAGCCACTCAGCGTGTCCCTGATTCAGGGTAATATTCCACAAGATTTGAAATGGTTGACTGAATATCAGGTTAAAACCCTGCTGATCTATGCCAATCTGACCAAGACCGAATGGGGTCGTGATTTGATCGTGTGGCCAGAATCTTCGATTCCGATGTTTCAGGCCGATATTCCTGATTTCCTAGATGCGATGAAAGCACAGGCAGAGAAATCCGGAAGCTCCTGGGTTACTGGTATTCCTTATTGGGATCTGAAAGAATCCCAAGCCGAAGGCACACCTAAGTATTACAACAGCATCATGGCCATCGGTGATGAAGCCAGTGGGCTATATAAAAAACAGCGCTTGGTGCCATTTGGTGAATACATCCCACTTTCCGGCGCGCTCAGCTGGGTACTTCCCGCTTTGCAAAATGATCCATCTATGAGCGGTTTTTCTCGTGGGGCAAATGATCAGCAACCGCTAAATATCAAAAATCAGCATCTGGGCTCTGCGATTTGCTATGAAGTCGCTTATCCGAATCTGACCCGTCGCAATGCCAGTCAAAGCGACTTTCTGGTAACGGTATCTAATGATGCCTGGTTTACTGGAACTGCTGGACCGCAGCAACACCTGCAAATGGTGCAAATGCGGGCCAAGGAAAATGGTCGCTGGTTTATCCGTGCGACCAATACCGGTGTAACCGCCTTTATTGATCATAATGGTCATATCGTGAAACGTGCGCCTATGGATCAAGAAGCGGTATTACGCGGTGAGTTGCCAGCAATGCAGGGTGAAACGCTGTATACGAAACTGAGTGACTGGCCTGTACTGATTCTCTCAACCCTGCTGTTATTACTTGGATGGCGTTTCCGCCCACGTAAAGTGGATGTCAGCTTTAAGTCGAGAAGATAATTTCTTAAGTTCCCTCTCCTGAGCTAATTTTAAAGCACTGCTTTTTAAATTAGCGCAAGTGAGGGTTAGGGAGAGGTAAATTTTTACCCTCTTCTCAATCCTCTCCCAGAGGGAGAGGAAGTTTTATGCAATATTTTAAAAATAAAAACCGAGGCTTATGCCCCGGTTTTTTTATTGGAAAGATAATTAAATCTGTACAGCAAGATAGGACATCATACTGGCCAATGATAGCATCGGCAGAAAACGGTAGAGCTGAACCACGCCACGCTCAAAGGATGAAATTTCTTCCTGTTTCACCTCCATGACGCTGGCTTTTAATGCCGACCAGAAGCACAAAGCTAACAAGCTGCTCATCAGACTCAGTGCAAAGAAACCTACCATGATCTGGCTGCTACCTTCCGTGCTTTGCCACAAATGCAAAACTGCTTGGCTCACCGGAAGAATGCTTAGAACCAAAAAGACAGATTTCAGCATTGTCCAATGAAACTGATTTATTTCATCTCTTATAATTAATGCTTTCATACCTATCTCCTTTGGCCGAATTTGTGCCATAGAAATCATTATGAGCTTTTTTATAGAAATGAAAAGTCTATATTTATTCATATTTTACGATAATTGTAATCGATAAACATGGGAATAATTCTTATTATGACTATCAAATAGAATGGATTATAAAATTAATTTTAAATTCATATACTTAGATTATATTTATGTGTTAAGAGTTATTATCACTTCACTTAGTATTGAGATACCCAATTAAATGAAGTGATATATTCCATAAATAAAAAATTTATAATGATTCTCAATTAAGGCTGATAATAAATATCCGCATCTGTGCCTTCACCGCCAGACTGGCCATCAGCACCAAATGAATAAAGGTCAAATGAACGTCCATCCGTACCAGGAATGACATATTGCAATTCATTATCCCAACTGTCTTTCGGATAACCGCCTTTGACATAGCCACCCGGTAACCAGTTTTTTGCAGATGCAGGTTTGTTGACTAAAGCATCTAAACCACCTTCCTGCATACTTGGATACTTACCATTATCCAGCTTGTACTGGTCCAGAGACCCGGCCACGCTTTGCAGTTTGATCACTGTAGTATCAACTTTTGCCTTCTCACCACGGCCCATCACGTTAGGTACGATCAGTGCAGCCAATACGCCCAGGATCACAATCACGACCATTACTTCGATCAGGGTAAAACCCGAAGCATGTTTGATACGCGTCATACCTGAGCCTGTTTTTAAAGAATCTGGCTGTTCATTCATCATCTCAGTCCTTTTCACTCCATGTCTCTCATTGCTTAATTTTGAAAATCTGTTTGGGCTTATAATTGGAATTCTACCCACACTTTATTTAAATCATATTATTCATATTCACAATTGGCAGCATCACCGCAATTACGATTACTAACACAATACTTGCCATCAGCACCAGCATAAGAGGTTCCAGCAAAGCCAGTAACGTCGAAATCAGTGTAGTCACTTCACGGTCCTGCATGGTCGATGCCCGGTCCAGCATCCGGTCCAGTTCACCGGAAGCTTCACCACTTCGAATCATTTGTACCATCATCGGTGGGAAATAACCACTACGCTCCAGCTGGGTCGCCAAGTTACCGCCTTCAGTCACCTTTTCTGCTGCCAGATTAACGGCATCACGAATGACCCAGTTATTGCTGACCGCCGCACCAATCTTTAAGGCATCGACCAGCGGTACCCCAGAACGGGTCAAAATGGACAGGGTACTGGCAAAGCGTGCCGCATTAATCCCACGTGATAGTTTGCCAAATAGCGGTAATTTCAAGGTCAGGCGGTCAAAAGCATAATGTCCTGCGGTGGTGCGTAGAAAACGCACCAGCAGGAAAATAGCAACGGCACTACCAGCCAACATGAAAGGCCAAGCCATCCGGACAAAGTCACTGGCTTTCATCAACGCGACCGTGATCCATGGCAAAGCATCTTTGCTCTGGTCAAAGGTTTTGACAATGTCTGGAACGACATAGGTCATCAGTCCCATCACAATGGCAAAGGACATCAGCAGCAGAATGATCGGGTAAATCATTGCACCCTGAATTTTTTTCTGCATGGCAAAGCGGTTTTCGGTATAGTCCGCCAGCTGGTCCATAATCAGGTCCAGATGTCCGGAACGTTCACCGGCAGCAATGGTTGCAATATACAGTTCCGGAAAGCGGCCGGATTGCTGCAAGCCCTGTGCCAGACTATGCCCTTCCAGCACCTTGGAACGCACCGACATCAGCAGGTTCTGTACATGCACCTTTTCGCTTTGTTTACCGACGGCGCGAATGGCTTCTTCCAGCGGAATACCGGCGGCAACCAGAACAGAGAGTTGCCGGGTCATCAGTGCCAGGTCATAAGCTGTAAGGCTTTTTTCAAACCAGCGCGGCCGGTAATGCTTGTCCTTTTGCTCGACTGGATCAACAGACACCGGAATCAAGGCTTTGTCCCGAAGTTGCTGACGGATCTGACGTGCAGAGTCCCCTTCCAGTACGCCTTTTTGCTGCTTACCCGAAGCATCAAGCGCGATAAATTGATATGCTGGCATTGTAATGCTCTAATTTTCCAAAAATTTGCCCCAACGCAGTTGCGCCAGACCATCAAAATCATTCATATTCTTAGATATAAAATATCTGCTCACTCTAACACAACTGCCTTTTTAGCACGACGAAAATTCATCAGGATGCCTCACTTGCCCATCTCAGATCACCCAGCCTCAACTCCTTCAGTTTATCGTGTTCGTGTTGCTGTTCCTGTTCATCTGTTTGACTGTTTTGATTACAGTTTAAGTGCGGCACAATATCAGCAGGCTGAGGTTGGTGCGCGCGTGGCGGTGTCTTTCGGGCGGCAGAATCTGGTTGGGGTCATTATGGAAAAGCTGCCGCCAGACACTCCGCTAGATTCCAGTTTTAAACTTAAAGAGATTACTGAATTACTGGATGACCGGGCACTCATTGATGACAAGGTACTGAATCTGCTGAACTGGTCAGCGCAGTATTACCAGTTCCCGATTGGTGAAGTGGTGCAAAGTGCCTTGCCAACCTTATTACGTCAGGGTAAGCCCTATAACCTGCTGGCCCGGAACTGGAAACTGTTAGATGACCAGGCAGAAGCCAAGGTGCGCCGTTCCGAGCGTCAGCAGGAAGCCTATAAAATTTTAAAATTGCATCCAGTCGGTACCACTGAAACTGTACTGAACCTGGCAGGGATCGAAACAGCTACCCTAAAAGCTTTAGAGAAAAAAAGAATTTGTGAATGTGTGCTGGAAGCACAGGATTTCAGCCCGCAGCCTGTTCAACTGGCACAAATGCCGCTTACAGCCAATCCGGAACAGCAGCATGCCATTCAGCAGGTGCTGAAATTTAAAAATAAATATCAGGCTTTCTTACTGGATGGTCTGACCGGCAGCGGCAAGACTGAAGTTTATTTGCAGATCATGGAAAAGGTGCTGAAACAGGGAAAACAGGTTTTAGTGCTGGTACCGGAAATTGGCCTGACGCCACAAACCATTAACCGGTTCCAGTCACGTTTCCATTGTCATATTGCCTTGTTACATTCTGGTTTAAATGACTCGAAACGTCTGCAAGCCTGGCAAGCTGCAGAAACCGGTAAAGCCTCGATTGTGCTGGGTACCCGTTCTGCCATTTATACCCCGATGCCTAATCTGGGGCTGATCATCCTGGATGAGGAACATGATCTGTCCTTTAAACAGCAGGAAGGCTTCCGTTATCATGCCCGAGATGTTGCGCTTTATCGCGGGCATTTGCAGCAATGTCCGGTGCTTCTGGGCTCTGCCACACCCAGCATCGATACGTATGCACTGGTTGCCAATGGCAAAATGCAGGTACTGGAACTTAACCAGCGTGCTGGTACAGCCTTAATGCCAAAGATTCATATTTTAGATTTAAAGGTGGCACAGAAACAGCATGGCATCAGCCTGCATCTGATTCAGGAAATACGCAAACGTCTGGAAAAAAAGGAACAGGTACTGGTGTTCCTGAACCGCCGTGGTTATGCACCCGTTTTGATTTGTGACAGCTGTGGCTGGCAGGCACAGTGTCCAAACTGTGATGCCAATTTCACTGTACACCGTCAGCCATATCAACATTTGCATTGTCACCATTGTGGCACCCTGCACCGTATGCCGGATCATTGTTCAAGCTGCAATCATACTGAACTCAAAACACTCGGCATGGGAACCGGCAAGGTCGAAGAGCAATTGAATGAACTCTTTCCCGATCATGAAGTCATTCGGGTAGATCGTGACTCTACCAGTCGGGTCGGTAGCTGGCAGAAAATCTATGACAAGATTCAGAAAAGCGAACCGGCGATTTTGCTCGGTACGCAAATGCTGGCCAAAGGTCACCATTTCCCCTATGTCACACTGGTCGCTATTTTAGATATTGATTCTGGTCTGCTCAGTGTGGACTTCCGTGCCACCGAACGCACTGCCCAACTGATTGTACAGGTGGCTGGTCGTGCCGGTCGTGGCGAGCATAAAGGTGATGTCTATCTACAGACCTTACGTCCTGATCATGCTTTGCTAAATACCTTGGTGACAGATAATTACCGGGCTTTTGCCAAACAGACCTTAGAGCAGCGTCAGATTGCCCGCATGCCACCCTATCGCTATGCAGTGATGATCCGTTGCGAATCACGTGATCAGGCATTAAATACAGAGTTCTTACAGAAACATGCTGCCTTCTTAAGGCAGTATCAGGACCTGCAACTCGAGATCTGGGGACCTATTCCCGCACCAATGGAACGCAAGGCGGGCCGTTACCAATCACATATGGTACTACTGTCTGCAGACCGTCCACGTTTGCACTATTATATCAGGGCATGGTGGCAAGCCATGCTGCAAGACAAGCCTTCCTCAATGAAGTTAAGCCTGGATGTCGATCCACAAGAGCTGAGCTAATCCTGCAAGCTGCAATACGGAAATAAGATTTAAGGTTAAACATGTCGATACTGTTGCAAATTATATTAATTCTGGTGGCAGCATTGCTGATTGTACCAATCACCCGCTATTTGAAACTGCCAGCAGTGCTGGGTTATTTATTGACAGGCCTTGTGCTCGGTTCTGAAACACTGAATCTCATTACTGATCCCCAACTTCGTTCGATGCTAATGCAAATCAGTATCCTGTCTCTGCTGTTCTGGGTAGGTTTACAACTACGGCCACAACGCTTCATCCAGATGCCTCATTCTGCCTGGATCTCAACTGCTGCACTGGTCTTGGGGTCAGGCGCCATTCTGAGCTTATGTTCTGCCATTTTTTTACAGCAAAGTCTCATCACCAGTGTCGTCATTGGGCTGGCTGGCAGCCTGTCTGCGATGACACTGAGTATTCAACATCTGATGCGACAGGAGCAGTTTGCGACTTCCCATGGTCAGCTCAGTTATATCAGTTTATTAATTCAAGCCCTGCTGCTGATTCCACTAATTGCCATTATTCCACTATTTTCCGGAGTAAGTTCGACTGAACATGGCGTGGCTTATTTTGCTGCCATTATGGCAACCTTTACCGGACTGTTCCTGTGTAACCGCTATTTGATGCAACCCCTGTATCGCTGGATTGCCAGAAGCAGCAGCCATGACCTGCATGCTTTGGTGGCAATTTTTGTAATCCTCGGCTTGTTGGTACTGATGCAGACACTGGGACTAACACTATATTTAGGGGCCTTATTTGCGGGAATTCTGCTGGCAGATTCCGATTTCAGACCACACGTCGAAAATGCCACTCAGCCTTTTCATGGCATATTGATCGGTTTGTGTTTTATCAGTATTGGCCTAGCGATTCAGCTAAGTGATGTCTTGCAGATGCTTGGACTGATTATTGGTGGCGCCGTGCTGATCATATTGAGTAAATTTGTGCTCAGCCTGGCAATTGCCCGTTATTATCAAAATAGCTGGCGTACCAGCACCTTGACCGCAGTTAGCCTGGCCCAAGGCGGTGAGTTTGCTTTTGTGTTACTCACTATTGCAGTTACCCATACCATCTTAGATATCAGCTTGTTATCGCCACTTCTGTGTATGCTGGCGCTATCCATGTTAATGACACCAGTGCTCTACTGGTTGCTCGATCAACAAATCTTACCGCGATTAAATCGCTCACATCATCTGGTCGCAGACTTTGATACCCAGGTAGAGCCTTTAGCCACTACACCGATTTTACTGATTGGTTTTGGTCGCTTTGGGCAAATCGTAGCGCGTGTACTTCATCAGCAAGATCTTAGCTTTAGTGTGATGGACAATACGGTTGAAGCAAGTGGCCTACTCAAAGATCAAGCTATTCCCTTCTTTCAGGCAGATGCAACTGAAACCACGGCTCTACAACTGGCAGATATTGCTTCCAAAGATCAGGTGATTGTCGCGATTGATGATATTGAGGATTCTTTGCTGGTCGTACGTCATTTGTGCTGGAATTACCCGGATCTAAAATTGTGGGTACGCGCGCGTGATCGCCATCATGCACATTTGCTGCATGAACTGGGTGTGGAAAATGTTTTCCGTGAAACTTATCTTTCTGCTTTAGCGCTGACACAGTCATTACTGGCAGCAACCCATCAATCTGTAGAACTCGCTGAGCAGACAATTCTACAGTTCCGTCAGTATGATGAAACTGTATTAAAAGCAGAACAGCAGGCTGAATCTGCTCCTGAGTCATTACATGCTCAACAGCACAGCAGCATGGCGGAGTTAAGCTACCTGTTCGAACAGGATCAACATCGTAAAAGTGTAATAAATCCAATACAGAAGCAACAGAATGTCAACGGCACAGGAATTGATACCATAACAGATGATCTGTCATAACTTGTGTTTTACAATAGTGTCACCATTAAAGCAGGGTTATGGAGAATTTTATGTCTGATTTACGCCAACGCTTTTTTATTGAGGATAGCCCTGTTCGTGGTGAAGTAGTGCATCTTCAAGAAGCTTTACAAACAATTTTAGCGCAGCGCGACTATGCTCCTGCCGTACAAATCCTTTTGGGCGAAATGCTCAGTGCGACTGCCCTATTGGCAAGTACGTTAAAAATCAAGGGGCGCATCAGTCTGCAGATTCAGGCTTCTGGCACATTTAAATGGGCGATGGCGGAATGTAACCATCTTGGTGAAGTGCGTGCGTTGGCTGATTATGAAGAAGATCCCCGTTTTCAGGTGGCAGAAGACAGCAGTACCGTTCTAAAAGCCCTGATCAGTCCTGTACTGTTTATCAATATTGAGCCTGAAGTCGGTGAGCGCTACCAAGGTATCGTACCACTGGATAAACATAATCTGGCGGGCTGTCTGATGCAGTACTATGATCTGTCTGCACAGATTCCAACCCGTATTGTGCTGGCAAGTGACCAGAAGCGTTCAGGTGGTCTGCTGATCCAGCTTCTACCACGTAATAGTGAAGAAGAACAACGCTATGTGGATGAAGATTTGTGGCCACGAGTGACCATGTTGACTGAAACCTTGAAAGCAGAAGAACTGGTTAGCCTGGATACCAATGAAATCCTCTATCGTTTATATAACGAAGAACAAGTTCGTTTGCCTGAAGCAGAACAGCTGAAATTCGGTTGTACCTGTTCTAAAGAACGCTGTGCCATTGCCTTGCAACAGATCGGGGTTGAATCTGTTCGTGAAACTTTAGAATTCCAGAATCCAATTGAAATGGATTGTCAGTTCTGTAACAGCCAATACACCTTTACTGCTGAAGAAGCTTTAGGTCTATTCGGTGAGCACCTCAGTTAATTACAGGTATCTTTGTTAATAAAAGCATTCAATAAGAGTGCTTTTATTTTTATAAATCCAGAGTTTTCTTTTCTATGAAGAATAAATATTTTTAATTTCAAACTTAGCATATTATTCAGCTCTACACGACAATACGGAAATACCAATACTTCGTCATACCGTATCCTTGATGAATATAAACTCAATCTCCTATTGATTAATCCTGACTTCCAAAGCTGTCTGAGCTAATTATTTAACCAGCTTTCAGTCTCTTTCCTTTTTAATCTGCTGATTCAATAAATACTCACTACGTCCCACATTCCTCAATTAATGTGATTGTTCATTAATTCAGGTTTTAATTTTTCTTGGAGATATTTGATTATTTACTGGTAATTAGTAGATTTTTCACGCTATATTAATTCCATAATATTTTTATGCCTTTAAGATTTTAGAAGCATTTTTAATACTTGGGGAATGTGTGATGATGAAATTTAAACTGTTCTGTTCCATGATTGTTGCAGCAGCAAGCACAATTAGCCTGTCAGTATCTGCCAACAATGATCCACTGCTTGGACAATGGAAAACCATTGATGACCGTACCGGTTATTCTCTGGCAGATGTCATCATCAGCAAGGATGCTAAAGATCGCTATATGGCTAAAATTGTAAATGTACGTGAGGTTCCGGGGGCGGTTCCACAACAAAACTGTACTCAATGTACCGGCTCTCTCAAGGATCAGCCTCTGGTTGGACTGACCATGCTTAAGGGTCTGAGCAGTCATCCAGAAAAGACCAATGAATTTATTAATGGCACCCTGCTCGACCCCATCTCGGGAAAACTATATCAGGCACGTGCACGTCTGAAAAATAATGGTCGACATCTGGCAATTCATAGCCGGACTGAAGGATCTCCAGTCGGGCGTAATATGACTTGGATCAAAAATTGAAAATTGCGTTGTCCAAGTTATGCGATATGACTTGGACAAGCTTCAAACATTTTCGATAAAACATGATTCTTCGTTCATTTAACCCATATTAAAACAACTTTCATCACAAAATAATAAATTGATTTATAAAGTTATTATTTATAAATTAGAGCAATAAATCTATTTTTAAAACACGATAATTTCCTAGGATGGATATGAAACAATTAGTACGCGCTTTATGTATGGGGATTTCTTTAGCAACCGTATCAGTATGCAGTTTAGCCAATGTAGATCCATTGATTGGAATATGGAAGACTGTAGATGACCAAAGTGGCTATTCACGTGCAGATGTCGAAATCCGCAAAAAACCTGATGGCACCTATGAAGGGATTATTGTCGAAACCCGGAGTCTACCAGGTGCCGAAAAACAAGTTATTTGTCATAACTGCCCTGGCAAGCTCAAAGGTAAACCGTTCATTGGCTTACCTTTTATTTGGAATTTTAAACAAAATCCAAATAAGCCAAATGAATACATCGATGGTCAAGTCTTGGATCCAATTGGGGGCAAGATCTATAAAGGTAAAGCACGTTTGAACGCTAATGGTAAACGCTTAACTCTGCGTGGTTATGTAGGCGTTTCCGTAATTGGACGCAGCGTAACTTGGATAAAACACTAATTTAGTTAGTATTTTTAAAAGCCTCCACTCGGAGGCTTTTTTATTGTCATGATTTGAAACAATAAGGTACAAATCTTCACTGTTGTAGTGCACTAAAACTCAGAATAATGGATCGAACACGGTTATTTTTTATCCATTTACTATGTTCAGATCATATACCTATATGCTCCAACGATTGCCTGACTCTTTATTAAAAGCGGGTTACGGCACAGGGATGTCCAAAAATAAAAACAAGCAATATGGTAATGCATCTGAAACTATTTTCGACCAATGTTCGGCAAAGCAGTTGCTATGGCGTGGCAGATATCAGCCACTTTTAGCTCATCACTTGCCTAACTTAAATTTAAACAGGTTTTGTACCTCCAGCAGTTTTTGCACGACTGCCACGCATATATTGAATCATGGGAAATCTGATCTCAGGCATTATCTCCAATCCTATCTATTACTACATGCCCCCGATCTGATTCACAGCAATGACTTTAGTCTGGATATTTAAGGAGCAGGCCATGACCACCATTCAATATAAAGAAAATTTTTCTCAGGGTTTTATCCCCTCAGAAATCATGGATGACCATCAATTTGATCTCAGCCATTTTGCAGAAGCATGCGGGCAAAGCCCGGAATGGGTAATGCAGCTGATGGAACATGGCATTTTACCTAACCGTAGTCGTAACACTTCCTATCATTTCATTGGTGAAGATGTTACCCGAGCACAACGGGCATACCGCTTACAACGTGATTTTGATGCATCTTTTAGTGCTGTCGCCATGATGCTGGATCTGATTGATGAAGTTCAACAGCTACGTCGTGAAGTGAAGCATCTGCACTTCAAATAACCTCCCCCTCCCTGGTCTATCTCGGCTGAAACTGAGATGGTTCGGGGATTCTTACATTATTTTTTTGAGTTTATAACTGATTATGAAAACCAGAGATTGCAATAAAAAATTAAAGTACATGTTCCCCGAATATCGCGACCTTATTACCCAGCTCCGGGATGAAAATCCGTATTTCGCTCGTATTTTTGAGGAACATGATGAACTGGATCGACAGATTGCACAGCTGGCATTAGACCCGGTAACTCTTGTCAATACAGACATCGAAGCAATCAAGCGAAAAAAATTAAAGCTAAAAGATGAGATTTACAGACTACTCAAGAATTCAGAGGCAGATCCTTTGACCTGATTCAGGATAGTTAAGACTAAAAGCAGGCAGCTCATGTTATAAGAATCCAAAAGTGATTTTAAGCATAAGCAGGAGAATTATTAGTATCCTACTTCCTGCCTCTATAAAAATGCCAGAAACCTAAGGTAGTCTAAATAATTTAGTGGATGATATTTTGTTCATAAGCGAAATAATCAATTCGGTATTGTTTAGATCACATCTCCGCTGACAGCAAATTCAATTAACTTTAATTTGCTGCCAGCGCTCTGGTCAAAATAAAATCTAAAAAGATCAAGACATAATCCTCCAGCAACATCATCGTAAGCGATGTAATTCAAATATTGACTGGATCTAACGGATTTTTCTCACTTAAATCAGCCGGTATTTTTTAATCTTATAAACTTCAAATGTAAAAAAGCCTGCATAAAGCAGGCTTTTTTCAGACTTTAAAAGTCATCTCACAATTAAGCTTGTTCAATGTCTTTCATTGTCAATTTGATACGGCCACGGTTGTCAACATCAGCAACCTGTACTTTCACTTCCTGACCTTCTTTCAATACGTCTGCAACGTTGGCAATACGTTCGTTAGAGATTTGAGAAATGTGTAGCAGACCATCAGTACCTGGCAGGATATTAACGAACGCACCGAATTCAACGATACGAATCACTTTACCTGTATAAATCGTACCTGGTTCAACTTCAGCAGTCAGCGCCTGGATTTTTGCAATCGCAGCTTG
Source organism: Acinetobacter schindleri (assembly GCF_010918895.1). Taxonomy (NCBI): domain Bacteria; kingdom Pseudomonadati; phylum Pseudomonadota; class Gammaproteobacteria; order Moraxellales; family Moraxellaceae; genus Acinetobacter; species Acinetobacter schindleri. The sequence goes on from NZ_CP044483.1 coordinate 2,779,049, forward strand.
TGCAGCAGCTTTAGTTTCACCAAATACGCGTACTGTACCATTGTCTTCAATATCAATCGCAGCTTTGGTTTCTTCAGTGATTTGACGAATAGTCGCACCACCTTTACCAATGACATCACGGATTTTGTCAGGATTAATGGTAATTACCTGGAAAGTCGGTGCGTGCATAGAAATTTCTGGACGAGCACGTGAAATCACCTGGTTCATTGCATTCAGGATGTGCATACGACCTGCATACGCCTGGTTCAAAGCAACTTCCATGATTTCTTCAGTGATACCTTCGATTTTGATATCCATCTGAAGTGCAGTAATACCGTTTGCAGAACCAGCTACTTTAAAGTCCATATCACCAAGGTGATCTTCGTCACCCAGGATGTCAGAAAGAACTGCGAAACGTTCGCCTTCTTTCACAAGACCCATCGCGATACCAGCCACTGGTGCTTTAATTGGTACACCTGCATCCATAAGTGACAGAGAAGCACCACATACAGAAGCCATTGAAGATGAACCGTTCGATTCAGTGATATCAGATACGATGCGGATTACATACGGGAAGCGATCAGCTGCTGGAAGAACAGCTTGCACACCACGACGTGCCAAACGACCATGACCAATTTCACGACGTTTAGGACCAGATTCACGACCAGTTTCACCTACAGAGTATGCAGGGAAGTTGTAGTGAAGCATGAAGTTGTCAGTTTTAGTACCTGACAATGTATCAACCATCAAGGCATCACGTGTGTTACCTAAAGTTGTTGTTACCAACGCCTGAGTTTCACCACGTGTAAACAATGCTGAACCATGTGCACGGTCTAACACGCCAACTTGTACGTCAAGTGCACGCACTGTTTTTGTGTCACGACCGTCGATACGTGGCTTACCAGATAGGATGTTGTCACGTACTGTGCGGTATTTCAGATCTTCAAACAATTCGTTCAAGTCATCTGCAATACCGGTTTCGTCATTTTCAGGAACGAATTGAGCAACTGCTTCTGCTTGAATTGCATCAAGTGCCGCATAACGGTCTTGCTTAACTGCAATGGTATATGCTTCAGAGATTTTCGCTTCAAACGCTTCTTTCAGTTTTGCCTGAAGATCTTCGTTTTTAGTTGGAGCAACCCAAGTTGATTCTTTCGCGCCAGCTGCAGCAGCAAATTCTTTAATTGCTTGAATCGCGATTTGCATTTCGTCATGACCGAACAATACAGCGCCCAGCATCTGGTCTTCTGAAAGTTCTTTCGCTTCAGATTCAACCATCAATACCGCAGATTCTGTACCTGCAACCACCAGGTCAAGGTCAGACTGAGCCATTTGCTCATAGTTCGGGTTAAGAACATATTCACCGTTGATCAAACCAACACGTGCGCCACCGATTGGACCACGGAATGGTGTACCCGCAATCGCAAGTGCAGCAGAAGTACCTAACATCGCAGCGATGTCAGCTTCCATGGTCTTGTCAGAAGAGATTACAGTCGCAGTCACCTGGATTTCGTTGTAATAACCTTCTGGGAACAATGGACGGATTGGACGGTCAATCAGACGTGAAATTAAAGTTTCAGCTTCAGATGCACGGCCTTCACGCTTACCATAACCACCTGGGATACGGCCCGCAGCATATTGCTTTTCTTGGTAGTTTACGGTTAACGGGAAGAAGTCTTGACCCGCTTTAGCAGTCGGTTGAGCAACAACAGCGACCAGTACGGTTACGCCGCCCATAGTAATCACAACAGTATTGGCCTGGCGTGCAACACGACCAGTTTCAAGAACCACCTGGTGCTGACCAAACTGGAATTCTTTACGAACAATATTAAACATCGACATGTTTTATTTTTTCCTAGTTCTTGTGAACAATTATTCTAGTGGAGACCCCTAAGGTTTGGCATTCACGTCCTTTTGAACGAGTAAATGACAAAGCTTAGAAGCCGACCTCACCAGAAAGAAACACTAATTTTAAACACAAAGAAGGAGCGAAACATTCGCCCCTTCCTAGGCCTGACTAAAAAGCCAAGCTGACTTTAGTTTTCAGCTGTAAAGCACAATGCATGCAATAAACCCGAAAATAAAGCTTAAATCGAATTAACGACGTAAACCTAAAGCACCGATCAAAGCAACATAACGACCGTGGTCTTTACCATTTAGGTAGTCAAGAAGCTTACGACGTTGGTTAACCATACGGATTAGACCGCGACGGCTATGGTGGTCGTGTTTATGCTCTTTGAAGTGACCTTGTAAGTCATTGATTTGAGCAGTTAAAAGAGCTACTTGAACTTCTGGTGAACCAGTGTCGTTTTCAGCGCGAGCGAATTTAGCGATGATCTCTGCGCGATCTGCGTTTGTTAAAGCCATTCGATTTCTCCGAGATGCTTATATATCTTGATAAAAATCAAAGTAATGAGAATTCAGAACATTGACTGCCGTGCATCACTACAGCAAGTTGCATATTTTAAGGGAAATTACGTTAGATTGCAAAAATAGATCATGCGACGATAGATAGATTTAAAGAAATCCACTCAGTTCACTGGAATCAGATTGTTTATCTGCAAGATAAAGCTTGTCGAATTGGTTTAGAGATTGAACTAAAGATTATGAAAAACGCCTTATTATTTCAGTCAAATATAAAACAGCTGATCTTTCGCCTCATTGGCTAAATATACAGGTAATTTTATTTAACTATAAAAAAAAGCCCGAGAGGACTCGGGCTTCTTGTGCGCTGTAGTTTCTTCTTCTTCATTATTTTTTATTGTTTATTGTTTTTATTACGCTGCATCGCGCTTTATAGTTATTATTGTTAATAAAAACTTTCCATATTCTTACTGCAACATCCCTGTGTAGTAGATTCTGCCACAAAGCCGGGCTACTCATAGACGCATTTTTCGTATCTATATGTAAGTATTTTCTTACATTAATTAACCTAAATTGTGATTAATATTACACAAATCTCATTTTTAACCCATCTTGTTCATCTTATACAGATGATTTAGATAAATTAAATAATTTATAAAATTATGCTACCTTTCCATAAACTCAAGATATAAAAAAGCCTTGTAGTCTCTCCCAAAACTACAAGGCTTAGCGGCTGTAAGTTTCCTCTTTTTTCACCTACATCAATGTAAGTTCGCTGTCTCACGACTTTCTTATAATAATTATGCGATTATACTCAACTTTCCTTGTTGAGTTCTTTGTAGGGCCCATCTTCTCAAAAAGGGCAGTGAAGCTCTATCCGCAAATCTCCCGAATCGCTGTAAGCATATGCTTACATTAATCAGTTTCACTATCACCTGAAAAGTTATGACACTGTTCAATGATTTTTCTGCTTAAGCCACTACGACGAGTAGTTTTCAGGCTTAACGATTGTATAAATGCTTCGCGGTCTACCAATAATGTGACGGCTTTTTTTGCACGTGTAATCGCTGTGTAAATCAATTCCTTACTTAACAGGTTACTGGCTTTATGGTCCAGTACGACTGCAGTGTGCCTAAACTCTGAACCTTGGGATTTGTGAATGGTTAGAGCAAAGGCAGTTTCAATACTTTTGGGCAAGCGCGTTGCTAAAACCCATTTTTCCAGACTCGGAAAATAGACTTCAAACTGGCGCTGTCCAAGATGCTCCCGCAGGAAACAGATCCCAATATCCCCATTCGATAGTCCCAGCTGGTAATCGTTATAGGTCATCATCACCGGACGACCGATATACCAGTCGCCCTGCTTGATCTGCCCGGTTGCAGTGAGCAGGCGCTGTTCAATCTGCTGATTAAGTCGGGTCAGACCCAAAACCCCATGGCGGATTGCCGTCAGGATACGGTAATCATCAAAATGACGGATAATCTGCTCTACAAACCTATTAAAATCTTGACTGCCTCCCCCTGTTTTGAGAGCCTGTACATAGCCCTGATAACCATACATCAGCTGGTCATAATAAGGTTGAGCATCATTGAGCAATACATTTTCCGGCAGGTATTGCAGCTGTAGATGGTCAATTTCAATCTGCTCCAGATCAATGGTCTGCAGCTCGGATGCAGTTACCACTTGCTGTTCAAATTCGGTTAACAGATCCTGATCAGGATGTGCTTTCTGAATAAAATGTGCCAATGCACCAATCCGTGCACCTTCACTAAACCGTCGAGTTTTCATCAGATTGATCCGGTTATTGGCCAGGGCCGGAACCTGCTGCAAATCAGCCAATACGGTGCCAACATCGACAGAAGCCAGCTGATTCGCATCGCCCAGTAGAATCAAACGCGCCCCATCTGGCACCGCTGCCAGCAGCATCTGTGCCAGGCTCAGATCAAGCATAGAGGCTTCATCGACCACAATCACCTCATAAGGTAGTGGCTGTCGGGCGTGGAATCTTGGCTGTGCAGTTATTCCCAGACCCAAGAGTCGGTGTAAGGTCACAGGTTGTAACTGTTTTAAGGTTTCCAAGTCAAACTGGGCCAGTGCCGGACTGCTCAAGGCATTCTGCAACGCTTCCTTCATACGCTGTGCCGCTTTGCCGGTTGGTGCTGCCATGGCAATCCGGATATCCGGCAAACTTTCATTCAGCACCGCAATAATATGTGCCAGCGTATAGGTTTTCCCGGTTCCCGGGCCACCCGTAATGATACTTAAACCTTGACTGGCCACCATTTCCAGCGCTTTCTGCTGTTGCGGATCAGCAAGCAGGCTGCGATGATAGCCATTCAACTGAACAGCTTTTAACTGCTGGGATTTGATGCGAACCACATGCGCAGCGATTGCTTGTTCCATTTTCCAGTAACGGTACAGGTACAACTGCTGGTCTTGAAAAATAAAGGGTGCAATCGCATGCTGATCAGACTCACCACGGCGCACTAGATTGTGCAGCAAGGCGACTTGATCCTCTGCAGCGTCAATACAGCTGTTACCATTTTGCATAGCTTCCAGTACGGCATGCATGAGCAGCTTGGCCTCATCGCCAAAGTTAGCTGAACTGAATGGCGGCTGACATATATGCTCGATCCAGGGCATCAATGGCGAAGCCAGCTGTGATATGTGATTTTGCTCATTTTCCACACAGTTATCCTCAAACTTATCCACAGGATAATTTTCTGTTTCTATTGTATATATTTCTTAGTTTCGCCATTTTATGCTGACTTATTCACCGCATAATAGCCCAGAATATGATCCAATTTTTGGATAAATTCAACTTCAGGCTGCCAGTGATATAGCCCCTGTCCGGCCTGCCCATTCATGCCACGCAGATACAAATAGGTCGCTCCACCCAGATGCTGCCGGATGTCATAACCCTGCAAATTAGCGCTTAAATAGCGGTGCATGGCGACCAGATACAGGGCAGCCTGCAACCAGTAACTGGAATGCGTCATGCTGTCATGAATTGCTTCCGGCAGATAATCCTGCTGATTGGCACCGAGATAGTTACTCTTATAATCAGCGATGTGATAGCGCTGACCATCAAAATATACCAGGTCAATTGCCCCGGTCAGGTAACGTGCCGATTTGGCCTCATTAAAGTCCGGCATGATCAGGCCATAATCCGCAAACAGCTGCTGAATCTGGCGAATCTGTAACGGGGCATCATTCAAAGCCAGATAAAACGGGAATTCCGACAAAAAGCTGTGCTGATCCAGCTGGCTTAAACGAAACTCGCTCTGAATCGGTGTGTTCAGGATTTCCCCGACCCAATCATGCATTAGATTCAGCAGAATATCTTCGGATAATTCTTCAAAGAATAGATCCGCTGACTGCTGCATTAGTCCAGTCACATCAAGATTTTCATGCGTGCTTGCTTTAGGCAGCTGCCCCATTTCCTGCTCAAACTGCTGAATAAAGGCATCATCATCCAGTTCCAGAAAATAACGCTCAAACTGCGTCATAAACTGTAGAAAATGAGTGACATCTAAAGATGGCTGCTGGAAAAAGCTGTGCCATGTATGGCGATAGGCAACACTTTGGTCATGCAAGCGGATACCGGTCAACAGTTTGTAGTTGACGCTGGCCATAACATGCAAAATAGCCTCAGCTAGCGCTCCTGCTTTTAAGCTGGCATTACTGGCTACCCGTTTAAACAGAGTATTCAGGTTAATCGTGGCCTGCAGATAATACTGCTGGAAGGCCTGCTGCAGTAGCTCTAGAATCTGAAAATCCTGCTGGAACCGGTCTTTCAATTCCATCCAGATATGTGGCGCGGTATTCTTGAAACGACGGCGGATTTCCAGATTCCAGTAACTGCTATCCTGAAAATCCAGATGCTCGAAAATACTGTGCAAGAAAGTTCCGGCCACAGTACCTTTAGGAAAATTCAGCTTGATCCAGTCCAATGGCTGTTGCAGCACTTCTGCTTCTGTCTGCAGATGGATTTCATCGGCAGCACTTTCTGGGTGTTCATATAAACTAACCAGATCATCTTGCAGTACGGTTACATGCAGCTGATGTCTCGATAAAGCGGTGAAGCTGGTTTTGGTCCGTGGATAGAACTGCTGTTCCGGTAAAGGATGAGCAACTAATTCCAGTGCTGTTTTCATCCGTTCTACCGCAATACGCGGTGGCGCTGCTGTTAAGGTATTTTCCATACAGCTGAGCGGGTGCTGGAAGACCTGCTCACCCTGCCCACGCCAGTAGGCCAGACACGAATCTGATTGACCACTCTGATCCTGCAGCATGGCGTAAACCCGATGGCTGGCACGCGTTAGCGCCACATACCAGAGACGGTGATTCTCTGCAGCATTCCGTGCTGCATTCTGCAGCTGTGCCTGTTCATGCAGATCCTCACGATTTACCGCAATCACTCGTGACTGATTCAGAATATCGTCCTGCTCATGACCGGCCAGCGAGAAGTTAAGGTTACCTTTGTTGACGTCAAACGGCGCATCAGCGCCCATCAGGAATACGATTTTGAATTCAAGACCTTTGGAGGCATGGATTGTCAGCAACTGTACGCCACGATCGCCAGAGAGCTTGCGCTCTTTTTCGCTGTCCTTGCCAGAAGGAGACTGTAGCTGGCGCAGATACCAGTGATACAGTTTCTGTGCACCCTGATAATATTCGCTTTGCTGCGACAGGATTTCGGTCAGATGACGCAGATTGACCACAACCCGCTCATTATCAATGCTCTGGCTCGATACCAGATTAGTCCAGACATCAAACAGGTTCAGGGCATAGTTCCAAGCACTCAGGAAGCCCTTGTCGAACCACATTTCCCGGATCACCTCAAAATCGGCAATAAAAGTACTTAGGCCAACTGGCTGCTGTTGCAGCTCCAGCAGCTTTTTCAGGTCAAAGCCGAGCAGACGGGTCACTAAAGCACGACGAACCTTGGCCTCATTAAACGGGTCCATGATCGCGGTCAGCACCGCGGCGACATCCTGTGCCACGTTGCTGGCAAAGACACTCTGTTTTGATTCCTTATAACAGGCAATCCCCATGCGTTGCAGACGCTGCTTGACCTGTTCCAGCGCATAATGTCCAAAGGACAGTACAGCAATATCATCCTCAGTTAGAGGAGCAGAACTGTCCTGCTGCTGGAAATATAGTTGTTGCTGTGCAGCTTGGTTCAGTAATTCGCGGATTTTCCAGGCCACCTGATCGGCTTCATGCTCCTGCTCACCCAGCTGCATCCAGCGTAATGGATAAGGATTAGCTTGTGCGGAATCAATCAGGTCCGGATGGGGACGACTACCGGCTTGAATCAAACTATAATTAACGCTTTCACCAAAATCCATCTGCCGCTGAAACAGGGCATCAACCACTTCCACCAAAGCTTTGACCGAGCGGTGGTTCTGGGTCAGGGTATATTCATAGCCCTGCTTTAAATGGACATCAGCATGTGCCTTGTTATAGGTCAGCATGTCGCCGCCACGGAAACCATAAATTGCCTGTTTTGGATCACCGACCATGATCATACAGCCGAGCTGTACCCGCGCAGCATCCCGCCAGATTCGTGCCAGCAGATCGTCCTGATTCTGGTTAGTGTCCTGAAATTCATCTACCAGAATTAAGGGATAACGAGACTGCACAAACTGGGCAAAACGGCGCCCCTGCTCACCTTGCAAGGCTTCAGTCAGGGTACGGATCTGTTGCGAGAAGGTAGTCTCTCCCTGCTTCTGTAAAGTCTGCGGCAGACGATGCTGCACGCTGCGAATCAGGTGATATTCCAGATAAGCCGTGAGCTGTTTGAATTTCTCATCCAGTGCCTGTTTCACATTGCACAGTGCTTCGATGGCACAAATCAGCGGATGGCTGAGGAAATACTGCTGCTCTTCTTCGCTACAGCTTTTAGTAAAACGCTGCTTGCCTGGCTGAAAATCAGTTTTATTACGCAGCAGATAACATAACTTCAGCACCAGCTTGCACAGCTCAGGATCAAAGAAGCACATACCCTTCTGTTCACTCAGCTGTACCGTCCAATCAGAAAAATTGCTGCAGATTTCCGACAGTTTTGCATGAAAGTTTTTATGAAAATGTTTTGGGGTTTCGGTGCAGTAAGTCTGCATCTTGAGCAGCTCTGCCGGACTGATATTGACCAGCTGCTCAATACAGGCATCCAGTTCACCCAAATCCCATTCTACCTGGCGGACTGACTGGAAGTGATTGGCGCTAAAATTGAGTGCATCACGTACCAGTCCCACATAGTGCTCAGGGGATTTGAGCTGGTTCTGTAAATACATCTGGTTAATGACATACTGCGGCTGCTGCTGGATCCATTCCCGTAGTACATCATGAATCAGCTGCTGAATATACAGGTCCTGATCTTCAGTCAGTTCAGCACGTTCAATCCGACCACTTTCAAAGGCAAATTCACGCAGCAGCTTCTGGCTAAAACTGTCCAGCGTGCCGACAAACAGTTCATCCAGTTGGTTTAGTACCAATCCCAGACGACGGCGAGCGTAGTCCATACGACTGCCATAATCTTGCAGCACTTTCTGCAACAACGGATCGGATTCCTGCCCGATCTGCTGGGCCATTTCTACCGAATTAAGATGCTGATAGCGCTGGATATAACGCAAAGTTTCTTCCACACGTGCGCGTACCCGGCTTTTCAGTTCAGCTGTTGCCTTACGGGTAAATGTGGTCGCAATGACCTGATGTGGATAGTATTTATCCAGAAAAATCCGTACCATCAGGCTGGACAGGGTATAGGTTTTGCCGGTTCCTGCAGAAGCCTCGATCCAGTGCAGACCAGTAAAGGCCATGTCCTGAATTGGATTGGTTGAAATTTTATGCTGCTGTTGAGGGGCCATGGTCATTTATTTTACCCACTCTAAATGTTGTTGAATCGGAGCATACAAGTCATAGGCAAATTTTAGCAGACTATGCTGCAACGCCTGCTCTGGATCCTGATCCTGCAAAATGAATTGCCAGTCCTGATGCAGTACACAGGACTCATCCGAACTCAACGGGCGGGTACTTTCATAAGTGTTGTTCCAGGCCGCCAAAAGCTTATCCAGATCACCAATAATCATTTGACCCTGCTCATTGATTTCCCATTGCCAGTCTTTTTTCAGAATGAGCTCAGCCGGTAACACTACCGGTTGCTGCTGACCTGCTTCCCAGGCCTTAAACCAGTGAGCCAAATATTCTTTAGCCTGAGAAGATGTCACCTTGCAGAATTTTACGGTCTTGTTACTGAACAGCACAATTCGTTCCAGCTCTGCGCTATAACTATCATCATTTAAATAGGCCAGCCAAAGCAGATATTCCAGCCAGACATGCGCGCGACGGCGCTCCGAGGCTGAAGCGGACTGCATGCTCAGCCAGTACGATGCATTTGGCTGCTGCGGCACAGTAATCTGCAACATCAGATCAGATGAATAACGATAGTTTTGCTGCGTGGTACGAGTAATCTGTTTATCCAGTTGCTGTAAGCGCTGCTGCAGCAATTCCTGTTCCTGCTGGGTACTCAGCCAGGTTGCTTCCTGGGTTTTTCCGACTGGCAGACGATCCAGCATCAACCGGGTATCTATTTCCTGTTCCTGCTGCTGCAGAAAATCCCGTACCTGATATTGCTGCAATTTATCCAGCAATAATGGTTCCTGTGCCGCGGGCAAGTCTTTATATTTCACGCTAGAAATGCCAACACTTTTCAGGAACAGACGTGCCGGGAAGATCATGTCCCGAATCCATTCATCGCCATGCAGAATCCGAATCTGTTCTTGCTGTACTGGCGGACAATGGGTATTAATCCAGCTGCGACGCTGCCCTTCAGCCTTACAAAGAAAAGAAGCTACATTATGCCACTGATCCTGAAAACGTGGGGTACGCAATGTACTAAAACCAACTGGATCAAAAGGCTGTAGAGGATGCACATGATAAAGCTGCTGGATATGCGCCGCGACTGGCAAGCCATTCATCTCGGTCATCACATCGACATCTGCATCTGGATGCTCGGACTGGCAGATCAGGGCAATATGCTGGATCAATTCCTGTAATGACGTGGATGGATCACGCACTTCGCCATCATTCACATCAAAGCCGTTGTAGAATAACCACAGATTTTCCTGTGCTAACAGCAAGGCATCCAGAAATGCGCCCTGATCATCATCCAGACGGGAGCGATCACCGAGCTGCGGCTTGAGAATGCTCATCAAGTCAAACGGTAGCTGCTGATTTCGGCTCGGGAATTTGCCCGTATCCAGATTCAGCATCACCACCAGCTTATAAGGCAGCGGGCGAATCTGGCCAATCTGGCTAAAAGTAATTTGTCCGGTCGGTTCGGCCTGATCCAGCTGCATGTCCAGACTATTCTGTATTTCTTCCAAGACATAAGGCAATGGTAAGCTCAATGCCACCAGTTCCTGATTCGCATTTGGATCATCCTGATCATGATAATCGGCCAGCGTCAGCATACGCATCTGCTTTTCAATGATTTCTGCTACGGTTTTTAGCGACTCAACCCCATTGCTGCGGAATTCATTCACATCCCGATTTAGATATTCCAGCCAGGTTTTTACCGGTGTACGCTGTCCCTGCTCATGCGCATTCAGCCAGCTGCGACGTTCATTGAAATCCTCATAAATCTGGATCAGGATAACAATCAGCGGAAAATCACTGCTGAGCACTTTGGCATAACTGAGGGTATCTTCAAACAGCTGATGTTCTGGCACCGCCATGCCCAGTACCAAGCGATCCAGAGCAAAGCGGAAGCTAAAGCGGTAATCTTCATCACCTTCATATAAATGCTGCTGTAAATGCTGCTGATCTAAGCCACGCTTAAAGCCGGCATCACTGAGCAGCTGGATGATGCGTTCCACTTGTGCATAGTCCAATGCATAGTACTGCTGAGTCGCACTTAAACTCAGCCAGTCGGCAAAATCTTCAATGCTAAAACGGCGATGCATCAACTGTATGCGGCCCAGCACGGCACGCCAGGCATTGCTGACATCCAGACGGGATACCCCGGATATCTGGATCGGCAGATAAATATTGTTTTTGCGCAGACGGGACTGGCTGCCTTCTCGTTCACGTGGTGGTGGTGCAAAGACACTACGAATCGCCGGTTCCAGTTCTTTCAGGTTTGGACTCAATACCAGGATGTCACTGGGCTGACGCGGTACTTCTTCCGTGCCTTGAGCCAGCCAGTGAATGATCTGTTCGCGCAGTACTTCCAGTTGGCGTAATGAAGAATGACAGACATGGATCTGTACCGAGCTATCCTCCGGCTTCAAGGGATAAGTATGCCGCTCCGGTTCTACCAGATACAGAATATCCGACTGGATTTTTGCCAGCAGATGGTCCTGATAGTCATCCACAAAGGCATCCGCCCAATGTCCTTCCTCACCCGAAGACAGTTTGGATAATAGAGAAAAGTGATCCCGTGCCTGCTTACCAAAACGGGTCAGTAAAGGATGACGTGATTCACGGTCTTCAGCATTAAAGTTCAGCTGGAACTTTTTCCAGAATGCAGCAATTTCCTCATCACTCGGCTTGCCTCCACGCGACTGTTCGTATTTGCGGATAAAGCGTTCCTGTACACCCAGGTCATAGCGCGCCTTCCAGCTCGGATCGACACTATCCGCCCAGTATTCCTGTGACGGGTTAAAATGGAAAATATAAATCTCGATGTACTGACCCAGACGGCGCAAGAAATCCAGCTGAGCTGGTGGCAATTCCAGCATGCTAAATACCACCACCTGAGATGGCAGCTGCTTTAAAGCCTGCGCTCGGGTTTCCGGATTTTCAATGCGTTCCCAGTACAGCTTTTCAATTTCCAGGATTTTGGCATAGTCATCCTGAAATACGTTCTGCCACAGCCAGCGCTGCCAGGCTTCCAGTTCCCGTGCCTGAATTTTGACGAAATCTGCTACCGGAATTTCCTGACCATTTTCATCTTTGGGGATATATAGCATCTGCTCTATTTCTAAAGGCAGATTCTGTCCCCAGTTGTTCAGCCAGTTGGTCGGGCAACTACATTGTTGCGGCGGACAATTGCGTGCGCAATAGCCGCGATAATTCATATAGTGGCTAAACAGGCGCGATACCTGTTCACAGACCCAGTACAGCATGCTTTGTTTTTTGAGCAGGCGCTCATTCGGCTGTTCCAGACGGTCAGCGCTGTCATAAATCCGCTTTACAATCGAATACAGCGGATGCTGGGATTTGAGTGGAATTTCATCTGCCAAAATGGTCTTGCGCAGCGCCTGAAAGGCTCGCCATTTAATGATGATACGTGGAATATTGGCTTCACGGACTTGCTCCAGCTCTTTCTGGCTGTTTAGCACCCATTGATAAGAAGTCCATTGAAAAGCACGAATTCGGTGGTGAAATTGTGTATTGGCACTGATGCCCTTTTTCTCGGCAATTTTCTGGGTGAGCCAAGCTTCAACTGCGGGCGAAGGCACAATGAAATGCTGCGGCTCAAGCACCTGAAAAGCAGTTCTTTTCTGCTGACTCGTAACCAGCAGCATGCTATCCAAAAGCACATCAATTTTCTGACTTTGAATAACATGAATAGCCATGAATTCCCCAAATTAAAAGAAAGCAGCACTACAAAACAATAAAGATTATTTACTATACACCCTGTTCTGTCTATGTCACTTTTAATCTACACTTAAGTAGAAAAATTTCTTTTAAAAAAGCATCTTATGGATACTTTTTTAGAAAAACAACAACAGGAAGCTTTAGGTAATCGCCCATGAAATTAGACAAATTTCCCGATCAAATTGATCCAAGTTTAAATCTAGAACAGATCCGTGAAGAATGCCTGGAGCTGATTAAGAAGCGTGCCTATATGTCTGCAGGTGCAGCCGTGATTCCGGTACCGTTTCTTGATGTCTTGATTGACGTCGGCATCCTGTCACAGCTGATTCCTGAAATCAATGCCCGATTCGGCTTGGCACCAGAGCAGGTCAGCGTATTTGATCCAAAAACCAAACAGGTTCAATGGGATGAATTACGTAAACGCGGCGTACAATTTTCTGGTTTTGTAGTGGCACGTACGGCGGTAAAAAAATCCATCAATAATGTTGCCGCAAAATATATCACCAAGCAAGTGACCAAATTTATCCCGCTCGGTGGTCAGTTAATTGCTGCAAGTTTAGGCTACTTCGTAATGAAAAAAGTTGCCGAGGCACATGTGGAAGACTCTTATAAACTAGCCAAAAATATCCAGCAAAAACAGCAAGCTAAAACAGTATAATTTTGATTTAGAATCATCTTATTTAAACGCAGCTTGGTCGTATTAACTTACGCCAAGCTGTTTCAGTATAGTCTTCAAGATTTGTAAACGCGCGCTATCTTTATCATCGGTAGCAATCACATGCCATGGCGCCTGATCGGTGCTGGTATGCTCAAACATATCTGCCGCTGCCTGCAAATAATCCTCCCAGCGTTCACGGTTACGCCAGTCTTCATCAGTGATCTTGAAACGCTTATGCGGCGTCTGTTCACGCGCCTTAAAACGTTCAGCCTGTTCGTCCTTGGAAATCGCTAGCCAGAACTTGATAATCACGGTTTGCGCCTTAATCAGGTCATTTTCAAACCGGTTAATTTCTGAATAAGATGCCTGCCATTGCGCAGGACTAATCAGTTCTTCAATCCGTTCTACCAGTACCCGTCCATACCAGGACCGGTCAAAAATCGTAATCTTGTCTTCCGGCTGTAACCTGGTCCAGAAACGCCACAGATAAGGACGGCGCAATTCATATTTTTCCGGTGCACCAATGGTATGAATTTCATATTCGCGTGGATCAAGCTTTTTTACCAGCCGCTTGATTGCTCCCCCCTTACCGGCTGCATCCATCCCCTCGAATACGATCACCACATTACGTTGATCCATACGCATTGCGCTAGCCACCTTGCGGGTCAGTTTCTTGAGTTCGTCCTTATAGGTATTCTGATCCACCGGCTCCCGCGAAGGCTGCAGCAATGCTTCAGGAATAGACGCCGGGGACCATGTCTTACTTCCTTTAGCAGGATGATCCGGACAGTGTTTCAAGGCCGCAAGAATAGTCTGGGCAAACTGCTGGTCACGCAGGGTTTCATCTTCACCATCAATGATGATCCAGTCCTCGGTAAAACGCTGACGCAAACGCTGGATCGCGTCATATTGCTTACGACTGCGCCAATCCAGACCGTGTAAACGATGCCAATGCATCTCACTTGGATCAATATCATCTAAACGCTTTTGCAAAGACTTCCAGGGCAGATCAAACCAGATCTTGATCACATCAACATGGTTATTTTTCAGATCCTGCTCAAAGGCACGCATCTGTTCAACATAATGATCAAACATGCTTTCATCTATAGGATTCGCTACATGCATGGCGGTACTTAGCAAATCTGTATACCAGTTACCAAACAACACCATGATCTGTCCTTCAGCCGGGATAAAGCGTGCATAAGGCTGCCAGAAAGTCTGTCTTTCATTCAGGGGCCGTGGCTGGTCTGCTTTTACCCGCAAATAACGCGGGTCAACCCATTCCCGTAATTGCTTAACCGCTTCACCTTTGCCGGCCAGCTCAATTCCATTGACCAGTACGACTAAACTTTTAGCATTCTTCTGTCCGCGTGTATCTTTCAGGGCATATTGCGCATCGATAAGCTGTAACGATAATTCATTTTCTTCAATCAATTGAAATTGTTGCTGTTCTGTAGACATAACCTGTTCTGTTTTTCTTGTTCCTGAATACAGTATAGACAGGCTTCTTGCCTGGTGAATAGCGATCGCTACGATTTTTAAACGATCTTTTTTGTCGAACTTTTCAACAAATTGACTTCAAATCCTGTGCAACCGGTCAATTTGTCATAGCGCGCCATCCTAACTCGTTCTAAGATTCCCACATCCATAACCATATTTGAACTTCCCATGTCCAAACTTGCGGTTTTAGACGATCTTCTGGAACGTTATTATCAGCTGAACTATCACAAGCAACCGGAACTGCAACAACGTCTGCAAGATGTCCAGCTCTGGCAAAAAGAGCGTATGCAACGCACTCATGCCAAGCAGTTTGCAGAAAAGCAAAATGTGCTGATGTCAGAATATTTCCTGAACCGTCTTTATGGTGGACCGGACTTCGATGCGCTGGCAGAACAGATTGCCCGCTTGACGCGCTATGCGCATAAGGCGGAAAAGCTGATCCCGGATAATGCGATCAAGACCGGCACTCACGGAGTAGAGCTGGCCATTCTTGCGGTACAGCTTGATGAGCAGGTGGCACAACAGTTATTGGAAGATTATCATCCAGCCGAATCACTGACTGATGAAATTATGCGTCTAACCTATTTAAAGCTGGATCAAGGCCAGGATCGCCTTAGACAGCTAGCCATGCTGGATCAGCTCGGTACTCATCTGGATAAATATATGCGGTCGTTCATTGTGCAGGCAGCATTTAAAATGTGTAAAGGTGCCGCAGAAAAATACCGTTTTGAAGTCATGTATGAGTTTATGCAGGATGGATTCCTAGCGATGAAACCACTTAAGTCCGCAGAAAAGTTTGTACGTGAATTTACGGCAACTGAGCGTAATATCATTGATCGCGTGCATGCTGGTGATCCTCAGCCTTTCCGTTAATTCCCGACAGCTTAAAAAATCTGAAAATATCACCTCAGGATAAGGCTGGCATCTGCTTGCCTTATTCTCTTAACCCAATTAACCAGCTATTTTTAAATCGTAGTGATTTCATCGATACAAAAAAAATCAGGTCTCAATAAATAGACAAAATAATGGTTCCAAAGCCCTAATCGTATCAATCAATCCGTTATAGTCTCTAATAAAGTTATAAAAATTATGCAAAATTTATAGAAATTAATCTGTTTATGGTCAACGCACTTGATCGGCTTACGTGTTATCTAAGCCTCCGTATATCTTGATTCTTTATAGATGTACCCATGTCAATGAATTTTAGGAAAAATGTAATGGGGTACAAACAGTTATCTATTCGCGGCACTGTACAAATAAACCTGAGACCTTCAATAAGCAGTTATAAAATTGATGCTCAAGATATACAGATTGAAAGCCATAAGTCTTTGGATGTTTACGGTCAGGCGATGCTTGTTCATGATCTGAAATGCAAGTTAAAGATCGGCTATTTCCATATTGTGATTACTACAGATAAACAACGGATTATCTCTGTTGAACGTGGGGATTATGCACTCGGAGATGGTCTTTATTATGAGCTGGATCAACTGTCCATTCGCTATGGTAAAAACCAGTTCATCCATAAACTGGACGAATCTTAAAAATTCTGGATACAAAATGAAAAACCCCGGCATCCTGCCAGGGTTTTTCGTATTGGTTCGCTTGGTATAACTCCTGTCGTACCTTACTTTCCTTGTATTTATCTATTTTTATTCTTAGAGGGAACATCCTGTTCCTGATGAACTTATCATATGAAATTTCTACCACTATAAAATAGTCGCTAAAAACCTGAATCAATGTAAGCAAAAACCTACAAAGAATTGAGTAGGTTTTGACTCGCCATTTAATTAAGCTATGGTGCACCGCATCAGCAGGAAGATATAAAAATTCAGAACGTATATCATGACTTTTTATCATCAATTAAGATCGATTTTTCGGCTGAGATTTCAGCTAAAGACGCATTTTTCTGTATATTATTCATAACAATTGCATGATGATTGCTGTATAACATCTTAGAATCTGTCATTATGCAGTCCATGCACGCATGCAAGATTAACCCCATTGATCTGTTAGGAGTGACTCCAATGTCCAATGAAAATACTACGCCTACCCCTACAGCTGAGTCGGCACAACAAACAGACAAAGTGAGCCCATTCTTAACTGCACCGTTACCACAAGGTGCGCCACAAGGTCAGCAACAGTCTCTAGAACAACGTCTGACTGATACACCTGTCACAGGTAGCATACCGAAATATAACCTGCCACGTGGGGCGAATACCGGTAATGTCGGTCCAACCACTCACTTCGGCTATCAGACTGTCAGCAGTGAAGAAAAAGCACAAAAAGTCGCGGAAGTATTCCATTCTGTCGCCAGCAAATACGACATCATGAATGATCTGATGTCTTTTGGTATTCACCGTCTATGGAAACGTTTTGCCATTAACATGTCAGGCGTGCGCCGTGGTCAGCATGTGCTGGATATCGCCGGTGGTACGGGTGACCTGGCCAAAGTATTCAGCCGTGAAGTTGGTCCAACCGGTCATGTAGTATTATCTGACATCAACGAATCCATGCTAAATGTGGGTCGTGATCGCTTGATTGATGCGGGCTGTACCAATGTTGATTTCGTACTTGCCAATGCCGAAACTTTAGAGCCATTTGCAGATAACAGTTTTGACCTGTTAACCATTTCATTTGGTCTACGTAACGTCACTGATAAAGATGCTGCACTTGCTTCGATGTACCGTGTGCTTAAGCCAGGTGGCCGTCTGCTTGTTTTAGAATTTTCTAAACCAGTCTTTGAGCCATTCTCGAAACTGTATGATCTGTATTCATTCACAGCATTGCCAATCATGGGTAAAATCATTGCCAATGATTCTGAAAGCTATAAATATCTGGCAGAATCGATTCGTATGCACCCAGATCAGCGCACCCTAAAAGGCATGATGGAAAATGCCGGCTTCCAGAACTGTGACTACCATAACCTGACGGGTGGTATCGTTGCTGTTCACCGTGGTTTTAAACTTTAAGGTTCCCATTCATGTGGTCAATTCTGGCACTTGGTGTCGTTGAACGTGTGATTCACCATTTCATTGATCTGGATGCGATTACCCGCATCCAGTTAAATGCATTGGCTGGCAAAATGCTACGTGTAGTAATTGCCTCACCACAGCTTTCTGTAGATGTATTCTTTGATGATGGCAAGGTTCGCCTGGAGCCAACAGCCACTGGGCATACTGAAGCTGCTTCGATCTTTGAACAGCGGCCTTATGAAGCCAACAGCTCACAGAGTTCTGAAGCCACTGCGACTTTACAAGTCGATAATGTCATTGACCTGCTAAAACTGCTGCTTTCAGATGAAATAGGCAATATTCCGCTGCAAGGTGACTATAAATTATTGCAGGAAATCCAGCGCATTATGCAACAGGCTGAACCTGATCTGGCGGCTCATTTAAGCCCATGGATTGGACCAACCCTTGCGCATGAAATTGGCAAATTGCAACTGGCACCCAAACATCTCAAGCGCAGTCTGCAAAGCGGTCTGTTCTTTATGGAAGATACGCTTAAAGAAGACAGCGGTCTATTTGCTGCACGCTGGCAAATGGATGATTTACAGCAAGATACGCGTATACTCAATCAAAATATTGATCGTGTAGAAGCTAAGATTGGTCAGCTTCAGACACAGATTGAAAACCAACAAGATTCAACTCAAAACTAGGTACACCACTTTATGATTCCGCATGTTTCACGTTTGCTCGAACTCTGGCGCATTGCCGCGCATTATCGACTCGATACGTTGTTTCCTGCGGAAGAACTCCCAGAAAAAAGCCGTCATATCCTGTCCCTGATTCGTATGCATCCGGCTGCATGGTCCAGCCGAGAGCGTAAAAATCCTCTCAAGCTCAAAGAGGCTTTAGAGGAAATGGGGCCACTGGCGATTAAACTGGGCCAATTGCTATCTACGCGTCGTGACCTGATTCCACCTGAAATACTGCAACAACTGGTCTTGCTACAGGATCGCGTCAAGCCATTTGACAATGACGTAGCTAAAATGCGTATTCAGGAATCGCTGAAAGCCGATGTAAACACCCTGTTCGCCCGTTTTGATGCTCAGCCACTTGCTGCTGCATCAATTGCACAGGTGCATACTGCTGCTCTGCATGATGGCCGTGAAGTGGTAGTGAAAGTGACCCGCCCGAATATCCGTAATCAGATTTTGCAGGATTTCGAAATCCTGAGCTGGCTGGGCGATTTTCTGGAAAAACGTCTGGAAGCAGCGCGTGCCTTACATTTGACTGAAATTATTCAGGATTATCGTCAGATCATTCTGAATGAGCTGGACCTGACGCTGGAAGCGGATAATACCCGCCGGATGCGTCATTATTTCACCGGCTCCAGCATGATGTATGTGCCTGAAGTCTACATGGACAGCAAAGATGTACTGGTCGCAGAACGGATTACCGGTGTACCGATTTCGGATATTGCCACCTTTGATGAACTGGGTATGGATCGTGCTGACCTGGCACGCAAAGGCCTCACCATCTTCTTTACCCAAGTATTCCGGGACAACTTCTTCCATGCCGACATGCATCCAGGCAATGTCTTTGTAGAAACCATTAATCCGTCCAATCCGCGCTTTATCGCACTGGACTGTGCGATTATGGGCGAGCTATCCAAACATGATCAGATGACTGTGGCGCGCATGCTGCTGGCGGTCATGAACAGCGACTTCATGCAGCTGATCCAGATTGTGCATCAGGCTGGCTGGATTCCACCGGGTACCGATCAGGATGCCCTGGCCCGCGAAATGCGCCGTACTGTGGGTCCAATGGTTTCAAAACCAATGCATGAGCTGGACTTTGCTGGCATTCTGATTCAGGTCATGGACATTGCCCGTCGCTTTCATCTGGAAATTCCACCGCAACTGATGTTGTTATTGAAAACCTTGGTCCATGTGGAAGGCCTAGGCACTGACCTATATCCGGAACTGGATATCTGGAGTCTGGCCAAACCGATCCTGACTGACTGGATCAAGGCACAGATGAATCCGCAGAAAAATCTAAAAGAATTGGGACAGAAAATCCCTGATTTGCTTTTAGGGGCGCAGGATTTACCAACTTTAATGATTGACAGCCTGAACGGTTTAAAAAACCAGTCAGCTTGGCATGCCAAACAATTGAATGAATTACAAAGCATGCGTTTGCAAATGGAACATCAACAAAAACGTAGCTGGATGTTCGGCAGTTTAATGGCGATTCTGCTTGCGATTGCGATTATTTCACCTTGGTTTGTGTCTATCCTTTTGATTATATTGGCAAGTATTTTAGCCGTATGGCGGATAATTAAATAATTAATTGTATTTGAATAAGTCCATTTTTAAATGGGCTTATTTTTTGCTTTATCAATATATAAATTATTTAATAGTTATTTTGTAAAAGATATTTAATAACTGTAGATTTAATTAATTATTTTATTTATTTTTTAAGCTATTATTAGATAGATAACGCATAACTCATAAACAAAGGTTTGGGAATTAGGGAATAACTATGAATAATCGTGTGTTTAAATTAACAACGTTAGCAATAGCAACTTCATTATTGGCAGCTTGTGGTGGAGGTGGTGGTGGCTCATCGAAGCCCGGTTTTAACTCCAAAGAAATTTCTGGTGTTGCTGTAGACTTTTATTTGGCGGGAGCAGATGTAGATTTCACTAATTCTAACTGTGAAGCGGCTTACCCAGATTTAAAAACAGATGAGAACGGTAAATTTACTTTTAACACTACACCAAATTGCCAGGAAACCGGTTTCATTATTACAGGTGGGATTGATACTGTTACCAAACTTCCATTTGCTGGTCAATTAAAAGTTAAAGAAATTAATTATCAAGCAGCATCAACAACCGAAATTGTTGCAAGTCCTCTAACTACTTTGCAAGCAGAACTTCCAGCAGCAGATTTTGAACAAGTTCTCACCAACTTAGGCTTTAGCGTGAATGAAGACGTAACCACATTTGATCCGGTTACTGATGGTTCTAATGAACAATTAGCAGCAGTATTTGTGTTACAACAAATTTTAACTCAGCTTGAAGATTCTGGTTTAACCATTACTGAGGCAGTTCAAGCAGTGCAAGCAGCTGCAGAGGATACGCAGCTTCTTACTAATGCAGGATTAAATCCAGTTGCTGTAACAGTTATATTTAATACAGCTGCAGACTTTACATCTAACAATGAAGTCAAAGAAGCATTACAGATGAATCAAGAAAAAGTAGAAGCCTTGGCAATTACTATTAATACAGCAGTGAATTCAGCAGGGAATTCCAATCTAGAAGAGTATTTAAATAACTCTCCTGCTATTATCGAAGATATCCAAGATAATATTGCATCAGCTAGTTATAATGATTTGAGCTTTGCTGGTTATAGTATTCAAGAAATTACTAATTCTCAATCTGGTTCCCCTCTTTCAATCGATAAGAATTCTATCGACTCTTTAGCTAAAGTGAAATTTACTTTAAATAATCGAGTAACAGCTACAGACTCGATTAAATTAGGTTTCAAGGCAAATGCTGCAATTGGTCAAAATGGTCAGCTTGAAACTTTAACGGCTTACATTAGCGATGTAAAAGTTTCTTTTAATAATAGTACTACTATTAGTAATATTACTATTCCAGCAGGCGCGATCATTGAAATTGAAACTACTTTGGCAAATTCACCTAAGGGTACATTTGAAGTTGCGCGAGATACTGAATTTACAGGTGATTCAATTTCTCTGGCAGAGATTGTTAATAGCTTCCAAATTTTACGTCAACCATATAATGACTATAAGAATTTGATTGTTACAAGTAACCAAATTAATGCTGATATAACAGTATTTGTAGCTCCTACCCTGTATCCAGTATCTGCAGCTTTAGGATTAAATCTAGCCCCATTTGGCATTGAAAACAAACCTGAAACTGTCTTTAGTGGTATTAGCACTACAGGTTATTTTGTAACTCAATAATCAGAAATTAAAAAGCCAGTGATTGATCACTGGCTTTTCTCTCATTTCTTATTCGGTAAATAAAGTTGAAAAATCAATCATTACTTTTTATTTTTGCAGTATTTACTATTTCTTATACTTATGCTGCACCCGATGATTTATTTTTACAAGCTACTCCTGCTAAAAATAAACTGACGACGAATGCCAGCTTAGATATAGTCAATGACACTGTGGACTTTTTGGACTTAAGAGAAAGTGAAGGTGTAAAAGGTGATTCAGGAGACTATCTTGGGGGACATATCAGTGCACAGTATCAACTTCATTCTGAGTGGGCTATAAATGCTGATTACTGGCGTCGAGAAATTGAGTTCGGAAAAGATACCAATAAGTTAAATTCTGGAGCTTTGGGCCTTACTTACTTTCCAGCAAGTCTATCTACAGATCGCTCTAATCTTGCTTTTAAATTGTCTTTTTGGGGCAACCAGGCGGATGAAGTCGCAAAAACCTCTCCAACTAATATAAATGGTCGTACAATTAATGAGGTAATGGTTTCTAATCCTCGTGATACCCAACTTCAGCTTGATACTATTTATACACATAAAATTGACTTCATGAATCAAGTGAATATATTTGGTTCTTTAGGTTATAGCAAAGTTAAAGTTGATGAACTGGATTTAATGGTTCACTTGACCGGGAATAACCGGGACTGTAAAGCCAATATTAATATTGACTCGAATAATCAGTTAACTGCTACACCTATTGGTCGATGTCTTATCGATGGTCTCATTGTACGGGATATTGATATTGGAAATTATGCTGACCAATTTGATCTCGATGTTAAAAAAGACCTCAACTACGACAGTTACTATGCTTCTCTAGGTGGCTCATGGAATTGGCGCTATCGCCAATTCGAAAGCCAGCTCGCTTATCAATACCAACGTTTATGGCGCAAGGATATTGATGACCGAATCAGCAAGTTTGGAAACTCACCGATCAAGGACAACCATACTTTTGGTGCCAAGTTTAGTTATGATTTTACTCCAAAGCTGACAGGCTATCTGCAAGGTCAACTGTTCCAAAACAACCTCGTTGGTTATGTACCTTTTCTTTATAATGGTGTCACAGCATCTCGTTTAGATAAACGCTATGGACTGGCATCTATCGGGATCCAATACCACGGTTTCTAGTTCCAAAAAGCCTGATTTATTCAGGCTTTTTTTATTTGCTGAATGTCATATGACTCTAAAGTCACCTTAGGGCATATCTTGCCATTGGGCTCAAAGGCATATCGCTTAAAATAAGCCCTCACTGGTCGAATATGGGTTAAACCTCTATGCAGATTTTACAAAAACATGCCCCTGCCCTGAAAATCCGTGCCGGGCATCTGGCACGTGATCTCATTCTGAAAGAAGGTTTACAACCCGAACAGGTGGATATTGTTCCTGGGGCTGCAGGGGGCCCGAAAGGTATTGGTATTCAGGGGTTGGATCAGGCAATTTTTGGTGATTTTTTCCCACGCGCTCCTCAGCGTAGAATCCTGGTGGGTTCTTCTATTGGCAGCTGGCGTTTTGCCAGTATTGCTGCTCATGGTGCTAAACAGGGAACCGAACGCCTAGCTGAACTGTATACCAACCTTTATTTCCATAAGAAAATGACACGTTTGGAAGTGAGCGAAGTCTGCCGCGGTATGTTATTCGACCTGGTCCAAGGCAAAGAGACTGAGTTAGTTAATCATCCAGATTATCATCTGACCGTGTTGTCGATTAAAGCCCAACACATTTTCCAGAGTGACAAGGCCTTACCTTTACTGGCTTCTGTAACCGGAATTATCGGGACGACCGCACTTGCACGCAAGCATAGCCGGCATTTTATGCAACGGGTCATCAGCCAACCGAATATTGGTGAACAGTTTAAAATCGCTGAAGATGGATTTACCACGCATTATCATGCCCTGACTGAACAGAGTGTCCTGTCCTGGCTAATGGCTTCAGCATCTATTCCGGGGGTGATGGCGGCAGTAAATAATATTCCGGATGCACCGCAAGGTTATTATCGTGATGGTGGTTTAATTGACTATCACATTGACCTGCCCTTCCAGAGCAAAGGCATTGTACTGTATCCGCATTTTACTGACAGCATTACGCCAGGCTGGTTTGACAAGTTATTTAAACGCACCTCAAATCCGGAAAATCAGGCACGAACTTTGCTCATATCTCCATCGCCAGAATATTTGCAAAGTTTACCTTTAGGCCGTTTGCCAGACCGTAAAGATTTTACGCTAAAAGGCTTGGATCAAACCCAGCGGATTCAGCTCTGGAAGCAATGTATTGCTGAAAGTCAGCGTCTGGGCGATGAATTTCTGGAGCTGGTCGAGAAACAAAATTTCGCCGACCTGATGCAAGCCTTGTAATTGGGCGCAGCTGCCCGATTATTTGTATAATTGCCTTAATTTTTTGAGCTGTTGAGATTTATGCAGAAGTTTTTAGTGGTCCTGCAATATGCCTGTATTGCCTTTGGTCTTTATCTGATCTATAGCGTTGGCATGTCGCTATATACCCAGCAATTTGAGCTGATGGAACTGGTGGCCGATATTGGTACGATTCTGATCTGTATCGACTTGGGGGTGTTTTTATATACCAGTAAAGGTAAGTCTGGAATTAGCATGGAAGAATATGCAAAACGACTGGAACAGCCACCGTCGAAACTGGTTTATGTGACACGAAAACTGGGGCATCTGGGTATTTTGCTGATCATCACCAGCTGGATTGTTCCGATGATCAATTCATAAAAATCAGACATAAAAAAAACCTCCCATTTGGGAGATTTTTTATTAGTAATTAAAGATTACTTCGAACCTTTAATCCCGGCTTGCAATAACAATGCCCCTAAACCACCAATTTTATTTTCCTGTGGCTTAGCCGCTTGAGGTTTCTTGCCATGCGGGCGGTCACCTTGCGGACGCGCATGCTGTGGACGTTTGCCTTGTGGCTTGCGCTCACCACGTTGCTCATTGTCACGACGTGGTTGACGTGGCGCTTTCACTGGGGCTGTCGAACCTTCAGGACGCATCGACAGATTGACACGGTTACGTTCAACATCGACGTTCAGTACACGAACTTGTACGATTTGACCTGGTTTCACCACTTTATGCGGATCAGCCACAAATTCATTCGCTAGTTCAGAAATATGTACCAAACCGTCCTGATGTACACCAACATCCACGAAAGCACCGAAGTTAGTCACATTGGTAACTACACCTTCCAGCTGCATGCCTTCAGTCAATTGAGCCACTTCAGTAATATCATCACGGAATTTTGCGGTACGGAATTCTGGACGCGGGTCACGGCCTGGTTTTTCCAGTTCAGCCAAAACGTCCTGAACGGTTGGCAGTCCGAATTTGTCATCGACAAACTCTTCAGCATTGACCTGGCGAATGATTTCAGTATTACCAATGATGTCTTTTACAGTCGTTGCTTTCGCTTCAACAATTTTAGATACCAGTGGATAAGACTCTGGGTGAACTGCAGACGCATCTAGTGGCTCTGAACCTTGCTGGATACGCAAGAAACCCGCTGCCTGTTCAAAAGTGCGTTCGCCTAGGCGTGGCACTTTTTTCAGGTCCTGACGGTTGTCAAAACGGCCATTTTCTTTACGGAAGTCCACGATTTGCTGCGCGATTGATTTGTTCAGACCTGCGATATAACCTAGGATCGCAGCAGATGCAGTATTTACATCCACACCGACCGAGTTCACACAGTCTTCAACTACGGCTTCAAGGGTTTTTGCCAGACCGGTCTGGTTCACATCATGCTGGTACTGACCTACACCAATGGACTTAGGATCGATTTTCACCAGTTCTGCTAATGGATCTTGCAGACGGCGTGCAATTGATACTGCACCACGGATCGATACATCCAGTTCAGGCAATTCCTGAGAAGCCAATTCAGAAGCAGAATAAACAGAAGCACCCGCTTCTGAAACAGAAACACGAGTCAATTTCAGGTCGCTATTTGCAGCCATCATTTCAGCAACCAATGCTTCAGTTTCACGGCTTGCCGTACCATTACCGATTGCAATCAGGTCAACATTGAATTCGCGGCAAAGACGTGCCAATTCAGTCTGTGAACCTTCTTTATCATCTTTCGGTGCAAATGGGTAAATGGTGCTATGTGCCAATACATCACCTGATTCATTCACCACTGCCAGTTTTACGCCAGTACGGATACCAGGATCTACGCCCAGTGTCGTACGTGCGCCTGCAGGCGCAGAAAGCAGTAAATGACGCAGGTTTTCAGCAAAGACCTGCATTGCTTCAGCTTCAGCAGCCAGACGTTTTTCAGTCAATAATGAATGTTCGATCGTTGGACGAACTTTACCTAACCAGAACAGTTTCGCAGTCTGTTTTAGGAAATCCTGACGAGACTGGGGCTGAATGGCATCCAGATTATATTCTGTTTCAATACGTGCCAATGGAGCATCGTCTTCGCCATCCACTTTCAGGCCCAGGACATTTTCCTGACGGCCACGCAGCATTGCCAACAAACGATGCGAAGGAACTTTGTTCAGGTTTTCAGAGAAATCGAAGTAATCACGGAATTTCTTGCCAACTTCTTTTTTCTCATCAGAAGCAACCAAACTTTTTAAAATGGCAGTTTTTGCAAATGTCGCTTTCAGCTCAGTGGTCAGCGCAATGTTCTGTGCCCAGTCATCGATCAGGATGTGCTGGATCGCATCCAACTGGCTTTCTTGATCTGGATAATCTTCATGGCTAAAGCCCGCAAGTGCTTCGGCAGGATCAACCGCTTCAGCAAAGATTTTCTCTGTAATCGGACCAAGACCAGCTTCTTTGGCTTTGAATGATTTACTGGTACGTTTTGGACGGTACGGCGCGTAAATTTCTTCTAATGCATTTTTGGTTTCTGCCGCATTTACACGCGCCAATAAATCATCAGATAATTTATCTTGTTCTTTGAGTGATTCAATCACCTTTTCACGGCGCTCATACAAATCACGCAAGTATGATAAACGCGTATCGAGCTGGCGTAGTTGCGTATCGTCTAAGCCCTGCGTTACTTCTTTACGGTAACGTGCAATAAATGGAACACTGGCACCTTCATCAATAAGTTTGATGGCAGCTTCTACTTGAGTTGGACGTACGGCAAGTTCTTTTGCCAACTGCTGAACTAAGTCAGTCATCGTGTTTGATCCCACAAGGATAAGTACTAAATGGCATGATTATAAAGACCAGGCCTATAAAATCCACAATTGTTTTTACTAATTTATCTTTATGAATTATGACAGTGTTGTTCAATATTTGAAGAATGACGTTTAGATCCAGGCGATACCTGCCTCATATTTGCGAAACTTTTATCATTTGCCTGTATATATTTGGTATCCATCCCTTGATTTTAACTGCAATTTTTGTTGCTTTAGAGCATAGTCAATCGCTATAAATGAATCGTATACTCAAGACATCTATTAGTTTTTGTTTAAGACGACAATAAAGAATAAAGGAGCACCTTATGAGTTTAGTTGTACCCGCTGAAAAAACCGATGCAGTACATACCGAAACCGATCGGGTAGAACGCATTCTGGTTGTCGATGACGATGTCCGTTTACGTACCTTGCTGCAACGCTTTTTAGAAGATAAGGGTTTTGTGGTCAAGACTGCGCATGATGCTACTCAAATGGACCGACTGCTACAGCGAGAACTGTTTTCTCTGATCGTGCTCGACTTTATGCTCCCTGTTGAGGATGGTCTGAGTATCTGTCGTCGTTTACGCCAGTCCAATATCGATACACCAATCATCATGCTGACAGCACGTGGTAGCGACTCGGACCGTATCGCAGGACTTGAAGCCGGTGCGGATGACTATCTACCTAAACCATTTAATCCAAATGAGTTATTAGCACGTATCCGTGCCATATTACGTCGTCAGGTGCGTGAAGTACCAGGTGCGCCAAGCCAGCAAATGGAAGTGGTCAGCTTTGGCCCATGGTCACTTGATCTTTCTACCCGTACCTTAACGCGTGAAGGTCAGGTGGTAACCCTCACGACAGGTGAATTTGCTGTATTAAAAGCCTTAGTACAGCATCCACGTGAACCGTTAACACGTGACAAGCTGATGAATCTGGCACGTGGCCGTGAATGGGGTGCGATGGAACGTTCAATTGACGTTCAGGTATCACGCTTACGTCGTCTGGTAGAGGAAAATCCGGCTCGTGCGCGTTATATCCAGACCGTATGGGGCGTGGGTTATGTCTTTGTTCCAGATGGTGCTGAGTAATTTTTTCGTATCAGAAAAATAAGATAAATTGTCTGTATATATCTTTCTGATTTTGAATTAAGTGACAAATTCATTCGCAACTGTTTGAGGCAGGAGGTATCCATCTCTAATGTTTCTGCGACACCTTGATGACGTAATGCATTTTGACGAGTTTTGCGAATGAAAAATGGTTTTGCCTACTTTTGCCAAAACAAAAGTAGGTCGAACCGAAGGTTTCAAGCCTCATCTAAATTCCAAATGGTTTAACTTGGATGTGATATGCATTACTTCGTAAGAGGATGAGGTGATTTTTGAGTAAACCTCTCCCTGAGGAGCATGCTCCGCAGGTCTCCTATAAGGAGAGGGAACTTTCTTTATAGTAATTAAAAAATTATTTATGAAAGAATTCTAATCATTTGCTGAAGTCATAACACAGGATTGTGCAGTGAAACTCGATCCCATCGACCCACAAGAATTTACTGATTTTGTCCATTACTCGGAAAAGAAACGTACCCGTATGGAACGTTTTCTCGATAAAATCAAGCCACGTTCAGCTGCGATGCGAACCGCGGTACTTGTGGTTTTTGTAGTTCTGTTCAGTCTGGTGATGTCGATCTGGTTTTTCTGGCGAACTCTCTATTTGCCGGAAATTCAGCAACATGCCCGCTATCTCGCTGTTGAACTGGAAATCCTGAATAATCCTAGCCTGCGCCTGTATCACCATGATCAGGAAGTAGATATCGATGATTATTTAAAAAGCCGTATCGGGATTGAGTACATTACCGACCCTGCACAGTATCCCAATATTCGTGAAAAAGTGATTGCCGAATTTTTTACCAGTAAAATTGAGGAAAAGCTGGCAAAAGAATTACGTATTGACCGGGCAACTGTATATTTCCAGTTTAAGCCGAGTCCACAGATCTGGATTCAAACGCCTGAAATGAATGGTCATTGGGTTCGTGAACCTTTAAAAACCTATGCTAACTATAGCCCTGAACTAATTTTTGGCTGGTTGCTGGGTACGCCATTGATTGCAGGCATTATTATTCTGACTTTGGTCCGTCAGCTGAATCGTCCACTACGTCGCTTACAGGAAGCTGCGAATAACTATAGTGCAACTGGTTCTGCACCCTATCTGGATACCAATCATGGGCCACTTGAAATCCGTCAAGTAAACAATGCCTTTAACCATATGATCTACACGCTAGAACAGACCGAGCGTGAACGCCGGATTATGCTCGCTGGTATTTCACATGATTTGCGCACGCCTCTGACCCGTATCCGCCTGAGTGCCGAGATGATGCCAGACGAAGATTTCCTCAAAGAAGGTCTGATTTATGATGTCGAAGACATGGATGCAATTTTAAATCAGTTTATTTCCTTTATGCGCGATGGTTCCGATGAAGAGCCACAGGAAACCAATGTCAATACCCTACTACAAGAACTGGTTACCCAGTTTAAGCCGCTTGATATCCGCTTTACGCCTCAGGAATTACCGCTGATCCAAGCCCGCAGTATGTCGCTTAAGCGATTGATTGGTAACTTGATTAATAACTCAAAACGCTATGGTGCCGAACCAGTCGAACTCTCTGCCCAGATTGAACAGGATCGACTGTTGATCAAAGTGGCCGATCATGGTGAAGGCATTCCAGAGGATCAAATTGAAGATCTCATGCAACCTTTTGTACGAGGTAATTCGGCTCGTACTGTTCAGGGTAGTGGCTTGGGACTCGCCATTGTAAAACGGATTGTTGATATTCACTCTGGTGAACTATACATTCATAATCGACCTGAAGGTGGATTGGAAGCCATCATTTCACTACCAATTCATCAAGCGGAACCAGAACAGACTGCGACCCCGACCACGCTCGACAAAATCCGACAAAGTATTACTGGTCACTTTTAAGAATAGATTAATATTTATACATTTGATTTTTAGGATTTAATTTCTTATTTATATAAATAATATATTATTCAATATGTTAAAAATCATCATTTATTTTTATACCACTATTTGGCTAAAAAATTAGACCTTAGCCTAACACCTATGCAAAATACTTTTTTTGATCGGTACAATCCGTATCAGTATTCAGGAATTTAAGAGAGTTCAAATGTCTTTAGACCGTATCCGTTTAGCATCCCTACACAATAAGGTAATGAGTGCAGAACAGGCAGCTCAGTTCATCGAAGATGGCATGACTGTAGGTATGAGTGGCTTCACTCGTGCAGGTGAAGCAAAAGCGGTTCCACTGGCTCTGGTACAGCAGGCAAAAGCGAACCCATTAAAGATCACCCTCATCACTGGGGCTTCTCTAGGAAATGACTTGGACAAGCAATTAACAGAAGCTGGTGTATTGGCACGTCGTTTACCATTCCAGGTGGACAACACCCTGCGTAAAGCAATCAACAAGGGTGAAGTGATGTTCATCGATCAGCATTTGTCTGAAACTGTTGAACAGATGCGTAACCAGCAGCTGAAAAAACCAGATGTAGCAGTGATTGAAGCGGTTGCGATTACTGAAGACGGCGGCATTATTCCTACAACTTCAGTTGGTAATTCTGCAAGCTTTGCAATTTTTGCAGAAAAAGTGATTGTAGAAATCAATACAAACTTAAGCCCAGCTTTTGAAGGCTTACACGACATCTATATCCCGACCTATCGTCCAACACGTCAAGCGATTCCATTGACTAAAGTAGATGAGCGTATCGGTACACATGCAATCAACATCGATCCGGCGAAAATTGTCGGTATCGTAATTAATAGTGAATACCACGATTCTCCATCTACAGTAACAGCTCCGGATGATGAGACTCAATCTATCGCAAATCACCTGATTGCTTTCTTCGAAAAAGAAGTAGCAGCAGAACGTTTACCGAAAAACTTAGGCCCACTTCAGGCCGGTATCGGTTCAATTGCAAATGCCGTATTGACTGGTCTGAAAGAGTCTAATTTTGAAGACCTGATCATGTACTCAGAAGTACTGCAAGACTGTACTTTCGAATTGATTGATGCGGGTAAAATGAAATTTGCTTCAGGCTCATCAATTACTCTTTCTGCAAAATACGGCGAGAAAGTATTTAACAATCTTGAGCAATACAAAGATAAACTTGTATTACGTCCGCAAGAAATTTCTAACCATCCTGAATTGGTACGTCGTTTAGGTATCATCGGTATTAACACTGCACTTGAGTTTGATATCTACGGTAACGTGAACTCTACTCACGTATGTGGTAGCAAAATGATGAACGGTATCGGCGGTTCAGGTGACTTCGCGCGTAATGCGCACATTGCGATCTTCGTAACCAAGTCAATTGCCAAAGGCGGTGACATCTCATCTGTTGTTCCAATGGCATCTCATGTTGACCATACTGGCCATGACGTAGATGTGCTTGTAACTGAACAGGGTCTGGCAGATCTTCGTGGTTTAGCGCCACGTGAGCGTGCTCGTGCTATCATCGACAACTGTGTACACCCAATGTACAAAGATGCATTAAATGACTACTTTGATCGTGCATGTGTACGTGGTGGTCAGACACCTCACCTTCTAAATGAAGCGTTGAGCTGGCATGCAAACTTTGAAGAAACTGGTTCGATGTTAGCCTCTGTAAAAGAAGCTAAATCTGCATAATTGAGTTGATAAAAAAACGCCCTTCGGGGCGTTTTTTTATCGGCAAAACTTAATTAAACTTGATTTGATCACCAAGGGTTTTTCCGACTTCTGAGAGACCGTGAATACTTAAAGAACATTCAATCACACCAATCGATATTACATCCTGATTGATCTGTAAGGTTAACTGCCCTTTTTCATTAAACTGAAATACACTATTAAATAATCTCAAACTCTCCTGATTACTCTGTGCAGCTACTGGGAAACCCTGCGGCGTCATTCTTTGCAATGTATCAGCCCGATATAAATCTGTTTTTGTTTGAAATGAACGATCCTGTCCTGACACCAGCGCAAGTAAATCATCATCCAAATGTTCAAGACCAGATGAATCAAAAAAACTTGCAATCGCTGGAAGCTGTATCCCTGCCATTAACATAGCGCATGTATAGCTACAGACCCTATTCATAGCACTGCCTCCTAAATTTCAGCAATATCAAAATAACATGCTAATTTATAATAAGATCAACCACTTATCATTATTTTCTGAAATATCCCCAACAGATCTATGCTATTCATTGAACTATTTCACAAAAAACATGAATATTCAGACGAATAACCAAAGACAAGTTAATTAATAAAGAATGTCTAAAATTTAAAATTCTTTAATCTTCTCCCTAGTTCTTTCGACCTATTCAACCTTTAAATTCTGGCTATATGCCCTCATACTTCTCCTAATAGAAATATTTAGGAAATTTCATGCGCGTAGATATCTGGTCGGATGTGGTCTGCCCTTTTTGTTATATCGGTAAAAAACGTTTAGAAGCTGCTGCAGAACAGGCAGGTGTAGAACTTGAAGTTCACTGGCATAGTTTCCAACTTGATCCTGAAGCACCCGTACGTCAGGAAATTTCTAATTCTGAACGACTTGCGCAGAAATATGGCCGTACTGTGGCAGAAGTCGAAGAAATGCAACGTAATATTGCCGAGATGGCCAAGGCAGAAGGTATTGAGTTTAACTGGGAAGGTGCCAACTCAGGCAATACCTTTAATGCTCACCGTATTATCCATCTTGCCCAGAGCAAAGGTTTAGGTAACGAAGCTGAGGAAGCTTTCTTCTATAGTTATATGACCCAAGGTCTAGCCATTGGAGAGCGTGAAACCTTAGAAGACGTAGCAGCCCGTATAGGCCTGAATCCTGTTGAAGTCGATGACGTGCTGAATTCAGAAGAATATGCCGATTTCGTTAAATTCGATCAGGAAATTGCACGCGACCAGTTGAAAGTTACAGGTGTTCCGTTCTTTGTATTTGACCAGCGTATTGCCTTGGCGGGTGCCCAACCCAAGGAAGTATTTGTACAGGTTCTAGAAAAAGCGCTAGAGCCACCGCAGGCTGCTGCAGACCAATGTACTGATGATCAATGTGATCTGCCTAAATCTGAATAAGATAAGACACATAAAAAAATCCCCATTTCAAATGGGGATTTTTTTATTCTGTATTTATTCGACCAGAAAACTGATTTTAAGATTGACCCGATATTCAGTAATTTTATTGTCTTTGATGACAACTTTTTGTTCATTAATCCAGGCACCCTGAACATTCTTGACGGTTTCGGTGACCTTAGCAATGCCAGTCTGAATCGCATCCTCAAAGCTCTTATTGCTACTCGAATTAACTTCAACAACTTTTGCAATCGCCATGATGTAACTCTCTTTTTATGGTGAGTGAAGCGTCATCATAGTGGATTTAAATCCTGAGCAAACGTTCCTTAAACATCGGACAGCAAATCCTTACATGTGTTTTACAATACCGTGTTCACCTCAGTCTAATCAGCATGGCATCACCTTTTAAATCTTTCATATAAAAATCTTTATTCTTATTTAAATTATTATTTTTTAAATAAGCCTTATAAAGAATGAGTTTTCTTGAAATTAGAGTAAAAGTTCTAATTTATTGTTTTTTATAAATAAAATTTTATTATTTTTTATAAAATTGCCGAATCAATCATTTTTTAATACTGCCGCTTTGGTATCATTTTCACACAAATAAGGTTCTATTTTCTCCCAGTTCAATATATTGAACATCAGCTTATAAAGGTCATATTATGAACGCAATTAAATTTGTTCTGGCTGCAACGGTAATGGCACTTTCAGTAACTGCAACTGCGCAAATTGTCTACACACCTGACTTTCCAGCAAAAAAAGCGGCTGCAGTTGAAACTGTTGCGGCGGATACTGCTGAAACTGTAAAAGAAGCTTAATTTTCTAGCTTCTTTCTTAAAAAAAACAGGCTGAAATATTCAGCCTGTTTTTTATTTTTGCAGTACGACATCACAGAAAACGATTAAATTTATATTCAAGCTTATTTCAATTACCTAAATATTTTGATCCATGATTCATCCAGGTGATCTTCGACACCATTCCAAATTTTACCGCGCTTTATTTCTAGAAAATAATTGATAAAAAATAACATTTTTATATTTTTCCTCCATATAATCAAAAAATGATCATTTTTTATATGTGACAAGTTTTGCCATGAATGAATTGCAAGCTTTAGTGCAAGGTCAAATTTCGCCACAGGCGATTCCGATTGATCATCTGTTGCAGTTAGCCGAACGTTATACTGACCCTAACTCAACTGAATATAAACTGATTGAACTGGCTGCCAATATCATTCTGGCCAAAAGCCTGGATAAAGCACTTAAATATTTATAATAGATGACGATGATGAATGCTCTTGAAAAAGTACGCCTGATTAAAGAACTGCATGAATTAGGACATGATCTGGATCATCGTAGTCTCAGCTTATATGAAGTAGTCCGCTCTAAAAAACGTGTGCAAGAAATTTTCCAGCAGTGCAATGAGCCTGTTTTCAAGAAACAGCTGCTGGCATTCAAAACCCGTCTTCAACCTGAACTTTCTGCACAGGAATTTGCTCGAGAAACCCATTATTACCATAGCTTCCGTGGTTTTTTTCTCAATGCAGATCATCTAAAGGAAGCCCTGTATGCTCACCCGCTTTCAGGTTGGGCTTTCTTGCATGATCCTAAACGTGGCTGGCAAATCTGGCTGATCCCAGCACCTCAACGTACTGCATTGATCAGTGAATGGAACCTTGATATAGAGCAGAGCTTTAGCTGGCTGTTACACCAGCAACAGCTTTCTTCATGTTTGAAAAGTGATCATGAATTACAAGCTACTGCAACCCCATTGTCTTTAGAGATGGTTGAAGAAAAGCTTCCTGAATCGTCTATAAATACTTATATCTCCAAACATGAGATTTGGGCGAATCCTCAAGTTTTGCCCGTTCAACAAAAAGCTTCAAATGTGCTTCAGACAATCGTACCTCTAGCAGAATTAGATTTAAGTCATTCAGAGCCAGACGAACCACAAGTAGAGAATAAGGAAAGCGTCGCAGTACCCGATATTCCAGCGACTCTAGAATTTCAGGATTTATTATTTCAGGTTTCTGATGTTAGCTTGGTCGAAATAGGTAATCATCATCTTTTTGAATTAAGTCTGGCTTCTGATTCATCCCTGCAACATCTCAAAATGGCTTGGCATCATCAGGAACATATAGACTGGAACTCTCAACCAGTTTACCTCGCTGAGCAGATAGATAGCACGGGGCGCTTTAGCCACTATTGTATGCTATTAGGCACAAGTGAATGGCAGCAAGCCATACAGTTAATGCAGTTCTGGAGACAACAACAGAATTATCATATTGCTGCTATTAAAACGATTAGCGCTGTTGAATTAGGTACTAAATTCTTGCAGCTTGATTCGCTCTATCAAACTTATTCAGAACAGGCCCGATTGATCTGGCAACAAAAGGATTATTTCCCATTTATTCCTCTGCATCAGATTACCACCAAAAAATTTATTCTATTTGATGAGCAGCCAGCCAACTTTCATACTCCCCTTCTGTTACTACAGGAACGTCAAAAATTGCGTGTGATTCATGGGGAACAACGTCTCAAGCTGTCTTCCACGGAACAGATGTACCCGTGCTTGATTCTGAAACGTGATCAGCAAATTAACTGGCAGCTGATCCACCAGATTCTGCTGGAGATTAAAGAGCCTGTGGCGGTAGCAGAACTTTATGCAAGCATCCTGGATAAAGCTTTGGAAAAATTGATGTAATTTTGTAGTTCTGGTTGCTTTTATTAGGTGCAATTCTGCAAACTTATTCTTGAAATATAAAGAAAAAGAGCAAGAATAGCCCTATGAAAAAAAGCCGGATTTTGCCCGCATCTTTCTTACTGATCAGTTTAACAAGTGTTAGCCCGATACTTTGGGCCGGGCTTGATCAATCTTCTGATACAAGTCAAACAGCCGAGGCTGATGAGCAGGAAGCAGAGCCTTCCAAAAGCTTTAGTTTCCTTGACTATATTCCGCGATTCATAGATAGCACACCTACCTTTTTACCGGAGCAGTCGAGTGAACCCATCGTTCCCAGTACCCATGAGACTGAGGAAAATACCTGGGTAGATCGAAAACAAAAAGGGATTCGTCACTGGACTAACCGTACTGCAAATAAAATTGACAACTGGTTTGGTGACCCTGATGAAAATGAACCTGCACGTGCGACCCTGAGAGTGATCGTGGATAATAGCTGGAACAAATATGATGAATATGAAGTCAAACCCCGTATTCGCGGCAGAATCAAGCTTCCCACATTAGAACGTAAACTCAGTGTAGTCTTTGGTGATGACAGCCTCGATAATGAACTGAATGGCAATGTCGCAATTACCAATGAGAATCCAGGCAATGCGCCTGACAGACGGCTGGACCGTAGCCGGACACGAGAAAATAACAGCTCTCTCGCATTGCGCTGGTCGGAACTTTCTAAAAAACTTCCTTTTGAAACTGATCTGGATCTGGGGATACGTTCTGGCGATGATATCTATGTCCGTGTAAAAGCAAGTCGAGATTGGGCACTACATAATGACTTCTCATTTCATGCCGAACAGATCTATCGTTACGGGATTGATAGTGAAAACTATCTGCGAACCAACCTGGAATTAACCCATGCGCGCCCTAATCAACCTTTTCTCTCCAACCAGTTCAGCCTAATCTATGCAGATGAACAGGATGATGATTTACGCTGGAATAATTACAGCTTTCGACAGCACCAGTTCTTTAATGCTCATCGCTTCAGTTACGGCCTCTATACTGGAGGTTATATGAATGACAACGATCTACGCCTGAATACTTGGGGACCCTATGCCTCTTGGCGTCAGCCTTTTCTTCGTGAATGGTTCTTTGTGCAGACTGATGTCAATTATTTAAATGACCATCGTGAGGATCGGAGTCATTACCTAGGTGCCGCAGTCCGTCTGGAGGCCATCTTCTAAAATCAATAGTGCTATATATGCAAAAAGCCCATAAAAGATGGGCTTTTAAAACCAGTAAAGCTTTCATTCATTAAATCTTCCCAAACACAATACGGTCCTTACACATGATACGTTCAGTTTGCCAAGATAACTGACCCAAGCTGGCTTGATTAAAGACTATATGATTACTCCGCTGTACACACTCAACCTATAAATCATTAATTTTCATATATTTATAGTAAATTATACGATCCGTACGCACCACTTTTTAGTACTAGTTCGCCATCGTGAGCTGGCTCATGGAGATCAGTAAGGTAGTTAACAGACTTATGACGATACTGATTTTATGATTTATATCTCCATTAACTTAATAATCACTACTATTGATTATTTAATACAATATTATGTTTTTATTTGATGATAGATGCTTCAGATCAAACCTCCTTTATCATCAAAAAATTCCAGTAAATAATCATAAAAAACCCTTCTAGTAGAAGGGTTTTTCAAGTTTAAAATTTAAGCTAATAACAGACTGTTAATACGCTTTACATATTCAGCCGGATTCTCTGGTAAACCACCTTCTGCAATCACCGCCTGATCAAAGATAACATTGGCCAGGTCATCAAACTGGGTAGTGCCTTCCAGTTTTTTCACTAATGGATGTTCAGGGTTGATCTCTAAAATCGGTTTCATATCCGGTACAGGCTGGCCCGCATCTTTCAGCATACGGATCAATTGTGGTGATAACTCCCCTTCTCCTGTCACCAGACAGGCTGGTGAATCTACCAGACGAGTTGTTACACGCACTTCCTTGGTTTTATCCTTCAAGGAATCCGTCAGTTTATCGACTACAGGCTTAAACTGCTCAGCAGCTGCTTCAAGCGCTTTCTTCTCTTCAGCATCTTGCAGATCACCGAGATCTACTGCACCCTTAGATACATTCTGCAACGGCGTACCATCAAACTCATGCACAAAGTTCATTGCCCATTCATCTACGCGCTCAGACATGAGGAGAACTTCAATGCCTTTTTTCTTGAACAGTTCCAGCTGAGGAGAATTTTTCGCTGCATTCAGACTGTCAGCCGTTACATAATAAATAGCCTTTTGACCTTCCTTCATGCGAGCTTTATAGTCTGCCAATGAAGTACTGATTTCATCATTGGTTGAGGTCGCATAACGCATTAATTTCAGGATACGCTCACGGTTAATAAAATCTTCACCCAAACCTTCTTTCAGCACAGCACCAAATTCACGGTAGAAAGTTTTGAAGTTTTCCTGATCTTTTTCATCTTCGGACTTGGCCAGATTATCCAGCATGGTCAGGATACGACGGGTATTGCCTTCACGAATCGTTTTGACGTCACGGCTTTCCTGTAGTAATTCGCGGCTTACATTTAATGGTAAATCTGCACTATCCACCACACCTTGTACAAAGCGCAGATAGTTTGGAATCAGGTTATCCGCGTCATCCATAATGAAGACACGTTTCACATACAGCTTGATCCCTGCTTTGGCATCACGGGTGAAAATATCCTGTGGAGCCTTGCTTGGTACATAAAGCAGTTGGGTGTATTCCGTGCTACCTTCAACACGGTTATGCGCCCAAGCCAATGGTGCAGCAAAGTCATGAGTCAGGTTCTTATAAAACTCGACATACTGTTCTTCAGTAATCTCAGATTTATTCCGAGTCCATAAAGCACTGGCAGAGTTGATCGCTTCCCACTCGTCCGTCTTCACATATTGACCACCTTTTGGTGTTTCACCCTCTGCAGCTTCTTCTTCCTGCCAGACTTCTTTCTGCATCTGGATTGGCAGGCTGATATGGTCAGAATATTTATTAATAATCTGCTTCACTTTATAGCTTTGCAGATAATCCAGAGCATCTTCACGCAAATGCAGGATAATGTCCGTACCACGGCCATCTTTAGTAATCTGTTCAACTTCGAAATCACCTGTACCACCACTGATCCAGCGTACGCCTTCAGACTTGTCCGCACCTGCACGACGGGACTCTACAGTGATCTTGTCAGCGACAATAAAGCCTGAATAGAAACCGACACCAAACTGACCGATCAACTGGGCATCGGCTTTTTGATCCCCGGTCAGTTTTGACATAAAGTCTTTGGTACCTGATTTGGCAATTGTCCCCAGGTTATCAATAGCTTCTTGCTGGCTTAAGCCAATGCCATTATCAGAAATAGTAATCGTTTTATTGTTTTGATCGAGGCTGACACGAACGCGAAGGTCAGGATCATTTTCATAATATTCAGGATGGTTGATCCCTTCAAAACGTAATTTGTCACACGCATCTGAAGCATTAGAAATTAATTCACGCAGGAAAATTTCAGGATTTGAATAAAGCGAATGGGTCACGAGGTGCAGTAACTGCGCTACCTCAGCCTGGAAACTGTGTTTTTGTACGCTTAAATCGCTCATGAATCACTCCTATTATTTTAGATACAGATGTTAACTGTTGCCTATATGAATGGAGTGAGTTCAATAATTTTCAATAGCCTTAAAATAATTTTTTCGCAAAAAATATTTTTATGGCTTTCATTTTTATCAGTTTAATTGATGGGATGGATAAGACTTAATAAGGTCCCATCTTATAGATACGATCAAAATGCAGATCCAGCTGCTGCTGACGCATATTATAGACCTGACTCAAGCAGGATACAGATTCCTGACAGCGGTCACGAAATTGTAGCCATTTCACCTGATCGCGTTGAATCACCGAACGTGTTCCCATCGGCACCATACGGCGCAAGATGTTATAGCTGGTACTCATTTTGACATCAGCGTCATTCAGCAAACGATGTTCACAAATTGTTTTCTCAGTCGCGGTTGTCGCTTTCTGACAATTAAAACTGGCAGCATAACTCTGTGAAATAAACAGCGTGCTGAAGATCAAAAGACTCTTCGACAAAAAACTCATGCTTTGATCTTCCTTATTATTAAGCCGTATTCAATTAATATTTACTTTATTCGTTTTAATATATTTGAGTATTGCCAATCTGCTCAATTTCAATACGTTATAAATCGTTGTTATTTTGAAAAAAAGCCCCATTCAGGATGAGGCTTTTGGAAAAAATGAACCAAAAAATTGGAGCTTAGAATTTATAGCTATAACCGATGGTGTACACCATTGGATCGATATCTAAATTGAAGCTTTCTAGACCTTCAATTTGAACTTCTGGGCTGATTTGTGCATAACGTGCATCAAAGAATACGCCCCAGTTTTTGGCATCTGCAGGCTGGAAGTTAAAACCAATCTGGCCGGCAAAACCAAAATCTTCTTTTACTTTAATATCCGCATCAGCTAAGGCATTTTTACCACGCTCATCCCAAGCCACAAATGCGGTAGCACCGACACCAATGTACGGTGTAAAACCGGTATTGTTTTTAAAATGGTATTTTGCCGTCAGCGTTGGTGGTAAATGTTTAATACGTACCACATCTGTACCCGCTAACTGAACATCATGGTTAATTGGTGCAGCTAAAAGCAGTTCTGTCGAAATATTGTCATTAAAGAAATATTCAACTGACGGGGTAAATGCATATTCATGATCTGCCTCAACTGTTGCGCCGCCGAGATTATAATCGCCTGTAGGTGCTACAACCGAACCGCCCAGCTTGACTTGCCATTGGCCTGCCATCGCAGAAGCAGAAAGACCCATTAATGCAACGAGTGTAATTTGCTTTAACATTTTAATACCCCACTGGAAGATTATTTATTCAAAAATTAAACATTAATTAATAATAAACACGTTAGAAATTAATAAGCAATACTTATCCGATATAATAATTTTATATTATTTTCAAACTATTGATTATTAAATTAATTTATTTTAACCAACCACACAACTTGGTTTTAAATACCAACCTGCTTTATCAAGATTAAATAATAATATTCAGATTAAAATACTCAGGTTTATTTTAAACGCTCTATAATATATATTTTAAATACATCTATTATTAAATTATCAGAATGATTATAAGATTTATTATAAATACATCTATGATTCAAAAAAAATCCCGGGATTTTATTCCCGGGATATTTCAGGTTAAAGCACCATGGCGGCAATCCAGCCAAAAATCATCAGCGGGATATTAAAGTGAATAAAGGTTGGAACCACACTGTCCTTCATATGGTCATGCTGACCATCCATATTCAGACCGGATGTTGGACCTAGAGTTGAATCTGATGCTGGAGAACCGGCATCGCCCAAAGCAGCCGCAGTCCCGATGATCGCAATCGTTGCTGCAGGACTAAAACCAAATTGAATACAGAGCGGTACATAAATAATCGCCAGAATCGGAATGGTAGAGAATGATGAACCGATACCCAGAGTAATCAGCAGACCAATCAACAACATTAAAAAGGCGGCAAGTGCCTGGCTATTACCAATCCAGTCAACCGACGCTTCAACCAGCGCAGGAACCTGTCCTGTTGCCTCAATCACGGCAGCAAAACCTTGCGCGGCAATCATGATAAAGCCAACCAGGGCCATCATACGCATACCGGTGATGATCACATCATCTGCTTCTTTCCATTTAAAAATTCCGGCACAACTCAAGATTGCGACACCGACCAGACCGGCAAGAATCATGGAATCTGAATAGAGCTGTACCACAAGAGTTGCAATCACCGCGATCGCTGCCATCCAGATGGTCAGTTTGGCAATTTGCGGTTTCGCTGATTTTTGTTCTACACCCAGTTCAGCAGAGATACTTTGCTGCTGTTCCACATGGATATCTTTATAGAGACGCGGCTTACGGTAGCTGATAAACATGGCCACCAGCAAACCCACGAACATACCTGAGACCGGAATCGCCATCGCAGCGGGAATCTGGTCATAAGTAATCTCAAAGCCATAAGGTTTACCAAAGGTATTGATGTTATGGCCCAGAATATCATTCAGGAAGATGGCACCAAAACCGACTGGAACCAGCATATATGTTCCCACCAGACCAAAGGTCAGCAGACAGGCCACCAAACGGCGATCCAGCTTCAGATGGTTAAATACCAGCAATAATGGTGGAATCAGAACCGGAATAAAGGCAATGTGTACCGGAATCACGTTTTGTGAGAAAACGGCAGCCAATGCCACTGTACAGAAGATCAGATATTTAACCTTGTTCTGTGCCTTTTCTGATGCCTCACCTTTTAAGGTGGTAATCATTTTATAGGCCAGCAAGTCAGGCAAACCGGAACGTGCCAAGGCCAAAGCAAAAGCACCCAGGATGCCATAAGCCAAGGCAATTTTAGCGCCGCCGCCCAGACCATTGTTAAATGCATCTAAAGTTCCCTGGAGGCCAAGACCTGCCAGCAAACCACCCGTAACAGCACCAATGACCAGGGCAAAAACCACAGGTACACGTGCCAATGAGAGTCCAAACATGACTCCAATAGCAGCAAGAATTGCGAACATAATGAATTGGGAATGAGAGAAAGGGAGGTATTTTATCAGAAAATGCGAATAAAAATTCCCCTACATTTTTATCAATCCAAATCCATTTTTGTGACTGGATTAAGCATGCTGCTGAGTAAACTCACGGATAGACTCTGCAATAAGTTTTGGCTGGCTTAAGATTGCCCAATGATTGGCATCTAGCTCTACCCTGGAAAAGGTTTGCACCCATTTTGGCATTTCATCAACTAGTTGCGGACTGACGAAATTATCCCGCTTTAGCACAATGGCCTGTACCGGACAGATGGCATAGCGTTCACGAGGTTTAAGCAACCGTGGAATAAAATTGGCCCGATACAGCCCAACGCCATATTTTCCATCTTTGACAATATTCTGGTTCAATGGCAGTCCTTCTTTGCCTTCCAGTTCCCGAATAATTTTGCCCCAGCGCTCGGGATTGAAAAAATTCCATGCAGTTGGTGCCAGCCAAGGCAATTGAAACATGGCGATATACCAGGACTTGCTTAATTGTTTAAAAAATTTTGATCGGTTTTGCTTGAACTGATTCCGCATCCAGAAGGCGGCATGATCCAGACAGGGACCTGAAATCGTGGTAAAGGAAAGAATACGGCCTTCGAATCTTGGGTCAGTTACCGATTCCCAAGACTGAATCGAACCCCAGTCATGGGCGACCAAATGAAAAGATTGTCCTGGAAGAACGGCATTCACCACTTCCTCCAGATCCATACTCAGACGCTCCAGACGATAATCACGGATATATTTGGGAATGGATGAATCCCCTGCGCCACGTACATCATAAGTAACGATAAAATAATCCGGCAGATAGACAATTACATTTTTCCAGACCTCCTGATGATCCGGATAGCCATGCACCAAAACCAAAGCAGGCTTGCTGATATCACCAAAAGTTCTTACTGCAAGACGCTGCTGATCACTGGTTGCCACCCATTGAGTTTGTGTTTCCATCTGGTCTTCCTTTATTGTTATTGACCGTTTATTTTATAACTCGGCATGATTTATCAATGCCATCACAATTTTGTTGTTCTAGTATGCATAGCTATACAAGAAAAAAGAATGTCAGTATGAGCCTATTACGTAAAATTCAAAGTCTGCCTTTGGTCACTAAATTTATCTTAAACCGCTATGCACCCTATCGTGGAGCGGGTATCGAAATTGATGAACTGGATTATGCCAATTATCATATTCGCGTGAAAATGCCACTGACTCGTAAAAACCAGAATATTGTCGGCGTACATTTTGGGGGTAGCCTGTATTCCATGGTCGATCCCTTCTACATGCTGCTCCTGATGCATCATCTGGGACCAAAATATATTGTCTGGGATAAAGAAGCGACCATCCAGTTCCTCTCTCCAGGCCGCGGAACCGTGTATGCAGACATACGCATTGATGCTGAAGAAGTGAAAACTATTATGAATTTGGCGGCTGATCATGCTCCTGTCTATCGTAACTATCAGGTCGATATTTATGATGATTCAGGTGTGCGTATTGCAGAGGTAAAAAAGACCATATATATCCGTCGTAAAAAACCTA
Organism: Acinetobacter schindleri; assembly: GCF_010918895.1. Taxonomy (NCBI): domain Bacteria; kingdom Pseudomonadati; phylum Pseudomonadota; class Gammaproteobacteria; order Moraxellales; family Moraxellaceae; genus Acinetobacter; species Acinetobacter schindleri. The sequence continues at coordinate 2,823,262 of NZ_CP044483.1, forward strand.
AGGCTCTCTTTAAAAATAAATAGAAATTGGATCAACAAAATAAAAGCGCCTGTAAAGGCGCTTTTATATATTAATACCAGATAGGGCTGTGATTAACGTCGTTGCTCAATCGCCGCGCCTGCACCACCGCCGATCGCACCACCGATTGCTGCACCAGCGTTACCACCAAAAATACTCTTACCAACGGCTGAGCCCACAGCGCCGCCTACACCACTGTAGGTTGCATTGCGGTTAGAGCCGCCTTGAGTCTTACTTCCGACAGCGGCACCGGCACCACCGCCAATAGCAGAACCCCAGCCACCGCCGACACTATTACCCACACCACCACCGACTGCGCCACCGAGTGCTGCAGCACCTACACGTTGATCACGGGCAGACATATTTTCACAACCTGCTAACATAAAGGTTGAAACTGTCACCGCAGCCACTACGCCAATTAACTTTTTCATGATCCAGCTCCCTGTTCGATTCCTCTGTCTTATGAGTTAAGAGTAACCGGAATTTAAGGAGCGATTTATAACAAGATGTTAAATCTTGAAACTCCCCTACGCTATTTTGTAAATAGCACATGAAATTGGATCTTTTAATTTTATTCCGCAGTATCTACCATGAGCAAATCACGAGAGGTTGCACCATCTTCAGTTATCACGGTATGCGTTACCTCGGTTTTATCCGTACCAGTATGTTGCTGCAATTGTAGAGTACGTTTTACAGGTTCAGCCTGATCTTTTTTAAACTCGATCCCTTCAGCATCAATAGTTCTGGTTTGCTGGAGGATTTCACCGTCCTGCTTCAATGTCGTATTGAATTCAATTTTAGAGGTGGGAACAATCACACCCCCCTTTTGAATCACTGGAATTGACAGTTTTTTATCCGAGAACTGCCCCAGAGTGTCATCAAATACCACTTCTTTAGCAACAATATCCTTGCCTTTATTGGTGATTTCCAGAATCGTGGCTTCAACATGACGTACAGGTTGTTGTCCTTCTACCCGACGCAGCACTTCAGTTTTTAGTACAGGAACCACAGCTTTATCTTCAACCATAATGGTATTGGGCATGGGCGCTGCAAATGAAACAGTTGAGACTACGAATAATGTGGTAACCGCTAATTTTTTACTTATAGAACGCATTTTTCCCTCTCAATAAAAAATAAGCACCGAGCTTAACAAGCGGCGCTTGTACTACAGATCATCGGTATGGATTAGGATTAATAAGTAGCAATGATCAGTGCCTAAATAGATGTAAAGCTTGTTTTACTTTATTGAGTAACAGCTTCTGATGTTGCAACGTCATCTGTTTCTAATGGTGCCGCATCCAAAGGTTGAGCTTCTTCATTTGCAGCTGCTTGATCTACAACTTCAGTTTCATTCGCGGCTGTAGTATCGCCAGGTGCTGTATTTTCTGCTTGATCTTTAGAACACGCTGTCAAACCGAGTGCTAACAGTAGTACAACTGAGATTACTAAATTTTTCATCTTATTGTTCCCATTTTAAGTTTATGTTTTCCTCAGAAATACTGGCATATTTTAGGGTCTGATTTCAAATCATTGGTAAGCGTCCGCTGAACACACCTTCTGAATTCATCCTATAAGCCTTAATTTAGTCCCCACTTAGAAACAAGTGGGGACTTAAATTTATGACTACAAATCATCAGACATCCATCGCATCTCTTGCGAAAAAACGAAGAACATACAGTGCTGAATTTAAACAGCAGATCGTTCAGGCTTGTAAAGCACCGGACGTTTCAATTGCTTCAGTCGCTTTGCAACATGGATTGAATACAAATCTTGTATCCAAATGGATTCGCTTAATTGATGCTAAGCCAGGGAGTGATCGCTCACCACTACCGAATAAACCTGCATTTATTGCCTTATCTTGCTCTGCACCATTAGATCCTACTCCTACTGACATGTTAAAAGTTCAAATTACTTTACCCCACTCAAAAGCAGAAATTGGCTTGAAATGGCAAGTATCAGAAATACCTGCCTTGGCAGAATTACTCAAGGTGCTGGCAACATGATCCGTATCGATGAAATCTGGCTTTCTACCCAACCTCTGGATATGCGAGCAGGGATGGATACTGTCATGGCTCAGGTGGTGAGAGCCTTTGGCTACATTAAACCGCATTGTGCTTACCTGTTCTGTAATAAACGTGGCCATCGCATGAAAGTGCTGGTACATGATGGACTGGGCATCTGGCTGTGTGCCCGGCGTTTGGAACAGGGAAAATTCCACTGGGCTAAAGTTCACCAGGGTGAAAGCGTAGCTCTCAACCCGGAACAGTTACAGGCATTAATCCAGGGTTTGCCTTGGCAGCGCATTGGACGACAGCAGGTGGTCACGATGCTCTAAACCAAGCTCGGCTATTCTGCCATCCTCCAAACGTTCTATTTCATTCTTCTCATGACCTCAGGCATACTGCGGTCATGAATACGCTGCCAGATTTAAGCCAACTGACCCATGAACAACTGCTGGAATTCACCCGGCAGTTGGCGATGCAGCATCAACAACTCGCAGAAGATAAACAACAATTAGATGCTCAAGTTCAACATCTGGAAGTATCAAATCAACAATTAGATGCCAAAGTTCAACATCTTGAAGTCACCAATCAGCAATTAGATTCTAAAGTTCAGCATCTTTCTATTCTCAATCAAAAATACGAGCATGAACTGGCGCTGTTTAAACAGCATAAATTCGGCAGTAAAAACGAACATCTCACCGCAAAACAAATCCATCTGTGGGATGAGGCGGTCGAAGAAGATATCGCAGCCGTTGATCTGGAATTAGAACGATTAAATGCAGATAAAACCGATGCAGCGACAGAGAAAGCCACAGTCAACAAACCTAAACGTCGACCACTGCCAGATCATCTACACACCATCCGTATTGAGCATGAACCTGCATCAACCCAATGTGCTTGTGGCTGCCAACTTCGTCGTATCGGCGAAGATGTCAGTGAAAAACTGCATTTCAGACCGGCACAGTTCTATAAGGAACAGCATGTGCGTGGCAAATGGGTCTGTGATCAGTGTGACACCCTGACTCAGCAAGCGATGCCCGCCTATGTGATTGATAAAGGCATTGCTTCACCTGAACTGCTCAGCCATGTTTTGGTATCGAAATATGCCGATCATTTGCCGCTGTACCGTCAACGTCTGATCTATCAGCGGGCGGGAATCGAACTTTCTAGATCAACTTTATCTGACTGGATAGGTCGCTGCGGTGTAGAACTGGAACCTCTGGCCAATGCCTTAAAAGAGGTGGTACTACAACAGCAGGTGCTGCATGCAGATGAAACACCGGTCACCATCATGCGGATGGGTGAGAATGATAAAAAACCGAAGAAAGGTTATGTCTGGGCCTATGCCACTACACAGTACAATCCAGTTCAGGCGGTGATCTATGACTTTCAGGATAGTCGTTCAGGTCAGCATGCTGAAGCGTTCCTGAAAGACTGGCAGGGCCATCTGGTCTGTGATGATTACAGCGGTTATAAAGCACGCTTTAAATCAGGTCAGGTCATTGAGGTGGGCTGCATGGCCCATGCACGTCGTAAATTCCATGAACTGCATGTAACTGGGAAAAGTCAGGTCGCTGAACAGGCCTTAGTGCTGATTCAGAAACTGTATGCGATAGAAGCAGAACTCAGGAAAAAGACCGATGGTACAGCGGAAGACCGCCGCGAATACCGACAACAGCATAGTCAACCAGTGATGCAACAACTATATGAATGGCTCAACCAACATCATCTGACAGTGCCATCGAGTTCTCCTACCGCCAAGGCGATCAATTACACTCTGAAGCGTTGGCCAGCCTTAAGCCGCTATCTGGATGATGGCAATCTACCGATTTGCAATAACTGGGTGGAAAACCAGATGCGCCCCTGGGCGTTGGGACGTAAGAACTGGTTATTTGCAGGTTCGCTGCGCAGCGGTCAGCGAGCAGCCAATATTATGACATTAATCCAGTCAGCAAAGCTGAATGGGCTGGATCCCTATGCCTATTTAAGTGATGTGCTGAAAAGGTTGCCGACACATAAAGTGACTCAGATTGAAGAATTGCTACCACACCGCTGGAAACCTGAACCGAATTAAAAAATAGGCATGGGGTTCAGCGGACGCTTACAATCATTGTTTAAAGTCGCTGACTTGACAACATCCAGCAATAAAAAAAGCCACCCGAAGGTGGCTTTTTCTGATTTAAAGTGTCTGATTACAGACCGTTAAACTCATCATTAAATGCTTGGCTAAGCGCTTGGTCTACATCAGAGAAGTCATTGTGCAGTTCAAATTCTGCAGCTTCTGCTTCTTGACGACGACGCTCCAAGTGGTAAGCCAGACCTGTACCCGCTGGGATCAGACGACCTACAACTACGTTTTCTTTCAGACCGCGTAGATCATCTTCTTTACCTGTTACAGCCGCTTCAGTTAACACACGAGTTGTTTCCTGGAACGATGCAGCAGAGATGAACGAGTCAGTAGAAAGTGACGCTTTGGTAATACCCATCAATTGACGTTCAAACTTCGCAGGGAACTTGTTCTGAGCAAGCAATGCTTGGTTCTCTTGAGCAACGCGGATGTAATCCACCTGTTCGCCTTTAATGAAGCTAGAATCACCACCATCAGTGATTTCAACTTTACGCAACATTTGACGTACGATCACTTCGATGTGCTTATCGTTGATTTTTACACCTTGCAGACGGTAAACGTCCTGAACTTCGTTCACGATGTAATTGGTCAACGCCACTTCACCTTTCAGACGTAAGATGTCATGCGGGTTCTGTGGACCATCAGAAATCGTTTCACCACGGTTCACATGTTCGCCTTCGAACACGTTAATGGTACGCCATTTCGGAATCAGTTCTTCGTAGATCTCTGAACCATCATCCGGCGTAATTACCAGACGGTTCTTACCTTTGGTCTCTTTACCGAAGCTTACGATACCAGACACTTCTGCAAGGATCGCATGTTCTTTCGGCTTACGTGCTTCGAACAAGTCCGCTACACGCGGCAGACCACCGGTAATATCACGCGTACGTGAAGATTCTTGTGGTACACGACCAATTACATCACCGACACCAATTGTTTCGCCATCACGGACAGAAAGAATTGTGTTTTGTGGCAAGAAGTAGAACTGTTCGCCGCCATCTACTGTGTCAAGCACAACAGCAGGACGTAAATCTTTACCAGAAGCAGGACGCGCTGTAACAGGCAAGATCTCAACAGTCGTCATACCAGTTGCATCATCAGTTTTCGATGTTGCAGTTACACCATCAGCAATCTGGCTGAAGCGAACTTTACCAGCTACTTCTGTTACCAGTGGATGTGTATGCGGATCCCAAGTCGCTACGATACCGCCCGCTTCTACAGCTTCGCCATCTTTCAGCAAGATAGATGCACCATAAGGGATCTTGTAACGTTCGCGCTCACGACCTAGATCATCTGCAATACCGATTTCACCTGAACGTGAAGTTGATACCAAGTGACCTTTCGCGTGTTGTACAGTTTTCACATTGTGGAAACGTACAGTACCTTTGTTACGAACTTGTACGCTGTTAGCAGCAGAAGTCCGGCTCGCAGCACCACCCACGTGGAACGTACGCATGGTTAACTGTGTACCTGGCTCACCAATTGATTGAGCAGCCATTACACCCACAGATTCACCAGGGTTCACTTGATGACCACGTGCCAAGTCACGACCGTAACATTTCGCACATACACCGAAAGTAGAGGCACAGTTTACAACTGAACGTACTTTGATTTCGTCAATACCCGCGTTTTCAATAAACGTAGCCAGTTTCTCGTCAATTAACGTGTTACGAGGAAGAAGAACTTCGTCTGTACCCACTTTCTTAACGTCTTCAGCAACGACACGACCCAGTACTCGAGTACCCAGGTTCTCGATCACGTCACCGCCTTGAATGAACGGCGTCATCACAAGACCATCATAAGTACCACAATCTGGCTCAGTAATGACCAAGTCTTGCGCAACGTCTACCAGACGACGAGTCAGGTAACCAGAGTTCGCTGTTTTCAGTGCTGTATCGGCCAAACCTTTACGCGCACCGTGTGTTGAAATGAAGTACTGAAGTACTGTCAGACCTTCACGGAAGTTCGCTTTAATTGGCGTTTCAATGATCGAGCCATCCGGCTTCGCCATCAGACCACGCATACCTGCCAACTGACGAATCTGAGCTGCGGAACCACGGGCACCAGAGTCAGACATCATGTAAATACTGTTGAATGATTTCTGTTTCTCATCTTCACCCTGTTTGTTCTTAACAGTCGTGTAAGACAAGTTGTCCATCATCGCTTTAGCAACCTGGTCATTGGTACGCGCCCAAATATCGACCACTTTGTTATAACGTTCGCCGGCAGTTACGAAGCCTTGTTCGAACTGTTGTTCGATTTCACGAACTTCAGCTTCCGCTTTACCAATAATTGCTTGTTTTTGCGGTGGAATCAGCATGTCTTCCATACCGACAGATACACCTGAACGCGTCGCTTGACGGAAGCCCAAGTACATCAATTGGTCAGCGAAGATAACAGTATCTTTCAGACCCAATTTACGGTAGCAAGAGTTAATTAACTTCGAGATATTTTTCTTAGTCATCTCAACGTTAATTTGCTGGAAATCCATACCTTCAGGTACAACTTCCCAAAGTAGGCAGCGACCAGGCGTCGTATCTACAATAATGGTTTGCTGTTCACGGTTACCATCTTCGTCGATCACAGTCTGGTGTACACGTGCTTTAACGCGAGCGTGTAGATCAACCTGACCTGTTGCCAGTGCACGGTTTACTTCGTGAGTATCCGCGAACACCATGCCTTCACCTTTGGCATTGATTGCATCACGCGTGATGTAATACAAGCCCAAGACCACGTCCTGAGACGGTACGATGATTGGCTCACCGTTCGCTGGAGACAGAATGTTGTTCGTCGACATCATTAACGCACGAGCTTCAAGCTGAGCTTCAAGTGTTAATGGTACGTGTACCGCCATTTGGTCACCATCGAAGTCGGCGTTAAACGCAGCACATACGAGTGGGTGTAGACGGATCGCTTTACCTTCGATCAGGATCGGTTCAAATGCTTGAAGACCCAAACGGTGAAGGGTTGGCGCACGGTTCAACATCACTGGATGTTGACGAATCACGTGAGCAAGAACGTCCCAAACTTCCGGGGTTTCGCGCTCAACCATTTTCTTCGCAGCTTTAATGGTGGTTGCTTGACCAGAGGCCTGTAGTTTCGCGAAAATGAATGGCTTGAACAGTTCAAGTGCCATTTTCTTCGGAAGACCACATTGGTGCAAACGCAGGTTTGGACCAACAGTAATTACCGAACGACCAGAGTAGTCAACACGCTTACCAAGTAAGTTTTGACGGAAACGACCTTGCTTACCTTTGATCATGTCTGCCAAAGATTTAAGCGGACGCTTGTTCGAACCGGTAATTGCACGACCACGACGACCGTTATCCAGCAATGCATCTACAGACTCTTGTAACATACGTTTTTCGTTACGTACGATGATGTCTGGCGCTGCAAGGTCAAGAAGACGCTTCAAACGGTTGTTACGGTTGATCACACGACGATAAAGATCGTTCAGGTCAGAAGTCGCGAAACGACCACCTTCAAGTGGTACAAGCGGACGGAGGTCTGGTGGAAGAACTGGAAGTACAGTTAACACCATCCATTCTGGCTTGTTGTTCGAATCGTTGAATGCTTCCATCAACTTCAAACGCTTAGACGCTTTTTTCAGCTTGGTTTCTGAAGTTGTAACAGGAATTTCTTCACGAAGACGTGCAATTTCAGCTTCAAGATCGATGTCTTTCAACAAGTCTTGAACCGCTTCAGCACCCATTTTCGCTGTGAATTCATCACCGTGTTCTTCTAAGGCATTGAAGTATTCTTCATCATTTAGAAGTTGGTATTTCTCAAATGGAGTCATACCCGGATCGGTAACTACATAAGATTCGAAATACAATACACGTTCAATATCACGTAGCGTCATGTCTAATAATAGACCGATACGGCTAGGCAATGATTTCAAGAACCAGATGTGTGCAACTGGAGATGCCAGCTCGATGTGACCCATACGTTCACGACGAACTTTCGCAGTTGTTACTTCAACGCCACATTTTTCACAAATGACGCCTTTGTATTTCATACGCTTGTATTTACCACACAAGCATTCGTAATCTTTCACTGGACCAAAGATTTTGGCACAGAACAAACCATCACGTTCAGGCTTGAACGTACGATAGTTAATGGTTTCTGGCTTTTTAACTTCACCGTGAGACCATGACTTAATCATTTCTGGTGACGCAAGACCAATACGGATGCGGTCAAACTCTACTGGAGCATGACCGTCTGAATCCGTCTTTTTGCGCATGATATCGAGCAAGTCTTTCAATTTTTTTCTCCGTGTGTTGTGGAGATTTTCACTCAACAACTGGGTCACAAATATTGTTTTTTAACTGAATTTTAATCCCCCTCAGTCCCCCTTTGTTAAGGGGGAAGCCCTCTTTATCAAAGAGGGGTTTGGGGAGATTAAATGGAACTAATTAGTCACCATTTTTCAGTTCAATGTTGATACCTAAAGAACGGATCTCTTTGGTCAATACGTTGAACGATTCAGGCATGCCCGGGTCCATATAATGGTTGCCATCTACAATGTTCTTGTAGATACGGGTACGGCCTTCAACGTCATCCGATTTCACAGTCAGCATTTCTTGTAGCGTATATGCTGCACCGTAAGCTTCTAGTGCCCAGACTTCCATCTCACCGAAACGCTGACCACCGAATTGTGCTTTACCACCCAACGGCTGTTGCGTAACTAGAGAGTAAGAACCAGTTGAACGCGCATGCATCTTGTCATCAACCAAGTGGTTCAGTTTCAGCATGTACATGTAACCGACAGTTACCGGACGATCGAAACGCTCACCAGTACGACCATCATATAATACGGTCTGACCAGTACTAGACAGGCCTGCAAGTTGTAACAACTCTTTGATCTGACCTTCTTCAGCACCATCGAATACAGGAGTAGCCAAAGGTACACCAGCACGCAAGTTGCCAGAAAGTTTCAAGATTTCTTCATCAGTCAAGCTATCAAGATCTTCTTGTTCGCCACCAACTTTGTTGTAAATCTTGTCCAGGAAATCACGAAGCTCAAGTACAGTACGTTGCTCTTTCATCATCTTGTCGATTTGATCGCCAAGACCTTTCGCCGCCATACCCAAGTGAGTTTCGAGAATCTGACCCACGTTCATACGCGATGGTACGCCAAGCGGGTTCAATACGATATCAACAGGTACACCGTTGGCATCATGTGGCATGTCTTCTACCGGCAAGATGTTTGATACAACACCTTTGTTACCGTGACGACCCGCCATCTTATCACCCGGTTGGATGCGACGTTTTACAGCAAGATAAACTTTAACTACTTTCAATACGCCAGTCGTCAGTTCATCGCCTGTAGAAAGTTTGCGTTTTTTCTCAGCAAATTTCTCGTCAATTTCGAAGCTCTTCTCTTTCAAGAACACTTGAATTTGAGTTAAACGTTCAGCAATTGCTTCATCAACTGGTTGAATTTCAAGAAGATCAACAAGCTCTAAACCAGACAACACGTCTTCAGACAGTTTGTCGCCACGTTTAGTTGTACCGCCACCATTCGACTCTTGGCCGTTAAGTAGACGGATTACACGTTCACGTGCAGCTTCTTCAAAGATTTTGAATTCTTCTTTCAAGTCTTTACGGTAAGCATCAAGTTGAGCTTTTTCAATTGCTTGAGCACGTTCGTCTTTTTCAAGACCGTCACGTGTAAACACTTGAACGTCAATCACAGTACCTTTTGTACCTGATGGAACGCGTAAAGATGAGTCTTTTACGTCAGCCGCTTTTTCACCGAAGATTGCACGTAGCAATTTTTCTTCTGGAGTAAGCTGTGTTTCACCTTTAGGGGTTACTTTACCTACCAGGATGTCCCCAGCAGTTACTTCAGCACCGATGTAAACAATACCTGACTCGTCCAGTTTAGACAGAGCAGCTTCACCTACGTTCGGAATATCAGCAGTGATTTCTTCCGCACCCAGTTTGGTATCACGTGCAACACATGACAATTCCTGGATATGAATAGACGTTAAACGGTCTTCCTGAAGTACACGCTCAGATAACAAGATCGAGTCTTCGTAGTTGTAACCATTCCAGGTCATAAACGCAACGCGCATGTTTTGACCCAATGCCAGCTCACCGCCATCTGTTGATGGACCATCAGCCAGTACATCACCACGACCTACTTTATCGCCCAGGTTCACAAGAACTTTCTGGTTGATACAAGTGTTCTGGTTCGAACGGGTGTATTTGATCAGGTTGTAGATATCTACACCTGCTTCACCTGCGATCATTTCGTCTTCGTTGACACGAATCACGACACGAGAAGCGTCTACATATTCGATACGACCACCACGCTGAGCGATCACACATACACCTGAGTCATGTGCTACGTTCGCTTCCATACCGGTACCAACAAGCGGCTTGTCAGCAATCAACGTCGGAACTGCCTGACGTTGCATGTTCGAACCCATTAATGCACGGTTGGCATCATCGTGTTCTAGGAATGGAATCAGTGATGCTGCTACAGATACGACCTGCTGAGCAGATACATCCATATGCGTTACTTTTTCAGGAGGAATACGTACGAAGTCACCTTGATGACGAACAGATACAAACTCTTCTGTTAAGTTACCGTCTTTATCCATTGCAGAATCGGCCTGTGCAATCACAGTGCCTACTTCTTCAATCGCAGACAGGTATTCAACTTCATCTGTTACACGACCATCAACAACCTTACGGTATGGAGTTTCTAAGAAACCGAAATTGTTACATTTCGCATAAACAGAAAGCGAGTTCATCAAACCAATGTTTGGACCTTCAGGCGTTTCAATTGGACATACACGACCGTAGTGAGTTTGGTGTACGTCACGTACCTCAAAGCCCGCACGTTCACGTGTCAAACCACCAGGACCAAGCGCCGATACCTTACGTTTGTGCGTAATCTCAGACAATGGGTTGTTTTGGTCCATGAACTGAGATAATTGGCTTGAACCAAAGAATTCTTTGATTGCAGCAGCCACTGGTTTCGCATTGATCAAATCTTGCGGAGATAAGTTATCTGTTTCAGCCTGTGATAGACGTTCTTTAACCGCACGTTCTACACGAACCAGACCCACACGGAATTGGTTTTCAGTCATTTCACCTACTGAACGCACGCGACGGTTACCCAAGTGGTCGATATCGTCGACTTCACCTTTACCGTTACGGATTTCAACCAATGTTTTGAGTACATCAGTGATATCTTCGTTCGACAAAATTCCTTCAACTTCACGAGACTTCTGATCCGTACCCACTTCGTAAGGACGACCCAAACGACGGTTAAACTTCATACGACCGACTGGAGAAAGGTCATAACGTTCTGAAGAGAAGAACAAGTTGTTGAATAAGTTTTCAGCAGCTTCTTTTGTTGGTGGTTCGCCCGGACGCATCACTTTGTAGATTTCTACCAATGCTTCTTCACGATTGCTCGTTGTATCTGCACGTAGAGAATCTGCAACAAATGAACCGCGGTCGATATCATTGGTGAACAGAATATTGAACTGCTTCACGCCGCCTTCTGCAATTTTCACCATGATTTCATGGCTTAATACAGTATTGGCTGCAATCACATCACCATCTTTTAATGGGATGTCTTCAGCAGTGATACGCTCATACAGGTACTCATCTGGCACTGCAAGTTTTTCAAGACCTGAAGCTTCCATTTGACGTACATGACGCGCATTGATACGTTTACCTTGCTCAACAATTGCCTTGCCATCCTTGTCCAGGATGTCAAATTGTGCCATTTCGCCACGCAGACGTTCAGGCACCAGGTCAATCTGGTAGCTACCCATGTCAAGATACACAGGTACTTTCTCGTAGAACATGTCGAGAATGTTTTCGTTGCTATAACCCAAGGCACGAAGCACCACAGTCGCAAGCAATTTACGACGACGGTCAATACGTACATAGACCAGGTCTTTGGCATCGAATTCAAAGTCTAACCATGAACCACGGTAAGGAATAATACGCGCTGAATAAAGGACTTTACCACTTGAGTGAGTCTTGCCTTTATCGTGGTCAAAGAATACGCCTGGTGAACGGTGTAATTGTGACACGATCACACGCTCGGTACCGTTAATTACAAAGGTACCGTTATCCGTCATCAATGGCATTTCGCCCATATAGACTTCTTGTTCACGTACATCTTTAATTGACTTCGTTTCACGATCTTTCAGGATCAAACGAATTTTTACACGCATTGGTGCTGCATAAGTTGAGCCACGAAGAATACATTCGCGTACATCAAACTCAGGCTTACCAAGACTATACTCAACAAATTCTAAAGCAGCATTGCCAGAATAACTTTCAATAGGAAAAACTGAACGAAATGCGGCTTGGAGACCGATATCTTCGCGGTTTTTTGGTGATTTGCCATCTTGTAAGAATGTTCTGTACGAGTCGACTTGAATCGCGAGCAAGTACGGAGCATCCATGACGCTAGGCAATTTACCAAAATTCTTACGGATCCGTTTCTTTTCGGTATATGAGTATGCCATCTGGAGTCCTCGGAAAGTGTAAACCAAGCCCGCCTGCAGAACGGGCTCAGAAGGAATTACGCTGGCCGATATGGCCACCACTCTTTACAAATGCTGCAATTTTTAGTGGTATTAAAACGCTTATCAATATTTTTTAATGAAAAATATTGGTAAACGTTTGTTCATTATGTTTATTTTCAATTTGTATGAATTTCTATCATGCAAACAAAAATCGAGCCGATTATTGTAACGCAAAAAGGCTGATGACCCAAGAGCCATCAGCCAATTTTTGGAGCCGATTATAAAAAAACCGGCTCCCTTAAGAAATTACTTAAGAGTAACTGTAGCACCAGCTTCTTCAAGTTTCTTCTTAAGCTCTTCGCCTTCTTCTTTAGAAACGCCTTCTTTAAGAACTGCAGGAGCGCCTTCAACCATGTCTTTAGCTTCTTTCAAGCCAAGGCCAGTCGCTTCACGAACTGCTTTAATTACAGCAACTTTGTTCGCGCCGAAAGAAGTCAATTCAACATTGAATTCAGTTTGTTCTTCAGCAGCAGCAGCAGCTGGACCAGCAGCAACAGCTACAGCAGCAGCAGATACATTGAATTTCTCTTCGAAAGCAGAGATAAGTTCAACAAGTTCAAGAACAGTTTTTTCAGCAACTGCGTTTAGGATTTCTTCGTTTGTTAAAGCCATGAGATTAACTCCAAATGGGTATTGAATGATGTGTGTTTAAGTTTGAGCTTAAGCAGCTTCTGACTCGTTTTTCTCTTGAAGCGCTGTAAGTAAGCGGCCCAATTTCGAAATAGGAGCTTGAAGAACGTTTGCAAGCATAGTAAGCGCTTTCTCTTGGTTCGGAAGATTCGCGATTACGCTAACTTCTGCACCTTGATAAAGTTTGCCATCAAATGCAGCAGCTTTAAGTTCAAATGCTTTATTAGTTTTAGCGAATTCTTCGAACAAACGTGCAGCAGCACCCATGTCGTCTTCAGAATTCGAGAAAGCTAAGATTGTTGGGCCAACAAGGTTGTCGTTCAAGATATTGAATTGAGTATCTTGAAGAGCACGTTTAGCCAAAGTGTTACGAACGATACGTGTAGTAACACCAAGTTTACGCGCTTCAACACGTAGAGTAGTTAACTGCTCTACAGTCAAACCTTGGTAGTCAGCAACAACAGCAGCAAATGCAGTAGAAGCAACTTCAGCTACTTCAGCTACGATCTGTTTTTTGCCTTCGATAAGAAGAGCCATTGTAAAACCTCCTAACGGTGATTTATGTACTTACGCGAAGTACACTCCCAATTCGCAAGACCATCACTGGACTCACACGCGGAGGATGAACAAATCACACCACCGCGTCTACGCAGGCTGGGCTATTAAGAGAGAAGCATAAAACTCCCCTCGCCCGCGGTCTTTGACGCTGATAAATTTTCATTTATCAATTCAAAGTTTGCCTAAGTTTGCAAAATACGACGGAGCGTTTCTTGCGTAAGTTTTAAAGCAGCGCTTTAAAACTTACTCAGGGCTTTAAAATTCTGTAATAAGTCGAGACTTATTTAGAAACGTTTGCTACATCAACGATCAAACCAGGACCCATAGTAGAGCTCAAAGTGATCTTTTGGATGTAAATACCTTTAGAAGTAGCAGGTTTTGCTTTCTTAAGGTCAGCTACAAGAGCTTCAACGTTTTGACGAACAGCTTCAGCAGAGAAACCTACTTGACCGATCGCAGCGTGGATGATACCCGCTTTATCTACACGGTAACGTGCTTGACCAGCTTTTGCATTTTTAACTGCAGTAGCAACGTCAGGAGTTACAGTACCCACTTTAGGGTTTGGCATTAAGCCACGTGGACCAAGAATCGTACCAAGTTTACCTACAACGCGCATTGCATCTGGAGCAGCAATAACTACGTCGAAATCAAGGTTACCCGCTTGGATGCTTTCAGCAAGATCGTCGAAACCAACAACGTCTGCGCCTTCAGCTTTAGCAGCTTCAGCAGCAGCGCCTTGAGCGAATACAGCTACACGTACAGTTTTACCAGTACCTGCAGGAAGAGTAGTCGCGCCACGAACAACCTGATCAGATTTACGAGGGTCAACACCTAGATTAACAGCGATATCCAAAGATTCTTTGAATTTCGCAGCTGGAAGGTTAGTAAGAACTTCTACAGCTTCTTCTAAAGTGTAAACTTTTTGCGCTTCAATAGCAGCAGCAATGGCTTTTTGACGTTTAGTTAACTTTGCCATGTCTTATAGCTCCACTTCCAAGCCCATAGAACGTGCAGAACCAGCGATGGTACGAACACGTGCGTCTAAATCAGCACCAGTAAGATCTGGTTCTTTAGTAGTCGCAATTTCTTCTAGCTGAGCACGAGTCAACTTACCAACTTTAGTTTTGTTAGGTACAGCTGAACCTTTTTGGATACCAGCAGCTTTCTTAAGAAGAATCGCAGCAGGTGGAGTTTTCATGATGAAAGTGAACGACTTGTCGTTGTACACAGTGATCACGACTGGGATTGGCAGACCAGCTTCAAGCTTTTGAGTAGCAGCGTTGAATTCTTTACAGAATGCCATGATGTTAACACCACGTTGACCCAGTGCAGGACCAATAGGTGGAGATGGATTCGCTTTACCAGCTGGAACTTGCAGCTTGATATAGCCGTCAATCTTCTTAGCCATTTCAAATTACCTCTGGGTGCAAACGCCGCTAGGCTCCCCAATGATTCTACGTAACGATAACCGTTACAACAACAATGCCCGATCCTTTAACAAATCGGGCGTTTTCAACCAATACCGATTAGATTGTTTTTTCGACTTGGCGAAATTCCAATTCAACCTGAGTTGGTCGGTTAAATACGTTGATTGTCAGCGTTAAGCGTGACTTTTCGTACTGAACCTCTTCCACCACACCTTTAAAGTCTGTGAATGGACCGTCAATTACGAGTAATTCTTCGCCTGGTTCAAACATCGTCTTAGGACGAGGTGCTTCACCAGTATTACGTACACGCGCAAGAATCGCATCAGCTTCTTTTTGCGTAATTGGTGCCGGCTTTTCTGCCGTACCCCCAATGAAACCTAATACTTTTGGACATTCTTTAACAATGTGCCAGGTTTCATCGTTCATTTCCATTTCGACCAATACATAGCCTGGGAAGAACTTACGCTCTGATTTACGTTTCTTGCCATCCTTCATTTCCACTACTTCTTCAGTAGGGACCAGGACTTCACCAAAGCTATCGGCAACAGCGCTACGCTGGATTCGATCATTAAGCGAACGCATCACTTGTTTTTCATAACCAGAATAGGCATGAATAATGTACCAACGTTTCATAGCTCTCTTACCCGATAATAAACTTCATTAACCAGCCTAATACGTAATCAAAACACCATAAAACAACAGCTGCAATGACAACAACAACAAGAACATGCCATGAGGTGGTCATGGTCTCTTGTTTAGTAGGCCAGGTCACTCGACGGAGCTCAATTCGTGCGTCTTTCAGCAGTCGAACAAAGCCTTTGCCTTGATGGGTGGCGTATAATAAACCTAAAGCGCCCACGATACAAGCCAAAATCACCCCAACACGAACCCAAATATCATTCGCTGGTGCCCAGTACGCTGGCAAATATTGATTTACCATCATTGCACCCACCAATAAAATCAAGGCGATAACCCATAGAACAATGTCCAATGGAGAACCGGTTTTTACATCTACAGCAGGATTATTTCTTTGGGGAATTGCCGCGCCGCTTATTGCGTCACGTGATT
Organism: Acinetobacter schindleri; assembly: GCF_010918895.1. Taxonomy (NCBI): domain Bacteria; kingdom Pseudomonadati; phylum Pseudomonadota; class Gammaproteobacteria; order Moraxellales; family Moraxellaceae; genus Acinetobacter; species Acinetobacter schindleri. The sequence continues at coordinate 2,839,658 of NZ_CP044483.1, forward strand.
TATCATTCGACATTTTTGTACTCGTCGTAGGTTTCGCGACTTATTATATGACCAGATTTGCCGACATCAAGCGTCTTTCAAGAAAAAATGATGGCAGGTCAGGAGGGACTCGAACCCCCAACATTCGGTTTTGGAGACCGACGCTCTACCAATTGAACTACTGACCTTCAAAAAGACAGACTGGAGCCGGGGCTCCAGTCAATATCTTATACTATATTATGCAGTAACGCGAGATACTACACCAGCACCAACTGTACGACCACCTTCACGGATCGCGAAGCGCAAGCCTGCATCCATTGCGATTGGGTGGATCAGCTCTACTGACATCTCAACGTTGTCACCAGGCATAACCATTTCAACGCCTTCTTTAAGCGCGATCGCACCAGTTACGTCAGTTGTACGGAAGTAGAACTGTGGACGGTAACCGTTAAGGAATGGAGTATGACGACCACCTTCTTCTTTAGAAAGTACGTATACTTCTGCGTCGAATTTAGTGTGCGGCTTGATTGTACCTGGTTTAGCAAGTACTTGACCACGTTGAACGTCTTCACGCTTAGTACCACGAAGAAGAACACCACAGTTCTCGCCCGCACGACCTTCGTCAAGAAGTTTACGGAACATTTCAACGCCAGTTACAGTTGTTGTTTGTGTATCACGGATACCAACGATTTCAACTGACTCACCAACTTTAACAATACCAGTCTCAACACGGCCAGTTACTACTGTACCACGACCTGAGATTGAGAATACGTCTTCGATTGGCATCAAGAATGCTTGGTCGATTGCACGTTCTGGTTCTGGGATGTAAGAGTCAAGCGCTTCAACAAGAGCTTCAACTGCAGCTTCACCATATTGACCAGCGTCGCCGTTAAGCGCAAGAAGAGCTGAACCACGGATAACTGGAGTGTCATCACCTGGGAAGTCATAAGTAGAAAGAAGTTCACGAACTTCCATTTCAACTAGCTCAAGAAGCTCTTCGTCGTCTACAAGGTCGCATTTGTTCAAGAATACAACGATGTAAGGTACACCTACCTGACGAGAAAGCAGGATGTGTTCACGAGTTTGTGGCATTGGACCATCAGTCGCAGCACATACAAGGATCGCGCCGTCCATCTGAGCAGCACCAGTAATCATGTTTTTAACATAATCGGCGTGGCCCGGGCAGTCTACGTGAGCGTAGTGACGAGTTGGAGAATCGTATTCTACGTGAGAAGTGTTAATGGTAATACCACGTGCTTTTTCTTCTGGTGCAGAGTCAATTGCAGCGTAGTCTTTCGCTTCACCACCGAATTTCTTCGCACATACAGTTGCAATCGCAGCTGTTAAAGTTGTTTTACCATGGTCAACGTGACCAATTGTGCCCACGTTAACGTGTGGCTTATTACGTTCAAACTTAGCCTTAGCCATGTTCATCTTCCTCGTTTACGTCGAACACAATTCTGAGTAAAACTCAGCTCCGACATATCGCCTAAAAAAATCAAACGCCCAATACTTGAAAAGCAGACTAAATAGCCTGCTTTTGGAATCTTTTGCAACAATGTTGCGATAAACTGTAATCTGGAGCTCTTATCGAGATTTGAACTCGAGACCTCTCCCTTACCAAGGGAGTGCTCTACCACTGAGCTATAAGAGCAAATATTAGTACTTCAATGGAGCGGGAGACGAGGGTCGAACTCGCGACATGTAGCTTGGAAGGCTACCGCTCTACCAACTGAGCTACTCCCGCACGATGTTGGTACAAACCACTTATTGAAGTCTTAAAATTGGTGGTGAGGGAAGGATTCGAACCTTCGAAACTTTCGTAGCGGAGTTACAGTCCGCCCCCTTTGACCGCTCGGGAACCTCACCATTTTTTACACTTACATCAGTGCTGTTCTTTACTCTACACTAGAAACTCTCTAAGATGGTGCCGGCACACGGATTCGAACTGTGGACCTACTGATTACAAGTCAGTTGCTCTACCAACTGAGCTATGCCGGCGTTTCTTAGTGTTTCGTACGTTTCGTATCGGAACGGTGTGCAGTTTAGCAAAACTCAGAAACCATGCAAGTGTTTTTTTCAAAAAAAACGTCAAAAACTCATAAAATCAAACCATTTGATGATAATTCAACCGCTTTGATCACTGCGCGAGCTTTTATTTGGGTTTCATTCCACTCAGATTCAGGATTTGAGTCAGCAACCAGCCCTGCTCCGGCCTGAACATAGACCTTATTTTCACGAATGACACAGGTACGAATCGCAATCGACATGTCCATTTCGCCGTGCCAGCCTAAATAACCAACAGCACCACCGAAAATTCCACGTTTTACCGGCTCAACTTCGTCAATAATTTCCATGGCACGAATTTTTGGTGCACCAGAAAGCGTGCCTGCCGGGAATGTTGCTTTAAAAACATCCAATGCATCTACATCATCACGCACTTCACCTTGTACATTCGAGACAATGTGCATGACATGCGAATAACGTTCGATCACCATTTGATCAGTCACTTGCACTTTACCGATTTTTGACACCCGACCAACATCATTTCGGCCCAGATCAATCAGCATTAAATGCTCGGCAATCTCTTTTTCATCAGAAAGCAGATCTTTTTCTAATGCCAGATCTTCTTCTTTGGTCTTGCCACGCGGACGAGTCCCTGCCAGGGGACGCACAGTAGCAATCCCATTTTCCAAACGAGATAAAATCTCAGGTGAAGAACCGACAATATGGAAAGGTGTTTTGTTTTCTAAGGTCTGCCCTTGCACCAAGAACAGGTAGGGTGATGGGTTAAGGTGGCGTAACGCACGATAGACCTGTAGAGGCTCTCCATCAAAATCAGAGACCATACGGTGACCGGGTACTACCTGCATGACATCACCAGCACGGATGTACTCTTTCACTTTTTCAATAGAAGCAAGGAAGTTATCATGCCCGGTTAATGACTCAAAATGCGGTGGAGTATGTTTTTCTGCTTTCAGACTGATTGGTGTTGCCAGAATATTTTCCAATTCATTTAATTTTTCATGTGCTTTTTCATATGCATTAGCATCATTCGTATCGGCATGCACAATCAAAAACAAGGTATCTTTGAGGTTATCAAATACGATCACTGTTTTAGACAGCATCATCCAGATATCTGGCAAACCTACTGGATCGGCTTCAGGGACATTATTCAGCTTTGGCTCGATATAACGTACCGAGTCATAGCCAAAGTAACCGACCAGACCACCAGTAAAACTTGGTAAAGCAGGTAAGTCTGCTTGAGTCGGCACTTTAAACTGCGCCTGAAAGTCGCGAATGTATTGGAAGGGGTCTGAACAGTGCTGCTTTGCAATCGAGCCATCGGCATGTTGTACCGTCAGTTCACCTGCGTTACAGGAGAACACGGTAGATTCACCCAAACCGATGATTGAATAACGCGCCCAGTTCTCCCCCCCCTCAACCGATTCAAACAGATAAGCCTGTTGATGCTGTTTAAGGCGAGCAAAAATAGAAAGGGGCGTATCAGTATCGGCCAAGCGCTGACGGTAAACGGGAATCAGGTTATAGCCTTGCGCAGCAAGTTGCTGGAATTGTGCTTGAGTGGTCATTCGGTTTTTCTCTTTAAATTAGGGTTACTCAGTGTGTAAATAGAATTGGACTGAGCGACGCCATCGAAAAACCTTAGAACTATTCATTTTAATTCCCTAATACCCTAATTAAGCCAGCAGTTCACGTAGATCATCCACAATCTCCTGAGGATGGCTGTCTGCTATATTCTCACCATGATTATAGCCATAGCTGACTACAATACAATCTATACCGGCACGGCGTGCAGCTTCGACATCATTCACCGAGTCGCCAATCATCAGCACCTGCTCTTTGCTGACAGCATAATGCTCGACACAATGCAGCAATTGACGCGGATCCGGCTTACGCTCGGTAAAACGGTCACCACCAATAGTGTCATCAAAATACTTCGCCATATCCAAAATATCTAAAATACTGCGTGCAGGCTGTTCGGGCTTATTGGTCACACAAATGAGCTTTTTACCTTGTGCTTTACCCCATTGTAGAAATTCAATAATGCCCGGAAATGGTACGGTATCGACACATGGATCAGCATTGTAGACTTCCAGGAAAGTATTTAGTAATTCCTGATGCTGTGCTGGATCCAAACTTCCAGTCAGGTGCAGTAGTACGCTTTCACAAAACTTCGAACTACCTTTGCCAATCCAGACTCGTACCTGTTCTTCAGTCACAAAAGGCAGTTGCAGCACATTTAAGCTCATATTCATGGCACGATACAGGTCAGAAGCCGAATCCACCAAGGTGCCATCCAGATCAAATAAAATCAGCTCACGTTTATCCAGTTGTGCTATAGACATTTCCACTCTCTTTATCTTTATTCATCACGCAGCCACAAAAAAGGCATGCGATTGCATGCCTTGATTGTAACCAATACTTGGCTTATTTAAAGAATAGCCAAGCCATAATTGCTAAAATCACAATAACAATTAAAGAAATCAAACCGACTGAAGCATTTTTTTGCTGTTCCTTCGCTTCTTCTACACGAGAAATCGGTTGCTCAACAGGAATTGGTGTTGGTTCAGGTTTAACCGCAGATAAATCTATACCTTCAGGAATTGGCGCCGGTTTTGGAATACCGACATTGGTTGGCATACCATCACGAGTCAACTGGACTTCAGCATCACGTTCTTTTAGCTCTGGCATACCCTGATCATTCATCTGATGGGCAGCAGTCTTCTCAGCAGCCTCTTCAATAATACGTTCAGCTGTCTGTTCTAGTTCAGGTTCGACGATGACTTCTTGTGCTGGCTCAAGCACAGAAAATTTCAGGCTAGCAAACTGTACGATATCACCCTGTTTCAGCAATGCTTCTGAATCAATGCGCATATCATTGACAAAAGTACCATTTGAAGAACCCAGGTCTTGTACCCACAGTGCATCTTCCTTCAGCAAAAAGGCAGCATGCTTACGCGAGATTTCTGCAGCCTGCAACACAATATCTGCTGCCTGATGACGACCCACCAGCATGTCACGGTCAATGCTAATTTCCTGTCCTGTCAGATCGCCAGTAATGGCTTGAATTTTCCAAGTCATAACATCCACTTCTCTTTTATTCTGTTACGTTGATCATAACATGCTGTTTGCAACCACCGCACCTCTAGCTTTTCGGACGCAACGTCGTGGTTGTCACTGTATTTCGGGTTTTTTCTACATTTTGTACTGGTTGCACAGATTGCTGTTGCACTACAGGTTCAATTGCAACTGGCGTAGTGACTACTGCCACCGGCTGTGAGGCTACAGGTGCAGTTGGTACAGTTTGGTAATTCGACCCTAGGGGTGTTTTAGAAACAGGGAGACGTTGTTGATATACATCATCCAGGTTTTCTGGCAGTTTGGCAAAATTACCATCCGAATCTAGTGCCAATTGCAAGCTATACAGCTGACTATAGCGCTGCTGGGAAATTTTACGTACTTCATTTTTATCCCCCACAATCGTTGGGTGAATAAAAATCAGCAGGTTACGCTTCTGATTGGATTTACCTTCCGAGCGGAATAAACGCCCTAAACCAGGGATTGCACCCAAACCCGGTACCGCCTGACGACCGTAGCTGGTGTTATCTGAAATCAGACCACCGAGCACAATGGTTTGACCATGTTCAGCCAGAATTGAAGTTTTGATCGCACGTTTACTAGTGACCAGATCTGATGCCTGCCCCTTATCACGTGCAACTGCAGAAACCTCCTGCTCGACTTCCAGACGTACGGTTCCATTTTCACCAATATGCGGAATGACTTTTAATGTCACACCCACATCTTTACGCTCAATGGTGGTATAGGGATTGGCAACACCTGCCGCACCCGTAGAAACTGAACCTGTTACAAATGGAACGTTTTCACCCACTACGATATAGGCTTCTTCATTGTCCATGGTCACAATCGATGGCGTAGACAATAGATTCGACTTCGTGGTTTCTTTGAGTGCCTGAATCAGTGCACCATAGAGCTTTCGAGAACCATCACTGCCTTCACGATAATCACCTATCACGAGTGAGGTCCCTGTACCAATTGCACTGCCTGCCCCTGCCGCACCACCGGTCAGATAGCCGGCAGCAATATTTTTCAGGCTGGCACCAAAGTTATCAAAGTTAATCAGACCAATACCGCTACTCAGATCACCAAGTGCCCATTGCACACCCAGCTGGTCAGCATCCGTACCTTCCACTTCCATAATCGCAGCTTCAATTAACACCTGCTGACGACGCGTATCCAGCTGATTAATCGCTGACTCGATTTCGCGCATCAGTTGTGGATCAGCCTTCACTACCAATGAATTCTGGGTCGCATCAGCAATAATACTGACACCATTGGCATTAAAACTGGTAATTCCTTGCTGGTTATTTCCTAATCCTGAATTTAACTGAATCCCGGAAGTGGAAGCTTCCTGAGACATATTGGATGCAGAGCTGTTATTGCCCAATGTATTCAGCGAAGTTCCTGCGGAGCTGTTCTCTGAAGAAGAGCTCGAACGCCCCTGAGCCTGCCCAGAAACCAGTCCTTGTAAAATTTCAGCCAGGTTTTTGGCACTGGCATATTTCAGGCGAAAGACTTTTAGCCCCCCTAAACGATCCGCTGCAGGCACATCCAGCGTTTCAATAATCTGGCGAATACGCTTACGGGTTGCAGTATCGCCTTTGATGATAATCCGATTGGTCCGCTGATCTGCCATGACCCGCACACGTGAGCCTTTGAGATCCTTGGCAGAACCTGTAGCTGTCATGGACTCAATCAGGCCAATCATTTCCTCAGCCTGACTCGACTGTAAGGTAATGGCTTCCAGATCATTCTGACCGGTACCATCCAAGTTACGCACAATCGTTTCCAGCTGGTAAATATTGCTAGCGCGATCGGAAACAATCAGGGCATTGGTTCCCGGTACAGCTGCCAGATGGGCGAACTGCGGCATTAGTGGGCGTAGTGCTGGAATCAGGTCATTCGGATTGGTATTTTCCAGCCAGATTACCCGTGTCACAATCTGGTCACCAGTCGCACGGTTACGGGCATCATACGGAATACCGGAGTTCTTGACGTTATTGTCTGGCACCAGTTTGATGGTATTCCCGGATGGGATCGCCACGACACCATTAACATTCAAAACCCCAAGAAACAGATCATAGACTTCAGCCCGGTTTAATGCCCGGTTTGAAATGACTGTGACATTGCCGCGTACCCTTGGATCAACGGCAAAATTTTTCCCCGTAATATCGGCTACTTCATTAATAAAAGCAGCCAGGTCTGCATCACGCAGATTGATTTTCCAGGTCTGCGCATAAGTTGCGGTACTGACCATAGCCACCAGAGGTGCGGCAACACAAAGCGCCCATGCTGATCGATTATTATTAAATAAAGCCATAAACCTAAATGCTTCCCAACCCTATATGTGATGACACATCACTTTAAATCCTGTTGAATGGTCATCACCTGATCACCACGTTTAATTTCAAGTTTTACCTGGCCCTGCTGTCGTGCCTGTTCCAGTAACTGCACTTCAGATTGTCCTGCAGTGACGGTTTGACCATTCAGGGATACAATCCGGTCGCCGGGTCTGAGACCGAGACGGTTACGCAGCACTGCCGGAGTTCGCGAAGTGACTTCATAACCCCCTTCACCTGCAGAAACTCCCATATTTTCCAGATACTGTTCGCGGTTTTCATTCATCTGCTGAATCGCGCGACCAATCTCATTCTGCGGTGAAGCAGGCTCATTTGTTGGCTGATTCGCTGATCCACCCCAATTTGAGGATGACGATGAACGCCCACTTTTCTGCTCATTACTCTGCCAAGGCTGATTTAAGCCATTTTCCAAGCCCTTAAAGAAAACTTCCTTACTCGCACCATTTTGCTGACGAATAATCACCCGATCCCAGTACACTTCAGCCAGCTCATAGCCGCTATTACCCAAGCTCTCGCCAACACGATAGCGATCGACCTGATCATTCAGCTTCAATACTGCTGAAGACAAATAGCTTGGACTGGCAACCATCACCCCTTGTAACAGAATATTGGAGACTTCCGCACTTGCCGCACTTTTTCCAGTTTCCTGAAATAAGGCGAAAGAGCTGATATTCGGAATCCGTGACTGCTGTGAGCCCAACTCTACACGTTCTACTTGCAGGGCTTGAGGCGGTGCAACGACCAGCCAGAATAGGGCTGCCAGTTTCCAGCACAGATACAGAATCAGTAAAACTAAAAGTGCGGGTGCTGCTTTATTAAACGTCTGTAGATCCAGCTGTTTAAATTTATCTATATTGATGGCCATCAGTTTAGGCCTCCCATCAACGGCTGACGGGTGCTGATGACATAAGTGTCCAGTCCAGCTTTACCTTCATAGGAAGGAACATTCAGTAACATACGCTGTGTCAGTTGCACATTCAGCATCAGATCGGGATCAAGTTCAATATTCAGCATTTTCTGATCACGACTATCGCGAACATCCAGCAATAATTTACCTGACTCATCTGCCAGCTTCCCGGCAAGAACAGGAACACTCATCCGCTCTTGACGCTGTGCAAAGGTATAGATCAATTCTCCCCCGGTCCAATTCAACTGACCACTCACATCACTAAAGCCATTTTGTTTCTTATATTTAAAATCGAGCTGCTTAAATTGAATTGCATTGGTTGGCCATTGCCAGTCTGCCAGATTTTTCAAGGTTTCTGGTGCGACCTGTCCTTCCAGATTCCTGGCGACTAACGTTTTGGTCAGACCGTAAGCCATTACACCGGCAAGTTTAGTATTGCCGCTATGTACTTCCACATTTGCCCCGAGACGCAATAATAGCAAATCCAATGGACGGACCTGCCAGTTGAGGCTGCCACGCAATTGACCTTTCTTCCAGTCAGCACTCCCCTGCCAGATATTGCCACTGACGTTATGCAGTACCTGATTATTTTTATAAAATTTTGAAATCAGCCAGGCAGCCGGCACCTGCAAAACCACAAAAATAAAAAAGGCGACTATGGCAAGAATTAACCATTTGAAAGTTTTCGGTTTACTGCTCATCCCACCCCAACCAATCCATCAATTTCAGTTCCTGGTTATGATTCTTTTCTTAATATAAGTACATTATGCATACTTTTTTCACCACGCCAATTGATGGGCATAAAAAAACCAAGCAATGATGCTTGGTTAAAGATATATAGATCATTTCCATGACTGACCTATGACAACATTCACAGTCAAATCTTTAGATCAGAAAATCTTCCAGCTTGGCACCTTGTTCCAGTTCTGCAACCAGCCAGCGTGGCTGTTTACCACGACCTGTCCAGGTTTCTTCCGGATTTGCTTTACTGCGGTAACGTGGTTCTACAGTCTTGCGAGATGATTTCTTGCGCTTAGAGGCACCGAACTCGAGCAACTGTTCAATGCTCATACCTACTTTTTCTGCAATGCTTAATACCTGATTATAAGCATCTTCGATTTCCTGGTCTTTTTTAGACGCAATTAATGCTTCAGCTTCAGCTTGTAAACGCTTTAACTCTTCAACTGATAAATTCGTAATGTCTGGCATCACTCTCTCCATAAAAATAATATTATTCGTTTTATAAATAACTTTTTCATAATATTTAGATTAAATAAAATATTCAATAAAAAAATTTGAACGGATAACAACAAATAATAAAATTAATTACAAAATTAAATAATTTTCTCGTATTTTAAACTGTATGTTCAACCGTATTTTCTAAATTTCTTATTATTTGCTGTACATCTTCAGGAATTGGCATTTTTTGCATGCTATTTTTATTTATACAAACTAGAACCGCTTCAGAAATTGCCACTATACTTTGCTGCTGCTCACTCCATAATAAATAACTCATACGAAATGAGGTAGTGCCTATATCTTCAATACGCACACCGATTTTAAGTTGATCCGGATAAACCACCGGCTTTAAATAGCGACATTGATTCGTAGCCACAACAGTTAATAATGGACCAACCAGTATATTTAATCGATCCAGATAAGCCAGTCGGGCACTTTCAATATAACGATAATACACCGCATTATTAACATGACCAAAGGCATCCATATCACCCCAAGCCACGCGTTGCTCAAAAATCACTGGATACTGCGCAAGTGATTCCATATATTATCCCCTATATTCTTGTATCAATAAAATTGGCATTTGATTCAAACACCTGATTCAGTTGTTGTTGTAACTCATCCTGCCCCTGCAAGGCAGATTTAATGCGCAGATAACTCATACGCACATCATCTGGATAGAGTGCAAGCAGTTGCTGGGCTTCCTCTACTCGACCCGCAGCTTGCAGTACATGCCATTTGGCAAATGTTAAGACCGGCACTGCTGTATATTTTTCTTCCCACAATGAAATTTGCTGGTTAATAATTTCATAATCAGGATTTTGTCGAAGTAATTGTTGCTGAAACCATAAATAAAATACGTCCTGATTAAATTGCTGTTCCAATAAATGCACTGCTAGCGCTTCATGCTCGGCGCTCATTTCAGGCATTTTAAATAACAATTTCAGCCACAGTAGTTTGACCGTATAGTCACGTTTAAATATTTCTTCGCTTAAGTCGATATAGCGCTGTTGCAAGTATTTTAAATCTTCCTGATCCGCCTGTTCAAAAGCCAGTAATAATTGTTCTAGCCAAAGTGTTTTAGTATTTTGCTCTAAATGACCATATTGAGTTGATCTTAAATACAGCCAGGGAAACTTTAAGGCAAATTGCCCCCATAATTTGGTTAATCTCTGCTCATAAGCTGATTTAACTTTAAACAGCCACGGGGATAATTCATGCTGATTTAAGAATTCAAGATGGGTTAATGCCTGCTGACCATCCTGTTGCGATAAGTACACTTCAATACGCTGTAATTCAGCCAGTTCAAATGCCATTGGATTGGACTGATTTAAAGATTTCAAAGCCTCATCAAAATCCTGCTGTCCCCAAGACAAACGTGCATGAATAATATCTTTTAATAATCCAGACTGGGCAAAAGACTGCTGAATAAAATCACGTTGATCCTGTGAGGCATTGAGCAGCCACACCACTGCCAGTTGTTCATAAGGATGTAAATGATGAAAACTGAAAACGCGCTGTTTTTTGCGCTGCTCGCGATTCAGATAACGCGTAACCGCATACCACAGCATATGCATGACAAAGCTGATCGTAACCAGTAGCGCTGCCAGTATCCATACACTGGTCTGTACCTGCCAGTTACGCCAGTACAGATAGACATACCCTGGTCCGTGACCGTAACTGAGTAGACTTAAAGCCGCAATACCGAGCAGACTGACAAATAAATAGGCAAGCAGAATCTGTTTCATAAGCGCTCAGCTCATTAAGGTACGGGCATTCAGAGGAGGAACCGGTGTCAGCGGTATGGTGCGGATCTGTTCCAGCTGTTTAACCCATTGCTGGCTTTTGGCATCCGGTAATTGTTTGAGGACTTCAGCCACGGCACCAAGCGATTGTTGGAAAGGAATTTGTTGACTTTGCTGTAGCGCATTTTGTGCCATCAATAGACGTAATTGCGCCTCTTTCAACACTAGCCCTCGCTGCATTAACACCGTACTTGGCTGCTGCACAGCTTCAATTTGAATCAGATTGCGCCAGAAGGAACCAGACTCTGCCGGGGTGGCACTGTGCTGGGCTTTTAACTCCTTGGCAATTTCAGTATCCATTTGATTCAGTAAATCCCGGATTTTATTCTGCTGTACCAGACGACTATTGATGAACTGTTGCAGCATTACCTGATCTTTACTGAGTACACGCTCCAAACCGTCTAGCAAAGCTGGTGCAAGCGTATAATTCGGCAAATCCAGTTGCAGTTGACTGAGTTTTTCCAATGCTGTGCTGTATTGCTGCTGCTGCAAAGCGAACTCAATCAGGCTGAGTTGCTGACGAACCAGTTCGGCATCATGCGATTCAGGTGCAGTAGCTACCTGTGAGTTGGATACAGCTGGTGCATCCTGGCGCTGTTCAGTTACCTGGCGTTTAAGTGCAACCACCTTGTCATTCAAACTGGCATTTTGCTGCTGCAATAGAGTAAAGCTGGAGCTGAGTTCTGTATGGGCCTGGCGCAAACTGAACAGGTCATAACTGATTTTGACCATCCAGGCGAATGCCACAATGAACAGCACGATTAAAATTTTCTTCATGAGTTCCCCAGTACTCGCTTCATCTCCCGTACGATCACATCGCTGCTCAGGCTCTCAAGTTGTACATACTCAAATGCTGCAGCATGATGTTGACGGTATTCCCCTAAAATAGCAGCCAAACGTGGGCCTAAAACCAAATAAATTCCCTTGCTGATCAGGGAGATGTCCTGCTGCATTAGCTGCACCCAGTTTAACCAGCTGGCTTCACTACTCATCAGAACCATATAATGGCGATTGTCCTGCAATCGAGGCAAAAGCGCAGCTATGGTCTGTTGTGACTGAACCGGACACTGACGTTGATATAGTACAAAATTTAGTACCTCAACACCCTGCTGACGCAAATGGTCCATCATAAATAATCGACCGCCCTCACCTCGCCAAAAGGCTACAACAGCATCTTTTTCAAGACCATCCAGGATCGGTAATTGTAGCATTCCTTCAGAGGTTTCAACCTCAGGCACATGACTTTGAATGCCATATTGTAGCAATGCCTGTTCAGTGCTTCGCCCTACAGCAATCCACTGTATATGGGCCAATGTAGCCAGTTCAATGCCTGCCTGCGCCAGATATTGCATGCCAATCTGCACCGCAGTCGGACTCACCACCACAATGACTTGAGCACGATTCAACTGCTGATACAAGCTATCCAATTCTGCTGAATAAGGCTGTGCAACCAGTTCCAGTAAAGGTAGCTCTACCACAGGAATTTGTGCTGCCTGTAACTGCTGTGTGAGTCGGACAGCACGATCCTGAGGGCGAGTATTAATAAACAGCATGAATCTTATGAATATAGTGCTTTAAGCAAATCGCCTGCACCTTGGGCCAGTAAATTCTGTGCCAGAGCCACACCGAGCTGCTCCGCCTGATTTACATCACCCTGTAATTCTGATTTTAATAAAGTGGCACCATCCACGCTACCCACACGGCCTTCGATGGCAATTTTACCATTCTGTAAAGTTGCATAACCTGCAATCGGCACCTGACAACCACCTTCCAGATAGGCATTAAATGCGCGTTCAGCACGGACACAGGCATCAGTCTCCGCATGTAAGAGTGGCAGGATTAGATCAAGTACGGCCTGATCACGATCACGACATTCAAGACCAAGCGCACCCTGGCCCACAGCTGGCAAACTGACTGCAGGCTTAAGCGTATGACGAATACGATCTATCAGTCCTAGACGTTTTAAACCGGCACTGGCAAGAATAATAGCATCGTAATTGCCCGCATCGAGTTTCGACAGACGTGTGCCGACATTACCTCGCAGATCAATGATCTCAAGGTCCGGACGTGCCTTTAAAATCTGGCTCTTACGACGCAGACTGGATGTGCCTACTTTAGCGCCCTGTGGCAACTCGTCAAAGCTTGTATAGCTATTAGATACAAAAGCATCCAATGGATCTTCACGTTCGCAGATCACTGCAAGACTTAAACCTTCAGGCAGTGCCATGGGTACATCTTTCATGGAATGCACGGCCAAGTCTGCACGACCATCCAGTAATGCAGCCTCAAGTTCTTTAACAAACAGGCCCTTGCCACCAATTTTTGCCAATGGGGTATCAAGAATTTTATCACCCTGTGTCACAAACGTGACCAACTCGACCTGAAGATCGGCATGCAGTTCCTGCAGACGTGCACGGATATGCTCCGCTTGCCATAGTGCAAGAGGACTTTGTCGAGTTGCAATTTTTAGGGTCTTCATAAATTTCAAATACAGTGAATGAGAACAATAGTCTAAACTTAACCTGATCACTTTAAAATGCAAGTGAATTTATGCAAGTTTCAACTGCAACCCGATCCCATACGCTTCAGAGCTTATGAATGCGTTCACGTAAAAATGGTAAATGGCGCCGACTTACTGCAAGTCTTTCATCCAGCTCACGGCAACGTACCTGATACTGCCCTGAACTGACCACTTCCAGTCCATCCAGATAGTTTACAGACACCAGCGCATTGCGGTGGATCCTGATAAAATTCTGGCCAAATTCCTGTTCCAAGTCCTTTAATGTTTCATCGATCAGGACACTGCCATTTTTATGCCGTACCGTGACATATTTCTGATCAGCCAGGAAATAGTAAATATTTTCCACAGGGACAAGCTCCACCCCGCGATAAGTCTTTGCCGCAATCTGATGGCGGCTGATATTGAGTTCTTCCATATTTTCTTTTTGTTTTAGTTGGCTCATCTGAGCTTGGGTAAGTTTGGTTAAATGCTCGAATACCTGTGCTAACTCCTGTTGCATCACTGGTTTGAGCAAGTAGCCTTCTGCATTCGACTTGAATGCATCAAGCGCATGGTTGTCATAGGCCGTACAAAAAACAATTGCCGGCATTGGGTCAAGCTGGCGCAGATGTTGTGCGCAACGCAGACCGTCCATTTCGGGCATTTGAATATCTAATAGAATGACATCGGGCTCGTGCTGATGGGCCAGATCAAGGGCTTGCTGACCATGGGTTGCGGTTGCAACCACAGTATGGCCGAGCTGGCTGACCAGGCGTGCCAAACGCTCTATGGCAAGAGGCTCATCATCACAGATCAGGATGTCCATTTATCCTCCTTCAGTTAACGGCATGTCATTGTTGTTAAGTTAACTGCATTTTATTGTTATTTATACTGATATTGCACAACCGTCGTAAAAATTCCCTTGCCGGCATAGGTTCTAAAGGTCACTGTCGGGCCATAATAGGCCTTCAAACGCTGTCGAACATTTTCAATTGCAATACCATTTCCCCGCTTTAATGCTGCATGATCCTGTGAATATGGGTTTGTTATAATAATATTAATTTGATTTTGCAGGATTTCAATCAATACGCTTATCGTACTCTTTGTTAGAATTTTTTCAACTCCATGGAAAATACTATTTTCTAATAGGGGTTGTAAAGTCAGTAATGGAATTTGGACGTATGAGTATAAGTCTTTGTTTTCTAATTTCCATTCAACCTGCAAACGATCACCGAGTCGGATTTGCTCAATCTCCAGATAACGTTGGCACAAATCAATTTCTTCTTGCAAGCTGACCAGCTTTAATTCCTGAAAGCTGGCACGAAACAGTCGGGACAGATTAAGCAGCATATGTTCCGCTTTATCAGGATCAATGCTGATCAGGCTGATAGCACTATTTAAACTATTAAATAAAAAATGTGGTTGAATCCGGGCCTGCATGGCCTGAATCCGTGAATTTAACTCGCTATGGCGTTGACGTGTCCATTGCTCCCTTAAGTAAAGATAACGAAAACAGAAAGTTCCGAGCAAAATTCCAAAACTCAGGTGCATTCCGACCTGCTTAAAAGCAATTTCAGATGTAAGATCATGCAGATGAAAATTTATCCCAAAATGTATCAGAATGTTTAAACTAACTGTCGTTACCAGCACGATAGCCTGTAATAACAAGAATCCGGTAATCAATGCAGATTTGATCCCCATACGATCAAAATACTGGTGAAACAGTTCTACACAAGCCGCAAATGATAGCAACACCCAGTTAATATAGAGGATGTATTGCAGCAAGTGCATAAAATTGAGCGCTTGCCAAGACTGGGCTTCTGCCAGACTCAGTACCAAAGCCAAAACATTACCGCCAACAAACAGTTCCAGCAGATAACGCCAATTGCCAATCTGGCCAAAAAAATAAGAAGATTGTTGCTGCCCCATCGGATCTGTAACAGATTGAGCAGATGGGACTTCGGCAACAGCCGTTGAATTTGCTATACTCTTTTTCGTTCTACTGCTTTTAATCTTATTGAGCCGACATGACCACATCTTCTAATTCCTCAAATCCATCACAAGCCCAGACTTCGGGTATGTGGGGCGGTCGTTTCTCTGAAGCGACTGATGCTTTTGTTGCTGAATTTACAGCATCTGTACAATTTGACCAACGTTTTTATAAACAAGATATTGCGGGTTCAATTGCGCATGCAACCATGCTTGCAAAAGTGGGCGTGCTGACTGAACAAGAACGTGATGATATCATTGAAGGCCTGACTGCGATTAAGGCGGATATTGAAGCAGGTAATTTCGAATGGCGCATTGACCTTGAAGATGTGCATATGAACATTGAGTCACGTCTGACTCAGCGTATCGGCATTACAGGTAAAAAATTACATACTGGCCGTAGCCGTAATGACCAGGTGGCAACAGACATCCGCCTTTATGTCCGTGATGAAATTGATGCCATCCTAAAATTATTAGAGAAATTACAAAAAGGCATTTTGAGCTTGGCGGCGAAAAATACCAATACCATCATGCCAGGTTTTACTCACCTGCAAACGGCACAGCCTGTGACTTTTGGTCACCACTTGATGGCTTGGTTTGAAATGCTGGTCCGAGACTCTGAGCGTCTGATTGACTGCCGTAAACGCGTTAACCGTATGCCATTGGGTTCTGCTGCTTTAGCAGGCACCACTTATCCAATCGACCGTACTTATACAGCTGAACTGCTAGGTTTTGAAGCAGTAGCTGAAAACTCATTAGATGCTGTTTCTGATCGTGACTTCGGCATCGAATTCAATGCAGCAGCATCTTTAATCATGATGCACCTGTCTCGCATGTCTGAAGAAATGATTCTGTGGACATCTGCACAGTTCAAGTTTGTGAATATTCCGGACCGCTTCTGTACTGGTTCATCGATCATGCCACAGAAGAAAAACCCAGACGTGCCTGAGCTGATCCGTGGTAAGACTGGCCGTGTGTATGGCGACTTGATGAGCTTGTTGACTCTAATGAAAGGTCAGCCATTAGCCTACAATAAAGACAATCAGGAAGACAAAGAACCATTATTTGATGCGATCGATACCGTTCGTGGTTCATTGATGGCATTTGCAGATATGATTCCTGCACTGGTTCCAAATATCGAAATCATGCGTGAGGCAGCGCTTCGTGGTTTCTCGACTGCAACTGACCTTGCAGATTACCTGGTGAAAAATGGCGTTGCTTTCCGTGATGCACATGAGATTGTGGGTAAAGCCGTTGCACTTGGTGTTCAGGAAGGTAAAGACTTGTCTGAACTCACCCTTGAACAGCTACAGCAATTCTCTGACCTGATCCAGGCAGATGTATTTGAAAAAGCGTTAACTTTAGAAGCATCTGTAAATGCGCGTAACCACATTGGTGGTACTGCACCTGTACAAGTCGCAGCAGCAATCGAACGCGCTTATGCACGTCTGGAAAAACTTTACGCTTAATTGCGCTATCTTAAATTCGGAGTATTGATATGTCTCGACAAGTATTTTGCCGTAAGTATCAAAAAGAAATGGAAGGCTTAGACTTTGCACCATTCCCAGGTGCAAAGGGTCAGGAACTGTTTGATACTGTATCTAAACAGGCTTGGCAGGAATGGCTGAAGCATCAAACTACGCTGATCAATGAAAAGCGTTTAAACGTGTTTGAAGCGGATGCGAAAAAGTTCCTTGAAGAACAACGTGAGAAGTTTTTCAATAATGATGAATCATTGGAAAAAGCTGAAGGGCTAAAGCCTGAGGCGTGATCAAGCGGAGCACTGCTCTGCCACGCCGCAAGACAAGCAGCTATGCTGCGCGTAGGCTTTAATCTAAAAGAATCCCCAACTTGGGGATTCTTTTTTATGCACTGCTCTAAAAATTACTCAAGACAAGCGAAGCGCGTAGTTTCAAATGTCAAGAAGGAGTCTAAGAAGACTCCTTCTTTATATACTATACCGCCACGTTGCAAGACAAACAGCTATGCTGCGCGTAAGCTTCAATCTAAAAAAATCTCCATCATTAGACAGACTTTTTATACGACGCTCAACATGCTGAAAGACAGGAACCGTCCCTCAAGTGAAATCCGAAAAAGGTTTTCTTAAAGCATTTTTTTAATTTTCTCACCCACCTTTCTCTTGATTGCAGAAATGTACCGTAAATAAGCAAATAAAATCCCTAGAATTCCCTTCATCTAGTTATCTATTTTCTAATCAATAGATCATATCCTTCCTCTTTTCCTAAACTTCTCAGAACAACAGCTTGCATCAGTTTTAAGATCAATTTTTTTCAATATTATTTATTTTAGAGATTAAATTTATTGTAAATATGAAGTTTTACTAATCAATTAAGTTTAAAAATGCTGAATTTACTTATCCGATTTAAAGAATTTAATTATGAGTCTTATTAGATTTAAACCCTTCATTCATTCCAAAATAATAGATTGTAAACGGCAGATACATGCCACTATAGAAATGCAACATTACACTACAAGAATGTACATGAATTAAAAAATGGATTTCCTATAATAGCAATTAAGAGGATGGCAACATCTTTGTATAATAGCGATAAATATCCCCGATTTTATCCCAGTTCTTCCCCCAAAGGCTGGGTATTTTTTTGCCTACAAATTACTATACCCCATAAAAAAAGCCCCAGTGACTGGGGCTTGATTCAATATTCGATTAAGGCTGTTTCAGGTAGGGCCAAGCCGCTTTCAGGTAGATAAACATCGACCATAAGGTGAGCACAACTGCAGTATAGAGCAATGCATAAGCCAGCATATCTAGCGGCTGCCAGTTAAGCAGAAATACGGTAATTGCGATCATCTGGAAGGCGGTCTTGTATTTGCCGACTGTAGACACCGCCACACTGGTTCGCGCACCCAGTTCAGCCATCCATTCACGTAAAGCTGATACCGTAATTTCCCGCGAGATAATCACAATTGCAGCAAAGGCCATGGAGATCGAAGGCTGCCATTGCACCAGTACAATCAGTGCAGCTGCAACCATCAGCTTGTCTGCCACCGGATCCAGGAATCGACCAAAAGCCGAAGTCTGATTCAATGTTCTCGCCAGATAGCCATCAAACCAGTCCGTTACCGCCGCAACCACAAAAATTGCAGTCAACAGCATATGACGCGTCATATCCGGATTGCTTTCATCAATCCCCATCGCCGGCGGCCAATAGGCCACCAATAGAAAGACTGGAATCAGGACAATACGTGCCAAGGTCAAGATGTTTGGAATATTCAGGATACGACCTGTAGTCATAGACACCGCCAATTGTTCCCCTCATGTACGATGAAAATGCACACTTTTATTGAGGTTTGATCCATCGTTAATAGGCTTCACTTTATACGAATTGGCCAGCAGTGTCACTAGGCAAACACTGTCACTGTCTGTCTGGCAATCGCAATCAGGCGATTTTCAGCATCCCACAGATAGGCATGTTCTGTCGCGTAGCCATCTGCTGCATGATCAGTAAATACTTTATATTTAAACCAATCATTCAACTGATGTTGTACTGGATGCACATAGGTCACCGTCCAGTTGAGGCTGCTGGCTGGTGCAATCTGCTTAAACATCGGCAATACACCGGGTGGCCAGATATCAAAAATTGCCATCAGGTCAGCAACTTCAAATTTGCGGTTTGCATGTCTTTCCGGATCAAAACGGCACCATCCGCCAAAATCAGGATGATCACTCCCCGTGCATGGCAAATTCACTTCAGCCCAACGAACCTCAAACTGCTGGTAACATTCCGGCATACCTACGTTTGGAGGAATGCTAAACAGGCTTTCTGGAGCTGGATAATCCGGAGCAGATGCCTCCTGATGTACTTGAATAGTCGAGTCACGTGCTACACCAAAACTGGCTAACAAGATACTCTGCACTGCATCATCCTGCCACAGGCGAACTTCAACCGTAGTGACGGATTTACCCTCACGCAGAATTTCTGCAGTTAACCTGACTGGCCGTTGCTGGACCGGCCCCACAAAAGTTACGCTGGTGCTTAAAAGATGTTTCGCCGGGTCATTAATGCTCAGCACCGCTTTTTGCATCATCATCGCCGCAGCCAGACCACCATACAGGGTCCGTCCTTGTAACCATCCTGCTGGAAGATCAACCCATTCCTCAACAGCAATCGCTGCATACACCTGTTCCAGTGTCATTGTGCATCCCTGTGGTTCATTTTAGTTCTGATATCATTCAATAAATTTAAATTGATGTGAATGCTCAATGACTTCTCCGTCACTGAGCACTTTGGCAAATGATTTAATTTGGATTTTTATTCATGCAGTACTTTATAAATAGTACGAGCCATGACTTCACCTAAGCCTGGTACTAACATCAAGTCTTTCTCTGAAGCCTTCAACACACCTTGAATGCCACCAAAATGGGTCAGCAGGTCACGACGGCGTTTTGGACCCAGACCGGGAATCACTTCCAGAACTGAAGAGCCTCGTTTCTTGTCGCGTTTGGCACGGTGTTTGGTGATTGCAAAGCGGTGTGCTTCATCCCGTACCTGTTGAATCAGATGCAGGGCTTTATGATCTTCGGGAAGTTGAATCTTGGTGCCATCAGTAAAATGTAAAGTTTCTAAGCCTGGTTTACGTCCCTCACCTTTGGATACACCCACCATAAAAGCGTCCAGACCAAGATCCTGCATGACTTCCATTGCCATATGCAGCTGTCCCTTACCCCCATCAATCAGTAACAGGTCGGGCAACATGTGCTTTTTATAACGTCGGGTCAACGCCTGACGCATTGCAGCATAGTCATCGCCTTCGGTAATGTCGTTAATCGAGAACTGGCGATAATCCCGCTTACGCGCACCGCCACTATCAAACACCACACAGGATGCGACCGTTTCCTCCCCCATGGTATGTGAGATATCAAAACACTCAATCCGATCCACAGGATGTCCCACCACCTGCTCAAGCTGATGGAAACGCTCATTCAGTTCAAAGTGATTCGCCAGTTTCGATTTAATCCCTTGCAGCACATTCATTTGTGCCAGTTCCAGCCATTCGGCACGGGTTTCGCGGACCTTGGACTTGATCTGGATTTTTTTATCAAAATGCTGGGCCAATGCCTGTTCCAGCTCGTTACGATCAGTCACTTCTACATTGACGATCAGTTCTGCTGGAATTTCATCCGCAACCTGGAAATAGAAGTTGGCAATAAAATCACTCAACATCTGACTGAGATCATCGCTCTGGATATCCGGGAAATAGCTTTTACCTCCCAGCATTTTACCATTACGCACATGCATGATCTGTACGCAGGTCACGCCGGCCTGATGGGCAATCGCCAGAATATCGGCTTCACCTTTGACCTTGTAGATCGCTTGATTAGCTTGAACATCACGTAACAGAGCCATACGGTCCCGATAAAATACAGCCTTTTCAAATTCGAGCTGTTCGGCAGCAGCTTCCATTTTGGCAATCAGCTGCTGATTCAGTTCCTTGGTATCGCCTTGCAAGAAGCGAATCGAGTTGTTGACATCTTCCTGATAGTCTTCAGGTGAAATCAGTCCGACACAGGGGCCTGAGCAACGCTTGATCTGGTATTGCAGGCAGGGGCGCTTACGCTGTGCAAAATAGCTGTTTTCACACTGGCGCACATTAAACAGTTTCTGTAAAACGATCAGGGTATCCTTAGCATTGTAAGCACTTGGATAAGGTCCAAAAAACTTGCCCGGTTGATGTTTGCCCTTGCCTCGACCTGCTGCAATCCGTGGATAAGGTTTATCACTAGACACAAAGATATAGACATAGGATTTATCATCGCGCAGCATGATGTTATACGGTGGACGATGCAGCTTGATCAGGTTTTGCTCTAACAGTAATGCTTCTGTTTCAGAACGCACCACCAAAGTCTGAATATCATAAATCCGCGCCACCAATGCTTGGGTTTTCGGATGTTCAAGGGTCTTGACGAAATAACTGGATACGCGGTTTTTCAGGTTTTTTGCCTTGCCCACATACAGCAATTCGCCATCCTTACCATACATCCGGTATACCCCCGGAAGTGTGGTCATATTCGCCAGGATTTTTTCAATATGGGGACGCGCGTTCTCGTTCACCTGCAACCTATTTTTCACATGCAATATGCAGATAATGTGATGCTCATTGCCTGATTTTCAAGCGCGGTGACAAAATTACCATCAAGCCTGCCCACAAGCGAAGTTTATAAGTATGCAATCCCGGTTAATTTATAGGCTCACCGTTATACTGTGATTGCTAAAAGCTATAAATTTCAACTGATATCTTTGTTATGCTCGACGGGTTCGTTTTTGAGATTCCCCAAGATGACCACGCAGCATTCCGGTTTCCATATCGTCCAGCCTGGCACCTCCACGCATAGTGCTTCGGAACGTGACCGCCTGATTGGTAAGCCACGCTTTCACTTTGAACCCAAGGCGGTCATGGATCTGCTCCGGGAACGGATTATTGGGCAGGATGCTGCGCTGAATGAAATCGAAAAGATGCTACATGTGGTCAAGGCTGATTTTTCCAGCCCGGATCGTCCCCTGTCCGTGACCTTGATGCTTGGCCCAACCGGAGTAGGTAAAACCGAGACTGTGCGCCTGATTGCCGAGGCTATCTATGGACGTCCAGATGCGTTTTGCCGTATCGACATGAATACGCTGGCGCAAGAACATTATGCCGCAGCGCTAACAGGTGCGCCTCCGGGGTATGTCGGCTCAAAAGAAGGTCATAGCCTGTTCAATGAAACTGCGATTGCAGGTAGTCATACCCGTCCGGGCATTATGCTATTTGATGAATTAGAAAAGGCTTCAACCGAAGTCATTCGAGGTTTAATGAACGTGCTGGATACAGGTCGTTTAACCCTCACAGCAGGTACCAAAACCATCGATTTTCGTAACTGTATGATCTTTATGACCAGTAATGTTGGCGCTCAAGCTGCCCAGCAATATTTGGAAAAGCTCAGTTATTTACCGCAGCAGGTTCAGAATCTGTGCCTGAAAAAAGTACCGACACAGCGCATTATTGAAAAGGTCATGCAGCGTAAGTTTGATCCTGAATTTTTGAACAGGATTGATCGTACCCTGCATTATCAGGCTGTACAGAATGATGCTCTGCCACGACTGGTTGAGATTGAGCTGGAAAAACTCAATCAGCGATTACAGCATCAGAAGCGAACTGTGATCCTAACCGATACAGCCAAGGCCTATTTCTATCAAGGGCATGATATTCGTTACGGCGCACGTCATCTGGGTCGCAAGATGCGTACTGAACTAGAACCAGTTTTAGCGGTATATTTTTTAGATCAGCCTGAACAGTCTACGCTGAAGCTAGATTGCATTGAAGGTAATTTGGTGATTCAGACCGAATAGTTCGAACACAGAATGAGCGCTTAAGATGCCTGCTGGTTCTGTACCGCATTAATAAATGCCATCTGGTCTTTGGGTGAGATCAGCACAAATTTATTGGTTCCATCTTCACGATAATCCACGCGTAAACGCTTCAGGGACAAAGCGGGCGCAACAGATGAATAGTCAGTTGGAGTGACCGCCTGAATAGCAGCTACGGGAATCTGCCAGCTAAACCACATACTTTTGACGATCAATTGATCTGCAGTAAGCTGATATCGGGTATTCAGCACAGGCCACCAGATCATTACAATGGTCAGTATATAAACTGCGGTATGCAATGGATATTGCTGCATGGTGCCTTTGGCTGACATTACCAGCAGTAACTGCACCAATAGTCCGGTCATACACACCAGAAAGGCCACCAGCCACCAGTCTTTTTTGGAACGAAATACCTGCATGTGTGCTCCCCCATTCTTAAAGCTATTGTAAATCTAAAAATAGGATCTACCAGCAAAATTACTTAACTCATCAGATATTTTAAAAGTGATACAGCATGCAGTAGCAATCATGAATTGCCGTATTGATTACTGTTATTTCCCTTTCATTTTGTATTGTTTCTTGACCGCATACATCTTGTCATCGGCACAGCGGATCAGGCTGGCGCTATCCAGATAGCCGCTATTGGCATCGGCCTGATGAATCCCGATACTAAGACTGACCGGCATAGTCAGTTGGCTCAAGGTCTGCTCTACGCGTGGAATAAAGCTTTGCAAGGCATCTGCCTCGGTACAGTTCGGCAATACCACTAGAAACTCATCACCGCCATAGCGGAAACAGTAGTCTTCATCCCGGGCAATCTGCTTTAAGGTACTCGCTACTGCCTGAATCACCTGATCACCATAGACATGGCCATATTGGTCGTTTAACAGTTTAAAGTCGTTGATATCAATAAATACCACGGTCACAGGCGCATGCTGTTGCCGTGCACGATAAAGTAATTCATTTAACATCGAGGTCAGGCTACGCACATTATAAAGCCCTGTCAGTGGATCCAGCCGGGACAGGGTTTCCATTTCCTGTGCATGCACACCAAGTGCCATGGCATATTCCTGCAGTTTGTGATGGGAGCTATTCACTTCTTTGACCAGGCTCCAAATATAGGTTTCGACCACCAAGGTAATATCAAAGGTATACAGTTTTTCCAGGGTGTCCTGCACCTGCCGCGCCAGGGCTGCATCCGCCACATACTGTTCCACCAGTTTAAAGATGCCTAATTTAATCTGATGCAAGGCAGCTAGATACAGACGCGGCTCTACCCCAATACGTTTATGTACCAATCCGATACGCAAGCGGTTATTGACATAGACACTGTCATAGCAACCAGAAAACAGATCCAGAATATATTGATGCTGGGCGACCTTGAGGCGTTTAAGCGTATCGACATCACCAATCAGATTATTAATTTCAGGTACAGAGGTTTGATAGTCATAAAATTCGGCCACAGTGTCCTGCAAGCCTGGCTCTATCAGTTCACGCACAGTCGCCAGTGCTGCCAGGGCTTCTTCGGTCAGTCCAAGTAATTGCTTGCGTCGCTGGATGTCGGGCAATGAAATCTGCATCTGCTGCATCAGCGTCTGATCTGTCAATTTCATGCAGTGATCTTCTTATTATTGTTCTAGGTTTTTACTTATTTTCACCCATTCTAAGCCCGGTCGATTCACAATCCCAGCCAGCTTATCGGCAAACTACCACCTCACAACCAAACTGCAACAAAGCTGGACTTGGAGCGCGATTTTAATCAGGCTGCAAAACAGCAACAAAGAAATTCTCTGCCCTAAATTGACTTTTTTGACAGTAAAACGATTTTTTCAAAGACTTGAAAAGCCTTGCTATCACCCAATATAAATGGAGTTCTCATTAAAAAATTGTGAACTGAAACAAAATCTTCAGTTCATTGTGCTTGATAAGAGCCATACTGGAATGCATAACAGCCAAAACAGTTCAGGCAAAAATAGATGACCCTTGCGTCACGGCTTGATACAACTTGTTATGTTCTTTTTGGATATAGTTATCGTAAGATTGGCGAAGCATAAATATGCGCAGGAATCGCGCATAGGCTCTTCACAACATCAACTTAGAAGTCCTCCAAAATAAAGGAGATCAGGCATGATCCACGCTGGCAATGCCATTACCGTCCAAATGCTTTCGGACGGAATTGCAGAATTCCGCTTTGACTTACAAGGTGAGTCGGTCAACAAATTTAACCGTGCAACAATTGAAGATTTTAAAGCTGCAATTGACGCGGTAAAAGCAAACGCTGACATCAAAGGTTTAATCGTCACTTCAGCGAAGTCAACCTTCATCGTAGGTGCAGACATTACTGAGTTCGGTGCGAACTTCGCGCAAGGCGAACAGGCAATTGTAGAATGGGCACTGCCTGTTCATGACATCTTCAACTCTTTTGAAGATTTAGACATTCCTAAAGTTGCTGCAATCAATGGTCAAGCATTGGGTGGCGGTTTTGAAATGTGTCTGGTGTGTGACTACCGTGTGATGTCAGAAGCAGCTGCTGTTGGCCTGCCTGAAATCAAACTGGGGATCTTCCCGGGCTTCGGTGGTACTGTTCGTTTAAGCCGTGTGATCGGTATCGACAATGCAGTTGAATGGATGGCAATGGCCAATCCGAAGAAACCTGCTGCTGCACTGAAAGACGGTGCTGTGGATGCTGTGGTTGCTGCGGACAAACTGCAAGACGCTGCAATTGATCTGGTTAAACAAGCGATTGCGGGTCGTCTAGACTGGAAAGCAAAACGCCAGGAAAAACTAGATCCTGTTAAGTTGAACATGCTTGAGCAAATGATGGCGTTCAATACAGCCAAAGGTGCGGTTCTTGCAAAAGCAAATCCTGCTCAGTACCCGGCACCAAAATTGATGCTTGATTCACTACAGGCAGGTGCAAGCCTTCCACGTAATGAAGCATTAAAAGCAGAAGCACAAGGCTTTGCCAAAGCTGCAGTAACACCGCAAGCAGGTGCGTTGATTGGTCTATTCATCAACGATCAAGTGGTGAAGAAAACTTCCAAGAAATATGAGAAAGGTGCACACCCTGTGAACCAAGCGGCTGTATTAGGCGCAGGTATCATGGGTGGTGGTATTGCTTACCAAGCGGCAAGCAAAGGCACACCAATCATCATGAAAGACATTGGTAATCCACAACTTGCTTTAGGTATGAAAGAAGCAAACGGCTTACTGACCAAACAAGTTGAACGCAAGAAAATGAAGCCTGCACAAATGGGTGAAACTCTTGCGCGCATCCGCCCAACTTTAAGCTATGACGAGTTTAAAGAAGTGGACATCGTGATTGAAGCGGTGACTGAAAATCCAAAAGTGAAAGGTATCGTACTGAAAGAAACTGAAGCGAAAGTTCGTGAAAACACGATCATTGCTTCGAATACTTCTACGATTTCAATCACGCGTCTGGCTGAAAACCTGGAGCGTCCTGAAAACTTCGTGGGTATGCACTTCTTTAACCCAGTGCACATGATGCCATTGGTAGAAGTGATCCGTGGTTCGAAGACTTCTGACGAAGCGATTGCAACCACTGTGGTACTTGCTCAGAAAATGGGTAAAACACCAATCGTGGTGAATGACTGCCCGGGCTTCTTGGTGAACCGTGTATTGTTCCCTTACTTCGGTGCGTTTGACCTTCTACTGAAAGATGGTGCTGACTTCCAGCAAATCGACAAGGTGATGGAAAAATTCGGCTGGCCTATGGGTCCTGCTTACCTCATGGACGTTGTGGGTATCGATACTGGTGTTCACGGTGCAGAAGTAATGGCAGAAGGTTTCCCTGACCGTATGAAGCCTGACTACAAAGGTTCAATCCAGGTGATGTACGAAAACAAACGTCTTGGTCAAAAGAATGACGTTGGTTTCTACAAATACGAATTGGACCGTAAAGGCAAGAAAGCCAAAGTGGTTGATCCAACTGCATACGAACTTGTGGCTTCTGTTGCAACTGCGGAAAAACGCGAATTTGATGCTCAGGAAATCATTGACCGTATGATGCTTGCTTTCTGTAACGAAACTGTTCGTTGCCTGGAAGACAACATTGTAGCAACACCTGCTGAAGCAGATATGGCAATGATCATGGGTGTAGGTTTCCCTCCATTCCGTGGCGGTCCATGCCGTTATATCGACCAGACTGGTGTTGCTGAATACGTTGCGCTTTGCGACAAGTACGCACACTTAGGTAAGGCTTATGAAGCGCCACAAATGTTGCGTGACATGGCTGCTAACAACAAAAAATTCTACGGTTAAGGAGCAACGTGAATGGCTACTTTAAATCCACGTGACGTTGTCATCGTTGATGGCGTACGTTCAGCAATGGGTAAAACCAAAAATGGTATGTTCCGCAATGTACGTGCTGACAGCCTTTCTGCTGAACTTGTACGTGCGCTTGTTGCTCGTAACCAGTTCGATGTCAACGAAGTTGAAGACGTAATCTGGGGCTGTGTAAACCAGACTCTAGAACAAGGTATGAACATCGGTCGTAACATCGCGTTACTGGCAGATCTTCCTAAGACTGTTGCAGGTCAAACGGTTAACCGTCTGTGTGGTTCGTCTATGCAGGCAATCCATACTGCTGCGGCACAAATCATGACTGGTCAAGGTGATGTTTTCATCATTGGTGGTGTTGAGCATATGGGTCACGTAGGTATGATGCACGGCATCGACCTGAACCCTGAAGCGTCTAAGCACTATGCTAAAGCGTCTAACATGATGGGCTTAACCGCTGAAATGCTCGGTCGTATGAACGGCATTACCCGTGAAGAACAAGATGCATTTGGTGTTGAATCTCACCGCCGTGCTTGGGCTGCGACTCAGGAAGGTCGCTTCAAGAACGAAATCATCGGTATTGAAGGTCATGACGCGAACGGCTTTAAACAGCTTTGCGACATCGACGAAGTAATTCGTCCTGATGCAAACCTTGAAGCGTTCAAAGCATTGCGTCCAGTATTCGATCCGAAAGGCGGTTCTGTGACTGCTGCGACTTCTTCAGCGTTGTCTGATGGTGCGTCTGCAATGTTATTGATGTCTGCTGAACGTGCGCAAGCTTTAGGTCTTAAGCCACGTGCTGTAATTCGCTCTATGGCGGTTGCAGGCTGTGATGCTGCGATCATGGGCTTTGGTCCGGTTCCGGCAACACAAAAAGCCCTTAAACGCGCTGGTCTTGCAATTTCTGATATTCAAACATTTGAATTGAACGAGGCATTTGCTGCACAAGGTCTGTCTGTTCTTAAAGGCTTAGGCATTTATGACAAGCAAGACATCGTGAACCATAACGGTGGCGCGATTGCATTGGGTCACCCATTGGGTTGTTCTGGTGCGCGTATTACCACTACGTTGTTGAACGTGATGGAACAACAAGATACACAAATCGGCCTTGCGACCATGTGTATCGGCCTAGGTCAAGGTATCGCAACGATCATCGAGCGTGTTTAATCTTTAAATACGTGACCAAAAAGAACCCCGCTTTTGCGGGGTTTTTTGTAACAAATATTTTCAGAATGTTGAATGGGTTATTTTATAGCCTACTTTTGTGTTATAAAAAAGACATTGTTATTTTTTTAGTTGAGTATACCTTTGAATTGCGATGACTTTTTTCCAATTGATCCAATAGAATGTAAAATCTTCACACAAGAAGAGGCCGAAAATAAACTTATAGAATTAGGTTTTCCTCCTAGCCATATTTTTATAAGCTCCCTCGAAATTGCTGATAATAATTTCGAACTCCGTTTGAAGATCAACGATACTAGATTTATTGCTCGATATGGTGATTTTAAACAAGAAATAGGAACACAAATTTTAAGTCAAGGTGATTGGCAAATTAGAACTATTAATAGTCAAAGCTGCTTAGTATCTGACAAATTCAAAAAAATTATATTAATTGCAGCAGGCAATGATCATATAGGGCATATACAAGGCCATATTAATACAAGTACGTTCAAAGGTACTAAAACCAAAGATAAAATACTTAATAACATATTAAATTATGCAGATAGTTCAATTTATCAAACATGGTTATTACTATACCCTTCTCGCCTTAATGCAGAGTACTTTAAAGAAGAACGAAATCTAAAAATAGAATTAGTTCATTTTGTAGGCTGTACTAGTAAAATTATAGGCGGAATCGAAAAATATAAACCTGAATATGCAACCTGCCGAATTATACTTGAAGGTCATCCAGATACTCCACTAAAACTAAATTCGCATAAACCTGAAGAAGAAAATTCAGGTAAAATTACTGAAGACGATTTTAGTATTTCATTGAAAACTGGTTAAAGGATATGCATCTCGTAGATCAAAAAAGCTTTGTATCAGCTAATGTTGATCGTCATAGAATACGATTGGCAAAAGACCTACGTCGACTTTCAATTAAAGAATTTTCCAATTTACTGGAATGTTCTGATTCAAAAGCCAAGAAAATTTTGAACGATGAGGCACATGACATTAGCTTGAACGACTTAGAAAATATTTCCTCCAAGCTAGATGTGCCTATTTCTTTTTTTTACAATCATGATTCACTTTTACCAGTTGATCGTGGTCAAATTTTTTATCGTTCGATGGCAAGAATTAAAGCGGAATATCGTACGTCTAACGAAGCATATACCTTACTAGCTAAGAAAATTAATTATTACTTTGAGACGAAACTTTCTCTCCCAAAGTTTACGATGCCCGAAATAGAAGTATATGATTATGATCGATCTGATATTGTTCAAAATGTTGCAAATAACTTACGTGCTAGTTGGGGACTAGGTGTTCAACCTATCCAAAATATTGTCGCTCTAATGGAATTGAAAGGCATAAGAATTTTTAGGTTGCCTTTTAATAATAAAGAAGTCGATGCATTATCATTTTATGATGAACAAACTGGCACGCCCTTTGTTTTTTTAAGTGATGGCAAGTCTAATGAAAGACAGAGATTCGATGCTGCACACGAATTGGGTCACATCATTTTACACAAAGATGATAAAGCTGAGAAAATTCTAAATAGAACTATAGAAGCTGAAGCTGATAACTTTGCTTCTGAGTTTTTAATGCCTAAAAAAAGCTTTGAGGCAATGCGCCCAAAATACACCAGTATCCAATCAATGATCGAATATAAACAAGTTTGGCGCACCTCTCTAAAAGCTGTGAATTATCGTTTTCATAAACTAAATTTAATATCTGATTGGATTTATAAAAGTAATTCAATAAATATTAATAGCTTAGGTTATCATATAAACGAACCTAATCCGACTTACCAAGATCAGTCCTTAATTTTTCAAAAAATCTTAAAAGTTTTATCATCTGATACAAGTTTTTCTAGCAATAAGATGCTTGATGAAATTGGTATTTCAAAGCAAGATTTCAATGACCTGACATTTAATTCATTAGAAAAATTTGAAGCATCCAAACCTAGACAAAAACTTTATGTTGTTGGTTAAAGCTCTTCGGAGCTTTTTTATTCTCAAATAAGTGTTATCCCTTTGTAATTTTAGTTTACTATTCAACCAATAAAATCCTATTTATGAAGCACTTAAATTTTATAAATGTATGATCAAGCCTCTTTTTTCCTATTTCCTTAAAAGGGTTTATATGAACATGCTTAAAACAATGATCGCGACTGCAATCGTAGCGACTTCTGCATCTGCAATGGCAGCTGAAGCTCCAGCAACGACTAAAACAGTAGCAGTACAAACCATTGCTCAACAAGCAGCTATACCTGTACAAGCGAAAGTTGAAGCGGCTCAAGCAACTGCAACAAATGCAAAACAAGCAGCAGAAACAAAAGTTGAATCAGTAAAAACTGAAAATGCGGTAAAAGCAGATACAGCAAAAGCAGCAGCTGAAGAAAAAGTTGCAGCAGTAAAAACAGAAG
Source organism: Acinetobacter schindleri (assembly GCF_010918895.1). Lineage (NCBI taxonomy): Bacteria > Pseudomonadati > Pseudomonadota > Gammaproteobacteria > Moraxellales > Moraxellaceae > Acinetobacter > Acinetobacter schindleri. The sequence goes on from NZ_CP044483.1 coordinate 2,870,810, forward strand.
CTGTCGTAAAAACTACAGAAGCAAAAGAAACTGCAATGGCTAACGCAGCAGAAGTAAAAACTGAAGCAGCTCAACAAGTAGAAGCTGCAAAAGCTGCACCTGCTGAAGCAGCAGTAAAAGCTGAGAAAAAAGGCTGGTTCTCTTGGTTTAAAAAAGCAGCTTAATCCTGCAATTTAAACTGCAAAGGGATGTCATCTGACATCCCTTTTTATTATCGTCTATTTTTAAATACGGCCTGCGACTAAGTAATCAGCCTGTATTTTCAAATATTAAAAAAATTAAGCTGAGACCTTCTGCGCCAGCATCGTGGCAAAATGTTGTTTGATGCGGTTACCCTGCTCATCCCTGCGATATAGCTCACCAACATCCTCATTGTATTTAATCAGCTTCCAGTCTTTATAAAAGGCTCTTAATTCACCTTGCTTAAAGGCAAAAGGAAAATCTGGCTGGGCTGGAATGTCATCAGTATCCATGGCACAGACAATCAGGTTATAGCCATTAATTTTGGTCGCCTGCTGCATTTGAGTAATCAGTGCTGGAACGGTTTTAGCTTGCAGGAACATCATCACCACAGTGCAGCAGATAAAATCATAACTGCCAGAAATGCTTGGATCTGCATTCAAATCCCGCTGTGCAATATGAATCTGCTGAATATCTTCAGCATCAACAATTTTCTGAAATTTTTCCAGACTCTGGGATTTCACATCCCAAGCATCGACCTCATAGCCCATCTGGTTTAAATACAGCGAATTCCGTCCTTCTCCGCAGCCGACATCCAGTGCGCGACCACCGCTTAAATAAGGCGTTGCTGCCAGGATCTCGGAATGTGTTGGGGAAATCGCGTATTTCTTATGAAAATAATCCTGTGGTATACAGTAAAACTTTAGCTGACATTCTACATCTGCACTGGCAGAGACAATTTTGTGCCATACCTCAGGCTCAATAAGTGGCGGTTGCTGCTCTGGAGTAAACACATGCTCGGATTGCACCTCGCCTGCTTGGTCCAGCATGGCAAAATGTACCTTACCTTTTAAGACGGTCAGTTTGGCCCAAGTACCCGCCTTGGTATTATGCGGACGCTGAAAGCCCTGAGGAATCTGTTCCTGTGTCCAGATTGGCATTTCCTTATAACAGACTAAGTCCTGAGTCATGCAGCATTGCTCCTGTTATCGCACCATTTTATTCAACTGATAATTTCCTGTTTATCTATAGCATGCTTCTGTTTTTGGCACCATGCTCAGGATGATTTACGGCTAAATGACTCTTTCAGGCTACAAAGCTTCTTCGACAATTTTCTGATTTTTGGTCTTAATTTGCTGCATCTGTTTATTGAGGTTTTCAATATCTTTATACAATGCGATAAAGGGCTGCACCGCTTTTTCATCATGGAACATAAACATGCGGTTGCGTTTTTCCCACTTATATTTTTTTAACAAGGCAAATAGCTGATCAGCCTTGGCCAGACTCTGCTTTTCAATTGCAAAGATGGCATAGGCATCACTTTCCTGCTGGGTTGATTTCAGGTTCTGTGCCAACTGCTGACGATAACGCTGCTTGATATCGAGCCGCTTGACCTGTTCAATCTGGCTTTCTTCACGGCGCTGAATGGTCTGCTCATAGCTCTGCACAATCTGATGCACCTGCTTGAGCATGGTCTCAGTTTCTTTATAACCTTGAGCCTGATCTTTCTCCAGACGATCAATATCCAGAAAATGCTCCCAGTTCGCTGCTTTCAGATCTCGCAAATACTGATTACGTTCTTCAGCGCGGTCTCGCATCTGTCCCAGTACATATTCCGCCATGACCGCATAATCACCATCCAGACGGTCTTCTTCAATGTCTAACTGAATCGGCTTGCTCCAGTCCTGTGCCTGTTCAAAGATTTCAGCTGTCTTTTCATTCAGAACAGTTTCATATTCGATCAGCTCGGCTTCTTCCTGCTGTTGCGCAGTGTATTGATAAAATAGCCATGCAAAGACAACAAGTGTCGCACCAGCCAGGACCATAAAGACACGCGGCATGCACATGCTCCCCTGCTGCAAGTTATGTATAGGTTTCCTTTTAACCAATATGCTGATTTTTTAGACACAAATCAATTGTTCTATACAAAAACTCTATGCAGGGACATAGTTCATCCTACGAGGAAATTTCATTAAAATTCCTGTTTAAGCCAGCTCTGAATCGTTTAATCCTGCCTAGCAACCGTTGGTAGCACACCATTCATTAATCAGCGTTCGGTCAATATTATTCGGATTGAACTGCTCCCGAGCCGCCTGAACTGAAGTGGCATCGCGGTTAATACCAAATGGCACCAGCATCAGATAAATACCGTCACGTGGATCAGGAGAACGCAAACCATCGGCAATGGCCTGCACATACTGTTGCAGCCCTGGTGGCAGGTTATCCAGTCGTGCCGGATTGGTGGTAGGCAGAATCTCGATATCACCAGCGAAGTCAGCATTAACCGTATAGTCTTGCAGTTCGCGTTCAATCTTCATCATTCGCATCTTTAAGGCCTGTTTCTGGCTGGATTGTTCTTGCAGGGGAAGCATGAACTCGGTTTCTTCACGCAGTTCACGATCTGCCATCACAGTCAGTGTCGGCAAGGTAACGGAATCGGGTGCAGCATGTGCATTAACCAGACGCAGTGCAGTAAACAGACTCAGTAGCATCAGAAAAGTTGTGTCGAGGGGACGCATAAGGAAAACCTCCGCATCGTCATTTCAGTGGGAGAAACCTTATTCTTGCTTGAACTTATGTAAAGGTGCTGAGTATTACTGTGAGCGTTGATAGACGGTCAATACAGCATGATTACTGGTGTTCAATGTAAACGGTTTTTATGCAGATTGCTTTTGAATAAAAGATAAATCTCTCGAAAATCCCAGATATAAAAAATCCCCGACTAACGAGGATTAAAAGACTTAAGATTAGATTACTTGCTTTGAGCTTAAGGAATAGCAGGGGAAAGTTTATTGAAATAATCCTGCATACCGAGTTTGATCGTACTCGGATTAATTTGCAGTTGAAAACGATATTCAGCAGATTGACTATTGCTACGATCAATCCCCAGCGGCTGTAGCATGATATTTAAACCCTGAGTTGGATCACTGGATTGCAGGCCTTGGGCAATACTCATGACATATTGCTGCAGCATTGGAGAAACCGAATTAAAGTCAGGCTGGTTCTGCGGCTGAAAATCCAGATTTTCGATCACCTGTGCATTCAGTACAAAATTCTGGGCTTCCTTGGAACTGCGCATCACCTGATGTTGTAAGGCACGCTGAGTCTTTTCTTCCTGAACAAAAGGAACATAACCAGTTTCATTACTCAGTTCAGGTTCCGCCATTACGGTTAAGGTCGGCAGCGTTACCGCTACTTTATCATCGTCAGCTAGTGCTCCCATGCTGAATGCGCTCAGCATGATTCCAAATGCAGACATTTTCATAATATTCACTGGCTTGCCTCCCCGTAGTTCTCTATCACTCAAGTTGTATAACTGCAGATGTCATAAACTATTTTTAATATTCTTATCTATTAGATTACATGGATTATTTGGACAACTCATGCCTGCTCGGATGAATGGCATCTCAGGAAAATGATCTCGAAACCTAAAAGCGTATGACGCTCACAGTTTCAAAGCCGAGTAATCAAGAAAGATTATTTTCTGTTGAATGACAAAATGACAAACGAAAAAAAACCTCAAACATGGTTTGAGGTTTTTTGAATATGGTGGCGAGACCCAGGATCGAACTGGGGACACACGGATTTTCAATCCGTTGCTCTACCTACTGAGCTATCACGCCGATGCGGTGTATTAAGCCGTATCTGCACACATTAGTCAATCGAAATTAGAAAAAAAATGATTGAATGTGTAAAATTTGACCCAAAAAAAATCCCTGATGGGATCAGGGATTGAAAACTTTAAATCGTTTGGAATATGGTGGCGAGACCCAGGATCGAACTGGGGACACACGGATTTTCAATCCGTTGCTCTACCTACTGAGCTATCACGCCGATGACGCGTATTAAACCGTTTCAGCCCAATGCCGTCAAGCATGAAAAGTATAATTTTTATCAATCGTCTACTTTTGCAGCAGATTTAATTATCACTTGCTTAATTTTTAATTAAAACGGCCTAAATTATTCATTTTCAGTCAAAAATTTGCATAAAAAAGCAGCCCTAAGGCTGCCTTTATACAGGAAAAGTTTAAATTTTTTCGATATGCGCCAGACAGCGATGAATCGCGCCACAACCAGGTTCAAACACCTTCACACCTTTTTCTTCTTCCATTCGGCAGGCTTCACTAACCAGCCTTTCTGCAACTCCACGTCCACGATTGGCCGGATGTACAACGACATACTCCAGCAGGCGGGTTTCACCTTGACCCGTGCACCAGATCGCACCAATAATACGGGTATTAAATTCTGCAGTATAAAGTACGGTATACTGTTGCAGGTTTTGCTCTAGTTGTTCCATGGCATCGGCCCCATCACTAAACTCCGGGCTGGTGTCATACAGTCGCTCAAGCTGGCTGCGCACTTCATCATTTTCCAAAGAAGTATAGGCATGTACGGTTATAGGCATTGATAAACCCTCCTGAGCAATCTAATATGCGGTGACGTCGTCACGGCGAAAATATTTTCTACATCAATCATTTTGACGTATTTGAGGAACGTGTCTATGACAGATCGTATCAGTGAAGTGGTAAGAAATACCAACGAAACCAAAATTCGAGTTCGCTTGAATCTCGATGGGTCTGGTCAAGGCACTTTAAATACTGGTATTCCATTTTTAGATCATATGATTGATCAAATCAAGCGACATGGTCTGTTTGATATTGATATTCATTGTGACGGCGACCTGGAAATTGACGATCACCATACTGTAGAAGACTGTGGTATTACCCTGGGTCAAGCCTTTGCACAAGCATTGGGTGACAAGAAAGGTTTACGCCGTTATGGTCACTTCTATGCCCCGCTGGATGAGTCTTTGAGCCGTGTCGTAGTTGATCTGTCTGGCCGTCCGGGTCTGTTTATGGATATTCCATTTACCCGTGCCATGATTGGCCGTTTTGATGTAGACCTGTTCTCTGAATTCTTCCAGGGCTTTGTAAATCACTCGCTGATGACTTTACATATTGACAACCTAAAAGGTAAAAACAGTCACCATCAGATTGAAAGCGTATTTAAGGCGTTTGCCCGTGCATTGCGTATGGCATGTGAAGTTGATCCACGTGCTGCCAATACTGTTGCTTCAACCAAAGGTACCCTGTAATGACCCGTATTGCCCTTCTTGACTATGGCATGGGAAATCTTCACTCCGCTGCCAAAGCATTAGAACATGTCGGTGCTACAGTAGATGTGACCAATGATCCGAAGCTGATTGCTCAGGCAGATAAGATTGTTTTCCCGGGTGTAGGCGCAATGCGTGATTGTATGCACGGTATGCATAAAGCGGGTATTGATGATGTGGTACGTCATGCGGTGTTCAATAAGCCGGTACTGGCAATTTGTGTCGGTATGCAGGCGCTGATGCAACGTTCTGAAGAAAATGGCGGTGCAGATGCACTGGGTATTTTTGAAGGTGAAGTGAAACGCTTCCCGGATGTAGAAGGTTTAAAAGTACCGCATATGGGCTGGAACCAGGTGCATCAGGCTGATTCAGGTCATCCAATGTGGAAAGACATTGAGCAGGATGCACGTTTCTATTTCGTACACAGCTTCTATGTAGAGCCGAAAGATCCAAGCATCGTGGCTGCGACATGTGACTATGGTTTAGAGTTCTGTACGACGATTCACAAGGAAAACTTGTTCGCAACACAATTCCACCCGGAAAAAAGCCATACCGCAGGTTTACAACTGCTGAAAAACTTCGTGGAATGGAATATCTAATCCTATCAATGTTTAAAAAAACCCGCTTAAAGCGGGTTTTTTATTGCTCAATATTTAATCTTTTATTTTTTAATAAATTACTATATCATTCATTTACTTATAAAAATCTTAATGATAAAAACAAGGAAATAACAATGAGTAATTTAAATGATTCTGCTTTAAATGCAGGGGGACGTTTTGGGCGTCGTTCATATCTGGCCTGGAATATGCTAATGGGCTTTTGTTTAATGCTTGTCGGTATTTTAGCTGCTGTCATTCTACCAGGCGCAAATCCATTTCTGAGTCCAGATGGCTCCTTGCCTATGCTATCACTGGTAGTCATGGGATTAATTTATATTGCAGTAATTTATTTCAGTATCATCTTTTTAATTCGTCGCCTGCATGACCGAAACCATAGCGGCTGGCTGTCTTTGCTGATGCTGGTACCTATCGCCAATATTTTATTTGCCTTGTATGCTCTGTTTGCTCCGGGTAACCGCAATCACAACCAGTTTGGACACCCCCGTACCACACGTGGCTGGGAAAATGTACTGGCGATTCTTTATATTCTGCTGATTGTTTTGGGGATTGTAGCAGCGATGGCTGTTCCCTCTTATCAGGACTATGTCAATCGTGCAAAACAGGCAACTTTGCAACAGCAATAAGTTTAATCCAGTCAACTCAACTCAGAAGCCAGATCTAAAAATGGGCCTGGCTTTTCATTTTGATTTAAAAATAATTTTCTTAAAAGCGCTTTAGACTGAATTGAAAAAGTCTTAAGCTGCATCTTCATACACGGACCCACTCAGACTCGTCATGGATGCCCTTCATTCTCCAATTTTACCCACCAAAGAAGAGATCGCCACACTTCCAAGATTTCAAAATATCTCCTTTGAAAAAATTATTGTGATTCAGAATCTTCAACAGGCAGAAGTAATACGTGAAGAACTTGAACAGGTACAAGTCTTTGGCTTTGACTCAGAATCCAAGCCCATATTTAAAGCCGGTGAACAGTCTACAGGACCGCATTTGATTCAGTTAGCTACCCGAGAAAGGGCGTATTTATTTCAAATGAATACGGAACTATGGCATTTTTTACAGCCGATATTTGCCAATCCCAATCAGATGAAAGCTGGCTTTGGCTTAAAAAATGACAAGCATCTGTTCCGTAAAAAAGGTATTGAATTGAATGGGGTACTGGAGCTATCCAAATGCTTTGGCAGTTTTGGGTTCAAACAGGCTGTTGGGGTCAGGAATGCGATGGCACTCCTGTTCCAGGTCAATTTCCCAAAGTCCAAAAAGATCAGTACCTCTAACTGGGCAGCACGGAAACTCAGTCAGGCTCAAATTGAATACGCAGCCGCGGATGCTTATGCCTGCATTTTGATTCTAGAAGAACTTTGGCAACGGAAACTCCTAAGCCGAGAATTGAAACTTTCCTAAAGAAAATAATCATTGCTTCTGGATATTTATTAACACTAATACTTGAGAAATTAAGCGCTGATCGATTGTAAGATTATGTAAACCATATAACGCACCAAAATTTAGCAAATGAATAATCACTTTTCTAAAAACCTGAGTAAACTACTCAACTTTTTTACTATTCTTTTAATCGAACATTAAGCTAAACAATAAAAGTGCACAAAAATAACACTACTCATCTTTTAGAAGCACCAAAATAACCAATATAAATCATTGTTTTTAATTACATTTTTTCACAAAATATAAAATTAATATCAATCCTTTGATAAACATGAATTTTCCATAACATTTTCCTGACTTATGATCAAAATTATGGTTCTAGGCTCTATAAATTTGGCAAATTTTTGCTAAAACATGATGTGCATAACAATTCTCCATCGTTAAGTAGTTCAAATTTCTAGAGGGTAAAAATCATGGCAAGTTTATTGGGCGGCGGTAAGTTCAATGGGGTATTCACACTGGCAGTGCAAGGTATTAGCAAAGCCGTAGGCTTCCTGACTAAGGCTGTTATTACCTTAGTTGATGAAGTGGTTGAAACAGTCAGTACCCTGACGGCACCTTTGACGGACGCACTGACACAATTACCTGTAGTTGGCGATACGTTAAAAACTGTCCTGGATACCAGTACAGGACTTTTAGCAGATGTGAGTCAAGGCGTGCATGCCGTATCAGACCAGCTATTACAGGGAGATTTATCTGGTGGTATAGACACGCTGCTAAATGGAACTACAGACCTGGTCGGTCAAACTTTAGATGGCGTCTCTGATATCTTAGATAGCGTTTTAGATACTACGGCGCCGCTGACTGCTCCACTGCTTTCTTTGCCAGTCATCGGTGATGTGGTTGCATCAGTCGGGCAGACTACTTCTAACCTGAGTGGACTGGTTTCAGAAACGGGTGATTATGTCGCTGGCATTCAGCCACTAGATCTGGTGAATGATGTACTCAGTAATCCGGTAGCGAGTGTGGGTGGTGTCCTGCAAGATGTCTCAGGCACTGTCGATGCACTGCTGGATGACCTTGCCCCGATTACTGATACTGCAGCGGATCTGCCAGTTATCGGCGGTATCGTTACAACGGTAGGCGCCACAGCAGGTGCAGTCAATGACGGTCTTTATGACCTGGGTACTCAGCTTGGTAAAGTAGGTCCACTGGATCTGGAACTTCAACTCGCATATGTTTAATTGAATTTCATCCATGCTGAATGATCAGCCTGATCAGATATAAAAATAACAATGAGCTGTACTCACTCACTCCAACCTGTCCATGACAGGTTTTTTTCATATGCGAGATTCAGTATTTAGATTTATAAATCCGCCGTTTATTTGTTAAGATGGCAGCCATTCAAATTCAATCGACGATTAGGCCAGGAGCGAAAGCATGCTGATCATCCCTGCAATTGACCTGAAAGATGGCAAATGTGTCCGTTTAAAACAAGGTCGTATGGAAGACGATACTGTATTTTCTGATGATCCAGTGGCTACTGCGCAGCATTGGGTAAATGAAGGTGCGCGTCGTCTCCATCTGGTTGATCTGAACGGTGCTTTTGCAGGTACTCCGATTCATAAGCCAGTCGTAGAAGCGATTGCTAAAGCACAACCAAACTTACCGATTCAAATCGGTGGTGGTATTCGTTCACTGGAAACCATTGAGCATTACCTAGATGCAGGTGTGTCTTATGTAATCATTGGTACAAAAGCAGTGAAAGAGCCTGAGTTTGTTGAAGAGGCATGTAGACAGTTCGCTGGTCATATCATTGTTGGTATTGACGCCATGAATGGCATGGTCGCAACGGATGGTTGGGCCAATGTGACTGACGTGAAAGCGACTGATCTGGCTAAACGTTTCGCCGATGCAGGCGTGTCCAGCATTGTCTATACCGACATCGCACGTGACGGCATGATGCAAGGTGTGAACATTGAGCAAACTGTGAACCTGGCAACTTACTCAGGTCTTCCAGTGATTGCTTCTGGTGGTGTCACTAATATCGATGACGTTCATGGCTTAAAAGGCCAACCAGGCATTCTTGGCGCAATTACTGGTCGTGCGATCTATGAAGGCACTTTAAATCTTCGTGAAGCACAAGCGGTTTTAGACGCTTAATCTGAAAGATTGATGTTGCTGTAAAAGAGGTCTTCGGGCCTCTTTTCGTTTTTATCTGAATACTGATCTCCCATGTCTACCTTATCCTCTGAATCCTCAATATGGAAAGCGAAGCTCCCTCAGCTTTCTCTGATTTTAATTACCATCATTTGGGGTACAACCTTTGTGGTGGTGAAATACGGACTGACCTTTGCCAGTCCCGTGCTATTTGTGGCCTTGCGTTTTATGGCTGCTGCTATTGCCGTGACACTCATTTCCTGGAAATATCTCAAAGGCATGTCTGCTTTTGAAGTTTTTGCTGGTGCGGTCATCGGATTGCTCATTGCACTGGGCTATGGTACGCAAACAGTTGGACTACAAACGATTAGCAGTAGTGAATCGGCTTTTTTAACCGCACTGTATGTGCCTCTTGTGCCTATCTTGCTATGGCTGCTGTTTCGTAAAAAACCACATGTCATGACATGGATTGGGGCAGCCCTCGCCTTTTTAGGTCTGGTCTTCTTAACAGGAAATGGCTTTGGTGCGATTCAACTGAGTTTTGGACAGCTACTGACGATTTTGGGTTCGATTGCAATTGCACTTGAAATCATCTTTATAAGTTACTTTGCACCGAAGGTAAATACGCGCCGCGTGACCGTGTTACAGCTGATTTTCGCATCACTGTTCTGCTTTATTATGGCAGCAATGCTCGGCGAACCTCAGCTACCGGAGTTCCATCCTCACCTTGCCATCATTTTAGTTGGCCTCGGTATAGCCAGCGCAGTGATTCAACTCGTCATGAACTGGGCACAAGAAATGGTTGATCCTTCTCAGGCTGCCATCATCTATGCTGGTGAACCGATCTGGGCCAGTCTGTTTGGCCGACTCGCTGGAGAACGTTTACCTGCTCTGGCTTTATTGGGCGGATTAATGGTGGTACTGGGTGTAATTGCCAGTGAATGGAAACCGAAGTTTTTAAGAACAGAAAAAAGAGAAGAGTTGAAGGAAGATCTTTCTTAATTTTCCCTCACCCTAACCCTCTATGAATCTCCCTAAATCCCTCTTTAAAAAGGGGGATTTTTTTATATTTATATTGAATTTTAGAAAAATACCATTTTGCCCGGATTGACCAAAGCACTAAAATTATAGGCCGTTTTCGCCATTGGAATCACCACCGGTGCAAGTACTCGACCAAATAGGATATCTTGATGCTGGATACTGGTTAACATATTAAAGTCATCGGCTTTGCCACAGAAGTCATCTGCAATCACTTTACCAATACCCACAGTTTGCGCCACGCCATGACCACTCCAACCTTGTACTGCATAGATTGGAAATTTATCACCAAACTTGCGGCTGTCGGCTGTGCCATTCATGGTCAGATCAGTTGTACCACTCCAGACAAAATCAAGTTCGACCTGTTTTAACTGCGGAAAGACATGCTGAATAGTGCCCACTTCATTCGGATATTCTGCTGCCAAAAATCATAGAGCTATAAAAAAGAGCAGCGATATGCTGCTCTTTCCAGATCCCAATTTGATTTATCGATACATCGGCAGATTATCATTCAAACGCATAATCCCGCGAATTGCACGATACACAATCCAGATCCAGGCCAAGCCAATCACAATCAGGCAGAAAGTGGTGGCACCAAATGCTACACCTGCAAACAGATCCGGATCTTCACCGGTAAAGAACAGGAAGAAAAATGGAACAAAGGCAACGATATTCCAGATCAGATACCACCAGAAGGTGCGGATCTGCCAGGTAAAATGGCTCTCGAAAATTGTGCCGCGAACCGAGCTGCGTTTCACATAGTTAATCACCAGCGCAATGACAGCAAGCAGGCCACCGGTAAAGATCGCCACAATATAAAGAATAAGAGTCAGTGTGCGGTTAGGGTCCTTGTCAATCGAATAGTTCATACCCTCTCCTTTTTATCAATTTCCCTTAAATATTTAAGCCGTTTAAAGGGGAAATAAGCCATAGAATCAAAATGATGTTAAAGGCTATGGTACAAAAATAAATCTGACGGAATGGTTGTTTTTGTGTTTTATGTCTCAGTTTTTGTTGGGCCAGCCAAGCTGCCGGCCAACCTCCAAGAAAAGCCACCAGATGTAGCGCATTTTCAGGAATACGGCGATTACCGAGTTGGGCTGCTTCCTTGTCTTGGGCGTAGAGCCAGTAACTCAATATATTCATTAAACTAATCAGCAACACTACCATCCCGCTCAACAGGCCACTGAAACTGAGTACCACAAGCGCCAGAATATATCCCACACAGAGGATTTGCATCGGCTGCAAATTTTCTTTTTTATTATTTATGCTAGTTTTCTGTTTAGCCGTCAACGCCTTGATTTGGGCAGCTTTGAGATAAGTCACCTGCTGAGCACGATAACGGCCTTGATCATCCAGAATCACGGCATAATCTAGGGCACAACCCACAATCGGGCGCGGACCAGGGCGCGCAAAATCCTTAATGTGTAGAAAAACACGTTCCTTGCCAGCATCATTCGGCTGAATAAAACCATAGCCTTTTTCATCAAACCATTCCACCAAACGCCCTTGATCACGCATATTGTTGTTCCTGTTGGTTAAGCGGTGACAAACTTAAGTCGTTCGATCAACATATTACGCATTTCTTCCGGATTCTTTTGCAGGATATCGTTTCCGGTACGGCCTTGAGCCGCATTTTTCTGTGCCACTTGTAAACGCATCATCCAGAAACGACCGGCTGCCATCGCCAGGTAAAGCTGCAGACAGGCTTTTTCATCCTCAGTCAAGGGACGGATACTTTCATAAGCCTTTAGAAAAGCAACTGCACGTTCTTCATTCAAGGTCACTGCGGGATAATCTGTACAGAAGTCATTTAAGGTAATGGCAATATCAAACAGCAGCTCATCTTTATTCAGTTCATAAAAATCCAGAATGCCATTGAGCTGATCTCCCTCAAACAGGGTATTGTCACGGAACAGATCTGAGTGAATAAAACCACGTGGGCGATCAGTATAAACGGCTGTCAATGCCTCATACAGGCCGAGCAACTTACCCAACAGGACTTTATCAGCAGCATTCAGGGTTGGCTTGATCTCCTGTGCCACAGCGTACCAGTAGGCATGATCACGTACGAATTCGCGTTCCAGTTTAAAATCTTTTAGTGCTACATGCATTTTTGCCTGCGCAATGGCAATGGCTTCGGCCTGAGCCTTGGTCGCTGGCATAGGATGTTCGCCCAGCATCCGTGGCGCGATCTGGGCTGGCTTTCCTTTAATGCTATGAATGGCCTTGCCTGAATGTGATAATGGTACAGGCACAGCCACCCCTGCCTGTCCCAGATGCTTAAGTACGGGAACCAGTTCACCAGCAGCCTGTTCATCCATGTCCTCGAACACAGTCAATACATATTGCTGGTCTTCACAGACCAGAAAGTAGTTGGTGTTCTGGATACCTCCTTGAATGGGAATCAGATCAATCGCCTTGAGACCATAAGGCGCTGCAAAATCCTGAACTTCCTTTAAAGTCAAAGTGGTATAAACCGACATAGAAAACCTGCGAAAAAACTTACATATTTTTGCTAGAATACCGTTTCCATCTGCCAAGGTGTAGCGCTTGCGTGGGTGAGTTTCATAATCGGCTGTAATAATTGGAAAAATTTATGCTAGCTAAACGTATTATTCCTTGCCTCGACGTTGATAATGGTCGTGTGGTCAAGGGTGTTCAGTTCCTTGATATTCGTGATGCGGGCGACCCGGTCGAAGTGGCGCGTCGCTATAATGAACAAGGTGCCGATGAAATTACTTTCCTTGATATTACCGCTACACATCATGGACGTGACACGACTTATCGTACTGTAGAGCGTATGGCCGAATCTGTATTCGTACCGTTAACTGTAGGTGGTGGTGTCCGTAAAGTTGAAGATATCCGTTTATTGTTAAATGCTGGCGCGGATAAAGTCAGCATTAACTCAGCAGCTATTTATAATCCTGAATTCGTCCAGGAGGCTTCTCAGCGTTTTGGTGCACAATGTATCGTGGTGGCTATTGATGCCAAGAAAACCGGCGAGAATAAATGGGAAATCTTTACTCACGGTGGCCGCAAGGAAACGGGTATTGATGCGATTGAATGGGCCGTGAAAATGGCGGACTACGGCGCCGGTGAACTGTTAGTGACCTCAATGGATGCTGATGGTACCAAAGCGGGCTATGACCTGGCACTCATGCGTACCATTAATGACCGCGTTAACATTCCAACAATTGCTTCTGGTGGTGTCGGTAACCTGCAACATCTGGCGGACGGGATTTTAAAAGGGGGCGCAGATGCTGTACTTGCAGCCTCAATCTTCCACTTCGGCCAGCATACCATTCCAGAAGCAAAAGCCTATCTGGCAGCGCAAGGCATTGAAATGCGTCTTTAATTCTTTTTAGAGACAAGATCTGAAAAAGGCATGTTAATCATGCCTTTTTTATTACTTGAAAATTTAAGCACATGAATTAGGGACAAAAAAAAGGAGTCTTGCGACTCCCTATAAAACCAAGAATAGACTACAGCGCTTGGTGTCAACATAACCAGTAAAATCTAACCATAACTCAAGTATTCATAACAACCTGTCAGCGTTAGGCTATATCGCTGACAGGTGTAAATATAGGTCAAAAAACACCCCGAATATTGACAATTTAAGCAGGATTTATTGACAAATCACGACAAAAATAGCGTGCAAATGCATTTTATTTCCTTATCTAAAACTTCTAGGTTTCTTTTAAGGATTTAAGGCTCTATTTTTCTCAACCCATTTGGCTGGAAAGATCTGCTGAATACTGCTGCTCAGGGCTTGAGAAACCGGTTTGGGTAGATAGATGCCGAGTGGATTTTGTTCCTGTAATTCAGGCGATGAAATCACCCGTGTCCCCATAACGTAGTCGAACCATGGTCGGGTCACACACCAGTTGGCATCCTGATTACTATTCATATGATGGTCATAATGCCAGGGAATTTTTCGCTTGGCCCATTCTGGTTCCAGATGTGCCCGACGATGCACATAATAATAATTGCAGGCACTATAAAGCACTGCGAGCGACATTCCTTTTGAAACCGGATAAAAGACCAGGCCAAATACACTGGCAACAACAACCAGAGATCCAATTTCATTACGGGTACGCCAGTTCTGCCAGCCTTCTACATAGCCATGATCAGAGAATGCTGTCTTACGCACTTCCCGATGATGCTCCCAGTGTGAACGCATGCTCTGCGGTACTGGACTGTAGCGAGCCTGACCTTTGCGAGGTATACCATGCAGAATATATTTATGCACAAACCATTCAAAACCATTGGCAATTACCAGTCCTGCCAGAAAACCTTTTAGCATTGTCTGTCCCTCCTTTTTATTTACTATAGGTGAGCTAAAAGGCTAGATATTGACCACAAAATTCAATATGATTGACAAAACACGACAAAAAGAATTAAAAAATGCACAGCATACAGGACGATGCAGGCACGGTTTATGGAGGTCTGGGACATTTGTTGCTGGAGTTCTATCTATCCAAACAACTCCCCATTCCAGAAAAACTACTCGCTATACAGGACGTTGAACGCTTTGAATTTGTCATCTGGCGTGAGTTGCTCATGCAATTACAGCAAAAGTTGCAGACTCCTGCCTTAGGCCTGGAAATTGCTAATTTTGTACAACCCCGACATCTCGGCATTATTGCCTATCTGGCGCTGTCCTGTGAAACCTTGGGCGAAGCCATGATGCGCTATCATGACTATCATCGTCTGGTCTATGACGGCAGTCCTTTAGAAGTCCGTGTCGAAAATGACTACCTGTCAATTGCCTGGGTCGATGTTCCTCTAAATCTGGCGACTCAATTGACAGATGAAGTCGCCATGGCATTGATGCTGAAATTTGTACGTTCGCTGATGGCTACCGATGATATTCACTTACATGAAGTTCATTTCCGTCAGCCGACCAACAAGTATCTCAATCTGTATGAACAGTACTTCCGTTGCAAGGTCCGTTTTGATCAGCCAAAGAGTGTGATTTTTATGCATGTTTCTGAACTGGCAAAACCATTACGTCAAGGTGACCAGACGCTACAGAAGCTGTTAAAACAACAGGCAGAAGCCTTATTGGAAAAACTGCCGAATACTTCACAGATAGATCATCGGATTCAGCAGGCGATCCTGACCGGACTGCAAAAAAACATGTTTCAGATTGAGCATATTGCCCGTCAGTTACACTGGTCGGTTCGGCAGTTACAGCGTCATTTGCAAAAACAGGGCAAGACCTATCAGCAGCGAATGCAGGAAATCCGTTTTATGCTAGCCCAGCAATATTTGACCGATGAAAATCTAAGCCTGCACGAGATTTCCCTGTTATTGGGTTATTCAGAACAAAGTGCCTTCCAGCGTGCCTTTAAGCAGTGGACCCGTCAGACGCCGCAACAGTGGCGCTCAGACTATCTGAAAAACAAAACACAGGAGAAATTTTTAGATTACCCGATGCAGGCCAATCTCAATACCCAATATCAAATTTAGATTTTTGAGTAAAAATAATAAAAATAATTCAAGAGAAATAAACTTTTAAACCTGAATAAAAAAAGCTCATAGTAATCCTGAGCTTTTTCTGTTTCGCATGGAAGAGTCATGAAATTTTAAAAAATGACCCATTATAAAAATGGATTATCAATTTCCTGAGCGTCATCACGCTGGATCTTGTCAGGCAGATCCGGAGTATTTTCCAGTTGCTGCACCACATCATTGAGCAGCGCCTGCAAGGCCTTGGCTGCTTTCAGCCCGGCCTGATCCTTGGTTAACTGCAAGTTTCCATAGAGGCTGACACAGTCCACATCATTTTCAATGGTCAGGTCATGAATCGCATGTGATTCGGTGCCGTTTTCATAAGGTTTAAACATTTTTTTCTGTCGCTTCCTTGTTGTTTTCTAATTGTACCGGACAGATTTATGCTACCTGAATCCTGTCTGGCACAACAGAATTATTTCAAAAGCTGCAAAATGAACTGTAGCACTGCTTCCAGCAACTGCTTGATCAATGCACCTTGCGGATCATTATTGTCTGCTGCGTCACTAGTAGAACCCTCAGATGTTGAAGTATTCCCGCTCACAGACGTACGACCTCCACCAGAACGTTTGAATTCCTCTTGTAATGCTTCCAAGTCACTTTTGGATACATCTTCGGCGCACTGGCTTTCTGCATCCCAGTTGGCATAGGTGATCGGCTTATTGGCCTTCACCTCGCTGGCTTTCAGAGGCAGCTTATAGGTATTACGTTTCTGTTCTTCAGTCAGTTGCGGGAAGATGTTGATATTAACCAGTTCCTCCAAGGCACAGACGCTGATGATCTGGACTTTTGGTGCCGGATTTTTCAGGTTGTTATCCACATAATACACCCCGGCTGCACCAGTTTTCGGCATATATACCGCTTTATAGGTCGCATTCGGTACGATTACACCTTTGCCAATCGTCTCCAGCTTTTTCGCGCTATAAACCGGTCCCGTAACCACATAGACATCCTGTTTCTGTTTGGTCACCACCGCACGAGTGGCTTCTTCCAGTTCACGCCACGCCTGCTGATTGTTCTTCGGGGCTTGCGGTACCATGTTGGCTAAGGAGAAACTGTCAAACTGTGCCTGCTTGGTTGGCATATCGGCATTTGGTGCCATATGTCCACGGTCATAGCCAGTACCGCGGTAATCTGCCAGAGTTGCACGATGCGCCGAACTGACACGTTCTTCCTCATGAAAGCTGTCTTCACGCGGAATCTTTTGACTCAGGCGAGATGGCGTCAATAGTTCTGCCACCCATAATGGTGTTTTGGAGACACCAGAATACATGACATTAAAGCCGTTAAAGCAGAGTGCATAGCTGTTCTTTTTTAAGCTGTCCTTCATTAAGTAAGGTGGCACATCCCGGTAAAACTGATCCAGACAGGCAGAATTTGATGGTGAAGACAGCGATACCCACTGGCTGATTTTTTCTTGACCAAAGGCAATCGCAAAACTACCCGATGCCACCACACCTAGGATAATTTTTACAGTATTTTCGTTAAGGAACTGAAAGACAGGATTTTTTTTGGTACGTTGCTTCTTGGCCATGATTACAGCTACTTTAGAACATCTACAGCGGGTGTTGCCGAGCTTAACAAGCCCTGTAAGCCGTGTATATCATGACATTTCTAATCGCTTAACAAATAAGCAATATGTAAATAAACATCCATTAAGTATGTAACAGCCTGTCGGTTTTTTACGGATACTTGAACTAGATTTCAACCCATTTATGTAGCTTTCCTTGCTGCCCACTCTTTAATTATGCAATTGTAAGAAACTCTAATTCCTCGAAGAAATATACGAAGGAGCATTGTGATGTTATCGCTGAAGAAAAACTCCCATACTTGCAAAACTCATTATTCAAAATTACTGGCTCTAGGTGTATTTACCAGTGTAATGAGCCTCAGTGCATTGGCTGAACCACGGGTAAAGCCGGGCGAAACATTAGAAAGCCTGTCCAAGGCACGAATTAGCACCACTGTAAACGGTCAGAATGCTTCTCTGGAAAATCTGGTTAATTCTGGTCAGATTCGTTTAGTGCAGCCAAGTCAGGCACCTGCTATGCAAAGTAATCCGTCATCTGGCATGCAATCTGGTCAGCCGGGTATGTCTCAGGCTCCGGGTATGATGCGCCATTCTCAAGATCCTGCCATGATGCGACAAGGTGCAACTCCAGACATGCAGCAGCCCAACGATCCCCGTACTCTGCCTGAGATGCAGCAAGATTCCCCGATGACACCAGCAGGCTCTACTGCTCCAGGTGTAACTACTCCATAACGGGTCTGAAACAGATATTAAAAAACCAGAGCTGAACTCTGGTTTTTTTCATTTTGAGTATTGTTGCTAGATTTCGATCTGGCTACCAAGTTCCACCACCCGGTTAGTTGGAATCTGATAGAAATCACTCACCGGACTGGTATTACGTTGCATTGAAATAAACAGTTTTTCACGCCATGGTGACATGCCTTCTCCGATTGCATGAATTACCCTGTCACGAGAGATAAAGAAACTGATCTGCATCAGATCATAGTCAAAGCCCCATTCCGTGTAGGCTTGCTTGACCGCCCGTGGAATATCAGGCTGATCCTTGAAACCGAAATAGGCATAAATCCGGTAAAAATGCTCATTCAGCTTTTCAACTTCTACCCGATCGTCCTCTCCCACAAAGGGAATATCCCGGGTAATCACCGTAACCATGATATTACGTTGATGCAGTACCTTGTTATGCTTGATGTTATGCAGCATGGCATGTGGTACAACATCCGGAGTTCCGGTCAGGAAAATGGCATCACCCGGCACAAACTGAGTCCCGCCACCGGTAGAAACACTTTTGATAAATAGCTCAATTGGCAAGGTATTTTGCTGCATACGTTTGAGTAACAGTTCGCGGCCATCCTTCCAAGTCATGAGTATCGTAAACAATACTGCTCCAAGCATGATTGGCACCCAGCCACCCGAATAGATTTTCAGTGAAGTAGATGCGACAAAAATCAGATCGAGCGCCAGAAAAGGAGCCGCGAATAATAGTACTTTCCAGATTGGCCAGCGCCAGAAACCATAAGCCAAAATAGAGATCAAGATCGTGCCACAGAGCATGGTCATGGTTACTGCCACCCCATAGGCGCTGGCAAGTCTCGCACTGTTCTCAAATAACAAAATCAGAATCACGACCGAAATAAACAGCATCCAGTTAATAAATGGCAGATAAATCTGGCCACGTTCTTCAGCTGAAGTGTGTTTCACGCTCAAACGTGGTAAATAACGTAGCTGAATTGCCTGATTGACCATCGAGAATACCCCGGTAATCACGGCTTGTGAGGCAATGACCGCAGCAGCCGTTGCCAAACCAATCATTGGATACAGGCTCCATTCCGGCAGCAGCATATAGAATGGATTAGCCAAAGCTTCTGGACTACGTAGCAGAAGCGCACCCTGCCCTGCATAATTGAGTAACAGACATGGCAAGACAATAATGAACCAGGCCAGACGAATTGGCAGGCGACCAAAATGTCCCATATCTGCATAAATCGCTTCGCCTCCGGTCATGGTCAGAATCACTGCACCCATGGTCAGGAAAGCCACATAAGGTTGATCTACCACAAAATGATAAGCCCAATAAGGGTTAATCATATGCAGGACTGTCGGCGTCTGGATGATGCTCCATAAACCAAAGCCACCAATCGACAGGAACCACAGTAAAGTCAGTGGACCAAAAAATTTACCCATGGTCCCGGTGCCATGACGCTGTACCAGAAACAGGCCGGCAATGATTCCGATGGATAAAGGCTCCAGCCATTTATTAAACACTGGCGTAGCAATACTCAATCCTTCAATGGCAGAGAGTACAGAAATCGCAGGTGTAATAATCCCATCACCAAAGAACAATGAAGCACCAATAAAGCCTAAAGCAATCAGGTAAATCTTTTTCTTATCCGAGATTAGTGTAGTTCGCAGGTTGAGGGCCAGCAGTGACATGATGCCGCCCTCACCATTGTTGTCAGCACGCATGATGATAGTGACGTATTTAAAACTCACCGTCAGCATGATGCACCAGAAGATCAGGGAGAGAATGCCCAGTACCGAGGCTTCGCTGATAGCAAGATGCGAGGTCAGGAAACATTGGCGCAGTGCATAAAGAGGACTGGTACCAATATCACCAAAAACGACCCCAAGCGCAGCCAGCGTAATGACTGGTAAAGCTGCTTTTTGTGCAGTACTTTGCATATATTGTCTTCGTTTTAGAAAGCATTTTTGCGAATCATAGCACTGCCTCCAAACTTTTTCTGCAAATCAATTGTTTCAAGCTTGGCAGACTGGTTTTTTTTCTATATCATCCACCGCCATGGTGAGGTGTCCGAGTGGCTGAAGGAGCACGCCTGGAAAGTGTGTATACGTTTATAGCGTATCGAGGGTTCGAATCCCTCTCTCACCGCCATATTTTACGGAACTGCAATCTTTAGCAGTAAATAAAGGCTTAAATCTAAAGGGTTTAAGCCTTTTTTGTTGTCTATAATTAAATATCATGCTGCAATTTCACTATTGGCTATTCCTCAACGCCTTCATTTTTTAGCTTTTAGAAAAGAAAAAATATTTAATCAGATTCTTTAATTTTTATGGCTTAATCAAGGAAAATTCATTAAGTTGTTGGCTAAATTCCATTTTTAGAAGTTACAGCAATTTTAATTTTATGAATCATTATCAAGCTTGTAATATTCTGCCAATTGTTTGAAAAGTGATCTAATATAAAATATGTAATCAGAAGCTCGCTGTAGTTTCTTTTCCAATTTAATACCTCCTTCCTTATGATGGAGGTATTTTTTTATTTAAAAAAAATCAGTTCTTATACAGTGGTGAATTCTCTTATACTCTTATTATTCAGCCCCGGATAACAACTAGAAAAGACGATGAAAAAACTAACCTTTACCACCCTGCTCGTTATGTTTGTTATTGCTGGTTGCCAAAAGCAGCCTGAGCAGGCAGAAGCCGCAATGTCGACAGATAAAAACTCTGTAGATGTCATTCAGTTTGAACAGGCAGATCAGAAAATCAGTGGTTTTCTGGACCAGTTAGATAACCCGGCTACGCCTATGGAACTTCGCAAGAAAATCATCTGCAAAGAGTATCCTGAGGTGTATTTCAAAGAATATGTACCTGCCTTTATAAAAATTGCGCCAGAAAACACAAAAGAACAGTTAGCACAGGATCTGAAGCTGGCACTGGATTTTTATAAGAAGAAGGACAATGTCGTTTGCTAATGCTTGCCTTTTGATTAATGAACAAATGAATTGCCCTCTTTTCCCTATATATACTTCATGAAAGTTATACAAAAAATTCAGTTACTGAATTCTAACTTGGCATAAAAATAGCTTAATTTTATTGTCATCATCGCTATGTTATGTTGCTCTTAGCGGGCACATAAAAGGAGAACAAAAACCAGTAGATCTAACCAACCACGCCATTGATCTTGATTCAAACTAAAAGCTAAAAGATAGACACACTGCTATTCGGGAGCGAACATGAATAACAGCGCAAACTATGCCAAACAGATCAAAAATGCTAAACGTGGCGGTTACACTCCGACCATTGCCAAAGACGTCAACAAACACAAGATTCAAAAAGCCCTCAGACTCATCGAACAGTGGAGAAGCCTCGCTCAAGAACTCAAACCTCAAATGCAGTTTGATATGGCCTTTACCTTGGAGGAATGTGCTCAGGATCTGGACCGTATCCTAAAAAGCCGATAAACCTAGTTTTTATTCATCTCTGAAACCAGTTTAAATTTTCCACCCTCGCCCACACTTTCGCATGTGGGCGATTTTCATGAAGCCAACTGATGTATTTCAAGTTTTGCAGCTTTTCGTATCATGCAGAATTCAATCAAACTTAAAATTTCACCAAAGCATTTAAACGGTTATTTTTTGGCTTGCATCACCCCGAAAAATCTGTAGAATGCACACCACAATGCCGGCATAGCTCAGTTGGTAGAGCAACTGACTTGTAATCAGTAGGTCCACAGTTCGAATCCGTGTGCCGGCACCATTTTCTTAGCCTCGCTTTTTTAGTGAGGCTTTGATGTTTCTGGAGTCTGCATTTTCTTCGGGCTTGATCTTTTCAGTCACTGTTCTAGTGCTTTGCTTTTGCGCTGATCTGCACATACCGCACTACACCTTCTTCAAAAAGCTTTCGGCATAGTTTTGCGGTTATCTGAATTTTAAATTCATCTAATCTGGACGTCTTTACAGACTGAACCATTTTTTTTGAATTTAAATCCTGCTGTACATACCTGGCAAAACCGGCAAATACTGATTCTGACAGATCTTCAACCTGAACATCTGTGAATTCAAACTGATCCAGACATTCATATAGCGTACCGAGCGGCATCAAATCACTTAAATTGACATCTGCTGATTTCAGCAAAAGCTGGTATTTACGCTTTTGAAATGAATTTAAAGTTTTCCAGCGCTCAGACAAAACTAGATGATGAAAACCGATTCGCGCTTTTGAATTCAAAACTGGGACTATCTGTTCCAACAAGCTTGGTACGCTATTGTGATAAGCCGCATCCAGACACAGCACAGCGTCAAATTTATGTGGGAAATGGATATCTTTTAGTCGAAGAAAAGAAGCATGATAAATTGCATTCAGTTCAGGTAAATGCTGCTGAATCTTGGTAACACAAGTTTTCTGTAGCTCTACGCCTGCTAGGTATTGCACCTGATAGTGCTGCTGCCAATGCAGCAAACTGGCACCCTGGCCGCAGCCAAGATCCAGTAATTTATCTTTTGAATTTAAATGAATAGTTGCAGCCAGATGATCAGCCAAAGCCTGACAAGCAGCAACATAGTCTTGCTGCCCTATCTGCCAGTAACCAAGATTGCTCCAGGGCAATAGCGAAGTATCTCCAAGCAATGCTGCATTGATAGCATATTTATGCTCGGGTAGACGCTGCCGAAAGGCCTGGAACAGTTTCATGCTTAATAACCGAGTTGTGGTGCAACCTCAATATTCGGTTTTAATCCCTCGAATGGCAATGGTGCACCAAAGATTTCTGCAATCTTCATCGCTGAAGTAACTGCAGATTCCAGAATTGGCAAGCCATCACATGACCATGAACCACAATAGAATACCTTACGGCCCTGATCCAGATGACGTTGCTGTAATTCCTTGTTCAAGGCTACAGTATGCGCATCAACCACTGCGCGGGTCAGTGTCACAGAAGAAATAATTTTCTTAGGATCGATATCAGTCACCGGACGCCAGGTCTGGAATACCGGAGATTTACCTACTAATGTTGGTTCAACCGCATTGAGCCATACCGTGAACTGCTGACGGGTAAACTTGCGGTCCATCATATAGCTTAGTACTGCCCAGTCTTTACGTTTCGGCGGCATCACGCTGGTATCGGTATGAATCACCAATTGCCCCTGCTCAAACTGGAATTTTTTTAATAATTCAATATCTGTTGCAAACTGGCCTTTATCAAGAAATTCCTCGATCTTGTTGGTGGGTGTAGCAACGATGACACGGTCAAATAACTTGGAATAACCCGCCGCATTTTCTACACGGACCTGATCACCCTGCTGTTGTACCAGCGTAGTTGCTGCACCACTGACAATGTCGATGCCTTCAATCAGTTTATCCACCAAGGCTGGTGTACCGCCCTGCATACGTAATAATGCATCGCCATCTGTCAGTTGACGTAGGAAAATCAATAAGGGCTTGGCTGGCCATTCACCAATGGTTTTTGGGTTACAGGTACAGATGGTATACAGTACCGGCATCACCGCACCATGCCAGAATACTTCTTCAATATCATTGCGATTAATAAATTCTGCCAGGCTGATATCCTGATTTTTAGATTTAAAGAATTTGTTCAACGCTGTTTTTAGTTGTAATAAACCTTTAACCAGACGCCAGCCATACTGCTGAAGACCTTTACGGTTATTGATAATCGGAAAGTTACCAATCCGGCTACGCGAAGTCGTCAGCCAGGTTTCAGTCCGGTCCTCAAATAACCAGCTGCACGCCATATAAGTGCGTACCGGATAGGTCTTGATCCCCAGATGAGTCGCAAGACTTAGCGTATTTTTCCACAAGTACGGATTCATCACACGCAAAGGAGCATCGACCAATCCACCTTCAAACTCGAGGCTGTGACTGTCCATGCCGCGCCCTTGCAGCGCTTCAAAAATAGTGATGTGATGTCCTGCATCCTGAAGAATTCTGGCTGTAGCCAGTCCGGCCATGCCACTACCAATTACTGCGATATCCAAACTGATCATCCGTCATTGAGAAACTTTTAGAAATTATGTACCAAGCCTGCCGTAATTAGGCTATTAAAATCTTCCAGATTGCATTTTTTTCAGATGGACTAAAGCGCTTGAAAATTCATAATTTTTTACATTTTCAATATAAAAAGTTAACACTGTTTAAATTTATGCTTTTATTAATATTTTTTGTATTTTTATAAAAATTCCCCTTTAAAAACAATACATTTAAATTAACCAATTTTTTAACTTTCGTTTTACAAAAGATACAAGAAGCGCTATAATTTTCTGCATAATAAAATGCTAACTTCATCGCCCTCCACAGTGTTGAAGTTATTTAAAAAATCTTATAATCAGAAGAACTTACAGCGCATAACTATTTAAAAGCCTCTGCACTGCAGAGGCTTCTTTGTTTCTGGACTGACATTTTTATTCAGCAGCTACCGGAATTTCTCCAAATTTACCCTGATTAAAATCCTGGAAGGCCTGGACAATTTCTTCCTTGGTATTCATCACAAAAGGACCATAACCTTGAATGGATTCCTTCAAGGGTTTACCGGTCAAGACTACGAATTTGCTGTCCTGATAAGCCTGAATCTGGATTATAGGATCGCTATCCTGAGCAAATATCACAATAGAACTGTCCAGAACTTTCTGGCCAGCATTCACTACCAGCTCTCCACTCAATAGCACCAGCAAAGCATTATGACCGGCAGGTATCTGCAGCATCGTTTCATAATCTGCTTTGAGTTCACCATCCCAGACATTGACCGGACTAAAGGTATGCGCCGGACCATGATGCCCATCAAGTTCACCAGCGATGACCCGAATATGCCCTGCACCTTCATCCATTTCAATCCGGGGAATATCAGTTGCAGTCAGTGCCTGATAACGCGGTGTAGTCATTTTGTCTTTGGCAGGTAAATTCACCCACAGCTGGACCATTTCAAACAGACCACCATTCCGGGCAAAGTCTGGAGAATGGAATTCTTCATGCACCACGCCTGCACCTGCAGTCATCCACTGTACATCACCTGCCTGAATCGTACCGCCACCACCGCCAGAATCCTTATGCGTTACTCCACCCTGATAGGCGATTGTCACGGTTTCAAAACCACGGTGTGGATGTGAACCGACACCCTGCTGCACTGTAGTCGGATCAAAATGATACGGCGCTGCATAATCCAGCAACAGGAATGGACTGATGACCTGACCAAGACGGTCATAAGAAAACAGATTTTTGACCGGAAATCCATCACCGACCCAATGCATGTGCTGATTACGGTAAACACCTATGACTTTTTTCATCTTTTTACTCCTATCTGAATAGGATGAACATGCAGTCATTGTATGCGTTGCGGATAACTATCGATACTAGGCCAATGAAATGCAGTATCCCGAATATAAGACAATACTGGTGTCAGTACTGGTACCCTACAACTGGTTTATACCTTATGTAAAAGCCAGCGTCTGGTGATGGAAAAACTGATTGAGCATCTGGTTGAAAGCTTGCTTGCCGCAGCCGAAAGTCATCAAGACTATATGATTTAATTGTCCTTTCATTTTCAAATGACCATAAAAAAATCCAGCGCTGAAGGCTGGATTTTTTAGATTTGATAAAGATTTATTGAATTAGATTTTACCTACCAGGTCAATTGAAGGAGCAAGAGTCGCTTCGCCTTCTTTCCATTTTGCAGGACATACTTCACCTGGATGAGCATGTACGTACTGAGCTGCTTTTACTTTACGAAGCAGTTCCTGCGCGTCACGACCGATACCACCTGCGTTGATTTCAATGATCTGGATTTTACCGTCTGGATCGATCACGAAAGTACCACGATCCGCCAGACCTTCAGCTTCGATCAGCACTTCAAAGTTTTTCGCCAGAGTCCAGGTTGGATCGCCAATCATTGGATACTGGATTTTACCAATCACGTCAGACGTGTCATGCCAAGCTTTATGGGTGAAATGCGTATCCGTAGATACACCATAGATTTCTACACCCAGTTTCTGGAATTCAGCATATTGATCAGCAAGATCGCCTAATTCTGTTGGACAAACAAAAGTGAAGTCAGCAGGATAAAAGAATACAACAGACCATTTGCCTTTCATGTCCTGCTCAGATACTTCAACAAATTGACCATTGTGGTAAGCAGTTGCGTTAAATGGCTTAACTTCAGTATTGATTAAACTCATGTGATTTTTCCTATCAGTTCGCGGGAATTCATTCGATGAACTAAGAATACGCAAAAACTAATAATAGATAAAACCGTAACTTTTTATAAAAACTATCGGTTTTTTAGATTCATAAATTCTATTAATTTTTTACTTATTATCTTTTATTCCAATTTAACTCCTGACCTCTACCGAGAAAAATGCTGTAAAGAATCCCAAACTGACTGCGCCAAAGCAGATGCATGTTTTTGCGGAGAATCCTTGACTCGACCTGCCAGCCAGGCACGGCAATAGCTTTCTGTCGCGCCAATTACTAAAGAGGTCAGTAAAGCAGGTGGTACAGCTTGCAGACAAGCGGCATCTGACTGCTGGGCCAGCCATTTCTTTAAATCCTGATTGCGCTGGCTGGTACGCTGTTCCAGATCCTGACGCAGTTCTGAGGTATGTACCACATGATGGGCCGCATAGAGAAAACGGGCAAAGTCTGGATAACTGATGACCCAATCAATATAACTTCGGATAATGGCATGAATACCCTGTTCAGCACTTTTCGCTTGGGATAAGGCATCTAAACGTCGGCTGGACTGATCCTTTAAAGCGGCTAGATACAGCGCAGCTACGATCCCATCCTTGTGATGAAAATGATGATAAATTGCGCCAACACTGGTTTCTGCTCGATCCCGAATCATTTCAATTGTCGTTGCAGCTATGCCACTTTGTAAAAATTCCTGTAGCGCACAATTCAGAATTTGACGCTTTAAGGCCAAGCGTCCGCCTGGATAACTCCCTTCCAATACATCCATACCTTGCATTCTCCTTAATGTGCTCGGCACCGTTAATCATTAACTTGTCTATTTTAAACACTTTTCTTGTGAGTCCTGCAAATACAGAATATTATTCTGTATGAGGATCTTATTATTATTCACCTCTTACGCAGGATCGCGATCATGGGCCAGGCTCTAAAAATATGGAAAACCTTTCACAAAAAACCAGGTGGTAAATACATATTTTCCAGATTACTTTGCATAAAAATACCTTATTTCAGCAGTATTTCCCCATTGCTCGAAACGCTTGCTCCGTATTATTGCGAAGTGAGCATGAAAAAACATGCGGCTGTACTCAATCATCTAGATACAATCCATGCGATTGCCATATGCAATCTGGCTGAACTGGCAGCAGGTACCATGACCGATGCCAGCGTCCCCAAAACCCATTCCTGGATTCTAAAAGGTATGCAGGTCGAATATCTTAAAAAAGCAACGACCGATTTAAGAGCCATTGCCACACCTGCAAAGTTAAATGTTGAATGGCATGAAATTGCTGAATACCAGGTTAATGTTGAGGTTCTGGATATGGCACAAGAAACCGTATGCCGTGCCCTCATCACAATGTGGGTATCTCCTAAAAAGAAGAAAACAAATAAACGTGTTTAAAAAAACCCGTCGGATGACGGGCTTTTAAGGATGCTTTTCTGCTTTAAATTTTAATCAAAACGGTAAGTCATCATCCAGGTCTGCTGCAGGCGCTGCAACTGGAGCTGGTGCAGATTTTGGCGCAAAACCGCTTGGGTTGTTATTGCCATAGCCATTGCCACCCGCAGGTGCATTATTGAAGCCACCTTGCTGTGGTGCATTATAACCTTGTTGACCAGCATTGTTATTGCCATAGCCGCCCTGGTTATTGTTGAAACGTGGCTGTGCAAAACCGCCATTGTCTGACTGTTCACCTTGAGGACGGCCAGAATCCAGCATTTGCATCTGCTCACCACGGATTTCTGTGGTGTAACGCTCTTGACCACTTTGGTCTGTCCACTGACGGGTACGTAGTGAACCTTCGATATAGACTTTAGAACCTTTACGTAGATACTGCTGTGCAATTTCACCTAAACGGTTATGCAGCACAATGCGGTGCCATTCTGTTTGCTCTTTACGCTCACCAGTGTTCTTATCCGTCCACGAATCACTGGTCGCGATAGAGAATTGAGTGAGAGAACCCCCATTCGGGAAAGTTTTTGTTTCAGGATCTCGACCTAAAGTACCTACTAAAATAACCTTATTTACACCACGCATGAGACCTATACTTCCTATTTGTTTCTATATTTTACTTTATAAGAGTTATGCTTAAATGGCTACCTCTTTACCCAACAAGTGCGTTAATTGTTGTCGCGCAGTATCATTAATCTGCTGTTTATCAACCTTGACGTAGGCCACTTGCTGTTCAGGCATCACCACGACTTCTTCAATACCATGAATAGATAAAAGCTGTGAAGTCCATTCATCTGTTTGTCGATTTTCAGGCAGGCTTAAAACCAGGGACGAAAGATAGCGCGGCTGAGCCAGACCAAAACTGATGAGCAGCCAAATTATAGCAACCGCAGTCAGAATACTCCAACCCATGGAAGTGTCATTCAGCAACAAAAGTTGTCCGCCTAGCGTACCGCCAAAGAAGGCACCGAGGAACTGACTGCTGGCATTCACGCCCATCGCTGTTGCCTTGGACTGAATTGGCGCAACCTTGGATAACCACGATGGTAATAAGGCTTCCATTACATTGAAGGCAATAAAGAAGATCCCTAAACCAGTGAGCAGGATATATTTCGATTCAAAGCCAAAAATCAGTACCAATAGGCCAACGATAATTCCCGCAATTGCAGTCAGGAAAATACCACGCATTTTGCGGTATTTTTCCGCCAGAATAATGCTTGGAAAAGCAAAGAACAGACTAATTACGAGTAAGGGCAGATATACCCAGCCATGACTGTCCAAAGGAATATTAGCGAACTCGATCAGCTGCGAAGGCACATAGATAAACATTGCCGTGAGTAACAGATGCAGGCTGAACACCGAAACATGCAAACGATTCAGGTCGCCCATTTTTAGGACTTGTTTCAGCTGGATCAGATACCCCTGCTGAAAATTACGATGATGACGGGTCACTTTTGGCACCATCAGCAGCATCGCAATTGCCGCCAGCCCCATCACGGTAGTCACCCAGAACAGCCCAGAAATCCCCACCAGACCCGTTAACCAAGGGCCTAAGGTAAATGCCACCACAAAAGATAAGCCGATACTCATGCCCATGGTTGCCATGGCTTTCATGCGGTTTTCTTCACGGGTCACATCGGCAAGCAATGCCATGACCACCGCCGAAACCGCACCGCCGCCCGCAATGGCACGCCCAATAATCACTCCATAGATTGTGTCCGACATGGCGGCAATTGCACCACCCAGAGCGAATAGCAATAACCCGATGACCACCAGCGGTTTGCGACTAAAACGGTCTGCAATCAGGCTAAACGGAATCTGTAAAATGGCCTGAGTCAGACCATAAACCCCCACTGCCAGGCCAATTAGCGCCGGCGTAGCATATTCATATGACTGTCCTGCAACCGAAAATACAGGGATAATCATAAACAACCCCAGCATGCGCAGTGCAAAAATGCTGCTAAGCGCAAAGGTTGAGCGACGTTCTAGGGCATTCATCATAAATTATGGCAGTTCAATTGATGGATCTTCAGGCGAAGATTATAGGACATTCGGCCGGGATGGATGCAGGAATTTTATTTGAAATAAAGATGATGCTGATCTAAAAAATAAAAAAGCGCAGCCGGAGCTACGCTTTTGCATCAGGATCACAGGCCTTAGTGATGTAAAGCCTGACGTTTCTTGTACTGAATCGAGGCAATCACGGCCCAGACAATAAAGGCCACCCCGATCAGGCCGGTCACCAATTCTGGTACATGCAGGCCGGTTCCGCTGGCAATCATAATGAAAGCCAAGGCGCCAATCGCGTAATGCGCACCATGTTCCAGATAGATATAGGCATCCAGCGTGCCTTTTTCCACCAGATAAATCGTCATTGAACGGACAAAGATCGCACCGATTGCCAGACCCAGCATGATGATTACCACGTCCGAGGTAATTGCAAAGGCACCGATCACGCCATCAAAACTGAATGAGGCATCCAGGACTTCCAGATACAGGAATCCTCCAATACCAGCTTTCACCACGCCAGTAGGTGCGCCATTTTCATCATGACGAACTGCATTGCCATTTTCATCCACTTCAGGTTCACCACCGAGCATATGACTCAGCACCTGCACCCCGATATAAATCACGATGCCCCAGATTCCCGCCATGGTCACGACCAGACGCTTGGCTTCATCGACATTGGCTGCCATGATTAACAAGGCCACTAGGGCAATAAAGACCGACATCGCCGGAACACTGGCCAGGTTGGATAAACGGCGTTCTACTCGTCTGAACCAGTGGGTATCCTTTTCTTCATCCAGGAAGAAATTCAGGAATACCATCAACAGGAAGGCACCACCAAAGGCTGCAATTTCAGGATGATGCGCCATCAAACGCGCTGAATATTCTTTTGGATCATTCAGGGCCAGACGTACCACTTCCATAAAGCCCAAGTCTGCAGTCACTGCAACAATGACCACCGGGAAGATCAGACGCATCCCGAAAACTGCAATCAGAATACCCACTGTCAGGAATAGCATTTTCCAGAAATGATCCCAGCCACGCAGGACAGATGCATTGACAACCGCGTTATCAAAGGACAACGACACTTCCATAATCGCCAGAATGGCGGTAATGGTCAGTGCTGTGAACATGGTTTGCAGGCCCGCTTCCGGACCATGGGTATAACCCCAATAAGCAGACAAACCAAGGCACACGATCGAAAATGCGATTGAGAAACCAAAATGTTTCAACATACAAATCGACCTTAGATAAATTTCATTGAGTGTATTTCTTTAATTGTAGGGAAATACCAAGACTAAAACTTGTCTCAATTATGAAACTTTTGCTGCATAAACCAAAGCACTTCCTGAACCATTTTTGCGTATTTTCTGCTTTTCAAATCTGTCGATCTTTTCAACGGGTCGATCTTTGCTATAGTGCTGCATGCTTTGACTTCAACTGCTCAGGATTTCAGTATGAGTTTCTCTCAAGACGTATGGCAACGTAACCTCGAACTTTATCAAAAGACCTTGGCACTGCCTTTTAACCAGCAGCTGGCACAGGGCACATTGAACCGTGATGCCTTCAGTCATT
The DNA here is from genome assembly GCF_010918895.1 of Acinetobacter schindleri. NCBI lineage: Bacteria > Pseudomonadati > Pseudomonadota > Gammaproteobacteria > Moraxellales > Moraxellaceae > Acinetobacter > Acinetobacter schindleri. The sequence goes on from NZ_CP044483.1 coordinate 2,902,312, forward strand.
ATGTGATTCAGGATGCGCATTATTTGCTGGCCTATGGCCGTGCACTGGCAGTCTGTGCCGCCAAAGCCTTTGAGGCTGATGATGTGATCCAGTTTAGTGAAGCGGCTAAAATTGCGATTGTGGTCGAGCGCAGCCTGCATAATGGCTTTATGCAGGATTTCGGTATCAGCAAAGCCCAGTTCGAAAATACGCCGTTGACGCTGGCCTGCCATCACTATACTTCCTATTTGCAGGCAACTGCCTGGGCCGAAAGCTATCCGGTGGTGCTGGCAGCCCTGCTGCCATGTTTCTGGATTTATGCAGAAGTCGGCAAGGATATTGTCGATAAGGCCGCAGCCAATAATCCTTATCAGGCCTGGATTGATACTTACGCCGGGGAAGATTTCCATACTGCTGTACGCAATGTGATTGCAACTGTGGATCGCGTAGCAGCGCGTGTCGATGCCGACACCCTGGAAAAAATGCATACAGCCTATACCCATGCAGCGCGTCTGGAATGGTTGTTCTGGGACAGCGCATTTGAGCAACGCCAGTGGCCTGGTCTGGATTGATACAAGCTGAATTCAGCCCTGTTCAATACGGGGCTTTTTATTTTTTCTACAAAATTCTAAATAATACAAAATAATTTTAATTTTTATCTTGGATCGATGCTCTGCAATTCTACGCACTCTGTGTTTTTTTACAGAGCTTAAATCATGTTCAAATGCTTTTATTAAAAGCAGGGCCAAAATTTTAATCGGAAAAAATACCTCGTACATTTTTAACTTATTGCTTTGGTACTGATCTTTTGACCAATCACCGACATAACTTGACGTTTAAAATACTTTTATTTGCACTTGAACATTTTTCATCCGGTATCATATAAGGGTTTTTGATGAATATTCTAGGATCATTGCATGAGCCAAAGCCACATCCGTATTCGAGGCGCACGTACCCATAACCTTAAAAATGTGAACCTTGATATACCACGCGACAAGTTTGTGGTGATTACGGGACTGTCTGGTTCAGGTAAGTCCTCACTGGCATTCGATACCTTGTATGCCGAAGGTCAGCGCCGTTATGTCGAGTCATTGTCTGCCTATGCACGCCAGTTCCTGTCCCAGATGGAAAAACCGGAAGTCGATTCGATAGAAGGCTTAAGTCCGGCCATTGCGATCGAGCAGAAGTCGACCAGCCACAACCCGCGTTCAACCGTGGGGACTATTACTGAAATTTATGACTATCTGCGTCTGCTGTATGCTCGCGTCGGTACACCTTATTGTCCAGAACATGACCTGCCGATGGTCGCGCAAACCGTGAGTGAAATGGTGGATGCGGTAAAAGGCTTGGAAGAAGGTACTGGCCTGATGCTGTTGGCGCCTGTCGTACGTGAACGTAAGGGGGAATATTCCGCATTATTTGAACAGTTACAGAGCCAGGGTTTTATACGCGCCCGCGTGGATGGCGAGATCATGGAAATTGATCCTCCGCCAGAACTGGATAAAAAGAAAAAACATACCATTGAAGTGGTGGTTGACCGCTTTAAAGTGCGTGATGATCTGGGTAACCGTATTGCCGAAAGCTTTGAAACTGCACTTCGTCTGGGTGGCGATATTGCCATTGTCTCGCGGATGAAAGGCGAACGACCAGATCGTGTTTTCTCAGCCAAACATTCCTGCCCGAAATGTGATCGTGCGGTGGCAGAACTGGAACCACGTCTGTTCTCGTTCAATAATCCATTTGGTGCCTGCCCGGTTTGTGATGGCCTCGGTACGCGTAGCCATTTTAGTGCAGATAAACTGATTCCAAATCCTGAACTGAGTATCAGTCAAGGCGCAATCCGGGGTTGGGACCGTCAGCGTCCATATTATTACAGCATGATCGAAAAGGTCGCCAATCACTTTGGCTATTCGCTGGATACGCCGTGGAATCAGCTCGAAGCCGATGTTAAAAAGAAATTCCTCTATGGTACCGGTCGTGAAAAGATTGACCTGAGTTATATTGACGAACGCGGTCGCCGTCATAATCGTGTGATTGCTTTCGAAGGTGTACTGCCGCATTTGGAACGCCGTTATCGTGAAACTGAAAGCAATTATGTTCGTGATGATCTGGCACAGTACTTGTCCAATGCCGCCTGTGATGCCTGCGATGGTTCACGTCTGAATGAAATTTCACGTAATGTCAAAATTCTGGACAAGACCATTGCTGACATTACCCGCATGTCGATTGGTGACGCCGAAAGCTACTATCAAGGTTTGAATCTTGAAGGTGCCCGCGGTGAAATTGCCGATAAGATTTTTAAGGAAATCCGTGAGCGTCTGCACTTCCTGGTGTCTGTTGGTTTAAATTACCTGAGTCTGTCCCGTTCAGCTGAAACTTTATCTGGTGGTGAAGCACAACGTATCCGTCTGGCTTCTCAGATCGGTGCCGGTCTGATGGGTGTCATGTATGTGCTGGATGAACCCTCGATTGGCCTGCACCAGCGTGATAACGACCGTCTGCTACAAACCTTGGTACGTCTGCGTGATCTTGGTAATACGGTATTGGTCGTTGAACATGATGAAGATGCGATTCGTGCCGCCGATCATATTATTGATATTGGTCCAGGTGCCGGCGTACATGGCGGTCATGTGATTGCTGAAGGAACCTATCAGGAACTTGCTGAACATGAAGATTCCCTGACTGGTAAATATCTGTCTGGCAAGCTGAAAATTGAAGTGCCAAAAAAACGGACCCAACCACCAAAACCGGAAGAACAGATCAGGCTGATGGGTGCAGCAGGCCATAACCTGAAAAATGTCGACCTGACTATTCCATTAGGGATGATGACCTGTGTCACGGGTGTATCAGGTTCAGGTAAATCGACGTTAATTAACCGCACCTTGTTGCCACTAGCAGCAACACAGCTCAATGGTGCGACCACTCAAACCTCAGAGAAATTTGATTCGATCGATGGTCTGCAATTCCTGGATAAAGTTGTAGATATTGATCAGAGTCCGATTGGACGTACACCACGTTCCAACCCAGCGACTTATACCGGTCTGTTTACTCCGATTCGTGAACTGTTTTCACAAACACAGGAAGCCAAGGCACGTGGTTATGCAGCCGGCCGTTTCTCGTTTAACGTGAAAGGTGGTCGCTGTGAGGCCTGCGAAGGCGACGGTATGATCAAGGTGGCAATGCACTTCCTGCCGGATATGTATGTGCCGTGTGATGCCTGTCATGGCAAGCGCTATAACCGTGAAACGCTGGAAGTAAACTACAAAGGCAAGAACATTTCTGATGTACTGGAGATGACTGTTGAAGATGCCATGCATTTCTTCGATGCCATTCCAGTGATTCACCGTCGCTTGGAAACCTTGCATCAGGTTGGCTTAGGTTATATCCGTCTGGGTCAGTCTGCGACAACACTTTCTGGTGGTGAAGCACAGCGGGTGAAACTGGCACGTGAACTGGCCAAACGTGATACCGGCCAAACCCTGTATATTCTGGATGAACCGACGACTGGCCTGCATTTCCATGATATTGCCAAATTGCTAGATATCCTGCATCAGCTCCGTGACAAGGGCAATACCATTGTGGTGATTGAGCATAACCTGGATGTGATTAAGACTGCGGACTGGATCGTGGACTTAGGTCCTGAAGGTGGTTCAGGTGGTGGTATGATTATCGCGGAAGGTACGCCTGAAGAAGTGGCAAAGAGTAAGACTTCGCATACCGCGCGGTTCTTAAAGCCGTTATTGAAATAAGGAATCTCCCCTAGCCCCTCTTTTTAAAAGAGGGTTAGGGCGGATTCTAAAGAATTAGATTTTGCTAAAACGGTGATTTATTCATCGTTTTTTCATTTTAAAAACATGGATATATAAATTAAAAGACATTAAAAATATATGAACTAAACCTCAGCCACTGCATTACGTCCTTGACCTTTAGCCACAAACAAAGCCTTATCCGCTTTGGTAAACAGGCTGATCCAGGACTGCGCACCTATCGCCACCCCCACACTGACCGAGACCTGAATCTGATCACCATTTTCACTTAAAATATAAGCATCCTCTACTTCGCTTCGAATCTTATCGGCAATCTTACGGGCATTATCGAAGTCAATATTTTCAATCAGAACCAGAAACTCATCCCCGCCATAACGTACCAGTAAATCAGAAGTACGGACATTGTCCTTCAGGCACTGCGCCACAAACTGAATGACTTCATCTCCGATAATGTGTCCATGCTGATCGTTCACCTGCTTAAAGTGATCAATATCAATAATCATCAAACACGTCTGACTAAACTGTGAAGGATGTGATTCCAGAAAACGAGTGTATTCCTCCAAGGCGAACCGATTCGCCAGTCCGGTTAAAGGATCGGAATGAGCAATATTTTTAAGCCTAAATTCTAAGGCATCACGTTGCTGCAACATCTGTTGCAACCTTTGAATGGCAGTAAATAAGGATTCAGATTTAGTATGGGCATTCGATGATAAAGCTTTGGTATCACCATTTTCCGAAAGCGTAAACAGAATTTGACGCGCTTCTATCAGCGGCTGAAATACACTTTTACGTGCAAAAATCATCGTTGCAATTGCTGCTCCTAAAGACACAAATGAAAGTAAAACTGTCCAGAGCAATTGCTGCAAATGAGAAGATTTTTCCCGCTCTGCAACCTGATTACTGTACTCAAGCAAATAGCTTTGCAGGTCAACAACGGTAGCAAATTTATCAACCATCGCATTGGTGAGTTCTGTTCCTGTCAAATGATAAGGAACCTGCTGAATGCTCTCTTCCACCAGACTTGAAACGATTGGTAAGCCTTTTTGAATAAATACCGTATCGACAGCATTATGCAACCGGTTGAATTCTTCAGTCTTGTCCTCTTCCGGCTGCAATGTGCCGATTAAATCCCAAAGATAATGGATCCGATATTGGAGTTGCATGGCACGGGTCAGGTTTGCCGCAGGAATCGGTTGGTCGAAAGTCACATAAGCCATGATTATAGAGGCGGCACGCCCTGCCTGATCCCTCAAGTCAGATAAAAATAAAATCTGAGAAATAAAATTATTTTGTGAGGTAGAGGTGGTATTAGAAGCAATTACTACTCCTTTTAGGATAGTGCGACAACTGTCCCAGGCCTTAAACATTGCAGCAATCGCCTGATCAAGTGCTTGAGCATTACGCTGTTCCCAAGGAATTTTTGCATAGCTATCGATGTGTAAACGTCCCTGCTCCAGACTTGGTCGAACCGCACTTTCCAAACGTTGACTTAAATGCGGGAAGCCCACTTGCTGTAATACTTTTGCTGTATGCTCGAACTGCTGATCTACTTCTTTACGGTAAATTTCGAGTTCTTGTTGTCGTTGGTGAATTTCTTCAGGCGTACTGGAAAGGACTTTATTGGCAGGGGCTCTTTCCTTGGAAATTTTATTGGCCAGAATGGCAACTTCTTGCAAGGCATGTAATTCGTCAGAAGTACGCACAGCCTTAAGGTAACTTTGAGTGCTATTCACAATGAGAGGAATGCAAATGAACAGCAGACATAGAATAATGACAGACATTGCGCAATAAAGATGTTTACTGATTTGTTCAGAGCGCAGAGTATTCATTGTCTTAGCGTACGCCCTCAGACTAATAATAAAGTATTTGATTTATGTTAATTATTATACAAAAAATCCATTTCTTCAGAAAGAAAAAAATTCTTTATATTAAATGCTTTTATATAACTTTACTGAACTCAAAAGTCATATAGATCTTAATTTATGTTCTTATATTTAAAGTAAAAATTTTTAATTTCAGCAAATAACCAGCAGATGTATCAAATAGTTTCAAAAAAAATTGAAATTCGTATTGTTTACTGTTTACACATGCAACAATTAAGTGCATAATGCACCGCATTAGGGCGAATTAAATTTTTCCTCAGCAGATATTTTAATTTACCCGCAAATTTTGGCTAAAAAACCCCAATTTTCATTGAAAATTGGGGTTTTTTTTACCTATTTCATTTTTTATATAATATCTCACTAAAGGTAATGCACCATTATGGTGCTTTCATTTCTTTTAAAATATACTTTGATTTGTTTAATATTTATACTTATTGATTAGTCTTTATCCCCCTTCACTCATCTCTACTTAAGTTTCAGGCAAAAAAAAAGCCCAACCTTGGGGAAAGCTGGGCCGATAAAACACAAAATTCGTGGAGAATCAGGTCAAATAAAGAATTTAAGTAAATACATCATCTAACTTGATGAATTAATTATCGTAACTTTCATGTAAAATGTAAAGCATATTAAATTAGTTGGATTTGATATTTGTGTGTTTTTTACACAAAATCAGATTTAATTTAAATAAAAAATAAATTTAATAAATTAGAAAAGAATTATTGAATCAATTAAATAAGTGATCTAGGCATTCTTAATCATTTATATGGAGAGATTTAATCCTGTAGAATTGGTTTTTCCTATCCTTATGCACATTTGAATTAAATTAAACAATAGACTCCTCATTATAAATGTGAATTTTCACGTGTTTTATATTGTTTCTTTATCTTTAGGTAATTATTTGTTCTATCAGTATTTTTTTAAGACTAAGCAGTTGAATAATAAATTCACAATCTTTACAAAAACACAACAATTAGAAAATTCATATTTATATGATTTTAAAAGGTTTATTGACTTAATAAATTGTTACAATACAATTACCCCTGTTTTACCTCCCTTTTGAAAAACGGTAATAATCATGAAAAAACTAGGTTTAGCCACTGCTTTATTATTAGCGATGACCGGTGCTCAAGCGTATCAATTTGAAGTTCAAGGTCAAGCAGAACACATTGACAATACTGCCAATGACAAAGACTTTGCTGGTGCTGTTCAAGGTACTTACTACCTAAAAGATGTTGATGCTTCTAAAGGCCCTTTAGCTGAAGCAGCATTCCTAAACCAAGCTTCTAATGTTTCTGCGGCTTATAGCTACGGTGAAGATGGACAAGAATTTGGTGACCGTGCCGTATACCACACTTATGGTGTGAAAGGTGAAGCCTACATTCCAACTAAACTTGTTCCAGCATATGCAAGCGCTTCTTATAGCCATACTATTATTGACAATAAAGCTGGTGAAAAAGATGACAATGGTGACCGTTATGCATTAGAAGTGGGTGTATTACCTATTCCTAATTTCCTGGTTGCTGTAGGTTATACAAGTGTTGCTGACCAAGCTTCTCTTGATGCTTTCAATATCGTTTCTAATGGTGTTGCTAAAGCTGCTCTTGAGACTATGACTATCAATGAAGATCAAGATGCAATTACTGCACGTACTAAATACGTAGGTGCAATCGATGGTACAAATATGTCGATCGGTTTTGAATCTGGTTTAGTTTACGGTGAAGACACTGCTTATAACCTAGGTACAACGCTTTACCTCAACCCTAAACTAAGTGTTGGCGTTTCTTATATGGAATCTAGCTATGCAGGTTCTCCAGATAAAGCTTTAGGTGCGAACGTAAACTACTTCGTTACTCCAGCAGTATCTGTAGGTGCTAGCTACGTTAATGCTAACTACGAAACTAAAAATGCTAATCTGGATCAAGATGTTGCAACAGATACCCAAACTGTGGGCTTGAATGCTAAATTCCGTTTCTAATTTCTGATTAGATTCTGAATATAGAAAAAGGACACTTTATGTGTCCTTTTTTTCTTGCTCTGATTTTCTATGCGGTAAATGAGAAATATATTGCAGCCCCACCAGTCGAGAGACAATCAGTGCCAGATACATCACGCCAAAGAACATCTGGATCATGGCGAGCATTCTGGCAAATGGACTCACTGGCATGGTATCCGCCAATCCTGTCGCGGACTGCACACTAAAACTCAAGAACAGCAAATCTAACCAAGGCTGATAAGCTTGTAGATCTGGATCAGCAAAACTATAGGGAACCAATAACTGACAGATACTATAAAGAAAAGCGAAACCCCAAGCCATCAAAGTAAAGGCTGCGCCTGCCGCAAATAATTCATCTTTGGTCAGGTAACGGTCATGAAACATATAACGCAATAAACCATAGGATGCACTAAAATAAGCACATGCTTCAAAGGCATGGGCGGTAATTAAGACCCAGACTTGTTTCATCCCGAATAAAACCAATGATGAAAAAAATAGCGCACCAACAACGAAACTTAATCCCAATAAGGTAAATACGGGAGTTTGACGAATGACCCGGGCGATCACCAGTAAAACCAATACGCCTAGTACCCAAGTTGCAGCCCGATAAGGTGCGTATTCATAGCTCAGTACTGACAGGATCAGAATGATGAATTGCAGACAAAGCAGCCATGCGGAAGGCAGGCGCTTAAAGGTCGTCCAGCACATTAACAAAGCTTGCTTCATCTAATCCTTCTTCTTCATGACACTACAATCTGCAGTTTTATTGTTATCTGCTCAAACTTAACATGTAATCATGTCATATGCAGAGCAGTGCTTTGTATCAAAATGATGTATTCATTTAAAAATATAAATCGTTAAATCACATCTAATTTTTTAGTTTATTAATATAGGTTTTTACTTCATCCTTTTAAGAGCTAATCATCTATACTTTTATTAAAGAATAAATGAATTTTTTATAAAGGCTCTTCCATAAATCATTTTTTAATCATTAAAAAGAAACTCCCTCATCCTAACCTTCTCCCAGAGGGAGAAGGAACTTTCAAAATTCATTAAATATGAAGATGATGATCACTTTTTGACTTATGAAAGATATCTATTATTTATAAATAAGTTAAGGGATTATATCGTTATAAAATTTTAAGATAAACCGAATAAAAAAGGACACAATATGCATCCTTTTTTATTCGGTTTATTAGGTTAATTAAGCGACAGCACCACTTAGCGCACCCTGCTCAAGAAGTGTAGATGCCGTTCATACTGATCCAAAATATCCTGCAAAAGATCTTCCCGGGTCCATTCCATCACATCATAGTTTTGCCCACCTTCATTGAGGAAGACTTCAGCCTGAAAATATTGTCCTGCATCTTCATCCTGAGAGGGCATAAAACTTGGCGGTAAGATCTGGCGTGCAACCACTGCATAAACGAAATTCGCTTCATCCTGATGATCTACTCGTAAACAAAGTCCCTGCTCTATTTCATCAATGATGACGGCATGATGACGGCGTTGAAACTCTTTCTGAATACTTAAAAATGCCTGTCTGACTTCCGACTGGATATACGCTGTCACTTCCTGTTCATTATGAGCATAATGCATGATGAGTCCCAAACGCTGCTGCCAGCTACGCGGATTATGAATTGCTCGTGGTGTAATTCGGGCTTCTTGTAATGCATGCATTTTGGTGACTTCTAGCCGCAGTGCTTTGATCAGCCCCCAACTAATCACCAACATGATCAAGGTAAAAGGCAAAGCACTCAACATGGTGGCCGATTGCAGTGCAGCCAGGCCACCTGCATATAACAGCACAATTGCCAGTAAAGCCATGATCACTGTCCAGAACAGACGCTGCCAGGTCGGAGACTGATCAGATTTCGCAGTCAGATAATCGGTAACCAGTGCACCAGAGTCCGCCGAAGTGACGAAAAATAACATCACCAAGAATGTGGCGACTACACTCATCACTGCCGAGAAAGGCATCCCCTGCAGAAATTCAAATAGTGCCACAGATGAGTCACGCTGTACTGCCTGCATCAGGTTAATATTCGCTTCATGCAAAATGCTGTAAAGCGCAGCATTGCCCATAAAGCCCATCCAGATCAGGGTAAAGCCGGTTGGAATCAGTAAAACACCCACGATAAATTCGCGAACGGTTCGACCTCGAGATACCCGGGCAATGAACATCCCGACAAATGGTGACCAGGAAATCCACCAGGCCCAGTACATAATGGTCCATCCGCCAATCCAGCCATTAGGCTGATAGGCATACAGATTAAAGGTCATACTGAATAGACCAGACACATACTGTCCGACGTTTTGAATAGTCGTTTGCAGCAGATAAATAGTCGGTCCTGCCAGAAAGACAAAAAGTAATAGTCCCAAAGCCAAAACCAGATTCAGTTCGGATAGGCGCTTAATCCCTTTATCCAGACCAAAAAATACCGAGAGTGAAGCCATCGCACTGACAATAATAATCAGGATGACTTGTACTCCAGTACTTTGCTCAATGCCAAACAGATAGTTCAGACCAGAATTGATCTGTGTTACTCCGAAACCCAAAGTGGTGGCGACACCAAATACGGTTCCAATCGTTGCGAAGATATCGACACCATCCCCGATCGGGCCGTAAATTCGCTTGCCAATTAAAGGATAAAGTGCAGATCGTATTTTCAAGGGCAGCTGATGCCGATAGGCAAAATAAGCCAAGGATAATCCGACCAGTGTATAGATCGCCCAGGCATGGAGTCCCCAGTGAAAGAAGGTCACACGCATGGCCTGCTGTGCCGCCTGAATAGTTTCAGGTTCACCCGATGGCGGAGTGACATAGTGCATTACCGGTTCAGCAACACCGAAGAACATCAGCCCAATGCCCATGCCAGCCGTGAACAGCATGGCAAACCAGGAGGCATTGTTATAATCCGGCGTGCTATGGTCCGGACCAAGCTTAATCTTGCCCATGTCCGATAATGCAACAAAAATCAGCAGAATCAGAAAAATTGCAACAGAGAGTACATAGAACCAGCTAAAAGAGGTCGTCACCCACTGGTTCAGTTGCTGCGTCATCAGTTCAAACGAATTAGGTGCCAGGACCACCATTAAAAGAAATAGTCCAATGATGATGACAGTTGTTAAAAACACACGAGGATTCACATTGGAATACCAGGATGTGGTTCTGGAAGACATATCCACTCCATTTTTGCTTTTTATTAATCAGACCAAATCGGTCCCACATACATTACTCAAAAAGAAAACTTGAATAAAAAAATGTATTTCGATCACATATCGAAACCTAAGCAATATGATAAGTTATTGTTCTTATTCGCTTGGTTGTACTCCTGTGTCCTTCTCGTAACATGTCATAGAAAAGACTTGATCTTCTATTTTTGCCAAAATCTAAAAATCCAGCTATGCATTAAAGGAACAAAAAAATGAATTTCTTTATGAGCATTGGTATATGCAGGCAATAAAAAAGTCCCTTGCGGGACTTTTTATAGGTGATCGAATCATCTTAGTGATCAGAGGCACCTGAGATACCAATACCTGTTTGTGAACGTACAAACTGTGCATCGAATGCTTTGCGTTCCGCTTGTGCTTGTGCAGAGTTATCTGTCACAGAGAACAACCAGCAGAAGAAAAATGATAAAGGCATCGCAAATAATGCAGGACCATTGTATGGATTAATTGGTGTATCAGAAATACCCAATGTATCTACCCAAACTGCTTTAGACAGTACGATCAGTACCACCGCAGTCACCAGACCAACGATACCACCAATCACCGCACCACGAGTGGTCAAGCCTTTCCAGAACATCGACAGAACCAGTACCGGGAAGTTGGCACATGCAGCCACAGAGAATGCTAGACCGACCATGAAGGCAACGTTTTGCTTCTCGAACAGGATACCCAAAATCATGGCAAAGATTGCAAGACCTAAAGTCGCAATTTTAGACATACGCAGTTCAGATTCAGGTGTGGTTTGACCTTTCTTAAATACGTTAGCATACAAGTCGTGTGAGATTGCTGAAGCGCCAGACAATGTCAAACCAGCAACTACCGCAAGAATTGTTGCGAATGCTACTGCCGAGATGAAGCCCATGAACAAGTCACCGCCAACAGCATCAGACAAGTGAACTGCAGCCATGTTGTTACCACCAACCAGCTCTAGTTTGCCAGTGATGGCCATTTTTGCAATATCCAGGAATTGCGGGTTATTCGATACATAGAGAATCGCACCGAAACCGATGATGAAGGTTAACAGGTAGAAATAACCAATAAAGCCTGTCGCCACGACCACCGATTTACGTGCTTCTTTGGCATCTTTTACTGTGAAGAAACGCATCAGGATATGTGGCAGACCTGCTGTACCAAACATCAAGGCAAGACCAAGAGAGATTGCATCAACCGGGTTAGACGCCAAGCTACCAGGACCCATGATTTTGGTTGCATCAGCCAAGCTCAGATCATGCACTTTTGAATAGACACCAATCGCCTGTTCAAACATATTGGTAAAACTGAAGCCCACGCCTTTCATCACCATGAAAGCCATGAAGGTCGCACCAGATAACAGCATTACGGCCTTGATGATCTGTACCCAAGTCGTTGCCAGCATGCCACCGAACATCACGTAAGCCATCATCAGTAAACCGACAATAACAACTGCAATATTATAGTTCAGACCGAATAGAAGCTTGATCAGCTGACCTGCACCCACCATTTGTGCAATCAGGTAGAACGCTACTACAACCAAGGAGCTTAATGCAGCCAAAGTACGTACCGGTTTTTCCTGTAAGCGGAAAGAGACTACATCTGACAGGTTATATTTACCCAGGTTACGCAGACGTTCTGCTACCAGGAACAATACGATCGGCCAACCCACCATGAAGCCCAGGGAATACAGCAAGCCATCGAAACCAGATAGGAATACCATTGCGGAAATACCCAGGAAGGATGCTGCTGACATATAGTCACCGGCAATTGCCAGACCATTCTGGAAACCAGAGATCCCGCCCCCCGCAGTATAGAAATCTTTGGTATTGGTGGTTTGCTTTGCAGCCCACTTGGTAATAAAAAGTGTTGCCCCGACGAAAATCACGAACATGATAATCGCGTGCCAATTCGTGGCTTGTTGTTCAGCTGCACCTAAATCAGGTCCTGCAACTGCCATACCAGACATCAATAATGTTGATGCCGCAAGTGCTTTAAATGAATTCCATTTCATCTTAGTGCAGCCCTTTTTCATGAGTGATTGCTTCAACTTCGCGCATTGCTTCTTCGTTCAGTTGATCAAGTTTGTTATTGGCAATGTAGGAATAAACAGCACATAAAACAAAAGACAATACGATAATGCCAAGTCCTAATGGAATCCCCCATGTCGTCACACCACCTGAGACTGAACTCATTAAAAATTCTTTGTTATAGCCGACCAACAGCATGAAGCCGACATAAACGAATAACATGATTGCCGTAAGTGCCCAGCTAAGACGACTTTTTTTAGCGACCATTTCCTTGAATTTGGGATTTTGTAGAATCTGTTCTACTTGTCTCTCATCCATAAATATTCTCCTTACTATGCCCAATCTTAGGCATCCATTTTTTAATTCGAATTATCACCTGTACAAATTAACAAGCTTCATAGGTGGTTGTAATTTAGACTTTGGTCGTTAAAAAATCAGCAATTTGAACGCCTGCGTTCATGATGCTGTATCATAGCCGCATGCTCAGTACACTTCAGGCAATATGAACAGTTGGCTCATCATAGGGGTGCTCACCCTCTATATCGCATTACTCTTTGTTTGTGCATTTTTCGGGGAGAAACACGCCAGTCGTCTCAGCACTCGTGGACGCATGCTATTGTTTAGCTTAACTTTAGGTGTCTACTGTTCTTCCTGGACCTTTTATGGAGCAACAGGTGCTGCAGTACGTGAAGGGATTATTTTCCTACCCATCTACCTCGGCCCACTGCTTTTTGTCGCGATTGGTTATGACATCTGGCGCCGGTTGGGACGAGTACGTCAGCACCATGCCATTTCCTCAATCGCAGATTTTGTCGCGGCACGTTATGGTAAAAGTGGACCACTGGCTTCACTGGTCACCATTCTGGCAGTCATTGCGATTATTCCCTATCTAGCCTTGCAGTTGCGTGCGATTGCCCTGAGTGCATCCGTGATTCTGGAGCCTTCAGCGGGAATCGCCAGCACTACCAATAGTGTACTGTTCCTAACCGGAGTTCTGGCTATTCTGGCCATGATTTTCGGTACGCGACAGATTGCCAATACCGAACAGCATGGCGGTCTGATGCTGGCAGTCGCCTTTGAATCTTTCGTTAAGCTGTTTGCATTACTGGCAGTTGCTGGTTTCTTCATGTTTGCTGCACCAGAAAATTTGTCGCAGATTACGGGTGATATCAAAACCACCTTCCATGAAGTGCAGCTGTTTGGCGTACCAGAAAGTTTCTGGGTACAAACCCTACTCGCGGCATTGGCGATTATCTGTTTGCCGCGTCAGTTCCACGTGGCCGTGGTCGAACTACGCGATGAAAAGCATATCCGTGGCGCCCGCCGCTGGTTTGCAGTTTATCTAATTCTGACTACCATCGCGATCATTCCAATTGCCAGTTGGGCACTACATGCGGCACCACATTATCTGGCGATTCCAGACGTAGCAGTCCTGTCTTTGCCTCTAAGCTATAATCAGGACTGGCTGACGCTATTAGCCTTCCTCGGAGGATTTTCGGCATCCACCGGGATGTTATTGGTGTCTTCCGTTGCCCTATCGATCATGCTGAGTAATGACTTGATCATGCCGGCGCTGTGGCGTTTTAACCTGATTTCACGCCATGACAAACGTCTGCCACTGGTACTGAAATTTACCCGACGCATCTCTATCTTAGCTGTAATGCTGATGGGCTTCCTGTTCTTCAACTTCTTTAATGATATTGATCAGCTTTCTATCTTCGGGCTGCTGGCCTTTAGTGCGGTGGCACAGTTTGCCCCTGCCCTGATTGGTGGTCTGTACTGGCGGGGTGGCAGTAAACAGGGTGTCTATGCCGGCTTGCTGACCGGTTTTGCTTTGTGGGCTTATACCTTACTGTTCCCGACCATTCTGCGTAGCCTGCCCGAAACATATCAGCAGTTTAGCCACGACTTTCTCAATTATGGTCCACTGGCGCTCAACTGGCTTCGCCCTGAAGCATTACTGGGTTTTGAATCCTTTGATTCCCTGACTCATGGTGTAGTGTGGTCACTCGGTCTCAATTTACTGCTTTACATTTGGGTGTCACGCATCTTCCGTCCAAGTGTGGCAGAGCAGATTCAGGCGGAAAGTTTCTTCTACTATGAAACCAAACCCCTGCCTTCACAGAGCCCAACTACTGAAGTGAGCTATTCCCATCAGGATGTGGCCCGTTTAAAAGTCGGTGACCTGATTACGCTGGCCAAACGCATTACCGGTGAAGAACCCACCACGCGTGCATTCAAGCAGTTCTGTACCCAGAATAATGTCGAGCTGAATGAAAATAGCAGTGCCAATGGCATGTGGTGGCGCTTTACCGAGCAATATCTGGCTGGCACGATCGGTGCTGCCTCAGCGCGTACCTTATTGACCACTGCGATGGTAAATAACGGTCTGGCTCTTGGTCAGGTTGCCAACATTCTTGACCAAGCTTCCCAGTGGCAACGCTTTAACCAGAACCTGATCATGACCATGATTGACCATATGACCCAAGGTGTCAGTGTCGTCGATGAAAACATGTGTCTGGTGGCCTGGAACAACCAGTATCTGAAGCTGTTTGATTATCCAAAAGATATTGTCTATGTTGGCTGCCCGATCGCTGACCTGATTCGTTATAACGCCGAGCGCGGTGAATGTGGGCCGGGTTCGGTCGAAGAACATGTGCGTAAACGGATTCACTGGATGCAGGTCGGTAGTGCACATGAATTCGAGCGGATCCGTAAAGATGGCCGCGTGATTCAGATGCGTGGCAATCCGATTGAAGGCGGTGGTTTTGTTACGACCTTTGCGGATATTACCGCCTTCCGTGAAAATGAAGCCGTACTGGAAGCACGTGTGCGTGATCGTACCCAGCAGCTTGCGGATGCCTTGTCCGAACAGCAACTGGCTCGTGAACAGGCAGACAAGGCGAATATGTCCAAAAGCCGCTTTATTGCAGCAGCCAGTCATGACCTGTTACAGCCGATGCATGCAGCACGTCTGTTCAGTACGGCACTGGAACAAAGTGTGCAAAGCGAAGAAGATCGCAAGACCTTACAGCAGCTGGACCGTGCCTTGTATGGTGCAGAAAGCATGCTTTCTGCCCTGCTGGATATTGCCCGTCTGGAAGGTGGAACGATTCAGCCGAAGCGTCAAGCCTATCCATTGCATGATCTGCTCAGTGATCTGGAATTGCAATTCAAGTCGATTGCAGCACAGCGTGGCATCAAATTCAGTGTGCATGATGCACAGTTCTGGATTGATACTGATCCACAATGGATTCGCCGGATTATCCAGAACTTTGTCAGCAATGCGCTCCGTTATACCGCCAGCGGCAAAGTGATTGTGGGTGTACTGCGTTCCAGCAGCAAACCGAATCATATCCGTATTGGCGTATGGGATACCGGACCGGGTATTGCCGAAGAACAGCGGATCAAGCTGTTCCAGGAATTTGAGCGCTGTGGTCATACCTCTCCGTGGGGTGAACAAGGTTTGGGGCTGGGTCTGGCGATTGTGCAGCGTATGACCAGCATGCTGGACTATCCGGTACACGTCTACTCTGAATATGGCAAAGGCTCCTGCTTCATGATTGAAGTACCGCTCACTGAGGCACCAAAAGTCGTGGCGGCTCCAGTGCAGGCAGTACCGTTGAAGTCCAAAGCCTTTAAAGTGCTGTGTCTGGACAATGATGAAACCATTCTGGAAGGCATGTCGACCTTGCTGACCAAATGGGGATATCAGGTATTTAAAGCTACAGAGCCTGAACAGGCACAGGAGATGATTGAACAGGAAAATATTCAGGTCTGGCTGGTGGATCAGCATTTGAATCATGACCAACGCGGTCTGGACTTTATCGTAGATAATCGTAAGCCAAATGTACCGGTTGCCTTGATCACTGCGGATTCTGATCCTGAACTGCCACAACAGCTTAAGGAACTGAATATTGTGCTGCTGAAAAAACCACTGAAACCTGCTTCATTACGTTCATGGCTATCGGGTTTAAAAATCTCGGACAGTTAAGTGGTTATGGTTTCGATAAGTGCCTGTTTTACCGTTTAAAGCAGGCACTTTTTATATTAAATGTCACAAAAAATTTCAATATTTGCATGATTTTTAAGCGCATGTGCCAAAAATATCAGAATCAGGCTAAAAATCCTTACATCAATTGACCAAAAACATCATTTTAAAAATCGCTATGGCAAAACTTCACCATTCCTGACGCGAACCTGTGTGTACTTGGTTACAATATTGTAAGTTATTATTTTATATAAACTAATATAGGATTAACTTGATTGTTTGAACTTTAGTCGTATTTTTTCATGCCCCTATTTCGCTCTAAAAATATGACTTAGAAACGATCAGTATCTATTCATGCCTATATTCCTCATCCGCATGTCAGCTGATCATTTATTACTGCATAAAGGATGACTAATCATGAGCTTAGACACTACAACTGAGATCAATCAGAGCCGACAGTTTCATCGTCAATACGGTGCCAATGCCATTCTGCCGGCAATCGACTGGAATAATCTGTTTAAATACAGCAAACTTGATCCTGCTCAAATTGAAGCGCTAGAAACCCTGTATCAATCTGCAGTTCCTCTCGCCCTACAGGTATTTGAAGAGCTGCACTTTGATGTGTTTGAGCCTTTTGCCTATAAACCGCAAGGTCTGGGGCTGTTCGAGCGTCTGGCAGAGCAGGAATCGAAGCTGATTCAGTCTCTGGAAACCGAAGCTGCAGATTTAAGTGAAGATACCCGTCATCAGATCTGGAGCATGTTATTGCGCGGTGGTGCGGTACTGGTATTTAAAGCATGGCTGGCTAAGGTTAAAACTGGCGATGACCAGCTGGACACCTCACAGTTTGATGAACTTTCTGAACTGCTCTTTATTAAAACCTCACCAATTGAGCTGGCAGAGCGCCTACGTGTCGATCCAAATTCAGAACAGGATCATATCTTTCTGATGTATGGCAATGATGTTTACCTGGATCGGTTTAACAGCCTGGAAACGGCTGCGCTGTTTGTCGATCTGGGTGTGTATGATGCAGCTTTTCTAAGTCTGCGTGACGACCGTGTTGCTGAATACCTGATGTCAAAAGGCTATGTGACTCAAGAACAGATTGATGAACTGCAATGTGCCTTGAACCCGCTGTTCTGTGCTGACCTTACGCCAAAACAGGACTGTATTGCCTAAAAGCAGATATTCAGGCCATAAAAAAAGACCTCTGCGGAGGTCTTTTTTTGGTGCTTCGAAAAGCTTAAATTTTCTTTTCTTCAATATTCAGCGCATTGATCGCCAAGACAGCCTGGGTACGGTTCTGTACGCCAAGCTTACGGAAGATCGCCGTCACGTGGGCTTTAATGGTTGCTTCCGATACATCCAGTTCATAAGCAATCTGCTTGTTCAGCAAACCTTCTGCCACCATCATCAATACGCGGAACTGTTGTGGGGTCAAAGACTGAATACGTTCAGCCAGTGCAGTTTCATCAGCCGCACGCGGATCGAAGTTCATATTGGCGGGCAGATTTGGCGGTAACCAGATTTCGCCTTCCAGTACTTCACGAATCGCTTCACCAATATGGCTTGGATGTGCTGATTTTGGAATATAACCCATCGCACCATGTGCAATTGCGCGTTGAATGATGCTAACTTCTTCGTGAGCCGATACCACAATAATTGGAAGCGAAGGATATTGGGCACGGACATGCACCAATGCAGAAAAGCCGGAAGCACCCGGTAAATTCAGATCCAGCAGCACAAGATCAGGTTCAGGACCATTTTCCAGGCGTTCATAAAATTCATTGACTGCTGCAGTTTCATGAATTTGTGCTTGCGGTAAGCTATAACGAACGGCTTGAATTAAAGCATGACGAAACAGTGGATGATCATCAACGATTAAAATATTCATAGGACGTGAGAGAGATCTTGTGCACGGTAGCTTATATTCTACCTGTAGTCGGTAGGTCAGCGATATGCAAGACTGTACAATTTTTAAAAATAATATCCAGTTTCGTTACATAAACTCTAGAATATCGGTATTTCACTAATTATTTAATTCTCATCATTTTTTTGTATATGCATTATTAGCTGACTAGAATTCTTATTCTTATTCAATATAAGTCAAAATATCAATGTATTAGTTGCGATTGGCTTTCCAAAAAGCAAATATTTTAGTTATATCTCAAATTTAGATAACTTTTCAGCTTTTCCTTATTTTACACCCATGAGCGCATTTTGGATTAATAGGCTCATTCCGAGACTAACCCGTTTTTAGGTTCCAAAATGTCAAATCAAGATCTACAAAAGCCGCTCAATATCGTTGCCGTTTCTGGCGGTTTAAATCATCCTTCTAAAACTGAAGCGTTGGTACAAGCGATTATTGATGAGCTGGGTGAAGCCACACCTATCAATGTACATTTCATTAAATTCAGTGAAATTGGTCAGTTACTGGGTGGCGCAATCTACCGTAACCAGTTACCGCAACGCGTTCAGGATGATTTGGCAGCTGTAGAAGCAGCGGATGCACTGATCGTCGGTACTCCAGTTTACCGTGC
Source organism: Acinetobacter schindleri (assembly GCF_010918895.1). Classification (NCBI taxonomy): domain Bacteria; kingdom Pseudomonadati; phylum Pseudomonadota; class Gammaproteobacteria; order Moraxellales; family Moraxellaceae; genus Acinetobacter; species Acinetobacter schindleri. Next base: position 2,921,699 of record NZ_CP044483.1, read on the forward strand.
CTCTTTCACTGGCCTGTTCAAACACTTCTTTGACTTTGTAGAGCAAACGGCACTGGTGGATGTTCCTGTCCTGTTAGCAGCATCCGGTGGCAGTGACCGTCATGCACTGGTACTTGAACATCAATTACGTCCATTATTCAGCTTCTTTCAGGCACAAACATTACCAATTGGTGTGTACGCAACGGATCGTGACTTCACACCTGAATATACGATTCACAGCGAACTGCTTCGCGCACGTATTACACTGGCTGTCGCACGTGCATTACCAATCCTGGAATGGGCACCCGCCAAAGGTCAACGTGCTGAAGTGATTAAAGAAAAGTCTCAACAAGCCAACCAGAACCTGGGCATCAATAAACAGATCGAACAGGAAGAAGTGCTGCCTTCAGCAGCAGTGCCTAGCCTGGATGCAGCAGAGTCCCGCTTACACAGCAAAAAAGCTCCAAAAACTCAAGTTGCTTAACGAAGAACTTCTTTAGAGGGTGAGAAGGATGTCAAATAATAAACATATTACTTTTGCATATTGGGTTCCAAATGTGAGCGGTGGGCTGGTGGTGAGTAACATCGAGCAGCGTACCGACTGGAGCTATGACTATAATGTACGTCTGGCACAGACAGCGGAAAAGGCTGGTTTTGACTATGCCCTGACCCAGATCCGTTTTACTGCAGGCTATAACGCAGAAAATCAGCATGAATCAGTCAGTTTTAGCCACGGTATTCTGGCAAAGACTGAACGTTTGAAAGTCATCGCTGCGATTCTACCGGGTCCATGGAAGCCAGCACTAGCAGCTAAACAGCTGGCAACCATCGATCACCTGACCAATGGCCGTATTGCAATTAATGTCGTAAGTGGCTGGTTCCGCGGTGAGTTTGATGCGATTGGTGAAGAATGGCCGGAGCATGACCAGCGCTATGCGCGTTCAGAAGAGTTTATTCGCAGTTTGAAAGGTGTGTGGACTCAAGATCATTTCAGTTTTGATGGCAAGTATTACCAGTTTAATGACTATAGCTTGAGTCCAAAGCCGGTACAGAAACCGCATATTGAAATTTTCCAGGGGGGCAGCTCCCGCGCTGCACGCGATATGGCTTCGCGTGTATCCGACTGGTACTTTACCAATGGCAACACACCTGAAGAACTGAAAAAACAGATTGATGATATCCGGGAAAAGGCCAAAGCCAACAATCATCAGGTGAAAATCGGTGTGAATGCCTTCGTTATTGCGCGCGATACTGAGGAAGAAGCACAAGCAGTACTGCAGGAAATCGTTGCCAAGGCCAATGTCCAGGCAGTGAGATCTTTTAGTGATGCAACGCGGGAAGCAGGTGCAGCAACCGCAGAAGGTGAAGGTAACTGGGCCAAGTCTACTTTTGAAGATCTGGTTCAATACAATGACGGCTTCCGTACCAACCTGATTGGTACACCGCAGCAAATTGCTGAACGCATCATCGAACTGAAAAAAGTCGGTGTGGACCTAATTCTGTCTGGCTTCCTGCACTTTATTGAAGAATTTGAATATTTTGGCCAAAAGGTCTTGCCTTTGGTCCGTGAACTTGAAGCACAACAGGCAACAGCTGTGCAACAAGAAGACGCTGAGCTCGTATAAGTATTCTAACAAATCTCAGCGCTTTCCATTCACTCCCCTAAGGCTCGGCTTAGGGGATTTTTTTATCTGGGCAGAAAACCAGGCAGTACAGTACAACGCTAGCCGGATTCTGTATTCCTCCCTACAATGTGATGCAATTGCAAGAATAGATGTTTTAACTATGTATACCGGTATTGTCCAAGGCCTGGAAAAGGTCGTCGAAATTCGCAAAGGCGATGGCTTTATTACGATCATTGTCAGTGATCAGCAAGGTTTCTTTGCAGATGTGTTTATTGGTGCCAGTGTCGCAGTAAATGGTGTATGCCTGACCGTGACCACGATTGACCGTGAACAGCAACAGATTCATTTTGATATTTCTAATGTCACGCTTGAACTCACCACCTTAAAATCGCTTAAAGTCGGTGATGAAGTGAATATTGAACGTTCAGCAAAAGTGGGTGCGGAAAATGGCGGTCATAATCTGTACGGACACATTGAAGGCACAGCTCAAGTCACTCAGATCGAGCGTCGCGGTGAAACCTTGCATATCGACCTGCAGATTCCAGCTGGCAATATCAAATACTTTTTCCTAAAAGGTTTTATCGGACTGAATGGCTGCAGCCTAACGGTGAACTATGTTGATCGTGTCAAAAGTGAGATTTCGATTGACCTAATTCCAGAAACCCTACGCCTAACGACCTGGAAATCTGTTCAGGTTGGTGATGAAGTGAATTATGAAATTGACCAGATGACCCGAACTCTGGTAGATACGCTGGAAAATATCCATCTCGCCAAAGGCTAATACCTTCAGAGCTGATAGTGACAAACTTCAGCTCCTATCACGTTAATATTTCTCTACTATTTCTGTTTGATCAGATTATCTAGAATGCATGGCATCTTATTGGTTTAGAAAACTGTCATGCATCTGATCTGGTTCCGGAATGACTTACGCCTTCATGACCACGCTGCCTTATGGCATGCAGCACAAAGCAGGCAATGTCTGGCGCTGGTCATCCTGTCACCTGAACAATGGCAACTGCATCAGGATGCACCGATCAAGATCGACTTCTATCTGCGCCGGCTAAAAATCCTGAAACAGCAGCTAGAAGCATTGAATATCCCTCTTCTGATTTTAAATATTCCGCTCTGGAAAGATATTTCAGAGCAGCTTTTGGCACTGTGCCAGCAATTTCAGATCAGCACCGTGCACTGCAATATCGAAACCGGGCTTAATGAGCAGCAGCGTGATCAGGCTGTCGAGCAACTGTTGCAACAGCATCAGATTAGTTGTGAATACTATGAAGATCGCACCCTGTTTCCTTTAGGTTCGATCCGCAATCAGAGCCAGCAGCCTTATCAGGTGTTTAGTGCATTTAAAAAGAAATGCTATGAACGGCTGCTTATCGATGTGCCTTCCTGTTATCCAGATATTGAAGCACAGCCTAAGTTACAACTCGATCTTTCTCAGTTTAATTTGAATTTCGATAAATTTTCTGTGGCTTATCGGCCAGAAACAGCCAACCCGTATTGGCCAGTTGAAGATAAACACGCCTTTGAATTACTGAATGAATTTATCGCAGACCGGCTAAAGGATTATAAAACCGATCGGGATTTTCCAGCGATCGATGGTACCAGCCAGTTATCGCCGTATTTAAATATCGGTATTCTTTCAATCCGGAAGTGTGTGCAGGCTTTATTCACCTTTTCTCAAGGTTATTTCCAGCTTGAAGATGTCGGTCAGCAGACCTGGCTGGATGAACTGCTCTGGCGTGAATTTTACCAGCATACCCTGCACGATTTTCCTAAAGTGTCTAGACATCAGCCATTTAAGGAAAATACCAAGGCGATAGAATGGCGTGATGCTCCAGAAGATTTAGCGGCCTGGCAGCAAGGCCGGACGGGGATTCCGATTGTTGATGCCGGTATGCGCCAGCTACTGGCAACTGGCTGGATGCATAACCGGGTACGCATGATTACCGCGATGTTCCTGAGCAAAAATCTGCTGATCGACTGGCGGCTGGGCGAAGCCTGGTTTATGCAACATCTGATTGATGGTGACCTAGCTGCTAACAATGGCGGCTGGCAATGGTGTGCCTCGACCGGCATGGATGCAGCACCTTATTTCCGGATTTTTAATCCGGTGAATCAGTCACAGCGTTTCGATCCCAACGGCGACTATATCCGTGAATGGGTTCCAGAACTGGCACATCTGGATGCTAAAACCATTCATGAACCTTATGCCAAAAATCCAGATTTAGGGTTGGATTATCCAAAACCGATTGTCGATTTAAAACAGTCCCGCATCCGGGCAATTGAGGCCTTTAAGAATCTGTAATCAAATTTTGAGTTAAATCATAAAAGAATACTTGCATGAAAGAGGTGGCATGAATGCCACCCTTTCCCCTCTTTGCACTGTAGGTTAAAACAGTATTTAAACTGGCTCAGGACGTCATGTATGGGAAACAAAGAGCTTTAGCCTTGCGGAATATCTCAACATTTTGAAAGTCCTCATGACCCATCAAAAACAGGGTACTGCCAAACTGATCTTTAAGAATAAAAACTTGGATCAGGCACGTTACCAGTCAGTACCCATTCACCTATTTCCTGATATTTATAATCCACCGGATCATGCAGGGTCTGGGTGCGTACATTGCGCCAGAAACGGTCCAGATTTAGCTTGGCAGTCGTTGCCCGTGCGCCCATGACCTGGAAAATATTCTGAGTGATATACAGTGAAGTATTGGTTGCGGCAATTTTTGCTGTGGCAATCGCAATAGATACTTCACCACGCTGTTCAGCTGTTAGATCAGGGCCAACATTCCAAGCCTTTTGCAAAGTCTGAATGGCTTTGTTTGCCAATAGACGTACACCTTCTAGCTGTACATAAAAATCGGCAAAATGCTTCTGGGTAAAGGGATCATTGACTGCATTTTCAACCAGTGATTTCGACCAGGCTTTTTGTGTCTGTACCGTTTGCTTGGCTACTTCGAAGGCCCCTTCCGCTACACCGAGGAACATATGCACAAAAATCAGCTGGGCAATCAATGGACGTAGGCTAGAATATGGTGTGCTCAATGGCCCTGGATTCAATAACAGCTCATCTTTATGAATTTTCACCTGTTCAAAATGACTGGTCCCACTGTCGGTTTGACGCTGGCCCATATTGTTCCAGTCACCCAGGAAGCTGACGCCTTCACGCTGGGTTGGAATTACGCCAATCAGTAGTTGGTCCTCTTCGTTATAACCTGAACAGAGCAGGATGTCTGAGTCGATTGAACCTGAACAGAAGCTCTTGTCTCCATGAAAGATATATTCTTGGTCAGAAGTTTTACTAACTTTCGTACGGCGATCCAGCGGGTTTAAGGTATTGCCCCAGAATAGGTTTTCACGTGCAGTCTGTTCAAACCATAAGCCATATTGTTCCGGCTGTGAGAACAGCTGTACCGTCGCAATCAATAAATGATGAAAGCCATAAACATGTGCCAGTGAACTGTCTACGCATGCAATTGCCTGAATGGTCTGAAAAATTGTCTGCCAGTCTGCACCCTTCCCGCCATATTGCTTTGGAATAGACAACCCGAGCAAGCCACTGTCACGAATCAGGTCGCGTTGCTGCTTGGGATTGCCCCCCTGTTTATCACGTTCAGCTGCGCTCAGGGCAAACTGATCTGCCAGAGACTGAGCAATATCAAGCGGAGATTGATCCAGGTATTGTTGTCGCACATTCATTCTTTTGTACTCATTTTAGCTATCTACAGCATGCCAGAAGCTTAACAGATCAAACTCGGAGTCCATATCCGAAAGCATGCAGAGCTTATCAGTGATATAAAAATACCGGCTAAAGAAAGCCGGTATTCTCTTGATTTTATAAAAATTTAAGCGGTTCTTTGCACTTCGGCAATCAGGTTATCCACCACCTGTGGTTCGGCTAAAGTTGAAGTATCACCTAAGCTATCCAGCTCATTCGCTGCAATTTTTCTCAAGATCCGGCGCATGATTTTACCAGAGCGGGTTTTCGGTAATGCCGGCGCCCAGTGCAGTGCATCTGGCGTCGCGACTGGTCCAAGAATCTTGCGCACCCAGGCCACCAGTTCAGCACGCAGTTCTTCCGTACTCTCGGTTCCTGCCTGCAGAGTCACGAAAGCACAGATACCCTGACCTTTAATATCATGCGGCATACCCACGACTGCAGCTTCAGCTACAGACTCATGTGCCACCAACGCACTTTCAATTTCAGCTGTTCCCAGACGATGACCGGATACATTCAGCACGTCATCGACACGACCAGTAATCCAGTAATAGCCATCTTCATCCCGACGCGCACCATCACCCGTGAAATAGGTCCCCGGATAAGTCGAGAAATAAGCCTCGATAAAGCGTTCCGGATCACCCCAGATGGTGCGCATCTGACCTGGCCAGGAATCCTTGATCACCAGATTACCTTCCACGGCACCTTCCATCTCTTTGCCTTCAGCATCAACAATCGCTGGCTGCACACCAAAGAATGGCCGGGTTGCAGAGCCCGGTTTCAGATCGGTCGCACCCGGTAATGGGGTAATCATGAAACCACCGGTTTCGGTTTGCCACCAGGTATCCACGATCGGACAGCGACTTTCACCTACCACACTGTAGTACCAGTTCCAGGCTTCCGGATTAATCGGTTCCCCGACTGAACCAAGCAGGCGCAGGCTGCTGCGGTCACTTTCACGCACAAAGGCATCCCCTTCACGCATCATGGCGCGAATCGCAGTGGGTGCGGTGTAGAGAATAGTGACATTGTGTTTGTCCACGATATGCCCGGTGCGTGCCCAGCTTGGATATTGCGGAACCCCTTCAAACATGACTGTGGTGGTACCGTTCGACAATGGACCATACAGTACATAGGAATGACCCGTAATCCAGCCCACATCAGCGGTACACCAGAACACGTCATCCTGCTTGATGTCGAAAACTTCACGAAAGCTGGAGTTCACATACGTCAGATAACCACCGGTGGTATGCAGTACCCCTTTTGGCTTGCCTGTTGAGCCTGATGTATACAGAATAAACAGAGGATCTTCTGCATTCATGGGTTCCGGTGGGCAGATCTCATTGACCGTCATGATTTCCATGTGATACCACAGATCCCGACCTTCTTTCATTTCGATCGGATTACCCGTGCGATGCACCACCATGACATGCTCTACTGATTCAGTACCAGCAATTTTCAGGGCTTCATCCACATTGGCTTTCAGTGGAATGGGCTTGCCGCCACGCATACCAGAGTCAGCCGTGATGACCATTTTCGCCTGACTGTCCTCAATACGGCTAGCCAGCGAGTCTGGCGAGAAACCGCCAAATACCACGCAATGTACTGCGCCAATACGGGCGCAGGCCAGCATGGCAATCGCAGCTTCAGAGACCATTGGCATGTACAGCACCACACGGTCACCTTTCTTGATGCCGTTCTTTTTCAGGACATTGGCAAAGCGGCAGGTTTCATCATACAGCTCATGAAAAGAGATAATCTTGTGACGGGATGGATGATCCCCTTCCCAGATAATTGCCGGCTTATAAGGATGCTCTTTTAGATGGCGATCCAGACAGTTGGCACTGACATTCAGCTGACCATCAGCAAACCATTCGATCTTGAAATTATCTTTATCGAAACTGGTGTCTTTAACTTTGGTAAATGGCTTGATCCAGTCAAGGCGCTGGGCTTGCTCGGCCCAAAACTCATCCGGTTCTTCAATAGAGCGCTGATAGCGTTCGAAATATTCAGCCTCGGTGGTCCGTGCGGTTTTTTTAAATTCTGCTGGTACAGGATAGATCTCTTTCATTATTTACTTCCTTGATCTTATTCCCTCTCATCACGAGAGGTTCATGCCACGTTATTGATTGTTTTTTATGCATAGCTCAGTATGAACGGCTTATCTCAAATTGGACAATCATGCTTTGGTCGTATTCTGATCAATCCATTTAAAACATAGGTTTACAGGTGAATCCAATACATTCCTGTCTAGTTTTCGTATCTCACCATTCCGTTTAATCTTATAATGGTGTTGAATTTTTATACTTTCTTACAGGCAAACATGTTTGCCTGTTTTCAATTACTTGAACTGGCTCAGCCCATGAACTCTAAAGATACTTCGCCATTCTTCTCCCGCTCTCCGGCACCTTCCAATGATAATCCGCTATCTCTTGAAGGGCGCTTTGGCCGGCTCAGCTTTATTGGCTGGTACGCTTTCCTGCATATCATTTTTTTCTTTGCTTCGATTGCCCTCAGTCTGGTCAGTGGTATTTTCAGCCTGACCACCTTGTCTCTAGATAATCGGCAGTTTGTTGATGCGCTGACTGGTCTGGCTGGCTTGGGCTATCTGCTGTTAGTTGTGTTCTATCTATATTTCTATATTGTGGTAGTAGCACGCCGCCTGCATGACCTGAATAAATCTGGCTGGCTGATGCTGCTGATGCTAGTGCCGGTGGTTAATATTTTATTTATTTTCTATCTGCTGCTGGCAAGAGGCACAGCAGGACATAACCGCTTTGGTGCACCGCGACCAACTGCAGTCTGGGAAAAAATACTGGCCTGGCTGATGATACTATTGACCGTGTTAAGTCTATTTGCTGCTAGCAGCATGGTATCCTTTATGATGGGAAGTGGTGAGCTGGAAAGTCCACAGGAAGTGATCCAGCAAGGGACAGAATATTTTTAAGCTTATGTTAAATTTTGCTACCACCCGCAAGGGCTATGCAACTTTCTATTAAGTTCAATGTAAAAATCAGGCAAAATAATGCGATTTTTTTATAATCGGGATACTCGTGGCTGAAAAAGACAATGCTCTAAGCCAAGTGACTGAAGGGACCACTGAGCTGTTGCATCAAGCAACTGAAAAAACTGCTCAGACCGTCATTGAGCACACGGCTAAATATAATGATGCGTATTCAACCGTCGATAAATTTGTTGAGGCGTTTTGGGAGCGCCTGCCTTATATCTGTATCGCACTGGTAGTTTTCAGTATCTTTTACCTACTTTCGAAACTGTTCAAGTTTTTTGTACGTAAAGCGATTGGTGAACGAAGTTACAGTAAACAGAACCTGGTATTGGTACTTAACCGTGTCGGTACATCTGCAATTCTTTTTATTGGCTTCCTGATTGCCATGGTCATTGCCATTCCAGGCTTTACACCCGGGCAGCTGATGAGTGCCTTGGGGATTGGTTCGGTGGCGATCGGTTTCGCTTTCAAGGATATTTTTCAGAACCTGTTGTCCGGCGTGCTGATTCTGCTCGGTGAACCGTTTAAAATTGGCGATGATATTATTGTCTCAGGCATGGAAGGCACGGTAGAAGATATCCAGATCCGTGCAACTTTCCTGCGCTCACCCGATGGCCGCCGTATTGTGATTCCAAATGCAACGGTTTATACCAGTGCCGTGACAGTAAATACGGCTTATCCGCGCCGCCGCTGTCAGTTTGTGGTTGGTATTGGCTATGAAGATGATGTGCAGAAAGCCAAGAGTATCATTATGGCAATTCTGGACAAGGATCAGTTGATCCTCAGCCAGCCCGCTTTTAATGTCAATGTGACTCAACTGGCTGACTTCTCAATTAATCTGACGGTAACCTGGTGGGTCGATACCCAGGAAAATTCGACAGGTAATTCAATCAGTACCGTTCAGGAACATGTGATTGAAGCCTTCGCGGAACATGGCATTTCAATTCCTTACCCTGTACAGGAAGTAAAAGTGTACCGTGGTGAAAATACTGAAGATGATTCAGGCCGTGCCAAACAGTCGACCTAAGACATAAGGGATTACTGTTTCAGTACGGATAATACGGTTGCCAAGGCTCACAGCCTGGCAGCCGTTTTTTATAAGCAGATCTATTTCATAAGGAATAAAACCGCCTTCTGGTCCAATCACCACCGTACAAGGATGCTCAATTGCAAAAGGCATTTTGCTTTCAGCATAAGGATGCGCCACATAAGCCGGGCAATCTGTGCGAATCAAGGTCGGTAGTACATCTTCTACAAAGGGTTTAAAACGTTTATAGAGTTCAATTTTCGGCGCAATCGTATCCCCGGCCTGTTCCAGTCCCAGCTCTATATAATGATCTAACTGTTGTAAAAATGGGGTTTGCCAATAGCTTTTATCCACTCGATAGCTATGCAGCAAAATGATCTTCTCTACCCCAAGTGTCGCCGCATCCATAATTAAACGACGCAACACTTTCGGACGTGGTAAAGCCACAATCAGCGTCACTGGCAACTTCGCAGGCACAGCTTCTTCTTTTAAGGGTTTGAGACGAACTGTTTTTTCTGTAATTTCGATAATTTCCGTAAGATACCGTTTGCCTTCACGGATACCCACTTTAAGCGTATCACCGACTTGAATATCCAGATGCTGTTGCAAATGTTCCAGCTGCCGCTTGGAACTAATCGACCACAGTTCAGATTCAGTTTGACGAGGATCAAGCAGGACGATGTTCATAACTAAAAACCAATCAAAAGATTTAATTCAGTAACGCATTGTCTGCACGACAATCATCAGCACAACAATGAGTCATATAGGAATCACAACTCAATATAGGAATAACAACTCACCATTGGCATTCGTGACAGGTGACATGGATGTCACCCGTTTGATTGGGGTATATGGATGTATCCTCAATCAAACAAAAGATTTTTGCTACTTTTCATCTCTGAAAAGTAGGTCATCTCTACAATTAAACTTTTAGTAGTAAACCGATATATGCGAGTGTGGTGGAGTTTTACAAATACTGATCTATTACTGCAATATGCTTGGCAAGCGAACCCTGATTCTGCTGCATAATCTTTTGTGCTGCGGTATTTAAACTTTCTGCCTTGAATGAATCATTGAGAATCTTCAGCAAAGTTGTAGCTGCCTGCTGAACATTCTCTACCACTTCTACAGCTTGAGCTTCAACAAACTCATCGACAATGGTCTGGAAGTTAAAATAATTCTTACCCAGAATCGTAGGTACATTTAGTGCAATCGACTCCAGAATATTATGTCCACCACCTGGCTCATTTAAAGAACCACCGACATAGCAGACTTGGCTAAGTGCATACCACAGCCACATCTCACCCATTGAATCTGCCAGATAAATCTGGGTATCCGCTTCAATTTTCTGTTCCAAACTACGGCGTTGGGTAGTTAAGTTGAGAGCCTGTGCAGCCTGAAACACGTCATCAAAACGTTCCGGATGACGTGGCACTACAATACACAGTAAGTTTGGATCAGTATCTAGAGCTGCTTTTAATTCGGCCATCAGCTGCTGTTCTTCCGGTGCATGGGTACTGGCTAAGGTAATGATCTTACGGCCTGATAAATTCCATTCCCTTTTTAACTCGCTCGCGCGCTCGATAAACTGCTGTGGTGCCGTGATATCAAACTTGATATTGCCTAAAACCTGGGTTTTTTTAGTTTCGATGCCTAAATCAATATAACGTTGTTGGGTTGCAAGATCTTGAGCCAATAGCTGCTGCATTGCGTTCAGCATGCTACGGGTTAGCCCTTTGACCTTGCCATAACCTTGAGCTGATTTTTCTGAAAGACGGGCATTCAGCAACAGACAGGGCACCTTATAATTCTTTGCCTGATCAATGAGATTTGGCCAGAGCTCAGTTTCCATTAATAGCAATAATTTCGGCTGATATTTCTGATAAAAATCCCGAATTAGATGTTTCTGATCGGCAGGCAAATAAACGGCCTGAAATAAATTTAAATAGGGTTCTTTAAGAAAAAGAGATTTAGCGCGTGCCTGACCTGTTTTAGTGGTATTGGTCACCAGCACCGGATGGCCTGATTTTAAATAATATTCAATCAGTGGCTGTGCCGCATTGGTTTCTCCAACCGAAACCACATGAAACCAGATGGCATGTTTGTTTTTGGGGGTCTGAAACGGACCAAAACGCTCAAGTAATTCCTGTTGTAGTTGTTCAGGACTTTCTGCACGCTTGCGAATACGTGACTGATATAAAGGCTTGATCAGTGTCAGTGCCGCGTTGTACCAAAAAGGAGTAGCCAAATGTTGCCCCGAAATTGAGTGAATCGGCAAAATATAACAGAGCCACATCGACATGTTAACCGATGTGGCTCATTTTCAGATTATTCTATTGTGCTTAAAACTTTTACTTCTGCCAAAGTCGGGTAATCAATATAACCCTCAGTCGCCTGACTGCCGATCATATTTTCCAGTTTTAGCTCGTTCAGCGGTGCATCTTGCAACAGACGCTCGTATAGGTCCGGATTGGCAATATAGGCCTTACCAAAAGAGACCGCATCTGCTTTACCTGAGGCTAAAAGTTCAATAGCATCCTCACGGCTCAAGCGCATGTTGGCAATATACGGCACGCCACCTGAACGCTGTTTCATATATTCAGAAATACTGTCTTCAGCCAGATATTCACGAGTAAAGAAAAACGCGATTTGACGTTTGCCCAGCTGCTCCATGGCATAACCAAATGTTTCACGTGGATCATCATCACCCATGTCATGCTCATCACCACGTGGTGCCAGATGCACACCAACACGATCCGCGCCCCAGACTTCGATCAAGGCATCCACCACTTCCAGCAGGAAACGAGTCCGGTTTTCAACAGAACCACCGTATTCATCTTCACGCTTGTTGGTCTTGGTTTGCAGGAACTGGTCAATCAGATAACCATTGGCGCCATGCAACTCTACCCCATCAAAACCGGCGTCTTTGGCACGAATTGCAGCCTGCTTATATTGCTCGATAATGGCATGAATTTCTGAGATTTCCAGCGGACGTGGAAGAACATAAGGGCGCTTAGGACGTAATAGGCTGACGTGACCGGCCTGTTGTACTGAACTCGCCGATACCGGTGTTTCACCATTTAACAGCTCTGGATCAGAAACACGCCCCACATGCCATAGTTGGGCAACGATTAAACCACCCTTCTCATGTACAGCATTGGTTACCAGTTTCCAGCCTTCGACCTGTGCATCTGTAAATAGCCCAGGTGTATTGCGGTAACCATTAGCTTCTTCAGAAATAACTGTCGCTTCAGAAATAATCAGGCCTGCACTTGCACGTTGGGCATAGTACTCAGCCATCATCGCGGTTGGGACACGCTCATCGGTTGCACGACTACGGGTTAAAGGCGCCATGATGACACGGTTTTTTAATTCAAGCGCACCCAGTTTCAGGGGGGTATTTAATTCAGCCATACTGACTCCGACCTCCAGATATGTTTTAGAGGTGTTGTTGTAGATGTTCGATGTACTGCTGAATCAAAGCTTCGTTGCGGGAGAAATATGACCATTGCCCATGTTTGGTGGCGGTAATTAATCCCGCCTGCTGTAACACGGACAAATGATTGGACATGGTGGACTGCGAAACTTGCCCTAATTTTTCAATCTGGCCCGCACAAACACCACGCTGAAAGCCGCCACATTCTTCGGCAGACAGAAACTGCTCTGGTGTTTTTAACCATTCCAGAATTTGCCGGCGTGTGGGATTTGCCAGTGCTTTAAAGATCAGATCAAAGTCCATAGTCACATCACATAGTCGTGCGCAACAAAGCTGATTGCAGCATTTATCCCATTATATCGTATTTTTTCGATTTATATATCGAATATTTTAGATATAAGAGTCACAAACTGTATCTGCTTTGCTACGCAGAGAGTTAAAAGGTCTGCTTACAGGCCTTGTTTCAAGCTTGCTTCAATAAATTTATCCAGATCACCATCCAGAACTGCACCTGTATTTGAATTTTCAACACCAGTACGTAAGTCTTTGATACGTGAGTCATCCAGTACATAAGAACGGATCTGGCTACCCCAACCAATGTCAGACTTCGAGTCTTCTAATGCTTGAGCAGCTTCATTACGTTTGCTCATTTCCAGTTCATAGAGTTTCGCACGTAACTGTTTCCAGGCATGGTCACGGTTGGCATGTTGTGAACGCTGGTTCTGACAGGCCACCACAATACCGGTTGGAATATGGGTCAGACGTACCGCAGAGTCAGTTTTGTTAATATGCTGACCACCGGCACCCGAGGCACGGTAAGTATCGGTACGGACATCTGAAGGATTGATTTCAATCTCAATATTGTCATCTACTTCAGGCGATACAAACACTGCAGAGAATGAGGTATGACGGCGGTTACCCGAGTCGAATGGTGATTTACGTACTAGACGGTGTACACCTGATTCGGTACGTAACCAGCCATAGGCATACTCACCTTCTACACGGATCGTAGCAGACTTGATCCCGGCTACATCACCGTCAGACTCTTCCATCACTTCTGCTTTAAAACCATGACGTTCAATCCAGCGCATGTACATACGCAGCAGCATCGATGCCCAGTCTTGTGCTTCCGTACCACCTGAACCTGCCTGAATTTCCACATAGCATGGATTCGGATCCATCGGATTACTGAACATACGACGGAATTCAAGCTTTGCCAGCTCTTCTTCTGCTGTTGTCAATTCTGCCTGAACATCTTCAAGCATGGCTTCTTCATCGGCTTCTACAGCCAGATCAAGCATGGCTTGTGCATCTTCAAGCTGACTCGCCAGACCATCCAGTACATTCAGTACATTCTCAAGCTCGCCTTTTTCTTTGGCCATAGCCTGCGCACGGTTCTGATCATTCCAGATGGCTGGATCTTCTAATTCACGGAGAACCTCTTCCAAACGCTCTTTTTTCAGATCGTAGTCAAAGATACCCCCGTAGTGTTTGACCACGTTCGTTCAAGTCTTTTAGCTGGAGTAGATAAGGATTAATTTCCACGTGAATTTCTCTCAATCAATAAGGCATAAATTTTTAGCAGGCAATTATATCACAGTCCTTTCCCGCAGTTTGAACAGGACATCTGTATGATTTCTGCCTGCCATAAATATTTATTTCAATAATTCAACTCAATCAATTTAGCAGTGTTGATTCATCTTCATATAGAGAGAAAATGCATTCAAAATGAATTTTATTAACGAAAAACTTCTAATTTTTTAAAACTCAACCAGTCTTTTTAATCATAAATTTTCTGATTATTTATTAATCAAAATCTCTAAAATTCACAATCTTTACATAGTTTTAATAAAACAAAACATTGTTTTTTTTATTTATATTTCAATGAATTAAAATCATAAAATTACACAAAATTACTGAATTGACATTAATGTAACTTTCCCTTGATTGACGATCTGTCGATTTGGGCTAGACTGAAACTGTAACAAAAAATGTATTAAATCCCAGCCAAAATTTCAGAGGGGAGTATCCGCATGAAAAAATTAGCAATCGCTTCAGCACTAATTTCAGCCGTAGCTTTTACGGGTACCGCAGCACATGCTTATCAAGCAGAAATTGGTGCATCAGCAGGCTTAACAGATCCGGACAACGGTAGTTCAAGCGGCTCTTTCGGTGTAGATGGCACTTACTACTTTAATCCTGTACAAACGCGTAATTCACCATTAGCCGAAGCTGCTTTCCTTGATCGTGCAAGTAATGTGAAAGCTGAATACCAATATGATGAAATAGGTGATGCTGAAGCACATCGTTACGGTGTCGGTGCAGAATACTTTGTACCGAATTCAGACTTCTATCTAGGTGGTAAGGTGAGTGGTCATGACTTGCAAGACAATGATGACTTCGATAATGACCTAACGACTTATGCTGCAGAAGTGGGTTACCTTCCAGCACCAGGCTTATTGATTGCTGCTGGTGTGAAAGGATGGGATAACGACCGTGATGACGGTGTAGATCCAACACTTCGTGCAAAATATGTGACTACCTTAAGCAACGGTAAAGACATTAACCTTGAAGCTGGTGCCGCTTTTGGTGATCTTGATGAGTATAACCTGAAAGCTGACTACTTTATCGATAAAACTCTAAGCGTTGGTGCTGACTATCAGAACAATGACCTTATCGACCGTAGTGAATTTGGTGTGAGTGCACGTAAATTCATCAACCAGCAAGTTAGCCTTGAAGGCCGTGTAGGCTTTGGTGAAGCAGGTAATAATGACTACAACAAATTTGGTGTAGCTGCAAAATACCGCTTCTAATCTAAGTTAGACATAGCTTTAATAAAAAAGCCCTTCTTCGGAGGGGCTTTTTAATGCACCAAAATAAGACCAATGGTCTTGACCATAAGAATAAAAAACATACAATTTGTTACAAGTATAAAATTTTAAGTTTTATCAATAACAACCGAGACTTTTACATGTTAAAAAAAATTGTACTTGTAACTGCCCTGCTGGGTACATTTGGTTTGAGCCATGCTTATCAGACTGAAGTAGGTGGCACTATTGAGATCCTAGACCGCGACCAAGGTGGTTCAGATGTAGGTTTTTCGATTGATGGCACTCATTACTTCAGCCCAGTTCAAATCAAAAATTACCCTTTAAACGAAGCTGCATTCTTAAATCGCGCGAGCAATATAAATGGTGCTTTAAGTTATGTAGATGACTCAGAGATTTTTGGGATTCAAGCAGGTATTGAATACTTTGTTCCAAATTCAGATTTTTACTTGAGTGGTAGTCTTTCTCATTTTGATAATGATTTTGGGGATTTAACCAGTTATAGCGCTGAAGCAGGCTACTTACCAGTTCCTGGTTTATTAGTTGCTTTAGGACTTATCGGCATTTCTGAAGATGATGCAGATGATGAAATTGATCCAACGTTACGTGCGAAATATGTAACTCAAGTTGGAACTTATGATATGAATTTTGAAGCTGGTGCGAGTTTCGGTGAAATCGATGCGTATAATCTGGGAGCTGATTTATATCTAGATAAAACCTTTAGTGTAGGTATTGGATATACTGATTCTGACTTAGAAGGTACTGACGTATTTAGTATACGTGCTAAAAAATTCTTTTCTCAGCAATTTAGTTTAGAAGGTGGTATTACTTTTGGTGACAGTGCCGACATCTTCGGTATACGTGGTGCCTATCGCTTCTAATTAAATATTACAGAGTATAAAAAACCGCTCTTTTGAGCGGTTTTTTTATTTACTGTTCCAGATGTGCAATCCGCATCTGCAAACTGACATTGCCATTGA
This sequence comes from Acinetobacter schindleri, assembly GCF_010918895.1. Lineage (NCBI taxonomy): Bacteria > Pseudomonadati > Pseudomonadota > Gammaproteobacteria > Moraxellales > Moraxellaceae > Acinetobacter > Acinetobacter schindleri. The sequence continues at coordinate 2,938,308 of NZ_CP044483.1, forward strand.
AGACATTTTTGTCCAGTTCATAGACCAGACGTACATTGTCCTGCATTGGGTCAAACTGATATTTGCTGGCTGCATTAAAGGCAATCGCATCCACCACTTGTCCATTTTCCAGCGCCACTCGCAGCTTCAGATGTACCTCTTTAAGCCAGCGATAATCCAATACTTTAAATATGCCTTCAAATATAGGTTGTGGAAATTTCTGTCCCCATGGGCTCAGATTATGCAGAAGATCTACTGTATCAATCTGAAATGCAGAGGCTGGCAGCTCACCATCAGTCCATAACGTTGCAGTAAACAGACTTTCATCCATACTGCCAATTAACTTTTCAAAGGTCTGCTTAAATTCAGCAAAATGTACTTTTTTAATGGTCAGTCCTGCTGCTGCTGCATGCCCACCAAAGTGACTGACAATATGTGGATTTTGTTCAGCCACCCGCTCAATCGCATCACGGATATGAATCCCCTCAATTGAACGTGCAGAACCCTTGATATGAATGCCATCTTCATCTGCAGCAAAAACAATACTTGGACGATGGAACTGTTCTTTTAAACGTCCAGCGACAATTCCAATCACGCCTTGATGCCAATGCTGTTCAAACATGATTAGGGCAGCCGGCAGCTCTATTTCATCCAGCTGGATTTTTTCCAGTTCAGCCAGCGCCTCCTGCTTGATCTTGCCTTCGACCTGACGGCGCTCGACATTGAGCTGATTCAGCTGTTCTGCGAGTGGATAAGCAGTTGCCAGATCTTTAGCGAGCAGACATTCAATCCCGATATCCATGGTTTCCATACGTCCAGCCGCATTAATGCGCGGACCGAGTACAAAACCGAGATCTTGGGCTTTTAAAGTTGCTGCATCCCGCCCTGCGATTTCCAGCAGTGCACTAATCCCTGGACGGCATAAGTGCTGCTGTATCCGTTTTAGTCCAGCGTCAACCAAAATACGGTTGTTATAGTCCAGGCTAGCTACATCTGCATAGGTTCCCAGTGCCACCAGATCCAGATAGTTGGTGATTACTGTAGAAGACTTACCAAGCTTCTTACGATGGGTAGATAGATTGGCTAATACATAGAAAGCCACGCCTACCCCAGCCAGTGCCTTGCTTGGGAATTCACAACCAAGCTGATTTGGATTGACCACTGCTTCAGCAGCAGGTGTCGGTTTGGTGGTAAGATGATGATCAGTGATAATCACTTGCATACCATGATCTTGTGCCTGTTTCACCCCGTCATGACTGGAAATCCCATTATCCACAGTAATGAGCAGATCAGGGGTAAAACTGGCAAATGCCAGATCAGCAATTGCCGGCGTTAAGCCATAGCCATATTTAAAACGGTCTGGGACCAGATAATCAACATCCGCTCCCATATCACGCAGTGCCAGCAGCATTAATGCCGTACTGGTGGCACCATCGGCATCATAATCACCGACAATCACGATTTTCTGACCTGCATCAATCGCTGCATCGATCAGCTGAATGGCTTCCGGCAAGCCTTTCATGCTCGGTGCCAACAGATGCTTGAGTTTCAGCTCCAGCTCCTGCTGCGATTCCACTCCACGGCGTGCCAGAATCTCTGCAATAAAAGACGGTACGTCCTGAAAAGATTCAGGACGGGTCAGTAAAGGGCGCTGCTTGATTTCAAGTTTTGGCATTTATGGCATCAGTCGCTGCAATGTCCAGGCATCGTCATTCTTGGTATAACTCAGACGATCATGCAAACGATTTGGACGTCCTTGCCAGAATTCATAATAATCAGGTACTAAACGGTAACCACCCCAGAATTCTGGCTTATCAAGCTGTTCCTGGTTTGCCATCGTATCATGGTAGTCCCAGAAACGCTGCTGCAGTTCATCGCGACTGGCAATCACACCACTCTGGGGCGTACTAACATGCGCAGCAATCTGACTGTCACGTGGACGCTTATGATAATAATCTGTGGATTCTTCTTTGGAGATTTTAACTACACGCCCAGAAACACGGATTTGTCGTTCCTGCTCCTGCCAGTAAAATAGCAGCTCAGCATAAGGATTTACCTCAAGGTCCATCCCTTTCTGGCTATCATAATTGGTATAGAAAGCATAACCATCTGGAGTCGCCCCACGCAGCAAGACTGTGCGTACATGCGGACGACCTTGCGCATTTGCCGTAGCCAGTGACATGGCATAAGGCTCATGCAATTGCGCTGCCAGGGCATGGTTAAACCAGAACAAAAACTGTTCATGTGGATCCAGTTTAACCTGATCCTCAAGCAGCTCGCCTTTCTGATAATTCAGACGTAGTTCACTCAGATCTTTAATTAAATCAGTCATTCCATCTCTCTATAATCAGTCAGCAAGTTTAGGCAGCATTGGCACGTACAGCATCTGCCAATGAATGGGCCAGTGTAGTGACTTCATCCAGGTCTTCGCCTTCCACCATAACACGAATAACCGGCTCAGTACCTGACTTACGAATCAGCAAGCGGCCACGGCCTTTCAGCTGTTGTTCTGCTTTTTCAAATTCAGCAGCAAGCGCAGGGACGGCGTACGGATCAAACATGGCGTCCAGACGCACATTGACCAATACGTTCGGTAACAAGCGGAAATCAGCTACCAGTTCATGCAGGGCTTTCTTCTGCTCAACCATCACTGTCAATACTTGTAGCGCAGCAATAATGGCATCACCCGTGGTGCTCTTGTCTAGTGTCAGGATATGACCGGATGGCTCACCGCCAGTGACCCAGCCCTTTTGCTCCAGACCTTGTAATACATAACGGTCACCCACCTTGGCACGCAAGAATGGGACTTGGGCTTTTTCTAGAGCCAGTTCCAGCGCCATATTACTCATGAGTGTGCCCACAATTCCTGCTGGCTTATTTTTGGCCTGAGTCGCAAGGATATACAGAATATGGTCACCAGTAATCTGCTCACCGTTTTTGTCGACCATAATGACACGGTCAGCATCTCCATCAAAGGCAATCCCAAGATCAGCCTGATATTCAACGACTGCTTTTTGCAGATTCTCAGGATGTGTTGAGCCACAGTCTTTATTGATATTAAGACCATCAGGATCATCAAACATTGCAATAACTTTTGCACCCAATTCACGGAACACTGCAGGACCTACGTTATAGGCTGCCCCATTGGCACAATCCACTACAATCGTTAAATCATTCAGATCTAAATGATAAGGGAATGTCGATTTACAGAATTCGATATAACGACCATTGGCATCTTTGACACGGAAACTTTTACCCAGGTTCGCCGTATCTTCAATACTTATTTCTTTTTCGAGCTCCTGATTAATTTCATCCTGCAAAGCATCTGGCAGTTTTTTGCCCTCACCCGAGAAGAATTTAATCCCATTATCAAAATACGGATTATGAGAAGCTGAAATAACAATACCCAGACTGGCATGCAGTGCACGGGTCAAATGGGCAATTGCAGGAGTCGGTAATGGACCCAGTAAATGTACATAAACACCTGCTGCGTTCAGGCCTGCCTGCAAGGCAGATTCTAAAATATAGCCTGATAAACGCGTATCTTTTCCCATCACCACCAGCGGTTTATTTTTCTTACTATATCGCTTGAGTACCTTTCCTGCAGCAAAGCCTAATTTAAGCGCAAACTCAGGCGTAATTGGCAATTCGCCAAACTTGCCACGGATACCATCGGTGCCAAAATAACTCATCGTTGTCTCACTTCTTATTGGGTGATTTCCATCATCCATTTTTACAATGTGTGACACTTTACACCAAAATAAAAAAGCCGTCATTGCTATGACGGCTTTTTTCGAACGAGTGCAGAAAGGAAATTAGCCAACGCGATAATTCGGCGCTTCCTTGGTAATCGTCACGTCATGTACGTGAGATTCAGACATACCTGCAGAAGTGATTTTCACAAACTTCGCATTTTGGCGAAGATCTTCAATCACTGCAGAACCAGTATAACCCATAGATGAACGCAGACCACCCATCATCTGATGCACGATGTTACCCATTGGGCCTTTATAAGGTACACGCCCTTCAATGCCTTCTGGAACCAGTTTCTCGGCACCCGCTTTAGAATCCTGGAAATAACGATCTGCAGAACCTGTTGCTCCAGCCATCGCACCTAATGAGCCCATACCACGGTAAGCTTTATAGTAGCGGCCCTGGAAGAACTCAACTTCACCTGGTGCTTCTTCGGTACCAGCCAACAGTGAACCCACCATGATGGTGCTTGCACCAGCGCCAATCGCTTTTGCCATATCGCCAGAGAAACGGATACCACCATCAGCAATCAATGGAATCTGTTCTTTCAATGCATTCGCAACTGAATCGATTGCAGAGATTTGCGGCATACCAATACCGGCAACAATACGCGTCGTACAGATTGAACCAGGACCGATACCCACTTTAACAGCATCTGCACCAGCATCCAGAAGTGCAAGTGCAGCATCACCCGTTGCAATGTTACCGCCAATCACCTGAACTTGTGGGAAGTTCTGTTTTACCCAACGTACACGTTCAATCACACCAGCAGAGTGACCATGTGCAGTATCGACGACAATCACGTCTACACCAGCTTCAACCAATGCTTCAACACGGCTTGGTGTTTCTGCACCCGTACCAACTGCAGCACCCACGCGTAGGCGACCTAAGTCATCTTTACAGCTGTTTGGATAGCTTTCAGCTTTGCGGAAATCTGTAACCGTGATCAAACCTTTCAGTTCTTGCTGTTCATTTACCACCAGAACTTTTTCGATACGGTGTTTTTGCAGTAAGGCCTGGATGTTTTCTTTCGACTCACCTTCACGAACTGTGACCAGACGATCCTGACCTGTCATGATGTTACTGACTGGCTGTTCAAGATTGGTTTCAAAGCGTGTATCACGACCTGTCACGATACCAACCACTTTGCCATCTTTAACAACAGGTACACCGCTAATATTGTTTGCCTGAGTTAAGGCAATCAACTCACGAACGGTAGTTTCTGGGGTAACAATGATTGGATCTTTCACCATACCCGCTTCGAATTTCTTCACACGACGTACTTCAGCAGCCTGTGCAGCAATATCCATGTTCTTGTGCAGAATACCGATACCACCATTTTGCGCCATTGCAATCGCCATACGGGATTCAGTCACCGTATCCATAGCTGCAGACACAAGAGGAATATTCAGGTTAATGCCGCGAGTCAGGCGTGTCTTTAGAGAGACATCTTTTGGGAGAACAGTAGAGTAGGCAGGGAGTAATAGGACATCATCGAAGGTTAACGCGTCTTGAACGATGGTCAACATAACAGTCTCACTGGTAATTTCCGTGCGCCATTATAAACAAATTTAGCTCTAAATTTCATTGCAATTGCAAAATTTATTTTGTCTAAATCTGGACTTAGATTTAATTTAACTGGCTAAATTTATAAATTCGACTATTCAATCAACAGTTTAAATATTCCAGCTTGGCAAGAAGAATTATTAAGCTTACAAAATCATTTATGCACTTCTTCTTTTCCACAGATAGTGAAATAAAAAACCAATCATTCAGCGATAATAATTTACCTGTAAATTTGAAGCTCAAGCATGCCAATATTTATCTCCAATAAAAAACAGAGCCGAAGCTCTGTTTTTTAAAATCTTAAATTCAAGATTTAACTGACGCGTTCAAAGTTATCGTCATTCTCGGCTTCATCCCGATCGATCTGGATGAATGGAATCATATTATGGGCAATGCGGGCTTTATTACACTGCGCACCTGCAACCTGTACTTCCTTACATGAAGTACTGCGTAGCTCATACATACCACAACTGACCTGCTCACCAATCGTACCTTGTAATGCAATACAGCGCGGATTTTTCTGATTGGTCCCTGCCATACACGAATACACCGATGTAACAGGTTCCGTATAGTGCTCCGGCATCGGAATGCCCTCTGCCCAGTAAAACGACACCCTGAAATGGGCGCAACATGCGCCACAACTTAAACATGCATCCTGTGTTGGAACTTGAGACAACATTTTTTATAAATTCTCGTCATCAAAAAGATTTTTTGGAATTTAAAAATATAAAAAATGTTGTTTTTTCACTCAAGTATTTTTTTAATTTTTCCTGTTATTCCGGACAGGTAAATACCGTTTCATCCATTAAGTCAGTGCCACATTCCAGGGTTTCAATCCAGTCCAGGAACTGATTGATCTGCTCTTTGCCCACAAACGGTGTACCGTGCTGTGGCACGATCATTTCTACATCCATGGTACGTACCATTTGCACCCAGAGACGGATCACCTTGTTATTACACATATAGCGCTGGTGAAAGCCTTTCATTTTCGGGATATGCGCCGCAAAGTTTTCCAGTGGACGCGAAGCGTCTTCGACCATAGACGCGCCCATATCGCCTGAAAACAGGATTTTTGCAATCGGGTCATAGAATTGGAAATTACCGACTGAATGCAGAAAATGAGCGGGAATTGCCACAATATTGGAATTTCCCAGTTTGATAATCTGGCCATGATCCGGCAGCTCCACCAGACGATCTAACCAGTTACCTTTCATGCGGTCACTCATAAAGGCCGAGTTCAGGTGCGGCAAGAAACGTGCCCAGAGCTTGGATGCAACCACTTTGGCATCGGTATAGACTAACCAGCGCGGCATCGAAGTGATAATGTCCGGATCTTGATGCGAGGCCATGACATAGTCCAGATTGGCCAAACGGGTATATTTGTTCAGTTCCATGGTGAGTGGCACATAAGTCAGGTCACCACCCGGATCCAGTACTGCCGCACGGTTATTATCAATAATTAAAAACTGGTTGGCCTGAACGCCTTCACCTTTTACCAGGCTGGTAAAACTAATGCACTTGTGGATGCCATCATCAAATAAAACCTGTGATGTAGTACGTTCAAAAGCCATAACTTTCCCCAATTTTATACATTTAAAAATGATTTTTGTGTTGTTGTTAACATATAAGTATTCGGAGAAACTTACAATAAATAAAAATGTCTATATAGCCTTATTTATCAGCATTTTGAGAGCTATTTCACAATAAAAAATCCCGAGTTTTTAGCTCAGGATTTAATATATTATTCTTATGAATTAGAAATAATAATGTTTGAGCAAGGTACCAATCCCAATCAACATGAAGATCAACGCGCCAATTTTATGAATCAAGGAGATTGGCAGGCGGTTTGCCAGCTTATCCCCAATAAAAACTGCTGGTGCATTGGCAATCATCATACCTATTGTGGTTCCCAGCATCACCCAAAGCACACTGTCAAAACGTGCTGCCAGGGCTACAGTTGCAACTTGGGTTTTGTCACCAATTTCTGCCAGGAAGAACAGGATAAAGGTCGCACCAAATACCCCCAATTTTTGCCATTTATTGATGCTAGAAGATTCATCACCAAGTTCATCCGGAATCAGCATCCAGATCGCCATTGCAATAAAACCAATTGAAACAACCCATAACAACACATCTGGACTCATTACCGTGGTAATCCACTGACCTAATACCGCAGACAAACCGTGGTTGATCAAGGTCGCTAGCAAGATCGCAACAAGAATAGGAACAGGCTTTCTGAATCGCGCGGCAAGCAGCAAGGCAAGCAATTGGGTCTTATCGCCCATTTCGGCCAGCGCTACAATGGCAGTTGAAAGAAGGAATTCGTACATGTGTCTTTCTCTGGCTGGCATGTGCTACCGATGACTTACCCTTCCCGCCAGCCAAAATCTGCAGAATGGTAAATCAAAGGTCTTGCCAACAAAAGAAAGCTTCGAGAAGCTCATTTGGTTCTTTGCTATGATGACCATGTCCGGTTCAGGACAAATATGTTGACCATCACCCTTTCGCTTTGCGCAAAAGGCGGCTACTCCCCAATGAAGTAAGCTCATTATAATCAAGAGCATCCATATTTACAAATCGTAATATAAAAAAACCCTGCCGGAGCAGGGTCTTTCTATTAAAGCATTAATGCATTAGATCAATAGGCTACGAATATCTTTTAACAATTTGCTTAACTTATTGGTAAAGCGTGCCGCATCTGCACCATTAATCACACGATGATCGTATGACAATGACAATGGAAGCATTAAACGTGGATCAAAGCCCTCACCATTCCAAACCGGTTGCATGGTCGCAGGTGAAATACCCAGAATTGCAACTTGTGGCCAGTTCACAAGTGGGGTAAACGCTGTACCACCAATTGCTCCAAGACTTGAAATCGTGAAATTCGCACCTTGCAGATCTTTCGGCGAAAGTTTCTTATCACGTGCTTTTTGACCCAGTTCACCCAATTCTTTCGAAATTTGCTTAATGGATTTTTGATCTGGATTACGCAGTACAGGAACCGTCAAACCATCTGGTGTTGCGACTGCAATCCCCATATGGATTTCGTTACGCAACAGGACTGACTTACCGTCATCTGACAAATGACCTGCAAATTCACGCTCTTCTTTCAGCAGGTGTGCTACTGCCTTGATAATGAATGACATAATAGTCAGGCTTAGGCCTTCTTTCTTAAAGTTGCCTTTAAGTTCATTACGCCATGCTTCAAGTTCAGTAATATCGGCCAAGTCGAACTGTGTCACTTGCGGGATGTAATTATTGAGAGACAACTGCGGAATAGAAACCTGCTGCAAACGCGTCAAGGCTTTCTCTTCCACGCCACCAAATGCATCGAAGCTTGGTAGTTTTGGCAAGCCTGCGGGTGCAGCCGCGGCTGGCGCAACTGCAGCAGGTGCCGGTGCAGTCAGACGTGTTTTCACATATGCAAACAGATCTTCTTTCATCAGGCGTGCATGAGGACCAGATGCTTTGACTTCAGCAAGTACCACACCCAGCTCACGTGCAAGTTTACGAACTGCGGGACCGGCATAGACTTTGGCATTGGCAGCGTTCTGCTCTTTGGTGAGCTTATCGGCATTTTGTGTTTCAGGTGCAGCAGCAGTCTCAGCTTTTGGCACTGCAGCTGGTACAGGTGCAGTTTTAGCTGCTGACACTTCTGCTTTTGGAGCCGGAGCTGTCGCAGGTGCTGACTGCCCTGCAGCTTCAATCGTAATCAGGGCAATGCCTTCAGAAACGTTCTGGCCGAGCTCGACATGAATTGACTTGATTACACCTGCAGTGGTGCTTGGCACTTCGACAGTCGCCTTATCCGATTCCACCACGATGATGCTTTGGTCTTTCTCAACCTTGTCACCGACCTGTACCAGAATTTCTGCTACAGCAGCTTTATCGACACCCAAGTCAGGTACTTTCACTTCTACATCACCCGCAGGCGCTGCGGGTGCCTGTGCAACTGTTTCAGCTTTGGCTTCAGGTGCTGCTGGTGCAGGAGCCTGTTCAGCCGACTCAGGAGCTGCTTGCTGAGCCGATACTGAAGCCGCAGTTTTCACGGTCAGGATAACCACACCTTCTTTAACGGTGTCACCTTCCTTAATTTGAATAGCTTCTACTGTGCCATCGACGGTGCTTGGAACTTCAACAGTCGCTTTATCAGACTCTACGACCACGATACTTTGATCAACCGTGATTTCATCACCGACCTGTACCAGAATTTCACCCACCAGTGCTTTTTCTACACCGATATCTGGCACTTTCACTTCAACAGTCGCAGATGCAGCGCTATTAGCAGCAGGTGCCTGGCTTTGTTTAGCCGCAATGCCCGGCTGATGTGAAGCCACTTCCTGGAGGATTTCATCATCAGGTAATGAAGTCGGGGTATTTTCCGAAGTTTTGTCTGATACATCAGCTTGCTGGGTTTCTACAGCATTGGCATCGTCTTCAGCCTCTAATTCAATGAGTACTGCACCTTCAGATACTTCATCACCCTGATTAACCAGAATGCTTTTTACCACGCCTGCTGAAGTGCTAGGCACTTCAACAGAGGCTTTGTCAGATTCCAGCAGCACAATGCTTTCATCGATGGCAATGGTATCACCCACTTTCACCAGAATTTCAGCAACTGTTGCCTTATCTACACCAATATCAGGAGTCGTAATTTGCATGATTAGTTCTCCTCCTTGTAGTCAGCAACAGCGTGTAGTTCAGGCGTTGCTTGTGGCGCCCATGCAACTGGACGATCAGTATCCAGCTCGAAGCTAGAAATCGCATCTTTCACTAGACGAGCATCTACTTCACCTTCGTCAGCCAGTTTCTTCAATGTAGCAACCACAATATGAGCAGCATCTACACCGAAGTAGCTACGAAGTTTGGCACGTGTATCGGAACGGCCATAACCATCAGTACCCAATGCAACGAATGGGCGGTTGTCTGGAAGGTAGGCACGGATTTGTTCGCTATACGCACGCATATGGTCTGTTGCAGAAACTACAATACCGTTTGTGCCACGTAGTTGCTGAGCAACCCAAGACTCTTTCACTTCTTCAGCTAATGGATGTAAACGGTTGTACTCTTCACACGCCATACCATCACGTGCCAGCTCGTTGAAACTGGTTACGCTGTATACGTTTGAATGGATTTGATATTCTTCACGCAGGATCTTCGCAGCTTTGATCACTTCACGCAGAATCACACCTGAACCAAGCAACTGGACAGTAGCTTTCTCGTCTTCTTCCAGCAGATACATACCACGTTTGATGCCTTCTTCAACACCTTGTGGCATTGCAGGATGCTCGTAGTTTTCGTTCATTACGGTTAAGTAGTAGAACACACGCTCTTGATTCACGTACATACGCTTCAAGCCATCGTGAACAATCACGGCAAGCTCATAACCAAAGCAAGGGTCATAAGAAATACAGTTTGGAATCGTATTCGCAAGAATATGCGAGTGACCATCCTGGTGCTGTAAACCTTCACCATTCAATGTAGTACGACCCGCTGTGGCACCGAGCAAGAAGCCTTGTGCTTGCGCATCACCTGCTGCCCATGCAATGTCACCAATACGCTGGAAACCAAACATAGAGTAGTACATGTACATTGGAATCATTGGCAGGTTATTGGTTGAATAACTGGTTGCCAATGCAGCCCAGGCACTCATCGCACCCGCTTCATTAATCCCTTCTTGAAGCATGTGACCGTCTTTTGCTTCACGGTAATGCATCAATTGTTCCTGGTCTTCAGGCGTGTATTTTTGACCATGTGCAGCATAAATGCCCAGCTGACGGAACATACCTTCCAGACCAAATGTACGTGCTTCATCTGGAACGATTGGAACCACGCGGTCTTTGATGGCTTTTTCTTTCAATAATGAAGAAATTAAACGAACCATCACCATGGTGGTTGATTGTTGCTTACCGTTAGAACCTGCAAGTACTGCGTCAAATACCGACAGTTCTGGAATCGCAAGCTGTTCGCTTTCCTTACGACGTGCAGGCAGGTAACCACCGAGCGCCTCACGACGTGCCTTCATGTATTTCAATTCAGGCGAGTTTTCGCTTGGACGGTAGAATGGAACTTCTTCTAACTGCTCATCAGTAAATGGCAAGTTGAAACGGTTACGTACGTATTTCAACGACTCAAGCTGCATTTTCTTGATTTGGTGAGTCTTATTCACCGCTTCAATTTCTTCAGACAGGCCATAGCCTTTCACTGTTTTCGCCAAGATGACGGTTGGCTGACCTGTGGATTTCATTGCCTCTGCATAGGCTGCATATACTTTGAACGGGTCGTGACCACCGCGGTTCAAGTTGTCGATGTCTTCATCGCTTAAACCTTTAACCAGCTCTTCAGCTTCTGGGTATTTACCAAAGAAGTGCGCACGTGTATAAGCACCACCTTTTACTTGATAACGTTGGTAATCGCCGTCTACCGCTTCTTCCATAATCGCTTTTAGAGCGCCAGTTTCATCTTTGGCAAGCAATGGATCCCAATGACGGCCCCAAACGACTTTAATGACGCGCCAGCCTGCACCACGGAATAGCGACTCAAGTTCCTGGATGATCTTGCCGTTACCACGTACCGGGCCATCAAGACGCTGCAGGTTACAGTTGACCACCCAAATCAAGTTATCTAACTTTTCACGGCCAGCCAGAGAGATTGCACCGGTACTTTCTGGTTCATCCATCTCACCATCGCCCAGGTAAGCCCAGACTTTACGATCTTCTTCCTTGATCAAGCCACGGTTCATCAAATACTTTTGAATGTGTGCCTGGTAGATCGACATAATCGGACCCAGACCCATCGATACAGTCGGGAATTGCCAGTAATCCGGCATCAAATATGGATGTGGATAAGAAGGTAAGCCAACGCCATCTACTTCACGACGAAAGTTATTTAAATGGTCTTCCGTTAAACGGCCTTCCAGAAATGAACGTGCATAGATACCCGGAGCACAGTGACCTTGATAATAGATCATGTCACCGCCGAAGTTGTCGCTATTGGCACGGAAGAAGTGGTTAAAGCCTACATCATATAATGTTGCGGATGATGCAAAACTGGCCAAGTGGCCACCTAGATCATCGCCAGTTTTGTTCGCGCGAAGAACCATCGCCAGTGCATTCCAGCGGATCAACGCACGAATACGGCGCTCCATGTCTTGGTCACCCGGCATAGGTGGTTGTTCTTCAACAGAAATCGTGTTTAAGTAAGGAGTATTTAAACGCTGAATGGGAACATGCTTAGCAATCGCGCGCTGATAAAGTTTCTCTAATAAGAAAGCTGCACGCTCAGTGCCCATGTGTTGCAAAACAGAGTCAAAAGCGTCTTGCCATTCTTGAGTTTCTTGCGCGTCTGTATCGCCATAAAACGCCATAATCTACTGTTCCTAAAGATCTACATTAATCGTTTATATGTATCATATTTAGGGCAGTGACAGGTATCGCCCACGCTGAATGCGCGAATGCCAGGGTATTTAGCAGCTAAATACCTATTGATCATTTATTACACAAAGATACAAATCTGAGTCAGTAAAGAATCAAAATTATACATTGCTCATATTTTTTAGTGATAAATTAAGACCTGAAAGCAATAAATCTCCAGTTTCTCTCATTTTAGAAAGAGACCAGAGATTTATTACTTTTAAATATGGATGTGCTTTTTCTGTAGGTGTTATGTACAGGGTAGCTTAAATGACCTGACAGGCCTTATGGCAGCATGGCAAGATAAGTTGAAGGATTCTTACGCTGACCGTCTTTTACTACTTCATAGTGTAAATGCGGGCCTGTACAGCGACCTGTACATCCTACGTTGGCAATGTGCTCACCTGCTTCTACGCGATCACCCACACGTGCAATCAGACGTGAAGCATGTGCATAACGAGTCAGGTAACCATTACCGTGATTAATTTCCACGTATTGGCCGTAACCTGTACCCCAACCTGACTTGGTCACAATACCAGGCCCCGTCGCATAGATCGGTGTACCGCTTGGTGCAGACATATCCAGACCAGAATGGTTTTCAGCGCGACCATTCATGGTACGACCACCAAAGTCAGAGCTGACACGTTTCAGGTTTGGCAGAGGATGTGCAACTAACCAGGAATATGGAGAAGATGAAAAACTTGAAGAAGATTTAGATGTAGACTTAGAAGCGCCGTATTTTTTCTCAATCGTTGCATTGTTGAGCTCAACTGGCTTCTCACGGAGCTGAACGCTTAATTTGGTTTCAGCAGGAATATAAACATCATCTGATTGTGTATATGCGCCCTGTGCTAAAGTCCGTGTAAGCTGCTCAAGACGATCGACGGAGCCACTTTCCTGATTTAGATCCACTAAATCTGCGAATGCTACAGAAGCAGCTGAACTCGCTAGGGAAAATGCCAACAAAATACGTCGCAAATGCATAAAAAACCTCTCTAAAACTGTTTTAATCGAGTTCCTTGGGTGATCTCTTCCTTGATATCTACCGAAAAGAGCGCATAAGATTAAGGCATAATCATGTAGGAATGATGTATGTCTGAACCTGTCAACGTTTTTCAACAAACAAGAAAACACATAAAAACAGGAAACTTCTCGTTTCTCTCATCACAAGTTGCTGCATGGCAGAAACTTACAAAACTCATTCAACCTTTGTTGCCCCAACCGGAACATTGGCAGGTTGTCTGCTATCAAAATGGTGTGTTAACGCTTACTGGTGAAAACCAGGCCATGATTTCTCAATTGGCCTACTTACAGAAGCAATACGTTTCACAACTCTCTCAAATTAGCGAATTAAAGGACTTAACCAAACTGCAAGTGTGTTTACGAAATCCATCCAAAACACCTTTGATTACAGAAAAATCCGAAAGAGCCTTAAGCCCAGAAACACAGGATATGCTCCGTAGTGCTGCTGACTTTATAAGCGACCCTAAGCTTAGCCAAGCTTTACTACGTTTGGCAAGCAATAAAAAATAACATACAAATCAAATTATGTTGATTTACAATGTAAATTGCGAGAACCAGTTCTCATTCTACATTGTTATAATATAACATACACACTAAAAGACAATGACTTATGTCACATTCACATAAGGAATTGGACAAGTTTCAATGTCATCAAATGTTACAATTTCATAGCTATCCGGATCACTGCTGACATTACGCAAAAGCTGGTTATTTAAGGCATGTCCAGACTTGTAACCGTCGAATTTAGCGATAATCTGGTGACCCATCAGATATAAGTCACCGACAGCATCCAAAATCTTGTGACGCACAAATTCATCTGAAAAACGTAACCCTTCTTCATTGACTACCCCAGTTTCATCCACGCCAATCGCGTTTTCCAGACTTGCACCAAGTGCCAGATTATTGGCTTTGAGATAGTCCAAATCTTTCATAAAGCCAAAGGTACGTGCTTCACTGACTTCATATACAAAGGTTTCAGTAGAGAAGTCGATGGTGGCAGACTGATATTCTTTCTTGAAAGCAGGATGATCAAAGTCGATGGTGAAGTTAAGCTGAAAGCCTTCATGCGGGCTAAAAGCCGCACGCTTATCATCAATAAGCGCTTCTACAGGTTTGATGATTTTAATAAATTTCTTTGGTGCCTGCAGTTCCTGAAGTCCACCCTGCATCAGCAGATAGATAAATGGCCCGGCACTACCGTCCATGATGGGCACTTCAGAAGCTGACACTTCAATAATCAGGTTATCGATGCCCAGGCCGGCAATGGCACTCATGACATGCTCAATGGTACCCACTTTGGCATTTTCCTGAACCAGATTCGAGCACATGAAGGCTTCCTGGATCAGCATGGCATTGGCAGGAATGTCAACTGGTGGATTCAGATCGATGCGTCGAAATACAATTCCCCCATCGGCATGGTGTGGCACGAAGTTAATCATGACTTTCTGCCCACTATGAAGACCGATACCGCTCGCTTTCACGACACGTTTCAGGGTACGCTGTTTCAACATGCTTTTATCATCTGTTCATCAACAAAACCGCTATACGTTAGCATATTTAGCCATTGATAAAAAACAAAAAGGTGGCCCTAAAGCCACCTTTTCTGTTGAATCATCGTAAACACATATTGTTACATATTACTTACGTTGTTGATTTTTAAGATAATCCTGAATACTCATTGGCGTTGGACGTGGGCTTGAAACAGAGGCTGCCGGCGTCGCTGCCGCACCTGCACCAGTTTGTTGACGCTGAATCGCTGGCACATCATCTTCATCTACTGCAGCCGGGGCTGTTGCAGGACGTGACTGCTGTACATTGGTACGTTTCGCAGGCTCAGCAGCATCTGCCGAGTTACGGGTTAGACCTGTTGCGATTACAGTTACGCTAATTTCATCACGCGCATCTGGATCGAATACGGTACCATAGAAGACTTGACCTTCGTCCAGATCCACGATCTGGTTCACAACATCGGTAATTTCTTCAATTTCACCGAAGGTTACATCATCACCACCAGTCACGTTAATCAGGATGCCTTTGGCATTCATGATAGTAACGTTATCCAGTAATGGGCTACGAATTGCCTGTTCAGCTGCCTGACGTGCACGGTTTTCACCACGACCAAGACCAACACCCATCATGGCATAACCACGTGTGCTCATCGCTGTTTTCAGATCGGCGAAGTCAAGGTTGATATGACCTGGACGTACCACAAGATCAAAGATACTGCGTACTGCATTTAACAGAACGTCATCTGCCTTCTTGTAAGCATCTTTCATCGAGATGTCACGGAATACTTTCAGCAGGCGCTGGTTTGGAATGATGATCAGGGAATCCACGTGCTGTTCCAGGGCTTGAATACCTTTCTCAGCGGACTGTAAACGGCGTTTACCTTCAAAGTTGAATGGCGTAGTAACGACACCAACTGTCAGGATACCCATTTCTTTAGCAATTTCTGCAACCACTGGTGCCGCACCGGTACCTGTACCGCCGCCCATACCAGCAGTCACGAATACCATATCTGTGCCTTCAAGATGCTGGCGGATCAGTTCACGGCTTTCTTCTGCTGCCGCTTGACCGACTTGTGGGTTTGCACCTGCACCTAGACCACGGGTACTTTGTTCGCCTAACTGAATTTTAAATTCAGCTTCCATGCGATCCAGTGCCTGTTTGTCAGTATTGGCACAGACAAATTTTACACCCTGGATGTCTGATTGCAGCATATGCTGTACAGCATTACCACCCGCACCCCCTACACCAAACACAGTGAAACGGGCTTGACCAATGCTATCGTCTTGATCGTCTTCAAAAAATTCAAATGAGGCCATGACCTATAAAATTCCTAATTTAGTACTGGCAGTCACTAAGCCCGTATACTGCCCTGATCTTAATAAAAAATTGTTTTTAAGAATGCTGCTCCACAACTCAGTTGTCAAGTGCAGGCATTTTTTACTACAACTTCTCAACAATATTCACAATAAATGTCGACTAAAAAATTGACTTCAATGTTTCATTAAAGCCTGACCAAGCACGTTTAACGCGCTGAGTCACCGACAGTCTTTCATTTTCTTCCGATTCTACGATGGTTTCCTGCGCGTCACTCTGGCTGAACATCAGCAGACCTGCAGCTGTAGCGTACTGCGAACGACGCAGCGCTGCCTGATGTGCTTCATCTGCATGTACTGGCGCTGGCGGATTACCCAAATGCGCCGATATACCTAAAGTGCGGCGTACATAGCTGACCATACCTTCAATATGGCTGGCATCACCTGTTAATACCACACCATGGTACAGCCCCTGCATTGCACCACTGTTTTCCAGTTCATCACGCACCAAGCCCAGAATTTCACTATAACGCGCAATAATAATCTCGGTCAGTTCAATCCGGCTAATAGTCTGCGGACCATCAATACCCTGGAACTGAATCATATGGTCCGGTTTTACCACTTTCAGATCGACACAACCATATAACAGCTTGATACGTTCAGCTTCTTCAGTGGTAGTCTGTAACACCGCTGCGATATCACGTGTTACATGCTCTCCACCACGCTGAATGGTATGGGTAAGTGCCAGACGACCATCCAGATAAACTGCAAGATTTGTGGTTCCGGCACCGATGTCGACCAGACATACCCCATACTCTTTTTCATCTTTCAGCAAGCTGGCTTCAGCAGTGGCCAGACATGATACCACCATGCGCTCTACACCAATATTGGCACCTTTCAGGGCACGGTCAATATTCTGCATGGTGCTAATTGGCAACATCATTAAATGATAATGCCCAGTCATGCTGTGCGCCGACATACGGATCGGATTCAATACCCATTCCGGTGCATCATCCAGCTCAAAACCTAGTGGAACTGCGCTAACCAGGTAATGATCTGAGATCTGATGACTGGCTTTGGCCAGTTCAAGCGCACGCACCACTTCACTGGTGGTAATTGTATGTTCTGTATTGTCAACTGAAGTACGGCCTGAAGCATAAAAGCTTTTCAGCTCCGCACTTGGAATTGAAATCCAGGCTGAATGTACACGGCATTCCGCCATGTCTTCCGCTTCTTGAACGGCATTTTTTATTGCGGTAATGACTTTATCGAGACTTACAATTTTCCCTTTATTCATGCCTCGGTTACGAGCAGTCGCCATCCCAATGACCTGGATATTGTCTGGCGCATGTACCTTACCAATCAAAACTGAAACTTTGTGCGTCCCAATGTCAATCGCAACAACTGAGGGAACAGCTTCATTCATTATTCGTTACTACCATTACCTGTGTTTAATTTATGGCTCTAAGCCTCTATTTTTCAAAGCCGAACATTATGGCTTTACTGTAACGCCGTTCTCAACGCCGGTGTCATTATTCGTTACAATAAAATGACCATTTTGTATCTTTGGTGGAACTGCATTCTTCCACTGAATCGCAAGCCCATTTCTATAGCGCAGATCAATTGAAGAAATTCTAGACCAAACTGGCTTCAAATCGCTATAGGAAAGATGGCTAAGACGTTGCAGCTTGCTCATGGTTTGATCCTGATCCACAATCACGCGTAATCCCGAATCAAACTGCATAAACCATGTCATGCGCTCTGTTAGATATAATTCTTTTAAACGAATGCCATGCGGTGCGAACAGCTGATTAATTTCGTTATAGCGACGCATCATGGTTTTGGCCTGGCTGGCAGGACCATGCAGTAACGGTAATTCAGGATAACTGCGAGGAAGTACTTCAGTAAAAATTTTCCCGCTATCACTGAGCAGACGTCCAGTGCCCCAACGTGCAATTGCATGGTGCGGCATTACTCGTACCCGAATTGCATTCGGCCAGGCACGTGATACCACAACACGATCTACCCAAGATAATTCTAGAGTTTTATCACGGACTGATCTTAAATCCGAGGTAAAATAATTTTCGGTAATAATTGGCGATACATGTTGCAGGATCTGACGTTCTTCTGCCGCCGAACGAGAACCAATCACCTCAAGCTCTGCTACCTGGGCATCGGTCATAACACGATAGAATCCCAGTATTCCTGCAGCAAGTACCACAAACGCCACACACAGCAGTAACCAACCACCTAGATTGGCCATTTTTTCTTTTCGTGTGGGCGGCTTGTCGTGAATTGATGTAATCGCAGCACGTTTGCGGCGCATGGATGCAGGAAGTTGAGCCATATCTTAGTGAGCCACACCGTTCAGAGTTTGTTCCAGAATCGCCACACATAGCGCTTCAAAACTATAGCCTACTGCTGCTGCCGCTTTTGGCACCAAAGAATGACTGGTCATGCCTGGCACCGTGTTTACTTCCAGTAGCCAGAACTTACCGTCCTGATCCTGCATGGCATCAATACGGCCCCAACCGCTAGCACCTACTGCCTGGAAAGCCCGTAAAGCCAATGCTTGCAGTTCTTTTTCTTCTGTTTCGCTTAGACCGCATGGAATGCCGTACTGTACATCATTACGGTTATATTTGGCTTCATAGTCGTAGAAAGCCACATCTTCTGGTGGTTGCAAACGAATTACCGGAAGTGCCTGACCATTTAACAAGACAATAGTGAATTCACGGCCGGTAATCCATTTCTCCGCCATCACAATGGCATCATGTTCAGTCGCTTTCGCAATGGCAGTGGCAAAGTCTTCAATTTTCTCAACCTTGCTCATACCAATGCTTGAGCCTTCATGCACTGGCTTGATAATCAGTGGCAAGCCCAGTGCTGCAACGATTTCTTCAGCATTCGAATCTTTGGTCACAATACGGTAAGGTGCTGTTGGCAGTTCTGAACCTTGCCAAACCTGCTTGGTTTTAACCTTGTCCATACCAATCGCTGAACCCTGTACGCCTGTACCGGTATAAGGAATATTCAGCCACTCCAGTGCACCTTGAATCTGCCCATCTTCACCACCACGACCATGCAGTACGATGAAAGCACGATCATAAGCTGTCAGTTCCGTGATGCTGCGCTCCTGAGGATCGAAGCCTTCTGCGTTCACCCCAGAACGCAGCAATGCCTCAAGCACTGCCGTACCACTGTCTAGCGAAACCTCACGCTCTGCAGATTTACCACCAAGCAATACGGCAACTTTTCCGAATTTTGAAGCATTTGACACGTTTATATCCTTAAACTTTTAAATCTGGTCAATTCTATCTGAGCCACACACGGCGACTATTTTACATATAGATGATTCTGAGCAAGTTCAATTGAAATTGCACCTACATTACCGGCACCCTGAGTCAGCAGCAGGTCATTTGCTTGTAGCACATTTTTCATGACATTGCTGAGGTTTCCTTCAACCGGATCAACCAGAATCGGCTCTACCTCACCACGCAGACGAATACTGCGCGCCAGAGCACGGCTATCTGCACCAACGATTGGCTTTTCCCCTGCTGGATAAACTTCCAGTAATAACAACTGATCTACCGTGGACAATACATCGACAAAGTCTTCAAAACAGTCACGGGTACGGCTAAAACGGTGCGGCTGGAACATCATTACCAGACGACGGTCTGGATGACTGGCACGTGCCGCCTTGATGGTTGCTTCAACTTCTTTAGGATGGTGACCATAGTCATCCACCAGCTTCACATCACCGCCTTCAAGCTCGAACTGACCTTGCACCTGGAAGCGACGACCAACACCGCTAAAGCTTTCCAGGGCACGGCAAATCGCAGCGTCAGAAACACCTTCATCAGTCGCAATACCAATTGCTGCCAGTGAATTCAGAATATTATGTGCACCCGGCATATTGATCGTAACACGCAGCGGCTCACGATCTTTACGCAATACCGTAAAGTGCGACTGCATGCCATCCTGTTCAATATCAACCGCACGAATGTCATTGTCTTCATTGAAACCATAGGTAAGGAGTGGGCGACCGATCCGCGGCATAATTTCGCGTATATTGGCATCATCACCACATACCACGGCTAGGCCGTAGAACGGAAGTTTTTGCAGGAACTGAACGAAAGTATCTTTCAGCACATCAAAGCTGCCGCCATAAGTATCCATATGATCAGCATCGATATTGGTGACAATGGTCGCCATTGGTTGCAGGTGCAGGAAAGAGGCATCTGATTCATCTGCTTCTGCCACGATATAACGACTGGCACCCAATGCAGCATTCACACCCGTACGATTCAGCAAGCCACCGATCACATAGGTGGGATCAAGATTTTCTTCGGCCAACATACAAGTCACCAGACTGGTGGTTGTCGTTTTACCATGAGTACCTGCTACCGCAATACCATGACGGTAGCGCATCAATTCACCTAGCATTTCAGCACGGCGAACCACTGGAATACGCTTTTCAATCGCAGTCTTAATTTCCGGATTTTCAGGATCAATTGCGGTTGAAACCACAATGACATTGGCACCCTGAATATTTTCAGCGGCATGACCGATGTAAACCTTAATTCCGTTTTCTTCCAGCTGAGCCGTGGTTTTGGACGCTTTAATATCTGAACCAGAGACTTTATAACCCTGGTTTTTCAATACTTCAGCAATGCCACACATGCCAGCACCGCCGATCCCCACAAAATGAATGTGTTTGATACGGCGCATTTCTGGCACTTTGATTAATTTTTTCGCTTGGTCAGCTGGAGTTGATGGAGACATAATTTACTCGGTTTACAATTCTTGAATTAAACGAACCACGTGTTGGGTTGCATCTGGTTGAGCCTGCTGGCGTGCTTTTACAGCCATTTCCATAAGAAGCTGGCGATTCAGCATCGGTTCCAGCAGCGCTTTTAAACTGTCTGGGGTCATTGTGGCTTGCGGGCAGATTTTCGCTGCGCCAAGATTCGCCAGGAATCGGGCATTGGCGGTCTGGTGATCATCTACCGCACTTGGTAATGGCACAAAGATTGCGGCCACGCCTGCTGTGGCAATTTCAGTTACGGTCAACGCACCGGCACGGCAGATAATTAAGTCCGCATCGCTATAGGCCTGTGCCATATCTTCAATAAATGGCTGTACTTCAATATTTAAAGTTGCAGGTGCATCAGCATAACGGGCACGCGTCGCATCTGCATGATTTTGACCACACTGATGATAAACATTCAATGGGACATTCAGCTGTTTTAAGGCTTCGGGCACACGTTCATTGAGTGCCTGAGCGCCCAGTGACCCCCCGACAATTAAAATACGCAGTGGCTGGCCAGCTTTTTCCCGTTCCTGATAACGCCAGGACGGATTGAAAATTTCAGTAATTTCTTTACGTACCGGATTGCCTGTAGTGACAATTTTATCTTGAGCCGGAAAAGTATTCGGAAATGCCTGACAGACTTTTTTGGCAATACGGGACAGCTGGGTATTGGTAAAACCGGCTACAGCATTTTGCTCATGAATAATCACGGGAATGCCCAGCATTCGCGCTGCTAGACCACCTGGACCGGCGACATAGCCACCAAAACCGGCGACAGCATCCACCTTCAGCTGCCTCATATACTTCATGGCGCTAAGAGTGGCTTTTAGAATTTTAAACGGTGCCGCCAATTTACGTACTACGCCATTGCCGCGCACGCCTTGAATATCAATCTGATAAATTGGAATATTATGGTTTTTTAAAAGTCGGTTTTCCATGCCTGCCGGAGTTGCCAACCAGGACACTTTGATCCCCTGCTGTTCTAAGTCTTTTGCAACGGCTAACGCTGGAAATACATGTCCACCGGTACCTGCGGCCATCATCATGACATGTTTAGGCTGTTTTTGCTGAGCATCGGTCACGGTCTAATTCTTCAATTCTAAAATATAAACAGGATGTGTAATTTAAGTCGTCAATTGTAATCACAATCGCTAAGCCATGAAAGTTTATTTACTTTATTTCAACGAGCGTTTCATTGTTTTTTTTCACACGATTTTAAAGTTTAAACTGTATTTATAATCAGGTCTGCATTTTTATTCAATTTTCAGAAAAAAAACGGATTTTATTAATTGATTTCAATGATTTCTTTTTTATAGATATAAAACAGATTTTATCGCAGGATGAAGCGAAAACATTATTGCACTGATCACTATTTTTCAGACCTAAACTTAGGTCTAAACAGCATGAAATTTATTCTTTTTCTATGTTATTTATATTCTTAATAAATACCATCAATTCTTTAATGAATTGATTTAACAGATAAAGCGATGACAGATGTCAAAAATTTCAGTGCATGACAGCTGGGTGATCCTGGCAGGTTATCTGGCCGCCATTCATGTCGGCAAACTCTCTGCGGTAATTCCAATTTTGCAGCAGGACTTAGGACTCAGTTTTACCCAAGCAGGTTTTTCCCTGTCTCTGGTTCAAGGCGCGGGCATACTGTTTGCACTCAGTATTGGTGCATTCTCTGAAAAATTTGGTCTAAAACGTTGCCTGATTCTGGCACTAACGATTCTAGGGTTCAGCAGTATTGCAGGACTCTGGATTCAACATGTCGCTGCATTATATTTTTTTCGTTTTACCGAAGGCATCGGCTTCCTGACCATCTCCCTGTGTGCACCAGCCATTCTGAAAAGGATCAGCCGACCAGAACATCTGAATTTCAAGATGGGATTGTGGAGTTCCTATATGGGTGTAGGGGTGAGTCTAGCCGTTCTGTGTATTCCGATATTGCTGGAATGGCTGCAATGGCAGACTATCTGGGTTTTACTCGGTGGATTGTGTCTGTTGATTGCCTTAATGGTACATCGTTATCTGCATCTTGAACCGCAAGTACCCACCTCTGAAACCGCATCATCATCGGCTACCAGTTCTTCTTTCTGGGAAATTGTTCGGGTCACCATTACTCATCCACCAATTTTATGTCTGGCGGTAATTTTTGCCTGTTATACCAGTCAGTGGCTGACTGTAATCGGCTTTTTACCGAGTATGTATGTCGCGAATCAGATTGATTTAAAAACTGCAGGTATGTTGGCTTCACTGGTCGTGGTTTCCAATCTGGGTGGTACCTTTGGTGCCGGTATGCTGTTGCAACGTGGCTGGCAGCCGAAAACCCTGCTCTGGACTGGTTTTATCAGCATGATGCTGACCAGCTTTCTGGCCTTTGCCGCGCGTTCCTGGTTGATGCTGGAATTACAGGTACTGAGTGCTGTATTGTTTTCACTGATTGGCGGAATTATTCCGACGACTGTTTTTGCCATTACCCTGAAATATGCACCTCAGGCCAATACCGCGGCAGCCAGTGTCGGCCTTGTTCTTCAAGTTTCGGCATTTGCACAGTTTTTTGTCCCGCCACTGAGTGCATCACTGGTTTCTACGACCGGACAATGGGCCAATATTGCACTGGTTACTGCCTGCCTTTCGATACTCGGTCTGATGATGAGCAGCTATCTGTTCCGACGGCATGGTAAATAAAAAGAGCCTCAATAGAGGCTCTTTTTTATTTATAACTGCAAATCTTAGGCCTGCTTGACCCCTGCTTCCAGCACATCAAACAGGTCATCCGCAATCGAAGTCCCAAACTGGGTATCAATTTCACGGATACAGGTTGGGCTGGTCACGTTAATTTCAGTAACATAGTTACCAATCACATCCAGACCCACGAAGACCAGACCTTTTTCACGTAAAAATGGGCCAACTTTTGCAGCAATGGCTTTATCATTTTCAGTTAAAGGACGCGCTTCCCCCAGACCACCTGCTGCCAGATTGCCACGCACTTCACCATTTTGGGGAATACGTGCCAGACAGTAAGGTACCGGTTCACCATTCACCATCAAAATACGTTTATCGCCTTCAACAATTTCTGGAATATAACGTTGTGCCATGATGGGCTGAGTCCCATTATTGGTCAGGATTTCGATAGTCGAACCGATATTTACTCCGTCCTGATACAGACGAAAAATCCCCATTCCCCCCATGCCATCTAAGGGTTTAACAATGACATCACCATGATCTTTAATGAATTCACGTATCAGGCTTTGTTGTGAAGTCACTAAAGTTGGTACTTGCAGTTCCGGGAACTGGGTGGCAAACAGCTTTTCATTACAGTCTCGCAGGCTTTGCGGCTTGTTAATGATCCAGGCACCTTCACGTTCAGCCTGTTCCAGGATATAAGTTGCATAGACAAAATTCATGTCAAAAGGTGGGTCTTTACGCATTAACACCACATCATATGCCGCGATGGATTCTTTATGTTTTTCACCTAATTCATAGTAATGATTATAGTCTTCAAACACCTGTAGCGATGAGATCAAACCAAATGCTTTACCCTGATCAATATACAAATCTTGCTGTAATGCATAACCCAGTTCATGACCACGGCGTGCGGCTGCCCAAAGCATCGCCATGGTTGAATCTTTTTTCAGGTTTACATTTTCGATGGGATCCATCACAACAAGTACGCGCATATTTCTGTGCTCTTTTTTCAAAATGAATTTGGCAATGAGTATAGCCGAGATTATTCTTTTGTTTATTCAGATTTTGCATGAGTATGTATGCATTCTTGTGTTAAGGATGAATCTAAAGATGTTGCAAGCTATCGTCGGTTTTCATTTAGATGAGGAAAATCATTGGGTCGCTGAACTGGCCTGTGGACATGGTCAACATGTACGGCATGATCCGCCCTGGCAAAACCGTCCCTGGGTCATGACTGAATCAGGTCGAAGGGAAAAACTGGGCATAGAACTGGACTGCAAAAAATGTGAGGAAACACAGCAGTCCGATAAAGATGATTGATTAGAATAACCCTGACTGCTTATCACAAGCTTTCTAATTTTTAAATAAATCTTTCAGCTTCTTTGGAATATTTAAGCTATCTGCATTGTTAAGTGCTCCTGTATTATTGCCAAATCCCTGCAGAACTTTTATGCTTAAAAATAATACGCATTCTGCGATTCAAGGTGCTTCGTGCTGCAACGCTTTTTTCAACAGGCTTGGTTTATTCTGCTGATGGTTTTTGCCATCGGCTGGGGCGCTATGTCCGTAGCATCCGCGAACTCCAGGCATCTGATTCAAATGCAACAACAGCCTTGTGCCAAACAAATGGTACATGGTGATCAGCACGCCTCACAGATGGCTACCATAGAACATGCAACGCATGCTCCCGCTTCTCAACACTGTGATAATCAAGCTTCGACTCAACAACATGAATGTCTCGATTGTAACTTTAGTGCCTGCCAAAGCATGATGAGCTGGTTAAATACCGAACCACAGCCGTTGACTATATTGCACCCCTACGAAGCCAATACCGAACTTTCTTTCCCTTATATTGCCCGTCACCTTAGCGGTTACTGGCAAGATATTCTCCGCCCTCCCAAAACCTGATCCGAATTTTTAAATATTTTTAATAAATTTCAGGATCAAGTTATGTCTATCAAATTTCGTCACAGCCTGCTTGTAGGCTTATGTATGATCTCGTCCTCTGCTTTTGCCGCAGTGAAAGAATACCATCTGATTATTGATGACGGTAAACTCAATCTGACCGGGAAACCTGTGCAGCGTATTACCGTCAATGGTCAGTTCCCGGCTCCGACACTTGAATTTACAGAGGGCGATGAAGCAATTATTCATGTACAGAATAATCTGGATCATCAGGATTCTTCCCTGCACTGGCACGGCCTGTTATTACCCGGCCTGATGGATGGTGTGCCTGGCTTTAACGGATTTCAGGGCATTAAGCCTGGACAGAAGTTTAGCTACCGTTTCAAGGTACGCCAGAATGGTACCTACTGGTATCACGCCCACTCCAAAGGTCAGGAACAGGATGGGCTGTACGGTGCGCTGCTGATTCACCCTAAAAATCGAAATACGATTCCTGCCCATGAAAAAACTGAGCGTGACTATGTGGTGATGCTTTCAGAATTTCATGAACAGAGCAGCCAGTCTATTCAGAATAACCTGAAAAAATCAGCAGATTATTACCAGAACCAGCGTGAAACAGTGGGTGATATTTGGCAGCAGATCAAACGTGATGGTCTTAAGGCAACCTGGTCAGACCGCAAGATGTGGAACCAGATGCGCATGCTCAAAACCGACCTGTCCGATGTCAGCGGCTATACTTTTCTGGTAAATGGCAAAACGCCTGAACAGAACTGGACCGGACCGTTCCAGTCGAATGAAAAAGTGCGTCTACGCTTTATCAATGCCGCAGCCATGTCCTTTTTTGATGTACGTATTCCAAATCTGAAAATGACTGTAGTCAGTGCTGATGGCCAGCCAGTCAAACCGGTCAGTATTGATGAATTCCGCATCGGTGCCGCAGAAACCTATGACGTGATTGTAGAACCCACTGCAGCACACTATCAGATACAGGCGGAATCAATTGACCGTTCCGGCTTTGCCTTGGGCAGCCTGCATGACCAGACACAGGCCATGCCACATCACATCAGCCAACCTGCAGTCCGTCCCCGTGCTTTATTAACCATGCAGGATATGGGACATGGTGAACAACACGAAATGCCACAGCATATGCCTGCTGGTCATAGCATGCATTCGGAAAAATCTTCAGATGATGAGCCTGCTCAACACGATCTGCATGCACAGCATTCCATGCCAAAACAAAAACAGCCTGCCAGACCTGTTGAAGGCTGGGCCAATGCGTCCACACCTGTGGGGCATAAAGCCCTGCAGTATCGTGATCTGAAATCCTTATTTCCTCAGCCGGATGTTCGTGAACCGGAATCGGAACTGGTGATCCGTCTCGGTGGCAATATGGAGCGTTACATCTGGACCATCAATGGCAAGAAATATAGCGAAGCCGAGCCTTTGCAGGTGAAGTATGGTCAGCGTATCCGGCTGAAATTCATCAATGACAGCATGATGGCACATCCAATGCATCTGCATGGCATGTTTATGCAACTGGAAAATGGTCAGCCTGCAGGTGATCTGCCAAATAAGCACACCATTGTGGTGCCACCCGGCAAAACAGTCACTGCGCTACTGACTGCCGATGAACTGGGTGAATGGGCAATTCACTGTCACCTGCTCTATCACATGAGCGCTGGTATGATGAACAAACTGATTGTGGCACATGTCAATGATAATCGCATCAATGGGACTGCTAAACCGCAATCAGCTCAATCACAAGGAGATGCTCATGCACACCATTAAAATAATAAAGCGCTCCCTGTCATTGGCAGTTAGTTTGCTGATGAGTTCTACCGTATTTGCCGAAACGATGCAGCATGATCACACCATGATGCAAGAATCTGCCTCTGTTCATATACATCAGCAACATCGTATAGATACCCAGCCCTCCCCATCTGTTGTTTCCACCGACAGGGTAAAGAAGACTGACCATGAGCATAAACACGAGCATGGTGGACAGATTTATACTGTGCTTGAACTGGATCAGCGCTGGCAAACTACAGGACATGGTCATGGCAAATTTCAGTCAGACAATGAACTGAAAATTGGTACGGATGAAAACAGGCTGGTGCTTAAACTGGAAGCTGAAAAGACTGAGTCCAGACCAGATGAATACGCTACCAAACTGCTATATAGCCGTATGGTTTCGGACTTCTGGGATATGCAGGCCGGTCTGGGTTATCAGGAACATTCGCTTGAAGTGAACCAGCAATACACCAAACAGGAACACTGGAATGCCGTGCTTGGTTTACATGGGCTGGCACCATATTTCTTTGAAACTTCGGCTTATCTGGAAGTGGGTCAGGATGACTATGTAGCATTGAATTTTGAGGCTGAACGCGATCTGCTTTTGACTCAAAAACTGATTCTACAACCTTATCTGCAAGTGGAAGCGATCTTAAATGATGGTTCCCCTTATGCAGAAAAGACCGGACTGCGTGAAGCTGCATTGGGTTTGAATACCCGTTATGAAATAACGAAGCAGGTCATGCCTTATATTGATATTGCCTACCGTTACGAGCAGGAAAGCCAGTGGGAAAATGATCAGCTCATGTCAAATTCTGAAAAAGATTGGATTTATGGGCTTGGGATGAAGTTTAGATTTTAGCTTCTACCCTTTCTGAAGATTATAAAAAAGGAATTGATCCTGACGATTTAGGGGTCAATTCCTTATATATCATTTTGGTATGAGCTAGATTTCATATAATGTCCATTATGCTAAATGGAAGCGGCTAGCTGGGATCTGTGTAGCTTTAAGTCTGTTGTCATGTATCCAAATACAGATTGCACCTCATATTCAATTTATAAGAATTTTAGACTTTAGACAGCACTCTTTAATCAAGTGTTTGTACACCCCCACCATTTACAAATAGGGTTTGTCCAGAAATCCATGATGAAATAGGTGAGGCAAAGAATAACACTGCTCTCGCAATATCTTCAGGTTCACCTAACCGTTGTAATGGTGTGTGAGAAAGCATTGTTTTTTCAATCTCAGGCTTCAGTACTTTTTCTAGTGCTGCGGTACGAATCGCTCCAGGACCTACAGCATTAATACGTATATTTGGACCAAAATCATGTGCCAAATTAGCGACCATATGGTTTAAAGCAGCTTTTGATGATGCATATCCACTCATAGCAGGGCTTTTGTTAATTGAACTCATAGAGCTGATATTTATGATTGAGCCGTCACCCGCTTTATTCATATGCGGTGCGACGAGTTGACACAATCGCCAAGCAGCAAACACATTAAGCTGAAAATCACGTTCTATAGTATCTACGGTAATTTGATCAGGAGATTCACGGCCACCGCCACCTCCTCCAGCATTGTTCACTAAGATGTGAATGTGACCAAAAGTTTCGATTGTTTTATTCACTGCATTGACCAATTGATCATCTTGCAGAATATCGCATGCAACATATTCTATGTTGCGTCCAGTTAGCTTCTTGATCTCTTCAGCTGTATGTTTAGCTGCTTCTAAATTTAAATCGGCAATCATAACGTCCGAGCCTGCTTGTGCAAGAATGAGAGCGCTGGCTTTCCCAATACCTGCTGCACCGCCTGTTACAAGTGCTATTTTATTCGTCAGTGATAATAAACTTGGTGGCATCATTTTGATTTATTTCCATTTGTATATTAAAACTCGAAATATTTAATTTTTATACTGCGTAGCTTTATTTTGAGTTCAAAATCCTAAATCTACCGTATCATTTTGAATTGCAGGTATTTACAGTTTTCCCTTGTTCAACTGAATTGATAAAGCTTCCAATCAGGAATTCACTTTGTCTAAAAGAGTCACGATGATCTCCATTCTTGACGGGGTGAAAGGAAATAGGTTTTTGCTTCTTACATACTTGCTGATAGTAAGCATAAGTACCACGATAATCTACAAGCTGGTCTTTATCACCTTGTACAATTAGAAGCGGCACAGTAGGTGTCATATTCTCAATAGACTGTTTTTTTAAATAATTTGTCAAAGGTGTCAAATTTATATTCGGTTTAAAAACTGTTTTAGGTGCTGCCTTTAGATCAGATTGTAATTCTGACAAACAGCGACTACGTGCATAGTTTAGAATTTCTCCCATTTCTGGGCTAACTAAATTTGCTGGAGCAAGGCTAGGATCTGCAGCTTCCGCACCGAGAAGAACGATTGGAAAAAATGCCGCAACACTTGTTTCAATTTGAGAATGGGTTTCTACGTATTCAGCGATTCCTTGGTATTGATAGCCACCTGGTGCGAGTGCAATGGCACCTCTTAAATTGAGTTCAGGTGCATTTTTTAGGCCATCAGCAGCAACCTTAAGGGAAGCTGCGCCTCCTTGACTATGACCCATAACATACCAATTTTTACTAAATTTATAAGGCTTTAAAAGGTGGGTCGCCCGTACGGCATCAACGACAGTGTGCAACTGGCTTTGTGCATTCATATAGGGATGACCACCTGGAGTTCCTAGACCCTGATAATCTGGTGCAACAACTGCATATCCTCGCGCAAGCCAGGCATTTAAAGCTTTAGCAGCTATTTGCTGATATACATGAACTGGTCCATCGACATAGTCTGCAGAGGGTGCACAAGTATCTGCTACACCGGTTGTACCATGTGCCCAGGCCAAAACTGGCCAGCCATCTTTAGGAGGATTGCCTTTAGGCAATAAGATAAACCCGGAAGTAACAATAGGTTCGGACTGTATTCCTCTACTACGATAAGTGATTAAGAACCGCTGTGAAGCATTCGTAAACAGATCGATATTCTCTTCTTGTATGGATAAGATTGTTCCTGGCGTTTTGCTAGAGATATTAGACGTTTGGATTTTACTATTATTGGGAAAGACAGGAGAGGCTATTACATATGTTGAATTTAAGCATAGACAGCTTAGGATCAATTTTAGAATGGGATGTTTAATTTTCATTACTGCCACCATCTTTTTTATAATCTAATTCTTAATGTAGCAGATTTATCTTATTTTCTAAATAAAGCATTAAAAAATTGGTATGAATTTAAGTTTTATAATGATGGTTGAATTTTTCTTTTATTATGTTATTTTCATAAAAATTATATAATTTTCTAGAATTAATATAACGCATACAGTACAAAACCAATTTAATTATTAAATATAAATCAAATACTTATTTAAATATGAAATTTTATGTTTTTCAAATAGATTTTTTAATGATTTTTTATGTTTCATATTTAATATTTCAATAAGTTTCACAACTTTATATACCTTTACTAAATAAACTATAAAAAAAGGAAGCCTCAGCTTCCCTTTCTTTTATACAAACACTGAAATTTTAGATCCCATATTTCAAACGATAGTCTTCCATTTTTGCTAACGCGTCTTTGTCGCCTTTAGTATCGAGGTAATCCATCAAGTCTTTCATGGTAATCAGTGCATGCACCGGAATTTCCAGTTCTTTTTGTACTTCCTGAATCGCAGAAAGCTCACCTTGACCTTTTTCCTGACGGTCTAATGCGACCAGCACACCCGCGATTTGCGCACCGGCATTTTTCAAGATGGTGACCACTTCACGAATTGCAGTACCTGCTGTAATCACATCATCAATGATCCAGACTTTTTTACCTTCTACAGCAGCACCAACAAGTACACCGCCTTCGCCATGATCTTTGGCTTCTTTGCGGTTAAAGCCCCAAGGCACACTCACGCCATGATTTTGCGATAATGCAACTGCGGTTGCCGCCACAAATGGAATACCTTTATATGCAGGACCAAAGATCACTTCAACATTGTCACATTCAGTCAGTTTTGCTGCATAGCCAGATGCCAGGCCAGTCAACGCTTCGCCATCATTCAGCAAACCTGCGTTGAAAAAATAAGGACTCACACGACCTGATTTTAAAGTAAACTCACCAAATTTAAGCACACCGCGTGATAATGCGAGTTCGATAAAAGCTTGCGGGTTAAACTGAGCTGGCGTTGACATGAGGTGCTCCTAAATCCATTAATTAAGGTAAGACTTGCGCATGATACCAAAGAGTAGCTATCCAGGTGATCAAAAAATTCTTCGTGTCGTTTCAATTAATGTCAACGGCTTACGTTCATCCGTGACCAAAGGTCTGCTGGAGTGGATGGAAAAATCTGACGCAGATGTGATTTGCATGCAAGAAAGCCGGATTACCCATGCGCAGTGGACCGATAAATTTAAACCTGAAGGTTGGTATACACACCTGTTCCCGGCTGAACGTCCAGGTTATGCCGGTACCGCAATTTATAGCCGCCTGCCTTTTGTTTCCCTGACCGATGGTCTGGGCTTTGAACTGGCAGATTCTCAAGGCCGCTTTATTGCTGCCGAATTTGACTTAGGTTTAGAGAAAACAGCACATATCTGTTCGCTGTATCTGCCATCCGGTTCATCGGGTGATGAAGCACAGGCGCGTAAAGATCACTTCTTGGATGAATATAAAAAGATCCTGAAACAATGGCGCGATGAAGATAAATCTATCATTGTATGTGGTGACTACAATATCGTGCATAAACGCATCGACATTAAAAACTGGTCAGGTAACCAGAAAGCCTCGGGTTGCTTGCCACATGAACGCGCCTGGCTAGATCACATCTATGATGATCTGGGCTACGTCGACACTTTCCGTGAAGTACGCAAAGAAGCTGAGCTATACTCATGGTGGTCGAATCGCGGCCAGGCCCGTGCCAAAAACGTAGGCTGGCGGATTGATTATCAAGCCTGTTCACCCGACTGGAAAGAGCGTACCGTAAATGCCTGGGTGTATAAAGATGAATGGTTTAGTGACCATGCTCCAGTAATTATTGACTACAAACTTTAATCCCACAGATAAACTCAGTGAACAATTGTTCACTGAGTTGGTGTTAATCACTTACATAACAAGACGTATTAACAGCTATTTTTAAAGCTAAATACACAGCATTATATTTACACGGCACAAGGACATGTCAGGATGACAGCAAAAGGACAGGAAGCCGTAGGAAGAAATAAAACAGACTACAAGATTTAGCTTGTTTTGCATGGATGTGACATCGGACGTTGAGATGAGACCCGCATAATCAGGATGATTAGATGCGGGTTTTCTCATTTTAGCGTCTCTATAACATTAGCCGCTTCTCATTTCTTTTTATTCTGCGCCCTTATCTTCATCACTATTTTGCACAAATCGGATGTCAATTTCATGACATTCCTGTATCTGCTATGTATCTATTTTTATCTCATTTTTTACCTGGGTTTTGCTTCCTACTCATGGTTGTAATCATTAAATTTCGCTAAGCTACAGTAAAATTTAGATGGGTGATGATCATGTTGAAGATCTATGGAATTAAAAATTGCAATTCAATGAAGAAAGCATTTGATCTGCTGAGTGAACTGGGTTTGAGCTATGAGTTTCATGACTATAAAAAACAGGGAATCGATGCTGAAACTCTAAAAACCTGGCTGGATACATTGGGTCAGGAAGTTGTGCTGAATAAAAAAGGTACCACTTGGCGCAAACTCAGTGAAGAAGAGCAGCAAACCGCCTTGGCAAATGAAGAGAATCTGCTTGCTGCCTTAATGACTCATACCAGTCTGATTAAACGTCCAATTCTGGCAACCGGTTCAGGTTTTATCGCGGGTTTTGATGAGACTGCCTATCGTGCGCTGAATAATTAAAGCGAACTGATAATAAAGTTCAATATAGCAACCGATTTATAGCCACAAAAAAGCCTGACAATCGTCAGGCTTTAACAGTCTCAGACTCAGAATCAGTTTGCACGAATCCAGGTCTGGTTACGGCCCAGCGCTGCTACACCAATAAAGCCACGTAGTTGCAGCTTCTTACCACCATCAGCCAGGTTACCTTTTAGCTTATAGGTCTTACCTGATTGCGGATCAAGAATCGAACCACTTTCATAGTTGGTACCGCCAACATTTTTCAGACCTTTAACAATGGTCAGGCCTTTCAGAGATTTGTTGTGATATGGACCTTCACATTTTGTGCAGGCATTTTCTTCACCTTTGGTCAAAACCTTCTGAATGCTGGCACTTAAAGTCCCATTGCTTTGTTCAGTAAATTTTACAATCGCCTTTGGCTGATTGGTTTTGTCATCAATTGTTTTCCAGACTGTTCCGTTTAAAGGATCTGCGGCATTCGCCAATGCACTTAAACCCAGTAGTCCTAACATAAGCGCGATTTTTTTCATTTTTGTTTCTTTCCCTAAGTCTGTGAGTAGACCGTTGTAGTATTAATTAAGTCACAACAATTTTTCAATTTCTGGATGTGACTATCTAGTGTAACCTTGTAAATATTGTTGGTAAATAACATACCAGACCAATGAAAACATAAAAAGATGGAAAGAAAATGAAGATTAGTCCCCTTACGAAACAGTTAATTACAGAAACGATTTTAAAGATTTCCATCCGTAAACCCAGCCAGTTTAATCTCCCGCCTGCTGCGCTCAGAAAAGCCCTTGAGCAGTTCTGCAAACTTTTTCCTGTAGACAAAAATATTGAAATACGATCCTTAAAACTGGCAGGGCTGAATGCAGAGGAAATCAAGCCACAGCAAGAAGCTACCCAGCTGATTTTCCATATTCATGGGGGTGCCTTTTATTTGGGTTCAATGAAGACCCATCGTGCTTTTATGACCCAGATTGCTGCCCGTACCCAGATGCAGGTGCTGCATGTAGATTATCCACTTGCTCCTGAAGCACCTTATCCAGCCGCCCTGGATGCCGTTTTCAATGTGTATATGCAACTGTTAGATCAAGGCGTGCAAGCCAAAGACATCATTCTCTCTGGAGATTCTTGTGGAGCAAATCTGGCACTGGCGCTAGCCCTGAAAATTCAAAAACTGGAACTTCCGCAGCCCAGTGGTCTGATCCTGCTTTCTCCATTTGTTGATCTGACCCTGACCAGTGAATCCTTGCGCTACAATCAGGTACATGATGCCCTGTTATCCATTGAAACATTAGAAAGTGGCATTCAATACTATGTACCTTCGTCGATTGAGCATGGCAATCCTGAAGTATCACCTTATTTTGCCGACTTAACTGGTCTGCCACCCATGCATATTCAGGTCGGTTCCAAGGAAATTCTGCTGGATGATGCGCAGCGTCTCCGTGATAAGGCCCTCGCAGCAGGGGTTGAAGTAGAGTTCAAACTATATACAGGTATGTGGCACAATTTTCAGATGTTTAGCGCTTGGTTTGATGAGGCCCGACAATCTCTGGCTGATTTAGCAAACTTTGCACACCGTCTGGATCGGGACTAAAAGCCCAGTTTTTATATTTTCAATTTTCAGGATGGTGCAGGAAAATTTTCTATTTGGTAAATATTTAAAAAGCCAAATGCATCACTGTGACCTGCCCATCCTGTAATCTTTTCGCATGTTACAACAATGTAAATTTCAAACTTTACTAAAATGACCCAGCTGTACAAAATATAACCATTCTCTTTCGCAGTATATTCATGTTATCTTAAGCCAAAGAAATAAAACATTTTATTTATTACGATATTTATAATTTAGAATGGTCATTATAGGATACAGCCTTGTATGAAGCGTATCTCGCCTGCTCTGCAAGCTATTTTCAAGTATAAAATTACCAAGTATCTGGTTGAAGAAGAAGTGGTGATGAATTGGGGGGTACTGAAAAAATGTATCCTCATGCTTGTACTTGGCTGTGGTATCCATCTCAGCTGGATGCTTTGGGATATCTTTGTTTTACTCAGTCCTGAATATTGGCAATATGTGGATATAAGCGTGGCAAAAATGCAGATTATCCTCAATAGCCTGTTTTTACTGATTTTGCTTTGCCTGATTTATCCCTGTTATAAATTTCGAAATAACACCCGCATCGAACGTTATCTGCCCTATATCTCAGTTGGCATCTTTGTGGTTTCCCTTTGCCGTGATGCCTATATTGTTGGTGTCGTCAGCCCAGTAGCCATGATTGCCTATGTGAGCCTGATTACGGTAGGGCTGGTCCTGTTTTCTCGAACGCTGGTATATAGCATGCTGATTCCAGCCTCAATTTTTCTCAGTATTTGCGGTTATTTGAGCTATACCGGTCAGCTTACTTATTCACCACTTTTTACCATTCCAGGCAAACTGTTCTATAACGGTTTCTGGCTGGTATCCATGTTGTATTTTATTCTGCCTATTCTGGCTATCTGTATGATGCTGTTTGAAATCCTGCTCAGCCAGTGGCGACACCGTGAAAAACTGATCCAGCACCTAAGCCAGATTGACCCATTAACCAATCTGTTTAACCGACGTAGTATCAATCAATGTCTGGATAAACTGAATAGCGTGAAACTGGAAAGTTATGCCTTAGTTTTGTTAGATCTGGATCATTTCAAGAGAATTAATGATTACTATGGGCATCATAAAGGTGATGAAACCCTGATCCGGGTTAGTGAGGTGCTCACCTTGCTGCTACGTGAAAGTGATGTGGTTGGCCGTTTTGGTGGTGAAGAATTTATTCTGATCCTGAAAAATTCCAATCTGGAAAAGGCGCGTCAGGTTGCAGAACGTTGCCGTGCTGCAATTCAGCAGCTGGAAATTTATAGTGATGATGGTCAGCGCATTCATGTCACTGCAAGTTTTGGTATTGCATTATCTAGTCCAGAACTTCGCCCACAACAGTTATTGAGTCAGGCAGATAAAGCCCTGTATCAGGCCAAAGCGAGTGGTCGTAATCTGGTTAAAGCCTATAACGCTACACTTGATGGCGGGATGCAACTGCATCATTTGTGATTTAATTGACTTTTCCATAATTGCACACTGCATAAAATTATTTTATTGCGCTTGAGCAAAACGTTCTATTTGTTCTAATAATTCAGCTTCAGTAAAAGCCCCAGTCAAACGCAAGCCGCGAATTTCCTGTTGTTGATCATTCAAGAAGAGATATGTAGGTGGACCTAGAATTTCCCACTGATTTAACAGTGCTTGATGCGTTACATCATAATGACTGAGATCCAGTTTAATCAAAAAATACGGTGCCAAAGCCTGCTGTACCTGAGCTGATTTTAGCACCCGGTGTTCGATAGGCTGACAGGCCACACACCAGTCGGCATAGACATCGATAATAACTCGCTGCCCTTTTGGTACTGTAGCCAGTAACTGCTCAAAATCGGTAGCAGTCGCTGCGACATGCCAAATCGCCTGTTGCTCAGAAGTTTCAACAAACAAGCGCTGACTGTGCTGATACTGACTATAAATAATATACGGCACTGCCGTTGCCAGGCAGATAATATACAACCATCGCAGTCCGGTATTTTTCCAGAACAGCCGTGCCAATATGTAGGCCACAAAGCTTAAGCCCAACCCAAGAGAGAGCCACTGTAGTGTTGCTTCTGAAATCAAGGGGCGGATAAAATACAATGCCAGCGCCAGCATGATAAAAGCAAACAGAACCTTGACCTGATTCATCCAATGTCCCGCTCTAGGCAATATACGCGAACCGAGAACACTGGCGAGTAGCAAAGGAGCTCCCATACCAAAGCCTAAGGTAAATAGAAGCAAAGCACCCTGCCACTGACTTTGGGTTTGAGAAATAAACAGTAATGCCCCTGCCAGCGGTGCTGTCATACATGGACCCACCAACAGTGCTGAAACCATGCCCATAATACTGGCACTGACCAGAGTCCCACCCTGCTGCATGGCTTGAACCTGATCCAGTCGATGTACCAAACGCTGTGGCAACTTGATTTCAAACAGACCAAACAGGTTGAGGGCAAAAGCCACAAATAATAAGCTAAAGGTAATTAAAGTAGCGGGCTGCTGTAGCCAGCGCTGGAAATTCAGTCCGGCAGAAGAAGCAATCAAGCCTAGTAATGCATAGACCAGAGCCATACTGGTGACAAAGCACAAGGCAACCATCCAGGCCTGCATTCCGCGTCGATCCCGCACAATCAGTGAGGTCAAGATCGGTAACATTGGCAAGGAACAAGGCGTGAAAGCCAGCAGCATACCTAAGCCAAAAAACAGCAACAGGCCATAGCCTAATGAACTTTCTGCCAGTTGTTCAGACCATTTCTGGTCTTTGGCAGCAAAGCTGGAGCCATCCTTACTATCTAATGTACTCACCTCGACAGATTCAGAACTATTATTCAGAATAGTATTTTGCTGGTCTGATGAATTGCTCAGATCAAGTAACTGTTTAGAACTA
Source organism: Acinetobacter schindleri (assembly GCF_010918895.1). NCBI lineage: Bacteria > Pseudomonadati > Pseudomonadota > Gammaproteobacteria > Moraxellales > Moraxellaceae > Acinetobacter > Acinetobacter schindleri. The sequence goes on from NZ_CP044483.1 coordinate 2,976,458, forward strand.
GCTGCTGTAAGCTGATATTGCACCAAACCGGACAGATCAGTTTTAAATTCAACTGTTTGTGGCGGATAGCAGAGCCGATCTTTGGCACAACCTTGCCAGGTCACCTGATAGGTTTGCGAGGCTTGTGTCGGAATATTGAACTGTAATTGTTGATAGTAAACCTGAGTCTGACCGTAATTATCATCATGCAAGTCTTCAGCGGGTGGCAAATCCAGTTGCATTGTTTGGCCACCCTGCTGAACTTCTACCATATGCTGATAAATATAATAATTTTCAGGAATTTCCCAGCTCAGTTCCGCCCGCTGCGAACTGCTGGAAATCGCCGTAAATGGAAAAGCCTGATCAGGCGGCAATAAAGGTGCTTGCGCCTGTACTGCACAACTCAGCAGCAGGCTCCCGAACAGGATTCGGGAGCCAGATCTACTCCAGGCTTTCAGTTTTTCGGCATCCATGACGACTGGTCAAAACTCCTAGAACAGGAACGCTACGCCCAGACCTGAGGTATAACTCTTGTCAGCACCATTCAGATCCACGCCCACGCTGGCATCCAGCTGAACACGATCATTCAGGGCATACATTACGCCTGTACCTAGCCCATATTCATAATCCTGGCTTTCAGCCTTGCGATAGACAAATTCCGAGAACCCTGACCATTTGTCAGTAATTTTATATTCCAGTGTGGGTACGGCTTGGACGGCCCACTGGTCATCTTGCCATTCATAGCGCATGGTGATTGAAGTATTGACCAGATCATTATATTGATAAGCCACAGCTGAACTTAAACTATAAATATCTTCTTCATTACTAAAGCCTTGATTACCCGTCGCAATCAGTGCTTCAGCCAGTAAAGCCATCGAAAGTCGCTCATCATCCAGATCAATGGCTTTTTTCAAACCAATACTGATATCACCGAGGCCATCATCTTCTGATTTAATGCCATCTATTTTACTTTTAGACCAGGATGGACCCTGCCAGCCCAGTTGTAATTCCAGGCTGTCACTTAAACCGGTACGCAACAACATATCGGCATTGAGTGTGGTGCTATAGTCATTGCCTGATTCAACATAGCTGGCAGAAGGCAGGCCCTGTTCCCAGGCTAACTGCCCTACTGGTATTGTCGTCGTACTAAACCCCGTGCCTGGACGGTCGAAAGCAAAATCTGCAGCAAATACCTGCGCGCTCGCACTTGCCAGTGCCACAAAACCCAATGTCTTTAATGTTGTCATAGATTGCTACTCTTTCTTTTTAAGTCTTAACCGAGTTCTTTGGACATCTTCGCGCCACGGCTACGCAGCAGTTCCAGTGTCTGCTTTTCTTCTTCTAATGCTTCTGCCCAGTTAACTTCATCAAAGTCACAGTCAAAGAACAGATCACAGATTGAAGATAGAATCGTCAGGCCGTCTTCATCCCGGGTATTTGGATCGACATTTTCATCCAGTAAACGTTGTACGGCCGGTACACAGGCAGCACTGGCGGCGTCCCAAAGTGGACCATAAATTTCTTCGGCATCCCACAAGTGCAGATTCACTTTGGCTGCAATCAGGGCATCCAGAATATCAAGATGCACTTGAAGCTTCTGTTGTTTTTCTTCGTTAGATAGAACATTGCCTGCTTCATAAGCCTCGCAAACTTCTTCCCACCATTTGAACAGACCATCTGACCAGACAGAAATGACCGGACCTTTTTCCATATCAATAAAATTTGGGTTGAGTCCATCTGCCAGGAGCTTTTTCACCTGATTCAGATCCAGTTCTTCGAGTGCTTGCACAAAAAGCTGTTGTTGCGCAGTTAACATGATGGAGCTCACTTCAATTCGTTTTCGACTATTATGCCGAATAAAGCAGGATTTGTTTTATTCTCATTCGTTTATTTTATCTAAAATTGAAAAAAGCCCCGTAGGGGCCTTTTTCATCTGTAAACTTTTTATTCTTCTATATCTGTAACCGTTTCTTCGGCAAGTTTTAGCGGATTACCACGCACATTGTCTTTTTTCTCAATTACATGTTCCAGGCTGCGTTTTAAACGGTCGATGGCCCCACGAATTGCGGTATCAATATTGTGACCATGATGGTTGACCACAATTGGCTTCAAGCCAGCAGGACGTGCTTCGATCATGCAGCGAATATCATCATCGCCACCTTTTGCGGCATTTTCATCACTAAGATGCACTGAGAAATGGGTAATACGCTCACTGTGGCGCTGGAATTCTTGATTTAATTCGGTACGAACGTAAGTAATTAGACGATCACTATTGCGAATATTTTTATCGGTACGGAGTTCAATGTTCATAAAATACCATCCTCAAATCATTGTAACTTTTTAGTGCAGATTTTTTATCTTGGCACGTTTGTAGCTTGCTGTTTTGTATTGCATTTCACTTCTTCAAATCGTTTTGGATTAACCCTCCACATTGAATGATGAACACATTTTTGAGTCTGCAGAACCGTGTCCTTATACTTTGAATATCGGTCCTCTCTTAAAAATATGCAAGTGATATTTTGATTTTTTTAGCAAAAGGACAACCAATAGTGACAACTGCTTACTTACGCGGAAAACAATTGATTGAAACGATACAAAAGCAAGAATATTCACGCGATTTAATCGGCTATCACGGCACTCCCCCACATGCACAATGGCCCAATGCTGCCCGGATCGCGGTACAGTTTGTATTGAACTATGAAGAAGGCGGTGAAAATCATGTCGAACATGGTGATAGCGGTTCCGAGCAGTTTCTGTCCGAAATCGTGGGTGCTGCCAGTTTTCCAGCAGTACACCGCTCCATGGATTCAATGTATGAATATGGTTCACGTGCTGGCTTCTGGCGTATTCATGAGGAGTTTCAAAAACGTGGCTGGCCTATGACAATTTTTGGAGTCGGTATGGCACTGGCTCGTAATCCTTATATCGTCGAGGCCATTAAGGCGGCTGATTATGATGTGGTCTCACATGGTCAGCGCTGGTTGCATTATCAGGATATGGATATTGAAATTGAACGTCAGCATATGGATCAGGCCTTAAGCGTGCTGACTGAACTCTTTGGTGAAACGCCAATTGGCTGGTATACCGGACGCGACAGTCCTAATACACGTCAATTATTAGCTGAATTTTCTCAGATTAAATATGACTCTGATTATTATGGTGATGACCTCCCATTTTGGAGCACCTTAACTGAACCAAATGGTCAAAAACGCCCTCATTTGATCATCCCCTATACATTAGAGTGCAATGATATGAAGTTTAGCTCTCCGGGTGGTTTCAATTCAGGTGAGCAATTTTACCAATATTTAAAAGATGCCTTTGATGTGCTCTACAGTGAAGGGGAAACTGCACCAAAAATGATGTCAATTGGCATGCACTGTCGCCTGCTCGGACGTCCGGGACGCTTCAAAGCCTTGCAGCGCTTTATGGATTATGTACAGAGCCATGACAAAGTATGGGTCTGTCGTCGTAACGATATTGCACAACATTGGTACACCCACCATTTTCCTGCGCACCAGGACTAATCATTCACTGAAATCACCCAAAGAGAGCATGCTGCTCTCTTTTTTATTTTGACCTTCAGGTGGACTCACTTGTCATACGATTGTCGGCACTTTGGCATTGTTATTGCAATTTCCAGTGAGAAACACAGATCACAAAGCTTAAATTATGCAATTAACTGAATTTAACCAGGCATCTGACAGCGATATTGAACTGCTGCTCAAGCAGTGTGTGCATATTGACCGTTGGGCTGAAGAATTAAAGCAGCAACGACCTTTTACTTCACGCGATGAGCTGCTCGAAGCTGCCAAAAGACAGGCACAGACCTGGACTTGGGAAGAAATTTCCAAGGCGCTCGCAACCCATCCTCGGATTGGTGAAAAGCAGGCACAGACCGCTTTAACCGCCAAAGAAGAAGGTTTTTCCGAGCGAGAACAAGCCGCGATTTCACAAGATGAAGAAACTCAAGCCGCTTTGCTAAAAGGCAATCTGGCCTATGAGAAAAAATTTGATTTCATCTTCCTGATTCGCGCAGCAGGTCGTAGTAGCGAAGAGATTCTGACAGCATTGAATTACCGCCTGGTGAATGATCTGGATACTGAAAAGCGTATTGTTCATCAGCAACTTTTAGAAATTGCTTTGTTACGTCTGGCACAGGAGATTGATTCATGATCAGCACCCATATTCTTGATACTCATCTGGGTAAACCTGCAGCCGATGTTGAAGTCAAATTAATGGATGCCACAGGTCAGGTATTGGCGACTGCTAGCACCAATAATGATGGCCGGGTACTGGTGCCGGATTTTGGCTTAGACATTATTAGCACCGGTGACTACAGCATCGAGTTTGCAACCAAAGCCTATTTTGATGTCCAAGGCTTGGCTACATTTTTCCCAAAGGCTGTAATCCATTTCAGCATTTTAGATGCTGCTCAGCATTATCACATTCCATTACTCATCAGCCCTTTTGCTTATTCGACCTATCGCGGTAGTTAAGTTAGCCCGCTCATTATTCAGAATAGAGAAGGATTTTATATGTCAGAACAAGAAAAAACTGTCTCACCCGAACACGAATTTTTAGGGGTTGGAAAAAGTGCGGCTTATGGCTTGCAGCATGTATTGACCATGTATGGCGGTATTATTGCCCCTCCCCTGATTGTGGGTACTGCCGCAGGCCTGAGCGGTATGGAAATCGGTCTGTTGATTGCCGCAGCACTATTTGTGGGTGGTCTGGCAACAATTTTACAGACAGCAGGCGTGAAATATGTCGGTGCTCGCTTGCCTTTGGTACAAGGGGTATCTTTTGCTGGCGTAGCCACTATGGTGGCGATCGTGACCACCGGAGGAGGATTGCAGGCAGTCTATGGCGCGGTAATTGTCTCTGGTCTGATCGGTTTCTTCCTGGCGCCCTATTTCTCTAGAATTATTCGGTTTTTCCCACCGGTAGTTACTGGCTGTGTGATCACCATCATTGGTCTGTCTTTACTGCCAGTTGCAGTACGCTGGATGATGGGTGGCAACAAAAATACTGAAAACTGGGGTAGTGCAGAAAATGTTAGCTTAGCGCTAATGACCTTAGCTATTGTGATTTTGCTGAATTTATCCCGCAATGCCACAGTACGTCGTTTGTCCATTCTGCTATCTATTGTATTAGGAAGCATAATTGCAGGTTTAATCGGCTTCGGTGACTTTTCTAAAGTGGCAGATGGTGCATGGTTACAATTCCCGAGTTTTTTTGCTTTTGGCATGCCTACTTTTGAACTGACAGCTATTCTTTCCATGTTGATTGTGACTTTGGTGATCATGACTGAAACCACGGCTGATATTATTGCAGTTGGTGAAATTGTTGGCACCAAAGTCGATGCTGACCGTATTTCTGATGGTTTGCGTGCGGACATGCTATCGAGTGCCGCAGCCCCTATCTTCGGTTCGTTTATGCAAAGTGCTTTTGCACAGAATGTTGGACTGGTAGCGATTACTGGAGTTAAGAGCCGTTTTGTCGTGACCGCAGGCGGCATTATTCTGGTGGTACTGGGCTTGCTACCAATTATGGGCCGTTTAATTGCGTCTATTCCCGTACCGGTGCTGGGGGGCGCAGGCTTGGTGTTATTTGGAACAGTTGCAGCCAGTGGTATTCGTACCTTAGCGAAGATTGACTATAACGAGCAAAAGAACCTGATCATTGTAGCAACGTCAATTGCTGCCGGTATGGTGCCTATTATTGATCATAGTTTTTATGCAGATTTTCCAAAATGGGTTCAAACTTTATTCCACTCTGGTATTAGTTCAACCTGTTTAATGGCCATTTTACTGAATATCTTATTCAACCATTTAAACTGGTTTCAGCCTAAGAGTTTGGCCAATGCTGAACCGGTAGTAGATAGCCACCACTAAACCTGGGTTAAAAAAGTTGGTCGGAATATTGCATATAAATTTCAGTTACCGATCAATTTTCACTTTATTTTTACTTATTAATCTGTATGCTTTATCTGCTTTCTTGGGGGAGATCTTTAAATGAAACTTACACAAATCGCTGCACTCTGTGCTTTGGCTTCTACTGCGGCTGTTACTCAGGCAGCACCTATCTGGCAAGACTTCAGTCTTTCTGGTCTATATGGCGAAAGCTATAAATCACCATTTCCTAGTGGCGATGAAAAGCTTGACCAAACCACGATTACTGCTGAATATGCCGCAGGTCTTAAGTATGGTGATTTTTTTGCTTTTGCAGACCGTAGTAATACTGACTTTGGTAATGAAACCTATTTCGAAGTTGCACCACGTTTAAGCCTGGGCGCTGTAACAGGTCAAAAACTTGAATTGGGTCCAATTAAAGACGTTCTTATCGCGACAACTTGGGAAGGTAGTGCTGGTGGTGCTGATTTTAACAACTACTTATATGGTATTGGCTTCGCATTAGATATTCCTTATACCAGTTATGCAAATATCAACTTCTATAAAGCTGATAACGATGATACTGACGATGATTATCAGATGACCATCACTTATGCAGTGCCATTTAAAATCGGTTCTGAAGAATTCCTGGCAGATGCTTTCCTGGATTGGTCAACTGCTGAAGATGATCATAAAAGCGAACTTAACTGGACTTCACAATACAAATGGAATGTAGGCAAACACATTTCTCCAGAAACTAAGTTATATGTAGGTATCGAGCATTCTGTCTGGAATAACAAGTACGGTAGTGACGTTGACCAACACGACGTCAGCGCTCTTGTGAAGTATCACTTCTAAGAGATGTTATCTTAAAAGCAGAACTTCGGTTCTGCTTTTTTTATTTCTTTAATTTAACTTAATCAGTAGGTGGTTCAATGAGTGCAGTTCAGATCCGTACAGCCAATATAAACGACCTTGAAAGTATCCTTAATATTTATAATCAGGAGATTATCAACGGTACTGCCACCTGGAACCATACTGCGATGGCATGGTCAGATATACAGGCCTGGTTCAAAACCCTTCAAGATCAGAGCTATCCGGTACTCGTTGCAGAACATCAGCCTACAGCTAAAGTCATTGGCTATGCCAATTATGATGAGTTCCGTAGTATTCAGGGTTTCTCTAAAACAATTGAACATGCGGTCTTTCTACATCCTGACTACACTGGTCAAGGGATAGGAAAACAGTTGTTATTGCGCTTGATGGAAATTGCCAGCAGGCAGGGCATGCATATCATGGTGGCAGCAATTGATTCGGAAAATATAGCCTCCATTCATTTACATCGAAAACTTGGCTTTATTCAAACGGGTTATATGCCACAGGTGGGAGAAAAATTTGGTCAGTGGCGTGATCTGGTCTTGCTTCAGCTGAACCTGGATCAAAATTCACTTTAGATTTTTCTATATTAAAAACTGACTGCAACAAGAAAATACAGAGATAAAAAAAAGGGCTTACGCCCTTCTGCTGATCAATCATTGTTATTATTTTATATGCTTATTATCATGAATTTTCATACAAGTTTCAGTCCAAAGGGTTACCGATAATATTGCTAATAATGCCTTTCATAATATGTGGGCCATTTTCACGACGTAATTCTTCATACCATTCCATTGTTACCTCTTTATCTTTCATATGAGTGACATCACAGCGCTTACGCGCACGCAGCACCAGTTCATTCGCACGTTCATTGCGTTTATTTTGATAGCGACGTAACGAGTCCTGTAATCCCAGTGTGTTAATCTGAAGTGCACGAGCCAGATAGATGGCATCTTCCATCGCTTGACACCCGCCTTGACCAATATCTGGCGTTGTACTGTGGGCCGCATCACCAACAATGACCACATTGCCTTTATAAAAATCGGCAAATGGTTCGATGTCATGAATTTCGACACGATTGGTACGCTGCTCATCAATTGCCTCAATCAGCTTTTGAACCTGAGGGCACCAGTCTTTAAAGTATTCTTTGAGTAATGTTTTATATTGGCTACGCTCATTCTCCAGCCCTACTGGCAAGGGCACATCAAAAAAGAAGTAGAAACGGTTATTTGCAACCGGCATCAGTGAAGCACGTTTACCCTCACCGACAAAAGTGGTCCATTGATCAGCAGGGGCTAAATCTTCCGATACCTCAACCAGACCATTCCAGTTCACATAACCGGCATATCGACGCGGTACATTTTCACCAAGCACATAAGCGCGGGTCATGGAATGGGTTCCATCGGCACCAACCAGCAAGTCTGTTTGAATTTCTGAACCATCTGCAAAGCTAACGGTGACCTGTTGTCCATCATCATTGAGCGCCACCATTTTTTTACCGAGATGAATATCAGCATGACCAAATTCATCCATCAGCATATTCTGTAATTCGGCACGAGAGACCGGATATGGACGCTGTCCCACTTCTTCAATCAGCGGATAAAGGCTGAACTGGGTCATAACATCGCCAGTCACGCCATCAACATAAGCCAGATTATCCATCTGCCCGCCCAGTTGGGCGACCTGGTCAGTTAAACCTAAATAATTCAGGCATTTCACCCCATTGGACCAGAGAGAAATCGCAGCACCCACAGGCAAAATCTGTTCGGCCTGCTCATAAATGCTGACCTGATGTCCGAACTTCTTTAATGCAATGCCTGTGGTTAAGCCCGCCATCCCGGCGCCAATAATGGTGATATTCATTGTTCCCCCTAAGTTCATAAATGTTGATCCATCTCAGGGAGACAAAGCGAAAAGTGTGCCATTTTCCGAATCGTTTCAAATACCCAGATTCAAGTTGGCACATGCTGTGCATTATTTTTTAAAGAACTGCCTTGTTTTGGGGAGAAAAAACAGGGCATTGGCTATGTTTAGCCCGTAAAAAATGACAGTTGAATAAAGTTAGAATGGAAGATTGATATGGCGACCCTGTTTGCACCTGCTTTTGAAATACCTGCACAGTTACAGCAACTTACTAATCTGGCAGATGAACGTATTGGTGCAAAAGTATTGCAATGTTCAGATGATTTTTTTGCTGAAGCACAGCGCATGCTCCAATTTACAGCACCTATTTTTGTCGAAGATAAGTTCGATGATCATGGCAAATGGATGGATGGTTGGGAAACCCGCCGCAAGCGTCATGCCGGCTATGACTGGGCAATTGTAAAGCTCGGTGTTGCAGGAAAAATTAGTGCACTGGATATTGATACCACTTTTTTTAGTGGCAACTATCCTGCCTCCGCTGCAGTTGAAGCCTGCTATGCACCAGATCAGGACCTGGAGCAGGTTGAATGGCACCAAATTTTACCAAACAGTATATTAGGTCCAAGCCAGCATCATATTTTTCAAGTTGCTTCAGAAAACACTTATACCCATTTGCGTTTAAATATCTACCCGGATGGTGGTGTAGCCCGTCTACGCGTTTATGGGGAGGTCCAGATTCAGTTAAAAGACAGCAATGAAATTCTGGATCTGCTGGCATTGGAAAATGGCGGCCGTGTGATCGCCTACAGTGATGCGCACTTTGGTCATCCACGTAACCTGATTAACCCAGGCCGTGGCATCAATATGGGCGATGGCTGGGAAACTAAACGTCGCCGTGCTCCAGGTTTTGACTGGTGTATTCTGGCTTTAGGCCAAGCTGGAAAAATTGAAAAAATTGATATTGATACTGCACACTTCAAAGGTAACTATCCAGCAGAAGTCTCCATTCAAGCCGTCTATATAGAAGATGCGACTGATCCGCAATTGATTCCACAAAGTATGTTCTGGCCTTTCCTGCTTGAAGCCCAGCCCATGCAGATGGATCATGTGCATAGCTTTATCAATGAAATTCTGGCACATGAAAAGATTTCACATATCCGTGTGAATATGATTCCTGATGGCGGTATTAGCCGTATCCGTTTATGGGGAAAGGTAGCTGATTAATGCGATTGACCCTCCCTCTCCACAGGATGGTCAATCGAACAGCTGTTTTAACAGATGGCAGTGGACCTGATCTCAGAATCGGGTTCACTGCCAAACTTTATCCATACTTTCTGACAGATCGAATCCGCTCATTTACTTTCTACTCACATTTTCCTCAAAGTATCCTTCTTGCTTACTTAATATACAGGGATAAAATAGCGAGATTAATCAAGAAAGTTTTGTCATAAAAACATGCGTAAATGGAATGTAAAAGAATGAAAAATACCATCCAAATTCAGCTATTAACCAGTGAAAACTTTGCTCGTTTTGGTGAAGTCATCAGCTGTCAGGGTAATGACTATTTCCATATCAACGATGCACATACCGAGCGTTATCATGCACTGGTGATGACTGAAATTATGGGAGATGCCAAAGCGGGGATCAGTATTTTTAGAAATATTAAAAGTACACAAATTCCTTTTGAAATCTCCATGCTGGAACGACATCCGAATGGTTCTCAAGCCTTTATCCCCATGCAGGGACAAAAGTTCCTGATTGTCGTTGCGCCAAGTTTGGATACAGATACTCCGGATCTGTCTCAGCTTTGTGCATTTATTACAGATGGGACACAGGGGATCAATTACCGGGCAGGTACCTGGCATCATCCCCTGCTGACACTAGAGGCACCCAGTGATTTTGCCGTGGTCGACCGGATTGGTACCGGACATAACTGCGATGTCTATCAGTTTCCTGAAACTTTCAAAATTGAAGGAAATCTCTTCTAATCACAAGACCAATATTTACTTGAAGTATGCTATGGGTTTTATTCAGAATAAGAATTAAAACTGAGCAAAGCTATGTATAAATCTTTAGCTACTATCGCCCTGACTGCTTTGAGTCCTCTTTGTTTTTCAGATACCCCCTTTCAACAGGAATTATGGGCTGGCTGTGCCAAAGTCAAAAGCTATGCAGCCACTGGCAAGCAATTCTATGATCAGAAACAGTATGCCAAGGCCGTTGAACAGTTTGAACAACAGGCAGCATGGTCAAGCTTTTGCAGTATGAATGTAGAAGATGGGGGCATTGCTTTTACCGAGCACGCAATGAGTACTGCGTTTAATAATGTTGGCCTGAGTTATGCCAAACTAGGCAAACCGCAATGGGCACGTGCCTGGTTTTCTGTCTATCCTGACGCTAAAAACAGCCAGTTCAACTTGAAACAGCTTCCTGCCCCAAAGCAAAGTTCTCACCTGTCTGGAAAATATGTACGTTACGCGGGTTTTGGGCAATGGAATACTATTGAAGTGAAACGTACTGCAAAGTCCTATGCACTAGAATTTAATGGCTTATATATGGGAATTCGCAGTCTGATTTATGGACCGAATATCGGTAAATTCCAGACCACCATGCCATTTAATCAAACTCAAACCAGCTATCGTGCAAATGACTGTAAAATTGATTTGGATTTTAAATTTGATTCAAAAGTTGGGCAGCAGCTTCATGTAAAAGAAACTAACATCATGAGTTGTGGTTTTGGTCATAATGTGTCGGCGAGTGGAGTTTATTTAAAGGTGGAATAGCGCTTTTGAGCTTAGACATTCAGAGTGATTTTATACTTTAATTAAACTATTGAACCTTCAGAATAAGCTATATCTTGCCGAATTATTTTTTGTTATATACTCAAATAACTAAGAATAATTTTAAGAGCTAAAAAATTGGATTCCAACTTACTCGCATTAGGTAGTTTTATTACTAGCTTAGGCACATTGATTGTTGCTGTATTTGCACTTCATTCTTGGAAAAAACAGTTTAATAAAAGCCTACAACGAGATTTTGTTTTAGATGCGCTAGATACTATACATGCAGTCTCTGCATTGAATTTTAAAATCGTTGATAAATTCAATGCAGAGACAGAAAAAGATAATAATTTTCTACTTATGTCAGAATATTATTTGAATCCGATACCTGCTAACTATCCAAATTTACTAGAGTCATTAGGACATAGTATGATTAATTTAGACAAGGTTTTAAATCGTTTAAGCAAAATCCAAAATGATGAATATTTTGATACGCTTTCAGAAAAATATATTGAAATTATATCTGAAATTTACATGTTTTTTGAGTCTGATGAACTAATCGGATTTGATCATCCCGATATAATCAAAATCAGTGAAAAAGGTTGGACTACATCATGGTTAGATAAAGCCTTTGATAAAAAGCGAGTACTAGTATTTCAGATCGAAGAGTATTTATTAAAATTATTAAAAATCTAAAGAAAATTCCCTCTCCTTCTAGGAGAGGGTTAGGGTGAGGTCGTAAATCCTCCAAAGATTCCTCTACTAAGGGAAAACTAAGCCACTGCCTGATTCTGACAAGCTGACATGACATGCAATACCGCAGCCGTCCGTGTTTCTACATAGAGCTTTTCAAAGACATGCTCAAGATGCTTGTTCACCGTCCGCGGGCTGAGTTGCAGGATCTCGGCAATATCCCGGTTGGTCTTCCCCATCGTGACCCAATGCATCACTTCTGCTTCACGCGGCGTCAGGTTTGGACAGGCCTGCGCGATTTCCTCTGCGCTCGGCATTTGGGTCTGCTCTTTCAACTGCACCAAGACATGTTTAGAGATATGCCCTGCATACAGTTTGGTGAGCAGGTTAAGCTGTAACTGCTGATGGCCATGACCGTACTGACCATGCAGTAAGTGTGCTTGATCTGGCTGCTTGAGCAAGTCCTGTAGCCACTGATTCAAACTGGACTGAAAATACTGTACATCCACCTGATGATTTTTCAGTAATTCACTGACGATTGGGGTCTGCCAGATAATTTCACCTTCCAGATTCAACGATAGAATCGCACTGCCGGTTGCATCCAGCATTTGTCGCTGCTGATGCATCAGACGCGCCTGCAATAAATGAGTTTTTACCCGCGCCCGAACTTCATCAATATTTAAAGGCTTGGTGACATAGTCTACCCCACCGACCTGAAAGCCTTTGAGGATATGTTCGGTTTCTGTCAGCCCGGTCATAAAGATCACTGGAATATGTTCAGTCACTGGACTGGCTTTAAGCTGAGTGCAGGTTTCAAAACCATCCATCTCCGGCATACTGCCATCAAGCAGGATCATGTCAGGCTGAATGCGATGCGCAATTTCAATTGCATCAAATCCATTGGTCGCTACAAGTACCTGATAGCCAGCCTGATCCAGGCTCTCATGCAACAGACTTAGATTTTCAGGTATATCATCCACAATCAAAATACTTTCCAACATGTCCACCTTACCCCTACTTCAGCACATCTGCATGCTCATGAAGTCGCTGAATTGCTCTTTTAAAATCAAATTGTTTTAAATCCTGCTCAATCTGATGCCATATATCGTTATATTGTTCAAAGTGCTGGCCACATTCATGCAGGACATCTTTTGCCCCCCGGATAAAACCAATACTTAAATGCTGTTCCAGCTGAAGGACCGCCTCTGCCACGTTCAACAATGGAATGGATGGGTGCACTTCATTTTTGCTTTCAACCACCACCGTGGGGATCTGGGCTTCCTGATCAGCAGCTTGTTCTTGTTCTGGATTTTGCTCATGCTGATGCAGCCAGCTTAAGCCCAATTTATCACCAATTTTGTTTAATAATAAATTGAGATCGACCGGCTTTACTAAAAAGTCTTCGTTGAGAACATCGGTTTCCGGATTAATCCTCCGCTCATTGGCATCTGCAGAAATAATAATAATCGGTACATTGGTGATTTTATTCTGGCGCAGCAATTTCGCCGTTTCCCAGCCGCCCAGTAAAGGCATACTTAAATCCATCAAAATCAGATCAGGATTAAATTCTGGAACCTGACGCAAACAGGCTAAACCTGATTCTGCCTCTTCTAAAATAAAACCTAAGGGCTTAAGGAAATTCAGAACCAGACCACGGTCAGTCGCTTCATTGTCAACCACCAGTATTTTACGGCGTTCTCCGGTATAACCGGTTACAGTATTAGAGGCAACATCCGCGATCGGATGGATCAGGGATTTAGAAGGTAAATACAATTTGATTTTAAACACTGAACCCTGTTTTAACTGGCTGCTCAGGGTCAGCTCGCCACCGAGAATATCGACTAGGAGCTTCACGATTGGCAGCCCCAAACCCGTGCCAGCAAAGCTGCCCTGTACCACATTACGACCACGCTCAAAAGGCTGGAAGATCCGCTCAACATCCGACTCAGCAATCCCACAACCGGTATCCTGAATTTCAAAATAAGCGGTCTGAAAACGGTAATCGACCTTAAATTTGACTTCCCCCTCCAGAGTAAATTTCAAAGCATTACCCAACAGATTAATCAGTATCTGTTCCAGACGTTTTTTATCAATACGGACATACTGTGGAATCTTGCTACTGATCTCCACATCAAAGTTCAGCTGCTTTTGGGCAAACTGTGGCTCGAATATATGCACGATCTGTTTAAGAAATTTTGGCAGGTCGATATTGGAATTTTCCAAAGAAATCTTGCCAGTTTCAATCCGTGCCAAATCCAGCAGACCATCAATTAGAGAAGTCAGATGCTGACCGCTCCGGCTAATCACCCCTAGGGCAGACTCGCCCTGTTCAGACAGTTTTTCCTGTTTCTGCAGCAGCTGGCTATAACCGAGAATACTGTTCAACGGTGTTCGTAGCTCATGGCTGATGCCAATCACATAACGGCTTTTGGCTTCATTGGCCTTTTCAGCCTGAATGCGGGCATCCTGCAACTGGCGATCGGTAACTTTATGCGCTTCAATCTCATCCATCAGCAGTTGAGTCTGGGTATTACTTTCCAGCTGTGCCTGACGTCGACTTTCATCATTCAGCACTAACCACCAGGCGGCTACACACAGTAGCAGGAACAGTACGGCATAGATTTTGACGAACAGCATTGTCAGCGCACCCTGCTGCTGTGACAAAGCACCCAGGCTGGCAGATTCCTGTAAATAAATCAGGCTCAGACTGACTGCCAGCACCACGCCCAAGACAAAAATCAGCAGGATATACAGACTTAAACGGGTATTAATATGTTGTACCCAGTATTTCGGCAGGAACCAGGCCGCAAAAACTCTGAGCTGTGAAGACCAGCGTGCATGCGGCTTACACAGGTCATGACAACGTGCTTCAAGCGTGCAGCACAGAGAACAGATCTGACTGCTATAGGCTGGACAACTGGCCATGTCTGCAGTTTCATAATCATGCTCACAGACTACACAGGTTTGGGTTTCGAGCAGCTCCAACTCAGGCTTTTCTTGACGTGCCAAGTAATATTTACCTTTGGTAAACCAAGCAATTAGCGGTACACATAACATCGCCGTACCGAGTGCAATAAAACCGGCCAAGGATCGGGCAATCTCTCCAAAAACGCCCCAGTAACACAGCATGGATAAGACCGATGCAATGATCAGGCTACCGACTCCAACCGGATTAATGTCATATAAATAAGCTCGTCGAAATTCAATTCCTTTGGGACTCAGTCCCAGTGGTTTACAGATCACCAGATCCGCAACAATGGCACCGATCCAAGCAAGGGCCACATTACTATATAAGCCAAGGACACGCTCCACCGCATGGATTACCCCAAGTTCCATCAACAGCAAAGCGATAAAGATATTGAATACCAGCCAGACTACGCGCCCTGGATGGCTATGCGTCAGACGCGCAAAAAAGTTCGACCAAGCCAATGACCCTGCATAGGCATTGGTAACATTAATCTTGATCTGAGCGATGCAGACAAATAAAACCGTCAGAAATAAAGCAATACCGGGATGATTGACCACCTGTTGATAGGCAATCCAGTACAGATAATTGGGGTTACTCAGTTCAGAATCGGCAACCAGATACTGCATTGCCAGCGCCATAAGTAGCATACCCATGAATATCTTGATAAATCCGCCCAGAATCCAAGCTGGTCCACCTAAAAAGACTGCCCAATTCCATTTACGCTGAATATGTTTTTTATCAGGTAAAAATCGCAGATAATCCGCCTGTTCTCCGATCTGGGTGATCAAGGCAAAGAGCACCGTGCAGGATGCACCAAAAAAAGACAGATTAAAGGCAGCGCTCTGACTTTTTGCGCCCTCAATCAATGCAAGATTGCTGATCAAATCAGGTTGTTTCACCAAGACAAAGCACCATGGTAATAAAAGCAGAAATAACCAGAGTGGTTGGGTGATGGCCTGCACCTTATTGATGAAGCCAATACCTTTGACCACCAATGGCAAAATCACCAGTGCTGAAATCAGGTAGCCAATACTCAGGGGTATCCCTAAGCCTAGCTCCAATGCCAGCGCCATGATGGCGGCTTCAAAGGCGAGAAAGATAAAGGTGAAACTGGCATAAATGACCGAGGTAATGGAGGAGCCAATATAGCCAAATCCGGCACCACGGGTCAGTAAATCAATATCGACATTATAACGGGCAGCATAATAACCAATCGGCCAGCTGGTCAGGAAAATGATAATCGCCACAACCACCAGGGCCCAGAAAGCATTACTGAAACCGTATTGCCAGAGCATGGTGGCTCCAAGTGCCTCCATTGCCAGGAAACTGACGGCTGCAAGCGCCGTGTTGGTCACTGTCCATAGTGACCATTTCCGGACGGATTTAGGCGCATAGCGCAGGGCATAATCTTCAATACTTTCATCGACCACCCAGGTATTGTATTTACGCCGGGTATGAATGACGCGCTGCGGTGCCTGACTGGTATTGGCTGTTGGGTCCATACAGATCAAATAAAGCTAAATATCTGCTCTTAAAAGCAATAACTATGCCCAGCCTATCAGTATCTAAAAATAATCCGACTGAAGGTTATATACGTAAAGTGACGTATATGCTCATTTTTTAACTCCCCTTAGGCTTAGTTCCATACCAAGCGCAAACCAATGATTAAGCGCATCAGCACATCTAATTCTATAGGGGAACCCGACATGAGCTTGAAATCAAAAGTAAAGACATCTGGATTACTGGCAGGTTTACTTGCTGTTCCATTCCTGCTGGCACCCGCACTGACCAATGCCAGCGTTCCTGCAACAGCAAAGGTCAATACCACCAAACTTAAAGTCGATGACAAGTTTGTGTATGTGGGTCAGTTGCACTCAGCAACCGGCACCATGGCAATTTCTGAAACCGGTTCGATTCAGGCAGAACGTCTGGCCATTGAACAGATCAATAAACAGGGCGGTGTTCTCGGTCGACAGATCAAAATTATTCAGGAAGATGGTGCTTCTGACTGGCCAACCTTTGCAGAAAAAGCACGTAAACTGTCTGAAAAAGACCGTGTTGCTGCAATTTTCGGTTGCTGGACTTCAGCCTCTCGTAAAGCTGTATTGCCGATTATTGAACGCAACAACTCTCTACTTTATTACCCAACCTTCTATGAAGGCTTAGAACAATCTAAAAACGTGATCTACACCGGTCAGGAAGCAACTCAACAGGTACTTGAAGCACTGAACTGGCTGGCAAAAGAGAAAAAAGCCAAAACCTTCTATCTGATTGGTTCTGACTACATCTGGCCGCGTACCACCATGAAAATTGCCCGTACCCACATCGAGAAAGTACTGAAAGGTAAAGTGGTTGGCGAAGAATACTATCCATTGGGCCATACACAATTCGGTTCCCTCATCAACAAAACCAAACTGCGTAAACCAGATGCCATCTTTGCAGCAGTCGTGGGCGGTTCAAACGTATCCTTCTACAAACAAATGAAAGCTGCGGGCGTAACAGGCGACAAACAGACACTGCTTACCCTTTCAGTGACTGAAGATGAATTGCTGGGGATTGGCGGCGAAAACATGAAGGGCTTCTACTCTTCAATGAAATATTTCCAAAGCCTGAATAACCCCAATAATGCTGCATTCGTAAAAGCCTTTAAAGCGAAATATGGCCCTAAAGCGGTGGTAGGTGACGTAACACAAGCAGCCTACCTTGGTCCATGGTTATGGAAAGCCGCAGTTGAAAAAGCCGGTAGCTTCGATGTCGCGAAAGTGACTGCCGCATCTAAAGGCCTAGAAATGAAAACTGCACCTGAAGGCTATGTAAAAATTGACCCGAACCACCATTTATGGAGCAAATCACGTATTGGTCAAGTGCAACCAAATGGTCAGTTCAAAGTTGTTTACGAGTCTAAAGGTCTAATCAAACCAAACCCATTCCCTAAAGGTTACTGAGTTAACAGCCACATGATCAGGGGAAGCCATTCTCCTGATCTTTTTATTCCACACAATTTTTTAAAGCTTGGAGGATGATGCGATGGATCTATCATTTGCAGAATTCGGTGCAATATTTGCCATGCAAGGCTTTAATGGTCTCTCTGTGTTCTGTGTGCTGTTATTGATGGCGCTCGGCCTTGCAATTATCTTTGGGCAAATGGGCGTAATTAACATGGCACATGGTGAGTTTCTGACCATTGGTGCATATACGACATTTTTCATTTCCACACTGACTGAAAGTTTTTTCCCTCAACTCCTACCTTACTATTTCCTGATTGCAATCATTGCAGCCTTCCTCACAGCAGGCATTATCGGTTACATGGTGGAACGGCTCATGATCAGCCGGCTCTATCAACGGCCACTCGATACACTTCTTGCAACATGGGGCTTGAGCCTCATCATGCAGCAGTTGTTTCGTTCTATTTTCGGCCCTAAGGAAGTCAGCCCGACTCTACCTGACTGGTTAATGGGTTCTTATCAACCGACGGAAGCCATCGATATTCCAATCAACGGTTTATTCCTGGTGGGCGTCACCCTCTGTGTTACTGCATTTGTCTACTTTCTGATTTACCGTTCACGCTGGGGTTTACAGCTTCGTGCAACCAACCAGAACCGCTTTATGAGTGGTGCTGTCGGGATCAATACCAAACGTGTTGACAGCTTAACCTTTGCCTTGGGTTGTGGGCTTGCAGGTATTGCCGGTGCAGCTTTCACAACCATCGGTTCTACTGGTCCTACAGCCGGTTCGCTGTATATCGTCGATACATTCTTAGTCGTGGTCTTCGGCGGCGCTGCAAGCTTGCTTGGCACCGTTGCCTCTGCATTCAGTATCGCGCAAGCACAATCTATTCTGGAATTCTTCCTTTCTGGTTCTGTCGCTAAAGTCCTCACACTGGCTACAGTCATTATTATCCTGATGCTGCGTCCTCAGGGTCTCTTCTCAATCAAAGTACGTAAATAGGGATTCAGGAGAGATATTATGAAGAATCTAATGAATGCCTTTTTAGGCGGTAAAGAAGGTGCGATTGGTCTGGTGATTCTTGCGGTACTGATCCTGCTGGTCATGCCAATGTTCCTGGATATTTTCCGTCTGAATCTGATGGGTAAATATCTGACTTTTGCTTTTGTCGCAATCGGCCTGGTTCTGTGCTGGGGACACGGTGGTATCTTAAGTTTAGGTCAAGGGATTTTCTTTGGCATTGGCGGCTACTGCATGGCCATGTTCCTGAAACTTGAAGCTTCAGACATGCAATCTACAGCAGCGCAAACCACGCCAGGAATTCCAGACTTTATGGACTGGAACCAGATCACCAGCTTGCCAGGCTTCTGGGAACCTTTCCATAGCTTCGGGTTTACTTTGTTTGCCATCATCATCATTCCAATCTTGCTTGCCTTCATCATCGGTTTCGCGATGTTTACCCGTCGTGTCGGTGATGTGTACTTCTCGATCATCATGCAAGCCATTGTAGCGATCCTGACCATTCTGATTATTGGTCAACAAGGTTTCACTGGCGGCATTAACGGGATTACAGACCTGAAAACCCTGCATGGCTGGGATATCCGTACCGATGAAGCCAAATATGTCCTGTACTACATCAATGCCCTGCTGCTCATTGCAGTGATCATTATCAGCCGTTTTGTCCTCAGTTCTAAACTCGGTCGTCTGCTTTCTGCGATGCGTGACAAAGAAGAACGTGTACGTTTCTCTGGCTATGACGTGGCCATGTATAAAGTCTTCATTTTCTGTTTCGCAGCTGTGGTGTCATCTATTGGTGGTGCGATGTTTACCCTGCAAGTCGGCTTCATGTCACCAACGATTATCGGCATCGTACCTTCGATTGAAATGGTCATTCTGGCTGCAGTCGGTGGTCGTCTGTCACTGATTGGGGCAGTGTATGGTGCCGTTCTGGTGAATCTGGGTAAAACTTACTTCTCTGAAGCCTTTCCTGAAGTATGGTTGTATTTCCTCGGTGCACTGTTCATCGGTGTTGTCATGTTCTTACCGAATGGCTTAGCGGGTCTGTATGAAAAATATGTCCGTCCATTGTTCCTGAAAAAGAAACCGATCGACAGCACTTCGCCACCGCCAAGTAGTGATCCGGATAAAACGATCGATCCAATTGTAGAAGGAGGCGTGAAATGAATAAAGTCGGCGTAGAAATGAATAAACCGGTGCTGGTCATTGAAGATCTCACCGTGTCCTTCGACGGTTTCAAGGCAGTCAGTGATCTCAACTTCTATCTGGATAAAAACGAAGTCCATGTGGTGATCGGTCCCAATGGAGCCGGCAAAACCACAGTGCTGGATCTGATCTGCGGCAAGACCAAAGCAACGTCAGGCACGATCAAATTTAATGATATTGAACTGACCAAACTGAAAGAGTTCGACATTGTCCGTAAAGGGGTTGGGCGTAAATTCCAGAACCCGAATATTTATGAAAACCTGTCGGTCTATGACAACCTGGAAATGTCCTTCCCGCGTGGCCGTAATGTCTTTGGTGCGCTGTTCTTCAGACGCACCATAGATGTCGATGAGCGTATTCGTGAAGTTGCTGGCAAGATTTTCCTGACTGACCTGCTGGATACCTCCGCCGGTCTGCTCTCTCATGGCCAGAAGCAGTGGCTGGAAATTGGCATGTTATTGATGCAAGACCCTGAGCTGCTCATGCTGGATGAACCTGTCGCAGGGATGAGTGTGTCAGAGCGTGAGCAGACGGCGCAACTGTTGCGGGAGATTAGCAAAGGACGTTCTGTGCTGGTGATTGAACATGACATGGAATTTGTCAAAACCATTGCGGACAAAGTCACGGTACTGCACCAGGGCAAAATTCTGGCAGCAGGCAAAATGGACGATGTGCAAAATGATCCAAAAGTGATTGAAGTTTATCTAGGACACTAAGGAGGCCACTATGAGCGGATTATTAGAAATTAATGCTTTGTGTTCAGGATATAAACAAAGTCAGGTGATTCACGACCTGGAACTGAAGATCCAGCCGAAGGAAATTGTGGCAATCATGGGCCGTAACGGCATGGGTAAAACCACCCTGTTCAAAACCCTGATTGGTGATATTAAAAATAGCAAAGGTGAAATCAAGCTGGATGGCAAGAATCTGGAAAAACTGGATCCTTACCAGCGCGTAGAAAATGGTGTGGCTTATGTGCCGCAAGGTCGGATGATTTTCTCCACCATGTCCGTACTGGAAAATATCCAGACCGGTTTACCGGCTTCTGCGCACGGCAAAGTACCGGATGACCTGTATGAGCTGTTTCCTGTACTTTGGGATATGCGCAAACGTAAAGGCGGAAACTTATCGGGTGGGCAACAACAGCAATTAGCAATTGCCCGTGCTCTGGCGACCAACCCTAAAGTGCTTCTGCTGGATGAGCCGACGGAAGGGATTCAGCCCTCTATTATCAAGGACATTGCCAGAACACTAAAAGAGATTCGGGATCAGCGTGATCTGACCATTGTGGTCTCTGAACAGGTGCTGAGTTTCACCATGGCGATGGCCGATCGCTTCCTGGTGATCGATAAGGGCCGCTTTGCTTATGAAAATGTCCGTGAAAATGTCGATGAGACGACCATCAGTAAATATCTCTCTGTTTAATCTTCTTGGTTTAATCTGGTTGTAATTTTTCTCCACCTCCCCCGATTCGTCGGGGGATTTTTAATTTCTATTTCACTTAATTAATCGGCAGCTGATTTTAATATTTTATTTGATTATTCACATTTAAAAATTCTTTTCAGTCTACGCCTCCATATACGCAATTCAACGTATTTTGCTGTAACGCATTTCACGCGACACTCGAATCATAAAGTTGAATCGATAAAAGAGTTGGAGAAATTTGAATGCGTCACGGTGATATCTCAAGCAGCCCAGATACAGTAGGTGTAGCAGTTGTAAACTACAAAATTCCTCGTTTGCATACCAAAGCGGAAGTTCTTGAGAACGCAAAAAAAATTGCTGACATGTTGAAAGGAATCAAACAGGGTATTCCGGGTATGGACCTGATTGTTTTTCCTGAATACAGCACCATGGGCATTATGTACGACCATGACGAGATGATGGCAACCGCTGCCACCATTCCAGGCGATGAAACCGCGATTTTCTCGCAAGCCTGTATTGAAGCCAACGTCTGGGGCGTGTTCTCAATTACCGGTGAACAACATGAGGAACATCCAAACAAGGTGCCTTATAACACCTTGATCCTGATTAATAACAAGGGCGAAATCGTTCAGAAATACCGCAAGATTATCCCATGGTGCCCGATTGAAGGCTGGTGCCCAGGTGATACCACCTATGTGACTGAAGGACCGAAGGGCATCAAGATGTCACTGATCATCTGTGATGACGGTAACTATCCAGAAATCTGGCGTGACTGTGCCATGAAAGGCGCTGAACTGGTCGTGCGTTGCCAAGGCTATATGTACCCGGCTGCAGATCAGCAGATCAATATGGCGAAATGCATGGCATGGGCAAATAACGTTTATGTTGCTGTTGCCAACTGTACCGGTTTTGATGGGGTCTACACCTACTTCGGTCACTCAGCAGTAGTCGGCTTCGACGGCCGTACTTTGGGTGAATGTGGTACGGAAGAAAACGGCATCCAATACGCGCAATTGTCACTGCATGAAATTCGTGATGCACGTAAATACGACCAGTCACAAAACCATTTATTTAAATTGCTGCACCGCGGCTATACCGGTGTCTATAACAATGGTGACGGCGATAAAGGCGTTGCGGACTGTCCATTCGACTTCTACAAGACCTGGGTTCTGGATGCTCAAAAAGCGCAAGAGAACGTGGAAAAAATTACCCGCTCTACCATCGGTGTTGCGGAATGCCCAATCGGCAATCTGCCACATGAAGGCCTAGAAAAAGAAGCATCTTAAGTTTGGTCTGAGAGGAGGTATTCGATATGACATTTGCCAGCGACCGCATCAGTGCCAATCAGGAAACCCTGGCCAAACAGCGTTATGAGATGCAGAGCAAAGAACGTATTGCGCGTACCTCTCGCTTTAGCTTTGATCCTGAAAAAGTCATGCAGCATGTACGTGGTCATATCATTGGGCAGCGTGCCGCACTGGATGAAATTGAAAACATGCTCTTAACCGTCAAGGCAGATTTTAATGCTCCTACCCGGCCACTGGCAGTCACCTTGATGCTAGGACCGACGGGTGTGGGGAAAACCGAAACGGTTCGGCTGATTGCTGAGGCGATCCATGGCAAGCCAGATGCATTCTGCCGGATCGACATGAACACACTGGCACAGGAACATTATGCTGCAGCACTGACAGGTGCCCCTCCAGGCTATGTCGGCTCTAAAGAAGGCAATACCCTGTTTGATGAAGCCCATATTCAGGGCAGTTTTTCCAAGCCAGGTATTGTGCTGTTTGATGAAATTGAAAAAGCCAGTACCGAAGTCATTCGGGGTCTGCTCAACGTTCTGGAAACCGGAACCTTAAAGCTGACCGCGGGTACCAAAGTATTGGATTTCAAAAACTGCATGATCTTTATGACCAGTAACGTCGGCGCCAAAGATGCTCAGGCACGCTTAAGACAGCTGGCCAAGCTTCCAAAGCCTATTCAGAAACTGGCCCGACTGGCCAAACTGGATGACAGCCAGATTACCGAACGCGCCTTGTACAAGAAATTTGATCCTGAATTTTTGAATCGTATTGAACGTATTCTGCAGTATGAAGCGGTTGAAGCTGATTTCGCGCCAACACTGGTCAGTCTGGAAATCGAGAAACTGAATCAGCGACTCCGTAAGCAGAGCCGTACGGTTGAACTTACACCCGCTGCCACCCAGTTTCTGTCTACCGGACACGATGTTCGCTTCGGTGCACGAGGCTTGAGTCGCCGCTTTCGGGTTTTGGTTGAGCCACAACTCGCCAGATTTTTTATTCAGCATCCAGAAGCCGGTCAAATCATCATTGATTATGACGGCAAAACGATCCAGGTTCAGTCAGTTCCTGTTAAAAGCGTGATCGAAGATCCGCTGTTCATCATGGATGACACGGGCAATAACATCAAAAACTAGCTTTATTCGACCTCAACACAGGGGATAAAACATGCAACATATTAAAATTAAACCGGGGGTTCCGCTGGCAGAACAGGCGGAAATTGGACATAACCGCTGGCATCCGGATTTGCCATTTCTGACTTCGGTAAAACCGGGTGAAGAAATCCTGATTGAAAGTCTGGATTTCCTCGATGCTCAGATTAAAGATACCGATGACATTTCTGATGTCAAAAATGTCGATCTGACCCGTGCCCATCCATTAACCGGACCTTTCTATGTAGAAGGTGCTGAACCAGGTGACTTGCTGGTAATTGACCTGCTCGACATTCAGCCAATTTCAGATGTCGGTTTCTCTGGCGTATTTGCCAAGGAAAATGGCGGTGGCTTCCTGGCTGACTATTTCCCTGAAGCTGACAAAGCCATCTGGGACTTAAAAGGTTTATTTGCAACTTCACGTCATATTCCGGGCGTGCGTATTGCCGGCCTCAAACACCCAGGCCTGATGGGAACCTTACCCTCACATGACCTGCTAAAAGAGTGGAATCGCCGTGAAGCTTTACTGGTTCCTAAAGGTCAGGCTAATCCGCCTGATCCACGTACTGCTGTTCTGCGTGGCGTAACAGGTGCTGAATTCGACCGTATGGCAGCTGAAGCGGCACGTACTGTTCCACCACGTGAACATGGCGGGAATACGGACATTAAAGACCTGGCAGCAGGTAGCCGTATTTACTTCCCTGTCTATCAGAAAGGTGCTGGCTTCTCGATGGGCGACCTGCACTTCTCTCAAGGAGATGGTGAAATCGGTTTCTGTGGCGCGATCGAAATGGACGGTGTTACCCGTGTCGGCTTCGACCTGATCAAAGGTGGTATGGAGAAATATAATATTGATTCTCCAATCTTTGTGCCAAGTAATGTCCGTCCGGCTTATGACCAGTGGCTGACCTTTGAAGGCATCAGCGTTGAAGATGGCGTAAACCATTATCTGGATGCCACTGTGGCATATCGTCAGGCGTGTTTAAAAGCAATCAAATACCTTGAAAACTTCGGCTTTACCGGTTCACAAGCATACATGTTACTGACTGCGGCACCAGTTGAAGGCCGTATTGGCGGTATCGTGGATATTCCAAATTGTGCATGTACCGTATCTCTGCCAACTTCAATTTTTGAACAGAATATCCTGCCTCAGGGTGCGCTGAACGATGATAAGTTCTGGGGGCATAAACGCTAGATTTTACGATTTATTTTTGTTTTAGCTTCACAACGGGTAGTCATCCAACCTAAAGCCTTCGGCTACCCGTCTTTTTAATTTGAGGCCTTCATGCTACAGGAGTACAGAAATGCCGTTATATGATTTCCGCTGTGAGCATTGCGAGGGAATTTTTGAACAACGTGTTCCAATTGCCCGTATCTCAACCGATACGATTGAATGTAATTATTGCAAACAGCAGACTTTAGCTAAACCGATGATCACCGGTCATCAAAAAATCAATATGAAAAGTAAATGGCGCCCCTCTTCTGGCGCAGAACAACTTGCAGGGCCTCTGGTAGAAGGACCCGGTACCAATAAAAATAGCGCACGTAGCTCGGTTTTACATAATTGCCGCGGCGTTAACTGTTCTTTATGCGATGTCTAATCTTTATTCATAAAAAATCCCGCTCTGGCGGGATTTTTTGATTGCTTAAATTTGATAGTTTAAACCACCAGATCTGCCAGATTACCTTTCTGTTCTAACCAGTCTTTGCGGTCACTGGCACGTTTTTTTGCCAGCAATTTATCCAGTAAACCTGCAGTATGATGAGCATCATCTAAATCTAGTTGCACCAGACGGCGCGTATTTGGATCAAGTGTGGTTTCACGCAACTGGCTGGCATTCATCTCACCCAGTCCCTTGAATCGGGTAATTTGCGGATTCTTGGTTTTGCATTTTTTCAGGATGCTATTCAGCTCGTCTTCATCCAGAGCATAGTGCACATCTTTGTTGTCATCGATTCGGAATAAAGGCGGCATGGCGACATACAGATGCCCTTCTTCGACGAGCGTTGGGAAATGCTTCACAAACAATGCACAAAGCAAAGTCGCGATATGCAGACCATCCGAGTCGGCATCGGCTAGAATACAAATCTTGCCATAGCGCAGTTCAGACAGGTCATCCGAACCCGGATCCACCCCAATCGCAATCGCGATATTATGCACTTCCTGAGACGCCAGCACCTCATCAGAAGAGACCTCCCAGGTATTCAGAATCTTACCTCGAATCGGCATGATGGCCTGGAAGTTCTTATCACGCGCTTGCTTGGCTGAACCGCCTGCAGAATCCCCTTCTACAATAAACAGTTCTGACTGGTCCAGATCATGGCCTACACAGTCGGACAATTTACCCGGCA
The DNA here is from genome assembly GCF_010918895.1 of Acinetobacter schindleri. Classification (NCBI taxonomy): domain Bacteria; kingdom Pseudomonadati; phylum Pseudomonadota; class Gammaproteobacteria; order Moraxellales; family Moraxellaceae; genus Acinetobacter; species Acinetobacter schindleri. The sequence continues at coordinate 3,002,906 of NZ_CP044483.1, forward strand.
AAGTTGGACCCGCGACAATTTTCTTACGCTCAACTTTCTTGGCCGCTTTCAGACGGCGTCCTGCTTTGGAAATAGCCATTTCTGCCAGTTGCATGGCGATATCTGAATTCTGGTTCAGCCATAGCGCAAAAGCATCTTTGGCAATATTCTGCACCACCCCGACCGCTTCACGACTCGACAGGCGTTCTTTGGTTTGACCTGAGAATTGCGGTTCCTGGAATTTCAGTGACAGGATATAGTTCACGCCGTCCCAGACATCTTCTGCAGACAGCTTCATATTCCGCGGCAACAGATTACGTAATTCACAGAATTCACGCATCGCATCAGTCACACCCGAACGCAGGCCGTTGACATGCGTACCGCCCTGCGCAGTTGGAATCAGGTTGACGTAGGATTCCTGGATGCTTTCGCCACCTTCAACATTCCAGCAAATGGCAAATTCAGCACTGGCACGTTCGGCATCACCCGTTGCAACAAAAGCGGGTGCTGGGATGATCTCACGATCTTCCAGCTCATCCATCAGATAGTCGACCAGACCATTTTCAAACTGCCAGGTGATCTTCTCGTCATTAATCTGATCGATATAATTGATCTCTAAACCCGCGGCCAGAACAGCTTTGGCTTTAAGATTATGTTTTAAGGCTTTCAGGGCAAATTTTGGTGAATCGAAGTATTTGGCTTCTGGCCAGAACTGCACCGTAGTCCCAGACGCGCGTTTGGGTGCCTTACCTGCCAGTACTTCAAGTGGTGCAACCGGTTCACCATTTTCAAAGGCCATTTTGTACAGGTTACCCTGACGCTGGACGGCCACTTCGACACGGGTCGACAGCGCATTGACCACTGAAATCCCGACACCATGCAGACCACCAGAGAACTGGTAATTATCGGTACTAAACTTGCCACCGGCATGCAGTTTAGTCAGGATGATTTCAATCCCGCTCTGACCATATTCCGGGTGAATATCCACCGGCATACCACGGCCATTGTCTTCGACTGATAACGAGCCATCTTTATAGACTGTCACGGTAATTTTGTTGGCATGTCCAGCCAGTGCCTCATCCACAGCATTGTCAATCACTTCCTGCGCCAGATGGTTTGGACGAGTGGTATCGGTATACATGCCCGGACGACGACGGACCGGGTCCAGACCAGACAGAACTTCAAGAGATTGAGCCGTATATTGAGACACGTTATTCGGTTTCCTTTTTTATGCAGTCCAATAAAAACTGTAACACCAGCGGAATCTTCTCCGCAAAATCATCCATCCCGTGATTGCCATTGGCCTCAGTCATCAGCATCGCCGGAGGATGAGCAGCACTATAATAGCGATGTGCTTCACGATAATCCAAAACTTCATCGCCTTGTTGTAACAGTACCAGTATTTTGTCTGCATCTTGTGCAGTTGGCAGTGCCAGTCCTTCCAGCTGGTCAAGATGTGAATCGTCCAGACGCCAGTTCGGATGCACCTGTAACGGCAGCTCATCATCGAACAGTTCGCGGAACAGCTGCCATGGTCGCATGGCCGGATTGATCAGTACAGCCGGCACACTGTACTTGGCGACCAGATGTGTCGCATAAAATCCCCCCAGGCTACTGCCCACCAAGCTTACATTATCCAGTGACTCAATCAGTGCTGACATGTGCTGAATCGTATCCACAGGTGACATGTTCAGATCTGGCAAATGCACCTGAATTTGTGGATTTTTTTCGCAATACTGCCGAAGTAACTGGCCCTTGATCGAGGCAGCGCTGCTTCGAAAGCCGTGTAAGTAAATGACATTCATCAATTATTAATAAAAAACGCCTATATTTTAATCAAAATCTATTTTATATATCAGAGATGGATCATCGTTATCTAATCTGTTTTTGGTGAATTGTCCGACAAAAAACACACCAGTTCTTCACGTTCCTCGGTATTTTAAGAATATTCCCAGAAAAATTAGAAACATCAAAGTTCAGAAGAATTTATACCGCGAACATCTTTAAAAAGAAAGGTCTCAGATATTCGCATTGATGAAAGGAACGGATCCGATGACAAGCTTAACGCCATTGCATGAAACCTATTGCAAGTGGGATCGTACTCCTCCTACCCAGGCAGATGTACTGGAAGGACTTGCTCAGCTTGTTACCATGCGGTTTAATGATGTTGCCCAAGAACTGATCAAGACCATCCAGCGTGAAATCTTATATAGTTTCTTTGGTTTAAGTGAACGTCATTCAGAAAAAATCCAGAACCTGCCTGCCATTGTCCGGCTCTATCAACGTTCCTATGACCTGTTGTTCCACTATGGCAATACCATGGTTGCCCCTGGACTGCGCCGTATTATTACCAAATTTCCACGCCTGCATGACAAGCCGCTGACACCAAGCCTGCATTTTCTGGTAAGTGTATTAAATGGCATTATTGGCGACTATCTGATCAAGCATCAAAATCCGATGGCGTTGCCGATGGTGATTTATGATCATTATACCTTACTACAGCAGGGCGAATTGACGGGTCGAATTACTATCTTCGTGCATGGTTTATGCATGAATCATCTGACCTGGTCCAATCATAAGCATGAAGGCATTGGTGAAAAGCTGCTGACGCAGCGTGATAACAATACCATGTTGTACCTCAACTATAATTCCGGACGCCGTATCTCCGCCAATGGCCGTAGTCTGGCCAATACCCTGCATGACTTGATCACCCGCAATCCCGGCATTACCAGTATTGATCTGATCGGACACAGTATGGGCGGATTAGTTGCTCGTAGTGCCCTGTTCTATGGTAAACAGCATGTCTATGAATGGGTCAATATGGTCGACAATCTGGTCTGCCTCGGCTCACCACATCATGGTGCAGCATTAGAGCGCTTTGGTTTTAGCCTGCAGGATAAATTAGGACGCTTCCCGTTTGGAAAGATTATTGGTCATGTGGTGAATATCCGCAGTAATGGCATTCTGGATCTGCGCCACGGCAGTGTTCGGGATGATGACTGGGAACATAATGAAGTCAGAATTGGCCTAATGGATGATAACCGTAAACCGGCACCGATTCCGTCGCATATCCAGACCTATCTGGTGGCCGGTACAATTGAATATGAAAACCGGCATAACCGCACCCGCAATGTGATTGGGGATTATCTGGTCAGTGTCAAAAGTGCGCTCGGTGAACATCCAAACCCGCGTTTTCAGTTGAAAGTTCCAGACTCCCATAAAGCGATTTTCTATGGATTGAACCATTTTGAAATCCGGTTTCACCCACAAGTGGCTGAACAGATCGTGCGCTGGTTCTATCCGAGTGTGGAGGACAAAGTCTTTGACCAGATCCATGAATATATGATGGATCTGGAAAGTGTTGAAGGCATTGCTCTGACCTGATTCAGTTATAAAAAAAACCCTCAAATGAGGGCTTTTATTTGCATCAGTATTTATCTCTTAGGCGTTTGACTGGCGCCGTCTGATATTTACGGAATAACTGCCATAAACTGACCAGTAACAAGATACAGAAAAATACCAGTGACCAGACTGGTAAAGACTGCCCCAGAAAAGTCCAGTCCACTTTGGCACATTCACCTGAACCGCTGAGTACCTGCTGGAACACCGACTTCATTGGCAAGGTTTCTAGCCAGTAATCCAGACCCGGACCACAACTTGGTACTTTATCCGGCGGCAGGTTTTGCAGCCAGACATGACGTCCTGCTACACCTGCGGACCACAAAATACTCAGTGATCCTAAAAAGGCATACAGGCGTTTCATGCCATTTGCTTTCGGATTATGCAAGAAAGCAATGAAAGAAATAATCCCCAGACCAATCAGGCCAATACGCTGAAAAATACACAACGGGCAAGGCTCAAGGCCCTGCACATGTTCTAGATATAATGCAAATGCCATCCCCATCACGGATGCGGCAAATAACGCACCACTCACGAAGCGGTAACCCCATTTCATGGTCGATCCTCTTGTTTTTTATCGAAATTGAGCGAGATATTCAGCAAAGCTGATGCTGCTATCTTGCTCGAGTTCCTGCTGTTGCTGCAAGGACTTTTGTACTAACTCATCAAAATATGCAGTGGTTTTTTTACTGAGCTGATGCGCTTGATAAACCGCAGCATGCTGCTGTGCCAGCACCTGGCCGAAATGCCACATGCCACCCTGCTTACGGATATCACCCACCACAAGCGCAGAAAGTGTCGCATCGACTTCATCAACACGGATTTGCATGGTTTTCATGGCCGTCGTGTAAAGATTATTGCCATATGCTGCATCCAATAATTCTGCCAGCGGCTGCATGCGCGCCAGATGAACTGCACACCAGTCTTCGATTAGATATTTTTGACCATTTTCCAGAATAGCCGCATTCGGAGCACGACCACGATTGACCACTTCAGCCTGATTCTTTTCGATGATGTCCTGCTCATCGCTCAGCAGTGCCGGGCTGTCCTGCAATAAACAGTACAGTGCAACTACTTCCAGGAAGCCTGCGGTATGTTCATCAATCCCGATCGGGCTGTATGGATTGACATCCACTGCACGCAGTTCCACATAGCCAATACCACGATTTGCCAGTGCCTGTGATGGAGTTTCACCGGCTTCTGGCACCTGCTTTGGACGTACCAGACTGTAATATTCATTTTCGATCTGTAGCACATGATCATTGATCTGGATTGGTTGTCCTGCTGCATCTTCAAGGCCCAGACGGGTAAATTGTTTATATGGTGTTTTAACTGCTTTTTGCAGACCTTCCAGATAGTCCTGCAAGTTATTGTAATGAATACCGAGCTGCTTTTGGGCTGAGTTCTGATAACCGAAACGGCCCATGCGCAATGCAGTTGAATATGGGGTATATAAGGTGCCGCGAGTAAGTGGCAACAGCTGATGGTCACGACCGGTCATAAAGCATTGGCACACTGCCGGGCTAGCACCGACCAGGAACATCACCAATGGTGTCAGTCGGATAAAATTACGGATCAGCCCCATATAACGGTGGCTACGGTAATCCTGCAGGCTTAAGTTACGCAGTGATTCATCACTTTCGTTGGCCTGTAGCGCTTCGAAGAAATGATCCGGGAAAGACAGATTATAATGTACGCCCGAAATGGTCTGCATACGGCGACCATAGCGCACACCTAGACCACGACGGTAAAGTGTCTTGAATAAACCAATATTGGAAGAACCGTACTGCGCCAGTGGAATGCTGTCATCGCTGCTGTCGAGCATGCATGGCATCGACATCGGCCACAGCTTTTCTTCATCTTCCAGTTTGCGATGTACGATGGCATGGATATCCATCAGGTAATCCAAAGCGCCACGAATACTGTCTTTTGGCGGAGTAATAAACTCCATCAAGGCTTCAGAATAGTCAGTGGTGATATGCGGATGAGTCAGGGCTGAACCTAGTGCTACAGGATGCGGCCTTTGCGACAGAAAGCCATTACCTTGCATACGCAGGCTTTCTCGCTCAATTCCGCGCAGCATCCCCTTGATGAGCGACGAATCCACCCAAGTTGGTAATACAGCTTGGCTGGTCGATTCAGGTTGACTCATTACAATCTCGCTTAATGGGCTAAACTATTAAAATAAAATCATCATTTTATAAGAGTATAACGTGATTTTAGATCCGCACATTACACCCTGCCTGCTTTTCAGGCAAACCATTGATTTTAATTCCGCAAATTTTTAACACAAACTTTCTCTATAAGACATGTGAAATTTGTGATTTTATTAACAAATAAATGCTAATGAATTGTAAACCTTATGAATTATCAAGATATTTTGGACTTCTGGTTTAGTGCCGAGAACCAGCCGAACTGGTTTGCCAAAAGCGACCATTTCGACCAAAGTTTGACTGAGCAATTTTCAGAAATTCTGGAACAGGCAAGTCAGGCCGAATTATGGTCCTGGCGTAAAACTGCCGAAGGCCGTCTGGCAGAAATCATTGTTCTGGACCAGTTTTCTCGCAATATTTTTCGGGGTACTGCACGTGCTTTTGCCCAGGATAGCCTGGCTCTAGCTCTGGCACAGGAAGCCATTAGCCTGGATCTGGACAAGCAGCTCAGTCCGGAACAGCGGGCTTTTTTATATATGCCGTTCATGCACAGTGAATCCAGACTGATTCATGAATATGCCTTCAAACTATTTCAACGCCTCGGTAATCCGTCTAATCTCGAATATGAAATCAAGCATAAAATCATTATCGAACGCTTTGGACGCTACCCACATCGCAACCAGATTCTGGGCCGTGAATCTACCGAGGAAGAATTAAGTTTCCTGACCCAGCCGGATAGCAGTTTTTAGGTATTTTCAGGTACTGCTGTCGCTGGATCACCCCATCAGGAGAACGAAGATGAAGAAGACCATCATCGCCTTAGCATTTGCAAGCACTGCCCTGCTTTCAGGCTGTGCAACGACGCCTTCCAAACCACTGACCTTTGATCAGCTCGGCCAGTACAGTACTACACCTCTCAATGCCCAGACTTACCGGATCAGTTTCAAGGCGCGTCCAAACATGAGCTTTGGGACAGCTGAAGAAATTACCTTAGTTAAGGCGGCCCAGACGACTATACAGAATGGTTTCCAGTTCTTTCGGGTGCTGGATGATCCAAGCAACCGTACCCAACGACCTCCGCGTGAAGCAATCGTCTATCCCACACCCATGCCATATCCCTATGGCTATTATCGCCGTCATCCATTTTATTGGCCTGATCCCTTCTATGACATGCCGTATCGTGTCACTGTAGAGCCAGCACAGATTGCCTATACGATTGAATGCTTTAAACAGGGACAGGCGCCCAAAGATGCCTTCGATGCTCGCTTGATTCTACAATCGCTCGGCGCTAAATATGGTCTGAGCCCAACAGGTGAGATACTGCAGCCACAGCCTGTGACTATGACTAAATAGGAGTCTTTATGCAGACAGAGACCAGTTCACCGAGCCTGCAACGCAGTAAACGTTTTGCCACCATTGCCTTAATTGTGGCTGTCGTCACCTGGCTGGCACTGATGGTCGCTGCCAAATTACTGCCAGAATATGTATGGTTGATCCATATCCTGATGCTGTCTGCAGAAGCAGGTGTGGTAGGTGGAATGGCAGACTGGTACGCAATTACCGTTCTGTTCCGCAATCCTTTTGGCAAGTTGCCCATTCCCAGGTTTCTGCGTGACCACACCGAGATCATTCCACGCAATAAGGCCCGTATTGCCGAGTCGATGGGTCGCTTTGTGCAGGAAAACTTCCTGTCTCCACAAATTGTGGAGCGTAGTCTGGCCAGTACCGACCTGAGCCTGGCAGCAGGCCGCTGGCTGGCAAATCCGGAGAATAACCGTCAGGTGACTCAGGTCATCCAGCAGACTGCTCCACGGATCTTTGAATTTGTCGGTCAGGAACAGATTTCCGGCTTTATTCAGAGCAATAGTGTGCAATGGGTGAAAAGCACCCAGATCAATCATCTGGCCAGTGAGATGTTGCGCGCTGTACTGGAAAATGATTTTCATCAGGATGTTCTGCAACGTGGCCTCGATCTGGCACATGCCTGGATGACGTCACATCCGGAGCAGACCCGTGAACTGACCCGTACCCTGTTTAAGGAAATGGGGGTGTGGAAATTGGCAAAGGGTGCCAGCTGGATCGGGATTGACGTGCAACAGCGTAGCATCGACTCGGTAATTCAGCGCGTCGAAGCCATGCTGGCAGATCCGGATCATCCTTGGCGCTTAAAGATTGAAGAGTCTGCCCATCAGCTGATGCTGCAACTGGCTGACAATGATAGTGATGCCAGTCAACGTCTAAATTCTGCTAAAGATGCCCTGCTGGACAGCCCACAGGTACTGAACTTCATTAGTGGTGCCGTGGTGATTCTCTGTGATGCGATCAAGGCAGATCTGGAAAAACCGGATTCCGGTATTGCAGAGAATCTACGTATTGCCATTCAGCAAGTGGGTGAAAATATCATTTCCAACAGTTCAGTCCGTGAATTACTGAATAACCGTATGAGTAATATGGCAGTTGACTTAAGTGATCAATACAGCGAGAAAGTCATCCGTTTTATCAGTGAACGGATTCATGAATGGGATTCACGTGAAATGATTGACAAGATTGAAAATGAGGTCGGTGGCGATCTGCATATGATCCGGGTCAACGGCGTGGTGGTCGGGGCCTTTATCGGCCTGGTATTGGGGATTATCCGGGCCATTGTCGAATATGTGCTTTGATTTAGGGTATGCTCAAATCTCAGGGATTGAGCTATCGTCCAAGTTTCTATTTGTCAGATAATAATCCTACGAAACCTTAAGCGTGTTTTAAGCAGTACAAGGTCAGGTGTAGTTCCTGCTAGAACAATCTTGGTAATCCTTTTGTCCTGCTTAATCTTAAAAAGCTGGAGATCTTCCTGCTTGCTCTAGTGCAAGCCAGAGTCCTGAAAATTGATCATTCGGGCCAGCTGTATACTTTTCAAAATCGGCAGGTAAATCAACTCAATCAACGCGTGAGTTGTATGCAATCAATAAATCTACTTCGGTAGTTGTGAGCCACTCATATCCACCAACAGGCCAGTGAGCTTACGTACGAATGGCAACAATAGCAGCACGATCGGAAAAGCGAACGCCCAGGAAATCATCCAGTTATGCAGCCATAATGAAATAAAACCTTCAATCCAGCCCAAAGTACGCAGCATATTAATGAAAGAAATGATACCGCTCATCAGGCAGGACAGGATGAAAGGGATAATTATCAGTGCCCATTTAGCGGGAAGTTTAGGAGTATTGCCAAAGATAACCGGACGTTGTTGCGAATCCACTGCAAGCTCTTTTTGTTATTTCAATCTGGTTAATATAGGCTATTTTCAGTGATTGAGGATTCATTTTTATAGCAAATTTTGCAACTTGCTTATTACGATATTCTTTATGTGATATACGAACGAATAAATGACAATTTTGTATAAATCTTCCAGCTACCGATCGTATATTTTTTATTCCCCATAAATGGTTTTACCTAAAGAGTCGGAAATTTGCTATATTTGCTGTTTTTCTGCGATATCTATTTTCGACTGATTATGAATACGGCAATCCAAGCAGCTCTCGATCATGCAGTGCAAACCTTACAGGCACAAAACGTACTCCCATCTGACTGGAACAATACAAGTAATTTGACGCGTACCAAAGACCGTAGCCACGGTGACTTTGCATCAAATATTGCCATGATCGCGTCTAAAGCTGCGGGTATGAAGCCGCGTGATTTAGCAGAAAAAATCCTTGCAGCCTTGCCAGAAGTTGCAGATATCAGCAAAGCCGAGATTGCAGGCCCGGGTTTCATTAACTTCTTCCTGAATGCTGACCAGCGTTTCGCAGTTCTGGACCAGATCCAGGCGCAACAAGCGACTTATGGTCGTACCCAGGCCAATGCGGAAAAACGCATCCAGGTGGAATTCGTTTCTGCGAATCCAACTTCTAGCCTGCATGTGGGTCATGGCCGTGGTGCTGCATATGGTATGACCGTAGCGAACCTGTTAGAGGCAACAGGTGCGAAAGTTGACCGCGAATATTATGTGAATGATGCTGGCCGCCAAATGGATATTCTGGCGACTTCAACTTATTTACGTTATCTGGAATTGACTGGCCAAGAACTGGTATTCCCGAAAAATGCCTATCAAGGCGACTATGTTAAAGAGATCGCACAAAGCATTATCGACCAGGATGGCGATGCCTATGTACGCCCGGTAGCAGATGTCTACAAAGACGTACCTGAAGATGTGCAGTTTGCGGCTGAACCGGATGCTGAAGGCAATAAAGTCGTACTTTCAGGCGATAAAGAAAAACATATCGATGGCTTGATATTCAATTCTCAAAGCTTAATTGGCGAAGGTTACCGCGTGTTCCATCAAGCAGCGCTTAAAGCGATTCTTGATGATATTAAAGATGACCTTGGTGAATTTGGTGTAACTTTCAACCAGTGGTTCAGTGAAGCGTCTTTGACAGAAAAAATTGAAGAAGCATTACAAACGCTGGATCAACGTGGTTTCTTATACGAAAAAGATGGCAATATCTGGTTCAAATCAACTGAATTTGGTGATGAAAAAGACCGTGTGGTCAAACGCCGTAATGGTCAAACGACTTATTTCGCATCTGACATTGCATACCATTTAAATAAACTCCAACGTGGCTATACCGATATCATTGATATCTGGGGTTCAGACCATCACGGTTATATCGCACGTGTAAAAGCCGCAATTGATGCACTGGGTTATGATTCGAAGAAACTGACTGTGCTGTTAGTGCAGTTCGTCAGCTTATGGCGTGGTGGTGAGATGGTGCAAATGTCATCTCGTTCAGGTCAGTTCGTGACTTTACGCGACCTGCGTAAAGAAGTAGGTAATGATGCAGCACGTTTCTACTATGTGATGCGTAAGTCTGAACAGCATATTGACTTTGACCTTGATCTTGCAGTGTCACAAAGCAAGGATAACGCTGTGTACTATATCCAGTATGCCCATGCACGTATCTGCCGTATGTTAGAAAAGGCTATTGCGACTGGCGTGAACTTTGATGCTGTGGCTGCACGTGGTCTGGCCGCTAAGCTCGAGCTGGATGCTGAAACTGAAATCCTGGCAAAACTGGCAGCCTACCCTGAGATTGTGGTTCGTGCTGCAAACAGCTATGAACCGCACCAGGTGGGTAACTATCTGAAAGAATTAGCTGCATTGTTCCATGGTTGGTACAATGAGAACAAAGTACTCGGTGATGATGCTGAACTGACTCAAGCTCGTCTGCTTTTGTCTGTAAATGTACGTCAAGTGCTCCGTAATGGTCTGGAACTTCTTGGCGTATCAGCTCCTGAGAGCATGTAAGCAAAGCACTGCTTTGCATGCTCGCAAGACTAGAGCTGGGCTCGAAGTGGAAATGTAAAGCACTGCTTTTACATTGATGCAAGAAGGTAAATAGTCAAAGCACTGCTTTGCATGCTCGCAAGACGAGAGCTCTGCTTGAAGTAAGCACGCAAGCAGACAGCCAAAACTATGAACTAGATGTCCGATTTGACATCTAGTTCATAAAAATATCCTGTGGAGTGGGTGATTTGTATAATGACATTTGTATTACGATCACATACGATGCAGAGAGTAAGGCATAACACCGGTTATGCCTTTTTCTGTCTGGTAAAATAAATACAAGAGGAAATCTCCAGTGTTTGGAAAAACGCAACGCGGTGTATCTGAACGTCCGAATAAGCCAAAGAAGCCATTGATTCCTGCATGGCTAGGCACACTCGTGATCATTTTAATCGTGTTAAGTTTTTTGGTGGCGCTCATGCTGTGGAAGCCATGGGAACCTGTAAAACCAAACAATGATCAGATCACTTCTCAGCATTATGAAGAGGAAGACACCAACAAGGATTATCGCTTCTATGACCTGTTGCCGAAACAGCAGGTTACTCCAATTCCTGAACAGGCTGTGCCTGAAACCAATAAACAGGATGCTGTGGTCATTGTAGAAGCTCCTCAAACTGAGGAAGCTGCATCTGAAACTGTGAATGAGCCGGGACTGGTAACTGAAGAACCTGCTGCACCAGTAGCGACCTATATTCTACAAGTACGCAGTTTTGATGACCCGGATCAGGCTGATGCACGCCGTGCCGAGATTATCCTGAATGGCCTATCTGCGGATGTGGTCAGAAGCGTTGAAAATGGCAAGGTCTGGTACCGTGTGGTTTCCGGTCCTTATGATTCTGTAGAAGCGGCAGTGATTGCACAACAGACTTTGCAGCATAGTGGTATCGATTCGATTGTTGTGAAGCAATAAATAAATTCTAGATCTAAAAAAAGCGCCTGATGGCGCTTTTTTTTGTACCTTTTAATTCCTCCCTTTTCAAAGGAAGGTCGGGAGGAATTTTCTTAAACGGTATGCCCTAAAGCTTCACCCATCAATACTGTTGAATTGGCTTTAAACTTCTCATCCCATTGCATCTTGTTTTCTTCAAACAGAATGACAGCCGTTGAGCCTAGGTAGAAACGGCCAAGTTCTGCACCTTTTTCTAGGAACAGATTATGCTGGTTCAATTCAATCCGGCCTGAAGGTTTTACTTTACCCGTAGCAACCGTTTCAATACCGGCGACGATCATGGCCCCAACAAGCACCACTGCCATACGACCAAGCTCAGTATCAAACAGGCACACCATGCGCTCATTACGTGCAAACAGGCCTGGAATATTTTCTGCTGTCGTCTGATTGACCGAGAACAGTTCACCCGGTACATACAGGGTTTCTGTCAGTGTGCCAGCAAATGGCATATGCACACGGTGATAGTCACGTGGGGACAGATATACTGTGGCAAATTCACCATTTTTAAAGGGCTGCGCCAGTTGTGGATCGGCAATCAGATTTTCAACTGTAAACTTTTGACCTTTGGCCTGGAACACATCACCATTTTCAATCTTGCCAAGCTGGGAAATGGCACCATCGGCAGGAGAAACAATACTGCCTTGGTCAGCGTCGACCGCACGCACTCCGGTTCTTAGACCGCGGGTAAAGAAATCATTAAATGACTTGAACTTCAAGGCATTGGTCTGCTCCGCAATCGACATATCGATGCCGTATTTGGCTTTAAAAGCAGAAATCACCGCAGTTTTTACAACCGGATTTTCACTGGCTGCAATTTTACCTACCACACGAGACAGACGATGCTGTGGCACCACTTTCTGAGCCTGGATAAATAATTGTTGTTTTAAACGCGATGTGATGCTCAAGATGGCAACTCCCCTGTAGCGATTGGACTATCGAGGCGGTTGCCCCATTCACTCCACGCACCGTCATAAGCCTGAATTTTCCAGCCGAGCAGACGTCCTAAGATATAGGCCAGCCCGGAGCGGTGATGTGACTGACAGTACACCACCACAGGCTGCTTAAGATTAAAACCCAGTTGTTCCAGGCGCTGTTGTGTGCGCTGCAAAGGGTGTAATTTTAAATGATTTTCACGGTTAAGGGCAGTACTCCACTCAAAATGACGTGCTCCCGGAATGTGACCGCCGCGTCGTGCTGTCAGACGCAGGCCGGTATATTCATCTTCAGTACGACAATCCCAGAGCTGGATCTGCCCTTGCTCGACCTGCTGACGTAGGGCTTCATAGTCAATCCGTACTGCATTTTCCTGGTTAAGGTTGATCTGCACCAGCTGTTCGACTGGCTCCAGCTTCACCGGATCAGAAGAAGTCGGCAGCCCAGCCGCTAACCAGGCATGAATACCGCCATTGAGTAAGCTGGTGTTCTCAAATCCTAAACAATGTAAGTTCCATAACAGACGCCCTGCCCAAGCCCCACCTTCATCATCATAAGCCACGACATGATGCTCAGGAGAAATATTCAGATAACGAACCAGTGCTTCCAGGCCTTCTTGATCCGGTAATAAACCCAAAGCTTGCTCTTCCTGACGAACCAGCATTTTTGGCTGTAAATGGAGTGCATGCGGAATATGCAACTGTTCATAAACAGAGGCACGACTCAGGTCAACAATACGGAGTTTTTCATTGCCCAGATGCGGCACCAAGTCTTCTGTTTCTATCAGCAGACCCAAATTAAAAGCTGAAGCTGTCATCGTTATCATAGGTGTTATGGTTCAAATCAGTCTGATCTTAGCACAGCTCATTTTTACAATTATGCGGTTTTTATTGGGTTATTTATCACAATTTATGCTAACGACCCTAACACACAGGACATTGCATAAAAAAACCGCCTCAGGTTGGAGACGGCTGATTGAGATTACTGTTCAGCGACTTCGCTGATGTCAAATACCTGACGCAGATACGCAAGGAAGGTATCATTGTCGGTCATGGTTTTTCCTGGACTGTCGGAAATTTTTGCGACTGACTGACGGTTACATTCCACCAGTTTCAGCACGATATTCAGCGGTGTCTGCCCCATGTCATTGGTCAAATTCGTTCCGATCCCGAAGCTGACCTGGAAGCGATCTTTGAAGTACTGATGCAGTTTCCAGGCTTTTTCCAGATTCAGGCCATCACTGAAAGTCAGCATCTTGGTTTTGCTGTCTATTTTCAGTTTTTTATAGTGGGCATAGGCTTTATCGCCCCATTCGTAAGGATCGCCACTGTCATGACGCAGGCCATCAAACAGCTTGGCAAAATACAGGTCGAAATCACGTAAGAAGGCATCCATCCCGACCACATCAGTCAGGGCAATTCCCAGATCACCACGATATTCCTGCACCCAGGTTTCAAGTGCTGCTTTCTGAAAATCACGTAGGCGTACATCCAGTGCCTGGAAAGCTTGCAGGAATTCATGTGCCATCGTACCAATTGGCGTAATACCCAATTCTTTGGCTAATAGTACATTACTGGTTCCACGGAAGACTTGTGGCGCTGCCTTATTAAATTCTTCCACCACATGCTTTTGCCACTCGAAGCTGTAACGGCGGCGGGTACCAAAATCAGATACCAGAAATGGCGGATCATTTGAATCCTGCGAAGCATCGTACTGTTTCAGCAGTTCCATTTTGGCCTGCAGCCGACGTTCACCTTCTATCAGCACTTCTGGAGTACGGATCCGGCTGAAATACAGTTCGTTGACAATCGCCAGGACAAAGATTTCAAACATCATAGCCTGAACCATTGGGCCTTCAACGGTAATGTCTAAACGACCTTCACTGTCGATGGTCGCCTTGATAAAGCGGCGTTTGAGCTGGAACAGCTCCAGATAATCCACAAAATCACTTTTGATAAAACGCAAGCTGCGTAAATACTGTAGTTCATCTTCTTTAAATTTCAGCTGGCACAGCAGATCAAGCTGATGGTTCAGATCATCCAGGATATCCGTGAGTGGATAAACCGTATCTTCAAGATTACGGCAACGGAAATGATAAAGACTGTGCGTTTGCGGAAACTTGTGTAATACCACTTGTAACATGGTGAATTTGTACAAGTCAGTATCAAGCAGGGATTGGATGATTGACGCCATAACTTAGGAAATATCGCTGTGCTTATCTTTGCATTAAAGCATAAAAAGCCCTGCAATATTGCAGCAATTACATACAGCCAGGAGAAATATAGACCAAAGTACTGCTATAAATAACAGCCTATTTGTCTGCTTTTGTTTTAGGTTTTTCTGCTTCCTGGATGATTTTTTGTAGCTGTTTTTCCTGGCCAATCACTTTAGCAAATTCAGCCGTGGTTTTTTGTCCGGCCTTTTTGGCTTGGGCATCACAATCCATCTGACGCAGCTGCTTGGCAATGGCAAATTCCATTTTGAACAAGGCACCCATTAAAGCCGTATTGCCGCGGTTGTCTCGGGCACAGCGGTCTGCACCATGTTTCAACAAGGTTGTAACAATACTCTGATGACCATAATAGGTCGCCATCATCAGCGGGGTATAACCGTCTTTATTGCGCACATCGACCGGAAAGCCATGCTTTAAAAATTCGTTGATAACTTCGCTATTACCAATTTTGGCCGCAGCAAAGAACAGGTCGACCAATTCCTGTTGTGAGGTCATCTGAACGCTTGCCGCAGTTTTTGCAGGGGAGATACTCTTTACTTCAGCAGCAGTTGCGAATGCGGAACTGAAGGCAAGAATACTGGCTAAAAATGCTTCTGGCATAAATTTCATGATGAACTCCAACAGAAATCGAAAAGAAAATTTCAGTCACTCAGGATTCAATTCACCTGAGATGAGATAGAAACGGAGTGCCTGTAAAACTCCCCCTAGGGTGCAGGAAAGGTTTGGAGTTTTACAGGACTTTTCGGAGGTGATGCACTATGCCCTAGTCACCAGTTCCTCAAGACCAATCGAGATTAGTCTTTTAATTTTGCAGCTTTGGCTTTAACCGTCGCCAAGTTACCGTTCACCGCTTTGGTCATACGGGTACCGTAGTCTGCATCTGCTTTATAGAAATAAGACAACATGATGTGCTTGGTTTCTGAATCTTTCACTGCACCTAAGTCAGCAGCCAGGTTCATGATCAGGTCATCTTTCTCTTTAGCTGTGTATGAGCGGTAAAGTTCACCAGCCTGCTTGAAGTTCTGCTCTTTCACGCCAATTTGCTGTACATGACCAGATAATGGTGTTTGTACCGCACGTGCTTTTTCAGTGGCAGCTTTTGGCTCTTTACGGCTTGGCTCATAGTTCACGTCCGAGTCACGCTCAGAGACATTCATGTAGCCATCCTGGTTGTTGTTATTCACATTTACCACTGGACGGTTGACCGGAATCTGCTGATGGTTTGCACCCAGACGGTACATTTGTGTATCTGAGTAAGAGAAGATACGGCCTTGTAACAGACGGTCTTCTGATGGCTCGATCCCCGGAACCAGGTTACCTGGCGCAAACGCCGACTGTTCAGTCTCGTTGAAGAAGTTCTTCGGCATACGGTTCAGGGTCAAGGTACCGACTTTGGTTTCTGGAACCAGCTCAGTTGGCCAGATTTTAGTTGGATCTAGCGGATCGAAATCAAACTTGCCCAGGTCTTTAGGATCAATCACCTGAATGTACAAGTCCCATTTCGGGAAATTACCCGCATAGATGTTGTTATAAAGATCATTGGTCAAGTGGTTGAAATCTTTACCTTGCTGCTCAGCCGCTTCTTTCACGTTCAAGCCCTTCACGCCTTGTTTCGAACGGAAGTTGAATTTCACGTACTTGTATTCGCCTTTGTCGTTATACAGTTTGTAAGCGTGAACACCAAAACCGTCCTGTTCGCGATAGCTGGTTGGAACACCTTGCTTGCCGTACACATAAGTCAGCATGTTGGTTGCCCATGGCTGGCTCGACAGGAAGTCAAACACACGGTTGGCATCTTGTACGTTAGTCACCGGGCTTGGCTTCATGGCATGAATGAAGTCCGGGAACTTGATTGCATCACGGATAAAGAAGACCGGTGTCTGGTTACCGACCAAGTCCCAGTTACCTTCTTGTGTGTAGAACTTCACTGCGAAACCGTGCGGGTCACGTAAAGTCTCTGGTGAACCTTTACCATGAATTACGGTAGAGAAGCGTAAGAAAACTGGAGTTTTAGTACCGGCTTTAAACAATGAAGCAAGGGTCAGATCAGACAGGTCTTTGGTTGCAACAAATTCACCATAAGCACCCGTACCACGCGCATGTACCACACGCTCAGGAATACGCTCACGACCAAAACGTTGTAATTTTTGAACTAATTGTACATCTTGAAGTAAAACGGAACCATTTGGACCAGCAGTGATCGAGTTCTGGTTATCCCCCACTGGCGCGCCGTTATCTTTAGTTAATGGGGCAGCTTGTGCGGCTGTGACAGTTGCAAGCATTGCAACCAGTAATGAACGCTTAAACATTTCTAAATCTCTCAATTTATTACCTTTCCTGCATGGGCTAAGATACTCGAGAGTAAAAAATAGATAAAACAGATAATTTTTATAAATTCAATCGTGTTTTTGGATTGTTTAAAATATTATCAAATATAGTCAATAGATTAGAATGAATTTTAAGCAGAGTTAATCTGCAGACTTGCTGCGGTTCTTGTACAATGCACATAATTTTCAGTTTTTGAGTCAAATATGCGCGCATTATTACAGCGAGTGCTAGAAGCCAAAGTCGTTGTTGAGGGTGAAACAACCGGAGAAATTCAGCACGGTATCTTGGTCTTTTTAGGGATTGGCAAGGAAGATACCTTAGAAAAAGGTCAAAAGCTGATTGATAAAATCCTAAAATACCGTTTCTTTGATGATGAACAGGGAAAAATGGGCTGGAACGTTGCCCAGGCGGGCGGTGGTTTATTGCTGGTTTCACAGTTTACCCTGATGGCCCAAACCCAAAAAGGTTTACGTCCTGACTTCGGTCCGGCCATGCCACCGGCTGAAGCAAAAGACTTGTATGAACAGCTGGTTGAATATGCACAAAGCCAGTTCGATCATGTACAAACTGGTATTTTTGCCGCCGATATGAAAGTTCATCTGGTCAATGATGGACCTGTGACGTTTAATCTGGAAGTTGAATAATAAGCTCTCAGATACTTTTTTCTCGAAATTTTTTCTTTATAAATTATTCTTTTAGATCAGTCTTTATTACTTTGGTTTTGCCTGAATGAGAAGTGGAGCTTCGCAAGGGAGGCATCTTGCGAAGCAATGCTCCTCACCGCAAAACTCGTCAGGTCTGATCAATGAATATATGTCTCGCAGAAACAATCTTTCTTAAATCTAGTCTTACCTGAAACAGTTGCTGATTACGTTTCACGTGTCCAATATTTTCTAAGCTCGAAAAAAATGCTAACCAATTATTTAATTGACTAGCATTCCAGATCTTTTAAAAAATTTAAATCTTATTTACCAGTTTTCTCTTTAATGAACTGACGTACCAGCTTCACCTTTTCTTTGACTGGTTTTGGCAATTTTGGTGGAAGCATCTTCGCCACCTGATTAAACCAGACCAGCAAGCCAAAGTCACCTTCCATTTTGATAGTGCCGTTTTGCATGCCGGTCATAAATGCGGTTGGGTCACCTTTCATCAAAGTTTTAACACCCTGCTCGCTGTCTGCAAACTGCAATACAAAATCTGCCGGCTCAGCATTACCTGATACAGTATCAATATCGCCGTTATTGACAATAATCTGGCGCGCCAGACCTTCATCTGTACCGATCTGAATACGGAACTGACGCTCATGGACCAATTCAATAAATTTTGGACTGGTACGTGCCAACTGCTTCATACGCAAAGCCAAGCCTGCAACCAGTAAATCAAGCGGGTCGGTACTGAGATCGACCAAAGGAAGTTTCAGGACAGGAATTGACGACAGTTTCATGAGTTATGCCTATTGTAATTGTACGAAAATTGATAGCTATCCTAGCATAAATTACAAGGAGGTTAAGCATGCAGTTTGTAGATGATCGTTAACAAAAAATGCACCCGAAGGTGCATTTGTTTTTATTGTTTTTAATAGCGCAATTATCGGCTGGATAACTGCTGCTGGTCATCTTCATAAACAGGTGTATGTTCGATGCAGCGGCGCTTGGCCAGTGCGCGCTCGGCACGGCGATCTTCACGTAGCAACAATAGAGTTACTATGACCATCACGCTCGATAACGCCGCTAAATAACCATAGGTCATTGGCAGTTCAAATAGTGTCTGTGTTCCCAGGCGAATGACTTCAATCAGCCCCCAGGTAAACATTCCAGCCACCATAAAACTTAACCAGCGACGATACGGCGAGAAGAACACAACAAGTACAGCAGCGGCTACCAGACTAAAGCCCACAATTGTTGCTAAATTCGCTGTTACCATAAAATCCCCTCCGTCCAACCCCAGATCATGCAAGTAATGCAGCGGTTCTCATGGTTGAATGTCGTAAAACCCACTTCGTGGAATATATTGATTTGTCTATCTATGCCAGCATTATGATGAGTTTTTTGACTAAAAAAAGTCCTTTATTTCTGTTCAACGACATATTCTGTCGCGATATTATTTTGTCATTACATTTTTTATTTTTAGAGTTTTTCCGAAACATTTGCCCCATCGATGCTGGCGTGTCATTACAAAATAAACGCCGTTTTTCTGGACTGAAAAAATTATTTTTCCGTTTAAGATGATCGGTATATTTCTATATAGTTCCCTCTACTACTCTTCAGCGCGTGATCAATCAGCATAAAAAAACGCGGCCATTTGACCGCGTTTCTATCTTAAAAATCGCTAATCTCAGGCACGGCTGAGGTCTTTGTCATGTACACCAAGCAGGTACAGTACGCCATCCAGACCGACACTAGAAATCGCCTGATTGGCATTCTGACGGACCAGTGGCTTGGCACGGAATGCCACGCCTAAACCGGCAATCGATAGCATTGGCAGGTCATTGGCCCCATCACCCACGGCAATTGCCTGTTCCAGAGAAATACCCATCTCTTCAGCAATCGTCATTAACAGATGCGCCTTACGCGCACCATCAACAATATGACCTTTGACTTCACCTGTCACCATCCCATCCTCAACATCGAGGACATTGGCATGGACCTCATCAATGCCCAGCTTGGCTTGCAGATGCTCAGCAAAGTACTGGAAACCGCCAGAAAGAATTGCAGTGCGATAACCCAGTGCTTTCAAGGTAGAGATCAGACGTTCTGCACCTTCAGTAATGGTCAGACGTTCTGCGATCTTCGGCAGCACAGATGCATCCATGCCTTTTAGTAGTGCTACACGTGCACGGAAGCTTTGCTGGAAGTCTAACTCGCCCTGCATGGCACGTTCGGTGATTTCAGCCACCTGTGCACCGACACCTGCTTCAATTGCCAGCTCGTCAATCACTTCCTGCTCGATCAGGGTCGAGTCCATATCAAAGCAGACTAGACGACGGTTACGGCGATAAACATTGTCTTCCTGAACTGCAACATCGACATTCAGTGCCGTAGACAGGCTTAGGCAAGCTGTACGCATTGCTGCGGCATCCAGCATCTGGCCTTTCAGGCTGAACTGTACACAGGCACGTTTTGGTCCAGCCTCTGCATCATCACCGTCCAGTACCGGACGACCGGAGAGTCGGGTTACAGTTTCAATATTAAAGCCTTGACTGGACACGATCTGGGTCACGGCTTGCAGGTGGGAAGCCTTTAATTCCGGGGCCAATGCGGTCACGATATAACGGGTCTGACCGCCTTCTTTGACCCATTGATTGTATTCTGTGACAGAGATCGGTTTAAAGCGCACTGTTAACCCGATATCATGTGCTAGAATCAGGATTTCCTTCATGGCTAATGCGGTAGCGGTCTGGTCGTCCGAAGATACAACAATACCTAAGGTCAACTGGTTATGAATAACCGCTTGTCCAACATCCAGGATCTGTAAGGAATGAGCGGACAAAACCCGCATTAATCGTGTAAATTGATTAGGCTGGTCGGGTCCTAAGAATGATATAAGAATGATTTCTCGCATGAATTGACTCGGGTCTGAGCTACAACTATTGTTAGAATCATAATCGAATTTGAATAGAATTGCCTTGGAAGTTTACGTTGAATGCGCCTAGACAAGGGCTATTTGCTAGCCTACTGATTATAAGTTTTGCCCTTCATACCTTCTTACTGGTATTGGCAACCACTCACCAGCTGAATGAAAACCGTGCCAGCCAAGGTCAGCTCATGACCAGTCAACTGGTGACAGACAGCCTGGCTGAGCTGGATCCAGCCAATCGTGTTTCACTGGCTTTACTGGCAAATCGTTATTCCACTAACCCAAGTGTTGCCTCAATTCGCATCCTGGATGCAAATGCTCAGGTTTTAGCCACTGGTGGTCTGACGAAAACCCGAGATGGCGAGGTTTTTGTCCGCGAAGCATTACTTAACGAGAAAAAAGTCGGTTCAGTTGAGATTACTTTGATTGAGCCAAGTATCGGTGAAATTCTGCGTACCCAGTGGACGGCGATTTTATTCTCTTTCATTCTGCATAGTTTATTATGGTTAGCTTATCGCGCCATTGCCCGTCCAAGCCGCAGTGAATACCTGGCGCGCATCAATAATGAATCACGTCTGAAATTTGAAATTCAGACGCTGACTCAGGCACTGGAACAGGAAAAACACAATGCAGCTTTGGCAATTGCTCAGGCACAGCAAGCGGTTCACAATAAGCCAAAGGAAAAAGACAGCACGCCGGCTGTAGTCGAAAAAGATACCCTGTCGCTGAATATCCAGTTCTATGATCCCAAACAGCTGCTGGATTCGGTCAACAAGACTGTGTCTGTGCCTTATTTCAACTTGTGTCAGATCTTCCTAAATAAGGCCACTGAACTGTGCGTACAACATTATAAACTGAACAGTTCGGATGTCTGGACGGTACACAAGTTTGATGAAAAAGGTGCAACACTGAGTATTGCCGCAGACAAGCCCAATGCCCTCGCCTGCCTCACCCTGATCAGCTATGTCTTCCAGTTACTTTCTGAAGTGCTGTACAAACGCTATCGTGAAGATAAACGTTTTGTCTTGCAGACACGCAGCGCGATCGCTTCAAAAGTGGATGAAATGCAGCTGAATTCAACTCAAGCGGCTGAACGTCTGGCACAGCAACTGATAGCGCGTGAAAGTGCGGTACATGTCCCGAATTTCTTACTTAAATCTATTTCTGATCACTATGAACTGGTCAGCATGCCAAATCCAACCAATGTCCTGACCCGTCATGCTTTCGTGATGAATGGGATGGATGCCGAGATGGCAGAACTGGCGCAAAGCTTCCGAACCGATATCCTGAAATCGAAACAGTCCAAAGCCTCCTAATAAATTTTGAAGAGTAAAAAGCCCGATCTTAGCATCGGGCTTTTTTTATTCCTTGTTTCTGCTGGCATCAGTTCTGCTGATCCGTCTCAGCGGGTTTTCTAGCTGCCCAATAAGTAGCCAAGGCTGGTCCAGAAATATTGTGCCATAAGCTAAAAATGGCACTCGGTACGGCTGTGATGGGAGATGCAGCAAAATGGGTTGCAGCCAAAGCCACACCTAGCCCTGAGTTCTGCATGCCCACTTCAATCGACACCGCACGGCAGTCAATTTCAGCCAGTTTGAAGATTCTGCTAGCCCAATAACCAAACAAATAACCCAGGCCATTGTGTAAGGCAACAATGCCTAAAATCATTAGTCCGGATTCCAGAATCTGGGTTTTACTGCCAGCAATAATTGCGGCGACAATTGCGACAATCGCAATCACCGAGATCAGTGGCATTACCTGGATATAAGCCTCAACTTTAGCCTTTAAAATGGCACGGATAATCAGGCCCAAAATAATCGGAAATAATACCACTTGCAGAATTGATACCAGCATTGACCAGGCATTGATCTCAATCCACTGACTGGCCAGCAGATAGAAAATAGCCGGGGTTAAAACAGGTGCCAGCAAAGTTGAAACCGAAGTACAGGCCACAGACAGGGCGGTATTGCCTTTGGCCATGTAGGTAATCACATTGGATGCAGTTCCACCCGGGCAGCAACCCACCAGGATTACCCCTATCGCAATTTCAGCCGGGAGCTGGAACAGCTGACATAGGAGAAAAGCCAGCCCTGGCATCACCATAAACTGGGCCACCACCCCAATTGCCACTGCTTTTGGACTCTGTAACACACTTTTAAAATCGCCTACTGTCATGGTCATGCCCATACCCAACATGATTAGGCCCAACATCCAGGGAATATAGGCACGTAGCCAGACAAAAAGCTCCGGTAGTATCAGGGCAATAGCAGAAAACAGAATCACCCACAAAGCAAAGGTCTTTTGGACAAACTGGCTAAATTGAAGGAGTGCTGACATGGGGAAATCCGGGGGCATTTAAAAGGAAATCGAGGCATCGTTTGATGCCTCAAAATATATAAATATATCAACTCGTCTGAAAGCAGATCAGCTCAAAAATAATAAAGCCAGCGTTTAGGCCACATCGATTATATCTTTCAGATAAATCCTTTTTACTCCTTGAGCCAGCATATCCTGCCAGGCATGTTGCAGTGAACCATTTAGGTCAATGCCTTTAGTAGCATCCGCAATTACATAGGACTTAAAACCCAGTTTGCAGGCATCCATCGCTGTCCACGCCACACAGAAATCGGTGGCAATTCCAACAATAAATACCGTATCGATACCACGTTCTCGCAGATAACCTGCCAGACCGGTACTGGTTTTCCGGTCTGCTTCCATAAAAGCAGAGTAACTGTCGATATTTTGATGAAAGCCTTTGCGAATAATCAGCTGCGCTTGTGGCAGATCCAATTCTGGATGCAGTTCAGCATCCGCAGTGCCCTGCACACAGTGGCTTGGCCAGAGCACCTGAGGGCCATACTCTAGCTGGATCGTGTCATAGGTAGCTTTGTCAGGATGATGAGCTGCAAAGGAAATGTGATTTTCTGGATGCCAGTCCTGGGTCAGTACAATATTACTAAAGTATTGTCCTAGTTGATTGATATTCGGAATAATCTGATCCGCACCTGCGACTGCCAGATTACCTCCCGGGGTAAATCCCTTCTGAACATCCACAACAATCAACGCGGCATTCTGCTGCATACGCTCTCATTCCTTGAAATCTTGATGATGCCCAAGCATAGCCTAAAAACCATGCTGTTTTTTAGTCCCGGTGACAAAAATAGAATGACTGCGCATTCTGACAAAAATCATATTCGGGCAATTCTTGGGCCAAATGGCGCACAAAACGTAAGTAGATTTTGGCTTTACCTGGCATTGTGGTACGAAAGTAAAAATAAGCCAGTGTATGACGTCGTATATAGCCAATCAAAATATTCCGGCATTGCATCATTAGCTTAAAGACATTGATCTATAGATTGACATCATCATACGCGCTTGATCTTCAAAGCTGAGCTATGCCCGTCCAGAAAGAGTGTGTTTGAGTTTCAAGGAGATGAGGTAACTCAAGCTCAATTTCGTCCTGAATGATTCATAGCGTATAGTTTTGATGTGGTTGTAGGAAATGCGCAATACGTAGTTTTTGAGCCAAGCACTCTTTCTTATTTGTAATTATTTTTTAGTGTAATCATGACAAATGTGGCTGAATTTGAATAGCGACATAGGTTTTAAGACGTTCATTTATGTCGTTTGAATCATCCTTTGAGGCATAAAAAAACCCGCATCCTGCGGGTTTTTTTATTCAGTTTCGCTTATGCCACACTGTTCATTTTACGAACCAAGAACAACATGAATACTGCTGAGATAATAATACATGGGATCGCTGCTGAGATTACACCCACCGCACCGAAGCCTGCAGTTAACAGACTACCTGCAATTGCTGGTCCAAGCATTGCACCAATACGGCCTACTGCTGATGCAACACCAACACCCGTACCACGAACTTCTGTTGGGTAAACGATACCACCGAAGGCATACAATACACCTTGACAGCCAATAACGAATGCACCCACTAGCGCTGATGCCATGTACATTTGTGTTAATGAACCTGCGGCGTTTAGCGCCAATAGACCTGCCAAGATACCGCCGTACATTAATAGAATGACGTATGCTTTCTTCCAGCGGTCAGTTAACACACCTAAAATCACTGTACCTACAGTCGCACTTAGCATGAAGTAGAACTGAGCAGTAGCACCTTCTTTACGTGTGAAGCCAAGTTCTTGGAATAGAGATGGCAACCAGCTCAGCATGATGTATACCACCATCAATGTGAAGAAGTAGCTTACCCAGATGAACATGGTACGTAGCAGGTTTTGTGAGTTAAACAGGTCTTTAAACGCACCTTTAGGCGCAGCATCAGCAGGTGCATTTTCTGCTAGATCTTTCGCTTTTAAGTACTCTTTAGACTCAGGCAATAAGAACATCATCACTGGAATCACGATGATTGGTAATAATCCCCCGAGGTAAAAAATGTTTTTCCAGTTTACACCAAATTCAGTCGCTGCAATCAGTGACAGAATTGCTGCACCGACTGGCATACCACAGTACATCAAGCCGACTGCACGACCACGATTTGCAGGTGTTACAGCTTCAGATGCAAGCGTAATTAAGATTGGCATTGCCGCCCCGAGACCCGCACCTGCCAAGAAACGTACAGCCAATAATGAGTTAAAGCTATTGACCCATACTGTACAAAGTGTGAATACAGCGAACACCGCTGTAGACCAGATCAAAACAGTCTTACGGCCAATACGGTCCGCAATACGACCACCGACCAGTGCACCAGGCAATAGGCCCAGAATCCCTGCACTGAAAAATACACCCAATTGTGAGCTATCGAGACCAAAATGCTCACGAATACCCGCTGCTGCAATACCTGCAGCCTGAATATCTAAGCCTTCAATCACTGCAATCAGAAAACAGATCGCGACCGTGACGATAGCATGCTTATTATCTGATTTTTCCATTGGATTATCCTTGTTCAATCAGCGTTCAAATAGAGCCGTCATCATCTATGAGACCGAAGTCGGATTTAACTACCAATAAGTTGAATGTTTTAGTGGGATATACAGATACAGGGATCGGTGCTGTTGTTTGAGATAGAATCCTTAGAAAGTCGCAAAAACAATTATTGTCATTGCCAGAAAATTCCTGTTTAAGGATTTAAGGCTTACAGATCAGCTAAAAAAATCCAACATTCAATAAATATCTAAAGATTCATTAATATCTAAAAAGAATTAGTACAGGGATTTCAATGCATTTTTAACCATGTCTATCCTTGTATTATTGATATGTTTTAGCTATTGGATAATCATTTATAAATCTTAAATAATCGCTTAACTATTTGAATTTTCAATGTAATAACTTACTTAAACAGTCATTTATATGACAATTTTATTTAAGTGTCCAATTATCCAGACCATGTGAAAATACTCTTCTCTTTTTATCGTTTTACAAGAAGCTTCATTCTTTTTATTGCTTGCTTGTTGTTACAGAGCTTTGTATAAAGAATTGAGTGGCTTTCAGCAAAGCATATTGTTCTTATGCTGCTGATCAGTCATAATTTGCATACGCAATATTCAATTCGGCGCAAATGCATTGAATTTGCTACAAATCAAAATACAAACCCATCCCAAATATGTTTTCTCATTCTCTTCGGATGGACAAATAGGATAGTTTTTTAAAATGACTCAGCAAGCACAGACCATTCAGGGTTCCATTGTCGCAATCGTCACCCCTATGTTTGAAGATGGCAGCGTAGATTGGAAGGGTCTCGAGAAGCTGGTTGAGTGGCACATTGCAGAGGGCACCAACAGTATTGTCGCGGTTGGTACAACAGGTGAAGCATCTACACTCAGCATGAGTGAACACACGCAAGTGATCAAAGAAATCATTCGTGTCGCGAACAAACGCATTCCAATCATTGCCGGTACAGGCGCAAACTCAACACGTGAAGCCATTGAGCTGACCCAGGAAGCCAAAGACCTGGGCGCAGATGCTGCACTTCTAGTCACTCCGTATTACAACAAGCCAACTCAAGAAGGCCTGTATCAGCACTATAAAGCGATTGCCGAAGCAGTAGACCTGCCGCAAATCCTGTACAACGTACCAGGCCGTACCGGTGTGGACATGTCAAACGAAACAGTGATTCGTCTGGCAGATATCCCGCAAATTGTCGGGATTAAAGATGCGACAGGTGATGTTGAACGCGGTGCTGCACTGATCGCTGGCTTACAAGGCAAAGACATGACCGTGTATTCTGGCGATGATGCAACGGCGTATCAGCTGATGGCACATGGTGCGAAAGGGAACATTTCTGTGACCGCCAACATTGCACCAAAAGTCATGAGCGAAGTGTGTGCCGCTGCTATTAGCGGTGATGATGCTGGTGCTGAAGCGCTTAACGCTCAGGTTGCAAATTTACACAATATTTTATTTTGCGAATCGAATCCAATTCCTGTGAAATGGGCACTCCATGACATAGGCCTCATCGGTACAGGTATTCGCCTGCCGTTAACACCACTTGCAGAACAATATCGCGCTCCGCTTCATGAAGTACTTGCTGCAGCGGGCGTCATTAAATAAGAGCACAATACTATGCAATTACGTTTAGGACTTATCCTTGCCCTTTCAGCATTCAGTTTAGCGGGTTGTAGTTCAATGGCCTTTAAAAATGGCACTTTGGACTACAAGGACACCACTACGCTAGAGCCTCTGCAATACCCTGAAGGTGCTATGGTTCGTCCTGCAACGCCATTGTATCCTGCTCCGACAGTAGATCCGCTTGCGATTGAACATGCACCAAAACTGGAAAATGAACGTGGCAACCGTTTTGCCCTGCCCCGCCCTTCTGCTGAGCCAGTTCGTTCAACTCAAGCTGATGAAACTGTTACAGATATAATGGGAAAGCCGCAACTGGTGATGGATGGAAATCAAAATCCGTTGCTCAAAATTGATGGAAATGCTGCTACAATATGGCAATACACTCTTGCCACGCTCAGCAGCCTTAACCATTCCATCGTTGGTCAAAGCAAAGATCGTTACCAGGTAACGATTAAGGTCGATCAGCAGACCTATGTTTTAAGACTCTCTCCTGCAGGTTCGAGTAACACCCTGGCTGTGTTTAATCCTGATAACAGTTTTGCCGATCGCGAAAAAGCAACAGAACTGTTAAACCAGATTTACCAAAATTGGCCAGCCTAGACATTTTCTAGGCATTTTTTTTTGTAGAAGGTTCCCTCATGTTAAAACAAACCTTGCTCTATACTGGTAAAGCGAAATCTGTCTATACCACAGACAGTGAAGACCACCTGATTTTAGTTTTTCGTGACGATGCGTCAGCATTCAATGGCGAAAAGATCGAACAACTGGATCGTAAAGGTAAGGTGAATAACCGTTTTAACGCCTTCATCATGGAAAAGCTGGCTGCTGCTGGTATTGAAACTCATTTTGAGAAGCTATTAACGCCAAACGAAGTATTGGTAAAAAAACTCAAAATGATTCCAGTAGAGTGTGTTGTACGTAACTATGCTGCGGGTTCTTTATGCCGTCGTCTTGGTGTTGAAGAAGGTAAAGAGTTAACACCTCCTACATTCGAATTGTTCTTTAAAGATGACGCCCTTGGCGATCCAATGGTGAACGAATCTCAAGCGATTGCTTTGGGTTGGGCAACTGCTGAACAACTGGCAAAAATGAAAGAACTGACTTACCAAGTGAACGAAGTGCTTAAAGCATTATTCCAAGCGGGTAATATGCTTCTGGTTGATTTCAAACTTGAATTCGGTGTGTTCCACGACCGTATCGTACTGGGTGATGAATTCTCTCCAGACGGTTGCCGTCTATGGGACAAAGATACCAAGAAAAAACTGGACAAAGACCGTTTCCGCCAAGGCCTGGGCGGTGTGGTTGAAGCATATGAAGAAGTTGCTGCACGTTTAGGTATTGATTTAGACAATATCTGATCTGTTATCGACAGATTCAAAAAACCGGGCTGAATGGCTCGGTTTTTTATTTTTATGCTTTTGCAAATCATCAGTTTAAATATCATTTCCATGTCAGCACATGAAATTTTTCTTATTTTTAGGTAGCATTAACCCATCTGTCCATTTCGCCATCGGCGTAGGATGAGATCCCTCGACTTATCAGGAACATTACATGATGTATAAAATTGATGAACTTACCCGTCTGGGCCAAGGATGCTCAAAAATTGTTTTTCAGCACCCCGAGCAAGACGATAAGATTATCAAGATCATGAATCCAGATCGTGTAGATATTGATGGGAGCTGGAAAGGTCATGGCAAGATCAAGCGCCAGTTGTCTCAAGGAGCGTATAAACAGTTCCGCCGTGAGTTATTGCAATACCTGCAATTATGCAAGAATAACTATCAATATAACCAGTTTGAGTTCCCCGTTGAAACTCCGTATGGCTTTGTTCAGACCGATAAAGGTTTGGGGCTAGTCGTTGAAAAAATTATCAGCCCAAATGGCAGAGGAATTACCCTGCATGAGCTTTGTCGTGAAAAACAATTTACCGAGAGGCATGCACAGGCTTTGGATCTCTTCTTTGACCAGTGTTGTGACCTGCATATTGTCTATGGTGAAGTGAATATTGCCGGCATCATGTATACCGAACAGCGGCATAATAAACCTGAATTTGTTCTGGTCGATGGTATGGGTGAAAAACTGCTTATTCCATTACGTGCCATGAGCAAGTGTATTAATGCTAAAAATGTGCGTAAAGTTGAGGCTAAAATTAAAGCGCAGATGCAGAAGCTGCTCGAAGCTTAATTTACAATTTTTTTGAGCTGAACCACTCAGTTATTTGATTTATTTCTCAAGCGATTACCATCGTGTACTCCTTTCACCAAGGGTATAGGTGGGCTTTTTCGTGCATTTTATGTTACATTACGGTTAAAAATTCTCCCATTTATTTTATTCAGGTCTCCATGATGTATCAACTTAATGATCTTACCCTTCTAGGTAAAGGCGGTTATAAACTGGTTTATCAGCATCCGACTGATGAAAGTAAAGCCATTAAAGTGATGAATCCAAACCGCATCAATGATAACGGTGAATGGGCACATCTCGGCCGTTTTAAACGTGGGCATGCTCAAGGTGTATATAAGCAGTTCCGCCGTGAAGTATTGCAATACCTACAGCTGTGTAAAAATCACTATAAGCACAACATTTTTAGTTTCCCGATTGAAACACCCTATGGCTTTGTGGAAACAGATCAGGGCTTAGGACTGGTTGTCGAGAAAATTATCAGTCCGAATGGCAACGGTATTACCCTGCACGAACTCTGCCGTACTGGCGAGTTTAATGACACACATGCCAAAGCACTGGATGAATTTTTTGATGCCTGCTGCGATCTGCATATTGTTTATGGGGAAGTGAATATTGCGGGCATCATGTACAGTGAAAAGCGCAGTGGTAAACCGGAGTTTGTCCTGGTTGATGGTATGGGAGATAAACTGTTTATCCCGCTACGTGCCATGAGTAAATCTCTGAATGCCAAGAATGTACGCAAAATTGAAGGTCGAATTCGCCATAAAATGGATGAATTGCTGCAATCTGCTCAGCAGAATCAAATCGAAAACCGGGCTGCCTAGCTCGGTTTTTTATTGCCTTCTACAATCATCGAAAAAATGAATTCTATTAATAAAAATAATCAGTTTCACATCTCTGATCAAAGCTCTTAAAATCATTTCTATAGCAGGCGAGGTCATGGCATTAGAAGTTATTTTCGCCAGACTTGCCGATCAGAATTTTTTCTACCCTCTAGGATGTATATCCCCCAAGGACATCCTATTTTCAGCCCGGTTCTCCCTGAACTGGGCTTTTTTTTGCACACCTTTTTAAGTTTCTAAAAAAGTAATGGACTTGCGACTGAGTTCAGCCTGAGTTGATCGTACAGCTTTTGGCAGGAGAACCAATAAAAATAGACACCTAAAAGGATAAACCGTAGATATCCGTAGAAATTTTTATTGCTGCTGTTGCTGTTGTTGCCAGCGGCGTTGCTGTAAGCGTTCTCCTTCAACCTCACGTTTATTTCGTGCTGACTCATATAGCCTGGTTCCTTTAAGTTCCGGTGGCATATAATCCTGTAGTACAAAATGTTCTGGATAATTATGTGGATACAGATAGTCCACACCATAGCCCTGCTCTTTCATCAACTTGGTCGGTGCATTACGTAAATGTAATGGTACGGGCAGATGAGAAGTTTTATCTGCCAGCTCCATGGCTTTATTGATGGCCAGATAGGTGCTATTGCTCTTGGCACTGGTGGCCAAATAAACTGCACATTGTCCTAAAATAATCCGGCATTCCGGCATTCCAACGGCCTGAACAGAACGGAAGCATTCTCCCGCCAGTAACAATGCATTGGGATTGGAGTTGCCAATATCTTCAGAGGCGGCAATCAGCATACGGCGTGCAATAAAGACTGGATCTTCACCACCCTTTAACATCCGTGCCATCCAGTATAGTGCTGCGTCCGGATCACTGCCACGAATCGATTTGATAAAGGCTGAGACCAGATCATAGTGCTGCTCACCAGACTTATCATAGCGGGCAATATTTTGCTGCGCTACCTTTACCACCACCGCGTTGGTGATGATATTTTCCATATCCGGTTCAAAGGTGCTGGCAACCAGATCTAGCAAATTAAGTGCTTTACGTGCATCTCCTGCTGCAAACTGGATCAGGGCATCGAATTCTTCAATCTGGATATGACGCTCTTGTAAAAAATTATCAGAGTGAATCGCCTGAGTAAGTAAAGTCTCAATTGCCTCGGCACTTAAAGCATTTAGACTATAAACCTGACAGCGTGACAACAAGGCACTGTTGACTTCAAAAGATGGATTTTCGGTGGTGGCACCAATCAGGGTAATCTTGCCCTTTTCAACCGCATTTAACAAAGCATCCTGCTGAGACTTATTAAAACGGTGAATCTCGTCAATAAACACCACGGGGGTCAGCAGATCACCACCGTCCGCAATGACTTCACGAAGTTCTTTCACCCCGGTATTTAGTGCAGACAGACTGACAAAGGGCCGGTCCACTGCCTGTGCCAGTAAAAGTGCAATTGTGGTTTTGCCTACACCGGGTGGACCCCAGAAAATGATAGACGGTAAATGCCCCTGATCAATCATCTGACGTAAAGGTGCATTTTCACCGAGCAGGTGATCCTGTCCAATAATTTCCCTGAGGTCACGTGGCCTCAAACGTTCAGGAAGAGGGATATGGCTGTCTGACATTTTATAATGGGCTCACTTTTAATCTGTTTGCATTCTAGCATTAGCTGTTTTTAATTCCGAATATGAAGTTTGTCTAGCTTCTGTCTCTGTACCGACGTATGACAATATTTTTTATCATTTCAAGTGAATTAGACCTTGCATCTTCATACAAATTTGATCATATTCTTTTTAGATCAGCTAGCGCTGAATGAATGTTCTTTTATTCTAATAATAGATAAGTGGGTCCGGGGTTAGATCAAATAAAACCTCTGTATCGGTGAATACATGGAATTTGATAAGCAGAATTTGGACACTTTTGCCCGGTTTGAATCACCGGATTCATTACCGTCAGATACTTTCAGGTCGACCACTGGCCCAGAGCTGACATGTATCCAGGATTTTGCTGATGCCCTCCCTCAACCAATGTGGTTGCAGACTCGGGATGAGATTGAATATTTTAATACGGCCATGCAGGACTATCTCGGGATTGACCTGAATGAGTACGGTCGGGAATACTGGCAACAGTTTATTCATCCTGATGATTTATCTAATTTTATTAGCGAATGGCATACTGTACTGAATAAACATCAGAATGCAGAACTGCAATGCCGGATCCAGAAACTGGATCACGGTTATCGTATGTGTTTGCTGAACATGAAGTTTCATTATGAAACGGGTAGCCTGCTGCACTGGGCTATCACCCTGACCGATGTGCATGATTATTTTGAAATCCAGCAGCAACTCTCTCAGATCATTGCTACCCAGCAAAATATGCTGGATGCAAGCTTAGACTGCATAAAAATCATGACGCCTGATGGTAAATTGAGTCATGTAAACCGTTCTGGCCGACAGGCTTTGGGACTGTCTGAAACCGAACAGCATTTTGGTATGTCCTGGCTGAATCTGCTGCCTGCCGAGGTCCGTCCATCTGGCAGGCGTGCGCTAAAGCGTGCTGCCCAAGGTATGAATGCCCGTTTTTCCGGCACTAGCCAGCTACAGGGTCAAGCACCAGAGTATTGGGATAATTTACTCACTCCAATCGTGGATGAACACAATGTGACTCGACAGATTCTGTGTGTTTCACGTAATGTCAGCCAGCAAAAACAGGTGGAAACCCGGCTGAAAGCAGTCACAGAAATTGATGAGCTGACTGGACTATATAATCGCGGTACCTTCTACAAACAGTTTAAACGCGTTCTGTTCAGAGCACGGCAACAACAGAGCCAAGCCGGGCTGCTCCTGATTGACCTGGACTATTTCAAGCATATCAATGACACCTTGGGGCATATTGCCGGTGACCATCTTTTACATGTCCTGGGGGAACGTTTCAAGAACAATCTTGGACCTGAAGCCATCGTCTCCCGTTTAGGGGGTGATGAATTTGCTGTCTTGGTCCAAAATCTTGAGCATGAATCACAGCTGTTAGAGGTGGCTAAAAAGGTCTGTCAGCAGATGGAAATACCGATCAGTTATGCCGGTAGAAGTATTAATGGTGGCATCAGTGTTGGTGGTGCCATTTATCCCCGTGATGCCATCAACAGTTCCAACTTATTAAAATGTGCCGATATCGCACTCAATGATCTGAAAAACAGTGGTCGCGGTGGCATCCGCATGTTCAGTCAGGAAATGTTTGAATCACTGGACAAGATGACCCGTCAACTAATTTTGGCGCGTAAAATTATCAATTCAAACCAGATTATTCCTTACTATCAACCCAAGGTACGCCTGTCCGATGGTGCAGTGATTGGTTTTGAAGCACTGCTGCGCTGGAAAGATCAGCACCATCAGATTCAGCTGCCATCCCATATTTTCTGTGCCTTTCAAGACTATGAACTGGCTTCACGAATCAGCGAAACCATGCAGCTGAAAGTCTTTGAAGATATGACCCAATGGCAGGAACAAGGCTTAGAAATTCTACCAATCTCGATCAACGCAGCGCCTGTCGAATTCCTGCGTGACGATTATGCTGAAAAGTTATTAGAACGCCTGTCTCGCTTTGATATTTCGGCAGACAAGGTTGAACTGGAGATTACCGAACAAAGTCTGTCAGAACGTGGGGCTAATTATGTTATTCGCGCACTGAACTTGTTAAAACAGGCGGGCATTCATATTTCTTTAGATGATTTCGGTACCGGTCATTCTTCCCTGACCCGTTTGCAGGAATATCCGGTGGACTGTATCAAGATTGACCGTAACTTTGTGGAACGCCTGAATACCGATCCCTCGGCACTGGCAATTGTCAAAGCCATTACCCAGATCGGGTCCAGTATTGAGCTTGATGTACTGGTAGAAGGTATTGAAAATACCGAGCAACTTTCTACCCTGATTAATTGTGACTGCCAGATCGGACAAGGTTTTTATTTCTATCGGCCAATGGCGGGTAGTGCAGCACAGCAATTACTGCATAGCACTGTGTGTTAGAATGAAACGTCTAGCGCACCCAGCGCACAATATGATCTTCCATTTCATCTTCATCGACTTCGAGCTCACTCAGACAGCGGCCTGCGGCTGACTTGCGCGCTTTAATGACACTTTCACGTGAACCGCTGATCAAGTAATGCCAAGACGGCAAGTGTTTTCCTTCAGCCACCCGGCGATAGGCACAACTGGCTGGCAACCAGTGAATAGTCGCCAATTTTTCAGGCGTGAGCTGAATACAGTCAGGCACGAATTGTAAACGGTTGGGATAATCTGAGCAGCGCGCGGTCTGACAGTCAAGCAGTTTACAGGCAACGCGTGTATAGGTGACTTCCTGAGTATCTTCATCTTCAAATTTAATGAGACAGCAGAGCCCGCAGCCATCACACAATGCTTCCCACTCCTGAGGCTTCAGCTCGTTCAGGGTATAGTGTTTCCAGAATTCAGGACGCAAAGTATCAGTCATAACAGCAGGCAGAGATGAGACAGGAGCAATCTATTATAGCAGCCCTGCACAAAATAAACGTACTGTAAGCATCTGATAACTATACTCACACGATTACTAACTATTAGACAGATTATCAACAAAAGGTTAACAGTTTGAAGAGCTTATTGTCCCTATACTAATTTTGAGAATAAAAACACATGGAGATTCAAAGATGTTTCGTTGGGCTATTATATTCGCTGTTATTGCATTGATTGCCAGTTTACTGGGTTTTGGTGGAGTAGCCGGTCTGTCTAAGGATTTCGCGATTATTCTGTTGGTAATTGCGGTTATTCTTGCAATTGTTGGTTTCTTGTCCCGCGGTAAGGTCTAGAGTAACGGATCTTGTCCTGATTCAAGACCATCTACCGATGGAATAAGAAGTAAAAAATAAGAGCCTCATGGCTCTTATTTTTTTGCATGAATTTTATGGTTTCAGATGTCGTGGTCGGAAACCGGTCAATACCAATGCGAGCAAATAAACTGTGACTCCGACAATGCACAGCCCGATGACTTCAGCCACACGGATCCATTGCGATACCTCACCATTATACCAGGTCAATGCATATGCCAGCGCTGCGATCATGGCAAAGTTGGCAAAACCAAACTGCAACATGAGCTTTTTCCAGTGGCCACCAAAGCGGAAAATATCACGCTTGTGCAGATAGAAATATAGCATTCCGGCATTGACCAAAGCTGAACCTGAAGAAGCTAAAGCCAATGCCATGTGTTCTGCATGCCAGTCGATCAGCTTGAAGAATCCAATAAAAATGACGTTCAGAATCGCGTTAGCAGCTACTGCAATTAAACCGACACGTACCGGTGTTTTGGTATCTTGCTGGGCATAAAAACCTGGTGCAAAAACTTTAATCAACATGAATGAAATCACGCCAGCACTCATACACTGGAGCGCCATTGCTGTCATCTGGGTATCTTCCAGATCAAACTGGCCACGTTGGAACAGCGCCTGAATAATCGGCGTAGAAAGCATGAACAGCGCAATACTGGCCGGTAGGCCGACCATTACAATCACTTTCGCCGCCCAGTCGATCATGCTGCGGAATTTCACCTGATCCTGTTCGGCATGACGTGCCGACAAAGATGGCAGAATCACGGTACCAATTGCCACGCCAATCAAGCCTAATGGCAACTCCGTCATACGCTCAGCACTGTAAAGCCAGGATACCGAACCATCCTGCATAAAGGATGCCCAGATGGTATTTAGCAGCAGGTTGATCTGCGTCACCGAAACACCAAACAGCGCTGGCAGCATCAGTTTCATGATGCGGTCTACGCCTTCATGCTTGAAGTCGATTTTGGGTGGAATCAGCAGTTTCTTGCGCCACAGTTCCGGAATCTGAATCGCCAGTTGCAAAGCACCCGCAATCAATACTGCCCAGCCCAAGGCCATGATCGGTTCGGCCATATATGGGGTAAGCCATAAGGCGCCGGCAATCATTGCCACATTCAAAAGCACCGGTGCAAAAGCGGGTGTAGTGAATGAACCATAGCTGTTCAGGATACTGCTGGCAAAAGCCGTCAATGACATGAATAGCAGATAAGGAATGGTCAGGCGGAACATGTCCGATGCCAGTGCGAACTTCTCAGGATCTGTATGGAAGCCCGGTGCATAAACATAAATAATGGCAGGTGCAGCCACCATGGCCACGAAGGTCAGCAGGCTCATGACGGTAGACAGACAGCCAAATACCCTACTAATCAGGATCTGTACCTCGGCATGCGTCCGTGTGGTTTTATATTCTGTCAATACCGGAATAAAAGCCTGTGAAAAAGCTCCTTCCGCAAACAGACGCCGGAAGAAATTGGGAATACGGAATGCGACCACGAAGGTATCGAAGTCCTTGCCTGCACCAAAGACATTGAGCAGTACAATATCCCGGACCAGACCCAGTACCCGTGACAACATGGTCATCGCACTGACAATGACGGTCGAACGCCACAGCGCCATACTGTTCACCTAATGTTTAAATTTTGCCTATTGTAATGAAACTTCTGGCAGAAGTTCATTGCTTTATCACATTCCTATTCAGGTATTGATGTATTTTTATAATGATGTAATTGTTCACGGAATGCGACCCAGTTGAAATGTAGGCCTGGATCAGTTTTACGTCCCGAAGCAATATCAGAATGTCCGGCAAAGTGTTGCTGGATTTTTGGATAATAGGCTTGCAGACAGGCCGTCACCTGCACTAGTGCATCGTACTGTGCCTGTTCAAAGGGAAGGTCATCGCTGCCTTCAAGCTCAATCCCGATCGAATAATCATTGCATTCTTTCTTAGCGAGATAGGTCGAACGGCCCGCATGCCAGGCCCGGTCATTAAAATTGACGAACTGCAGCACTTCCCCGCTACGCAGAATTAAGAGATGGGTAGAGACTTGCATGCCCTGAATGGTCTGAAAATAAGGATGTACTGACCAATCCAGCTGATTCTGGAAAAACTGCTCAATATAACCACCGCCAAATTGTGAGGGCGGCAGGCTGATGTTATGCACCACGATCAGTTGAATCTCGGTATTTTCCGGACGCTGGTTAAAGTTGGGTGAGGGAATCTGGCGTGCACCGATGAGTTGTCCATCCTTCACATGAAACGCAGGTGCTTGTTGCATAAAAACTTTCCTATCCCCAACTAAAATGACTGCTGCGCAATGCAGCTGGCTTAATGCTAAAACTTTCGTATCCAAATCTCAATTCAGCTGTGATGACTGTACGAAAAATCGCTCATTTTTATGTAACAGTGCTAATATAAGGCGCAATTTTCACGGCTTACAAAAGATACGGAAATACTCATGAGCATATCTCAAGCTTTGCTAGAACAGTCGATTCAGATCAATATTCAACAGGCGCTGGCTGAAGACATTGGTAATGGTGACATCACTGCCCTGCTGACACCTGAAGATGAACAGGCTACTGCTACCATTATCAGTCGTGAGAATATGGTGCTGGCTGGACAACCTTGGGTGAATGCTTTGATTCAAGCCTACGATCCAAAAGTTGAAGTGATCTGGTTGAAAAATGACGGTGACCGTGTCGGGGCAAATGAAGCCTTCCTGAAACTGGCAGGTTCTGCGCGTAGCCTGCTCACGGTAGAACGTCCGGCACTGAATTTTGTCCAAACCCTGTCTGCAGTCGCGACCAAAACAGCAAGCTATGTCAAACAATTAGAAGGTCTAAATACCAAACTGTTAGACACCCGTAAAACTATTCCAGGCCTGCGTATTGCACAGAAATATGCCGTAGCGATTGGGGGTGGTCAGAATCATCGTCTGGGGCTGTTCGATGCCTTTTTAATTAAAGAAAATCATATCATGGCAGCTGGTGGGATTGAACAGGCCATTGCCAAGGCACATCAGATTGCACCAGGTAAACCGGTAGAAGTCGAAGTAGAAACCTGGGATGAGTTAAATCAGGCACTTGAAGCCAAAGCAGATATTGTAATGCTGGATAATTTTAGCCAGCAGCAAATGATTGATGCGGTGAAGCATGTAGCAGGTCGTTGCAAACTGGAAGCTTCGGGCAATATTACGATTGAGAATTTACGTGAAGTGGCTAGTACAGGTGTAGATTATATTTCGATGGGCGTTCTGACCAAGGATGTGAAAGCAATTGATTTATCCATGCGTTTTAATGCCTAGATCTTGCTGAATACGCGATAGAAGAAGGGTGCGAAGCACCCTTTTTTTTATTTTTCGATTTTTTTGTGCAAAAACTGCACAAAAAAATAATAAAGATGAATGAAGTGACACTTGGGTATGATGACTATATGATGACTAATTGGTATTTTGTCCTGCTGGTGCAGAAGCACCATCCCGATCTGCATCACGGGAATTATTATCACAGGCAGTCAGACCAAGAACGGTACAGACTGAAAGTGCCATGAATAATATTTTCATACGTCGACCCTCTATAGTTAAGTAGATTGAAAATCATCTCTCGAAACACAGCGATACAGTAGATAGGTCCTGTTCAATTTTTGTGAGGCAATGTTGAAGCCTAAGAATACCCATAAAAAAACGCATCCGAAGATGCGTTTTTCACTAGAAGATAAATTACCAGCCTAAAACTTCTTGCTGTTTCTTGATCAGCTCTTGGATGCCCTTCTCAGCCATTTCCAGCATGTCATTGCATTGACTACGGGTAAATGGCTTGTCTTCTGCAGTACCCTGAATTTCAATGAATTCACCAGCTTGAGTCATCACGACATTCAGGTCAGTCTGGCAGTTAGAATCTTCTTCATAGCAAAGATCTAGTAATACTTCATCTTTGAAAATACCCACAGAAATTGCAGCAACCAGACCTTTAAGTGGATCTTGCTTGATTTTTTTCTTTTCAAGCAACACATTCATCGCATCAATCAATGCTACCGCAGCACCGGTAATAGAGGCTGTACGTGTCCCGCCATCTGCCTGGATCACATCACAATCGATAGTAATCGTATTTTCACCGAGTTTTTTCAGGTCCACCATAGCGCGCAGGCTACGGCCGATCAGACGCTGGATTTCCTGAGTACGGCCACTCTGTTTGCCACGTGCCGCTTCACGGTCGCTACGGGTATGTGTTGAACGTGGCAGCATGCCATATTCTGCGGTTACCCAGCCTTGGCCCTGACCTTTCAGGAAACGGGGAACCGAGTTGTCAATGCTGGCAGTACAAAGCACTTTAGTATGACCAAATTCAACCAATACTGAACCTTCCGCATAACGTGTGTAATTGCGGGTAATTTTGATGTCACGTAATTGATCTAATGCTCGCTGGTCGATACGCATAAATAAGTCCTGCTTTGACTGAAAAATAATTGTGGCTCAGTATAGCAGAAGCCTCTGCCAAGATTGCCCGGCCCTTGGCATGATTTACAAAATCAATTCAGTCTTGTTCGATCAAAATACAAAATCAGGCCATCTGAATGGCGCTGCGTGATTGCCGATTTTTTGTTAAACTTAAAGGGAAATATCGAGAAGATTTTTATGTCTTTACGTGCAGAACGCAAACAGCAAAGTCATCAGGCAATACTAGATGCCGCACTGGTACTGAGTAGCCGTGGTCGTGCATTTAGCAATATCAGCCTGCGTGAACTGTCCCGTGAAGTTGGACTGGTGCCGACGGCGTTCTACCGGCATTTTAAGGACATGCAGCAATTGGGTCTGGAACTGCTCGACCAAGTCGCCATTAATTTAAAAGGTGTCTTAAATCGGCTGGTAGAAGCTTACTTGTATCAAGTACATTCAGATACTGAAACCTCAATTGGTCTTTTCCTTCAGGCTGTTGAAGAACATCCTGAGCCATGGCTATTTTTTAGTACAGAACGTTGGGGCGGATCAGACTTTTTGCGGACCAGTATTGAGCGAGAACTGCAATTTTTAGTTGCTGATCTGGTCGATGAGCTGGGAAATCTTTATTCCGCTCAGGGAATCAAATCGCCTCAACACTTGAAGCTGCTGGTCCAGATGCTCGTGGATTTATCCTTGAATTGGGCGATGGGTTGGCTGAGTATTCAGGGTCTGGTAGATGCCAATCTTCAACAAAGTCGCGCAACAGAATTTAAAGCTCAGACGGTTATTCAGATGCAACTGCTATTTCAAGGCATTCATGCATAAACAGCCTTCAGGCAGCTAGAATAGATATTTTCAACAATAAAAAACCTGCAGCAATGTGCAGGTTTTTTAAGATCAGGCAGAAATTATTTTGCCTTACGCTCTTTTTCTACCAAGAAATTTACCACCTGAATTACTTTGGCATCATCACCCTGAACGACATACTTACCATTCACGGTCACGGCTGGCACACCCGTTAACTGATAAGATGCGGCCAGATTTTTCGCCTGGGCGATTTTTGAAGAAATCGGGAATGATTTATACGTACTGTTAAATTTCGCTTCTGAAATACCATAACGGGTATAAAACTTGGCAAGTTGTGCTTGTTCTAAAATTGGTTTTTGCTTCGCATGGATATCATGGAACAATTGCAAGTGCGCTTTTTGACGAACACCCAAGGCTTCAGACACATAATAGGCACGTGCTGCCTGTTCCCATAGTGGGTTCATCGCAGCTGGAGTGCGGACAAAACGGATATCTTTAGGCAGTTGTTTCAACCAGGTCTGCATATGCGGTTCAAGTGTGTAGCAGTGACCACAGCCATACCAGAAGAATTCACGTACTTCAATTTTCCCAGGCTTTTCAACTTTGACTGGTTTAGCCAGCACTTGATAGTCTTGGCCTGCTACAAAGTTGGCCATCGCACTGCCAGAAAATGCTAAAACAGATGCAGCAACAGTGCCTAAAATAAATTTTTTCATTGGAATTATGATCCTCAAAATCTTTATGATTAGCTTATGCAGATACTATAAATCAAATATGCGGCTTTCGTTTTTATTCTGTGAACTTTTTTAAGGCTTTTATCGCTTTTTTTGCAGGAAGCGCTACACTAATCAACATTGAACTTTTTTAAAATATAACGACTTGATTGAGGTGACACCGATGTCGCAATTGAATGTTGATCCACAAGAAATTGCCAAATTTGAAGCTTTCGCAGCCATATGGTGGGATCAGCATTCCGAGTTCCGCCCTTTACACATGATTAATCCACTACGTCTGAACTGGATTGACGAACATGCTGGCGGCTTGAGCGGCAAAAAAGTTCTGGATGTAGGCTGTGGCGGTGGCATTCTGGCCGAAAGCATGGCACGCCGTGGTGCTGATGTGCTTGGTATCGATATGGGTGAAGCACCACTGAATGTGGCACGTCTACATGCGGAACAGGAAGGTGTCAGTAATATTCAATACCGTCAGGTTCCTGTTGAGCAACTCGCCGAGGAACAAGCAGGACAATACGATGTGGTGACCTGCATGGAAATGCTGGAGCATGTTCCAGATCCGGCATCGATCATTCAGGCTTGCCATAAGCTGGTAAAACCAGGGGGTCATGTGTTCTTCTCGACCATTAACCGTAATCCGAAGTCCTATCTGTTTGCCATTATTGGTGCAGAATATGTGCTGCGTATGCTGGCACGTGGTACGCATGATTACAGCAAATTTATCAAGCCATCTGAACTAGCGGATGACATCCGCAACGCTGGTCTGAAACTAAAAGATATGACGGGTCTGCACTATAACCCGCTGACCAAACGGTACTGGTTAGCGCCCAATGTAGATGTTAACTATATGGTCTATACGGCAAAAGAACAGGCGAATGGAGCTGCTGAATGAAAGCAGTTCTCTTTGACCTCGATGGTACCTTAATTGACACTGCTGCCGACTTTGTCCGCATTATTCAGGATATGTGCCGCGAAGAAGGCCGTGAAGTAGTAGCACCAGAGTTGATCCGCACTCAGGTTTCAGAAGGTGCTCGTGCCATGGTCAAGCTGGTCTATCCGGAACTCGAGCTGGAAGATCCTCTCCTGCTGGCGCATCGTCAGCGTTTCTTAGACCTGTATGGTGCCGATATTGCAGTAGATACTGACCTGTTTGACGGCATGTATCCACTGCTGGAAGCATTGGAAGCACGCAGTATTCCTTGGGGTATTGTCACCAATAAACCACGCTGGTTAAGTGAATCGCTGCTTGCGGCATTGAATCTCTCAGAGCGCTGTTCGGTACTGGTCTGCCCGGAAGATGTGGGCCGTACCAAACCGGATCCGGAGCCGATGTATCTGGCAGCAAAACAGATTGACCTGGCGGCTAAAGACTGTATCTATGTCGGCGATCATCCACGTGATATCGATGCTGGACGTGCAGCCAATATGTATACTATTCTGGCAGCCTATGGTTATCTGCCTTTAGAACATAAAGATAATTTAAACGCTTGGCAGGCCGATTGTATCGTGCATAGTGTAGAAGAATTACATCAACGAATTCAGGATCTGGTTTTAAAGCCAGTACTCGGCTAAAACTCAGGTTCCGGTCAGAACATTAAACTTCACAACAATAAGCAAGAAATAAGGAGGTCGTTCATGAAGTATTCAGAATATCAACCTCGCTCAGACCTGTTAAAGGATCGTATTATCCTGATCACAGGTGCCGGCGATGGCATTGGACGTGCAGCAGCGATCAGCTATGCCCTGCATGGTGCGACGGTAGTGCTGCATGGTCGTACCCTGAACAAGCTTGAAGTCATCTATGATGAAATTGAAGGTTTGGGTGCGCCACGCCCGGCAATTCTGCCTTTACAGCTTTCCAGTGCTTCTGAGCGTGATTATGAGCTCCTGTTCGAAACAATGAGTAAACAGTTTGGTCGTCTGGACGGAATTCTGCATAATGCAGGCATTCTCGGTGAACGTACTGAACTGGCAAACTATAGCCCCGGCGTCTGGGATGATGTAATGGCTGTCAACCTGCGTGCACCCTTCGTGCTGACTCAGGCCCTGCTTCCTCTGCTCGAAAAATCTGAGCATGCTTCCGTGGTCTTTACCAGTTCAGGTGTAGGCCGCCAAGTGCGTGAACGCTGGGGAGCTTATTCAGTTTCCAAGGTTGCCATTGAAGCGGTAAGCCAGCTGTTTGCCAAAGAAAATGTACATCCACATGTGCGTTTTAACTGCATTAATCCGGGTGCAACCCGGACTGCGATGCGTTCTAAAGCCTATCCAGATGAAGATCCACTAACCTTGCCAACCCCGGAATCGATTATGCCGGCTTATCTTTACCTGATGGGTGATGACAGTCTGCATATGAATGGTCAAAGTATTGATGCGCAGGATTAACTGCTGATTGAAGTGAAAATGATTGAAATGAGGGAGCCTTGGTTCCCTTTTTTATTGCTATTTTAGAATGAAATAATGCATAAATCTTATCTGACTCCACCCTGGTCGCATTGAGTTTCGCTAAAATTCACCCATACTATCGCTAACAGATTTTGATTCGAGTGCAACATGACTGACCTAAACAACATCACCGTGACCACTTTGGAAGATGGCATGGTGTCACTTCTGATTGATCAGCAGCCGGTTTCTGAAAAATACGGCGTGAAGTTTGAAGCCAGTATTGTGGACGACATCAAAGCACTCGAAAATGGCAGCAAGCTAAAACTATTCGAGCAGTTTATCTTTTCCCATACCGATCTGAACTTTGAACATGCCTATTACTATGTGACAGGTATTGAAAAACTGGATGATGGCTACCGTCTGGCTAAACATTTTGTGTATCGCATTAAAATTGAAAATCAGCCGGATATCGAACATGTAATTAGCAATCAAGGCAAGCCCATGACCACGGATGATGTACGTGCCTTTATTAATGCACATATCCAGAAGTCCCTGACTGACTATACCGATCTGAACTACGCTTACTAAGCCAGGTTTAAACCGATATAAGAGCACGCCAAGCGTGTTCTTTTTTTATTCGGGAAACCTATTAAAAACAGCTATAAATCGGTTTTTTACATACTAATAATAATTTTATTCGGTTTTTCAAATTAAAGCCTGAGCGCTATGATACCTGTATTCAAGATGATGACCAGATAAAGGAGAATCCAGCATGGCTGACCAAAAACGTAAAATCGAGACTATTCGCCATATTGAAAGCCTGCAATTATCAGC
Organism: Acinetobacter schindleri; assembly: GCF_010918895.1. Taxonomy (NCBI): domain Bacteria; kingdom Pseudomonadati; phylum Pseudomonadota; class Gammaproteobacteria; order Moraxellales; family Moraxellaceae; genus Acinetobacter; species Acinetobacter schindleri. The sequence goes on from NZ_CP044483.1 coordinate 3,047,409, forward strand.
TAGCTTGATTCAAGCTTTAGATGATGCCACTGAAGCGGAATGTGTGGCTGAAGCAATCCAGTCGTTACAGGGTTTGACTGAACAATGGAACTAGTTCAGACCTGCAAATATTGAGGTACTATTCGACTGGAATACAGGAGATAAATTGCCCTAATTAACCGAGTTTCTCTTGACCTCACCATACATTAGCCTCAGGATAGTATTTCACAGCTTCTCAAGCGCTTAGCCTGTATGAAGTGTTCAAAAACTACTGAAATCATGGCATAGTCATAATCTCTCTGCATTCTTTAAAGAATACATGCCTGATCTTCACAGTTTCTCTGCAATTTTTGCGTAAATTAGACTGTAGAAAATGAACAATTGATTGAGGGTTCACCATGAAAAAGCTTTTGGTTGCTTTGACAATGTCTATCAGTACATTAATGCTGACGAATGTTGCCAATGCTGCGCCGCATTTTGATGATGAACGTCATATGGATCAACGTCAAGATCAGTCTAAAAAATTCCGTGATCGCGCAGATGATGACCATGAAGACCGTCGCCGTATGCGTGAAGAGCGTGGTGTAAAGCGTTTACAGCAAATGAAATGGCAACCCGGCTATGTGATGCCACAGCATTATCGCGGTAATGGTTATAAAGTTGAATATAAAGACCACAAGTTGCCAAAACCTGACCGCAGACAGCAATGGTATAAAGTCAATAATGAATACATTTTGGTGGATTCGGACAACAACAGTATCATTCGAATTCTTGGACATTAAATCCTCACATTTTCATAGACCTAACTTGTTTGGGTCTTTTTTATTTTAGTCAGGTGGTATTGGATGCTGTTCTTGACTAAAAAAAACTGTAATTCCCTCTTATTCTTCTTTTTTTCTTCATAAATTTAACAATTCGCCTAAATTACCCTCACGGTTTCTCTCTACTGATTCGCTAATTTAGTCTCATCGAAACGATAATGATGAATTCAGGTGAATGCCATGAAAAAAGTGTTAACAACAATCGCTTTATCCTTGAGTGCTTTAGTTGCAACTTCTGCAATGGCTGCACCGCAACATGATCCGCGTTATGCGCCACATAAACCGGCACCGCATTGGGATCATAGAGATGCGAAAAAATGGGACGATCGCCGTGATGACCGTCGCTGGAATGATAAACGCTATAACAACCGCGTGGTAAATCCAAGCCGTGACTGGCGTGTTGGTCAAAAGCTGCCTAACCAGTATGACAACCGCCGTTTTGAAGTAAGTCGTTATGAAGCACGCCGTCTGCCAAATGCAGGCAGAAACCAGCAGTGGTACAAAATCAATGGTGATTATGTGCTAGTCAATGAGCGTAATGACAAGATTATCCGTATCCTCAACTAAATCTTAATTCTGTATCTTTTCTCCATTGCACCTGAAGCCCACGCTTCAGGTGTTTTTTTTATTGCTGTACTTCATTCTCGGCTTTTTTTAGAATCAAATTCAATTAAGTATTATTTTCTAATATAGGCCAGCGCATGAATCCAGCAGAACCGTCTCAAAGCACAACTTTGCAATATGTGCATTGGTTTCGCCATTCTGCGCCCTATATTAATGCGCACCGTAACAAGACCTTCGTGATCATGTTTGATGGCGAGGCGGTGCTGCATGACAATTTCCAGCATATTATTCACGATATTGCCCTGCTGCATTCTCTCGGAATTCATCTGATTCTGGTGCATGGTGCGCGTCCACAGATCAACCAGAATCTGGCAGCAAGTCAGATCAGCACGCCTTTTCATCGTCAGCGCCGAATCACAACCCGTGAATCGTTGAGCTGTGTCATGAATGCCGTGGGTTCAATCCGCCTGCAGATTGAAGCCCTGCTCTCGATGGGACTGGCCAACTCACCCATGTATGGCGCCCGTATTGATGTCGTATCCGGTAATTTTGTTACTGCCAAGCCTTACGGGATTCGTGACGGTATTGATTTCCAGTTAACTGGTGAAGTCCGTACCGTAGACACCAATGCGATTCAGCGTCATCTTGACAGCCATAACATTGTGGTGCTTGGACCAACCGGTTATTCCACTACTGGCGAAGTGTTCAACCTGCTGGCTGAAGAAGTTGCGACCAAAACTGCGATTCGTATCAAGGCAGACAAGCTGATTTTCCTGGGTAAACAGCATGGCCTGCTGAATACAGATGGACAATTGCAACGTGAAGTACAACCAAGTCAGCTGGATGCTTATATTATGCAGGATGCTCAAGACCTGCCATCCGAACTGAGCTTGCAACTTCGCGCTGCACAGGAAGCCTCGATGAATGGCGTCAACCGTGTGCATCTGATTTCCTATGCTCATGATGGCGCGCTGCTGGAAGAACTGTTCACCCGAGATGGTTCCGGCACCCTGATTACCGATGCCCATTATGAAGATGTACGTATGGCTACCATTCAGGATATTGGCGGCCTGATTAACCTGCTACGGCCTTTGGAAGAAGAAGGCATTCTGGTGTATCGCTCACGCGAACGTCTGGAAAACGAAATTGAACAGTTCGCGGTCATTGAACGTGACGGCATGATTCTGGCCTGTGCCGCGTTATATCCGATTCCAACCACAGGCAATGAGCTGCGTTCTGCTGAAATTGCCTGTGTCGCTGTCGATCCAAGTTATCGCAAGTCCAACCGCGGCAGCCAGATTCTGAATTATCTGGAAGATAAAGCCCGGAGCATGGGTATTCAGCAACTGTTTATTCTGACCACACGCACTGCACACTGGTTCCTGGAACAAGGCTTTGAACAATCCTCTGTCGATGATCTGCCCGATGCCCGTCAGGCGCTATATAACTATCAGCGTAATTCCCTGGTTTGTAAAAAGTCACTTTAATGTGACTTTTTATTTGTTTATATATCTTATTTTTTGCTAAAGATATGTGGATTTCTTAAGTATTTAACTTAAAAAGCTTTGCATGGATTTTCATATCCATATCTTTATATTTTATTAAAAAAATTATGTATATATTTCAATAACTTAAATTATATAAAAATTAAATTCCATAAAGATTCCAAATCACTTTTCTACATAAGTTTTGCGCTTTTTTATTTATCTTTTTTTCTCATTAGAAATTCCCGAATTGTTATTTTTTTGGAAAATAAAAAACGATTAGCGTATGCCTAACTTGTCTATTCCATCTAACTGGCTTTTTGTCAGGAGCTTATATTCATGCGCCAATCTACGGTTAAATTCATTGCAAAAACAGTAGCCCTGAGTACTGCTATTGCTGGCGTGATGTTGCTCTCTGGCTGCTCTAAAAAAGAAGAAAGTGTAACGCTGAATATCGGTTTCCAAAAATATGGCGTCCTTCCAATTTTGAAAGAACGCGGCACGTTGGAAACTGTATTAAAACAACAAGGCGTAAATGTGAAATGGGTGGAATTCCCGGCAGGTCCACAATTACTTGAAGGTCTGAATGTAGGCAGTGTGTCTTTTGGTGAAGCCGGTGAAGCACCGCCAATCTTTGCTCAGGCAGCCAACTCAAATCTGGTGTATGTCGCAAACCAACCTGAAGCACCTAAGGCTGAAGCTCTGATTGTACAAAAAGACTCAAATATTCAGTCCGTCCAGGACCTGAAAGGCAAACGTGTTGCACTCAACAAAGGCTCAAATGTTCATTATTTACTATTAAAAGTCCTTGAAGCCAATAATCTGAAACTCAGCGATATTGAAGTGGTGTACCTGCCACCTTCTGATGCACGTGCCGCTTTTGAGCGTGGAGCGGTTGATGCCTGGGTGATCTGGGATCCGTTCTTTGCGGCAGCAGAACATCAGATTGGTGCACGTGTGATTGCAACTGGTGAGAATATCGTGAGCAATCATCAGTTCTATCTGGCTGATCGTAAGTTCGCTGAAGCGAATCCACAGATCATTGATGCGGTAGTGAATGAGCTGAACCTGACTACTGAATGGGTATCTAGCCATCAAGATGAGGCAGCGAAACTTCTAGAAAAACCAACAGGCTTGGCATTTGACGTATTGAAAACCTCAATTTCACGTATGGGCTTTGGGGTAAAACCGCTCACACCAGAGGTGGCGCAAAAACAGCAGCAGGTCGCTGATGCCTTCTATGGCCAGCAACTGATTCCAGCAAAACTGAATATTCAATCAGCAATTTTAACCAAATAAATCATAGGAAAATATCAGGGGATCTAATAATGACTCAACATCAGCGACACAACAAAGCAATCACATGGTTCAAGACCTCCAGTCATGCTATGAATGCCGCATTAGTTGCTTGTGCGATGTTGGGTTCAAGTGCCGCTTGGGCAGTTGATCCGTCAGTGAAACAGCTTCGTGTAGGCTACCAAAAAGCTTCGGTAAACCTGGTCATTGCACAACAGCAAAAGCTGCTTGAACAGGAATTTCCAAATGCAAAAATCAGCTGGAACGAATTTCCAGGCGGACCACAAATCTTAGAAGCATTAGCTGTAGGTTCTATTGATATCGGTGCGACTGGAGACACTCCTCCTGTCTATGCTCAAGCTGGTAATAAGCCATTGCATTATTTTGCTTATGAAACTGCAAAACCGCTCTCTTCTGCCATTCTGGTACAACACAATTCCAAAATTACCAAACTGAGCCAGTTAAAAGGTAAGCGTGTCGGCGTTCATCGCGGTTCCAGCTCGCATTATTTACTGGTCCAGGCAGTACGTAAGGCAGGTTTGCAATGGACCGATATCCAGCCAATCTGGTTAAGCCCTGCGGATGCACGCGCAGCTTTCCAGAAAGGTGCGATTGATGCCTGGGCGATTTGGGACCCGTACTATGCTGCAGCGCAAGTAGAAGATAAAGCCAGAGTCTTATCTTCAGGGAAAGGCTTAAGTCCCAATTATACCTTCTATCTGGCTTCAGAAAGTTTAATTAAAAAACACCCGCAAGCATTAAAAGGAATTATCAAACAGGTCAATGTTGCAGATAAATGGGTACAGCGTCATAAAACTGAAACTGCAAAAATCTTTGCGCAAAGTACTGGCTTAAAACCAATTGTCAGCCAGACCTTTATCCAGCGTCGTCCTAATCCATCTGGTGCTGCACCGCTCACCAAGAAAGTGATTGCCGACCAGCAAGAACTCGCGAACCGTTTTAGCGAACTCAAGATCATTCCAAAATCTATCAATATTCAGCAAGCCGTTTGGGCAGGCAAATAATTCAAGGATCAAAGACATGAAAATTTTCTGGTTTATTCCGACACATGGTGACAGCCGCTACTTAGGTACCAGCAAAGGTGCACGCCAGGTCGATCATGCCTATATGAAACAGATTGCAGTTGCGGTCGATAACCTGGGCTATGAAGGTGTACTGATTCCAACAGGCCGTTCATGTGAAGATCCATGGTTAACCGCAGCCAGCCTGATTGACGCGACCAAGAAATTGAAATTCCTGGTTGCGCTACGTCCGGGTGTAACGACTCCTGCACTGGCTGCACGTATGGCAGCAACCTTTGACCGTTTATCTGGTGGCCGTGTCTTGCTAAATTTGGTCACTGGTGGTGATGAGCAGGAACTAAAAGGCGACGGCGTGTATGAAGATCACGAAACCCGCTACAAGACTGCAACTGAATACACGACGATCTGGCGTGAAATCCTGAAACGCTCTCACACGGGTGAAAGCTTCACTTTCCACGGTGAACGCTTAAGTGTAGACGATGCAAAATTGCTCTATCCACCCGTTCAAGAGCCCCATCCTCCACTGTGGTTCGGCGGTTCTTCAGATGCTGCGATTGAACTTGCAACAGATCAGGTTGACACTTACCTGACTTGGGGTGAACCACCTGCAGCAGTCAAAGAAAAGATTGAAAATGTCCGTGCCAAAGCTGAAGCGAAAGGCCGTAAGCTTAGTTATGGTATCCGTTTACATGTGATTGTTCATGAAACCAATGAAGAAGCATGGAAGGCCGCAGAAGAGCTGATCCAGTATGTAGATGATGCAACCATTGCAGCAGCGCAGGCAAAATTCAAGCAAATGGATTCAGTCGGTCAGCGTCGTATGGCTGAACTGCACAACGGCGACCGTAGCAAACTTGAAGTCTCTCCAAACCTTTGGGCAGGTGTCGGTCTGGTACGTGGTGGCGCAGGTACAGCACTGGTAGGTGACCCTGAAACTGTCGCAGCACGTATTCAGGAATATGCTGATTTGGGTATCGATACCTTTATCTTCTCAGGCTACCCACATCTGGAAGAGTCGATCCGTTTTGCTGAACTGGTATTCCCACTTTTACCACTTGAAACCCAGAAAAAATTGACTCAGCCAAACCTGACAGGTCCATTCGGTGAAATTGTGGCGAATAACTACACACCAGATGAGAACAAGAAAGCTGCGAGTGTTCAGGAGCCAGCTTAATGTTAAAAGTCGTTTCTGTTGAAACCATCGCAGAAAAGAAGGTTTCACGTGGAACACAATTCAGGCAGCGTTTGCTGCCCTGGTTAGTTCCCATTGGATTAATTTTGATCTGGCAGATCGCGTCTAGTACCGGCCTGCTGGAAAGCCGAATTTTACCTGCACCGAGTGCAGTCATCGCCGCATTCTGGGCTCTGCTGATGAGTGGCGAACTCTGGACCCATGTAAAAGTCAGTGCTGGCCGTGCCCTGAGTGGTTTACTGGTGGGTGGTGGTTTGGGGCTGCTTCTAGGTTTACTCAATGGTTCATCCAAGGCTGCCTCTACCCTGCTCGATACCACTTTACAGATGATCCGGAACATCCCTGCCCTGGCCTTAATTCCACTGGTGATTTTGTGGTTCGGTATCGATGAATCAGCCAAGCTGTTTCTGGTCGCTATCGGCGTGTTCTTCCCGATCTATATCAATACCTATCATGGTATTCGCTCAGTCGATCCGCAGCTGATCGAAATGGGTAAAAGCTATGGGCTCACCCGTTGGCAACTGTATAAAGAAATTATTTTACCGGGCGCAATGCCTTCGATTCTGGTGGGTTTACGTTTCTCGTTAGGTTTAGTGTGGGTACTGCTGATTGTGGCTGAAACCATTTCTGCACAGTCCGGGATTGGTTATATGACCATGAATGCACGTGAATTCCTGCAAACCGATGTGGTACTGGTCGGTATTTTACTGTATGCCCTACTTGGCAAACTGGCGGATGTTCTGGCGGTTGCCTTGGAACGTTTCCTGCTGCGCTGGCATGCTGGCTATCAAAAATAAATGAATAATATTGAGGAGCATATGATGACTGATCTCAGCTTAGGGCGTCTCGCCAATGACCAAACTGCACCACAAGACTATGCTGCGGCAGATATTGATCCCCATGCAGTCATCGGTGCCGAAATTATTATTGAACAGCTGCATAAGTTCTATGGCTCGGTCAAGGTTCTGGAAGATCTGGATCTGCATATTCAGCCGGGCGAATTCCTGGCAATTGTCGGTCGTAGTGGTTGTGGTAAAAGTACCCTGCTGCGTCTGATTGCCGATCTGGAAAAACAGAGCTACGGCGAAATCAAGTTCAAGTCAGCACGTCATATTCGTGAAGGTATTACTGCGGACGATATCCGGGTGATGTTCCAGGATCCGCGTTTGTTGCCATGGCGGAGCATTGAACAGAATGTGCAATTAGGCTTGCCGAAAGATCAGCATGCCAATGCATCAAGCATGCTGGAGAAAGTCGGCTTAAAGGAAAAAGCAGGGCTATGGCCATCGCAACTGTCGGGTGGTCAGCGTCAACGTACAGCCTTGGCACGTGCTTTATCCCATAAACCACGTATCCTGCTCTTGGATGAACCATTAGGTGCCCTAGATGCCTTGACCCGCCTTGACATGCAGAACCTGATCGAGAAGTTATGGACTGAACAGGGCTTTACTGCGATCCTGGTGACTCATGATGTCAGTGAAGCCGTACAGTTAGCAGATCGCATCATCCTGCTGGACAAAGGTCATATTGCCAAAGAGTTCCGTGTCAACTTGCCACGTCCACGTCAGAAAGGAACCCAGTTTGCTGAACTGGAACAGCGAGTTCTGAATGCCGTACTGGCAACCTAAAAAGAAATAAAACCCGGCTCTAGAATCCGGGTTTTCACTTTGAAGGATAGATAATTCTTAGAATTTCATCAAAATTAAAATTACAGTCCATCTTAAAAATAAAATGTCATGAATCTGACATTAATTAAACTGATTTCTCAATAACAAAAGGCTTCAAAATAATTTAAACATTTTCAAAAGCTTGATTTTTATACTGGGATTCGCTAGTTTTGTAAGGGTTACATAGTTGATCTACAGAATAAATCATCATTATTCAAAAAATTAGACTTCTACTTTGTGCACAAATCTGATGATTTGCCGTACAATTCAATATTCCCTTTTTTAATTGTTTTTATATTGCTGATGGAACAAAAAAAGAGTACTCAAAAGCGCAACCAGCTGCTCAGTGCCGCTCTAGACGTTTTTTCCCTATATGGTTTTAGTGGGGCAAGTCTGGACGAAATTGCACAAATTGCAGAAATGCATAAATCTAATATTTTCTATTACTATGAAAATAAAGAAGCTCTCTATGTAGAAGTGTTAACCACCGTACTGCAAAAGTGGCTTGCACCGCTGCAAATGCTTGAAGCCGAGCTAGAACCGGAAGAAGCGATCACCAATTATCTGATGCAGAAAATTGAAGTATCACGCACTCAACCGAAAGCATCTCGCCTGTTCGCCTTGGAAGTGATCCAGGGGGCACCACATATTCTGGAAATCCTGAAAGGTCCACTGAAAAAACTGGTGAAACGTAAAGCCAAGGTGATCAGTAACTGGCAGGAACAGGGCAAGATTTCTAAAGATATTGATCCTGAACTGCTGATCCTGAATATCTGGGCAGTGACACAGAACTATGCCGACTTTGCTATACAGATGGAAATGGTGACCGGCAAAACGCTGCGTAACCGTAGCATGCAGCAGCGTGTGATTCAGCACACTGTACATATGATGCTTTACGGTGTACTACCACGTCCTGAACAAAACGCATAAGTTTTGCTTGGCATACGACCATAGTCATTATGGTCGCCGATCCGGTCTTTGACCTTATTCTTATTTTAACATCTGATATAAAAATAACAGTTTTTGCGCGCCTAACAATAAGTTTTCCTCCCAGTCGAGATGCGCTGTGTCATTGGCACCATCGGTAATGTATTTTACAGAAATCAGGCGTACGCCAAGTTTCTTGCATACCTTGGCCAGTGCATAGCCTTCCATGTCGACCAGTTGGCAGGGCACTTTCGGTTGTCCTGTTTCGAAGCTATCTCCGGTTCCGCAAATACCTTTGGGCAAATGATCAAAGAAAGGCTCAAGCTCGATTGCTCCCGGGAAATGCTGATCCATCGGGGTTAAGCCGACGTCAAAACCGAGTGGTGAAACATCCATATCGCGCTGCACAAAATGGCTGACTTCGACCAGGGCATGCGCATCAAAATGCGAACTGCCTGCCGTACCCAGGTTCAATAAAGTCTTACAGCCTGTGTTCTGAATCACTTCAAAGGCTTTAAAGGCTGCGTTGACTTTGCCAATACCGCTATAATGCACATCAATACCTTGTGCTTCAAATAAGCCTTTGGATTCATTGGGCAAAGCCATAATCAGTGCATGTTCAGACATTGGGTTTCCATATCAATTTTAAAATACTGGACTATTAAAAGATAAACAGGTAAGCACTGCAAATAAAAATCGATTTCTGCTCAGCAGAAAATGGTCTCTGCCCTGTCTGCTATAAACCTGTTTAAACTGCCAGAAAAGTAAAGCTAGCTCTGATTATTAGAGCGCTAAGGAAGCAGGAAATATTGATTAATTTTTATTTTATTCAGCCGATTAAGTTCTGGGCTAAAGATTTTTAAATAAAAGATATTGCATAAAAACACAACAACAAGACGAAACGTAAAGATTATGGCAATATATAGCCTCTTCGAATTTCCAAGCACCTGATTCGCCCATGAAGCTGCTCCGTCTAAATGCCTTATCGTCTCGCACAGAGTTACCTAAAACGGTGGTTACCATTGGTAATTTTGACGGTGTGCATTTAGGTCATCAGGTCATGATCAAACAGCTGAAAGCCGTGGCGGAACAGCAACAGCTGAAAAGCGTGGTAATGATCTTTGAACCACAGCCACTGGAATATTTCAAAGGCTATGAGGCCCCACCCCGTATATCATCTTTACGTGAAAAGGTGGAATACCTGACTGAACTGGGTGTGGACTATATTGCGGTGGCGAAATTTGATGAAAGTTTCCGTAGTCTGAATGCAGAACAGTTTGCCGATATTCTAAAAGATAAACTGAATGCCGAGCATCTCGTGCTGGGTGATGATTTCCACTTCGGTAAACACCGTCAGGGCAATAGCGAATTCCTGCGTAACTATGGTTTTCAGGTCACCAATCTGGATACCGTACAACTCGACGGCGAACGTGTCAGTTCGACCCGTATCCGTCAGACACTACAAGCAGGCGATCTTGCCCTGGCTGCCAAACTCCTGGGGCGCCCTTATAGCATTACCGGGCGGGTACAATATGGCGACCAGATCGGCCGCACCATTGATTTTCCGACCATTAATGTGCGCTTAAACCGCCATAGACCGTGTTTGCAGGGTATTTATGGCGTGGAAGTGGTGTGTGAAACCGAATCTTTAAAAGATAAAGCTAGAGCTGGTGATGCAAGCAAAACAGGCATTGCTGGCTATGACCCCACCGGTCTGTTTGGCGCCGGACATGTCGGGACCCGCCCGGCCATTCAGCAGGAACAACCAGAATGGCGATTAGAAGTACATTTCCCTGATGTTTCTGCTAATCTGTATGGCCTGTTGATGCGGGTGACATTCTTAAACTATTTGCATGGCGAAAAGAATTATCCTTCGCTTGAAGCCCTAAAAGCCGGAATTGATGACGATGTCGAGAAACTACTTGAGTTTCGTCGAAATCACCCCACATTTCCCTTTTAATCCCCCATATTTTTATTGTAAAACGTGTCTGTCAAATGACAGATTGAATTGGAAGACAACTTGCATGAGCGATAAGCAAACTCCTGAAAATGCAGTGGATTACAAAGCCACGCTAAACCTCCCAGGTACTGACTTTGCAATGAAGGCAAATCTGGCAGTACGTGAAGCGAAATGGTTAGAAGAGTGGTATGCCGACAACATTTATCAGCAGATTCGTGAGTCGCGTATTGGCAAGAAAAAATATGTACTTCATGACGGCCCTCCGTACGCAAACGGCCAAATCCACTTGGGCCATGCAGTCAATAAAGTTTTAAAAGACATCATTATTAAAAGCCGTGTCATGGATGGCTTTGATGCCCCATATGTACCGGGCTGGGACTGTCACGGTCTTCCAATTGAGCTTAAAGTTGAAGAAAAAGTCGGTAAAGTCGGCGTGAAAGTCGATGCGTCTACCTTCCGTAAAGCTTGCCGTGAATATGCCTACACCCAAGTTGAATTACAAAAGAAAGATTTTGTACGTATGGGTGTGTTCGGTGATTGGGACAATCCGTACCTGACCATGAACTTCAAACAAGAAGCGGATATTGTTCGCTCACTGGGTGCAATCGCAAAAGCTGGTCATATCGAACCAGGTCTGAAACCGGTCAACTGGTGTCTGGACTGTGGTTCATCTCTGGCTGAAGCAGAAGTTGAATATGAAGATAAAAAATCAGACGCGATTGACGTCGGTTTCACTGTAGTCGATCTGGCTGACCTGTCTGCACGTTTAGGTGTAGAAGTCGCTGACCGTACTGATATCGTGATCTGGACCACAACGCCTTGGACGCTTCCTGCGAACCAAGCCGTTGCCCTGCATGCTGAAATTGAATATCAACTGGTGAAAGCGCGTGGCGAAGAAAAAGCGGCGCAAAACTTTATCCTGGCGAAAGATCTAGTGGAATCTGCAACTGAACGCTACGGTTTTACCACTGTTGAAGTCATTGCTGATTTTGCCGGTAGCAAACTTGAGCACCTGATTCTGCAACATCCACTGATTAACGATCGTCAAGTGCCTGTAATCTTGGGCGAACACGTGATTGCCACCAGTGGTACCGGTGCAGTACATACGGCGCCTGGCCATGGTGTGGACGACTATAAAGTTGGCTTGCTGTACAACCTGAAAGTAGAAAATCCAGTCGGCGGTAACGGTGTGTATTTACCAACGTCTCCGCTGTTTGCTGGCGAGCATATCTACAAAGCCAATCCGCAAATTATTGCTGCATTAGCAGAGGCCAACAAGCTTTGGGCACATCAGCCAATCAAACATAGCTACCCGCACTGCTGGCGTCATAAAACCCCAATTATTTTCCGTGCGACACCACAATGGTTTATTAGCATGGATGCCAAAGGCTTACGTCAAGGCGCATTGAATGCGATCGAAAACGAGATCAGCTTTGTGCCGGACTGGGGTAAAAACCGTATCCAGGCGATGATTGAAGGCCGTCCAGACTGGTGTATCTCTCGTCAACGGACTTGGGGTGTGCCAATTCCGTTCTTCGTACATAAAGATACCAATGAGCTACATCCTCGTACGCCTGAACTGATCGAAGAAGTCGCTAAACTGATCGAACAGGAAGGTATTGATGGTTGGTACAACCGTGATGCACGCGAGTTCATCGGTGATGATGCTGAACAATACAATGCGGTACGCGATACCCTGGACGTATGGTTCGACTCGGGTACGACGCACTACGCTGTATTACGTGAACGTGAAGAACTGCAAGATCCTGCGGATCTTTACCTTGAAGGTTCAGACCAACACCGTGGCTGGTTCCAGTCTTCGTTGTTAACCTCGATTGCCATCAACGAACGGGCACCATATAAAGGCTTGCTGACGCACGGCTTCGTGGTGGATGAGAAAGGCCGCAAGATGTCGAAATCGTTGGGTAACATTATTACCCCACAAGACATCATTAAAGATATGGGGGCAGACGGTTTACGTTTCTGGATCGCATCGGCGGACTACCGCTATGAAATGACTGCAGGTAAAGAAATCTTTAGCCGTGCATCAGATGGTTACCGTCGTATCCGTAACACACTGCGTTTCTTGCTTGCCAACTTAAATGGTTTCAAACCATCAACTGATGCGCTTCCTGTAGATCAATTGATCGCGCTTGATCAATACATCCTGCAACGTGCGGCTGAAGTACAGAAAACCGTTCAGCAAGCTTATGAAGATATGAACTTCCATATCGTAACCAATGCCTTGACCAACTTCTGTATCAATGACCTGGGTGGTTTCTACCTCGACATCATCAAAGACCGTCAATACACCACCAAAGCCGATTCTCAAGCACGTCACTCTGCACAGACTGCACTGTATCATCTGGTACAGGCATTCGTACGCTGGATGGCACCGATCTTGAGCTTTACTGCACAAGAAGCTTGGCCATTGATTCCTGAGCAGTCAGAGAAATATGTGTTCACTGCTGAATGGTATGATATTCCAGCTGCATCTACTGCGAACTTGGTGACTGAAGCTGAATGGCAAACGCTGATTTCGGTAAAATCTGCAGTGAACAAGTTTATTGAAGTGGCGCGTACTGAAAAAACAGTGGGTTCGAACCTGTCTGCCAAAGTTGAACTTTGGGCGTCGAACGAGCTGAAAGCGGTATTGGACAAACTGGGTGATGAACTGCGTTTTGTACTGATTACCTCTCAAGTGATCGTGAATGACTTTGAGGCTGCCCAAGGTGAAGCATCTGATCTGGAAGGTCTGAATGTGAAAGTTTCTGCCGCAGACGGTGAGAAATGTGTACGCTGCTGGCATGTACTTCCTGATGTAAACACACATGCCTCACACCCAGGCTTGTGTGGCCGCTGTATCATCAACCTGCCGACAGGCCAAGGCGAAGAGAGAAAATATGCCTAATCCACAAGAAAAAAAGGGCTTATTCCAGTTCTATCCTCACAACTTGTGGTGGTTAGGTCTGACTATTGTTTCAATTATTCTGGATCAATGTACCAAATGGATTGCGACCACTAGTCTCAATTACGCAGATCCAGTACCCGTCCTGCCCTTTTTAAATTGGACATTACTGCATAACTATGGCGCAGCCTTTAGTTTTCTGTCCGATGCCGGTGGATGGCAACGTTATTTCTTTACTTCGCTGGCAGGAGTAGTGTCTGTGATTTTCGTGTTCTGGCTGATGCGTATGCCAAAGAACATGAAAGTTTTACCTTTGGCCGTTGCCCTGATTCTGGGCGGTGCCATCGGCAACCTGATTGACCGTGTTTCTCTCGGCTATGTAGTCGATTTTATTCATGTCTATTATCAGAATAGCCACTTCCCTGCCTTTAACCTTGCAGACAGTGCCATTACGTTAGGTACTATTTTAATGCTGATTGACACCTTCTTCTTAGAAGGAAAACGCAACCAACAGCAGGCGAAATAACATGACTGATTTTATTAATCCTAACGAGGAAACTCGTATTGAAGCTGGCTCTAAGGTTGAGCTTCATTTCTCAGTAGCCATTGAAAATGGTGTTGAAATTGACAATACCCGCAGTCGTACTGAGCCGGTAAGTCTGGTGATGGGCGATGGCAGCTTGCTACCAGGCTTTGAAAAAGCGCTGTTCGGTTTACGCGCCGGTGACCGTCGTACCGTAAGTCTTCCTCCTGAAGATGCTTTCGGTCCATGGAATCCTGAAAACGTACAAAAATTTGATACTGTGAAATTTGGCGAACGTCCAATTGAAGGTCATATGATCGAGTTTGAAGACAAAGCGAAACAAAGCCTGTATGGCGTGGTGAAAACCGTCGGTGATGACATCACTGAAGTGGATTTCAACCACCCGCTAGCTGGCAAGAATATTACTTTTGAAGTAGAAATCTTTAAAGTAACCCCAGCCGGTCAACAAGGTGTGAAATTGATGTAAGCATCATTTCACGACAAAGCGCCTTCGGGCGCTTTTTTTATAACGCAGATACCAAGATACAAATCATGCCTATTCATCCTTGCTTATTCTGATTAATTTAAATTGAGTGAAGCAATGACAGGATAATAAAATGAAGATTTACATCATTGTAGGCAGTATTCGCGAAGGACGTGTAGCGATCAAAGTAGCTGACTGGATCTTTAAACAAATTAAAACCTATCACTTCAGTACAGTGGAAGCTGAAATTGTCGATCTGAAAGAATGGGACCTGCCGATGTTTGCTGGCGCACATCCTCCACTCACCGGTATTTATGACCAGCCTAAACAGCAGGAATGGGCTGATTTTATTGCACTCGCAGATGCCATTATTTTTATCAGCCCGGAATATAACCATGGCTACAGTCCAGCCCTGAAAAATGCCCTGGATTATCTGGGTAAGGAATGGCAAGGCAAACCGGCGGCTTATGTCGGCTATGGTGCGACCAATGGCTCGCGCTCTATCGATCAGATCCGTCAGGTCGGTACGCAGCTTGGTTTAGTGGATACCAATGCGGTAATCGAAATCCGTGATATCTTTAGTCGTGCTAAGGACTATACCTTTGATGGGAATGAATTTGATAATAAAACCCTGCGAGGCGTGGTAGACAAGCTAATTCAGTACGTCAGTGCATAAGTTGTCGCGGACAGCCACGTCCGTTTTAGCTTACAAGCCAAGCAGAAATCACTGCTATTTGCCTACAAATATACACGCTATATTTAAGTCATCACCGGACAGGATGTCCAATAGCGATACAAGAATAAGAAAAAGCGCATTACAACAGGAAGTTGCCAGATCCGACAGGAGTCAGATCTTCACAGCAAATCTAGAAGACCTCGACATCCTGTCGAGGCCTTTTACTTCCTGGGTTTTCTATAAGCTTAAATATTTGCACTATCCTGCTGTAAATTTCAGCACCACTGTACGCTATGGCGCACAAGTATTGGGGAGAATTGAGACTATACCAAATCCGGAATTCTTCTTATAGTTAAGACATACAGGACAGGATGTCTTGAAGAATAAAAAACAATAAATGCAGCAGGAAGCTGATCGGTATGACAGGAGTTATACCTTGATAAATGAATCTGGAAAAGCCCTGACAGGATGTCAGGGCTTTTTCTTTTATACCTTTATAAGCATATTTTTACTCTTAAATGAAAAGAGGATTCCTAAGAATCCTCCTATCTATATAAAAATTATGACTTAAAGCGCTGTGACCTTTAACAAACGTGCCTGAGGACCATCTTCAATCACCCAGATGCCCCCATCCTGAGCCTGTACTGCGCCACGAATCCGTGCTTTCATATCGAGCCGTTGAACTTCTTTGGCAGGTTGCTGCATTGTATCTATAATAATAATTGCCTTGGAAGAAAGACCTGTGGCTATCGCTTTATTTTGCCATTGCGGGAACATTTTTCCGGTATAGAAGTTCAGGTCAGATGGAGAGATTACCGGCGTCCAGTCCAATACAGGTGCTTCAAATTCAGGTCGGGTACTGTGGTCAGGAATTGGCTTTCCATCATAATGATCACCATTTGATACTAAAGGATAGCCATAATTTTTAGCCTTGATAATCTTGTTTAGTTCATCACCGCCCTTCGGTCCCATTTCAATGACCCAGAGCTGCCCTTTGGGATCAAACGCCATTCCCAGAGGATTACGGTGTCCAAGACTCCAAACCTGCTGGGCAATTTCACCCTGATTCATAAAGGGATTATCGGCAGCGATCGAGCCATCATCGTTCAGGCGAATAATTTTACCGGCGTTAGACTTCATATCTTGTGCAGGATCAAACTGTTGACGTTCACCCGAGCTGATCCAGAGCTTGCCATCCGGCCCGAATACAATTCGGTGTCCATAGTGGCCCTGCCCCGAAGAAAATTTAGGAACCTGAGTCCAGATTTTTTCGATCTGGGTGAGCTGTGGTGTACTACGCTTCAAATCCAACTTGCCACGAATTACTACTGCGCCATAACCGCCTTGACCCTGTTCAGCATAGCTCAGATAGATCCATGGGGTATTGGCGAAATCAGGATGTAATGCGACATCTCCCAAGCCGCCCTGACCGCCATAAGCCACTTCCGGGGTGCCTTTAATTTCAGTCTTTTTCTTGGTTTCTGGATCGAATAAGTACAGCCTGCCTTTACGCTCGGTAACCAGTAGACGACCATCCTTTAAAGGTGCTATCGCCCATGGTTCATTAAACTCGGCAATATTATTGACCTTATAGGCTTGCTGTACTTGAGTGGAAGAAGGTGCAATTACAGTTTCGGAAGTAGAGTTTGCCGCTTCCGGACTCTTATTGAGTTCCTGTGACGTCTTGTTCTGTGCATGACAGGCAGTCAGGCTATAAGGGATAAAGCCTAAACACAACATTGCTGCGAGATGAACCTGTTTCATTGTTATTCTACATACTTATTAAAACGAATAACTTACAATTTAGCATCTCAAACGCTCACTAAAAGCATAAAAAGGTTAACAATCGTAAACGGAAATAACCCTAGCTTGCGCCGATAAGTCCTAACTATATTGAAACCATCCCTTGCTACAGGCTGAATCACATTAGACTTTCACCTGATAGAGCTTTTGGTCCGCAGTTTTCACTAAGCGATCAATCGATTAAATCTCAGGCATAAAAAAACACCCCCTTCTATTGAAGGGGGTGTTTAGAATAATGAGCTGGCGATGACTTACTCTCACATGGGTAATCCCACACTACCATCAGCGCTAAGAGGTTTCACTTCTGAGTTCGGGAAGGGATCAGGTGGTTCACTCTTGCTATGGTCGCCAGCACAACTGGTATGACTTTGCGTTTGGTCTTATTTAGATGCCAATGCTTGGTCAAATGAGTTATTAACAGATAATATCTGAGTTGCTGTAGTTTGTTCTTTAGCGTTCACTAAATAAAGTTTTTGTTTGATCATTAGATCAATATGAAATCAATTGAGCGTTATACAACAACTGTTTGGGTGTTGTATAGTCAAGCCTCACGAGCAATTAGTATTGGTCAGCTTCACATATCACTATGCTTCCACATCCAACCTATCAACGTCGTAGTCTTCAACGGCTCTTTAGGTGACATAAAGTCACAGGGAAATCTTATCTTGAGGTAGGCTTCCCGCTTAGATGCTTTCAGCGGTTATCCCTTCCGAACATAGCTACCCGGCGATGCGACTGGCGTCACAACCGGTACACCAGAGGTTCGTCCACTCTGGTCCTCTCGTACTAGGAGCAGATCCTCTCAAATTTCCAGCGCCCACGGTAGATAGGGACCGAACTGTCTCACGACGTTCTAAACCCAGCTCGCGTACCTCTTTAAATGGCGAACAGCCATACCCTTGGGACCTGCTTCAGCCCCAGGATGAGATGAGCCGACATCGAGGTGCCAAACACCGCCGTCGATATGAACTCTTGGGCGGTATCAGCCTGTTATCCCCAGAGTACCTTTTATCCGTTGAGCGATGGCCCTTCCATACAGAACCACCGGATCACTAAGACCTACTTTCGTACCTGCTCGACTTGTGGGTCTCGCAGTTAAGCGCGCTTTTGCCTTTATACTCTACGCGTGATTTCCGACCACGCTGAGCGCACCTTCGTACTCCTCCGTTACTCTTTAGGAGGAGACCGCCCCAGTCAAACTACCCACCAGACATGGTCCTCGTCCCGGATAACGGGACAGAGTTAGAACCTCAATATTACCAGGGTGGTATTTCAAGGACGGCTCCATCGCAACTAGCGTCGCGACTTCAAAGCCTCCCACCTATCCTACACAAGTAAGATCAAAGTTCAATGTCAAGCTGCAGTAAAGGTTCACGGGGTCTTTCCGTCTAGCCGCGGGTACACCGCATCTTCACGGCGATTTCGATTTCACTGAGCCTCTGCTGGAGACAGCGCCCCCATCATTATGCCATTCGTGCAGGTCGGAACTTACCCGACAAGGAATTTCGCTACCTTAGGACCGTTATAGTTACGGCCGCCGTTTACTGGGGCTTCGATCAATAGCTTCGCTTGCGCTAACCACATCAATTAACCTTCCAGCACCGGGCAGGCATCACACCCTATACGTCCACTTTCGTGTTTGCAGAGTGCTATGTTTTTAATAAACAGTTGCAGGGGCCTGGTTTCTGAGGCTGCCAACAGCTCAAGGAGCAAGTCCTATCACCGCCGGCAGCGTACCTTCTCCCGAAGTTACGGTACCATTTTGCCTAGTTCCTTCAGCAGAGTTCTCTCAAGCGCTTTGGTCTACTCGACCTGACCACCTGTGTCGGTTTCGGGTACGATTCCTGTTTAACTGAAGCTTAGAGACTTTTCCTGGAAGTATGGTATCAGCCACTTCACTGTACAAGTACAGCTTGCTATCAGTTCTCAGCATAGAGTACCCCGGATTTGCCTAAGATACATGCCTACAACCTTCCACCTGGACAACCAACGCCAGGCTGACTTAACCTTCTCCGTCCTCTCATCGCATTAAACAGAAGTATTGGAATATTAACCAATTTCCCATCGACTACGCCTCTCGGCCTCGCCTTAGGGGTCGACTCACCCAGCCCCGATTAACGTTGGACTGGAACCCTTGGTCTTTCAGCGAGCGGGTTTTTCACCCGCTTTGTCGTTACTCACGTCAGCATTCGCACTTCTGATACCTCCAGCAGACTTCTCAATCCACCTTCATCGGCTTACAGAACGCTCCCCTACCACTTACACTAATGTGTAAATCCGCAGCTTCGGCATATAGTTTTAGCCCCGTTACATCTTCCGCGCAGGCCGACTCGACTAGTGAGCTATTACGCTTTCTTTAAAGGGTGGCTGCTTCTAAGCCAACCTCCTAGCTGTCTATGCCTTCCCACATCGTTTCCCACTTAACTATAATTTAGGGGCCTTAGCTGGCGGTCTGGATTGTTTTCCTCTTGACTACGGACGTTAGCACCCGCAGTCTGTCTCCCGGATAGTACTCATTGGTATTCGGAGTTTGCATCGGTTTGGTAAGTCGGGATGACCCCCTAGCCGAAACAGTGCTCTACCCCCAATGGTATTCGTCCGAGGCGCTACCTAAATAGCTTTCGGGGAGAACCAGCTATCACCGAGTTTGATTAGCCTTTCACCCCTATCCACAAGTCATCCCCTGGCTTTTCAACGACAGTGGGTTCGGTCCTCCAGTCAGTGTTACCTAACCTTCAACCTGCTCATGGATAGATCACCCGGTTTCGGGTCTATACCCAGCAACTAAACGCCCTATTAAGACTCGGTTTCCCTACGGCTCCCCTATACGGTTAACCTTGCTACTGAATATAAGTCGCTGACCCATTATACAAAAGGTACGCAGTCACCAAACAAGTTGGCTCCCACTGCTTGTATGCATGCGGTTTCAGGATCTATTTCACTCCCCTCACAGGGGTTCTTTTCGCCTTTCCCTCACGGTACTGGTTCACTATCGGTCAGTCAGGAGTATTTAGCCTTGGAGGATGGTCCCCCCATATTCAGACAAGGTTTCACGTGCCTCGCCCTACTCGACATCATCATATCAGCCCTTTCGTGTACAGGACTATCACCCACTATGGTTGCACTTCCCAGAGCATTCCACTAAAACTGATATGACTTAATGGGCTGTTCCCCGTTCGCTCGCCGCTACTGAGGGAATCTCAATTGATTTCTTTTCCTAGAGGTACTGAGATGTTTCACTTCCCTCCGTTCGCCTCGTATGACTATGTATTCATCATACGATACCTGGCTTATACCAGGTGGGTTTCCCCATTCAGACATCTCCGGATCACAGGATATTTGCCGCCTCCCCGGAGCTTTTCGCAGGCTATCACGTCTTTCTTCGCCTCTGACTGCCAAGGCATCCACCACATGCACTTAATTACTTGACTATACAACCCCAAACAGTCGTTAATCCTTACAAGTAAGATTAACAACAAGATCAACTAGTAAACTAGCCTTTCTCACAGTTAGAGTTTCGTGAACTTAATCACTGTACAGCTTCAATTAGATTCATATACCAAAACGCTTGATTCAGTTTAATCGCTAGAACTCATTTCTTAATCTTCATGTCTCAGTAATAAATTACTGTTAATGTTGATCTTGAAACGAGTTTGAACAAATTATTTCAACTCAAATATATTCTGTTAATGATTCACTGTATCCTCGTCGGACTACAGTCAACTGTGATAAATCACAGAGCTTAATAACAATGCCGCGCATTATACGCAACTTAATCACTAAGCTCTATAAGCTATCAGTTCGTTTGCTTAATGTTTAACTCATTGCATCGCAATGAGTGGTGGAGACTAGGAGAGTCGAACTCCTGACCTCCTGCGTGCAAAGCAGGCGCTCTACCAACTAAGCTAAGTCCCCAGCTTATCAATAAGTCAATGTATCGTATTACTGCCTGCGCACTCACTTTCGTTCGTTAGCCTTGCGTTCGGGCAAAACATGTTTTGCTGACCCTCACTCAAGTAGTGGTGGGTCTGACAAGACTTGAACTTGTGACCCCACGCTTATCAAGCGTGTGCTCTAACCAACTGAGCTACAGACCCTCAGATACATCGTCATGAAGAACAACTTGTTGTGGATTCTTACCAATCGTCAATCTTTCGTTAAGGAGGTGATCCAGCCGCAGGTTCCCCTACGGCTACCTTGTTACGACTTCACCCCAGTCATCGGCCACACCGTGGTAAGCGTCCTCCTTACGGTTAGACTACCTACTTCTGGTGCAACAAACTCCCATGGTGTGACGGGCGGTGTGTACAAGGCCCGGGAACGTATTCACCGCGGCATTCTGATCCGCGATTACTAGCGATTCCGACTTCACGCAGTCGAGTTGCAGACTGCGATCCGGACTACGATCGGCTTTTTGAGATTAGCATCCTCTCGCGAGGTAGCAACCCTTTGTACCGACCATTGTAGCACGTGTGTAGCCCTGGCCGTAAGGGCCATGATGACTTGACGTCGTCCCCGCCTTCCTCCAGTTTGTCACTGGCAGTATCCTTAAAGTTCCCGGCATTACCCGCTGGCAAATAAGGAAAAGGGTTGCGCTCGTTGCGGGACTTAACCCAACATCTCACGACACGAGCTGACGACAGCCATGCAGCACCTGTATCTAAGTTCCCGAAGGCACCAATCCATCTCTGGAAAGTTCTTAGTATGTCAAGGCCAGGTAAGGTTCTTCGCGTTGCATCGAATTAAACCACATGCTCCACCGCTTGTGCGGGCCCCCGTCAATTCATTTGAGTTTTAGTCTTGCGACCGTACTCCCCAGGCGGTCTACTTATCGCGTTAGCTGCGCCACTAAAGCCTCAAAGGCCCCAACGGCTAGTAGACATCGTTTACGGCATGGACTACCAGGGTATCTAATCCTGTTTGCTCCCCATGCTTTCGTACCTCAGCGTCAGTATTAGGCCAGATGGCTGCCTTCGCCATCGGTATTCCTCCAGATCTCTACGCATTTCACCGCTACACCTGGAATTCTACCATCCTCTCCCATACTCTAGCTTTCCAGTATCGAATGCAATTCCTAAGTTAAGCTCAGGGATTTCACATCCGACTTAAAAAGCCGCCTACGCACGCTTTACGCCCAGTAAATCCGATTAACGCTCGCACCCTCTGTATTACCGCGGCTGCTGGCACAGAGTTAGCCGGTGCTTATTCTGCGAGTAACGTCCACTCACTTTAGGTATTAACTAAAGGAGCCTCCTCCTCGCTTAAAGTGCTTTACAACCAAAAGGCCTTCTTCACACACGCGGCATGGCTGGATCAGGCTTCCGCCCATTGTCCAATATTCCCCACTGCTGCCTCCCGTAGGAGTCTGGGCCGTGTCTCAGTCCCAGTGTGGCGGATCATCCTCTCAGACCCGCTACAGATCGTCGCCTTGGTAGGCCTTTACCCCACCAACTAGCTAATCCGACTTAGGCTCATCTATTAGCGCAAGGTCCGAAGATCCCCTGCTTTCCCCCGTAGGGCGTATGCGGTATTAGCATTCCTTTCGGAATGTTGTCCCCCACTAATAGGCAGATTCCTAAGCATTACTCACCCGTCCGCCGCTAGGTCCAGTAGCAAGCTACCTTTCCCCGCTCGACTTGCATGTGTTAAGCCTGCCGCCAGCGTTCAATCTGAGCCATGATCAAACTCTTCAGTTTAAAATCAATAGTGCTTTATTCAAAACACCAAATCTGGCTCATCAATTTTCTGACATCAATTTCTCAAATAAACTTCGAGTAATTTCTACCATCAATCAATGAAAATAATTTCGATCAATCAACCAGTAAAAATCCACACAAGTTGTTCTTCATAATCTCTTAATGATCTTTCTAACACCTCGTCAGTGCCAGAAGCTGGACTCAAAACACCGGACAACTCAGCGTCTCGCTTCGTTCATCACCGTGTATCTCGTCGGTATGGGTGCATTCTAGAGGATTTCAGAATCATTGCAACCCCCAATTCACTATATTTTTCACGTATGTATCTTTTTTCTACGAAAATCACTAAAAAATCGCTTTTTTATCTAAAATTTAACCATTTTTTTGAAATAAAACCTGTATTCAGTGCAATTCATTTTAAAACGGTTATTTTCATTAAGACTTAATAGCTCTCAAAAAATTACTAAATCTTAATAAGACTGTAAAATTTCAACTCTGTATTCAGAATTTTTCAAAACTTGCTTATATCAGCTTACATATTTTGCTATTTTCTATCCGACTAATAGATATAGGTCCTATCAGTAAAGTCAGTTTGCTGCTTTCATAGCGACTTCTTTTTCTAATCACAGGTTTTAAAAAGTCAAAATAGTCAAATCAGCCGTATTCAGCTTTATATAAGTTACGAAACCTGACTTTTTAATATCTATATAAAGCCAAAGAGAATATTAAGATAGCGAAGCTACGTATTGGCGATACTTATGTCCCACCCAGTGATGCATGACTTCTTCAATCACTTCTTTCTTACCTTTATAGTCCTCAGCAGCAAATAACAATTTAGCCCGACGAGGTAACCGCTCTTTGACTAAGGAAAAGAGAAGATAGTGTGATGCCAGATCGAGTTTCTGTAATAAAGTATATGCCTGTTTAAAAGATTTCTGTTTCTGCTCAGGCGTATCGTATTCAAATAGAAAACGTAAAATAAAATCAATTTCCTGATCAAAAATATCTTGAGTCCGATAGTGATACATAAACACTGCTTACCCTCTTATTTTAAATTTCTAGATCTTCTTTGAGACCTGATGTGATCAGCATACTGATAATTTTCTGGATGTCAGTATCTATCCGGCGATCTGTAGTGGATTTAAAGCAAATAAAAAATTTGATTTTTAAAAGAAATATAGAAAGAAAAACTGGAGTTTTACAAATAAAAAAGGAAGAGATCTCTCCCAAAATCTCTCCCTCGGAATTGAATCTTTACCCGATCCAGTATGTCATTATTATAGTTATTTGCTTCAGTATCTTAAAAAAGTCTCTTGGGGAAGAGACTATAAGTTGTGGAGTTATTTATTATTACCACTACCCTCTAGATGTGCTTAAAGCGAATTCTCTAGATGAATAAATCTTATACATAATAATAAGGAAACGCAAGGAATTCGGCAAAATTTAACTCTTGTTTTTATAAGGTTTTTTTTGAATTTGCTTATTTGATTTTTGAATATAGAGTCATATAAAAAAAAGCAGGCCGAAGCCTGCTTTTAATTCAATAACTTAGAAAGTGTCTTAATCAACAAAGGTCACTTTTGCAATCGCTTTTTTGCTCGCCTGAACAATCAAAGTCACGTTTTCTTTCACAGAAAAAGACGTATCAACTGGTTGCCAGTCTACTTTTACTGCACCACGACCCAGCGCATCTTTGGCTTGTGCCGAGTTTTTAGTCAGACCCGCTTCACGCAGGATTGAAGTAATAAAGATTTCACCACCGAACTCGCTTAATGAAATGGTTACTTCCGGTGTGCCTTCAGGAAGCTCACCCTCAGTAATGATATTACCCGCGCCTTTATGTGCATGCGCAGCAGCCTCACTTCCATGGAAACGTTCAACCAGTTCCAGTGCAAGAATGCGTTTCACTTCCTGTGGATTACGACCTTCTTCAATCTCTTTCAGCAATACCTGAATTTCCTCTACAGATTTGAAGCTAAGCAGATCAAAGTAACGTTCGATCAGTGAATCCGGCATTGACAGTACTTTCTGGTACATCGCACCTGGCGCATCAAATACGCCAATATAGTTACCTAAAGATTTAGACATTTTATTAACGCCATCTAAACCTTCAAGAATTGGTACTGTAATACAGACTTGTGCTTCCTGGTCATAACGACCTTGAAGGGTACGACCCATTAACAGGTTAAAGGTCTGGTCTGTGCCACCCAGCTCTACGTCCGCTTCTAGTGCTACTGAGTCATAACCTTGTACCAGTGGATACAGGAATTCATGAATCGCAATCGGTTGCTGGTTGTTATAACGTTTTGTGAAGTCATCACGCTCAAGCATACGGGCAACAGTTTGCTGTGATGCCAGTTGAATCAGATCAGCAGCAGTTTTTTGTGCAAACCATTCCGAGTTAAACACCACTTTGGTTTTGTTTGGATCAAGAATTTTAAATACTTGTTCTTGATAAGTTTTAGCGTTTTCTAAAACTTGCTCTCGCGATAATGGTGGACGTGTTGCACTTTTGCCGGTTGGATCACCGATCATCGCAGTATAGTCACCAATCAGGAAGAAAACTTCGTGGCCCAGGTCTTGGAACACTTTTAGCTTATTGATCAGTACAGTATGACCTAAGTGCAAGTCAGGTGCAGTGGGGTCAAAACCCGCTTTAATTTTTAGTGGACGATTCTGCTTTAATTTCTTTAGAAGATCTTCTTCAGAAATAATTTCGTGTGTGCCTCGTTGGATGAGGGCAAGTTGTTCTTCAGCCGGCAGGAAATTTGACATCACAAAACCCAAATACATCAGTTATTCAATTTGTGCGATATACTAACACTTTTTCAGCATATTGCAGGCTTAAGAATAACCATGACAGCGATCTATATTGGGGTAATGACCGGCACAAGCATGGATGGTGTCGATATTGTTGCTGCTTCTTTTGATCCACTCCAGCTTCATGCCACCCTCACCCTACCTTTTGATCATGATCTTCGTGATGAATTGATGGCGCTCACACTGCCAGGCGATAATGAAATTGACCGCATGGGTAAAGCAGATGTTGCGCTGGCACAGATGATTGGTCATGGTATTAATGCGCTGATAGAAAAAAATAATCTGGATCGCACACAAATCAAAGCTATTGGCTCACATGGACAGACTATTCGCCACCGTCCTGAACATGGCTTTACCTTGCAGATCGGTGATCCAAACATTATTACTGAAATTACCCAGATTCCAGTGATTTCCGATTTCCGTCGCCGTGACCTGGCGGCTGGTGGCCAGGGTGCACCGCTAGTTCCGGCTTTCCATCAGGATATTTTTCAGCATGACAGTATTCACCGGGTGATTCTAAACCTGGGCGGTATTGCCAATGTCAGTATTCTGCCTGCTGGTCAGCCAGATCAAGTCTACGGCTTTGATACCGGTCCAGCCAATATTCTGATGGATGCCTGGTGTGAGCGTTATACCGGCCAGCCTTTTGATGAAAATGGCAACTGGGCAGCCTATGGTACACCCATCCGTAGCCTGTTAGATCGTTTGCAGGAACATACATTTTTCTCCAAAGAACCTCCCAAAAGTACTGGCCGTGAAGACTTTAATTTGGAATGGCTGGATGAACAGATTGCTGACTGGCGTAGCGCTTTAGAATATGATGAGCTGGAAGATACTCCAGAAAATGTTCAGGCGACGCTCATGAAGCTCACCACACGTGCCATTAAAAAAGCGATTTATCGCTCTGGTCTGGATACGGGTGAAGTCTATGTTTGTGGAGGTGGTGCTTATAATTCACATCTACTGGAACAGCTGCGCTGGCGTTTGCGTAAACATCACTGGAGTGTGCAAACCACAGCTGATTTAGGCTTAAATCCAACATGGGTCGAAGGCACTGCCTTTGCCTGGCTAGCGATGCGCTTTATGAATCAGCTGAGTGGCAATCTGCCAGCTGTGACTGGGGCTTCAGGCTATCGTGTGCTCGGTACGATTACAGCAGTTTAATCTCATGAACTCTTATAACTATATTATAGTTAAATAAAAAAGGTCTGCATTATTGCAGACCTTTTTTCAATCTCTGTTATTGCATCATCAGTTTGGCATTTTCATTCCGAAACGCACGTAAAATCTGCTGACCTGCCCGTCCGGTTGGAGTTAAGCCTAAACGGATCTGCTCTTGGCGGATCGCCTGACGGGTTTTATCCCCAATCAAACCATCCACTGCCCCAATGTCATAACCTTTATTGAGCAAGAATTGCTGAATCTCTCGACGTTCTGCACGTGATGTGCCAGCATCATCGGTTGGCCATGCTTGCACCAAGCCACCTTTACCTTGCAAACGATCTGAAAGATGTGCAATGGCTAAAGCATAGCTTTCAGCTGCATTATAACTATAAATGGCATCAAAGTTTTTAAAGACCAGGAACACCGGGCCATTGGCACCGGCAGGCGCCAATAAACCAGCTTGAGAGGATTCCGATAAATTCCCTTGAACTAATGCCGAACCATCGGCACGAACCAGACCTTGATTGATCCAACTACTCAAGGATTTTTTATTGCGACGACCTTCACCAGAAACTGACATACCTTGAGGAATTTTTACTTCAAAACCCCATGGCTGTCCGCTCTGCCAGCCGCGTTTTTTCAAGAAGTTGGCTGTTGAAGCCAAGGCATCCGGGATGCTGCTGACGAGATCACGACGCCCATCACCATCAAAATCGACCGCCAGTTCATCATAAGTGGATGGCATAAACTGGGTGTGACCAAAAGCTCCTGCCCATGAACCTTTAAGCTGGTTTTCATAGACATCACCACGTTGCAACAACTTCATGGTAGTAAAGAACTCACCACGGAAATAGCTTTGACGACGACCTTCACAACTCAAAGTACCGAGCGCCTGTAATAAAGGATATTTACCAGAAATATCACCATAATTACTTTCCACGCCCCAGACTGCCACCACAGTTTCAGCCGGAATGCCATAAGCAGCACTAACTCGATTTAATACGTCGCGATGCTGCTGTAATTTCTGACGGCCTTGCTGTACGCGCTCCTCATCGACCAGACCAGACAGATAGTCCCAAATTGGGGTAGAAAATTCAGGCTGGTAATTCAGGCGTTCAATGACTGAATAATCCGGGCTTAAATTTTGGGTATAACGATCATAAGTACTGCCGCTCACACCTTTGGCAATCGCTTGACTACGCAAATTGGCCAGACAGCTTTGAAAATTATTCTGAGCTGCATAATTCGGGCGATTTGAAGTAGAGGTCAAATCCGTCGACGTGACACGCTGACCATTAATAATAAGTTCAGCCTGTGCCTGTGAAGCCGCCAAGACCACCGAACCAATAAAAAGTGCAAGCCGTTGCATAAGACCCTTGAATATTTAGATTTTGAATTATGTTTCTACCTTAGCAGCTCATAAGGAAAATTAAAGCGCCAATACGTAACTTTAAATTCATAATTTCTACACTTTTAAATTCATTTTGTAATTTTTAAATTTAAAAATACTTATCCACAAGGCTACTTTAAATTCAAATCAAATGATTTTTTAAATTTAAATTCAAAACCAACAAACATCCATTTTGAATTTAAAAAAATTAATGTGGATAACTTGTTTGGAAATAAGCCGCCACGCAGCAGAATGCTTATAGCTTTCAATATTCTGGTTTTAAATTCATTAACAACAGGTGGGTCGATTTAAATTCAAAAACTTTGAATTCATTTACCAGCTATAAATTTAAATTCATATTTTTTAAATTTAAAAGCACGAGTTTAAATTCAAAGTTCGATTTAAATTTGAATTTATTTTTATGAATTTAAATTCAAAACTGTGTTCCAGTTTTAAATTCAAATGCTGATTTTCAGGCTGATCCTCAACTGAACAAGCTAAAAATCAGACCAAAAATAGGTTTTTTGGGTTGTTATATTTATACTCAATTGATCAAACTATAAGCAATTGATTTTAAAAATGATCCGACCAATGGCAGGGATTTTTAAGGAGGCGCAATCATGCCTGAAAGCCGACAAATAAAAAAGCGACCACAGGTGTGATCGCTTTTTTTATCAGCAAGTTAAAGTTTAGATGCTCATATCTTCGCTCAATGCCAATGGATTCGGTAAAATCTTCGCCAATTGACGACATAGCATAGTCAATTGTGCACTGTCGGTTGGTATCAGGGTGATGTGACCAATCTTACGGCCTTCACGTTCTGACTTATTGTATAAGTGCAAATGCGCGCCTTCCAAGGCTAGAACATCTTCAGATTTTGGATGTTGACCGATGATATTCACCAGCACGGTTGGACGGATCACGTCAGTTGAACCTAAAGGCAATCCAGCCACCGCACGCACATGGTTTTCAAACTGCGAACACACTGCACCTTCAATCGACCAGTGACCTGAATTATGCACACGTGGTGCCATCTCGTTGGCGTATAGCCCCTTATCTGTCACAAACAGCTCAAGAGTTAATACACCCACATAGTTCAGATGATTCAGTAGGCGAGTGATGTAATCTTGTGCGACTGGCTGCAAGTCCGCACTGTTGGGTGCAGGTACAATCGAATGAGACAGAATGCCATTATGATGATGATTTTCGGCCAATGGCCAGGTCTTCACATCACCATCTTGACCACGTACCGCAATAATTGAGACTTCACGTGAGAAAGTGACAAAACTTTCTGCAATCAGTTCACCGGCAGGACCCAGTTCTGCCCAAGCCTGATCAGTTTGATCTGCTGAACGTAGAACGAATTGACCTTTACCATCGTAACCACCACGAGAAGTTTTAAGTACAATCGGCAGACCGAGTTCTGCAACAGCAGCTTTTAAGCTCTCTACTGAAGTGACTGCTTTATACGGCGCAACCGGAATCTCAAGTTCATCAAACAGGGCTTTTTCAGACAGACGATGCTGTGCAATTGCCAAAGCCTGACGTGGCGGATGCAGGTCTTTGTTTTTCGTCAAAACATCTACATCAGCCAGTGGTGTATTTTCAAATTCAAGACTGAACACATCTGCACTGTTGATAAAGTCTTGCAGACCATTTTCAGCTTTGCTGGAAAATACCGGACCTAATGCAGCCGAAGGGCAATTTGTAGTGGCTTCAAAGAAAGTACATTGAATGTTTAAAGGCAATGCCGCTTGTGCCATCATTCGACCGAGCTGACCGCCACCAAAAATACCGATGGTTTTATCCATTGTGTTTTATCCCGTATTAAGCTTGGCCTGGAATATTGTTGCTAGCGACTTTATCCGTTTGTGCAGCACGAAAATCTGCAACATTTTTCGCGATTTCTGGACGGGTCAGACCTAAAATTTGCGCGGCCATAATGGCTGCATTGGTCGCACCTGCAGGACCAATCGCCAAGGTACCCACGGCAATGCCTGCTGGCATTTGTACAATTGAAAGCAATGAATCGACACCATTTAAGATAGAAGATTTTACCGGCACACCCAATACTGGCAGATCGGTTTTTGCGGCACACATGCCTGGCAAATGCGCTGCACCACCAGCACCGGCAATAATCACCTGGATGCCACGATCGCGTGCTTGTTCTGCATATTCAAACAGACGGTCAGGGGTACGGTGTGCAGAAACGACTTCGGCTTCAAATGGGACACCAAGCTGCTTAAGCATATTGGCAGTGTGTTCGAGAGTTGCCCAGTCTGATTGAGAACCCATGATAATACCTACTAGAGGAGCATCTTGTGCAGCAGCCGCATTCATTGCAATGTTTCCAGAGATTAAAGTAAGAGAAGATAAATCTCGACGAGAGAGCCAAGCTTTAATGGGAGTTCGTATTATAGACTGAAAATTCAGCTTCATAAAATTTAACGGTCAAAGCAAGGCTCGATTTTTCTTATTTTTTTAATGAAATCTCAAAATCTGGAATAAAAATAGGGAAGTACACCACTTGAATGATATTAGGGGCTACGGAACACGAAATAGACACAGCCACACAGGCATAATCCTGCCCAGAGATAATCCAGTTTAAATGGCTGTTTAAACATAAACAGCATAAAGGGCACAAAGACCAGTAGCGTCACCACTTCCTGGGTGATCTTCATCTGACCGACTGCGAGTCCGTGTTGCGCCATCAGACGTGTTGCAGGAATCATCAGGCTATATTCAAATAAAGCAATGACCCAGCTAAATAAAATGATCTTCCACATTGGGGCATCATGCGGCAAAAATTTCAGATGACCATACCAGGCCAATGTCATAAAGCAGTTTGCACAAATAAGCAGGAGCAGGGGCCAGAACATAGCGGATGCCGGTAGAAAATTTACAGGATATTTTACGGATTATTGCAGCAAAAGATAATCGTGAAGCTTGGTTTTTTATCACATCTAGCATCGTTTCTTCACATAAAAAATCACGCCAGAATGCCTATCTTTTCCCGCAAAGCCTTGCTATCGTTGCCGGTAAATCGAATAAATCATGACAACAGCACAGAAAACAAAGTGATGTGTCAGTACAAAATGGAGTGAAGTAGATGCATCTGCATATCTTGGGCATTTGTGGCACCTTTATGGGCTCGCTGGCCTTACTCGCGCGAGACCTCGGACATAAGGTGACAGGTTCAGACCAGAACGTGTATCCACCAATGTCGACCCAACTGGAAAATGCAGGCATTACTTTAATGCAGGGCTATGACCGTAGCCACCTACAACCACATCCGGATCTGGTCATTGTTGGTAATGCCATGAAGCGTAGTATTGATGCCGTGGAATATATGCTGAATGAAGGTCTGCCTTATATTTCAGGTCCGCAGTTCCTGGCTGATCATGTTCTGCAAGGTAAACACGTGCTGGGTGTCGCCGGAACACATGGTAAAACCACGACCACCACGATGCTGGCTTGGGTACTGGATCAAGCCGGTCTGGAGCCAGGTTTTCTGATTGGCGGTGTGCCATTGGGCTTTTCGGAAAGTGCGCGTCTCGGTGGTGGGAAATATTTCTGTGTCGAAGCCGATGAATACGATTCTGCTTTCTTCGACAAGCGTTCCAAGTTCGTGCATTACCATCCAAAAACCGCAATTTTAAATAACCTGGAATTTGACCATGCCGATATCTTTGATGATCTGGCCGCAATTCAAAAACAGTTTCATCATTTAGTTCGTACTATTCCAAGTGAAGGCCGGATTATCGCGCCGATTACTGAAAGCAATATTGATGAAGTGCTGGAGCAGGGCTGCTGGACGCCTGTAGTGCGCACCAGTCTAGATGCCAACGAAAAATCTGAACTTTATGCAGAACAATTGTCAGCAGATGGTTCACATTTCAAAGTCCTGCAACAGGGCGTAGTCAAAGGCGAAGTACAGTGGAATATGACCGGGCAGCATTCGGTGGCGAATGCCTTGGCCACCATTGCCGCTGCTGAACATGTCGGCGTATCGATTGAAACCGCCTGTGAAGCGCTGTCCAATTTTGGTGGTGTGAAACGCCGTATGGAACTATTAGGCACAGTCCGTGGTATCGAAGTTTATGATGACTTCGCCCATCATCCGACAGCGATTGATACGACCTTAGAAGGTGCGCGCAAGCGTCTGGGTGAACGTAAGCTTTGGGCGATTATTGAACCGCGTTCGAATACCATGCGTATGGGCAGTCACAAAGAGGGTTTGGCTTATTCAGCACGTCTGGCGGATGAAGTGATCTGGTATCAGCCTGAAGGTCTGGATTGGGATCTGCAACCTGTGATTGAGGCTGCACCAAATAAAGCTGTGGTAGCACGTACTTTGGATGAGATCATTCAAACTGTTGTTACTGAAGCAGGGGAAGGCGATGCTGTGGTGATCATGTCCAATGGCGGTTTTGGTGGCTTGCATCGGAAACTGATTAGCGCCTTACAGTAAATTATCTAAATCAATACTTGTAGCCTTTATTCCATAAGATTTCTCAAGGATCGTAGATACATATCTATGGTCCTTTTTTAATATAAAAAAATACTTAATTTTTTTAAGGAATTAACTATTTTACCAATGATCTAATCCTAAAGTCCTGCTAGCTTAAAGTCATTACGTGTTTCTCAGCTGACAGTCGTCATAGCTAAATACGACTGCCAATCCTCCACAATAATCACTAAAAAGGATAGTTGCCATGTCAAATACAATGAAAGCAATGGTTTACTATGGCGCCAATGACATCCGCTTTGAAGAACGTCCCATCCCGAAAATCTTGCAGCCCGATGATGCCGTTATCAAACTGACTAAGGTCACGATCTGCGGGACCGACCTCGGCATCTGGAAAGGTAAAAACCCGGAAATTGAACAGGTGGCAAAAGAAAAAACCGGCAACTTTAATGGCCGGATTCTTGGTCATGAAGGCATTGGCATCATTGAAGAAGTCGGTTCAGCAGTCAAAAACTTTAAAAAGGGTGATCGGGTCATTATTTCCTGTGTCAGCCGCTGCGGTACCTGTGAAAATTGCCAGAAACAGCTGTATGCACACTGTCGTAATGAGGGTGGCTGGATTATGGGTTATATGATTGATGGTACCCATGCCGAATATGTCCGTACACCTTTTGCTGACACCTCTCTTTACCATTTACCTGAAGGCTTAAATGAAGACGTCGCCGTCTTCCTGTCCGATATCCTGCCAACCTCACATGAAATTGGTGTGCAATATGGTGATGTCAAACCGGGTGACAATGTCGCGATCGTAGGTGCAGGACCAATCGGGATGGGTGCCTTGCTCACTGCTCAATTTTATTCTCCAGCCAATATTATTATGGTAGATATGGATGATAACCGGCTGGAATTTGCCAAAACAGTAGGTGCAACTCATACCGTTAACTCTGGTAAAGAAGATGCCATTCAAAAGATTTTAGAAATTACCGATGGACGCGGTGTTGACTGTGCCATTGAGGCGGTAGGGGTGGAACCGACCTGGAATATTTGCCAACATGTGGTGAAAGAGGGTGGACATATCGCCAACGTCGGCGTACATGGTAAAGCAGTGAATTTTGAACTGAACAAACTGTGGATTAAGAACCTGACCATTACTACCGGTCTGGTCAATGCCAATACCACTGGCATGCTGCTCAAGACCTGCTGTTCCGGCAAAATACCACTAGAAAAACTGGCCACGCATCACTTTAAATTTGACGAGTTTGAAAAGGCCTATGATGTGTTTAAACACGCGGCTGATGAAAAAGCCCTCAAAGTGATGATTGACATGAACTAATGCAACTCAGATAAAAAAGTCCGCCATGCGGACTTTTTTATTTTCAGTCTGGATTCACAAGATCAGAAATATGGGACATAACCACGTTGTTTATAACCCTGAGGTGAAACCAGCTGTTGATGATTTTCGTCAACCCGATACAGGATCTCGAGCAAGCCATCCAGATCTTGCGGGTTCAAATAATGCGGCTGAAAAGTGCTATGACCTAGCTTGGAAAAGAACGAAGCAATCTCGCTATGCTTATGTACATATTTCATCGACCACTCAGCAAAGCTTGGCGCTTCCACGGTTGTATCAGCAAAACGATACACCTGCTGATGCCGACGGTCTTTCGAAATACTTTGAAAAAGCTGCTCTACAATCTCAGGTTCACCTTGCAAACACTGGAAAAACTTTCCTTGTGCATAATACAGTGCTCCATAGATCTGATGCTCATAATTGAACTTTCGTGCAATTGCTAAAATATCACTCAGGTCTTGTAATAGATCTTGTCCTGTTTCGATGCGCGTACTGGCATAACAGAGTTGTAGCATGAATGATTCCTTTAAATTTCAAGTATTGATTTTATAGTCAATATATTGGGTTTAGGTTATTTTTTAATCAAATATCAGCTATTTCTTACACTGTTTTCAGTTTGCATTTTGTAGCTAAATTATTAAAAATTAAAGAGACATCATTGAAAAATAATTACTCGAATGATAATGCTTTTAATGAGGGTGAAACATGCTAAAAGATCTTTTCATCACGTTAAGCTTGTTATGTCTGTGTTTCGCGCTAGTCATCGTGTTGCATAGCTGGGGCTTGCAACGTGAGATTAACATGCTGATCAGCAGCATGCTATTAACTTGGGCACTATTGATTTGTGTGGATCATCGTGCCTTTTTTCAGACCAGCATCTGCCTGATCATCGTTATTTTGATCATGCTGCAACAGTATGAACAGATTGTCTGGATGGGATTAGGACTCTTCAGCGGCACTCTGCTTTATAGACTGCCACAAGCCCATAAACAGGGCTTATCGTCTCTTATCCATTTGAATCTGTTTATTCCAACGGGATGGTTTAAAAGGCTAAAGTCGCTACGTCATGTAAATTCCGATCACGCTTAAACATGACATGCACATAAGAGCATTGTGGAATAATTTTCAGCTGTTTCTGACGTGCAAATTCAACCAAAATATCCAGCATTTTACGGGCCACACCTTTACCACGCAGTGCATGTGAGACCCAAGTATGGTCAGCGACAATGGTGTCCGGTTCACGCCATTGATAAGTAATTTCTGCTACGCGCTGACCATTGTCTTCCATGTAAAATACACCGCCGCGCTTTGAGTCCTGATGTTTGATGTCGCTCATTTTCTTACCTGTTGTACTAATCCAGGATCAACCTGTTATATCGTCATATCCTCATCCATTAAACATCTTATAGATGTTTAGTCCCATCTTTGAGTTAGATGAAGTCCTACTGAAGTACATCCCGTATGCTTTCATTTTTGTCAAACACCGACTTGGCAAAAGGGCAGAGTGGAATAATTTTCAGAGCATGCGTTCTAGCAAAACCGACCGCAGCTTCGACCAGCTGCTGTCCAACACGTTGTCCGCGTAGGCTGTCATCCACCCAGGTATGATCAATAATGAACTTATCATCACCTGCCCGGGAATATGTCATCTCTGCCAGGCGCTGGTCTTTCTGCGCCACATACCATTCACCTTTAGTTCCTTGTTCCTGGTGTTCAATCTGCATAGGTTTACCTCAAGATTTTATCTCAGACTGCCATAGTCCTCAGCTTTACAATGTTGCAATTTTTTTAATTCCGCTGAGTAAAATTACAGCCTGCCTCATGTGAAATTTTCTGGCAAAAGCATAGAATGTGCCGATCCTGTATTGATCCTCCCTCATGTCTGCTTCTGCTCAACCTCTTTCTGTTACACGCCAATGGATCTGTGTGATTGCCTTGGCCTGTGCCGCTTTTATTTTTAATACGACCGAGTTTATTCCAGTAGCACTACTGAGCGATATAGGAAAGAGTTTTGCCATGACTCCAAGAGAAGTCGGGCTGATACTGACCATTTATGCCTGGGTAGTCGCATTACTATCTTTACCGATCATGCTGCTCACTAGAAATATTGAACGCCGTTTCCTGCTTACACTGCTATTTATGGTCTTTATTGCCAGTCATGTGCTGTCTTATTTTGCCTGGAGTTTCATCGTCCTGGTTATCAGTCGAATCGGAATTGCAGTTGCTCATGCACTGTTCTGGTCAATTACGGCATCACTGGCAGTACGTGTAGCACCAAAAGGAAAAGAATTTCAGGCCTTAGGCCTACTATCTACCGGTACTGCGATGGCAATGGTACTCGGGATTCCTTTTGGCCGGATGATTGGCGAAGCGTATGGCTGGCGTAACAGTTTTGGGCTAATTGCAGTAATTGCCACGTTAGTCTGCTTTATTCTGGTCAAAACTTTGCCACATTTACCGAGTATTAACTCAGGCTCCTTTAGCAGTTTAAAAAGCCTGATCAGACGACCCAGCCTGATGCTACTTTTTGCACTGACTGTATTGGTGATCAGTGCCCAGTTCACAGCCTATAGTTATATCGAACCTTTTGCGTTGAATGTGGCACATTTCAGTTCTGCACAGACCACAACATTGCTGCTGATCTATGGCGGATCAGGCTTCCTGGGTTCCTACTTATTTGGTAAATTTGCACCACAGTTTCCACGACTGACGATTCCATTTTTCACTTTAGGGCTGGGTATATCGATGCTCTTGCTATTGCCAATGTCAGTGAGCCTTTTTGGCTTAAATAGCCTGAGTCTTATGTGGGGGGTCAGTATTATTGGTTTTAGTCTGGCTTTACAGGCAAAGACTTTAAACCTC
The DNA here is from genome assembly GCF_010918895.1 of Acinetobacter schindleri. NCBI lineage: Bacteria > Pseudomonadati > Pseudomonadota > Gammaproteobacteria > Moraxellales > Moraxellaceae > Acinetobacter > Acinetobacter schindleri. The sequence goes on from NZ_CP044483.1 coordinate 3,084,487, forward strand.
GCCTCAGATGCCACCGATGTAGCCATGGCAATCTTTTCAGGTTTATACAATGTCGGGATTGGTGCAGGTGCCTTACTTGGCGGTATCATTACGACACAGATCGGTTTAGACAGCATAGGCTGGGTAGGGGCAGGGCTGGCAATGCTTGGATTTATACTCAGTATCTATCTGGTCAAACGTCCAGATTTTCTGTCCAAAGCTGCTGATTAAACGCTGCTTTTTTGTAAAATAAATTGTGATTTCCAGTCAGATCTGTCATGCTTAATTTACATTGAGCTATCGCTCAAACAAAATTTAGTTTGAACAAGGGGAGTAGCCTCCTCCAAACGTTTAACAATCGCTATTCAGATTGCTAAATGTGTCAGAATATCGTCATTACACTTTGCAAAAAGTCGGTATCTGAGCATCTCTAGGTCACACTTGATATAAAAAAGTGAAACACTAAGATGTAGGCAAGACCTTGATCATGTTGTTATAGATGTTTTTCATCTGGCAGCTGGTCAAGGTTTTTTTATGGCCAGTCGTCTGATGTGGAGAATTCACATGGAAACAATTGGTACGCTCTGGCTGTATCTTGTCTTTTTCGCAATTGTCGCCGTCATGCTGGTGATCGATTTTGTCGGCTTTAAACATCAGCATGGTCAGGAAGTCAAAGTCCGTACCGCTGCCTACTGGAGTATTGCCTGGGTCAGTGTCGCGACTTTATTTGGTGGTGGATTATGGCTGTATCTGGAGCAGACTGCAGGTGCGGCAATTGCCAATACCAAGGTCATGGAATACTTTGCTGGTTATCTGCTGGAAAAATCCCTGGCAATTGATAATGTCTTTGTCTGGCTGATGATCTTTGCCGCCTTTGCCATTCCACCAGCGCTACAACGTAAATTGCTGTTATATGGTGTACTGGGTGCGATTGTGCTCAGAACCATCTTCATTTTTATTGGTGCCTGGTTTGTACAGGAGTTCTCGTGGATTCTGTATCTCTTCGGTGCGTTCCTGGTGTATACCGGCTTCAAATTCCTGCGTGGTCAGCATGAAGAAGACAGCAATATTGAAGATATGGCCATTCTGAAATGGCTACGTAAACATATGCGTATCACCCCGCAACTTCAGGGCGATAAATTCTTTGTCCGTCAAAATGGTTTGCTTTGGGCAACGCCGTTATTCTTGGTGCTGATTCTGGTCGAAGCCTCTGATGTGATCTTCGCAGTCGATTCTATTCCTGCTATTTTTGCTGTCACCACCGACCCCTTCATTGTGCTTACTGCGAACCTGATGGCAATTTTAGGCCTGCGTGCAATGTTCTTCCTGCTCTCAGGTGCAGCCTCAAAAATGCATTATCTGCCTTATGGCCTAGGTTTGATTCTGGTCTTTATCGGCTTTAAGATGCTGATGCTGGATGTATTCCATATGCCGATCTGGATTTCACTGAGCTTTATTGTGATTGTCTTGACGGTGACTGCGATCTTGTCGATTCGTCATAGCAAGAAACATAACGAAACTACGCTGTAAAGCTAATCATAAAAAAAGCCTGCTGATGCAGGCTTTTTTATTTGTATATAAGCTCGGCTGCACACGCACGATCTGTTGAAATTACTCGTGATTATTTGATCTCATAAAAAATACGCATGGTTAAATATGAATGTTCATATAAACATGCTAATTTCTTCAGCTACAATCAATCGAAAAAATCAAAAAGCGCAGGTTTTAAATGTCTTCTATCATTGCAACGACGGCAATACGCGGTCGCTTCCTGGATATCAAGAATACGGTTGCCCAAGCGCGTGAAATTCACGACCAAGTGCGATATGTAGAAGATGGCTTGCTCATCAGCCAGAATGGTGAGATTCAATGGTTTGGCAGCTGGGAAGAAGGACAGCAGTATCTGCCTGAAGGAGTGCAGGTGACTCATTATCCTGAGCAGCTGATCGTGCCAGGTTTTATTGATACCCATATCCATTTTCCGCAAACCGAAATGGTCGGTGCTTATGGTGAACAACTTCTAGAATGGTTAAATACCTATACTTTTCCGACTGAAATCCAGTTCCAGGATCCAGCTTATTCAGAAAAAATTGCCGAGTTTTTTGTAGAAGAATTACTTAAAAACGGCACCACGACCGCATTGGTCTTTTGTACCGTCCATCCTGAATCAGTCAATGCTTTATTTAATGCAGCGACGACGCGTAATATGCGTCTGATTGCGGGTAAAGTGCTAATGGACCGTCATGCACCAGAAGCACTGACGGACACCGCAGAAACAGCGTATACCGATTCTAAAAAGTTGATTGAAAAGTGGCATGGCAAGGGCCGTAACCTGTATGCGATCACGCCACGCTTTGCTCCAACTTCGACAGCTGAACAGCTGGAAAAAGCAGGACAACTTAAAGCAGAATATCCAGATGTGTATGTGCATACCCATTTAAGTGAAAACAAGAATGAGATTGCCTGGGTTAAGGAACTGTTCCCGGAACGTCAAAGTTATTTAGATGTTTACCATCACTATGGTCTGACCGGTTCTAAATCGGTATTTGCTCATTGTGTGCATCTGGAAGAAGGGGAGTGGGATTGCATGCATCAGACCGACTCGGCTATTGCCTTCTGTCCAACCTCAAATTTGTTCCTGGGCAGTGGTTTATTCCCTTTGAAAAAGGCTTGGGACAAAGGCATTAAAGTGGGACTGGGCACCGATATCGGGGCAGGGACCTCATTTAATCAGCTGCAAACCCTGAATGAAGCCTATAAGGTGCAGCAATTGCAAGGCGATAAACTGTCTGCCTTTGAATCGCTATATCATGCGACACTGGGTGGAGCCAAAGCCTTGAGTCTGGAGGATCAACTCGGTAACTTTAATATCGGTAAAGAAACCGACTTTGTTGTATTAGATCTGAATGCGACGGCGTTACAACAGCTGCGTCAAAGCAAAGCCAAAAATATTGAAGATGCATTTTTTGCACTGATTATGCTGGGTGATGACCGTAATATTGCAGTGACTTATGTTTCTGGAGAAGCGGTTTATGCCAAAACAACAGCTCAGGAAAAAGCCTGAAAAATCGCGCCGTCGCACATGGTTCATGCTATCAGCAATAGCCATTGGCTGCGCTTTTTTACTCAAGCGCGATTCACAATTGCCGAAAAAATGATTACATTAACACAGGGCAAAACAGGTGCATCTGCCTGCTGGATGTATTAAAATTGCTGATATATCAGGTGTTGCAGGTCAACACCTTTTTTATTTTGCTATTTTTACTTTTTAGGTATCTACCCATGACCGTTCAAATGAGCGTAATGATTTCCGCTGAAGAAATTCAAGCTAAAGTCAAAGAGCTTGGTGCTCAAATCGATGCACACTATGCCCATAGTGACAAAGAACTTGTGCTCATCGGTTTGTTACGTGGTTCAGTGATTTTTATGGCCGATTTGTGTCGTGTGATTTCAAAACCACATGAACTGGATTTCATGACTGTGTCCAGTTATGGTGGTGGCACGGTATCGTCACGTGATGTAAAAATCCTGAAAGATTTAGACGGTGAAATCCGTGGTAAAGATGTACTGGTGGTAGAAGACATCATCGATTCCGGCAATACGCTGAGCAAAGTTCTGGAAATTCTGCACACCCGTAACCCAAACTCGATTCAGCTCTGTACCTTGGTCAGCAAACCTTCACGCCGTGAAATTAATCTGGATGTGCAGTTCCTTGGCTTTGAAGTCGAAGACAAGTTTATTGTCGGTTACGGCCTCGATTATGACCAGAAGTACCGCCATTTGCCTTTTATTGGTGAAATTGGTCTTTAAGAGATCCAACTTTAAAAAGTGGCGACAGTCACTTTTTTTATGTCTGCTTCACATGAACAAAAAGCTAACATTCCGTTTCAGGACTTCGCTAGATTGAAAACTTGACTTATCCGATGATGATTTCTGAACATGACTTAAAAACAAAGACATGATAAGAAAGGAGCATACATATGTGGTCACTTATAGTTGCAATTGTTATTGGTTTTATCGCAGGTTTAATTGCGCGTGCAATCCATCCTGGAGATGACAAGGCAGGCTTTATTATGACAACCCTACTGGGGATTGCCGGTTCATTACTTGCGACCTATGGCGGTCGTATGCTAGGTCTTTATGAGGAAGGTTCAGCGGCAGGCTTTATTGCTTCGGTGATTGGTGCCATTATCATTCTGTTTATCTACAACATGGTCACCAAACGCAGAACTGTCTAAATATTTAATTGAATAATTTCTGTTTTGCATTGAAAAAAGCACCCTGTCGGGTGCTTTTTTACTGCTGGCTGTTTAAAGATTTAATTCAAAGCTTCTGCTCTCAATATCCTTCAGATGACCAAGCGAAAGTTAAGATTAAAGACCTAGTTCTGTCAGAATCTTTTCAATCTGTTCAGCCGGATAGGCACCCATGACTTTAAAACCATTCGAGAAAATAATTGCTGGGGTACCCTGAATATTTAGGAATTTAGCCAAGGCCAAGTTGCGTTCTACCGGATTGGCGCAGCGTTTGCCAGATTTAGGCTGAATACCTTTACTAATCAGATCCTCCCAGGCTTGAGCCGGATTTTTTTCACAATAAATCTGTCGTGAAGGGGCTATAGATTGCGCTTTCAGTGGCAGAACAAAAGTGTAAATGGTTACGTCATTGAGCTTTTTAAGTTCTAGTTCAAGCTGTTTACAATAGGGGCAATTGGGGTCAGAAAAAATCGCCAACTGACGCTTGCCAGTGCCTCGTACTGTTTTCAATGCATCCTGTAAAGGCAACTTTTTCCAGTCGATACTGTTCTGTTTCAGCACCAGGTCCCGGGTAAGATTTTGCTTATCGGCAAGGCGAATCATAGACCCACCGATGAGATGCTGGGCATCCTCATTCAGGTAAACCACTTGTCCATCCATAGAACCACTATAGATCCCTTTCATTTCAGTAGTCTGAAGATTTTCAATTTTCAGGTCTGGGCTATGTTTGGCCAGGTTGGCTTTAACTGTATTAATATCGGCAAAGCTAAGGCTCGTAGCCAATACCGTCATGGCCAGCAGTAGGATAGGTTTCAGCATGAATCTCCTGCTCATGTCAGAGTAAAGTAGTGCTGATTCTATGCGTTTCATGCAGAAAAATCAGATGATTTATGTACTGTCATGTTTCACTATTCTTAATGTTTCACGTGGAACATAAACTACTTATGAAATAGAAGTAACCGGATTAATCTCTACAGAAATATGCACGATTTCTTCATGAATAGAAATCGCTTCACGGACCTGATCAGGACTTAAATCTAGCGCAGTCTCCAGCGCCACAAAACAGGCAAACTTGCCTTTCCCAACGCGGGAAACATGCAGGTCAGACAGTTTTACTAAAGGACCAAATTCTGCGACAACTTCCCGGATTTCATCTACCACCGGTGCATCCATATCGGCATCCAGCAGGGTTTTGGCAGTCTGTTTCAATAAACCAATAGACCAGCGTGCGACCAGAACTGAGCCAACAATCCCGAGCACAGCATCCAGAATATCCCAGCCAAAATACTTACCGGCAAGCAGGGCTATGATGGCAAAGACTGAAGTCAGGGCATCTGCTACTACATGCATAAATGCTGCCTGATGATTCAGGTCATGCTGATGCTCAGAATGGCTAGGATGATACTCATGATCGTGGTGATGCCCATGAGCATGTTCATGTCCACCATCATGCAGCAACCAGGCACAGACCAGATTAATAAATAAACCTAAAATCGCAATAGGAATGGCTTCATTATAGTGAATCTCTACCGGAGCAAACAGGCGTTCAATCGAATGGAAAGCCATAAAGCCCGCAATCACTAATAGCATGATGGCACTACTATAACCTGCCAGAATTTCAATACGCCAAGTCCCCATATTAAAGCGAGGATCATCGGCATAATGACGTGCTGCTTTGTAGGCGGCAAAGGCAAGTCCCAAGGCCAGGACATGGGAACTCATATGCCAGCCATCTGCCAGCAAGGCCATGGATTGAAAGACCCAGCCACCCATAATCTCAAATACCATCATCACGGCAGTCAGGATTGTGGCGAGCAGTATTTTCTTCTGTGCCAGTGGATTGCCTTGATCAAACTGATGGTTGTGCTGTGGAGCGGTATTGTTTTGCATTCGAGTGGTCTTGTTTATATACTCCCCCTTAGTATATTTATTTTTGGAGACTTGTGGTGAGTCATTTGCATGAAGATAAAAAAATATTAAATCGTGTACGGCGTTTAAAAGGTCAGATTCATGCGGTAGAAGCCTCACTGACACAGCAAGAACCCAGCTGTATTGATGTGCTACAACAGGTCGCTGCCATTAAGGGGGCGGTGAATGGTCTGATGAATGAACTGATTGAGGAGCACCTTAGAGAGCATGTAATCGAAGATCCAGAAGCTGTCAATGAACAGGATCTTCAGGAATTTTTAAAATTGCTCAAGCGTTATGGCTGATTTTTTCTGCTGAATATTTTCGTTTTGTTTACAGCAAGATAATTGATCGCTTTTTCATCTAACCGATACACTGCTTTCCATTCAAATTTTTATTCAACATCATTTTTCTGGAAGCGTGATGTTGAACTTCTATGGCAGCAGCATGACAATAAATACCACATGGCGACCATTCGCCATGGTCAGCCTTACATTGATTATGGGGACTATCGGCACGGCACTGGCCAGTCCGCTTTACCCTATTTATCAACAGGTTTGGCATCTATCTCCAAGCCAGATTACTTATATTTTTGTCGCCTATATGTTTGGCTGTCTAGGCTCTCTGTTGTTTCTGGGACGAACCAGTAACAGTATTGGTTTTTTAAGAACCTTACAAATCGGCTTGGTATTTATCAGTCTAGGCTTAATCATTTCCGTCTTTGCAGACAATGCAGTGATTTTATCAGTAGGGCGTTTCATTATCGGGATTGCCTCAGGTCTCATGACCACTTCTGCCATGATTGGCATGATACAAACCATTCCAGAGAGTCATAAGCAGTTTGCGCCGCAACTGGTATCAATCCTGACTGCGGTTGGCTTTGGTTTGGGTCCTTTGGTCGGCGGAATCATTGCGCAGTTTTCTCAGATGCCACTGATCACTCCATATCTACCTATTATTTGGGGGGCAGTACTATGTTTTATTGGCTTGTTCTGGTTAAAAGTGCCAGCATTTGAACGTCAGCCCTTTAGTATTGCACCGAAATTACTGCGTCCTGAGCCTCAATATCATGCTTTGTTTATGATCGTGGGTTTGACCGCATTTTGTGCCTTTGCTGCCTTTAGTTTATTTGCCTCACTGTTACCCTCTTTTCTGCAGGATATTCTGCCTTGGCATGGGCCTCTAGTCAGTGGTACCGCCATCACCTGCATTCTGTTGATTTCTGCCATGGTGCAGTTCTTTGCTAAAGCGGTTGCTGCAAAGAAATGTCTGAATATTGGCTTGATCATTATGTTTGCGAGTCTGATAAGTCTTGCACTGTGTATACTCCTCAAAACGAGCATCTTATTTTTTGTCAGTGATATTCTGTTTGGAATTGGACATGGTTTTGCCCTTATGGGTGCCTTTGGCGTGATTCATGCAATCACAACCTTACAGAATCGGGCCGCAGTCATGTCGACCTATCTGTTTATGGGTTATTTAGGCACAATTGTGCCGATTATTGCAGTGGGTTATCTGGCCGATCATTTTGGTTTGGGTTTTGCTGTCATCAGCTTCTGTGCGGTGATTAGTATTTTATGTGTAATTCTCTGGATATCACATCAGAAACTGCATGTAAAAACCTGATAAAAAAAGCCCTCAATTGAGGGCTTTTTATATATCTTGAAGATTATTTTCCAATACAGAACGATCCAAAGATCTTGCCCAGCAGGTCATCCGCACTAAAGTCACCGGTGATCTCACCTAAAGCATTCTGTGCCAGACGCAAGGATTCTGCCACCAACTCACCTGCGTTATATACCACCAGTTGTTCACGGGCTTCAGCCAGATACACTTGGGTACGCTTCATTGCGTCTAAATGACGGGTACGGGCAATAAAGGTATCTTCTTCAGGCTGGAAGCCTGCATGCGCTGTAATCGCATCTATGAGCGCTTGCACACCGGTTTCCTGCTTGGCTGAGACAGTGATGTGACGGAAACCCTGAAAATCGCCAATGATAGCTTCGGCACCGGTCAAATCTGCTTTATTACCAATTAGCATCAGGCGTTTCGGTTCAATATGTTCGGCAAAATACTCCTGTGCCAGTTGTAATGGATCATCACCCTGACTCAGGTCATAGACCAGCAACAGCAGATCCGCCTGTTCAATTTCCTTGATTGCACGACGAATCCCTTCTTTTTCCACAATATCACCCGTTTCACGCAGACCGGCAGTATCAGTCAGGGTAATTGGCAAACCATTTAAGGTAATTTTCTCATGCAAAACGTCACGTGTCGTACCCGCAATATCGGTCACAATGGCGCGTTCAATCCCGGCCAAAGCATTTAGCAATGACGATTTACCGGCATTGGGTTTACCGGCAATGACCACCTGCAAACCTTCACGTAGAAGCTGGCCCTGACGCGCAGATTGCTGTACTTGAGTGATTGCACTGGATACGCCATCCAGCAGATTTAGAATCTTGCCATCCGCTAGAAAATCAATTTCTTCTTCCGGGAAATCAATTGCGGCTTCTACATGCAGACGCAAATGAATCAGCTGCTCAAGTACGGCATTCACCTTGGTTGAAAATGCGCCTTGCAGAGAACGTACTGCCGAACGTGCAGCCGCTTGCGATGTCGCATCAATCAGGTCAGCAATGGCTTCAGCCTGGACCAGATCCAGCTTGCCATTTTCAAAGGCACGCATGGAGAATTCACCCGCTTTGGCTGCTATTGCCCCAAGTTCCAGCAAACGTGCCAGCAGGGCATTCTGAATCACCGGACCACCATGGCCTTGCAATTCAACCACATCTTCGCCCGTGAAAGAATTTGGATTCGGGAAGCAGATCGCTAAACCTTCATCCATGACTTCACCTGCCGCATCATAGAACTGGCGAAAACCGGCAAATCGGGCTTTAGGCAATTCTTTTTGAGTTAGCGCCTGGGCAATTGCATAAGATTTTGGACCAGACAGACGAATCACCCCAACGCCGCCACGTCCCGGTGGTGTCGCAATCGCAGCAATCGTAGTGGTTGGGTTGAGCATAAAATTCACCTGCAGAAGAACAAAAAGTACAGCCAAAAAAAATCCGCCTAAGATTACCATCTTAAGCGGATTTATTCAGCCCGTCAGTTCAACTTAGTTGACTGGCTTTGCCTCATCACGTTGTGCACGATCTTTGGCAACAGACTTGTTGATCAAGCTTTGCTGCAGGATGGTAATCAGGTTGTTGACAATCCAGTACAGCACCAGACCAGCCGGGAAGAACAGTAAGAATACTGTAAAGATCACTGGCATGATCTTGAACACTTTCGCCTGCATTGGATCAGTCGGTTGTGGGTTCAACGACTGCTGGATATACATGGTTGCACCCATCAGCAATGGCAGGATGAACCAAGGATCCATTGAAGATAAATCCTGAATCCACAGCATCCATGGTGCATGACGCAGTTCCACAGATTCCATCAGTACCCAGTACAATGCCAGGAAGATTGGCATTTGCAGCAAGAGCGGTAAACAGCCGGCAAGTGGATTTACCTGCTCGCGTTTGTACAGTGCCATCATCTCTTGAGAGAAGCGCATACGGTCTTCACCGAACTCTTCTTTCATACGCTGCATTTCTGGCGCAATCACACGCATTTTCGCCATAGAGCGGTAACTCTTCGACGACAATGGCCACAGGATCAGTTTTACCAGAATAGTCAACAGAATGATCGCCCAGCCCCAGTTACCTACCAGGCCATGGAAAAATTCCAGACCAACAAATAGTAGTTTGGCAATCGGCCATAACCAGCCATAATCTACAGTCTGGTTCAGACCTGTTGCCAGATCTTTGAGCTCTGACTGGATTTTTGGACCAGAATAGAAGGTCGCATCAATTTCAGCCACAGTACCGGCAGGTACATTGAAGGTCGGAGAGGTAAAGCCAATGATATTCATGTTATCAGTTGACTTACGTGATTCCAGCTTCGCCGTATAGGCCTCGCCATTGCCCTGTGTCAGTTTCAGGTTACCTGGTACCCATGCACTGACAAAGTAGTGCTGCACCATCGCAACCCAGCCGCCTTTGGCTTCAGTGCTGAGTTTTTCTTCAACAAAGTTGTCAAATTTCAACTTGTTGTAATGCTCATCTGGGGTACCCCAAGCGCCACCTAAGAAAGTACCTAAAGTAAAGATACCTTGATCAGATTTGCCTGGATCCTCAGAATTGTCACGCTTGATCTGGCCAAACATTTGACCTTGCCAAGCCTGTCCACTGCGGTTGATAACCTTGTGGTTCACGACAACTGGATATTCACCTTCAGTAAAATTGAAGGTTTTGATGATTTCTACACCATCTGCCGTCTTGAATACCATTGGCACAGACAGAACTTTTACATTCTCGCCATCTTTATTTTTGACTGCCTTGGCATCTGCCAGGGTATAAGCAGTTTTTTCCAGCTCATAGCTTGGACGGCCATTACGGCTGCTGTCCGGTCCATTTAGACCAATTAAACCTGACTGCGCGACATAAGTACGTTTCGCATCGCTTTCCAGCATGACGAAAGGTTCATCGCTGTCTTTGTTTTTGTCATGATTGAGTAATTCAACACGAACAATATCACCACCTTTAGGATTAATCCAAAGATGATAAAGGTCAGTTTGTACTGAAATAAGCTGCTGACTTACAGGTGCTGTAGCATCCGTGGCTTGCTGTGCTGGAACATTTGCTTGTGGCACATCAGAAGCGGCGGTAGCCGTCTGAGCATTTGGCAAATCTGCTGACACTTCTTGCGACACAACTGCAGTTTCCTGCTGAGGTTGAGTTTCCGCATTTCCATAATCTTTTTGCCACGCCAAAATGAGCAAATATGCGACAACAAACATAGCCCCGAGAATTGCAATCCTGGCCCATTGTTGCATATGTATTACCCCAAGTGGTGAGAGTGATTTTGGTTCAATAAACGATCACGAAAGGGTACAGCAACGTGAAGCGTTTGAGAATCTATTTGCTGAAATGAAATAAAACGAATCGCTTTCGGAGGAACAGGATCGTATCCTGAGCCACCCCACGGATGACAACGGCAAATACGTTTAGTAGCCAGCCACACACCACGCACAGCTCCATGTGTATGGACTGCTTCCAAGGAATATTGAGAACATGTTGGAAGATAACGACAGCGTGGTCCAAGTAAAGGACTAATCGCAATCTGATAGAAACGTATTAACCAATGCAGTAAACGTACCATTGGCCATCTCTACTTTTGTGGGGAGGGAGCTATTTTTATATGCTTTTTGGCAAGACGGTTGAGTTTCTGCCAAGCAAATTGTAGTTGCTGGTGCAATTCTGCATTCGGGACTGTATCAATACCAGCTTTTGGCATCACCACAATATCCAGATCGCTGAGCTGCTGTTGATGCAGGCGAAAACTTTCGCGAGCAAGACGTTTTACTCGATTTCGTTCATGCGCACGGCGCACTTTTTTCTTGGCAACAACTAAACCCAAACGGCTATTTGGCAGTTCGGACGGTTTTGCAAGAAATAAGAAATGGGGTTGATGCACTTTTAAAAGCGCACCATCAAAGACACCTTTATAATCGGCAGCACAGCGTAATCGTAACTCTGTGCCAAAACCATAAAGTGTTGTCATATCACCCAAAGTCGGCGAAGCCTAACTGATTAAACAGTTAAGCTGTGACGACCTTTTGCACGACGGCGAGCTAGAACTTGACGACCAGCTTTAGTAGCCATACGAGCACGGAAACCATGAACGCGTTTACGCTTTAATTCAGATGGTTGGAATGTACGTTTCATGTCGAAACTCCAAAAATGATCTTTCTATGAAGGTCCGCGATTTTAGTGCTCATTGCTTGAGCTGTCAATGCAAAAGCATATTTCTTTTCAAATTAGTCTAGGGATTGGCTTGCCTGATACTTTTCAAATTGTGTAGTCAAAGAGTGAATAAAATAGTTAACCACAATATAAATAATTGTTTTAATGTTACATTTTAGTTATTAACATCTATATCAACAGATTTATCCACAATGCTATACACAATTCAAATTTAGATTCTCGTTTTGAATTTAAATTTAAACCATGTGTTGGTTATCCACAGAAAGTCTGGATCTTATAAATAAATTCAAATTTATAAATTTAAATTTATTACTATTAGGAAGCTGTTTTTCTGTGGAAAATGCATTTTTAATTTTAATAAACATAATCTTATATTGTGGATAAAACTGTTTCTATAATTTTTATACTTTGTGGATAACTTTATGCTATATTTTATCCACAGCTTGCGGATAAACTTATCCACACCAGGTTTTAAATTTAAATTTATGCATGAAAAGCGCTTTTTTGAACGATTTATGCTGAATATTTCATGACAGATGTGGATAACTTGGTTAGAATGGCGACCCGCTTTTAGGTGCGGCAATGGCTTTTGAATAAACAATGGAATGAATAGGGGATTCAC
>NZ_CP044484.1:0-110146 GCF_010918895.1 Acinetobacter schindleri
TCGTTGTTTTGCCACATCCGCCTTTATGGTTAGCAACAGTAATAATTTTTGCAGACATGCGTGTCAGATGCTTCCTTATTTGAATGTTTAGTAATATAAATAACTTTCATTCATCTTACTATAGTTTTTAAATTTATAAATCCTATTTATTCAGCTGTAAAACAGTTTAAAAAATAAATTTTTAACTAAGCTAGCTTAATTAAAAATTAGAATAATTAGTTATTTAGCTAATTAATAATTAGGATCATATTTTTATTATATAAAACAAATGCTTATAGATTTAAAAGTGGAAGGTTTGTCACTCTAAAGTGGAAGGTTTGTCACTCTAAAGTGGAAGGTTTGTCACTCTAAAGTGGAAGGTCTGTCACTCTAAAGTGGAAGGTTTGTCACTCTAAAGTGGAAGGTCTGTCACTAGGGTGGAAAGTTTGTCACTGCTATTTTTATATCTGCTATTTTTATTTAAAAATAATTGCAAAAACAAATATTTAAGCTGTTAATAAAGTCTCATAACTAAGCTTTAAAGGTGGAAAGATTGTCACTGTATCTTCTTAACCTGTGGATAATCTTTTTTTATTGGATATTTCCTGATGATTATATGTGCAGTTATACCTTTTAAATCTAACAAAAAGGTGGAAGCCTTGTCACATCAGGGTTTTTATCTGACTTAACCTAACTAGATCTGAATGAAAAAAGTAAAAATAGGCCTTCTGAACTGTAATTTCGAGACTAAAGGTGGAAGGTCTGTCATCATAGGGTGGAAAGATTATAATTAATTCCACTTTAAACGCAGAAAACCGGCTAAAATGCTTCTTTTTGATGACAAACTTTCCACTTTTAGAATCTTGTGGTGAAAGTCTTGAAAGTTTTTCCACTTTTGTATATAAAAACTAAGTTAAATTATAAATATCACGGTTATGACAGAATCTGAACCATTGCAAGAAGAATCGAATTATATTCCTTACTGTATAGGCAACATTCGCCATAATGGCGTTGTCAGTACCAGTAACCGTTTAATTCGCCCAATCGAATTATCAGCCAATGAATATAAGGCACTTCTATATGCAATGGCGGTTGCGAATTATAGTGAGAAAAATAGGGTAGATGGTGAAATTACCGAACAAACTTATATTTATTTGTATAAGGATGATTTGGCAGATTTACTAGGATTAAATAAACGTAATTCAATTAATGTTGCAATAGATCGGATCTACAAAGAGCTTTCATCCCGGGTAGCTCATTTTATTATTGAGGAGCCTGCTGATAATGGTAAAAGAAAGACTAAAAAAGTACATTCTGTCGTTCCCATTATCCGTGAGTTAAGATGGGAAGATGATTCTAAAAATGCGATTCAGATTCGTTTTACCAGTGAGGTGTTGCCGTATTTCACTCAACTGGCTGGGGGTAATTTTACTACCTATCAGCTAAAACATCTTTTTGCCCTAGATTCTGTTGCCAGTATGAGTCTCTATACTTATTTCATTAAAAATGAATTTAAGTACGCCAATCAAAAGAGTTATGAAGTGCCATTACTTTTAGAAAACTTGAAAGCACTGATTGATATTAATGAAACCAAATATGATCGCTGGGTAGATTTTAGACGCTATGTATTAGACAAAATAGTGGCAGAAATTAACGAAAATACAGATCTACAATTAGAGTATGAAACCGTTAAGAAAGGCCGTCCAATTGTAGGTGTGAATTTTAAACTGCATCATCGGATTGCTGATAAGGCACTGGATGAATTTGCAGTGATTGAAAAAATCTATCTTGATGTTCCATTTGAAGACAATGCATCCGTAAAAGAATTAGGGGCTAAATTCGATATGAATGTACGTTCTTGGTATATTTTTAATAATGATGAAAATTATCAGCAGTTCAAGAAGTGGTTTAAAAAAGTAGGATGCCTCACTGACTCTCAAGCAAATATTGTCATTAATGACACTTTATTCCAAATGGATTTTGCTGAAATTGGTATGGGGTTGAATGACTTTAAACGAAATATGAAGCATAAACTTAAAAGTAATCCGGAATTCGTCCATAGTATTCGTGAAAGACTGAATGATATTTTTGGTAAAGAGTTGATCTAGCGAAAAGTGTAGCAACTTGCTACACTTTTTTTGATATATGTTCGTAAAGAATACAAGTGGTAAGGACCTTAGGATAAAAACGACTCTGTTGCATGAAGTGTGAAAATTGAGACTGAACCGTACCGGGTTTGTCGGAGACTTTTTTATTTAAGTTAGGCCACCTGACCTAACGGGTTAATCTTATCATAGTACATTGCTTCAAACTCAAAAGGCGACTTGTAACCCAATGCACTGTGTACACGCTCTTTATTGAACCAATCTACCCAGTTGAGTGTCGCAAGTTGTACATCCGCTAAACCTTTCCAATCTGCTTTTAAATACTCAATCACCTCTGTTTTGTATAAGCCATTCACTGTTTCAGCCAAAGCATTATCGTATGAATCACCAGTCGTACCGACTGATGCTCGTAAATTTGCAGCTTCTAAACGATTGGTATAGCGAATAGAAAGATATTGAACACCTCTATCGGAATGATGAATCACATTCTTTGGCATGCCTCGATCGTGCAATGCTTGCTCAAGTGCATCGAGCACCATATCTGTATTCATCCGTGTAGATACTTTCCATCGGCTTTGTTGCACAAAGATTTGAAATGCAAAGCGCCCCTAATTGAGCCAAATTTAAGGCGTAACTTGGGTAAGTGGTCGACCTAATTCCGTAAATCTGTTGAGGACTGCTACACGTGCATGAATTTCATTCACCTGACTAGGAAAGCTTCTTGCCATTAATTTATCGCCTAATAATTTGATGCAATGCATCTTGGTTTCCACCAAACTGCGGCGATGATAGCCTGACCATTTTTTCCATAATGTCCTGCCTAAACGTTTAACTGTTCGAAGTAATTCATTTCGCTCTAGCGAGCTGATCTTTGTATCTTTCCATGGTTTCGCATTTTTTCTAGGTGGAATCACCGCATGTGCTTGCCGATCTGCAATGACCTGACGGCATTGCTTGGTGTCATAAGCTCCATCGGTATAAACAGAGTCAATCTGCTCATCTTGTGGAATCTGATTAAGTAAATCACCAAGCACCTGTGAATCACTGACATTATTGGTTGTGAGCTGAATAGCGCGTATTTGTAGGGTTTTGGCATCTATACCAATATGTAGTTTACGCCATTGGCGACGATATTCAGCTCCATGTTTCTTGCGTTTCCATTCGCCCTCACCTAGAAACTTCATGCCTGTAGAGTCTACGAGTAGATGCAGCCCATCGCTACTTTTTTGGTAGCTGATTGCAATATCAATATGCTTTTGTCTTCTACAAAGCGTACTGTAATCTGGTGCGGTCCAATTTAATCCGCAAAGTTCAATCAGACTTTGCACAAAGCCAGTGACCATACGTAAAGATAGACGGAATAAGGATTTAATCATTAAGCAGCATTGGATAGCTGCGTCGGAGTAGGTTTGATTTCGCCCTTGTTTGCCTTTTGATGGAGCATACCATTGCGTAGCAGGATCAAACCAAATGACAATATTTCCGCGACTCATGAGTGCTCGGTTATATGCGGGGCAATTGGTTGTGCGGTAGATTTTGTGTGTAGGCTTCTTCATTTGAAAATTATATCGCTGAAAAAGCCTTTACAGATAGGTTTGTGCAACAAAGCCCTTCACAACTATATATTTACCATTTCATCCATCTAATTCAGTGGTTAGTAATTTAATGAAGATTCAGCAAATGTTTAGATTAATGATTTTATTGGAGTTATCATATTTGCCGGGTCATAACTCACAACTCACATAGCAACTGTAGATTTGAGTGCCGCCTTTCTCAGCATGCTCGTGCAATAATTGCGACTTTATTAGGAGTTCTTCTTCTATCTAGACAACTTTTTCCAAAATTATGGATATTCCTTCAGTAACAATTAGTAATCTAGGTGTTTTGGTGGTTTTTCCTTTTAACAGCTGGTACTACAGTATATTACTTTATCTCATTCAATCGCGTTTGTAGGGTTCTTACCACTGTACAGCCATATTTGCAGTGATACCTGGAGGAGTGAACAATTAAACTACTTGCATACTAAAATTACAAAGCTAAATAAATTTTCAAAGAACACTTGCAATAGTTAATGTAACCTTCATCTATTAAAAATTATTATATTTTTTAGGGGGTAAGGGGAGAATGAGTAATCCAGTTTCTCTTTCAAATAGTTGTATTCTCCTTGCAGGTAGCATTTCTCTTACTACAAATGATGACCAGATCGATAAGGCTCATTCATTTGTTGAAGCTCTTGTAACAGAAGTTATTAATGCTGGAGGCAGCTTTATCGGTTATTTTTCAGCAGAGCCTGTAAATCAAACTCAAAAATCTTTAGTTTTTGATTGGACTATTGCTAGAAAAATAAACGAACTAACTCAAGGGATAGAAAACAAAATCTTTCTTAAGATTGTTGCATCAAATGATCGGTTGCAATGCAAAACCAATTCCGAACAGCGACGGCTTTTAAATAGCATGATTGCTCGTGGGGTTGCTGAACATATTTGTATTGATGACGAAATCTTAACAGGTAGCAATGTAGGTGAAGAACAAATTGAGCATGCTACAGCAATGATTGCACTAGGTGGTGGTAAAGGAGTATTAGATAGAGCTCACAAAATGGTAAAAAAAGGGTTGCCTATTTTGCCTTTAGATCTACAAATCGGATCAAATAAAGAAGATGGAAATGGTGCATTAGGATTGCTAAAAAAATTTAGAGACACTCCTCAAACTTATTTGCAAAATACCGGTTCTACTGTGGTAAAAAGTATTTCAGCACTCTCTTTAGAAGAACCTGTATTAGAATTTTCTCAAATTGCAAAGAGAATTATTACGATCTTTTATAAAGAGGAACAAGCTAGACACGCAGCTCTTCCGCCAGATGTATTAGTCTTGACAGCTTTACCAATTGAATTATCAGCTGCAAGGCAAGCATTAAATATTAATGAAGGTGTACAGCCTATAGTTACAAGTACGGGTCTCCATGTATGGAAAACAGAAATAATTCGCAATGATGGTATACGGGCTAATTGCGCAATAGCATGTTTTTCTAGCGCTGGAAATGTAGATGCTTCTTCAATCACCACCACATTACTAATTGAATTACAACCTAAAAATGTAATCATGTTAGGTATTGCTGCGGGAATGCGCGAAAAATGTGCTTTAGGCGAAGTTGTTTTATCTGAACAAGTCGTTGCATACGAAGGAGCAGCTCTCATTGAAGGTGGCGCTACAGAACACCGGCCTAAAAGCACAGTGTTAGATCTTAAAGTTAGACAGGATGTTAGCACATATTTATCTAACAAAAGTTCTTTAGAAAGTCGCTTAATAAAGAGCTATGAAGCCTTAGAAATCATACTTCCAGATAGTATTGAAATTGGCCCAGTAACTAAAAGTGTTATGCCTAAAACAGTCACTATTGGAAGTGGTGAGAAGCTTCTTCGAGATCCTGAAAAATTTAAAGCCTTAAAAGAACTTAATGGAAAAATTGAAGTTGCTGAAATGGAGGGTGCAGGAGTATTTGCGGCTTGTGCTTTACATAAAAAACCCGTGTTAATGATTAGAGGAATTAGTGACTTTGGTGATTCCACAAAAGACAATCGCTTTCATGACTTAGCCGCAAAAGCAGCTGCTGCAGTAACAGCAGATTATATTACTCATGGCTTAACACTTAATAACTAACTTGGGGAAACACATCAGAATGTCACTTACAAATTCAGATCTTCAATATTATGATGGTAATGTACTTCGTTTACCTTCAGAAAAACGTACAGAATATCATGCACAAGTGGATAATTTAATAACAGAGTTACGCAAACATATCACTTCAAACTCTGACTTAAATATAGCAAAAGTAGTTAAAGCCGGTTCTTTTGCAAAGTATACAATTTTGAAGAAAACTGTAGATGATCCTATCGATGTAGATATTGTATTTTATATCAGTAATAAAAATGTAGATGATTCGACATTAGACAATCTTAATGACTTAATTTACACGTTACTCACAAAAATTTATCCAACTAAAGCTGTTGAAGATTTTGAGATTCAACGGAGAGCAGCTACAGTAACTTTTGTCAAAAGTGGGCTGAGTGTAGATGTAGTTCCTGTAATTCAAGATGCCCAAGAACCAAACCATGGTTGGCAATATGATCTAAAAACTAAAGAAAAAAACCTAACTTGTGCTCCTTGTCATATTCAATTTATTCGTGATAGAAAAAATTCAGATAAGCATTACCGCACTTTAGTGCGTATGGCAAAACGATGGAAAAATTTTGCGTGCCCTCCGGGCCTTAAATCTTTTCATCTAGAGTTGATACTAGCTTATTTACAAGATCGTGATGGACCAACACAAAATATTGAACAACGTTTTAGAGAATTTTTAGGATTTATAGCTCAAAGTGAATTAAATGAGCGTATTGATTTCCCTGAGAACTCGGCTAAGGTGCAGAAATATTTTTCAGATCCTGTTGTAATTATTGATCCTGCTAACCATGAAAATAATGTAGCGTCTCGAATAACTATAGAAGAGAAAGAACAAATCGTCAAAATAGCCTTACAAGCTTGGGAAACTGCAAATTATGCATCAGTAGAAGATGATAACGACATTTGGAAAGAAATATTCGGTAATAAATTTAAAATTAAGGATTAAAGCATGAGTTCATCATACTCAAGTACTTATTCGAGTACTTACACTGTAGCTGATGTTGAAAAAGTTGTACGTAGTATTAAAGCAGATTTAATTATGATCGCTAGTAGCACAAGAGCGATGACTGAAGATAAAGCGAAAGAATATGCCCATGATATTGAACTATTAGCAAAAAATGAATATTTATCTAAAGTTGATGTAACTTTGATATCTTCCTATGGTTCAGAAGTTAGAGCTATTAAGTACATATTTCAAACTGAAGGTGCATCTGGTACTGAAAGACCTGGCGGAGTAATGTGGCCCCACACACCAGATGGACGAATTAGAATTATATTGTCACATACCGATAAATATCGTAATGAATCAGAAAAAGCTTCCAAATTACCATTGGAAATAACTTGGGTCTCAACAACAGAAAGTACCACTCACAGTAGCCTTTCTGCATCAGGGGAGCGAGGTTATAGCAGTAATGGTTATGGAGCTAATAGGAGCGACTACTCATGAGTAAATCAACAGTTTTTGAAGTTAAGACAGATTTACCAATTAAACAATTTGATGATTTAGCTGACAAATTACTCGGTTTTGAATCTAGATATTCCCGTATTAAGAAACAAGTACAACTTTTGCTTCAGGCTGATGAGTTAGAACAATGGAGTAAACAAAAACATGGGAAAAAACTAGCGGTTATTGATCTTCTTGTCGATCAATATCCTTTAGCTATTTTTCATGGTGATGTAGGTACTGGAAAAACTGCAAATGCTGAAGCAATTGTTAATAGATTAGCTCGTGATGCGAAAATAGAAGATGCTTTGCTATTTAAGCTTAGTAATAAAGTCAGAGGAACTGGTAAAGTTGGTGAAATGGGTACTCTCATTGCACAAGCATTCGATGAAATCACTCGGTCTATTGGATATGGAAATGGTCGAGCTTTTCTTATTATTGATGAAGGTGATTCGCTTGGAGCATCTCGAAGTCAAGAAAATAGTCATCATGAAGATAAAGTTGGTGTGAATACTTTAATTCAAGCAATAGATGATTTAAGAAAACATGGTGGCCGTATCTTTGCAATTTTATGTACTAATCGATTAGCTGCTTTAGATGCAGCTGTTTTGCGTAGAGCTTCCATTGTAGAAGAGTTTGTTCGCCCATCTAATGAAGAACGACATGAGCTTTTTACTAAAGATTTGTCTGACATCGATTTTTCGGAAGATGAAATTGCCGAATTAGTAAGTGCAACTGCTCCTCACGGAGCAGAACCAGGTTGGACTTATTCAGATATTCGTACACGGTTATATCCAACGGCAGTTTCTTTAGCTTTTCCTGATTCAGAATTAAAAATCTCACACTTCCATCAGGCTCTTAGTAAGCTAAAGCCTTCACCTATAATGGCTGGATAACATAATTCTAATTGGAAGGAGCATAAGAATGTATAAAAAAGAGGTTTATATTTCTGTAGACATTGAAACAGCAGGTCCTATAGTAGGTGAACACAGTATGCTGACTATAGGAGCATGTTTCGTATATAACCCTGATATAGAATTTACAATAATGCTCCAACCAATCAGTGATCAAGCAATTGAAGAAGCTTTAAAAGTGTCAGGAATAACTTTAGACCAAGCACGAAAGAAAGGTATTCCCCCCATAGAAGCAATGTCTCAATTTGAAAGTTGGATACTCAAGTATTTACCAGAGGACTCTAGACCTATATTTGTAGGACTTAATGCGCCTTTCGATTGGTCTTTTATAAATTTTTATTTTCTAAAATATTTAAATAGAAATCCTTTTGGTATATCAGCTATAGATATCAAAGCTCTTTTTATGGGAGCCACAAAATGTAGCTGGTACGATACAAAGTCAAGTTCAATAGATAAATATGTACATCCTACTTTACAAGGAGATCATAATGCTTTGCACGATGCAAAGTATCAAGCAGAATTATTTAGATTAGTTTATTCAATTGAATAAATTATATAATTCATATAATTTTCAATTGGGTAATATTAATATGACAAATAGGATTAATTCTGAACAAGCTGTTGAACATGCCTGGAAGTACTTTGAATTACATTCCAACCAAAGAATAACAATGTTCAATTATTTTCTTTTTATCATTGCTGGATTAGGAACCGCTATAGGTGTTTCCATTCAGTCCTCAAGTACCTTTGCTTACATAGGAATATTTTTATCCATTTTCTTAAGTATTACGGCATTTGTTTTCTGGAAGCTAGATCAAAGAACATCTTTTTTAATCAAACAATCTGAAGAAGTCTTTAAAAGATTAGAAAGAAATTCTTCAATTGATATTGGAATATTTTGTAATGAAGAAAGTAATCTTATTAGAGCTAATATGGGAAAAAAATATTTAAGTAAAATTTTGACTTATGGCTTGATATTTAGAGCAACTTTCTTAATTATGGGACTAATTGGCTTAATCGGAGTCTTAATCTTTAGTTTAATAATTTTTGAAAAAATCTCTTTTGAAACTCCCAAAAAAAATGATACTACGTTAATTTCTAAATAAGTAATAACCCTATGCATATCTTTGCATAGGGCTAGATAATATTTTTAGGCTGTTAATATCTAGATATTTTACTAATATTCTTCTGATGAATTTTAATACCAGTGAATAAAAAAAATCCAAGGACTATTAATGGAATCAACCACATACCATGTATAAGATAATTGATATTAGTCTCTATTATTGATCTAAAAGGGAATTGTCCAAAGAACTGAATGAACCGTACCGGGTTTGTCGGAGAGTCAATATTCTGAGAGACTATCCCGATGACAAAATTAAAATATACCCCTGAAATCAGAGAAAGAGCGGTTCAATTATTGATTGAATCCGAGAAAGATTATCCATCGAATTGGGCTGCAATCACAGCAATTGCGCCTAAGATTGGTTGTACTCCTGAAACACTTCGTGCCTGGCATCAAAAGCATTTAGATCAGCAAAATCCTATTAAAGTACAACAGATATCTGACCAAGAAAAAATGAAGCAAATGGAACGTGAAATTAAAGAATTAAAGCGTGCCAATGAAATTCTACGCAAAGCAGCCGCTTTTTTCGCCAAGGCGGAGCTCGACCGCCCACACAAATAATGGTGGATTTCATCCATAACAATAAAGACTTATATGGTGTTGATGCGATTTGTAGGATTTTACCGATCGCAGCTTCAACCTATTACCGGACTCTAGATCTCTGCGAAAATCCAGAACATCGAGCAAAGCGAGATTTACATGACTTGCATCATGCTGAGGAGATTAAACGAATTTGGAAGGAAAGTTCAGGTCGGTATGGTGTACGTAAAGTCTGGCAAAAACTGAAACGTGAAGGCTATATTATTGCACGCTGTACTGTTGCTCGATTAATGAAAAAGCTAGGTATACAAGGTGTTTGGCGAGGTAAGAACAAACAAACCACCCGTAGCCGAGATGACCAAAAACGAGCAGATGATTTAGTGAAACGTAATTTTACTGCTGATCATCCTGACCAACTGTGGGTCAGTGACTTTACGTATATTCAAACAAATTCAGGCTGGGTCTATACCGCCTTTATTATTGATGTGTTCTCACGAGCAATTGTTGGCTGGAAAGTATCTACACGAATGAATACAGATATGGTGCTCGATGCATTAGAGCAAGCATTGCATGATCGAGGCATGCCAAAGAATGTGATTCATCATTCCGACAGAGGTGTGCAATATCTTTCTATTCGCTATACCAATCGTTTAGAAGCTGCAAATTTACGAGCATCAGTCGGTACAACTGGTGATTCATACGATAATGCTCTGGCTGAAACGGTGAATGGCTTATACAAAACAGAGGTGATTGAATATTTAAAAGCAGATTGGCAAGGTTTAGCAGATGTACAACTTGCGACACTAAACAGGGTAGATTGGTTCAATAAAAAGCGTGTACACAGTGCACTGGGTTATGTATCGCCTTTTGAGTTTGAAGCAATGTACTATGATAAGATTAACCCGTTAGGTCAGGTGGCCTAACTTAAATAAAAAAGTCTCCGACAAACCCGGTACGGTTCAATTTCTGGAACCAGAATTCATACCAAAATTTAAGTGCGAGCATTGTCAACGGCATTCTAAAATTGACCCCTTTGATCTCGTATTAAATTTCAACCTGGGGCTGAATCCCAATTCTTTTTTTATCCTTCAAACGATAACTCTCACCCGATATTTGTACCACATGACAGTGATGCAGCAACCGATCTAACATCGCAGCGGTCAACGTAACATCATCCGCAAACGACTTAGACCATTGGCTAAAGGGTAAGTTACTCGTCAATATCGTACTGCCTTTTTCATAACGCTTGGCAATCACGTTAAAGAACAGATTCGCTTCTTCACGTCCAAACGGTAAATAACCAATTTCATCGATAATCAGTAACTTTGGTCCCAGTACCGCACGTTGCATATAGGTTTTCAATTTACCTTGCTGATAGGCTGTACTCAGTTGCAGCGTGAGATCGGCGGCGGTAATAAACTTGGTTTTGACATTGTTCATGATGGCCTTATAGCCTAATGCCATAGATAAGTGCGTTTTCCCTACACCGCTAGCCCCGAGAAACACCACATTTTCTGCTCTAGCAATAAAGCTCAGGTTGAACAACTCGACCACCTGTGATTTGGGAGCACCCAGTGCATAATTAAAATCGTAACCTTCCAGCGTTTTCACTTGAGGCAGGCCTGAGAGTTTCATCAGGACCTGCTGGCTGCGCTGTTGCCTGGCAGCATATTCATGCGTCAAGATAGCTTCAACAAAGTCGGCATAACTTCCATCTTGACCTAATGTTTGTTGTGCATGATGTGACCATTGTGATGCGATGGCAGGCAGATTGAGCTTTTGGCAAAGTTGCTCTATACGGTCGTATTGCAGATTCATCAGGAAACTCCCAGCAACTGGTCATATACCGATAAGGGATGCTGCAAACTCTCGTAGGGCATGACATGCTGTGCTGCTGCAACAGGTACAGTGCTAGAACCTGTATCTGATTGCGGTAATGGCGTAAATTTTTGCTGCTCCTGTTGCAGTCGAACAGCCGGTTTTTCTTGCGTGGTGGCATGAATCCGCTGATTGGCGGTTTCATGCAGTCACCGGCCAATGTGGGCATTGGCGACATCAACATCTAACAGTAAACCCGAAGTCTTCAGGCTTGCTTTCAATGGCACAATAAAGCTTGATTTGAGGTATCCATTAAAGCGTTCAACTTTGCCTTTGGTCTGTGCACGGTAGGGCTTACATACGCGAGGACGAAAGCTGTATTTCTTGGCGCAGTCGAGCAGTTTGGGATTCCATTTATGCTGCCCCTCCTGATAGGCATCCCGTTCAATCATGATCGTTTTAGCGTTATCAAACAGGATTTCTTGAGGTACTCCTGCAAAAAACTGAAATGCATTTTCTAGACCATCGATCCATGCATCCGTACGTTCATGATCATAAAATTTCACGAAAGTCGCTCTGGAATACCCTAATGTTGCGACAAAGGCTTTTAAAGTCGTGTTGTTGCGTCGAATTGTCGTGAAATCTACCTGCATTTGTTGGCCAGGTTGGGTTTCAAAACGAATGATCGGTTCCGGTTGAGCAACTGGTTTTAATGTTGCAAGATATTCCCTCAAGATCCTGATCTTTCCTGGATATCCCAACCCTAAAATTTCCTGGTAGAGCACAACAGCAGGAATCCATTCAGGATGAGCTGCGTTTACACGTTGGAGTAAATAGGGTTTATATGGGTCAAGGATACTTATTCTAGGCTGTATACGCTGATACTGAGGTGTGGTGTTTTGCCGTAAATATTTACGTACGGTATTTCTGGACACCCCCAGTTCACGACTAATGGCTTTAATAGATTTACCTTGTTGATGAAGTATTTGGATTGTCACTGCTTGCTCCAAAGTTAACATGTTGAGCAGTCCAAAATGACCGCTATATTAACCAAGGGGGTCAGTTTTTAAATGCCATTAGGGGGTCATTTTTACACTGCCGCTAACAGCATATCTGATTGTTGGGTAGCTACACTTTGAAATCTCAAAACAGATAAAGAATAGAGTAATGGATAAAGACATGCCGTTGTAGTCGAAGCATTGAACAGCACAACAATTCGATTTTGAGTTGAATGCTTTTTTGAGAGTTTGATTGTCTTTAAGAAGAACATTACACAATTGAAGAACTAAATGAAGTAAACACTATATAGACTTAAATAAAATTAGCCTAGAATTATTTTTTTAATAAGTCATTGTTTTATATATTGTTTATCTATAAACACAGAGAGTTATGAACTTAAAGTACTATGTACTTAATTTAACATAATCTATATTATACGCAATTGGCATGGCATGTTAGAACCCATTCAAAATGTCTATATTCTCACCAATAAAAATGTCTAGTTTATGATGGCTTAAACATCATGGACTGGATATGAAATATAGATGCTGATCACTATGTCTGACAAAGAAATTCAACGTCTTGCTGTTCTGCAAGACGTTCGAGATCATCGTATTACCCAAGTCCGTGCTGCTGAAATCCTTAATCTTTCAACCCGTCAAATTACCTGGTTATTACAGAAGCTCAATCAAGATGGTGTTTCAGGTATGGCGCATGCCAGTCGTGGTCAACCTGGCCATCGTCGCCATGATGATTTATTAAAATCAAAATGTCTTTCCATTATTTCTGAACATCTGCTGGGATTTGGATCTACCTTGGCTCATGAAAAGCTCACTACCATTCATGGATTCGATATTTCAGTGGAAACACTACGTTCCTGGATGATTGCAGCCAATTTATGGATTCTGCGATCCAAGTGCAAATTCTTATTTAATGATCATTAAATTTTGTGCTAACTTGGACAGATATTATTCGGCTAATTGGACAAACAGTTATTGTTCTTTAAGATGATTAATTAATCGCTCATAGTCATTTTTAGAAAGTTTACCAATGTAAGTTAATTTTGTTTTATCAATTGGCAACTGATATGTCTGTACGGTATCAATCCATGATTTTTTACTTAGTCCAACCGATTCCCAATCTATAATTTCAATATATTTACGTTTAATAAAATCAGATTTATTGTCATATTGACTGCTTAAACGGAATACGATGTAGTCTTTTTTTGTTTGTCGAATATATAAAACAGGGCGAGTTTTGCCATCTACTATATCTGTCAAACCAACATAAGCCCAATACAAATCCTGTGCCATTAGTACCCACCATCATCGTTTAAAAATGCTTGAGCAGATTTTGTATTAGATACTTTTACACTTGGGATATTATGGCTAAGAGCTATGAGCTGTGCTGTATTAAAATCATCATCACTTATTTGATTGCTTACAGGGATTCGACCTGTTTTGGCTATTTCAGCCATGACCATACTAAAAACAGATGCAGGGGTTAGCCCAACTTTTTTAATAATGTACTCTGCTGATTCAGAAATAGCCTCATCCACAGAATATTGAACTCTCTTTTTTATTAGCTTAGACATTTAACACCTCTCAATCTTGTTAAGGCCATTTAATGCCATAAAATGGTACAAGGCAAGTGAGTAGTAAGTGGTAAGCATCCGGCTAACACAGCCTTACCAAGCGATCCTATAAGCCTTAATTTAGTTCCCACCTAAAAACAAGTGGGGACTTAATCCATGAACATGGATATATATTCAGCAACACCTCCTGTTGCTAAAAAACGCAGAACATACAGCAAAGAATTCAAACTCAGTATTGTCAATGCCTGTAAAAATCCTAATACCTCGATCGCTTCGGTCGCACTGCAACATAGTATTAATGCCAACCTTGTCAGTCGTTGGATCAGGATCTTCAGCCATCATGATGGTGCCGTGCAGGATCCTACTCATGTGAATCCAGCATTTATTGCTTTGCCTTACACTGCTGCAATCAGCCAACCTATTGATGAGAGGATCACGTTGTGTATCACCGTGCCTCATACGAATAATGATATTCAGCTAAAATGGCAGACATCAGAAATACCTGTCTTGGCAGAATTACTCAAGGCACTTGCAACATGATCCGCATTGATGAAATCTGGTTGTCTACTCAGCCCATGGACATGCGTGCAGGTATGGATACGACCATGGCTCAGGTGGTGAGAGCCTTTGGCTACATCAAACCGCATTGTGCTTACCTGTTCTGTAATAAACGTGGCCATCGCATGAAAGTGTTGGTACATGATGGATTGGGCATCTGGCTGTGTGCCCGGCGGCTGGAACAGGGCAAATTTCACTGGGCTCAAGTTCACCAAGGTGAAACCGTGGCCCTCAGCCCGGAACAGTTACAGGCACTGATCCAAGGTTTGCCCTGGCAGAGAATTGGATTGCAGCAAGTGGTGAATATGCTCTAAACCAAGCTCGACCATTCTGCCATCCTCCAAACGTTCTATTTCATTCTTCTCATGACCTCAGGCATACTGCGGTCATGAATACGCTGCCTGACTTAAGCCAACTGACCCATGAACAACTGCTGGAATTCACCAGACTGAACCGTACCAGGTTTGTCGGAGACTTTTTATTTAAGTTGTCAACGGCATTCTAAAATTGACCCCTTTCACCTTACAAATGGCAAAGTAAAATTGACCCCTTTGATCTCGTATTAAATTTCAACCTGGGGCTGAATCCCAATTCTTTTTTTATCCTTCAAACGATAACTCTCACCCGATATTTGTACCACATGACAGTGATGCAATAACCGATCTAACATCGCAGCGGTCAACGTGACATCATCTGCAAAGGATTTGGACCACTGGCTAAAGGGTAAGTTACTCGTCAATATCGTACTGCCTTTTTCATAACGCTTGGCAATCACGTTAAAGAACAGATTCGCTTCTTCACGTCCAAACGGTAAATAAAGAGATGGATCCGGAAATTTGAACAACTTCTATAAGTGATATTCCGCTCTAGTTAAGCCACCTTGTTTTGTTGGGGTAGCTGATCATAGTAAAACTCATTGGGTGTCATTTTGTCTAGACTCGAATGAGGTCGTTTCAAATTATAAAACTTGAAATATGCACTCAATTGCTTTTTTGCATCTGTGACACTGCTATAAGCTTTGAGATACACCTCTTCATATTTAACGCTCCGCCATAATCGTTCAACCATCACATTATCAATCTATGAGCAGTATACTGCGCAAGTTTACCATCCATACTGATTTGAATGCCATTTGATTTCAATACATCAATAAATGCATCACTCGTGAACTGACTGCCTTTGTCTGTATTAAATATTTCAGGTGATCGGTAATCCTCCCATAAATAACCGAAGTTAAAAGTAGAGGTTAAGCAGCCATTAGAGGTGGCTTTCCTTTGTTAGCTTGATGTGGTCTTTCATGGTTGTAATGCCACAACCAGTTTGTTGCATAATCTTGTACTTCATCCAAAGTATCAAATAAATGCTTGCTCAGCCAACTATAACGTATAGTCCGATTATAGCGTTCAATATACGCATTCTGCTGTGGCTTACCCGGTTGAATATATTCAATACGAATACCGTGCTCAGTAGCCCAGCGCACAAATTCGTGACTGATAAATTCGGGACCATTATCGCATCGGATCACTAACGGTTTTTCTCTCCACTCCAGCAATTGATTCAACGTACGAATAACCCTGATTGTGGGCAATGAGAACCCTGCGTCAATGGCTAGGCCTTCGCGGCGGTAATCATCAATCACATTCAATAATCGAAACTTGCGACCATCGGAAAGCTGATCATGCATAAAATCTAATGACCAAACCTGATTTTCTCGGATTGGTTCTTTCAATGGTTCAGGCGCATGCCGTTTTAGTCTTCTTCTCGGTTTAATACGCAGATTCAGTGCCAACTCACAGTAAATGCGGTAAACCCGCTTGTGATTCCAGCAGCAACTCTCAACATGCCGTAAATACGAGAAGCACAAACCAAAGCCCCAATCGGAATTTTCCTCAGTGAGTTCAATGAGCTGTTCAGCAATGAGTGCATTGTCATCGCTGAGTTTGGCTTGATAGCGGTAGCAGGTTTCACTAATGCCAAATGCTTTACAAGCCAAACGAATACTAATGGCATGCTGGGCAACTGCCTGTTGTGCCATCTTACGCCGGCAAGATGGCTTTACCCTTGCGCAGCAGTGCTGCTCATTGCCATCGCTTCCTGGATGATTTCGGCCTTTAATCGCTCTTCCGCATACATCTTTTTAAGTCTGGTATTTTCGGCTTCTAGCTC
Source organism: Acinetobacter schindleri (assembly GCF_010918895.1). Lineage (NCBI taxonomy): Bacteria > Pseudomonadati > Pseudomonadota > Gammaproteobacteria > Moraxellales > Moraxellaceae > Acinetobacter > Acinetobacter schindleri. The sequence continues at coordinate 16,925 of NZ_CP044484.1, forward strand.
TTTCAGTCGAGCCATTAATGATGTATCCATACCACCATATTTGGCACGCCATTTATAAAAGGTAGCATTACTCATGCCGTGTTCACGGCAAAGGGTCGCTACAGGTGTGCCAGATTCTGCCTGTTTCAAGATGGACATGATCTGACTGTCAGTAAATTTAGATGTTTTCATGCAGAATCTCCTGCTCGTATCTTAAGAGAAAATTCTACTTTTAGATCCTATTATTTTTAGGGGGGATTACCAGCCTTCATCGTCAGTTACTTGTCTTTTTACATTGTAATCTGTTTTTCTAATTCAGCTATCCGTGCATTTGCATTAGTGAGTTGTGATTCCACATATTTGATCGAGCCTGATTTTTCGAGTAGCTGTTCATATTTGGCTTGCAAGGCGTTGTAGTCTTCTTTTGCCTTATCTGTACTAGCAAGAGCGACTTTCAGCTTGTCGGTGGTGTCATCAGTTTGTTTGACCTGTTCATCAAGTTTGATTTGCACCTGTTCCAGTTTTTCTGTGGTATCTGCAAGCTGCTTTTCCAGTTGTTGCACTGTTTCCGCATATCCGCCTTGTACTGCATCAATCCGTTCTTGCAATAGGGTTGCAATGACTTGTGACACGGTAACAAGTTCCGCATCTTTCAGAGTTTTTGCCGTAGTAACGGCTGCCGCCAGTTGCTCTTCAAGGATCTCTTTGCGGTATTTGTTGATAGTGGTCTTTGAGCCGCTACCAAGAACCGCAAGGATATTATCGTTAGTTGGGTTTGAGCCTTGTGCTGCAAGGGATTCGATGGCTTTTGCCACATCTGATTTAGTGATTGCCATGGGTTTACTTCCTATTGTGTACTGTACTGTATCGTATTTTAGTACATTACAGTACAGTACACAATCGATATTTTTTATGAATTATGACTAGCTAAAACTCACCCGTATATTCAAACCAATTCAGGTTGGGTCTATACCGCCTTTATTATTGATGTGTTCTCACGAGCAATTGTTGGATGGAAAGTATCAACACGTATGAATACAGACATGGTGCTCGATGCATTGGAGCAAGCATTGCATGACCGATGCATGCCAAAGAATGTGATTCATCATTCCGACAGAGGTGTGCAATATCTTTCCATTCGTTATACCAATCGTTTAGAAGCAGCAAATTTACGAGCATCAGTCGGTACGACTGGTGATTCATACGATAATGCTTTGGCTGAAACGGTGAATGGCTTATACAAAACAGAGGTGATTGAATATTTAAAAGCAGATTGGCAAGGTTTAGCAGATGTACAACTTGCGACACTAAACTGGGTAGATTGGTTCAATAAAGAACGTGTACATAGTGCACTGGGTTATGTATCACCTTTTGAGTTTGAAGCAATCTACTATGATAAGATTAATCCGTTAGGTCAGGTGGCCTAACTTAAATAAAAAGTCTCCGACAAACCCGGTACGGTTCAGAGTGCTAAATTTTTAAATACAGAGCTTCTGACATTGGGATAGATTTCCCAAAAGTAGTCATGGTGAGTACTCTGTATTGATTGCCTGTACTGATGTTTCAGTTTTTTCATTGTTCCTCCTAGGTAACATTACCTAGAAGGGATCCTCTGCAAAATAGTACATCGTCTTTAATCCTGTGAACTAAGAATTATCATTTAAAAATACCACAAAGTAGTATAAAATAAACTACTACAAGGTAGTATGAATGCAATCAATGTATACAATATGTGAGACTCCATTATTTACTAAATACTGTCTTGTTTATTGGACTCAGGAAGAATATGAGGAATTCAAAACATTCTTAGCATTAAATCCTGAAGCAGGAGATGTAGAGCCTAATGCAGGTGGTATTCGTAAGATTAGATGGACTAGCGGTGGTAGAGGTAAAAGTGGTGGTGTCAGAGTCATCTACTTTAATCGTTTAGCAAATGGAGAGATTTGGTTATTAACCTTGTACAGTAAAAAGCAAACTGTACAGCTTAGTAAGAAGACTCTTCAAGCATTAGTGGAGAAACTAAATGACTCGTTTAATGACTGAAAAAGAACTTGAGGCTTTTGAAGCAACTAGGGATATTGAAGCTGAAATATTACAAGGCATCGACGATATGCTTACTAGTAATGCAGCGAAAAGAACCGTAATCACTGAGACAGATGTAGCGTTAGCTCGTAGAAAGGCTCAACTAACACAAGATCAGTTTGCTAAGATTCTTGGCGTATCAAGACGTACTCTTGAATCATGGGAACAAGGTGCGAGAAGACCATCAGGAGCAGCAACATCCCTTATTCGATTATTTATTGTTGATCCAAAATTTGTAAAAGAGAGTCTGGCTTAATTTAGACAGCTCTCTACTATATTTATTTAAGGTTTTTTATGAAGCACTTAGGATTTGTGGGAAAAAGTACTGAATATTTAGGGTATACCCATATTGAAATTATCAATAGCTCATTACGCTTATCTTTCAATATTCCATCAACAAAAGATCTAGAAGAAACCTTTAAAAAGATAGTCGAAAATAACTATGATTTACTCATGGAAACATCAGCAGAAATCGAGTTCGAATTAGAAAGTGAAACGCTAGCAAAGATAGAAACCATCATAAAAGAAAAAGGGATTGAACTTGATGAGTTTGTTCAAAATGCGCTGATTAAACTTATCAACCAAAATGAATTGGCTAAGACTGATTAGACCTTAAATGCAGACAATAAAAAACCCCGGCATCCTGCCGAGGTTTTTTATTGGAACTTTAGGTCTGTGCTGGCTTAGTGCTTGTCGTATCTGGCCCCATCCTGGTGCTCATTCTTTGTAATTCTAAGGAACTTCCTGTTCCTGACCAATTAATCATATGAAAATTCTACTATTCCGAATAGCCGCAAAGGACCGGAATTTACGTAAGCTAAAGCGTACAAAACAGCCTAAGTTTTATCCACAAGAAATGGGGATAATTTTGAACATTCACGCATTGATAAAATTTAAAAAATCTCAAAATCGACTACTTTTTAAACAAATTTATTGGCAAGAACTATCAAAACTGCTCATAAAAAAGCCGATTTGTTTCAAAATCGGTTTTTTGGGCATTTTTGGATTTTTCTTGTTTTATTAAGTATCTGATATTTATATTAATATACAAGTGTATTGCGTATAACCACCATTATGTTAAATAGGGAATTCAAAGCTCTTTCTAAGAGTTGGTATAGTGGTAATACTTATTGAGTGCGTAAAAGAATTAGATTAATAAAATACTCAAAAGAAAAATAGTAAAAGGGAACTTACAGAAAATAAGTTACCGGCTCTTAAAATTATATTTAAACAAAGAAGCCCAACTAAATGATTGGGCTTCCTCATATCTAACTTTACCTTATGATTTTCATCAGTGTACTGCAAGAATTTAGACTACTTGTTGACTTGAACACCTTTAAAAATCAATTTCTCTTTTTTTTGTGTTTCTATAAGCAGTTGTGCCTGCCCCTTACGAGATTGAAGATATAATGTGGGAGCATTCACCAGAATATCTATCATCGTACTTTCACGTAAGTTGATATCATCAGGACAGCCCATCATTGTGGCAACAATTGGTTGTTCAGCATATAAATGATTGCCCTTAAAATGAATACCAATCGAATTTATATTACAAAACAAATTCCCAATATACAGCATCTTTTCTGCAAATTTTAGCGTGATAGGTTGGTCAGGTTTTGAAGCCAGAAATAATGAATCTATACGTTCACTATTAGCATTTGTTGCCTCGATTAATTCCCAAGAAAATTGCGCCAAGGTCTGCTCACTAAAGGACATCACTTGTAATTCTTGTATCTTGGACTGATCGGCTGATGAAGGCTTATGACAAGCGCTCAAAAGTCCAACGACGAACATCAGTATAAATATTCTAGTCATCGTTATTGTCCGTATAATAATGAGTAACCCTCTTTATAGAGTTCATCAGTAGACATATAGGTCATATATCCATTAGGTTTGGCGGCACCTCCGCAATACCCCTGACCTTTCATGGAAGAACTCCATGTGCCTTGATAAGTTGCAGTAGATAATAACCCTGCCGCCACACTTCCAATAAAGATTGGACCACCACTATCGCCACCCCAACAATCCAACGTTGGACCTGAAACTTTTACCCATGTTGCATTACACACACCTGCCCCTGATGGTCCACATTTATTGTCAGTACCAAATGCTTTAAATGCGGTCGACTGAACCGTACCACAACTATAACCAGTTTTCATTCCATAATGACAGACATACGTACCAACAGGTGTGTTACCTTGTGTACGTCGACCAGTTAGAGTTTTGACCACATTGTCACTGGCGAAAAATTCTGGGTTCAAGGTATGTGTAGATGATACTAAACTCATGGTTTGGAAATCCTGACTACCATTCCAGAAGTCTCCCACAAAGGTTAGTGCAATATTATCATTGCCAGTTGTCTTGCGGTCATCTACAGTAATTTTGTAATTCTTACAGTGAGCCGCTGTGGTCGCAAATTTTGTACCCGCAGCGTTTTTCACATTAAAACCTGTTGTACAATTATAAAAAGTGGTTGAAGTTGTACTATCCGCCATCAGCATGGTTTCTGCTGCCCTTACTGCGGCACTATGTCTTAATGGAATATTAGTGGTCGTTACTTTAAGTGGGACATTGGTTAATGTTCTAGGTTTTTCACTGCTCAGTAATTTCAAACCCTGTGTTTGGTTGGTTGCAGTATGCTTTGGATCATAAAGCTCTAAATCAATGCTATTTTCGGCACTGTTGCAAATAGTCGGTGGTGATAAACTTATCATCCCCTTTTGCTGATGGAGCTGCACATGAACCCATTCAAAGGCCGGCATTTTCAGCGTGACATCATTCTGTGGGCCGTACGCTGGTACTGCAAATACGGCATCAGTTACCGTGAGCTGCAGGAGATGCTGGCTGAACGCGGAGTGAATGTCGATCACTCCACGATTTACCGCTGGGTTCAGCGTTATGCGCCTGAAATGGAAAAACGGCTGCGCTGGTACTGGCGTAACCCTTCCGATCTTTGCCCGTGGCACATGGATGAAACCTACGTGAAGGTCAATGGCCGCTGGGCGTATCTGTACCGGGCCGTCGACAGCCGGGGCCGCACTGTCGATTTTTATCTCTCCTCCCGTCGTAACAGCAAAGCTGCATACCGGTTTCTGGGTAAAATCCTCAACAACGTGAAGAAGTGGCAGATCCCGCGATTCATCAACACGGATAAAGCGCCCGCCTATGGTCGCGCGCTTGCTCTGCTCAAACGCGAAGGCCGGTGCCCGTCTGACGTTGAACACCGACAGATTAAGTACCGGAACAACGTGATTGAATGCGATCATGGCAAACTGAAACGGATAATCGGCGCCACGCTGGGATTTAAATCCATGAAGACGGCTTACGCCACCATCAAAGGTATTGAGGTGATGCGTGCACTACGCAAAGGCCAGGCCTCAGCATTTTATTATGGTGATCCCCTGGGCGAAATGCGCCTGGTAAGCAGAGTTTTTGAAATGTAAGGCCTTTGAATAAGACAAAAGGCTGCCTCATCGCTAACTTTGCAACAGTGCCGTTTTTTCTCATGGCGATATCACGGATAGTAATATTTTTATAGATAAATTCAATGAAATTTACTTTTTAGATCTTGGCCGTGCTGGGTTAGCTGATGAATTTGTAGATATATCCTTTGTTGAACGTTGCCTAAGAGAGGATGCCTCGGAGGAAACTGCTAAAATATTTTTAAAGCATTTAAAAAATGATAGACCTGACAAAAGGAATTATTTTTTAAAACTTGATGAATTGAATTGATTCTAAGCATTATCTAAAAATACTTAATTGTCTTTTAACGTCGCTAAATTTTAAATAAATAAGTGAAGAGTGTTAGTGGAGCCACTGATTTAAAGTTGGCAGAGTAAAACTTGAAGTGCGACATAAACCACCTAATTAATTTAAAGGGTTTATGGAGTATATAAAATTGTCATACCATCATCTTAACTTTGAAGATCGTACTGCATTAATGCTTGAGTCAAGAAAAGAAGGCTTTTCAGCCAGAAAATTTGCTGAACTCATTAAAAGACATCCTAGTACGATCTATCGTGAGCTTAAAAGAAATAGCATCAATGACGTTTATCAAGCTCGATATGCTTCTGATAACACCTTCGCTAGACGTAGACGTGGTCACAGAAAACTCAAAATCGATTCAATCCTCTGGAAATTTATTGTTGAAGCGATCCGTTGTTTATGGTCTCCTCAGCAAATAGCAAAGCGTTTAAAGACATTTCCTGATTTGGATCAAACAATGAATGTAAGCCATACAACGATTTATTCAACGATACGAGCATTACCAAAGGGTGAGTTGAAAAAAGACTTATTATCCTGTCTACGTCATGAAAATAAAAAGCGAAAAGCTAACGGTGAACCTAAAAAAGATTCTATATTACAGGATATTAAAACTATTCATGAGCGCCCAGCCGAAGTTCAAGAAAGAAAAATACCGGGTCATTGGGAAGCTGATTTAATTAAAGGTAAAGACAATAAAAGTTCGATAGCAACACTTATTGAACGAAATACACGGCTCTGTATCTTGGCAACATTACCTGATGCAAAGGCAGAATCAGTGCGCAAGGCTTTAACTGAAGCTCTGAAATATTTACCTGCAGAACTGCGTAAAACGTTGACCTATGACCGTGGACGTGAGATGTCAGAACATAAAATACTCGAAGAAGATTTAGGCATAGATGTATATTTCTGTGACCCACATTCACCCTGGCAAAAAGGCACATGCGAAAATATGAATGGTTTAATTAGGCAATATTTACCTAAAGGGATTGATTTAAATCAGGCAGATCAGCATTATTTAAATCAAGTTGCCATGTCACTGAATACTCGTCCTAGAAAGGCGTTAGATTGGCTTACACCATTAGAGAAATTTGCTCAGCTTGTTGATTATCATATGGCTTTTGAAACTGTCGCACCTCATGTTTGAATTCGCCCCATATTTTTGCTACAGTGAACCAAATTAAGATCATCTATTTACTAGGCCTCGCATTTGCGGGGTTTTTAATGCTGAATAAAAGGAAAACTTGATGGAATTGCCCAATATTATGCACCCGGTCGCGAAGCTGAGCACCGCATTAGCCGCTGCATTGATGCTGAGCGGGTGCATGCCCGGTGAAATCCGCCCGACGATTGGCCAGCAAATGGAAACTGGCGACCAACGGTTTGGCGATCTGGTTTTCCGCCAGCTCGCACCGAATGTCTGGCAGCACACTTCCTATCTCGACATGCCGGGTTTCGGGGCAGTCGCTTCCAACGGTTTGATCGTCAGGGATGGCGGCCGCGTGCTGGTGGTCGATACCGCCTGGACCGATGACCAGACCGCCCAGATCCTCAACTGGATCAAGCAGGAGATCAACCTGCCGGTCGCGCTGGCGGTGGTGACTCACGCGCATCAGGACAAGATGGGCGGTATGGACGCGCTGCATGCGGCGGGGATTGCGACTTATGCCAATGCGTTGTCGAACCAGCTTGCCCCGCAAGAGGGGATGGTTGCGGCGCAACACAGCCTGACTTTCGCCGCCAATGGCTGGGTCGAACCAGCAACCGCGCCCAACTTTGGCCCGCTCAAGGTATTTTACCCCGGCCCCGGCCACACCAGTGACAATATCACCGTTGGGATCGACGGCACCGACATCGCTTTTGGTGGCTGCCTGATCAAGGACAGCAAGGCCAAGTCGCTCGGCAATCTCGGTGATGCCGACACTGAGCACTACGCCGCGTCAGCGCGCGCGTTTGGTGCGGCGTTCCCCAAGGCCAGCATGATCGTGATGAGCCATTCCGCCCCCGATAGCCGCGCCGCAATCACTCATACGGCCCGCATGGCCGACAAGCTGCGCTGAGCCATGGCTGACCACGTCACCCCCAATCTGCCATCGCGCGATTTCGATGTGACAGAGGCGTTTTATGCGAAGCTGGGCTTTGCGACGAGTTGGAAGGATCGCGGCTGGATGATCCTGCAGCGCGGCGGTTTGCAGCTCGAATTCTTCCCCTATCCTGACCTCGACCCAGCTACGAGCTCGTTCGGCTGTTGCCTGCGGTTGGATGATCTCGATGCCATGGTGGCATTGGTGAACGCGGCGGGAGCCGAGGAAAAAAGCACCGGCTGGCCGCGCTTCAAAGCTCCGCAACTGGAGGCGAGCGGCCTGAGGATCGGCTACCTGATCGATCCCGACTGCACGCTGGTGCGGCTGATCCAGAACCCCGACTGACCGCATGCCCGCGAAAATCAAGATTTGCGGGATCAGCACACCCGAGGCGCTCGATGCGACCATCGCGGCGCGGGCGGACTATGCCGGGTTGGTGTTCTATCCAGCGTCGCCCCGTGCGGTTACGTCGAATGTCGCGGGCGCTTTGACATCGCGCGCAGCTGGCCAGATCGCCATGGTCGGTTTGTTCGTCGATGCGGATGATGCTGTCATCGCCGACGCACTGGTGGCAGCCAAGCTGAACGCGCTGCAGCTGCACGGTTCGGAATCGCCCGAACGCGTGGCCCAGTTGCGCGCGCGGTTTGGCAAGCCGGTGTGGAAGGCGCTGCCCGTCGCCAGCGCCAGCGATGTCGCACGCGCCGCAGCCTATGCCGGGGCGGCGGACTTGATCTTGTTCGACGCCAAGACCCCCAAAGGCGCGCTGCCCGGCGGCATGGGGTTGGCGTTCGACTGGTCGCTGCTGGCCGGATATCGCGGTGCCTTGCCGTGGGGGCTGGCAGGCGGGCTAAATCCGACGAATGTTGCCGAGGCGATTGCGCGCACCGGAGCGCCGCTGGTCGATACCTCCAGCGGCGTCGAAAGCGCGCCGGGCGTCAAGGATACCGACAAGATTACCAATTTCGCCTTTGCGGTGCGCTTGGCCTAAATCGCGTCGATCAATAGGCGTCGTTCAGCGCAAAGATCGGCTTGCGGGTGCGCCACTGCCCTCGGGTGAAGTCGGGAAAATCTAACGTGCGATTGCCCTCAGCAATCGATTGTTCCGACAGAGGCGTGATCGCGCTCCAGGCCAGCGCGTCGTAAATGTCGATTGGCATCGGGGCCTTGGCCTTCAGCGCCTCGACAAAAGCGTGGATCACGAACCAGTCCATCCCGCCATGCCCGGCCCCTGCCGCCAGATCGGCGTAGCGTTTCCATAGCGGGTGATCGTATTTCGCAAACCAGCCCTCGGCAGGCTCCCAGCGGTGCGGCTGTGGGCTCTTGCCCTCCAGATAGATCGACTTGTTGACGTCCATCCACAGCCCCTCGGTGCCTTGCACCCGAAAGCCGAGAGAATAGGGGCGCGGCAGCGAGGTGTCGTGGCACAGCATGATCGTTTCACCATTAGTGCAGCCGATCATGGTGTTGACCACATCACCCAGTGCGAATTTCACCTCGGCGTTGGGATGATCGGCAGAGCCGTTCTTGACGACATAATCATGCAGCCCGCGCGCCTTACAGCCGAAGCCGCCAGCGCCCGCTTCGCCCGGCAACGCGACCTTCAGGGTGCGGGTCTGCGGCGGGTAGCACACGCCGGCATCGGCGCAGCCCTGGTACTTCACGGTCAGGGTGGTCGCGCTCGCGCCGGCCGCGGGCGTGCCGGTGAGGGTGCCGAGCAATTCCTTGCGGTAGGTTTCGACGTCGCCGAAGAATTCGTCGCGGTAGGCCTTGCCCTTCGGCAGCGCCATGGTCGCGCCGGTGAAGGCGGCATCGGCCTTGACCGAGGTGCGGTGCCGGTACAGGTAATAGCCGTCGGCGATCCGCCAGCGCACCTCGATGCGGTCCGGCGCGGTGGCCTGCGCGGACAGGACGAAGACCTCGTCGACCGGCGGCAGTTCGAAGTCCTGGGCGACGGCCGAGGTCGCGGGCAGCGCAAGCAGCAGGGCGAGCCCGGCCAGCCAGCGGCGCAGGCGGATCGTGGATGCGGTCATTGGCTCAGTTTACCGGTCGGCTCTCGGCGGCCAGCCATTGCAGGTATTCGGGCAGGCCGGACGCGGCTTCGACCGCGAGCAGCTCCGGGAGTTCGTAGGGATATAGTATTTTATTAAATTCTTATGGGAAATGACGAATGTTAAATTATCTTAAGAGCTTTAATAATATCAATACTTATTTGATTTTATCGATAATTCTGCTGTTAATCATAATATCTCTAGATTATTTCTAAACTGAATGAATGTTTATAATGAGTGATTCATATTGCTATTGAAATCGCCTTCTCACTTTGAAAGAAGGCGAGGATGAGGGACTTTTATGTTGAATTATCATTTTAAAAATGCCTTATAAAAGAAGCTTAATGTGTTTTCTTATATAGGTTTAAACATAATTGTTGTATATCTTAAATCCAATTGATCTTAAAATTTTCCTTTATTTTTTGTTATGAGTGCGAGAAAATTGTCAAAAAGGTCAATCAGACTGGGCGTTAATTTGTTTTGCATACTTTTTCCTATATCGAATTAAAGTCATATAACTAACACCATAATCTTTAGCTATTTGAGTGAAAGGGTATGAATCGTCCTTATTTTTAAGGGTATGAATTAACTCTTTTAGTTTTTCTTCTGTAATCGCAGGCGATCTTCCCTTGTATTTACCTTTCTTTTTTTTAGCTAATTTAATTCCCTCTGCTTGATTCTCACTAATAATACCCCTTTCAAGTTCAGCTACAGCGCCTAATACATGGAGTTGAAACTTATCGAACTTGTCATCTGAATTGGGGGTAAAGTTCAGGTTATTTTTGACAATATGAACAGACACTCCTTTTTTATTTAGCTTTTGAACAATGGTTACAAGGTCAATCAAGCTACGTGCCAATCTAAAAACATCATGAGCGTACACAATGTCCCCACTACGGACATAATCGAACATTTCCTGAAGTGCAGGGCGTTTGGCAGTCTTTCCGCTAAAATGATCAATAAAAGTTTTATCTAGCTCAAAGGGTAGATCATGGAGCTGTCTTTCAGGGTTTTGGTCTTTAGTGGATACACGGATATACCCCACTCTTTGAAAGGGTGTGTTTTTAATTTGATCTTCAATATCTAAATTTTCTTTTTCCATAACCAGTATAACAAAATTAGATAACCTCAATGTTATATCACATTAGATTAACAAAACAACCCTATTGTTATAGGGTTTTTAGGGTGTATTATTATATAACAATAGGGTATACTCTATAGTTACATAAATTAGATTTAAAAACTTGTCTCCAATAAACCAAGTACGGTTCACCTAAACAGATTGCTACCCCTGAACAACCAGAATCCGAAAAAAGAGGCTTTTGGAGCCGTTTTTTTAGACCCTATGATTAACCACGATTGTTTAACTCATATGAATAAAGTTGTGAAACTTTGATTAAATAATAGGCATAGAACGTGAAAAATCATAAAAAAAACCCACCTTGGGGAAGATGGGCTATCAACTAGAAACTACAGCATTGAATTTTCAAGAGAATTATAACGCATTTCGTATAAGGTGTATTATGTTAATTTTAGAAAAATTAATTAATTTTCAGAATCATAGTGACTCATATCACCAGATAATAAGATTTCTTAAATTTTCTCTGATAACACTTTAACCAATGACTTTAATTCTTCTTTTAGTTTATTTAAATTTTCAAGTTGAATACTTTGAGTCAGCTCTTTAGGAATCATTTCTGCGGCAGCTCGTAGCTCTCGACCCTTTTCTTTTAATGAAATAAGGACTCTTCTTTCATCATTAGGATCACGTGATCGATTAATAAGTTCAGACTTTTCCATTCTTTTTAGTAAGGGCGTTAGTGTCCCACTATCCAGGTGTAAAATTTGTCCAAGATCACCCACACTTACACATTCTTTTTCCCATAAAACCAACATCACTAAATATTGAGGATAAGTGAGTCCGAGAGGTGTAAGAAAAGGGCGATAAGCTTTTACGATTAAATTAGATGCAGCATAAATAGGAAAACATAGTTGCTCATCTAGGCAAAGCTGATTCTTGGACATAGCTTTTTATTTGGTATAGACAGTGGTCGATACCTGTATATTACCTCGAATAGCGTTGGAATAAGGACATACTTGATGCGTTTGTTCCACGATCTTCTCTGCATCAGCTTGTGAAATACCTGAAAGAGTGACATCTAAGTGTACTGTTAAGGAAAATCCACCATTGCCATTAGCAACCATGCCAACAGTACTCAGGACTTCTACATCGTTATCACGGATTTTATGTTCTTTATTGCTACGAGTTACATGGATCACGGCATTTCCAAAGCATGCAGCATAGCCAGCTGCAAATAATTGCTCAGGATTCGTTGCATCACCTCGACCACCTAATTCTTTTGGCAAAGCTAATTTTAGTTCTAAGATACCATCTTCACTACGAATATTCCCTGAACGTCCACCGATTGCTTTAACTTGGGTAGAATAAAGATTACTCATTTTAATTACCTTTAAATAATATATTGTGTGCAATATAATTGTATAAAATTTAATTTATGTCAAATTTTTTTATATGCGATTTAACATAATGACTGTTATACGCAATAAAAAAACCTGGGCACCAACCCAGGTCTAAAATTTAAAAAACAGATAAATATCAGTGCAATAAACTCATTTTTCTATGTTATTCACCAATTAAAATGTCTATGCGATAAACCATTTAAAATGTCCTGTTTTTAACTGCAAGAGTCAAGCACAGGATTTAAATTTCTTTGTTCAATAACCGCTTTCTGAGCTTTACGACTCGGCATACTTTTCTTGAGACGGGAACGTTTATTTTGTTTTTCCAACTCTTCATGCTGTTGCTGGATATGCGCCAGAACCGAGCCTAATCTTTTATTCTCAACCACTTCATTCTGCTGTAGTCCAGCCAGTTTATTGAAGACACTATAGTTGATCTTCCGTCCTTCATGCATGATCGCCACAGTGCCATCCGGGTACTCCAGAAATGAAATGTATTGCCCAACAAGCTTATGATTCAGCTCTGTCGGTTCAAGCAGATAAATACACTTGTCATAGGTGATGGTGAGGTTCTTCGTGACCTTACGCGGTTCCTGCCAGGTGAATATATCCTCCAGCTCAGCATCAGACTCTGTTAGCGGACGATGTAAGTTCTTTGAATTTCGCGCACACTTGGCGAACTTCTGGTTGAAATGCTCAATAAAGCAGGGTAACCAGGCATTGGCTTCGGCAATTGAACTGATGCCTTCCAGACGCATCTCCTTGATCAAACGGTCTTGAAGGGTTCTATTCGCGCGTTCTACGCGACCTTTAGCCTGTGGTGAGTTGGCAAAGATAATATCAATGTTTAACTCATTCAGAATCCGGCCAAATTGCGTGATCTTGCTGTCCTGGCTCGATTTCTGGTTCACTCGGAAGACCGAATGTTTATCGCTATAAAAGGCCAGAGGCTTACCGTATTGTTCAATGTAGGCTCGGGTTGAAAGCATATAGTCGAAGGTCGTTTCTGCCTCACAGAAGCGCAGATGCAACAGCTTTCCAGTGGCATCATCGATATACACCAATAAACAGCACTTAGCAGCGCGTCCTTCGAACCAGTCATGATATGAGCCATCAATCTGGATCAGCTCACCGAAGCAATCACGGTTATAACGTGGCTGATATGGACGTTTAAGGCGCTTGGATCGCGGAATCCAGAGGTCATTTGCAGTCATCCAGCGCCGAAGCGTTTCTACCGGGATATTCAGGTCAAATATGCTGCTGAGCTTCTCATGGGCCAAGGTAGGTCCAAATCCCAGCAGATGTTCGGAAATAATGGAAAGACATTTTGATTTTAATAAATCATCATGGCGACGATGGCCAGGTTGACCACGGCTGGCATGCGCCATACCTGAAACACCATCTTGATTGAGCTTCTGTAATAACCGGGTAATTTGACGGGTTGAAAGATTAAGGATTTCAGCAGCACGGACTTGTGTAATACGATGATCTCGAACGTCTTGCAGAACAGCAAGACGTTGAATTTCTTTGTCAGACATAGTGATCAGCATCTATATTTCATATCCAGTCCATGATGTTTAAACCATCATAAACTAGACATTTTTATTGGTGAGAATATAGACATTTTGAATGGTGAGTAACATTCTAATTTCGCATAACGTGTATTATGTTAATTTTAGGAAAGCTACAAGATAGATTAGGCTCGATTTTTTCTCTTTTTAAAATATAAATAGCAGACCAAAATGAAACTAAGCCAAAACAGGTAATCCAAAATAAAGTACTTAAGAAGAAATTCGTCTAAATCCCAAAAAATAAATAACGCACTTATATGATTACCAGGGGAGGTAGAATCCCCATCAATTAAAAATACAAAGGGAAAGCCTCCTGCAAGCCTATTCACCTCTTCCAATTTATCTACAACTATACGGTTAACAGGAATATATCTTTGATAAAATAAAGATAATGATGTTAAAATAAAAGTTAAAATGTTGATAAATAATATTTTTTTCATAACTTTTCTTTATCTTTTAAATTAATTAAAAAAAGCCAATAACATAAGCCAGGAAAGAGAGCCATAAAAATAGTCCATGTATTGGTATACATTTTCCACCACTCTTTCGAAATTTCTCCTGTGTGACTCCATCCAAAAAGAATAAAAAATGGAGCAGCAATAATTATAGAGGTAATACAGATGGTTAATAAATTAAGACTATTATAACGATTTAAAAGAATTGAGAATATGAAGCTGAAAGGCACAGTCAAAATACAATAAGCTAAGTAGACAAGGCCGTGCCCTACAAGAACCACGAAAATCGAGTATAGGCTGTATTCCTGATTCATTACGATAAACAGGACTGCTATGAAAAAAAGTAATGGTAAAGGAGCAAGTAAGAGAGCTTTTACTATTTTTGCATTTGAGTATTTCACTAATTTAATTCTCTTATCTACTCAATAAATATTAACACTATACCGATTTTCTTGGAGGTCGCTGGCTTGCATTTAACATAATGGGCGTTATACGAAATGCACAAATTGAAAAATATAAAAATCAAAAACTTATGATATAAATTATTTGCTCGATGATGTTCAAAAGCCGACTTGGAAACAAGTCGGCTTTTTTATGAGCAGTTTTGATAGTTCTTGCCAATAAATTTGACTAAAAATTACGCTTCTCAACTTGAGTTATACAATTTTGTGATACATTATTGTATATACAAATTTGAATGTTTTTTATGGAACAGTATTTTGAATGGGATGAGGCTAAGAATCGAAAGAATCAGAAAAAGCATGATATCTCTTTCGAAACTGCAAGCCTTGTTTTTGAAGATCCATTACGGATCTCAATCCAAGACAGACATACCGATGGTGAAGAACGTTGGCAAACCATTGGACGAGTTAAAGGCGTACTAATGTTATTGGTGGCTCACACCATTTTTGATGAAGATGACTGTGAAATCATACGAATCATTAGTGCAAGGCAAGTGACTAAAGCGGAGCGAAACAAATATGAGCATGGTTAGATACTCACGCAAAGAGCTGAATGAGAAATTTGGTGAGAAGCAAGATGCTGAAATTCAACGCTTGCTTGCTAAAGGCACGGTTCCTGATGATCAGCTAGATCTATCAGATATTCCTGAAATTACCGATTGGAGCAGTGCTGTACGCCAAAATCAATTTTACCGCCCAGTGAAGCAACAAACTTCAATTCGGTTAGATGCTGATGTACTTGCTTGGTTCAAAGCACAAGGCAAAGGTTATCAAACACGAATGAATGAAATTTTACGGGATGCTATGCTGAAAGAATTAAAAAATCATCAATAAAAATGGGAGCTTAAGCTCCCATTTTTGACTTCGCATAACGCCCATTATGTTAATTTTAGTTTTCCTTAATACGACAAAAATATCTACTTCATTTCACGAGAATTTCTTTTGCTAAAAGTTCTTCTTTCGTTACACCGAAATATCTTATTTCTAATTTAGGCCTGCCTAACATCTTTAAAAGATTGTTTTCATCATTTATATTTTTTATAGCTTTGCTTACACAATCAATTACGTCATTAGTTTTAGAAATAGCTTCTTTTTCAGATACTTGATCGCTTACTTTTCGAGATATTAAGTCATCAAAATATATCCTATATTCTTCACAAACTAGATAAAAATAAGGGTCTAATCTATCTAAATCATATTCAGATTCAAAGGGTTTACGATCTAATAAATCTTTTTCAGGATAAATAATCAATTGTCCTGCATCGAACCAAAACTCCACAGAAAAATTATCAAACTCAATTCCATTTAAATCATTACTAAAATTTTGAAAATACTGTAATAAAAGATTTTCTATATCCTCTAAAAACTCTTTATTCTTAATATCAAATATTAAAGATTCATTAGAAATAGCTTTGATACAATCTTCTTGAATATCTAACCCCTTTAAAGTCATTTTTACTCCATTTAAATTTTTAGGTTTTGGTGCATTAAGAATTTTGATTAACTTAACATAATGGCGGTTATACGAAATTCACCGTTTCGAGCCCCAAATATCAAGTTTATTTCTTGCATAAATGTATCCTATAGGATACATTCTACTTATGTACTCAATATATACCACTGAAGTCTTTGATGACTGGTTCACCAAGTTAAAAGACCAGCAGGCAAAAAGACGCATACAAGTCCGAATTGATCGGGTTGAAGATGGAAACTTTGGAGATACTGAGCCGGTCGGTGAAGGTGTTTCTGAATTACGTTTCTTCTTTGGGCCAGGCTATAGGATTTATTACTGCAAGCAAGGGCAAAGGGTTGTTATTCTTTTAGCAGGCGGAGATAAGTCTACGCAAAGTAAAGATATAAAACTTGCCCTGCAATTGGCACAAGATTTAGAGGAGGAGCTATAAATGGCTATTAAACTTCGCAAATGGGACAGTGCTGAGCATCTTAAAACAGAGGATGATATGCAGGCTTACTTACAAGCATGTATTGAAGAATCTAATGGCGATGCCGCATTCATTGCAAAGGCTTTAGGTAACATTGCAAAAGCTAAAGGAATGGCTCAATTATCACGAGATACAGGCTTAGGCCGAGAAAGTCTTTATAAAGCACTTTCTGGTGATGTTAACCCTAGTTTTGATACTGTGATTAAAGTTGTAAAAGCACTGAATTTACGCTTAGCAATTTAAAAAAAGTTATTAAAAAATGGAGCTTTAGGCTCCATTTTTTAATTTCGTATAAGGTGTATTATGTTAATTTTAGAAATTCTTAATTTCCATCTATCCAAACTTGCTTGATCCAATCTGCTAAATCTTCCCACTGCTCATCGCTATATCCATCTGCTGTCCAATATCTAATTTTATGATTAGGAGATAGGCAATAATAACTACCATTATCTTCACAAATAGGTAGCCAATCTTCTGGCAGACCTTGCTCCCTAGCATCATTTAATATCTGAGATAGCCCTCGATAGCATTCTTTCTCATCTGTAAGAGACGCTAATTCAATTGTTCCATAAAAGATATTGCTAATCTCTTTCAAAACTTTTTTATAATCTTTTGGAAAAATAAAACCTATTTTTCGTTCATAAGCAGATATGAAAATATCATCAGGTAGTTCTATGTTTAGACGACTATTCCCAGATAGTTCTTTTAATTCTTGAATAATGTTATCAAGCTTATTTTGCATATACATTCTGCTCTATCGCATTAAAGTTCTTACTACAATTTAACATAATGGCTGTTATGCGAAACGAGATTGTTACTCACCATTCAAAATGTCTATATTCTCACCAATAAAAATGTCTAGTTTATGATGGTTTAAACATCATGGACTGGATATGAAATATAGATGCTGATCACTATGTCTGACAAAGAAATTCAACGTCTTGCTGTTCTGCAAGACGTTCGAGATCATCGTATTACACAAGTCCGTGCTGCTGAAATCCTTAATCTTTCAACCCGTCAAATTACCCGGTTATTACAGAAGCTCAATCAAGATGGTGTTTCAGGTATGGCGCATGCCAGCCGTGGTCAACCTGGCCATCGTCGCCATGATGATTTATTAAAATCAAAATGTCTTTCCATTATTTCCGAACATCTGCTGGGATTTGGACCTACCTTGGCCCATGAGAAGCTCAGCAGCATATTTGACCTGAATATCCCGGTAGAAACGCTTCGGCGCTGGATGACTGCAAATGACCTCTGGATTCCGCGATCCAAGCGCCTTAAACGTCCATATCAGCCACGTTATAACCGTGATTGCTTCGGTGAGCTGATCCAGATTGATGGCTCATATCATGACTGGTTCGAAGGACGCGCTGCTAAGTGCTGTTTATTGGTGTATATCGATGATGCCACTGGAAAGCTGTTGCATCTGCGCTTCTGTGAGGCAGAAACGACCTTCGACTATATGCTTTCAACCCGAGCCTACATTGAACAATACGGTAAGCCTCTGGCCTTTTATAGCGATAAACATTCGGTCTTCCGAGTGAACCAGAAATCGAGCCAGGACAGCAAGATCACGCAATTTGGCCGGATTCTGAATGAGTTAAACATTGATATTATCTTTGCCAACTCACCACAGGCTAAAGGTCGCGTAGAACGCGCGAATAGAACCCTTCAAGACCGTTTGATCAAGGAGATGCGTCTGGAAGGCATCAGTTCAATTGCCGAAGCCAATGCCTGGTTACCCTGCTTTATTGAGCATTTCAACCAGAAGTTCGCCAAGTGTGCGCGAAATTCAAAGAACTTACATCGTCCGCTAACAGAGTCTGATGCTGAGCTGGAGGATATATTCACCTGGCAGGAACCGCGTAAGGTCACGAAGAACCTCACCATCACCTATGACAAGTGTATTTATCTGCTTGAACCGACAGAGCTGAATCATAAGCTTGTTGGGCAATACATTTCATTTCTGGAGTACCCGGATGGCACTGTGGCGATCATGCATGAAGGACGGAAGATCAACTATAGTGTCTTCAATAAACTGGCTGGACTACAGCAGAATGAAGTGGTTGAGAATAAAAGATTAGGCTCGGTTCTGGCGCATATCCAGCAACAGCATGAAGAGTTGGAAAAACAAAATAAACGTTCCCGTCTCAAGAAAAGTATGCCGAGTCGTAAAGCTCAGAAAGCGGTTATTGAACAAAGAAATTTAAATCCTGTGCTTGACTCTTGCAGTTAAAAACAGGACATTTTAAATGGTTTATCGCATAGACATTTTAATTGGTGAATAACAGAGATCTACCAGCTCTCGTTTTTTGTTATGGAAACTGCTAAAATTCAAATACGCCATTGACGTATAAAGAGTCCATGTTATTTATTGAAACCAGCATCTTTACCAAGCAAATTAAAGACCTTGTATCTGATGAGGAATATCGTCAACTTCAGCAAGATCTTTTGGTACAGCCTGATAGAGGTGACCTAATCAAGAATGGCGGTGGTATTCGCAAAGTACGTTGTGCTCAAGGTAACAAAGGGAAAAGTGGTGGGATACGGGTGATTTATTATTGGGTCACCGAGGATGATCAGATCTTTTTCTTAGTGGCTTATCCAAAATCAGTAAAAGATAATTTAACAGATAAGGAAACCGCCATTCTGCACCAACTCGTGAAGGAGCAATTTCATGGATAACAACTTATTTGATGACTTGGTTGCTTCAATCAAAGAAGCTGGAGCTATCAAACGTAAAGAAGTTAAAGCAAGCCGAGTTACAGAACTCGAATTGCCTGATATTAAAGAAGTACGTGAAAAAACTGGCTTGAGCCAAAATGAATTTGCTGCACGTCTACATATTAGCCCCCGTACCCTGCAAAATTGGGAACAGGGACGACGCTATCCAACTGGACCAGCAGCTACATTGATTCGAATTTTAGATGCTCACCCAAGCCTTATTTGAAAAAATTACTTAAAAAATGGGAGCTTAAGGCTCCCATTTTTATTTCGTATAAGGTGTATTATGTTAATTTTCTCTGTACACGACAAATTTCACAGAACCCTTATCCTATCAGGATTCTGCTTTCTTAAAATTGCCAAAATTTCCTTAAACTCTTCTTTTTTCCCAAAACCAATTAAACGCTGAATCGCCATTTGAACATAGTCTAAACCATAGCGAAATAAACTCATTGAGAGTCGTCCATGCTTCTTTATTTTTATCGCTTTTTTTTGATTATGTTGCCATTCACCCGTTAAGTAACACCAACAGAAGCTTATAGCTAACACCGCAATCAATTTTTTCACTCGTCTAGGGTCTGTCAAGCGCGTATTTTCAAGATTAAACCCGCGTCCTTTGAGACAACTGAATAAGGTTTCAATTTCCCAGCGTAATGCATAATCCTGAATAGCATTGGCATTAAACTGAGGAGAAACGACGAGTAAAAGCTCTCCATTTTCTAACTGTAGTGCACTTATATATAGTTTCACCCGACCAACCAAAATCCGTCGTTTACGACATTCAATTTGACCAACTTTAAGATGGCGAAATAAATCACTAATTTTATGATTCTTTCCTAAATGATTGGTGACAATGAAGTTTTTTTAACACGAATGCAGAAGTTGATGTCTTGTTCAATTAACCATGTAAACCACTGCTCACCGATAAACTCTCTGTCTGCGAACACATTCACAATACGGTCTTTACCAAAAATGGCTATAAAGCGTTGAATCAAAGCAATACGCTCTTTCGTATCTGAATTTCCACGTTTATTAAGCAATGTCCAAAGGATAGGTATCGCTATTCCACGATAAACGATTGCGAGCATCAGGATATTAATATTTCGTTTTCCCCATTTCCAATTGGTTCTATCTAAAGTCAGTTGCACTTGGTCGAATGAAAACATATTGAAAATCAACTGAGAAATTTGACGATAATCAAAATACTGACCTGCAAAGAAGCGCTGCATACGTCGATAAAATGATTGTGGTAAACACTTGATGGGCAAGGCTTTAGATGCAGAAGAAAGATTACATGTTTGCTTTAAAATAATCACAAGCATGATGAGCGCAAAGCACTTTAAATGTGACTTGTTCCATTTTAGAGATTTGTTTAAGATAAGATATAACTCATTGAGATGTGTCATAGTATTCGTCGTTAGAAAACAATTATTGTGACATTATTTCAATGAGTTATCTATTTTTGTCGTGTACAGAGATTATTATAGAAGCCCCCATGAATAAATCGCTCATCATTTTCGGCATCGTCAACATAACCTCGGACAGTTTCTCCGATGGAGGCCGGTATCTGGCGCCAGACGCAGCCATTGCGCAGGCGCGTAAGCTGATGGCCGAGGGGGCAGATGTGATCGACCTCGGTCCGGCATCCAGCAATCCCGACGCCGCGCCTGTTTCGTCCGACACAGAAATCGCGCGTATCGCGCCGGTGCTGGACGCGCTCAAGGCAGATGGCATTCCCGTCTCGCTCGACAGTTATCAACCCGCGACGCAAGCCTATGCCTTGTCGCGTGGTGTGGCCTATCTCAATGATATTCGCGGTTTTCCAGACGCTGCGTTCTATCCGCAATTGGCGAAATCATCTGCCAAACTCGTCGTTATGCATTCGGTGCAAGACGGGCAGGCAGATCGGCGCGAGGCACCCGCTGGCGACATCATGGATCACATTGCGGCGTTCTTTGACGCGCGCATCGCGGCGCTGACGGGTGCCGGTATCAAACGCAACCGCCTTGTCCTTGATCCCGGCATGGGGTTTTTTCTGGGGGCTGCTCCCGAAACCTCGCTCTCGGTGCTGGCGCGGTTCGATGAATTGCGGCTGCGCTTCGATTTGCCGGTGCTTCTGTCTGTTTCGCGCAAATCCTTTCTGCGCGCGCTCACAGGCCGTGGTCCGGGGGATGTCGGGGCCGCGACACTCGCTGCAGAGCTTGCCGCCGCCGCAGGTGGAGCTGACTTCATCCGCACACACGAGCCGCGCCCCTTGCGCGACGGGCTGGCGGTATTGGCGGCGCTGAAAGAAACCGCAAGAATTCGTTAACTGCACATTCGGGATATTTCTCTATATTCGCGGTTCAGCAGGCATGTCCCCTTTGAGGGCGACCCGACGACAGGATAATCGACCTTATGGTGCGCAAATATTTCGGCACAGACGGTATTCGTGGCAAAGCCAACGAAGGCGCGATGACGGCGGAAACCGCCTTGCGCGTCGGCATGGCGGCTGGCCGTGTCTTTCGTCGCGGTGACCACCGCCATCGTGTCGTGATCGGCAAGGATACGCGCCTGTCGGGCTATATGCTTGAACCCGCGCTCACAGCCGGTTTCACCTCGATGGGCATGGACGTATTCCTTTTTGGCCCGCTGCCGACAACGTATAGGAAGAATAAACGCCCTTTTCACCCAAGTCCAACAGCTTTGGACCGCAGTTGACTCTTTCGACACCCCTGCGATGCAACCCAATCCGGCTGACGGGGAGCCAGCAACGCTGAAAATTTACCCTCCTCTTTCCCACTAGCGGCTCCTTTTCCGACAACCAGCACGGCGGATCCCTGCCGCGGCGCTGTGAACGCAGCATTTTGATTGGTATCGTTGGCCTTCAGGCTCGTCAGTCAAACAGACCCAGGAGCAGCTCAGCCGGTGGCGCCCGGCTTTCGGGTAACGCCCTGGTCCCGCTGGTTTCGGCTTTGTGCTTCAGGTGATCAAGGATCTGCTTGATCACTATAGGGTCTTCAATGCAGGCGATGACTTTCATGGCGCCGCCGCAGCCGCTGCAGGTCTCGATGTCGATATTGAAAACACGCTTGAGCCGTTGCGCCCATGTCATCGACGCTCGCCGTTGTGCTGGTGTTGCCGGTTCATCAGCCACCCTGACCTTGTTGCCCCTGCCCCGTTTTGCCGGCGTGACCAACGCCCGGTGCCGACTGTTGGGTGCGAACACCCCGTGGAAGCGGGTTAGGTTGACTCTGGGCTTCGGTACCAGGGCGGCCAGCCTTGCAATGAAATCCAATGGTTCGAAAATGACGTGCGTGGTGCCGTCCCGGTACGGCGTCTTGAGCTGGTAGCGCACGTTGCCGCCTCGTGTTAACGACAGCCGCTTCTCGGATACCGCCGGGCGGCTGATGTACCGGCACAGCCGTTCGAGCTTCTTGCGTTCATCGGCCCTGGCCGCCACGCCGGCGTGCAGGCTGGACCCGGCTACCTTGCCAATCCCGTCACCGAACGGATCACCACTGGTCGGCAGAGTTTGCAAAGTGAACACCTTTCGCCCCGCCTGTGAACCGACAGCGATACGGTAAGTGATCGAGTGCCCCAGCAGGGGTGTCATCGGGTCGTCATCCACCGCATCCGAGGCCAGATAGCTGTTTTCGACATCCCGTTCCAGCAGGCCTTGCCGTTCCAGATAGCGACCCACCCGGTGGGCGATGGTGTGCGTCAGCGGCACTGTTGCAAATAACCACGAATGGTAAGCTGAAGACTGTTTTAGCTAAAGGTGCAGCATATGAATCCTTTCCATGGTCGGCATTTTCAGGGCGAAATCATTCTTTGGGCTGTGCGCTGGTATTGTAAATATGGCATTAGCTATCGTGAACTGCAGGAAATGCTGGCCGAACGGGGTGTGAATGTTGATCACACGACTATTTACCGTTGGGTTCAACGTTATGCTCCTGAAATAGAAAAACGTTTACGCTGGTATTGGCGTAATCCTACAGATCTGAGCTCGTGGCATATTGATGAAACCTATGTAAAAGTGAATGGACGATGGTCTTATCTGTATCGTGCAGTCGATCAACGTGGCGATACCATTGATTTTTATCTTTCTTCTAGACGTAATACCAAATCAGCATATTGTTTTCTTGGAAAAATTTTAAATAATGTGAAGAAGTGGCAAATTCCACAAGTGATCAACACGGATAAAGCACCCACATATGGACGTGCTTTATCACGGTTAAAACGGGAAGGTAAATGTCCACCAGACCTTGAGCACAGGCAGATTAAGTATAAAAATAACGTGATTGAATGTGATCATGGCAAGCTAAAGCGGATCATCAGGGCCACATTAGGATTCAAATCTATGAAGACGGCTTATGCCACAATTAAAGGTATTGAAGTCATGCGTGCACTACGTAAAGGACAAGCATCGTCATTTTATTATGGTCAGCCTCAGGGTGAAGTGTGTCTAATCAACAGGGTTTTCGGTCTCTAAGTACTTTTTAAAGGGAACATCATCGACTCAAATCTCTATTTGCAACAGTGCCCGTATTTGTCCTTACGCTCATTCAGCTTTACGGTCACCCGATCAATGACCTTATAACTGCCACGTTCACGAACCAGGGATTTCACCTTCTCAGCTTCATCAGGTCGTACATAGTTCTCTGCCAGAACCGTCTTTACGTTACGTAGTCCCTGTTCAATGATCTCTGGATCATCCGAGGCACAGTACATCCCTAGCAGGTATTCGAGGACATAGACCGGGACATTGGCCCCTTCTTTGATCAATTTAGTCAGATCCTTACGTACCACCCGCCCAGCAAAGTGTTCATTCAGCAGCTGATCCAGTTCTTTATCGTTAGCAGATTCCATGTAGGCTACGCTCTATCGTTAATTCGTTATTAGAAGAAATCATCGGTAAATGCCAAATCAATAGTGACCTTATAGCGTTGCATCTCGATATTCAGGTCTTTGTCCTTCAGTACCAGGAAGTAATCTTTCTTACGGTCAAAATCAGTGCCAGACAATGACAGCCTGACCTGCTTGACCCGATCGGCAACAGAATCGGTAGTGCTATCAAAAGTCAAAGTTTCTTCACTGGAAACTTTGAGATCCCCATCATAAATGGCAATGGATAAAGTCACTGGCATGATCAGCTCACTGACAGCTTCAGTTTGCATCAAATCAAACTTCTGGATGTTATTGACCATCTTCAGCGTGGATTTGGTAGAAATGACCTCAACTTTACGCTTGGTCCGCTGTCCAGCCTTTTCACCACGTAGCTGTTTTACAGTCAGTACCGGCACCACAATTTCCTGAGGCATGATGCCGCCATGCACAAAACGTGAGCCTCCTACAAAATGGAAACGGTTCGCCCCTTTTGGAATCCAGAAATCAGTCGCAGATAGTGTGCCTGCCGTAGCTTGGGTTGAGCCTTTCCATGCTTCCTTGCTCTCTGGTAAACCATGCCCAATCACATAGCGTTTTTTGCTCTTCAATGTATTGGTAGGTTTTTCAGTCAAGCTTGAACGATCCGCAGATTCCAGTTTACTTTGCTGGAACAAGAAGCCATGGTCGGCTGTAATCAACAGGGTGGAAATATTGAAGTGCATTAAAATTTTACGGCTGAGTTCAGTCAGCTCTTCAATAGCATGTTCCACCGCCATAAAGGTCTCAGATTCTGTCGAGGCACTGTCACCGCGTGCATCAATCACGTTGTGATAAACGTAAATCAGCTCATAGTCTTTCAGCGCTTCACGGCCTTCATCACGCGACCAGCCTTTTACCATTTCAGCGGTTACTGCCAATCCATTATAGGTAGCCAGAATTTTGGATCGTGCTGCAGTACCTTTGCTAGATTGCCCATCTACTAAAACATCATCCCCTGCGGCCTCTTTGTACTCCAAAGTCTGATGCGGCAACAACGAGGCCATGCCAAGTGTGGTGTAACTTGGTACGACACCCAGCTGTGAAGACAAGGTCGCTTCAGAATAACGCTTTTCATTAATACGATCACGCAGCTCTACCGCAGCTTCATAGCGAAAAGCATCACTGATAATTACCACAATACGGCGTTTCGTTGCAGAACTGAGTAAGGGTCTGACGTGAGTATCGTAGAAGTTCTGCTGATTTGGGATATCTGCCACTTTCCAGACATTCAAGCGTTGCTCAGCTTCTACACGCTCACCCCAGTTACGTGCCAAGTGGTCAATAAACCAGTAGGAATAGCAATTTTCGACTTCTTCATCGAGTTTTTTCAGGATATCGACATGAGCGCGTTGAGAAGCAGCACTGTAGTGGCGATAGGCCATATCAAAGCGATACAACTCCTGCTCGTAGGCTTTATACAAGGCTTCGCTAGAGTCGAAATAGAAACCGGCATCAAACAGCAGTCGCAGGCTGAACAGCTCAATCGCTGCCTGCAACGCTGTATAGACGGTACGGTATTTACGGCGGGTTGCATCGTCCTTATGTTTGGAAGCCCAATAGCCATCCAGACGGGTAGAAATAATCGTTCTGAAATGTTCCAGTTCAGCTTTGGCTGCTGCAGGGATATGACTGGCCAAATCAACAATGATCTTTTGTTCAATTACTTCAAAGGTCATGACATCGAGCAGCTGCTCCAGATCAAAGGCCCCGACCTTTTCTTGGATCCGCAGTGCATTGGCCACGGTCTGGGAGAGTGTGTCGAAGGTTGGGTAGTATTTGGAGCTGTCTCTCCAGCGCGACAAAAAGGCTCTGGCTGTTGCACGGGAGCTGACGGATGACATCACCAGTTCTTGAGCCCATAGCGGTATATCGCCCAGACTTTCACAGAAACCTGTGCTCATCAAACGGATAAAGAACGTACCGAGCTTGAATGGTGCTTCCCCATTCAATTCTTCAACCGATGCTGGATAACCAATTTCCGCCTGTAATGCTGTGACTAAAGCTGGCACCAGTTGGAATTTTTCCAGTTCAGCAAAGGAATCTGGATTCACTTCCAGGCTCAGATTCTGCTGTACCATTTCATCTGCCAGCGCCAGAACAATATGCATCAGCTCGGCACTGTCAGCCTTGACCACGGCCGCAATCATCGCCATATCCAGATCCTGTGCATCTGCATCAGGCTGGATATAGCGTTTTAAGGTGCTCAGACGCGCTTTGGCTTTGAGGAACTCTTCACGTTTGGCCAGATGTTCTCTTAAACTTTGTTGTTGTAAACCGAGCTCATTGAAAATAATCGAGAAACGATCGGCATAGAAGCTGCGTGAATAGAGCTTGATGTCCAGTAACCAGTCTTTTTCGGTTTCAGGCTCAGAGCTTGGGAAATACAGCAAGTATTTGCCCTGCTGGTCTTCCAGTTCCAGTTTAAGCTTAATCGCAAGGCTGGATTCTTCTGCCATATTCAGAATCTGGACATCATTTAGCTCTAGGGCTTTGATTTCTTCAGTAAATGACTGTTCTGCATCGTACCAAAAGACAATTCGATGCTGTTCAGTATAAAAGGCTTGTTCCAGGCCTTGCTGTAGTTGACTTAAGTTCATGCAACCACCTCTGCATGATCTAGTGTGGAAGAAAAGCTATTCATCACTTTTCCCCCGTCACTGCTTTCACTTCAGCCAACAAGTCCCCAAACTTGCCGTAGTTCACTTTCACCCCATCATCTAGATCCAGCGAAATACGCTGATCGGCATAGTGACGCAGTTTTTCCTCAAAGCTACTCAGTTCAGCCTGTTGTTTATGTAAGTTCTGTAATTCTTTCTCTTTACGTTTAATTTCAGCAGCAGAATCACTGTTTTCTATTTCACTTTGCAAAGAATTAACCATAGCGGACATTTTGGAAATCAGTGGCATCACGTATTCGGTACGCATACGCGCCAAGGTACTTTCGTTATAACGGTGCAAGTACACCAACGCCTGGAAAGCCCCCTGTTTGCCACTGCTGAATAACCAGTAGATCGGGCGCTTTTTATAGGTCTGCATGTGGTCTTTATAGAACTTGCTGGCGAGGTAACGGCGAATGGTGTCTTCAGCTGTTTCGTTGGCTTTTTTATCCAAGCTTTCTGCCAGCCACTGCATATTGGCATCCAGCGTGTCTTTACCCCAAACCGCAGTTAAGAACTCTCGGATACGATGGGTTGCATCATCTTCAAACCAGTGCATTTCAGTCAATGGAATAATGCCGTCTGCATCGGCTGGAAATGTTTGATAACGGCTGGCATCAAAGTCTTGATTGCCTGCATGGGCATAGATCAGACCTGATTCATCCATGCTATAACGTCCCATCATGCAACCAATTGCATAAGACACTAAACGCTGGCTATCTTTTTCACGGTCGGCACGGGTGAGGGTAATTTGCTCATCGGGTACATCTGGTGTCAGTTCATCCTGTAAACCATAAGCATCAATAAATAGCTTGTTGTTTTCTTCTTCCAGACATTTCATTTCAGCGACGGCGGCAGCATTTTGTTGCTGCCAGGTATTAAAGGATTGCTCTAAATTTGGTTGTTGAGTTTGGATTATTGGGTTCTGACTAAAATCCCATGAGGTTTCGTAAGAGTCCCAATCCTGTTTAGATATATTTACAATTTTTTTTACAATTTCTCTAACATCTACTGCAACAAATGGGATTTTAGCAATATCACCAGGATTAGCATTCAAAGACGGACTTAGAGCCTTAAGTGTGTACTCTGTTATATTTGAATTTAAAATTCCCAATGCAATATTGTTATCTATGGTGCTATTACCGTTAAAGAAGATTGCATTTGAAGCTGAACTAAATAAGAAACCTTTAGGAAGATATCTTATAGAAAAGAAAGAACTTGTAATAGATGTCCAAGACAGACCCTCATTAAAAATATACTCCAAATTTAAATTTACAGCACGAATACGATTTTCCTTATCATGCTTTTCTGTTTGTAAAATTTGGCCGTCTTTTTCCCAATTAACTACATCATTATAATTTCCGTACCATTTTCTATATTCACCACCATTTGCGTAAGGAAACCATTTTTTGGTCGAAGATCTGGCGTCTTTTCTACTCATTCCAATTCCCATTTTTTCAAATGGTATTTCAAACCAGCTTCGAACAAATTTCTCATTCAATCCTGTAGCCATTCCCTTACGGGTAATTGAATCGTGACCAATAGCTTTACCTTGACCAATGGTTTTTATGAATTTGTTACTAAGCCAATAAGCCAAAGGACTACCTGGAATTTTTTTAAAGTCATCTTGAATCGTTGAATCAAAGCGATTTAGTCCTGCTTTTAATTCATTTTCTTTTTGATTCTGCTCTGTATCCACAAGTCGAAAAAATACAGGTTTAAATCCATTTAAGTGTGTACCTTGCATCACAAATGCAGTCGCTTGTACAACTTCACCCGAAATTTCAGGAAATGCTCGTGCACCTAAATGCGCCATAGTTTGAATTGTACGATCTTGTAAAATCTTTTCACGCATCGCTTCATAAGAGGACAGGAACATCCAGCTTTGCATGGTCACCATGCTATTAAAGCCATTATTCTTGCACCATTCAAAACCACGCTCAATAAACATGGCAAACAGGTCTGACTTGCTGTCTGGGAATTGCTTTTTGGCAAAATCTTTCAGTGCTGCATTCATGCCTTTACCACCCATATACGGCGGGTTCGCAATCACTGCATCATATTGTTTTGCGAGTAATTTAGCTTGCTGGACTAAAGGCAATAACTCTTGTGCTGACTGCTGCGCAAAAATATCCCCTGACTCTAATGCTGTATTGAGCTTGGTTTCTAAATCAAGCAATTTTTTAGCAAATGCTGCTGGAATTTGAATCAAAGACCCAAAGTTCGAAGCATATTCAAATAAATCCAGTAACTCTTTTAAATCCGCCTGCGCAATACCAGTACTTGCCAAGTCCTGACTGAATGCTTCCAAACGCTCAGGCTGACTATCCCGCAACGCAATAATATTCAGCTTCGGTGGATTACTAAATAAACGGCGGTCATCCTCACGTGCTTTCATCAATAGCGCAAAACTCGCCAATTGTGCCGCACGGGTATCGATATCAATCCCGTACAAGTTCTTTTCTAGAATCAACCGTGGAATATCTCGGCTGCGGTAACCACGTTCCAAATAAATGGCTTTTAAGCAATCGTAGGCTTCCACCAGAATATGCCCCGAACCACAGGCAGGATCGAGTACCGTAATGCTTTCAGGATTTAAGGTATCGCCATCTTCACTGATCCGTACATCAATCAGCTGTTTTAACTGGGCATTGACCTCATCCGTCTGTTCCGCCGGCTGAATATAGTATTCCCATTCACTGGCCAGCGTACTATCAGGCTGTGCCATCATCCATAAACGACCAACACTGTTCTGTACCAGGTATTTTACAATCCAGTTTGGGGTGAAGAGTTGTGTCGCTGCAGGAATATCTTCACTCTTGACGACTTTACCAATCACCTGATCTTTCTTTTCAGAAATATAGAACTGATACAGCCAGCCAATAATCTGTACGTCCGACCAGTCTTCTTCCGGAATGCTGCTCACCAAATCACGGATCAATGAGTCAGTTTTGGTCAGGTTATCCGGTAATAACAGTTCTGACTCATCAGACACCTGTTCGAACAGGAGTGGCATGACCTGATTCAACGCATGACACTGCGCCAGTAACAATTCACGATAGAGTTCTTCGTCTTTATTGCCATCCAGCTTGAGTTCAGCCACACGGCTGGCATCTAAACCCGGTAGATCAATGTCCAGACATTCTTCCAAAATCTGCGGCAAGCCTGCACTACCATCGGCACTGCTCAGCACACGGCGACCATGATCCAGTAAGCCTTTGCATTCCATGTAGCGAATGGCACAGAGACGGTTAAACCAACTGTAAGCGATATAATCAATCGTCTGCTCAAAACTGCTGGTTTGAATGCGTTTGATCAGCTTCTCACGTGGTTTCATGACTGATAGCGGAAAAACCTGATCGCCAATCAGCAGCAAATCCCCTTTCTGTTCTGCCGGTAAAATGCTATCTGCGGTGATGCCATATTTGGCGGCCTGCTTGCGCATCGCTGCGATAAAATCGTTACGTGCTTGCGGTGCGTATTTTTTAATATTACTGGTATTCATGTTTAAACCTTTAATCAATGACTGATGCCGATATCCCTAACCCAAGTTAGCGGATACGCACACGCTTTTTATCACTCACAATTTTTTTCAATTCAGCTTTGAGTGCGTCTACAAACTGATCCACTGATTCTTCTGTTTCCAGATAGACACTACTTGAACTTTTGCTGTAAATGCTGGCGACATCGACTTCGACAACAGGTTTCGGTGGCACTACGGCGGTCGCAGGCTGCACCGAACTCACAGCAGGTGCTGATGTAGCTGGGCTGGAGGTGGTTGTAGTGTTGGTTACACTCTCGGCTTTGCTCTGAGCCAGTTGTGCCGCTTTGGCCTGACGCTGGATTTCCGCCTGAACTTCGCTTTCCAACTCATACAAGGCTTCATCAAAACGCTCGACGGCGGTTTGGGTTTGCAGCATATAGATGGTGGATAGGCTAGTTTCCACTTCAATATCCGTTTTCAGCAGTTGTAGTGGGCGTAATAGCTTGTTACTCAATTCAGCGGTAGCGATACCACTGTTTTTAATCTCGGCTTCCAGCTGCTTGATTTTGTCATCAATGTGTTCTATCGCCTGATTGCGCTTCTCAGTCAGCAATTGCTCATTGACGCTTTCCACTGTACGAACTAAATCAGCGACTTTATTTAACAGGCCATAAGGCGATTCGAGGGTGGCAATACGATGTAATTCAGAGAGGGCTTTTTTTGCCACATCATCACTGCCCAGCGCCTGTTTGTTTTTCTCAAAATGACGTAAGGCCTGTTGCAGTTGCTGCCAGCTCGGCATCTGGTTGGTGAAGAACTCATGAATATCACGATAATCTTCTTCCAGATCCAGATAGTCGTCCTTGTTCTCGACCACGGCCTTAAAGAAATCGAAGCTGTCGCTATTGGCCAGCAGACGTTCCAAAGTCAGAATCGACTTTTCAATCACTTTCTTGCCCGGGAACTGCCCGACATCAGTTTTACTCTTATACGACTTAAAGTTACCTAACCATGTCTTAAAATTCTGGGTATAGAATTCAAACAGCTCTTTTTCGGTCGCTGGTCCCATGGCCGAGAATAGGTCTTGGGTGAGTTGGCGTGCCTGTTTCAACACCTGATCATCAGTCTGGCGTTTTTTAATGATCGACACATCACGGCGACGACGGCTGTTTTGTAAAGGCTCAAAGGCCTCTTTCAACTGTAAGCTGCCGCCATTTAACTGCAGAGAAATCCGCCCCATCGCAGCCAGCTGACCTACCAGCAGTAAAATCTCGGCATCTGGCCAGCCATAAGGGCGTTTGGCAAAACGATCTATCACATCCGAGACCAGAATACGCTCTGTACCAGTGGCCCGTAGTGCAATGTACTGCTCTACTTCCTGTAGGGCTTTCGGATTGCTTTGACCGCCATCCAGAGACAATCCGAGTTGCGCCATATCATCAACAGTCAAGACGGCGTTCAGTTCACGCCAGGCATCCTGCTGATAGACCTGCAAATAGCTCAGTTTGGTATAAGTGTTTTCCAGCAGATAACGACAAGCCTCATCCAGCTTGGTGGTTGGACTTGAAGATGAAAGTTGTAGATGTTGACCCAAGGCATAACTTTCCGCGTCCAGCAACATTTCTTCGACCCGGGCACGCAGACGTTTTTTACGCTCCTGATTCTCACGGCCACGGTCTGCCAGAATACGGGTGATATCGGATTGGGTACCATCATCATTTAAGCGGATGAATTTATTGGTTTTCAGCCAGGTGCGCAGTTCATTAAAGAACTGTTTATCGTCTGCCAGTTTAAACAGTACCTGCCCTTCGGCCTCGGCGCTTTTACCAATACAGTAAGCTTCAGTATAGAGGTTGTATTCCGTATCCAGCGGAGAAATGATTTCGACTTTCAAATCACTCTCATACTTGCCATCCAAGCTATGGCTATCCAGAAAACGTCCAATCTGATAATCCATCTTGTTGGCTTGATGGCGGTATTTGTTCTGATCCCGCAGTAAATCTTTAAAGATCAGATTAGCTAACTCTTTATTTTCTTCTGAAGCCGCTAAGTCTGTGGCTTTAATTTTACGGGTGATATCGCGTTCTTCATTG
The DNA here is from genome assembly GCF_010918895.1 of Acinetobacter schindleri. NCBI lineage: Bacteria > Pseudomonadati > Pseudomonadota > Gammaproteobacteria > Moraxellales > Moraxellaceae > Acinetobacter > Acinetobacter schindleri. The sequence goes on from NZ_CP044484.1 coordinate 49,660, forward strand.
GTCAGGAACAGGAACTCGTCACCATTCCTCGTAATCAGGCTCTCTTTTTCCAGACGCAGTAGGCTTTCTTCAATCCGCTTGCGTAATGCCAGCTTATCTTCATCAATTTTCTCAATCGACAAAGTCACCAGGTTATCCAAGGTACCTTTGATGATATCGACATAGCGGATCATGAACAGGGTACGCAGCATCTGCACATCAAAACCATCCAGGGTCTTATTCTGCCCTGCCTGGTCGATGGTACGCTTCACTGCTGTATCCAGGAAGCCTTCCACTGAAGTATAAAAGCGGTGGAAAGGAACCAGGGCACCGACTTCATCTGTAGCAATCGCATTCGCGGCCATCTGGAACGCATCCAACATGGACCGTTCACCATAGGCCAGGTGTGCACCGGTCGCACCGACCTTACGGATTTCTTCAAAAACTTTCTGCACCAGCTGGAAATGGTACGGCGCAAAAGGATAGTTATTGATAAAGCTGTCTGGACCCTCATAGTTCTTGAGTGTTGGGCCTGAACGGTCAAAGGTGATCTGGTTTTTTAAGATATCGCCCTTTTGCTCAAACACTGATCTGAGCAGTGCTTCAGCTTCCGGGGTTTTACGTAATAAACGTTTCTGGATGACTTCATCGGTATTTGAACTGGACAGTGATAACCGGGTTTTAAAACGTCCAGCAATCTTGGAGAAGTCATTGGCTTTTGAAGAAGACATCTCACCTAAAACAGCATCGATGTCTGCCTGCGAGGTGACGATAATCCAAGCGCGGCCTTTACAGATCGTACCCAAGTTTTCAGTAATGGTTTGCAGTGTCAGCATCAAGCGGGTATCGCTGCCAATAAACTGCCCCACTTCATCGACCAAGAACAACATGCGTTGCTGGGGTCCTTTGCTGTCCAGGTATTCTTTCACCCACTGACAGAAGTTTTCGACCGAAACACTAAAGGTCTGCTCAGAATCCTCAAACCACTTGTGTGCAGCTTCAGCGGATAGGTTGAGGGCTTGGGAAATCGCGGTTTCGACATCATCCTGATAGAACTGATAGCCGTCACGCTCCTCTAGCCAGGACATGCCGCTGGATTCCTCAAACGCCTGTTTAAAGCGTTCGTAGACACCTTTCTGGCTCAGGTGACGTTCCATATGGGCAATATGTGGATGGTCAGCACTAAAACCCTGATACTCGTTAAATACACGTAAAAACACATTCAGGATCGGATTGCCATCATCATTGGAGCTGGCTTTACTGTCGATGTTAAACAGGATGACATCGGCATGATGGCTGACGGCCTTGCTAATATCGGCACGGATAAATGCATCGCGGATTTTGTTTTCATCAAAGAATTCTGCAGCACTGCGTTCGTTACCTTCCGCATCGCGTGCCACTTTATTGGCCAGAATATACGACAAGGTTTTCAGGAAGTGTGATTTACCTGAACCAAAGAAGCCCGAAATCCATACGCCAACACGATTGGCAATCGAAGGATCGCTTAGGTCTGTGCCATAAGACTGGAAAAAGTCCCGAAAATGCTTTTCCAGTTCATTGGTGACCACATACTCATCGAGTTCCTGATAAACCGTGGTATTGTCATTCTGGTCTGCTTTTACGACCCCGTTAATCGCACGATCTAATGGCTTGTAAAAAAGTTCTTTAATGTTCATCTCAACCAACTCCCCCGAATTTTTATTTCTATTTGCCGTGTTTAAGGCACTAATCTGAATGCTCTGTAGTAATTATTGCTTGGAATTTTTCCAAATAAACTCATCGCTTGACCGTCGTAATAACCTGGGTAAAACAGCACCACTGGCTTATGCCCCAGTAACGAATGCAAACTGTTTAATAAGTGATGGGCACGTAACAGTGGCCAAACCGACCCTACCCCAGTCATCAACACAATATCTTGCGCATTGGTGGCATATTTACTCACCAGATACGGCGCGAACTTATCCATATGCAGTGGGCCCTTTAAGGCTTTGAGCAGCGCTTCATCGCCTTTGGCTTTTTGCATTTGAATGGCTTTATCGATGAAGTTACGCTCAGCCAGATAATCCACCACGGCTTGCAGCAGGTTGATATTCACCACCTTCAGCTGACTGTGTTTTTTCTCCAGCATCCCTTCGAGAAAATGCAAATATTCGCGCACTTTCAACTCATCTTCAGGCGCATAATCAAAAATCCAGAAGCCAATTTCATTGCCCAATCCTTGTCCAGTGAGAAACTCAGTGGAAAGAATTCGCTCTGGAATCTGGTTCAGACGCTCATGTATTGTTTGACTCATTGCTGCCCCTCTACAACTACCGCGTCCATAGCGACACTTCCATAGATCTTTTAATGCGTTGTTTATAATGTTCTTCCAACAGGCTACGCAGCTCTGCTCTGACGATCACACGCTGCAACTCCAGCTTACGGGTACTTTTTAAGTAACCGGCTTCTGCCAGCATGCGAAACACCACCTGCCCCATTTTTTTCTTGCTGGACTCTTTCCATTCACAGATATCAGGATCGCGTTGCGAACGCTCATCCAAAAAATCTGACCAAATATAGCTATCCAGGTATTGAGCCTGGGAGATATAGGCCTCTCTCATCACCGTTTCCATAAACTCAAGCAGCAACAGGTTGCGTTCCAGTGCCCCACAAAAAGCCACCTGAGTCGCCAGTTCATCATCCCCATCCCGCAAAGCTTTCCAGAAATCAGGCTCTAAGCGCTCCAGACGCTTACGAATAGCGGTGGCATTGCGTTGAGCTGAGGCTGCGGTTCTTTTTTGCAGAATATTGTCAACCTGAATGGCCTGATGCCATTGTTCTGGAGTCGCCTCTCGTAATAACAGATCCGCGATCAGCCGGCTTTCACGCACCATCAGTGAGCCACCAATTAGGTCACTGTCATAATGAAATTGTTCTAACATAGCCAATCTCCTATGAAGCTTGATCAAACAGGTAAGACGACAGCTTTTCGATATCTGAACCTTGTAACACCAAGGGATATTTCAAGGCATCTTCCGCCTCAGCCAGCGTGATCGCGGCCTGATAGCGCTGCAAGGTATAGTGAGCCAGGGCTTTTTTCACCGGAATCTGTAATCTGCCATCAGGCATGCCGAAGTCTTTTTCGACCAGCGCTTTTTGAGCTTCATTCAATTTTGGATTAGGGATCAGCGTCAGTACAATTTCTTCATGCCATTGCTGATCCTGAGCAGGGTCTACTGAGTCAATCGCCACCACAACAGGTGTGCGATCAATTCTGGAGAGTAAAAAGTCCTTAAACTGCTTGCTCTGATGGCAATAGGCACGGACATGCCAGCGAAAACCGGTATACACCAGGGTATGTGGGGAAATCATGCGTTCATGCCACTGTGGATTATGCATGGAGGCATAAATCATTTTTAAAGTACTTTGGTTGCGGCAGGCACGCAAAACTTCCCGAATCACTTCAGGACGTACACTGCGATCAGGTAATTGAACTGCTGCAAGATTCGGTTCTGGCATCGCAATCAGGGCATGCGATTCACTGACCAAGCCCGAGAGCATATTGAGATATTCATTGATATGCGCTGTAGTCAGTACAGGCTGGAAGCTGGCTTTAGGCACATAGCCTTTTACGGAGGGGTCATGAATCAAGGCATCGGGGTTATACAGCGTATTGTAACGCTTGATATCCGCAGAAGCCTGCTGTCGACTCAGCCCAAACCAGCTCATCAAACGATTGGTAACCAAACGACCTTCCCAGTATGCAAGGAGTTCAATGGCTCTCATTCTGAGAAGGACTTCATGCTTATCTGTCGTCATATACCAATCAGTCAATAAATAGCAGTTTTAAGATTACCCTACAGCAAATATACAGTAAACATTTTTGACGGTATTTAAAGGTAGTATTGCAATCACCAGATAAAAAATATACTAGTATCCTGATGATAGCCGTCAAAGTACGATCTCTAGCAGATCATGGATCCTGGTATAGCGCGTGAATTGAGCTAAGTTTTAGAATGAGAGCAATATGGGTTTTAGATTTCGTAAAAGTATTAAATTATTCCCGGGTTTTAAAATTAATCTGACCCATAAAGGCATCAGCAGTGCCAGCATTGGCAAACCTGGTGCTTCTCTAAATATTGGAAAAAAAGGTACGCGAACCAGTGTCGGTATTCCAGGTACGGGACTATCTTACTCTAAACACCAGCCTTACTCTAAAAAGACCCGTGTTCCACAACCGACATCGCTAGAACACACGGAATATAATCCTCAGAATTTAGAACAACCGAAGACAAAGATCTGGCCTTGGATTATTTTTGGAATATTGTGTTTTATGGTGGGTGCCGTCATTTTTTAGCAAGAACAGCACTGTATTTTGATCAAAAAAAATGCCCAGATGGATGAATGGGCAAACTAAGGAATTAATATCCTTCAGAAACTCCAGCGCAATTCTCGCTACTTTCAGTAAGCGACTCTGGCTCAATCATGATAGTCTGACTCAATCGAATCGAGGTAAATCGATCCATCACAATTGGAGCAGAAATTATGCTTGAATACATTCTTGAATGATGCTGAAAAGTCTTTGAGTTTTAATTAATAAATAAGAGTATCCATGTCTACCCTCAACTTTACTTATTTTCAGATAGCAACCAATCGAGAGCACTCATTTTTACAATACCATTATAATTCGCTTCAGTCCCTATCGTGTCTAAGGTAAGCAAATACTTGGGATACGAATCAGAAATTTTCTGTAATGGACGTAACTCTCGGCTGAGTGTCTCCTCATTGAGCGTTTCTAATGCCACCTGATAATAAGTTAAATTCTGTAAAGTATCGACAGCAACAAAATCAATTTCATATTCATCAACCCGCCCTACATAGACCGTATAACCTCGTCTGACAAGCTCAAGATAAATCACATTTTCTAAGATATGACCTTGATCAGCATTAGCATCAGGCAACATAATCCGGCGCAATCCGACATCAACTAAATAGTATTTTTCAGAGGATTGTAATAACTCACGCCCGCGTACTTTAAATTGTGCGGCACTATAAAATAACAAACTGTCCTGTAAGCCCTGAATATAGCGTTTTACTGTTTCAAATGAAATCTTAACCCCACTTGAAACAAAGGTATTTTTAATTTTATTGATGGAAATGGGTGAGCCTGTCACGCTTGCTAAATATCTTGCGACACGCTCGAGAGAGTTAATATCGGCCGTATTCAAACGGGGAATAACATCTTTAAACATTACACTGGCATAGACCGCTTGCAAGTAATCATAAGTTTCCTGCTGGCTAGTCATGGCAAGCGTATAAGGGAAACTACTGCGCGTATACATGGCATACAAATCACGATTGGATAATTGTTGGATGATCGGATTATTTTCAATATGCCACTGTTTAAATTCTTGGAATGACAGAGGTAGAACGTGTTGCTCGATATAGCGTCCTGTAAGTAAAGTCGCAAGTTCTCCACTTAGAAAGAATGCATTTGAGCCTGTAATATATAAATCGATATAATCCCGAACATATAAGGAGTCGACTACTTTCTCAAAATTGGTAACATGTTGTATTTCATCTAAAAAAACATAGTTTTTTTTGCTTTTATCAACTTTAGACAGTACATAATCATGTAGTTTACGGTAATCTGTGAGTTCTTCAAATTCCATAAATTCGAAATTGATAGCAATGATGTTTTCGGCTTGTACACCCTGTGCTTTTAGGTCTTGTTGAAACATCGCTAACAAGGTGGATTTTCCAGAGCGACGTACACCCGAAAGCACTTTAATGACATCACGGTCTTGCCATGTATTCAGAAATTTTAAGTAGCCATCACGTCGAATATTAGCGCTTCTCATTATTTACACTTAGAATCTAAAGTTTTAATAAATTCTATCAAATTTTAGAATGTATATGTAAATATATTTAGTTTTAAGAAAAGTTTAAAGGTTAAGTGAAACATTCAAAGCTGCTGTAGAAGCATGTAAACATGCAGATCTGATCAAAATCCAAATTCTGTCTTTTTGATTATTTTCCATGTCATGTTATGTCATTTATGCTACGAGTTAACTGCTATATAAATTAAGTGAAAAGTAAATGGAACTAAGTTGTTAACTAGAGTGGAACTCATTTTTGTTGTGCTGATGGTCTCAGCCTTAATCCTAATTGCTTATGAAATGCTAAAAGGTTTATTTTAGAGCATCTATACAATTTTTGATCAAAAAAAGCCCACAGAGGGAATCTATGGGCGAAACTAAGGACCTTGACGGTCATTCAGAAACTACAGCTAGTTTCTGGTTGTGATTCTGGACTGAATTAAAAATAACCATATTGGCTGAATGTATCAAAAGTTAAATCATGTGATTAATCATTGATACTTCTGCAAAAATGAGCTCATCGCTCTGTTGATTAATACAGTAATTCACCAAACAAATCCGCTCTAATCTCTTCCAGGCTCAGATCTGATTTCATCCTATTACAGATGGGATGAACCAGCAGACCATTCTCTAGAACACCTTGCCCACCTACGGCTTTGGCAATCCGATGATCCGATTCAGTAGAATCAAGATAGATCAATCCATCACAAATGAGGCAAAAGTTATGATTACCCACCAGAAAATTGTGCTTAAGCAGACTCTTGGTTAATGCCGAAAAGGCCTTGGGCTTTGACCGAGAAATTGGACTAATCGACTCCACATATCCCACTCTATTGTAAACAAGACATTTTTATCTTTTATATTCAATGGCTTATTTTCCTGCTAATTGGTAATACCATGAAAAATACCATGCTCAGAAAAGGCTTAACAATATTTTGAAAAATTGCCTACTGAGCGCTGCCGCACAGCTCCATAGGCCGCTTTCCTGGCTTTGCTTCCAGATGTATGCTATTCTGCTCCTGCAGCTAATGGATCACCGCAAACAGGTTACTCGCCTGGGGATTCCCTTTCGACCCGAGCATCCGTATGAGACTCATGCTCGATTATTATTATTATAGAAGCCCCCATGAATAAATCGCTCATCATTTTCGGCATCGTCAACATAACCTCGGACAGTTTCTCCGATGGAGGCCGGTATCTGGCGCCAGACGCAGCCATTGCGCAGGCGCGTAAGCTGATGGCCGAGGGGGCAGATGTGATCGACCTCGGTCCGGCATCCAGCAATCCCGACGCCGCGCCTGTTTCGTCCGACACAGAAATCGCGCGTATCGCGCCGGTGCTGGACGCGCTCAAGGCAGATGGCATTCCCGTCTCGCTCGACAGTTATCAACCCGCGACGCAAGCCTATGCCTTGTCGCGTGGTGTGGCCTATCTCAATGATATTCGCGGTTTTCCAGACGCTGCGTTCTATCCGCAATTGGCGAAATCATCTGCCAAACTCGTCGTTATGCATTCGGTGCAAGACGGGCAGGCAGATCGGCGCGAGGCACCCGCTGGCGACATCATGGATCACATTGCGGCGTTCTTTGACGCGCGCATCGCGGCGCTGACGGGTGCCGGTATCAAACGCAACCGCCTTGTCCTTGATCCCGGCATGGGGTTTTTTCTGGGGGCTGCTCCCGAAACCTCGCTCTCGGTGCTGGCGCGGTTCGATGAATTGCGGCTGCGCTTCGATTTGCCGGTGCTTCTGTCTGTTTCGCGCAAATCCTTTCTGCGCGCGCTCACAGGCCGTGGTCCGGGGGATGTCGGGGCCGCGACACTCGCTGCAGAGCTTGCCGCCGCCGCAGGTGGAGCTGACTTCATCCGCACACACGAGCCGCGCCCCTTGCGCGACGGGCTGGCGGTATTGGCGGCGCTGAAAGAAACCGCAAGAATTCGTTAACTGCACATTCGGGATATTTCTCTATATTCGCGCTTCATCAGAAAACTGAAGGAACCTCCATTGAATCGAACTAATATTTTTTTTGGTGAATCGCATTCTGACTGGTTGCCTGTCAGAGGCGGAGAATCTGGTGATTTTGTTTTTCGACGTGGTGACGGGCATGCCTTCGCAAAAATCGCACCTGCTTCCCGCCGCGGTGAGCTCGCTGGAGAGCGTGACCGCCTCATTTGGCTCAAAGGTCGAGGTGTGGCTTGCCCCGAGGTCATCAACTGGCAGGAGGAACAGGAGGGTGCATGCTTGGTGATAACGGCAATTCCGGGAGTACCGGCGGCTGATCTGTCTGGAGCGGATTTGCTCAAAGCGTGGCCGTCAATGGGGCAGCAACTTGGCGCTGTTCACAGCCTATCGGTTGATCAATGTCCGTTTGAGCGCAGGCTGTCGCGAATGTTCGGACGCGCCGTTGATGTGGTGTCCCGCAATGCCGTCAATCCCGACTTCTTACCGGACGAGGACAAGAGTACGCCGCAGCTCGATCTTTTGGCTCGTGTCGAACGAGAGCTACCGGTGCGGCTCGACCAAGAGCGCACCGATATGGTTGTTTGCCATGGTGATCCCTGCATGCCGAACTTCATGGTGGACCCTAAAACTCTTCAATGCACGGGTCTGATCGACCTTGGGCGGCTCGGAACAGCAGATCGCTATGCCGATTTGGCACTCATGATTGCTAACGCCGAAGAGAACTGGGCAGCGCCAGATGAAGCAGAGCGCGCCTTCGCTGTCCTATTCAATGTATTGGGGATCGAAGCCCCCGACCGCGAACGCCTTGCCTTCTATCTGCGATTGGACCCTCTGACTTGGGGTTGATGTTCATGCCGCCTGTTTTTCCTGCTCATTGGCACGTTTCGCAACCTGTTCTCATTGCGGACACCTTTTCCAGCCTCGTTTGGAAAGTTTCATTGCCAGACGGGACTCCTGCAATCGTCAAGGGATTGAAACCTATAGAAGACATTGCTGATGAACTGCGCGGGGCCGACTATCTGGTATGGCGCAATGGGAGGGGAGCAGTCCGGTTGCTCGGTCGTGAGAACAATCTGATGTTGCTCGAATATGCCGGGGAGCGAATGCTCTCTCACATCGTTGCCGAGCACGGCGACTACCAGGCGACCGAAATTGCAGCGGAACTAATGGCGAAGCTGTATGCCGCATCTGAGGAACCCCTGCCTTCTGCCCTTCTCCCGATCCGGGATCGCTTTGCAGCTTTGTTTCAGCGGGCGCGCGATGATCAAAACGCAGGTTGTCAAACTGACTACGTCCACGCGGCGATTATAGCCGATCAAATGATGAGCAATGCCTCGGAACTGCGTGGGCTACATGGCGATCTGCATCATGAAAACATCATGTTCTCCAGTCGCGGCTGGCTGGTGATAGATCCCGTCGGTCTGGTCGGTGAAGTGGGCTTTGGCGCCGCCAATATGTTCTACGATCCGGCTGACAGAGACGACCTTTGTCTCGATCCTAGACGCATTGCACAGATGGCGGACGCATTCTCTCGTGCGCTGGACGTCGATCCGCGTCGCCTGCTCGACCAGGCGTACGCTTATGGGTGCCTTTCCGCAGCTTGGAACGCGGATGGAGAAGAGGAGCAACGCGATCTAGCTATCGCGGCCGCGATCAAGCAGGTGCGACAGACGTCATACTAGATATCAAGCGACTTCTCCTATCCCCTGGGAACACATCAATCTTACCGGAGAATATCGTTGGCCAAAGCCTTAGCGTAGGATTTCGCCCTCTCCCGCAAACGACCCCGACAAGGCAATTGATTAAGTGCTTAATGATTGAATATTTGACACAGGTCAACGCATCAGCTTGTTTAAGATATGGAGAAACAAGATGATTGATCCCTAAAATCATAGCGCAACTCGGGTTTGATTAAAAAAAAGCCTCTTTTTTAAGAGGAGCTACAGCTGTGTCGGCTGGGACAATAATTTTGCAAGTTCTTCTAGGGAATAAGCCATATTTTTGCTACAGTGAACCAAATTAAGATCATCTATTTACTAGGCCTCGCATTTGCGGGGTTTTTAATACTGAATAAAAGGAAAGCTTGATGGAATTGCCCAATATTATTCAACAATTTATTGGAAACAGCGTTTTAGAGCCAAATAAAATTGGTCAGTCGCCATCGGATGTTTATTCTTTTAATCGAAATAATGAAACTTTTTTTCTTAAGCGATCTAGCACTTTATATACAGCGACCACATACAGTGTTTCTCGTGAAGCGAAAATGTTGAGTTGGCTCTCTGAGAAGTTAAAGGTGCCTGAACTCATCATGACTTTTCAGGATGAGCAGTTTGAATTCATGATCACTAAAGCGATCAATGCAAAACCAATTTCAGCGCTTTTTTTAACAGACCAAGAATTGCTTGCTATCTATAAGGAGGTACTCAATCTGTTAAATTCAATTGCTATTATTGATTGTCCATTTATTTCAAACATTGATCATCGGTTAAAAGAGTCAAAATTTTTTATTGATAACCAACTCCTTGATGATATAGATCAAGATGATTTTGACGCTGAATTATGGGGAGACCATAAAACTTACCTAAGTCTATGGAATGAGTTAAATGAGACTCGTGTTGAAGAAAGATTGGTTTTTTCTCATGGCGATATCACGGATAGTAATATTTTTATAGATAAATTCAATGAAATTTATTTTTTAGATCTTGGCCGTGCTGGGTTAGCAGATGAGTTTGTAGATATATCCTTTGTTGAACGTTGCCTAAGAGAGGATGCATCGGAGGAAACTGCTAAAATATTTTTAAAGCATTTAAAAAATGATAGACCTGACAAAAGGAATTATTTTTTAAAACTTGATGAATTGAATTGATTCCAAGCATTTTCTAAAAATACTTAATTGTCATTTTACGTCGATTCTTTGGACCGTAGATGCAGAACAAGATCGTGAAAGAATTTATGATTATCTTGATGAAAGAAATCCAATTGCTGCAATTGAATTGGATGATTTAATTCGGGAAAAAGTTAGTTTGCTTGCTCATAATAATCTCATGGGGAGAACTGGGCAGCGCCAGATGAAGCAGAGCGCGCCTTCGCTGTCCTATTCAATGTATTGGGGATCGAAGCCCCCGACCGCGAACGCCTTGCCTTCTATCTGCGATTGGACCCTCTGACTTGGGGTTGATGTTCATGCCGCCTGTTTTTCCTGCTCATTGGCACGTTTCGCAACCTGTTCTCATTGCGGACACCTTTTCCAGCCTCGTTTGGAAAGTTTCATTGCCAGACGGGACTCCTGCAATCGTCAAGGGATTGAAACCTATAGAAGACATTGCTGATGAACTGCGCGGGGCCGACTATCTGGTATGGCGCAATGGGAGGGGAGCAGTCCGGTTGCTCGGTCGTGAGAACAATCTGATGTTGCTCGAATATGCCGGGGAGCGAATGCTCTCTCACATCGTTGCCGAGCACGGCGACTACCAGGCGACCGAAATTGCAGCGGAACTAATGGCGAAGCTGTATGCCGCATCTGAGGAACCCCTGCCTTCTGCCCTTCTCCCGATCCGGGATCGCTTTGCAGCTTTGTTTCAGCGGGCGCGCGATGATCAAAACGCAGGTTGTCAAACTGACTACGTCCACGCGGCGATTATAGCCGATCAAATGATGAGCAATGCCTCGGAACTGCGTGGGCTACATGGCGATCTGCATCATGAAAACATCATGTTCTCCAGTCGCGGCTGGCTGGTGATAGATCCCGTCGGTCTGGTCGGTGAAGTGGGCTTTGGCGCCGCCAATATGTTCTACGATCCGGCTGACAGAGACGACCTTTGTCTCGATCCTAGACGCATTGCACAGATGGCGGACGCATTCTCTCGTGCGCTGGACGTCGATCCGCGTCGCCTGCTCGACCAGGCGTACGCTTATGGGTGCCTTTCCGCAGCTTGGAACGCGGATGGAGAAGAGGAGCAACGCGATCTAGCTATCGCGGCCGCGATCAAGCAGGTGCGACAGACGTCATACTAGATATCAAGCGACTTCTCCTATCCCCTGGGAACACATCAATCTCACCGGAGAATATCGCTGGCCAAAGCCTTAGCGTAGGATTCCGCCCCTTCCCGCAAACGACCCCAAACAGGAAACGCAGCTGAAACGGGAAGCTCAACACCCACTGACGCATGGGTTGTTCAGGCAGTACTTCATCAACCAGCAAGGCGGCACTTTCGGCCATCCGCCGCGCCCCACAGCTCGGGCAGAAACCGCGACGCTTACAGCTGAAAGCGACCAGGTGCTCGGCGTGGCAAGACTCGCAGCGAACCCGTAGAAAGCCATGCTCCAGCCGCCCGCATTGGAGAAATTCTTCAAATTCCCGTTGCACATAGCCCGGCAATTCCTTTCCCTGCTCTGCCATAAGCGCAGCGAATGCCGGGTAATACTCGTCAACGATCTGATAGAGAAGGGTTTGCTCGGGTCGGTGGCTCTGGTAACGACCAGTATCCCGATCCCGGCTGGCCGTCCTGGCCGCCACATGAGGCATGTTCCGCGTCCTTGCAATACTGTGTTTACATACAGTCTATCGCTTAGCGGAAAGTTCTTTTACCCTCAGCCGAAATGCCTGCCGTTGCTAGACATTGCCAGCCAGTGCCCGTCACTCCGCGGTCTTCACTGCGTGATCGAGTTGATCGACACCCGCCGTGACACGCTCCATGAAGTGCCTGCCTGCGTCTGTTAGCCGAACGCCCCGCGCATGGCGCTCAAATAGCAGGACACCAAGGTTATCCTCCAGCGCTTTCACACGCGCGCTGACGCTCGACTAGCTGATACCAAGTGCCTTGGCCGCATGCCGAAAATTCAGATGCTCGGCGACGGCGATGAACTGAACAAGGGAAATGAGCGGTATCCTGCCAGACAGGATACCGACATTCACGAGGTTTCGATGGTTAGTGCGCCGCATCGGAGCGGGCCTGCTACCAGTCGTCGGTTAGACGACTGGCGACTTCTCGGTGGCAGCCCCACGGAGCCGAAGGAGCACCAGCCCCAACGAAACCAGTACCGCCATCGCCGTGGCGTAACAGATCACGGGCCACGCTGTGTCACCGTTTAAAAGTGCCACCGCCAATGTCCCGACAATGCTGACTATCAGGCTTTGAACGCAGAAGTAGAACGCGACCGCTGATCCCGCGATGTCGTCGAACTCTGCCAAAGCGCCGTTCGCGGTAACGGACACCGTGAAGACAATACCGACCGCGACAACCCACATCGGTAGGATGAAGGTGAGGAATGACGGCGAGCCGTAAAGTTCGCCGATCCCCAACAGGACCGCTCCGCAAACAAGCAACGCCATCCCACGCGCCACGCATCCTGCGATGCCCCATCTGGCGACAAAGGACTTCGCGAAACGGGTTGTCACGATCATTACAAGCGCGACAGTGGCGAAGGCAAAGCTGAATCCGATCTCGGAATATTCCGCTTGGCCTATGAGCACACGGGGAGCCGTCGAGAAGAAGACGAAGTAGGTGCCCATACCGGCGCTAAAGCCGACAGTGTAAACCCAAAAAGCCGGACTCGCGAAGATCGGCAAGACAGATCGGCGCGTCTTGACTTGATCCAGAGGGCGGGTTTCGTGCCACCTGAAACCCGCATTTAGGAGTGCGAGCATCGCCAGTATAGCCAAAGTAATGAATATCGCCTGCCATCCCAAGAACTCGCCGATCAATACTCCGGCGATAGGGCCGAGCGCAGGCACGAACGCCAGCATCGAACTGAAAAGGCCGTAGATGACGACACCCTCAGGACGGTTGGCATAAACGTCGCGAACCGTCGCGAACGTCGCCACCAGCATGGCCGACGCGCCCACTGCTTGAAGTAGACGGAAAGCGACAAAGGCCGGTGCAGTTGAAGACCAAGCTGCTCCCAGAGACGCAATGACGAAAGCCGTTGCGCCCGCAAGTAGAATTGGCCGTCGCCCGATTCTGTCTGAGAGCGGACCAAAAATCACCTGGCCCACGCCGAGCATCACCATATAGAGGCTCAACGTGAGTTGGATCATAGCGGGCGTCGTGTTCAGGATGCCGGGCATCGCTGGAACGACAGGGAGATAAATATCCATCGCCAGTGAAGCGAGGATGTCGAAAGGAGCCATCAGCAGCAGTGCTGCCGGCAGCGTATAGGCCCACGCGGGGCGTGTGGTGGTCATGACGAATCAACCCTCGATTAAGGAATACCGGGCGACGTCTGCTCGTCAGCAATCAGATGAGACTAGCCTTACAGAGCGCCGCAACAACAATACTGGTTGTTGCGGCTTACTTGTCTGCTGACTTGGAATTTCCCATCTGATTACTCCACGCTTACGAATATGAATTGCTACATTTTATCCGATTATCTTTTGCTTCGCAATGCGGCATGGGCGCACTCAGCGTTCCAGCCCCCTCTGCCGCCCTAACTGCCACGACACCGACCCGCCCTGCACGATGCCCATAACCTCGCGGCCGAGTTGGCGGTCGATGATCGGCCGCCACGGGACAAGGGTGAACTCATGGGATTTCTCGACCACGGCGAACTTGCCGCTCGATAGATGCACGGTTCCGGTAAACTTGCCGCTGACGCTCTCGCCGTCCGTGGCGGCGCGGAACGGCAGGCCCTTACTCAAAGCCATATCCGATCCGACGCCGGCTACCTCGCGCTCCCGCAGGATGGCGAGAAGGTTGCGCCGGTAGAAGACGCGGCTGTCCCGGCTGCGGGTGGCGTCGCCCTGTTCGATATGGTGCTCGCGGCGCTGGTCCATGGCTTCGCGGACTTGTTGCCCGAAGCCGGTTGGCGCAAGGTCGGCCGTCTCGCCGTGGATCAGCCGCCGGTCCAGCCAGGTCGCGCCGTCCGATCCGATCTGTTTGTTCAGATCGACCGGGGAAAGGACGCGAACGCTGGCCTGACTGTCTCGGCCGGCGTCATGGGCGGCGGCACGGCTGACCAGATCATCGGGGATGCGCCATTGGTCGGCGTCGATCCGCTCGACGATACCGGCCCGGCGTAGCGCCTCCAGCCGGCGCACATGGGCATCGACATAGCCCTCATAGTCGCCGCCTGGAACGCGGCACGTATAGGAAGAATAAACGCCCTTTTCACCCAAGTCCAACAGCTTTGGACCGCAGTTGACTCTTTCGACACCCCTGCGATGCAACCCAATCCGGCTGACGGGGAGCCAGCAACGCTGAAAATTTACCCTCCTCTTTCCCACTAGCGGCTCCTTTTCCGACAACCAGCACGGCGGATCCCTGCCGCGGCGCTGTGAACGCAGCATTTTGATTGGTATCGTTGGCCTTCAGGCTCGTCAGTCAAACAGACCCAGGAGCAGCTCAGCCGGTGGCGCCCGGCTTTCGGGTAACGCCCTGGTCCCGCTGGTTTCGGCTTTGTGCTTCAGGTGATCAAGGATCTGCTTGATCACTATAGGGTCTTCAATGCAGGCGATGACTTTCATGGCGCCGCCGCAGCCGCTGCAGGTCTCGATGTCGATATTGAAAACACGCTTGAGCCGTTGCGCCCATGTCATCGACGCTCGCCGTTGTGCTGGTGTTGCCGGTTCATCAGCCACCCTGACCTTGTTGCCCCTGCCCCGTTTTGCCGGCGTGACCAACGCCCGGTGCCGACTGTTGGGTGCGAACACCCCGTGGAAGCGGGTTAGGTTGACTCTGGGCTTCGGTACCAGGGCGGCCAGCCTTGCAATGAAATCCAATGGTTCGAAAATGACGTGCGTGGTGCCGTCCCGGTACGGCGTCTTGAGCTGGTAGCGCACGTTGCCGCCTCGTGTTAACGACAGCCGCTTCTCGGATACCGCCGGGCGGCTGATGTACCGGCACAGCCGTTCGAGCTTCTTGCGTTCATCGGCCCTGGCCGCCACGCCGGCGTGCAGGCTGGACCCGGCTACCTTGCCAATCCCGTCACCGAACGGATCACCACTGGTCGGCAGAGTTTGCAAAGTGAACACCTTTCGCCCCGCCTGTGAACCGACAGCGATACGGTAAGTGATCGAGTGCCCCAGCAGGGGTGTCATCGGGTCGTCATCCACCGCATCCGAGGCCAGATAGCTGTTTTCGACATCCCGTTCCAGCAGGCCTTGCCGTTCCAGATAGCGACCCACCCGGTGGGCGATGGTGTGCGTCAGCTGGGTGAGCTCTGGGCTGGTCGGCGCCTTGACCCAGCGGAAACGCGCTGAGCCGTGGGATTGCTCGACATACACACCGTCGAGGAACAGCATGTGAAAGTGAATGTTGAGGTTCAGTGCACTGCCGAAGCGCTGGATCAGGGTGACGGCACCGGTCTTGGCCGCTTGGTGGGTATAGCCCGCTTTCTTGACCAGATGCGTGGCGATGACGCGGTAAACGATGCCCAACACCCGGCCCATGACCTCCGGCCGGCTGGCGAACAGAAAGCGCAATTGAAAGGGAAAGCTGAGTACCCATTGGCGCATGGGCTGTACGGGCAGAACCTCATCGACCAGTAGCGCGGCGCTTTCGGCCATACGCCGTGCGCCACAACTAGGACAGAAGCCCCGACGTTTGCAGCTGAACGCAACCAGGTGCTCAGCGTGACACGACTCACAACGCACCCGCAGAAAGCCGTGTTCGAGACGGCCGCATTTGAGGTAGTCGTCAAACTCGCGTTGCACATAGCCGGGCAGTTCCCTGCCCTGCGCCGCCAAATGGGCAGCGAACGTCGGGTAGTATTCTTCGACGATCCGATAGAGCAGGGTTTGCTCGGGCCGGTGACGCTGGTAACGACCAGTGTTCTCGTCCCGGCTGGCCATCCTGGCCGCCACTTGGGGCATGATCCGCATCCTTGCGATACTGTGTTTTTATACAGTTTATCGCTCAGCTGCGAGATATTGAAGTCTCAGCTGTGATGCCAGCCAGTGCCAGACATTGCCTGTGAGTGCCAGTCACTCCCACTCTATTGTAAATAGAGTTGAGTACTCTATGAAATAAAAGGGGCGAACAAAAAAGAAAGCTGCCTATTCTTTTACGAATAAGCAATTTTTCAGCACGGCAGAACTGAACCTTTGCGGGGAATATCCTTTACAAGTCATTTTTATTTAACTATTTTCGAAACCACTCTAAAATGTATTGTGTTTTCCTAATATATATGCTAAAATATATTAAGTATTGCCTTGTATAGAATTAGAGTACGCAACTCTATGAAAAATACGAGTTTACCAATAACGATACACCCAACGGCAACAAAAAATCAAATAGCCACACGGGTAAAGGAGTAGGCTATTGGAACGCAACATAAAAGACTCTCAAAATTTTTTACACAATGCCCAACTAGTAAATAAACTAGTCGGACTTAGCAATATAACTTGCGATGATTTGGTTTATGAAATCGGACCCGGCAAAGGAATTATCACTCGAGCCTTACTTGGACGCTGTAGACAAGTTGTTGCGATAGAGTACGACGCGGAATTGTACAGGCGATTGCTTGAGCAATTAAAGGGGCACGAGGATTTAGTTCTGCTGAACAGGGACTTTCTAACAGTAGATTTGCCGAGCGAGCCGTACAAAGTTTTTTCTAACATACCATTCAACATGACTGCGGATATTTTGAGCAAACTTTTGACGACGGGAAGGACGCCCGAGGATTTATATCTCGTCATGCAACAAGAGGCGGTATATAAGTACGCAGGTGAGCCTTTGTGCCAAGATGGATTTAAGTCGCTACTTTTTAAGCCGATTTACGAAATCAAAGTCATTCACAACTTTGATAAAGCGGACTTTTCGCCAAGCCCGAATGTATCAATATTTTTTGTGAACTTTCACAAAAAAGAATACTGCGACATAAAAAAATTGCCGCTAATCGACTACTGGGATTTCTTGGCTTTTGTATATTCCGCGCCAGGCAGATTTTTTAAGGAAAAAACAAAAAAAGTTTTTTCATACGAACAACAAAAGCGGATACGAAAGCAAATCGATCTTCACGAGGAGGCGTTTATTTCGGAATGGACATACAAACAATGGCTTGCCATGTTTGATGTATACTCTAAAATGGTTTCGCCAGAAAAAAAGAAATTGGTTATAGGCGCATATAGCCGATTGATTGCCGAGCAGGCAAAACTCGACAAACTACATCGTGACAGGAGCAAAAAGTATTAGCCGATGGCAAGCGTAACCTTTAAGAAAATAAACAAGGTTTACGACGGAAAAGTACAAGCCCTAAAAGACATAGAACTGAAAATCAATGCGCAAGATTTTTTAGTGATTGTGAGTATAGGAAGAATAAACGCCGTTTTTCTCCAAGTCCAGCCACTGTAGACCGCGAATGACGGCCTGCTTTGCCAGTGGGTGATTCTGAATCCGGCCCGTGTAGCCATCGATCCCGCCGAAAATTTACCCGTTTTTCCCGACAGCCGGGGCCAACCCAAGCCGCCGGCATAACGCATCCCTGCCGCGGCTGAATTACCGCAGCATCGTGATCGGAATCGTTTGGGACGGGTCAGTCAAACAGACCCAGGAGCAGCTCAGCCGGTGGCGCCCGGCTTTCGGGTAACGCCCTGGTCCCGCTGGTTTCGGCTTTGTGCTTCAGGTGATCAAGGATCTGCTTGATCACTATAGGGTCTTCAATGCAGGCGATGACTTTCATGGCGCCGCCGCAGCCGCTGCAGGTCTCGATGTCGATATTGAAAACACGCTTGAGCCGTTGCGCCCATGTCATCGACGCTCGCCGTTGTGCTGGTGTTGCCGGTTCATCAGCCACCCTGACCTTGTTGCCCCTGCCCCGTTTTGCCGGCGTGACCAACGCCCGGTGCCGACTGTTGGGTGCGAACACCCCGTGGAAGCGGGTTAGGTTGACTCTGGGCTTCGGTACCAGGGCGGCCAGCCTTGCAATGAAATCCAATGGTTCGAAAATGACGTGCGTGGTGCCGTCCCGGTACGGCGTCTTGAGCTGGTAGCGCACGTTGCCGCCTCGTGTTAACGACAGCCGCTTCTCGGATACCGCCGGGCGGCTGATGTACCGGCACAGCCGTTCGAGCTTCTTGCGTTCATCGGCCCTGGCCGCCACGCCGGCGTGCAGGCTGGACCCGGCTACCTTGCCAATCCCGTCACCGAACGGATCACCACTGGTCGGCAGAGTTTGCAAAGTGAACACCTTTCGCCCCGCCTGTGAACCGACAGCGATACGGTAAGTGATCGAGTGCCCCAGCAGGGGTGTCATCGGGTCGTCATCCACCGCATCCGAGGCCAGATAGCTGTTTTCGACATCCCGTTCCAGCAGGCCTTGCCGTTCCAGATAGCGACCCACCCGGTGGGCGATGGTGTGCGTCAGCTGGGTGAGCTCTGGGCTGGTCGGCGCCTTGACCCAGCGGAAACGCGCTGAGCCGTGGGATTGCTCGACATACACACCGTCGAGAAACAGCATGTGGAAGTGAACATTCAGATTGAGCGCCGATCCAGAACGCTGGATCAGGGTGACCGCGCCCGTCTTGGCCACTTGGTGGGTATGGCCCGCTTTCTTGACCAGGTGCGTGGCAATGACGCGGTAAACGATGCCCAGCACCCACCCCATGATCTCGGGCCGGCTGGCAAACAGGAAACGCAGCTGAAACGGGAAGCTCAACACCCACTGACGCATGGGTTGTTCAGGCAGTACTTCATCAACCAGCAAGGCGGCACTTTCGGCCATCCGCCGCGCCCCACAGCTCGGGCAGAAACCGCGACGCTTACAGCTGAAAGCGACCAGGTGCTCGGCGTGGCAAGACTCGCAGCGAACCCGTAGAAAGCCATGCTCCAGCCGCCCGCATTGGAGAAATTCTTCAAATTCCCGTTGCACATAGCCCGGCAATTCCTTTCCCTGCTCTGCCATAAGCGCAGCGAATGCCGGGTAATACTCGTCAACGATCTGATAGAGAAGGGTTTGCTCGGGTCGGTGGCTCTGGTAACGACCAGTATCCCGATCCCGGCTGGCCGTCCTGGCCGCCACATGAGGCATGTTCCGCGTCCTTGCAATACTGTGTTTACATACAGTCTATCGCTTAGCGGAAAGTTCTTTTACCCTCAGCCGAAATGCCTGCCGTTGCTAGACATTGCCAGCCAGTGCCCGTCACTCCCACTCGATTGTAAACAAGCACACAAAACCCTTTAGTGACAACAATTTGCAAGAACTATCAGGCTCAGTGCCATGAAAAATACCATGACCAGATCATGAGGTTGAACACGGCTTGCGCCGGCAGCGTTCACGCTCCTGGTCGGCGATCTCGCCCGGCTGCAATGCTAGCTCAGCATCGGTCATGCGCTCCAGCACGTCGCGTAGGCGGATGGTGCAAGGAATGGGCGGCAGCTCGAACTCATAGCCGCCGGCGATCATTTCGGCCGCAATCTCCTCGGTGATGAAAAACGGCTCGTCGTCTTGGTTCGGCTTCTTCATGCCCTTTCCTCCTGGCGCTCATCCTGGCCGACAGCGGCCAGGGCATCGGCTTCCGTCAATGCGTCCTCCACGAACGCGCCGTGCTGCTTCGCTTCGGCCTGGCTGACCTCGGCCCATATCCGTTTCACCTGGGCCGCACTGTACCCGGCCAGCTCGGCGGTCTTGTTGATGCTGTAGCCGGACTTGCGCAGCGCGACAACTTGGGCGCGGCGCTTCGGATCAGCACGGCGGCCCTTGTACCGCCCGGCCTGGCGGGCCAACTCAATGCCTTGGCGCTGGCGTTCGCGCCTGTCCTCGTAGTCGTCGCGGGCCATCTGCAAGGCCAGGCGAAAAAGCATGATCTGCACGGCTTCCAGCACGATCTTGGCGACGCCCTGGGCCTCGGCCGCCAGGTCGGATAGATCGACCACGCCAGGGACGGCCAGGCGTGCGCCTTTGGCCTGTATCGAGGCCACCAGGCGCTCGGCCTCGGGCAAAGGTAGGCGGCTGATGCGGTCGATCTTCTCGGCAATGACCACCTCGCCGGGCTGTAGGTCGCCGATCATGCGCAGCAGCTCAGGCCGGTCGGCGCGTGCGCCGGATGCCTTCTCACGGTAGATGCCGGCGACGTAGTAGCCGGCGGCCTTCGCGGCCGTAGTGATCGCCTCTTGGCGTTCCAAGTCCTGCGCGTCGGTGCTGACGCGCAGATAGACCCGCGCCACCATCGGCGCGGCTACTGGCTTCGTCCTGCGCATACTTGCGGGCTCCTTTGGGCATACTCAAATGCACCCATCTTAAACTGGCAGCTAATGTACAAAAGTTGATAGAAGCACACAAGTTCAATTTTGCACTTCTGCCCCACTATTGCAAAACTGCTTGTTAGTAGCCGTTTTTTCTTACTGTTTATAGATTCAATAATTTTTGAAACGAAAAATTGGGACTAAACATTTCGGTTTCGTTTTCTGTCGATTCGTCCTGCGTATCTTTTGCATAAACAAACATTTGTTGTTCGTAGTTTTCGATGGCATTTTCAATACTTGTAAATTCTCCGTTTGTAAGGTTTTCAGACAATATCAAAGCATCCAATAATCCCGTATTTACACCCTGTCCTGCAAAAGGCGACATCAAATGAGCAGCATCGCCAATCATTGTTATGGGTAATGGACGGTTACTTTTCCAATCATTGTTCAAAGGAAATTTCCTTGTGGGCAAGCATTGAAATGTTGATACCGAACGTATTAATTGTTTGTAAACTTCACTCCATTTGGAAAATCTTTTCAATAAAAAATCGGCAACGCTGTTTCTGTCCTGAAAATCTAAGGGAATTTTATTTTTCCATTCATCGGGCGTTTTAAAACTAATTCCTAAATACAATGCACCATTATTATTGGGATTGGCAAACAATAAAATGCCCTGATGTCCCGCCATTAATCGGTTGCCGTTGCATAGCTGAAAAAATCCGGGACAGTTTATTTCCGGTTGAAGAATATCAGCTTGGATGTTGAAAGTACCGGTTTCTTCAACTTGCGTGTCGGTAACAAAGCTCCTTATTTTCGACATTCCACCATTGGCAAGAATAACCAAATCTGCTGTTTCACTCGGTTTATTCTCAAAAGTTAGTGTCCACTTCTTCTTACCAGGTTCAAGCATAACAAGTTTTCTATCCCAAATAACCGTGTCGTTTTCTAAACTATTCAACAAGATAGCCCTTAAGTCATTTCTGTTTATTTCAGGATTGTCAAATCGATTTTCGGGCTTTACATTTTTTGTGGATAAAATATTGCCTTTTTCATCAGCAATATTTACACCCATTGGTAAGGCTAAGTCATAATAAGTTTGTAACAATCCCGCTTTTTTCATTGCTTCCTGACCTGAACCTTTGTGTAGGTCAAGGGTTCCACCAAAAATTCTTGCCTCTCGGTCGTTGTCTCTTTCGTAAACTGAAACGTCTATGCCGTTTTGCTGTAATAATTTTGCCATAGTCAGTCCAACGGGTCCACCACCAATTATTGCAACGTTCTTATCACTAAGTAAATTCATTTGTTTGTCTGTATCTATTCGCATTGTCATTCAAAAATGGCACATAACAAGTGGCTATACGCCAAATGGCGTATATATCCACTATATCTTATTTTGCTAAACCTTTCATTATCAGTGACAAATCCGTTTTCAACCGTTTACCGTTCGTTTCTACTCTCTCAAAAGGATTTATATTCATAGTGCTTTTTGTTAAGTTTTGCTCAAATATACAAATCCTTTCTATATATCTAACAAATCCATCGGACTTTTTAATTGTTCCATTCCCTTGGTGGTAATATGTGTATAAACCTCAGTTGTTTTACTGCTTGAATGACCTAACAACGATTGAATATAACGTAAACTCGTACCATTCTCAAGCAAATGCGTTGCAAAGCTATGTCGTAAGGTATGTACAGTAACTTCCTTTTGAATCTTTGCTTTTAAAACAGCTGCTTTAAAAATGTTTTGAATACTTCGGCTTGAGTATGCGCCACCTTTTTGACCTTCAAATAAATAATCTTTTGGTTTATATTCCATAAAGTATGTTCTTAAAATAATTAATGTTTTCTCAGATAAAATGGTATAACGATCTCTTTTTCCTTTTGACTGTTCTATACGAATTTGCATGCGCTTGGAGTCAATGTCTTTTATTTTCAGGTTTATACATTCAGAAATGCGCAAACCTGCCGAATAAATAGTCATCAGAATAGCCTTGTGTTTCACGTTTTCAATAGCGCGTAGTACCCGAATGGTTTCTTCTTCACTCATCACAACAGGAAGTGTTTTTTCTTTTTTTGGTCTTTCGATGAAATATGTTTTCCGTTGTCCACCCAAAACACGTTCGTAATAAAACTGGCACTGTTGCAAAGTTAGCGATGAGGCAGCCTTTTGTCTTATTCAAAGGCCTTACATTTCAAAAACTCTGCTTACCAGGCGCATTTCGCCCAGGGGATCACCATAATAAAATGCTGAGGCCTGGCCTTTGCGTAGTGCACGCATCACCTCAATACCTTTGATGGTGGCGTAAGCCGTCTTCATGGATTTAAATCCCAGCGTGGCGCCGATTATCCGTTTCAGTTTGCCATGATCGCATTCAATCACGTTGTTCCGGTACTTAATCTGTCGGTGTTCAACGTCAGACGGGCACCGGCCTTCGCGTTTGAGCAGAGCAAGCGCGCGACCATAGGCGGGCGCTTTATCCGTGTTGATGAATCGCGGGATCTGCCACTTCTTCACGTTGTTGAGGATTTTACCCAGAAACCGGTATGCAGCTTTGCTGTTACGACGGGAGGAGAGATAAAAATCGACAGTGCGTCCCCGGCTGTCGACGGCCCGGTACAGATACGCCCAGCGGCCATTGACCTTCACGTAGGTTTCATCCATGTGCCACGGGCAAAGATCGGAAGGGTTACGCCAGTACCAGCGCAGCCGTTTTTCCATTTCAGGCGCATAACGCTGAACCCAGCGGTAAATCGTGGAGTGATCGACATTCACTCCGCGTTCAGCCAGCATCTCCTGCAGCTCACGGTAACTGATGCCGTATTTGCAGTACCAGCGTACGGCCCACAGAATGATGTCACGCTGAAAATGCCGGCCTTTGAATGGGTTCATGTGCAGCTCCATCAGCAAAAGGGGATGATAAGTTTATCACCACCGACTATTTGCAACAGTGCCGTTCAGGCAGTACTTCATCAACCAGCAAGGCGGCACTTTCGGCCATCCGCCGCGCCCCACAGCTCGGGCAGAAACCGCGACGCTTACAGCTGAAAGCGACCAGGTGCTCGGCGTGGCAAGACTCGCAGCGAACCCGTAGAAAGCCATGCTCCAGCCGCCCGCATTGGAGAAATTCTTCAAATTCCCGTTGCACATAGCCCGGCAATTCCTTTCCCTGCTCTGCCATAAGCGCAGCGAATGCCGGGTAATACTCGTCAACGATCTGATAGAGAAGGGTTTGCTCGGGTCGGTGGCTCTGGTAACGACCAGTATCCCGATCCCGGCTGGCCGTCCTGGCCGCCACATGAGGCATGTTCCGCGTCCTTGCAATACTGTGTTTACATACAGTCTATCGCTTAGCGGAAAGTTCTTTTACCCTCAGCCGAAATGCCTGCCGTTGCTAGACATTGCCAGCCAGTGCCCGTCACTCCCACTCAATAGTTGCCGGCGGCTTTGAGGAAACATCGTAGGTTACCCGCGAAATACCGGGAATCTCATTAATGATGCGGCTAGAAACCGTTTCTAAAAACTCATACGGCAAGTGTGCCCAGCGCGCTGTCATAAAATCGATAGTTCTACTGCGCGCAATGCCACCACATACTCATAGCGGCGGGCATCGCCCACTACGCCAACCGACTTCACTGGCAAGAATACAGCGAAGGCTTGGCTGGTTTTGTGATACAGGTCAGCGGCATACAGCTCTTCGATAAAGATGGCATCAGCCAAGCGCAACCTGTCGGCATATTCTTTTTTTACTTCGCCAAGAATACGCACACCCAAGCCAGGGCCAGGGAAGGGATGACGGTAAACCATGTCGTAGGGCAGACCTAACTCCATACCGATCTTGCGCACCTCATCTTTAAACAGCTCGCGCAGCGGCTCCACCAGCTTGAGCGTCATAACACATTGATATTAGCTTCAATCTCTAAACCGTTGATTTGGAAATACATAATACCCTATTTGTTCATTCTTTTGTTATTTGTTGTATGTTGCGTTATTCCATCAATAATTTTATTCCAATCTTCGAAATGTAGTTCGTGTCCGGTTCCATCAAGCGTTATTAGTTTTGAGCCGTTTATCTTTTCAAGTAAAACTGCTGAATTCTTAAAATGCCATATTTTATCGTCCGTTCCGTGTACAATTAAGGTTGGTTGATTGATTTCGCTCAATCTGTTCCAGTATTCTTCACCACCTTGCAGTGCCGCATGATTGAACATACTTATATAGTTATTAGCTCTTTTAAATTCGGCTCTAATCAGTTTTTCACTTCTTTGTTTGTCAAATTGTTTCCTGCCGCTCATCAATTCAGCACCTTGAATTAAATAATTTGCCACACTGTCTTCATTTGTCCAATCTACGGTTTCAGCTTTTCCGTGAAAATCTAAAATACGCGTATCCATTTCAGGAATTGTGGGGTCTGAGTCGCCCCAAGGACCTGATGAGATTAGTGTTATTGAACTTACCCTGTCGGCATATTTTATTGATGCTATTTGAGAAATCAGTCCGCCCAGTGAAATTCCCACAAAATTGGCTTTGACTATTTTATAGCCGTCCAAAATTGAAATAGCATCATGGGTTAAGTCAACAATATCATAGGGGGTTGAACCCGGTTCGTAATTAGTAGATTTTCCTACGTCCCTATTGTCGTAGCGAATAACAAAAAATCCCTTTTCAGATAGTTTCTGGCAAAATTCAGCATCCCAATACAACATGGATACCGTTGCTCCCGCAATCAAGAGTATTGCCGGATCTTTTTCACATCCAAAACTTTCGGTAAAAAGTCTTATTCCGTTTTTTTTAACTATTTTCTCTTTCATTTCCTCGCCTTTCTGTTTTATAGATTCATTAGTTTTTGGAAAGAAAAGTCGAGGCTGAACATTTCCGTTTCGTTTATTATTGATTCTGCCTGTGCTTCTCTTCCATAAGCAAACATTTGCTGTTCATAATTTTCAATAGCCTCTTCAATGCTGTTAAATTTCCCATTGGTCAGATTATCCGACAATATCAAGGCATCCATCAACCCACTGTTTACGCCTTGTCCTGCAAAAGGAGGCATCAAATGAGCAGCATCTCCAATCATCGTTATGGGTAATGGACGCTTACTTTTCCAAGACTTATCTAAGGGAAATATTCGTGTCGCTAACCCTACAAAAGATGATGTCAAACGAATCAGTTCTTTGTAGCGTTCGTCCCAATCGGAAAATTTTTTCAGGAGAAAATCAACGACACTATTTCTGTCTTGAAAATCTACCCGCGTTTTGCTTTTCCATTCATCAGGTGTTTTAAAACTTATTCCAAAATGCAATGCACCATTATTATTAGGATTCGCAAATAATAAATTACCTTGATGAGCAGCCATTAGCCGGTTTCCATTGCAAAGCTGAAAAAATCCAGGACAGTTCACCTCCGGTTGATGAATATCGGCTTGTATATTGAAAGTACCTGTTTCTTCAACTTCCGTGTCGGTAACAAATTTTCTTACTTTAGACATTCCACCATTGGCAATAATAACCAGATCTGCTGTTTCACTCGATTTATCCTCAAAAGTTAGTATCCACTTCTCCTTATCAGGTTCAAGGGTAACAAGTTTTCTATCCCAAATGACGGTATCATTTTGTAAACTATTTAATAGGATAGTCCTTAAGTCATTTCTGTTTATTTCAGGATTGTCAAAACGATTTTCGGGTCTTACATTTTTTGTGGTTAAAATATTGCCCTTTTCATCAACAATATTTACACCCATTGGTAAAGCTAAGTCATAATAAGTTTGTAACAATCCCGCTCTTTTCATTGCTTCCTGTCCCGAATCCCTGTGCAGATCAAGTGTCCCACCAAAAATCCTTGCATCTTGGTCTTTGTCTCTCTCGTAAACTGTAATGTCCACGCCGTTTTGCTGTAACAATCTCGCCATTGTTAATCCAACAGGCCCGGCACCAATTATTGTAATTTTTTTATGTTTTAGTAAAGTCATATTCTTGTTCGCTGGTTTTAATGTCAACTAATGTCTGTCAATTTAATCACTTTGTTTTTTTTAAATTCAAACACGGATTTTCCTGATAACTTTAGCTTTTGCCCTTTTTTTAAGCCGTTCGGAAAGTCAATTGCTAAAATTGCTGTATAATCAATTTCTATTTCAGTGCTGTTGTCAAAATGCCTAAACGATTTAACTGTCTGTGTTCTCTTTGCAAAGTATGTTTTTGCTGTTTCTGCCTGTTGTTTAAACGCTGTTAACCCTTTCAGCGATAAACTTATATCATTATTTTGAATGTTTTCAAAAACAATATTATCGTCAAGGTCTGCAACCATTTTTTTGATATCAAATTGGTTGTATCCATCGATGTAGTTATTGATGATGTTTACTCTGTCGGTCATATTTTGTAATTATTTATCGGTTACATATTGGTGTTGTCTGTAGGTTGTTCTACGATAATTGCCAACTTTTAACTTCTATACGAAGGAACATGTTGGGATACTTGAACTTTCGATTTAGCGCCAACACGAGCAAACCGAAGTTAGCACCTACTCTCTATTCAGCATATTTTTTAAAAATACTTGTGGCAATGTGTCCGCCAAAACCAAAAGTATTACTCATTGCGTAATTCACTTGCCGTTGTTGTGATTGGTGTAACGTCAAGTTAAATATATCCCTATATTCAGGTTCAATATCTACCGAATTGATTGTTGGCGGAACAATGTTATTCTGAACAACGTATAGGAAGAATAAACGCCCTTTTCACCCAAGTCCAACAGCTTTGGACCGCAGTTGACTCTTTCGACACCCCTGCGATGCAACCCAATCCGGCTGACGGGGAGCCAGCAACGCTGAAAATTTACCCTCCTCTTTCCCACTAGCGGCTCCTTTTCCGACAACCAGCACGGCGGATCCCTGCCGCGGCGCTGTGAACGCAGCATTTTGATTGGTATCGTTGGCCTTCAGGCTCGTCAGTCAAACAGACCCAGGAGCAGCTCAGCCGGTGGCGCCCGGCTTTCGGGTAACGCCCTGGTCCCGCTGGTTTCGGCTTTGTGCTTCAGGTGATCAAGGATCTGCTTGATCACTATAGGGTCTTCAATGCAGGCGATGACTTTCATGGCGCCGCCGCAGCCGCTGCAGGTCTCGATGTCGATATTGAAAACACGCTTGAGCCGTTGCGCCCATGTCATCGACGCTCGCCGTTGTGCTGGTGTTGCCGGTTCATCAGCCACCCTGACCTTGTTGCCCCTGCCCCGTTTTGCCGGCGTGACCAACGCCCGGTGCCGACTGTTGGGTGCGAACACCCCGTGGAAGCGGGTTAGGTTGACTCTGGGCTTCGGTACCAGGGCGGCCAGCCTTGCAATGAAATCCAATGGTTCGAAAATGACGTGCGTGGTGCCGTCCCGGTACGGCGTCTTGAGCTGGTAGCGCACGTTGCCGCCTCGTGTTAACGACAGCCGCTTCTCGGATACCGCCGGGCGGCTGATGTACCGGCACAGCCGTTCGAGCTTCTTGCGTTCATCGGCCCTGGCCGCCACGCCGGCGTGCAGGCTGGACCCGGCTACCTTGCCAATCCCGTCACCGAACGGATCACCACTGGTCGGCAGAGTTTGCAAAGTGAACACCTTTCGCCCCGCCTGTGAACCGACAGCGATACGGTAAGTGATCGAGTGCCCCAGCAGGGGTGTCATCGGGTCGTCATCCACCGCATCCGAGGCCAGATAGCTGTTTTCGACATCCCGTTCCAGCAGGCCTTGCCGTTCCAGATAGCGACCCACCCGGTGGGCGATGGTGTGCGTCAGCTGGGTGAGCTCTGGGCTGGTCGGCGCCTTGACCCAGCGGAAACGCGCTGAGCCGTGGGATTGCTCGACATACACACCGTCGAGAAACAGCATGTGGAAGTGAACATTCAGATTGAGCGCCGATCCAGAACGCTGGATCAGGGTGACCGCGCCCGTCTTGGCCACTTGGTGGGTATGGCCCGCTTTCTTGACCAGGTGCGTGGCAATGACGCGGTAAACGATGCCCAGCACCCACCCCATGATCTCGGGCCGGCTGGCAAACAGGAAACGCAGCTGAAACGGGAAGCTCAACACCCACTGACGCATGGGTTGTTCAGGCAGTACTTCATCAACCAGCAAGGCGGCACTTTCGGCCATCCGCCGCGCCCCACAGCTCGGGCAGAAACCGCGACGCTTACAGCTGAAAGCGACCAGGTGCTCGGCGTGGCAAGACTCGCAGCGAACCCGTAGAAAGCCATGCTCCAGCCGCCCGCATTGGAGAAATTCTTCAAATTCCCGTTGCACATAGCCCGGCAATTCCTTTCCCTGCTCTGCCATAAGCGCAGCGAATGCCGGGTAATACTCGTCAACGATCTGATAGAGAAGGGTTTGCTCGGGTCGGTGGCTCTGGTAACGACCAGTATCCCGATCCCGGCTGGCCGTCCTGGCCGCCACATGAGGCATGTTCCGCGTCCTTGCAATACTGTGTTTACATACAGTCTATCGCTTAGCGGAAAGTTCTTTTACCCTCAGCCGAAATGCCTGCCGTTGCTAGACATTGCCAGCCAGTGCCCGTCACTCCCACTCTATTGATGTGTGCTTAAAAAACAGGAGGGTTTAACTTGGTAAACTATACATACTCATTAGGAGTTTACCATGAGCAAGAAACAGAAGACTTACACCGCAGAATTTAAAGCTGAAGCCATAAAAGCCATTGAAGAGAACCAAGGTAATGTATCGGAATCCGCTAGACAACTTGGCATTTCAATGCAAACCCTTTCGAACTGGAATAACAAAGCAAAGGCTGGAACTTTAGCAGGCACAAAACAGTATTCGCCCGATCTAAACGCCTTACTCGAAGAAAATAAGAAGCTTAAACAACAGCTCAAAACAGCTGAAATGGAACGTGAATTTTTAAAAAAGGCAGCAGCGTACTTTGCCAAAGAAAGTCAGTGAGGTACGCCTATATGAAATCGCAAAGCCACTTATTTCCGATTATTTTAATGGCTCGATTACTTCGTGTATCCGTTTCTCGCTTTTATGATTGGCTAAAGCGAGGCATGAGTAAAAGATCAATTCAGCGAAATCAGCAGACAATTTTGGTCAAAATAGCCCATGAAGAAACCAAACAAAGCTATGGCTATGTTCGATTAACCAAGCATTTACAAGCGCAAGGTATCAAAATAAGTACGTATGCTGTGCGCCAAATAAAAAAATCAAATCAGTTGTATTGTAAGCGCCATAAGCGTTTCAAAAGAACCACGAACAGTGATCACAACCGTTCTATTTATGACAATTTACTCAAGCAACAGTTTTCAATGACGAAGCCTAATCTTGCGTGGTCGAGTGACATTACCTACATTTGGACGGCTGAGGGCTGGTTGTACTTGGCAGCTGTCAAAGATCTTTACACGAAACAGGTTGTTGGCTATAGCTTAAATGAGCGCATGACAGCCAAGCTTGTTTGTGATGCATTGAATATGGCTATTCGCAATCAGAAACCTGCTAAAGATCTCATTGTACATTCAGATAGAGGCAGCCAATATTGCAGTAATGAATATCGAAACTTACTTGAGAAATTTGATTTTCAGGGTTCAATGAGCAAAAAAGGCGACTGCTTTGATAATGCACCGATAGAGAGTTTCTGGGGCATACTCAAAAATGAACTAGTCCATCATCGCAACTACAAAACAAGGGAAGAAGCCAAAGCGGATATTACAAAATATATAGAGTTATTTTATAATCAGCGAAGAATTCAAAAAGGCTTGGATTTTAAGACACCAAATCAAATGGCAGAAGACTTTTATCGGTTAGCTGCCTAGAATCTCCCAAGTGAAAGTCTCCTGCTAATTCAGCACACATCACTGTTGATAAATTTTCTAAACAAAAAGGATCAAACTAATCTATAAGCTTTGTGGGTTAGAAAAAAAATAACTCACTTTGCATTGATCATATTTAAATTCTTGTTTTATCCATAGCACTAACCTATTAATTTTAAAAAATAATAGGTACTGGCTAAATAGCAAATCGATACATATCTTTTTCATAGAGGAAATATGATTTTAGTAAGTTCTTGTCTGGCTGGCTTAAAGGTACGTTATAACGGGACGCATAGCTTAAACGAAAAAATCGAAAAATTAGTCAAAGATGGAAAAGCTACTATGGTATGTCCAGAGATTCTTAGCGGTTTATCAACACCACGCGAACCTGCCGAGATTTCGGGAGGTAATGGCGATGATGTCTTAGATGGAAAAGCCTGTGTAATTGAAAAATCAGGAAAGGATGTGACTTCAATCTATATTGAAGGGGCATATAGAACTTTAAAAAAAGTTCAATTATTAAAAGCTACTCTGGTAGTGCTTAAAGAAAATAGCCCTTCATGTGGTAGTTCAATGATTTACGATGGTCAATTTAATGGGAATAAGATCTATGGCAATGGAGTTACCTCCGCTTTGCTTAAACGTCATAATATAAAAGTCATTTCAGAAGAAACTTTTTGGCAACTTTTACCCTAGTTCCTCCGCTTTTATTTAAAATCTTCATGCAACTCCAACCACGCCCCCCTTTGCAATATCAAGTCTCTTCGGTATTTAGAGATATAGTGAGGTAATAATCTAAGAAGCATATCCATTACTTCCACATCAGTTAAAAAGTAGTGGTTCAATTTTATGCTGTAATTCTTTAACAATTTTAGCAAGCTGATCATGTAAAACTAACCAACATTGCTCATGACCTTGCCCAATATATTCATCTATTATGAGTTGCAAAATGTCTTGATCTATCTGACTTAAGAATTCTAAAAACCATGTCGCAGCAACATCCTTGGCAACTATTGTTTTATGATCTAATGTATAAGCTATACGGCATAGCGCTAAAATTTGATTACATTCATCCTGATCGTCTTTCCAATGAGCAATAATTTGTGGATAAGTTTTTTGCATGGCAAATATTAATTGTTCATAGCTAATTGGATTTAACCAATCGCAAATATCAGGTCCAAAGATAGTAATGTTATGTAATTGGGCAGTTTTAAGTAAAATACTAATATCTGGATCAGATTGACTATAAAGTAATTCACCTTTGAGTAATTCTTCTCTCAACCACTCGCCATATTGTAGCTGATATGTATATGGATGATTTTTATTGGTAATACTCCCTTTTTCTAATATCGTAATTTCTAAGGCACGCGCTGTAGCATGACCAATCGGAACAGATATATTTAGAAAATTCTGCGCTAATTGTTTTCTTTCCTGATCGGTAATTTCACGTTCAATAATAACTAAAATATCAAGATCACTTTTATGTTTTAAACCACCATCAACATACGAACCATATAAATAAATAGCATAAAGCTTATCTTTAAAATTTTTTTGTAAAAGCTGTTTTACACTTTCAACTTGGCGACACTCTTCATCATTTAAGCTTTGCATATGATTTTTAATTTAAAAAAATAAGTAATGAATTCATAGAGCATTATACAGAATAAGTGTAAATAATTTAATCAATTAGTAAATAACATACTATTTTTACAATATATTTACTTTCAATATAGAGTTTAATACATAAAACTCTATCAATCAAAAAAAGCTTGAAACAACATCTGAATAGTAAGAGTCATTTCCTCCTCACTTAGAGATGGATCCGGAAATTTGAACAACTCCTATAAGTGATACTCTGCTCCTCAAATGATGTTATAAACATCAATATATGGAGTATTTTATGGCACGTAGACCAAGAAGAAATCATTCAAACGACTTTAAGGCTAAGGTAGCACTTGCTGCGATCAAAGCAGAAAAAACACTTGCTGAATTGAGTTCTGAGTTTGATGTTCATCAAAACCAAATTATTGACTGGAAAAATCAATTGATCTCAGCTTCCTCACAAGCTTTCGATCAATCAAAAGCTCCATCAGAACCTCCCATTGATCTTAAAAAGTTACATGCAAAAATCGGTGAGCAGGCATTAGAAATTGATTTTTTAGAAGGTGTGTTGAAGAAACTGGGCCGCTTCAACCACAAAAGTTAATCGATCACTCACTTCAGATTTCAGTATCTAAACAAGCTAAGTTACTGAAAGTCTCTCGTGGTTGTTATTATTATCGCCCAAAACCTGTTAGCTCATCAGATCTGAAGCTGATGCGATGTATTGATGAATTACATATGCAATATCCTTTTGCAGGCAGTCGTATGATGCGTGATTTGTTGAATCGTCAAGGGCATCATATAGGACGACGTCATACACGTACTTTAATGAAGAAAATGGGTATTCAGGCGTTATATTGCAAACCAAATTTAAGCCAGGCTAATCAAGCTCACCGTAAATATCCATATCTGCTCAAAGGATTGGCTATTCAGCGCAGTAATCAAGTGTGGTCTACTGATATAACGTATATCCCTATGGCAAAAGGCTTTGTTTATTTATGTGCTGTGATTGATTGGCATAGCCGCAAGGTACTTGCGCATAGGGTATCGATTAGTATGGAGGTGGATTTTTGTATTTCGGCTTTAAATGAAGCGATTGAAAAATATGGATCACCTGAAATATTGAATACAGACCAAGGCAGTCAGTTCACTAGTGATGCATTTATTGATGTATTGAAATCAAATGGCATTCAAATCAGTATGGATGGTAAACTTGCGCAGTATACTGCTCATAGATTGATAATGTGATGGTTGAACGATTATGGCGGAGCGTTAAATATGAAGAGGTGTATCTCAAAGCTTATAGCAGTGTCACAGATGCAAAAAAGCAATTGAGTGCATATTTTGAGTTTTATAATTTGAAACGACCTCATTCGAGTCTAGACAAAATGACACCCAATGAGTTTTACTATGATCAGCTACCCCAACAAAACAAGGTGGCTTAACTAGAGCGGAATATCACTTATAAATACGCTTTTAGTTGTTCAAACAAGTGGAACCACCTCTGTTTGTAATGATATTTTATAAAATTCAATATTAGATCTGCAGAGAAAAACTTATCAAACTAAGTATTGGCTAGTCTTTTTCTTCGAAAAACTTATCAAACGAAGTATTAAGTTAATCTTTTTCTTCAACTTCTTCCTTAAACTCAAACAAATCATTCATCGTACAGTTAAAGTACTTACACAACTTATCGGCGACTGGTAATTCAATACGTACAGCACGGTCATAATACATACTTGTGAGCGTGTTGCGATTGATACCTGTTGCATGCACCACTTCACTTAATTTTAAAATTTTTCTATCGCCCATGAGGCTAGATAACTTACAAGTAATCATATTTAAATTAATTTACAAAAAATAACTTGCTGTGGGTTATTTGAAGTTGTTGACTGAGTAATACTTTGCTAAAATTAACCTACAGCAGGTTATTACAACTTATAGAAAGTATATTTTATCCATTTCAACTAAATTATAACTTTTTAAATATAAGGATTGAACCTGCATTAGATTATTTTGTGGAGATGACCGCCGTGTTACCAAATGAGTTATTGATCAGCCAGCAAGCTCGTGACTTAGGAAATCAATTAATTAAAGAAATGAACATCAATAGAAGTTATGGAATGGCTAATTTTCTTGGAGTAAATACTTGCTATGATAATCATCAGGCTGTACTTATTTGGACATTTCAACTGCTTGAAAGGGAACCTGCCTTAAATGAATTAGCAGAAATTAAAAAATATTTTCTTTTAATCTTTCCAGATAGTGTTTATCAATTAGCCTAAGTTGTTTTTAAAATTAATTTATTAAATAAAAAGCACTAAATCAAAGAAAGCTTTATTTAAAAATACCTATTAATTCAAAAACATACCATTTACTGAATATATGAAGCATAGGTTCCTGCTCTATCACTCACTCGTACTAAAATTACATCGCTCTTTTTACTGATACTAAACAATTTATGTCCACGCCACGTTCTGCGGCTTCGAGGGCTAGTTTTTGTTGAACCACTGAGAACAAGGACAACAAACTGCCTACTATATTTTCCCGGAGAGTGGTGTAGGAACTTTTTCATTATTGCTAATCATATCAGCGACAACATCAGCAACGAGCTCCTCTATTCCTGAGAATGCTTTAGACTGATCCGCATCAAGCCAAGACAATGATGGAAACTCAGCACATCATTCGTTTAAGACCTATTTTAATGACGGCACTGGTCGCAAGTTTAGGTTTTATTCCAATGGCGTTAAACACTGGAATTGGTGCAGAAGTACAACGACCACTAGCAACAGTTGTTATCGGCGGTATTGTATCTTCTACAATTTTAACTTTGTTTGTATTGCCTATTTTATATCAATGGGCGCATGGCTCTGAGAGTAGCAAACAGCAATCCGACGAAATTTAAAATCAAAAAAAGCAGCTTAATTACTAGGTTATGCCTAATTAAGCTGCTTTTAATATTGTATGCCCAACATTTTATTGATAAAGCTTACTGCGCTTCATCCCGACAATTTTCATTTAAAAACTCAAACTCTATCGTTGTATGCGATAAATGATAGGAAGATAATTTAGCTGCAACTTCTTGTTTAAGCCTAATTAATTCTTTAACGTCAAAGTTGTCACTCAGCTCAAGGTGCGCTGTTAAAACGTGACTTTCACCATCTAGTGACCAAAAGTGCATGTGGTGGATACCATTAACTTCAGGAAATTCCATTAGTG
This sequence comes from Acinetobacter schindleri, assembly GCF_010918895.1. Lineage (NCBI taxonomy): Bacteria > Pseudomonadati > Pseudomonadota > Gammaproteobacteria > Moraxellales > Moraxellaceae > Acinetobacter > Acinetobacter schindleri. Next base: position 85,179 of record NZ_CP044484.1, read on the forward strand.
ATAGTTTAATACGCTTTTGAGTCTCTTTATCGGGTGCAGCTTGAAGAAATAAAACGAGTGTTGATTTCAGGTTTTTGAAAACATTAAACAAGATGAACAGCGTGAACCCTATTGATAAAAGGGGATCTAATATCGGCAGTTCAGCGAACAACAGTACGATAGAGACTATAAGAACGGCAACCCATCCAAGTACATCTTCAAGAAGGTGCCATGTCAGCACTTTCTCATTTAATGTTTCACCCGCTTTTAATTTTAATACAGCATATCCGTTAACGGCAACGCCGAGTATCGCTAGCCCTAACATCCCCTCGACTACAGGCATTTCAGGATTGGACAGCTTTGGAATTGCTTCAAATAAAATCCAAATTGAGCCAATGATTAAAACAATACTGTTTATCAATGCGCCAAAGAGAGTAAGTCTACGATAACCATAACTAAACTTATCTGATGCTTCTTTATCTGAAAAACGACTTAAAATCCACGCAAAACCTATTGAAAGACTATCACCAAGATCGTGAACTGCATCTGCCATTATCGCCGTACTGTTAGTGAGCCAACCACCTATAAATTCGATAATAGTGAATGTCACATTAAGGAAAAATGCCCAACCAATACGGTCATCTTTACCATGTTGATGACTATGATTATGGTTGTGCATTTTGTACCTCTAGTACTTTTCTATTTCTTAGTTTTGATACATTCATATTAATCAAGTGACGTATCAAGCGTTGATATATCCAGCGTTTGAACCCCGACAAGTTAGTCCCTTTTTCGAGATAGAACTCATCAGGGGAATCATAAAGCCCAAAGTCATCATGAATACCTTCTTTTTGAATATAGGTATTTTCTCCACGCCAATCTGTATCTGGTGATGAAAAGCACTTTGTTGCAACACCATAACCACAAAAATCATCTTTTACTTGGTCAAATTTCTCCTGTAGAGAGCTTAAGTATTGCTCATCCAATATAAAGCCCTCTAAGTTTATCCAACGCCCTTCAAAGTAAACTTCTACCCAACTATGAATGATGTATTTAGGTGCTAACCAAAATACATAGCTTGGGATAGCACCTTTTTGTAGTTGCTGGTCTATGGTAAACCCATGAAATCGGCATTGAATGCCTAGTCCACGCAATAGTGCCATTAACAGATTACCCTTAGTATTACATTGTCCATAACCATCTGCTAGCACATCGCTTGCTGCAATATCATCGCTTTCATTATAACCAAAGAAAATCTCATCTTTTACAAACTGATAAGCGGCACCAATTTTGTTGAAGTTATCCAAGTTTTTCCACCTACGTTGATCGATCAAGGATTGGATATCTTTGTGTTCAAAATTAACGATATTCGTATTGTTTAAATATTTCTCAGTCATTTTTTATATATCCTTTTCGTTGCATACTTATACTATAGACTCTATAGTAACTATAGAGTCAAATGTCTGGGGGAAATTGATGAAAATAGGCGAATTGTCAAAAAAATCGGGCTGTTCAATACAAACGATTAGATATTATGAAAGAGAAGGATTACTGTTAAATCCAAATCGTTCAGAAGGTAATTTCAGGCTGTATGATAGCAAAGCACTTAAACAATTGGAATTCGTAAAGCATTGTCGCAGCCTAGATATATCACTCAATGATATTAAACGTCTTATCGAATTAAAAAATAAGCCAGAAGAAAGCTGCTCTAGCGTTAATGCATTAATTGATCAGCAACTTGCACTAGTGAATAAACGCATGAAAGAATTAAGGGCGCTTAAAGCTGAATTACAACAAATGGCTAGTGCTTGTGGTTCGAACAACCCAACATACTCATTATATTCTGCTGACCATGTAACACGGCAAGTATATTGTTTACTATCCATTTGAAACCCCATAATGTTTTAAGTCTATGTATAAAAGTACGATTTTCACTTAGCAGTACTTAAATAATCACCCCACCACTGCATCATTTCAGTCCGCTGGGCTAAATAGTCAGCGTGATTATAGCTGGCACGGGTACGGTTCTTATCAATATGTGAAAGTTGTGCCTCAATCCAGTTATCCTGGAACAAACCTGAGTCATTCAAAATGGTACTAAAAGTGGAACGTAGTCCATGAGAGGATAATTGATGTTTTCCATAGCCCATCTTACGTATAGCCATATTTAATGTATTAAAATGAATCGGTTGATTATGTTTCCGTGGGCTAGCAAAAATGTACTTTTCACCGTATGACCATTGCATGACGTCTTTTAAAATATCTAAAGCCTGATCTGAAAGTGGAACTAAGAAGTCGGGAATCTCATGGCCTAATATGACTTTTCGTCGAAACTGTTTAATATGCAAGGCAGGTATTTTCCAGACTTTTTCATTTAAATCAAAATGATGAGGCTCAGCCAATAACAATTCAGCCCCTCGCACGCCAGTATGTAATTTGAACAGCAGTGCTTTTTTAATAATCGGATGGGCATCCAATTTTTGTAATTTATACTTAAAATCAGATATATCCTCCGCTTTCAAATACGGATAATTTTTCTTGATTTTACTGTTAATGGCGATTTTATTTAAACCATGCGCGATGTTGAATTCACAATAACCCATCGCTACAGCGTAGTCATAAATTTGGTTCAAATAACTACAAGCTTTCTTGACAGGTTCTTTTACTTGGCGTCCCTCTATTTTTTTGATTACTGAAACCAGGTCATAACGCTTGATGTTTTGAAAAGGTAGATCCTGAAGGTCTGGATAAATATCTTGCTGTAAGCATCTTTCTGCTAACTGTAGTACACCACAGCGGGGTAGATCGTTGAAGGCATTTTTCAGTTTGAACTGTAACCACTCCTCCCCGACCTTACCAAAGGTGATGACATTAGAGGCAGTATCTTGTTCAAAACAGAAATCATTGTCTTTAAAGTCATCTCTGACTTGTCGTGCCTTTTTCAGCGATAAATCAGGATAACGACCTAACTGAATGCGTCGACGTTTTTTAGTTTGTGGATCTGTATAGCGATAGCACCAAGATTTTCTTCCACTCGGCTCAATCTTCAGGCTAAGCCCATCTTCATCGGATAAAAAACTGGTTTTTTCCTTACAATGAGCTTGGCGAACTTTAATTTCAGTAAGACTCATGGAATTTAAATGAAACCTAACAATGGGTTGATTGGATCAATTATATCAAAATAGAACGCTTTATGTATGATGCGTACACTACGCATCATATATATTTGTAATATATTGTTTTATATATTTAATATTTTAAGTATTTGTATTTTAGTAACCATTATAAGTACCACCTCTTCTTTAAGTTCCCAACAACTCACTTTTTCTGTCATCAATGTTAAATAAGTCTTGTGCTTTAAATTCTTAGATGACCTCCTCTACCCTTTATTATCATTTTTATAAAAGTAACTATATGTACTCATTAAAATTTGTAGAGCTCAAAAACAAAAAAGACCGCTATATAGCAGTCTTTTAACTTAATTAAATAATAATTAATTCATTTTCATCATAAGTGCATAAGCATCACGTTTGTTTTGACGCAATGATTCTATCTCGGACTTCGTCAGCTGTTTTACGAGAGTAATTAACTATAACTAAAAATATAGACAAATATTTGCATAAGTTCTCATTTTGTCTATGTCGATTCAGTAGTGGCAAGGTGGGTATTTATTAGAGATTTAAATGATTATCTTTTGTATTTTAGGTGAGTGTCTTGGTATATTAGCATCCATATCTATTGATTATCCAATCCCTTAACCTAGGCATGACTTTGTGAAATTAACACGCATCCACCATTGTAAAAACTTGAATGTGCAAAAGTACAAACAGCTTGAGAAACAAGCTGTTTTACTTGGTCGTATTCGTAGCGAGGTGTGGGCTAAATATGGTGCTATTTCAGGTTTGAATATCAGTGACAGAGCTATTCGTGATGCGTGGATGAAAGAAAGTCGTGACTTTGGTGTTTCTGCAAATGCGTGGAAAGAAACGCTACGTGATTGCATAGGTGATATTAAAGCCTATCGAGAAGCATCAAAAGACAAAGTAAAGCAGGCGATCCGAAAACGCACCTCCTGTAATAATGAACAAAAAAGACTATACACCTTGCTTAAAAAAGATGAATGGATGACTGATAATTTCCTCCATCGTCAAATGCGTAATCACTTTAAGCATGGTGTTAATCACACACATAATCAAATTATTGTTCGTGCGGATATGTGTAAAACCTTTGAGTTAAATGGTCAATGTTGGCTTAAAGTACCAAGCCTAATCCCTCGACAAACCATTAAAATCCCATTAAATACGACTGTTGATTTTGCGCCACAAGGCACACTTAGAATCATTCTAAAAAACGGTAATGTTGAAGTTCACTCAACTTATGATGCAGTTGAAACACAGGATTGTGGTCAGGAAACCGTAGGTGTTGATAAAGGGTACTCAGAAGCTTTTGTGGACTCTGATGGCGATGTATATGGGAGTGGTCTAGGCAAGCTGATCTCAAGTGAATCAGATTATTTAAATCAAAAGTACAAGCACAGAAACAAGCTCAGAGCGATTGCTAAAGCTAAACCACACAAGAAACAGAAAATTGAGTTAAATAATCTAGGTCGAAAAAAACTAGATAAGCGACAAGATACTCAAAAAGCAAAGCTCAAAACATTAATATTTACAGCAACTCACAAGTTGGTTGATAAAGCCAAAGTGATTGTTGCGGAAGATTTAACATCCCCAATTCAAAGTAAACGCAACTATGGCAAAAACACCAATAGACGCTTAAATACATGGGCTAAAGGTTTGTTAGCTAATGCCCTAACTTCTATATCTCACCGTAGAGGTTCTACGGTGCATCTAGTCAATTCTGCATATACTTCGCAAAGTGATTCTTTCTTGCATGGCCTTTTAATAGGTACACGTAAGGGAGATCGTTTTCACCGTTTCAATGGGGAAGTTGTGCAAGCTGATTGGAATGCTGCGAGAAACGTGCTTGCAAGATTAAACGACAATGAGATAAGTCGTTATACGCCTTACAAAACTGTAAAGCGTATATTGCAAGAACGGACTGACCGCTACAAGTCGGAACTGACCGACTCAGGCTCTAGTTACACGCTTGGCAACAAGACATTAACAGAGTGCGAATTAGTCCTTGAGTATGTTTGAATACATTTTAAGGAACAGTAGGATAAAAACATGCACTTATTTAAATTAACTGACGAACAACTCGCACAAATTCTTATCCCGAAACGATTTGTACCACCTACTCCACCTGAACATGAAGGCAAGAATATGGTCTATGTATTTGATAGTGAGGATAAGTTTGAACTGACTTATGATGAGCTGGTGGAAATCATTAGCAAAGCTAGAATGGCTGGTCCGAAGTTGATACCTGTCTTAGGCACCGTGAATTAAATTGTGCAGTGTTCGCACGCCACTTGAAACATAACTTGATTGGAAATGAATTTGGGCTGAGAAAAATTCAGTTCAAATTTAACCTGACGGGCACACTAAAAAATGGGTAATTGTCAGATCGAGTTTGGACTACAACACTTTAGCTCATCGATTTACCATACCGCTAATCTTCACACCATTTTCGTAAATCCAGCGATCAAACTGTGATACTACATTCCGCTTATTAATCCAAGTCAGCATGGTGCTTTTCATAAAGGCAGTTTACTTATAAACAGGGAAATTTCTAAACAATTCCCCTTTAACATGCTTAGGCTATTTGATCCAGAGTTCATCTTTTTGCATCATTTTTAACATTAAATTAAATATAACCAGCGGAGTAACATTTTTTTTGTTAGAGCCGACAACTCTTTGAAAACTAAATTTAACGGTTCGCTCAGGAGCATCCAAATTAACTGGGTAGTTTTGTTTTTCTAAATACAGATGATCTCCTAACATTGGCTCTATACCAGTAATAAAATTAACAATTTGTTGCTCATCACCTTTCATTCGGCATTGAAAATGTAGAAAATTCTTACGCAGTTTTCCAAATAATAATAATATTTTAAGCGCCTTAACCATGTTCTTTTCTTTCAGTGCATCTTGCTGCCTATCATCTTTATAATGAAAATCAAGGAGAGGAATTATTTCATCTGGACGAGTCAGTTTTTTAGCCTTTTCGTAAAGTTCATCAAACCAACTCTCTTCTAAATTCTTACTATAAACATAATTCGTTTTTAAATTAAATTTTTGGCGATCCATCCATTTAGTGCTCATCCATTGACATCGTTGCATCCATTCTTGAGCTTGGGTATCTTCGCTTAATCGACCTTCTCTAAAACTTATCAAACGTTGAAAAGGTGTCAGAGTACTCTTCTCTATACTAAACTTCTTTTCTTGTCGGCCAGCCATCGTAACTGGCTGTGTTTGCTGATAAGAATTAAACCATTTCTGCTGCTGAGTATAACGATTTAGGTTTATGTAGTCTGTACTTGACTTCACTGGACTAAAACACTGTTCTAATACTTTTTTTGAAATGATACACGGCGAATTATAAATTCGATCGACTGCTAATAAATCCAAAACATGAAGGTAATTTGAAGCCGTTTGCTCAATACTGCTATGCCCCATCCAAGAGGCGAGCACCTGCCATTTATGTTGAATAATCTCTTCTTGAGCACGTGCTTTCATACCAAACAATAAATCCCTCATCTTTTTTGCTTTTACCCAAGGACAATCTGTGTAGGTCTTGATCATTTCTTTTGAACCGAGCAAAGTTATTGCTAGATAGTTAGCAGCACTGTGGCGTAATGTATGAAAACTAAAGCCATGATGCATACCTAATATTTGACTAAACAAATCTACTGTAATTTTGCTGATACATTGATCAGTTAATACACGATGATTCACACTAAAAAGTAGATCATCCTGCTGATTAACCAAATATTGCTCATAACGATGTTGTATGTAACGTTGTACTACTAAAAACTCATGTTCTGACAATGCAATTTTCAATGGTATTTGACGATTCGCACTTCGCGTTTTCAGACGGCGATATGAATTGTCTTGGATATGAAGCGTGATATTATTAAAAACTGTATTTTCTTTTTCTTTATAAAGTAGCTCTGGGCAAATAATATCTTGTATTTTAAGACAACGAACTTCATTTAATCGAAGTCCAGTTCTATAACTTAGTAAATACATCAGCTTTAAACAACTCAGATGATCGACCCACTCTGATGCCGTTGGCTCTTGACTTAAATTTTCTAGTTTTTCCAATAATTTGCCAAATAGCAAAGGACTCACTAGCCGTGCATTGCAAATTTGTAAATGCTTAAAACTTGAATTCTGTAACACCAATACCCCTGGAGCATCATAATTCTCTATACAGAATTGATGAAAATCTTTTAGGCGACCAAAACGGTATTCTGCGCTTTGGTGCATCTTACGAGAGGTTTTTCCTTTCACCGAATCTCGTTGAACTGCTTTTTCATCACGTTCACTGCTGTATTTCAATAGCTGCCGATATAAATCCTCATAGTCATCTATGGATTGTTGCTTTAAATCTAATTTATTGAGCCAAATCTCAAATATAAATTCTTTGCCAAACGATCCTAAGTAGCTTTCAATAGTTGATAATTGAAGCCCTCGTTTTTTTAAATGCATTAACCAGTGAATTAAGCGTAGTTGAGCATCAATTAAAGACTTTTCCTCCGTATTAGCATCAACTATCTTCTCCTCTAACACCCTTCTAGTTTCTTGCCAAAAACGTAGCGTGCGTTCTTCTTTATTCCTCTTTTTATCTAAACGCTCAACTTTTTGACCTTTACGTTTCTTTTGACCAAACAACATCAACTCATACGGAATCGTTTGTAATTTGCTTTGAACAGTCGGAACTTCAGGAAGTAACTGCTCTTGTTCAAAATGAATAGGGCGATTATCTGGTTCTGTGACTTGATTGTAATCATTATTCCACAGCAATCTAAATTCGGATGGCCTTAAAGCAACAGTATTAATCTCTTGCTGAAGCACATTACTCAAAAATATATCTATGCTGAGGTTTGGATTAAATTCGAGTACCATTTGCACATCATTAAATGCACGAAATCCACGGCGTTTAATTTGATATTGCAGATCCCCAAGACTTTTTTTCCTGCCTATCTTACTCAAGCTTTCTAAAATACAATCTTCAACTGAATGTTGCAGACAAAATTCTTTCTGAGCAGCTTTCAACTTTTTTAAATATTGCAAAATGAACTGCGCATATGGGTTAAAAAAAACATGTTTCCATTGGTACAACTTTCCCTGTTCTACATCGTTGCCATATTGAGAGTTTTCAACACGATAATGTAGTAACAATGGATTAGTGATTTTTTTGTAGTCCGAATGGTATAACCGAAAACAATTCAGATCTGTACCAAGCTCAATGGCCTCCTGCAATTGCTTCTGAATAGCAATCAAATGCTGTTCATCTGCACAGCCTGAAATATATATAAAACTTAAGCATAAATTTCCCCATAAGTACTTTGGTTCATTCCAATATTCAAATGAATCTTGCCAATACTGCCTTAATTCCTTAAGTACATGGATATGTAGATGCCCCTGTTCTAACCGTGACTCTGTACTCTCAATTTTTCTAGGCAGTACGATCCGTTTAGTATGTGGATTTAGCTTAATTCTGTATGATTTTTTATCTACATTCTGGTTGAATTGCTTCCTTCTTTTATTAAATTCATCTTCAGTAAATTGCATCAGTTTTGATTGTTCGTCTCGGCTCAACTTTTGACTCAAACAATCAACACTATCTTTAATGTCATGCCATTTTTCAGCGATCTGCTGATCAAGTTTTTGCTGCATTTCTTTCGTCAATACTTCAGGTGGAGAAGGCTGTCTATCTAGCGACTTTTTCACCATTTTATGAATATCAACAAATAGATCATCTAGTTGTGGTTTTATTAGTTCTTTGATTTTTTGCATACAACTATTTTCGCTCTAAGTGTTTAATCGATAAAGATTTGACATTATCTTGCAATTGCTGGCGGGCTTGCTGTACATAGACATTCGGGATAAGTGAAGAATGCGGATGAAAAGCCTCTCGGTCACGTTGGTCATGACCATACAGGGCCTGAATTAAGTGAAAAGCTAATGCTGGTTTACCCTCTTGCTGCTCATGCATCAAAAAGTTCATGTCAAAATGACGTAACCAATTCGAATACATATTCTTTGGAAAGACTCCTTGCATATATGAATTCACCCATTTTCTCGATAAAGGGATTAACTTAATTTTCCTGCTCTGCCATTCTTTGACAGTTATCGGCAAGATATCTTTACTAAAAATGACCTTACCAAAAAGATCATTTACAGTTATCTTCTTCTTTGCAAAGACTTGTCTAAAAAATGAACCGTACGCTTCAATAATTTGTTCTAAAAAGGCAGTGTAATTTTGCAGTGTTTTTATGAAAAAATCAGATAAAGGGATAAAACGACCATCTTTTCTTGCTTTACTATTTTTTTTATCATTCACATATAAAAGCTTGAGCTCAACACAATAATCATCCAAATTCCCCAACAGGTTTTTTTTAGGCCGACTTGCCAAACTCAACAAACTGATATGCCACATCCAACACGCATATGCATTAAGTTGATTAATAATGTGCTTATCTTCTTGGATGTTTTCGTGACAATGTCTATGTAAAATATGGAATTGCTCTTTCACAAAATTGGGTTCAAGTGCCAGTTGGCTCCCTATCCTTCCTATAGATAATGCAGATTGCACTTTGAATTGTTGTTGCAATATTTTTAGTTCAGCCGTGTCTTCAGTAAAATGTGTGGAATGTGGTGTAAGTGCTTTTTCTAAAAAGGCTAGATATGTGCTACTGAGTTGAGTTTTCGGTAGCCCGCCATAATAGATACCAGGCATGTGATGCTGACTATCCCGCCCAGCAATTACATGAGCAAGATATTCATTATATGTTTCATAATATATATGAAAATATAATTGAGCCTGCAGTTTTTCTACAGTGATCGAACCTACAAACCGATTATCAAGCCAATTCTTAAGTTTCGTATTAATGTGTGTTGATGAAATTAGTGGATTCGATGCTTGTTCTATATAGTCAAACCAAGCAGAAGGTAAATGTAGTTGATGTGTCATCACTTCATTCCACCGCACATGATTTAAGCTCTTAATCTTCTGCTCTGTAATTTTAAGATTTAATTTGAGTAAATATTCGCGACGTCTACTTGAACCATTCTGGATCAAAATTCCATCTTGAATAAGCTCGTTAAAATCCATCAGTGCGACGGGTGATAATCCCGTCAAAAGTGACAATAAACATGCTGCAGCGATTGCAGCATCCCTCCAGTGCCCGGATAACTCGGTTCTCAACACATAAACAATTTGCTTCAGTATATCTGGCGCCAAATAATGTGGATTTGTAACAAAAGGAGCATGACGGCGCTGGCGATGCCGCATTAGATGCGTCGCATTATCGCTGAGTATATAATTTAAATTTTTAGACTTTTCATCTTCTGAATAAAACTCCATTTCAGGATCTAATAGATCAACTTCACCCTCTTCATCTTTGTGAAGAGCGGCATCATAAATACTAATCTTTGCGTTATGTCCAATATCTACTTGCTTACCCGTTTTAATTTCACGAAATTTTTTGAGTTCATTTTTCGTCGGCCATTGCAAAACTTTGCTTTTTTTTGACTTACGCTGACGATGAACTACACGACGATCATCTAGTCTTTTAAAAATTATTAATAGAGCCGATAAATACTCTATGACTTGTACTTGTTCGAAATCTTTAATATTAAAAAGTTGATTACGATCCTCTTTTTTCAAATTACGTTCGTACGTGACATAACAATTTAGCAGCTTACTACATTCATGAAATAATTCAGCATGATTAGAATCCAGCACATATCGTGAGACATAGCGTAATAGGTCACAAACATGTTTTTGCTTATTCTCAGCTTTATCAATTTTTGCAAATTCTTGATACTGCCGATATGTTAAAAAACTCGCTTGTAGAATCAAATAACGTTGCGATGACAGCTCTTGTGTATTACTAGAATCTGGACATGCAAAAAAACTCACAGCAGCTAAAAAAGAATACTTACCGATCTGTCTGGAGCCTGATATATAGCTATAAATTTGTTGTGCTAATTTGTATAGAGCGTAGACATCTTTATACAAATCATCTGATAGATCGACAAATTGTGTATTTACAATATCATCACGTAATAGACAATAATCTTGTTGATATTTTTCTGCTAAATCTAAGAATTGCTCTTGTGTTTCAATGTTTGGCATATTCATTTTCGCTTAATATTTTTATCACGTTGCATTGTTTAAATTCATTGTGATCAGAACGATTTGGTAAAAGTTGATCCTTTATTGAATTCTTTGTTAGCTTAAAAAATCTTGCAAAAAATTTAGCATCCAGTTCTTTCTGAGCTTTTCTTTCAAAGCACAAGTGTTGTTGTGATTTTTCGATAAAATCATCAAGATTATGTATCAACTGTAAGATTGCAACATAATTAGAATGCACACGTAAGCCTGGCTCCGTTTGCATTAATAGCAATATTTTTTGCCAAATTTTCACATAGATTATTTTGAACTTTGCTTGTACTACTACTTTCTGGCTCTGTTTAATCTTTTTGATTTTCAGTAGTTCTGAGTTAATTTTTACTATCTTAAATTGAACATTTTGTCGCTCAAAGCAAAAGGGCATGATAAATTGCCCCATAAATATCTCTATATTTTTTACTAAATAGTCAAATTTTAACATTTTTATCGATATAAAAAATGAGCATATCTTTGTATATTAAAATTCATTTAATTTATCAACTAAATTTTCTCAAAATTACAATTATCAACAAATACATATGGTTTACTTATCATGGGTGGTCTAAATTTTAAAAATTCTTCCACTTTTTTTTAGTTTTCTGTTATTACATGAAACAATACCGTTGTATTACATTTTGAAATGCTGTGTATGCAGCATTGATCAAAAAGATTCTCTGCTATACTTACTTCACGTGTAGCATCAATGGAGTTTCGAAATGCTCAGAACCACTGAACAGAAAAAAAAATATATTCAAGCGACACGTGCGCAAAACTATCAAGCCAGCCTAAAGCTTGAAGGCATTACAACGACAGCTCAAACAACTCAACAAAGTAAAGCTGAAATCTTGCAAAAATATAAGAAGTATTCGCAACCCGAAACTTAGTCAGGTGCATGTATGGATAAATATGGGGAAATGGGTGACAGCCTGTATTGTTACCCTGGCACAAATATCCTAAAGAACAAACTCAATATTCATGATGAACAAATTTTAGAACAAGCTGAACTAGAACTGTCTGGATTGGCAAGTAACTTAATTGAATATGCTGAACCACCTTACGACTTACAATACTTAAAATCAATTCATGCGCAGCTCTTTGGCGACTTATACGACTGGGCAGGAAAGTTAAGACAAATCGATATTTCCAAAGGTGACACCCGTTTTTGTAATTTTTCCCGTATTGAAATTGAAACCAATAAACTACTCAAACCGCTTCAAGAAAAAAAATACTTTCAAGGCTTAGCACCACAACAACTGATTCCTCAACTTGCCGACTTGTATTGTGAGCTTAATGTCATACACCCATTCCGTGAAGGTAATGGACGTACACAACGGATTTTCTTTGAGCATCTGATTGCTCATTGTGGTTATGGTATTGATTGGTCTCGCATTGACTCTCAACAACAATGGATTCAAGCCAATATTGAAGGTTTTTATGGTAATTTAAATCCATTAATTAAGATTTTTGAAATATGCTTTATTCAAAATACCTAAAATTTAAGTAGTCGAAGCCCACAATCCTTAATGAGCCATCATCTTTGCTTCAATCCACTGATTAATTTCCCAAATAAACCAACAATCACGATTCTTAGAAATCTTAATACTCTTCGGGTAATTTAGGATCGTAATATTCAGATTACTTATCCAGAATTGAATAGATCGTTAACTTAGATAGACTTTTAAGCAATGTAACTTGCCGCATGTTTATCAACATATGTCTCAAAAAAGTCTGCCCATACATAGATTTATGGTGTTTAGTGCTTAAATTTCAGATTAATCTTCGTCTGATGACCTGAATGGATGTTACAGATTACATGCAGGTGAATTACTCTGTGGCTGTATCATGGCTTTTGTGCAATCCAATCCATTTGATCCGAATGTTCTCTTTTGCAATAAAGCAGCCTCTTCTGCTTTTCCTGAACCAACGAACTATGTCATTGATTTGATTCAACCGACAACAGTGATGCTGAATCAAATCTCCAAAGAAGGGATTAAATGCAAGAAATGTGGTAAGAAAAAGATAGGGGATGGAAGTTATTATCCGTCTAATTGGAACCAGCCCATGAGTCGAGATCAGTTGAGTAAGAATCATTTTAAATGAATAAGAGAAGGATGGCTTACCTCACTTCTCCGAATAACAATGCTATGCTTTTCAACCAAGGTTATAAATTGGCAACTACATTTCATTCTTCTTCATGCTGGTCCTATAGCCTGTAGACAATTACTACATCATTTGCATTCAATGCTCAATACAGCCTGTCAGCAGAACCGCAGCGATACTTTTTTTCGTGCATACATGTAGTGTTTAAATCCATTCATTTTTCAATGATCCTCTGCCGTTTATCACATTTATGGTCGATCTTTAACCTTGTGAAAAATGCACATACCGATCCCTTCAAACTGTCAAATTTATGTATGCATGACATTTAAAGAAAATTATCTGATCAATTTTTTTAGGTAAAATTCATCAAGAAAAAAGTTATTATTATTCATAACATCACCAATAACCACATAAAAACAATAATTTAATAAATTATTCTTCCAATTTTTTTATATTTAGTGTTATTACCTCTAAATCCATGTTTACCACCTTCTATTACATAAGTAATTTAGAAGTATCCACGATATAAATTGCTTGCCCTCACACCTCTCCCCTCTCACGCCCAAAAAATTTATACTGAAAGGCAGATTAAGCCCGTTCGAGTTACATATAGCCGCATGCTATATTGAAAGCATTAAGAAAATATCCTCAATATTTATAGGATTTTTAAAGTATGAACTAATTTTCGAAGAACCCTTTCTAAGTAATGTGACCTATTAGGAAAAATGAAAATACTGAAATCTCCGTATCAACAATCAGTCAAAGTACATCCTGATGATTTTCTGTAACAGATACCCAAGGACTATACCTACCCTTCTGATGTGCTGTGCAACAAAGCCCTCCTTAGCCACACTATAGCTATAGATTAATTCCATTATTTTGTGATTTAATTAAATTATTCATTCTTAAGACCCAATTTAATGGATTTATATTTCACTAAACCAGAAGAAGTTGTGACTCTTTTAGGTGAGCGTTTACGTAAGCAACGACTCTTTCTGGAGATGTCTCAAGCTGAGGTAGCAGCACGCGCTGGTGTCGGCGTGAATACAGTTTCGAATCTTGAAGCGGGACGAAATGTATCTGTTGAAAATTTAGTCCGTATTGCAATGGTCTTGGGTCGATTAAACGAACTTCAGGAACTATTTAAACCTCAGCTTAACAGTGTGAATGACATTCTTCGCTATGAGAGTCAAAGTAAGCGCCACCGTATTAAGAGGAAGGGATAATGCTCAATAGACTTAATGTTTATTACAACGGTTGGGGCGAATCATGGTTATGGGGAACGCTGATTAGTTCAACAGCCACGACAGGTAGACCCACCATTGCTTTTGAATATAGTCCAGAAGCAATACAGCAAGGTGTTGAGCTCTCTTCTTACTTGCTGCCTTTAAAAGGTCTACCATTCAGACAAGGTTTTCCTACTCATCAAATGGGACTCCCAGGTCCAGTCTATGACGCTTTACCAGATGGTTGGGGCATGATGTTGATGGATCGATATTTCAAAAAAATTGGCTTAAATTCAGCACGAATTGGACCTTTGGAGCGTCTGACCTATATTAGTAGTCACGCAATGGGTGCCCTCTCCTTTGAACCTTGTGTTGCTGACATGCAAACCTCAGAAAATATCCCTTTACAACAACTGGCCCAGGAAGTTCAAGAAGTACTCAAAGGTGAAGGTGGTGAATTTCTACAGCATTTATTGGTCATGGGTGGCTCCCCTCAAGGTGCCAGACCAAAAGCGTTGGTTTACCGAGATCCTGTCAATTTAGAGTTTTCGACTCAAGATTCTGATCAACATGAAGCCTGGCTGATTAAGTTTCCTGCTCAGCAAGAGCATCCTGAAGTCTGCGCCATTGAAGCCGTCTATGCAGAATGTTTGCGACTTTGTGCAATTGAGACTCCAGATACCCATTTCTTTAATTTGCCCAATGGTTTAACGGCTTTTGCTTCTAAACGATTCGATCGTCAAAATGGTATGCGGATTCCAATGCAGAGTTTGGCTGCATATACAGGAGCAGACTATAAAGTTCCAGGTAGCCTAGACTATCGCAATTTTCTCCGGGCAACCTTGATGTGTACGCAAGATGTACGAGAAAGATTGCATGCTTTTAAACGTGCTGTGTTTAATGTGCTTTTCAATAATCGGGATGACCATACTAAGAACTTTTCATTTCTCATGGAGAAAAATGGTCAATGGAAATTGGCTCCAGCCTATGATGTGACCTTCTGCGAGGGTCCAGGTGGTTATCATCAAATGGACATTATGGGAGAAGCGCTCAATATTTCCCGAAATGACATACATAAACTCGGTACTTCAGAAGCTAATCTGACTACTCTAGAAGTCGATGAGATCATCTTGACCATGCGTGAAATTGCACTTCAATTTAGTCAAATTGCGCAGCGCCTGTATCCCCATCAAATTCGAGAATCTACCCTACAGATGATTCAATCACGGATTCAACAGAATATTGATTTTTTAACTGAAACCTAAGCGTAAATATAAACTAAGCACCAACCATCAACTGCAAATAGACTTTGATATAGTTAGTCGCTACATAATCTGTAGAACCTGTGAATTAGCTCTCTTTATAATCACGAATATTAGATGGATCACCGCCAAGATATATTCTGCAAACGTGAAATCACTACATCCAGATCGAAAATCACTAAGAAAAAACTGTCACCAAAAAAAGGTCTGCACTATGGATAGATGCAGACCAAACTCTGGATAACTACCAGCACGAGAAATATGTCGCAATTTTGCATAGACATGAATTTGATAAAATCAGCCCAGAAAGCCAGAAATTCATAAAAACTATTTCATCAATCCCCTATAACTTAATCACGTTCATGGTCGATCTTAAATCTTGTGAAAAGTACTCATGCTGACCTAGCCAAACTGTAAAACTCATGTATTCATAGCCTTTAAATGAATCTTTCAATCGGTATATTTAAGGTAAAAACTAGTAATCAGAAGTTATTATCACCCCCATATAAAACAAGGATCAACTTAAAAACAATAACTTAGTAAATTATTCTTCCATTTTTTTTATATTTAGTGTTATTTGTCCTTGGCAAATTTGAAAAGTAAAAGTTCAGTCGCTACCCTTGCTCGGGAGTTAGGACTTTCACGATCAACCATCTACCGTGAATTAAAAAGAAATACTGGGCAACGTGGATATAGAGCTCAACAGGCAGCTAAATTTGCAAGTCAAAGACGGTACCGTCCTTCATCATCAATGACAGCATTTGCCTTCGCTTATATTGATTATTTGATTGGTTTGGACTGGTCACCAGAACAAATTTCAGGTGCTTTAACACAACGCGGTTGGCTGGATGTACCTTGATCAACGACAACGTTTAGGAGATTTCGAAGGTGACACGGTGATTGGTAAACATCATAAAGGTGCTTTATTGACTCTCGTTGATCGAAAGAGCCTGTATGTACATATTGTTCATTTAGGGCCAACGAGAGCATCCTCTCAAACGATTACTTGTGCATTAGATCGTTTACAAATGAGCCATGCTTATAGTGTGACATTTGATAATGGCAAAGAATTTTCCGAACACAAAAGAATTACTGATGTTGGCATAGAGACGTATTTTGCTGATCCTTACAAGTCTATTCAGCGAGCTAGAAATGAAAATACGAATGGTTTAATCCGTCAATATCTGCCAAAATCATCATCGTTTGATGACGTGTCAAAGGAACAAATAGAGTAGATAGAATTTGCACCCAACCATCGTCCTAGAAAAACCCTAGGTTAGTATACACCGAGTGAAGTGATGGCTGGTTTTTATACTGTTGCACTTGCCGCTTGAATCCGCCAAATAAAATCATTTCTTCTGGATCTAAACGCTTTAGCCGAAGTTGGTCTACAACCACCATATTGTCCTGTGCTTTATCCATTTTCCCCAGTGTCTTCTTTTCACACTGTCCTTTAGACTTTTTATTACCTTACATAAATCCCTATCGACA
This sequence comes from Acinetobacter schindleri, assembly GCF_010918895.1. NCBI lineage: Bacteria > Pseudomonadati > Pseudomonadota > Gammaproteobacteria > Moraxellales > Moraxellaceae > Acinetobacter > Acinetobacter schindleri. The sequence continues at coordinate 102,535 of NZ_CP044484.1, forward strand.
GCAAGCAGTAACTTACGATATCGCGAGCAGTAGTAATGCTTGATTTTTAATTTTTTCTGAAAACTCACTGCTTATTTCCCCATTGAGTAACATCATTTTCAAAACTAAAGCTGGGCATGGTTTTTCAAACCTACCTTCAGATATTGTTAATGCATCAATGAGCAATGGTGTCATCATTTTTTTTCTGCACAGGTAAATTATTTTTAGCGTTAAAATAATAGAATATAAAAGTCTCAAATTTAACAAAATAGAATCAAATAGATTTTATATTTACTAAAAAAGTATCTGAATTATATGATTTATTTACTAACTTTATTTTTATACTAAATCAAAACAGCACGCATGAACCGGAATATGACGATTAGCGAATTGGCTAACCGTGTGCATGTGGATGAAAAGACAATCTCACGACTTGAAAGCGGCAAACCCAGCTCTAACCTAAAAAATCTTATTTCCATTCTCGTTGTATTTGGCTTGGAAAATAGTTTGCTTAATATTGCGAACCCACAAAATGACGAAGTTGGAAAACACTTGCTACCAAAAAAATTCGGGTACGCGCTAATAATAAATCAGAGGCTATGAGTGATGACTTCTAAAAATCTGTCCATGCAAGAAGAAATTAAGAGCTGCTACATTTTTTTGGATACAGGTGATACGCCACAAGTTGTTGCTCAATATGCGCTCAAAGATTCAATCTATAATTTTATCTACGGCAAGAGATATTTGAGTCGTAAGCGTCCGCTGAATCCCATACCAATTTTTAATTCGATTTAGGTTTCCAGCAGTGCGGCAGCAATTCTTCAATTTGGGTCACTTTGTGTGTCGGTAGCCTTTTCAGCACATCACTTAAATAAGCATACGGATCCAAGCCATTCAGCTTTGCTGACTGGATTAAAGTCATGATATTCGCCGCTCGCTGGCCGCTGCGCAGCGAACCTGCAAACAGCCAGTTCTTACGTCCCAACGCCCAAGGTCGCATTTGATTGTCGGGTAGTCAGACGCAGTTACCTACGTCCAACCCCCTAAGAACCGTGCATGCGAGTTTCCCAGCACACGGCTCAAGCCTCTGCTAAGGCGCCATTCGGCACCCGGTTATACATCGTTGACATTGGCAAACTGAACACTCCTCGGACAATACAGATGGTAAATCTCAAGATTAGCAACTGCATCCGTTCCACCATGACTTAGCTTCACAATATGACGGCTGTGCCATGGTGTATCTTTGGTGACTGGTTTAAGACAGGCGCAGCAGCGACCACCTTGTTTTAGCCACACCCGATACAGCTTGGCTCGCCCCTTTGCGGAGACCAGCATTCTTTTACCCCATCGGGATTCGAAGTACTCATCCCATGCGGGGTCATGAGGGTTAGCAGCAGCCTTGATCTTGATATGTCGCACAATTGGCGTGTCCGAGGCAGACACTAATGTGTATTGTCGCTTCCGACCATCGGCGGACTGTTCATCACATGAGAACACCCATCGACGCGCTCCTTGTACTTTGAAATACCGATCTTTGACCCATCGGAGTGTTTTGCGAGGGTGGCGACGTACCGCCCATCGCCAGAGCATTTCCCACACTGCGCTGTCTACCTGGTTGAAAACCTTCTTGGCAACGACATAACTATGATAGTTGGCCCAACCCCTTAGAATAGGGTTGAGCAAACCGATCAAAGTGGCCTGTCGTGTCGCTTTGTTTGCATTGATTAATGCTCGCAGCTTATCGAGATGAGCACTGATGTTTGCCTTTGACGGCTTGATCAGTAGCTTGCCATTGTACTTGCGTACGTTCCACCCAAGAAAATCGAACCCGTTCCCTATGTGCGTGATTTTGGTCTTTTCCTGAGAGAGCACGAGACCGCGCTGCGCCAGAAATTCAACCACGGCAGGGCGAACTTCATTTTCGAGCCACTCTTTAGAATACCCCGTGATGATGAAATCATCCGCATACCGTACCAGTTGCAGCTTTTTGCCTGTCCATTTGGCGTTAGGGAACCTCTTCGCCAGCATCGTTTCCAGTCCGTCCAAGGTCATGTTGGCCAACACCGGGGAGATAATACCTCCTTGCGGTGTTCCGGAAAGACTGGGAAACAGCTTGCTTTGGTAGACGTAACCGGCTTTGAGCCATTTCCGTAGAATCACCTTGTCCATTGGGAGGTTGGCGATCATCCAGTCATGGCTGATATTGTCGAAACAGCCTTGAATGTCACCCTCTAGCACCCACTCCGCACTTACTTTTCTTGACAGCACACCAAAGCACTGTGCTGCAGCATCCGCGGTTGAGCGTTGTGGTCTGAATCCATAAGAGTTCCGATCAGCGATGGTCTCCGCGATGGGTTCCAAAGCCAGCAGATGGAGCGCCTGCATGGCCCGGCATTTCATCGTGGGTATCCCGAGAGGTCTCATCTTGCCATTTTTCTTCGGAATAAGGACTCTCCGAAGCGGAAGGGGCGTGTAACCTCGCCTCTTCAACGACATCATCGCACCGGTCTTGGCCTTGGGTGTATTCCAAGTCACCTTGTCGACCCCAGCCGTGTTTTTGCCTTTGTTTTCAGACACTCGTTTGACGGCCAATGCTTTGCCACTAAACGAGTGAGTCAGCAGCCATTGCAAAGCTTTCGCCTTGTTATGCCTGCCGTCTTGTACCGCCTTCACAATACGCGCTTGCAGCCCTCTGACATGACGCTGTACAGCAATCCAATCGATGCTGTCCCACGATGTGCTGGAAGGTGCACACGCTGATACTGCTGCATTCATTTGCTCTCCCTCCATTAAAAGGGTTCTACACACTCTCTTGTGATGAGAGACCATAAGGACGTCAGCCCGCTTTCGCGTGGGGTAATGTTTCAACCTCTATCCAACCCATTACAGACTGGCATTCGCTTTTTCCTCGTTCCTTCGCCCGCATCACCATGGGCAGTTTTTGCAAACTGCTTTCCCAATGGGAGTAATACGGGATTTCCACGTTCCGCTTACTGAAGTACATCGGCTTAGGTGCCTGCTATCGACCGGGAGGCGTATGGGTCACGAATGCGTAGTCGAAAGACGCAATTCCCACCTCCATTACCGTTTTGGTTCGAGCGTATCAGCCATTTCCGCTCGTTCAACTTAACGATCGTTACGCAGATTCACATGTGTTCACCATACCGATTATCTAGCCCTTGTCCGGCTATGGCTGCCAGAAGGGTACGTCTCTCACGATTGATACCCCGCACCTTGCGGTGCCTCGTTACATTGTCGAAGGCGCTCTTTATTCAGCCTTCTAGATTCACCCGGTGACACGGGTGGTTCCCGCAGGGGGAACAACTTCATTAAGCGACTTCGTGTCGCACTTCCACCCAGTTATTGCAAATCGGTAGATTGCCATCATCCAGATAGCGGCTTAAAGCTGGCCAACGCTTCAGAGTGTAATTGATCGCCTTGGCGGTTGGAGAACTCGATGGCACAGTCAGTTGATGTTGGTTGAGCCATTCATACAGTTGTTGCATCACCGGTTGACTATGCTGTTGTCGGTATTCGCGGCGCTGTTCTGCTGTACCATCGGTCTTTTTCCTGAGTTCTGCTTCTATGGCATACAGTTTCTGAATCAGCACTAATGCCTGTTCAGCGACCTGACTTTTTTTGGTCACATGCAGTTCATGGAATTTACGACGCGCATGCGCCATGCAGCCCACCTCAATGACCTGACCTGATTTAAAGCGTGCTTTATAACCGCTGTAATCATCACAGACCAGATGGCCCTGCCAGTCTTTCAGGAACGCTTCAGCATGCTGACCTGAACGACTATCCTGAAAGTCATAGATCACGGCTTGAACTGGATTGTACTGTGTAGTGGCATAGGCCCAGACATAACCTTTCTTCGGTTTTTTCTCATTCTCACCCATCCGCATGATGGTGACCGGCGTTTCATCGGCATGGATCACCCGCTGTTGCAGCACCACCTGTTTTAAGGCATTGGCCAGAGGTTCCAGTTCCACACCGCAGCGACCAATCCAGTCAGATAACGTGGATCTGGACAGATCAATGCCCGCCCGCTGATAGATCAGGCGCTGACGGTACAGCGGTAAATGATCGGCATACTTCGATACCAGCACATGGCTGAGCAGTTCAGGACTGGCAATACCTTTATCAATCACATAGGCGGGCATCGCTTGCTGAGTCAGGGTGTCGCACTGATCACAGACCCATTTGCCACGTACATGCTGTTCCTTATAGAACTGTGCCGGTCTGAAATGCAGTTTTTCACTGATATCTTCGCCGATACGACGTAACTGGCAGCCACAACTGCATTGGGTTGATGCAGGTTCATGCTCAATACGGATGGTGTGTAGATGATCTGGCAGCAGTCGACGTTTAGGTTTGTTGACTGTGGCTTTCTGTGTCGCTGCATGGGTTTTATCTGCATTTAGCCGTTCCAGTTCTAGATCAACCGCGGCAATATCTTCTTCAACCGCTTCATCCCACAGGTGGATTTGTTTTGCAGTGAGATGTTCGTTTTTACTGCCGAATTTGTGCTGTTTAAATAGTGCGAGTTCATGCTCGTATTTTTGATTGAGAATAGAAAGATGTTGAACTTTAGAATCTAATTGCTGATTGGTGACTTCAAGATGTTGAACTCTGGCATCTAATTGCTGGTTTGATTTTTCTAATTCTTGATTTGATTGTGCCAGAGACTGATGCTGCATCGCCAACTGCCTGGTGAATTCCAGCAGTTGTTCATGGGTCAGTTGGCTTAAGTCAGGCAGCGTATTCATGACCGCAGTATGCCTGAGGTCATGAGAAGAATGAAATAGAACGTTTGGAGAATAGCAGAATGGAACAGCCTGGTTTAAAGCATCGTCACCACCTGCTGTCGTCCAATGCGCTGCCAGGGCAAACCTTGGATCAGTGCCTGTAACTGTTCCAGGCTGAGGGCCACGGTTTCACCTTGGTGAACTTGAGCCCAGTGAAATTTGCCCTGTTCCAGCCGCCGGGCACACAGCCAGATGCCCAGTCCATCATGTACCAACACTTTCATGCGATGGCCACGTTTATTACAGAACAGGTAAGCACAATGCGGTTTGATGTAGCCAAAGGCTCTCACCACCTGAGCCATGGTCGTATCCATACCTGCACGCATGTCCATGGGCTGGGTAGAGAGCCAAATTTCATTGATACGGATCATGTTGCCAGTGCCTTGAGTAATTCTGCCAAGACAGGTATTTCTGATGTCTGCCATTTTAGCTGAATATCATTATTCGTATGAGGCACGGTGATACACAACGTGATCCTCTCATCAATAGGTTGGCTGATTGCAGCAGTGTAAGGCAAAGCAATAAATGCTGGATTCACATGAGTAGGATCCTGCACGGCACCCTCATGATGCCTGAAGATCCTGATCCAACGACTGACAAGGTTGGCATTAATACTATGTTGCAGTGCGACCGAAGCGATCGAGGTATTAGGATTTTTGCAGGCATTGACAATACTGAATTTGAATTCTTTGCTGTATGTTCTGCGTTTTTTAGCAACAGGAGGTGTTGCTGAATATATATCCATGTTCATAGATTAAGTCCCCACTTGTTTTTAGGTGGGAACTAAATTAAGGCTTATAGGATCGCTTGGTAAGGCTGTGTTAGCTGGATGCTTACTTTCTTTTACCTTAATAACGTATTTTTTTAACGGCAGCATACCTTTTGAAACACCACCAAATTATTTATGTTCCACCAGCATATATACTTCCCTATCGAAAAATCTGATAAGAATTGATTATTTTGATACAAAACCTGAAAACTGGGAGTGCTTATATGGACATATATAATATTTCCGGATAAATATAAAACTACTCCACAAGAAGAAAGGCAGAATTTAATCTCAGTCCGAAGTAACAGTACTCTCAAAGACCAAATGTAAAGAAGCATACTTAAGAAAATAAAATTCAATAATGCATGAGGATGTAATTAGTTTCAGGGTGCTAAGAAAGTGTAGCAACTTGCTACACTTTTTCGCTTTTTTGAATCAGCTGTTTTAAGAAATCTTCTAATTGTAAGAGACTGGCTTCGTCAATTTCCGAGATATTCAGAGAAACCTTAAGCTGTTTTTGATTCAGTTTGATATTCCCCGCAATCTTACCGGCATATTCAATTTTTCTGACCACGGATGTTGTGGTCAGTTTTTCTGGATTCTGACTCAATAGTTTTTCAGCATAAGTAGTAACTTTGCTTTGCTCGAGTTTTTTGTCTTTTAATTTTTCCCAAGCTCCGAGTAAGGCCACTTCGGCTTCAGAGAGTTGTTCAAGATGATCCGATAGAAATTTTTTGAATGCAGTTGCAGCAGTACGGCCTAGCAAGCCTGGTTCCACATCAAGGTCATTTAAAATTGCTTGCGGCAGTTTTTCGTATGCTAAATACTTGTACATATCTTCGCGATTTAAACCCAGTGAATTGGCTAAACGTTGCTTGTTTTTCTTTAATTTCTCATCAAGTGAGTTCAGGCCAATAAAAATCTCATAATCTGTCAGATCCTGACGCTTTAAATTCTCGGCCAGGGTTAACAAAGATGCTTCTACATTATTTGCATCAATGATAATGGCTTCAATCACAGACTTTCCGAGTAACTGATGTGCCCGTAAGCGTCGCTCGCCTGCAATCAGTTCATATTTCAGATTATCCAGTTTACGCACTGTAATGGGCTGCAAAAGGCCGATTTCATTAATAGAATCCGCCAGTTCTTTTAACTGTGATTCTTCAAATATTTTACGCGGCTGGTTTAGACTTCGGCTGATATCCTCAATAGGGACATTACGTCTAAACTCTTTCAGCTCTTTAATATTGTCTTTCTGTGCTTGCTGATGTTTTTCTGTATTCTGTTTCAGTTTCTGAGCTAAAAGCTCTTTGGTGCTTGCCATAATGCTCTCAGGTTTAAATTTTCAATACAATTTCATTGGCAAGGCTTTCAAAAGCCTTACGTACTTTTGAATTTTTTTCTACTTTCAAAAGTGGTTGTTGCAGAATGGCTGCTTGATTGACTTTAGTACTTTGAGGAATTGTGGTTTCTAAAATTTTACCCACTTGTTTCAAGGCTTCATCCCGAATCAGCTTACAGACATTCTGACGTTCATCATGCTTAATTAGTAAAGCGCCTAAAAGCTCTAAATCTGGATTAATACGTTTGATCTTTTCAAGATGATTTAAAAGATCTGTTACCCCATATAATCCATATTGTGATCCTGATTCGATAGGGATAATGACATGTGTTGAGGATGCCAGGGCATTGCTGGTTAATAATTTAAGGCTAGGTGGGCAGTCAATCAATATAAAATCATATAGATCTTTTAATAGTTTTAACTTGATATTTAACTCTTCTGAAGGACGGGGAGCTTCTTCTTTTAGTTGATCTTCAGTTTTTCCTAAATTCAAGGAACCATAAATTAATGATACTTTTTCAAAGTTCGTTTCTTCTTGTAATGCATCTGCCAACAACGAAATATCGCCCACTAGTAATTCTGCTGTAGTGACAGCAATTTCGCTTGGATGTTGGATCCCAATGTGTAAACTTGCGTTTGCTTGAGGATCTAAATCAATGACTAAAACTTTGTTGCCCAGATTGGCAAGTTCTGAGGCTAGGTGTACAACAG
>NZ_CP044485.1:0-68525 GCF_010918895.1 Acinetobacter schindleri
GTGAAGCTATTTCATGGCATTTAAAAGAATGTTTAGGTCTGGAAGATGGTCAATTTGAACGAATAGAATTTAATGAAATTTCAGAAAAAGCTATTAAAGAAGCCATTAATAATGGGCGTGGTTTAGATTATCAGCTTGTATATGCTCAAGAAGCACGTAGGGCTTTAGATCGTCTGGTGGGCTATCTAGTTTCCCCTATTGCATCTAATCTTATGGGTCAGCCTTCATCTGCGGGGCGGGTACAATCTCCTGCTGTTTTAATCGTTGTCCTTAGAGAAATCGAAATCCAGAAATTCAAAGTTACTAACCACTTTGGCGTTAATTTGAGTTTTGATAAAGAGCCTAAAAAATGGATCTCGCAATGGGTTACAACGGAATTTGTAACTGAGGATCAGCCTTATGTTTTAGATCGTTCCTTAGCTGAAGAAGTTGCAAAAACTAAGAAAGTTAAAGTTTTAAACTGCACTGAAAAAACAGAGTATTCAAATGCTCCTTCTCCTTTCTCTACAGCCCTACTTTTACAAGCTGCTAGTGTAGCGTTAGGCTTTAGCCCTCAACAAACAACCAAAGCAGCACAGGCATTATTTGAACAAGGGGCAATTACTTACATTCGGACTGACGGCCTAAACATAGCTGATGAAAGTGTAGAAGAAATCTTTGCTTATGCTAATGAAAATCAATTTTCTTTACCTGAAAAGCCTAATAAGTTTAAGGAAAAAGATGGGGCGCAAAACGCCCATGAAGCAATCCGACCTGTTCACATAACTGATAAAGATCTAGGAAAGTCACCAGAACAAAAAGCTTTATATCAATTGATTTGGGAACGTACTATTTCAAGTCAATTGGCCAAAGCTGAATATAAAGCCGTTACTTTGGAATTACTGTCTGAAGATGGAAAATATAAGTTCCATGCTAAAAGCCGTGAGCTAATAAAAAAAGGGTGGATGGTTTTTGGTAAAGACTGCCTGAATGAAGATGAAAACGAGCCTTCAGGCGTGGTGCCGGTCTTAGAAGTTGGTTCTGTAGTTGATGTTGAAAGCGGTGAAGTTATTGCAAAACAAACTAAGCCACCAAAACGCTATACAGAAGCTTCACTAATTAAAAAATTGGAAAGCTGCGGGATTGGTCGCCCTTCTACTTATTCATCAATCATGGCCAATATTCTGAATAAGGGCTTTCTGGAGGTAGAAAAGAAAGTCTTAAAACCAACTAAATTAGGGAATGATTTAATTGGTAGTCTGTTAAAAGCTAAATTTAGCTTTCTGGATCTGCACTATTCAAAAGAGATGGAGTTGCAGCTAGATAAAATTGCATCTGGTGAAACTTCATATAATTCGGTTGTTTCTGCCTTATACACTCAACTTGCTCAAGAGCTAAGTACAGCTTCAAAGCTGACAGCTATAAACGCAATACCTTGTCCAAAGTGTAAAAGCCAATTAAAAAAATTTAAGAATACTAAAACCAATCAATTTTTTTGGATTTGTAGCAATGAGGACTGTAAGCATTCGATGGATGACGACAAGGGTAAACCAGTCGAAAAAGTTATTCATTCATGCCCTAAATGTAAAACAGGTCGCTTAAATAAATTCCAAAATTCGCAAACTAAAGAATTTTTTTGGATCTGCAATGATCAGGAATGTAAGCACTCGATGGATGACAAGAAAGGTCAGCCAGTAGAGAAAATCAAATATCCTTGCCCTAAATGCTCAACGCCATTATTCAGATCCAAAAAAGAAGGTAAAGATCCGATCTGGTTCTGTCCTAATCGGGAAACAGATTGCAAAGTCTTTTTGCCTGAAGTTAATAAAAAGCCACTTCTTGAAGTCTATTCATGTCCTCAATGTGCCAGTGATTTAAGACGGATCAATGGGGCAAATGGCTATTTTTGGGGGTGTATCAACTATAAAAATGGGTGCTCCGCTACTTATCCAGATCAAAAAGGTAAGCCAAAATTTGAGGTGAAAAAGTAATGATTGATTTCGTAGTTTTGGCACAACAATGTGCGCCACAAGTTGATGTAAATATTGCGTCTGCAATTGTTAAATCTGAATCCTCATTTAATCCTTTTGCGATAGGGGTTAATCGTGCCGCAGGTCTTAAAAAACAGCCGACTAGCTATGAAGAAGCTGTATCTGTGGCCAAAAGATTAATTAGCCAGGGACGAAATATTGATGTTGGTTTTGCTCAAATTAATAGTGCTAATTTCAAAAGATTAAATCTTAGTGTCGAGCAAGTTTTTGATCCCTGCACTAATCTAAGCGCAATGCAATTTATCTTTAATGACTGCCGAAATAGGGCAAAAGGCAAAGATATTTATAAAGCTATGTCTTGCTATAACACTGGCAACCATTCATCAGGATTTAGAAATGGGTATGTAGCGAAAGTATCAAGAAATTTGAATTATTTTGCTAATGGTTCACTCAATACCATGCCTGTAAAATTCAATCCTCCCTCACCTCCTATGAATAGCTCAGAACAGCTTGCATATTTTGCTACTAATGCAGATATGCCTAACTCCAATGGATATAACGAAAATACAGAACTTCAAAGCCTTCCAGTAGTGGAGAAACGGCCTTCATTTTTCTTAACTAACGGCACAAATATTAAAGAAAAAGAAAAAAGTTTAAAATCTTCTATGATCTTTTAAAATATTTTCAAAAAGTTTAAAACTTAGTGTAATATATTAAATATACAGTACCAATGAACAATATTTGATTTTCCAAAAATATTGTTCTTGGTACTTAATGCGCTAGGTCTTAATTGCTTCACTTGGAGAAAATAATGAAAGCAAATCAAACGCAAATAACAACGACTAAAACGACTGGTATCAAAGCAAGCGTATTGATGTTGTTCATGACGTTAATCTCAAGCCCTGCTTTTGCTCAAATCTCAAAAGTTAATACGGTTATGGCTAATGTTCAGTCAGTCTTAGCGGGTGTGGCTGTAACTGTATTTACCATCACTATCATGTGGGCTGGCTTTAAATTGGCTTGGCAACAAGCGAAGTGGTCAGACATTTCTAACATCGTTATCGGGGGGATTTTGGTAGGTGGTGCTGCGGGTATCGCTGCTTGGCTGATTAACTAATGTCGAATTTTTCTGATCCAATTTTCAGGGGTTGCACTCGTCCTGCCATGCTTTTTGGCGTTCCAATGTTGCCTTTTTTGTTGGTGACGGGGGTAGCAATTCTTTTAGCGGGTTGGTCTTTTTATCTACTTAGTGCCTATGTGACTTTATTTATAGCAGCTATTTATGTGCCTATTTACTTCTGGATGCGGGCAATAACAAAAGTAGATGACCAACGATTAAAGCAAGTATTGATGCGGTGGCGCATAAGAGGGAAACAGATCCAGAACCATCAAAAATGGGGAGCAATCTCATTTTCGCCACTTAAATTAAAGAAAAGGAAATAACAATATCATGCGTTCAAAACAGCAAGTTAAAGATAGCGCAAATGCTGAAGTCGCAATTTCAGACTATCTGCCGTTTGGTAATCATGTTGTCGGGTAGTCAGACGCAGTTACCTACGTCCAACCCCCTAAGAACCGTGCATGCGAGTTTCCCAGCACACGGCTCAAGCCTCTGCTAAGGCGCCATTCGGCACCCGGTTATACATCGTTGACATTGGCAAACTGAACACTCCTCGGACAATACAGATGGTAAATCTCAAGATTAGCAACTGCATCCGTTCCACCATGACTTAGCTTCACAATATGACGGCTGTGCCATGGTGTATCTTTGGTGACTGGTTTAAGACAGGCGCAGCAGCGACCACCTTGTTTTAGCCACACCCGATACAGCTTGGCTCGCCCCTTTGCGGAGACCAGCATTCTTTTACCCCATCGGGATTCGAAGTACTCATCCCATGCGGGGTCATGAGGGTTAGCAGCAGCCTTGATCTTGATATGTCGCACAATTGGCGTGTCCGAGGCAGACACTAATGTGTATTGTCGCTTCCGACCATCGGCGGACTGTTCATCACATGAGAACACCCATCGACGCGCTCCTTGTACTTTGAAATACCGATCTTTGACCCATCGGAGTGTTTTGCGAGGGTGGCGACGTACCGCCCATCGCCAGAGCATTTCCCACACTGCGCTGTCTACCTGGTTGAAAACCTTCTTGGCAACGACATAACTATGATAGTTGGCCCAACCCCTTAGAATAGGGTTGAGCAAACCGATCAAAGTGGCCTGTCGTGTCGCTTTGTTTGCATTGATTAATGCTCGCAGCTTATCGAGATGAGCACTGATGTTTGCCTTTGACGGCTTGATCAGTAGCTTGCCATTGTACTTGCGTACGTTCCACCCAAGAAAATCGAACCCGTTCCCTATGTGCGTGATTTTGGTCTTTTCCTGAGAGAGCACGAGACCGCGCTGCGCCAGAAATTCAACCACGGCAGGGCGAACTTCATTTTCGAGCCACTCTTTAGAATACCCCGTGATGATGAAATCATCCGCATACCGTACCAGTTGCAGCTTTTTGCCTGTCCATTTGGCGTTAGGGAACCTCTTCGCCAGCATCGTTTCCAGTCCGTCCAAGGTCATGTTGGCCAACACCGGGGAGATAATACCTCCTTGCGGTGTTCCGGAAAGACTGGGAAACAGCTTGCTTTGGTAGACGTAACCGGCTTTGAGCCATTTCCGTAGAATCACCTTGTCCATTGGGAGGTTGGCGATCATCCAGTCATGGCTGATATTGTCGAAACAGCCTTGAATGTCACCCTCTAGCACCCACTCCGCACTTACTTTTCTTGACAGCACACCAAAGCACTGTGCTGCAGCATCCGCGGTTGAGCGTTGTGGTCTGAATCCATAAGAGTTCCGATCAGCGATGGTCTCCGCGATGGGTTCCAAAGCCAGCAGATGGAGCGCCTGCATGGCCCGGCATTTCATCGTGGGTATCCCGAGAGGTCTCATCTTGCCATTTTTCTTCGGAATAAGGACTCTCCGAAGCGGAAGGGGCGTGTAACCTCGCCTCTTCAACGACATCATCGCACCGGTCTTGGCCTTGGGTGTATTCCAAGTCACCTTGTCGACCCCAGCCGTGTTTTTGCCTTTGTTTTCAGACACTCGTTTGACGGCCAATGCTTTGCCACTAAACGAGTGAGTCAGCAGCCATTGCAAAGCTTTCGCCTTGTTATGCCTGCCGTCTTGTACCGCCTTCACAATACGCGCTTGCAGCCCTCTGACATGACGCTGTACAGCAATCCAATCGATGCTGTCCCACGATGTGCTGGAAGGTGCACACGCTGATACTGCTGCATTCATTTGCTCTCCCTCCATTAAAAGGGTTCTACACACTCTCTTGTGATGAGAGACCATAAGGACGTCAGCCCGCTTTCGCGTGGGGTAATGTTTCAACCTCTATCCAACCCATTACAGACTGGCATTCGCTTTTTCCTCGTTCCTTCGCCCGCATCACCATGGGCAGTTTTTGCAAACTGCTTTCCCAATGGGAGTAATACGGGATTTCCACGTTCCGCTTACTGAAGTACATCGGCTTAGGTGCCTGCTATCGACCGGGAGGCGTATGGGTCACGAATGCGTAGTCGAAAGACGCAATTCCCACCTCCATTACCGTTTTGGTTCGAGCGTATCAGCCATTTCCGCTCGTTCAACTTAACGATCGTTACGCAGATTCACATGTGTTCACCATACCGATTATCTAGCCCTTGTCCGGCTATGGCTGCCAGAAGGGTACGTCTCTCACGATTGATACCCCGCACCTTGCGGTGCCTCGTTACATTGTCGAAGGCGCTCTTTATTCAGCCTTCTAGATTCACCCGGTGACACGGGTGGTTCCCGCAGGGGGAACAACTTCATTAAGCGACTTCGTGTCGCACTCCAACAATGTTATTAAGCTTAAAAATGGTGAATACATTGCTACATGGAAATTAGAAGGCATTTCGTTTGAAACAGTTGAAGCCGATATTATTAGAATCCGTAAAGAAGGATTAAATAATTTTTATCGTGCTTTAGGTGGCGGTCACTTTGCTGTTTGGACGCATAAGATTCGTAGGGGAGTTAATGAACGTCTAAATGGCGTTTATGAAAATGATTTTATTGCTGATTTTAATGAAAGATATTATCAGCAGTTTCAGGGTGAAAAGAATAAACAGATGGCTACTGAATTGTATTTAACAATTCTTTATCGTCCTGAAATTTCCAGATTAACAAAGATCTTTAAGAGTAAAGCTAGTCGTGATCCAGTAGCCCTGAAAAAGCAGATTAAGCGGGATCTCGATATTTTGGATGATGTAGCCAAACAGGTTGAAGCAAGTCTATATCACTACAATCCAGAACGTCTGGCGACCTATACCAAGAAAGGTTTTGTCTACTCCGAAATGTGTAATCTGCTTGGTTTCTTAACTAATGGAGTTTGGGAAGAAATCCCTTTAAGACAAGCTAATCTTGATCAATATATTCCAAGTAGTCGCTTGTTCTTTGGTGACAAAAACGGCTATTTACAGATCAAACATCCTGAAGCTCAAAAATATGTAGGCTTTCTGGATATTCAAGAATTTCCACGTTTATCAGAATCAGGAATGTGCAATTCCATCCTGTATGGAAACTATGAATACATTGAAACTCAAAGTTTCACGGTTTATGGCAAGCGTGATGCTGTAGATAAATTAAAAACAATTAAAGGACAGCTAAATTCTGTAGAGGACGTTTCAGATCAAGAGATTCGTGATATTGATCTGGCTATGAGTGAAGCTAATAGCGGGAATTTCCAGTTAGGCGAATATCACTATACGCTTGCGATTTTTGGTGATTCACCAAATCAAGTTGCTCTGAATGTTTCGAGTGCCAGAACTGCTTTATCAGATGAAGCAGGGTTCAAAATGGCTGTAATTGATACTGTTCCTGAATGTGCATGGTTCTCGCAATTAGCGGGTAACTTTAATATGCGTCCAAGAGAAGCATATCTCACAAGCCTAAATTTTTCTGCTTTAAGCCCTTTCCATAACTTCGCAAGAGGTAAACGTGACGGCAATCCTTGGGGTGAAGCACTAGCTTTATTTAAAACTCCAAGTGGCCAACCATTTTACTTTAATCATCATGTTAGCCCAGATAAGCAAGATTCTACAGATGACAAGATGCCAGGTAATACGTGTGTCATTGGAACAACTGGTGTGGGTAAAACAACCCTAGTCATGGCCATGATGATGTTTGCTTGTAAGTATAAAAATCTGAAGGGTGTTTTCTTTGATAAAGATAGGGGCGCAGAAATTGGGATTAGACGGATTGGGGGTCAATACTATGCCTTAGAGCGTGGTGTACCAACTGGCTTTAATCCGTTGCAGCTACCACCGACTGAAACAAATATTCAGTTTGTAGAAAAGCTTGTAAAAATTCTGGTAGGTGGTGTTCGTAATGCTGCCGAAGATCTGGAAATCAGTCAGGCTGTTCGTACCATTATGCGTGATGATATGCCGTTAGAACTCCGCAGACTTTCAGCTTTATATATGAATCTGAAAGTAAATGGCGGGGGGGATTCGCTTCAGGATCGTTTAGCTAAATGGTGTAACACTGCTGATCATGACGGAAATTTATCTTGGGTCTTTGATAATCCATACGATACTCAAGACTTTTCTAAAGCAAAAATGCCAATCTTTGGTTATGACTACACGGAATTTTTAGATGATCCAGAAGTCCGTACACCAATCATGGCTTATCTATTACACATCACAGATTCATTGATTGATGGTAGTCCGTTTATTTATTGGATGGACGAGTTTTGGAAGCCATTAACAGATGAATATTTCAAAGATTTTGCCAAAGATAAGCAGAAAACTATTCGTAAATTGAATGGTCTAGGTGTCTTTATGACGCAATCCCCAAGTGACGTTTTAGATTCTGACATTGGTAAAACAATGGTTGAACAAAGCGTTACTCAAATCTTTTTACCTAATCCTCGTGCTGATTACGATGACTATGTAAACGGCTTTAAGGTCACTCCGCAAGAATTTGAAATTATTAGAGAGCTAGAAGAAAACTCACGCATGTTCTTAGTTAAGCAGGGTAGCCGTTCCGCACTCTGCAAAATGGATCTAGGCGAAATGCGTGACGTTTTACAGATTATTTCAGGCTCTAAGGACAATTTAGAACTTCTCGAAAATCTCATGAATGAAGTTGGTGAAGATCCTAACGATTGGGGCGAACTTTTCTTACAACGGATCGCAGAACGTAAAAAATTAATTTCAGAAAAAGGAGTTGCTTAGTCATGACTAAGTTTTTAGCACTATCAAGTTTGTTGGTTATTTCTACTTTAACAACTGCATGTTCTGATGATAAGGAACAGGTTAAGCAGTTAAAAGAAGAAGTGAAGGCTGCACAACAATTAAAACCTCAAGATTTAACTGCTGAACAGCAAGAGGAACTGAAGCAGCGCAAGGCTAGAGCATCCCAAAAGGGTAATATTCTTGATGAATATGATCCTTCTGCACCTCAAAAATCAGTAAAACCAGAAACTAAAAAAGGATCGGGAAATATCCTCGATGGATATAACCCAGATTCAAAATAATTAAGGATTCATAGGGGATTGCAATGGCAATTATTACTACATTAGAAACAAAAATTGATTCTCTATTAGCAAGTTACGTGACAGGTGTTAGTAGTAATATCGCTTCTGCAATTGTTCCTATAGCTTTGACTGCTGCAACAATTTATATCCTGATCATTGGCTACAATATTGCGACTGGTGCACAAGAAGATTCCATTTATACCGCTTTATGGAAGTTTTTTAAGATCGCTTTTGTGGGTGGGATTGCTTTAAGTGCAGGGGTTTATCAGTCCTTTGTTGTTGAAGCCATTAACGGACTAGCCATAGGTTTAATTCAAATTGTTAGTCCAGGTGGTGAATCTTCGTTAGGTGCTTTACTGGATCAAGTGAGCGTTCCGTGGGGTGAATTAATCCAAAAATTAGGTGAGGAAGCTGAATCAGCTTCTGGCGTTTTCCCTGATATTGGCTTGTATTTATCTGCTGCTGTTGTTGCTGTCGCTCAATTCCTATTGTTCTTCATTGGTACTGGCCTATATTTACTGGCAAAAATCAGTCTGCAACTTTGTTTAGGCGTTGGTCCCATATTCATTCTGTGTGCAATGTTCCCTGCTACACAAAAATATTTTGAAAGTTGGCTTTCTCAAACATTGAGCTATGTTTTCACCATAGGCTTTATCACAGCAATTATCAGTATGCTCTTTGCTTTCGTTTCAGGCATGTGTACGCAAATCACTAATAACTTTGATGCGGGCGACATTCTTACTTCTGTAGTTTCCCTCTGTATTGTTGCGGGAACTATTGTAGTGATCATGTGGAACATTCCAACGATGGCTTCAGCCATAACAGGTGGGGCGGGTGTTCAAGGTGTCGGTCGTGCTGTAGCTCAAGCAATTACTAAAGGTCGTGGCGGTAATAATTCAAAATCTGATAGTGCTTCAGCTACTCCTACCACTGGGGGAAGTGTTCAAGGGAATTCTAGCAGCTCTAATAATTCCAATAGCTCGAATACAGGAGGATCTAAGCCGTTATATCAACGACACACACTCTCTAACCTCAAAAGAAACAAATAGGAATTTTTCTAATGAAAAAACAATTGTTAGCTTTGGGTTTAGGTTCATCTTTGTTTATTAGTGGTCAAGCCAATGCTACAGGTATTCCTGTCATTGACGGTGCTAACCTTGTTCAAGCTGTTCAAAATATGGTGGCTTGGGGTGAACAATACAATCAGATGGTGAACCAGATCCAACAGGCAAAACAGCAATACGATTCCATTACTGGTATTCGTGGTTTCGGTGATGCTGTCAATAATCCATATCTTAAAGACGTGATTCCAAGTGATGTTGCTGACATTTATAAAGGCATCCAACAAGGCGGTGTCAATGGTATGACTTCAGCAGCTAGGAACATTCGTGATGCCACAATGGTTTATGACTGTGCTTCTAGAACTGGCCAGAACTATAAAGCCTGTCAAGCTGCATTAAATAACAATGCACAAACACAGGCTTTAAATCAGCAAGCGTTAGGCGTTGCGGATCTGCGTACTGAGCAGATTGATAATCTGCGTAAACAGATCAATAACACTACTGATGCTAAAGCTATCGCTGAGTTACAGGCTAGGATTCAAGCGGAACAGTCACAAGTTGCTAATGATGCAAACCGAATTGCTTTGATGCAGGCGCAAGCGCAAGCTCAAAAAGATGCAGCACAACAGCTTGAAATTGAAGGCCGATTAAAACGTGCTGCCCAAAAAGGCAACATTCTTGACGGCTACTCTGGTAACTAAACTTTTAAAAAAAGCCCATTTCTTTTGAAATGGGTATTTTTTTTGCAATTTTTCAGAAAACATTGAATTAATAAAACCAAAATATATTATTTTGGTTTACGATTTTTATATTTTTTGGCATACTTAGAGAAATAACTCTAATAGGGTCTATCGGGTCTATCATGAACAAACTTAAAAAAGTATCTGCTGCTGAAGAAGCTAAAAGCTATGAAAAAGCTATGGATTGGGAAGCAGATCTTATTGCGATGCGAGCTAAGTCAGAACGTAAAGCTTGGACTATTGCAAAAGTAGCGGTGGGCGTGGCCGTCTTAGAAGCCATTGGATTAGTGACATTAGCTCCAATGCGCCAGACTGTACCTGTTGTTTTCACAGTAGATAAAGCTCAAGGAAATGTTGAATACGTGGGCGTTGTTGATGATCAGCAAGTGAAAGGCAAACAAGAATTAATTGATAAAAATAACATTACTCGTTATGTAACCGCCCGTGAGAGTTATTTCTATCCGTTATTACAGCCAGATTATGATTTAGTCATGACTATGAGTAGTAATCAGGTCGGTAATGACTTTGCTTCACTCTATGAAGGTGATAGCGCAAGAGATAAAAAATACGGCAAAAAATATGAATTAAAAGTTGATGTGATTTCTGTCCAGACTAATCAGGATGAAACAGGTTTTACCGCTAGTGTCCGCTTCACTAAGACTTTGCATTCAGTCGAAGCTAATCGTGATGAACAGCCACAATATTATATTGCAAGTATTCGATATGAATATGCTCCGAACA
The DNA here is from genome assembly GCF_010918895.1 of Acinetobacter schindleri. Classification (NCBI taxonomy): domain Bacteria; kingdom Pseudomonadati; phylum Pseudomonadota; class Gammaproteobacteria; order Moraxellales; family Moraxellaceae; genus Acinetobacter; species Acinetobacter schindleri. The sequence continues at coordinate 11,072 of NZ_CP044485.1, forward strand.
ATCTAAATAAACTGGTAGAAAAAGATCTAATTAAAAACCCATTCGGCTTTAAGGTCGTGGGCTATCGTGTCGATCCTGAACTATCTCCTAACAGACCTGTAGCGCAAGCTGCGGTTGTTGAACCTAGTCAGCAAGTCTATGTTCCGATTCAACAAGGCGGGGCTGTTGTTCAGCCACAAGCTCAACAAGGCGGGGCTGCTGTTCAGCCACAAGCTCAACAAGGAATGTAAAGGATCATTACATGAAAAAATTAATTCTTGCTTTGGGTTTGGCGATGCATGGGATCTCTTATGCAGCAATTACGCCTAAAGCTATGCCTACCGATTCACGTATTAGAACAATCAATTATGTTCCTAATGATGTTTATCGAATTACTGTCAAAAAAGGCACTGTAACCCGCATTGTATTAGGTGAAGGTGAAAGAATTTTAGAGCGTGGTGCTGCTACTGGATACCCTTCAGACTGTGAAAAGGATGACACCAATTGGTGTATTTTTGCGGATACTGGATCAAATTTAGTATGGGTGAAGCCAAAGGATAAGGCTACTCGGAATAACTTAGAGTTACGCACTAATAAGCGTGATTATAGTTTTGATTTTCAAGTTCTAAATAATGCCAAAGAAAAACCGATGTATCGTGTTGTCTTTAAATATCCACAAGAAGAAGAAGAAAAACGTAAACAGGAAGAAGCTCAACGCTATAACGCTTATGCAGCACAATTAAAAGAAGAAAGCCAACTTACTGAATTTTTGGTTTTACAGCATCGTTTAGCTAATGCTGCGCCTATCCCTAAAAACTGGAATTATCGTCAAGCTGCAAACAGCAAAGGGAAGCACTTTGTTCCAGAAATGCTATTTGATGACGGTCGTTTTACCTATATGCGATTTAAAGGAAATACTGATATTCCAGTCGTATTTATTGAAGGTACGGAAGGGGAAGAAAAAGTTAATTTCCATATCAGTAAAGAAGATCCAAAACTTTTGATTGTTGAAGCTCTAGCTAAAAAATTTGTTTTACGTCAAGGAAAAGGCGTAGTGAGCATTTTCAATGAATCTTATGATCCTGTCGGTGTTGCTCCTCAAGATGGCACTACTGTAGAGGGTGTTAAACGTGTCATTACTGGGGATATGAACTAATGAATATTAATGATCAAAAACCATTAGATGATCAACAAGCTCCTGATGAAGAATTTAACGAATCAGAAAATGGCATTGTTTCTGTCAATGAACGTGGGGATCAGGAAGATGGAAAAGGTAAAAAAATAGCGTTTATTGCAGTTATGGCAGTACTTTTTACTGTTATAGCGGTCTTTGCCTATAACTTCTTTTCAGATAGTAGTGATGCTGAAGAAGCAGCCCAATTAAAAGAAAATCAGATAGATCCAAGCCTAGATGCTTCAGCTAAAAGAAGGGATTTTACTAATACTGATCCTATGCCAACGGATGCAGGTCAAAATGCTCAATTTCAAAGCCTAGATGCCTGTCAGGATCAAAGTATTCCTAGACAGCTAACAGACAATAACGGCAATGCTTTAACTTATAACGGCATGTTGGTTTTTCAATGCCAAAATGGTCAGCAGATTTTAAGACAGCCTGAAGCTGCGCCAGTAGTTGAACAGCAAGCAGCAAATCAACAACCTGTAGTAATTCAGCCACAGCCACAACAACAAGCTCAATATGTACCTTTAAATAATGGAAGCCGTTACGGTGGCGGGATTTTTGTCAATCCTTCACAACAAGGCGGGGCGGTTGGCCAGCCGTCAAGCATGAATCATCAAGCAGCTTATAACCAAGTAACAGGCATGATGAAACAGTTTGAACAGGATCAGAATAGTAATAGCCGTTCTGGTAATTTCTCTGGATCTGGTTTGATGTCTTTAGCGCATGATGATGATGAACCTATGCAGCAGCATCAGCCACAACAAGCTACAACTAACATGGCTAATCATTCCTCTAATAAAGTCCAGGCTAGGTTTATTGGGGATCGAAATTACTTAATTGCTAAAGGTCGTGTAATCCGTTGCAACCTGTCAGTTAAAGTCGTTTCAGAAATTGGCGGTATGGCTTCATGTGTCCTTCCACAACCTGTTTATTCTGATAATGGTCGTGTAGTCCTTGCTGAAGCGGGATCTGAAGTCATTGGAGAATACAAAAGTATTGCAGCACAAGGCCAAAGACGTTTAGGTATCATCTGGTCACGCTTAAAAACTCCGCATGGTGTTATTGTCGATATTGATTCTCCCGCAGCAGACCATTTAGGAACAGGTGGTTTAAGTGGTCGAGTGGATAACCGTTGGGGCGCACGTATCGGTGCAGCGTTTATGCTTTCTTTAGTTCAAGACGCTATTGCTTACGGTATTTCTAAAGAAACAGGTGGGAACAATAGCACTCCTTATATGCTTCAAAACACTTCAGACATGGGTAAATCAATGGCTGAAACAGTGTTGAATGAAACAATCAATATCAAGCCAACAATTTATAAAAATCAGGGTGATGTAGCTTCAATTTATGTGGCAAAAGATATTGATTTCAGAGGTGTGTATGAACTCCGCGCAAAATAATGTTTTAAGCAAGGATGTAATGGTTAGACAGCTATTACTTCCATTAGAAAAATTCTTAAAAACTAAAGGGGTGACTGAAATTGCAATTAACGCACCTAACGAAGTTTGGACGGAATCTAATAAAGGATGGGAAAAGCATTCTATAAATCTGGAAATGGGGCAAATAACAGCTTTAGCTAATGTTATTGCTACCTATACCAATCAACGGATTGGCCAAGAAAACCCTATATTGTCTGCTCAATTGCCTGATGGAGAGCGTATTCAGATTGTTCTACCGCCAGCCATTGAAAATGGAACGGTATCAATGACGATCCGTATTCCTGACGAGTCAAACCGATCATTTCAGGAATATAAAGATCAAGGCTTTTTTGACCACTTCAGATATGGGAAATCTAAAGAGTTTGAGCAGTTTAAACCTGTATTACGTACTGAAGATATTAAGCTAGTCCAGTTTTTAGAAAACAAAGATCTTGAGGGATTTTTTAAATTCGCTGTTCAATGTAAGAAAAATATTGCAGTTGTTGGTGATACTGGTTCTGGTAAAACCACTTTCATGAAGGCAATTTGTCAGTACATTCCTAAAGATGAACGTCTTGTCACTATTGAAGATGTACGTGAGCTTTTTGTTCCACATGAAAACAAGGTACACCTACTTTATTCTAAAGGTGGTCAAGGTAAAGCTAAGGTAACTCCATCTGATCTGATCGCTAGTAATATGCGTATGAAGCCAGACCGTGTATTACTTGCTGAATTACGTGGTGGAGAAGCTTTTGACTTTCTGAAATTGCTTACAACTGGTCACAGTGGATCTATTACAAGTTATCACGCTGAAAGCTGTTCACTGGCTTATGATCGCTATGTCTTTATGTGCAAAGAACATGAACAAGCAAATATCTACGATGCCACTACACTAAAGGAATTAGTTGCTTTAACCATTGATATTATTGTTCATGTTGAAGTGAAGAAAAAATATGATGATGAAAGTAATTTAATAGGTAAAGAACGCTTTATTTCTGAAATCAAATTTGATCCTGTTTCTAAAGTTAAGGCTCAATTTGGTGATGCTGAAATTATTGTCGGGGATCGAGCATGAATAAAAAGATCCTGATTCTACTCCTTGCGATTTTTCTAGCAGTCGTTGGTTTCTTTATTACTAAATATCTGGCCGGTGTTCTTTATTACTTAGCTAATAAGACCAATCCATTTCCTGAAGTGAATCTGACAACGTGGGGGTATTATTGGGATTTATATGCACACAATGTACCTGCACAAAAGAAAAAGCTGCAAGGTGCCTTGATCGCTGCACTATTTATCACTTTTGTTCTCCCTGCTTTAGTCATTGCTAGTCTGTTTAATAAAAAACAGTCGTTACATGGTGATGCCAGATTTGCCACAACAAAAGAAATTCAGAAATCTGGATTGATGGGAAATAAGGGAATTTTAGTAGGGAAATATCATAATAAATATTTAATGCTTGGCGGTCAGCAATTTGTACTTCTGGCTGCTCCGACACGAAGCGGTAAAGGTGTAGCGATTGTTATTCCTAACCTTCTAAACTATTCGGATAGTGTAGTTGTATTGGATTTGAAGCTTGAAAACTTCCTATTAACTTCTAAATTTCGTGCTAAGAATGGCCAGAAAGTTTATCTATTCAGCCCATTTTCTGAAGATCTAAAATCTCACAAATGGAATCCATTTGATACCGTTAGTCATGACGAAAATTTTAGAGTAGGTGAAATTCTTGCTATTGGTCGAAGTTTCTACCCTGTGACTGGTGATGCTAAAACCGATTTCTGGAATGACAATGCTAATAACTTATTTCTTGGCCTAGCCCTATATCTATTTGAAACTGAAGATCTGCCTGTAACTATGGGCGAGGTTTTAAGACAGAGTTCAGGTAAAGGTAAGCCAATTCAGGATCATATTAGATCTATTATTGATGAAAGAGCGCAAAGTGATAAACCGCTTAGTGATACTTGCCTAGATGCTTTAAACCGTTTTTTAAGTTCACCAGACAATACGCTCGGTAACATCATTTCTACTTTTACCTCACCTTTAACGATTTTTGCGAACCCGATTGTGGACGCTGCAACTTCATCAAGTGACTTTAAACTTGAAGATGTACGCAGACAAAGAATGTCTATTTATTTTGGTGTTCAACCTAACCGCTTAGGGGATGCTAAGAACTTAATTAATCTGTTTTATTCACTCTTAATTGATGTGAATCTAAAAACACTGCCACAACAAGATTCATCTTTGAAATACCAGTGCCTAGTCGTGAATGATGAAGCAACGGCTGTCGGTAAAGTAGCGAAAATTGCAGACGCTAACTCATTTATTGCGGGTTATAACATTCGTTTATTAACAATTATTCAGTCTATTGGCCAGTTAGAGGACGTTTATAAAACTCAAACTAGGGGGCTTGTAACTAACCATGCTTTGCAGATCGTTTACCCGCCTAGAGAACAACGAGATGCTAATGAATATAGTGAAATGCTTGGCTATTTCACTTTTAAAGCAAAATCTAAAGGCCAAAGCCGTTCTATGGCATGGGGGCAAGGTGGCTCTAATTCAGAAAATGAATCAGATCAAAGACGAGCTTTAATGCTCCCTCAAGAGTTAAAAGAATTGTCGCAAGATAAAGAGATTATCTTTATGGAAAATACAAAACCTATCATGTGTGAAAAGGCTAAGTATTTTAATGACAGTGCTTTTGTGGATCGCCTAAAGTCCGTTTCTCCTAGCATGAAAGCAATTAAAGGTTTTCCAACTCACAAGCAATTAGAAAAAATTGCCTTTGAGGATTTGGAACTTTCAATTCCTATTCCTGATTTAGACGTAAAGCTGCATAAAGCAAAAATTGAAAAACGTATAACTGAAATTACTACAGTAGAACAGGCTGAACAGATAGATATTTCTAGCTTAGTTATCCCTGAATTTAAGTTAGATAAAACAGTTTTTGAAGATCCTGAAAATCCACAACCTGAAGAATGTCTACAAGTGGTCGATCAATTCTTTGGGGCTGTTGAATGGGAAGAAGATACTGAAGCGCAAAATATTGTCGATGACTTCTTTAGCCAGGTGGAAGCTAGTGCTGAAAATCCAATAGAAAACCTAGTTGCAGTAGATGAACCAGAACAAACGGAAAACCTTATTGCAGTTGATGACACTGAATTTAGTCATGACGAAATGGAAAATCTGGTTGCAGTCGATGAACCAGAACAAGCGGAAAATCTAGTTGCAGCAGATGAATCAGATCCTCTGGCCATGATTGCAGAAATGGAAAATCTGGTTGCAGTCGATGAACCAGAACAAGCGGAAAATCTAGTTGCAGCAGATGAATCAGATCCTCTGGCCATGATTGCAGAAATGGAAAATCTGGTTGCAGTCGATGAACCAGAACAAGCGGAAAATCTAGTTGCAGCAGATGAATCAGATCCTCTGGCCATGATTGCAGAAATGGAAAATCTGGTTGCAGTCGATGAACCAGAACAAGCGGAAAATCTAGTTGCAGCAGATGAATCAGATCCTCTGGCCATGATTGCAGAAATGGAAAATCTGGTTGCAGTCGATGAACCAGAACAAGCGGAAAATCTAGTTGCAGCAGATGAATCAGATCCTCTGGCCATGATTGCAGAAATGGAAAATCTGGTTGCAGTCGATGAACCAGAACAAGCGGAAAATCTAGTTGCAGCAGATGAATCAGATCCTCTGGCCATGATTGCAGAAATGGAAAATCTGGTTGCAGTCGATGAACCAGAACAAGCGGAAAATCTAGTTGCAGCAGATGAATCAGATCCTCTGGCTATGATTGCAGAAATGGAAAATCTGGTTGCAGTCGATGAACCAGAACAAGTGGAAAATCTAGTTGCAGTCGATGAAGGTCAAAACGGATCTATAGAAAATTCAGATATTGATGACGTTTATCAGGCGTTTTCAGACCAAGTTAATTCTAAATAAGGAAACTATCATGAAAAAAATCTCTCTTACATTAATCAGCCTTGCCCTATCTTTTTCAGTTGTGGGCTGTACTTCAAATAAAGCCGTGACCAGTCCTAATGGCTTTTCATCTAAAGCGGTTAATCAGCCTGACACTGTAAAAAACTATATGCAAAGCATAGCTGTATATCAGCAAAATAAAGATTTAAGCACTGAAACTGAAAGACAAATTGCACTTCTAACAGACAAATATATTCAAACCAAAATGATTATTGACGAAGCAGCACGTCGCCAAAATATTTCTAATCAATAAGGACTTGATCATGACTGAAGCAAACAAGGTCGATAAACCTAGTTTTAATAAAGAACAAACAGGCTATACCAAACTTGGCCAGACGTTAGAAACAAATCAAGCTGAAGTCAATTCGATTGAAAAAGCTGAAAATATAGATATTTCAAAAAGTACAAAAGGTATTAATCAAGATCCTGAAGAAACTAAGGTAACTGATACCAAAAAGCTAAAAGCTGATGACAGTAAAGAATCGAGTGAAGAAGGCATACCTAAAGCATTGCTCAATAAATATTATGTGGTAGATGACAAATATCACTTTAAAGGTAATCCTGAAAAAGTAGCTTTTGAAGATTCTGGAAAAGCTTTAAAAACCACAATTGATGATAAACATATTGCTGCTTCAATGGTGGAGGTAGCAAAAGCTAAAAAATGGGAAACAATACAGGTTAAAGGCTCTGAAGAATTTAAACGGAATGTATGGCTTGAAGCTTCAATGAAGGGCATGACAGTAAAGGGTTATGAACCTCGTGATATTGATCTAGCCTTGCTCAATGATATGAAAAAAGAACAAGGTAAAGAGGTAGTTCACAATACTATTGAAAAGGGTAATGAACGCCAGAAAGAGAAGCCTTTAAATGAGAAGGATAAAGTAGATCCTGCACAGGAACGGAAGGAAAAAATTAATAACCTGTCAGAACAGGAAAAAGCTTTACTGACAGTTTTTGATAAAAAAATGAAAGCTGATGGTTTCACAGAAAAGCAGCGCACAGCCAGTATAGACGTTGCGGTTGAACAGCTTAATCAGAAAAAAATGCACGTTGGAAAATTAGTAGATCATGGTGAAGCACCTTATAAGCATGATCCTAAAAATAACAGTAGCTACTACGCCACTATTGAAAATAGTAAAGGTGAAAAAAGTACAATCTGGGCGAAGGATCTGGAACGTACTTTGAAAGAACAAAATATCATTAAGAATGATGATATTGTCCTGACCTATAAAGGGTCTAACAAAGTCGAAGTGAATACTAAAGAAATTGATCCTAAAACTGGACTGCCAACAGGCGCAAGAGTTCAAACATTGGCAAATAAAGGGAAGTGGGAAGCTCAAAGCTTGAGTAAATTGAAAGAAACAACTGAAAAAGCTTTAACCAAAAATGATAAAACTAAGCTTCAGATTCAACATAATGCCGATATTCAAAATCAGAAATTTCATAAGCCAAAATTAACGGCTTATGATGCCAATGCTCCAAAACAGCAGCCAGTACAGCAGCCACAAGTTAAAACTCAAGAGAGAAATAAAAATAAAGATATATCTCGATAATCTAGGCCACGAAAACACCCATTACGGGTGTTTTTTTATATCCCGCTACTAGATCAAATGGGAGCAGTTTATTTGTAAGCGTCCGCTGAACCCCATGCCTATTTTTTAATTCGGTTCAGGTTTCCAGCGGTGTGGTAGCAATTCTTCAATCTGAGTCACTTTATGTGTCGGCAACCTTTTCAGCACATCACTTAAATAGGCATAGGGATCCAGCCCATTCAGCTTTGCTGACTGGATTAATGTCATAATATTGGCTGCTCGCTGACCGCTGCGCAGCGAACCTGCAAATAACCAGTTCTTACGTCCCAACGCCCAGGGGCGCATCTGGTTGTCGGGTAGTCAGACGCAGTTACCTACGTCCAACCCCCTAAGAACCGTGCATGCGAGTTTCCCAGCACACGGCTCAAGCCTCTGCTAAGGCGCCATTCGGCACCCGGTTATACATCGTTGACATTGGCAAACTGAACACTCCTCGGACAATACAGATGGTAAATCTCAAGATTAGCAACTGCATCCGTTCCACCATGACTTAGCTTCACAATATGACGGCTGTGCCATGGTGTATCTTTGGTGACTGGTTTAAGACAGGCGCAGCAGCGACCACCTTGTTTTAGCCACACCCGATACAGCTTGGCTCGCCCCTTTGCGGAGACCAGCATTCTTTTACCCCATCGGGATTCGAAGTACTCATCCCATGCGGGGTCATGAGGGTTAGCAGCAGCCTTGATCTTGATATGTCGCACAATTGGCGTGTCCGAGGCAGACACTAATGTGTATTGTCGCTTCCGACCATCGGCGGACTGTTCATCACATGAGAACACCCATCGACGCGCTCCTTGTACTTTGAAATACCGATCTTTGACCCATCGGAGTGTTTTGCGAGGGTGGCGACGTACCGCCCATCGCCAGAGCATTTCCCACACTGCGCTGTCTACCTGGTTGAAAACCTTCTTGGCAACGACATAACTATGATAGTTGGCCCAACCCCTTAGAATAGGGTTGAGCAAACCGATCAAAGTGGCCTGTCGTGTCGCTTTGTTTGCATTGATTAATGCTCGCAGCTTATCGAGATGAGCACTGATGTTTGCCTTTGACGGCTTGATCAGTAGCTTGCCATTGTACTTGCGTACGTTCCACCCAAGAAAATCGAACCCGTTCCCTATGTGCGTGATTTTGGTCTTTTCCTGAGAGAGCACGAGACCGCGCTGCGCCAGAAATTCAACCACGGCAGGGCGAACTTCATTTTCGAGCCACTCTTTAGAATACCCCGTGATGATGAAATCATCCGCATACCGTACCAGTTGCAGCTTTTTGCCTGTCCATTTGGCGTTAGGGAACCTCTTCGCCAGCATCGTTTCCAGTCCGTCCAAGGTCATGTTGGCCAACACCGGGGAGATAATACCTCCTTGCGGTGTTCCGGAAAGACTGGGAAACAGCTTGCTTTGGTAGACGTAACCGGCTTTGAGCCATTTCCGTAGAATCACCTTGTCCATTGGGAGGTTGGCGATCATCCAGTCATGGCTGATATTGTCGAAACAGCCTTGAATGTCACCCTCTAGCACCCACTCCGCACTTACTTTTCTTGACAGCACACCAAAGCACTGTGCTGCAGCATCCGCGGTTGAGCGTTGTGGTCTGAATCCATAAGAGTTCCGATCAGCGATGGTCTCCGCGATGGGTTCCAAAGCCAGCAGATGGAGCGCCTGCATGGCCCGGCATTTCATCGTGGGTATCCCGAGAGGTCTCATCTTGCCATTTTTCTTCGGAATAAGGACTCTCCGAAGCGGAAGGGGCGTGTAACCTCGCCTCTTCAACGACATCATCGCACCGGTCTTGGCCTTGGGTGTATTCCAAGTCACCTTGTCGACCCCAGCCGTGTTTTTGCCTTTGTTTTCAGACACTCGTTTGACGGCCAATGCTTTGCCACTAAACGAGTGAGTCAGCAGCCATTGCAAAGCTTTCGCCTTGTTATGCCTGCCGTCTTGTACCGCCTTCACAATACGCGCTTGCAGCCCTCTGACATGACGCTGTACAGCAATCCAATCGATGCTGTCCCACGATGTGCTGGAAGGTGCACACGCTGATACTGCTGCATTCATTTGCTCTCCCTCCATTAAAAGGGTTCTACACACTCTCTTGTGATGAGAGACCATAAGGACGTCAGCCCGCTTTCGCGTGGGGTAATGTTTCAACCTCTATCCAACCCATTACAGACTGGCATTCGCTTTTTCCTCGTTCCTTCGCCCGCATCACCATGGGCAGTTTTTGCAAACTGCTTTCCCAATGGGAGTAATACGGGATTTCCACGTTCCGCTTACTGAAGTACATCGGCTTAGGTGCCTGCTATCGACCGGGAGGCGTATGGGTCACGAATGCGTAGTCGAAAGACGCAATTCCCACCTCCATTACCGTTTTGGTTCGAGCGTATCAGCCATTTCCGCTCGTTCAACTTAACGATCGTTACGCAGATTCACATGTGTTCACCATACCGATTATCTAGCCCTTGTCCGGCTATGGCTGCCAGAAGGGTACGTCTCTCACGATTGATACCCCGCACCTTGCGGTGCCTCGTTACATTGTCGAAGGCGCTCTTTATTCAGCCTTCTAGATTCACCCGGTGACACGGGTGGTTCCCGCAGGGGGAACAACTTCATTAAGCGACTTCGTGTCGCACTTCCACCCAGTTATTGCAAATCGGTAGATTGCCATCATCCAGATAGCGGCTTAAGGCTGGCCAACGCTTCAGAGTGTAATTGATCGCCTTGGCGGTAGGAGAACTCGATGGCACTGTCAGATGATGTTGGTTGAGCCATTCATATAGTTGTTGCATCACTGGTTGACTATGCTGTTGTCGGTATTCGCGGCGGTCTTCCGCTGTACCATCGGTCTTTTTCCTGAGTTCTGCTTCTATCGCATACAGTTTCTGAATCAGCACTAAGGCCTGTTCAGCGACCTGACTTTTCCCAGTTACATGCAGTTCATGGAATTTACGACGTGCATGGGCCATGCAGCCCACCTCAATGACCTGACCTGATTTAAAGCGTGCTTTATAACCGCTGTAATCATCACAGACCAGATGGCCCTGCCAGTCTTTCAGGAACGCTTCAGCATGCTGACCTGAACGACTATCCTGAAAGTCATAGATCACCGCCTGAACTGGATTGTACTGTGTAGTGGCATAGGCCCAGACATAACCTTTCTTCGGTTTTTTATCATTCTCACCCATCCGCATGATGGTGACCGGTGTTTCATCTGCATGCAGCACCTGCTGTTGTAGTACCACCTCTTTTAAGGCATTGGCCAGAGGTTCCAGTTCTACACCGCAGCGACCTATCCAGTCAGATAAAGTTGATCTAGAAAGTTCGATTCCCGCCCGCTGATAGATCAGACGTTGACGGTACAGCGGCAAATGATCGGCATATTTCGATACCAAAACATGGCTGAGCAGTTCAGGTGAAGCAATGCCTTTATCAATCACATAGGCGGGCATCGCTTGCTGAGTCAGGGTGTCACACTGATCACAGACCCATTTGCCACGCACATGCTGTTCCTTATAGAACTGTGCCGGTCTGAAATGCAGTTTTTCACTGACATCTTCGCCGATACGACGAAGTTGGCAGCCACAAGCACATTGGGTTGATGCAGGTTCATGCTCAATACGGATGGTGTGTAGATGATCTGGCAGTGGTCGACGTTTAGGTTTGTTGACTGTGGCTTTCTCTGTCGCTGCATCGGTTTTATCTGCATTTAATCGTTCTAATTCCAGATCAACGGCTGCGATATCTTCTTCGACCGCCTCATCCCACAGATGGATTTGTTTTGCGGTGAGATGTTCGTTTTTACTGCCGAATTTATGCTGTTTAAACAGCGCCAGTTCATGCTCGTATTTTTGATTGAGAATAGAAAGATGCTGAACTTTAGAATCTAATTGCTGATTGGTGACTTCAAGATGTTGAACTTTGGCATCTAATTGTTGATTTGATACTTCCAGATGTTGAACTTGAGCATCTAATTGTTGTTTATCTTCTGCGAGTTGTTGATGCTGCATCGCCAACTGCCGGGTGAATTCCAGCAGTTGTTCATGGGTCAGTTGGCTTAAATCTGGCAGCGTATTCATGACCGCAGTATGCCTGAGGTCATGAGAAGAATGAAATAGAACGTTTGGAGGATGGCAGAATAGCCGAGCTTGGTTTAGAGCATCGTGACCACCTGCTGTCGTCCAATGCGCTGCCAAGGCAAACCCTGGATTAATGCCTGTAACTGTTCCGGGTTGAGAGCTACGCTTTCACCCTGGTGAACTTTAGCCCAGTGGAATTTTCCCTGTTCCAAACGCCGGGCACACAGCCAGATGCCCAGTCCATCATGTACCAGCACTTTCATGCGATGGCCACGTTTATTACAGAACAGGTAAGCACAATGCGGTTTAATGTAGCCAAAGGCTCTCACCACCTGAGCCATGACAGTATCCATCCCTGCTCGCATATCCAGAGGTTGGGTAGAAAGCCAGATTTCATCGATACGGATCATGTTGCCAGCACCTTGAGTAATTCTGCCAAGGCAGGTATTTCTGATACTTGCCATTTCAAGCCAATTTCTGCTTTTGAGTGGGGTAAAGTAATTTGAACTTTTAACATGTCAGTAGGAGTAGGATCTAATGGTGCAGAGCAAGATAAGGCAATAAATGCAGGTTTATTCGGTAGTGGTGAGCGATCACTCCCTGGCTTAGCATCAATTAAGCGAATCCATTTGGATACAAGATTTGTATTCAATCCATGTTGCAAAGCGACTGAAGCAATTGAAACGTCCGGTGCTTTACAAGCCTGAACGATCTGCTGTTTAAATTCAGCACTGTATGTTCTTCGTTTTTTCGCAAGAGATGCGATGGATGTCTGATGATTTGTAGTCATAAATTTAAGTCCCCACTTGTTTCTAAGTGGGGACTAAATTAAGGCTTATAGGATGAATTCAGAAGGTGTGTTCAGCGGACGCTTACCTTCATCCACTAAAACAATTGGCAGGTCAGCAAGTGCCTGCCCCGATGCCATCGCAAGTACGAGGCTTAGAACCACCTTCAACAGATCGCGCATAGTCTTCCCCAGCTCTCTAACGCTTGAGTTAAGCCGCGCCGCGAAGCGGCGTCGGCTTGAACGAATTGTTAGACATTATTTGCCGACTACCTTGGTGATCTCGCCTTTCACGTAGTGAACAAATTCTTCCAACTGATCTGCGCGCGAGGCCAAGCGATCTTCTTGTCCAAGATAAGCCTGCCTAGCTTCAAGTATGACGGGCTGATACTGGGCCGGCAGGCGCTCCATTGCCCAGTCGGCAGCGACATCCTTCGGCGCGATTTTGCCGGTTACTGCGCTGTACCAAATGCGGGACAACGTAAGCACTACATTTCGCTCATCGCCAGCCCAGTCGGGCGGCGAGTTCCATAGCGTTAAGGTTTCATTTAGCGCCTCAAATAGATCCTGTTCAGGAACCGGATCAAAGAGTTCCTCCGCCGCTGGACCTACCAAGGCAACGCTATGTTCTCTTGCTTTTGTCAGCAAGATAGCCAGATCAATGTCGATCGTGGCTGGCTCGAAGATACCTGCAAGAATGTCATTGCGCTGCCATTCTCCAAATTGCAGTTCGCGCTTAGCTGGATAACGCCACGGAATGATGTCGTCGTGCACAACAATGGTGACTTCTACAGCGCGGAGAATCTCGCTCTCTCCAGGGGAAGCCGAAGTTTCCAAAAGGTCGTTGATCAAAGCTCGCCGCGTTGTTTCATCAAGCCTTACGGTCACCGTAACCAGCAAATCAATATCACTGTGTGGCTTCAGGCCGCCATCCACTGCGGAGCCGTACAAATGTACGGCCAGCAACGTCGGTTCGAGATGGCGCTCGATGACGCCAACTACCTCTGATAGTTGAGTCGATACTTCGGCGATCACCGCTTCCCTCATGATGTTTAACTCCTGAATTAAGCCGCGCCGCGAAGCGGTGTCGGCTTGAATGAATTGTTAGGCGTCATCCTGTGCTCCCGAGAACCAGTACCAGTACATCGCTGTTTCGTTCGAGACTTGAGGTCTAGTTTTATACGTGAACAGGTCAATGCCGCCGAGAGTAAAGCCACATTTTGCGTACAAATTGCAGGCAGGTACATTGTTCGTTTGTGTCTCTAATCGTATGCCAAGGAGCTGTCTGCTTAGTGCCCACTTTTTCGCAAATTCGATGAGACTGTGCGCGACTCCTTTGCCTCGGTGCGTGTGCGACACAACAATGTGTTCGATAGAGGCTAGATCGTTCCATGTTGAGTTGAGTTCAATCTTCCCGACAAGCTCTTGGTCGATGAATGCGCCATAGCAAGCAGAGTCTTCATCAGAGTCATCATCCGAGATGTAATCCTTCCGGTAGGGGCTCACACTTCTGGTAGATAGTTCAAAGCCTTGGTCGGATAGGTGCACATCGAACACTTCACGAACAATGAAATGGTTCTCAGCATCCAATGTTTCCGCCACCTGCTCAGGGATCACCGAAATCTTCATATGACGCCTAACGCCTGGCACAGCGGATCGCAAACCTGGCGCGGCTTTTGGTACAAAAGGCGTGACAGGTTTGCGAATCCGTTGCTGCCACTTGTTAACCCTTTTGCCAGATTTGGTAACTATAATTTATGTTAGAGGCGAAGTCTTGGGTAAAAACTGGCCTAAAATTGCTGGGGATTTCAGGAAAGTAAACATCACCTTCCGGCTCGATGTCTATTGTAGATATATGTAGTGTATCTACTTGATCGATCAGGCTTTTGTATATCTCCCCACCACCTGAAACAATGACATGATCCGTTATTTTCTTTAGGTTGGTTAAAGCATCTTTAATTGATGGAAAGATCAATACGTTCTCATTGTCAGATGTAAAACTTGAACGTGTTACGACCGCATACTTTCGGTTGGGTAATGCTCCCATTGATTCAAAAGTCTTGCGTCCAACCAACAGCCATTGGTTATAGGTAATAGCTTTAAACAGGAGCTGTTCACCTTTGGCACTCCATGGAATATCAGGGCCATTCCCGATAACTCCATTCTTCGATATAGCTACCATTAGTGATAGTTTCACAATTCTTCCTCAGAGGTTAACATTTTATTAGTAAGCATGCTCGTTTTGTCACCCGCTGATGCTTACCGTTAATTAATATAATCACTTGTATTAAATAGACTTTCTTTAAAAATACAAGACACTCTGTTATTACAAATCGTGCATGCCGTCTATCCTGCTTGCACGATGCACATTATCTCACCCAAAGAACTCATAACATTTTAATTTATTTAGCATTAAATTAAAACTCTACCGGTAAACAAGCATCTCTAGGCGTAAAAAACAGGCACTTTTTTAAATCCCAGCTAGAATAGGCTGTATAGGCAGACAGTTGCAAGACAAGGAGCGTTTTATGTCTAACAGTCCATTTTTAAATTCTATACGCACGGATATGCGACAAAAAGGTTATGCGCTGAAAACTGAAAAAACTTACCTGCACTGGATTAAGCGTTTTATTCTGTTTCACAAAAAACGTCATCCTCAGACCATGGGCAGTGAAGAGGTCAGGCTGTTTTTATCCAGCTTAGCAAACAGCAGACATGTAGCCATAAACACGCAGAAAATCGCTTTAAATGCCCTAGCTTTTTTGTACAACAGGTTTTTACAACAGCCGTTGGGCGATATTGATTATATCCCTGCAAGCAAGCCTAGACGGCTACCCTCTGTTATCTCTGCAAATGAAGTGCAACGCATTTTGCAGGTTATGGATACTCGCAACCAAGTTATTTTTACGCTGCTGTATGGTGCAGGTTTGCGCATTAATGAATGCTTGCGTTTGCGGGTTAAAGATTTTGATTTTGATAATGGCTGCATCACTGTGCATGACGGTAAGGGTGGGAAAAGCAGAAACAGCCTACTGCCCACGCGCCTAATCCCAGCAATAAAATAACTCATTGAGCAAGCGCGGCTTATTCAGCAAGACGACAACTTACAAGGCGTAGGGCCATCGCTGCCTTTTGCTTTAGATCACAAATACCCTTCTGCTTATCGACAAGCGGCGTGGATGTTTGTCTTTCCCTCCAGCACGCTCTGCAACCACCCGTATAACGGCAAATTATGCCGCCATCATCTGCATGACTCCGTTGCGCGAAAGGCATTGAAGGCAGCCGTACAAAAAGCAGGCATCGTTAGCAAGCGTGTCACTTGTCATACATTTCGTCACTCGTTTGCTACGCATCTATTACAAGCGGGGCGTGATATTCGCACTGTGCAAGAACTCTTAGGGCATAACGATGTTAAGACCACGCAAATCTATACGCATGTGTTGGGTCAGCATTTTGCCGGCACCACCAGTCCTGCGGATGGACTGATGCTACTTATCAATCAGTAAAAGTAGATAAATATCTTTATGTAGCCCTGAGTAGCCCCTGATACTTTTTATGGTGAAAAAGATAAACAATCATAGAGGGGATAAATATGAGCCAGTTCTACCATTGTTCAGATAAGTTTAAGCAAGATACTGTCAATCACAGTGACCATTCATGGTCATTACACTTCCTCCAGTTGCCAGACAATGCCTAACATAAAAACGCAAAAGCCCAAAAGTCAGAGCTTAGGTGTTCTAGGCGTTTTCTAAGCGCTGAAGAAATACGTCTTACCGTAGATTGCGTGCGTTTCTGAAGCACATTTTCCTTATACATGGCTTTATCCCAGGCAGCTTCATCAAGCTCTTGGAGTAACAAGCCAGTAATAATGCGACACTCTCGGGTTTGTAGCGAGCCGCTGGTGAGATCGGAGTTATAGCGGAAAGGGGTCATTTGTAATTATTTGTGGGTGGAGGATAGTTAACTTATTATTGTAGTTGGAAGAGGCTGCTTTCCAAACATTAGCACCTCGTAATGCTTGTTACTGTATATTAATTTATGCTCTTAGCGCATGTTAATGGGCTATTACAATGCATAATGTCCACATCAAGATAACTGTGGCTTAACACCTGTACAAGCGAAAAAAATCAATCACCTGTCCGGAAATACGGGATCACTGTAAAGTGTTGGTGAGGCAGTCTAGGAGGGGGATTTAATTTGGGATACTGATGAAAGGATTATGATCAGTTGGATATAGGATCGTACTAAGCTGAGCGGCAGGTTAGCTAGATTAGTTAACCAGATAAGTGAAATCTAGTTCCAAACTATTTTGTCATTTTTAATTTTCGTATTAGCTTACGACGCTACACCCAGTTCCCATCTATTTTGTCACTCTTCCCTAAATAATCCTTAAAAACTCCATTTCCACCCCTCCCAGTTCCCAACTATTTTGTCCGCCCACAGCTCACTTGAAAATCAACGGTAATCAGGGAAGGGAAAATTTAACTGATTGCGTCAGTTCGCAAAGTAGACACTTTGCTCTGATATATCTGCTATGGATCTAGATTAGATAGGTAATATAGATGCCTGGATAAACGCTGCAGCTTGCAGCATTTATCCAAGCATCGGGATTAGACGTTTTAGAGATTATTGACCAGACAATAATATTGGCAGTCCATAATCTACAAAAACCAATAGAAGGTTAAACTTGGGATATTGCTTGTATTGTCCACCTGTGGACTATATAATCAAATTTAATCTGATTAAGGACGGTAAAGAATGACAAATGCAGATTTTAAACTGCTAGTTGAATCATTGGGATTTTACAACCCTGAAGCGATACGCGATTATTTCAAAGCTATAGGCTTTAATGAATCTATTAACGTCCGACCAATCCAATATTGGTTAAATGGTAAAAGTGTAGCTCTCAATATGCCGATTCCAGACGATGTGGTTGAGCATTTTAAGCAGCTTGAACAAATGAAAATTGAGTTATCAGGCCAAGAGAAATTTAAGAAAAATTGCTTTCTCTACAAAGATAAATATCTAATGTGGGAAAAATTCCCTGAGCTAGAAGGGCTACCTAGTACGTACCTTAATCAACTCATGGTTCTGGTGAATATGCTACATGGTTATAGGGAAATGCAGTATTGCACAAGCTACTAGGAATCATAGAATGAAAAATCAGGATCTTTCTATTGTCGAGCTAATTAGTAAACGCAATAAAATTGTCTATACGGTTTGCGGATTATTGGTTTTACTGACAATCTTATCTTTTGCCAGATACTTTCTGAATTTTAGTATCCTTTACCTTTTAATTCTGCTTATTCCATTTTTTGTATTGATGTATTGGATGATAAGAGTTACCGAACATATAAAAGATGAGAAAAATTTAAAAGAATCTTCTTAATGAAGTGAGTAAATCGTACAACTCATGATCTAGTCTAAGATCTGTTAGTTAAATATCTAAGATGAATGGGAATAGAATCGCATATAATTCCGCATTCACAAATTTTTAGCATCGGTAGTAATTCATGGATACAGCTCTAATTCAAACGCTAAATGGAATTCTTAAGCAGTTTCCAAAATTCTGGAATGGTAAAAATCTCCAAAGATCTCTCGTGATTGATGCAATTCAAAAAAAAGAAGTGGATCTTGTAAAAGCTCTAATTAGGGCACTGTTGCAAAGTTAGCGATGAGGCAGCCTTTTGTCTTATTCAAAGGCCTTACGTTTCAAAAACTCTGCTTACCAGGCGCATTTCGCCCAGGGGATCACCATAATAAAATGCTGAGGCCTGGCCTTTGCGTAGTGCACGCATCACCTCAATACCTTTGATGGTGGCGTAAGCCGTCTTCATGGATTTAAATCCCAGCGTGGCGCCGATTATCCGTTTCAGTTTGCCATGATCGCATTCAATCACGTTGTTCCGGTACTTAATCTGTCGGTGTTCAACGTCAGACGGGCACCGGCCTTCGCGTTTGAGCAGAGCAAGCGCGCGACCATAGGCGGGCGCTTTATCCGTGTTGATGAATCGCGGGATCTGCCACTTCTTCACGTTGTTGAGGATTTTACCCAGAAACCGGTATGCAGCTTTGCTGTTACGACGGGAGGAGAGATAAAAATCGACAGTGCGGCCCCGGCTGTCGACGGCCCGGTACAGATACGCCCAGCGGCCATTGACCTTCACGTAGGTTTCATCCATGTGCCACGGGCAAAGATCGGAAGGGTTACGCCAGTACCAGCGCAGCCGTTTTTCCATTTCAGGCGCATAACGCTGAACCCAGCGGTAAATCGTGGAGTGATCGACATTCACTCCGCGTTCAGCCAGCATCTCCTGCAGCTCACGGTAACTGATGCCGTATTTGCAGTACCAGCGTACGGCCCACAGAATGATGTCACGCTGAAAATGCCGGCCTTTGAATGGGTTCATGTGCAGCTCCATCAGCAAAAGGGGATGATAAGTTTATCACCACCGACTATTTGCAACAGTGCCTGATAGTTTATTGTTCATCTATACTTCCTTATACCAATATTTGATCAGGTATAAGATTGGTTGACCGCCATTCAGTACAGCTTGGCTCAGGAAGGATTGTCGTTTGCATCCTTTAATTTACATAATTGTTTGACTCAATAGAAGACCTATTAGAAGGTCTTGTATTGGGTTTTTAAATTGGTTATATTATATTTGGTTTTGTAGCATCTCTTTAATTACCGAGGAGCAGTTCTAGTCAATTGGCTACAAATTGATGTAGGACACATCTACCGAGAAAACTGACATGAATAACATTATCCACTCTCGATTTGTGGCTAGTGTTTCTGAACTTAAAAAGAATCCTATGGAAGTCGTAAACAATGGGTTCGGTGAAGCTGTAGCTATTCTGAATAGGAATAATCCTGCATTTTACTGTGTTCCTGCTGATATGTACGAAAGACTGATGGATTTAGTCGAAGATCGGGAACTTCTGAAACTAGCTGAGCAAATCGATACTGAAGAAACAGTAAAGGTATCTATTAATGACCTACGAGCTAGAGTTCGCAAAAACAGCTCTGAAAAAGTTTGATAAATTAAACCCTCAAATAGCTGAACAATTTATTCGTAAGTTGGAAGCAATCTTAGAGAATCCAAAGATACCTAAAAACAAGCTGCGAGGATCTACTGATATTTATAAGATAAAGCTTAGGTCCGTAGGATATAGATTGGTATATCAGGTTATTGACGATAGGATTGTTGTATTAGTCCTAGATGTTGATAGACGAGATACCATCTATAAAAATATGTAAGTTAAATTAGCCCTCAGTCATGTATTGTTGGGCTTTTTTGTAGGCAGACAATAAAGATTCATCCTAAGCAATAAATTGTATTAGTTCAGACTTGATCGTACATTCTTCTTGAAAAAGAGAAAGTTACCCGTTTTGATAAAGGTGTCGAAATCTTAATCAAACAAAGGTAACTTTGATCCTAGCCAACACCTAGAGTAATCTCCCCTGATCTAAAATTAGTCTGGCTATCATCACCGAAGCTTGGTAAAACCTAGATACATTGCATAAAATTATTAGGAGATAAATTCTCAGCAAGGCATTTTTAAAGTCAGGTGAATAAAATTCATGCCTGCATAGATTTAAAGGATTAGGTAAACCCTATGAGTTACGTCTTAAACTTGGGACAGGAGGAAATTCAACTTTGAATATTTGTGCAACAAAACCCCTATAAATTGATAAATTCCATAATTCTCTGTTTAATTATAAATTAGTGTAATTGTAGCCTGTGCCTGTACTAGCGTTGCCGGTACAGCACCAACATTGGAATAGTAACGAGCTTTAAATCCTTTAGAAACTGTTCCACTAGAACCAATTATCCCGAAATCAAAAAAGCTATCTGAACTATTAATATTTTTCGGAGCAATCGGTAAAGCGTTTCCAGCATTGTCTGTTATTTGTACCGAAACATTAGCAGAGTGGATATTTTTTAATAACCCATTCGTATTACTTGCAGAGGAGTTGTTATTATCAGTTAATAAGGCAAGGAGAGTTTTATTGCTATCCTCTAAACTACAGCCACTCACATTTACTGTAAAAGCCGTATCTCCAATGGTTTGAGCAGGCGCAGTAAAGCTGCTACTTGGTATAGTGGGTAAATTAACATTAATTGCTGCACCATTATTAACTATACACGTAGATTTTTTAACTTGAAAAGTCGTGGTATTTAATCTAATCGATGTAGATGCAGTTGCCCCCACTATCCCCCCCCACCATGTCCGGCTTCTGTCACTTGCAGAAAAACTACCTAATCTTAAGTTGGAGATTGTATACACACCAGCACTATTCCCCAAACCCGAGACTAATAGACGAATATCTTGTAGACGTAAGCCGCGCGTATCACTATAACCATTAAAGAGCTCATAAGAATCAGTTGAGCTATTGATCCAGCGTTCTGTTGCAGTATTCTGATTATCTTTAACACTAAAAGCGATATAGACTTTCATATTTGGTGAGGCTGGCGTAATGTTAGCAGGGGGAATTTGATAATAGGTATAGTCACCTTTAGGAAAGGTACTATTGGTCATTAAGTCAGTTACTGCATTCATGGTAAAAGTACTAGGACCATTTCCCGAATTACAAGAGTCAATTGGTTGAGCTGCTGACGCAGCTATGGTTTGAGATACAAGTTGCAGATAAGCATTATCACTATGTGCTTTAGTTAAATTTGCAGTAAAATTAACAGGGTTTGTTCTGGCAAAACAGTCGGCATGAGTTTTGGAGGCAAAAGCCAATAAACATAATAAGCCTAGCGCTATTTTCTTATACATTTAATGGCACTCCACATTAAGAATATCTAATTGGCTATTCTTTTTCTTAACCACTGAATCAAATTCTGTTATAGGAATATTGCAGCTTTGTTTTAACTGATCTCCCCACACCACTTTTAAAGGTTCTTTTAAATCACGAATATCATGGGTAAGTAAGGATTGATTCGACTGTCCCATCAAACCAATTAAATTACCACTTGATGTTTCAATACGGCTTCCCATAGGAAACTGTTGGGTGTTTTTACTATGAATACGCATTAAAATATTGCTTTGTTGATTCACTTTGAAAGTTGCAAGAGTTGAACTATACATACGTGGAATAACTTGAGTTTGGTTACCATCCAAAGTAATTTCAGGCGGCAACTGATCTGGATTGATCGAAATCGTATTGATCGAATAGGCTGAAGCATTTGGATAAATTGCATTTCCCCAACGGTCAAGTTTTATACCCCATGCATTATCAATACTTGCGCCAGCACCGTGATCGACATGAATAATAGTATAAGTATCTGCTGCAGTATTGGTCGCTGTAATACCGTGACGATGCGCAACAATTGCCCCCTGTGCTGAAAGTGAATATTGAGTATCTTGATTAGCATGATAGACTGTTGCCCCTAAATTCACCTGAGGCAATAAATAATTTACATTGGCATTGTATGAGGTATTGGTGCTGCCATCAAAACGATTGGAAGTTGCCCCTAAACCAAAGTTGAGATTGTTATTAGAACCTGCTGTACCAGACAAATAAGCACCAAAGCTATCGCTATCGCGACCTTGTTGTTCACCCTGCTGATAAGTCGAGTTAAGGTTGAGATTAGACTTTCGAAAGTCGAGAGGCAAAGAGAGACTAGCATAAACACTGTGGTCTTTGTCAAAGGTATTCTCTTTATAATTAGTTTGAGAGAATCCAATCGAATAAGACAAGCGTTTCCATGAGTTGCCATAGCTCAAGTTATATTGGTACCGATTATTATCGCTATTCCAATAATCACTTACTAAAAATCCTACACTAAACGCACCCACTCTCGGGTTATCAAAGCTTTTACTTAAACTAAAATTGATCTGATTTCTTAAATCCGCGGTTAAAGATAAATCATTTAGCTCATCTGTATTTAAATAATCGTAATTTTTATAAGAAAGTAGATTTGATGCTGTTAAATAATGCCGTGTTTGATTTTGCGCATTGGCATAAAAATTCATTTTATACGCAGGCAAATAATAAGAATAATCCAACGCAATTTTGTGGCCATTATAGTCCTGATTCAACCATGTAGCTTGGCTTGCATTTGTCTTAATACTTATCCCCCCAAAAAAAGTATTTAAGCCCGCTCCAAGTAATACGCCCTGATAATCTTCGGTTAAGTTAATGCCGCTCAATAATGTTAAATAGTTATTTAAACCATAGTTATAACTACCTTGTAACACACTGTCATCCGTCAATTTTTCAATAGTTTTATAATTCCCAAGCGCAATACTAAATGTCTTTTGTCCATACTTTAATAAATTCATATTATTTTGCACGGGTATAATATAGGTTTTCTTCTCGCCACCATTCTCTGTAATTTCTAGTGTCATCGCTCCTGAGGCAAAAGAAGTTAAATCAGTAATACGAAATGGACCTGCAGGAACTGTTTTCTCATAGATTTTTTGACCATTTTGAAAAACCCGAACCAAAGCATTGGTATTGGCAACGTTTTCAATTACTGGTGCATAGCTACGCATGGACCAAGGCAGCATCGACAAATCTGAAGCGAGTTGCACCCCTACAATTGGCAAACTTTCCGTTTGTAGACTAGATGTATTAAACTGTCCACCACTTATACGCGCATTTATCGCGGTGATATCACGGTAAAGTACATTTTGATAGGAACGATATGTTCCTAAACCAGAATCCTTCGAATCAAAATTCCCAGCATGACGAAAATACCAGCCGTTTACATTTAATCCTGCTGTTAAAGCCAAATATTTGCTGTCTTCCTGATCATTTTGGTTAAAGTTGGCATTATAACCAACAAAAGCAGAAGTAATCCCTGGATCAAATAATGCAGGGTCAATGTAACCCGCTGGTCGATCAACCACAAATTTTTGAGGGATGTAAATCGCTATTTTTTGAGTCGACAGATCAAAATCATAATATGCATTTGGACTAATATCTTTAATGGTCAGGCAGTCTTTTTTAGCCAGTGAATCCAAATAGTGTGACTGCAAATCCAGACGTTTTAGCATATCTGCATCGATACATAAAACTGCGGTTGGGTTTGCATCCAAATGCTTAAACAATAGTTTGAGTTCGCCAATCGAACGATCATTGACCGTTGTATCTACGATATAAGCACCTTCAGCAACATAATTCGCACTACGAAATATCGACAGATCGACACTTTGACTCTGCCCCCCAAATAATGAAGAGGAATTAAACGTTAAAATAGTTTTATTATTTTGAGCCAACATTTTATCCGTATCTTGACCGGAAATATCTGATTCGGCAGAAGCATAAGTGTTACTTACAAGAAGGATAAATAATATAAAACTACTTGAATAACCGATCTTCATATCGTTAAATACTCTGTAAGTGATTTTTTATTTCACTTCAAAAGTTTGACTGCCGCCTAAATCATTAATAATAGTATAAATCATTCGATTAGGCTGAAAATTCAGCTTAAACTGATTCAATGTTAGTTTTGAAAAAGGTACTAGCATAACGGCATCTGCAGTATAGCTTGCAGTTTGGTTTTGATTTTTAAACTCTGCTTTGGTGACTGTGACAAAATAAGGTGTTGGATTGTCTAAAGTGACATCTTGTGTATTGTTATTGTAGTTATAACGAATACTAGCAAAAGCTTTATCTGAAGACATTTTTAAACTAGTGGGACGGTAAAATAGCTTAATACGGCTACGTACATTAAAGGTTAGTATATTCTTACCTGCATTTGCTGGATCTTCAGGTGGAATATCCAACATATTAAACCAATACAACGACTCACGATCCTGCGGTAAAACAGGTGAACCTGTAGGTATAATCCGGATAATTTGCCCTTTTTTAGACTCGACACGTGCTAAAGGCGGGGTAAGCACAAAAGGTATTTGATCAGCTGAGGGTATAGTACTCATATCACCCTGATCAATCCATGTTTGTACTAATGCAGGTGTAGCAAACTCGTTACGTAATTGCACACTAACACTTTTAGCATTGGAAGGGAAAATAATGCGAGTACCATCTATACTTACACCAGCAAATACGTACTGAGTAAACAAAAAAATAGATCCAACTAAAAAATGAATTTTACGCATTATTTTCTCTCCAAAACTATAGTAATTATTATTTTAGTAAAATTAATTATACTCTAGAGTATAATTAATTTTAGCTAATACAGTTTGAGCAGCAGGAGACACTTTGTTTGAAATATAACGAGCTGCAAGCGTATAAGTACCTGTAGTACTAGCACCACTACCAGTAATTGTTGGAGCCCCTAGTTGCTTAGTTGAGCTAAAATCAATAGGTGTCGTTAAATCTGTACCAAGAATTTGAACATAAACATCTTTAGTTGTCGGAGCTGTAGTATCTTGATTAATTAAATAAGTTTTGTTGGTTACATCATAATCTGTACCAGATGTACCACTTAAAGTGATATTTTTAATCCCACCAATAGTAACTGCATCACACACTGCTGATCCACCAGAATTAGTTACGCTGAGAGTAAAGCTTTTTTGCGCTTGTACTGAACCAACAGTATTAAATGCATCATTACGAACAGTATTAAGTGTCAAAGCTACATTCGAGCCTGTTCCACTAGCTCCCGATGAACCAGATAACGTACAAGTACTAGATACAACTTTACCATTTACAGTAATTGTACCATCAGCAGCGAAAACAGAAGTCGTTGTACCAACAGCAGATAAAGTTATTGTAAGTAAAGCTAAATTAAGTTTTTTCATTACCAAAACCTTTTTAATTGGTTGAATATTAATAAAATTTGTAATGATTAAAAAATTCTGCTTTATATCTTTAATCTAGCTTAAGAAAAATCCGATTTGTTTACAAAAAAGCAAACATTTATTCATTACAGCCACATAATATATATAATTAATGTGAAATAACACACATTTTTCAATCAAAAGCGTTACTCTATAGTCAAATTTAATACTATTTCTAATCGCAGTAACTACCCTTTAAATTCATCATTAGATTCAGTTAGCTCTACTAAATTTTTATGATGATTCAGTGTGATACTTTATTCTTGAATTACATATTCCGACTATCTAGCTTGATTACCCTTAGTCATGACTAAGGACACAATAGGAGAAAAATGAAGTTATATAATTTAAGGAGGTATATAATTTAAGGCTGGTGGCAAGCTAAGTGCGAGAAGCAAGGAATCAAGAAACGTGAGCCTTTCCAGAAGGCTTTAGAAAATGCTTATAAAAAAAATTAATCTTGATTATTTAGGACAAGATTTTTCCTTGAATTTGGAAAAGGACTTAACTGAAAAAATCTATCAGTTAGTTAAGTTTGAAGAAGTAGATCCAGAGGACTTGATCAAAAAAAAATGATCAGGGCGAAGTGTATCAAGTAAATAGAGTTGTATTTATTGGAAGAACATTTGATGAATACATGAAAATGTTTAATTTATCGCTAGAGAGTCTGAAGGACAAAAAAGTTCTAGATCGCTCTGCTGGAGCTTGTTCATTTACAGCTATTGCTAGGCAAAAAAGAATTGATTTAACTTCTGCTGAAATTTTTTATTTTTTTGAGCATCAAGCGTTAAAACAAAAAGGATTGCTCGATATTAAATTGTGTGATTCATAGAGATCATTTCAATTTAGCGATCTCTAAATCCATCTTGTAATTGGCATGTTGAATCCGTTCATTTGAGGGGTCGTATTGCTTCTGGACTTCATCTGAGAAAGGAGTTTCTTCACATAATTCAAAGTACCTTTCCATCGGTGTTTTACCTTTCAAAGCTGAATGTGGTCTCATCCAGTTATAGTAATGCTGCCATTCTGCCAGTTTGCTCTGAATTTCCTCTGAATCGATATCTACAGTAGCGTAGAACTCAAATTTATCAGTCTTTTGTGAGCGCTCTACCTTGCCATTCAGATGAGGTGAACCCGGTTTATTTGGCCTAAATTTGATTCCATACTGCATCATTTTTTCTGTACTTTTTCAGCAAAGAATTCTCGCCCTCGATCGGTCTGTATTCGCTGTATGAGAAAAGGCATTTATTCAATTACACAGTTAAAAAGTCGAGAGTATTCGCAGCTGTTCGGCGTTTATATATCCTTAAAATGCGATATCGTGTGCAGTCATCGATAGATGTGTACTGATATATTCCAGGACCCAGTTTACAGGTATCCATTTGAATTCTATCGCCTGGTAATGGGCGTTCATAACGAATGAAATCTGCTTTACGACGGAATTTTTTAATCTGTTTGACTTGATGGGTGGAGAGTACTTTATGGATAGTCGCTAAGGACAACGAGACTCCGTGTAGCCTCATCAATTCTGTTTGCAAACGTCGAGCACCAAGATTTCTAGCCGAGCGCATTTCTAATATTAAAGCTTCTAGCTCAGCATTGATTTTAGTATTTGGCGATTTTAAGGGACGTTTACTCTGACTACTTAATCCATCAATACCTTGTTCAGAATATCGTTTCCACCACTTGCGTAAAGTTGGTCTAGAAATGCCACATCTCCGACAAACTAGGCCAGCATCATTGGTCTCTTCAAATAATTTAACCCATACGAGTCTTTGTTGAATTTCTCTGTTCATAGACACCCATTATATTGAAATGATCTCTATGAATCACACAATTAAATATACAGCTAATGAATTCCAAAAAGTGAAACAAAATTATATTTGAATTTTTTTTGAAGATATCGAAAGTTTGAGCTAGTACACATAATGGCGGTTTTTATCAATGACAACTTATGTGGCGTGTGACGGTCACTTATCGTATTTTATAAGTTTTTATTTTTGTATCTTTAGAGTATACCCTAAAGTTACAATCTGAAAGTTCATGAAATTATGTATCATTTAAATGATTTTTAATCATAAGTAACATGTAACTTTAGTGTTAAAGAATTATAATTTACGAAATTGTTCATTTTTATCCAATTGGGGCGTGAAAAAGTGAAAGGCCAAAAAGTAGGGTATGTCCGGGTAAGTTCTGTCGAGCAAAACACTGGACGTCAACTTGAAGGAATTGAGGTCGACCGGATTTTTGTTGACCGTGCTTCAGGTAAAAATACTGACCGACCTAAATTTCAGGAAATGTTGAACTATGTCCGGGAAGGGGACAGGGTGATTGTACATTCAATGGATCGTTTTGCGCGAAGCCTAAAAGATTTGGTCACTGAAGTAGATAAACTGGTCAAACGAGGGATCGCCATCCAGTTTGTAAAAGAAAATATTACTTTTACAGCCGAATCCACCCCGATGGATAATTTGATGCTTCAAATGATGGGTGCTTTTGCACAGTTCGAACGTGAGCTCATTTTAGAGCGGCAAAAGGAAGGAATAAAACTCGCCTCTGCTCAGGGGAAGTACAAAGGTCGGGTGCATAAACTAAAGCCTGACCAAGCTGAAGCTTTACGACAAGCATGGAAGGAGGGGAAGTATCCATCGAAAATGGCATTAGGGAAAGCTTTTGGGATTAGTCGTCAGGCGGTATACCGATATTTACAAGTTAGTGAATAGCTTATTGGGATTAGCAACTAAATTTAGTTTAACTTATAAAAATCATGAAACACTGTTCGAATTTTAAGCGTGGAACATGAATAATCAATAAAAAGCCGCTCTGGTGCCCTATATTTCAGAACGGCTTGCTTTAATATAATGATATTTAAAGAGAAATATCAAGCATTACGTATAAGGTGTATTATGTTAATTTTAGAAAATCTTAATCTTTAACTAACATAATCTTCAGTTGATATCACTTGAGCATATGCAAATTCAAAAGCGGCCATTAATGTTGCATGGACATGACCAGCAGGTACTTTAACGCCATTAAATTCCAAGTCTAGTGTTGCACAAGCATCATGAATAACTTTTACCTTATAACCAAAATCAGAAGCAGCACGAACAGCAGCATCAACACACATATGGCTCATAGCACCAATCACGACTAACTCAGTCACTTGATTGCTATCTAAAATTTCTTTGAGATTCGTGTTTAAGAACGCATTGATGTGATTTTTAATGATCACAGATTCATCTTCTTGCGGCTTAACTGTGTCCTGAAATTCAATACCATTTGAGCTAGGTTCAAATATAGGAGATTCAGCATCAGCAATATGTTGGACATGAATCACTTGAGTACCCTGTTTACGGGCCTTCGCAATTACTTTCACTGCATTAGCAGCAGCTTGTTCAATATTTACCAATGGTAATTTACCTGTAGGTAGATATTCATTTTGTAAGTCGATAACTAATAAAGCTGATTTTGACATATCTATTCCTTTACTTAACTAATATTTGTTTTGTTCTGCTTAGGATTTTAAAGAAGTGGAAGTATTCCACTTCTTTAAGTTTCTTTAGAAAGAAAGCGTTTCACCATCAATAGGAATTAAAACCTTATCTTGAATCCCTTTGTCTTTTACGTACTCTGCAAGCTCAGCACGTGTTACTGACATGTGGTTAATTGCATCCATGTGAACAGCAACCACTTTAGCATTTGGTGCTTTCTGAGTTGCACGATAAGTATCTTCTTTACCCATAATAATGGATTCTTTAAAGCCATCAACCAAGGCGTTACCTGTATTCAAGACAATCACATCAGGTTTAAATGTTTGAATCGCTTGATCAACTTCAGAACGCCAGATGGTATCTCCTGCCACATAAACAGTTTCATGGCCAGCAGCTTCAAATACCACACCCATTGCTTCACCTAATCCAGCTTTAAGCTTAGGAATACGGTACATGGCATCAGTACCGTGTTGACCACCAGTTTTAGTGAGCTTAATCCCTTCAAAGGTCGCTTGAGTTAATACACGAACATCTTTGAAGCCTTGTGACTGAATGATTTTCTGGTCTTCTTTATTCTGTACAAACAACGGCATGTTTTTCGGAATAGTCGCTTGTGCTGCATCATCCCAATGATCTAAATGGGTATGGGTCACGATTACCGCATCTACACCTTCTAAAATCGTTTCGGGCTTGATAGGCAAATCGACTAATGGGTTCCGTAAATAGCTACGATGAGTATCAGGAAAACCTTCATAGAATCCTTTTTTAGCAAACATTGGGTCAATTAAAAAAGTCGTATCAGCATAGGTTACTTTAATCGTTGCATTGCGAATTTCTTGTATATGCGTAACTTTAGAAGTATCTCGCTGAACCACCTTATCATTCGCATATAAATGGACTGAAGCCATTGCCAGAGAGAGTGCAATAACAGAGCTACTTAAAATTTTATTCATGTTCCAGATCCAATCATTTAGTCATACTCGAATCATGATAGGAAAAATTAAGCAATAAAATTGTCTTTAAGGACAATCATCGAAACTATTGGGACAACATGCTATATTTATTATTTTAGAGAGGTAGACCGAATGGCTATACCAGTGATTGGATTGTTCGTTTATCCCAATATAAATCCATTTCACTTCTCTATCCCCCATATCATTTTCAATATCAGGATTGAAGATAAACGCTTATTTGATCTGAAAATTTTTTCTATAGATGGCCAACCCGTAAAAACAGAACAGTCTATGATGATTATCCCTGATGGGGGGATCGAACTCATTAAAGAGTCGGATCTTATTATTATTCCTGGATGGGATGATTTTAATCATGAGCCTGAAGAAGTACTTATCAATGCCCTAAATTGTGCATATCAGACTGGAATTAGAATTGTAGGGTTATGCTATGGAACTTATGCATTGGCATATGCAGGGCTGCTTGACCATAAAAAAGCAGCTACGCACTGGATGGCTGAACAAGATTTTAGTGAACGATTTCCACAGGTTCAGCTTGATAATGACGCCCTGTATGTAGAGGACCAAAGGATCGTAACCTCTGCTGGAACAGGCGCAGCGTTAGACTGCTGCTTGTACTTGGTACGTGAAATCTATAATGCACGAATTGCGAATAAAGTCTCTAGAGTAATGGTGATCCCGCCTCACCGTGAAGGTGGGCAAGCTCAGTTTATTGAACAGCCAGTCGCAGAATCGAGCCAAGATGCACAAATTAATGTATTACTTGATTTTTTAAGAAAGAATTTAGCTTTACAACATAATATTGAAAGCCTCGCTGAACGGACATATATGACACGCAGGACGTTCACACGGCATTTTAAGAAAGCGACAGGCATGACCCTAGTCGATTGGCTGAATACTGAAAGAATCAGATTAAGTTGTGAACTTTTAGAAACGACAAACTTGTCTATCGAAAAGATAACCGAGCTTTCAGGTTTTAATAATACCGTGTCATTTAGAAAAAATTTTCGTGAAAAATATGGCACCAGCCCTCAGGCATGGAGAAAAGCTTTTGGGATCATTAATGAAAATAATCCACCCATTTAACATAATGGGCGTTATACGAAGTACACTTGTATATTAATATAAATATCAATAACTTAAAAATTTATTCATGACTAAGAAACTAGAAAAAATCGGCTTTTGTAATAAGTTGGTGAGTTTTTAAGCAAATCTGTAACATTTTGCCAGGAAATTTGATTAATAAATGATCAATTTCGGAATCAGTGCCCATTTCATGCGGTTCTAGGTTGCGAAACTATCCCCAGTTGCTGTGGATAAAATTTAGGCTATTTTGTACGCCTTGGCGTACATAAAACTCGGCCCTTTGCGGCTATCCGGAATACTGGAATTTTCCTATGATGAACTCATCGGGAACAGGAAGTTCCATACAAGAATAACAAGAGATAAGCACAAGGACTGTAAGGTACGACAGGAGTTATACCGAGCGAACCAATACGAAAAACCCCGGCAGGATGCCGGGGTTTTTTATTATCTAATTTTTTAAATCAAGGTTGGATGAGCATCCAGAATGCGGATCAGCGTTGCTACTGGGCCGAGGTTAGTGAGAGATTGAGATTCCTGTTAGCAAATAACAGTTACACAGAATTTTGACTGGGTTCAAATATTAAACCCAGTCAAAACAGGTATTAACTTATAAACTCAAAACCAACTTGAACAGCATAAAGACCACCGTTTATAATTTTTGACAGTTTTGTAATAATGCGTAGCCACCTTTAGATTTTTTTAAATCTAACAAAGAGTAGACCATTGTGTCTCCAAACACGCCATCATTAATAGTTCCTACGCTCAGTAAGTAGTTATTATTGGAGAATACTGGATTATTTTTTTTACTATATTGATCATCAAAGTTTAGCTGTTGTGAAATATTATCGTAAGTCACTGTCGCACTAGTTTTTTGGTTATTAAAGTGGTAGGTTACGCTTAGATTTTCGTTGCTATCACACTTGTAGTTGACGACATAATTTTGCTGGTTAGATGGTTGCTGCTGGTCAGTGATAAATGCTTTCAAATTAAATTTTATTTCGGTGCTTGCATGCTTACGGGCATCATTGCGTGTTTGGCTTACGATAAGCTTATAATCCCCTGTATAAGGCAGGACTTGGAAATCACCAGAGAGTTCACTAGTTTTATTGTTATTTCCAAGATACAGTAAATTTAATACCATATCGTCTGATGTGTTTTGTCTTACTACTCTTAATACTTGATTAGCTTGTGCATGGAATATATATTCCTTTGTATCATAGCCAGTAATACTGCCCTTAATATCCAAAACTTGGGGGTTAGCAATATTACTGTGACTATTTTTATGAGAAGTCTCGACTGCATTAGTATACTGACTATTGTTATCAGGTGTTGTGTTACAGCCTGATAGAGCAGCTATACACGACATCACCAATGCAAGGGCGAGTATTTTCTTTGATTTCATCTTAAAACCTTTCGTATTAAAAAATAATTGATTATTTTAACATCCAAAATAGTTGAGTTTATTGACGTCGGAAAAACTATATATTACATCCATAACTACCATGTACTGACAGTATGTTCACCTCAATTACTAAAAATAAAGAAATGAGCAAGCATCAGCTCAACTACATTTCTATTTTTAATTCAGTTCGGCTTTGTTGTATAAAGAGCTGAAAGATAGACTTTGAAAATTATAAAAATCGGAAATTTATGATATAAAAAATGTGCTCGACGATGTCGAAAAGCCGACTTGGAAACAAGTCGGCTTTTTTAAACAACTTTGTAATATTCTCTCAATGATAATGGTTTAAAAAGTAGGTATTTATTGATTTTTACTATTTTAACAAAGACTCTATTTCGAAAACTATCCCTCAATTTTTGTGGGTTAGAGCTTACAAAGATATCGGCTTTTTTTGGTTATTTGGAATAAGACTAAGTTGCCTAACAGATTGGTATATATCACAATTTTATTATTTATATGATTTATATAAAATAAGCAAAAAGAATTTCACTATAAGGAAATCATGAGAAAAAAGATTACCTATCTAGCTGGGGCTATGACCATAGTTTTACTAATAGCGGTGATTAAACATGAAAATGAAGTAAAGGGGGATGAACAATTTAGATATTTAGATTCCATAGCATCTAAGCAACCTTAGTAAAATTGCACTTATATTTAGAAATACTAGATCATATAAAAACCATTATTTAACATAAAATGGTAATCCCCCCTAAAAATAAAAGGATCTAAAAGTAGAATTTTCTCTTAAGATACGAGCAGGAGATTCTGCATGAAAACATCTAAATTTACTGACAGCCAGATCATGTCCATTTTAAAACAGGCGGAGTCTGGCACACCTGTAGCCACCCTTTGTCGTGAACATGGCATGAGTAATGCCACGTTTTATAAATGGCGTGCCAAATATGGCGGTATGGATACCTCATTGATGGCTCGACTGAAAGAGCTGGAAGCAGAAAATACCAGACTAAAAAAAATGTATGCTGAAGAGCGATTAAAGGCAGAGATTGTTCAGGAAGCAATGTCAAAAAAGTGGTGAAGCCATCTTGCCGACGTCAGATGGCTCAACAAGCCGTTGCCCTGCATGCGGTTAGTATCCGTTTAGCTTGCTCTGCATTTGGCATTAGTGAAACCTGCTACCGTTATCAGGCTAAACTTTGCGATGACAATGCATTAATTGCTAAACAGCTCATTGAACTCACTGAGGAAAATTCCGATTGGGGATTTGGTCTGTGCTTCTCATATTTACGATATGTTGAGAATCACTGCTGGAATCACAAGCGGGTTTACCGCATTTACTGTAAGTTGGCACTAAATCTGCGTATTAAACCGAGAAGAAGACTAAAACGGCACGCGCCTGAACCATTGAAAGAACCAATCCGAGAAAATCAGGTCTGGTCATTAGATTTTATGCATGATCAGCTGATCGATGGTCGAAAGTTCCGATTATTAAATGTGATTGATGACTACCGTCGAGAAGGCTTAGCGATTGAAGCAGGATTCTCATTACCTACAATCCGAGTTATTCGTACGTTGAATCAGTTGCTGGAGTGGCGAGAAAAGCCGTTAGTTATTCGGTGTGACAATGGCCCGGAGTTTATCAGTCATGAATTTGTACGCTGGGCAACTGAACAAGGTATTCGTATTGAATATATTCAACCAGGTAAGCCACAGCAGAATGCGTATATTGAACGTTATAATCGGACTATACGTTATAGCTGGCTAAGCAAGCATCTATTTGACACACTGGAAGAAGTACAAGATTATGCAACGAGTTGGCTGTGGCATTACAACTATGAAAGACCACACCAAGCAAACAAAGGAAAGCCACCTCTCATGGCTGCTTAACCTCTACTTTTAACTTCGGTTATTTATGGGAGGATTACCGATGAACCAATTGATTCTGTTTATACAGATGGTGCTTATGACACAAAGCACTGCCGACAAGTCATTTTAGATCGAGATGCACATGCGATCATTCCACCTAGAAAGAATGCAAAGCCTTGGAAGGATCAGCAAGCGAGGTCTATAGAGCGGAACGAATTATTAAAGACAGTCAAACGGCTAGGCAGATCGCTTTGGAAAAAGTGGTCTGGTTATCACCGTCGAAGTTTGGTTGAAACCAAGATGCATTGCATCAAATTATTAGGCGATAAATTAACAGCGCGGAGTTTTCCAAGTCAGGTGAATGAGATCCATGCACGCATGGCAGTCTTGAATAAATTCACAGAATTAGGTCGCCCTCATACCCAAGTTGTCTCTTAAGTTTGAGTAGCTTAAGGGAACTCAGCCTTTCAAACCTTTATGCAACAAAGCCCTGATAGGCTGCTTTAGCCATGCATAATAACCACTATGATGAACATCTAGAGTTGAACACAAACGACGGATCGGCCATATATGCTGGTTGTCCCGAATAAAGGCGTACCTCATTTGGACTGGCTTGCGAAGTACACCGCGGCCTTTTTTAAGATGTCCCGTTCTTCAGTTACTCTTTGCAGTTCTTTTCTGAGCTTTGCTAGCTCTGCAGTTGGATCTGCTGATTGAGTAACTTTGGGTTGTTGAGGATCA
Organism: Acinetobacter schindleri; assembly: GCF_010918895.1. Lineage (NCBI taxonomy): Bacteria > Pseudomonadati > Pseudomonadota > Gammaproteobacteria > Moraxellales > Moraxellaceae > Acinetobacter > Acinetobacter schindleri. The sequence continues at coordinate 46,424 of NZ_CP044485.1, forward strand.
TAGCGTTTAATCCAGGCATATAAACTATGTGTAGTTGTACCTAAACGCGCAGCAACCTCGGCCACACTATAACCTTTCTCGGTAACTTGCTTTACTGCTTCAATTTTGAATTCTTCAGGATATCGTTTACTGCTCATAAGCACCTCGTTAATTAGCCATTTTATCTAACTAAAAGGTGTCTACAAAATTAGTGGCTATTCAAAGCGGAATAATTCTATTTGGCTAGATAAGTTATTTGTTAGGATGCTTGTGGAGAAAAAGAGCAAAAAAGATTGATGACCTGACATGTGCCTGCTTAACTTGGGAGAGTTAAGTGGTTTTTTTTAAATCTCAATATTTAAAGAAGTGTATTAACATTGTTGATATGACTAGGCTGCTCTAAGCCTTCCTAGGTATGATCCTGCTTTTATATGTTAAAGATAGAAGCTTATGAAAATTATTTATCATGTATCGCTTATTATTGCAGCAGTGACTTTGACTGCTTGTGCCGGCACTCCTAATACAGACGTTGTTCAGAAGCCTGAAATGATGAACAAATGCGTACCTGAAAGTGCAGCAGCATTAGCCCGTACAACACTATCGAGTGAAGCTGACATCAAATCAAAAACAAATGCTAAGGTCGTAAGACTTGTTGCACCTGGTCAACCTATAACTAAAGATTATCATCCAGGACGAGTAACAGTAATTGCTGATCCACAAACTAAAACTATTCTTAAGGCATTTTGTGGTTAAAAACTTAAATGCTATAGTGTACAAAACCTCCTTCGGGAGGTTTTTAGTTGTGAGCATTAAATCTGTATGGAATTTTTTAAACCTTAACTTTAAGAGAGCAATACTTTTCTTATTAAATATTCGGTTTAAATAGAATGTATAGAGATTGTAGTTAAGCCTACAGTCGAGGTTATCGTATTTGGTATGGTTACCTTTTTAATCCTGATAAGACAAAAGCTTATGAAAATTATCCAGAATTTATCTTTAATTCTAGCGGCAGTTGCATTGACAGCATGTGCAAATAATCCTGAACAGATGCCTTCTCAACAACCAAATACGATGACTAGCTGTATAACTGATGAAGCAACAAAGCTTGTGGGACAAACTGGTTTATCTGAAGCAGTAATTAAAGCTAAGACTAAAGCTGAAATTGTACGAATGGTTGCGCCAGGTCAACCAGTAACTTTAGATTACCGCTCAAATAGAGTTACGGTAGTCACCGATCCACAAACTAAAATTATCGTTCAAGTTTCCTGCGGCTAATAGCTAAAGACTAAACAAAAACCATCTTCGGATGGTTTTTTATTATTTGGAAAAGAGTAATGTCTCAATTCCTATGCTGTTTATTCGGCCTGCATGGTATGACTGAAATCGATTACATAATTAATGATGGAGGAATCAAGGTTTGTCGGGATTGTTTGAAAGAAGTTGTCCCATTAAGGAAGGCGAGGGTAATCAAGTAGCTCCAGAATACGCTTGAGTCTCGTACTAACTCACCGGACACACCGACTATTGTCATCATGCAGTGTTTGCATGAAGAAGATCGGCAGGGTGACTGCTTGATGGTTATAATGGTGAAGAATGGGAGCACTTATAATTTAGTCACCAGTAAAGCTAGGTGTTTAGTCCCGGCATTTGATGGATCGGATCAATCTTAAAAAGTTCAGGTTCATCTGTCCACTGTTTGCAGATGAATTCGTAGGGAGTCAGGCCCCTGAGTGTTTTGAGTCTGCGGCCGAAGTTGTATGCAGCAATAAAATCAGCAAGGTGAATGCATAGCTGAGTGTGATCGTCGTAATGGAACCGTTTGACAGTAGCTTCTTTAATCGTTCGGTTCATCCGCTCGACCTGTCCATTGGTCCATGGATGCTTGACCTTGGTAAGACGATGTTCAATGCCACATTCAGTACAAATCCGATCAAAGATGTGCTCAGAGGCGTAGCGATCACAGGTGCGGTTCGTGAACTGGATGCCGTTATCTGTTAGCACCGTATGGATTCTATAGGGCACAGCCTTAACCAGATTGCGCAGGAACTCCGCGGCTGCCATCTTACTGGCTTTAGTATGCAATTCAGTGAACGCGAACTTGGAAGTGCGATGGCACTGTTGCAAATAGAGATTTGAGTCGATGAAGTTCCCTTTAAAAAGTGCTTAGAGACCGAAAACCCTGTTGATTAGACACACTTCACCCTGAGGCTGACCATAATAAAATGACGATGCTTGTCCTTTACGTAGTGCACGCATGACTTCAATACCTTTAATTGTGGCATAAGCCGTCTTCATAGATTTGAATCCTAATGTGGCCCTGATGATCCGCTTTAACTTACCATGATCACATTCAATGACATTATTTTTATACTTAATCTGCCTGTGTTCAAGGTCTGGTGGACATTTTCCTTCTCGCTTTAATCGTGATAAAGCATGGCCATAGGTCGCTGCTTTATCTGTATTGATGACCCGTGGAATTTGCCATTTTTTCACCGTATTGAATATCTTTCCTAGAAAACTATAGGCTGATTTACTGTTCCGCCTAGCGGAAAGGTAAAAGTCAATCGTATGACCACGTTGATCAACTGCACGATACAGGTAAGTCCATCGCCCCTTCACTTTGATATAAGTCTCATCCATATGCCATGAATGTAAATCTGTAGGATTACGCCAATACCAGCGTAAGCGTTTTTCCATTTGTGGAGCATAACGCTGAACCCAACGATAAATTGTACTGTGATCCACATTTATGCCTCGTTCAGCGAGCATTTCTTGAAGTTCACGATAGCTGATGCCATATTTACAATACCAACGAACAGCCCAAAGAATGATTTCACCTTGAAAGTGCCGACCGTGGAAGGGATTCATCTGCTGTATCTCGAAATAAATAAGATATTTAGCTTATCACGTCAGCCTATTTGCAACAGTGCCGATTTTTGAACCGTACCGGGTTTGTCGGAGACCAAGCTTTCTGAGAGAATGTCCCGATGAAAAAAGTAAAATATACCCCTGAAATCAGAGAAAGAGCGGTTCAATTATTGATTGAATCCGAGAAAGATTATCCATCGAATTGGGCTGCGATCACCGCTATTGCTCCCTGAGCAGTATACTGCGCAAGGGTTGTACTCCTGAAACACTACGTGTTTGGTATCAAAAATATTTAGATAAACAAAATCCAGTTAAAGTACAGCAGCTTTCAGACCAAGAACGTATCAAACAACTCGAACGCGAAAATAAAGAACTGCAACGCGCCAATGAAATTCTACGTAAAGCAGCCGCTTTTTTCGCCCAGGCGGAGCTCGACCGCCCACACAAATAATGGTGGATTTTATCCATAATAATAAAGAGCTGTACGGAGTCGAGGCGATTTGTAGAATTTTACCGATCGCACCTTCAACCTATTACCGGACTCTAGATCTCTGTGAAAATCCAGAACATCGAGCAAAGCGAGATTTACATGACTTGCATCATGCTGAGGAGATTAAACGAATTTGGAAGGAAAGTTCAGGTCGGTATGGTGTACGTAAAGTCTGGCAAAAACTGAAACGTGAAGGCTATATTATTGCGCGCTGTACTGTTGCTCGATTAATGCAAAAGCTAGGTATAAAAGGTGTTTGGCGTGGTAAGAACAAACAAACCACCCGTAGCCGAGATGATCAAAAACGAGCGGATGACTTGGTAAAACGTAATTTTACTGCTGATCATCCTGACCAACTGTGGGTGAGTGACTTTACGTATATTCAAACAAATTCAGGCTGGGTTTATACTGCATTTATTATTGATGTGTTCTCACGAGCAATTGTTGGATGGAAAGTATCGACACGGATGAATACAGATATGGTGCTCGATGCATTGGAGCAAGCATTTAGGGCGGCAGAGGGGGCTGGAACGCTGAGTGCGCCCATGCCGCATTGCGAAGCAAAAGATAATCGGATAAAATGTAGCAATTCATATTCGTAAGCGTGGAGTAATCAGATGGGAAATTCCAAGTCAGCAGACAAGTAAGCCGCAACAACCAGTATTGTTGTTGCGGCGCTCTGTAAGGCTAGTCTCATCTGATTGCTGACGAGCAGACGTCGCCCGGTATTCCTTTATTCCTTAATCGAGGGTTGATTCGTCATGACCACCACACGCCCCGCGTGGGCCTATACGCTGCCGGCAGCACTGCTGCTGATGGCTCCTTTCGACATCCTCGCTTCACTGGCGATGGATATTTATCTCCCTGTCGTTCCAGCGATGCCCGGCATCCTGAACACGACGCCCGCTATGATCCAACTCACGTTGAGCCTCTATATGGTGATGCTCGGCGTGGGCCAGGTGATTTTTGGTCCGCTCTCAGACAGAATCGGGCGACGGCCAATTCTACTTGCGGGCGCAACGGCTTTCGTCATTGCGTCTCTGGGAGCAGCTTGGTCTTCAACTGCACCGGCCTTTGTCGCTTTCCGTCTACTTCAAGCAGTGGGCGCGTCGGCCATGCTGGTGGCGACGTTCGCGACGGTTCGCGACGTTTATGCCAACCGTCCTGAGGGTGTCGTCATCTACGGCCTTTTCAGTTCGATGCTGGCGTTCGTGCCTGCGCTCGGCCCTATCGCCGGAGTATTGATCGGCGAGTTCTTGGGATGGCAGGCGATATTCATTACTTTGGCTATACTGGCGATGCTCGCACTCCTAAATGCGGGTTTCAGGTGGCACGAAACCCGCCCTCTGGATCAAGTCAAGACGCGCCGATCTGTCTTGCCGATCTTCGCGAGTCCGGCTTTTTGGGTTTACACTGTCGGCTTTAGCGCCGGTATGGGCACCTACTTCGTCTTCTTCTCGACGGCTCCCCGTGTGCTCATAGGCCAAGCGGAATATTCCGAGATCGGATTCAGCTTTGCCTTCGCCACTGTCGCGCTTGTAATGATCGTGACAACCCGTTTCGCGAAGTCCTTTGTCGCCAGATGGGGCATCGCAGGATGCGTGGCGCGTGGGATGGCGTTGCTTGTTTGCGGAGCGGTCCTGTTGGGGATCGGCGAACTTTACGGCTCGCCGTCATTCCTCACCTTCATCCTACCGATGTGGGTTGTCGCGGTCGGTATTGTCTTCACGGTGTCCGTTACCGCGAACGGCGCTTTGGCAGAGTTCGACGACATCGCGGGATCAGCGGTCGCGTTCTACTTCTGCGTTCAAAGCCTGATAGTCAGCATTGTCGGGACATTGGCGGTGGCACTTTTAAACGGTGACACAGCGTGGCCCGTGATCTGTTACGCCACGGCGATGGCGGTACTGGTTTCGTTGGGGCTGGTGCTCCTTCGGCTCCGTGGGGCTGCCACCGAGAAGTCGCCAGTCGTCTAACCGACGACTGGTAGCAGGCCCGCTCCGATGCGGCGCACTAACCATCGAAACCTCGTGAATGTCGGTATCCTGTCTGGCAGGATACCGCTCATTTCCCTTGTTCAGTTCATCGCCGTCGCCGAGCATCTGAATTTTCGGCATGCGGCCAAGGCACTTGGTATCAGCCAGTCGAGCGTCAGCGCGCGTGTGAAAGCGCTGGAGGATAACCTTGGTGTTTTTGAGTAATAAAGTTTAATACTATGTAATAAACAATAATACTCAGTAAAAAAGTTTCATACCGGGTTTCAATAGAAAGGAAATATATTCATTATTTTCAGTATATTGAGATCTTAGTATGAAACTTTTTTTTATTTTAATAGAATTGTACTTAGACTAACCTTGCAGATAGTATGGTACTTTAATAAATATTATTTGAATTTAATATCAATAAAATTAAACACTTACACACAAAACAGTATGATACTTTATTGCTTTCACATAATAAAGCGGAGGTGATTGATTATTTGAAACAGGAATGGGATGGCGTAAATGATGTTGCGCTAGCAACCCTTGATTGGGTACACTGGTACAACCATGAACGATTGCATTCTACCAATGGATATGTATCGCCTGTTGATGCGGAAAATATCTACTATTGTTCATTAATTCCGTCAGGCTATGCTGCCTGACTCAAGCAAACCTGTCTCCGATAAAACCAGGACGGTTCAAAATATTTCATCTTATTTAACAAGAAACCATATTTATATAACAACATAAAATACACTAAGTTATTTTATTGAACATATATCGTACTTTATCTATCCGACTATTTGGACGACGGGGCTGGCAAACAGGTTCACCGGTAGTAACATGGTACCCTTTTAACTCTGTTAAACAAACACTACGTCCATTTGTAAAGAAAGTTAAATCACTACGATATTCTTGAATACACCGAGCAGGGATTTCTCCACTAAGAATGACCTCATTATTTTTCAATTGAGTGTCTACGATGTTCGCACAATATTTAGGAGCATCGTTGTATGCTCGTGAAAGATATTCCTGTGGCGCATAAATTTTAAAACTAAGATATGGCTCTAACAATTCTGTTCCAGCTTTTTTTAAGACTTGTTCCAATACAATAGGAGCAAGCATCCGAAAATCTGCTGGGGTACTAACAGGGCTATAGTATAAGCCATACTTAAAACAGATTTTACAATCCGTCACATTCCAACCATATAATCCTTGTTCGCAACCATAGCGTATCCCTTCCATAACTGCATTTTGAAATGATTGATTTAAGTATCCAAGAGAAACCGAGCTCTCATACTGCATTCCACTTCCCAACGGAAGCGGTGATACAGATAAACCAATGGAAGCCCAGAAAGGATTTGGCGGCACTTCGATGTGAATGGTATATTCTGCATTTTTTAACGGTCTCTCCATATAAATGACTGTAGGCTCTTTTAGTTCTATCTCCACATGATACTTTTCTTGCAACAGTGCACTAATCACTTCCATTTGTACTTTCCCTAAGAAAGAAAGTATAATTTCATGTGTCGTAGAATCCACGTAATATCGTAGAAGCGGATCACTATCTGAGATTTCCAAAAGGGCATCAAGCAACATTTCTCTCTGTTCAGGTTTACTCGGTTCAACAGTTGTTTGTAGTAGAGGGTGCGGATTTTCAATCTTTTTTCTCTGTGGCAATAGTTTTGTATCTCCAAGAACACTATTTAACTTCAAAAACTCATTTTGCAAAATAACAATTTCTCCAGAATAAGCTCTATCAATCTTACATAATTCACCATTTATTGAAGTATACATTTCTGTAACTTTTATTTTTTCTTTTTCTGATACTCTAACCGAATCTCGTAAATGTAGTACTCCACTATAAAGGCGTATATATGCAAGACGTTGTCTTTTTTTTGTATATTCAATTTTGAAAACATTTCCGCAAAGTTCAGACGGACCTCGATGTGTTGATGAATAAAATTTATTCGTAATCACTTCTATAAGGTTATCAATCCCTATATTGTTTTTTGCACTTCCGTGATAAACAGGGAACAGGGAACAATTATGAAATCTTATGCTTTCCTCTTGTTCGAGTTCCAATGCTTCTAATGATTTACCGGACATATATTTCTCTAAAAGGTCATCGTTTCCCTCTATTACCGTATCCCATTGTTCAGATTCGGTAAAGTTCGTCACACACATATTAGGATACAGTTCTACCTTCTGTTTGATTACAATTTCGGCAGAAAGTTTCTCTTTAATATCCTGATAAACCGTTGATAAATCAATTCCATTTTGGTCAATCTTATTGATAAAAAAGATTGTGGGAATCCCCATTTTCCTAAGTGCATGAAATAATATACGAGTTTGTGCTTGTACGCCATCTTTTGCAGAAATCAGTAGAATTGCCCCATCTAAAACTGATAATGAACGATATACTTCTGCTAAGAAATCCATATGTCCTGGCGTGTCTATGATGTTCACCTTCGTATTTTCCCACTGAAAAGAGGTTATTCCTGTCTGAATTGTAATTCCTCTCTGACGTTCTAAAAGCGTATTATCCGTCCTCGTTGTACCTTTGTCCACGCTTCCTAATTCTGTAATCGCTCCACTGTTATATAATAAGCTTTCTGTTAAGGTAGTTTTTCCTGCATCAACATGAGCTAAAACTCCAATATTAATAATTTTCATGTGATTTTCCTCCATTCAAAAACCCAAAAGGGCATAAAAATCCCAGTGATAAATACTTTTATCACTGGGATTTTTATGCATAACCATAGGTATACAAAGCATACAGATATTCTCTGGATACTTTAGAATCACATGATAAAGGTATTCTTAAACTGGGTACAAAAAACTAAGCCCTCCTAAAAAAGGACATCTAATTATGACATATAATTTTTTTTACCATTCATCTTTAATTGGCTAGGTTTGCCGGCCTGTATTGGAATTGGACGGACTAAAACAGAAGCAAAAATGGCTAATCATATCGCTAAAAAGAATAGTTATTTAAAAGGTGTATGTAACCTTGTTTCAATGGACTATTGTTCGATTGAGGGCTTATATCAATCTATAGAAGTTAGTGAAGTATGGGGGATTGGTAGAAAGCATACTAAAAAGCTGAATAGCCTAAGCATTAATACAGTTCTAGATTTTGTTTGTGCTTCACCCTTAATGATTAGAGATCAATTCTCTGTAGTCATGCACAGAACTCTATTAGAATTACAGGGAATTTCTTGCATTGAAATTGAGCAAAGTACTAAAGCAAAAAAACAAATAATAGCAAGCCGTTCCTTTGGCCAGAAAGTTTATAGCTGTGAGGATCTTAAAGAAGCGATTACGCTTTATGTTCAGGATGCCGTAAGCCGTTTAAGAAGTGAAAATTTACTATGTGGCTGTATTATTAGTTTTGTTCAATCTAATCCATTTGATACTTCTGAGCCTTTTTATAATAAATCTTTGTCTTACGCTTTACCCGATCCATCAGACAATAGTTTATTACTTTCTAAAATTGCTACCTCAATGGTTGATCAGCTATACCAGAAGAATATTGGATTTAAAAAATGTGGAGTTATCCTCACTTGTCTTGAACCTAAAGCCACTCATATTTATGACTTATTCACGGACATGAACAAGATAGAATCAAGTAATAAACTTATGGATTCACTCGATGATATACAGAATAAATTTGGTAAGAGAAAAATAGGATTAGGTGCCAGTATGCTACCTGATAGAAATTGGAATATGTCACGTAATAAGCTGTCTCCCAATTACTTTAAATGGGATCAACTTATGAGTGTTAAATAATTAGTCATGACTAAGATAATTTTTTTGCATGTGACTTGCCACCTGGCTAAAAGGAATAACAGGAATTGAAATTAAAATATGCAGCGTTTATAGCTCTTTTAATAGTAGTGTCTGTTATGGCCTTTAAACAGGTTTATAACCCTTACTTTGATCAAGATAAAGAAGTAAAGACGTTTAGCTTTAATGGAAAAAAATTAACGGCTCTGTACCTATATAGGGAGCATGATCAAGAAATAGGTTTTAAAGAAAATCCTTCATTAAAGCCTTTAGTCTTTACGTGGAAAAAGCCGATTTATACCTGTTTTAATATGGTCAATGTACCTTATGACTTAGAGATATTTTTCTTTAATACAGATAAAAAAATTATTGGATCGGCTGTAATGGAAAAGTTTTCCAAAAAGCAGTATTGCCCCAAAGAAAAAATAATGTTTGCATTAGAAAAAATATCCAATGATAAACAAGAGTTACCCAATTAAATTAGAGTGAGATTTAAGAATAATGGAATTTAAGCTAGGGGAGTACACATTTGAAGCTGAAAACTGCATAGATGGAATTTTCATTAATCCACAACAAAAAGCCATATACTAGATATGGCTCTTTAATCAGGATCTAGGCTACTTCAGGTAGTAAAATTCAGGATTGAATCGTAAATTGTACTCTACAACTGTTTCGAAAATTTTTAGGAAGTTTCTAGCATTCATTAAAGCTGTTTCATTTTCGATTAACCCAGTTTCCGCTACATTATTATTTGCAAGTCCAGTTTCAACATTGCGAATAACAACATCCTTGCTTTGAATCACTTTAGCTACATTGTCAAAATCATCAACTGCACCATTACTGTAATGGCGTAAATGATGATTAAATTCCCGCACTAATAGGTTATGACAGGCAAAACCAAAGTGATAGCTGATACCGTTTGCACGTTCAAATTTTTGCTTTTCTGTTAGTTCTGGTTCACTTGAACCGAACAATTTTTCAAACAGTTTTTTTAGCACTATTTGTTTCCTATAGTTTATTGGTGGTCTAAATCCGCTTTATATTTAGAAGTCCATTTCAAAACACAATACACCAATTTATATAATATTGGTAATGTTTATTTAAAATAATTTAATTTATTCTAAACATTTCACACCTTGCCACTATCTTAGTCATGACTAAAAAATAAGGCACATTATTGTGCCTTATCTTGTTATCTATCTTGTTCTTTCCCCTTGCTCTTTCCCTGCTGAGGATCTGGCTTATTAGGTTGAATCTGTGGCTGTGGCGTTGGTTTTTTCACTTCTACCTGTTTCCGTAAATAGTCCACTAGATCAACTGCTAGTTTTCTATCTTGCGGATCTGGTGACTGTGATAGAGCTTTAGTAATTTCCTTGTAATGCGTCAATGCTTCTTTTTCTTGCTGTTTAGCTTTCTGGACACGTTCTGGACTTGCCTTATTTTTACCATATCGCTTAAACGATTTGCCCTGCTCTTTCATTTGTTTAACTGACTGCTTATCACTTCTATTTTTTTGAAGCCTAGCTATACGTTTTGTCGCATTCGCTTCAATCCCTCTGGATCTTAATTTTTCAGCAAAACTTTCTCGCCATTCCTGAAGATCAGCCTTCCTGATATTTAACCGATCACCTTTTTCAGAAACAGCTTTAACAACAACATGCACATGCGGGTTTTCACTTGGATCTTTTGAAGGGTCATTGGTAAAGGTATGCTGCACCATCATATATTTATGGTCTTTAAAATGTTCCTCTGCAAATTCTTTTGCAGCATCATAAACGCCTTTTTCATCCGTACCTTTCGGCATAGATAACACAATATTAAAAGCCTGCTTATATTTAGATTCTTCATCAGAAATAGGTGTACCTGACATTTGCCAATCTTCAGCAGTATCTTCTATATCATCCTTACCATTAACTTTATTTCCGTCCTGATCAATTCCCTCTAATTGCCCATTCCGTGTGATATATCCCATGTGGGCTTTCACCTTCCCCATAGAATTACCTCCACCAGTAACCTTGACCATTACTTCAGGGGTCTTTTTACTGATTCTATTTAAAGTTGCCTTAACGCTATTTGGAGATGATTTAGGGGCTGATTTAGCTGAATGGCCAGATCCATTTTTAGGCTTAGACAGATCATTTAAAAAAGTATCTAAACTTTGCGTCTGATTAACACGCTTAACTTTAGATCCGTTAAGTAGCTGCTCACCATGAGCAAGCAAAGTGCTTTGCACTTCTCTGGTAGTCTTACTGCTTCCGTTAGCCATTATTCCCACCTCTTTTTATTGCGCTCTAATAGAGTGAAAACATGCCTAACTTGAGCTTTTACTAGCTGATGCACTCGCTCGACAAATTCTCTATCGTAAGACTCATAAATACCCTGATTCATATTCTTAGCCATTTGGTTTAGGTTTCTACCAATCGCCAAAAGCTGACTATTTGATTCGCCAAGTTTAAGAGCTTCTTCCTGGCTAAAGAATATTGAATCTTTTGTGACATTAGCTGTTAAAACCGAAATGATATATTGATTCGGTTTCATACCGACCTGTGCTGCTTTTTCATTAATGGCTTTCATCAAACTTGGTTTAAGCCGTAATTCTTTGCGTGATGTTTTTTCAAATACATCTATAACGTCTTGCGTTTTTTCTATTTCAGATAACTTTTCCTTGATCATTTTTTTGAGCAGGTTGTCTGGATCTACTTCTTCAAACTTAGCTAACTGATAGATTTTTTCGGTTAAGTCCTTTTCCAGATTCAAGGAAAAATCTTGTCCTGAATATTCTGGATCATTCTCTTTTTGATAAGAAAGTTCTAACGCTTTTTGGAAAGGTGCGCCTTTCTTAATTCCCTGTTTTTCACACTTTGCCTCCCACCAATCAAGCACTGCCCGATCAACTCTGAAAAAGATTTTATTGTCTTTAGTCATGATTAATTCCATAAGCAAAGTGATATTTTGCTTATCCCATTTTATCAACTGGGTGACAAAATGGCAATTTTAACGGCTGCTGCCTATCCTGCCCTAGATTATATACCTTCTTTTTTCCCTCTTTTCTCCTTAGTCATGACTAAGGGTAATCAAGCTAGGTGGTCGGGATAACCCGCCAAAAAAAAACCTTGCATAAGCAAGGTCTTTTTCCATTGATAGGTTTAGGCTTCTTGTAAATACTCGATTTCAAGGCTGCTGCAATCTACAGATACCTCTGTTCCATCTTCGTATTTGATCCATGCAAAACCCAAAGAAGTAGGCTTTTTATTTAGCATCAGGTTCGCTTGTCGGCCGTCATGAATAACAACTAAAAGCGGTTTTTTGATTTTGTCTGGATCTTCTTCTTTAGCTTCTGGCTGCTCTTTCTGATTCGATTGATCCATCAGTTTTTTAACTTCTGGTTCTTCTGGTTCTTCAGTCGCTTCAGCTTGATCATCCCCCTCAAAATTGAAAGATTCATTATCATCAATAATGGCGGTTTGCTCTTGGCTTTCTTGCGCCTGTGGTTCTTGATCTACTTCAGTCGCTTCAGCTTGCTTAGGTTCTTTTAACTTTTTAGATAAAGCCTGAACTCTAGATCTGATAATGTCCTGACCATTCTCTAAAGATTCATCCACCCAAGCGTTTACTTCTTCAGGGAAGGATTCCCAAAGTTTGCGTAAGTCATACAAAGTCTTTGGAGATTTAAATCCTGCATCATAAGCCTTAGATAAGCATTCTGGCATATCTACTAAAGCTAAGTGAGTAGAAATGAAAACAGGATCTTCATTTAACTTTTTAGCGATTACGTTTTTCTTCTCACCTTGCTTAATTTTCTTTTGGATGAAAAGTGCAAGCTCAATAGGTGAATGGTTAAGGCGTTCTTTATTCTCCATGACTTGATCATAATCATCATGATCATTATCAACAAAAGCAGGGATAGTTTCCTTGCCAGCCATCACTGAAGCTCTAAAACGTCTAGCTCCATAATTGATGATCCACTTGCCTTGTTCTGTTGGGTGGGGTTTAACACTAATTGGTGTTTTAACTCCACGAGCCTTGATTGATTCGACCATTTTTTGCATCTGATCTTCTGGAAACTCAACACGCGGCTGATCTGGATCTTCAAGAATATCTGTAAGTGGAATCTGTTTAGGTGTTCCGTCTGCTACTGGTTCAGAATTACCTAGATCAATACCTTCCAAAGCTGATAAATCTAACATTCCTTAAATCTCCATAAACTTGTTAATGCTTTCAAAAACTGTTTTTAATTCAGCCCATGCGGTAAAACCGCTAGTTTTACCCAATTTATTTGTAGGTATGCCTTGCGCTTGCGCTTCAGCGATTGCAGTTGTTTTTTTAACGAAGGCATAGCTACCGTCTGAGTTTTTGATCAGGTACTTTGAAAAATGCTGAACAATAGCTTTTAGGTTGTCTTTCTGAAATGGAGTTGGTTCAACAATATTCGGAAGGATGCCGATTAATTTTAAATTTGGGTTTAGCTTTTGATTAATCGCTTGGATCTGCTTGAGTAATCCACCGATGCCGTCAATAGCTTCCTGATTCAATTGAATTGGACTTAAAACATAGTCACTAACAATTAATGAAGCTACTTGGCGAATGTCGGGATTTGGATTGGTATCAATCAGGCAAACATCAAATAAAGAATCAACTGATTTTAAAAACTTCTGGTAATTGGTGGCAAAGTTGTTATGCAAAGTGCCATTTTTTTCAATAGCTGTTAATTCTGGTGTTGCTTGTACCAAAGTAAAGGCTTCAGGATTTGAAATAGTTTGATCTTCTTTGGTCAGCATGTCGAATGCAGATACATTAGCTACAGTCACAGCCCCGCCAGTAATCAATGCTTTTGTAGTGTTCTTCTGGTGGTCTAGATCAATGACTAATACACGCAAGCCCAAAGAATTTAAATAGTGTGCATACTGGCAAATGATTGCAGATTTACCCACACCGCCCTTTTGATTTGAAGCAACAACTTTTTTCATATTTCACCTAGTTTAATGGCTTATTAAGGGTCGCCCTATTGCGTCCTTATGCTGTATATTCTAACGTCCACCTGTGGACTTTGCAAGCATTTTCTTAGTCATGACTAAGTTTTTTATCATAAAAAAATCCTCCCATAAAGGGAGGACGTAAATTAAAAATCTTCAGGATAACCAATTGTTATGACTGGCTCTCCTTGATCTCCACCATGAACGTGCAATTCTAAAATATGATTTCTCTTGCGACCTGCGCCTGTGATAATCACAGTAAAACGTACCGCACTAGGGCTTAGGTGTGTCTTATATGCTCGGCTCATCCATAAAATGTCATGAATAACGCCCTCTAAGTCATTAAGCCATTTTTCATTTTTTACCGCCTTATCAACTACCGCCCAAAGCGCAGAAGTGAAACAGATAGGATGCTTATAATGTTCTTTTGCCAGTCCATCTAATTTAGGACTAAGAGAATTGATTGCAACTAAAAAACCATCTTCAATGGCTTGCTGACGTGTGTAAACTGAAATGTATTGTTCCATGATTTTTACCTGTTTTATTTCAGGTCGCCCGATGCGTCCTGATAAAGTCATTATATCAGTCCACCTGTGGACATTCAAGCAAAAGTTTAGTCATGACTAATTTTTTATAGGGAAAATTGAGTAGAAAAATATCCGTTTTAATACCTGGCTAAACCGCTTTTCAGATGCTCTTATTTGCGATTCTTAGGCTGCTGACTGCCTTTTTTATATATGAAGCTAGGTTATCCTAGCACCGACCTGAACAGGCCAAAATGAGCGTATATAAAGCAGAACAGATAGACAATTTTTTATGTTTTTTAGGCAAGCTAAAAACCAAAAAAATCGCCACCAAAAAAAACCTCCCATTGTGGGAGGTCTAGCTTAAACGGCTAAGTTATAAGTAATTCTGTAATCTTCAAAATAACCGTTTTCATTATCTCCCCTTCTGATTCTTTCAATATGAGTAACATTGTGGGCTACTCGGCAACTAATCATGATTTTTTCAATTTCTTGAAATAGTGTTTTTTCATCAAAGATTGGAAACCAAATATTATTGTTAGATCCAGTTAAAACCTCATGACCGCAAAAATGAACCAGTTTACCTGTAGGATAGTTTGTAAAGATTGCAACTATTGAAGCTCGCATAATTAATTCCTGTTTTATTTCAGGTCGCCCGATGCGTCCTGATAAAAATCATTATATCAGTCCACCTGTGGACATTCAAGCAAAAACTTAGTCATGACTAAGAGAATTGATAAAAAAAGCCCCCTTTCGGGGACTTATTCATTAAGCGGTTAAAAGTTGTCTTTCTTCTGCCATTCTGGTTTTTTTAACTTTCTGGCTGCCGTGTAACTCTCGCATTTGATCTAAAGTCATTCGACCTCGACCATTTGATTTTTTACCAATGAAAACCCATTTACATTGCACTCGATTCCATACAAAACCCGCTTCTTTTAATTTGTCTTTGTGCTGCTTAGTATCACCAGAAACCCAAACCCAAACGCCAATAATTTCAATATCTAAACCATCCAGATTGATAATTGCATCAATAGCCTGTTTTACTTTTTTCTCAACTTCAGAGTGTTCTGAACGGCTTGACCAGAAACCACGCCCATTTTCGGAACTATCTTGATACTGATCTTTTGAAGCTTCATTAATAATGCGATTTAAAAGCTGTTCATATTCGCTGTTAATCTCCTGCATAACTTCGGTTTTACCGCCACGATCAGGATGATTTTTAAAAGCTAGTTTTTTGTACTGAAGTTTTAACTCGTCTAATGATGTAACTGATGAAAAATGTTTCATGTTTAAATACCTGTTTTATTTCAGGTCGCCCGATGCGTCC
Organism: Acinetobacter schindleri; assembly: GCF_010918895.1. Taxonomy (NCBI): domain Bacteria; kingdom Pseudomonadati; phylum Pseudomonadota; class Gammaproteobacteria; order Moraxellales; family Moraxellaceae; genus Acinetobacter; species Acinetobacter schindleri. The sequence continues at coordinate 62,356 of NZ_CP044485.1, forward strand.
TGATAAAATCATTATATCAGTCCACCTGTGGACATTCAAGCAAAAACTTAGTCATGACTAATTTTTTTAAATGATATAAATTCATAAAAAATAGCTATTTAAGTATTTTGTCTGGTCTGCTTTTCTAATGCTTATATTTGCGTTTCTTAGGCTGCTGATAGCCTTTTTTTACCCTACGTCTAGTTACCCCACATTAAACACACAAACACCCTAAAACGAGCTTAAAACACACAAGATGAACAACCTTTTTTCCCTTAGTCATGACTAAGAATGTATAAAAAAATCCCCTTTCGGGGATCTCTTTTAAATTGGACAAGAATTAAAAATTTTATGGAATGGATCATTCCTATAAGCTGTCACTCTATACGCTTTAAGGCGTTTTTTAGTGTATGGCTCAAAGGTCACTAAAAAGTGTGAGAATAGCCCACCTCCCAACTGTTCGGGCAGCATGAACATTTCAAAGTTAAAACCTCCATACGTGCGGGCAGGGGGAAGGATATTAAACTTTTCATCATATTCAGTTAGTGAAATTTCAATCGGTTCTAAATAGTTATTCTCTTTCTGAAAGAAATCTTTTTCAGTCATAACTGAAGCAGCAGCAAAGCTTTCTCCATAACTGTTTTGTAATTCTAGTATTAATTGACCTACATTCTTTTTAGTAAGACAGCAAACATATTGATCATTAAGATTGTCTAAGTAACCAAAAAAATGGACTGATTCAACTTCAGATTTCTTTAATGTATAGACTAAAACTAAATCCTGATTCATAACTAAATACCTGTTTTATTTCAGGTCGCCCGATGCGTCCTGATAAAAATCATTATATCAGTCCACCTGTGGACATTCAAGAAATAACTTAGTCATGACTAAGAAATAAAATAATGTTTAGTTAAGATCCCTAGAGGTTATATCAGAGCAAAGTGTCTACTTTGCGAACTGGTGCAATCAGTTAAATTTTCCCTTCCCTGATTACCGTTGCAAGGGGCAAGCGAAGCCGACAAAATCTGTGATTTTGTCGAGCTGACCGCAGCACCGCAACTGCTCCCATTTGATCTAAAACGGGATACCTAAAGCCAGCCCGCATGGGTGGCGACCAGATAGCATAGAAAACTAAAAAATGTAGGAGGTAAGTAAGGCAAAAACTAAATATTTAAAAACTAATCAGCTAGATTTATTGGCAAAATATTACAGGTTTGGCCAAATCCTGGGAAACATTAAGTTATTGTTTTTATTATATGCTTGTAAATTGAAATTCTAAAAAAATGGCAAAATATTCCACTTAGGCTAAACGTAAACTTTTAGTCATGACTAAGGTATCAATTAGCTAATTATTAAATTTTAATATTTGGATGCGAATAGAAAAGATACTTTTTATATAGATTAATAAGAATTTTTGAAGGTTTTAGATTGAACCACCATATTGTCTTAAATTAGCGAAGTCTGTTTAAGACAATATGGGGGGTATGCTTTTTAGATATTAATCCTGATCGTCCGTGTCCTGATCGTCCGTGTCCTGATCGTTCTTCTTATCATTATTGCTATTGGTGATAATCCCTCGTTTTGCCTGTAACCAGAAGTAATAATCCATATCTATCGGCTTATGAGCATTAAGCTTATCTAACTTTTCAGTTAATAGAGTTCTCATGATTACCTTAGAAGTATCCTCGTCTAGATTACCTAAGAAATATCCGTAATCATTTAAAAATTCTTTGCAATTTACTAAGGTGCTGATTTGTTTTGGAGATACCTTTACTGGTGGTTTGAAATGCTTAATACGATCAGGTGCTTTAAAGTGTGATCCATCATCACTAAATGGAATTGCAGCAGCCAGATAGCCCTTTTTCATTTTATCTATAAATTTGATGTGTCCTTGCTCTTTATATTCAGTTTTCATGCTAAAAATAAACTTAATAGCAACTACTTCCTTTCCGTTTTTTACGTTCTCAAAACTGACATTAATATTGCTAAGTTCGTTAATTTCATCCTGAGCCACATTCAAAACACGGTTTTTAAAATTGGCCAACTCTTTATATTTATCCTCACATTCAAGCATCCATCTTAATTCTTCCAGATCAATAGTGACCTCTGATGTACGCCACATATAGCTCATTAAGATCCGATACAAACGAAGGGAATAGCTCGAATTAAATAAGATAATATGCTTCAGTTCATGGCTACTAAATGACTTAGTTTTTTCATCTACTTTCTTAACTAGATCATAGAAATACTCAAAAAACTCTTTTGCGAATCTAACCTTAATACATTTAGTTGCTTTGTCATAATGGCAATAAGTCATCATCGGAACTTTAGCAGGTTCGTCAGATTCCCCATCTTTAACCAACATAGTTGGGTTATCAAATTTTGTATAAATACGTTTTAAAGCAGTTTCAGCATTTCGCTGAATTTCACGTTTATCTGTTGCAGTAAGCACTTCCTTTCTAGCCATTGGGGAGGTCAATTCTCCAAAGTTTTCGCTGCTCACATAAATGAAGTCGTCATGAGTAATTGAGGTCTTATTTTTAAGCTCATTCTTTCTCACGATGATCATTGCACAGTACATAAGCTTCTCAAGATTGAGATCAATGCTATATCTGGCAGTAGGAAAATCATTGCGGGTCACAACTAAATCGGTCAATTTTGCCCTTGTATTAGATTGTGTATAGTCCTCTAAGCCTTGTGAGCCAATAATTTTCTGCATTTTTTTGTAAATCCGTTATTCCTTTTGAAATCATTATAACTATACAAGTATATTTATCAAGTATAGTTATTAATTAAGTTTATAAGATATTGTTTTTAAAATATATATTTATTAAAAATCAGTAAAATTACTTTATAACCCTGTAGTAGTATAAATAAAATAAATGTTTTTCCTGTTTAAGTATTTTCTTTTATTTCAATTAGTTACGCTGCGACAAAACGTATGGCTATTTTTAACACAAAAACCAGTTAAAAAATATTCAATTTTGAATATTTATAACTATTATATAAATATCAATAACTTACACTGCGACAAAACGTATAGTTATGATTTTAAGCCTATACAAATATCTTTTTTAGCACCAAAAAATAAAAATCGTTCTTCAATATAATTATTTATATAAAACAACAACTTATAAGATTGTTAAGAATCTAGTTAATTCCTGAAAAATATATATAATCGTATCCAGTACGCATAATCGCAGGTTTGCGACAAAACGTATAGTTATGCGGGGAAGTTGCGACAAAACGTATAGTTTTGAGATTGCAGCATGGATTAAGGCTAAAAAATACTCAAAAATATAATAAGTTAGAGCTAAACACCTAATTAATTACTGATTTTTAAGAATAATTTAGCCATTTTTTGTATACTGTTGATAAGTCTGTGGATTATTTGCGACAAAACGTATAGGTATGTGACAAAACGTATAGTTGTAGCGACAAAACGTATAGTTATAGCGACAAAACGTATAGTTATAGCGACAAAACGTATAGTTATAGCGACAAAACGTATAGTTATAGGCTTGTAAACTTATGTTTTACAAAAAGAAATTAAGGCTCTTAAACTGTTCTAAACACTCCTAAACTCTATTTAAACTCTTTTTAAACCCGATTCTAGTTTTTTTAAAAAGTTTTTAGAAATGTTTAGAAGATTATTAAAGTGATATTTACATGACAAAAAGGGAAGGGATCTAAAAAAATATGAGCTTTGATATATACAAACTTTTTACAAAAGTTTTAAATTATTCATTAAAGTTTTAAACTTTTTGATATATATTAAAAGCGTTTAAAAATAATTGATGTTTTTGTGTCTTTTACACACAGTTACACTTTAGTTACATTTTTAAATTAATTATATTTTGTAAGAATCCGCACTTCACTTTTAAAAACTAGGGATCTTGCAGAAATGGCTTTAACGATGAATGACTTGAAAACAGTCGATGACTTCAACGCCAATAACTATGGTGTTGAAATTGGTATGAACGAGCAGTTCCAATATTTTGTGACTGTTAAAGTAAATGATGTTGATCACATCATTCATACTGCATCAGGAAAAATTCGATTCACACGGAATTTACCCTTCTTGATTCAAGAGATTTGTTCAATGTGCAGCAATGCCAAAACAATATCTCTAAACTTTGAAGGCAAGTTATTCGTACTGGAAAACTCATCTAAATAGAGTGACTACTTGTGTATAAAAAATTTATTTTAGGTTTAACTTTAGCTAGTGCATCTGCCTTAGTTGCAGCTAAAGATGAAAATTATGGCTGTCGTGCTTTTATGTGCTTTGCTGGCGGTCTTAATGTTTCTGAATGTCAGTCTACAATTAGTGACGTAAAAAAAGATCTGGCTAAAGGTAAAGGCTTTCCTCACTGTTCATTCGTCAGCAGTAATCAAGACGGATCTGTTGGAGGTGGAGAAGGACAACCTAAAATTTCATCTTATACACATAATAAAAGAGTTTATCTGTATGTAGATGACAAGTTAGTCACTACAGTTAAAAAGTCCTAAGTTTTTGCAAGAAAAAAGCCTGATTTAATCAGGCTTTTTTTTCTTGTAATTGTTTATAGAAAATTCTTAAAACTTCTTTGACTGCTACACTTTTTCCGTGTTTTTCCCCGCCATAAATATCTTTTAAATATTCTAAGGCTTCCAGTGCTTCAACATCTTCAGGAACATCCATATTGAAATAAACTGAAAGTGGAGTTTTGGTAGTAGGCTTTTTTCTATATCTTTTTCTGCGATCTAATACCTTTCCTTCTGTTTCTGTTTCTGTTTCTGTTCCTAGTTCTTCAGTCATAACTTATCCCATTTAATAAATGTCCACAGGTGGATATTAAGTCCTTTTTAAATAATTTACTACTTATATCGGGTCGCCATTTATGAGAAGTAGCATTGCAATAGTATGTTTTAACGTGGGGTTATAACCCTTTTAATAACCTCATATTATGTACTATGTACTATGTACTATTTAAATCCCGCTACTAGATCAAATGGGAGCAGTTTATTTTCTGCGGTCGCCATTTAAAAAGCACAGCTTTTTAAAGCTCACTTGAAAATCAACGGTAATCAGGGAAGGGAAAATTTAACTGATTGCACCAGTTCGCAAAGTAGACACTTTGCTCTGATATATGTGCTATGGATCTGGATTAGATAGGTAATATAGATGCCTGGATAAACGCTGCAGCTTGCAGCTTTTATCCAAGCATCGAGGTTTTTAGTCATGACTAAAGCAGAATTTAGCTAAAATATTTAAAATTTCTTTAAATTATTTAAAAAAACTTTACCAAGATTACCTAAATTGATGATAATGCACCTTTGTTATGGGTGCTTTAAAAGGTTTTATGGATGACTGATTTTATAAATATTGATCCTGATTTTTCTATTTCAGAGGTGGTGCTAGAGGAATCTAATAAACAAGGATTTATTAAAGAGTTAATTATTAATGAATTTGAGGGTGGATTTTTTATCACAGCAAAACTGGCATGGTCAGGCCAAAAGGTTTGGACTTTAACAACAAGACGAGAAAAAGATAAAGCTAGGATCTTTAAGGATCTGACTAGGCTTAATGATTTCTTGAAAGAAAAAATTTATACAGAAGAAGTAAAAATAATAAGAATCAAGTAAAAAAATACAAAAGCCCTTTCCAATATGGTATATTTTGGATTGTATTCTTTAAAGCTCTAAGACGGGATTTAAGAAAATGGCTATAAGTTTAAATAAATATGGAAATTTTTTAAAATTTTTTCTAGTTATTTCATGTGTTTATCTTGTGTGCTTCATGCCACAAGATGCACTGCTTTTAGAAATCCTTGTTGATTTCACTAAATTTCAAGTAGTTGCTTTCTTATATTCATCTTTTCTTTGTGGGCTTTCGAGTTTCCTAAATTTCACAATTTGGAAATAACCCATGAATCTTGTAATCGTTGAATCTCCTAACAAATGTTCAAAAATTGGAAGTTTTTTAGGATCTGATTTTAAAGTTGTGGCCAGTGTTGGCCATGTTCGGGATCTACCAAGAAAAGGCTTAGGTATTGATATAGCCAATGATTTTGCAATGGAATATTCATTTATTCCTGATGCCAAAGTTAATGACAGAACTTTTGACGGTGGCGAAAAACGTATTGAAAAAATAAAAGCCTTTTTGAATAAAGCAGACAAGATTTATTTAGCTACCGATCCAGACAGGGAAG
>NZ_CP044486.1:0-18373 GCF_010918895.1 Acinetobacter schindleri
GTATTAAAAATTTATAATTTACGAAATTGTTCATTTTTCTTCAATTGGGGCGTGAAAAAGTGAAAGGCCAAAAAGTAGGGTATGTCCGGGTCAGTTCTGTCGAGCAAAACACTGGACGTCAACTTGAGGGAATTGAAGTCGACCGGATTTTTGTTGATCGTGCGTCAGGTAAAAATACCGACCGACCGAAATTTCAAGAAATGTTGAATTATGTCCGGGAAGGAGACCAAGTGATAGTACATTCCATGGATCGTTTTGCGCGAAGCTTAAAAGATTTGGTGACTGAAGTAGATAAACTGGTCAAACGAGGGATCTCCATCCAGTTTGTAAAAGAAAATATTACTTTTACGGCCCAATCCACTCCGATGGATAATTTGATGCTGCAACTGATGGGTGCTTTTGCACAGTTCGAACGTGAGATTATTCTGGAGCGGCAAAAGGAAGGAATTAAACTGGCATCAGCTCAAGGGAAGTACAAAGGTCGGGTACATAAATTGAAACCTGAGCAGGCTGAAGCTTTACGACAAGCATGGAAGGAAGGGAAATATCCTTCAAAAATGGCATTAGGTCAGGCATTCGGTATTAGTCGTCAAGCGGTATACCGCTATTTAAAAGCCGGGGAATAACTCAATTGAATTTTCGACTATATTTAGTTTAGCTTATGAAAATGAGGGAATGTGATAAATCTATGAAAAAGCCTATTCGAGGGGGGAGATTGAACTATCATACTGATTTTAGATGACCATTTAATCAATCACCCCAGATGTTTAGAAAAGAAAAAACCCCGGCATCCTGCTGGGGTTTTTAGTATTGGTTCGCTCGGTATAACTCTTGTTGTACCTTACTTCAAAGCCAAAATCTTTCGAGCACCATTAAGTACGAATAAAGAAACCAGTATACCAATGATTAAGTCTGGATAAGCTGATCCCGTCCATGCCACGAGTACACCGGCAAATATGACGCCCATATTTACCACAACGTCATTCGCTGAGAAAATCCAACTGGCTTTCATATGTGCGCCATCTTCTCGATGACCAGAAATAAGATATAAGCATGTCACGTTAGCTAAAAGTGCGAGCAGGCCAATAACAATCATGAGCGTTGATTCTGGCTCGCTTCCAAACATGAATCGTCTAATGACGTCAACAATCACGATGACAGCGAGTAATAACTGAATCCAGCCTGCAAAATGAGCTGCTTTTACTTGATATTTCGCAGCTTTCCCGACGGCATATAGCGCAATACCATAAACGGCTGCATCGGCAAACATATCTAGAGAATCAGCAATCAATCCTGTAGAAGCAGCAATAATACCGCTGATGAATTCTATAAAGAACAGTAGAGCATTAATGCCTAATAACAGTTTAAGTACTTTAGCTTGTCTTACAGGATCAGGTTCATTGGGTAGGTCACCTGAAGAAAGCTGTGTTTCATCAAGTTTCGCCCCAAAACCCAGTCCTTCAAGTTTGGCCGTAATTTGCTGAATCCCTTCATTATGGAAGACTTTCAGTTTTCGATTGGGAAGATCAAAAGTAAGACCTTTAACTGCTTCAAGATCTGCAAGAGTCATACGGACCATTTGCTCTTCAGCAGAGCAATCCATTTTAGGAATGGTGTAGGTACTTGTTTGCTTGGCCTGTTGATTGCTTATATAAGTTTCAGTCTTCACAAGCTTTGCCCCAAAACCCAGTCCTTCAAGTTTGGTGGTTATATTTTCATCTTTTTGATTATGTAGAACCTTTAAAGAACGGTTAGGTAAATCAAAGATGAGTTTTTGAACACCATCAATTGAAGATAGCGCCATACGAACCATCTGTTCTTCCGCAGAACAATCCATTTTGGGAACTAAGTATTCACTCATGTAGTGCGAATCTTTTAAAACGTTTTCAGTGCTTAAATTTTCTTTGGGATCAGAACCACAACAGGATTGAGCGGTATCTTCACAACTGTTTGAAGTGTTACAGCAAGGAGATGAAGATTTTTCTTCTTCCTCTTCACCACAACAGCTAGGCGTATTATCACAATTCTTTGAATTGCTTGCTTCTGCAATTGATGGATGATTTTCTTGTTGAGATTTCTTATCTTCGCATGGTGTTTCTTTACTACATCCACAACCACTCATAGTTATACCCATTAAAAAAATTTATAAACTTTGAATATTAGAATCCCTATAGTTACTATAGAGTCAAGATTTTTTGGAAATACCAACTCAATGCATTTAAAAATTGGTGAACTCTCTAAAAAAACCTCATGTTCAGTATTAACAATTAGGTTTTATGAAAAGGAAGGTTTAATTCCGGAACCCGAAAGAACAGAAGGAAATTACCGCCTTTACGATATAGGCTATGTTGAGCGAATTAAGTTTATTTTGAATTGCCGAACTTTAAATATGAGTTTGAATGAAATTCGTCAATTACTCACCTATAAAGATAATCCCAAGAAAAATTGTTCAGATGTGAATGAATTAATTGACTTACATGTCAGTGCTATCAGAGAAAATATAATCAAGCAACAAAAGCTTATTGAACAATTATCTGATTTAAGAGGTACTTGTGATGGCTTATGTACAATTGACCAATGTGGAGTTCTAAAAAATCTAGCTTGATTATCTAGACCTATGCTTTTTTCAAAAATTCTGTATATCTTTACTTAAGGCTGCAAAAAGTTTAAGGTTACTCAAATTCTGTGATCAGATCTTTGATAGATCTGGACAGCTTCTTATTGGTGTTTTAAATACAGATTTGTGTATGAAGAGAAAAACATTTCTAATCCAGATATTGGTACTCTTATTCACATTCCAGAATATTTGGAGTGTGGCAGAGGCTGCGTGTCTGCATGAAATGCCAAACATACCCAATTCAATACTCTCTAATCCAATCGATTTAGACGAAAAGAGTGATAGTCCTAGTCAAGCACTTTATTCCTTAGAAAACTATAAAGAAATTTATGACTATTGTCAGAAGGTTTGTTTTAACGAAAAGTGCAGTCATTTCTCAAATACAATCGTGATTCAGATTGACCCACCCGATGATTTGAAGCTTAAAACTCATTTTGAGACAGTCCTTACACCATCTTATTTGGGAAGAACTTTTTATAAATCCCCTTATCTGAATCAATTAACACCCCCTCCTGATTTGCCCCTACTATTGGTGGGGTAGTCTTATAAAAGCCCACCACTCCTAATCTCATTATGTGTGGGGCATTTCATGTCAAAAAACAAATTATATCAGGATACTTCTATCCTGAATTTATCCTGGTCAGCATTCCGTACAGGTGTCTTGCTATCAGCAATGATCAGCTTGAGTACTTCTGTAGTCGCCAGTCCTCAAGATTTAACGCTGCGACAAGCCATTGATCAGGTCAACCAGTATCAAGCGTCCCAAAATTTCTGGGAAACGCAAAACAGCATTAATGCCACGAATCTTCAGCAAAGTAAGCTGTTTAAAAATCCTGAACTGTCAGTTGAACAAACGGGATTTGGTTCAAATAATGAAAAAGAGCTTACCATTGGCATATCACAACCCTTGGATATTTTTGGTGAGCGAAAAGCAAACCAAAAATTAGCCAGTCTCTCTACAGATAAAACAGCACTGAAGCAGAAGATTTATCAAGCGCAAATTGAGCTTGCAGTGAAATATGTATGGTCACAACTGGCCATTGCCGAACTTGAAAGAAACATTGTCAATGAACAACTTCGGGTGAGCGAAGAAAACCTTAAAGCGATCGAGAAGCGCTTTACTGCGGGCGGTATCGCGCAAGTAGATGTGAATCGCGCACGTTTAAGTCATGCTGAAAATATCCGTCTTTTTAGACAGGCCGACTTACAAGTCCAAGTGGCCACCCAACAATTATCAAATTTATGGGGAACCTCTGATAAGTCATTGCAGGTAAACCTCTCTTCACAAAAGCTCTGGCCAAAATCGACTCATCAGCAGGTTCAAGAATATTTAGCGGAAAACTACGTTGAGAAATATCGAGCTTTACTGGTATTAGAGTCTCAAGCAACGGTTGATCAACTAAGGGCAAAGGCACGTCCTAACCCCACTTTAAACCTAGGTGTCAACCGCACCCAATCCTTGGAAAACTCCACACAAAATCAATTAGTAGTCGGAGTCAGTGTACCGCTTAATATTTTCGATCGTCAGCAAAATGGCATAAAAATCGCGCAAGAAAAAATGAACTTATTAGAGCGTCAGAAAGACTTTTATCTAAAGCAAAATGCGCTGCAAATAGGCACGATCTTAACCGAGTTGCAGGGTTTAGAGCTTCAATTCAAAGTCGTTGACGAGACTCAAATTCCTTTGGCGACTCAAGTTCAAAGTAAAACTTTACAAGGTTTTCTGGCAGGAAAGTTTGCTTTAACCGATGTTCAGCAAGCCACGCTTCAATTACAAGACATCCGTCTACGTAAAGTCCAGTTGTTACGGGAGGGCTGGCAAAAGGCCATCGAAGCAGAAAGTTTAAGCTTAGGCATTAGCCCAAGTGAAGTCATGTCGAAAGATGCTATTGCACAAATCAATCAAAATTTATGGCAAGACATACAGGCCATGCCTGTCATTGGTGGGGGAAATTAACATGTTCGATCTTAAAAACAGCTTAAAAAAACAGAGCGGAAAAATCTCTCAACCCCTACTGATTAGTTTGGTCATCGGCGCTACCGTACTCCTCAGTATTTTCTTGATCTTAACGGGTAAGAATAAATCTGAAACATCAGATGAACATGCCGAGGAAGAAGGGGGAGAAGAACATGGTGGTGAAACCGAAGAGCATGCAGAAGGTGTGAGCCTGACTGCCAAGCAACTGGTGGAACAGGGCATACAATTATCAGCGGTCGATCAAGGCCCGGTGGTTAAATTAAGTTCTTATCCTGCCAAACTGAATGTGAATACTGACCAGCAAGCGCACGTCTCACCGAGTTTTAGTGGTCATGTAGAAAATGTCTATGTAGAACTCGGTCAAAAAGTTCAGAAAGGACAGCCTTTGGCTGCGTTGCTTGTTCCTGATCTAGTTGATCAGCAGGCCAATCTTAAAATTGAACAAACCAACCTTGAACTGGCGAAACAAGACTATGATCGTGAGCGTCAGCTTTGGTCACAGGGCATTTCAGCAAAACAGGACTATCAACGTGCTTATAACAGCTATAAACGGGCACAAATTCAGGTTCAAGCGGCCCAATCACGTTTAAGTGCATTTGGTGCAGTGAATGCCAGTAACGGACGCTATATTTTGAAAGCTCCCATTTCTGGCGTGATCAGTAAAAAGGATTTGGTTCTCGGGGAAAATGTTCAGTTAGCCGATCAACTCTTTACGATAGACCGGTTAGATCAACTCTGGCTTGAGTTTATTGTTCCAAATTCTGAAATTATGGGCTTAGCCCCGAATCAAAAGATCGAATTTAAATCCTTGCAAACGGAAAAGGTCTATCAGGCTGTTATTCAGACTTTAAATACTGAAGCGGATATTCAAACAGGCCGTCTTCAGGTGCGAGCAAAAGTTGAATCGAATGCAACCGAATTACGTCCAAACTTGATGGTAAACGTACAGTTGCAACAACGCAGTGAAAGTACCGCATTACGGGTACTTAAGTCCGCAGTTCAGAATGTCGATGGAAAAGATGTGGTTTTTGTAGCCACTCAGCATGGACAGAAAGTTGAATTCAGTCCGCAACCGGTGAAATTAGGGCAATCGTCTGGGGATAGCCAGTGGATTGAAGTGGTAAATGGGCTTAATCAGGGACAAAAATATGCAGCTCAAGGCAGTTTCTTACTGAAATCTGAGATGGAAAAAGGAGAGGCTTCACATGAGCACTAAAAGCCCTCACATTCCAGACCACGAATCGGTAAAACCTGAAGGGCTGTTTGATCGGCTGATCCAGTTTTCTATCCATAACGCCATTTGGATTATGCTGTTTATTGCAGCCTGGATTGCTATTGGTATTTATAGTTATCAAAAGTTACCGATTGATGCTGTACCGGATATTACCAATACTCAGGTGCAGATTAACACTTCAGCCAATGGCTTTACGGCTTTGGAAATGGAACAGCGGATTACCTATCCCATTGAGAATGCCATGTCAGGCATGCCGAAAATGGAACAAACCCGTTCGATTTCACGCTACGGCTTATCGCAAGTGACCATCATTTTTGAAGATGGCACGGATATTTACTGGGCCAGACAGCTTATCAACCAGCGCTTGCAAGAAGCAATGGGAGAAATGCCTGAAGATGTGCAACCTAACATGTCGCCTATTTCGACAGGTTTAGGTGAAATCTATCAATGGGTGATTAAAGCCGAACCAAATGCTAAAAAGCCGGATGGAACCCCTTATTCGGCGATGGATTTACGTGAAATTCAGGATTGGATTGTAAGACCGCAATTACAGCGCGTAAAAGGCGTTGCTGAGATCAACAGTATCGGTGGCTTTAATAAAACCTATGTGGTTGCCCCTGATCTGAACCGATTGCAACAATTGCAAATTCCTTTGTCTGATTTACAAACTGCCTTAACAGAGAATAATGAAAACCGTGGTGCTGGCTATATTGAGAAAAATGGACAACAGCTAACGGTTCGTGTTCCCGGCACTTTAAACACGATTGAAGATATCCAGAACATCAGTATTGCCAATAAAAACGGCTATCCGATTCGGGTGGCAGATGTCGCCAATGTCTCAATTGGTCATGACTTAAGAACAGGGGCTGCAACCTATAATGGTGAAGAAACTGTATTGGGTATTGCCATGATGATGATGGGAGAAAATAGCCGTACCGTTGCTCAAGCCATTGATGAAAAGGTGCAATCGATCCAGCAATCGCTACCTAAAGGTGTGGTGATTGAGACTGTGTATGACCGTACGCATTTGGTTGATCGGGCGATCAAAACCGTTCAGAAAAATTTGATTGAGGGTGCAATCCTCGTCATTGTTATTTTATTTCTCTTTCTAGGTAATTTCCGTGCTGCGCTGATCACGGCTTGCGTTATTCCACTGTCAATGCTGTTTACCTTGACGGGAATGGCAGAGCAGAAGATTAGTGCAAATCTGATGAGTTTAGGGGCACTGGACTTCGGTATTATTATTGATGGTGCAGTGGTTATTGTAGAAAACTGTATCCGTCGGCTAGCAGAAGCTCAGAAGCTGAAAGGTGGTTTACTTAGCCGTTCTGAAAGATTTAAAGAAGTCTTCTTGGCTGCAAAACAGGCGCGTCGTCCTCTGATTTTTGGACAGTTAATTATTTTGGTGGTTTATCTACCTATCTTTACCCTGACGGGTGTAGAAGCCAAACTTTTCCATCCTATGGCAATGACTGTTGTACTGGCTTTAATTGGGGCCATGATTTTATCTGTCACTTTTGTGCCAGCCGCAGTTGCCCTATTTGTCACTGGAGAAGTCAAGGAAACCGAAAGTCGCTGGATGCATTGGCTTAAAACCAAATATGAACTGCTTTTAGATAAAGCCTATGAGCTTCGTTTATTTGTGACTATTGTGGCTGCCTGTATTTTAGTGCTTACGGGCGTGCTAGCCACTCAAACAGGTAGCGAGTTTGCACCTCAACTGGGTGAAGGTGATTTTGCTGTTCAGCAAATGCGTTCCCCAAGTACAGGGTTAGAACAGTCACTGAGAATGCAGGAAAATACTGAAAAGTTACTGTTGAAAGAATTTCCTGAAATTAAAGCGATCTTTGCCCGTACCGGTACAGCAGAAGTGGCCACAGATGTTATGCCACCCAACATTTCAGATGGCGTGGTACTGTTAAAACCTCATGATGAATGGCCTGATCCAAAACAAACGATTGATGAGCTTCGCCAAAGAATGATTACTTTCTTAGCGACATTGCCGGGAAATAACAGTGAGTTCTCGCAACCCATTGAACTGCGCTTTAACGAGTTAATTTCAGGGGTGCGAAGTGATGTGGGTGTCAAATTATTTGGTGATGACATGGAGATTCTAAATCGCGAAGCGAATAAAATTTCTCAAAAAATTAACTCAATTTCAGGCGCGACAGCCGTTAATGTAGAACAGACCAGTGGCTTACCCTTGTTGAATGTAGAGGTGGATAAGTCCAGAGCTGCACAATATGGCTTGTCGGTAAGAGCAATTCAGGATCTGGTAGCTACAAGTGTCGGTGGCCAGAATGTTGGAACAATTTTACAGGGAGACAAGCGTTTTGATTTTGTCATCCGTCTAGATGAATCCCAGCGTAGTCCTGAACAGTTAGCGGTACTTCCTATTCAATTGCCGAATGGTGGTTTAGTCCAACTGCAAGATGTGGCACGCGTTGAAAATATCCTGGGTATTAATCAGGTCAGCCGTGAAAATGGTAAACGTCGAGTGGTTATTACTGCAAATGTAGAAGGACGTGATTTAGGCTCATTCGTAACAGAGCTTCAGAGCACGTTATCCAAACAGGAATTACCAAGCGGTTATTGGATAGATTATGGCGGTCAATTTCAAAATCTGATGTCTGCAAAAGCGCGTATGCAATTGGTGGTTCCGCTCGCATTGTTGACGATCTTTATTTTATTGATGGCTGTATTCCATAATATCAAAGAAAGCTTACTGGTCTTTAGTGGTGTACCGTTTGCCTTATGTGGAGGCTTAATCGCGTTGTGGTTGCGTGACATTCCATTATCCATGTCAGCAGGGGTTGGCTTCATTGCACTATCGGGGGTGGCTGTACTGAATGGCTTAGTCATGCTTACCTTTATCAAAGAGTTGCGACAACAATATGACCTTTATTATGCAACGTGGCAGGGTGCAATTTTGCGTCTTAGACCTGTGCTGATGACAGCTTGTGTGGCGTCCCTTGGGTTTGTCCCGATGGCTTTGGCAACCGGAACTGGGGCAGAAGTACAGAGACCTTTAGCAACAGTGGTTATTGGAGGAATTATCTCCTCTACCCTGCTTACATTGGTTTTATTGCCCGTACTGTACCGCTGGATGAATGAAAAGAAAGCTTCTTAATCCATTAGATTAAGCAATTTTTAGCAGAGATATTGAGCCTGTCTCAAGTATCTCTGCTAATCATGGATTGAATAAGGAAAATTTTATGTCAGAACATCATGATCATAGCCATGCGGTTGTTACTGAAGGAAATAGTAAGAAATTAATGTTTGCTTTGGGTTTAACGACTACTTTTTTAATAGTAGAAGTTGTCGCTGCTTTTATTACCCAAAGTTTAGCATTACTGTCTGATGCCGCTCACATGTTTACTGATGTAGCCGCATTAGCTATTGCTCTTGCTGCTATCAAAATTGGTAAAAAAGCCGCAGATGATAAAAGAACTTTTGGCTATCAGCGATTCGAAATTTTAGCGGCTCTGTTTAATGCAGTGATGCTTTTTGTAGTGGCGATATATATCGTCTATGAAGCTTACCAACGTTTTACGAATCCTGCTGAAATTCAAAGTATTGGAATGATGATTGTCGCAGTCATTGGTTTGGTCATAAATTTGATTTCAATGAAAATCCTTTCTGCGAGTGCTGAAGGAAGTCTAAATGTGAAAGGCGCATATTTAGAAGTTCTTAGTGATGCACTGGGATCGATAGGCGTGATTATCGGAGGAGTGGTCATTTATTTTACCCAGTGGATGTGGGTAGATACCTTAATCGCTGTGTTAATTGGCTTCTGGGTCTTACCTCGAACTTGGGTTTTATTAAAACAAAGTATCCATATTTTGCTTGAAGGGGTTCCTGATGAGATTGATATTGAGTCGTTAAGAAATGATTTATTGATGCTAGAGGGTGTTGAAGGGATTCATCAGTTGAAAGTCTGGGCTATATCTTCAAAAAACATTCATTTAACTGCTCATTTAGTTGCTCCTAATAGCGATCCAGATCAGCTCTATCAAAAGGCCTTAGACGTTCTAAAACATAATCATAGTATTACTGAAATTACGTTACAAATAGAAAGTACGGAATGTAATACATTGGAACAGCATAAACATTAAAGTGCTGCTCTTTCTACATAATGGACAGATGACTAGGCTGATAAACCTTACCATTTTCCTGTAGGCACTGTTGCAAATAGAGATTTGAGTCGATGAAGTTCCTTTTTAAAAGTGCTTAGAGACCGAAAACCCTGTTGATTAGACACACTTCACCTTGAGGCTGACCATAATAAAATGACGATGCTTGTCCTTTACGTAGTGCACGCATGACTTCAATACCTTTAATTGTGGCATAAGCCGTCTTCATAGATTTGAATCCTAATGTGGCCCTGATGATTCTCTTTAACTTACCATGATCACATTCAATGACATTATTTTTATACTTGATCTGCCTGTGCTCAATATCTACTGGACATTTTCCTTCTCGCTTTAACCGTGATAAAGCATGGTCATAGGTCGCTGCTTTATCTGTATTGATGACCCGTGGAATTTGCCATTTTTTCACCGTATTGAAGATTTTTCCTAAAAAACAATAGGCTGATTTACTGTTCCGTCTAGCGGAAAAGTAAAAGTCAATCGTATGACCACGTTGATCAACTGCACGATACAGGTAAGTCCATCGCCCCTTCACTTTGATATAAGTCTCATCCATATGCCATGAATGTAAATCTGTAGGATTACGCCAATACCAGCGTAAGCGTTTTTCCATTTCTGGAGCATAACGCTGAACCCAACGATAAATTGTGGTGTGGTCAACATTCACACCCCGTTCAGCGAGCATTTCTTGAAGTTCACGATAGCTGATGCCATATTTACAATACCAACGAACAGCCCAAAGAATGATTTCACCTTGAAAGTGCCGACCATGGAAGGGATTCATCTGCTGTATCTCGAAATAAATAAGATATTTAGCTTATCATGTCAGCCTATTTGCAACAGTGCCCTTCATAAAGCCTGTATATAGCATCTAGGCTTTATATATTCCTCATCATATTAATATTCTTATTTAATTAGCCATCCAGGTGTGTCTATTGGGGAGTAATCAAAACTGGTTAATTGAATAAAATTTAGGCCGCGTTCCTAATTTTAATGTAATGTAAAAAGAACGGTTTTTATATAAGGACATGATCATGAGTCCACATTCACAACAAATAGATAGGTCTAGACTTTTGGCTAAAGCATCCTGGAAAGCTGCTGAACAGCTTGGACTAAAGCCAGAGCAATTTTTAAGAATTCTGCATCTTGAAGGGATTGATGGTGAATTTTCTGAATTACAAACCTTAGATCCGAATTCTCAACAAGGGGAAATAGCACTAATTGTAATTCGGATTTACAGAGCTGTTTATAGCCTGAATGGTGGTGATATTAAATGGATGCATCATTTTCTCAATTCCCCTAATTCATTAACTGGAGGAGTTCCTATAGAACAGATGGAAAGTATGAATGGACTACTTTCTGTACTTAAGGCCGTAGAAGCCTTTCCATGTTAAGGTACTGACTTTTAAAGAATACCAAGAATTACTTGTGAACAAAAATAAGTATAGTTATCAGATAATATTGTTAGAGAAGTCCTAAAATAGCAGGCTATTATCTTGAGCACCTCTCCCTTTCATCTCTAGGCCCAGATCCAGTAGAAGTATAAAAAAGGATTATATAAATCATAAATACATATCATTTGAAAATTTCTAAGTTTCTATCAGAAGCTGTTTTATTACAGGGTCTAAATTCATCTAATGTTCATCCAGAGCCACTTTGTATGCAATTCACTGATAAAAAAATTAGATCTATAGAATTAGAAGTATCCTTAAATTTATACTTTTTATATTAACCGTTTATCCAGATTCTATTGTTTTTCGAAGGAAGAAAAGTTTACCATCTGATTACGTCACAAAATCAAATAATGGATGAGTTATGAACAACAAGCGTGGGGGAATCAGAGAAGGTGCAGGTAGAAAACAGAAATACAATGAAC
The DNA here is from genome assembly GCF_010918895.1 of Acinetobacter schindleri. Taxonomy (NCBI): domain Bacteria; kingdom Pseudomonadati; phylum Pseudomonadota; class Gammaproteobacteria; order Moraxellales; family Moraxellaceae; genus Acinetobacter; species Acinetobacter schindleri. Next base: position 11,857 of record NZ_CP044486.1, read on the forward strand.
CTACCAAAACTGTAAGAGTACCTTTATCCAAGGTCGTAGAGATTAAAGATTATCTGAACAAAGCAGATAGCCAATGCTTTAATGATGTCGCTTTAATCACTCCTGTACAGCCATCCACTTACATGCAAATTCCTTTAGCAGCCGAGAAGATTGCTGCTGGTTTCCCTTCCCCTGCTCAGGATTATGTAGACAAGACATTAGATATGAATGAACACCTCATTAGCAATGAGGCTACGACGTTCATTGTAAAAGTGGCCTCTCTTTCCATGAGAGATGCAGGTATCGAAATTGATGATGAACTTGTGGTTGATCGTAGCCTTGAAGCCAAACATGAAGATATCGTTATCGCTCTGATCGACAATGACTTTACTGTTAAGCGCTTGATGATTGAAGGTGACTATCGCTGGCTTAAAGCTGAGAATTCTGATTGCTCTGATATACATCTTAGAGATGGCCAGGAGATGGTGATTTGGGGTGTAGTGACTTATGTCATCAAACCATTCAGGAAACGTAAGTAACTACTCTCTTGGTTTCATCATATGGCATATACCAACAAGATATTTGCTTTGGTAGATATCAACAACTGTTATGTCAGTTGTGAACGTATCTTTAATCCAGGTCTAAATAACAAACCTGTAATTGTCCTCTCTAACAATGATGGCTGTGCTGTGGCACGCTCCCAGGAAGCCAAAGATTTAGGTATCAAGATGGGAGTGCCCCTCTTTCAAATTAAGGACATTGTAGAGCAGCATAAGGTCCAGGTACTCTCAAGTAACTATGCTTTATATGCAGAAATGTCTCGCAGATTCATGAAGGTCCTGTCTAAGTTTGTAACTCCTGAAGAACAAGAGGTCTATTCGATTGATGAATGCTTCTTGGACTTGACTGCTTATACCAAGAAGTATGATTTGACTGATTATGCACAGACGATTCGTCAGCGTATTTTTACCTGGCTCGGTTTACCAGTATGTATTGGCTTAGGTAGGACTAAAACTGAAGCCAAAATGGCAAATCACATTGCAAAAAATAACACCTACTTCAATGGTGTGTGCAATCTGGTTGCTATGGATTTTTGTGCTATAGAAAGCTTATATGAAACGATAGAGGTAGGTGAAATTTGGGGCGTAGGTAGGAAACATACAAAGAAACTAAATAGTCTTAATATTTATTCCGTGCTGGATTTCGTGATGGCCTCTTCTTTCATGATTAGGGATCAATTTTCCATTGTTATGCATAGAACATTACTTGAATTACATGGTGTCTCTTGTATCGAGTTAGAACATACTCAAGCCCCTCGAAAGCAGATTGTCGCAAGTCGTTCATTTGGCCAAAGGATTTATCATATTGATGATCTTAAAGAGGCTATGAGTCTCTATGTTCAAGATGCAGTAGCTCGCTTAAGAGGAGAGAATATGTTATGTGGTTACATGATTGGTTTCGTACAATCCAATCCATTTGATACGCATAGACCCTATTACAGCAAGTCTGCAGCACTTACTTTGCCAAAACCTACGGATAACGTATTAACGCTGTGTAAGATTGCCATAAAAATGATAGATGATTTATATCAGAAAGATGTAGGTTTTAAAAAGTGTGGCGTAATATTGACTTGTCTAGAGCCTAAATCTAGCCATATTTATGACCTGTTCACTGACATGAAACAAATAACCGCAGACAATAACTTGATGGATTCACTTGAAGAAATCCATCATAAGTTTGGAAAAACCAAGCTTGCCATGGGTGCAAGTATGTTACCGAATAGAAGCTGGAATATGTCTCGTGATCAACTGAGCCAAAACTATTTTCAATGGGACCAATTGCTTTGTGTAAAATAAACTCATGAATACTTAGTAATCCTGATCTTATTCCACCCCCTAATTATTTTTTCTTTTTTAAAATTTCTTGTAAGTTTTCAGCAGTAATGCCTGTGAAATTGTTTTCTTGTAGAAAAGTCAGGATTTCATCTACTGTTACTCCCCCATTAAAAAGTTGAAGTAAAGTTTCCTTATGTTGAGAAAGCAATTCATTTCGCGTAAGTGTTTTTTCATTCACTTTGACTAGATGGCGGCGAAGAATATCTTCAAAATTTTTAGCATCATTAATGCTATATATTTTTTGGTTCTTCGCTACATATCTTGAAGGCTTTTCTTCTTTTGCTGTTACAACTTCAAGAGAATTTTCTGTTGAGAATGCAGAATTTGTATTATCTGGATTTTCACTATCGAATTTTAAACTATTCTGATCTTGCATCATATTTCTTCCTTAGGAATAAATGTACAAGCCAATTATTCTGAATATATCACTGGACAGAAATGGCAAAACATGACCCTTTTTTGATTTTTAATTTACTGAAAAAAGTCATCTTTTGCGCTAAGAACAAAAAGAAAAAACAAGCATGATTTTCATTATATTCATTACATCCAATGAGCCGAAAAAAGTACAGGATGGGACGATGTATATCACATCGTCCATTTCACAAATATCGAGCTCGCTTCGCTCGGTCTCAATTTGTATATAGTAGAAAAAAATGAAAAAGGCTTTAAGAAACAAACAAATTATTATTCGGCTCACAGAAGATGAGTATCGGCAGATTACAGCTTCCTGTGAAGTCCTACACATGAATCAAGCAGATTATTTACGCAAGAAAATTTTTAATGAATCTCAAATCATTTTATTAGAAAAACAGGAAATTCATGATGTAAGAGTTACCGGAATTTTACTGACAAAACTTTTGGAAAAACTCAAAGATACACAACTCATTCTTTGTGAATTAGAGGAAATAAAACAGCTCATCACTGAGATCAAAATGACTGTACGTAAACTCAATGATAGGTTGGATAAGATATGATTATTAAAGTCATTCCCAACCCGATTGACTCATCAATTGATGAACGCGTGACTGGATTATCTGATTATATTCAGCATCCGAAGCAAACGCGTATTAATTATCTACCAGAGTATATTAATCAGCTTCATCCTGGTTTTGATGAAGGTTTACTCTCTGAAAAATGTGTCTATTCAAACTCGAGAAACTTTTTAGAGGTTGCTATCTATCAAAAAACTGAAACGTCGAAAACTATCAGTTCAAACTCTCATGTGATTGACCCAATCGTATTGAAATATCAAAAAATTGAAATGTCACAAACGGCCAGTTTGAACTCTCGTGTGATTGACCCAATCGTACATATGGTCGGAAGTTTTAAAAAATTTGAAGTTCCAACTGTTGAACAACTTGAAGAACAGATCGATATTTTAGCAAAACATCTGGGTGCAGAAGAGTTGCAAATGCAATATGCAATGCATCTGGATACAGACAATGTGCACTTTCATTTAATCGTCAATAAAGTTCATCCGTTCAAAAAAAATGAACACCATGAAAATAAAGTCATTGATCTTGGTATGGGGTGGATTTTGAATGCAGTCCATCGAGCTACTGCAGAAATTGAAGCAAAACAGGGCTGGGAGCCGGAACCTAATCCAGTTTTCATTTATAACCATGAAACTAGACAGTGTGATAAAAATCCAGATTATGTACCTCAGCCTGATGCTGAAAAAATTTATTCGAAAATTCGAGATCAAGAACATCGACATCAACAAAAAAGTCGAATGAGCAGTGAAATTGCGGTAGGAATAAACTATCAACACTATATTGAAAATAATATCCAGCAGGTAATGAACAGCGCTAAAAACTGGAAAGACTGGCACCAGCGATTAGCCGAAATTGGAATTTTGTATGAAAAAAAACGTAATGGTAGTATTTTTAAAATTCAGACAAGTGAAAAGCAAACACTCACCTTTAAAGCCTCATTATTTTGTAATAAACAAGTCACTCTGAAAAACTTAGAAAAACGATGGGGGGATTTTACTCATCATGATGTCGATCACAAAATAATTCCTCTGATCAAGTTAAGCGATAATATTCAGCACGTCCAATCAGCAAAAACGACACTACATTCTTATCATTTGTTCAAAAATGAAGATTTTCTAGTTAAAGATCTCCATGACGTTTATTTAAAATTAAAAGTAGAAAAGGATTCAATTAGTAAAAATCGTAAAGATGAATATCAAAAAATTTCGTTTAAAAATGAAAATTATAAGCATGATAAACAGCATTTTTTAAAAGACTTACAACAAAAATTTCCAGAGCAATCATCTGATGCCATTTTTACATTACTACATTATCATCATCACGCGGATCAAATTAATTCGAGAGCATCACAAAGAAAAAAATATAACGCTCAACATAAAAACCTAAGTGAAAATACATCTCAAACGCTGAAAAAATGCTTTCCATTTTCCACAAGTTTTGATTCATCGAAAATCACATCTTATGCAGATTTTTTAAAATTTTTCCCACCTTCACATTACTTGCTTATGCAACAACAATTTTTATTTGACCAACGTCAATCTAAAAATTTTATTTGCCAAGATAATCCAAAGATCAAAACAGCAAGAATCATTTTCGATTGGCATCAACCGCATGAACCTATTGCCATTCAAAATCAATATGGGATCCTCGTCTTTAGCAACTATTCTCTCGCCCGGCTGCAACAATGTATCAAAGTACTGGATCCTAATCAGAAAGGAACTCTCAGAGGCTCGTCAGAATTTAAAGACTTGTTCCATATAGCTTTGCAACATAGAGCCCAAAATATCAAGGATGTAAATAAAGAAAGGGCTTTACCAAGTTTTGAACGTTTGTCTCAAAACAATATCGAATCTTGCTTTACTGAACTATTTAAAAGATTTAAAACTACCCACGCACCTCAAAGTACTGCCATTATTAAAACTTGTTTGCTCTTAAATTGTTGCGGTATACCAATGGTGTTACTTCAATCAACATTAGAAAGTTGTATTAATCAAAAGAAATTGCCTGATCTTAAAGAAGATGATCTAAAGACCTTAAAACTTAGGATTCAAAAACTGATTTATACTCAGCCCAAAGAACTGAATAAGCAATATTTCAATTCATCTGATATTGAATATTGTTGGCAACTATATTTCAGTCTACAAATTTCTCCACTCAAGCAACCAAAAGAACAGAAGTACAATTCACAGCCTACATCTTCATCTTCAACACTAGAATTAGAGCTTGTGCCTAAGGCTGAAAAGAAGAGAACAATCAGACTTCCTGAAAATTTAGCTGAATCGGAGTTTGAACAAATGCTGCAATACTTTGAACACAGTCGAAGACTCAAATTTCAGAAAAAACAAGAAGTAGAACGCTTGAATACCTTAGCATCTTCAAAAAAAACTTCTATACCTTCTCAGCAGTCTAAAATGATGTTTTCCTCTAGGAAAAAATATGTCATAGAATATAAGTTTGGACATAAATTTTATCTAGATCAGCACGAGACTGCATTCATTGAAGCAAAAGATGCTTCATATATTGCTGTTGTAAGTGAAAAGAATAATCACATTCTTGATGCTTTACTTCTAGCAAAAGAGAAATATGGTACGGTGCAGGTCTACGGCAGTGAAACATTTAAAGACCAGGTAAAAGGATTAGCTACAGAATATAATATTCCAATTGTACTTGAAGAAGAATTAGAACAAGTATTCATTCAAAAAAGTGTCCCCCCTACCCCGTCTCCTTTAGAACTTAGTTTAGAAGAAAGGGATCTAGGCATACCTTTAGCAGAAGAACGAGCAGAGAAATTTTATGAGAATCAAAAAATTGATTCTCGAATGAAAGACAAGGAACAAAATTATTCCAAAGATAATGATTTAAATTATAGGTTATAAAATAGCCTAAGAATTGCTTAGGCTAATACATAGGAGGATTCAGGAAAGTATTTAAGAAATTCAACTTTCACTAAATCAATATTATTCACTTCAGGATTCTCTGTTAAAAAGTGTTCTAACCAAACCAAAACTGCTTCATGATTGTTATAGCAATGGTTCACATCTAAATAATTAGCAATCCCAAATCCCATTCCTACATTTAATTGTTTAATCAACTTATAGCCCATAAGCTTAGCTTTACGGCTTACCCATAACTCATCCGAAGTAAACATATAAAAACTCCTGCACCAATTTATTGTGTTGCAGGTTACTATTCCTCTAATTTACAAGATATAATTTTATTTAGATAGGCAAAAATACTTGTTATAGGTAAATATAACCTGCTGCAGGTCATAATTTACCAAAGTATTTAATTTAATGCAATAAAAATAACCTGCAGTAGGTTATTTTTAAACTTTGAAAGATAATATGATTAGATGTAAGTTAGCCAGCCTTATGGGTGAACGCAAAATCTTAAAATTAAGTGATGTTGTCCATGCAACGGGAATTAACCGTAATACTCTCACCAATATGTACTATGACAGAGCTGTACGTATTGAATTACCGGTAGCAGACAAACTGTGCAAATTTTTTAGCTGCACAATGAATGATCTATTTGAATATCTAGAGGATTAAGTGGACTTAGCCTCTATTATTTATATGTATTCCACCTTAACTTAACTATCCATATAAATTATTTGGTACCTACTAATCTTGGATTATTAAAACCGCA
>NZ_CP044487.1:0-14179 GCF_010918895.1 Acinetobacter schindleri
CCCTATAAACCACGCCTAGCAATGCTTTCAGACTTTAAAAAACTACTTTTACCGGACATTAAACTACAAATGCCGGACAAAATGGACTTAAAAAACTACTTTTACCGGACATAGAAACTACTTTTACCGGACATTAAACTACAAGAAAAAGTTTGTAGTTTTGTTAAAAAACTACAAAAATAGTAGTCAAAAAATAAACGACAATGTATGTTTAAGCTACATAAATACCAATGTAGTTAGTTAGTTTTTTGGGGTTGTAGTTATATGGACGAAAATAAAAAAACATATCCTCTGAGCTGGGTTGTTATGCAAAACAATGTTCAAGAATGCTTTAAGAGTATGAACATTGATGAAAAACGAATGTTAATACTTGCTAGCCCAATTGCTAGAACCACTGATGCAACTGAAAAAGACCGAATTATGATTACGGCAGAAGAGTTTGCTAGAGAATGTGGCATTAAAACGCATTCCGCATATACGCAGTTAGAACTAGCCAGCAAGAATCTACTTAAAAGAAATTTCTCTTATAACAATGAAAGAGGAAAAAAGGTGCTGTCGAATTGGGTGATTGATTGCACTTATGAAGACGGAGGGATAGCTATACGTTTCCCTGAAATCGTTCTACTGATGTTAAAAGAGTTTGATAAATTAAACCCTTATACAAAATATAAAAAAGATATCGTACTAAGTTTGAAAAAAGATTACTCATTCGATCTTTATCATTTAGCTAAAAAGCATCAAGCAATGGGACAATTTGAAATGTCCTTAGAACATATAAAAAATGAGCTGGGTTTGCCCAAATCTTATGACAAACTCTGTAATTTAAAAGACCGAGTAATGAAGCCTTCATTAAATGAGATTACAACTAATACAGATATTGAACTCACTTATGAAAATGTAAAAAAAGGGCGTTCAGTAGTTGGCTTTAAATTTATAGTGAAAGAAAAACCTAAGCCAAAATTAATAGCGCCTCAGCGAGATCAAAGAACTATAGATATGTTCTGCAATTTATCTGATGCTCAAATTAACAAGTACAGCACTATTTTATCTAAACTTTCTGAGCTATCAGACCTCAGTAATTTCCCAGACTACCCGACATTTGCCCTCTGGATTAGTGGCATCTTACGAGATCCGAAAAGTGTAAGAGAGGAAACAACAAAACGGATTTTTAAAGCTCTTCATAGCAAGACGGATTTTAAACCATGAGAACTAAGGCTGAATTAGATGCAATGAGTCATCAAGAACTCAAAGATTATGAGCAAAGTTTACTTGCTCTGTGGACACCAAGAATGGCTATTGAAAGTGACATTGAAAGGTTAAGCACTCATCACAGCGAATTATTAGAGGTTTTTAATCAATTAAAGAATCCGGATGCACCTAAAAATTCACGTTTAAAAGATTCAATCTTGTCTCTGAAATATAAAATCGAATCGCTTGAAGGTAAGTTGAGTGATCTTATTCAAGATAATCGCTTAAATTCTGCAGATTGAATTATTCAGTTTATTTAATCAAAATCGTGGAACATTGATTAAAGACTAGGCGTGGAACGTGAAAAGTAATAAAAAAAGCCCAGTCATTGACGACTGGGCTAGAAAATTGAAACTACAGCGTTGAATTTTCACGAGAATTATAACAAATTTCGTATAAGGTGTATTATGTTAATTTTAGATAAACTATAGAATCCATTAGTTTTTAAACCAATAAATTAAATATTTTATGGAACTCCAGAATATTTATTCAGGCGATACTTAAGCAATAAGGGTAGGGTGATTACATAAAGTATTGCAGCTAATGCCCATACCATTCCAGGAGCTGATGCCTGAGTCATAAAATAGAGGCTAGTAACTAATACAGGACCAATTATAGCCCCCAGACTATTAAAACTGCTTAATAGCCCTTGTAATTCACCTTGTCTTTCATCACTAATACCTCTGGACATCATTGCTTGCAAAGCAGGAGCGGCTACTCCACCAAGGGCAAACAATGGTAACAACGCAAAAGGCACCCATTCTTCAACAGCAATAGATAAAAGAAGTAAACCAATTGCATCGCAAGCTATTCCACATAACAACGTATTTTTCTCTCCAAACCTCTTTACCATAGGGGCGATAGCAAAAGCCTGTGCAATAGAATGGCATATTCCATAACTAGCAAGGGAAACACCTGCAATAAATATACTCCAGCCATAACGATCCTGCCCATAGATAACCCATAAAGTTGCGGGGACTTGTGAAACCAATGTGATAATTAAAAAGATACCAAGCAATGGAGCCATATTAGGTTGAGTGATCAAATAGGATAATTTCTTTAATATTGATTGCTCCTGAACCTTCTCAGTCATTTTATTGCTGTGTTTTGATTCTTTTAATAAGACTGCTGTCATTATTAAATTAATCCCATTCATAAAAGCAGCAGCAAAGAACGGTGCATGTAAGTTCCATTCACCCAAAACTCCACCTATTACCGGACCCGCTATAAACCCAATACCAAAGACAGCTCCAAGGAGACCAAACCTTTTTGCACGCTCATGGGCTGGAGTAATATCTGAAACATAAGCTGTTGCAACAGCCATGTTGGCACCTGTAATTCCCGCAAAAATACGACCAATATATAGCCACAATAGAGAAGGAGCAGCAGCCATTAGGAGATAATCAGCCGTTGCACCAGCAATTGAAATAATTAATACAGGTCGACGTCCAAATCGGTCACTCAACGCTCCAAGGATAGGTGCAAAAATGAACTGCATCAGAGCATACACAGCTAATAAAGCACCATAGTGAACACCGCCTGCTTCAGCTCCAGCCAATGACCGTAATAATTCAGGCAAGATCGGCATAATTAAACCAATCCCAACAGCATCCAGAAATATAGTGATTAAAATCACGCTCAATGATTTCTTCACAAATGCCTTCTCTAGCAATGATAGAATTAATATTCTCTCACACACTCCCTATCAGTGATAGATTTATGAGTAAAAAAGATATTGCACCTCAACGTCTGACACGTGAAATAGTCCTGCGTACCGCATTGGATATGTTGAATGAAGAAGGCATAGATTCAATAACCACACGCAAGCTAGCTCAACGATTGGGTATTAAATCTCCAACTCTATATTGGCATTTCAAGAATAAATCCTTGTTAATGGAAGCAATGGCGGAAACCATTATAAATGAACACCATTTAGTTTCTTTACCCATCGATGGGATGACATGGCAAGATTGGTTGCTCGCTAATTCTGTAAGCTTTCGTCGAGCACTACTAGCTTACCGTGATGGTGCTCGTCTACATGCAAGAACTAGCCCCAGTCAAGGACATTTCAACACGATTGAGGCCCAAGTTGCGCTGTTATCTCATGCTGGGTTTTCTCCTGTTGAAGCAGTTGCATTACTTATGACATTAGGAAGGTTTATTGTTGGGTGGGTCCTTGAGGAGCAGCAAGAAGAAATAAGATCAGACCCACCATTCGAAGCCGATCCAACTATATATCCACTCATGCTCCAAGGAGTGAATACCTTACAAAATATGAATGCGGATGACATTTTTGAAAATGGGATTCGTATGGTGATTATCGGTGCTGAAAGACAACTTGATATTAAAATGCAAACTTAACTCTATACTGCTTTAAGCAACTGTTCTATTTAGTAATAAAGCTTTTATCCTTAATTATTTAACATAATAGAGCTTATACGAAACGCAATTTAAAATATTATTGTTTTTCATATAGTTATAAAATTTTGACTGACTTCAAAAACAGTAAAAAGCCGACTTAGAAACAAGTCGGCTTTTTTATGAGCAGGTTTGATACCTTTTGCCAAGAACATAGGTTATTAAATAATCAATTGATAAAATATATTCTTATTATTTCATTTACTCATAAAATATATTCATTATAATGTTGTGTATTCGATCGAATACAATAAAGAGGAACTTTCATGACCGAGATTAAACGTCTCCCTGAATTTGATGAATGGCTAGATAGCATTAAAGACAGTATGACCCGTCTTAAACTGAATCGAAGATTAGATAAGGTTCAGCGTGGTAATTGGGGCGATGTAAAGCATCTTCAAGAAGGTGTTTGGGAAATGCGAGAGTTCTTCGGACCAGGTTGGCGCATGTATTACATCAAACATGGTGATGTAATCATTGTGATGCTTGGAGGTGGTGATAAATCTACACAGCAAAAGGATATAGAACGAGCTGTTGATTTATCAAAATCTTTAGAGGATTGAAAAATGGTTAAAATAGCTGATCTACCTAGCTTTGACATGGCAGAAGCACTTAAGAGTGAAGAAGATATTGTAATGTATCTTAATATGGTTCTTGAAGAGAATGACCCTGCTGAACTAGCTCATGCACTTGGTGTAATTGCTAAAGCTCGTGGTATGACTCAAATCGCTAAAGAAGCAGGAATTGGACGTGAAGCACTTTACAAAGCACTCCGTCAAGATTCAGCACCTCGTTTTGATACGATTAATCGTGTAGTAAATGCTTTAGGTCTAAAACTAACTGTGCAGAATGCATAACTATTAATAAAATTTTGTCTAAGTTCCATCTTATTTAACATAAAATCTCATATACGAAATTCGGGTGTTAGAACCCATTCAAAGTGTACTCATCAGTACACTTTGAAATTTTGATATAAAAAATTTAACATAAAATCTCATATACGAAATTCGGGTGTTAGAACCCATTCAAAGTGTACTCATCAGTACACTTTGAAATTTTGATATAAAAAATTTAACATAAAATCTCATATACGAAATTCGGGTATTAGAACCCATTCAAAGTGTACTCATCAGTACACTTTGAAATTTTGATATAAAAAATTTGGTGGTGTTTCAAAAAGTATGCTGGCATTAAACGAATCCATTATTGATATAAAAGAACACTAAATCAAAGGCTTTGAAATGATTTTCAAGCTTTTTGGAGAAGTTGCAGCTTCTCCTAAAGCCTCGCCTGATTCGATGCCGTAATCGACAATTATTGCCTTCTATACCCACAGTGAAAAATTTACCAATCAACTGTTTGCATTCTTTAAAGGTCGTAACAAAGCTATCCCAATGGTCACTTGATATACATGTATAGCTTACACCTAACTGCTTCAATTTTAATTTAAGTCGTTTTGCAGTGGCTAAATCTCGGTTACCCCATACATAAGCAACAATTTCACCTGTTTCTCGATGATAGGCATAAATTAGCCATTGTTTATTTTGCTTATGACCAACAAAAGTCCAAAACTCATCTACTTCAAGGGTTTCATAATGACTTTGCTGTGCTCGAAGTTGATATTTTGATTGGCTAAGTGTCCGTAGAACTTTACCGATACTTACTCTTTCAATTTCTGCTATATCCCTGACACCACTGCCTCGCACCATGAGGTGTAATATTTTGGTTTTGATACCTGAGTGACAGCCTTGATAACTGAGAGCATGATCACCAATAAATTGACGTCTGCATATTTTACATTGGTAATTTTGCTTACCATCTACTTTTGTGCCATTTTTCTTTATACTGTCACTTAGGCAGGCTGGACACTTGATTTCTAGAGTTATTCGCATTTCTCTATTTTATCAAAATCCAACCTGCTTTTTTTCAGCATACTTTTTGAAACACCACCACAACTGTTAATGCTGAAAATAGAGCTTATACTCAACTTATTCGTCCATAATATATAAATTCACAATATTTAAAAGCTGGCTCATTTCAGTAAAAGTCGCAAGATTTTTCATTTTCACAAGGCTTTCCTTTAGAATAGGCGCATCTTATTTCTTAGCTTTGATTTCTCAATGATTCAGTTAGACCAGTTATCTATACGTCGCGGTGGACGTGTTTTATTTCAAAAAGCGTCGATGCAGTTACACCCAGGATGGAAAATTGGCCTAACCGGTGTCAATGGTGCCGGGAAATCGACCCTGTTTTCAGCTTTGCTTGGTGGCATGGAGTCAGACACCGGTTCGTTGACCCGTCCTGCGGTATGGACCGTGGCGCATATGGCGCAGGAAATCAAAGCGCTGAATATGAAAGCCATTGATTTCGTCTTGTCCGGCGATGAAGAATACTGGGATATTCAACAGAAACTGGAGCAGCCAGATCAGCTGGATGATGCAGAACTGGCCCATTTATATGGCCGTTTTGATGAAATTTCAGGTTATTCTGCGCCGGCCAAAGCTTCGCAACTGATGGCCGGTCTGGGCTTTTTTGAACATCAATCCCAACTGGATGTTTCAAGTTTTTCTGGTGGCTGGCGCATGCGCCTGAATCTGGCGCGTACCCTGATGAGCCGTTCCGATTTACTCCTTCTTGATGAACCGACCAACCATTTAGACCTGGATGCCATTCTCTGGCTCGAAGACTGGCTGAAAGCCTATGAAGGTACGCTGGTGCTGATTTCGCATGACCGGGATTTCCTCGATGCGATTACCGATCATATTTTACATATTGAAAATCAGGAACTGATTTTATATACCGGTAACTACTCGACCTTCGAGCGCACCCGCAGTGAACGTCTGGCGCAGCAGCAACAGGCTTATGAAAAGCAGCTGGAAACCCGCGCACATCTGCAAAAATATATTGACCGTTTTAAAGCGAAAGCCACCAAAGCCAAGCAGGCACAGAGCCGGATCAAACAGCTGGAGCGTATGCAGGAACTGTCTGCTGCCCATGTTGATACACCATTTACCTTCAGTTTCCGTGAACCGACCAAAATGAGTTCGCCTTTATTGCAACTGGAACATGCCGATATTGGTTATGGTGACAAGCTGATTGTCACCAATGTCAATTTACAGATCACGCCAAGCAGCCGGATTGGTTTGCTCGGGATGAATGGTGCCGGTAAATCCACCCTGATTAAATCGCTGGTCGGTGATTTAAAATTGCTTCAGGGTCTGCGTAAAGATTCAGAACTGCTCAATATTGGCTACTTTGCCCAACACCAAATGGATGCACTGGATGGCAATGCCAGCCCGATGTTACAGCTGGCCCGTATTGCCGATAAAAAAATCAGTGAAGCCAGCCTGCGTTCTTTCCTGGGCAGTTTTGGTTTTAGCGGCGAACGCATGGATACGCCAAGTGAAAGTTTCTCAGGCGGTGAACGTGCCCGTCTGGCTCTGGCATTGATTGTCTGGCAGCGTCCAAACGTGTTGATTCTGGATGAGCCGACCAACCATTTAGATCTGGATATGCGTCATGCATTGACCATGGCCTTGCAGGATTTTGAAGGTGCTGTGGTGCTGGTATCGCATGAGCGCCAGCTGATTGCCAGTGTCTGTGATGAATTGCTGCTGGTACATAATGGTCAATGCCGTGAATTTGACGGTGATCTGACCGCTTATGCCGACTGGTTACGTCAGGCCCGCATTGAGATGATCAAAAACGGGCAGAAGCCAGCCGAGCCGGTGAAATCTCAGGTCGAAGTCAAAGCAACCATTTCCAGACTGGACAAAGAAGCACAGCGTAAGGAAGCGGCACGCCAGCGGGAACTGAGCCGCCCGATTCGTAAAAATATCGAAAAATGTGAAACACAGATTTCAAAGGTTACGCCGCGACTGGCTGAAATTCAAAGCTTGCTCGGAGATAGTGCTTTATATGATGCCTCACGTAAAAATGATTTGCTCAAACTGATGAATGAGCAAACTGAGCTGAAAGCCAAACTGGAAACAGCCGAAGAACAGATGCTGGAACTAATGATGGAACTGGAAAGTCTGGAGCAGTCCTTCTAACACTATTTCAACACCCCCATTATCTGAGAGATGAGTAACAAGCGTTATTCATCTCTTTTTTTTATTAAAACCACCCATTTTTAATATTTTCCTCCTGCTTTTCATCTCCGTGTAGTTCCTTGCTATTCTTGAGTACTGCATCTCTTCTTCAAAACTTGACACATTTTGTCGTGAATTACGCAAGTGCCATATAAGTTTATTTTTTGGTGGTGTTTCAAAAAGTATGCTGAAAAAAAGCAGGTTGGATTTTGATAAAATAGAGAAATGCGAATAACTCTAGAAATCAAGTGTCCAGCCTGCCTAAGTGACAGTATAAAGAAAAATGGCACAAAAGTAGATGGTAAGCAAAATTACCAATGTAAAATATGCAGACGTCAATTTATTGGTGATCATGCTCTCAGTTATCAAGGCTGTCACTCAGGTATCAAAACCAAAATATTACACCTCATGGTGCGAGGCAGTGGTGTCAGGGATATAGCAGAAATTGAAAGAGTAAGTATCGGTAAAGTTCTACGGACACTTAGCCAATCAAAATATCAACTTCGAGCACAGCAAAGTCATTATGAAACCCTTGAAGTAGATGAGTTTTGGACTTTTGTTGGTCATAAGCAAAATAAACAATGGCTAATTTATGCCTATCATCGAGAAACAGGTGAAATTGTTGCTTATGTATGGGGTAACCGAGATTTAGCCACTGCAAAACGACTTAAATTAAAATTGAAGCAGTTAGGTGTAAGCTATACATGTATATCAAGTGACCATTGGGATAGCTTTGTTACGACCTTTAAAGAATGCAAACAGTTGATTGGTAAATTTTTCACTGTGGGTATAGAAGGCAATAATTGTCGATTACGGCATCGGATCAGGCGAGGCTTTAGGAGAAGCTGCAACTTCTCCAAAAAGCTTGAAAATCATTACAAAGCCTTTGATTTAGCGTTCTTTTATATCAATAATGGATTCGTTTAATGCCAGCATACTTTTTGAAACACCACCCAAAATCATAGTCATGATAAGAAATTACAGCATATCGGGTATTTTTCTTAGTCGGACTTTTAATATAACCTTTAACTGTTGCCTCCCCTTGATCAAGTAACTTTTTCAAATAGAAATCTTTGATTTGGTTTTCTATAAGCGCATTACCTCTATAGAACCTAAGCTTCTGACTGATTTCCGCCTGTTCTTCCAGGTTGTCTTCATCAACAAGTTTTAGCTGTTCGGATTGGTCAAGGAATTGAGCATAATTATATTGAGCAAGTTCGGATGTCCAAATCAGTAACTGATCAAGGTTTTTAGGCATAGGAACTTTCAAATCATTCAAATCAAGCTTTTTAATGGGCGCAAGTTCTTCTTCCTTAAACTCTGTTCTTTCTAAACTTGATTGCTTTAACATAATAATTTCCTTAACTTCCACTAATTTTAAAACATAATAAAAACTATAAATGAGTGCTTAGAGCTTTCATTTTTAGATTTAGCTATTTGGGGTCAATAACGCATAAATCCCCATACTTCCCATAGCCACACTGCTCTTTCATCACTCGGACGCAAGGCTTGGACTCTTCTCCAACGGCACAACTTTGAATATCAAACTGAATACCTTGCTGCCTTAAACTCTCGATCTTTGGAATATTCTCTAAAGGCTTAATATAAGATGCAAATAGCCACGTCATAGTCAGTATGAGAACTGAAAAAATACCTAAGAAAATGGTAATTAACTTCCATGAAAATTGATCACTGGTTGATTCAATCGAATTTTTTAAATGTCCAAGTGCTTTGGCAGTCTTAATAAGTTCCGCTGTACCCTCCTGTAAGCCCGTATTTAGCGATTTTGATACAGTATGATGGGTTTGCCCTGCGATGACCTTCTGAATGCGTTCCTCGGTGATTTGAAGCTCTTTAACGGCCTGATTAACTAAGTTTTGCTGTTGTTCTGCAACTGCCATCAGTGCATATAGCTTTTTTTCATCAGGTGTCATCGACTCATCCCCTTATAACTCATGGTTTTCTGTTGCTCTCGTTCTAATTTCTGCTGTTCTTTGTACTGTTTCAAAGCAAGCTGTTTGAAGGTATCAAAATCAGCCTTAAAGCTTTCAATACCCTGTTTAATTTCTTTGTCTGAAATTGGACTGTCTTTAAGGTCTTTCAGGTCTTTTTTCGGGTCGCCTAAATCAAGTCGTTCAAGCTCTTTATGGACTGTTCGTGACTGTTGCAGGGCTTCCCTGATTTCAGGATTCTTCGCTTGGCTTGGTAGCAGTTTTTTCTCAGGTTCTTTCTCTATGCCTTGCTCTTTGTAGCTTCGCATATCAATACGGCTGTCAATTTGATGTTTTTCTAAATGGCTGTTGCATAAATCTGCCCATCTTTGGCGTAGGTCTTTAATATCGGTTTTTCGTTCCTGGTAACTCTTGCCTGTATTGTCTTTTTTAGCTCCGCCACGTTCAGGATTCTTGCTGTTATAGCGTTTAAAATATTGCTCTGGATCTCGCTCGATTCCATCTTGTAGACGTTCATTAAACATGAGGTGAACGTGAGGCTGATCGTTGCCGTCCATTGCTTTAGGGTTATGAATCGCAAACTGATACGGATATTTTGAGCCAATTTCAGACTGAATGAAGTCCTCAACCAGTTCTAGGCGTTGCTCGGCATTCATCTCTCTAGGCAGGGCAATTTCATATTCTCGGTAGGTACTACCATTTTTGCGCTCATAAAGGTCGGCTGCCTGCCAAAAGTTAATCGGATTATGTTCTGCCCATTTCGGCATGTTTCCATAGTCACTATGTTCAAGGTCAGTTTTAGCCTGTTCCTCTTTTTTCTTTTTTTCTTCATCCCGATCTATATATTCGGCATGCGGTGCTGCCTTTCCTGCCTTACCGACTTTGACACTTAAACGAGCAATCGCCATTAGGTTTTATCCTGTTCCTTTTTTCGGTTGCGTTCCTTCTTAAACGCTCTTTGATCGAGTATCGAAGCAAGCACCATAATGAGGATGAGTAGCGGTGCTGCGATCACGCCAAAAATAATATCTTTGATCTTTCCCAATACCTGTTTTAGTTGCATGTTGTTGCTCCTAGCTTTGGTACTTCTTTTTTTCATTCAATTTTCAATTGAACGAAAAAAAGAAGTTTCAGGGTTTTAGGGATGAAGTCCCTAACGTGCTTAGGTTTCTCAATGAAATTGAGAAACGTCTAAGCGCGCCATCAAATTTTTGATGGAAGTACAGGCGAACTTCTCTAGGACGAACTTTAACAAAATTGCGGACATTGGACGTAATTATTTTGTTATCGTTCTTTGAGAATTGAGCCTGTACTTTTGCGGTATCTTACTTGAGGAATTGAATATGAATAATGATTGGCTGTCTGAAAAAATTACCTATATTTCTGCTTTAAAGAATCCCAGTGATGCACAAAAGCTTTTATTAGAATTAGCTCAAATCCAATACCGTACCCCTGACCAAGAGAAAAAACTGAATGCCTTGATCAAAGCAGAAAAAGCCATAGATCGAGCGAATAAACAAAAGGTAGTGGTTAGAAAATTATTGAATGCTGAAAAGGAAGCTGAACGTAAAGCTCGTACACGGCACCTTATTCAATTAGGTGCACTTTTTGAGATTGCAAATCTAGGTCAACGGGACCCAGCAGAATTACTTGGAGTTCTGCTTAAAACTGCTGAAATCGACCCAAATGATATGAAGTGGCAGATTTGGAAAGAACTCGGACAAGAAACTTTAAATCAACGTAAAAAGACTTAAAATTTATATTTCAATATATTCTTTAATTTAAATAATTAAAATCATGAAAAAAATCCCAACTCTGATAAGTTGGGATTTTAAAGATATTGAAGTTTAATAATAGAAATTTTTGTAAAGTACATTATGTTGATTTTAGTGAAAATCAAGAATTAATCATTAAAAAAATCAATAAGATTCCATGAAATACTAGCTGAATATCTTTCATTGTTATCAAGTAAATTAATAATTTCCATTTCATAACCAGCTAGTAGTGCTTCACCAATATTAGAACGTCCAAAATGTAGCTTTAATTCAGACTTTACAGATGGAATATTTACAAATTCCTTTAATGGTAATGATATTCTATCTATAAAATCCTGATCTTTAATCAATTCATCATCATATTGATAGTTAGTTTTTAAATACTTATTAAGCTTATCTATGACTTCATTTTCAATACCAGATAGAAATAAATGAGCTAACCATCCTTTTTGACTTTTAAATGTATAACTCTTAAAACTGTTTCCAATTAGCTCTGAATAAATATAATTATCTTGGTCATTAATATAATAAAAATGAGTACTATCTACCGACACTGACTGTCTAGGATGATCATATATAAATGCTAAAAACTTTATTTTTTCAACATATCTTACTTTATAATTCTCATCAATCTGAATTAGCTCAAAATTTTTAATATCTGAATAATATCCTCGGCTGTAAGCATTAATGAAAACTTTTTTCCTTAATTCATAATTACTAGGAAAACTTCTAGAAGGATTTCCATGCACTACTTCAATTTCTTTATCTTTCTTTGAAAAAAACACAGTTAATATCTCTATTTCATATTTTAATTTAACAACTAATAAAAAATGGTTGAATCTTTGGACGCTGTTTTTGTGATTCAATCCAAAGTGAGTGCTTAGATTGAACACGCATTAACAAGTCTGCACTGATACCTAAAGCATCATGTAAACGTAAAGCTACATCTGCCGTTACAGGCGCTTTGCCATTAATAATTCTAGAAAGTAATGGACGTGTTATTTGAATGCGTTCAGCAAGTTCTGTAATTGTAATCGCTTGTCCTTCTTCTTTTAAACCATCTAACCATTCAGAAATTAACTCGCCTGCATGAGCTGGATTATTCATCATCATGTTCACCTCAATGATAGTCCTGATAGTCCACGATATACGCATTGCCATCTTTAAAAATAAAAGTCAGACGCCAATTAGCATTGACAGTAATTGCCCAGTGATCTTTTAATTTACCCTTCAAAGGATGAAGCTTCCACCCAGGGAAATTCATTTCATCAATGCTTTGCGCTTCATTCAAAGCAGTTAATTGTCTTTTTAACTTTGTTGAATGAACAGACTGAATACCTGCTGTAGAACTGGTTTTAAAAAATCGTTCCAGTCCTTTATGATTAAAATCTACAATCACAAAAAATCATCCTTTGTATAGTTTTAATATACAGTAACTCGTTCAGTAAAACTATACACAACACATAATATTTAGTTTGGGTAAATAGCCTAAGCATTATGAGAGATTGAGTAAACACACTCTCTATCTCCAAAACTAACTAACTAAATGCTCTCAACTCTCTCAACTCTACCCCAAAGCGTCGCACTTCGTGCTTTGGCTTTGGTGAACGGTTGAGAGAGTTTCGGCAATACTCACCCTAAGGGCGGTCATTTTAAAAAATAACCTATCCCCTAAGTATTGCCGATTTACCTGTATATATTTGGCTTCGGAGCCACGTATATCGGTCGTATCCGCACATAGCTTTGCTGACTATGCAGACAAGGACTCAAAGTCTTGCACTTCGCTCCACGCGCTCCCTGTCGTTACATTGCCTGTATCTCTGCGAGGGTTTCCCCAACTTACAACTTAACAAGTCCTATGTAACTACTCCCAACGCTCCGCCTATGTGAAGTTCCCCTGTAAGCGGTTTAGCCTTTCGACCATAGCTACAATACGCCAGTGACACTTATTCCTACCACACGTACTGCATGCCGACCGTAAAACGGACACGCAGAAGCGGGCAAAGCTCGATCTAGGATACTTATTTGACGATTTAAAACACGAATTAACGAAGACTTATCATTTTGAGGCTTGATATAAACACTGTTTATTGTGAAAATAGAATTCAGGTACAAGCCTTTTGGTGAAATCATAACGGTCGTCAAACCTTATGATCTTCGTTACTTGATGTTCTAGCATCAAATAACTGCGTACCGCTGAATTTACTGGAAAACCCCTCTAAGTTGCAAGACTTAGAGGGGTTTTTGTTTATAATTTTAAATTACAAGTTACTTATCCTTGTTTAAAGCAAATTTTCGCTTCTTAATTACAGTAATTGGCTTTTCTTGTGGAGCCATATTTTTCTGAATGGCTCCCTGCTTCATCTCTACTGGGACAGCACTATTTTCAGTAGTCTTTGGACTAGATTCTTTAGGCTTTGACTCTGTTGGCTTTTGCAGAGTTGCTTCCTTATTTTTAATTTTTATATAAATTTTATGAGCAACTGTATTGTGCTCCTTAATTTCCCTGTTCTTATCAGCCAATTTTTTATACTGTTCTTTAAAAGGTCTTATAAATTTTTTGATAGCTGATAAGAACACGGCTTCTTCAGGGTATATGTCCGCTAATGTCTTAGGTGTTTCCTTTTGCACGAAATTGATGAGATCGGCTGGAAATTTATTAAGAATCTCTGGAGTAGCAAAGCTTACAAAATCA
>NZ_CP044488.1:0-8408 GCF_010918895.1 Acinetobacter schindleri
TACAAGCTTCCATCAGCTTCACAATGAAAGTAACAGAGCATCCCGAAGGGTGCGAACTTCTAAGTTTTTGCTTTTAAAAATGCCATGAGCGAAGCGAATGCCATAATTTCTTTTTTCTTTTGGTTATCACGTACACCAGTTATAAAAATCGCCCCACCGCTGTGAGCGTAAGCGAACAGCACTAGAGTACGAGGCTTGCCGAGTACCGAGGGCGATTTTCTTTTTCTATTTTTAATCTTTTTAAAAGCTTTTATAAAAGCTTTTAATAGCTTTTAAAAAGCTTTAAAAAAGCTTTACGGTATACCTGAAAGCCTTATATAGAGGTACTTTCAGACCATTTGGGGGGGTGGTGTTGCAGACAAAGGGGGGTGGTGTTGCAGACAAATAACCATTAAAAGGGGGTGGTGTTGCAGACAAAGGGGGGTGGTGTTGCAGACAAAGGGGGGTGGTGTTGCAGACAAAGGGGGGTGGTGTTGCAGACAAAGGGGGGTGGTGTTGCAGACAAAAAAATATCCTCATTGACTAGTATTAAAGGGGGTGATATAAAACAAATCCGCACCCCCTTTATGAAAATAAAAATTGTGAGTAAAACTGCTAAAAAGAGTTCAATCAACGACTTCACAGAACAAGATAAAGTGTTGTATCCATTAGTTTCTCCTGAGAAGAAGTACCCTGAATATCTTGCTGTTCTTCAAAATGCTTTCTGGCTGCTTCAACATGAAAAGCCACCAAAAGATGATATGTTGAAGCTGCTCATGTTTTTTAGTCCTAAAGTGCGCTTATCCGATGACTTACCAACTGAGCAAACAGTCTTCTCAATTACAGCAAAAGAGTATGCAGAGCTAACTGGCTTGAATATAAAAGGGGCTTATGCTGCTTTAGATCGTGTTGTTGACGCTCTCTACAATCACAGCGTAATTTTTCATAATGAAGAGCGTGGAAATGTCCGGACTAGACTTGTCACTTCAACAGCTTACAAAGAGGGGCGATTTACAGTCAGTTTTACGCATTATGCACTGCATATTATGTATGTCTTCAATCAACAGCATCCTTTCACAAGGCTACAAATCAAGTCAATTTCAGGGCTGCACGGACATGGATTAAAGTTATATCCGTTATTAGTTCAAAATGAATATCGTTTTAATTTTGATATTGCAATCAGCGACCTAAAGGAAGCCTTAAATATTGATTTGCAGTCATATAGCGACTACAAAGAATTTAAAAAGTTTGTCTTAAAACCGCATATTGACTTGATCAACCTAAAGACCGAGCTATCTATTCAATATAAAGCTGAAAAAAAAGAAGGTCGGAAAGCAAGTCATGTCAATTTTACTGTGACAAAAAAACGAACAGTCAAAGCAGAAGAACCAAAGAAAGAAGTACCAGATGAACCACAAAAAGAACAGCCAAAAATTACAGCAGCAATAGTCTATAAAGAACTTATAAAAAGACCTGAACTACTCCCACGTTTTCAAGAGTCAGGAGAAGCAATAAATGAAATGATTGATCGAATCAAAGAGGATTTTAAAAATGGTAATCAAGAGCGATGGCTTAATAAACTTCAAGAATTTGGAATAACTTTTGAAGAGCCTGCTCCATTTTAATGTTAAGAAAATTTGAGTACAGCTTTAACAAAATAATTTGTTAAAGCTGTACTCAAAAATTTGTCATCTCATTTTTTTAATTTTTCTCTACGTGCATCATCATTGTGTAAATATAATGCTTCTTTTAAATTATCAGAACCTTTGAAAATTTTATTCTGTTCACGTTTAGGAGCCGATTTTAAAACTTTGTCTAGTAGCTCAATAAATTGGGTTTGCTCAACTTCATTTAAATGCTTATTGCTATTGTCAAAAATTTGGTTGATGACAGAATCAGCAATACCGAATTTTTGTGCATCTACTATTTTCTTTTCTACTGGTGTCAGATCTGGAAGCATCTCACTAAATTTTTCAATTGCTTCACTCGCTAATTTTTGAATATCTGCTAGTGATTTCTTAGCATCTTTTAACTGTTCTTTTGTCAGTTTACGACCTTGAATTTTATTGACCAAATCACTTACTTGTTTTGCATACTCTTTGCTATCAAAAATTGGAGTATTATCTTGTTCAGTCATTTAAATATTCTCAAAAATAAAAATATCTAATCATTACCATATAAAAAAAACAAGGGCAGATTATTGCTTTTTAAAATACTAAATTTATGACACATGTGGGTTCTAATCTTTTTACACGACATTTCATAGTTTCATAGTCAAGCGCAAGCGTAGACTATGAAACTATAGAAATGACGAAGTAAAAAGCGCACTTTAACCCAAAATCGACATTCCGCTTCGCTACATATCAATTTTGAGTCGTGCGCCCCCTCCCAAGCTAGGGCAGGGGGGGACTTTTAAACCGTTTTCATGAGAAAGTAATTTATTGCACTTTGCACAATAATTATTTTCATGTAACGTCTTAAAAGTAGAAAAGCAAAACCGCCACTGGAGCATGATATGAGTGATAAAATCGTTATTCGAAATAGTTATTCTCATCGTGTTTCGACTGTCAAAAAATCAAATGGTCATAGTATTTTAAGAATTATTGCTTATATTATGGCTCGAAAATTAGAAAATAATTTAACTGGAAGTGAGCATAATTTTTCTCATAAATCAGGTGTGATTAACACAGGTTTTTTTATGCCCTATGGCATTAAAACAGAAATGAATGAAGAACAATTTTATAATCATATTGAGAATAATAGTCACGCATCTACGAACATTATTGGCTATAGTTCTATTCTTGCTTTACCTCCTGAATTATCACAAGAAGAACAAATAAAAGTTGTCGAAAAATTCTGTGAAGATTTCACAGAACAATACGGAACTTGTATTAGTTATGCGATACATGAAGCTGATAATTTGAAGCGTAAAAAAGCTCGATTAGAAGAAATTGAAAAATATAATTTGCCCGAAGATAAAGAAGATTTACAGTTACAGATTCAAAATAATCATGTTCATTTTGTGATTCCGTACTGCAAAATTGAAGCACTCACAGAGCAAGATTTAAAATCAAAACGCAAGAAAAAATCTCACGGAGATACATTTAAAATTGGCAGTCAAGTTAAAGATTTTAATCCCATAAAATACGGCTCAGAGATCAAAAAAGATAAGCCAGATTTAATGAATATTGAGCAAAATTTTTTGCAATATATGCGTCAAAAGCCATGCGATTTATTTAACAGTGCATTAGAAAAAAACAATCGAATTGAGCGTTATACACATAAGTCATATAAAGACTTGGGCTTGCAAATTTCAGCAACCGTTCACGAAGGCGAAATGGTAAAAAGCCGTGTTGCTCAAGGCAAAAAGATGGACGTTCACGAATACAATAAACAGCAGAAAGCGAAGCAACAGACTGAATCTGACTATCTAAATTTTATCAATGTACCTTTGCCCAAAGACCTCGCATATAAGATTTTAAACGGTGAAAAACTTGCTGAAAAAGAGTTATTAGATAGCTTAAAACCGAACCCAAAATCAGACTATGAACAAGCACAAGAGTTGCTTAATCAGATCAACAATGCACAGCAGTTAATCGACAATGAGCTTGCAGATCACAAGCCTGAACCAACTAATTTACGGGAAAAACTTGAACGGCTCAAAGAATCCAATATCCCTCCAAATGCAACAGCGGAACCAACTGAGACACTCAGTCAGAAGCTTGAACGATTGAAGCAAAAAAAGGCCGAAAAGCCCAAGCCACAATCTGATAACGATTATTCACCATTTTAACTAAAAATTGGGAGCAGTCACATGACTGACAACAGCGAGATTATTGATTTACTGACAGCCATTGTCAGCACGATTGAAAGCCAAGACATACAAGCTCAGAAAGCCAAGTCTGAGCTTGTGGAGCAACTGAAAGTCATTGCATCAAAGACTGATACAGTCAGTACAAACTTTCCGAAATTGATCGAAACGCTATCAAATTTTGATAGCAAGATTGCATCAAGTTTTGATGATATTCAAAACGTCAGTAAGCAGTTAAATAGTGTTGTTCAGCAAATTTCAGTTGCTCAAAAAGCACTTGAAATTGTCCGTTTACAAGCATCAAATCTAAATATTGAACAGACGACCACACATATTAAAAATGCTGATGCTCAGGCTAAACAGCTTACTGAACATTTAGAAAATAATAGTCAGCGCTATCAAAATAATATGCGTGCTGCGACCAACATCGCAATTCAGCAAGTCGAAATTTTAAAAAAACAAGTCAGTACAATTTCAGACAGTTTTTCAGACATTGTCTCGAATCGAATTTCAGAAGAAATTATCGGCCAAGTGTCATCGAAACTTACTCAACAAATTTCAGATCAATTGAAATCTGAAATAGAAGTAAGTGCGAAAGATACCGCTGAAAAGCTTGTTAGCTCTACATTTAACAAATTAGATTTTGCTTTTAATAACGCTGAACAACGGCTGAAAGAAAATTCCACTGCTTTTCATAATCAAATCATCACAACATATAATGCTGATCTTAAAACAGTGAAAGAGATCAGCACTGAATTACAGGCGACAGCACAAAGATCCGCTGAACTATACCAACAGCGTGAAAAAGCATATCAAGATCATGTTTTAGAAGAAAAGAAGGAACAAAAGTTAAGTTTGTTAAAAAAATTTGGTATCGGCTGGGCAATAGTTACTATCACAGGTCTAACTTTCGGTCTTCTGAGCCAAACAATGGTCGAATCTGGAATTGAAAAAGCATTAAATTACAGAATGATAGAAGCTAGGCTTAAGGGGCTTGGTCTGCAAATGTTATCGCCAGATATATGTAAAAATTACATTCCTAAACAAACTTTTTCGCAAATCCCGGCAATCCAAACTTGTTTCCAGTTTAGAAATTCGCAGAAAATTCAAACTCAATATGGTGAATTACACGTAATTTATAAGTGAAAAAATCAGCTATGATTAATAACTACTCATAGCTATAAAACTAATCAAAAAATAATGCCTAAATTTACCGTTGCTGAATTAGCTAAACAATATGGAATTGCTCGTACATCTATTTATGATCGTATGAAGAATGGTTCTATCAGTTATGAAATAGATGCTAAGAATCGAAAAGTCATTGATTTTAGTGAAATGCAACGTGTTTACGGTATGCCTAACAGTCAGGCTGACAGTAAGCCTGATAGTAAGGAAACTGACAACACTACAGTTGAACTGTACAAGCAATTGATTGAAGAATTACGACATGATAAATCAGTTGCCGAAGAACGTGAAAGGCGTATGTACAAAGAGATTGAGCAACTTAAAGATAAAATTGACAACCTAACATTAGCACTTGGCTATACACCTAAAAATATTCAGCCTGACAGTCAGGCTTACAGTACAAATGAACAAACCCGTACAACTACAGACTTACAAGAAATTGTACAGCCCGAACAAGTTACAGCAATAGAAAATAAGCCTATTCAGCAAGCTGCTACGATAACACCGGAACCTAAAAAACGAGGTTTATTTGGCCGAGTGCTACATGCTGTTTTAAGTGATGACTAGAGGTTGAATTGTTTACCAAGGCTTATTAAAACCGTGAAACATTGGTCAAAGAATAGGCGTGGAACGTGAAAAATCATAAAAAAAGCCCGAACAGGGATGCTCGGGCTATAAACTGGAAACTACAGCATTGAATTATAAGGATAATTATACAGCATTTCGTATAAGGTGTATTATGTTAATTTTAACTATTCTTAACTCTTACTCTTTCTTCCCACAGTTCTTTAGGAATATAGGGATAATCTTTATCTAACTCCTCCTCAGAAAGATCGCTAATTCCTTTCATATATAAATTGACCCAACTATCTTCTCTTGGAATATATCCAAATTCAGCATTAAATCGACCTTGATCTGTCAATTTAAATCTAAAATGCGTCCACTTTTCTTTAAAGATATCTAATGAGTTCAAATTTAGAATATGATCCATTAGTTGATCCTCAATTAAGTAAGGTCTTTCCCCCATTTCAAAGCTATCAATTGTATTTTTAACGGTTAACCACTCTGTCCCTCCTGCGGAATAATCAGAGTAAATACAGCCTATAAAATGAATTTCAACTGCTTCTTTAGGCATTACCGACCATAAAAGTTCGCCAATTTTTTGATAAATTTCCTGGTCGTTCATTTTCGTTATATCTCAATATTGTGGGATGAGTCTTATAGTAAGCAATTAAATCTTTCAGATCATTTAACATAATGGGCGTTATACGAAGTACACTTGTATATTAATTGTAATATCAGGTACTTATTCAAATCAGAAAAATCCAAAAATGCCCAAAAAGCCGACTTGGAAACAAGTCGGCTTTTTTATGAGCAGTTTTGATAGTTCTTGCCAATAAATTTGACTAAAAATTACGCTTTTCAGCTTGAGTGATACAATTTTGTGATACATTATTGTCTATACAAATTTGAATGTTTTTTATGGAACAGTATTTTGAATGGGATGAGGCTAAGAATCGAAAGAATCAGAAAAAGCACGATGTCTCTTTCGAAACTGCAAGCCTTGTTTTTGAAGATCCATTAAGGATCTCAATCCAGGACAGACATACCGATGGTGAAGAACGTTGGCAAACCATTGGAAAAGTAAAAGGCGTACTAATGCTCTTAGTAGCTCACACCATCTTTGATGAAGATGACTGTGAAATCATACGAATCATTAGTGCAAGACAAGTCACTAAGGCGGAGCAAGATAGATATGAGCATGGTTAGATACTCACGCAAAGAACTGAATGAAAAATTCAGCGACAAGCAAGATGCTGAAATTCAACGCTTGCTTGCTAAGGGAACGGTTGCTGACGATCAGCTAGATCTCTCAGATATACCTGAAATTACCGACTGGAGTAATGCTGTACGCCACAATCAATTCTATCGTCCAGTAAAGCAACAAACATCTATTCGTTTAGATGCTGACGTACTTGCATGGTTCAAAGCACAAGGTAAAGGTTATCAGACACGCATGAATGAAATCTTGCGGGATGCCATGCTAAAAGAATTAAAAAATCATCAGTAAAAATGGGAGCTTAAGCTCCCATTTTTTATTACAAAATTCATAAAATTTGATAGAATAGAAAAATTATTTGATTAAATTTTATAGAGTTTTTTATGAAAAAAACAATTATCGGGGCATTAGCTGTTTCAACACTTTTAATTTCTGCATGTAGTACATCACAACCTATGTGGAGAAAAGCTGGAATTACTCCACATGATGCTAATAGTGCTTTAGCAAAATGTCGCTATGACATAGGTTTAGCTAAAGTAAATCAAAATGAAAAAGCTGAAATGATACAAGATTGTATGATGGCACAAGGTTTTAGATACACCTATTAATCTCTATAAAATCCAAATAAATAGGTTTATTAATGAAAAAGTTAATAGGTTTTGCAGCCATAGCTGTTTTTTGTACAAATTCTTTAGCAGAAATCCCTGTAAAAAATAATAGTATTCCTTTCAATAAGCTGCCTATAGAGATTAAAGAAGTAGTTCAAAGTGAGTATATAGATACCTGCCAAGGCATATCTGAAGATGAAGAAATGCAAGTTAAAAATCCTAAAATCACTTTCAATAAAGGGTTTTTAGTAAATATAGATTTTAATAATGATGGCTTAAAAGACTATATTATCCGATCTTCAGACGTTACCTGTGAAGGTGCTTACTCAATTTTCACTGGAAACAGTGATGGCTTTATAGATATCTACTTTCAAAATGAAGCAGGTAAATATGATCATGTTCTTAACTATTGGTTAGGTCGTGAAGGATTGGAGCTTAAAAAAATAAAAGATGGCTATCGTTTTACTTCTGAATATAACGACAGTTATTTAGCGTGGGATAAATCTATAAATAAGTTTATTTCATATTATGGCCCTGAAAAAAGAAAAGATATTTTAGATATAAATGATGAAAACTCTACAACTAGCCAAACTTCTACAGAGAAAGGTGAAGTTCTAAGACAAGCTTTTCAATAATCTAGAAATATTCAAAAGACGCCTTTACATAGGCGTCTTTTTATTTAACATAAAAACTCTTATACGAAATTTGACTGTAAGCCCCAAATAAAAATGTCAATCTGGAAGTTCACTTGAAAAATAGGCTCTTATTTGCTCCCAATTCAACGATAGAACACTTATTGGTAACTGACATCATAAAAACATGAAATGATGGATAGAGCGTAAATAAGCGCAAAATAGAGCTATGTTTTACATTAACTTGAAATATAACAATCAAAACAGCATGAAAAATAAAATTTCTAATCAATCATAAAATTCAAAAAACAATGCTTAATTTTAAGAAAATTTAAACAATAACAGTTATTTATAGAGCGAGTGTCTACGAGCGAACTGATGAAATACGATTTTCGGCATGCTTTTTCTCTGAT
>NZ_CP044489.1:0-7333 GCF_010918895.1 Acinetobacter schindleri
TGATATTCAAAAAAACTTATCCGACTTATCGGGAGGTGAAATCATCAAACTGCTTTTATCCAAAATGCTTTTAGGAAAATATAATATTTTGCTTATGGATGAACCAGGAAACTATCTTGACCTAAAAAGTATTGCCGCATTAGAAACAATGATGAAGTCCTATGCAGGAACTATTATCTTCGTATCTCATGACAAGCAATTGGTCGATAATATTGCTGACATTATCTACGAGATCAAAGACCACAAAATCATCAAGACTTTTGAGAGAGATTGTTAATGATAGCCAATCTAATCCGAACATTAATTATTGAACTCTTTAAAGGAAATTAAAAATGACAATTCAAGATATTCAATCACTTGCTGAAGCACACGGCTTGTTGCTTACGGACAAAATGAATTTCAATGAAATGGGCATTGATTTTAAGGTCGTTTTTGCTCTTGATACAAAGGGGCAACAATGGTTGCTGCGTATTCCTCGTCGTGATGGCATGAGGGAACAAATCAAGAAAGAAAAACGCATTTTAGAATTGGTAAAAAAACATCTTTCTGTAGAGGTTCCTGATTGGAGAATTTCATCTACAGAATTAGTGGCTTATCCCATACTTAAAGATAATCCTGTTTTAAATTTGGATGCTGAAACCTATGAAATAATTTGGAATATGGACAAAGATAGCCCGAAATACATAACATCTTTGGCAAAAACCTTATTTGAAATCCATAGTATTCCTGAAAAAGAAGTTCGGGAAAATGATTTGAAAATTATGAAACCTTCAGATTTAAGACCTGAAATAGCAAACAATTTGCAGTTAGTAAAATCTGAAATTGGTATAAGTGAGCAATTGGAAACCCGCTACAGAAAATGGTTGGATAATGATGTTCTATGGGCAGATTTCACCCAATTTATACATGGCGATTTATATGCTGGGCATGTACTAGCTTCAAAGGATGGAGCTGTTTCAGGCGTTATTGATTGGTCAACAGCCCATATAGATGACCCAGCGATTGATTTTGCTGGGCATGTAACTTTGTTTGGAGAAGAAAGCCTCAAAACTCTAATCATCGAGTATGAAAAACTAGGGGGTAAAGTTTGGAATAAACTATATGAACAGACTTTAGAAAGAGCAGCGGCCTCTCCTTTGATGTATGGTTTATTTGCCTTAGAAACTCAAAATGAAAGCCTTATCGTTGGAGCAAAAGCTCAGTTGGGAGTTATATAATTTAAAAATATGATTGCTGAGAACTGCCTTGTTTTGAAACTTGGTTGGCTTTAATTAGTTTTTAGTATTCTTTATAGAAAATGCCTCGATCAAGGGGCATTTCTAACAATCATTTAACATAAAATTTCTTATGCGAAATTTCAGCTCGATGCTTTGAAAGATGGCTAAAGCCATGTTTCAAAGTCGGGCAATTTTGCGCTTGCTGTAATTTGATTTGTAATGAGAAAAACCAAGCAAAGTACCGATCAACTAGTATTTTTTAGGGTCGATCTGACACCAGTCATACGTTTTTTCTTTGACACTACTCGGTTCAAACGAGTAGCAATTTTTCCTCATTATTCTCACCAATGTTTCACCATCACTTTCTCGAATTTGTAGCGGATATTTTTTTAGTACAGCCATATCTGCTCTACGTTCATCAATTTCGTCTTTGCTTGGTATGTATAAAAAGATAGCCAAAATGAACACCATCATCACAGCAACAAACGTGCTGGCAAAAATAAAGATAAGTTTTAAGTTGAGCCTGTTTGTAGCTTCGTTTAATGCCTGAATACTGTTGTTTAATGCACCTGTATGCTTCTTATTTGTGTTTTCTAGCGATTTTTCAGCCTTGTCTAGCACTCCACTAGCGACTTGGTTGTAAAACTGCTCTAATCGCTTCTTATCGTCTGCTATGGCTTCTCGATATTCCTTCATGGATGCCAATAAAATATATAACTGGTCATCTAAATCATTTTGATTACTCATAATGACATTCCGCCTCTACTTAGTTTTTGATATGCCTTGCGGAGTGCTTGCTCGGCTCGTTGTTTATCTAATTCTTGCTGTCGTTTCATTTCCGCTTGGCGTTCCAGTTCTAGACGTTTGGTTTCTTGGTTCTTCTGCCATTGATCAAAACCTTGATCGACACGGTTTAAACCACGCTGTAAAACGCTCTCTTTCTGCTGTTTCTGTTGGTCAAGCTGTTGGGCGTTCTGCTGTTTCACATTGTCATTAAAACGGCTGATTTCAGTGTCTATGCCTTGTCTGCGTAATTGGGTGACTTTAGTGCCTTCATGGATGGTGGCTTGTAGTCCGTTATTCTGATCGGCATAGCTGCGGTGATCTATTTTTTCTCGGTAGCCTGCTCGTTCTAATGCGTGATTGGCTAAATTTGCCCACGTTTCCCGAATCTGTTTAATTTCGTCTTGGGTTGTACCCATACCAAGGCTTTTTCGTTTGGCATTGCTGAGTTCAATATCGGTTTTGGTGGCCAGAGTGAGTTTATTGTCTGCGTCCAATTCGGCTTTTCGGGTTGTGAGCATGATATGGGCGTGATGGTTTTTATCATTACCGCCTTTACTCGGTTCATGGATGGCTAAATCTGCGATCACGTCATAGCGATCAACTAAGGACCTGGCAAAGTCTTTTGCCAAGTCCTTACGTTGATCAGCGTCTAATTCATCAGGCAGGGCAATTACCCATTCTCTAGCGGTTCGGGCATCTTTGCGGTTCTCGGTTTTTTCTGCCAAGTTCCAAAGTTCGCCACGGTCAATTTCAATATCTAAATTAGACAGAATTTCAGCATGGGCGACACCATCTTTTCTCGTAAAGTCATGGGTCAGCCCTGTGCGTTCATCTTCTAGTTTTTCACCTGCACGATAGGCACTTGATGCAACCGCAGTTCGTCCTGAACTTCGGTTAACTGTTTTAGTTGAACAATGATAGATTGCCATGCAGTCGCCTTGAGATGCTTTTGCTTTTAAAAAATTGCGTAGCAGTTTTTTGGGGTTAAGGGGTGTCCCCTTGCGCAACTTTGATTTGAACGAAGTTCAAGTCGTAAGTGCGCATTTCATGAAAAACACGATAGCATATTACCCGCTTGAATTTCAATTCATAGGGTCTTATGCTTGAGTGGTTTTCTATATTCCGAAATTAACCGTTATGACTAAATCTGCTGAAAATATCGAAAAGAAAATTGAAGCCCAGTTAGAGAAGCTGAAACAGTTAAAAGCACAGAAACAGGCTATTGAAGCAAGAGAACGTACCAAAAAGAAAGAACAGGAGCGCAAGGATGATACTCGGCGTAAAATTTTGCTCGGTTCTTACTTGATTAAGAAAATGCAGGCAAATGAAGCCAATAAAGAAAAAATACTCGCTGAACTCAACGAATATTTAACAGAAAATAGAGATCGACAGCTTTTTGACTTACCAAATATTGAGGACAATTAATTATGAATAAAGCCGATTTAATTGCCAAATTAGCACCTAAATTAAATATTAATCAAGATGAAGCAAGAGTTGTTCTTAATTCTGTTCTTGAAGTCATTACAGAAGCCCTGGTTGAAGATAAAAATGTCCGATTAGTTGATTTTGGGACTTTTGAAGTAAAACAGCGTGCCGAAAGAATGGGACACAATCCTAAAACTGGCGAAAAACTTAAAATTGAAGCTAAGGAAATTGTCACTTTTAAACAAGGCAAGGCTTTGGGAGAGCAATTTACTGTTAAGCCAAAGCAAAAAAGTAAAGTTAAGAAGAAAGCCTAATTTTTCTTAGCTCTTTGCTTTTCTTGTTCGGCTTTATACTCTGGAATTAGCTCATTTAAGACTTTTTGGATATTTACTTTATCCTTGATCTGCAAATTATCCCGATAGTAAATTAAGTCCTCTATTTTGCTTTCCATCTGCATTTTTTCAGTGGGTTCTGCATTCTGGGATATTCGGGATAATAGAAAGATATAACCGCAGATATTCTCCCTCGCAATTTCATAATTAACGATGTCGGTATACTCAATTTGAACGCCTTGAAAATTGGCTGTTAGGTTCTCCAGTTGCATCATGATTTAAATCCTGCTTTCTCTAAAAATGGGTAAAGTTCTCTAAATTTTTCAGGCTCTAAAAGCATGTCAGCGATACGAATAGCAAATTGTTGGTAGCTTTCTGTACCTTTTGAATATTTACTCATTTCAGGCATTTCTGACATTTTATTGGCAAATAAATGGCGTTGTGCATCGGTCATTTTTATAAAAAAGTCAGGGGTGTTAGGGTCACGCTTAGTATTAATTTTAGGTTTATCGTCTTTTTTTTGCTTAAACTTAAATGAAAACCCAGAAATGATACGTCCTTGCTTGTGTTGTTCGTAACTTACTGTGATATCTGTATATTTATTAATTTGTTTAATAGCAGGGTCTAAGACACGATTCTTAAAATCATAGACTCTAGGATATTCATGCTCCTCAATAGCAAGGCGTTCTCTTAACGTATTTAATTCTATTACTGGAACAACTTTCGTGCTTTGCCATTGAATCATCATTTCATAAAGGCGAATAGCATAAACGCTCGTTAATTGGGCTGTTTTAGATAATCTATATCGTGTGAAACAATCTTTCAGTTGTCCAATCATGCTAAAAACATCATCGGCTAACTGAAATTTAATATATCCCTGCGTATCTGCATAACTAATTTTTTGTACCCATCTCGATTTAACACATTCTATAAAATCAGGTTTTTGATAGACCCGATCATACGTGAAGTAACGGTTAAATAATCGCTCACTTGCATCCCTTAATACCTTATAAGCATCGGATTCATCAGTATTAAATAGCTTGGAGTAATCTTTTGCATATACTCTAAATTCTCGTGTGTGGAATAAGCCTTTATCACTTTCATATTCAGCTAATTCAGTGAAGGCTACATGTAGTATTCGATATTCAGTCAAACTGAGATTAAAGCAAGCTTCAACAAGAGTATTACTTTTTATAACTAGATCATTTTTCATTTGGTTTAAGGATTATTTTTCTGCAATAAAACGACACTATATTATAAAAGCGTTAATTAAAACAACAACATTATTTTTTATTGTCGTTATATAGGGTAAATCTGTCGTTGTATAAGGGTAAATCTGTCGTTGTATAAGGGTAAATCTGTCGTTGTATAAGGGTAAATCTGTCGTTGTATGAGGCTGAAGAGTATTGCTATATAAGGCTTTCATGCTGTCTAAAACTATTAAAACTATTAAAACTATTAAAAAGGGAAAAACTATTAAAACTGCCCTATGTACTCGCTAAAGCTCGTACTCTATTGAAGCTCGTTCCTCGCTTCGAGGGGCAGTTTTTGGTTAATCCTGTTTGTGAAATCTAAAAGCAAAAGCATTGATAATGTATTCGCTTCGCTCATACTTTTTGAAAAGCAAAAGCTCCAAAGTTCGCACCCATTCGGGATGCTCTGTACCTACCGTTTAAAATCGAAAGGGAGCTTGTAATCAGAGAAAAGGCGAGGGCGAAATTTTGATGATGCTCAATCGCTCGTAGACACTCGCTCGGTTCTTATTATCTAGGTTTTAATTATTTACTGGAGCTAACCAAAGTTGTGAAACATTGCTTAAATAATAGGCGTGGAACGTGAAAAATCATAAAAAAAGCCCATCTAGGTATAGATGGGCTAAAAATGGAAACCTACTGCACTGATTTCTAAAGAGAATTATAACAAATTTCGCATAAGGTGTATTATGTTAATTTTAGAAAATCTTCACTACTATTATTTTAAAATAAGCCTTATATCCAAGCATAAAACAAGGTTGTCTAGACTTCTTTTAACAGTAAAGTTATCATAAAACTGAATTTTATTTTTTAGGTAAGTTTATGCATTCTATCCGCATTCGTTAAGACACAACTATTTGCATAGTGACACTATTTTATAATGGTGGGCTTTTGTTGTGTCTTTAAGAATATATGCGGATATATAAAGTAAAAGTATGCTTAATTTATAAGTATGCTTTTAGTGCATAGTTTCCAGTTATAACTTAATTGACTAGCTATTTGTCCACCCTGTGGATGAATAGCTTTTTTTTTGGGAGGACACTGTGATGCTAGCTTTTGTTTTCACCTAAATCCTGTTTGCTGCATAAAAAATTTCAAGAGCTAAACAGGAGTAAATAAAAATGAGTTTAATTATTAAAGCGAGAAACATACGCTTGGATTATGCTGGGCGTGATGTTTTGGATATTGATGAATTGGAAATTCACTCTTATGACCGTATTGGTCTTGTGGGTGATAACGGAGCAGGAAAGAGTAGTTTACTCAAAGTACTTAATGGCGAAATTGTTTTAGCCGAAGCGACATTACAGCGTTTTGGTGATTTTGCACATATCAGCCAACTGGGCGGAATCGAAATAGAAACGGTCGAAGACCGGGCAATGTTATCTCGCCTTGGTGTTTCCAATGTACAAAACGACACAATGAGTGGCGGAGAGGAAACTCGTGCAAAAATTGCTGCCGCATTTTCCCAACAAGTACATGGCATTCTAGCGGATGAACCAACCAGCCACCTTGATCTCAATGGAATAGATCTACTTATTGGTCAACTTAAAGCATTTGATGGAGCATTACTTGTTATCAGTCATGACCGATATTTTCTTGATATGGTTGTAGACAAGATATGGGAGTTAAAAGACGGTAAAATTACGGAATATTGGGGTGGTTACTCGGATTACTTGCGTCAAAAAGAAGAAGAGCGACAACACCAAGCCGTAGAATATGAGCTGATGATGAAGGAACGGGAGCGATTAGAATCTGCTGTGCAAGAAAAACGCCAGCAAGCTAATCGATTAGACAATAAGAAAAAAGGAGAAAAATCCAAAAACTCTACCGAAAGTGCTGGACGACTTGGGCATGCAAAAATGACTGGCACCAAGCAAAGAAAACTGTATCAGGCAGCTAAGAGTATGGAAAAGCGTTTGGCTGCATTAGAAGATATTCAAGCACCAGAGCATTTGCGTTCTATTCGTTTTCGTCAAAGTTCAGCCCTAGAACTGCACAATAAGTTCCCGATTACGGCAGATGGTCTGAGCTTAAAATTTGGTAGCCGTACTATCTTTGATGACGCTAACTTTATAATACCGCTTGGCGCTAAAGTCGCTATAACTGGATCGAATGGAACAGGGAAAACGTCCTTGTTAAAAATGATATCAGAACGTGCTGATGGATTAACCATATCTCCAAAAGCTGAAATTGGCT
Organism: Acinetobacter schindleri; assembly: GCF_010918895.1. NCBI lineage: Bacteria > Pseudomonadati > Pseudomonadota > Gammaproteobacteria > Moraxellales > Moraxellaceae > Acinetobacter > Acinetobacter schindleri. The sequence goes on from NZ_CP044489.1 coordinate 7,210, forward strand.
ACTTTACACAAACAGGATATAAATTTAACACGCATAAATCTGTGCTCTCCTTTATGCAGGAAGAGTGCGAGTACACAGTTGCGGAAATTCGTGCAGTATTGGCTTCAATGGGGATCGGAGCGAA
>NZ_CP044490.1:0-6838 GCF_010918895.1 Acinetobacter schindleri
AATATACTTGAAAATGCTGACTTACCTACGGATTTGAACTTTCCAACAGAAAAACTGAGTGAAGGACAAAAAACAAAGCTGGCTTTATGTCGTTTGTTTTTAAAAAAGGATCACTATCTACTTTTAGATGAACCAAGCAACCATTTAGACTCAACATCTAGACAATGGTTAATTGAGAGTATTTTGGCACACCCTAGTGGTGTATGCCTGATTAGTCATGATCGCCAATTACTCAATCAAGTCCAACATATTTATGCTTTAACTGAATTAGGCTTACAACACTACAAAGGTAATTATGAGCATTACATTCAACAGCATCAGCTACACATGGATGCATTAACTCAGTCTATTAATAATGAGAAAAAAGAATTAAAGCAGTTAAAACAACGGCAACATGATAGCTTAATGAAAGCGAATAAACGTCAATCTAAAGGCAATGAACTTCGTGATTCTAATTCTCAAGCAAAGATTTTTCTAGATTTCAAAAAGGAAAATGCTGGACAAAGCTTAGGTAAGCTACGTGCCCAACAAACTCGACAAACTGATGATTTGAAAAATAGTCTGATTAATAGGCAGACCATTGTAGAAAAAATCAAAGCTCAGAAGTTTGAATTCCACTTACAGAGTACGAAGCAAGGAGAGATTTTAAGAATTCATGATTTAAAGCTACCCCATACAGCAACAAATAAAATTAATTTTGCATTGAAAGCTGGCGAAAAAATCCATCTTAAAGGTGCTAATGGAATTGGTAAATCAACCTTATTGAAATTGATTTCTACCCATCAACGTGATGATATTTTCTTTAGTGGAACATGTTTGTATTTAGATCAAAACTTTAGTTTATTAAATAATGATTTATCCGTAATCGAAAACCTTGCACTTTATAACTCCAATCTTACTGAAGTTGAGTGGAGAAATTTGTTAGGTCAGTTACGTATTCGTCGTGAAAAAGCTTTATTAAAACTATCAGAACTGAGTGGTGGTGAAAAATTGAAAGTCGCATTATTAGCAATGAGTCACTATCCTGATGGTATTGATTTATTATTGCTTGATGAACCAGAAAATCATTTAGATATTGAGTCTAGAGAGCTTCTATCGCAGGCTATTAGCCAATATCAGGGCGCTGTAATTTTAGTTTCACATGATCATTTTTTTGTTGAACAGTGTGAAATATCTGAAGAGTATTTAATTGAGTAAAATGACATTTTCAAATATATAGATTTATTAGTTCTACTAAAATTAACATAATACACCTTATACGAAATGCTTTATAATTATCCTTATAATTCAACGCTGTAGTTCCTAGTTGATAGCCCGAGTTTCCATGACCGGGCTTTTTTTATGATTTTTCACGTTCCACGCTTACTATTTGATCAATGTTTCACGGTTTTAATTAAATAAACTGAATAATTCAATCTGCACGATTTAAGCGATTATCTTGAATAAGATCATCCAATTTATCTTCTAAATCTTCAATCTTATATTTGAGCGATAAAATAGAATTTTTTAAACGCTCATTTTCAGGAGCATCAGGATTTTTTAATTGATTAAAAATTTCTAATAATTCGTTGCGATTAGTGCTTAACCTTTCAATGTCACTTTCAATAGCCATTCTTGGTGTCCACAGAGCAAGTAAAATTTGCTCATAGTCTTTGAGTTCTTGATGGCTCATTGCATCTAATTCAGCTCTAGTTTTCATGGTTTAAAATCCGTCTTGCTATGAAGAGCTTTAAAAATCCGCTTTGCTGTTTCCTCTCTTACACTTTTCGGATCTCGTAAGATGCCACTAATCCAAAGGGCAAAACTAGGATAGTCCTGGAAGTTACTTAGGTCTGATAGCTCAGAAAGTTTAGATAAAATAGCACTGTACTTGTTAATTTGAGCATCAGACAGGTTGCAGAACATATCTATTGTTTTTGGATCTCGCTCAGGAGCTATTAATTTTGGCTTAGATTTTTCTTTCACAGTGAACTTAAAGCCGACAACAGAACGTCCTTTTTTAACTGGACTATAGTCAACTGTTACATCGGTAAATTCATTAATTTCATCTAATGAGCTCTTCAAAACTCTTCGTTTTAAGTTCCTCAAATCTCTATAAGATTCTGGTAAACCAAACTCTGTAAACATTTCATCTAGCGTTAATTCAAAGCCATTTTTTGCCTGATTTTTTTTCGCTAAATGGTAAAAGTCTATTGAGTAGTCTTTTTTTAATTTTAGAACTACATCTTTTTTATAACGAGTGTATGGATTGTATTTATCTAAAATTTTCAACATCACCAAAACAATAGATGTAAACCTTAAAGATATCCCTGCATCTTCATAAGTAGCATCAATTACCCAGTTAGAGTAGACCTTTTTCCCCCTATCATTAACGTATGAAAAGGACCGATCTACTAGTTTTTTTGACGCATTTTCAATTTGTTTATAAGCAGAATTGACTTTGATACCACAGTCATCAGCAAATTGTTGAGCAGATATTAAGATTTGATCTTGTTCACTTGCATCGACATTTCTAGCAATCGGAGAAGCCATAATTAAAATTCTTTTTTCATCTACAGACATGCTTTTAAAGCATTCAGTAACTTTGTTTTGAATAGCCATTGTTGTTACTGGATAAGATTTATCATAACTATTTTCTTTATTCATTCAGATATCAAACCTTATAAAAAATGAACATGATTTTTGTACCCTTATGAGAAAACAATGTACACCAATAAACATAAGGGTACAATAATTTATTTGTACCCTTTATCATGCTATTTGTACCCTTTAATCATGCTATTTGTACCCTTTTAAACGATAAAATCATGCTATTTGTACCCTTTATCATGCTATTTGTACCCTTTTAACGCTTGAAACTATTGCTGCATAAGGTTTTCAGAGGGTCTAAAAGCTTTTAAAAGCTTTTTAAAAGAATAAAAGGGAATTTATTTCCAAAGTGAGTTATTAAAACTGCCCTTGGTACTCGCTAAAGCTCGTACTCTATTGAAGCTCGTTTCACTCGCTTCGTGGGGGGCAGTTTTTTGCATATATGATCAAGGATTCAAAAAGCAAAACATGAATAATGCATTCGCTATGCTCATGCTTTTTGACGAGCAAAAGCATCAATACTTCGCTCGTAGACACTCGCTAATCACTGTCCCCAGTAATTCAATAAAAAACGGTTTTTCAGAGGGGGAATAAGCAAACTTTCGTTGTGTCGCTCGTAGATACTCGCTAAAAGGCTCTCATTTGCGTTCTAAGCGATTTTATTTTTATCAACTATAGTTTTACTGTATTTCTATCAAAAGTCGCTAAAACCCCCGTTTTTTTGCGCTTAAATGGGATTTCTAAGGCGTGTAGTCATGGTTATTGTCATTTTCTGGCTTTTTAGGCTCATTTCTCTGCTGTTTTTCTTGTTCTTGGCGTCTTACAAATGCCAAATGTTCTTGTTGCTCTCGTTCTTGTGCATAGCGTTGTTCTTGTTGCTCTCGTTCTTGTGCATAGCGTTGTTCTCTAGATTCACGATCTTTTCGGTCGTTTTCGAGCTGTATTGCTCTTTTTTGGGAAAACTCTTGCTGCGCTTCGGTCTCAATTTTTTTTGTAAAAGCCGCATGCAATTCTTGGATTTTTAGATCTTCCATTTCTTCTGCATATAGTCGCTTTTGTTTTTCACCATTTTGAGGACTAAAGTATTTATTTCCATAGTTATCTTCTTCAAATATATAACTATTTATGATCTCCAGTCTTTGATCGCGTACATACTCTTGATACTCAGTTTCTCTGCGTGATATTTCAGAAATTTGATGATCTATATTTGAAATTTGATCATTAAGTTTTCGTTGTTTAACAGTGATGTTCGGTTCGTCAAATTTTGCAAAAGACTTTTTAGGCTGGAGCAGCTGATTTTCTTCTGTCCATTTATTTAAATGATCAGAATATCTCTCTTTTTTTTCTATTTCACTAAGACCAGAAATATGCTTTTGGATGTCTAGTTGGGTGTTGTGTTGGTCGATCAGGTCATTTATTTGATTGATCCATTTTGTTTTAAAAAATAAAGGCTCTTTTTTGCGTAGTTCTGATATTGCAGAACTCATCGTGTCTAATTTTGTTGTTAATTTTGATAATTCTTCATTTTGGAATTCATAAAGTTTCTGAGAAGTTTTTTCTGAATACTCAGCTTGAGAGTATTGAAACTGAAGCTCACTTCGTACTTTTTGAACAAGATCCTCAGATACTTTGATGTTTTCATCCAGTGCGATGACCTTTTTGATTTTTAAATTACGTAGCTTAATTTCATCATTTTTCAGACTAATTTCTGTAAATATCCCTCGTCTCCGGAGGTATGTCGCTTGAGGACCTTCGTGCTGAGTTGCTTCTAGGTCACTTTCCTGGTCTTCATAACTTCTGTGATCGACACGTTCATCAAATCCATTTTGTTTCAGGTGGTGATTGCATAATTCTGCAAATGATTCTCTCCAGTGGCTTACAGTTTCTGTGCCATTGTCACGACTGAAGTCCCTATATTTTTTTGCTGAAAAGTCACCATGCTCATTAATACTTCGGGTGGTGAACATGATGTGTGCATGGTAGTTGCGTTCATCACTTCCACTGTCTGTATGCGGTGCATGAATAGCAGCGTCAACGATGACACCATATTTTTTAACGAGGTTTTGGCAAAGTTCATTGAGCATATTTTTACGCTGTTCAGCGTTTAATTCACCTGGAAATGCAATTTCAAATTCTCTTGCAAGTAATGCATCTTTTCTTCGTTCGGCTTTTTCGACTTTGTTCCAAAGTGTCTGACGATTGAGTAACTCGGTATTTGTATTTTCGGGCGCATAGATTTCTGTAAATTCGACACCAGTTTTTTTTGTGTAGTCTTGTTCTTTTCCATAGAAATTGCATACCAATTTTTCACCTGAACGATATGCAGCACAAGCAACGGCTGATCGTCCATTACCTCTACTAATCGTTTTAACTGAAAAATGATATATCGCCATTTTGTTTTGCTCTTTATTTCGATTTATCGAAATTACCAACATGAATATGTTGGTCAGGGGATTACAAAGGGGATTTACCCCTTGTCGCACCATTGGATGAAATCCAATGGCTAAGTGCGCCCTTCGGGAAAACCACGATAGCATGGGCTGTCTTGAATTTCAATTCAAACAGACCTATGCTTGAGGGGGATTCCTTGAGATGGTGATGGTATGAGTGTTGAAACTTTAGAGCAAAAAATTGCAAAGCAAGAAGAACGATTAAGACAACTAAAAGCACAAAAACAAGCTATTGCTGCTCGTGAAAAAAAGAAAAATTCTGATCGACAAAGAAAAGATGATACTAGACGTAAAATTCTACTGGGAGCTTGGGTTCTAAACAAACTGAAAAATGATGAATCTTTTAAGGGGCAACTAACCGATTTTGAAAAGTTTTTAAGCACGGAAAGTAAGACTGAAGAAAATAGGCAGAAAGATAAAGATCTTTTTAATGGCGTTATATGGAATAACACCTAAATTTCGCATATGAGATTTTGTATTAAATAAAAAAACAATCCCCTAAAAATAGGGGATCTTGTTAGTAATGGAATCGACATTGAATTATAGAGATTCGTTCATCTGTCACTTCATAAACTAATCTATGCTTTTCATCAATCCTACGACTCCAAAATCCTGAAAGATTAGCTTTTAAAGGTTCTGGTTTTCCTGTTCCTTCAAAAGGTGTTCGCTGACATTCTTTGATTAAGGTATTAATACGCTTAAGTATCTTTTTATCCTGTGTCTGCCAATAGATATATTCATCCCAGGCATTATCAGTCCATTCGACGTTACGATTCGTCATCCTCAATCAACTCTCTGTGTTTTGTTTTCCCTGCACGTAATTGAGCAATTGATTCATTTAAACGACTTGCATTATTTGGAGATGAAAGGAGATATAACGTTTCCATTAAGCTATCGTAATGATCTTGTCCCATTACTACAGCATGGCCACCTTCTTTTCTTGTAATAAAAGCAACGTCTACATCATCAATTACTTTATCTAAAACAGATTTTAAATTGTTACGTGCGTCCGTATATGTAAATACATGCATATATCTATCCCTCATAGGGTAAGCTGCGTCAAAACGCTGCTAGCTAGACTACCTAGGCGGTAGTGATTGAAACTTTACAATCCTAAATGTACAGAATCCTGTACATATTGTCAATTTCGTATAACAGCCATTATGTTAAATAACTTTTAGAAGCTTTAGTACAAGCTTGACAGATTGTCTTATCATTATAAAATAACCTTATTCAAATCATCCTCCCAAGAGTAACGCCAATGAAGTAAGTCATTTTCTCATCATTATTTTTAAACTTTTGATGTGCAAAATAGATTCTACTTGTGGCTATATATTCTTGGTCTCTACTTTATATCCTAAATAATATATTGTTTTTTATAAGTTAATCTTCACTATTTTGCATATCCTCTACATGAGGAATTTTTTATGCAACATGCATGTATTGCTTCAAACTTAAATTTAGAATTTTCTACACAGAAAATGTTTGATCAGCTAAACATTACGCTTTTATCAGGACAGGTTTCTGCATTAATTGGACGTAATGGTTTAGGTAAATCCCTATTGTTCAGAATATTAGATCAAAGCCAAGCTTTAGATATTCATTATAGTGGTCAAGTTTCATGGAATATCCAACATGATTATTTGGCACAATTAGAACGCCTTAATGCTGAAAATATTGCACAAGCATTAGAGGTAGATCATTTACATCATGCTTTTCGGCGTATAGAGAACAATACAGCTAGTTTTGATGATTATGAGTTAGTTGAAAATACCTGGGATTTACCACAAAAATGGCAA
>NZ_CP044491.1:0-6317 GCF_010918895.1 Acinetobacter schindleri
CTGTTTTTTCAAATATAAATTGAGAATTTAATAAAAAAATAAACTATGCCTTCGCTTCGCTCAGTTATTTTTATGCTCGCTTCGCTCGTCTAGAATTTGATTAATACAGTTCGCACCCATTCGGGATGCTCTGTATCTTTCGTTAAGTAGCAAAAGGGAGCTTGTAATCAGGAAAAAGGCGAAGGAGAAATTTTAATGCCAGGTGTTTACTTGTAGACATCCTCATCATGCCTATTGAATAATTTTGTTATTTATATTTAAATATAAAAAAGGGCAACTTAACTCCACATTTTAAGTTGCCCTTTTTTATCAAACATTTAAAATTATGACAAAAATTGTCAATCTTTAATAGAAAACGATATTGAATAGTGACAAAATTTGTCAGTATATTAAATAAAAGAACTAAATCTTTTGATTTATATATGTTTATATATTTGGCATGATTTATGCTTAAATATAATTTATATTTTATGATACTCATTGGGGAATTATTTTGAATAACCAAAAAGGTTTTACATTAATTGAATTAATGATTGTAGTTGCAATTATTGGTATTCTTGCAGCTATCTCTATTCCAGCTTATCAAAACTATATTGCTCGCTCTCAAGCGACGGAAGCTATTAACTTATTGAGTGGACTCAAAACTCGTATGGTTGATATTGCAAGTACTTCAGGGATTCAAAAAGCATGTAGTACTGATACTGCAAAAGGAGCAGAAGGTACACCAAATACACCTGACTATAAGCCGGCAATTACAGAAGGTGCTTTATCAAGTGGTAATGGATTTACATTAGCAGGTAAATATGTTGCTGGTATAGCGGGTAAATATGTTGCTCCAGATAGCTGTGAAATGACAGCAACATTCCGTCCAGCTGGTGAAGGCTTAAATGATAAAATTGCAAGTAAAACTGTAACTTTTATCTATAATGCAAACTCAGGTGCATGGGAATGTAAATCTAATTTAGTAGATGCAGTTAGACCAAATACCTGTGAATTTAAACAATAATTTAAGAGTATTAAAGCGCGTCAAATTTGATGCGCTTTAATTTTAATTAATATTTTTTAGGGTCAATCTGACACCAGTCATAAGTTTTATTTTTGACGTTATTTGGCTCAAATGAATAGCATTTCTTAGTCATAATTCTGACTAGCATTTCTCCATCACTTTCTCTAATTTGTAGCGGATATTTTTTAAGTACAGCCATATCAGCTCTACGTTCATCAATTTCATCTTTGCTTGGCACGTATAAGAAGATTGCCAAAATCAACACCATCATCACAGCGACAAACGTACTGGCAAAAATAAGGATAAATTTTAAGTTCAGTCTATTGGTTGCTTCGTTTAATGCCTGAATACTGTTGTTTAATGCACTTGTATGCTTTTTATTTGCGTTTTCTAGCGATTTTTCAGCCTTGTCTAGCACCCCACTAGCGACTTGGTTGTAAAACGTCTCTAATCGCTTGTTATCGTCTGCTATGGCTTCTCTGTATTCCTTCATGGATGCCAGTAAAATATATAACTGGTCATCTAAATCATTTTGATTACTCATAACGACATTCCGCCTCTATTTAGTTTTTGAGATGCTTTGCGGAGTGCTTGCTCGGCTCGTTGTTTATCTAATTCTTGCTGTCGCTTCATTTCCGCTTGGCGTTCCAGTTCTAGACGTTTGGTTTCTTGGTTCTTCTGCCATTGATCAAAACCTTGATCGACACGGTTTAAACCACGCTGTAAAATGCTCTCTTTCTGCTGTTTCTGTTGGTCAAGTTGTTGGGTATTCTGCTGTTTCACATTGTCATTGAAACGGCTGATTTCAGTGTCTATGCCTTGTCTGCGTAATTGAGTGACTTTGGTGCCTTCATGGATGGTGGCTTGTAGTCCGTTGTTCTGATCGGCATAGCTGCGGTGATCTATTTTTTCTCGGTAGCCTGCACGTTCCAATGCTTTATTGGCTAAGTCTGCCCATGTTTCTCTAATTTGCTTAATGTCTTCTTGGGTTGTCCCCATACCAAGGCTTTTTCGTTTGGCGTTGCTGAGTTCAATATCGGTTTTGGTGGTCAGAGTGAGTTTATTGTCTGCGTCCAATTCGGCTTTTCGGGTTGTGAGCATGATATGGGCGTGATGGTTTTTATCATTACCGCCTTTACTCGGTTCATGGATGGCTAAATCTGCGATCACGTCATAGCGATCAACTAAGGACCTGGCAAAGTCTTTTGCCAAGTCCTTACGTTGATCAGCGTCTAATTCATCAGGCAGGGCAATTACCCATTCTCTAGCGGTTCGGGCATCTTTGCGGTTCTCGGTTTTTTCTGCCAAGTTCCAAAGTTCGCCACGGTCAATTTCAATATCTAAATTAGACAGAATTTCAGCATGGGCGACACCATCTTTTCTCGTAAAGTCATGGGTCAGCCCTGTGCGTTCATCTTCTAGTTTTTCACCTGCACGATAGGCACTTGATGCAACCGCAGTTCGTCCTGAACTTCGGTTAACTGTTTTAGTTGAACAATGATAGATTGCCATGCAGTCGCCTTGAGATGCTTTTGCTTTTAAAAAATTGCGTAGCAGTTTTTTGGGGTTAAGGGGTGTCCCCTTGCGCAACTTTGATTTGAACGAAGTTCAAGTCGTAAGTGCGCATTTCATGAAAAACACGATAGCATATTACCCGCTTGAATTTCAATTCATAGGGTCTTATGCTTGAGTGGTTTTCTATATTCCGAAATTAACCGTTATGACTAAATCTGCTGAAAATATCGAAAAGAAAATTGAAGCCCAGTTAGAGAAGCTGAAACAGTTAAAAGCACAGAAACAGGCTATTGAAGCAAGAGAACGTACCAAAAAGAAAGAACAGGAGCGCAAGGATGATACTCGGCGTAAAATTTTGCTCGGTTCTTACTTGATTAAGAAAATGCAGGCAAATGAAGCCAATAAAGAAAAAATACTCGCTGAACTCAACGAATATTTAACAGAAAATAGAGATCGACAGCTTTTTGATTTGCCCGATATTGAAGCCTAATTTTTCTTAGCTGTTTGGTTTTTTTGTTCGGCTTGATACTCTGGAATGAGCGTATTTAAAACCTTTTGAATATTGTCCTTGTCCTCGATTTGTAAATTATCCCGATAGTAAATTAAGTTCTGTATTTTGCTTTCCATCTGCATTTTTTCGGTGGGTTCGGCATCTTTGGATAGTCGGGATAATAGGAAGATATAACCGCATATATTTTCCCTCGCAATTTCATAATTTACGATGTCGAGGTATTCAACGGTCACATGCTTTAGATCGGTTGATAGGTTATTTAATTTAATCATGGCTGAAATCCTGATTTTTCTAAAATTGGATAAAGCTCTCTGAATTTTTCAGGCTCTAACAGCATATCTGCTATACGGATAGCAAATTGTTGGTAGCTTTCTGTACCTTGTGAATATTTCCCCATTTCAGGCATTTCTGACATTTTTTTTGCAAATAAATGGCGTTGTGCATCGGTCATTTTGATAAAAAAGTCAGGTGTGTTTGGGTCACGCTTAGAATCTAATTTTTTCGGTTGTTGTTTCTGCTTAAACTTGAATGAAAACCCAGTAATTGTACGCCCTTTCTTGTGTTGCTCATAAGTGGCTTTTATGTCTGTATGTTCATTGATTTGAGTAATGGCAGTTTCTAATACACGGCTTTTAAAATGGTGCATACGTTGATATTCATCATCTTCAACACCTAAATTTTTACGTAATTGTTGTAGTTCAAAAACAGGTGTTTTACCAACTTCACGCCAAGCGATTAATAACTCATAAAGTCTAGTGGCATACTTACTGGTTAGGTGTGCAACTTGTTTGGCTTCATATTTTGTAAAGTGTTCTTCTAATCTAGTGATTAAAGGAACTACATCAGGTGCGAAAGTAATTTCTAGTAATGCCAAATCATCTACATAAAAAATACGGCTTACCCAGCGAGAGCGAACGATACCTACCTTCCCTGTTTTTTTATATTCGGCTGTATAGCTAAACTGCCTGTTAAATAGATTATTTACGGCATCTTTCAGGGCTTTGTAGGATGCATCAGGTGATACATTAAATAGTTTTGCATAGTCACTAGCATGTATTTCTAGTTTGCTATCTGCCGTAATACCCCGCCCTAATTCCCTTGCATTAATGATTGCAAGCATGACTAAACGCTGTTCCGTTAGTTCTAAATTATAACTGGCGTTTATTAATGCATTATCTTTCACAACTAAACCATTCTTCATATTAAATACACGTTATTATTAATGTGTATTTACACACTATATATTTTATGTGTGTAAATCAAGAGAATTTGTGTGCTTATACAAGAGAATTTGTGTGCTTATACAAGAGAATTTGTGTGCTTATACAAGAGAATTTGTGTGCTTATATAAGCTGTAGTCCTCTCATATCAATGTTTTCAGCTTATCTAAAAGCATTTAAAAGCTTTAAAAATAATTAAAAGCCTTTCGAGAGGGGAGTGCAAACTGCCCTAGGTACTCGCTAAAGCTCGTACTCTATTGAAGCTCGTTCCTCGCTTCGTGGGGCAGTTTTTGGTTAATCCTATTTGTGAAATCTAAAAGCAAAAGCATTTGTAATGTATTCGCTTCGCTCATACTTTTTGAAAAGCAAAAGCTCCAAAGTTCGCACCCATTCGGGATGCTCTGTACCTACCGTTTAAAATCGAAAGGGAGCTTGTAATCAGAGAAAAGGCGAGGGCGAAATTTTGATGATGCTCAATCGCTCGTAGACACTCGCTCGGTTCTTATTATCTAGGTTTTAATTATTTACTGGAGCTAATCAAAGTTGTGAAACATTGCTTAAATAATAGGCGTGGAACGTGAAAAATCATAAAAAAAGCCCGAACAGGGATGTTCGGGCTATAAACTAGAAACTACAGCATTGATTTCTATAGATAATTATAACGCATTTCGTATAACGTGTATTATGTTAATTTTAGGAAGTCTTTACAGTTGGCCTTCAAGTAACTGACCTATTTCTAACCTGGTATAGCCACGTTCTTTAAAAATCAAAATAATTGCTTTTTTATAATCTTCAGAAGTAGAAGTCTTATATTTAGTTATCAGTTGATTCTCAGAATTCAGCTCTAGATCATTTTTGATGGTCAATACTTCGCTAGAGATCCTATTAAAGATATTTAGGTTAAACATACAGGCACTCGTCATCCGTTATAGCGGCCCGACTACAACAAACACCTGCCTTAGCTTAGCTAGACACCCTTGGCCGCAAGGATTACAAATTAGACAAGATTCTGCAAGTTTTGCAGAATTGAGAGCCTGAATATTCGACGAAATTATTGTTCACTTAACATAATGGCCGTTATACGAAATTCAGTTGTTAGAAACCATTTATTACATCAAAAGTAATGAAAAAGTAAAGAATATGCCTTATATTATCTTTACTTTAATAGTTTTGAGTGAGGAAATCATGTCCGCAGTCAATTTCAATATGCGCTTAGAAGCAGAGTTAAAAGAACAAGTCACGCCTATTTTGGAAGACTACGGTTTGACTATGCCCCAAGCATTCAAACTGTTCTTGAATCAAATCGTTAAAACTAAAGCGATCCCTTTATCTTTTGACTATGCGCGAGAAACTGCTTTAACTCCTAAAGCAGCAGCCAAGTTACTTCAATCTTTAAAAGAGATTGAAAGTGGCGAGTACACCGAGTACGAAACGGTAGAAGAAGCGATTAAAGCTATGTCGGAAGAAGCACATGGCTAAACGTAAGATTATCGTAACAAGTTCTTTTAAACGTGATATTAAAAGACGTTATTTAGAACTGGTTACGGCTGAATGGGCAGAAGTATTAGATTGTTTAGTCGCAAATAATCCTTTGCCTGAAAAATATTTAGATCATCCCTTGAAGGGTGGTGCAGAGTTTAAGAATTGTCGTGATTGTCATGTGAAGCCTGATTTAGTCTTGATTTATAGGCTTGTTGGTGACGATATTTTAGAACTGCATCAGTTGGATAGCCATTCCGAAATTTTTGGATGACTATCGCTCGATGCTTTGAAAGATGGCTTTAGCCATGTTTCAAAGTCGGGCAACTTTGCGCTTGCTGTAATCTGATCAGTAATGAGAAAAACCAAGCAAAGTACCGATCATCTAGTATTTTTTAGGGTCGATCTGACACCAGTCATACGTTTTTTCTTTCACGTTATTTGGTTGAAATGAGTAACACGGTTTTTTCGTCATGATTCTGACGAGTGTTTCTCCATCATCAACTTTGATTTGAAGTGCATATGCTTCTTATGCCCTCGCTAAAGCTCGGACGTTTTAACCTCGCTTTCGCTCGGTTTAAGGGGG